>OZ253955.1:0-3637500 GCA_965267415.1 Cyclobacteriaceae bacterium | reverse complement strand
ATCTTTTTTACTTCCTCCAATGTTTCTTGCATGGCCATGATGCAAATATAAATGATGCTCGAACCTGATTAATCAGATCTGGTCACTTTAACCACACCCTGAACTTTTTCTAACTTCTTAATCAGTGTATCGACATGATTCGTATCCTCTACATATAACTGGATGTTGCCTTCAAAGATTCCCCCTTCGGTATTAATGGTCAGCGACCGAATATTCACTTTTAATTCAGAGGAAATTATGCTTGTGACATCATTAACCAGCCCAATCCGGTCAGTTCCAATTATTGAAAGATTAGTTTCGAAGGAATGCTTATGGGCAGAGGCCCATTTGGCTTTTATGATCCGATAGCCATACTTAGAAAGCAGCTCAGCAGCATTCGGACATGTAGTTCTATGGATCTTAACTCCATCGCTGACGGTTATGAACCCAAATACATCATCACCGGGGATTGGATTACAACATTGTGAGAATTTGTAGTCTATGACATTGAGATCCTCCCCAAGTAGCAGGAGGTCACTATCATTCTTTCTTACTTTCTTGAGACGCTCCTCAACTCCTTTGACATCCAGGACTGATCGATCTGATTTATGCTTTCTGCGTTGTTCTTTCTTAAAAGATTTGATCATCGAATGATCAATCTTTCCTGTCCCTACAAGGTAGAAAAGGTCTGGAGCCGATTTGGCATTAAAGTAGGAAGCAATCTGATCCAAAACCTCCTGGTTGTAGTCGATCTTGAGTTGCTTTAACTTTCGTTGGACCACCTCTCTACCCTCGTCAATGAATGTTCGACGTTCTTCTTTGAGCGCATCTTTGATCTTTGATTTAGCCTTTGAACTAACCACGTACTGTAGCCAGCTTTCGTTAGGCTTCTGTTTCTTAGAGGTAAGAATTTCAACCTGGTCTCCATTCTTCAGTCTATAATTCAATGGAACCAACTTCTGGTTGACTTTAGCTCCCAGACAATGGGATCCTACTTCAGTATGTATATCGAAGGCAAAATCGAGGGCAGTCGCGCTAGCTGGCAAGGTGATCAGATCACCTTTCGGAGTAAATACAAATACTTCATCTGAATAAAGGTTGGACCTGAAGTCATCAATGAATTCGATCGCAGAAGCGTCGTTTTGCTCAAGTATTTCCCTAACCTTACCGATCCAGAGCTCCAAGCCAGATTCAACAGAATTATTAGCACCATCTTTATACTTCCAATGAGCAGCATATCCCTTCTCGGCTATCTCGTCCATTCGCTTTGTTCGAATCTGTACTTCAACCCATTGTCCTTTATCGCTCATAACCGTGGTATGAAGTGATTCGTATCCATTTGCTTTGGGCATGCTGATCCAATCTCTAAGTCGATCCGGGTTAGGCTGGTAGTAATCGGTGACGTATGAGTAAACCTGCCAGCACATTGCTTTCTCTTGCTCAAATGGTACGTCTAGAATTATCCTGATCGCAAAGAGGTCATACACTTCCTCGAAGGGCACCGCCTGCTTCTTCATTTTGTTCCAAATCGAGTAGACAGATTTTGGCCGACCCTTTATTTCATATTTAATATGAAGGTTAGCGAGGTTGTCTTTGATTGGCTTGATGAAATTCCGGATGAATTTATTGCGGGCATCCTTGGTAGCATTGATTTTTCTACTAATCTCATCGTATACCTCTGCCTCACTATACTTCAAGTAGAGATCCTCCATTTCTGATTTGAATGCATATAGACCCAGACGATGTGCAAGCGGCGCATAGAGATATATCGTTTCATTAGCAATTTTCAACTGCTTGTTTCTCGGCATGCTCTCAAGCGTACGCATGTTGTGTAATCGATCAGCCAGTTTGATGAGAATAACCCTTACATCATCAGAGAGTGTAAGAAGCATTTTTCTGAAGTTCTCAGCCTGTTGAGAGCTTCCGTATTCAAATACTCCGGAGATCTTAGTCAGACCATCAATGATCACTGCTACCTTCTTACCAAAAAGCCGCTCGATATCACTGATCTCATAGTCTGTATCTTCTACCACATCGTGTAGGAGTGCACTCACTATAGATGTGGTACCTAAGCCAATCTCCGTGATACATATCTCAGCTACCTCCAGTGGATGGAAAATATAGGGCTCTCCTGATTTCCTCCGCATTCCACTATGGGCTTCCATGGAAGTATAGAACGCCTTCTTGATCACCTTCGCGTCCCCATCTTTTAATACAGGCTTGGCCTTTCGGAGAAGTCTCCGGTAACGCCTGATTATTTCTTTTCTTTCTTCTTCTAAGTCTTCTTCAACAACCATTGATCAAATCGATTCTACAACCTTGTTCAATAAAAAATATTCTCTAAATTTGCGTTCCAATTTTTTCGATCCAATCCATGGATTAGAGAAAAAAGCGGATGTGGTGTCCCGATAGTTATCGGGAGGTAGATGCCACTCCAAGAATGCGGATGTGGCGAAATTGGTAGACGCACTAGACTTAGGATCTAGCGCCGCGAGGCATGGGGGTTCGAGTCCCTCCATCCGCACGTCAAAATAACCCTCTTTGTATAAGAGGGTTTTTATTTTATAGAACCCAAACACGAATAGATTGGAAATTACTTTTGACAAAACGGATAATACACAAGGTATAATTAAAATTAGCGTAAACAGGGCTGATTTTCAACCTGGTGTGGATCAAAAAATTAAAGAGTACAGTCGCACTGCTCAAATAAAGGGATTCAGGAAAGGAAAGGTTCCCCCCGGAATGATCCGAAAGATGTACGGGTCAGCATTGGTGGTCGACGAGATCAACAAGCTAGTCTCTGAAAACCTTAACAAATTTCTTAGGGAAGGAGAAACTCAATTCCTAGGTGAACCGCTACCTGGAAAGGCCGATAACTCTTTTGACTGGGATAATCAGGAAGATTTTGAGTTCAACTACGAAATTGGATATGCGCAACCATTCGAACTTAAGGTCGACAAGAAATTCAAGATGGATCGTTATGCCATTAAGGTGGACGATTCAGTAATGGATGAAACCATTGAGAATCTAAGACGACAGTTCGGAGAGATCAAAAACCCAGAGGTTTCCAGTGAGAAGGATACATTGTATGGTCAAGCTTCTTCAGGAGATGGTATAATCGATGCTGAGGTCAGTATCGATCTAAGAGATGTAGAGAAGGGGAGTTTGAAGAAGTTGGTTGGAATCTCTATTGACACGGGGGTTCAGCTTGATGCCCGAAAGAGTTTTAAAAACGAAAATGTCCTTAGAAATCAGTTAAGGATAACGGACGATGAATTCAAGAAAGTTAAGAAATTCACTTTCACACTGAAAGGAATTAACCACCATGAGTTAGCTCCGGTTGATCAGACCCTCTTTGATAAATCTTTCGGTGAAGGAGTAGTGAAGAGTGAAGAGGAGTTCAGGCAAAAGGTGAAAGAGGCAGTTAGCAAGAACTACGAAGCTGAAAGTGAGAAATTCTTTCACCATCAGTTGATTGAAAAACTCACGGAAAAAGCAAAAATCGATCTTCCGGATACCTTTTTGAAAAAATGGTTGATGAAGACAAACGAAAATCTGACCGAAGAGCTTCTGGATCTGGAATTCGGTGTATATGCAAATGAATTGAAGTGGTCATTGGTGAGAAACAAAATCCTTAAGGATCAGGATTTGAAAGTGGAGCATGAGGATGTTGTTAATGAAGCTAAGCAATTGATCAGCAGGCAATTTGCAGGATCAGGCTTACCTGAAATGAATGATCAGTTGGATCAGTTTGCAAATAACTATCTACAGGGAGAGAATGGTGAGAATTACATGAAAGTATTCAACCAGGTCCAGGGTGCCAAGGTGCTCGATTTCATTAAAAATGAAATCACTATAAAGGACAAAATGGTCTCTCTGGATGAATTTAGAAAACTTTAACCTGCTTTGGAAGCAGACAAACCTGAACCATCATAAGGTAAAAACAGTTGTAAAGAAGTCCCTAAGGTTGGGGCTTTTTTTATTTTTACACCTATTCTTTAACTTTTAGCAATGATCAACACCGAGGAATTACGAAAATTCGCTGTAAAAGACCAAAATATTAGTGGCACCACTTTTGACGATTATGTTCATCGTGTAGAGAGCATGACTCGAGCTGTAATTGAAGAGAGACCCACCAATTTCCGAGAAATTGACGTTTTCTCGCGTTTAATTATGGATCGGATCATCTTCCTTGGTATGCAGGTAGAAGAAAATATTGCCAACATTATTACCGCTCAGCTGTTGTTCCTGGAATCCGTTGATTCAAAGAAGGATATCCTTTTGTATATCAACAGTCCCGGCGGATCTGTGTATGCTGGTTTAGGCATGTATGACACGATGCAATATGTAGGACCGGATGTAGCGACTATTTGTACGGGGATGGCTGCTTCGATGGGTGCGGTATTACTTGCTGGTGGTGCGCCAAAGAAAAGATCGGCACTTCCGCATGCGCGAATCATGATCCATCAACCGAGCGGTGGAATGCAAGGGCAATCAAAAGACATGGAGATCACGTTAAAGCAAATGCAGGAGTTGAGAAAGGATCTCTATAGTATTCTTTCAAAGCATTCAGGCAAAACCTATAAGGAAATCGAAAAAGATTCAGACCGTGACTATTGGATGCGAGCTGAAGAAGCGAAGACCTATGGGATCATTGATGAGGTCTTGACCAAAAATTAATATTATGGCTCAGGTAACATGTAGTTTTTGTGGCAGGAATAAGAAGGACGTAGATCTTATGATCTCCGGCATCCATGCTCACATTTGTGATAAGTGCATAGCACAAGCACAGCAAATCCTAAATGAGGAACTGAAAACTACATCTGATACTGAGGCTCCTAACTTCAAGCTGATCAAGCCTGCTGATATGAAAGCTCATTTGGATGAGTTTGTAATTGGCCAGGATGATGCTAAGAAGTACATGTCTGTAGCTGTTTACAATCACTACAAGCGATTGATGCAGAAGAACGATACCGATGATATTGTCATTGAGAAGTCCAACATCGTAATGGTTGGGCAAACAGGTACTGGTAAAACCTACCTTGCAAGAACCTTAGCCAAAATCCTCCAAGTTCCATTCTGTATCGCTGATGCAACTGTCCTGACAGAGGCAGGTTACGTAGGAGAAGATGTGGAAAGCATCCTTACTCGATTGCTCCAGTCGGCGAATTATGATGTTGAGGCTGCTGAAAAAGGGATCGTTTATATAGATGAAATTGACAAGATTGCCAGGAAGTCTGATAATCCTTCGATCACACGCGATGTGAGTGGTGAGGGTGTTCAACAGGCATTGCTGAAGTTGCTTGAAGGCACATCGGTCAATGTTCCTCCACAGGGTGGGCGGAAGCATCCTGACCAAAAGATGATCACCGTAAACACGGAGAACATCCTATTCATTTGCGGTGGAGCTTTTGACGGTATTGAACGACACATTGCAAATCGTTTGAATACACGACCAATCGGTTTTGCCAGTGACAATGACTTCAATTCCGGAGTGATTGACAAAGACAATCTACTTCAGTACATCACTGCCCAGGACATCAAGAGCTACGGGCTAATACCCGAGCTGATCGGTCGACTTCCGGTTTTGACTCACCTGGATCCGTTGGATAAGGAGGCACTTAAGCAGATTTTGACTGCACCAAAGAACGCTTTGATCAAGCAATACACCAAGCTGTTTGAGATGGAAGATGTCAAGTTGGAAATCAAAGATGAGGCCCTGGATTATGTTGTCGAAAAAGCGTTGGAATTCAAGCTTGGCGCTCGCGGGCTCAGATCCATTTGCGAAGCAATCATCACGGATGCGATGTTCGAGTTACCATCCAACAAGGAAATCACTGAGATGGTAATCAACAGGGATTACGCTGCTCAGAAATTCGAGAAATCTAAGTTCAATAAGCTAAGAGCTGCTTGACAATTTTTTCGTTTTACACCACTTCTTTCCTGGTCATGTTAAGAACGGATTATGACCGAGAATCAAAGAGATGCTATAAAGGAATCGTTGAAGTTTAATACTGATTTGATCAGGATTCTAACATTAATAATCCTAGCAACCGCAACTGGAGTCACTTCACTTATTCTGGAAAATACGGTGAGCGTCCGACTTAATTCTCTTATAGTAGCCGGGGTAACGATCTTGAGTATCTTTGGATACCTATTGATTGTTCTAGTAGTACGAAATCTGAATAAGTTAAATCAACTTAGAAATGATTAAGATCGCGGCAATAATTATTATGTTTTTGGTATTTGCCTTAATTGGAATTGCTGGTATTATTTACTTTTCTAGACACAAGAATTAGTCCAACCATTCAACTATTGATATTGCGGCTTTTGAAGAAGCCCTCTCAGCCCCTATCATATCACGTAACTCCTGGTAATCAGCCATAATTGCGGCGCAGTACTTTTCGTCTTTAAGAATCTTATTGATCTCTTCCAATACCTGGTCCGCATTATAATCTTCCTGGATCAATTCCTTAACCACCGGCTTATCAGCAATGAGATTGACTAGTGAAATCCATTTGATTTTCACCAACATCTTAGCGATGAAGATACTAAGCGCATTTGCTCTGTAAACCACAACCTGAGGGCAATTCAGCAATGCGGTTTCAAGAGTAGCAGTTCCGGAAGTGACAATTGCTGCATTGGCTTGTTTCAAAATTTCATAGGTCTTGTCAATATGAATGGTAGCGTTTGAAATCGTCCGGTAATCATCATAAAGACCTGAGTCCACGTTATCAACCGCTGCAATATGGAAGTTGATTTCAGGTGCCTGCTTAGCTACCTTTCTAATGACATCTGCTGAAGCTTCAATCTCCTGCTTTCTACTACCAGGAAGAATAGCCACATTCGTTTTTCTCTCATCAAGATTGAAAGTTGGGTCAAATGAGTAGTCCTTAATGGAATCTATCAGTGGATTGCCGACATAATCTACCTGGAAGTCCTTCGATTTGTAGAATTCCACTTCAAACGGAAGGATGACAAGCATCTTATCAATGTCCCGCTTGATCCTTTTGATCCGATGACCTTTCCATGCCCAGATCTTTGGTGAGATATAGTAGCACGTTTTGATCCCCTTCTTCTTTGCGAAAGTCGCGAGTTTGAGGTTAAAACCAGGGAAATCAACCAGGATTAAAATATCAGGATTGAAATCAACAATTGCTCGTTTGGCCTCCTTTATCGTCCTTCTGATCTTCCCGAGATTCGACAGGACTTCCATTATTCCCATCAACGAGAAAGTGGAATAGTGTTTAAGTATCCTCACCCCTTCCTCTTCCATTAGAGAACCACCAAAGCCAACGATTTCAGCTCGCACATCTTTCTTCTGAAGCTGACTTGCAAGTTTGGACGCGTGAAGATCACCTGATCGCTCTCCGGCTATGATGAAATACTTCATTATGCTTCTCCGAAATAGTCCACAAAATTTCTGGGTGTCTCGTAAAGCCTGATGCTATGTAAGTGTGCATTTGGTGAAACAGCATTCACTTTGGGCTCCAGTATTTTCCAAAACTGAGACACAATGTTTTCAGAACTTGGAATAATCCCTGCCATGAACGGTACATCAAGGTTGAAGTTCTTATGATCTACTTTGTCTGTAATTTCTGCTTTAATGATGTCGCTTAATATTTTGAGATCCATTACGTAACCAGTGTCCGGGTCCGGCTCTCCTTTTACCGTCACGATCATTTCGAAATTGTGTCCATGCCAATTCTCATTTGCGCATGGTCCAAACACTTCCTCATTTTTTTCCTTACTCCAGTTAGGATTATAGAGTTTATGTGCTGCGTTAAAGTGTTCTTTTCGACTGACGTAAATCATGTGGTAAAGATAACAGCACGTTTATTCCAATTGTTCTGGATTCTACATCCTGTGTTTAAAAAATGTTAAGTGGTTGACTCAAAGCCTGACCCAGAGATCAACTACATCCCTTAACTTTGAATTCAACTTAGAACTTTTATGATTGCAGTTACGGGTGCCGCTGGCTTCATTGGATACAAAACAGTTAAAAGACTGAATGAGCATAATTTCAATGACATCATAGCAGTAGACAAATTTATCACTACCAAGCACCAACTCGAAGATTGTAAGATCAAAGAAAAAGTAGATCGTGATGATTTTCTGGCCTGGATTGATCAAAACAATGAGCACCTCGAATTTATTATCCATTTGGGAGCCAGAACCGATACCGCCGAATTTGACAAATCGGTTTTATGGAAGCTCAATACTGAATACACCAAGGAAATATGGGACCGGTGTGTGCGTTACCAACTACCACTAATCTATGCCAGCTCTGCAGCAACTTATGGACTTGGCGAGTTTGGGTATGCTGATGATGAGGGTAAGATGCACTTGTTGAAGCCGCTAAATCCTTATGGGGAATCTAAACTTGAATTTGATCTTTGGGCGCTTGAACAGAAAGAAAAGCCGTTCTTTTGGTGTGGGCTGAAGTTTTTTAATGTTTACGGGCCCGGAGAATCTAATAAAGGGCGCATGGCTTCAGTCGTTTGGCATGCGTACAACCAGATTAAGGAAAGTGCTAAAATGAAGTTGTTCAGATCGCATAATCCTGATTTTAAGGATGGCGAACAACAACGTGATTTTGTTTTTATTGATGATGTCACTAGTGTGATCTTCTGGTTGATGAATCATCGTAAGGATAGTGGGATCTATAACCTGGGTAGCGGAACAGCCCGAACCTTCCTTGATCTAACCAGAAATGTATTCAAAGGCCTTAATGTGAAGGAAGACATTGAGTTTATTGATACACCTGCGGACATCCGGGATAAGTATCAATATTTCACTGAGGCATCCATGGAGAAGCTGATCAACATTGGCTATGACAAGCCCTTCACCTCACTTGAGGATGGCGTTGCAGCATATATCAAGGAATTATCTATGACAGAAGCGAGTTAGTCAACTTTCAGAATCCGAAATTCAATTCTTCTGTTGGCTTGCTTCCCCTCCTCGGTCTCATTCGTTGCTATTGGAGTGGAGTCACCATAACCTTTGTATTCAAGTCTGCTCTCCTCAACTTCAGATCTGAGCAGATATTCATATACAGCCTTTGCCCGATCCTCCGAAAGCTGCTGGTTATACGTTGTTGATCCAGAGCTATCCGTATGCCCGCTGATCTCAACAGTGATGGTTGGGTTTTCTCTCAAAACCTGTATCACATTAGCCAGTTCAGATGCTGACCTGACATTTAGTTCATAGGAATCCACGTCGAAGTAGATATTCTTGAGAACGAGGGACTCATTGATAGCAATCGGTTTCAGCCTGATCTCAAGCGTGTCGGGAGCAATCATTGAATTGGATTCCGTATAAAAATTAGTTTCGAAGAACAAATACCCTCTCTTCTTTACATAACATGCCAGGTCCTTATCTGAAGGGAGGACCATCAAGTAGTTGCCGGAAATTGAATCCGATTCGCCATCAAAAAGAAGCTCGGTTCGATCAAGGTCGATCACTTCAATGGAAGCTTTGAGTGACTCGCCCGTCTTGTCATCCACTACCTTCCCAATCATATAAGTAGCAGGCTTTGCTCTTTGCTCCTTTGGAAGTTTGAAGCTGACCAACTTGCTATCAATAATTCTCAAATCTTTCTGGATCTCCTTGGCAAAATAGGCTGTCTCTCCATCTCCCCCGATCAATAGCGCAACTTCATCATTGAACGTATTGATAGGATAACCGAGATTTTGAACGGTACTCCAGGTCGTGTCTACCTTCTCTGCTTTGATGAGGTCAAAACCTCCCATCGAAACATGTCCGTTTGATGAAAAATAAATTGTCTCACCATTTGGATGAATGAAGGGGGTGGTTTCGTCTTTAAAGGTGTTTACCGGTGATCCAAGATTCACAGGCTTAATCCATTTTCCATCCTCATAACTTGAAACCCAAATGTCTCTTCCACCTAGCCCTCCCGGCCTATTTGAAGAAAAGTAGAGCGTCTTCCCATCGGCTGATAACGAGGGCTGAGACTCCCAATATCGGGTATTGATTGATCTGCCAAGGTTCTTTGGTCTCGTCCAGCTAGCTCCAACTTTCCTGGTGATATACATATCGCAACTTCCAAAGGAGTCGCGCTTATCGCAAGAAGTAAATATCATCACCTTACCATCAGCTGTGATGGTGCACGCTCCCTCATTCAACCTCGAATTAATGCTTGGTGAAATTGACTGGGCTTCCGTCCATTGATTATCTCGATAATAGCTGACAACAATGTCTTCATCTCCTTCAATTGCATCCCGCTTGGTATACACAAGTGTGGAGTTATCAATTGTGATAGAAGGCAGGTACTGAAGTCTGAAACGATTGACCTGTGGTGGTAGCGGGGTAATAGCTACTTCAACTTCATTTTGTATTTCTTTCGTTGCAAATGCTAAACTTCGTTGAATTAGATCAATTTGCCTGTCTCCTGACAACTCCGGTTTGAGTTGGAGTAACCGCTCTAAATAGCCTGTAGATTGATCGTAATTACCCCGATCAAAGGACATTTCGGTCATTTTATTTAGCACAGACGTGTTGGGTGACGGAGCTAATTCCAGGTAGCGTTCAAAATTGAGATAAACTGAATCGCTCATACCCATTGCGTTGAACAGGCTACCTATTCTAAGGTATGTTTCATAAAATCCTGCATCCTGTTTGCCGGCTTTCCTGAATAGCTCGATCGCTCCCAGGAAATCCCTTTCCCTTGATTTCTCCTGACCCTTTTCGTAGAGCTTTAATGCCTTTTTGTTTTGACTTGACAGTGTAGCTTGTGCGAAAGCGGAAAAATTAAGGCAAAAGCATACGAATACGATTCCAATTAAGGAATATCCATGTACTTGTGCGTTTGTAGGGAGATTTGCCATTTCGGGTGATGCTTAACAAACTCAACGATCAAAGGTGTCACTTCTTTTGATTTTGACCATTCTGGCTGCAGATAAAGTTTTACCTCCGGAGACATCTTTTTCGCATGACCTTCGGCCCATTTAAGGTCAGACTTATTGTAAACGATGACCTTTAACTCATGGGATTTCGAATAGAATTCTTCTAATGGATCTTTGAACTTCTTTGGTGAGAAACAAATCCAATCCCAGTTTCCACTCAATGGATGAGCACCGCTGGTTTCAATATTGGTCATCATTCCAGCCCCTTTCAGTTTAGCTGTCAACACACTCAAATCATACATCAAAGGTTCTCCTCCAGTAATCACCGCAATTTCTGCACCAGAGTTTTGAGCTGATTGTACAATCTCATCGCAAGAGATCCAATCATATTGAGAAGCATCCCAGGATTCTTTCACGTCACACCAGTGACAGCCAACGTCACACCCACCCAATCGAATAAAATAGGCAGATTTTCCTGTATGGTGTCCTTCACCTTGTATGGTGTGAAAGGACTCCATTAAAGGAAGAAAGTCCGGATCAGTTGTTTTGGACTTCATATGCCTTCAGGGTATTCAGCAGCAATGAGGCAATGGTCATTGGTCCAACTCCACCAGGAACCGGTGTGATGTAGCTGGTAATTGGGGCTACATTTTCATAATCCACATCACCGGAAAGACGGAACCCTGATTTTTTTGAGCTGTCTTCCACCCTTGTGGTCCCTACATCGATTACTACAGCACCTTCTTTTACCATATCCTTGGTAATCAGGTTAGGTTTTCCAACAGCTACTACCAGTATGTCAGCATTTTTCGTATGCATTGCGACATCCTTTGTGTATTTATGGCATACGGTTACGGTAGCTTTTCCATCCTGGAGCATCATCAAACTCAAAGGAGCTCCAACAATTCTACTTGCTCCAACAACAACGCACTCTTTACCCTCTGTTTCAATGTCATACCTCTTGATCAATTCCATGATTCCGAAAGGTGTTGCCGGCAACAACAGGTGATGCGATGAAGTGATGCTACCAAAATTCTGATTGGTAAACCCATCCACGTCTTTGAGGGGTGAGATATGCTCCATGACATGTTCTACAGAGACGTGATCAGGTAACGGTATCTGAACAATAAAGCCATCTATGTCCGGATCTCCATTTAATTGATCGATGTGCTTGATCAGCTTCTCCTCGGAAATCGTATCAGCAAAGTGCATCAAGGTAAAATCAAAACCAACTGCTTTGCACGCGTTGATCTTTCCATTCACATATGTGTGACTTGCTCCATCATCTCCTACAATAATTATTGCCAAGTGAGGAGCTCTTTTTCCTTCTGACTTAATTGCAGCAACACGTTCAGCAATCTCTTCTTTGATCTCTGCAGAAATCTTCTTTCCGTCGATGATGGTAGGCATGTTTCTTAAGTTTAGTTATCTAATTTCAATACTGCCATGAATGCCTCCTGTGGAATCTCTACATTTCCAACCTGACGCATCCGTTTCTTTCCCTTCTTTTGCTTTTCAAGAAGCTTTCTTTTCCGGGTGATATCCCCACCATAACATTTGGCAAGTACGTTCTTTCTCATCGCTTTCACCGTCTCTCTTGCAATGATCTTTGTTCCTATGGCTGCCTGAACTGCAATTTCAAACATCTGTCGAGGGATCAACTCTCGCAATTTCTCACACAGTCTCTTTCCCCATTCATATGCCTTGTCCCTGTGTACAATCGCCGAAAGCGCATCTACTTTATCACCATTGAGCATGATATCGAGCTTTACCATGTTTGATTGGCGATAACCGATCAATTCATAATCTAAAGAGGCATAGCCGCGAGAGATTGTTTTCAGCTTGTCAAAGAAATCAAAGACGATCTCTGCCAATGGCAGCTCAAATGAAAGTTCGACACGATCAGCTGTCAAATAAACCTGGTTCTTGATCTCTCCTCGTTTGTCTACACACAGAGCGATAACTGGTCCAATGTATTCGGACTTGGTAATGATCTGTGCTCGAATAAATGGTTCTTCGATATGGCTGATCATGTTTGGTTCCGGAAGTTCCGATGGAGCACTTACCTTCTTAATGTTTCCGTCACTTTCAATCGCGTGAAACTGAACAGAAGGAACGGTAGTGATCACTGTCATTCCAAATTCTCTTTCCAATCGCTCCTGCACAATCTCCATGTGCAGCATACCCAGGAATCCACATCGAAATCCAAATCCAAGTGCCATAGAAGTTTCAGGTTCCCAGATCAGGGCTGCATCGTTCAACTGTAATTTTTCCATGGAAGCCCTTAGTTCTTCAAACTCACTTGTGTCAACCGGGTAGATCCCTGCAAATACCATCGGCTTCACATCTTCAAAACCCTTGATCGCCTTTTGTGTCGGGCGATCAACATGTGTTATGGTATCTCCAACTTTTACTTCCTTCGCAACCTTGATGCCTGATATCAGGTACCCAACGTTCCCGGCTGAAATGGATTTACGTGAATCATGTTGGAGTTTCAACACTCCTATTTCATCTGCATCGTATGTGCGGCCCGTATTCACAAATTTCACCTTGTCTCCCTGATTGAGTGTTCCATTGAACACCCGGAAAAAAACCTCAATACCCCTGTACGGATTAAAGACCGAGTCAAATATCATTGCTTGAAGTGGCTCATCAAGGTTTCCCGAAGGTGCAGGAACTTTATTAATGATTGCCTCTAATATATCTTCCACACCTATCCCCTCTTTGGCACTCGCGTGGATAATGTCCTCCTTTTCACATCCGATCAGGTCAATGATCTGATCAGATACCTCTTCTGGCATTGCCCCGGGCAAATCGATTTTATTCAGGACAGGAATTACCTCAAGGTCATGTTCCAGGGCAAGGTATAGATTGGAAATCGTCTGAGCTTCAATTCCCTGTGATGCGTCAACGACTAGTAGTGCACCTTCACAAGCGGCTATGGACCTTGAAACTTCGTATGAAAAATCAACGTGCCCTGGTGTATCAATCAGGTTCAGTACATATTCTGAGCCTTCATGTTTGTAATCCATCTGGATGGCATGACTTTTAATCGTAATACCTCTTTCACGTTCCAGGTCCATATCATCGAGTAATTGGGCTTGCATATCTCTTGATGAGACCGTTTGGGTGCTCTCCAATAACCTGTCAGCCAACGTGCTCTTCCCGTGATCAATGTGGGCGATAATACAGAAGTTTCGAATGTGATCCATCCAACGTTTTTAAGTGCTTATCAAAAAGAGCCGCAAAGATAGATGGATTATGACTGGAAGAGCGATTTCTTCAAACGAATAATTAACCCGGAAGAGTTTACACCTTGTTTTTTGTATCAATGAGGATAGTAACAGGACCATCATTTATGAGCTCAACCTGCATGTCAGCCCCAAACTCACCAGACTTCACTTCAGTCGTGACTTGTTGTTGAACCGTGCGCTTGAATGCCTCATAAAGTGGAATCGCGATATCCGGTTTAGCTGCTTTAATATAGGACGGACGGTTTCCTTTCTTTGTGCTTGCGTGGAGCGTGAATTGACTCACCACCAATAATTCTCCATCAATGTCAAGAAGGCTTTTGTTCATCACCTCCTGCTCATCAGGGAAAATTCTCAGGTTTACGATCTTCTTGGAAAGCCACTCAATGTCTTCCTGGTTATCTTTTTCTTCGATACCAAGCAAAATCAGAAGACCGGTTTTGATCTCCGCGACGCTGCTTTCATTGATAGATACCGAGGCTTTGCTGACGCGTTGGATGACCGCAATCACGGATAAACCAGTTTAAGCATTTTGTTTGGTTTGTATCGTTTCAAACCTGGCTTGTCTTTTTTAGCTATCAGCAACATTGCTTCAGCTACTTCATCGCCTCTTATCGACCACAAACGCTTCTTGGGCCCAACCATGAAGAAAGAAAACAAAGCACTGAAGAATTTGCCTATTTCCTCCAGTAACCTGAATTCATCTCGATAGCCAAGGAGTAGCGACGGTTGAAAGATTTTCAGCGCCCGCATATCCAGCTTGATCAATTCCTCTTCCACCTGTCCCTTTGTTTGATTGTAAAACAGTGGAGAATCCGGATTGGCACCATAAGAAGTGACCATCAGGAACTGCCTGAAATTCGGTTGATCCTTTGTGAGTTTTGCTAGCTCAACAGGGTACTCCAGATCAATTTTCAGGAATGCTTCTTTAGAACCTGCTTTTTTCCTGGTTGTGCCAATGGTACAATAAACATCATGCACATTCATTTGATCTTTGTATTCAGCAAGTTGATCAAAGTCTTCAATCAGCACAATCTTCAGTCTGTTGTCCTTCACTGCAAGTTCTCTCCTTGTCAGGACAACAATCTCTTCGTACCGGTCTTTTTTCAAAAGGAGTCTTACCAGTGCTTTCCCTACCAATCCCGTTGCACCAACAATCAAAGCTTTTCGTGATGAGGACATAAGGCTAATTATCAATTAATGGGTCAAATATATTTTATTCAGGCTGCTCCCACTGAATAAACTTCAATATATCCGTATTGACCTGGTTCCACACAAAATAGAGTATCGAAATGTCATCGGTAAACCCCAGTGCAGGAAGAAAATCAGGGATTGCGTCTGTAGGGATGACAAAATAAAGAAGAGCGAATACGATAAGTAAGATGGTCCGTGTCGAAAAAGACTTGCACTCTCCTGAGAAGTGTGCTTTGATCATTCGAAGGAGCACTTTCAAACGTTCAGAAAAATCCTTGAACTGTTCAGAGTCACCAGCAATTGATCTCAACTTTGATTGGGCCCTTGACCAAATATCTTTCATTCGATTGTGGTCTCCCGAAACTCTTTTAGCCTCTTCCCATATCCTTCCCTCTCCAGCCATTAAAACACCTCCTGGATCTCTTCCTTAATGAATTTAATTGCTTGTGTAGATGTATCTGTTTCTACTGAACCACTTTCCAAAATAGCTTTCGCTAGGTCAATTCCAGTGGCCTTTTTGTCCAGACCATTGGTTGATGAGTTTATCAATGAAATGGTTTGCTCTACAGCTGTGGTTACATAAGTCCATGCACTCTCAGACATGTAAACCTGTTGGGAAAGGTTATGATTCACCTCATTTCTGATCTCATGAATAAGGATCTGTTGAAACTCCTCTGCCGTGTAATCGGAGTTGCCCAATCTCGAAAGCAGGTTGCTCGGAGAGATTCTTTCCAGCAACAAGATCACTCGCTCATATGCCTGAAGGCGGATAGGAACGACTATTTCCTGATTTTTTTGTCTTACATTGAATGCAATCTCATCCAATTGTTTTTGCAGGAAAGAGCGCACCAACAAGTAAGCTACATACAGCACAATGATCGCCGGGAGCGTAATTTTCAAAAGGTCATAAACCATTTCCATGCAATGAATTGTTAACTATTGAAGATCGTCAAAAATAATACTTTTGAAAGATGGAACCACCCATTAGCATAACGGACAAAGCACGTATTGAGATTAAGAACATCTTAAAGAATAAAGGAATTCCTGCAGACTATGGGTTGCGCGTTGGCGTTCGTGGGGCTGGTTGTGGTGTAGCTTTCAAATTGGGCTTTGACAAGAAAAAGGATACAGATGAAGAATTCCTTATCGATGACATTCAAGTACTGATCCAGAAGAAGGAAATGATGTTTTTGATCGGCAAAAAAATTGAGTTCTATGAAGAATCCGATGGAAGAGGATTCTTTTTCGAATAGATGGCCTATCCTTCCAGTGTAACCATTGCACGTTGACACAATCCCTTGATCGGGGGGTTGTATTTACTGATCTTTACTTCGACGCTATTGACCTGGGGAAAGTGTTTCTTAAGTGTTTTGATCATTTTGCCAGCGAGGTGTTCAAGTAAGTTGGCATCAATGCTCATCACTTCCTGCACGATCTCATAGACACGCTCGTAATTGACTGTGCCTTCCAGCTTATCATCCATTGCAGCCTCCTGAAAATCCACATCCAGGGTAACGTCTACACTATACTTATTGCCTATGATACGCTCCTCTTCATAATAGCCATGCCTGGCATAAAATTCCATTCCTTCCAGGGAAACCTTACCCATCTAATCTAATGATTGAAATTGGTGATTAATCGTTATCATCAAGCTCGTCAAAAAAGGAAACCGTGCGAGCAATCCTTGGGCCTTTTTTCTCTTCAAGTTCATCCGTTGTATCCATTTCTTCTGATACAGGTTCCGGATCAGGTTCATTTTCTTTACTCTCTTCAGGATCTTCTTCAACTTCAGCCTGTTCCGGTTGAGATTCAGGCTCTTCCATGACCTCCGGGGCTGATGCTTGTGGTTCTTCCTTCTCCTCCTTTTTTGGCTCTGTCTCTAGAGTCTCTGATTTCGGCGGTTCCGGCTTTTCTTCGACTTCTGGAGCCTCAGCCACTAAAGGCTCCACAGGTTCTTCTTTGGCAGTCTCTTTAGGTTCTTCCTTTGGTGGAACTTCCAGTTTTGGTGCTTCCGGCATATTCAGCTCGGTGTTCTCTGATTTGATCCGCTCTCCGCTCTCTCTCGCCAATTCCTTGACACGCCTCACATAATCATCAAACTTAAATTCTTTATTCGCCTTGCTGGTTCGCTCGACTTTTTCAATCAGGTCAACGGAAAGATTCTTGAGTTCGGCTATCGCATTCTGTCTGTGATTCTCAATATCGCGGTGGTTCTGCTCAATGCCTTTCACGGCCTCCTGTAGCTCTTCAATGATCTGGCGGGCCTCAACCTCGGCCTTCTCCATCATCGCCTTTGCCTTGGATTTAGCTTCACTCATCAGCGCCTCTGCTTTCATCTGCGTTTCCTTCATGTGAAGCTCAGCAGCTTTATTGGCCTGATCAATCAAATTCGCCCCGGTATCTTCGGCTGTTTTAAGGGTTTTGAACAATGAACTTTCCACTTCCCTAAGTTTCTCTACTTCCTTTTCCGCTTGCTTCAACTTGATGGAGAGCTCTTTGTTCTCGTCCAGTACTCGTTCCCATTCATTGGAAAGTGAAAGCAGAAAAGCGGTCACCTCATCCTTGTCGTACCCTCTTAATTTCTTTTCAAAATCCTTCTGCCGTATTTCCAGTGGTGTGATCTTCATTCTTCCAATTTTATTTCCCAAACAGATATCGTGCGATCATCGCTACAAGATACTAACAAGTCATGATATTTCATCCAGAGCAGCTTATTAACGCTGTTTCCATGTCCTGCGTGCCTATGTTTATCCAAAACCTTTAACAATTTGAAGTTATACGCATTCCACAGTTTGATGGATTTGTCCATACTACAGGTCACAAAATGCTTGCCATCCTGACTAAAAACCAAATGGTTGACGGTATATAAATGAGCAGCAATTGATTCCCGTAAAATGTAATTCTCGGAGGTGTCCCACACCTTCAAGCTGGCATCTCTTCCGCCTGAGATAATATACTTGCCAGAGGGGTGGACCCTGGCCGTAAAGACGGAATTCTTATGGCCTTTTAACTCACTTAACATATCCAGTTTGTCGGCATTCAATACCTTGATTGAATGGTCACTTGTACCTGCTACAAGTCGATCCTCAAAGAAATCAAGGCTTCTAACACGAGCCGATGAAATGGAAGTACGTCCATTAACCAAAAGTGATAAAGTGAGTTCAACAACCTCCCCAGATTCTAACGCCGCATACAAGGCTTCTCCGTGAATTTTGATGTCAAATATTTGATGATTGCCCAACTGGACAGAAGCGACCCGATCTTTCTTATCAAGGTCGATCTTATGAATGCCCTCATAATTCTCCCCCACATACAAAGCATTTTCTGAAGCTGAATAAGCCATCGCAAATATGGACCCCTCCACCCTTGCAACTACTTCTCCCTCATCCGGAGATTCCAGATCCCAAAGTACCACCATACCATCTGATCCCGCAGAGAAAAACTTACTTGAATCCAGCGCTTCGAGGCAGTACAGGCTGTTGTTGTGACCGAGAAAAGTGTGAAGCTTTTTTGCCTGGACTTTATTCATTTGGGATGCAAAATTATTACAATTGCTTCATGCCTCTACTGCTAAACAAGAAGATTGATGAATATTCAGCTTATGCCGTATGGAATATTCAGGAAACTTTCCTCGAACTCCCTTATTTATCGCCAGAGCCGTTTCCTGCTGAGCTGAATCCTGTACGACAGGCCGAATGGATCGTTGGCAGGGTGTTGGTGAAAAGTCTCTGTGACAGTTTCGGAATTGAATACAAGGGCATCAGCAAACATGACAAAGGGAAACCGTATTTGAATGACAGCCATGCACACATATCAATTTCTCACTCCTTCCCCATTGCCGCGGCGATGATCCATATGAAGAATCCTTGTGGAATTGACATGGAACAACCCAGAGAAAAACACCGATTTGTGCAGGACAAGTTTCTTCATGAGTCTGAGCTTCAGTATAAGGATGACCTTGAAAAGCTCTGCACTATTTGGGGAGCCAAAGAGGTTGTCTATAAGATCTTCGGCCGACGTTTTCTTAGCCTTAAGGACGAAATCAAAATCACCATTGAGTCTGATGAAATCATGAAGGGTGAGATCCTGAAAGAGGGCTTCCAGGAAACTCACACAATTCACTATGAGTGGGTTAAGGATTATTTACTTGCTTATGGTATCTGAATTGCATATATTTATATGTAATTATGCATAGATTTCTATGAGAACAACTTTAGATCTTCCAGAAGCTCTTGTGAAAGAAGCAATGAGAATCACAGGCGCTAAGACAAAAAGCCAATTGATAAAGCAAGCTCTTGAGGAACAAATAGCGAAAAGGAAAAGACTTAGATTATTGTCATTCAAAGGCAAAATTGATTTAGCTGTTGATCTTGACTCCCTCAGGAAAAGAAAGTGATTTCAAAAAATGGTTTTAGTGGATAGCTCAGTCTGGATAGAATTCTTCCGAAATGGAAAAGTTCCGACACTGGAAAAACTTATAGTGGAAGACATCATTTGTACCAATGAACTTATTCTAACTGAATTAATCCCATATTTATCTCATTTGGGACATCAGGATACTATTCAAAGCCTCAAGGCAATTCAAGTCATTCCTTTATCTATTGACTGGGAAATAATTCAGAAATACCAACTTATAAATCTCTCAAACGGTATAAATAAAGTTGGTATTCCTGATTTGTTGATCATTCAACAAGTTATCGATCAAAAATTAGCATTGTACTCACTCGACAAGCATTTCAAGCTGATGAAAAATCACTTGAATTTTGATTTACTACTTCATGATAGTTAGTCATTCATCCCTTAACGAATGCACCGGGTTGACACTTGCCGCCTGATAGGACTTCATTATTACTGTAAGTACCCCGATTACGAAAGTGATAGCGCCAGCCAGTATAAATAACTTCAAATCAAGTCCTGTCCGGAATTCAAAATTATTTAGCCATTCTTGTGTGTAGAAATACCCAAAAGGGATGGCAAGAACAAAAGCAATGATCAATAGCTTAGAGTAGTCCTTTGATAATAAAATTAGAATCTGGGAGATACTGGCACCATGTACTTTTCTTACACCAATTTCCAAGGATCTTTGCTCTGCTGTGTAAGATGAAAGACCTAGCAGGCCAAGGCAGGAGATGAAGATAGAGATTATAGTAAAAATATTCGCGAGTTTGCTAACCGTCACCTCATTTTGGTAACTACTTGCGTAGGATTCATCAAGAAATTCGTAATCAAAATCAAAAACAGGGTTGAGTTCCTTGGTTATATCTTCTATCTCCGTCAATGCCTTGCCAGGATTTCCTCCAACTCTAACAAGTGCTAACCGCGTGTAACCAGGATTTATACAAGATATGATCAGTGGTGCAATTGGTTCGTACAAATTTTGCATGTGAAAGTTTTTCACCACACCAATGATCTGCCCATTGATCCCCCAAAACGACAGGTCTTTGTTTATCGGATCATCAAAACCCATCAACTCTGCTGCGACTTCATTAATAATGAAATTAGTAGAGTCGGATAACTGATCAGAAAAAGCTCTTCCTGCTATCATCTCCATACCCATGGTTTCAATAAAGGATTCATCAGTCATTAAAATGTTGATCTCGTATCCATCCGCTGGATCCTTTCCTTCCCATGTAGCCGAACTTGTTGACCTACCATAAGAGATGGGGTTGCCGGAAGAAGCACTAACAGAGATCACATCCGGAATCTTCTTCAACTCGTTTTTATAGGTTTCCAGCCTGGATCGTAAGTCCCCCTCCATTCTAACCATCACAAGGTTTTCTTTATCCAGCCCGAGATCCTTGTTCAGTACATAATTGATCTGATCATAGATGACTGCCGTACCAATGATCAACAGCGTGGAGATTGCGAATTGGAATACAACAAGTCCTTTTCGGAAGTAGGCGTTTATCGGAGATTGTTTTACTGATCCCTTAATAGAACTGATGATATCAAACGTCGGAAGTAACAATGCGGGATAACTACCGGAGATAATCCCAACCACCAAAATCAATCCAACCAGGAAGTACCAGGTAGAAATCTTCATGAAGTCAATCGCAATTGATTTTTCTACTAGTTGATTAAAGAACGGTAAAATAATCAGGGCAATGAGAACCGCTATCAAAACAGATATGAAGGTCATGAGAATGGACTCAAAGAAAAATTGAGAAGTAATTGATCCCTTTCTTGCACCCATTACTTTCCTCAGACCAATTTCTTTTGATCTTCTACTTGACCTGGCAGTAGCAAGATTCATGAAATTCACACATGCGACAATGAGGATAAAAACGGCGACCACTGTCATTATTCTTACATAATCGATCCTACCACCGGATATTACTCCATTATCAAATTTGGAATAGAGATAGTAGTCCTGAAACTTATGAATGACCAAGTACTCCTCCCCGGCATTGTCCTGCCCTGCAGCATGAGTGATGATTTCATTGTACAGGCGATCAGCTACAACATCATGGTCACCCAGATTTCTCGTGGTAAAGTAGATCCGAAAACTTCCATTTCCCCAGTCATCCACCCAGGAGTTTTCACCAAAGAAATAGTCAGCTGGTAGCAACCAATCAAACTGTAGTGTTGAACTCGCACCAATGTTTTCAAACACACCTGAAATAAGCACTTCACGATCATCGATTGTTATCGAACTGCCCAAGGCAACTCCTTTCCAACTATCTCCAAAGTACTTCTCAGCGACTGAACGTGATATCATAATTGAGCTCAGGTCATCAAGTGCGGTGTTCACATCACCATCCAAGATTTCAAAAGAAAACAGCGTCAGAAAATTCGGTGTAACGAAAAATCCATCTTCCTGAGAGTGATCGTCTCCTTTTTCGATTCGATAATCTATCGGCCAGCTTACCTGGACCACTTCTTCAACTTCCGGGTACTCGGCTCTCATCAAATCTGCTGCTGGTTTCGGAATGCTCCAGTTGGTCTCTATGACACCACTGGATTGCCTCATATTTCTGAAGACCTGGTAGATCCTGTCTCCGTTTTTGTGGAATTTGTCCACAATCACTTCATCATTGACCCATAGTAAAACCAGTATGCTAGATGTAATTCCGATTACAAGGCCCAGCAGGTTCAATAGCGTATAGCCTTTGTATCGAAAGGCATTTCGCAACGTAATTTTTAAGTAGTTTTTGATCATAGCAGTATCAATTAGTCCAATTTTTATTTCGAAGTTTTTTATGATCCCTGGTCTGAAAAGAAGTAGAACATCCAACAGGTAAAGCAGTTTTGCTTTAGAGATGCTTTTCTCAGACCGTCTCACAAATAGTTCGGAAAGATCTCCCTCCACATCTTCCAGTAATTCCGGGTTGCAAAACCAACTCAGCAGTTTGAGTGGAAGTCTTGGAGGTAATATTTCCAGGTTGCTACTCATGAAAATTTGAAATCAAATGCGATGGAAGGAATATCCTCCCAAAGTTTCTTTCGGGTATTCATTACATGTTCCAGAGCTTCCTTCCCATGAGGGGTCACCTTGAAGTAGCGTTTTCTTTTGCCTCCACGAACAGCAGTTGCTTCTCCAAACTCAGACTTAAGCAAGCCCTTCTTTTCCAGCCTGTTTAAAGCTGTACGCATGGCACCAACACTTACTTTTCGGTTCATTCTGTTTTCAATCTCTTCTTTAATAGTGATCCCGTAGGCATTTTCATAAAGAATAGCCACCGTAAGCATGACCACTTCTTCAAACTCCCCTATCGCATATTTTCCCATATCAATTCTATTTTAATCCTAAAAGTAACTAAAATATAAAAGTCCTAAACGTAATCTTTATTCGAAGAGTTGCCTGACCTAAAATGAGTTGATGTGATTACAGACTGAAATACTGATCATCCATTTGTTGAAGGATCATTTTGATCTCATCTGCTTTATGGTAATCTCCGAGTTTTTCAAAGGAAACGATCAGGTTCCTGAGGGTTCTAAGGATTATATCCAGGTGTGAACAGGGTTCGTAAAAGATATCTTGTTTAGCCAGTTGCAAATTCTCCAGATAATTGTCAATATCTGAGCGAGTGAATATCAAGCCCTTATTAAAGACATTGATATAAAATGATTCGTCACCGAGT
Source organism: Cyclobacteriaceae bacterium (assembly GCA_965267415.1). Lineage (GTDB taxonomy): Bacteria > Bacteroidota > Bacteroidia > Cytophagales > Cyclobacteriaceae > Ekhidna. Next base: position 3,614,130 of record OZ253955.1, on the reverse strand, counting down.
TTGTATGTAAGAATGAAAAGGTTAGGCAGATTAACTCCATAGATGGGCAGCTCCATTTTTTGGGCAAGTAGGAGGTAGATTGAGCAGAGTGATATCGGGTTTCCTTTTTTTGACTCCAATACCGCACTAATCATTGAGTTTGCAGGAGAGTGAAAGTTCTTCGTGTTCGCCCGAAATTTGAATTGATTGAAGAAGACCTCATTGAAAACCTTGATCTGGTCATAGGGAGCCATCTCATCCTGAAATTGTCGCCAAAGCTCGTGGTACAGTTGCTCGATCTCTTTAACGACTTCCTCCATTTCAAGGTCCGGGTATTGATAGGTTGCTACAATCCATAGTCCCTCCAGCAGGCTTTCACTTCCGGATTCTTTCCAATCCAGAAACCGTTCTTTTAACAATTCAAATTGAAGTTCATGTACAAGATCTTCGATCCTGCCCTGAACAGTTGGGTTGAAGGTAGCCTCCCACTCTTCTTCCAGGAACGGAATGACCTCCGTACCAATTGACATGATTTTACCCTCTACATGATTAACCACCTCCTGGTCGTCATCATCTAAGAGCAAAACCAATGCCTTTATTTCTTTTGGATCAATCAATACTTCGGGTGATTGTTCTTAAACTGAATGACAAATTATTGCACATTAATCAACAATAGCTAGATCGTTGATAAAAATTCGTACAAGCTTGTATCCTCATCCAGATTGATCTTCTTTCTCAGACGATACCTGGCCACCTTAACACTATCAGCACTAATGCCAAAAATGCTTGCAGATTCTTTGAGTGTCATATTCATTTTGATCAATGCACAATGCTTTAGCTCTTTTCTGGATAAACCTCCAAATCTTTTGTTCAGTTTATCAAAGAAATCCTGATGGACCGCTCCAAAGTATTTCAAAAACTCATCCCAGCTTTCTTCGGAACTTTTCGCCTGAGAGATCTGACGCCTCATTTTCTTCAGTGATTGAACTACATTCCCGTTCTTAAGTCCGATGGCTTCTTCCAGGTTTTCGTCCAGCTCATTGATCACCTGGTTCTTCTGGATCATCGTCAGTGTAAAGTCTGAGAGCTGCTTCTCCTGTAAGGACAATTCTTCTTTGATCCTAATATTCTCCAGTTCCTTGTTTTTTAGTTTAAGCTGCGCAATTCTTTTTCCAGAACGGAACCTTTGTGTTACGAATGCAGCAACCATTAGTAACAAGACGGATACGATTGAAATGATAATGAGGCGTGCATTCTTCTCTTGCACATTATTTTCCAGTTGTAGAATGTCAGCCCTTTGCTTTGAGGTTTCCAGTTGTATTTTATAGTTCTCAAATAAACCTGATGAACTTGACCTTAAGGTAGAGTCTTTGTAAGTCTGAAATTTTTCATAGTGAGAAAGCGCCCGCTCATGTTGACCCCATTTCTTATATAGCTCATACCTGAACCTATTGTTATGACTGATCCGATCTTCCCACTGATCCTCCAAAGCCCTGGCAAGGTGTAGATCTGCATACCGCTCAGCTTCTTTCAGGTTTCCCCTTTCCATCTCCATGTATCCCTTGTATAGATTAAAGTAATGCTTTGGCAAATTGGCGTTGGTTTGTTCGAAATAGATATCTGCCTCGTTGATCCAGTACTGCAGCAAATCGAATTCCTTTTGCCTGTAATAGCATTCAGCGATTAGTTCGTACGTATACATTCTAACCACAAAGTTTCTTTCGTCTGTGACTATATTGATCGCTCGCTCAAAATTTGCAATAGCCTGCGGGTATTGTTCCTGGTTCAGGTATGCTTCACCAAGGATTTTATACACGTTAGCATAATTATAATCGATCTCTTCGGAGTTCACCTGATTCAACAAACCCTCCATCAACTCTACCGTTTCCTCCCAACGGCTCACCTGATTATAGAGGTTCCCAATATTGGTAACAATACCTCTCATTTGTGGGTCACCATGTTTAAGAGCCAGATCATAAGCTTGTAGTTTGTAGTCAAGGTTTCTTGGGAAGTCATCATCCATTCCCCTGACAAATCCCAGTCCCCGTAATGTCTTAATGACTCCTTGCACATCCTCCCTTTGCTTGAATATTTGGAGTGCTGCATTTAGCAAGGAATCAGATTCCTTGAAGTGGTTCTCAATGTGTTTAAAATGATGATCACCGCTAGTAGTATATGATATTGCCAATGCCCAATAAACTTCAGGCTCATATTTTGGATCTATGTACTCAATATTGGCCAGCACTTCTTCGAACATTGGCACACTTATTCTTGGATCCATTCTAAGCTTGTACCTACTAAGTGCTAACAGCGCATTTGCCCTAGCTTCAACAACCTGGTTTTTGGTGTCAAAAGCATCTGAGGCAAGCTCTTCAGCCATTGGAATTGCAGTCTCAAAATTTGATGAATCGTAAACTTCCGTCAGTTCCAAATATTTCTTCTCAATACCTGACTGAGCAAAAACTGAAACAGGAACCACAAGAAGCCCTAAAAGCAGTGATTTCTTAAGTGAATAAAACATTGAGAGCTTACCTAACTATCGAACAACAAAGGTAGCTTACGTTTGAATGACCCCAACGTTCATCCTTTTTTCAATTGGCGAGTGATTAGCCATCTCTATTCCGGTGGAAATTGTTTTTCTGGTTGCGAGAGGATCAATGATCCCATCTACCCAGAGACGAGAAGCTGCGTAATAAGGGCTTAGCTTTTCGTTATAGGTATCTTCAATCTTTTTAAGTTGGGCCTTTTGCTCTTCCTCGGTCAACTCCTTCCCTTTTGCCTTGGCAGAAGCGATCTCAATTTGCAAGAGTGTCTTAGCCGCAGAGCCACCGCTCATTACAGCAATTTCAGCTGTCGGCCAGGCGAATATCAATCGTGGATCATAGGCCTTTCCACACATCGCGTAATTTCCTGCACCGTAACTGCTTCCTAAAACAATACTGAATTTCGGCACTACAGAATTAGAAACGGCATTGACCATTTTGGCACCATCCTTAATAATGCCTCCATGCTCCGATCGGGATCCAACCATGAAGCCATTCACGTCATGTAGAAACACCAGTGGGATTTTGCGTTGATTACAGTTCATAATGAACCTGGCAGCTTTATCGGCTGAATCCGAATAGATCACCCCTCCCATTTGCATTTCCCCTTTTTTCGTCTTTACTACCTTTCGCTGGTTTGCTACGATCCCAACACTCCATCCATCAATACGTCCGTATCCACACACAATTGATTTTCCATACAATTCTTTGTATTGATCAAATTCGGAGTTGTCTACCAAACATTCAATGACATCAACCATGTCATATTGAATATTCCGGCTAGCAGGAAAGAGGCCATAAACATCAGAAAGCTTGCGCTTTGGGTCTTTAGGCTTTGCCCGATTATATCCGGCATCTTCAGGTTCTCCAATACGGTCGAAGATTCTCTTGATGGAATCGAGGCAAGTCTTGTCGTCCTTGCATTTGTTGTCGGTAACGCCTGAGATCTCGCAATGGGTAGTAGCTCCTCCCAGGGTTTCATTATCTATATCCTCGCCAACTGCTGATTTGACAAGGTAACTACCAGCAAGAAACACGGAACCCGTTCCATCTACAATTAGCGCTTCATCAGCCATGATCGGGAGATACGCCCCTCCAGCTACACAGCTGCCCATGATTGCAGCAATTTGAACAATCCCTTTGGACGACATGATCGCATTATTTCTAAACTGCCTTCCAAAGTGCTCCTTGTCAGGAAAGATCTCATCCTGCATTGGAAGGAAAACACCAGCACTATCTACCAGGTAGATAATCGGAAGGTTGTTTTCCATCGAGATCTCCTGTGCTCTCAGGTTCTTTTTTGCCGTCATCGGAAACCAGGCACCTGCTTTTACAGTTGCATCATTTGCAACAATCATGCAAAGTCTTCCCGAAACTTTTCCCAGGCCAGTTACAACACCAGCTGAAGGGCATCCGCCAACTTCTTTGTACATCCCTTCTGCTGCAAAGGCTCCTATTTCCAGAAAATCATTGGGATCATCGACAAGGTAATCGATCCGCTCCCTGGCAGTTAGTTTCCCTTTCTTGTGATGAGATTCAATTTTCTTTTCTCCTCCGCCTAATTTGATCTTCTTAAGGCGTTCGTTTAGCTGGAAGACAAGCTGTTTATTCGAGTCTTCGTTCTTGTTGAATTGAATATCCATAAAAGAAAAACTGGTCTAATTCCCCTCAGTATCTACGCCACGCAACTTCTTGTTTTTGCGGCCAAGTGGTTTCATAAAATCCTTTGGATAGTTATCAAAGTGGATGATCAACTTATCCAGATCCACCAACAGCTTATTGAGGTTGTTGTAAACTGAATCATTATTCATAAACTTCCCTACCGTTCCTTCATCTGACTGAATGGTAGCCATGATGTCATTGACGTTATCAAGCGTTCGGTTAAGGTTGTTAACCAATGCATTTACCTCCAATGCATTCAGTGAGTCCATCAATAGATTGGTCTTTTGCAAAATGGGTTCTACATTCTCCACTTGAGTTGTCAGTGTTGAAGCAAGGTTGGAGTATTCTTGAATTGCTGTTTTTACTTCAGGTCTCAGTTGATAGACTGTTCGTCTCATATCACTGATCGCTCCCTTGAGTTCTTCTACTGCGCCTTGCAAGTCTGTTGAATTCAGCTGATCAAGCAAGTCGTTAATTTTAGTGATCGTTGAATTCAGGTTATCAGCTACCGGCTCAAATTCTGATAAAATACTTCCTTCTATGTCGGACTTAAGTGTGTCCCCTACCTGCATTGCTTCAGTTGATTCACCGATCTTGAGGATGATCGCTTTGCCTCCGAGTAACCCATCATTGGCAAGTGTCGCACTTGATTCCATCCCAACAAAAACATCCTGATTAATGTCAAGTGCAACGACAATCCTGTTTTTTGCCTGCTCCAACTGAAAGCCACTCACTCGACCGACCGGAAGTCCATTGAAATAAACAGGATTCGAAACATTCAATCCTGCCACATTAGGATAAACGACATAATATCGGTCGGTAGGAGAAAAAAGGTCTGTCCCTCTTAAGAAATTAAACCCATAGTAGAGCAGGGCCCCACTAATGATTGTCAATAACCCTATTTTAAATTCTTTTGACACAATATGCTTTTTTAGTTCTGAGCGTCAAATGCTTCTTTGTATTCTTTGATTGCCCGATAGATACCGGATGCAATATAAGATTGAACTTCCGGATCATTTAATTCTTTTTCTTCGGCTGGATTGGAAAGGTAGCCTATTTCCACCAATACACTTGGCATGGCAGTATTCCACATGACGTACAGACTTGATTGTTTCACTCCATAGCTCCTTCTACCTGCCCGTTTGGTTAACTGATTATCGATGAGGCTAGCAAGCAACAAACTATTGTCCTGGTAGGATGATTGTGTCAAAGAAAACAGGATATAGGATTCTTCCGATTGAGGGTCGAAATCGTAATTCTTTTGATAATCCTCTTCCTGAAGGATTACCGAGTTTTCACGTTGAGCAATTTCAAGTGCCCTGCCTGTGTTTTGAGCTCCCATTACATATACTTCTGCACCTCTTATCGCATTCTTCCGGGCGACCGGCGTGGTTTTTGGTAGGGAATTTGCGTGGATCGAAACAAACAAGTCAGCATCATGTTCATTCGCTATCTCAGGTCGCTTATAAAGATCCACCGTGGAGTCATCTTTGCGGGTATATATTACCTCAACATCGGAAACATTCTTTTCAATGTATTCCCCAACCTTCAAAGCAACTTTAAGGGCAACATCCTTTTCTTTTGTGTAGGATCCGAGCGTACCCGGATCCCTGCCACCATGACCCGGATCAATCACAATTTTGGTAACCCGAAAATTACGGAGGCCAGCGGGACTAAACGACGCTAAGACAAGGAAACTGGACAGTATGAATAGTATAATCGGATTTCTCATGTCTCCACAAATCGGTAACGCCAATTTGAGATACTTTTACACAAAAATTAAAAAACATCGCATGTTTGGCAATATTCTGAATCTGAAATCAGCAAAAAATTTGCCAATAACCTGGTATGATAAGTGTATCTGTCAGATAAACAATTCTAATTTCTAAAAGGGTTCGGTTTGCGTAGGTATTTCTTTCTTGGGTTACTCTTCACTTATATGCATGCGATGGCGCAAGAACCTATTGTGCAGGACAGTATTGCCAGTGTAGCTAATCCAGAGATATTGGAAGCCGACAGCATCCCACCATTACCGAGTATTGATACCACTCAGACTGTTTCTAGAGGTGACATAGAAACAACGATCAATTACAACTCAAGAGATTCCATGTATTTCGACCTTGCCAATCGAAAATTATATATGTATGGGGACACGCGTATCGATTACGGCCAGATCACCCTGGAGGCTGCAGTTACGAGTGTAGACTGGGAAACGAAAGCTATTGAATCTGATTATGTGCTAGATACAGCCGGACGAAAAGTTGGGAGACCCATGTTTCAAGATGGTTCCGAAATCTACCAGACTGATGACATCACCTATAACTTTCAGTCCAAGCGTGCACTTATAAAGGGTGTGGTAACCGAACAGGAGGGTGCATTCATGCATGGCGACAATGTCAAAAAGAATGAGGAAAATGAACTGTTCATCAAAGGAGCCAGGTATACGACCTGCAACCTGGAACACCCGCATTTCTTCATAGAATCACAGAAATTGAAGGTGATCCCGAAAAATAAGGTTGTTTCCGGGCCTTTTAATGTCAAGTTCCGAGATCTTCCTACCCCTTTATTCTTTCCATTTGGGATGTTTCCTCAACCCAAAAAGAAAGCTTCGGGTATAGTTGTTCCAACCTATGGTGAAGAGGAGTTAAGGGGATTCTTCCTTCGCGATGGCGGCTATTATTTTGCTTTAAGTGATTATGCAGACCTCAGATTGACCGGAGATATTTATTCAAAGGGAGGTAACGGGCTCAACCTGACTTCCAACTACATCAAGCGATACGCCTACAGAGGAACATTCAGCTTCACATTTACTAATACCATTCTGGATGGAGCGAATGATGTTCAGAATCAAACGGAACGTAAGGATTACCGGGTTCAATGGAATCACCGGCCGGAGGCCAGAGGAAATTCGTCTTTTTCAGCCTCTGTCTCTGCTATATCCAATTCATTCAATACAAATAACAACCTGGTCGTTCAGGACTTTGAAAATAGTATCAATTCGCAGTTCAACTCCAACATTAGCTACACCAAACGATTTCAGGGGACACCTTTCAATATCTCAACCAATTTGAGACATAGTCAAAACGTCCAAACAGGAACTGTGGATCTTACTTTGCCGGATTTCACGCTTAACACCAACCGACAGTATCCATTTAAGAATTTAGTAACGTCTTCCAGGTCGCCGCTTTCAAAGCTTAACTTCAGTCACAATTTCGTAGCGAAAAACGAATTGACTAACCGGGCTTCAGGTACCGGGTTTAGTTTTGATGTAGCCAATGAAGATCCTTCGAGGAATGAGATCTTGCCGTTCAATTCCAACAACTTCGACAGAATTCTGGACAGATCAAGAATTGGAGGAAAACACACGGTTCCTATCTCAACTTCATTAACCCTGTTCAAGTATTTCACGCTGAACCCAACGTTCAACTACGAAGAGTTGTGGTACACCAAAGAACTGAACTATACGTATTTGGAAGCAGAAAATGCAGTTCAAATCGATACGATCCAGGGATTCAGTCGAGCGGGTAGCTGGTCCGCAAGCACATCATTTAATACCAGGGTCTACGGAACCAAATTCTTTAAATCCGGGAAGATCCAGGCTATTCGTCATGTGATGACTCCAAGCTTGTCCTTCACCTACCGTCCGGATTTTTCTGATCCTAGATACGGAGTGTATAGCGACATCCAGGTCGATTCCTTAGGTACTACCCAAACGGTCAGCAAGTTCCAAAACTTTGCCTTCGGATCACCTTCAGCAGGAGAAAGCAAAACGGTTAGTTTTTCATTATCCAACAACATTGAAATGAAAGTGGCTAGCAAAAGAGATACGGTCCAGGGATTTAGGAAGGTTAAAATATTTGACAACATCGGCTTTTCTACCGGCTACAATATTGCAGCAGACTCATTCAAGCTTAGCAACATTTCTTTCAATGCCCGGACCAGCTTCCTCAACGGTTTACTTTCACTCAACTTCACAGGGAACATAGATCCTTATATCAGGGATATGGAGACCAACCAGCGTATTGACAAATTCGCATGGAACGCAGGCCAGGGACTTGGCCAGTTAGCAAGTCTCACAACGGCTATAGGGCTCAATTTAAGCCCTAGGAGCCTGAAAGGTCAGGGTGGGAATGGAAACGACCCATCAAATGCTGGTGTTGGTGGTTTTACAGATTTTGATTTAGGACCAGACGAAACCGATGGGCTGACTTATGAAGAGCAAGAACAACTGGAGTACATACGAAACAATCCGGACGAGTACATTGATTTTGATATTCCCTGGACCTTGAGATCAAACTATTCGATCAGTCGGTCAAAGAGTGGCTTTGCCGAACCAAGCATCCGACAAAGTTTGAATTTTAGTGGATCACTTGGTCTGACAGATAAAACACAGATTACTTTCAACTCGGGATACGATTTTGAGGAAAAGGATTTCACTGCTACTCGAGTTGCAATCACCAGAGATCTTCACTGCTGGACCATGAGTGTCAATTGGGTTCCGTTTGGAAGGTTTAGATCCTATTTTATCACTATCCGGGTCAAATCATCCCTTTTGCAAGATCTGAAAGTTGAGAAACGCAGAAGCTTCAACGATCTATTCAATTAAGAATAATTGGGGATTTTTATGGGAGTGCCTATCTTGTACGGTTCATTCAGTATCCTAATCTTAAAATGCCATGATCGCTCATATTGATTTTACACCCAAAGTGACCAAAAAAGGGGGCCTTTTTAAGGCTGCCGAGATAGAGAAGTTTCAGGATGTGATTGACGAAATGAATGACTGGATCAAAGAGACAGATCCAAACATTGTCACGATTGAAACAGTGGTATTACCAAATATTCACGATACCGACGAAGAAGGTAGTGAGGACACCATGCTAGGCACCGGAAGGGAGAGCTCATCCAATTGGTACCAAATCATACGTGTCTGGTATCGAAAATAGCGCTAGCCACCATTGTAGTGCTTAGCGAAGAAGCTCCTTGGACTTGTTTCAAGAAAGTACTTAAAGTCCTTGATCAGGTGTGACTGATCATAGTAGCCACACTGATTGGTAAGCTCAGTCAGGCTTTGTGGAAGCTTACTTTTGTATTGGTCTATGAAGTAATTGATTTTCTCAATTTTACAGTACTCTTTGGGGGTAAGCCCAATTTCTTTATTAAAAAGTTGCTCTAATCTTGATTTACTCACATTGAGTGATGAGTAAATATCCTTGATCTTAATTTTCCCACTGCTTAGTCTAATTTGCTCTATTGACTCAACAACCATCGCATTCATTAAACGATCCTCAATAGCTGCTTCCTGCATAAGGATATCTTCCAGAACTTCAGCATCCAAACCATTTGGGCCCTCCAATCTTCTCAATGCTAATTCTTGCGATTCCAATTCATGTATTCCATTAGATGCCTCGGATAGGTCTTTACATATTAAGTTGGTGTGGAAAGGATTGACTTTTGCTATCAGAAACTTTGTAGTCTCCTCGCTTAAGATCTCCATTCCCCTTCTACGAGGTTTGAGAAAATAACACTGCTCCTGATCGAGAGGTATAGGCTTAGCTGATCCAATTAGCCTGAGCATGATATTATCGGAGAATGGAACAATTAGCTCTCCAAGATTATCTGGCACCAGCAGTAGTTCACACCCCTGTTCCATCTGATACAATGTGGAACTGACTACTATCTTAGAATCTTCACTTTTCTGCTGCTCTAGAATCACGCGGTGGCCCTTTACTAATCAAAATGCTCCAACACTGAGAATACCCTTATTAAATGGCAATCTCATTAGTAAAGAATTACGCACTTATTCAGAAGATCAGGTTTCTGAGAAACCTTGTAGAAAAAGTCTGCTTCTTGTCATCATCTGACTGCTTAACGGCGCGAAACTGTTTAGGGGACATTCCTGTATCGACCTTGAAGGAATTGTAAAACGACACTTTGTTTGCAAACCCTGATTCCTCAGCTATTGCCTCAATGGTATAATGATCGAGCTCTCCGCTTAATAGCAAATACTTCGAATGCTTGACTCGAAAAGAATTGACGAAAACATTAAAATTTCCCTCACTGAATGTGTTGATCGCCCTCGAGATCGTCTTTTCATTTTGGTTAAGCCTCGTTGCAATGTCAGCAACCTTTAGGTTCTTATTCAGGTACACTTTTTCTTCGTCCAATTGTTCGACCACCTGATCATATATCATTCTTAGCTGCTCTCTCGTCATACCGCTGAATGTTTAGGTGATGTTTTTTTGCACTTAACGAAGCTGATCAAGCATACTCGTTCACCCATGGATTGATAAGCAATTGAGAAACCAACGAAAACGGTCCAACCAGACTTGATCATATCTTTAGAACAAGCGAGGACCCCCAAATCCCTCATTTCATCATGTATTCTTCTTTTTTACATAAAAACTTTCCGTCTTTTTGCAACTCTCAATGTATCCGGTCGAAAGGGAATTACTACTCCTCTTTGCGCTCGAATCTTGGGATTTAAGCGGAACTCGGTCCTTCTTTTTTTTGCTACACCAGGTGGTGATTGAATTATTCTAAGATTTCGTATCCAAATTCAGCTAATTCATCTAATCATAATATCCCTCACAACCAATTTTTACGGATTTAATGTAGATTTGAATAAGTCGTCCCACTAATCAACCTTCCATGAGAAAGCAAAACAATTGGGAAAACATTAAAAACATTATCCATTATGCTCTGGATGATCTTGTAAAGGGCTTTTGGAAATTTCTGCTTAGAAGGCAGAATCGCTTCAGACACCATAATTATTCAGAACCTCGAGATCAATAATTAGTCCGCCAGAAAGCGGGCTTTTTTGTTTTTAATATTTTTGGTTGTACCACGCAACCAACGCGACCTTGCTTGCATCTACCCTATGAAGGTCAAAACCATGCTACGTATCAACAAATCAGTGACGGAAGAGGAATTGATTGCCGACTGCCGAAGAGGGAAAGCTTCCGCACAGCGTGGCTTGTATGATCGACTGGCTCCTAAAATGTTAGGGGTTTGCCTACGATACATCAAAGACAGAGAAGAGGCAGAACATGTAATGATTGGTGGTATCGTTAAGGTTTTTGAAAAACTGGACCAATTCAAAGGCGATGGGAGCTTCGAAGGTTGGGTGAGACGGATTGTGATCAACGACTGTCTCATGTACATCCGGAAGAACAGAAATATGTCTTTGGAAACGGATATTGATTCTGTATCCGAATCACCTGATTTTGGCGCACTGGAAAATGCACTTCAGGTGGAGGATCTTATGAATCTGATAAAGGAACTACCGGTAGGATATGGAGCGGTATTTAATCTGTATGCAATTGAAGGATATAACCATGCTGAGATTGCCAAGATGCTGGAGATCAGTGAAAACACTTCCAAGTCTCAGTTGAGTAGAGCCAGGAAGTGGTTGCAGACGAAACTGGCAGAATTAGAAAGTGAACTAGAAAAGGATATGACCAATGGATCAGAAAAGAATTGATCGACTTTTTAGGGAAAAGCTTAACAGCTATGAGGCTGTCCCTTCATCCTCTTCGTGGGATGAAGTAAAAAAGCAAATTGATTCGAAGAATTCAACCCCAATCTATTACTGGGTTGCAGCTTCAATCACACTGCTTATTGTTAGTTGGGTGTTGTGGCCAAAAGGAACTGTCCACGACCTTACTCCTATTGCTTCGGCTGTCAATCAGCCATCTATGCAGAAAGCGTTGGACTGGTCAATCCCCGAGCCGGAAAAAGTAGAAAAGTCAGTGGCTACTGAAACTACCCAACCAGTTATGGTTGAGCCTGATCCTGCAACATCTCTGGTGGCCGAAGAAAAGACACAATCTTTAGAAGCTGAACAACCTGAAGAGATTTTACCACTTGAACTGGAATCAAAGACAGCAGTAGCTGAAGCTAACGTTGAGCAAACGGATATTGATGAAGTTCTTTCAACGGAAGAAGCTCTAATCAAGGTAGATATAACGAAAATAAAAATCACATATATCGCATCCAGTACTCCTAAAGAAAAGCCTCAGGAGGTTGATAGCTTGAAAGGGTTCAAAAAGTTTATTGCCTTCGCTGGTAAGTTATCTCCCGGAGATGTACTGGCAGACATCAGGGAAGCAAAGGATGATTTTATCAGCAGTGGATTTAAATCAAAGAATAAAGACAAGTCAAGTCTATAAAAACAAAGGACTGATTAATAAACTCGAAAAGGAACAAAAATGAAATCGTTTATAACAACACTAGCAATTTTAACGGTACCCCTCCTGGCTTTCTCCGGGATGGATCCGGATAAGGATACGGTGGTCATTGAGCTCAATGACAGTAAGATTGTCATTATAACTAAAAGTCGTGCAGAGCTTGCAGACCTACAGAAATACGATATCAATCAGATGATCAAGGACCTTAACGCTCAATTACAAGACAGTGTAGAATACCTTGAGATCAACGCAGATGAAGGAACGGCATACGTCAATGAGGAAAGAGTCGGTCTGGATAATTGGGAAAGAAATGATGACCAGATCGACATAAAGATCGGAGGGATGGAATTAGAGGTTGATCCTGACAGATTTGATGATGACGATGACGATTGGTACAGAAGAAAAAAAGTGACCTACACTTCAGAACGAAGGGATCGTACAACTCATCATTTCAATATTGACCTGGGGCTGAATAATTGGCTTGAAAATGGGGAGTTCCCCGATGCAAATAATTCTCCGTACGCGATTAAACCATTCGGGTCATGGTATGTTGGACTTAACAGCACCAACACAACGTGGATCGGAGGGCCTCTTTTTCTCGATTGGGGTTTAGGTGTTAGCTGGTACAATTGGAAGTTGGAGGATCCTGACTATCGTATTGAGAAATCCGACACCCGCGTGGAACTTATTCGAAATCCCGCTCAGGCCGGACTGAAAAGCAAATTGACCGCTTCGTATATCAATGCACAAGTTGTCCCAATGTTCGACTTTTCAAGAGGAAGAAGAAGGGTCACAAGCATTGAATCAAATGGTGTTCGATTTAGAAGGTATTCTCGAAGAGGTTTTCGTTTTGGACTTGGAGGTTATGTCGGTTATCGGTTAGGAAGCCATTCCAAATTTGTCTTCAAAGACGGTGGAAGCCGTGAGAAGGATAAGGAGAATGGAAATTTCTTCTTAGAAAATGTTCGATATGGACTCAGAGCTCAAATTGGCTGGAAAGGTGTAGAGATCTTTGCAAATTATGACCTCAACGAAGTGTTTTCAACCGGAAGAGGACCCCTTGGAAGCGATGGTTTGAATGCGGTAAGTTTCGGAATAACACTCTAAGTGTAAGTGTCATTGATCACGTCGGTCAATGACACTTACTACAATTCTTCTTTCCTTAAATGTTCACGTTCTTCTTTCGTAAACTCCATATCCCTGATGACTTTATCCTGGGAAGGTCTAAGCAGGGAGAATTGAACCAGTACCAGGAGGTAGGCGACTACAAAGATATAATTGATGGTCAGCCACAAGCCACCAAGGCTGATCATAGCTGCTAATTCCAACAACAGGTATCTTCTTGTTTGCAGTTTGAAATAGGTGATCAAACGGGCTTTGATACTATCATTTTTAGATATGGATGCCAATTTCACTTTCATGTTTTTCCAAACCAGGTAACAAAGGATAGCTATTGCTACCACAAGGACAGGTATCAATATCCATTGATTGCTCTCATTCACTTGGGGAGAAGTAGTATTCCCGGAATCGATCTCAAGAAAGATCAACGCAAAAGGAACTAGTGAAATAGCTATGATCGCATGATAGATCAGGTTGATCCGCTGATGGAATTCTGGCCATGATTTCATTCCACCCTTCATGACTAAGTCTTATCTGCTACCGGCTCTTTCAAGCATTGCATCAAGTGCTGAACGATCATGATACTTCCCATTTTTGATCACTGATTCTACTGTGCGTGTGTTACTAATATCCTCATAGGGGTTAGCACCAAGCAAAACCAAATCAGCTATGTAGTTTTCCCTGATCAGTCCCAACTCGTTCTCCAGACCAAAATATTCAGCAGGTTTTACGGTTGCCGATTCGATGGCTTCCTGAGGCGACATACCTGCCTCCACGAGTAATACCAACTCCTCATGTAGACTATATCCGGGGGTCAGGAAGAAGATTGGACAATCCGTTCCAGCCATGATAGCTATTCCGGCATCATTCACTTTTTTAGTTGTACTGGAGAGCCAATCGGAATAAATCGTGCTACTTTCTGAAACCTCCATTTCTTCGACTGTAGCTACTCCGTTTCTCCAGTTTTCTTCAACTGATTGTGGCAAATAGTTGAACGTTTCTTTCCAGTCGTCGCGTGCAAAGTGCCTTCTTGCTGAAGCCATCATTATGGAAAGTGTCGGAATTTGCCAGGTATCGTTTTTGGCAAACACTTCTAAAACTTTCCTGGTCTGCTCTTCATCCTGGTTGTTAATTGCTTCGATCCGCTGCGCAGTATGTATGTTTCCACGCAGGGTTCCCCCAGCCATACTTGAACCATCTTCCAGCATTTTTCTTCTGGAAGAAAGCAATTCTTTCCAATTAGAAGCAAACGACATTTCGAGGTTTCGAAGGTGCTCCATACTATTCATCCCTGCATTGGAAGCTGAAATAGCATCCATACTTAACGGGACATGACCGGTAACCTTAAGCCCCTTTGCTTGTGCCTCTTTGGCAACAGCTTCCATCTGCTCAGGGGTCAGCATTTCATAGGCTTTGATCAGGTCTACACCAACATCGTCCAGGTCGTTTACAATTCGAACAGCATCTTCAACGGAAGCTGCGCCCACTGAAAGCTCAGGCCTTGAAGGTGTACTTCCATCATAGACATTAGGCATACCATCAAGAAGAGGTCCGGCGATCATTACCCGTGGTGAGTTTTGAGGATCGGCCAGGGCTTTTTGCTTCCAGTCATTCACGAAATCAATTTTTCCTCCGGTATCTCTTACACTTGTCACACCATAGGCCAAAAACAGGTCAAACATGGCAGGCGCAAGATCTTCTATATAGGCAAAGTGGACATGCGTGTCCCAAAGTCCTGGAATCAGGTATTTCCCAGTGCCATCAACAATGTTGTTCTCCGGTGAGAGGTTAAACTCCGATGATTTTCCAACTCGTAGGATCCGATCACCTTTAATGATCACAGTCATAGCATCGGATTGCTGATCAGCATCAATAATGGTTGTATTGGTAATGCAAATTGCTCCTTCGTAAAGCTCTTGTTGCTTACAAGAAAACAATACACATATCAGAACTAAAGGAATTGACTTGGTTAGAAGGTTGGATTTCATATGTATCAAGTTGAGTCAACAAGATAACTCAATCGATCATATGTCAGGATGATTTGTTATCCCATTTCTATTTTGACGGTATCAGAGACCGGTTTGCCAACACACGTAAGTACGAACCCTTCATCAAGCTCATCTTGTGATAGGCCCTCAGCTTCATCCAGACTTACCTCACCTTCCAGACACTTACCACGGCAGGCGGTGCAAAGTCCACTTTGGCATGAATAAGGCATATCGATATCCTGATCAAGTGCAGTATCAAGAATCGAAGCTCCTTTTGAAACCTGAATAGTATGCTCCTCTCCATCCAGGATAATGGTAACTTCACTGTCTCCCGTAGAAGCTCCATTCGAATCCAGGGTTGGGGAAGTCTTACCGGATTCGAAACTCTCTACCCTGATCTTAGTGAACCCTTGTTCTTTCAAACCCTCTGAAACAACATCCATCATTGGTTGAGGGCCACATATGTAGAATTCAGTCTCATTGTTTACCTCCAACTGCTCGCTTATCTCTTTAATCATGGTAACTGTCGGACGGCCATTAAAGTCTGCATCCCCATCCTCCAGGATATGTACCGCTTTGAATCGACCGCTGTAATTTTTTTCAAGCTCCTCGATGAGCTCCCGAAAGATTACATATTCAACACTCCTATTACCGTAAACCAGGGTTGCAGTACTATTTGGTTCCTTAATCAGAAGCGTTCTAATGATCGAAATAAGTGGCGTAATCCCACTTCCTCCTCCAAAGAAGACGGTCTGCCTGTTGTTGGATTCATTATAATCAGTAGTGAACAATCCCATAGGCTCCATGATCTCCAACTGATCTCCAGCCTTCGCATGATCGTTAAGATCATTGGACATTAGGCCATTCTCAACTCGTTTGACAGTAACTGCCGGGTCCTCGTCCTCAAAAGGAGTAGTACAGAGTGAATAGGCCCTACGGATCTTCTTTCCATCGACCTCCTTGATGATCGTGATAAACTGCCCGGGTTCGTAATTAAAAACCGGTGGTTTTTCGAAAACCAGATTAACGGCATCTTTAGCAATTGGGACAACCTCCTTGATCGTTACAGTGTGATACCTATCGTCTGTTTGTTGCTTTTTTTTCTTGAATAACCCGAACGCCATCTCATCAATTTTTGCGGCGCAAAGGTAGTCTCCCCCCTTCCTATAGACAAGTTATCAACTGATTGTAAATGACACTTCCAATAAGTTAATCGTATACGGTATTTTTGCCGCTCAATTTGAAGCATAAAAACATGGATTTCAACCCATTAGAAGGGATTTCGCCCATTGACGGGAGGTACAGGGAAAAGGTGACCGAATTAGCCGATTACTTCTCAGAAAAAGCACTTATTGCTTACAGGGTAAAAGTTGAGATCCTGTATTTCATAGAGCTTTCAAAAGTCCTTCCCGATCACCTGGGTTCCCTCGACCAGAAAACCATTGATAGTTTAAAGGCTCTTTATAAGAATTTTAGTCTAAGCGACGCTGAGAATATCAAAACAATTGAGAATACCACCAACCATGATGTCAAAGCTGTTGAGTACTTTCTAAAGGAGCAGTTTGACGAATTGGGACTTTCTAATCACAAAGAATTCATCCATTTTGGACTTACTTCCCAGGACATCAATAACACGGCTATCCCGCTATCTCTAAAAGATGCCTTGCAAAATGTATTAGTCCCAGCTTACCATCAAGTCATTGAAAACCTTCATCAAAAAGCAGATCAGTGGAAAGAAATCCCAATGCTTGCAAGGACGCACGGGCAACCTGCTTCTCCTACAAGGCTAGGAAAGGAATTTGAAGTTTTTGCATCACGACTTGAAGAGCAGCTTAAGCTCTTAAAACAAGTTCCTCTTTCCGCTAAGTTTGGAGGTGCCACAGGTAACCTGAACGCTCATTACGTAGCTTATCCAGATAAGGACTGGCATGCGTTTGCCAAATCTTTTGTGGAAGAGACTTTGGGGCTCTCACGCAGCTTCCCCACCACCCAGATCGAACATTACGATCACCTGGCAGCCATTTTCGATGGTCTTAAGCGAATGAACACCATTCTCATTGACTTGTGTCGAGATGTATGGCAATATATTTCAGTTAATTACTTTACACAATCCATCTCCAAAAATGAAATTGGCTCATCCGCCATGCCACATAAAGTAAACCCGATCGATTTTGAAAATGCGGAAGGGAACTTTGGCCTTGCCAATGCTTTGTATGATCACCTAAGCAGCAAACTTCCAATATCAAGACTACAAAGGGATCTCACAGACTCAACAGTCCTGAGAAACATTGGTGTACCTCTTGCTCACTCTTTCCTTGCCTTGCAGTCACTTGAGAAAGGGTTGGCGAAAATTCATGCAAACGAGCAAATCATTAAAGCTGATCTGGAGGCAAACTGGGCAGTTGTCGCTGAAGCTATCCAAACGATCTTAAGACGCGAGGGATACCCTCAACCCTATGAAGCACTCAAAGCTTTGACGCGTACAAACGACATTATTGACGAAAAAGCGATCAAGGCATTCATTGATCAATTGGACGTAACGGACAACCTTAAGAAGGAGTTAAACCAAATTACTCCTTACAATTATTTGGGAAAATAGAAGAGGAGCTTGTCGCTCTTTCTAAACTAGTTGTGGAACTGCACACACCGGCAACTCAAGTAATGTCGATCACCAACTCTTGAGTGGTAGATATTGTCATCATCTTTTTTAAGCGTTATGATCCCCGCAGAATTAGTGTCTTTCAGCTCATTGTCCCACCAGTTGCCACTAACTCCTATCCCTTTGAACAACCCACCAGGTTCTCCAAAGCCAGCAAAAAGCATGTGCATATCGCTTTCTTTACCTTCGATCAGGTACTTACCTGAATGGTACCAGCCTCCAAAGAAATGAAACAAATGTCTCCACTCATGGATGGTCGGAACATGCCAACCTTCCGGACAGGCCTTGTTTGCCTGCTCATAATTATATAGTCTGCCATATTGATTGCAATACTCTCCGGTATCGTTGTAGCAAAGTGACCCATCAACATCATATCTTACGTTTTCTGCGTACCAGGTCCTACGAATCTCCTGCCCGTGATGCATACGTATAAAGGTGATAGTCTTATAAGTTTGACCATCCCGTGGGTCGGTGAATGTTCCCAGTTCGTGTGAAAATTTTTTCTTGTTCAGGTTTTGAGCTGAAACCGATGAAATAATAAGGATTAGCAGTGAGATTAAAAAGACGAGTTTATTGTTCATAGCTACCAAGATATGTTAACACTCAAACTTAATTGAAGTTGACATTTTTTATAGGTCAGCAATAGTGATTATTTAAACAGTCCCAGCATGATTAATCACTTTAAGCAAAGGGTTTATTGAGGGTAAGTTGTTAAGAATTACGACACTCTCTATTTATCAACCAGTATGAAATATCTCAACCTGATCTTTCTACTAGGATCCTTATCACTGACTGCCCAACTACAACCAAGTTGGTCCAAAGTGTTTGGTGGCCTGGGTACTTTTTCCTCCCCTCATGTCGCTGATCTCAATGGTGATGGGGTAAAAGATATTGTTATTGGTTGTGGGCGAGAAGAATTCGAAAAAACGGATACCGCTGTAATTGCTATTGACGGAAAAACATCCGACATTCTTTGGGTTGTTGGGGCACGAGATCAAATGTTCGGGTCGGTAACATTTTTCGACGTTAATCGAGATGGGGGTCTCGATGTTTTAATTCCTGGAAGGTCCGCAGAGCTTAAGGCAATCGATGGAAAGACCGGTAAAGTAATCTGGGAGTTCACTAAAGAACCTTTTCCTCCTCGATTGAGGCAATTGGGTTTTTACAACTTCTACAACCCACAGATAATCGAAGATCAAAATGGTGATGGAATCGAAGACATCCTTGTTGCCAATGGTGGTGACGTGACTAAGAAAGCAGACGAACATGACAGGCCTCCAGGGCAACTGTTCATTTTGGATAGTCAGGATGGTTCCATTATTTCACGGGCCTTGATGCCCGACGGAAAAGAAATCTATTGTTCAGCTGTAGTTACCAAAATGAACAAAAAGGATAAAGACTATACTGTGATTTTCGGAACGGGTGGTGAAACGATCAGTGGAAGCTTATACCGAGTCAGCCTGTCTGAAGTCAAATCAAATGATATCGGTAATGCCATTCCTATCGCTACCAGTGAAGTGAAAGGATTTATTGCGCCTCCTACACTTATAGATATAAATGATGATGGAACACTGGATATTGTCACAAATGCAGTGGAAGGGCGAATGATTGCAATAGATGGGGAGACAAACGAAACTTTATGGGAAACGAATACACCCAATTCGGAAGCTTACAGTGCCGTTGCTCCGGGTCAATTTTTTGAAAAAGGAAAGTTTGACTTTTTCACTGTGTATGCACAAGGTATTTGGCCTAACCTCACGGAATCAGCTCAGCGGCTGGTCGATGGGGAAACCGGAGAGTTTATATTTATTGATTCGCTAGGCACCATTCAAACAAGTACTCCAATCATTGCAGATATAACCCAGGATGGGTTTGATGATGCTTTGTATAGTATCAATGTTTTTGATGAAAGCTTCCCTCTGAAAGAATATTTCAATGTGCTGGTACTCTATAACTTTAAGGAAGGATCCCTTCATCAATTCACCAGGGCCAAGCTTGGAGTAAACCTGTCCATCACCCCGTGGGCTGGTGACCTTGATGATGATGGTCGATTGGATATTATCTACTGCTACCACACAGAATCCAGAGACATCTTCAAAATGACGGGGTTGACAGTAAACCTGATCAAGACCAAGATCAAGATTACTAGCACTGTCAAATGGGGAGCTTATATGGGAAGCGACTACACCGGGGTGTACAAGTAATTCCAATATGGAAGAAGAATACATTCAATGTTTCGCATGCGGTGCGAAATCTCTCAATATCGAAGGTGAAAGCCATAAGTATATGCTTTCCTCACCAGGGTGCTGGGCGATGTATTGCGAAGTATTGGAAAAGGAATACTCTGACTTTCGATTGGCACGATCGCATAACTATACTGTAGATGCCTATGCATGTCAGCATCCTGGTAAAAAGGAAGTAAGCCAGGCTTACAAATCTGTTGGAATACACCTCTGCAGTCTTCATATGTACTTCCATCATGGAATGGATGTTGCTGAAGGTGGCAACTTCAAAAACAAATTTTCCCAGTACAACAAGGAACATGATTTCATCCACTGGCTCGAACCGCCATCCAGTCTTGGGCCAATCACTGTATTTGATCTCTGGAACATGGAGAATGAGGAAGCGCATCTTGATATAAGCAAGGAATGGGCACATTCTACCTGGAAAGCCTGGCAGGAACACCTATCCACTATTGAAATGTGGGTTCAGGATTTCTTGTCATCCACGAAAGATTCCTTCAACATGAGTTAACTTAAGCCTCCCAAAACCTTCCTATTCCAATGAGAAAATCATTAATAGTTTTATCTGGTTCGGCACTCCTGCTAATTGGTTGTCAAAACAATCAAACACAAGATCCTAAACCCGGATCAAACAACTACGAAGATCTTGTTTCACTTTTCAAGGACTGGAGAGCTTTTGAAGAACCTCCTTTAAAGGATGGAGCTCCGGATTACACAAAGGCTACTTTTGATCAGCGATGGCCTGAATTCCAAAGCCTTAAGAAGGAACTAATGTCATTTGACACCTCCGGATGGACTGTTCCTCAACGTGTTGACTGGCAGATCATTTTAGCAGAAATGAATGGCTATGATTTCAACCATAACATTCTAAAGCCGTGGGAACGAGATCCGGCATTCTACAAATCGGTATGGACCTATCGAAGTGATGTCCCTGCTCATGAAGGCCCAACCCATCATGCAACTACGGAATTGTGGACCTACGAAATGCCCTTGAGTTCATCGGAAAGAGACCGGTTAATTGAAGATCTTAAAGTCATTCCTCCACTCAATGAGCAAGCCAAAGTAAATCTAACCGGAAATGCCAAAGATCTTTGGATCACCGGAATAAGAACATTCGAATTCCAGAGTCAGGTGCTTCAAACAATGCTTGACTATCCAGATGTTCAGGGAGATGAAGAGCTGATCTCCGTGATCGATGAAGCTAAGTCATCAACCGATGATTTAAAAGTGTGGCTTGAAAACCAGGCTCCAGCCAAGAGCGGACCATCTGGAATTGGAAAGGAAAATTATACCTGGTATTTGCAAAATGTCCACCTGGTGCCATTAACCTGGGAGGATGAAGTGATGATCCTCAAACGGGAATTAGCCCGGGCATGGTCATCTTTGAAATTAGAAGAGCACCGAAACAGGGCATTGCCCGAACTATCAGAAGCAGCTTCACCAGAAGCATATGATCAATTGGCAGAACAAGCAACTCAAAGCCTGATGACTTTTCTTGATAAGGATGAGATTGTAACTGTAAAAGAATACTTTGAGCCGGCACTACGGGAACATTTGGGCCAATTCGTTCCAAAGGAAACCCGCAACTTCTTCTGGATCACTGCACATTATGATCCAAGACCTCTTTTCTCTCACTTCTACCATTGGTTTGAATTGGCTCGAATGGATACTGAGCCTCACCAAAGTGAAATCAGAAGGGGGCCTCTGCTTTACAACATTTTTGACTCCAGGAATGAAGGAACCGCCACTGCTGTCGAAGAGATGTTCATGCAGGCCGGATTGTATGATGACAATCCGAGGGTGCGGGAGATCGTATACATTATGATTGCGCAAAGAGCAGCACGAGGGTTAGGATCGCTCTATGCTCATGCCAATGAAATGACAATGGAAGAGGCCGGTGGTATTCATTCTGAATACACACCAAGGGGTTGGATGAAAACAGAAAAGGAGCTTCTGATCTTTGAACAGCATTTGTACCTAAGACAACCCGGCTATGGAACAAGTTATATCACCGGAAAACACCTGCTCGAACAAACTTTGGCAGATTTTGGCCGAATGAAAGAAATAAAGGATGAACCTTTCCAACTCAAGGACTTCTTTGATCAATTGAACTCAATTGGAAACATCCCCATTTCACTTGGACGGTGGGAGATGACTGGCGAAGCTCCTGTTTTCGATCAATAAGGTCTATAACTTAACAACGGTATTGGTTTTAGCTGATTGGTAAATGGCTTCTATGACCTTTAGGTCTTTCAATCCTTCCTCCCCATGGGTCAAAGGGTCCTCATCGTTGAGAATACATTGTGAGAAGTGATCGAACTCTGCAGCAATTTGATCGATATTCGGAAAAAATCGTTCGCCGATGAAAGTAGGATCGGTCTCTTTGACTGTCATCCGGAGATTTCCATTGCTGGTCGCCGGTTCCAGTTCAAAATAGCCATTTGCCGCCCCTACTCGGTATCGGTTCTGTAATGAATAGCTCCAGCTTGCTGATCCGGTAGCAAGAATACCATTAGGAAATCGGAGCATAAAGGATACGTTTTCTTCCACTTCATTGAATCGTTCATCACCTTCCGTATTGTGAATAAATCCGCTCACTTCTGTGGGTTCCACACCTGCAATGTATCGGCATGCCTGAATGCTATAGATCCCAATGTCAACCAGGGCTCCACCTCCGGCTAGCGCCTTTTTTGTCCGCCATTTGTTCTTTCCCAGTTTGTCACCGATGTTAAAACCTTTGTGAGCAGCAATAGATGAGACCTTTCCATATGATTCCTGTCTTGCGAACTCGATCATTTGCTTATTGTAAGATTCATACCTTGCCCGATAGGCTACCATCAACTTCTTATCGGCCTTCTTTGCAGCCTGGATCATTTCCTGACATTCTGCAACACTTGAGGCCATAGTCTTCTCCGTGAGTACATGTTTACCCGCCTGGAAAGCCTTTAACGCAAACTCAGCATGCGTTCCAACCGGGGTGGCAACGTAAATCGCATCAATTTCAGGGTTGGTCGCAATCGTGTCAAATTCACTGTAGTCATAAACACTCTTCTCGTCAACTCCGTAACGCTGTGCCCAGGTCTTCGCTTTGGATCTGTCGGAGCTAACAAAGGCAACCACTTTTGAGTGATCACTTTTTAAAACCCTGGGAACCACGTACGAAGCAAAAAAACCAAGTCCTACGATAGCGTAACCTACCTTGGAGTCTTCCTTACTCCTGACTTTCCTTCCAGCTAGTGAGCTGTTCAACCCGACAGATGCAGCTACTGCAAGTGTGCCAGCCTTACCTACAAATGATCTTCTTTTCATCGTTTTTGATGGTAAGGATCAGCTCCAGAAAGACCAAAATCTCAAGGATTCATGAATCCTTTACTGGAATTGCTTTCGATATTGGGAGGGCGTCATTCGATTGATCTTTCGAAAAGCTTCATTAAACGAGGTGAGATTATTGAATCCACTGTCAAACGCAATGCTGGCAATACTCTCATTTTGCATCTCCGGATCCTTTAGCAATGCTTCTGCTTCCTGAATACGAAGAGTGTTAATAAACTCGGAAAAATTCTGACCTAACCGATCATTAATAACCTGAGAAATAATTCGATAGCTTACCGTCATTTTTTCGGCAACCTCGTTCAAGGAAAGGTCATTCTTGAGGTATAGTTTCGACTCCCTGAGAAGTTGTTTCAACCGATTCAAAATTTCACTTGCCTCAGAGTGATCAATCGTTGATTTGCGATACTTCTCCAGGTTGAACTTATGTACTCTAAGTAAAAGGTAAGTGAACGCATAGATCAAAAACGAGTGGAGCAAGGCTCCTCCGATATAGGCTGGAATAACACGAAGGAATATCGACAGGTAAAATACCCACAATAGCAGCACGCCTAATGTTAGATTCCTGAACCAGGATCTGACCTGAGTCGGTTGATCCTTGTATTTGATCCAAAGAAGAATTGAGAAATAGAGGTAAAGACCAAACTGTACTAAAACAAGAGAATAACTTACATAGGAGGGAACGTTATTGGTTTGATTAGGGATCAGCCATCCAAATCCAAGAAACAACACTGCCGGGATAAAATGCCAGGCATTTCTTACTTTGAATTTCCAGCTTTTTTCAAAGAGGCTTTTACCATAAAAGAAAAGTGCTGGCCCAACTAAAAGAAAGCCAGCCAATCCAATGTTTCTATGCCATCCTTCAAGGAGGAAGTAGTAATTCAACACGGATTTCCCAATACGAATTGACAAGCCAATGATGACAACCGCCAGCAATTGATTGGATTGACGGTTCCCTGAATCAAGTTGCAATAGGTATCCGGCGATCAAGAGGCCCTGGATAACCCCAATACTACTTAAAATCGCCACCAATCCTTCAGAGAAGTCCATTCCTTAAAGTTACCTATATACCTATTCAACGTATTCAATGAAAAATCCTCCAGGATTTTTTAAGATTGTATTTTTAAATCAACAAACTGAACCGCTATGGAATCCGCCGATTATTTAACCATCGCACTTGTGCTGGTTGGAGCAGTCATTCTCTTTTTTGCCATGCTCCAGACCCGCAAAATATTCAAGCTGCTAACGGATCAAAAATTTCAACGCAACTGGAGAAATCTGTTCGTATTGATGGCTTTTTTCTTCCTTGGCTACTTTGGCGTAATCTATATCATCTATACCGGTAAAGCAGATATTCTCCAAATACTCACCGGGGTGATCTTCTTTTTTGGAGCTGTCTTTGTTTTCCTGGTTGGTTTGATGGGATCCAGCACCTTCAAGATGCTCCAGGAAGCCAATATCGGACTTGAAGAAAAAGTAAATCTGCTAAGGGCTAGAAATGATCAGTTGACCCAATTCAACTATGCAACCTCACATGACCTTAAAGAACCCATTAATACAGTAATCGGGTGCATCAGTCACTTAAGGGAAGAGTATGGCGATCGTTTGGATGAAAAAGGACAGAAGTTCATGCGGTATGCTATTCAAGCTGCCGACCGGATGATAGAATTGATTGAAGGGCTCTCCGATTACCTAAAGATCGGAAGAGAACGGACATTCACAACAGCCAACCTGAACTACCTGGTGATGAATGTGCTTGAAGAATTGCAAGGATCAATCCAGGCTTCAAACGCAAGAGTTAAAGTTGAAGATCTCCCATCAATAGAGGTGAATGAAAAAGAGATCAAGCGAGTGTTCCAGAATTTGATAAGTAATGCATTAAAGTATCGTGATCCTGAAAAGGATCCTAAGATCCGTGTTTCCGCAGAACCATCAAACGGACACTGGTCCTTTCAGGTAAAAGACAATGGTATTGGCATAGAAGAAAACGCATTAAGTCGGGTCTTTCAGATCTTTCGCCAGCTTCATCAGCGAGGGCAATATGAAGGGATGGGGATCGGGCTGGCCATATGCAAGAAAATCGTTGAGCTTCATGGTGGAAGTATCTGGGTTCAGTCTGAACCTGGAAAGGGAAGCAGCTTCTACTTTACACTTAAAGCTGTAGCGGATTAACCCTCCTGTTAATCTGGTTCTAAGCCTTGTTGGTAATGGTATAGATCCACGAATTCTGACGGGTCTTCTCCCGGGATCTTTCCTGGTAGGAAATAATCAAACAACACATAGTTGCTGAAATAAACATCCTCTATGTTTTCAGCCAGGTTTGAATTCTCATAATCGATCGCATCGCAATAGCCCCCACTTAAGGCATATGGAGTGTTATCAAAAACATTGACAGTCGACATGCAGAAAGTCGAGCTTGTTGGCCATTCTCCCGGACCTGTCCCAAAGCACTCCCGAAACATAAATTCAGTCATCGGCAATCCACCGGCATCTGACGTGCTCTTGTCAAAATAACCATAGCCAAGTTGATACCCCTCAGGAAAATCTACACGAGCATACTTCATGCATGGGTCCCTCGGAAGGATAATTTGAATCCCATCTCTATCAAAGAATAAGAAATCATTACTCTCGTTTGGGATCAATTCAAAGGTCAAACGATCGATCCCATACAATTCAGTATCCATTAAGTAAATGGAATGGGAACGATGGTTTTCTTTCTTAACGGTAAGACTATAGTACTCGTACCCTTTTCGCACCAACACCTCTTCTCCATACTCCAACCCGTTCATCTCAAAGGTGTGGGACCATCCCGCATCCCCAGTACTCAAATCATTACTTGCTGATATGGTGAGTTGGTAATCAAAAGGAACATACACTTCATCATAAAATTCCTTGATTGCTACTGTCGTTTGAATCAGCAATTCTTTAATGCCTACAGGCTCAAAACTGAAAACTGTGTAGCCAAAGTCTTCTGGCAGATGACCATCTACCGTCAGTACCTCGGGTGTCACCGTAGTGGTATCACCAATATTTATTTCAAGGCTGATGGGAAGCGGGGTGTCAACAAGATAGGCAAGTTCAGAACCCTCTTTTGGACAGGCATACATAACTTCCTCCTCCTCATTCAGGATGAAGTAGTCCTCCAACTGATAGCTCCCTGATGTAAGCACTAGTGCTTCGGAAACATATGAATCGCCAAAGGTGAAGAGATCTAGCTTGCCAATCAGATTGTTCCCGTTTTCATGAACCAGCCGGTAGCTCACAAATGAGGGGTTTTCTGTCCGTCCCGTCAATGATGATCCAAGGTTGAAATTGATGGAACCGTCAACAGGTATAACTCCTGGCTGCTCGTCTTTACACCCAATCAATAAGACGATCAAAATTTGAAAAATAACTAACCGTTTCATAGTTGCTGTAGCTGATCTGGTTAGCAATTTGGCTATCGGCAGTAAATGAAAAAGCTAGAAATTGATTAAAATTTGAATTGTTTACCCCATGTCTACTCAAATTACAGATAACTGTAGAGTGAGTCAGAAAAGAAAGTGATCCTATTGGTCATTCATCCCTCAGACTTTCCACAGGATTAGCTAAAGCCGCCTTGACTGATTGGACACTAACAACGCTAACACCTATGAATAAGGCTGCAAGAGCTGCTATGGCAAAAATCAACCAATTTATTCCAATGGCATAAGCAAAATTATCCATCCATTGATTCATCCATAAGTAGGCGATGGGAACTGATATTATCACTGATATTGCAATGAGCTTAGTGAAATCACGCGACAGCAATACAATGATCTGCAAAATGCTTGCACCCAGAACTTTCCGTACACCGATCTCTTTCACTCTTTGGTTGATAATGAATGCGGAGAGCCCAAGAAGTCCGATACAAGCTATGACAATGGCCAGTGCTGTGAAAATACTAAATATGCTTCCTGTAGTTCGCTCAGCTGAATAGAACTGTTCCATATCTGCATCCAGAAAGTATGATTTGAATGGAGCTCCCGGAACAAAATCCGACCAAATGGACTCGATTTGATCCATTGATTCCTTTACGTTGTTTCCATCCATTTTTACTACCAGCTTTGACCGAAATGGTTGAGGACCTTGATAACCGATAAATGCGGCTGGCTTCAAATCCACATGAAGTGACTGAAAATGGAAGTCCTTCACTACACCAATGATCGTGAATTCAACAGTTTCGTCAGAGTCATCAATATCGAGAAGCTTTTTTCCAATAGGATCCTGCAAGCCAAGTTTAATCACCGCTGACTCATTCAGAACCATTGAAAGTGAATCTTCAAACTGTTTTCCAAAGAACCGGCCTTCGAGTACTTCTATATTCAATGTTTCAGGGATCTCATTATCAAAAACCATTCGTCGCATTACCATGCTTTCTTTCTGGCCTGTTCCCGGCACACTCGCTACAAAATCACCGGTAAAGTCCCCGGGCATAGTCGACGTATACCCACTTGATTGAACGCTTGGAATAGCTGTTATTTCGTTCTTGAATGTTTCAAAACGCTCGTCTCCACCATTTGGGTCATTGTTTACATCACCTACGTTTTCAATAACCACCACATTGTCCTTATTAAATCCCAGCGGTTTATTCATCATGAAGTTCATCTGATCATAAACGATCAGGGTTGCACTGATCAAAACGATAGAAATCGCAAATTGCACAACAACAAGGCTGTTCCGTAAATGTATCCCACTTCGACTTCCCTTCAACTTCCCTTTTAGAACAGCTAAAGGAGCAAAAGCGGAGATGAAGAATGCCGGATAGATACCTGCCAAAAGACCCACACCAACAATCAACAGAAGTATTATGACCGCCGGAAGCGGTGCCAGAATTTGGATCAGGCTCAATGGTCGTTCAGCAAGTTCGGAGAATGATGGTAACACAAGAAATGCCAGCAGTAGCGCTACAACCGCACTTAAAAACGTCACAATGATAGATTCTGTCAAGAACTGCCCAATCAGTTGTCCTTTTTCAGAGCCAAGAACCTTTCTTATACCCACTTCCTTGCCTCGCTCCGTGGAACGAGCAGTTGACAAATTCATAAAGTTGATGCAAGCGATCACCAGGATGAAAACTGCAATCACAGAAAAGATATAGATATAGTTAATGTTCCCATTCGCTTTCATTTCATTTTCCAGGTTTGAATGCAAATGGATATCCTTGATATGATGCAGGTGATAATTATAGCCATTTCCAGCAGCTATGTACTCGTCATATGATATCCCATTCCGTTGTTGGATCGGGCCTCCTGCATATTGCTTGACAAATGCTGGTAGTTTGTTCTCAACAACCATTGGATCTGTACCATCTCTCAATTTGAGATAAATCATAGCAGAGAAACCGGTCCAGTTGGCTTGCGTGAAAAATGGGAACTGATGAATCGGTGCGATGTAATCAAACAGAAAATGAGAGTTATTCGGGTAATCATTGGCAACCCCACTAACTGTTTTGGAACCATTGAAAAACTCAATGGTTTTCCCCATCGGATCTTCATCTCCAAAAAGTTTCTTCGCAGTAGTCTCAGACAATACCACAGAGTTTTCATCATATAGTGCCGTCTCAGGATCACCAGAAATGAAAGAAACGTTCATTACTGAAAAGAAGGTAGAGTCCGCAAAGACGATCTTATCTTCCAAGTAAAAATCTTCTCCAACTCGAACAGTCGTTGGGTTGAAAGGCCTGAAACATCTTCCTTGTGCGATGACTTCAGGAAAGTCCTGAACCAGTTGAGGTCCAAATGAATGCGGCGCTAGCGGATAATTAACCTCTCTTTCAGGGTAAACCCGATTGATCCACATCCGATAGACATTGTCATCCTGAAAACTGTCGTATGAAGTCTCGTAATCAACATAGAGGTAGATGAGCAAACAGGTAGCCATACCAACAGCCAGGCCCAATATATTGATTGTGGTGAAGCCAAATTTCTTTATCAGGCTCCTCCAGGAGGACAGAATAAAATTCTTTATCATAGGTTGGGGATTTTACTTTTATACTCCATTGAACTCCAAAAGTTACTTTTCATATCGTAATACTTATCTTTCTTAAGATGAAATCCGGGGTGAAAAAGAAAGATACTGGGTCATTGAAACCTGACTTGTAAGCGTTGGTTGGTCACACGAACGACAAATCCAAAGTTCCTTTGCTATTCGTATATTTCGATATTACCAACAAAATAAAATTTTATGCTGACGCAAAAAACGGATGTTTTAAAATGGAGAGAAGTGTACAGTCTGGCTGCTTTAAATGCTGCAGTAGTCATTAGCTGGATTGCCTATCATGAATACCAGCCTGTGCTCATGGAGAAAATCGGGATTACTCATTTGATCGATTTCCTGGTCATCGCCAAAGCCATTGTGCTTGTCCTCATTCCTCCTTTCGCTGGTTGGCTGTCGGATTACATACTTCGCAAAAATGGCAAGTACCTGATAATTTTTACGGTCGGAATTGGAGCAACTGCGATGGTGTTTATGATCGTCGCTACGCTCATTGGAACCCATCACCTGATGGATGTACGTTCGATACTTCCGTTCATGATCGTCATGTGGCTGATCTGTATGAACCTCTTCATCAGTCCCGCCAACTCCATGATTGAGGCATTTGCTCCTGCTCAAAAGCTTCCGATCGTTATGGGATTTCTTTTCCTTGTAACGGAGTTATTGTATGCTCTGGAGCCTGTAATTGTCAGCCTGGTCAGCTTCTTTGGGGATACCTTGACTTTCATTGTTGGTGGTGTACTCATTGCGGGATCGGGCATTCTATTTCATCGGGTTTCTTCCGATGAGGTGCTTCAACGAAAACAAGAGTTGATGGCTAACGACCGAGTAACGTCTCAACCCTTCAGTTCGTACCTGGCCATTTTGATGATCGGGCTCTTCCTGGGTGTCGGTAAAGCTTTCCTGGTCGAATTCCTACCAGAACACTTCGCGTTCAAGTTTCCGGATTGGGGAGCCTATGGTGATTACATTTCTTTCACAATTCTTGGACTATGTGCTGTTGTAGGGTTTTTGATCAGTAGAAAAATCGCCGAGGCAAACCTTCGCAAGGTGATCATTACCAGCTTCATGATCCTGGCAGCAGGAGTAGTCCTCATAATTGTGTCGTCTAATCCTTACTTAACCATCGGAGCAGCAATGGTTATAGCAACAGGGTTCACTTTGATCAACATCAGCGGACTTCCTTTTGCTATCCAGAACCTATCTGTTCGACGAGTTACTTATGGAGTGGGAATCTATATCGGAGCATCGGAAGTACTAACTGGATTGTTTGAATACCTCTATGTTTAGAACTCAGGTAGCCATCCAGTTCATTGCTTCTTCTTTCGTAGCAAAGGACTTGATCGAAAGGCTTGGGTAGATAACCTTGGCCGCTAAAGTCAACGAATTGGAGTAAAACCTGCTAAAAGCTGACTTTGACTCAATTGTAGCAACTTTCTTGAGGTTATGGATCACTGGCTTTAAGTGAACTTTTATGAATTCCTTTTTTAACCATAATGCGGAATCAGGATTGATCTCCTCCAATTCAAGTCGGTTAATAATAGCATTTCCATACCCCTCTCCCACAAGATCTCTTGCTGCCATCATTACTTTTTTATAATCATTAAAATCAACTTTTCCCTGCCATTTAATTTCAAGCAAGTCTTGATCCGGATCTACATAAACGTTACCAGTAGAAGTGCCTAGATATAGCGTTGATTGCGTGTCGAGATTAACATTCATTTGTGGTGAAACTTTTGAACGAAGTAAGTATAATTCAAAAATCTCACAACTATCAATCACCGCTTCATTTATTGATCACCAGGACTTCTCCCTTCTTTTTGAGCTTAAAGTGATCATAGACTTCTAACGTGGAGTCGATCTTCATTTGGTGCACTTTGCTACTCTTTACATGCATCGCATGTGTTGAAGAGAGGACTACATATCGTTCTGTACACCCAATGATCAAAAAGAATACTGGAAAACAGAAAAACCGATTCACTTTCTTCATGACTGCCAGGTTTACACCTTAGACAATACCAATTGAAAAAAGATTAATCGGTTTTTTCGTTTAATTGGATATACTAAGTGACTACAAGTTCACTTTTAACAAGTCAGGTCAGGGAATTGATCTAAAGTCATGATCCTTGATGAACTTCAAAGGATCTTGATGGCCTACGCCAATTTCAACAACCTCATAGTGTAAATGCGGGCCTGTGGACCGACCTGAGCTCCCACTTTTTCCAAGCTCCTGTCCCTTTTTAACTACATCACCTTCTTTTACACCAAGAGAAAAAAGCTGGGCATATCGGGTCATGTATTCATCTCCATGCTTGATTAAAATGAAGTTACCATACCCACCGATGTTTTCGGTGGCACTATGAACTATGCCGTCGGCTGTTGCAATCACACTGGTTCCCTCAGGCACCTTTATATCCAATCCCCGATGCATCTTCGTTTTCCCGTCAAACGGATCCGGTCGCATACCGAAGGAAGAGGAAACTCGCATACTTGAAGCATTTCTCAATGGTAGAATGGAAGGAGTCAGGTCCTGCATCACAGGAACCTCTTCCGCAATTTTGGGTTCCACCAGATTTTCCATAACCACCTGATGCTTGTCAGGAGCTTTGGCAAAACCAAAAATTGCTATTACCAGGACTGGCAATGCAAGCAATAGTGCCTTTCTGGATTTCACTTTTTCATTTGAGTTGATCATTACAATTCGTTTTTTAATAGTTGAAAAATTGAAATGACTCATCAAACCTGAATGTGTGGCAGGCTCCAGCTGAGCATAGAGGACTTCCTGATAACCAATTGGATCATCGTATTTCCTAAGCACAGCATCGTCCGCCTGATATTCATGGATTTCAATGAGTGCGTTTCGGTAGAAATAAATGAAGGGATTGAACCAAAACAGCGTCGCAAGAAAATCCATTAGCACCCGATCAATCGAGTGATATCTTCTGGCATGTTCGTATTCATGTGTAAGAATGAATCGAAAAGATCGTGTCCCAAAAAGCTCCTCCGGTATGAAAACATTAGAAAAGAAGCTAAAAGAACTAGTTTTTGATGTCTTATAAAGATTGCAGGGATTTCTATTAATAAGTTCACTTCTAAATTTCAGGAAATAGAGAAGGATCAAATTCAACATGAATTTCCCTACCAAAAGAAAGGTGATTATGAGGTAGATTATTGGCAATGTATCAAGCCCTTTCAAACCCTTTGAAGGTGTCAGAATTCCGGTTTCAGCCGCCTCAAAAGGGACAACATTTGGATCTTCCTCCAGGAAATAAGCGCCGATCTCCTCAATAGATATTACAGGTTTTTCACCAAAATTATTGATCGGTACGAATGGAATAAGAAAGGCAATTACTAATGTCAGGATCAGGTAAAAACGGAGTGACTGGTGGTCAACTCTCTGCCTAATTCCAAAATGGTAAAGCAAAAAGAGGACCCCATGGAGCCCAATTACTTTGAGAATATAGATGATCAATTCACTCAGCTCCACTGTTCTTCTTCTTTTGAATTTCTGCATCGATGAGTGCTCGAATTTCTTTCAGTTCATCCATGGATAATTTGTTCTCCTTTGCAAAAAAGGAGGCGAATTGTCGAGTTGAGTTATCAAAAAAGTTACTCACCAGACCTTTAAAAGATTGTTTTGAATAAACCTCTTTAGTAACTGCCGGTCGGTATTGACGAACCTTTCCATGTGTTTCAAACGCTATGAAACCCTTTCTCACCAACACATTTACTACTGTAGAAATCGTAGTATAAGCAGGTCTGGGCTCAGGATACTGCTCAACAATCTCCTTTAAATAGGCTTTATCAAGTGACCAGAGGTATTGCATTAATTGCTCCTCTGCTTTGGTCAATTCCTTCATAGGGCAATACTATAACTATAATTATAATTATACAACTATTTTTATAGTTATAAATTCGATAAATGTTTTCATCAGGTTGTTGGACGACTATTCAATTGTCACCCTCAAATGCTAAATTTATTAACCGCTAACCTCCAACTGACATGAACCTACCAAAAGAAGCCGTCAAAATCGATTCTATCCGATCTCTCATTTTTATAAGCTTAGCAATCTGGGCATTCACCAGTATTTCATATGCACTACTGAGTTGGATGATCCCATCACTTCAGTCTGCAAGTGCAATGATGGCTTATTGCGGCATAGTATGCTTCGTTCTTGGGGCATTGGCCGTTGTATTGCTCTCAGATTTCAAATTTGAAGTAAATCTCAAGGCATTGTTAAGAATCACCGGTAATGCTCTGCTCATCTACTTTTCTGTGAATGGAATACAAGCCTTCTATGCTGCCATTCAGTCACCATCAAATTCTCAGGTACAAGAAGCGGAATTGGTGCCTTTCTTAAGTGCCCGTCCATGGTTACCACCAGCTGGAATAAGTAAGGATCTTACCTCTACCAGGTCAATGGCCAGCTTCATGATGCAGGAAAACGACAGACTGAACGCATCCCTGGATTCAACCGCATACTTGCTAAAAAGCTGTGGTTTGATGACCGATAGCATTTTCTTAACCGTCATCCCACAATCAAGAGAAATTGCTTCCGGAGGTGTTTACCGATCGGACGTTGTTCTTGCGGCCAAGTTGGATAAATCCTACGTGAAGAAGGTATCTGTTAACCAACGGGAGGTCCCACTACAAAATGGAGTGGCCGTGTTTGAAGAAAGCTCCAAAACAGGTGGAACTAGAAATTTGAACTATGAAGCTGAAATTGAGCTCTATGGTGAAAGTCAAACAATTACTACTTCAGATTCATATCGAGTTATTCGTCCTTACCTGGAGGTTTCCTCTCAGGCAGTTAATTCACTGTACCTGAACTGCGGAAACAAACTTAGCATCATGTCTCCTGTACACGGAAGCGACTACAAGCCCCGATTCGAAGTGTCCGGTGGTTATTTTCGGTATGGCAAGGAAGTTGGATCTGCTACCATTGTTCCTACCGCTCGTGAGGTTACAATCTCTGTTTATAATCAAAATGTGAAGATCGGAGACAAGGTATTCCCGGTAAGGAAAGTACCGGCACCAAGCGTTAAACCCTATGTCAATGGAAGGGAGATTGATCCGAACGCGGGTATCAGTAAATCTACGGCAAGTCTGGGCCTGGGAGTTGTTCCTGATGCTGACTTCAGTCGTATGCTTCCTGGTGACGCTTCTTATAAGGTTCAGGAATGTGAAATATCACTGATCAGCAGAGGTGTTTTCAAAAGCAAGGTGAAAGGCACCGCTACAACCAATCTTGCAAGTTTGATCCGCAATGCACGTCCCGGTGACCAGTTGAAAGTCGACATCAGGTCTGTTCTGCGCAAAAACTTTAAAGGAGACGTTGAACGAGTTAGCAACTATCATCCAAAGTTCTTCCTGATACCAATCAACTAGAAAGCTACTTGCTTGGGTACTTGGCAATTTCGCCTAGTTCCTCCTCAATTCGAAGCAGTTGATTGTACTTTGCCATACGGTCTGAACGTGACATGGATCCGGTCTTGATCTGACCAGCATTGGTAGCTACGGCTATGTCAGCAATGGTAGAATCTTCTGTTTCTCCGGAACGATGGGAAACAACAGCTGTCCATCCCGCTTTGTGAGCCATTTCTATAGCATCCAAAGTCTCTGTAAGTGTCCCGATCTGATTGACTTTAATAAGAATGGAGTTAGCTGCTTGCTCCTTGATAGCCCTTTCGAGAAAAGAGACATTTGTCACTAGCAAATCATCTCCAACCAACTGACATTTATCTCCAATCTTGCTGGTTAATGTTTTCCATCCTTCCCAATCGTTTTCGTCACAACCATCTTCAATGCTATCAATCGGGTATTTGGAGATCAGTTCAGCTAAATAGTCAGCCTGTTCATCACTCGATCGCTTCGCTCCTTTATCTCCTTCAAATTTTGAATAATCATAAACGCCATCTGAATAGAATTCAGATGAGGCACAATCCAAAGCAATTGTAACTTCATCACCAACTTTGTACCCTGCTTTTTCTATTGCCGCAAGAACGCTATCCAATGCCTCCTCTGTACCACCACTAAAGTTCGGGGCAAATCCCCCTTCGTCTCCTACCGCAGTACTTAGACCTTTGTCATGAATGATGGCTTTAAGGTTATGAAATACTTCACTTCCCATTCGAATTGCTTCTGAAAAAGTCGGTGCTCCAACTGGACGGATCATGAATTCCTGGAAAGCAATCGGTGCATCTGAGTGAGAGCCTCCATTGATAATATTCATCATTGGAACCGGTAGCATCTTCGCGTTAGCTCCACCAATGTATCGATAAAGTGGTAGGCCTGACTCCAAAGCTCCTGCTCTTGCCACAGCTAGTGACACCCCCAGGATAGCATTGGCACCAAGCTTCGATTTGTTGGAAGTTCCGTCCAAATCAATCATCAGCTTATCGATCAATGCTTGTTCGAAAACAACTGCTCCTTCAAGTTCCGGAGCGATAATGGAATTCACATTATCAACTGCCTTAAGCACGCCTTTTCCCAAGAACCTGGATTTATCCCCATCCCTCAGTTCAACCGCTTCATTCTCACCTGTCGATGCTCCTGATGGAACTGCAGCACGGCTCATCAAGCCAGAATCAGTAATGATCTCAACTTCCACAGTAGGATTGCCTCGTGAATCCATGATCTGGCGTGCAAAAACGCTCTCTATAATGCCCATTTATTTGTTATCGTTAATAAGTTGAATGAAATCGTCGAACAGGTAAGTAGAATCGTGTGGTCCGGGTGATGCTTCCGGATGATATTGAACTGCAAACGCTTTTTTACCATTAAGTCTTAGCCCCTCCACAGTGTTGTCATTCAAATCCAGGTGAGTAAGCTCCGCTTCCTTTGAGTTGTTTAACGAATCCATATCTACCGCAAACCCATGATTCTGTGAAGTGACTTCACTTAGACCTGTTTGCAGGTTCTTTACCGGGTGATTAAGCCCCCTGTGTCCGTGGTGCATCTTATAAGTTTTCACATCCACCGCTTTAGCCAGGATCTGACTACCCAGGCATATTCCAAAAAGTGGTAGGTCATCGGAAAGGACCTGCTTCGTAGTGTCTATGGCATAATCCATAACTGCAGGATCCCCTGGTCCGTTGGAGATGAAGAATCCATCCGGTTTCCAATCCATGATTTCCTTGTAAGAGGATTTTGCCGGGAATACTTTGCAATGGCAGTTTCGTTTTTCAAAGTTCTTAAGGATAGAACGCTTCACACCTATATCCAGAACTGCGATTTTCAAACCGGAATTTTCAGCTCCCACTTCATAAACTTCACTAGTAGTCACCTTTGAAGAAAGCTCCAGGGACTCCATATCTGGTACTTTATCCAGTTCAGCCTGAAGCTCCTTTCCTGATAATTCAGACGAGATAATCGCGTTCATCGCACCTTTGGTTCGTATATGTCTTACCAGCTTTCGAGTATCCAAACCAGCAATACCTACCGTGCTATTCTTATCCAAAAATTCCTGAAGATGCTCATCAGCTCCTGTCCTACTGTAACGTTCAGAAAAATCATTCACCACCAATCCCTGGATCTTCGGAGATCCACTTTCCATTTCTGCATCTAACGCACCATAATTTCCAATATGAGCCGTGGTATTGACAATGATTTGACCAAAGTAGGACGGGTCGGTGTAGATCTCCTGGTAACCAGTCATTCCGGTATTAAAACAGATCTCACCACCAGAGGTGCCTTGGTTACCGATTGAAATTCCTTGAAATGTAGTGCCGTCCTGAAGAAGTAGTGTAGCTTTTTTGCGTGAAGGGATATCCATATTGCGCGCAAATTTAACCCTCGATCTTCAATTCAAAAAAGTAGTACTTGAGATGCCGATTGCTACTCCTTGATCAGCCTTCCGGTCAGCTTCTTACCATTGTATTCAAATGTGATAACGTAATGACCTGCAGCAATAGGTTTCAAATCAACTAAGGAGTTGGTTGCTCGACTATTCTTTTGGTAAGATTTACTTAGTACCGTTCTCCCATCCAGTCCAAGTATGGAAACGACGATCTCTCCGGTATGGTCATTCACCATTTCCAGCGTCATTCTGTTCTTTACCGGATTCGGATACATGGTGATACCTGCTGATTCAAGTTCTGTGATCCCGGTAACATCTGTTACCTCAATAGCAAATGATTTTGCAAACGTATTCCCCTCATCATCACTTGTCTGTATCCTTATTGTATAATCTGCTTTAGTTTCAAAGTCAAACACCTCAAACGTATTAAGTGCATCATTGGTGATAGTGAAGCTATTGTTGTCGTCATCCCCTTCACCTGAAATTAGAATGTATGAGTGGGAAGTATCATCCATATCCTCAGTTGTGAAATTCCCAACTGTGGTGCCCATAGCTGCCAACTCGGCAACCTGGTTGTTTGATATGGTGATGTCCGTTGGAACCGCAAAACTTGAAATCGTAAATATTTGGCTGTCATTGCTGGCGACCTGGTCACCAGCTAGCGTAACTATGATTTCTACCTCATAATCTGCAGGAGTGGTAAAATCGTACTGCACTGAAAATGTATGAGCATATGTTTCATCCGAATTGAGTGCTTGCACAACATTATCAGTAACCACAGGAGTACTATTAACACTTAGTGCCAGATCAAAACTCGCTACAGCATTAGTTCCATTATTGGTCACTGTCACAGTAACATCTGAAAGGCCAGTAAATGCTTGAGAAGTAGGAGCATCCAAGCTAGTGACACTCATATCGTCATTTGGTTTTACAGTTGCACTGTATACTCCATTGCCGTGAGTACCGATAATCAATTCATCCTGGGTATTGATGTCCAAATGATTCACTACTACATTTCCAATATTGGTACTACCTTCCTGAAACCATGAAGTACTGGAACCATTGATGGTTCTCGTTGAGTATAGGCCTGTACTGGTTCCAACAAAGTATTCAAGTCCATCTCCAAATATTCTTGCAGCGCGAACGGAAGGCCCACTTCCGGAACCGTCCAGATTCTCTTCCAGGTTGCCACTGATATCCGTCCATGAAGTACCACCATTATCGGAATACCAAACACTTCTCACACTATAATTGGAAAAAGTGACGATCAGCTCATTTTCATTCATTTGATTCACGCCTATTCCCGAGATGTATCCACTGGGGAAACTGGGTCCAGTGATATTGCTAACTGTTGGTGTTGCGTTTCCTGGGTTCTCAACTTTATAAACTTCACCCACATCAGTTCCGACGTAAACCATGTTGGCAGTTGTTAATCCAAATTCGGAAACATCACCGCTATTACCAGGTAGGTCAATCGATTTCCATCCTACGGAAGTAGTAGAGCTACTTGCTTGTGTATTTACATAGAGATCAATATCACCACCTAAGTAGAAAATCTCATCATTGATCGGATCAAGATAAAATGGAGTAATGAACAATGAGGTTGCGTACCCACCTGAGGGATCAATTTGCTCAAACCCATTATGGGTATCATCATTTGCGCTTGAATAGGTGAATCGAAAAATTTGGGCATTTTGGGCTGACATGAAACGAGTAGTCCCATCATCATTGAAGTCATTATAAGCCCCGTCACCACTGAATTGATCTGTCCAGTCTACAGTTCCGACCGATGAGGTAGTTAACCACGTGCTGTTGTCCTGGAACCCAGACATGATTTGGTCTCCAGGTCCTGTTGAAACAGCATATACCTGAGTGGTTAGGTAGCCATTGTTCAAGTGAGTCCAATCAACAACATTATCTCCTGCACCATCTGCAGTTATATCACTAGTAATGTGTACTCCTCCATCAGTTCCACTCAATGCTTGTGTCCCAGAAAGAAAAATAAAAGCATGCTGATCCGGATGTTGGTTGGGATATAGACTGACGTTATTCACTGTAGAGTAACCACCGATCCAATCAGTGGCTCCTGATGAGGAAAATCCATTAGTAGAACGGTAAAGATTGGTACCTCCAATCACAACAAAATTTTCACTACTGGGGCCCACTTCAATAATTAAATCATATCCCCCTTGGCTGTCAAAATCACCAACACTACCTCCGAATTGAGGAATGTTGCTCGATCTGTTAACCCAGGTATCTGTGTTATCATCAAATCTCCATAAAATATGACCTGAGGTACCGAACGTATACTCTGCCAGGAGATACAAGATATCTTCATTGGATGGAGCGATAGCTAAAACAATTCGATTTCCATTTTGAAGGATGATACCGGAATCTTTGATGTTACTCCAACTAGTCCCTCCATTGGTTGATTGATAGATTCCCCCTGAAGATCCCTCAATAGCCGCGTACATTACACTACCTGTAGAGTTGGTGACAATGTCCGACCAACCTCCATTTGGATTATCAAGCACTTCCGACCATGATGTCCCACTATTTTGCGAGCGTTGGATCCCGTTTGTGTTGGCAACCAATACATCACCATTTGACGGGTTGACAATAATATTGTGATTGATTTGAAAACTATTGGCTAACGTCGCTTCGGGATTATCCACCTGAGTACTGGCAAGTACACTCCACGTTACTCCATTATCAGTTGATTTATAGATTCCGTCACCACGATAAAAAGCCCCGTCCTCACTCGCCGAGTTTCCGCTGAATTCGCCGGTTCCATAATACCACGTATCATTCATCGAACTGTTTAGGTCCTGTGCTATGCACGTGATGCTCTGGAGCTCGGATACACCTGTAGCCTTTGTCCAGTTTGCTCCCTGATCGGTCGAACGCCAAAGTCCACCAGATACCCCTCCTGCCAGAATGGTATTTTCATCGTCGGCATCAACAGCTAATGCCCGGGTCCTTCCGCCCACATTGAAAGGTCCACGATGGGTCCAGACAGTACTTGCATCTCCCATTCCCCCTTTTAACCTGGCCTGTGTAGCCGTGACAAATTCCAGCTCACGAGATCTAATATTAGCCGGGATCTTACCCGTATTAGGATCGCGTAGTTTTCTCAACTCAAACTCAACCCTGGCTATCGGATCATCCTTTATGCGAGGTGCCTGAGCGAAAACAGCAAAAGTGGCTAGGTAGGTAGCTAGAAATAGCAGCTTTTTCATTGGAAATGGTAATTAGTTATTGCGCAAAGCCCTTAAAATGTAGGTACCGTCTCCAGGTCCCTCTTGAAACTCTACTATCCCGGTAAATTCATTGGAGGGAAGTTCGTTCTCAGAGTAAAGCAGGATCATCTCGCCCGGTTTGAGTCGTTTCTTAAAGCCGAAACCAGCTTTCATCTGCCGAACAACCTCTACTTCCGTATTCCATCCATCATCCGATTGTGTTGATGTTCCCGGTTTCAACTGTAATACAACTTCATCGGGATTAACCCGATAGTTTTCATCCTGATTAAGGGTAGGCTTGGTGGTGCTGCTGTCCTGCCCTTTGCACGAAACAATGAGCACAGAGATCAGCAGAATCAAGAAAAATCTCATTTAGTGAAATAGGTTACTCCCTAAAGATAAAAAAAGGGACTGAGCTACGCCCAATCCCTCTCTAGTTTTCGACTAAGGATGTATTATCCTTATATTAATCTTTTTTGTCTTTGTCTTCTTCAGTACCTTCTTCACTGTCATCAGAAGCGTCCTCTTCTGTCTTTGCTTCCGGAGTTTCTTCTGTTGCTGCTTCAGCCTCTTCTTTTTCTTCTTCAGCATGGGTTTCCTCGACTGCTTCTACCGTCTCCTCAACTTCCGCAGATGCTTCCTCCTGAGCTTCCTCAACTGGAGCCTCTTCTACTACCTCCGCAACTTCTTCTGTAGTCTCAGCAACTTCAACAGTTGTTTCAGCTTTTGCTTTCGGTTTTCCGCCTCTTCGAGACCTTCTTGTTTTTGCTTTCCCAGCTCCCTCTTCCTTCAGCATCAGTTCATTGAAGTCAACCAACTCCATGATACACATTTCGGCGTTATCACCTAATCGTGCACCTGTTTTTAGGATCCTGGTATAGCCACCTGGTCGGTTAGCAATCTTCTCAGCAACATTGTTGAATAACTCGCTCACTGATTCTTTATCCTGCAAATAGGAGAATACCACTCTTCGTGAATGTGTATTATCTTCTTTGGATTTGGTTAGAATCGGCTCGATGTATTTACGAAGTGCTTTTGCTTTGGCAACAGTCGTATTGATCCGCTTATGCATGATAAGCGAAGATGCCATGTTTGAAAGCATTGCGCTCCTATGAGCGGTTTTTCTACCGAGATGATTGAATTTCTTTCCGTGTCTCATTTTCTTATTCTTCCTCGAGTTTGTACTTACTCAGGTCCATACCGAAAGTAAGTCCTTTGTCAGAAACCAGTTGCTCCAACTCTGCCAAAGATTTCTTTCCGAAGTTTCGGAACTTCATCATATCCGAAATCTCCAGTGAAACAAGATCTCCAAGAGTTCTTACATCTGCCGCTTTCAGACAGTTGTAAGCCCTTACTGAAAGATCAAGGTCATTCAAGTTGGTCTTCAACATTTTTCTCATGTGAAGCAGTTCTTCATCAACCTGCTCTGGTTCTCCTGCTTCCTGAGTTTCAAGGATCATATTCTGATCAGAGAATAACATGAAGTGCTGGATCAAAATGTTGGCTGCTCCTTTTAAAGCATTCTCAGGATGGATTGAACCGTCAGTCTCGATATCCAAGGTCAACTGCTCATAATCCGTTTTTTGCTCTACCCTCGTGTTCTCAACACTATACTTCACATTCTTGATAGGTGTATAGATAGAATCTATCGCGATGAATCCGAAGTTCTGGTCAGCAGGTTTGTTATCGTCAGCGCTCACATATCCACGACCTTTTTCAACCGTCAATTCCATCTCGAATTGAGCAGATTCATCAAGGTTACAGATTACATGATCAGGATTCAGGATCTCGAACGAAGTAGTAGCTTTTGCTAAATCTCCGGCTGTCAAGACCTTCTTCTTTGCTACACTAACCGTGATGTTGGTGTCTGCCACGTCCTCAATCTTTTTGAATCTCACCATTTTAAGATTCAAAATGATCTCGCTCACGTCTTCTACAACCCCTTCAATGGTTGAGAATTCATGCAATACGCCTGGGATCTTGATCCCTGTGATTGAATAACCTTCCAGAGAGGAAAGCAAAATTCTCCTAAGGGCATTACCTACAGTAACACCGTATCCTTTTTCAAGCGGTTTGAACGTGAAGAGGCCATGGAAATCATCTGCTTTTTCCATCACCACTTTTTCCGGCATCTGAAATGCTAGGATTGACATATATCTTACGTTTTTAGTGTTTTATTTAGAGTACAATTCGACAATCAACTGTTCCTTGATGTTTTCAGGGATCTCTTCTCTGCTAGGTGCATTCAAATACTTGCCTGACATATCCGTAGAGTTCCATTCCAACCAGGAATAGCTTGACGCATTCGAAGAAATGCTGTTAGAGATCACCTCAAGTGATTTCGACTTTTCCCGAACACCGATTA
Source organism: Cyclobacteriaceae bacterium (assembly GCA_965267415.1). Taxonomy (GTDB): domain Bacteria; phylum Bacteroidota; class Bacteroidia; order Cytophagales; family Cyclobacteriaceae; genus Ekhidna. The sequence goes on along the minus strand of OZ253955.1, from coordinate 3,571,003 downwards.
CATCACCAGGTTTAAGAGTGAATGAAGGAATATTTACAATATCTCCATTCACAGTAATGTGCTTATGCGAGATCAATTGACGAGCTCCTCTTCGAGTTGGTGCAATTCCCAACCTGAAAACGGTGTTGTCCAACCTTGCCTCAAGCATTTGCAAAAGCACCTCACCAGTGATACCTCCTTTTCTGGAAGCTTTGTCAAAGGTGTTAGAGAACTGACGCTCCAGAACACCATACGTGTACTTAGCCTTTTGTTTCTCCGCCAGCTGAATTGCATATTCAGACTGCTTTTTCCTTCTACCCCTACCATGCTGTCCAGGAGGATAGTTCTTCTTTTGCAACGCTTTGCTAGCGCCGAAGATCGGTTCTCCGAATTTTCTTGAAATCTTAGTCTTAGGCCCGGTATATCTTGCCATTTCTTATTCTTTCTTTTCTATTCTGTGTCTTAAACTCGCCTTCTTTTTGGAGGCCTGCATCCATTGTGTGGAAGAGGAGTAACATCTTTGATCATGGTGACCTCAATACCTACATTTTGGATCGTACGGATAGCAGATTCACGTCCTGAACCAGGTCCTTTCACATACACGTCAACTTTTCGCAATCCCAGATCGTAAGCAGCCTGTGCACAATCCTGAGCTGCAACCTGAGCTGCATAAGGAGTGTTTTTCTTGGAACCTCTGAATCCCATCTTTCCGGCAGAAGCCCAACTGATCACCTGACCAGCGTTGTTAGTCATTGAGATGATGATGTTGTTAAATGAAGCCTTAATATGGACCTGACCCATAGCTTCCACATTAACAACTCTCTTCTTCGCCTTATCTTTTCTTTTCTGCGCCATCTATTTATTACTTAGTAGCTTTCTTCTTGTTTGCAACTGTCTTACGCTTTCCTTTTCTGGTTCGAGCATTATTCTTTGTATGCTGACCCCTTACAGGTAAGCCTTTTCTATGCCTCAAACCTCTGTAGCATCCGATATCAAGTAAACGCTTGATGCTCAACTGAACCTCTCCTTTAAGAACACCCTCTACTTTGAAGCCTTCGCGGATAATTGTTCGAATCTTTCCACCTTCATCATCCGTCCAATCCTGAACTTTCTTATTCCAGTCTACTTCGGCTTCTGTTAGTATCTTTTGAGCGGATGTTTTGCCAATACCATAGATATAGGTCAAGGCAATTTCACCTCGCTTATTGTCGGGAATATCAACTCCTGCAATTCTTGCCATAATTATCCTTGTCTTTGTTTAAACTTTGGATTCTTCTTATTGATTACATAAAGCTTCCCTTTACGGCGGATCACTTTGCAATCAGCGCTTCGTTTTTTTATGGATGCTCTTACTTTCATTTCTTTTCGTCTTCGACGGTTTATTTATAGCGATAAACAATTCTTCCTTTAGTCAGATCATAAGGTGACATTTCCAACTTCACTTTATCTCCTGGCAAGATCTTGATGTAGTGCATCCTCATCTTACCTGAAATATGTGCGATCACCTCATGGCCGTTCTCCAGCTCTACCCTGAACATAGCATTTGATAATGCCTCCGCAATCGTTCCGTCTTGTTCTATGGATGCCTGCTTTGCCATTATGCTGCTTGTGTTCTTCCTTTTATTCTACCTGATTTCATCATTCCTTCATAGTGCCTCATGAGCAGGTAGCTCTCAATCTGCTGAAGGGTATCTAGAATTACACCCACCATGATCAATAGGGATGTTCCTCCATAAAACTGTGCGAATCCCTGGTTTACACCTGCGATCATCGCGAACGCCGGAAGGATTGCAATTACAGCCAGGAACAATGATCCCGGAAGGGTTATTCTTGACAAAATATTATCTAAAAATTCACCTGTTTGCTTACCAGGTTTTACGCCCGGAATGAACCCGCCATTTCTTTTCATATCGTCCGCAATCTGCGTTGGGTTGATCGTGATCGCCGTGTAGAAGAATGTAAACACGATGATCATAAGCGCAAACGTCAGATTGTATTGCCATGACGTGAAGTCAGAAAAGGTAGTACCGATATAGTTTGCAATATCACTGGTCTCTCTGAAGAAACCTGCAAACATTGCTGGTAAGAACATGATTGATTGCGCAAAGATGATCGGCATTACTCCCGAGGCATTTACCTTCAACGGAATATACTGACGCTGACCACCGTACACTTTATTTCCAACAACCTGTTTCGCATATTGTACCGGTACTCTTCTTACTGCCTGAACCAGCGCTACTGTGACAAGTACTACAAAGAATAGAGCCACCAACTCCAAAATGAAGATCAACGCCTCACTCATACCACGGGTCACAGCCTCTGCGATAATGCTGCCAGGGAATCGAGAAATGATCCCGATCATGATCAGCATGGAAATACCGTTACCAATTCCTTTGTCAGTGATCTTCTCTCCCAACCACATACAGAAAATGGTTCCTGAAGTCAGGATGATCACAGAAGATATTTTAAAAAAGAATGAATTATTGATTATCGCCGTTGGCTCAATCGCAGCTGAAACGAAGCTGAATCCTTGCGCCATACAAATAGCAATCGTAAGTACTCTTGTCAGTTGGTTGATCTTCTTTCGCCCACTGTCTCCTTCTTTTTGGAGCTTTTGGAAGTAGGGAACAGCTACTGTCATCAACTGCAATACAATGGATGCAGAGATATACGGCATGATCCCAAGAGCAAATACCGAGGCATTACTCCATGCTCCACCTAGTATGGTATCCAGGAATCCAAAGATCCCGGAAGCTTGTCCAGCAAGCTTGGATGGATCAATACCAGGTAAAACCACGAAAGAACCAAGTCTGAAAATGACCAAAAATCCTATGGTATTAAGGATTCTTGTTCTCAGTTCCTCTATGGAAAAAATGTTCTTTATGGTTTGGAAGAATTTCTTCATTCTTGAACAGTAATAGAACCTCCTGCTTTTTCAATAGCTTCTTGAGCCGTTTTCGAGAATTTGTGTGCCGTAACCGCAAGCTTTGCTTTAAGCTCCCCTCTACCTAAGATCTTAACCACATCCTTCTTTCCGGCAAGTCCGTTCTCCCTCAATATTTCAGGAGTTACCTCCTTCAATTTCTTTGCTTCACTCAGTTTTTGAAGGTCATCTAGGTTGATCGCCTTGGAAACTACCTTGTTATTGTTCTTAAATCCGAATTTTGGGATCCTACGATACAATGGCATCTGACCTCCCTCAAATCCAGGCTTTCTAGAATATCCTGATCGAGACTGAGCACCTTTGTGTCCTCGCGTAGACGTACCCCCTCTGCCGGAACCCTGGCCCCTGCCTACTCGCTTTCTATTTTTCGTTGAACCTGCTGCAGGTTTAAGTGTCTCTAATCTCATTTTACAGCTCTTTAACTTCAATTAAATGATCTACCGTCTTGATCATACCTTCGATCGACGGTGTTAATTCCTTCTCCACAGACCGGTTGATCTTTCCCAGACCCAAAGCTTCAATGGTTCGCTTTTGATTTTCAGGTCTTTTGATCGTACTTCTTACTTGCGTGATTAAAACTTTTCCCATTGTCTTAGCCATTGAAAACTTTCTCTAAGTCTACTCCTCGTTGCTGAGCAACAGCAAAAGGATCTCGCATTTTATTCAAAGCGTCAAAAGTTGCCTTCACCACATTGTGTGGGTTGGACGAACCTTTTGATTTTGCCAATACATCGTGAACTCCGGCACTCTCCAACACAGCTCTCATCGCACCGCCTGCAATTACTCCGGTACCCGCTGCAGCTGGCTTCAATAACACCAATCCTCCACCGAATTTGCCGATCGCTTCGTGAGGTACAGTTCCTTTAAAGACCGGTACTCGTACCAGGTTTTTCTTGGCATCATCAATTCCTTTAGTGATTGCATCAGTCACCTCATTTGCTTTACCAAGACCGTATCCTACAACGCCATTTCCATCTCCTACCACAACGATCGCAGAGAAGCTGAAACGACGACCTCCTTTGACCACCTTCGCAACCCTCTTGATTGCTACTACGCGCTCCTGAAGATCGATTTCGCTTGCTTTTACTGATTTTATATTGCTCTGTGACATAATGCTTTTAGAATTTTAGTCCTCCTTCTCGAGCTCCTTCTGCGAGAGCTTTTACACGACCATGATAAGGATAACCTCCCCGATCAAAAATCACTGTCTCAATTCCTGCGCTCTTGGCATTCTCAGCCAACTTCTTCCCTACTTCCTTGGAGATCTCGATGTTGATCGCATCCTTTCCAATTTCCTTCGTTGAGGCTGAAGCTAACGTTACTCCGTTAACATCATCAATCAATTGGGCGTAGATCCCTTTGTTGCTCTTAAAGACAGAAACTCTAGGACGCTCAGCAGTGCCTGAGATCTTTCTTCTGATCCCTAATCTTAGTCTCTTTCTTCGTGCTGTTTTAGTAATCGCCATGTCTAATTATTTAGCAGCAGTTTTACCAGCTTTTCTTCTAATTTGCTCGCCCACAAACCGGATACCTTTTCCTTTGTAAGGTTCAACTTTTCTGAAGGATTTGATCTTTGCAGCGATCTGACCAACCAACTGCTTATCAATTCCTTCTACGGTTACAATCGGGTTTTTTCCTTTCTCAGTTACCGCAGCAATCTTGATCTCTTCAGGAACAGCGAAATAAATGCTGTGTGAATATCCAAGGCTCAATTCCAATACATTTCCCTGAACAGAAGCCTTGTAACCAACACCCACTAACTCCATCTCCTTCTTGTAACCTGATGTCACTCCCTCAACCATATTATTCACCAGTGAACGATAAAGTCCGTGTAATGCCTTATGTCTTTTTTGTTCCGTCGGTCGTTCGACTGTCAGAACACCTTCTTCTAGCTTGAAGCTAATGTCCGGATCAATAGATTGCGTAAGCTCACCTTTTGGTCCTTTGACATTAACCAGGTTTTTATCGAGAGTAACATTCACTCCCTCTGGTATATTGATCGGTGCTTTTCCTACCCTTGACATTTCAATTCAATTAATAGACGTAACATAAGACCTCTCCACCAACGTGCTCTTTTCGAGCTTCTTTATCTGAAATCACTCCTTTAGATGTAGAAAGGATTGCAATTCCCAATCCATTCAACACTCTTGGAAGTGAATCAGCATCTGCATACTTTCTCAAACCTGGTGTACTGATTCGCTCCAGGTTAGTAATTGCAGACTGCTTTGTTTGAGGATTATACTTCAAAGCAATTTTGATTTTGCCTTGCTTGCTGTCATCCTCGAACTTATAATTTCGTATATACCCCTTATCATGAAGTACTTTAGTCATTTCCTTCTTCAAATTAGAAGCAGGTACTTCTACAACACGGTGGTTTGCGCCAATCGCGTTGCGAATTCTTGTTAGATAATCTGCTATCGGGTCTGTTACCATTTCTTAAACACACTTATCCCCCTCGAAAAAGGGGGTGCAAAAATAATAATTTATATCGTCAAAAGCCCTTAAAGGGCTTCTTATTTCTTAATTGGTTGAGAACTATTTTCTGTTACCAGCTTGCCTTGGTCACACCAGGGATTTTTCCCTCTGCAGCCATCTCCCTGAATGTCACCCGAGAGATACCAAACTTTCTCATGTAACCCTTCGGACGACCAGTCAACTTACACCTGTTGTGTAGTCTAACCTTGGAAGAGTTTCTAGGAAGTTTGTCAAGTCCTTGCCAATCACCAGCTGCTTTCAAAGCAGCTCTCTTCTCTGCATACCTAGCAACTAGCTTTTCTCTTTTTCGTTCTCTTGCTTTTACTGACTCTCTTGCCATATTTCTTTAATTCTTCTTTGAGGTAAAAGGCATTCCAAATGCTCTTAACAATGCCAGGCTTTCCTCATCAGTTTTTGCGGATGTCACGAAAGTGATATCCATACCGGAAATGCTCTTTACTTTATCGATACTGATCTCAGGGAAAATAATCTGCTCCTGAACACCAAGTGTATAGTTTCCTCTTCCGTCAAAGCCTTTTTCTTTGACCCCTCTGAAATCCCTAACTCGAGGAAGGGCTACCGTCATCAATCGATCAAGGAATTCATACATCTTATCTCCACGCAACGTCACTCGCGCACCGATAGGCATTCCTTCCCGAAGCTTAAAGTTGGAAACTGATTTCTTCGCAATTGTCGGAACGGCTTGTTGACCAGTGATCAAAGTCAATTCCTCAACTCCTGTGTCTACCAACTTCTTATCTGAAACAGCCTGTCCAATTCCTCTGTTGATCGCAATCTTCGTCAACTTGGGAACCTGCATCACTGACTTGTACTGGAACTTATCTTTAAGCTCAGATACAATGTCATTCAAATACTTGTCTTTTAACCTTGGATTAGCCATTTGTGATAAACTCTCCTGATTTTTTTGAATAGCGCTGAAGTTTTCCGTCAGCATTAACTTTTCGTCCAATTCGTGAAGCATCACCGCTAGATGGATCAACAACCATTAGATTACTCAAATGGATAGATGCCTCTGTTTGTTGAATACCTCCTTCTGGGTTTTCTGCAGACGGCTTCACGTGCTTAGTCACCATATTGGCACCTTCTACGATCGCTCGATACTTCACTTGATCTACTTCAAGTACTTTCCCTGTCTTACCATTCTCATTTCCTGCAATGATCTTGACAGTATCTCCTTTTCTTACGTGAAACTTTACCTTCTTCATTGATTAAAGTACTTCAGGTGCTAATGATACAATTTTCATAAACTGTTTTTCTCTCAACTCCCTCGCTACAGGACCGAAGATCCGGGTTCCTCTAGGCTCATCGTTAGGAGTAAGGAGTACAGCTGCATTATCTTCAAAACGGATATAAGAACCATCTTTTCTTCTCACTTCCTTCTTCGTTCTTACCACGACCGCTCGTGATACCGTTCCTTTTTTCAAGCTACTGGATGAAAGAGCATCCTTAACTGTGACAACCACTTTGTCACCGACAGAGGCATATCGCTTCTTGGTTCCTCCAAGAACTCTGATAACAAGTACTTCTTTAGCACCGCTGTTATCCGCAACCGACATTCTTGATTCCTGCTGTACCATCTTATTTAGCTCTTTCTACAATTTCTACTAATCTCCATCTTTTGTTTTTGCTCATTGGACGAGTCTCCATCACCTTCACGGTATCGCCGATACCACACTCGTTGTTTTCATCATGAGCTGTGAGCTTGGTTGTCTTTCTCACAAATTTTCCATAAATCGGGTGCTTCACTTTTCTATCCACAGCAACGGTGATGCTTTTCTGCATTTTGTTGCTTACTACTTGTCCGATTCTTTCTTTTCTTAAATTTCTTTCCATCACTGAATATTATTTCTCAGCTTCAGCAGCCTGACTAAGTTCTTTTGCCTTTATTTCCGTACTGATTCTCGCAACAAGCTTTCTGCTTTCCTTGATCTTCATCGGATTTTCAATCGGAGTAATGCTATGAGCAAACTTTAACTTGCTATAACTCTCTTTTTCGACAGCCAGCTTACTCTTTAGCTCGTCAAGACTTAATCCTCGTAGTTCCGAATTTTTCATTACTCAGCTATATAATCTCGTGCTACAACAAACTTCAATTTGATCGGCAGTTTCTGCGCTGCTAATCTTAATGCTTCTTTCGCCAGCTCAATATCTACCCCGGAAGCTTCAAACAAGATCGTACCAGGCTTCACAGTCGCTACCCAGTATTCCGGAGCTCCTTTTCCTTTACCCATCCTTACTTCAGCAGGCTTCTTGGTTACCGGCTTGTCCGGGAATATTCTGATCCACACTTGTCCTTCCCTCTTCATTGCCCGAGTCATTGCGATCCTTGCAGCCTCAATCTGACGGCTGGTAATCCATCCCGGCTCCATCGACTTAATTCCAAAAGTTCCGAATGCCAGTCTGTGCCCACGTTGAGCAAGACCTTTCACTCTTCCTTTCTGTCGTTTTCTAAACTTTGTCCTTTTCGGCTGTAGCATCGTTTATAACTCTAATATTTTACTTTCTTCTTCTGTTTCTTCGGTTAGGTCCACCTCCACCAGGGGCATTCGATCCGCTGGTCTGACCTACGTTAGGTGAAAGATCTCGTTTACCGAAAATCTCTCCTTTGAAGATCCATACTTTGATCCCAATCTTTCCGTAGATAGTATTCGCTTCAGAGATCGCGTAATCAATGTCAGCTCTAAGTGTATGCAAAGGAATTCTTCCTTCTTTGTACTGCTCGCTTCTCGCCATTTCAGCACCACCAAGTCTACCGGAGCATTTTACTTTGATTCCCTGTGCACCAACTCTCATTGAAGAAGCGATCGCCTGCTTCATTGCTCGTCGGAAAGAAATTCGAGCCTGAAGTTGCTGAGCGATTGATTCACCAACCAGCTTGGCATCCAATTCAGGTCGTTTAATTTCAAAAATGTTGATTTGAAGGTCTTTACCAGTAAGGTTTTTCAACTCCTCCTTGATCTTATCTACCTCAGATCCTCCTTTACCAATAACTACCCCGGGACGTGCGGTGTGGATCGTAAGTGTAATTCTCTTAAGTGTTCTTTCGATAACAACTTTGGAGATCCCACCTTTCGGGATACGTGCCTTGATGTATTTCCGGATCTTGTTGTCTTCGACGATCTTCTCTGCGTATGATTTGCTATCAAACCATGCGGAATCCCATCCTTTGACGATCCCTAGCCTTAAACCAATTGGGTTAACCTTCTGTCCCATTATTTTTTGTTTTCTTCTTTCTTGGTTTCAACATCTTTCGCCATGTTGTCCAATACAATGGTTACATGGTTTGATCTTTTTCTGATTCGGTGCGCCCTTCCCTGTGGAGCTGGTCGCAATCGCTTAAGCATTCTCGCACTGTCAACGTAGATCTCCCTTACATAAAGGTCTGCATCTTCAATGCTGATATCTTCGTTATTCGCTTGCCAATCCGCGAGAGCAGTTAACAATAATTTTTCGATTGTTTGAGATGCGTGATGAGCATCAAATCGCAAAATATTCAAAGCCACATTTGCTCGCTGACCTCTTACCATATCGGCTACCAATCTCATTTTCCGAGGAGAGGTAGGTACATTCTTTAGTGAAGATTTGACTGCACCAAGTTTTCCCTTATTTTCCTCACGGGAAGAACGATCGGCTTCCTTTTGGAGCCTGATTCGTACTGATTTCTTTTGTTTCTTTTCAGCTTCCATTGGTGCTCTTATCTTTTACCCTTGTCTTTTTTGGCAATGTGACCTCTAAAGTTTCTCGTCGGAGAAAATTCACCAAGCTTATGTCCTACCATGTTTTCGGTCACAAACACCGGGATAAACTTGTTACCGTTGTGAACAGCGAATGTGTGTCCAACAAAATCCGGAGAGATCATGGATCGTCTGGACCATGTCTTAATGACTGATTTTTTTCCAGACTCATTCATTGCCTCAACCTTCTTCTCAAGTCTGAAATCTATATAAGGCCCCTTCTTTAATGATCTTGCCATTATTTCCTACGTTTTACGATCAATTTGTCTGAATACTTATTTGGTCTCCTGGTTTTCATACCCTTGGTGTACTGACCATTCCTTGATCTAGGGTGACCTCCTGAAGACTTACCTTCACCACCACCCATCGGGTGATCTACCGGATTCATAGCTACACCTCTTACTCGTGGACGTCTTCCCAACCATCGGTTCCTTCCTGCCTTTCCTAATCTCACGTTCATGTGATCAGAATTAGAAACCGTTCCGATAGTAGCAAGACAAGTAACCAAGACCATTCTCATTTCACCTGAAGGTAACTTCAGTGTTGCATACTTTCCTTCACGAGCAACCAACTGCACGTATGTTCCAGCGCTTCGGGCCATCGCTCCACCCTTGCCAGGCTTCAACTCAATGTTGTGAACGATCGTACCCAGTGGGATATCTGATAGGAAAAGTGCATTGCCCACTTCGGGAGCTACTCCTTTTCCAGAGTTAAGCTTTACCCCAACCTCAAGTCCTGCCGGAGCAAGGATGTATCTTTTCTCACCATCAGCATAGTGCAACAATGCAATTCGAGCTGATCGGTTCGGATCATATTCAATTGACTTTACAGTAGCAGGTATTCCATGCTTATTTCTTTTAAAGTCAATCTCTCTTAGTTTTCTTTTATGACCACCACCTACATTGCGGACAGTCATTCTTCCCTGGTTGTTTCTTCCTCCTTTGCTCTTGTTTGAGCTGGTTAAAGATTTCTCAGGTTTGGAAGTAGTGACATCATCAAAAACGGGAGCGGTTCTGAATCTTTGTCCTGGTGTTGTTGGTCTAAGTTTTTTTACAGCCATTTTCTCCTATGCTTATATTCCGCTATAAAAATCAATTATATCTCCTTCGGCAACCTGCACGACTGCCTTTTTGTAAGCTGGAGTTCTGCCTTCAATGATCCTTGATTTGGTATACCTTCTCTTGGTTCTACCAGGATGCACCATTGTGTTTACTGATTCAACAGTAACGCCATAGGTTTTTTCAACCTCTTTCTTGATCTGAACCTTGTTAGCTGATTTGTCAACTACAAATCCGTACTTACCATGTTCGTTCATGGCAGATACTTTTTCAGTTACTAATGGCCTAATTAAAACTCCCATTTTAGTTTAATCTTTCTTTAAGTTGACCAAGCGTACCCTCACAAATAATCACTTGCTCTGCATTGATCAAATCATATGTATTCACCTCATCAACCGTCTTCACATTTGCTTTCTTCAAATTCCTTGATGAAAGGAATACATTTTTGCTTTCAGCTCCTACTACCATCAATGACTTCTTGTCTGAGGCTGAAAGGCTATTCAAAATGCTAATAAATTCTTTTGTTTTAGGTGCTTCTAATTGGAAGTCTTCCAACACCTGAATGGCTTTCTCTTTCGCTCGGGATGAAAGCACCGACTTGCTTGCCAGCTTTCTTACTTTCTTGTTAAGCTTGAAGCTGTAATCTCTTGGCTTAGGTCCGAAGATCGTGCCTCCACCTCGGAAGATTGGTGACTTGATGCTACCAGCTCTCGCCGTTCCTGTTCCCTTCTGCTTTTTGATCTTTCGTGTTGATCCGGTGATCTCTCCTCTTTCCTTCGTCTTAGCTGTTCCCTGACGTTGGTTAGCCAGGTAGTTCTTCACATCCAGGTAGACCGCATGTTCGTTCGGCTCAATCCCGAAGACACTCTTGTCCAGGTTTACTTCCCGACCTGTCTCTTCTCCTTTAATATTTAATACAGCTACCTTCATGATTATTTCTCAAGTATGATGTATGAATTCTTTGACCCTGGTACAGCACCTGATACTAACACTAGGTTCTTCTCAGGATAGATCTTCATGACCCGTAGGTTCAATATCTTGTTTCTGTCGTTACCTGTTCTCCCCGCCATCTTAAGTCCTTTAAAAACTCTTGAAGGAAATGAAGCAGCACCAATAGATCCAGGAGCTCTCAATCGGTTATGTTGACCGTGTGTAGATTGACCAACTCCACCAAATCCGTGTCGCTTAACTACACCCTGAAATCCTTTTCCTTTACTAACTCCAATCGCATCGACATAATCGTTTTCTTCGAACACATCTTCGATCTTGATCTCGTTGCCCAACTTCACTTTATCTTCAAACTCTGATCGGAAATCTCTAAACTCAACAACGAAGGATTTTGGAGTTGTTTTAGCCTTGGAAAAGTGGCCTTGCAATGCCTTGGGCGTATTTTTTTCCTTCCTTTCTCCGTACCCCAACTGGACAGCCCTATAGCCGTCTGTATCCTCATTCTTAACTTGAGTAACCACACATGGTCCTGCTTCGATCAGGGTACAAGCAATGTTCTTACCATCTTCATTGAAGATGCTAGTCATTCCTACTTTTCGTCCAATTATGCCAGGCATTTTTTTACTCTATTATTTTCTTTAAATAACCCCTTCGTTAAGCTTTTTGCAAAAAGGACTGCAAAGATAGCAATTCCTAGGGCTGAACAAAAACTTTGTTCTGATATTTTGAAGCAAAAAAAGAACCAACTGAAACAATCAATTGGCTCTCCTTTTGGATGTGTTTTTTTGACTAAACCTTGATCTCTACGTCAACTCCGCTAGGCAGTTCAAGCTTCATTAAAGCGTCTACTGTTTTTGCACTGTTTGAGTAGATATCCACCAGCCTCTTGTACGTACAAAGCTGGAACTGCTCACGTGATTTTTTATTCACATGCGGTGACCTCAATACAGTGAACTTCTCTTTTACAGTTGGTAGTGGAATTGGACCACTAACAACCGCACCAGTAGTCTTAACTGCTCGAACAATTTTCTCTGACGACTTGTCAACCAAGTTGTGATCGTAAGATTTGAGCTTTATTCTAATTTTTTGATTCATTTTCCTATGAATTAAACTTTCGCGCCTTGAACTTCAGCGATTACATCTTCTGCAATATTCTTCGGCACCTGATCGTAATGTGAGAACGTCAGGTTAGCTGTTGCCCGACCTGAGCTTATTGTTCTCAAGTCAGTCACGTAACCGAACAATTCAGAAAGAGGAACATCTGCCTTAACTACTGTTGAGGTTCCTCTGGTATCCATTCCCTTCATGATCCCTCGACGCTTGTTCAGGTCTCCAGTGATAGATCCAGTGTATTCATCCGGTGTAACTACTTCAACTGCCATTACCGGCTCTAAAAGAACTGGCTTACATTTCTTCGCCGCTTCTTTGAAGCCTGCACGTGCTGCTAGTTCGAACGATAGTGAGTCTGAATCCACATCGTGGAATGATCCATGATATAGTCTCACTTTCATGTTATCAATCGGGTAGTTCGCCAACGGACCATTTACCATTGCTTGTTCAAACCCTTTTTGAATAGCAGGAATAAATTCTTTTGGAATTACACCACCGACAATCTGATTCTCAAATTGCAGACCCTCCTTCTCATAATCTTCATCCTGAGGACCCATCTCGAAAACTATATCTGCGAACTTACCACGTCCACCAGTCTGCTTCTTATATACTTCTTTGTGCTCTGTTGATGAAGTAATCGTTTCTTTATAAGCCACCTGAGGAGCTCCCTGGTTGATCTCAACCTTAAATTCTCTCTTCAACCGATCAATAATGATATCCAGGTGAAGCTCTCCCATTCCCTTAAGGATGGTTTGGCCAGTTTCGTGGTTGGTTTCAACCTGAAGTGTTGGATCCTCTTCAACCAATTTTCCAATCGCAATTCCAAGCTTATCAACGTCTGCCTGAGCTTTTGGCTCAATGGCATAACCGATAACAGGATCTGGGAAGATCATTGACTCAAGAACAATTTTGCTCTTTTCGTCACAAAGTGTATCTCCCGTTTTAATGTCTTTGAATCCAACAACCGCTCCAATGTCACCGCAATGGAGTTGATCGATTTGATTCTGCTTGTTAGCATGCATCTGGAAAATACGAGAAATACGTTCCTTCTTCTCGGTTCGGGTATTATATACGTATGAACCTGAGTCTAGCATCCCTGAGTAAGATCTGACAAAACAAAGTCTTCCTACGAATGGATCCGTAGCAATTTTGAAAGCTAAGGCACTGAAAGGCTCACTTGGATCTGGCTTTCTACTTACTTCCTCGTCATTGTCAGGGTTGGTTCCAACAATACTCTCTCGATCAAGCGGAGATGGAAGTAACTCCATCACGTAATCAAGAAGTGTCTGAACTCCTTTGTTCTTGAATGCAGAACCACAAAGCATTGGAACAAATGCCAAATCAATGGTAGCAGCCCGTAGTGCAGCAACAATTTCATCTCGAGTAATGCTGTCCGGATCTTCGAAGTACTTCTCCATCAATCCTTCATCATACTCCGCAACTGACTCCACTAAATGTTCGCGGTACTCAGCTACTTCATCGACCATATCAGCAGGGATCTCAACTTCCTCGAAAGTCATTCCCATATCTTCCTCATTCCAAACGATCGCTTTGTTCTCTACCAGGTCAACAACTCCTTTGAAGTTTTCTTCCGCGCCAATCGGCAATTGCAATGGGACAGCTTTTGTTCCAAGCATTTCTTTCACCTGCTTACAAACATTCAAGAAGTCTGCGCCGGCACGGTCCATTTTATTAACGAACCCAATTCGTGCGACTTTGTAGTTATCAGCAAGTCTCCAGTTAGTTTCAGATTGAGGCTCAACGCCATCAACCGCACTAAATAAGAAAACCAATCCGTCGAGCACACGAAGTGACCTGTTTACCTCAACGGTAAAGTCAACGTGTCCCGGGGTATCGATAATGTTGATATGATATTCTTTCTCTTTGTACTTCCAGAAAACGGTAGTTGCAGCAGAAGTAATGGTAATACCTCTCTCTTGCTCCTGCTCCATCCAGTCCATGGTAGCTCCACCATCGTGTACTTCTCCGATCTTGTGGTTGATACCGGCGTAGTACAAAACCCGCTCAGTAGTGGTTGTTTTTCCTGCGTCAATATGAGCAGCGATACCAATGTTTCTTGTAAGTTTTAAGTCTCTGGCCATTTTGGGTCTTAGAATCTGAAGTGAGAGAATGCTTTATTGGCTTCTGCCATTCGATGAGTATCATCTTTTTTCTTCACAGATGCTCCTTCACCTTTTGAAGCTGCGATGATCTCTGCAGCCAATCGGTCTTTCATCGTTTTTTCACCTCTTAGTCGGGCGTACTTGATCATCCATTTGATTCCCAATGAAACTTTTCTGTCAGGTCTCACCTCAACGGGTACCTGGAAGTTTGCTCCTCCAACTCGTCGGCTTTTGACCTCAACTGAAGGCATGATATTACTAAGGGCTGTTTTCCAAGTTTCAAGCCCGTTCTCACCTGTCTTTTCTTCTACCTGCTTGATAGCATCATAGAAAATAGTATATGATACGCTTTTCTTACCACGCAGCATAAGGTTGTTAACAAACTTCGTAACTAGTGTATCCTGATAAATAGGATCAGGAAGGATGTATCGCTTTTTAGGTTTAGCTTTTCTCATTTCTCCTTCTTATTTCTTAGGTCGTTTTGCCCCGTACTTAGATCTTCTTTGAAGCCTTCCATTCACACCCGCAGTGTCTAGCGCTCCTCTAATGATATGGTATCTAACACCAGGAAGGTCTTTTACCCTACCTCCTCTGATCAACACAATAGAGTGTTCCTGAAGGTTATGCCCCTCTCCAGGAATGTATGCGTTTACTTCTTTACCATTGGTCAATCTTACCCTTGCAACTTTCCTCATCGCAGAGTTCGGTTTCTTAGGAGTGGTTGTATACACCCGAGTGCACACGCCTCTTCGCTGAGGACATGAGTCCAGAGCAGGTGATTTAGACTTGGAAGTAAGCTTTTTTCTCCCCTTCCTTACTAACTGTTGTATTGTTGGCATACGTTAAATATTCTAATAGCCCCAAATTTTGGGAACGCAAAGATAGATAGAATGGAATTATATCAAAAACGAAAGAGATGAATTAATTGAGGTATTTACGCTTCTCCCATTGTTCCACCGAAATTCATGGGGAATCGAGGCATCTCTTCTACCTGCTTTACTTCTCCAAAAGTGGATTCGTACTTGCTAATATTCTCTTCCAGTGCGTTGAGCAGGCGTTTTGCGTGTTCAGGAGTAATAACAATACGGGATTTAACCTTTGCTTTGGGTACTCCTGGCATAAGTCGAATGAAATCGATGACAAATTCGCTACTTGAGTGTGCGATCATAGCAAGATTCGCATAGATGCCCTCAGCAGTTTCCTCTGAGAGCTCTATGTTAATCTGATTGTTATTCTTGTCTTGCTTTTCTTCTTCTTTACTCATAATTAAGCTTCTTCAGCTTCCTTAGCTCCTTCAAACTCTTCCCTTGCAGAAACGAGAGTTTCATATTCATCCTGAGAGTTCACAATGTATTTCTCGAATTTTCGAGTTCCTGTTCCTGCCGGGATCAAATGCCCAACAATCACATTTTCTTTCAATCCGATCAATGTATCCGCTTTTCCTCTGATGGAAGCTTCGCTCAACACTTTGGTTGTTTCCTGGAATGAAGCCGCAGAAATGAAGCTCTCCGTTCCAAGTGACGCCTGGGTAATACCCTGAAGTGTTGGTTTACCGGTAGCCGCTTCTGCATCTCGTACTTCAAGCAACTTGAGGTCACGGCGTTTCAGGCTTGAATTCTCATCTCGCAGCTTACGCGCATCAATGATCTGACCTGCTTTGAAAGCCTCTGAGTCTCCCGGATCAACAACTACTTTTTTGTCAAGGATGTTATCATTCTCCTCCATGAAAACAAAGCGATCAACCAGTTGGTTTGTAAGGAATGAGGTATCACCAGCATTCTCAATGATCACCTTCTGCATCATCTGACGAACGATTGCTTCAATGTGCTTATCGTTGATCTTCACACCTTGCAGTCGATAAACTTCCTGGATCTCGTTCACAAGATATTCCTGCACAGCAGTTGGCCCTTTGATCTTCAAGATATCCGCAGGTGTAATTGCTCCATCAGAAAGTGCATCTCCAGCCTGCACATAGTCATTGTCCTGAACAAGGATGTGCTTAGATAATGGAACCATGTATCGCTTCTTCACACCATCCTTAGATTCAATGTAGATCTCACGGTTACCTCGCTTGATACCACCGTAAGCTACAATTCCATCGATCTCACTTACAACCGCAGGATTGGATGGGTTTCGTGCTTCAAATAGTTCAGTTACTCGAGGAAGACCTCCCGTAATATCTCTGGATTTACCAGTTTTTCTTGGAATCTTAGCTAATACTTGCCCGGCTTTTATCGCATCTCCTTCGTTTACTGCAAGGTGAGCTCCTACCGGAATGTTATATGCTTTAGATGAATCCTCATCTTTTCCGCTTACCTTGATCGCAGGGTTCTTGGTCTTATCTTTTGTATCGATAATCACCTTTTCTCTGTGACCAGTTTGCTCATCTGATTCCTCTTTATAGGTAATTCCTTCAATGATAGATTCAAATTCTGCCTTACCGTTGAACTCAGAAAGAATAACGGCATTATAAGGATCCCAATAACAAAGCTCATCACCCTTCTTAACCTTAGCTCCGTCTTTTATTTTCAAGATAGCTCCGTAAGGTACGTGGTTGCTGATGAGTACTTTATCCTTCTTATCATTCAAGACTTTGATCTCTCCGGATCGTCCCATCACCACCTCAACCTTGTTTCCTTCTTCATCCGTTGATTTGATAGTTCGTAACTCATCAAACTCGATCACACCGTCAAACTTAGACTTGATGTTTGCATCAACGGCAATATTAGAAGCCGTACCCCCAACGTGGAACGTTCTCAATGTCAACTGGGTACCTGGCTCACCAATTGACTGAGCAGCAATTACTCCGACAGCCTCTCCTATGTGAGACATACGTCCTGTTGACAGGTTACGCCCGTAACATTTCGCACAAACACCTTGACGAGTTTCGCAAGTCAATACGGATCTGATCTCAACTTCCTCAATACTTGTTGCATCGATTCTGTTGGCAACCTCTTCAGTGATTTCCTCTCCTGATTCAATGATCAACTCTTCTGAGATTGGATCATAAATATCATGAACTGACACCCGACCCAAGATTCGCTCAGACAATGGCTCTACAACATCCTCATTGTCTTTCAACGCTGATACTGCCAATCCTCTCAACGTGCCACAATCCTCTTCATTGATCACTACGTCTTGCGCAACGTCAACAAGTCGTCGAGTCAAGTATCCTGCATCTGCTGTTTTAAGCGCTGTATCAGCTAGACCCTTACGTGCACCGTGTGTTGAGATGAAGTACTCGATCACATCAAGACCTTCCTTAAAGTTTGAAAGAATTGGGTTTTCGATGATCTCACCAACAGATCCCTGAAGGTTCTTTTGTGGTTTGGCCATCAATCCCCTCATACCACCAAGCTGCCTGATCTGCTCCCTTGAACCCCGTGCACCAGAGTGCATCATCATGTAGATCGAGTTGAACCCTTGATCGTCTTCTTCCAACTGCTGCATCAATGTAGATGTCAATTGAGAGTTCGTTCTTGTCCAGATATCAATTACCTGATTGTATCGCTCATTATCCGTGATCAGACCCATCAGGTAGTTATTCCATACTGCTTCAACCTCTTCTTTCGCTCCAGCAACCAATTTCTCTTTTTCTTCAGGTACCTGAATGTTGTCAAGCCCCATTGAAAGACCTCCTTTGTAGGCCATCTTAAATCCTAGGTCTTTGA
The DNA here is from genome assembly GCA_965267415.1 of Cyclobacteriaceae bacterium. Taxonomy (GTDB): domain Bacteria; phylum Bacteroidota; class Bacteroidia; order Cytophagales; family Cyclobacteriaceae; genus Ekhidna. The sequence goes on along the minus strand of OZ253955.1, from coordinate 3,552,940 downwards.
TATCATCCAAGAAGTGAGCAGTTCGAGACATTCCAGTGATCTTGAACACATTCGAGATGATCTTCTGAAGTTTCTTCTTCGTCAACAGTTCATCTACAAAGCCTACTTCTTCAGGAACACACTCATTGAACAATACTCGTCCAGCTACTGTCTCAATAACTTTAGTCTCTAGCTCATCATTTTCATTTCTCACCTGAGTCCTTACCTTAATGTAAGCGTGCTGAGAAATAACACCCTCATTCAAGGCAATGATTACCTCTTCTGAGCTATAGAACATCTTGCCTTCTCCTTCAACCTTTTCCTTATCAGTTCCTCTTCTTCCTTTCGTGATATAGTATAATCCAAGAACCATATCCTGCGAAGGAACTGCGATAGGAGCTCCGTTGGCAGGGTTCAAGATGTTGTGAGATGAAAGCATCAACAAGGAAGCTTCCAAAATCGCTTCATGTCCAAGCGGAACGTGAACCGCCATTTGGTCACCATCAAAGTCAGCGTTGAATGCCGTACAGGCTAATGGGTGCAACTGGATCGCTTTACCTTCAATTAGCTTTGGCTGGAACGCCTGGATTCCCAAACGGTGCAATGTAGGTGCCCTGTTTAGTAGTACCGGGTGTCCTTTCAGTACATTTTCAAGAATATCCCAAACGACAGGATCTTTTCTGTCTACAATTTTCTTCGCAGACTTAACAGTCTTAACGATTCCTCTTTCGATCAACTTCCTGATAATAAATGGCTTGAACAATTCAGCAGCCATGTTCTTAGGAAGCCCACACTCGTGCATCTTCAACTCAGGGCCTACCACAATCACAGATCGTCCAGAGTAGTCAACCCGCTTACCAAGAAGGTTTTGTCGGAATCGACCCTGCTTACCTTTCAGCATGTCACTCAGAGATTTCAACGCCCGGTTTCCATCGGATCTCACGGCGTTTACTTTTCTTGAGTTATCAAAGAGTGAATCCACGGCTTCCTGAAGCATCCTTTTTTCATTCCTAAGAATTACTTCCGGTGCTTTGATATCCATCAAGCGCTTCAATCGATTGTTTCGAATGATCACCCTTCTGTAAAGATCATTAAGATCTGAGGTTGCAAATCGTCCACCGTCAAGAGGGACAAGCGGTCGTAGCTCAGGTGGAATTACCGGAACCATTTTGATCACCATCCACTCAGGCTTATTCTCGATCCTGGTTCTCGCATCTCTGAAAGCTTCAACTACTCTTAACCTTTTTAACGCCTCAGCCTTTCGTTGTTGAGAAGTATCTGTTGCCGCCTGGTGACGTAGTTCGTACGAAAGTTCATCAAGTTGGATCCTTGAAAGAAGCATCTCAAGTGCATCAGCTCCCATCTTCGCGATGAACTTCTGAGGATCATCGTCATCCAACATTTGATTCTCTCTTGGAAGCTTGTCAAGAATATCCAAGTATTCTTCTTCAGTAAGGAAATCCAACTTCGCGATTCCATCCTCTTCTTTCACCCCTGGTTGGATCACCACATATCGCTCGTAGTAGATGATCTGATCAAGCTTCTTTGTTGGAATACCCAGTAGGTAACCAATTTTATTTGGCAATGACTTGAAGTACCAGATATGAGCTACCGGTACTACCAATTCAATGTGACCCATTCGCTCTCTTCGAACTTTCTTTTCAGTTACTTCAACTCCACATCGGTCACAAATAATGCCCTTATATCGAATACGCTTGTATTTTCCACAATGACATTCCCAGTCCTTAACCGGCCCGAAAATCCTTTCACAGAAGAGTCCTCCCATTTCAGGTTTATAGGTTCGGTAATTGATTGTTTCAGGCTGTGTTACTTCACCATGAGAACTTTCCAGAATTGATTCCGGAGAAGCCAGGCTGATAGTAACCTTGGAAAAGTCGTTGTGGATTTTTTTGTTTTTTCTGAAAGCCATGTTTTATCTATGGATAGCCCCCGCCAGCTGGCGGGGAAAAATTCTTTTAACAATTAATTAGTCCAATGTGATCTCAAGAGCTAGACCTCTCAATTCGTGAATCAATACATTGAATGATTCAGGAATATTAGGTCTGTTCATGTTCTCACCTTTAACAATCGCCTCGTAAGCTTTTGCTCGTCCAATTACATCATCCGATTTGATTGTGAGGATCTCCTGGAGAACGTTAGCTGCTCCAAAAGCCTCCAATGCCCACACTTCCATCTCTCCAAATCGCTGACCTCCAAATTGTGCCTTACCACCAAGCGGCTGCTGAGTAATAAGTGAGTAAGGTCCAATACTCCTTGCGTGCATCTTATCATCTACCAAGTGACCAAGTTTCAGAACATAGATCACTCCTACAGTAACCGGCTGATCAAATTTTTGGCCAGTCAATCCGTCATATAGGTACGTTCTTCCAAAATCCGGAAGCTCGGCCTCTTTCAATTCCTTCTGAACGTCTTCTTCAGAGGCTCCATCGAAAATCGGAGTTGCATACTTTCTTCCCAACTTCAATCCTGCCCAACCTAGTACAGTCTCGTATATCTGACCGATGTTCATCCTTGATGGTACACCAAGCGGGTTCAACACGATATCCACAGGAGTACCGTCTTCACTGAATGGCATATCTTCCTCTCGAACGATCTTAGCTACAACACCTTTGTTACCGTGTCGACCGGCCATCTTATCCCCTACTCGAAGCTTTCTCTTCTTGGCGATGTAGACTTTAGCCAACTGAACAATTCCTGCTGGCAATTCATCACCTACTTCCAAAGTGAATCGCTCCCTTTTGAACAACCCAGAGATCTCATTTCGATATCTGATATAGTTCTTGATCAACTGGAACACCAATCCATCAGTCTTCTTGTCTCCTGTCCAATCTTCAATGATCAAATCCGAGATAAGGTTCGCTTCTTCAGGGACGTTGTAGTTCGACTCATCCCTGTACTTATTCTTTGGAGGGAACAGGTTCGCCTCGACGTTTTTCTTGGAGAATTTCGCTCCCTTGCTCATCACTTCTTCACCGAACTTATGCTTGATCCCCTGGCAAGTTTTACCTTCCAAAAGCTTAGTGATTTTTTCAAGCATCATCGTTCTTGCCTCAGAAAGTTGCTGACTGTACTTATTCTTAAGCAGCTCAACTTCTTTCTTAGTCCTGGCTCTAACGTCCTTGTCTTTCTTCGGTCTTGAGAAAAGTTTGGTGTCAATAACAACTCCTCTAAGAGAAGGTGAAGCTTTCAATGATGCATCTTTCACATCACCAGCTTTATCACCAAAGATTGCTCGAAGAAGTTTTTCTTCCGGAGTAGGATCGGATTCTCCTTTAGGAGTGATCTTACCTATAAGGATATCTCCTTCTTTCACTTCAGCTCCAATTCGGATGATTCCATTCTCATCCAAATTCTTAACTGCCTCTTCACTAACGTTTGGAATTTCACTTGTAAGTTCTTCTTCTCCTCGTTTCGTATCCCTTACTTCAAGTTCAAATTCATCTATATGGATCGATGTGAATATATCTTCCCGAACAACTTTTTCCGAGATCACAATCGCATCCTCGAAGTTGTATCCCTGCCAAGGCATGAACGCAACTTTCATGTTGATTCCAAGTGCCAATTCACCATCCTCAGTAGCGAAACCTTCACATAGCGCCTGACCTGCTTTCACCTTCTGCCCTTTGCTTACAATTGGCTTCAGGTTAATACAAGTATCCTGGTTCGTCCTTCTAAACTTAACCAGGTCATAAGTCACTGTAGAGTGATCGAACGAAATGACTTCCTCGTCAGAACTCAAATCATACTTGACCGTGATCTTATTCGCATCAACATACTCGATCTCTCCGTTTTTCTCCGCTCTGATCAACGCTCGAGAATCCAAGGCTACCCGCTCTTCAAGACCTGTTCCTACAATAGGAGCCTGTGGTCGCATCAACGGTACTGCTTGGCGCTGCATGTTGGATCCCATCAATGCACGGTTCGCATCATCATGCTCAAGGAAAGGAATCATTGATGCTGCAACCGAAACGATTTGGTTGGGTGCCACATCCATATATGTTAGTTCATCACCCTTACAAAGTGGAAAGTCTCCTTCGAACCTGGCTTTAATAGTCGGGTTGATAAATTCTCCACTATCCTTCAAAGGTGCGTTTGCCTGAGCAATGTTGTGTGTGTCTTCCTCTTCAGCAGTTAGGTACTTCACGTTACCGGACATATCCACTACTCCTTTTTCAACAGTACGATAAGGAGTTTCAATGAATCCCATCTGGTTCACCTTAGCGTGGACACAAAGGGAAGAAATCAGCCCGATGTTCGGACCTTCCGGTGTTTCAATGGTACAAAGTCGTCCGTAGTGTGTGTAGTGAACGTCCCTTACCTCGAATCCTGCACGTTCTCTTGAAAGACCGCCAGGACCTAATGCTGACATTCTTCGTTTGTGAGTTACCTCGGCCAATGGATTCGTTTGATCCATGAACTGAGATAGCTGGTTTGTTCCGAAGAATGAATTGATTACTGATGACAATGTTCTTGCATTGATCAGGTCAACGGGTTTGAAATCTTCATTATCACGAACGTTCATTCGCTCTCGGATCGTTCGAGCCATCCTTGCAAGACCTACCCCAAATTGAGAGTACAGTTGCTCTCCTACTGTTCTAACTCTTCTGTTGCTCAAGTGATCGATATCATCAACAACTGCCTTACTGTTGATCAACCCGATCAGGTACTTAACTATCAGGATGATATCCTCAGTAGTCAATACTCTTCGATCCCAGTCCGTATCGATACCTAATTTCTTGTTGATCCGATATCGTCCAACTTCACCTAAATCATATCGCTTATCAGAGAAGAATAGACTAGTTATAATATCTCGAGCTGTCTGTTCGTCAGGAGCTTCCGTATTTCTCAGCTGACGGTAGATCTGCTCAACAGCTTCTTTTTCAGAGTTCGAATTGTCTTTCTGAAGTGTGTTGTAGACAATAGAGTATTCAGCGATGTTCACATCTTTTCTGTGAACGATGATCGACTTGGTTCCAGAGTCTAAAATGGTCTGGATGTCGTCCTCAGTGATCACACTATCTCGCTCAAGAACTACCTCATTTCGGTCGATGGAAACAACCTCTCCCGTATCTTCATCCACAAAGTCCTCTGTCCACGTTCTAAGAACACGAGCAGCTAATCTCCTGTCTAGCGCTTTCTTCAGTTCCTTCTCCGTAGCTTCGATTTCTTCAGAAAGTCCGAAGAGATCTAGAATTTCTTTATCAGAACCGTATCCGATAGATCTTAACAGTGTGGTAATTGGGAACTTCTTTTTACGATCGATGTATGCATACATCACGTTATTCACGTCAGTCGCAAATTCGATCCATGATCCCTTAAACGGAATGATCCGAGCACTGTAGAGCAAGGTCCCGTTCGTGTGCTTGCTTTGGGCAAAGAACACACCAGGAGATCTATGAAGCTGAGAAACGATCACTCGCTCTGCACCATTAATGACGAACGAGCCTTTCTCGGTCATGTAAGGAATGTTCCCAAGGAACACTTCTTGTTCGATGGTCTCAAAATCCTCGTTTTCTTCGTCATTACATAACAATCGAAGTTTTGCTTTCAAAGGGACTGAATAAGTCAACCCTCTGTCGATGCACTCCTGAATGCTGTATTTTGGTGGATCTACGGTGTAATCAATGAATTCCAGCACGAAGTTTTCCCTGGAATCTGTGATTGGGAAGTTTTCCATGAACACCTTGTATAATCCCTCACCTTCTTTTCTTTCGGCAGGTGTATCCAACTGGAAAAAGTCAATAAATGATTTTAGCTGAACGTCCAGAAAATCCGGATAATCAATTACTGATTTGATTGAGGAGAAATTTATTCTCCCGTTAGTATTGTTAGCCAAAGCTTACGGAATTTTAGTTGTTAAAATGAACAAGAACTTTATTCTCTTATACAAACAGGAAAAGACCCCGACGATTTCTGTCAGGGCCTATGCCATTTGTATTATTTGCCAATTACTTTAATTCTACCTCAGCGCCAGCTTCTTCAAGCTGCTTTTTAAGGCCTTCTGCTTCTTCCTTGGCAATTCCTTCTTTCACAGGTTTTGGTGCACCATCAACAAGTTCTTTTGCTTCTTTAAGCCCAAGACCAGTCAATTCTTTCACCAATTTCACGATTGCCAACTTCGCTCCTCCAGGTGACTTAAGGATTACATCGAAAGAAGATTTCTCTTCTCCTCCGCCTCCATCAGCATCACCACCGCCAGCACCAGCAACCATAACAGGTCCTGCAGCTGCAGCAGGCTCAATGCCGTACTCATCCTTAAGGATATTGGCCAATTCGTTCACCTCTTTTACTGAAAGGTTTACCAACTGTTCTGCAAATTCTTTTAAATCCGCCATTTTTAATTCTAGTGTTAATTCTGTTAAAAAATCCTATTCCTCTCTTTCTGAAAGGGTTTTTACAATTCCAGCCAGCTTATGCTCTCCACTTTGTAACAATGTGAGAACATTCTTAGCAGGCGATTGCAATAGGGTGATGATCTCCCCAATGAGCTCTTGCTTCGACTTAAGCTTAGCAAGGGCGCTTAATTGATCTTCACCAATAAATAAATCCGAGTCTATGGAAGCAGCCTTGAATTTGGGTCTTTCTTGAGGATCTTCTTTTTTGAAGTCCTTGATAATTTTCGCAGGAGCATTCGCATTTTCGTTGACGAACATCAAGCCGGAGGTTCCTTTAAGAACTTCATCCAACTCTGAAAAATCACCATCAACATTTTCTAATGCCTTCTTGATGAGTGTATTTTTTACTATTCTGTACTCTACTCCTTTGGTGAAACACATTTCTCTGAACTTGTTGATCTCAGCAACTGTGAGACCAGAAGTATCAGCTATATAGAAATGGTCAGTCTCGTTTAACTTCTCAGTTAAATCACCAATTAATTGTGCTTTGTCTTCTCGTGTCATAACTCTTAAATACTCGCTATGCTACTTTTATCAATCGCAATTCCCGAGCTCATAGTGCTTGAAATCGTGATTGACTTGAAATAAGTTCCTTTTGCAGATGCTGGCTTCAACTTTGAAATCGTCTGAATCATCTCAAGGGCATTATCCCTGATCTTATCAGCGTCGAAAGATACTTTTCCGATGCTTGTATGGATGATACCGAACTTGTCAACTTTGAAATCGATCTTACCTGCTTTAACTTCTTTTACAGCTTGTCCAACATCCATTGTTACCGTTCCTGATTTAGGGTTTGGCATCAATCCTCTTGGACCTAATACTCGACCAAGCTTACCTACCTGGGCCATAACTGTTGGCATGGTGATGATCACATCTATGTCTGTCCAACCTCCTTCAATCTTCTTCACATAATCATCCAGCCCTACGTGATCAGCTCCGGCATCTTTCGCCTCTTGCTCTTTATCAGGAGTACACAGTACCAGCACCCGAACATCTTTTCCTACTCCGTGAGGAAGTGATACAACACCTCGAACCATTTGATCAGCTTTCTTAGGATCGACTCCTAATCGGATATCCATGTCAACAGATGCATCGAATTTGGTAAAGGTTACTTCTTTTAGAAGCTTGCTTGCCTCATCCAATGAGTACTCTTTGCCAATTTCTATCAGCTCCTGGGCTTTCTTTTGATTTTTTGTCAGTTTTCCCATTTTACTTATTGGTTCTCCCAAGGCGCTGCGCCTTTCACTTTTATACCCATACTTCTTGCAGTACCCGCAACCACTCTCATCGCTGACTCAACTTTGAATGCATTCAAGTCTGGCATTTTAGTCTCAGCAATTGTCTTGATCTGATCCCATGTTACGGTACCGACTTTGCTCCTATTAGGCTCCGAAGATCCTTTTTTGATCTTAGCTGCTTCCATTATAAGTGATGCAGCAGGTGGAGTCTTAATAACAAAGTCAAAAGATTTGTCTGCATATATTGTTACAACAACCGGAAGAAGTTGTCCTGGCTTTTCCTGGGTTCTGGCATTAAACTGCTTACAGAAGTCCATGATATTGAGGCCTTTAGCACCCAATGCAGGTCCTACCGGAGGTGAAGGGTTTGCAGCTCCTCCTCTGATTTGTAACTTCAAATAGCCTGAAATTTCTTTCGCCATTTTTTCTCTTTAATCTTCTTTTTCTACCTGTATATAATTCAATTCTACAGGCGTATTTCTACCAAAAATCTTAACCGTAACATTAAGCTTCTTACGATCCTCAAAAACCTCCTCTACTGTACCCGTGAAGCCACTGAAGGGACCGTCCATCACTTTGACACTTTCGCCTACGATAAAAGGCGTATCCAATTTCTCTTCATACTCCTCTACCTCGTCAACTTTACCTAAGATCCTATTTACCTCAGCTTGTCTGAGTGGAAGCGGATCCTTGGTGGTGCTTGAACCTGTTGCACTTAAGAAACCGATCACATTAGGAATCAATTCCTTATTGGTAACCAGGTGCATTACCTCACCATTTGAGAAGTCTGCCTGAAGAAGAACGTATCCGGGAAAGAAATTTCTTTCTCTCACTCTCTTCTTCCCATTTCTCATTTCGTAAACTTTTTCCGAAGGGATCAGGACCTGTGGAATAAAATCTGTAAGTCCCTGACGAGCTACCTCATTTTCGATAGCTTCTTTGACTTTTCTCTCCTTGCCGCTGACGGCCCGAACCACGTACCACTTATATTCCATCCTACCCTACTTTAAAAGTTTAAAGTTCCTCGTAAACAAACTCCATAATATTCTCGAAGGCATAGTCAATTACACCAATCAACATTGCGAAGATCAGAGAAGCGACAAGCACCAAAATCGCGCTATTTTGCAAATCAGCGTACTTTGGCCAAGAAACTTTGTGTAAAAGTTCCTGGTATGATTCTTTGACAAATGTTGTTACCTTGGACATAATTTCTAACCCTCAAAAAAAGCACGGGAGGAGGGACTCGAACCCCCAACCAACGGTTTTGGAGACCGCTACTCTACCAATTGAGCTACACCCGTAAAAAACAAGCAGTCCCAAAAGGACTGCAAATTTAGAGTAATCAATTTGTATAAACAAATACGATTTTCACAAAAATGAAAATCGTATTTTGCTATTAATCAAGGATTTCAGTTACCTGTCCTGAACCTACAGTTCGACCACCTTCTCGAATCGCAAATCGCAATCCTTTTTCAAGAGCAACAGGGTTGATAAGGTTTACTTCAATTGTAACGTTATCACCTGGCATAACCATTTCAACGTTATCAGGAAGTTTGATCTCTCCTGTTACATCAGTGGTTCTAAGGTAGAACTGAGGTCTGTATTTGTTAAAGAAAGGAGTGTGTCGACCACCTTCTTCTTTCGAAAGCACGTAAACTTCAGCTTTGAAGTGAGCGTGAGGAGTTACTGATCCTGGCTTACAGATGATCATTCCCCTTCGGATATCAGTTTTCTCAATACCTCTAAGAAGAAGACCAACGTTATCACCGGCTTCACCTCTATCCAAAATCTTTCGGAACATCTCAACTCCTGTGATAGTTGACTTAAGATCCTCAGCACCCATTCCGATGATATCAACTGCATCACCTGAGTTGATTACGCCTCTTTCAATTCTTCCTGTAGCAACAGTTCCTCGTCCAGTAATTGAGAATACGTCCTCAACTGGCATCAAGAAATCTTTATCAATAGCTCTTTCCGGAAGTGGGATATATTCATCAACAGCAGCCATAAGCTCGTCAATTTTTTCTACCCACTGTGCTTCTCCATTTAGACCACCTAGTGCTGAGCCCTGGATTACTGGAATGTCATCACCCGGGAAGTCATAATCTGAAAGTAGCTCCCTGATCTCCATTTCTACAAGCTCCAACAATTCCGGATCGTCAACCAAGTCTACTTTGTTCATGAAAACAACCAAAGCAGGTACACCTACCTGACGTGATAGAAGGATGTGCTCCCTAGTCTGTGGCATTGGGCCATCAGTAGCAGCTACCACGATGATAGCTCCATCCATTTGAGCCGCTCCAGTTACCATGTTTTTTACATAATCTGCGTGACCAGGGCAGTCAACGTGCGCATAGTGACGATTTTCAGTCTGGTACTCAATGTGAGAGGTATTGATTGTAATTCCTCTTTCTTTTTCCTCAGGCGCGTTATCGATTGATGAAAAGTCTTTTGCTTCTGCCAATCCTTTTTCTGACAATACTTTAGAAATAGCGGCAGTTAATGTTGTTTTACCATGGTCAACGTGTCCGATAGTACCAATATTTACGTGTGGTTTCGAACGATCAAAGGTTTCTTTAGCCATGTTTGATAATCCTCAATTTAATTTTAAAATTATTACTCTATTTTATTAATTAGTTAAATACAATCTAATTAGAGCCAATGAGGGGATTTGAACCCCTGACCTCTTCCTTACCAAGGAAACGCTCTACCCCTGAGCTACATCGGCTTTTAAAGCTATAAGTTCAAAGTTCCAAGTAATAAGCTCGGATCGAACTAAAACTTTGACAATGCAACTCAAAGCTCACCCAGATCCAAATCAATGAATCTAGAAATGAGCGGGTGACGAGGCTCGAACCCCTGCCTGCCGGCAGGCAGGCGCGACCTTGGTCGCTAGCGATATATAATATTATCACTCAGGAGCCGGAATCTCATTTTCCTGCTCTGAGCGGGTGACGAGGCTCGAACCCGCGACCTACAGCTTGGAAGGCTGTCGCTCTACCAACTGAGCTACACCCGCTTGTTACTGAGAAAACTCAGCTTTGTTTCAAAAAAATTACTTTGCCAATCTTTTTTGACAAATAGCAGGTGACGAGGCTCGAATCGTAACGACGAACCGCCACGACCTATCCCGAAAGCTTTCGGGAGAAGGCTGTCGCTCTACCAATCGAAACGTCGACCCGGTGAGCTACACCCGCTTGTGTTTGAAATCCCAAATGACAAAATCCAAGCTCCAAAAACCCACTTGCATTTTGAAATTTACTTTTTGGAATTTCAATCTGTGGGGGGAGTAGGATTCGAACCTACGAAGACATAAGTCAACGGAGTTACAGTCCGTCCCAGTTGGCCGCTTTGGTATCCCCCCAACAAGTAAAAAAACTTTATTAAAGAACGCCCCTTCTCAAGACATCTTTTGAAAAAAGGAATGCAAAAGTATACCGTTTTTTGGTTTAATCAAATTTTAGAATTGCTGTATAAAGTCTTGTATTAAGCTCTAATTTTGACAACCTACTGAACAAACCCATTATGCTTAAAATCAAGGTGAACAATAACAAGGAACTGAGTGTGGAAAGGAAAGGCAAGGATCTCTTGATCAATGGGGAAAAATTTGATTGTCAAATTGAACAATTGAACGATCATAAATTCCAGATTTTCAGATCTGACAAAATCTACATGGCAGAAATTGAACGCGAAGAAAAGAATCATCTTAAGCTAATTCTCAACGGTACTCCTTTATCCGTTGATCTTGAAACCCCTGTTGATCAGTTGCTCAAAGAACTCGGAATGAGTGATTCATCTGCTCCAGTTCTAAAAGAAGTGAAAGCACCAATGCCGGGGACCATTCTATCTCTGGCTGTGGAACCGGGACAGCAAGTTGCAAAATCAGACCCTTTATTGATTCTGGAAGCAATGAAGATGGAAAACGTCATTAAATCTCCTGGTGATGGCACAGTAAAGGAAGTGCAGGTGAAAGTTGGTGATAACGTTGACAAGAATCAAGTTCTGGTCTCATTCGAATAGTCGGCAATCCAGTTATATTTGTTCGATTTTTTAATATGCATTTTCCCTGCTAATGAAATACAAACGCGTCCTTCTCAAACTTAGTGGAGAAGCTCTCATGGGCGAACAGTCACACGGTATTGATTCAAACCGACTCACACAATACGCAGAAGAAATTAAATCCGTGGTTAAAGATGGTGTAGAACTCGCCATTGTCATTGGTGGAGGAAACATTTTTAGAGGAGTCGAAGCTGAAGCAAATGGGATTGACCGGGTACAAGGAGATTATATGGGGATGCTTGCTACCGTCATCAATGCCATGGCACTCCAGAGTGCTTTGGAAAAACAAGGAATGTACACTCGTTTAATGGCTGGTCTGAAAATGGAGCAGGTCTGTGAACCATTTATAAGAAGACGAGCCATCCGACACTTGGAGAAAGGCAGGGTAGTCATTTTTGGAGCGGGTATCGGAAACCCATATTTCACTACTGATTCAACTGCCAGTTTGAGAGCTATTGAAATTGAAGCCGATGTTGTTTTAAAAGGCACAAGGGTCGATGGAGTTTACTCATCTGATCCTGAGAAGGACCCAAATGCAGAAAGGTTTGAAGCACTTTCTTTTCAGGAAGCATACGAAAAAGGTCTTAACATAATGGATATGACGGCTTTTACACTTTGCCAGGAAAATAACCTCCCTATCATTGTTTTCAATATGAATACCAAAGGGAACCTCAAAAAACTGATGGGTGGTGAGAAAGTCGGAACTTTAATAAGTTAGTAGCCAAATTATTTATCAAGTCATGGAAGAAATAGAAATCTATTTGGAAACAGCAAAGGAAATGATGGTCAGTGCTGTGCAACACACTCAAAGTGAATTTGCCAAAATTCGTGCTGGTAAAGCGATTCCTTCCATGCTTGATGGTGTAGAGGTTGAATATTATGGCACCATGACCCCTCTAAATCAGGTTGCTGGTGTAACAACTCCTGACGCTCGGACTTTAAGTATCAAACCATGGGAAAAAACCATTATTCCTGATATCGAGAAAGCAATTATTAATAGTGGCCTTGGATTGAACCCTCAAAGTGATGGTGAGCAAATTCGTATCAATATTCCACCTCTAACAGAAGAGCGGAGAACCCAGCTTGTGAAACAGGTGAAAGCTGAAGCTGAAAAAGGGAAAGTTAGTATAAGGAACGCTAGGAAAGATACAAATGACTCTCTCAAAAAATTAGATGGAATTTCTGAGGATCTTATCAAAGATGCTGAGAATGATGTTCAGAAACTCACTGATGACTTTTCGGCAAAGATCGATGACCTTGTTGCTGCCAAAGAGCAGGATATTATGACTGTCTAAATAAAAAACTTCTTCGCTCGAATACGATCCTCAACAATATCCGGCACCAGGTACTTAATTGACTTGTTCTCCTTCACAAGTCTTCTGATCAATGTGGCACTTATGTCCATTTCCGGCGCTTCGATCACTTCAACGTTTGGATGGTTCTCTAATTCTGAATGCTTTGCTCCTGGACGAGGGTAAACAATAAGCCCAAAATACTCAAGGATCTGTTCGTAGTTTTTCCATTTCTCAAACAGCTTAGATTATCTTCCCCAATGATCAATTTGAATTTTTTGTCAGGGTGTTTTTCCTGGAGGAGAGTTAAAGTATGAATCGTATAATTGGGTTTAGGCATGTTGAACTCCACATCCGAAACCCTGAACCCGTAATCATCTGCTATGGCCGCCTGAACCAGATCTAATCGGTCAAATTCATGCAACAAGTTATTGTTTTTCTTGAATGGGTTTTGAGGACTCACTACAAACCAGACCTCTTTCATTTCAGTTGTCTCTTTCACCAGGTTGGCAATGATCATATGCCCGGTATGAATAGGGTTGAATGATCCGAAAAAGAGTCCGACGTTCATTGCTTCAAAAAATCAGTTACGATCTGCTCCGCTTCATTCAAAGCAATCTCAAGTTGATCATTCACAAGGACAACATCAAACTTGTCTTCTTCTTTCATCTCCTCAACTGCTTTAGTCACTCGCTCCTTAATCGTTTCTTCCGACTCTGTGTTCCTTCTGGATAGTCGATCGCGAAGTACATCTAAATTTTTTACTTTGATGAAAATGGAAATCGCCTGGTCACCAAGTGCCTGCTTCAAATTGATCCCACCTTTTACATCCACATCGAAGATCACGTTTTTTCCCTCTTGCCAAATACGGTCAACCTCTTCTCTCAATGTACCATAGTAGGTCCCCTCGTAGACTTCCTCCCACTCTAGTGCCTGGCCAGCATTCACTTTGTCTTTAAAGTCTTCTACTGTAAAAAAGTAGTAGTCTTTCCCATGAATTTCATAGCTTCTTGGAGCCCTGGTAGTAGCGGAAATAGAGAATTCCAGGGATTCTATTTTTTGAAGTAGGTGCCTAACTATGGTTGTTTTACCTGCACCTGAAGGAGCACAGAAAATAATAGCCTTGCCGCTCATTTTGCGAAGTTAAGGCTTGTCTACAATCTTACTTCTAATATCAATTGCCAGTTCCTTTGGAACATTTCTCTTTTGAAGCTTGCGCTTAAGGAGGTCGCGGATCTGCTTCTCGACGTTGTAGTGGCTAAAGCACACAATGCACTTATCTATATGCGTGAAAAAGAATTCCTCCTGGGTGGATGTCGCCTCATCATCGAGAATGAGGTTAAGAATTCTCAGGCATTTATCAAATTCACTACAATTACAATCAGGACATTCAGACATTTTACACTCACTTCCTGAATTCTAAATTGAACAGATCAAGAAAAAGTTCAAATAAAATCAATTATAACCCATTGAGTGTGCATAAGCACCCAACTTTTCTCTCAGAAGGTTTCGTGCTCTATGAAGTCTTGAGCGGACAGTTCCAATTGGAATGTCCAGTATTTTGGCCATTTCCTCATAGGTAAAGCCTTCGAGATCACATAGTATGATGACAGTCCGGAAATCAATGGCCAATGAATTAAGTGCATTGCTAATCTCATCCCCAATCATATCCTTAGTGGTCTCCATACGGAGATCAACAGTTGCTTCCTTGGGAGTATCCTCTGAATTATAGAACTGCTCGACTTCCTGATAATCAACCTTGGCGGGTTGTTTACTCTTCTTGCGGTAATCGTTAATGAAGCTATTCTTAAGTATTCGATACAACCATGCTTTCGCATTGGTACCCTCCTGGAAAGAATTTATGAAGCGAAAAGCTTTCATATAGGTATCCTGTACCAAATCCTTAGCGTCATCTTCATCGAAGGTGAGTCGATATGCGAAATTGTACATGGAATCTATGTGTGGCATAAATTCCTGATCGAATATCGCGATTTTCTTCCCTTCCGAGTACGAGCTTCTTATTTTTGGTTCTAATTGATCTGTCATGGTCACGGTTTTCTATGTAGCTACATGTATATACGAAGCTTGATTAGAATTGTTCTAAATAATGACACTAATTAAAGGTCAAATTTGCTCTTTTCAACTGACATACAATCCATATTGTTTGCAGGAAGACATATGATAATTATCAATGCGAATCATTGAAATCTGTACTGCTAACTCACTGGGAGGCCTGGAGCTTTATTTTCTTAGCTGTTGCAGGCAATTAAAGGAAAGGGGTCACACATTATTAGCAATTGTTGCAAAAGGGTCAAAACTTCACCAGTTTCTTGATGGGCAGGTTGATTGCTTTCCTGTTGAACCTAACAAAAAGTCGAACTTCCTGAGAAAGAACAGGGCGGTTAGATCATTTCGACCAGATGTAGTACACATTCATCACAAGAAGGACCTTTTAGATGGAGCCTTACTCAAGCAATTCGGTGGTGTGCCGTATCGATATGTACACACCAGGCAAATGGATCTGCCTCGTAAGAAGAAGAATCCATACCACAATTTCATCTATTCCAAGATTGATCTTCTGATTGCCATAACCGATCGCTTGAAGAACCAGGTTATTGAAAGGGTTAACATTCAACCAGAAAAGGTAACGAGGTTGTATTATGGTGTTCCAAAGCCTGAACCAGATTCAAGTCGGTGTGACAAACTAAATCTTGATTCTACTCATTTCAACATTGGTGTGATCGCCCGGATCGATTCGAAGAAAGAACAACACTTGATCGTTGAGGCAGTAGACCTCCTTAAATCCAGAGGAATAAGCAATGTCAAGGCATATCTGATCGGAGGTAGTACTGATGACGAGTATTTGAATCAAATAAAAAAAATGATTGAGGAGAAAAAGCTCAATGATCAGATTCATTTGATCGGGTTTAAAGAGAATCCTCAGCAATTGATGAATTGTTTTGATGTTATCGTCCTAACCACCGGCAATGAGACTTTTGGACTGGTCCTTCCGGAAGCGATGCGGATGGGCGTGGCAGTGATAGGTGCCAACGGAGGAGGTGTCCCCGAGATCATTGATAATGGGGAGACGGGATTATTGTTTGAGCCAGGTGATTCTAAAAGCCTATCAGATCAGGTCACCGAAATGATGGATTTGCCTTTGAGAGAAAGGTTAGCGCATCGTGGGAAAGAGAAAGCTGATCTGGAGTTTGAGTTGGGAGAACATTTTGTAAAGCTAGAGCAGCTTTTTAGATTGAATCCATGAGCCATAGTTCAAAAAAGTTTTTCTTTGAAGTCGGGATATGAATCAACTGTCTGTTGTCATCATAACGCTCAATGAAGAGCAGCGAATTGGTAGGTGTATTGATTCTGTCAAACATGTAGCCGATGAAATTCTTGTAGTCGATTCTTATAGCACGGACAGCACTGGGGAAATAGCAAAAGAGAAAGGCGCAACTTTCATCCAGAACAAGTTTGAAGGCCACATTCAACAGAAGAATTTTGCCCTGGAAAAAGCTTCGTTTGATTATGTCCTATCACTAGATGCTGATGAAGCATTAAACCAGGTGGCCTCAGATGAGATTTTGGCAATCAAGTCTGCATGGACCCATGATTCTTATAGCCTCAATCGTCTCACTAATTTTTGTGGCAAATGGATCCATCATTGTGGATGGTACCCGGACAGGAAGGTAAGGTTGTTTGATAGAAAAGTGGCAAAATGGGCAGGTGTGAATCCACACGACAGAATTGAGATAGCAGAAGGAGCCACAAACAAACAACTTAAAGGTGATATTTTGCATTATTCCTTTCCAACCATTCATTCTCATGTAAAAACGGCAAACAGCTTCTCCGAAATTGCAGCCAAAGAGGCAGTAAAGCATGGAAAAAAAGCAAATGTGATTGTACATCTTATCCTAAATCCTTCATTCACTTTTTTCAGAAAGTTCTTCTTACAACTGGGGTTTCTTGATGGCGTGCATGGTTTTATGATTTGTGTACTATCCGCTTACGCCAACTTCCTTAAGTACTCCAAAATCTGGCAATTACAACGTGAAAATTCTCATCTCTCGGACCGATAGCATTGGAGATGTGGTTCTTACCCTACCACTGTGCGAATGGATCAAGCGAAATATCCAGGGCGCGAAAATTATTTTCATATGTCAAAAGCTTACGGAACCAATCTTGTCCAATTCGAATAGCATAGATGAAATCCATGTGTGGAACGGTAAGTTGCCAGAGGGCGAAGTTATCATCCATGTATTTCCAAACAAGGAAGTGGCTAAAGAAGCAAAAAGAATAGGGATCCCTGTTAGGGTAGGTACAAGTCATCGTTTTTTTCATTTACGGTATTGTAACAGGTTGGTCAACTTTACAAGAATCAAAAGCGACTTGCACGAAGCTCAGTTAAACTTCAAGTTGCTAAAAGGTATAGGGCATCAATATCAACCGGATCTTTCGGAGATATTTGATCACTTTAATTGGAAAGAAACCAATTCCAATGAAGTCGAAAGCTTCTTGAATAAGAAGAAGAAAAATATAATTCTTCATATGAAATCCAGAGGGAGCGCGAAGGAATGGTCAACCAAGAATTTTTTGAGTCTTGCTGAACATTTAAATGGTGAGTCATTCAATATTGTGCTCACAGGCACAAATGCTGAAAAGGACCTTGTATTGGAAGAAACTCCTGAGATATTCGATCTTCCGCATGTATCAGATACATTCGGAAAGCTTTCTTTAACTCAATTAATTGATTTGATAAGGGCTTCAGACGGGCTGGTAGCTTGCAGTACCGGACCGCTGCATTTAGCAGGAGCACTTGGAATCAAGTGTGTCGGATTGTTTCCTACCCAAAAACCTATGCATGCGGGCAGATGGGGCCCTTTAGGTAAGCACAGCACTTACATTGAAGACACCACTTCCACTAATGAGAAATTACTGGCCATTGAACCTTCAGTGGTCTTGCAGCGAATAAAAGAATGGGATTTTAACCCAGCCTGAACACAGAGTTACTCTTAGTCTTAAGTTGAAGTTTGTAACCAAGATCCTCCAATGGAATACCTTCTGTAGTTTCAATTTGTATGATTTGTGGCCACAAGCTTTTATCCGCGTTTTCAAAAAAGGGATTCAATACCAATGGCTCAGCTCCTTCCACGTCAATTTTCATGAAGTTGATGTGATCAATACTTTGCTCATCCAGTACGTCTACCAACGTCCGACATTTCACCTCTACGCTTTGATTACCGTGCTGTTCATAGGAATGGATAATGCTAGCCCCACCCAGGTTTCCCGGATCCAGATTAAGTTTAAACGATCCTTCCTTGTCCGCTAAGCCATAATCAAAAGTTGAGACGTTGCTGACATCATTACATGCAAGGTTGAAAGTATATCTTTTAAACATAATTGGATTAGGCTCAAATGATATCACTTTTCCTTCCTCTCCTACCAGCTTGGAAGCCAGGATAGAGTAGAAACCGGTATTGGCTCCAATGTCCAAAAAAACATCGCCTTTTTTTAGTGTCTCTTTTAAAGATCCGATTTCACGATGATCAAAGAACCAAGGCATAAAAAGAGCTATTCGGTCACCTATATTATCTAATGGAAATAATCGCATCTTAAGTCCCTCAATGGAAATGGCATCTACGATCTCCAACTTATTTTGTAATACCAATTTTCTAAGTACTAAGGCTATTCGAAACGCGAACTTCGTATTGGGCAATCTTGACGAAAGATCATGCAAAAACTTCTTGTAACCTTTCAACTGAAAGGTTCCGTACGGCTCGTCAGATGATTTAAGATAAGACTTGGTTCTATTGATCATGAGTCGTCATTAGTTCTTGTTGCCACTTCCAGGCACTAGACATCATAGAGTCCAGATCATGCTCTGATTCCCAACCCAATATTTTTGCTGCCTTAGAGGTATCTGCATAAGTTTTCTCAACATCTCCTGGTCGTTTATCAACTATCTCATAGTTAAGTTTCACTCCTGAAACCTTCTCAAAAGAATGAATCACTTCCAGTACGGATGATCCTGTTCCTGTTCCTACATTGAAGAAATCATAGTTGGATCCCATTTGATCGCAATGAGAAAGAGCCCTGATATGAGCTTTTGCAAGATCAACCACATGGATGTAGTCTCTTATGCAGGTTCCATCAGAGGTATTATAATCTCCGCCAAAAACTTTAAGCATACTCCGAACTCCAGCGGCTGTCTGTGTAATAAACGGGACCAGGTTGGCTGGCACCCCTAAAGGAAGCTCTCCAATCTCTGCACTCTCATGTGCTCCGATTGGATTAAAGTATCTCAAGGAAATTGCCTTCAGGCCTTGAGATGTGTTTACAAAATCCTGAATTATTTCCTCACTCACCTGTTTTGTATTTCCATACGGTGATTCCGCTATTTGAATTGGACTTTCCTCTGTAACAGGTAAGTGATCGGGTTGCCCGTAGACAGTACAGGAAGAAGAAAATATAAACTTCGTCACATCAAACTGCTCAGATAACTCCAACAAGTTGATCAATGACACAAGGTTGTTACGGTAGTATTTCAACGGTTTCTCCACCGACTCTCCTACTGCCTTATGCGCAGCAAAATGGATGATGGAGTCGATTTGATTGGAGGAAAAGATCTCATTACACACCTTAAGCTCTGTAAGGTCACCCTCAATAAACTCTGGAAGTTCCCCGGTTATGCGCTTGATCCCATCCAACACCTCAATTCTTGAGTTCGATAGATTGTCTACAACTACAACCCTGTAACCTAGCTTGATCAACTCAACTGTTGTGTGAGATCCGATATACCCTAATCCACCAGTTACCAGAACTTTATTCATCTCACAAAAATATGCTTTATACAAATGCTCAAAATCAAAAAGCCCGGGTGACTTTGATTCTCATAAAGAAATTGGTCACATTTCCAGACCTTGTGTAGTACCAATTATTCCGAACACTTAGTACCGGATTGAATTCGACAGATGTTTTGTCAAATATCCAGTTCGCAACTCCGTCCAGTGAGGTTTCAACGTCCCTTGCAAAAGAGGGATCATTTCGGGTGAGGTTATCAAAAAAGTAGTCATCGTTGTAGCTAATCCTCATCAACTTAAGTCCAAAATTTTTATTTTCCTTCACGATATCAACTCCCAAAGTCTGAGTATTGGCTCCCGGACCAACCGCTGCTCCAACTAACTGGCCATTGTGAGTGTAGCCCCCACCTCCAATGTTATGAACATATAAGACAGGGCTTGGTCCGATGAACCGCGTGTTGGAACGACTGAATGTACTGAACTCCCCAAGAAACCTGATTTTTCCAACGGAAGATGGAATAAGCTTACTAAACCCAATGGTATAAAATCGGCTGTGATCCGGTTGGCTTATGACCAGGTTTTGAAGATCACCACCAAAATCATTTCTTGCAAATTCGAAGTATGCTTCAAAGCCAACTTCGGGAAACTTCCACCTCAGGAAAAGAGAGGCCAGCTGATCATACTCATCGTTACCTGTAATAGAATCAGGCTCAACTGAGTAATTTCCCAGAAATATTAAGTAATCCCTCAGGTCCATGCTCCCCTCAGACCATCGTTTGTAAATGACCCTTCCAAAACCGACGGTTAGTCCATCAACAAAGTTCGGCTGGTATTCGAGTGTTAACCCATTGAAGTATTGAGCATCAACTCCATCATTGTCGTAAAATTCAGACTCCTGGAATCGCCCCCAGTAGATCCCAAAACCAAATCCTCCCAATTTGGTTGGTTGAATCCCTTCCGTACCGATGCTGAAATGGGGGAAACCCGGAGCGGTGTTGGTCATCAAAATGGAATTTTGATGTGAGGGCCCCCACCACATATTTTCTGAGGAAAGCTTTGCATAGAATTTGTTTTTCCAGCTGTACTTGATCCGGGATTGTCCTGGATAAATTTTTGTGAGCGATCCATCACCAAATCTTTGAGGAAGATCTATACCACTGTACCAGGGATAACGAAATCCATTTGGACTGTTGAACTGAGGTGTCTGAAGCGCATACGGATCGTTTTGAGAATGAGTGAAAGTCGGCATAGCTGTAATTTCCAGACCGCCTACTCGGTAGCTCACGCCCGCTGTTATCGCCGTAGAAATCCCCTTCCCGGCCCAGACCGGTCCATCGTTGAAACTCCTTGCGTATTTACTATTAAAAAAACCTTCAACACTTGCTGGGTGAACGTAGAAACGTTCTCCAAACTGTCGGCTTTTCAAGGAGCCTGTATCGTCCCATTTCAACCTTCTGATCGTAGAGGTCACTGACGTGTCTGACAAATCTTCAATACGTAGCAACTGATCAAACCTACTATTGATCGACACAAGGTTCTGTGCATCAAGCTGCAATGAGCAAGCACCAATTAGAATCAGAATAAATATGTGTTTCATTACCGCTTAAATACGTCTTTCATCCGAAGGAATACCAGGATCCTATCTACAATTGATCTAAACAAGTCTGAAAACTTGCTTCTTTCGATCACATAACCTTCGTATGGAACTGCTTTTCCGCTCTCAAGTTCAGTATTCTCAGGTTTAGTCTTCTTTTGAAGGACCAGCAAACTATCGAAATAGTGCATGGAGTAAACCGAATCCGTGAAATAATCAGGCTTTAGGGAAGATTGTTTAGAATGATTAGCGTTTAACTGATCAATCCAACGTTTACTTAATTCGATAAAAGTACCTCTCCTCTTGTATCCTCCGCCAAACTTTCTCCAATATGAGGTATGAAGATCCTCACATGCGTAAAGTCCATCGTCTTTGACATGATCAAACAACTCTTCAAAGGTGATAATCTGTTGCCTCATTGTGTGCCCACCATCATCAATGAGAATGTCAACCTTTGGGATTTTGGATTTCAGTTCTCTAAGGAATTTTCGATCAGATTGAGAGCCAATATGAATTTCCGCATCGATATCTAATGTCTTACAATGATCATTTATGTCAACACCTATGATTCGGGCTTTATCTCCAAAAAACTTTCGCCAGATCTCAAGGCTACCTCCGTAATTAATACCTATTTCCAAAACCACTACTTCTGTGTTTCGATACTTCTCAAAAAACTGTTGGTAGACATCCAGATAGGTCGACCACTTTGACACAGAGTAGCCCTCGTGTTCCTCAAATATCTTTGAAAGACTTGTATGGTTAGAAGTAGGTGACAAAATCAGCGGCAAAACTACATGGAATAATTTGCCGAAATAAACTTAAATCACTCAGTTTGCATCGTTTTGGAAAAAAGCATTTCTGTAGTTATCCCCAATTACAATGGCAGGCATTTACTTGAGGCCAACCTGCCATCTGTATATGAAGCATTAAAAAGTTCTTCAATCTCTGATTATGAGGTTATCGTTGCGGATGATCATTCCCATGATGATTCCTGTGATTTTATCAAATCTTCCTACCCCGAGGTTTTGCTGATAGAAGGGGACAGAAATTTAGGTTTCAGTGGGAATATGAATCGTGGAATTTTTGTGGCTACCAAGGACCTGGTACTTCTGTTAAATAGTGACGTTACACTTACTGATGAGTACTTCAAACCCTGTCTCCGATACTTCGAAATTGCGGACACCTTTGGTGTAATGGGGAAAATCGTTTCTCCTGACAACTCTATTCAGGATGGAGCTAAGTATCCGGAAATTGACGGACTGAAGATCAAAGGAACCATCAACTATAGGATCAATGATGATCCTCCAGAATTGATTCCTACGTTCTTTCTCTCTGGTGCAAATGCCCTTATCGATAGGGAAAAGATCCATGAACTTGGCGGCTTTGATGAGATCTTCAGTCCATATTATTCCGAGGATGTCGAATTAAGTATAAGGGCCTGGAGGCATGGCTACCGGTGCTATTTTGAACCAAAAGCTGAATGTATTCATCCGATTTCAAGTACTATCCTGAAAGAAAAGAAAAGTAAGGTCGATATCATACGCCGACGAAATCGCTTTATCATCCATTACTTACATCTTGATAATCCTTCTCTCATCGCCTGGATATTTTTGAACCGGTTGAAATGGCTCTATCATCGTTTAATGAACAACCGGAATTACATTGAATCCTATCGACAATTCATTGAACTCAAAAGTGATCTGAGGCAAAAAAGACTCGATATTAATGAGTCCAGCAAATTCAAATTATCAGAGGTCAGGAGAATGATTATCCAAACGTTAGAACCGTTTTCGATAACCAAGTTCAGGATCTAACTACTTATAGAATATCTTCTTCGCTCTTCTGATTTTCAACCAGATATTCATCAAGTGAAGTTTCAATTTATCCATCAATGATGGCGATTTAATTGATGAATTGATGTAGACCGTATCACTCCTCGTTTTATACCATGACAGATACCCTTGCTCACCCATCCAACTCTTTATTTCACTCAAGAAGGGATTTACATAGAACTTACCATGGGTCTCTATTGAAATGATCTTAGGTCTGCTCTTCATGGTCTTGAGAACATACCATTCACATCCTTCTGTATCTATACTTAGCAAGTCAATGTCTCCACTGTCGAGGTTGACGAATTGTGTGCACTTTGTCTCAAGCTTTCTAACATCCTCTTTTTCATAGTGATCATTGACAAGTGCAGGTGATGCAGGAAGACCTTCAGCAAAGGTAGAAGCCTCTGCTTCAAACAAAGCCAAGGTTCCCTCGTACTCATGAACTGCCACAGGGTGAAGTTTAATTTTTTCTATTCCGGCAAACTCCTCTTCAATTTCTTTAACGATTCTAGGATTAGGTTCTACCAACGTGATCTTCTCAACCTGATCATCGTAAATAAAATCCACAATATTAGATGTCTTTGGAAGGTAGACACCTACTTCACAAGCATGCGCTACGGTCATTCCCTTCCGCTTTATTCGTTTATAGATCTCTTTTTGAGGTTTAAAATCCATGGGTTATCAAGACTATTAAAGTATATCTGTAGGTGTATCTTGCGGCAAATTTAGATTTTGTGAAGCTACCTGTTACTCTGCAAATAAATACCGCTCCGGTAGATTATCCATACCTCACAAAAATATTACCGCATCAACTTAAGTTTTTCGGCCATCACTGCCAGGAAATCCTGATTACCATTGAAACCAGGCAGTCTAAAAAGACCAGATGGAAATCAGATGAATGGAACTCGAACCTCCAAAATATCCATCAATTATGCAATGAGCTTAGCAATGAATTTCCTCATTTAAGAGCTAACCCAATAGATTATTCAGATTCTGTCAGAACAGTGATCAGCAGGTTTTTTTTGACTAAACCTGAGCAAAAAATTCCATTCAAAGATTTCAGGGGTGGCCCCTACTATAGCTATTACTATGGACTTCATAGCGCATCTCAGCCTTATGTCTTCCATATGGATTCAGATATGATATTCCATGGTGATGGAGAGCAATGGCTAAAACATGCAGTCGATTTGCTTGAAACTGATCGCAATGTCCTTTTCGCATCGCCTCTTCTAGGGCCACCTGTCAAAGAGGATCAGGAAATGCCGAAGATTCACAAAAAAAGATACAATCCTCACGCTAGGTATCCTCACTCCAGCACAGCATATAAATACCTTGATCTTTCCACACGGATATTCTTTGTCGAAAAAGAAAGATTGAGAAACTTCTGTCCAATGACCTTCCCTTACTTAGACCAGATAATTAAATCCTGGTTAAGGAATACCCCTCCTTACCATACGCCGGAAAGATCCATTACCACTAACATGAAAAAAAATGGCTTTTATCGGGTAGACTTTATGGGTCCGGGGAAAGGGCTCTATTGTATACACACCCAGGTAGCGAGAGACCCAAATTTCATTCCTATGCTTGATCATGTATTGCAGAAGGTTGAAACCGGCTTCTTCACAGAGGATATGAGAGGATTTTCAGATTTTACTCAAACCTTTATTCAGGCCCTGAGGGAATCTGCCAATAAAAAAAGTCTGTAAAGGATTTTATCATCTTATAGTTTCAATTGTAGGTTAATTGTAGGCTAACAGAGCTAAGCAAATTAGTAGTGTATTTGAAGTTTTGAGCAGCATTAGGCTGTTCAAAAATGATATTTGATTGCTTTACTTTTTACAATGAGCTTGACCTTCTGAAAATAAGATTTCATGTTCATGCAGAATTCGTTGATCAATTCGTATTGGTCGAAGCTACACGAACATTTCAAGGGACACCTAAACCATTATTCTACCTTGAGAACAAAGAAGAATTCAAGGATTTTGATGATCGTGTTATTCATGTAATTGTTGACAATTATCCAAGCGGGTTCAGAAAGCGCAGACGAGCATGGAAGTATGAATACAATCAAAGGGATAGCATTTTCAACGGGCTTATAGATGCTAATGCAGATGATAAGGTTATAATCTCAGATGTTGATGAAATAATTAAACCATCTATAGCATCTCAGATAACCTCTCAACCAAAAGTGCATCAGCAGCATCTTTTCTATTACTATCTGAACGGCCATTGCTGTCTTCAAAACGGCCAGCCAATAGTTTGGAATGGTCCGGTTTCAATGTCCTGGTCTAACCTTAAAAAAATTGGATCCGCTACTAAAGCACGATTCTTAATTGCCGACGAGAATATAGCCAAAGTGCAAGACGCAGGTTGGCATTTCTCATACCTTGGTGGGCCTCAAAGGATCATTGAGAAGATTGAATCCTTCTCTCATACCGAGTTTAATACCCAAGAATTCAAGAGTCATAATCACATAGAGCAGTGCCTCAATGAAGGGAATGACCTATTTGGAAGGGAAAGTAAAATACTATTCAGAGATGATACCAATTACCTTCCTGAATATGTTCTTGAGAACATCGAGGAGTTTAGGCATCTATTAAAGGTCAACAAAAAAGCCCATTCCTGAAACGGAAAGGGCTTTCGCACAATTTCTTTCAAATGCTCTTAATACCTGTAATACTCAGGCTTGAAAGGGCCCTTCACTTCAACGCCAATGTATTCTGCCTGATCCTCGCTAAGTGTTTCCAACTCCACTCCGATCTTCGCAAGATGCAATGCAGCTACTTTCTCATCCAAATGCTTCGGAAGCATGTATACCGCGTTTTCATACTTGTCATGATTCTGCCACAATTCGATCTGAGCCAATGTTTGGTTCGTGAATGAGTTGGACATTACGAACGAAGGGTGCCCGGTAGCGCAACCAAGGTTTACCAATCTTCCTTCTGCCAATACAATAATGTCATTGCCATCAACATTATAAAGATCAACTTGAGGCTTGATCTCCACGTGAGAGCTTGCATAGTTCTTTTGCAACCATGCCATGTCAATTTCATTGTCAAAGTGACCGATATTACAAACAATTGTCTTATCCTTCATTGACTTGAAGTGCTCCGCCTTAACAATGTCTTTGTTTCCAGTTGCGGTAACAACAATGTCTGCTCTTGGAATTGCGTCTGACATTCGCTTAACCTCAAAACCATCCATTGCAGCTTGCAACGCACAGATAGGATCAATTTCTGTTACAATGACTCGAACACCTGCTCCTCTTAGAGAAGCGGCAGAACCTTTTCCTACATCACCGTATCCTGCAACTACTGCTACTTTACCGGCAAGCATCACGTCTGTCGCTCTTCGGATCGCATCAACTAGCGATTCTTTACATCCATACTTATTGTCAAACTTCGACTTGGTTACAGAGTCATTTACATTGATTGCTGGCAATGGAAGTGTTCCATTTTTCATTCGATCGTAAAGCCTGTGTACTCCTGTTGTTGTTTCTTCAGACAATCCTCGGATATCTTTCACCAATTCAGGATGATGATCAAGAACCATGTTTGTCAAATCTCCACCATCATCAAGGATCATGTTCAATGGTTTTCCACCTTCAAAAGCAAAAAGTGTTTGGGCAATACACCAGTCAAACTCTTCTTCATTCATTCCCTTCCAGGCATAAACAGGAACTCCTGACTTAGCTATTGCGGCAGCTGCATGATCCTGAGTTGAGAATATGTTACATGATGACCAAGTTACTTCAGCTCCTAATTCTGTAAGTGTCTCAATCAGAACAGCTGTTTGTATAGTCATGTGAAGACAGCCTGCAATACGAGCTCCTGCTAACGGTTTGCTTTTGCCATACTCTTCTCTTAGAGCCATCAATCCTGGCATTTCAGCCTCGGCCAGCTCAATTTCTTTGCGCCCCCAATCTGCCAGGGCAATGTCTTTTACTTTAAATTTTTCTTGTGTTTCTACCATTTTAAAAGTGTTTCTCGAACTCCTCCGTTTTATTTCGGGGTGCAAAGATATAATCATGACAAGGATTATTGAATATATTGTCCTGATCCATCTTCTTTAATTGAAACTCAGTGTCTTGTTCGTAAACCTGATAATCCAGTTCTTTTAAGAAATCATACAAATCCCTATTCTCATCCTTACCGGCAAACACCTCACAAAAAATGATCGGTTGATTCTTCAGTATGGTTTGCTTTAACCCTTTTAATACCTGGAACTCAAAACCCTCCGTATCCACCTTGATAAAAGAGATATTTTCGATCCCTTCGCTCTCAATAAACTCGTCTCCTTGTTTAATGTAGACCACACTTGAGTAAGTATCACCGTCACGTGGAAGCACGGAACTGCTTGCATCATCCCACCTTGATGAGTTCAAGGTATTCAGCTCTGATCGCTCACCTAATCCAAACGGAAGAATTGAAGTATTAGTGAATCCATTTAGTCTGATCAATTCGTTCGTATAAAAAATACAAGCGGGATTGGGCTCAAATCCATAGTAATTAGCTTCGGGAATGATCTCCTTCATGTCCAACATCGTCTGCCCAACATTGACTCCAATGTCCAGTACGGTCCCTAGATTCATTTTGGCAATTGTCCGAAGGACTTTTTTTCGCCAAGGTTCGTAGGTCACGAAAAGGAATCGACCCATTCCGTTGATGAGGGGAATTTTGAACTTCTTATCATCGCGATAAACCGTTGCCTGCTTCAAGCCGATCCTTGACAGGCCAATCAATATTTCTCTCCGAAGTTTTGCCAGGATTCTCATCAATGCAAGAATTGGATTTCCTTCATTCCATAATGTTTGAGTTTTCCTCCACTATTCATGATCAGCTTTCCCGAAGGGTCTACTCCTAAAATCGTTCCCTCGAAAATTCCTTCCTCATCCTTGTAAGTACCTAATTCTCCCTTTCTGTATAGCTTTTCGTGATAGAGCTGTATAAGCGTATCACGCTGGCCGTTTTTCAGCTTGAGAAGGAAATATTCAAGATCTATCAGCAGATTTTCGATGAAATCTTCCAGTACAACTTCTTCTCCCGTCTCATTCAATACCGAGGTAGCATGAAAAGCTCCAAAATCCTGCTGATTCAGGTTAAAACCAATGCCAATTACTGCTTTCTCCAATTTATTTCCCTGAATGACACTCTCTATTAAAATCCCGCAAATTTTTCGATCATGAATTAAGATATCATTCGGCCATTTCAGCTTCAATCGTTTTTCATCAATGTAGCGAGCAGTTGTCTTCAAAACACCGAGGCTCACGGTCAGGTTTAGCATGAATTGCTCTGAGGGATTCAAGTAATTAGGTAGCAACAGCACCGACAAAAGTGCATTTTTACCTAACTGATCTATCCAGGCATTACCCCGTTGACCTTTTCCTCCAGTCTGATGAGCAGTGTAAACCAGGTAGCCCTCCTCCACTTCGCCGTTTTTGGCTAAATCCATGAGGACGGTATTCGTAGAGTGACATTCTGTCAGGAAATCAACTTTCTTTCCTAGAAACAGCGGTTTGGCAAAGAATGTGTGCAATAGAATTGGTGTAACTTTGAAGCAAAATTAACATAAAGAAGAAGTGAATGCAGCAAGTGCAGGATGAGGTAAGTTCAGAGGTATTGAGTAGTTGGGTTGTAGAAGGGATGTTGGAAAAAAAAGCTCATGAAGTTGTTGTGTTGGATTTGAGACAGGTTAAACATGCAGTTGCTGATTATTTTGTGATTTGTAGTGGTAATTCGGATACTCAAATCGATGCAATTTCCGATGCTGTCGAAGAGCAAATCCATAAAATGTCTAAACAAAATCCATGGAAGAGAGAGGGAAAAGAAAACAAGGAATGGGTTTTGTTAGATTACATTGACGTAGTTGCACATATTTTTAATAAAGAAAAAAGGGAATTTTACGGACTGGAAGAACTCTGGGGTGATGCACAAATTCAGCTGATCGAAGAGAACTAATTCCAGGCCTTAGCGTTCTAAGCATAATTATTCAGGAGAACGGAGAATGTCGGATAACAAACAAGATAGAAAGTTACCACCAAAGCCAAGGCCAGGATATCAGGGTTGGTTAATTGGGGGACTATTAGCATTAGTAATTGGCTTAACAGTTTTTTCAAAGGACAGTGGTATGGTTACCACAACGTTTAGATCCTTCGAAAAAATGCTGTTGTCCAATGATGTGCAAAAAGTGGTTTTGATCAAGAATCAGGATTTCATCGAGATCACACTTAAGCAGGAAGCGCTTTCAAACACCAAATACAAGATTGAACTGGACCAAAACAAGGGTTTTTTCAGCTCCCAGGGAGGTCCTCATTACAAAGTCGAGATTGTCAGTATTGACAAATTTGTTAAAGACTTTGAGGAAGTCATGGCCCAGGTGCCGGAAGAGCAACGTTTTGACTATAAGATTGAGGAGCGTTCGGACTACACCACATTTCTTTTTAACTGGGGATTCCTGATCCTACTCATTTTTGGATTCTGGTTCCTAATGCGACGAATGACCGGTGGTGGAGGACCAGGCGGTCAGTTGTTCAATATTGGAAAGTCTCGAGCAGCACTATTTGATGCTGAGAATAAGGTCAAAATCACTTTCGCTGATGCGGCTGGATTGGAAGAGGCAAAAGAAGAGATCCGAGAGATCGTTGATTTCCTGAAAAGTCCTGAAAAGTTCACAAAACTGGGAGGAAAGATCCCAAAAGGTGCATTATTAGTTGGCCCTCCGGGAACAGGTAAGACCTTATTAGCCAAAGCAGTAGCCGGTGAGGCTGGTGTTCCGTTCTTCACATTGTCTGGCTCAGACTTTGTGGAAATGTTCGTAGGTGTAGGTGCAGCACGTGTAAGAGACCTGTTTAAGCAGGCAAAGGAAAAAGCACCCTGTATCATCTTCATTGATGAGATTGATGCGATTGGTCGTTCCAGGGGGCGTGGGCAAATGCCGGGTTCTAACGACGAGCGTGAGAATACACTTAACTCATTGCTTGTTGAGATGGATGGATTCTCAACAGATGTTGGCGTAATTATCCTGGCTGCTACCAACCGACCAGACGTATTGGACTCTGCACTTCTGAGACCAGGTCGTTTTGATCGTCAAATCAGTATAGATAAACCAGATATCGTGGGACGTGAAGCAATCTTCAAAGTTCACCTTAAACCCATTCAACTATCTGAAGATGTAGACCCTAAGAAACTCGCAGCACAAACCCCAGGGTTTGCCGGTGCGGAAATAGCCAACGTTTGTAACGAAGCAGCACTTATTGCGGCAAGAAAGGATAAGAAGAAAGTCGATATGCTCGACTTCCAGGATGCCATTGACCGGGTGATTGGTGGACTTGAAAAGAAAAATAAGCTCATCTCACCGGAGGAGAAAAAAATCGTTGCCTATCATGAAGCAGGACACGCAGTGGCTGGTTGGTTCTTAGAACACGCCGATCCATTGGTAAAAGTCAGCATTGTTCCTAGGGGAGTAGCAGCTCTTGGCTATGCTCAGTATCTGCCAAAAGAGCAATTCCTGTATCAGACGGAACAACTTATGGATGAGATGTGCATGGCTTTAGGTGGTCGTGCAGCAGAAGAACTTGTCTTCGGCAAGATCTCAACTGGTGCATTGAGTGACCTGGAGCGGATCACTAAGATGGCTTATAGTATTGTCTCTGTTTATGGAATGAATGATAAGATCGGGAACGTGTCTTATTACGACTCAAAGCAACAAGATTACAATTTCACTAAGCCTTATTCCGAAGCTACCGCTGAGATGATCGACAAAGAAGTTAAGAATCTGATCGATCAGGCTTACAACAGGACCAAAAAGCTACTTACCCAGAAGAAAAAGGAACTGGAAATATTGGCTCAGGAGCTTCTAAAAAGAGAGATTATTTTCCAGTCTGACCTTGAAGAACTTATCGGTAAACGACCATTTGAAAATCCTACTGCTTACGAGGCTTTCACAAGTTCAAATGGCTCCAAAAAGAAAGAAGACGATAAGGAAGAGAAAGACAAGGAGGCGAAAGATGAAGTGAAGGAGGTGAAGGAAGAAGTCCAAAAAGAGGTTGAAAAAGAAGAGGAGCTAAGCGAAGAGAAACCTAATTAAACATGGCTCTCGAGCCATCTGATTCACTCGTCTTTAACCTGGCTGGCAATGAGAAGATTTACTTTGCCAGTGATTTCCATCTTGGCGCTCCTGATCAGGCCAGTAGCCTGGAGCGGGAACGCAGGATCATCCGATGGCTGGATGAAATCTCCATTGATGCAAAGGCCATTTTCCTGGTAGGAGACATATTCGATTTCTGGTTTGAGTACAAGCACACCATACCCAAAGGATTCATCCGGTTTCAAGGCAAACTGGCCGAGTTGAGAGATCGTGGAATCCCAATCTATTTCTTTACAGGAAATCATGACATGTGGATGTTTGATTACTTCCCCGAAGAGTTGCAAATTCCAGTCTTTAGAAAGCCATTTTCATTTAAGGTAAACGAGCGGAAGATCTTTATTGGTCATGGAGATGGATTAGGACCTGGCGACCGGTTTTACAAATTTCTAAAGTGGGTCTTTGCCAATCGTTTTTTTCAATGGCTCTTCTATTGGGCGCACCCTAACCTGGGTATGAGCATTGCGCATAGATGGTCTAAAAATAGTCGGATCACCAATGATCAAAAGGACGATGAATTCAAAGGGGAAGAAGAATGGCTCTTTACGTATTGCAAGGAAAAAGAGGATGAAGAACATCATGACCTTTACATATTCGGTCATCGACATATGCCATTGGAATTAGAAATTACAGATACTGCTACTTATTACAATCTAGGAGAATGGGTCAACTTTTACACGTATCTTGAGTTAGATGAGCAAGGTGAGCATCTTAAAACTTTTGACCGTTAGCCTCTTATTTCCATTACTGACTCAAGGTCAGGATTGGTCTAAGATTTCCGAAGTTAAATTGGTTGAGGAAGCTACCTCTATTTCCATTGACTCTGAAGGTAATCTTTACATTGGTTTTTCAACTGGCCATTTAAAGAAGTTTACAAACAAGGGCGAGCAGGTGGAGGTTTATTCACTCCCCAATCGATCACCAATTACGTTGGCGGAGGCATTTAATAATCGAAAAATCTTTCTCTTTTACCGGGACATTCAGCAAATCCATTTGCTTGATCGCTTTACTTCCGTTCCACGTCAATATCCAATCGCAGATTTTAATCTATACTTTGCTAATCTCGCATGCAATACACCAGACGGTTCTTTTTGGATACTTGAGAACAACCCTCAACGATTAATTAAGATAGATCCCCTTCGAAAATCAATCATTCATGAAATACAGGTTGAGCTGGGAGATTCTATCAACTTCATGCGAGCTATCCAAAATCTTGTTTTGATAGCAGATGAAAACGGATTACATGTTTTTGATCTGTTTGGGAATTACCTCTCCAATTTTGATCTCAAGGATTGTACGTATGTCCAGGCGTATAAAGATGAGTTACTTGTTACGTATGATTTCGGCTTGGCTAAAGTGGACCCCTATAAGTCTTCGATAACCGAAGTAGTAGAGTTTCCAGGTCCAAAGAATGCCATTCTTAAGCTAGCATCCGGGTTTGCAACACTAAATCAAACGTCTCTATCCTTTTACTCCATCGACTAGTGAGATCAGGTTTATTCAGCCTTACCTGAAACAATTCATCGACTGTCACCATTTTGTCTACTCCTTTTTCCCTGAACATCCAACGAACACTCCTTAATTAGGAGACTAAACAAAACAACCATGCTGAAAACCAGTCTTCTCACAAAGTCGGTGATCGTT
Organism: Cyclobacteriaceae bacterium; assembly: GCA_965267415.1. GTDB lineage: Bacteria > Bacteroidota > Bacteroidia > Cytophagales > Cyclobacteriaceae > Ekhidna. The sequence continues at coordinate 3,519,944 of OZ253955.1, read as the reverse complement.
TCACTGGCTCTTTTTCTAGTCGGATGTGACAACAATAGTGATAACGAATCACCTGTGGAAAATGGAAGCGTGAGTTTTCAATTTACCGGACCAATAACCATAGATGGAAATGTGGATCTCCCCACCCCTTCCAAGATATCCTATTCGCTTGATTCCGAAGGAGAGGAGATCTCTGGTGAATTAACCCTTACCGCCCTGGGAGATTCTTACGCTAGTTCTCCACTTGAACTGTTGGTTGGAAGGTACACACTTGAAACTTTCATCGTGCTTGACAATAACGATCAGTCAATTTATGTCAGCCCAAAAGAAGGGTCTGACTATGCACATTTAGTCGATAACCCGCTACCCATTGATTTCGTGGTGGAGGCAGAAAAAGAAACCACTTTATCTCCGGAGGTAATTTTGATCGAAGAAGGATCTACGCCAGAAGAATATGGCTATACATCATTCACTTTGAACATCGTTGGATATCATAGAATTAATGTCAATACCTCATACGTTGCGCTTAATCCACCAGCAGGAGATTTGAACTATGATCTCAGTGTCCGAGCGATGGATGCCGATGGAACTACTCAATGGGAACACACATTCGATCTCATCACCGGAGAAAAGTCTATTACAATACCTTCCGAATATCAGATGTACTGCTTTGAGTCTTCACATCCTGACTTCAGGGTACATAAGCAGTGTTACCCATTTACTGAGATTGAAGAACATAATGAACTTGGTTTTGAACTCCTTCCTTCGGATCCTTCAGAACTTCATGATGTTGGTATAGAGATAGAAGAAATGGCTGATGTATTATTCTACCACGCAATAGATCCTTGTACCGAATATGCAAGAATTGATTTCATTTCTGACAGGATGTTTATCAATTATATATCTGTTGATATTGCCTTTATCGATGAGCATAATAACTCTGCTCCATCTCCTTCGTTTTCGTTACTTGAGAGTTTCGCACCAATAAATAATGCGGTTAACCTTTGGAATGGGGCACCTTTTTCTGAATCAAGAAACAGGTGCGAAGAACTATTCGGTAATTCAGATCCTGCTACTTTGATTGCCAACGATATTCACAGGATTCAAAGCTTATCTCAATTCTTATCAGAGGATGGTCAATTCTTTGTCCTTGCTCATAAAAATTGTCCTGTTGATGATCAGTGTGAAACTGATGTGACCGTCAATTAAATTCTTTGAGAAATGGAATTGGTATTTGAACTAGCTCAGTTTCCTCTATAAAGATCCAGGATACGCTTCGTTAGCAAAATGTTATACTTTCCATTCACTAACTGCACCTCAGCGTTATTCTTGTTGTTCAAACTCTCCAGGTAAGAGTAGAAATCTGTATTTCCAGTTTCAAATCTTTTTTTAATGAACTCAAAGTTGGCTGTCTGCGCATCGAGATTTTCTCTTGCAGTAGTGTAAGATGTTTGAGCATTCAATACGTTCAAATAAGCTTGCTGAACAGCATTGGTGATTGTATTCTCTGCCTGTTGATAATCCAAATCAGCATTTAGGTAGCCAATTTTGTTCACCTGGATATCTCTTTTTGTCTGGAATCGATTGAAAATCGGAATGTTTAGTGAGAAGTTGATGTATTCGAATTGGTTGTAATCCAGCTGCGTTCCAAAAGTGGCGTTTTCTTCAAACTCTCCTGTTGCAGGATTCCGTGCTCCGTTTGATGAATAGTTGGATCCTAACCTTCCAAATGCAGATAAGGTAGGAAATCTTGAAGCTGCTGTGGCTTTTGCCAAATAGCGAGCTGCTGTTTTATTGGCATCTGCACTCTTCAAACCAGGGTTTACCTGATAAGATGCAGATAAAACTTCATCAAACGGGTCCACTTCAACGAGCAAATTTTCATCCGGTATATCCATGCCGGCTATATCGTAATTAGCTTCTGTTGGGTCCAATTGCATTGCCTGAATAAGGATCAGCATATTGGTTCTCACGGTGTTTTCAGCTGTGGTTAGGTTAATCCGCTCATTGGAAAGCTGAGAGCGAAGGTTGTAGACCGCATCAAGGCTTCCGACTCCTACTGATACGCGTTTTTCCTCTCGATCTAATTGCGCCTCCAGAAGTTCAACTCTGTCAGAAGCTATTCTCAAGTTTTCCTTACTTAAAACCGCATTTAGATATGCGGATAGGGTGTTTGCCTTCACATTGAGTTCTGCATCCTCAACTCCGGCTCTAGCCGCATTCTGCTCCTGGATCCTTCGCTTTAAAGTATACTGATTGTTAAACCCATTAAAGATGATCAGGTTCGTAGATAGGTTGGGGAATGAACTGTTTGTAGTTTCCGATACCTGACGAGCAGCGTTCTGATCAAAGAAGTTACCAAAGAAGTAATCGTAATTGATACCAGCTGTCAACGTCGGCAAAAAATTCATCATTGCCTGAACTTTGTTGGCACGAGCGATCAACTCATTATTTTTCGCACGTTTCAAATCAATATTATTTCTCAACGCGTGATCGATGCATTCATCAAGCGTAAGAGTAGTGGTTTCTCCTTGACCAAAAGTCAAAAATGAAACTGCAGTTAGAAGTGTAAAAGCTAAGGTTTTCATAATGTTCAGGCATAGTTGAGACTGCCCCGCCATAAAGGCGGGGTGTCCCAGGGTAGCATATATAGATTATACTAAAGCGTTATCCTTGGTATTGATGTTCTCAGAAACAATCTGACCATCAAATAAGTGAATGACGCGGTGAGCGTATTCCGCATCGATTGGTGAGTGAGTCACCATGATCACGGTAGTACCAGCCTCATTCAATTCAGTCAATAAGTTCATAACCTCCTGACCATTTGCAGAATCCAGGTTTCCTGTCGGCTCATCCGCAAGGATCAGCTTAGGTTTGGCAACAACTGCTCTTGAGATTGCAACACGCTGCTGCTGACCACCTGAAAGCTGCTGTGGGAAGTGGTTTCTTCGGTGCATGATCTTCATATGCTCCATCACTTCCTCCACTCTTTTCTTTCTTTCAGAAGAAGAGTACTTCAAATAGATCAACGGTAATTCAATGTTTTCAAAGACAGTCAACTCATCGATTAGGTTGAAGCTTTGGAATACGAATCCGATGTTCGCTTTTCTTAAGTCAGCCCTTTTTCTTTCATTGTACCCGGAGATCTCCTGGTCGGTGAAATGAAACTCACCTTCAGAAGGATTATCCAAAAGTCCAATGATGTTAAGAAGTGTTGATTTACCACATCCAGAAGGACCCATGATCGCCACAAACTCCCCCTCTTTGATCTCAAGATCCACACCAGCAAGTGCTGTGGTCTCAATCTCATCCGTATAGTAGAACTTCTTAAGTCCTTTGGTGTTGATTAGTGCTTTAGCGTTTTCCATGATTTCGAGTTTAAATCTTTGAGTTCGATTATTAGTTTTCCTTGTTTAAATACTTTCAATAATTCCAATAGTTACTTTATGACAAGTATATCCTTGTCTTCATACCCCCTGTAAGAAGAGACAACAACTTTCTCTCCAGGTTGCAACCCTTCTACAACTTCGTAGTATCGAGGGTTTTGTCTACCCAGACGAATATCTCTTCGCTCCGCTGAGGATTCATCACCACTGACCACAAAAATCCAGTTACCGCCAGTAGTTTGATAGAAACTTCCTCTTGGGATCTGAATGGCTGTGATATTCTCGCTCAACTGCAAACGAATTTGCAATGTCTGTCCCCTTCTTATTCCATTTGGGATCGTATCACTAAATGCCATGTCTACCTCAAACAGGCCGTTGTTTACTTCCGGATACACTTTAGTGATCTCCAGGTCGTAATCGCCCCCTGCAAATGAGAAGCTTCCACCAAGTCCCTCATATATTCTAGATATATAATGTTCGTCAATAGTTGCACGAACCTTAAATCCATTGAGGTCATCGATCTGTCCAATGTTCTGTCCAGTGGCTATTGATTCACCAACTTCCACGTTAACAGTTGACAGTCTTCCTGATATAGGAGCCTTGATGTAAAGGTTCTCCAAATTCTTCTTGATCATATCCAGGTTGTTCCTGGTTCTAACAAGTGTTTCTTCTGTTTGCTTGATCTGTAGTCTTGCATTCAGAGAGTCAAAACGGTTAGTTTCTATTTGAATCTCTCTATTATCGACCAGCCTGTTGTACTCTCGCTCAAGGTTCAAAAATTCCTGTTCTGAAATGATCTTATCTTCATATAACTTCTTACCACGCTCATAAGCATCCCTGGCTGCATCAATTTGGTAATCCAATTCGATAAGGTTTCTTCTAAGGTCAAATTGATTCCTCTGAAGGTTCAATTTGGTATTTTCAAGGTTGTTTACAAGAATAGATGCTTGTGTTTCTTCCCTAACAAAACTTTGAATAAGGTCATTATTGGCGAGAGTCAAAATTGTATCTCCCTTTTCGAGAAGAATACCACCTTCATAAAATTTTGTAGCGACAACACCTCCCTCAATTGCATCAAGCCGGATGGTCTTGATCGGCAAAACGTTCCCATCCACAGGAATAAATTCCCTGAATTCACCCTCCTGAACGGTGGCGATGTTGATCTTATTCCTTTCGACATTCAACCGGGCTCCACCTCCTGACATCAGGAAGCTGTAAACGATAAAGAATACGAGTACACCGGACACTGAATAAATAAGGATCTTCTTAGGAGTCCATTTTTTCTTTTTGATTTTTCGATCCATTGGTCATTTTTAGGTTTCCGGTCACGGTATGCCAATAAGGATGCCATTAATGCTAACTAGCTAATAAACAGGCTATTAGAAAAATTTGATGCGTGCCAGGAAATTTAGGGCTGTACAGTTTGGAACAGAAAAGTGTTCAAATTCGAGCACAAAACCTATGCTCATTATTGCTTCGGTTTTTAACAAAAAAAAGGTTCAGGAGAAAAACTCTTCCTGAACCCAAAGGTCAAAAACTCAAAATAAAAAGGACTAATTGTTTCAAGTATACGAAAAATTAGCATGAAAAAAAAGCAATCAGCATTACTTCTTTGAAGGTGTAAAAAGGCAGACATTATCAATGCCGGACTCCTCATTTATATTTCTTGACAAGTGGTGCAACCAGACAATAGAATTTCTCCTCTATTGGTATGTCCGAAAATGCTACAAAATACAAAGACTTGGTGTTCATATTCGTACATAGGATTACCTTTGAGAGTGCGGCTGGATGCTTCCAGTCCCTGTTTTGCCAATTGGCATAGTTGTAGCATTTGAAGACAAAAAACTTAAACCGTGGAACAAACAATTGATAAAATCCTGATTATAGACGATGATGAAGATGTGTTATTGGCAGCCAAGATGTTGCTAAAGAAACATATCAAAGAAGTTGTGATCGAGAAGGACCCCCGAAAGATCCCTTTTCTGGTAAACAACGATAGCTATGATGTCATCCTCCTGGACATGAATTTCAGCCAGGATACGACCAGTGGGAAGGAAGGTTTTTATTGGTTGGAGCAAATACTCGAAAAGGATCCGGATGCAGTTGTGATTTTAATCACTGCCTTTGGAGATGTGGAGATGGCCGTTCGGGCTCTGAAGGCAGGGGCTACCGATTTTGTCCTTAAGCCGTGGCAAAATGAAAAATTACTTGCAACACTTTCCAGTGCGTCTCAACTAAAGAAGAGTAGAAAGCAAGTCACACAACTTAAGCAGACGAGCAAGACCCTTCAGGAGGATAGCAATATAGCTTTCAAAGACATCATTGGAGATAGCGATGCTATTAAGAAGGTATTTAAACTCATCGACAAAGTGGCAGCCACGGATGCCAATGTATTGATCCTCGGTGAAAATGGAACCGGTAAGGAATTGATCGCGAGAGCAATTCATCAAAAATCTCTACGAAAAGACATGCCTTTTATCGGCGTGGACATGGGGGCAATTACAGAGTCGCTGTTTGAAAGTGAGCTATTTGGCCATAAAAAGGGAGCATTCACTGATGCAAAGGAAGATCGGGCCGGACGCTTTGAAGTTGCCTCAGGTGGAACATTGTTTTTAGATGAGATTGGAAACCTAAGTCAACCGCTGCAATCCAAATTGCTCACAGCGCTTCAAAATAGAAAAGTAACAAGGATAGGAAGCAACCAGGAGATTGAAGTAGACATTCGATTGATCTGTGCCACCAATATGCCTGTATATGAGATGGTGAACGATAACACCTTTCGGCAAGACTTGCTCTATCGGATTAACACCGTTGAAATCAACCTACCTCCACTTCGTGAGCGCATGGACGACATGGGTAAACTGGCTAATCACTTTGCTAAAACCTATGCTTCCAAATACAGAAAGAGTATCAACGGTGTAGCTGACTCAACAGTGGCAAAGCTTCAAAAGTATCCTTGGCCGGGAAATATTCGGGAGTTACAACATGCGATTGAACGAGCCATCATCATGAGTGACAACAGTCAGTTGATGCCAGATGACTTCTTCTTCCTGGCTCAGAAACCTGAAAGCTCTGTTTCCCTTGAACCAGATACCTATAACCTTGATGATATGGAGAAGTCAGCGATTCAAAAGATGATCAATAAGCACGAAGGAAATATTTCCAAAGCAGCAAAGGAGTTGGGTCTGACCCGGGCCTCTTTGTACAGACGACTAGAAAAACATGGTTTATAAATCGTTCAAATTTCAATTGATTGTTCGGGTAGTTCTGTTGCTACTCACCATGTTTCTATTTACTAATCTGTATTACTCAGATACTTACTTCTTCACAAAGCTTCTGGTTTTTATCCTGGTATTAATTCAAGGCTACTACCTATTCCAATACGTAGAGCGTTCAAATAAGGAAGTCGTTCATTTCCTCGAAAGCATCCAATACGATGATTTCACGAACACCTACCCGGAAAAGAAGTATTCGTCAAGCCTTGATCTGCTATATCATGAATTCAATGAGATCCTAAGGAAATTCCGGGAGATCCGAGCGGAAAAAGAAGCTCAACACCAGTACCTAAGGACAATTGTCCAGCACATCGGTATCGGAATTATCACATTTGACAAAAAGGGCGAGGTTCAGATCATCAATAATGCTGCTAAAAAATTGTTGGATGTTAAGTTGATTAAGAACATCAATCAGATTGGGAAGACCTATCCTACTTTACTTCAATCATTCTCTGATCTAAAAACCGGTGGCAGAGACCTGATCAAAATATCCAAGAACGATGATGAAATTCAGCTTGCTATTTACGCTATTGAGTTATCACTTAGAGGTGAAGCATTCAAGCTGGTATCCATTCAGAATATTCAGTCTGAACTGGAAGAGAAAGAGATGGAAGCCTGGCAAAACCTGATCCGTGTGTTGACTCATGAGATCATGAATTCGGTGACTCCAATCTCTTCACTTGCCTCCACAGTAGAAACGGAACTAGACGAGTTTGTAAACGCTGGCTCAGATATTGGTCAGATCACCAGTGACCAGATCGAAGATTTTTATTTGTCGGTAAAAACCATCCACAACCGAAGTGAAAGCTTAATCAAATTTGTTTCAGATTTCCGCAACATGACCAGGATCAAATTGCCTACTCTTGAGGAAACTAAGGTGGCAGATATTCTCGAGCATGTAGTGATGCTCCTCAAGCCTGACATAGAACAACATAACATTCAGGCCAACATTTCCATCAAACCTGATCTGAAAGTACTGATCGATAAGGAGCAAATAGAGCAGGTGGTCATCAACATTGTAAAAAATGCGGTGCAAGCACTCGCTGCTGATGAAAAGGAAAACAAGGCACTAACAATTACTGCTATGGAAGGCAGCTCAGGTGGCGTTTTCATCAGTATAGCCGATAATGGGGTTGGCATTGAAGAGGAGGCCTTGAAGAAGATTTTCATCCCATTTTTTACTACGAAAAAGAATGGTTCAGGAATTGGTTTAAGCTTGTCCAAGCAGATCATGAGGAACCATGGAGGAAGCATTTCTGCCAAGTCTCAGATCGGTGAAGGCACTGAGTTTCTCCTTAAGTTTGCGTCGTAACTTAGGATTAAGTAGTAAGGAATAAGGACCACATAACTTATGACTTATTCCTTACCACCTATACCTTACCACTTCGACTGATGAAATTTCTGTTTATTGTTCAGGGTGAGGGTCGGGGGCACATGACCCAGGCTATTTCATTGTATAAAATCCTAACCAAAAATGATCACGAAGTTTGTAAAGTGATTGTGGGGAAAAGTAGGCGAAGAGAGCTTCCAAAATTCTTCCTGGATCAAATCAACGCTCCGATTCTTCAACTAGAGAGTCCGAATTTCGCTACCGATCGAAACAGTAAGTCCGTTAAGATCGGTAAAACGATTCTGCTCAATCTCTTAAAGCTGAGAACCTTTGTACGCAATATCAACGAGATCAGTAGAATTGAGAAAGATGAGCAACCGGATGTCATTGTCAACTTCTACGACTTCCTTGGGGGTGTATACTTTCTACTTCGTAAATCGAAGGCAAGGCATATTGCCATCGCCCATCAGTTCCTCCTTGATCATTCCTCTTTTCAGTTTCCCAAAGGGCGTTTCTTTGACAAAGCATCATTGAGGTTTGGGAACAAACTGGCTAGTTACGGAGCAACAAAAAAACTTTGCCTTTCATTCCAATCATTGCCTGATGAGCCAAACAAGAGGATTGTAGTGGTCCCTCCCCTGCTACGCGAAGAAATCAAATCCCAGGAAATTGGACAGCAGGATCACTTCCTGGTTTACATGGTCAATCATGGGTATGCAAAACAAGTGGAAGAATTCCATAAGAGTCACCGTGACATACCTATTCACTGCTTTTGGGATAAGAAAGATATGCCGGAGATATACCAGGCTGACACCAACCTGACCTTTCATCAGCTGAATGACAAAAAATTTATTCAATTCATGGCTACCTGTCGAGGATATTTGACAACAGCAGGTTTTGAATCGGTTTGTGAGGCCATGTATATGGATAAACCGACGTTAATGGTTCCAGTAGAGGGGCATTATGAGCAAGCTTGCAATGCGGCAGATGCAGTCAATTCAGGGGCGGGAATATCGAGTAAAGTGTTTGACCTGGAGGTTTTATTGAAATATCTTCCAAAACATAAAAGTACCGAGGAGAGTTTTCATCAATGGTGTAGTAAAACCAGTGAAATCTTTATTCAAAACCTAACTTAATATGCTGATCAAATTCTCAGATAATCCTTTCAAGCAAATTATAGGGATCACCTTCTACAATCTCAAAGGCATCATATTTTTTGTTCTGATTTCAGTAGTCGCTTCTGCCCAATATCATTATGGAGAGATCTTCACTTTCAACCCTATCGACCTGCCGATAGTACCCGTTAGCATATTGGGTGGCGCATTGGCTATTTTCCTCGGTTTTAGAAACAATAGCGCCTATGATCGATGGTGGGAGGCCCGAAAAATATGGGGCGGTGTTGTCAACGCTAGCCGGGCCTTTGGGACTTTCGTTATTTCCTATTCAAGTGAAACCTTCAGTGGAGGTAAGATGAAACAAAAGGAAATTAAGAAATGGAGGGAAGACCTGATCCACCGGCATATCGCATGGTTGTATGCACTTAAGATGCATCTCCGAAAGCTTAACTATTGGGAGCATCTGGAGAAATACCTTAGTGAAAAAGAGGTAGAAGATCTGAGAGCCTTTCATAACAAGCCAACGCAATTACTCAATACACAAGGATTGAAGTTACAGGAAGGTTACCACAACCAGATCATTGATGATTTCCGCCACGTAGAGTTAGGCAATGTAGTCAAGGAATTGTACAACCTACAGGGAATGGCTGAGCGGATCAAAAGCACCATTTTTCCTTACTACTATAACTACTTTACCAATGTTTTTCTGTGGTTATTTATCATTTGTCTTCCTTTCGCTCTGGTTCAGGAAATGGGCTGGGGAGCTATACCCATGTCTAGTGCCATTTCATTTGTATTCATGATCCTAGAGAAAGCAGGTGCAACTACCGAAGATCCATTTGAAGGAAGAGCTGCGGATACACCAATATCAACAATTTCAAGAAACATTGAAATTGATCTCTTAGAAATGCTTGGAAGCGAGACTGTGCCAGCACCACTCGATCCGGTACTCGGACGCTTTGGAGTCAAGTATATTGACTAATTTTTCTTCGTGGCAATTATCAGCAAGAAAAAAGAGATCTTCCCGATCAGTTCCCATCTACGGAAATACCTCAAAAAGTATGACCGGGAAATGAGTCTACCGATCTTCTATGCTGACCTGATACGGTATGACAACTCCATTCCACTTTATGATAAATCAGGAAATGACACACTTTGGGAAACTATCTTCTTTCCACAAAGTGATATGGCCCAGATCAATGCCGCATTGAAAAAAGTCTATGCGATCATGAAGGCTGATGGAGACTTATCCGTCATGGACCACCTGATCATCGACCGAATAGATGTCTGCATTTATGGCAATACCCAGCCTTTTCGTGTTCGTGTTGTCAACCAGATCAATGATAATTTCGACTATTTCTACATCAAGAATGCAGATGCTTCCAGGGTTTATGGTCTTGAATTAGAACACCTTCTTTCACCCAACAAGCTTACATACGTTGTTAACGAGGATACCTTGATTGAGGAACATATTGTTGGGATCCCTGCCGAGTTGTTTATCAAAAAGTACATTGACAATCCCAACATTAACGAGATAAGGCTGGCTAAGGAATTTGTGAAGTTCAATGAGCGCTGCTTTGTACGGCTCCTTGGAGACATGCATTCCAGCAATTTTGTTATCGATATAACTCCTGACTTTGAAGACGTAGAATATCGGTTACGAGCCATAGACTTTGACCAACAATCGTATGAGGGAAGGCGAGCTATCTACTTACCTCAATATTACACGCAAAACAACCCGATCATAGAGATAGGTCTTCGACATATGACCCCTGAAACAGTGAGGCAATATCAACGAGAAGAGCGCTCCAACATCTCCAATCGGCTGAAAGTAGAAAAGATCCGCGTTGAAGATCTGCTGCAAGCAATGAAGAAAGATACCCTTTCAAAAACCACCCACATCGGAAAACTCAGAAAAGAATTAAGTGAGTTTTATGAGGAGAGGGATTTCCTGGAATGCAACAACATGGGGGAGTTAGTTGAGATGAGCCTGGAGATGCTGACCAGGAAACCCAACCTCTACAAGGATTACTGAATCGCTGGTAGGTAAAACTGGAAAGTACTTCCCTGATTAGGGTGGCTTATGACACGAATGGTTGTTTGATGAAGGTCCATGATCTTCTTGACAATCGCCAGGCCTAATCCCACCCCATCTGATTTTTCTGCCTTCTTGGCTTGCCTGTATCGGTCGAAAATAAACGACTGGTCGCTCTCAGGAATTCCGGGCCCATTGTCCGATACTTCAATTTTTACATCCTTTTGAGTGGTAGAAATAGCTAATCGCACCTCACCATTCTCAGGTGTGAATTTAAGCGCATTGTCTACAAGGTTTTGAATAGCCCGCTCAACCAGGCTAATGTCTGCGAAAACAAGTGGTACGCTTTCATTGGAATCCAGGCCGATCTTGATCTGCTTTTTATCTGCAAGCACCTGGTTTTTAGCAATCAGGTCCATAGCCAGATCAGTGATTGCAAATGGTTCCTTTACAGGTTTAACTTGCTCTGTTTCAAGCTTGGAATACTCAAAAAGTTGGTTGATCAACCTGGAAAGTCTTTCGGAACTTCCCTTTATTATATCCAGGTATTTTCCTTTTTCTTCTTCGTTTAACTGGTCATGCTTCATTTGCAAGGTCTCCACATAACCGTTGATAATGGCCAATGGAGTCCGTAAGTCATGGGAAACGTTAGCAATCAGCTCCCTTCGTAACTTATCGACAGATTTGATCTCATCCATGTTTCGATTGATGGTATCCGCCATCTCGTTGAAGTTGGTTGCAAGAACAGATAAGTCTGTTTTTTCCGGGTTTTCAATTCGGACACTTAGATCCCCTTCCCTAAACCTTCTTACCGTTTCGATGACTGAGCGAAGATTCTTTGTCAAAAACCAAAAGCTGACCAGACCTAAACACAGCACAAATACCATCGTCAGGAATGAAGCTCCGAGCCCCAACTTCATAAAATAGCTGGATAATAACGACCTTGATAATACCGCAAGCTCCTGTCCCGCCAATACGATGTAGATGTAACCGGTCTTTCCGTTTTGTTCAAACTGTGCGGCCGAGAATATTTTCTTTTGTCCCGTGTTTCGAGGATCATCTCCAAGAATGTACCGATCCCCACCACAAGTAATAAATTCATTAACTGGGTCAAGATCTACGAAAGGAGCGGGACTTTCAGGGTCGTCGTGATCAAGAACAACCGAATACAAAACCGTTCCGAGACTGTCCAGTAAATACACCTCAATTCCTCTGTTGACTGCCATCATATCGTGCATCAGGTCTCCAAAGAGCGCTTTATTTACTTCCCCATCTTCCAAAAAAGGAGATGCTCCCTGAAATTTCTCCTCAATTAGATGGTTAGCGAGCTGCGCGTTCAACTTTTGAGATCGTTCCTCGAAATGCTTATTCGTGAAATAGATGGTGGTTAGAATGTATGATGTACCCATCAATAGCACCAAAAGGAAAAACATCATTGCGATCTTACGGATCAACCGATTACTTACAGTCTTTCTCTTCGTCATAGTTCTTCGCTGAATTTGTATCCTACTCCCCAGGTAGTTAAGATGAACTTGGGTTCAGCCATATCCGGTTCAATCTTCGCTCTCAAGCGATTAATGTGAGAATTCACCGTATGCTCATAGCCATCGAAATCGTATCCCCAAATCAATTTCAATAGGTCACTCCTGGTATAGCTCTTCCCAGGATGGGATGCCATTAAAACCAGCAATTCAAATTCCTTTGGAGAAAGTTCGATCCGTTCGTCACTGACAGTCACTTTTCGTTTCTCAATATCTATGGACAGGTCTTCAAAAGCCATGGAAGATTTTGAGTTGTTGGATATACTTTCTTCAATCAGTTTAGTTCTCCTGAAAATGGCTTTTACTCTCGCAATAAATTCTCGAATGGAAAAAGGCTTGGTGATGTAATCGTCTGCCCCTACTTCAAGACCAAGAACACGGTCGATCTCTTCAGATTTAGCAGTTAGCATAATGATTGGAGTGGTCTTGGAAGCCCTGATTTTTTGACAGACTTCAATTCCATCCATTTCCGGAAGTGCGATATCTAAGATGATCAGGTCGGGATCTTCTTCGAGTGCCAGGTCTAGTCCAGTTCTTCCGTCTAAGGCTGAAACAACACTGCACGAAAGGTCCTTCAAATGGATCTCAAGAAGGTTTGTGATCTCCTGATCGTCTTCAATTAAGAGCACTTTTTTCATCTCTGATACGAATCAAACCAAAACTTATCACAGAAGTATCACAAAGCTGTTCTCTATCCTTCAAGACTCGATACGAATGTCACTATCCGAACATTCATTTAGTAATTATGAAGATTTAAAAACCTGGCTAACAGTGGGTTACGATTAATTCGGTCATTGTCGAAAAATGTTATTTCGCTGTGATCATTTCGCAACATCCTCACCGTTGATTTGAGCTAGAAAAATTTAAAAAAACTAAAATGAAAAAGTTATTCAAACTTCCAATGGTGCTAGGAGTTGCAGTTGCAACACTCCTCGCTAGCTGTGGTGATGATGATGGAGGTACACCTTCTGTATCTGACCTGACACTAAACATTTCAGGTCTCGAAGATCTTGGTGATGATTATGCGTATGAAGGATGGATCATCGTTGATGGATCTCCGGTATCTACAGGTGTTTTCGATGTTTCAAGCAGTGGTTCGGTTAACTCAACCTTCGAAGTAGATGCTGCTTCTTTATCCGCAGCGACCATGTTTGTTTTATCTATTGAGCCTGTGCCTGATAGTGATCCAGCTCCAGCTGCAACGAAAATTCTAGCGGGAGAATTCGATGGTAATACAGCAAGCCTTTCTACATCAACAGTAGGCTCTGGCTTCTCAAGTTCAACAGGGAAGTACATTGTGGCAGCTCCTACAGGAACAGGTGCTATGGAAGAGGAATTCAGTGGTATTTGGTTCCTGGACAACAGTGGAGCATCACCTGTTGCTGGACTTGACCTTCCAACATTGGAAGCAGGATGGAAATACGAAGGATGGGTAGTGATCGATGGAACTCCTGTAACCACAGGAACCTTTACCTCTGTAAGTGGTGCAGACGAAGATGCTCCTTTCAGTGGTACTAACGCTGGGCCAGCATATCCAGGTGAAGATTTTCTGGTAAACGCCCCTACAGGGTTGACTTTTCCAACGGATATCAGAAACGGAACTGCAGTAATTTCAATTGAGCCAGATCCGGACAATAGCGCAGCTCCATTTTTATTGAAGCCGCTAGCTGGGTCCATTCCTGCAACTCTGACAGGCAATCCTTACAGTCTTGATAATAATGTTTCAGCGAGTTTTCCTACAGGTGACGTGAATAGGTAATTCAATCCAAAACTCGTTTTAGTGCCCTGATTTCCGGTGGTCTTAACTACTGGGGTCAGGGTTTTTTATGTCAAAAAAACTCCTTTATCGAGCTTAACTGCAACGTGCTCATTGATAGTGGTGGATAATTCATATCCTTTGTAGTTGGCATAAACCGGGAATTGACTATGGCTTCTCATAACCAACACTGCGGTTTCCACTTTTTCTACTTTGACCGATAGGATTCGGCTAAGGCTATATGCCAATGTCTTTCCGCTATTCAGTACGTCATCACACAGAATGACTGCTTTATCCTCCAGGTTCTCGAAAGATCCATCCATCACTATTTCTTCCTGGCTTGGATTTTCCTTATCAATGGAAAGAGTAAAACACTTTGGGTTTTTCTTGGAAATCTTCTTAAGCGTAATTGCAATAAGGTCAGCAAACTTCTTTCCTCCTTTATCCACTCCCACCAGGACCACTTCATGATCCATGTTGTTTTCATAGATCTGATAAGCGATCCTTGTGATGATCTGATCGATCTTTTCTTTGGAAAGGATTTTATCACTCATTTTCAGGAACAGGCATCACTTTGCTGTCTTTGAAGGTAGAAAGGATCACCATTGATTGCATGCCATCCACCACTTCTATGTCAGACACTTTCTCAAGCATCAGTTTCTGGTAAGATTGAATATCACTTGCAATAATCTTCAAAATGAAATCTCCGGAACCAGTAATGTGATGGCATTCAATGACTTCCGGAATATTGTTGATCTCATCTACGAAAAGATCAATGTTGCGTTTGTTATGTCCTTTTAGCGAAACCTGAACAAAGGTGCTTACGCTGAGGCCAACACGCTCTGTGTCAAGCATTGCATGATAGCTCTTAATAATTCCGGATGATTCCAACTTCTTAACACGTTCCAAAGTAGGTGCTGGCGATAGGCCAATATCCTTGGATAGTTGTGCATTGGTGATCTTAGCGTTGGACTGTAGGATGTCTAGTATTTTTCGGTCTATCTCATCCAGCTTAATACGGGTGGCGTTGATCTTCATACAAAATATTATTCTTCACAAATTTAATCGTATTGCCAAATATTTTGATTACCCAGCAATTATTATCTTTTTATTAAACAATCATTGGGTTGTAGTCCCTAAGCAGGAGATCTTCTAAAGTTTAACTATCCGCTTAATCGAGGTAGTACCGCCGAAAGTGATTCTTACGAAATAGATTCCAGGGTCAAGGGTCTGCAAATCAAAGAAAATATTGTTAAGGCCAGGTTCAACATTTTGATTCACAACCGTCTCCACTTTACCAGAGGAATTTAGCAAGGCCATTGTGCTGATTCCAGCTTCCGGAACCACCAATTTCACCCTTACCTCATCTCGGGCTGGGTTAGGAAAGAGATCTTCCACAATCACCTTCGGTTGAACGGTCACACACTTTTCATTGTCAACAGGGGTAATGTCGGAGTAATCCTTATATTGGGAGTTCAAGGTGACACATAAATATGACAGGTCTGTTCCAGTAAGTGGGATGCCAACATTCAGACCAACCAATTCAGTCTCACCAATTCCGATAGATGCAAGGATCTGTTCTGTCACCGTGAACTGATTCTCAAGTTCAATGACTGCCTCCGTCACATCGATAGGGAGGTTGCTATTATTAATGATCTCAAGGAAAACAGTACCTGTCGTTCCATTTTCGACCAATTCAAACCTTCCTACTGACAAATCAACTATAGGAACTGCGATCAACACTTCTACAGTTGTTGTATCACTACAACCTAATAGGTTATTAGCGACCAGGCTTACCTCATGTGTCCCTGGTTCATCAAATGTGATTGTTTCCTCTGATTGATCATTACTTATCACTGATCCATTCAACAACCACTGTGAAGAGGATTCCCCAGTCGCCTGATTGGTAAATAGAATTTGCTCTCCCGGCAATCCATACGTCTTGGAAGATGTGAAAGCAGAAGTAGGAGAAGTATTGATCACTATTTGCTCTGTACTTGAAGCAATACACCCCGATTGGGTACTGACTTCCAGTAACAGATCATACGTATCACCCGGCAGTGACTCTAAGAAAAGTTGAGCACCATTTCCAACCGGATCTCCATTCAGGCTCCATGACCTGGAGACGATCGGGTCAGATCCCGGACTCGTAGCATCCAACAATTGAATGAGTTCATTGCTACAATCACCATTGATCTCAAAGTTTACAGCAGGAAGTTCCAGCACTTCCACCACCTGTGTGATACTTTCCGAGCAGAGGTTTTGGGCTGTTACCTCAAGAATTACTTCGTAGTTCCCAGCGACACTGAATGTATGAGTGATATCCTGTGTGTTGTAGTTGGTTTCATCAAGGGTCAATGTATTGATGATTGACCATGCCCATGTTGTTATTGGATTACCACCCTGAACCGACTCGTCCTGAAAAGACGAAACCTCACCAAGGCAATTCAGGTTGATAGAGAAATTGGCCTGAGGAGTTTCCAAAATCTCAATATTTTCATTGTAGGAGTTCTGGCATCCATTGGAACTAACAGCATCAAGCCGGATATTGACCATTCCTTCATTCTCAAAAGTCAGTAACGGATTTTGCAATGTTGAAACCTCCACATCGTCAATAAACCAGGTTCGTGAAACAATACTAGCTCCAGCCACGGTTGTTTCATCATTGAATTGGATTCCACCAGTTGATGTACATGGTACATCGGAAGTGAACATAACATTCGGAACAGCTGAAACAGCAACTTCTTGCTGGAATACGTGCTGACATCCATTTAAGTCAGTCGCCGTAAGGCTCACATTAAAATTTCCAGAGGACAGGTACAAATGACTTGGATTTTCCTGGGTAGATCCAAAACCATCTCCAAAATCCCACAAATAAGAAACCGCATCCGTACTCAGGTTTGTGAACTGCATTGCTTCATCCTGACAGACTGAGGTGGCTGAGAAGTTGGCTGTAGGACCAGGAAGCACGTTGATCACCTCAAAATAAGAATCCTCACAACCAGGAATTAACGACCTAAGCGTAACTGTTTTAGGTCCGGAAGTCGTAAAAGCAAATGAAGGGTCTTTATCCGTTGACATCCCTTCCCCATTAAAGTCCCAGGAATAGGTCAATGGTGCTGTTTCGAACCCGGTTTCATTCGTCAGGTTTGTGAAATCAATGGTCGTATTCGTACAAACAGTGGTTGGGAGGTAATCAAAATCCGGTGTTGGTGGCGGGTTGTATATCGTTATTGTTTGTTCGGTAAAGTTGGTGCAGGTGCCGTCGCTCACTTCAAGGCGAGCAGTATATGTTCCAGGAGTATAGTTAAACATTTGATCAGCGTCCGTAGGGTCAGACACATCGATCATACCATCCCCATCAAAATCCCAATCATAAGAATCAAGCCCCGGAGTTGATGGTGAGAAGGTATTGGCATTCGAAGAACAGCGGGAGGGGTCGATGGTGAAAGAGATTGAGGGGGCTATGTCATTCGATACATTAATTGAATTTGAAAAGTGATCAGATGAGTCCCCCGTGTGTACAGTTAAGTTAATATCATGTGTGCCATCAATATCATAATTTACTGGCAAAGGATTTTGTTCTGTGCTATACTCAATACTAGCCCCACAATTATTAGAATATATGGTTCGAACGTATTCCATTGTAGAAAAATCGACTCCATTTAAAACGAAACTACCATTGTAAGGAACGACATCTGTTCTGGTCAAAGTGGAATTACCAGATCCATTTGGAACCAAAATGGGAGTATCACCCAGACTCAGTCTACCAACATTTATTAAAACATAGGGGGCACTTATATTGGACACAAAAACATATGTTGAATCTCCTTCGGTGATAATATCTGAATCAAACGCTGTATTCGAAATGTCAGCAAAAGGGTAAGCATTAAAACTTGGTGAACTAAATAGATTAGCTCCAAAATCAAAGATATTAATGTTGCCAGTGGTGGGAGCTATACCATACCATTGATCACATTCATTTATAACGTCGAACTTGAAAATGGTGTTAGTACCAATATTGCCAGTGTTGATAATGTGTCCAGCTAAAATGGGATTTGTAAACGAGTCACGAAAGTTAATCAGTCTCAATGTTCGATCGGAAGGTGCAAGGAGGAGTATTATTTCATTATCATCAAGTGCCACATCCAAGCCTCGTATCTTTGATGTGATACCGAAATTACCCAAATCTGAAGCTGAGGGGGTTATGTTTTGGATGTTTGGCCCAAAATCAACAAGTATAACTGTGTTATCTGGAGAATTGAGATTCTTGGTGATTAGTGCATACCAGTTTCCATTTACTTGAATTATTTCTAAATCCTCGGGTTGACTCAACAGACCATCAGGATTTTCCAAATCAACTACTGAAGGAGAGGCATTAAGTAAATCGGGTCCAAAATCTATTCTGACCAGATTACCACTTCCTCGATTTACCACAAAACCATACCAATTTCCATCTACTTCGACAGTACTTATTCCAAATGGTTGACTAAACATAAGGTTTAGCCTCAAGTCCTCAACAGGAGTCTGCTCAAGGTCTTGGCCACAAAAATCCCAATAGTATTCAATTGCATTGGATGAGTTATCGATAATCGAAAATTGTTGCTGCCTACAAACTGAAGCGTCCGAAAGCGAGAAGTTTGCGACTGGGCACTGCGCCTTTACTTCTATTACAAAAAGTAATAGAGAGTTGAGCCAAAGAATTACATAAATGTTACATGATCCTCTCATACAATTCTTTCGCTTTCGCCACATTTCTATTCTCTTTTGCATACTTCCGACATTCAACCCTAGTGCTTTCGGTTTTACTCGCCCAAAATTCCTCCAGTTCTTCCCTAACCTTTTCATATCCTTCATGACTAGGTCTTTCTAAGACTATGGCTATCCCGAGTTCCTTCATTACGTAGAAGTCATCAGAAATACCTTTAGGAACGATAACAGGTAAACCACATGCCATATATTCTCCTGTTTTTATAGGAGAGCAAAAGACTTTGCTAGGTCTTTGTCTAACGGCCACAAATCCAAAATCTGATGCGGACAAATAAGATGGGACCTCTTTGTGTGTTACATTTATTATACTAATTAGTGACTTATCAAGTCCATTCATTTCAATTCTTTTCTCAAACAACTTAATTGGTTGTGGTGTCACAAAAAGAAATTTACACCTTAAACTTTTAGATTCACTCAACAACTTATAAAACTCGAATATCTCTTCATCCATATACATACCCCCAATCTTGCCAAGGTAAACGACAAGCAGGTCCGTTTTCGACAAACCCATTTCCTGTCGGATTTTTAAACGAGAATCATTGTCAAACTTGAACCTTTCCAAATCAATACAAGAAGGAACTCGATGTAACCTTCTCCTGTCAACACCCCAGGATTCTATAACATTGATCATACCATTCGTTGCGGTAAAAATGTGCGACGCTCTAAGTGCAATCTTTTTTTCAAGTTTCTTTAGAAGGAGGAACTCCCATGAGTTCCTAGTCCACACCCCAGATTCCAACATATAGTTTGCATGAGGCTCGAACGTATGAATTAAGTGTTTAGCTTTGGTAAGTAAAGTTAGGTAGTGACCAATAATTGCCCCAGGAAAGCCTTCAGAGTAGATATACTCGCATTTTTTCTTTAGTATAACTCCTCTTAAAATGACAATACTCCGAAACATATCATATAGTTTCTTCACCAACTTTAGCTTGCCAGAATTCCAACTTAACCTGAGCCACGAAATGTTATGAGAATTCAAATAGGTGGATAAAGAAGATATCTCATTTGCTGTCAATTTGTAATTGCTATGCTCGTATGTAACTAAGGTGAAGTGGAGATCTTTATTTGGAAAATCTATAAAATATGGCAATACAGCACCTTGAAAAACAGGGTCCTTAATACTATAATATGCCAAAATCAAAGTATTTCTCATTTCGATAAAAACCTCAAATAGAATTTGTGAAAAACAGTGTTAAGGAACAATATTTTGATTTTTAATAGCAAGTGTCTGTCCATTTGACTTTGAGAAATAGACTTTACGAACCAGAAGATGAAACTGCAAAATCTAAATTGTTTGATCGCATCAGCTGCCTTGGATAGGTAAACAACACTCCACCACGATTTCAACTCTTTCTTTGTTATGTTTTTCACATTAGGCATGTCTATTCTCCTCTCAAAAGCATCTTCCTTGGCTCTAGTGAACCAATATCTTGATTTTGACAAATTGCCGTGTGTTGAAACACTTCCATCATAAATTCTATAATAATAAAGAGGACGATCTATGAATATCACGTCTCCAGTTTCTTCTAGTTTATAGTATAGGTCTTGGTCCACAGCCCTTTTAAAGGTAGGATTGATTCCATCTGTTTCTTTATAAAATGCCCTTTTAAAAGTGGCAAAAGCAGTAATCCCCTTTCCGTATGACAAGTAACTCTCATTGGTTGGAATCGGCTTTGCTCCATAAGCAAGTCTCGTGATTTCGAGATTCTCATTGCATACATAGTGTGAGCTACTTACAAGAGCTGCATCTGGATGTTTTAGGTGCTCCTGAACCATCACATTTACGGCTTCTTTTACAAGCGTGTCATCAGGATCTAAAAATCCTAGTATTTGACCTTTAGCAAGGTCACATACTCTTCTTTTAGTATATCCAACACCCATATTCTCATCATTCTTATAAAGTCTGATTTTACTTCCGTATGATTTGAGCTTTTCAAATGACCCGTCTTGAGAGCAATCATCAACTACAACTATCTCAATACTCTTATATTCTTGATCAAAAACACTTTGTATCGCAGCATCAAGATATTTTTCGTTGTTGTAATTTGCGAGTAGAACTGAAAACAATGGGTCGTCTTCCATCTTTCATTTAGTAGATGCAAAAAAAAATACTTTTTTTCATCACCTCAGAGTTTCCATATGGCAAATCAGAGGCATTTATCGAAAATGAGTACCCTTATTTGGTCAAGTCATTTGATGAAATCCATATAATAAGTAATACCAAACCATCGGTTGACCCTAGAACCATAGATTCATCCACCACATTGTCTTACATGAGGTACTTGCCAAACTTCATGGAAAAGGTAATTGCTTTTGCATACATCATAAATCCTACCGTTCAACAAGAAATCAAGAATTTAAAGAGTTTTGGTCTTAGAATCTTTAAAAAAGGCATTTTATCTACAATTGTCTCATCATTCTACACCGGCAAAAGGTTAAAAAAACATATCTCAAAATATATCAAAGAAAAACAGCTCCATAATGAAAGAATAGTACTTTACAGTTACTGGTGTAATGACATGAGTGTTGGTTTGGCTATCATCAAAAACGACTTCCCCGAAATCAAAACCGTATGTCGGGCACATGGGTATGACATTTACTTTGAAAGGAACAAGATAGAGTACTTGCCATTTAGAAATTTGATTTTCAGTGTTTTAGATCAGGTACATTTTGTATCTAACCATGGTTTTCAATATGCTTCAAACAAGATAGGAAGGTATAACTCTATGCAAGTTTCCTTCCTAGGAACGAAAAGAGTTGAAGCCCAAAACTACCATACAACCCAAGTCAAAAGGTTGGTTTCTTGCTCCTCACTTATTCCCGTAAAAAGGGTCCATTTGATTATTCAGGCTCTCAGTAGGATAGAAAATATTGAAATTAAGTGGGTCCATCTAGGAGGTGGGCCAGAATTGAAATCCATTATGGAATTGGCAGAAACTCTCTTAGATCATAAAAAAAATATCAATTACGATGTGATAGGGACGGTTACTAACAAGGAGGTGCTAGAGACCCTTAGAAAAGGGTCATTTGACTTTTTCATTAATGTTAGTGAATCAGAAGGAATGCCAGTTTCTATCATGGAAGCATTATCATTTGGTATTCCAATCATAGCAACATCAGTTGGTGGGATACCTGAATTTATCAACGACAGCAATGGGTACCTTTTAAGTAAAAACCCTTCTCCATCAGAAGTAAGTATCAAACTGACTAGGTTGCTACTTAATAATACACTAGAACAAATGAGTAAGAAAGCCCTAGAAACCTGGGAAAGGTATTTTGATGCTGAATATAATTACCAAAAGTACGTTGAATCGATCACTTCTTAATTAGCCCAAAAACTGCCAAGAAAAACAAAATCAATGTCTTCCAATTCACAATGCTGATTGGTTTTAGGCTAATAGCCTTAACAATACTAGTAAATGCTTTCCCAAGAAATCCTCTGTTTAAAGAAGACCACATAAGATTTCTATATATAAGTGAAGAGTCCTTCACATAAGGCATGTGCTTGCTTAGAATGAATTGAATAATGAAAGGAATATCATTTCTATCTAACGCATCCTCACCTAAACGCTTTCTTTGATTTATGAATTCCTGAACAAGCAGGTGCCCGTGCAGTTTGAATGGATTGTAAAGTAGGTTTCTTTTTGAAGTTGAATCCGGGTATTGTCTATAGTTATATAATTTTTTGCCAATGTTAATTGCCTTGTGACTTTCAACAATACGAGAAGTGAGATCATAGTCTTCGTATCCTATAGTGTTAAAGTAATCTCGATACCCACCTATTTCTTTCAAAATCTCAGTTTTGACCATAATAGTTGAGCCGGTAAAGACATTTTTGGATGATATTTCCCTTCTTATTTCGTCATACGTTAGAGGTTTATTATCATCTTTCTCTAGTGGTTCTCCTTTTTCACTCATATAGTTGACCAAGGTACCGCACATACCAAGATCAGGATCTGAAATAAACATATTCGTTTGAGATTCTAGCCGGTTCGATTCCGATGTATCGTCAGAATCTAAGAGTGTGACAAGATCTCCTAAAACATGACCAATTAGCTTATTTCTAGTTCTCAAATAGTGTAAATTAGATTCGTTATGGAACACCTTGATCCTTGAATCATTAAAACTCGCAATAACATCTCTGGTACTGTCTGTAGAACAATCATCTGCAATAAGCAACTCCCAATTACGATAGGATTGATTTAGTATACTGGTTATTGCTTCCTTAATGTATTTTTCGCTATTGTAAGATGTCATCAAAACGGACACCAATGGTTGATCCTTAGTCATGATGAAAATTATTCTGAGAACAATCTACTTAGTCCTTCAGCTATTGCTACCTGCGGCTTAAATCTCACCATGCTAAAAAGTTTCTCTGAGCTACCAAATCTTCTGCCAACCTCGTAATCATATCTATTGGTTGGAGCATTTATATGGATTATCTCAGATTTTGATTTTGCAATCTTTCTTATTTCTTCTGCCAGTTCCCCAATAGTAAATTCTTTTTCATTTGCAATGTTGAGTATTTCAAAGCCTTCAATTTTTTCCGCTGCTAGCGTGGTTCCCTCAATTGTATCCCCAATCCACGTGAAATCTCTTGTTTGCTCTCCTGATCCAAAAACGGTAATTGGCTTATTTTGCTTTGCTTGCTCATAAAATCTTGGTATCACCATTCTATTATCTTGCCTAGGCCCATAAACATTGAAGAATCGTAATGCTATCCCTGTAATTCCTTTTTCTTCATTTAAAGCTGCTAAATAGATTTCATTGAATCGCTTGGCCATAGCATAACTCGTTTTAGGGTCAATCATTATCTCTTCAGTCACACTTTTCTCAAGCGCATTATGACCATAAACACCACTTGTAGAGGCATAAACAATTTTCGATACATTATTCTTTATTGCACATTGAGCTACACTGTACATTCCCTGAACCTCAGTATCCATTGTTTCAACTGGGTTATCTGCCACAATATCAACACCTAAAATGGCGGCAAAATGAAAGATGCAATCAACTCCTTTTCCCAACTTTGAAAGATCATCCTCATCTCTTACATCAAGTTTATGAAAATCAATTTTTTTTAATACTTCTTTTGGCAGCTTATTACCTCTTAGAAGTGTGTCAACTACTATGACTTCACAGTCCATAGAAACAAGTTTCTCAACCAGGTGACTGCCAATAAATCCTGCTCCTCCAGTAACGAGCACTCTTTTCAATTTCATAATGATTTGTTCTTAGACATTAGCGAAACCGAATACTCGTGATTGAGATTAAACCGTTTCATTGAATAGAATTCATTTTCAAGTTAAACTTAAAGTAGTGATCGCTCGCTACAATTTCCTTTAATATCTCGTCTGAAAACCCTCCGATGGTAGTAATGCAGGGGTAGTAAAAATCTCGATAACTCCCTTTTCATTTTAATTATTTTGTTTTCAAAACCTGAATAATGACTTTTATTTTTTGCAATTATCCAACCTCTATTGCTTGTCAATTTGGCAAATCTTATTAGAAATGAATGTTCAGATAGATAATTTACCAAATCATTTCGATCGTAATCTCCTTCCATGTCTTCATGAAATAGAATTAGCATCATCTTTATTCGACCAAGCACTTCGGGTGGCGTTGATAAAACACTTAAAAACTCGCCCCCTTCGCAATTAAACTTCACCAAATCACACTCTTGAATCTCAAATTGTTGAAAAATAGACTTCAAGCTTCTTGAATTGACGATCTCATAATCGGAAGAAGAATCATTCGTTATACTATGCTCCCAATTTTCATCACCAAGATAAAGTTTAACCTCTCCATCCTTGTTTGTAAGAGCAGATTTTATGGGGATTATCTGATCCTCCATCTTATTATCAATGATATTTTTCTCGAAAATTTTAAATGTCTCGCTGTTAGGCTCTAACCCAATTATCAGATTATTGGAGGATAGTGATGCAGATAACAAAGAAAAAGTACCAATGTGGGCTCCTACATCTATCAAGGTCATTCCATTTTTTATTTTGAACTCTGATATTTCTTTATAAAAAATATCATTGTAAAAACTATGTGCCAGAACATTCTCATCCACAGTCCCTCTCCTATACGAGACTACAAATTCTTTGTATGATTTAACCGCATTCATGAATTCCCAAACTTCCAGCTACAATTAACAAAAACATTTCCAACCTCCCACCTTCCTTCATATTTCAAAAAATGTGACCCATTGTCAAACACTTGAAATGGGCAGATAAACTCAAGGTAACTAACCGCACCACCACCTTTTGCTGGGTCATGAATTGCGACCATTAAGGAATAGTTCCCTGAGGTAAGGGTAGAGGCTGGAATACAAGCTTCTGCCCAGTTTTTCTTACTTGCAACTTTATAACCTTCTAAAGGTACATCTGAGGTGAAAATAACCTGCTGAAAATCATTATAGACTGCAAAACAGATATTAAACCCTCTCTTTCTCGAAAGAGCAAAGAATTCAATATGTATAGATATCTCTTCATCATGAGCAAAAGCATTTGCCTTCTGCTTGGATGAATTATACAACGATACCTCAGTAATATGGAAGTCCTTTTGTGAATCTATTCTCTTATCCTCATAAAAAGCTAGATCACCAACCAAGGAGTTATAATTTGTGATTGCATCTTCGGTATCACCGTTGAACACCACTTCGCCATTATTTAAGACTATACCACGATTACATAACTTAGATACAGCACCCATATTATGACTAACAAACAAAACAGTTCGACCATCATCTTTACTAACCTTATCCATTTTACCTAAACATTTCCTTTGGAATTCTGCATCGCCGACGGCCAGTACCTCATCCACAATCAATATTTCTGGTTCTAAGTGAGCGGCAACTGAAAATGCTAGTCTTACCTTCATTCCGGAACTGTAGTGTTTTACCGGCGTATCCAAGAATGTTTCTACATCGCTAAAGCTTACAATCTCATCGAACTTAGACCTTATCTCATTTCTTTTCATACCAAGAATTGTTCCATTCAAGTATATGTTTTCCCTACCAGTTAGCTCATTGTGAAAACCAGTTCCAACTTCCAGTAACGATGAAACTCTCCCGAATAACTCAAAAAAACCAGTACTTGGCTCCGTTATCCTTGATAGTACTTTTAAAAAGGTGCTCTTACCAGCTCCATTTCTTCCAATAATTCCAACAGCTTCTCCTCTTTCTATGTCAAACGACAAGTCCCTCAAAGCCCAGAAAAACTCATTTGCATTACGCCTTCTTCTATATAGACTCATGATACCATCCTTAAATGAGTTCCTGAAATCTGTTGCTTTCCTTTGTCCAAGGCGGTATTTTTTGCCTAATCTTCGTACTCTTACTGCCAATTCACTCATAAATGATCATACTAAGTCAGCCATAGTCCTTTCTACCTTACGAAAGTATACGAGGCCAGAAACAAGTAACAAAATAGTCATTGGAACAAATATGAAAGACTGGATGCTTGGAATAGTACTTTCAAGTAAGCACCACCTGAATCCTTCTACTATTCCAGCCGCTGGATTTAAATAAAAAAGGACGGTAGCCCAATCAGGCAAATTGCTTGTAATTGCACTAGAAGGATACGCAATTGGAGTTGCATACAGTCCAAACTGTACCAAAAAGGGTAAAACATGTTGGAAATCACGGTAACGAATTGTTAGGGCGCTTAACCAAATACCTAAAGATAAAGATGCCAACATTCCTGCTATGACATACAAAGGGAAGTACACTAAGGTATATGATACATTTATACTGTAATACAACATAAGCCCAACAATCATGACCAGAGCAATCACAAAATCTACTAACCCAACCAAAGACTTGGAAAGTGGAATCACTAATCTCGGAAAGTAAATTTTCTTCACCATTTCTTGAGAAGCAATCACCGAACTACCAGCTTGCCCTAAGACAAATGAAAAATATGTCCAAGGAGCCATACCGCATATTGCAAAAAGAGGGTATGGTATTCCTTCTGTCTCAACTTTAATTGCCATTCCGAAAACTACAATAAAAATCAGTAACGTAGCTAACGGTTGTATGAAGGCCCAGAGTAACCCCAGAAAAGTTTGTGCATACCTGACGCGAAAATCTCTATACGCCAGAATGATAAACAAGTCTCGATACTCTATTAGCTCTTTTAGGTTAAGTATCCTATGACGGCTCTTTTTGCTTGAATAATACATTAAGAAATTTTATGGAGTAAAATCCTGAAATAGTAACCCAAGATATGAACAATCACATGTTATTTTCATATTAAGCCCACTCAGACAGAACGTGTCCCATACTTAACCCTTTTTCCGTAGCTATTCAATACCAATAGTAACGTCACGAAAAATGGCATTAATGGAACTTTATAACGACTGAGTGTACCAAAGTTGTAGGTTGAGACTCCAACCGCAAATGCAAAAACAAGAGAAAAAACAATCATGAACTGAATCAATGGTTGACTTAATAACTTTCGATTGCTAGCATTTGGAAGGGATACCACAATTAATCTTATTGCAAATAAAAGCAAGATGCTAGACTCGATAGCAGACATTAGCATCAAGGGATTTCGGACTTCCCATATGTAAGGACGAAAAAGTGACACATTGATTCCAGCGGGTGCAAGCTTGAGTAGTGTAAGAATAGTCCCATCTTGAGTGCCTAAATCATAACCCGAACCCGCCTCTCTTCCAGTCCAGTACCGAATATCATAACTCGTAATATAACTCCATTTAGCTAGTGAGTTAAGACGATATCGATCATTATTTATTGTCAAGGCATCAACCAATAAATATCCTGCGATTAAGAAAATAAGGCCAAGAAAAGGTGCAAGCACTAGCCGGATATGTCTGTTGCGAATTCGTTGAATGTTTTTTCTATACCACCAAAATGCAACAGATGGTATAAATACAAGTAAAACATAAAATTTCAGAAGATAAATCAGTAAAAGAGTAGCTATGACAATAAGAATACTTGTTAGGTTAGTTTTCTTATTCTCTATCCACTGAAAAATAAAGTAGAAAGCAATTCCAAGGCTTCCTAGTGTTAGAGTATCCTTCATAACTCCAGAACCCCAAAATATAACAGAGGGAACAAGAAGTGTCCCTATCATAATTTCTTTTTTCAAGTACGGGAACTTTTGATACAATGAACGAAACAGACACCATGAGCCAGTGAAACTATAAAAAGCAAAAAAGAGTGATACTCCTATATAACTATTTAGTGTCAATATAGAGAGCAGACCTGCAAACCTAATTACTGTATATTCTGAGGTTGAGTAATACCAATACATCTGAGATGTGTATTCAAAAAGATCAGCATCTGATTCATAAGGCTTGAAAATCAACCTAAATGCTGATAATGGATTTTCAATAAATGCTTCATAGATAACACCAGCTTGGCTATGAAAATTAAACGTATCCCCACCTCCGTAATAAAACTGATAAACCAACCCCAATGCAATCGCACCTGCAAAACGTACCCACAAAGCTGGTAAAAAATACCTTTTAGTCTGAGCATTGGTAACATAAGGACGAATGAATAACGCCAATAAGGTGAAAAGAATGAGGTAAATGGGCGTTATGATCAGATCCTGGATTCCCAAGCTTATAATTATTCCATTTCAAAGCTATTAATTTGCCTTGACTCATAGGTCATGCTCAACAAGAGTTATGTGCGGAATTGTAGGCTATAAATCATTTTCTGAAAAAGACGGCTTGAGTCAAAGCCTGCAAAAAGCTGTTGCTACACTCGACAGACGTGGACCTGATAGCAACGGGGTTTGGGAAGAGCAAGGTGTTGGTCTCGGCCATACACGGCTTTCAATCATTGACCCCTCTCCTAAAGGAAATCAACCGATGTGTGATCCATCAGGCAGGTATGCATTGAGCTTTAACGGCGAGATCTATAATTACCGAGAACTTAAAAAAGAGTTACAGGGAATTGATTTCAACTCAACAACCGACACGGAGGTTCTGTTACATCTACTTATCAAGGAAGGAGTGAACTGCCTGCCCAAACTCAATGGCTTCTTTGCTTTTGCATTTTATGATAATCAAGAAGATACGCTCCTGATTGCTCGAGATCGAATGGGGATCAAGCCACTCTCCTACTATTTAGATGACAATCAATTGGTTTTTGGGTCGGAAATGAAGGCTTTATTATCATTTGATCTTCCAAAGGAGCTGAATCCAATTGGCCTGGCCTGGTATCTTCAACTGACCTATCTACCGGGAAACCTGAGTATGCTTTCAGGGTTTCAAAAACTTGAACCCGGGCATTACTTGGTTGTCAATGGATCATCTGTCGAGAAAAAAGCATTCTGGTCGTTTGATTCAGAGGAATCAATTATTAATTATCAATCTGCTCAGACACAATTTGAAGCACTTCTTGAGAACTCGGTCAGGAAGCGCTTAATGGCTGACGTTCCTTTAGGCTCGTTCTTAAGCGGTGGAACTGATTCTTCAGCGGTCGTTGCACTAGCTTCCAGGCATCATCCGAACCTGCAAACCTTCTCCATTGGTTATCGAGATCATCCATTTTTTGATGAGACGAGCTATGCGGAATTGGTGGCAAAGAAATTCAACACACAACATCAGGTGTTCAGTCTCACAAATGACGATCTCCTAAATGACCTTGATACCATCCTCGACTACATCGATGAGCCATTTGCAGATTCATCTGCTATTCCTACTTACATTCTCTCCAAGCATGTCAGTAAATATGTGAAAGTAGCCCTTTCAGGAGATGGTGCAGATGAATTGTTCGGTGGTTATTATAAGCATCAGGCGCTGTATCAATCCTTGCAATCATCATTCAAAAACAACCTTGTTCGGCTATTGCAACCTTTGGTTTCATTGCTCCCGCAATCCAGATCAAATACTATCACAAATACATTTCGCCGATTGAGCAAGTATGCTGACCTATTGAGATTAAGTCCCCAAGAACGCTATTGGTTCCTTGCGTCATTCACTCACCATCCATCTCAGTATTTAGGAACTGAAATCAACAACAAAGACTTTTCAGCGATCAAGAATGACATACTTTCAGGCAATCCCGATTTCAATGACTTCCTTGATGCTGACCTCAAAATGGTGCTCCCTGGTGATATGCTTACTAAGGTGGATTTGACGTCCATGGCGAATAGCCTGGAAGTCCGGGTCCCTTTTCTTGATAAAGATGTGGTAAACTTTGCCCGATCACTTCCAACCTATTTCAAAGTCAATGGTTCACAGCGAAAGCGGATCGTTCAGGATACTTTCAAAGAGATCCTTCCTCCTGAGCTCTATAACAGATCCAAAAAGGGTTTTGAGGTGCCTCTACTGCAATGGATGAGAAATGAACTGCTCACCGATTTAGATGAATACGTATTCAACAAAGATTATCTTCAAGATCAATCGGTTTTTGCTATCAAGCCGGTCTTACAGTTAAGAAAAAGACTTCTTTCCAGAAACCCAGGTGACGTGCATAGCACCATCTGGGCCTTGTATGTTTTTCAGAAGTGGTACAAAAGATACTTGGAGTCATGAAGAAGGCCCTATTTCTTGTGCTTCATCGCAACAACCGCTCTCCAGGTCAACGATACAGACATGAGCAGTACATCAACTACCTGGAAGAAAACGGAATTCACTGTGAGTTCTCTCCCTTACTTTCAGAAAAAGGAGATAAGATCTTTTATGGTAGTGGAGGTTTTATTCAAAAAGTATTTATTGGATTGAGTGCTCTGCTTAAGCGACTTAGAGATGTTCGAAGAGCCAATCAATTTGATATTATCTACATCTATCGCGATTCTTTCTTCTTTGGAACTTTCATCGAACGAATGCTTGCCCGAAAGAAACCAAAACTCATTTTCGACTTTGATGATGCCATTTGGCTTTCCGATATCAATCCAAAGCAAGGCATATTCAACCTTCTTAAAAATCCATCTAAGACTGCTAAGATTACTGCACTTTGTGATACAGTCATTGTTGGAAATGAATTCCTGGCTGATTACGCGAGACAATTCAACTCAAACATCCATATTATTCCCAGCACGATTGATTTCTCTCAATACCAGGTTGAAAAAATGTCTAATGAAAAAGTTTGCATTGGTTGGACAGGAAGCTTTTCCACCATTAAGCATTTTGAATCAATCTCATCTGCACTAAAGGAGCTGAAGGATCGATTTCAGGATCGGATCTATTTTAAATTGATCGGGGATGAATCCTATGAGAATAACGAGTTAGAGATAAAAGGAATCAAGTGGAAGGCTAAAACAGAAGCACAAGACCTGTCAGAATTGGATATCGGCTTGATGCCCTTACCGGACGATGAGTGGTCTAAAGGTAAGTGTGCGATGAAAGGCCTCCAATACATGGCACTCGAAATCCCAACGATCATGTCTCCAGTTGGGGTAAATAAAGACATCATTGAAGAGGGTGTGAATGGATTCCTTGCCACCACTAAAGAGGAATGGGTTGACAAGCTTAGCCAATTGATAGAGAGTGCAGGGTTAAGGGAAAGGTTGGGAAAAGCTGGAAGAAAAACAGTAGAAAAAAACTACAGTGTAGAGGCTAATAAAGACAAGTGGTTGGCGGTCTTCCAATCTTAACTCAATTTCTTCAATCGGTTTTTAGCAAACTTATAGGCAGAATGCTTCCTGCCTGCAAGCTTCTTCACCTTTCGATAGTATTCTTTCGCTTTCTCCGGATCCTCTTCCCTTTCAGCGATCCTTCCCAGGTAGTTCAGTGAAAAAAAATAGTAGCCTTTGTCAGTTGCTCCTGCTTTTTCAGCATACGCCAAACTTTGCTGATAATAGTCTTTCGAAAGTGGATAGTTCCGTTTTAACTCATAAATGTGGCCCAGAAAAAAGGCTGCATACCTTCCTGTATTCTCTTCGTAACCAACTTGCGAGCTATCAATTTTTTGCAAGATCCTTTTGCAGGCTCTTTCCGCATGAAAGTACTGACCACTACGATATAGCTGCTGTGCATAAAACCGTTCGAAATAGGCATTCTCAGGAAAATTTCGGTTCAGGTATTCAGCTACCTGTAAGCCACCTCTCACATCATTCTCTTCGATCGATAAGATCCGCATCAAATAATATTGTGCTTCTGTCCTGGAGTAAAAAGCATTTCTGGCCACTTCTTTCAGCTGCTCAATTCCCTTTTCTTTATCTCCTTTAGGAAACAATAGCATCAACGGTCTAAGCCAGGGGTAATTCTCACGGATCCACTCCGCATAGTAATTGAAAAGTGCATCCCCAAACAACAGTTCCGGACTGTACGTCTCATGACCCTGGCATCTGCGTAAGTACTTCAAGGAATTTTTACCCGCCAGCGCCGCTTTCCGGTATTGACCTCTTTCTGAATAGAGTCGACCCTCGAAAGCATAGGAGGCTGCAAGAAAAAAAGCTCCTTCAATCTCATTGAAGTCCTCCAACTTTTTTGCAAAAAGCTCGGTAGAATCCATGTACGCCAAAAAAGTCTCATCCCATTCGTGGTTATTGTAGTTAGGAACAATCCGCCACCAGTAATTGAGGCCAAGCATCAGGTAAGGCAAGGGATGAGAAGGGTATTGCTTCCTTAGGTATTCGAAATGACTTCTCGATTTCTCAAACTCAAAATTGTACATCGAGTTAATAGCCTCAGTCACCTCGATCTGAACGTCCGGGTTCAACAATAGGTGATGCGCACTGTCAGCAGGTTGAGATTTACCCAGTGCCGGAGACAGGATTAAGATCCATAGAACGATATTTGTCAGCGCAATTTTCATTCGAGGCGCAAAGCTATATGACGGAACGATTAGCTAAATACAGAAAACGATTTCTTGAAGATTGGTTCGAGTTCAATACGTTCGGGTTATTCATGATCATTTGTCTTGTCTATATTGCTTTGCTCTTTGTCAAGCGCATCTACATCATTGATACGATTGCAGCCTTTGAAATACTCAACGAACGGGGAGAGATATGGGTATTTGATATTATCTATAGTATTCAATATTTAAGTGTACCCATATTCCTGCTTTGGAAATTTACCTGGACCACCCTATGTCTTTGGATCGGGAGCTTCATGTTCGGGTATCGATTATACTTCAATCAATTGTGGAAGCTTGTAGTGCTGACAGAGGTTGTTTTCTTTCTACCGGAGCTTTTCAAAATCCTTTATTACACATTGTTTTATTCCGATCCTTCATACCAGGATTACATAGCATTTTATCCGTTTTCGCTGATCAACCTGGTAGACTATACAACAATTGATCCACGATATCATTATCCTCTCAAGTCGTTGAATATTTTCGAACTGTTATACTGGCCCGTATTAACAGTGGGAGTCTATTTCCTAAGTGGTAAGAAACTCCGAATTTCGGCCTATATCGTACTATCCACTTATGTTTTGTTTTTCCTAATCTGGCTCCTTTTTTACACAGCGGTCTACTAGAAATCAAAAAAATGTTAAAAAGGTTGACCTAAGGCAACCGAAACCGTTTATTGTTCTTTAATTGCTATTTTCGCCCTTCTATTAAAGAACTTCATCATGGGATATCAGAGAGTTAATGTGATCACGGGTTGGTTGGCATTTTTGGTTGCTTTAATCACCTATATGCTGACCGTGGAACCCACTGCAAGTTTTTGGGATGCCGGTGAGTTCATTGCATGCTCTTACAAACTTGAAGTCCCCCACCCCCCAGGTGCTCCTTTCTTCCTACTGACAGGTAGAATATTCTCTCTTTTTGCTGGTGGTGATGTGGAGCAGGTAGCGTATTGGGTTAATTTGTTGAGTGTGATCACAAGTGCATTCTTCGTCCTATTCATTTTCTGGTCGATCACCCACCTTGCTAAGCGAATTCTGAGAGTAAAAAAGGGAGAAGAATCATTACAGGATACCCTTGTGATCATGGGAGCCGGACTTACAGGAGCATTGGCCTGTACCTTCTCTGACTCATTCTGGTTCTCCGCGGTAGAAGCGGAAGTATACGCCATGTCAGCGTTCTTCACAGGTTTTGTTTTGTGGGCTATCCTTAGGTGGGAAGATCTGGAAGAAGAGCAGGATCGGGCCCGATGGTTGATCCTAATTGCCTACATGATGGGACTCTCTATTGGGGTCCACTTGCTGAATCTTGTGGCCATTCCAGTATTGGGATTGATCGTTTATTTCAAGTATTACGAAAAACCAACAAGAAATGGGATCCTTGCTACGCTGGCTTTGTCAGGAGCTATCATCATTTTCATTCTTGAAGGAGTCATACCGGGAATTCCATCCTTTGCTGGAAAAATTGAGATCTTCTTCGTGAATGGGTTGACACTGCCATTTGGCTCAGGGGTGATCTTCTTCATTGTGGTTTGCTTTGGAGCGTTGATCTATGGGATCTACTACTCCATAAAACACAATAAATATGTCATGAACACAGCTCTTTTGAGCTTTGCATTCATCATGATCGGATACTCCTCCTATATGATGATCCCGATCAGAAGTGCTTACAATCCTCCGATCGACGAAAACAACCCGGAAGACATTATATCTTTCGTCTCTTATCTGAAGCGTGAACAATATGGAAGTCGTCCACTCTTCAAAGGTCAATACTACACTGCAGATCTGATCGATAATGAAAAGGGAGCCACAGTGTATATGAAGGGTGAGGACCGATACATTGAGAAAGATTACAAAGTCAAGCAGGTATTCGACCCGAACCATACGACCATCCTTCCAAGAATGTATAGTTCCACTCCAAGTCATGTCCAGAAATACCAGGAGGTTACCGGATTAAGACAGGGGGAAAAACCGAGCTTCGGAGATAATATTTATTACCTGATCAAACATCAACTAGGCTACCAGTACATGAGGTACTTTCTGTGGAACTTCATGGGAAGGGAATCGGACATTCAGGGAGCCTCATGGGTTGGCATAAATGGCGCGTTTAAAGATGTCCCTTCTTCCCTGGCCAGTAATCCCGGAAGGAACCTTTATTTCGGCCTGCCACTATTGCTGGGGTTGTTGGGCATGTTTGTTCAATACAGGAAAGATGTGAAGCGGTTTTCCGCGATTGCTTTGCTTTTCTTCATGACAGGGATCGCTATTGTTTTATACCTGAATACACCACCCATTGAACCTCGAGAAAGAGATTATATCTATGCAGGTTCTTTCTACATGTTCACCATTTGGATTGGATTTGGAGTGTTAGCACTCTATGACATTCTGAAAGGAATTTCGAAGCAACAAAAAGTGGCTGCCGTTCTGGCTTCTACCCTTGGATTAGCTATTCCAGTCCTGATGGCGAATCAAGCCTGGGATGATCACGATAGATCCGGAAGATACTTCTCCGTAGATGCTGCTAAGAACTACCTGGCATCTTGTGAACCCAATGCCATCATATTCACCGGAGGGGATAATGACACCTTCCCACTCTGGTACGTCCAGGAGGTTGAAGGCTATCGAACGGATGTCCGGGTTATCGTACTGAGTTACTTCAACACGGATTGGTATATCCAACAAATGATGCGGCCTGCTTATAAATCGGAACCACTTCCGTTTGGATTGACAGCCAAACATTATCAACAGGGTGGGTTGAACGATTACCTGCCAGTGGTAGAAAATCCGAATATCACAGGAGCAATCAGTGCCGTACAATACATGAAAGCAGTAGAGCAAGAGCATCCGCAATTACAGATTCCTACTTCGATCAGTGCCTACAATTCTGTTCCAACTCGGAACATGTATATATCCGGCATTGATACCAACAAAATCAAAAGCATGATCCCGGAAGAGCTACACGACCGTGTTCAGGATCGCCTGGTTTTCCAAATTAAGGGAAGAGCCCTTGAGAAAAAAGACCTAGCGGTATTGGATCTGATTATTAACTCCAACTGGGACCGTCCGATTTACTTTAACAATACCTCATTAGCCAGTGTCAACCTTGACCTTCAACAATACATGGTCCAGGAAGGAATTGCTTACCGATTGCTCCCTGTCCTTAACCAGAACCCTCAGGCAGGATTTCCAGTCAATACAGATTTGATGTATGACAATGTCATGAATGACTTCCAATGGCGCGCGTTGGATGATCCGGAAGTCTATCATACGGAAGATTATCTTGGGTTCTGTCTCAACTCCCGGTCCACCTTCAATGCGCTTACCAGAGCATTAATCCAGGAAGGTGATCTGGAAAGAGCTAAAGAAACCTTACTAAGGTGCCTGGAGGTAATGCCAAATGAATCTATTCCGTATGATTATTTCAACATCCAGCAGGTGGATATGTTGCTAACCGTTGGTGAGGTGGAGTTGGCAGAAAACATTGCAACGGTGGCAAGTACCGATGCAGTTGAGTGGCTTGATTACTATATCGAGAATAATGTCAGAAATCCACTTGAGTTCCAAAAGAAGTTGCTTTATCTAAATGAATTGGCGCGAGCATACCGGGCGAATGATGAGAGAGAAGCGGCAAGTAAATACGAACAATTATTCACGCAGTATTATCAATACTACACGAATCTTGCCGCCGGGAAATAGAACCTAATTTTTCAGAAACTTCCGTGCAGTTTTGACTCTGGATTCTTCATCCTTTACAACAAGGAAATAATAACCTGTTGCAAAATCCTTGAGGGAAATCCGGTATTTTCCAAATCCCATATCCTCAGGTTCAATGACGATCTTATTACCGATCATTGAAAGCAATTCGAACTGTGGTTGAGCTACTGAACTAGTCAATTCGATAACCAGGAAGTCAACCGCCGGGTTTGGATAGACACTGATTTGCGTGTCCTGAGTTAAATCTCCATTAGAAGTCTGAGCAATAGCTGATAGGCTAAAAATGATGGCGAACGTCGATATGATCAGTTTATTGCGCATTGTCTACATACAAATTACGCATTTTTTTGCAGATTGTTTGTTATCCAAATAGAATGTTAATGGTTAATTAACGTTAATGAAGCCCTATGAATAGTACTATTCTAATAATTAATTGGTTTTAACCCCTAAAAAATGGGCTTTTTCCACGAGACACACTTAATCGAAAAAAAGTGGTAATTGGTCTAATTCTTTTTTACAATTTCCTGGAAATCTGGATTTGGAGCCTAAAACGTCACATTTACAGTGATTTCTGCTGTAAGTTCTCCATGACACACAGTAACGATCGCTGACCCTTCGCCGAACGCTGATAGCTTCCCATCACTGTCTACAGTAACCACAAGTTCATTACCTGAGCAGTAGCTCATTTGTGCATCCACAATATCAACTCCTTCATCATCCTGCACATTGGCGATTATCTGGGGGTCGGGATCGAAGCTAATGAGTGAAATATCAAATGCATCCTGCTCAACAATTAATTGTGTTGCATTTTCCAGTTTTGCTCCACACTCACACTCCTGTGCTACTCCCACTGAAATTAAGCTTACACCAGGGTAATATTTCTCTGATTCCTCAGTGGCATAGGCGATCAGAAAGCTCGAAAATCCTTCCAGCGCATCTTCCTTGATCGTTACTTTTCCAGTTTGATCTGTAGTGCCGATGTTGAAGATATCTAATCCGAAATCCAACAGCTCCCAGGAAATTGTTGGTGGGTTTTCCAAAGGAGTATCGTTGATCAATTTGGTCTCCTTGTCAACTGCATACACAGAGGCATTGAATTGTTTGCTTGCACCTGGGCTTAGACTAGAAGTGAATGGGTCAATGTTTATAATGAATTCTGGGATAACATAGATGATACCGGCCGCACTTCTAACTCCTTCCACTTCAGCAGTGATCTGAGCCTGGCCATAATCAACTGCCGTAAAAAGACCGCCTGAAGTAATAGTTCCTACCTCCAGTGGATTCCCATCCAGATCTTCCTCCAGACTGATAAGTTCCCATGTTACCTCTTTGTCAGTGACTTCAGCTCCTTCAGAATTGTAAGCCTTTGCTTCAAACTGAAGCGTCTCTTTAGGAAACAGGGTTGCGCTTTTAGGAGACAGTTCTACCTTCGTCACAGGCAGAGGAACATTAATACCTCCAGTGACCACCACTGGTACTAACTGAATTGGATTTCCTTCGATATTGGTAGCTGTAGCAGTGATTACTGCATGACCGGCACCAACAAAATTCAATTTGGAATCGGTGACTGTTACAACACTCGAGTTATCTGTTTGATAGGTCACATTTGGAGCTGTGCCATTGTTTATCCCCAGGTAGGTCGCTTCTAATGGCAAAGGATCATCTCCAACTGATCCAATAATCGCACCGGGAGTTATCACAAAGTGTCCCGGTGTAAAAATATCAATTGGTAGTACGGACTCAATCGTCTCACCTTCAATCGTATACTTAGCCACTAAGACTCCTACTCCTTCATTGGAAGTTGTCAACGTCCCAGAGTTACTAACCGTAGCAATCGTACCTGATCCAAGTATGTTCTGAAAGGACCACTCTACCTGAGGTGAAGATTCAACACCCAGGGTGTTTATCAATACGGCTGAGTAGGTCTTTGAATCTCCTACATTGACCAAAATGGGGCCCTCAATAAATAATGCATATCCGATGACATCATTGGTAGGATCCAGATCATCAATGATTTCTTCAATAATTCCTGAACCTCCCGAGTCGTCTGAACCACAACCAGAAAAAAAGGTCATTCCAATGAACGCTGTAATGAGCAGGAAAACATGAGGTGTTCTTGTCAGTAATTTCATCATGCACTAAACTTCTTATCGAATAAAGTGCGCTAAGTTGAAGTTATGATGGAGTGAATACCAGTAATCAAGTCCTACAAATGGTCTACTTGACTGGATGACAAGACAAAAAAGCCGCAGGAAGATGATCAATTATGTCTGAAGCAATTAGGGAATGCTCTCCTACTGACTGAGCTGCCAGGTCTCCTGCAAGTCCATGAAGATATACACCCAACCTAAGTGCATCAAAAGGTTGAAGGCCCTGAGCAAGTAATGAAGCTATCATTCCCGTCAATACATCGCCGCTTCCCGCTGTAGCCATTCCGGGATTTCCGGTTGGACTGAAATAGATTTTACCTTCTGAATTACAAACCGCTGAATAAGCTCCCTTTAAGACTACATTGACCTGATATTTCCTACTCAGATCGATCAGTTTATCCAACTTGTCTCTGTCATCATCCCAATCCCCAACCAATCGTTTGAATTCACCCGGATGTGGTGTGAGAATTGACTCTTTTGGAAGCTTTTTCAATAGCTCGGTATCATTAGCAATTAGGTTGATTCCGTCTGCATCGATCACTAAAGGAACTGAAAAAGAGCTTAGTAATTTTCTAAAAGTCTCAGCTGTTTTTGGATCAGTTCCAATGCCGGGACCAATTGCTACGGTCGCGTCTTTTGCTTCAATGCTTTCGATGACTTCCTCTCCCTTATCTTCCAAAACCATCGCCTCAGGCACAAGTGACTGTAAAATTTCCGTTCCACATTTGGCTGTATGAACTTCGATAAGACCAACACCTGTTCGCAATGCAGCTTTTGCACTAAGTGCTGCTGCGCCCATTTTTCCTTTACTTCCTGCAATCAGAAATAGTCTCCCTACCTTGCTTTTATGCATAAACCTTGACCGAACCGGTACCAGTTTCCTAAGTTCTGATTCTTCACTTAACTCATAATCAGTATCCAATGAGTCAATAACCCCCTGATCAAGTCCAATGTCCACCACTTTCCAATCACCCACAAATTCATTTGATTCAGGCTGGAAAAATGTCCATTTAGGTGTTTGGAAAGAAATGGTATAATCCGCTTCAATTGCCACATGTTCTGCTCCAACAGCTTCATCAGCAAAAAGCCCTGACGAAATGTCTATTGCTACATTCTGGCTTTCCCCTTCATTGATATGAAGGATCAATTCTTTGAACAGTCCCTCAACTGGCCGACTTAACCCCGATCCGAAAATGCCATCTATAACGATATCTGCTGAATTCAATTTGGGAAAATCAGACTTGCTTCGGATCTGTTCGTATTCTAAAATTCTTGAAAGGTTGGCTTTGAAGTCATCAGAACCTTTCTCAGGGTCTCCAATAACATACCACTTTACTTCCCAACCTTTTCCATCAAGTATCCTTCCAATAGCCAGGCCATCTCCCCCATTATTCCCGGTCCCGCAAAAAATGATTAATGGTTTTCTATCCTTTACAATTTCGAGAAACTTCGCAACGAATGCCTCTGAGGCGCGCTCCATCAAATCGATTGAGGCAATGGGCTCGTTCTCAATTGTGAATTGATCGGCTTGTCGTATTTGAGCTGCACTTAAAACTTTCATCTTATCGGTCTACTTCGCCCATCAACAGGTCAATGGAGCCAACAATAGCAAAAAGGTCAGAGATCATATGGCCTCTGCTGATTTCGGGCAATACGGACAGGTTGCAAAAACTGGGTCCGCGAGCCTTACACCTAAACGGTTGATCCGACCCATCTGATCGAAAAAAGAATCCAAGCTCGCCTTTAGGGTTTTCAGCACGAACATAAAAATCCTGAGCCTTTGGTCGGATCTTTTTCGGAACCATCGCTCTCGGGTCAAATTCCTTCGTTCGCTTATGTTCACCCAATAGTTTTTCTACACTTTGTTCAATCAATCTGATCGACTCAAAACACTCTCTATACCTTACCCAATTTCGATCCCAACAATCACCAACTGTTCCTACCGTTCCCTCACCATAAGGAACCTCAAATTCCATTTCAGGATAAACACTGTAGCCGTCAACCTTGCGGAGGTCAAATTTCAGACCTGAGGCACGAAGCATCGGCCCTGTAATTCCATAATTTACTGCTGTATCGAGTGGAAGCACACCCACATTGGCTGTTCGCTCAATGAATATCTTATTCGAAATCAAGAGTGTCTCCAGTTCTTTCAATTTTGGTTTCAGGTATTGAACAAATTCCAATGCTTTTTCTTCGAACCCAACCGGAAGGTCATAGAATAACCCACCAACCCAGATGTAATTGTAAAGCAATCGAGCTCCGCTAGCCCATTCCAACATTCGAATGATATGCTCCCGGTCACGCATCATCCATAGAAATGGAGTAAATGCCCCTAAATCCAGACCGTATGTTCCAATAGCAACAAAATGGGAGGCGAGACGATTAAGCTCAGCTACAAGCACCCTGATGTATTCAACTCTTTTTGGTAGCTCCTGATCAATCCCAAGCATTCGTTCCACACCCATCACATAAGCCCATTCATTGTTCATGGCCGCCACATAATCCATTCGATCAGTGTATGGGATCACCTGGTTGTAAGCCAAAGCCTCCGCATGTTTCTCGAAACACCTGTGCAAGTATCCGATGTGTGGAACCACGTCCGAAATGATCTCTCCATCAGAGATCACCTCGAGCCTGAGTACTCCGTGAGTAGCTGGGTGCTGAGGCCCCACGTTGATAATCATCTCCTCCGATTTAAGATCGGACTCCTTGTACTTTAAAGGTTCGGATTCAAGCAGGTATTGCGAAGAGATCTCCATCAGTACTTCACCTTCACTTCGTGATACATTTCCTGAGTTTCATAATCCTTTCTCAATGGATATCCGACCCAGTCATTAGGGAGTAATATTCTTCGTAGATCAG
The DNA here is from genome assembly GCA_965267415.1 of Cyclobacteriaceae bacterium. Lineage (GTDB taxonomy): Bacteria > Bacteroidota > Bacteroidia > Cytophagales > Cyclobacteriaceae > Ekhidna. Next base: position 3,478,255 of record OZ253955.1, on the reverse strand, counting down.
GGTGATTGTTAAACCTGATCCCAAGCAGGTCGTATGCTTCACGTTCGTGCCAGTCAGCGGCACGCCAGATATCAGAAACGGAATCAACCACCGGGTCTTCCCTACTTACTTCCACCTTCAATATCAATTGCAGGTTTCGGGGAATGCTATTTAGGTTGTAGATGACTTCAATAGTGCCGACTTCCGGACCATTGTCAAGTCCGGTAAGACAGGAAAGCTGATCAAAGTAGGTTTCTTCTGCGGCATGTAAGCATTCACATACCTGATGAAGCAATTTGAGATCAACGGACAGTGCATTTGGAGTTGATCCCAGGACTTCACCCAAAATCGAATCAGGAACTTCATGAGTGATGAGCCGCTTTATTTCTTCAAGCTTCATTTCTTGATTTTACCAATTTCTCCAACGCCTTAGGCCTTAAGATCGATTCCTTCCTGATCTTCTCCTGCAACTGCAGGAATCCACCAATCAATGCTTCTGGCCTTGGTGGGCAGCCGGGCACGTAAACGTCAACAGGGATAACCCGATCCACTCCTTTAAGCACGTGATAGCCATGTTCCCAATAAGGTCCTCCGCAGTTGGCACATGAACCCATTGAGATCACATATTTTGGATCCGCCATTTGCTCATACAGACGCTTCACACGATCTGCCATTTTAAAAGTAACCGTGCCTGAAACCAACATGACATCCGCCTGTCTTGGCGAGTTTCTTGGAATGATCCCAAAGCGATCCAGGTCATAAGCGGATGAAGCTGTAGAGAAGAATTCGATCGCACAACAAGCCAATCCAAATCCTACCGGCCACATACTGCTCAGACGTGCCCAATTCAAAAGGTCATCAAGCTTGGAAACAATAATGCCCCCTTCTCCGGTTTTCAAGCCCAAGGTGCCTGAATGATCAGTTTCTCCGATTGAATTCCTCATATACTTTCGCAGGTATTTTTGACTTAAATGTCGGAGTTTTCGGTTTTGGCTTGACCCATTCCAGCATTCCTTTTGCCCAAACGTAAGCCAGACCAACGGCCAGTATTCCAATAAAGATCATCGTTTCTACAAAAGAGAACCACCCCCAAAGACCATTAGTTTCCCGGATCATTTGATCATCAGCAAAAACTGTGGCCCAGGGAAACAGAAATACCAACTCTGCTTCAAACAAAAGGAAGACTAGGGCCACGATATAAAACCGTACATTGAATTTCCCCCAGGCGGAACCTATTGGTTCCTCTCCAGACTCATAAGTGATTTGTTTCTCAGGGGTTGGATTGTTTGGACGTAGCATCCTTCCAACCAGCATGGTAATCGCGATGAATGCCAATCCTCCCACTATGAAAAGTAAAACAACACCAAATCCGGTGATCTCTGACATGATGGGAAATTAGCTAATCTGAGCTCAACTTCTTCCTGAACGGCTAGAATTTAAGTGGATCAAGATGCTTAAAATGACCATTCTGCTTGATTTTGTCCTGAGCATCCTGGGCTCGTTCCAGGGCAGGGATCAGCTTATTCAAATGATTGGTAGCAAATTGAAGACGCTCACTCTCCTTTCTCATCTTAAGAATCTCATACTCCTCTTCCACTTTCAGCCCAATCTTGTGGCCAATGTCATATACTGACTGGATCGCTGAGATGTCAGGAACACTTGTTTCTCCAAGCCACCCAAACAGCTCACTCACCAATTCTTTGAACTCCATCAATTGGTCAAAACTTGCATCATACTGATCCTCCAGCAATCTAACTGGGCCTCCCGCATACAGTTTTTTGCCCATAGGATTATTGAACTTTTTGACCTCAAATACATGCAATCCCTGGGTCTTGATATCCATTCTTCCATCATCATATTTCCTGGTCACCTCAAGGATCTTCACCTCAGTTCCCAGTTCAATTTTACTAAGTACGAATGATGCAATTCCGAATGTAGAATTCTCTTCCAAGCAATCATTGATCAATTGCTTATATCGTGGTTCAAATATGTGTAGGTTGACCCCCTCGCTGGGAAAAGCCACGATATTCAATGGAAAAAGAGGAAGCTCTTTAGACATCACAGTATCAAACTCCGATTATGCAATTATAGTTTGGTAGATTCGACCAATGAAGAAAATTACTATCAATCAGGGAAAAGCGATCCCGCTCACCTTTCGGTTCCTATTGGTGGTAATCGTAGTAATCGGAGCAGTTCAACTGATGATCCACCTGCCTGAATCCGTTGCAATACCTCTTACCATACTACTTTCTCTGGCTATTCCGATAATTTGGTTTATGGCTGAGCTGCTAATAATAGATCCTGAGCAAAAAACCATTCAAAAGTGCCTTTGGATCATGGGATACAAGATTGGGAAGGTCAGACCTTACAATGCAATTGAGAAAACCTATGTAAATCAGGTGAAAACCAGCCAAAACATGTATTCACAAACGAACAGGGGACACACAGTTAGGGGGCTTGAGTATCATGCGTACTTGAAGTTAGACTCAGGTGAAAAGCATTTTCTATTTAATAGCAAGAGTCAAGAGAAAGCCAATGAGAAGCTGACGAAAATCAGAGAAAAACTAGGCCTTAATTGATCGTTCGGAAAATGACAACTGGTTAGTTTTGCCGAACCCGAAAAAACGCATGGCAAAATTTCATCAGTTAAAAGTTAGCCAACTCTCAAGACCAACCGAGGAATCGGTGGCAGTAACATTCGAAATTCCCGAAGAGCTTTCAGAGGAATTCAAATTTGTACAAGGCCAACACCTTACCTTAAAGAAAGATATTGATGGGGAGGACACCAGAAGATCATATTCTATTTGTTCCTGTCCACTTGATGAAACCATCACAGTTGCTATTAAGAAATTGGAAGGTGGAAAGTTTTCGACCTATGCCAATGATCAGTTAGAAGTAGAAGAAACCATTGAGGTAATGCCTCCTCATGGTCATTTTTATACGGCTCTAGACCCCTCAAACAAAAAGTCTTATGTAGCATTCGCAAGTGGTAGCGGTATCACACCAATTATATCCATAATAGAAACAACGCTACGCACTGAGCCTGAAAGTGACTTTATTCTATTCTACGGTAACAGAAAAACGGGTTCGATCATGTTTCATGAACGACTGGAGGCACTAAAGAATAAATTCATTGGACGGTTTAGCTTATTCCACATCCTGAGTCAGGAACGACAGGAATCAGAGTTGTTCAATGGTCGATTGGACCGAGACAAAGTATCAAGTCTGTCCAACCTTTTCTTCGATCCAAAATTGGTAGATGAGTTCTTTACCTGTGGTCCAGAGGAGATGATGCTCACTGTGAAAGAAGTTTTGCAAGATGTCGGTGTTTCGGAAGAAAGAATTCATTTGGAATTGTTCACTTCACCAGTTGGTAAGCTAGGTGAGACAAAGGAAATTAAACACGAACGAGCCAAGAGTGAAATTACGGTGGTGTTGGATGGTAATAGCATGACGTTTCCATATGATTCGGAGGAATCCATTCTGGATGTTGCCTTCCAACATGGTGCTGACCTGCCATATGCTTGTAAAGGGGGCGTTTGCAGCACTTGCATTGCCAAAGTAGAAGAAGGGAGTGTTGAAATGGATGTCAATTATGCGTTGGAACCGGACGAACTTGAAAAGGGACTTGTTCTAACATGTCAATCAAGGCCAAAAACTGATAAGGTGAAACTCTCCTATGATGTATAGAGGGAACAAACAGTTTGTGGCCTTAGTTAAGTAACTTTGAATAGGAAATTATTGAGCATGGATACTAAGCAGTTGGAAACCAATTTTAATGAGAAAATTGATCAGGATATCCGGATTGAGCCTAAGGACTGGATGCCGGAAAAGTATCGAAAGACCCTTATCCGTCAAATCTCACAACACGCACACTCTGAGATCGTGGGGATGCTTCCGGAAGCAAACTGGATTTCTCGGGCCCCAACTTTGAGAAGAAAAGCAGCAGCTTTAGCGAAAGTACAAGATGAAGCCGGTCATGGCCTTTACTTGTATAGTGCATGTGAAACACTCGGCGTAGATAGGGATACATTGCTTGACGAGCTTCATACCGGCAAAGCCAAATATTCCAGCATCTTCAACTACCCTACGTTAACCTGGGCAGATATGGGGGCTATCGGATGGTTAGTTGACGGAGCTGCCATAATGAATCAGGTGCCACTTTGCAGAGCTTCTTATGGACCTTATGCACGGGCAATGGTTAGGGTATGTAAAGAAGAGTCCTTTCACCAGCGACAAGGGTACGAGATCATGCTCACGCTGTGTAATGGCTCAGATGAACAGAAAAAAATGGCTCAAGATGCATTAAATAGATGGTGGTGGCCCGCATTAATGATGTTTGGCCCATCAGACAAGGATTCCACTCACACTGAAGAATCCATGCGATGGGGAATCAAGCGGTTCACGAATGATGAACTAAGACAAAAGTTCGTTGACGTTACTGCCCCTCAAGCTGATATTCTAGGCATTAAGATCCCGGATGATGAACTTAAATGGAATGAAGAAAGAGGGCACTATGATTTTGGTCCGATCAACTGGGAAGAGTTTTTTAACGTGATCAAGGGAAATGGTCCGTGTAACAAACAACGAATTGATGCGCGAACCAAGGCCTGGGAAGATGGTGCCTGGGTAAGAGAAGCTGCATCAGCTTATGCAGCAAAGAAATCTAAACAACAAGCAGCATGAAAGATTGGCCACTATGGGAAATATTCATCCGAAGCAAGGCAGGGCTGAATCATAAGCACGTCGGAAGTTTACATGCAGCCGATGCTGAAATGGCAGTTCAAAACGCTCGGGATGTTTATACACGAAGAAATGAAGGTGTGAGTATTTGGGTTGTTGAGTCCAAGTACATTACCGCCTCTGATCCGGATGATTCGGATCCACTTTATGAACCTGCAAAAGACAAAGTATACCGGCATCCGACCTTTTATAACCTGCCGGATGAAGTGAAATACATGTAACTCGTGCATGTATTTAGATGAGATGATATGAATACAAATCTGTTCAACTATGTTTTACAGCAGGCGGACAACAGCCTGATCCTCGGCCAGCGTCTTGGCGAGTGGTGCGGACATGGTCCTGTTCTCGAACAAGACATTGCGATGACCAACATCTCTCTTGATTTGATTGGTCAGTCCGTTATGCTGTATCGCTATGCTGCAGAAATTCAGGGTGAGGGAAAAACGGAAGACGACCTGGCATACCTACGAGATGCCTGGGACTTCAAGAATGTATTATTAGTTGAGCAACCAAACGGAGATTTTGCCACGACGATCATGAGGCAATTCCTATTTGATTCATTCAGCTGCTATTTCTATGAAGTACTCTCGCAAAGCAACGATGAGCATCTGCGGGCCATTGCACAGAAATCTCATAAGGAAGCTTTATACCATGTTAAATGGAGCTCTGATTGGGTGATCAGACTTGGTGATGGAACGGAAGAGAGCCATGAACGAATTAGTAATGCACTGACTGACCTATGGCCATACTCCCAGGAATTGATCCAACCTTCTGAAGCAGACAAACAGGCATTGGAAGATGGCTATGGTGTGGATTTAGAGAAATTGGCTGATCGTCGACAACAGAAAATCAAGGAGGTATTGGAAGAAGCAACACTAAAGTTTCCGGAAACAAGCTACTTCCATGAAGGTGGTAAGCAAGGCAGGCACACTGAGCACCTTGGATATATCCTGGCAGATTTGCAATTCCTTCAAAGAGCCTACCCGGGTAACGAATGGTGAAAATGTGCGAGGATGGAGAACTTAGAAACAGATACTCCAATAAATCGAGATCAGGTCTTTCAACTACTTGAAAAAGTTACAGATCCGGAAATCCCGGTCATTTCTATTCATGATCTAGGGATCCTTCGGGATGTTCTGGTAAATGAAAACGAGGTGGAAGTAGTTATTACTCCGACTTACTCCGGCTGCCCTGCCATGTTGGAAATTGAACGAAATATTAACAATACACTCAAAGTCGCAGGGATCGAAAACCTTAAAATTACTACCATCCTTTCTCCTCCCTGGACTACCGACTGGATGAGTGAAGACGGCAAAAGAAAGCTCAAAGAATACGGAATCGCCCCCCCTAACCCAACTGATGAATCGGATATCCAATGCCCAAACTGTGGCTCGCAGAATACCTCCCTGGTCAGCCAATTTGGTTCAACAGCCTGTAAATCGCTCTTCAAATGCAATGACTGCCTGGAGCCGTTTGATTATTTCAAGTGCCATTAGTTTTGTGGTTCCACTAGTTGATTGGTTAAATAGTTAATTAGTGGAATGGGAAATAGTTTGACAGACTTGGAGGTTTGGAAAAGAGGCAGAGATTTCAGAAACCAAATCGCTTTGCTCAGTAGTAAGTTTCCAGTCTCTGAGAAGTTTAGATTAAGGGATCAGTTGATTGGAGCTTCACGATCAATCACCGCCAATATTGCTGAGGGTCATGGAAGATTTCATTATCAAGAAAATATACAATTTTGTCGACAGGCCAGAGGAAGTCTTGTTGAGATATATGACCACTTAACTGTTGCGCTGGATGAAAAATACATTAAGCAAAAGGATTTCGAAGAACTCTCAGGTCAATATGAAGAACTAATTAAGATGCTAAACGGATATATTTCCTACTTGAAAAGAAAGAAAACAGAGACCAAATAGGTTCAATTAACTATTCAAACTAATTAACTACTCGAGCATCTACTATTCAACCAATTAACTAAATGACTATTCAACTAACCCAGAAAGAAAACCTCGGCATTATCACCCTCAACCGCCCCGAGGTATTTAATAGTTTTAATAAAGAAATGGCACTTGCTGTTCAGGAAGCACTTGACAATTATTCGGGTGACTCAAACATAAGAGCTATTATGATTACCGGAAACGGTAAAGCATTTTGTGCAGGACAAGATCTTCCGGAAGCAATAGACGACAATGGATTGGAGATCAAACAAATTGTGGATGAGCACTACAATCCGATTATTAGGCGCTTGCGAAACATAGAGAAACCAATACTCGCGGCTGTCAATGGAGTAGCAGCGGGAGCGGGAGCGAATATCGCGTTGGCTTGTGATGTAGTTGTTGCAACACAGTCAGCATCATTCATGCAAGCTTTTAGCAAAATTGGACTGATCCCTGATAGTGGTGGGACCTACACACTTCCAAGGATCATTGGTTTTCAAAAAGCCTCTGCTTTGATGATGTTGGGAGACAAAGTTCCAGCTGAAGAAGCAGAAAGAATCGGAATGTTATACAAAGTTTTCCCGGATGATACTTTTATGGCAAAGGCAGAAGAATTAGTCCAAAAGCTGGCAAACATGCCAACTAAAGGGTTAGCCTATACCAAACACGTTTTGAATCAATCATTCACAAACTCATTAGAAGAGCAGCTTGAGCTCGAAAAAGAATGGCAGTTCAAAGCAACTGAAACTAGCGATTATAAGGAAGGAGTAAATGCCTTTCTTGAAAAAAGAACCCCGAATTTCAAAGGAGAATAATGCCTAAACTAAGTGTAATTGGTGCCGGAACCATGGGCACCGGAATCGCCCAGGTAGCCGCTACTTCCGGATGGGATGTTGTACTTAACGACACAAATAAAGAAATCCTTGAAAAATCTTCTTCAGGCCTGATCAAAGTAATGAACAGGCTGGTGGAAAAAGGTAAAGTCGACCAAAAGCAAGGAGATGAAATACTTGGGAGGATCGATTTCACAGATCAGTCGGATTATGTGGAAAATAGTGATCTGGTCATCGAGGCAATTGTTGAAAATCTTGAAGTGAAGCAAAAAGTCTTTGCCTCCATTGAAAAAATCGTTCGGCCAGATACACTCATCGCTTCCAATACTTCCTCTTTGTCACTTGCTTCTATTGGATCTGCTCTTGAAGATCCTTCAAGGTTTCTAGGGATCCATTTTTTCAATCCCGCACCTTTAATGCCGCTGGTAGAAATTGTACCCGCTGTTCAAACGGAAGGCAGTTACCTTGAGCAAGCGAAATCCTGGGTCGACTCATGGAGGAAAGTTACCGTCCTGGCAAAGGATACTCCTGGCTTTATTGTAAACCGTGTTGCACGACCCTTCTATGGAGAAGCATTGCGGATTTATGAAGAAGGGATAGCAGATCATCCCACCATCGATTGGGCAATGAAAGAAATCGGGGGATTCAGAATGGGTCCTTTCGAATTGATGGACTTCATTGGGAATGACGTGAATTACACAGTTACTGAAACGGTATTCCAGTCATTTTTCTATGACCCACGATATAAACCTTCCTTTACACAAAAACGAATGGCTGAAGCAGGATTGCTTGGAAGAAAATCAGGAAAAGGATACTATTCTTACCATGAAGGAGCGGAAAATCCAAAAGCAAACGAAGACAGGGAAATAGGGCAAAAAATTGTTGACCGAATACTTGTGATGCTTATTAATGAAGCAGCAGATGCTTTGTTCCTCAATATTGCGTCCAAAGAAGACATTGACTTGGCAATGACCAAAGGGGTCAATTATCCGAAAGGGCTGTTGAAATGGGCAGATGAGGTTGGAATTAATTGGTGTGTAAAAGAGTTAGATACCCTATACGATGAATATCGGGAGGACAGGTATCGATGCAGTCCACAACTTCGAAGAATGGATCGATCCAAGGAAACATTTTACCCATGAGCAACTCAAAAGCAGACAAGATCACGGCCAAAATGATGGCTAATGATGCCTTTAGCCAATGGCTGGGAATTGAAGTGCTAGAGTCTGGAGAGGGGTTTTCAAAACTAAAACTGGTCGTTCGGGAGGATATGATCAATGGTCATGGCGTAATGCATGGAGGCATTTCTTTTTCGCTTGCAGATAGCTCGTTTGCCTTTGCAGGCAATTCCCATGGTCAAAAAGCAGTATCCATCGAAACTTCAATTAATCACATCAAACCGGTTTTTGCTGGTGATACATTGATCTCAACCTGTCAAAAGGAAAGCATGTCAAGAAGTGTCGGCTATTATCTGGCCCGAGTTACACGCGATGATGAACTCGTAGGGCTTTTTAAAGGAGTTGCATTTCGCAAACAAGAAGAATGGGACATATGAAAGACGCATATATCATAGATGGTGTCCGAACACCAATAGGAAATTTTGGAGGTACACTAGGCCAGGTACGAACGGATGATCTAGCCGCTCATGTGCTTAAGGAATTGATCACAAAAAATAGCACGTTGGATCCTTCAGCCATTGACGAGGTAATCTTAGGGTGTGCCAATCAAGCCGGGGAAGACAACCGGAATGTGGCTCGTATGGCATTGCTTTTAGCTGGCCTGCCGTACACTGTTCCTGGCGAAACTGTCAATCGATTATGTGCTTCTGGAATGTCAGCGATGATTCATGCCAATCGAGCAATCAAGACCGGAGATGGTGATGTATTTATCTCAGGTGGTGTGGAGAACATGACAAGAGGACCCTGGGTGATTTCCAAATCCGCCAAAGCGTTTGGAACCGATTCTAAAATGTATGATTCCAGCTTCGGGTGGCGTTTCATCAACCCAAAAATGGAAGAGATCTACGGGACGGACTCCATGGGCATGACAGCCGAAAATCTGATCGATATCCATAAGATCAGCAGAGAGGATCAGGATGCTTTTGCCTATAACTCTCAAATGAAAGCCACGAAAGCACAAGAATCCGGTCGATTGGCAAAGGAAATTTCAGCTGTGGAAATTCCACAACGAAAGGCTGATCCGATCATCTTCGATAAAGATGAATTTGTTAAACCTGGCTCAACAAAGGAAATCCTCGCCAAACTAAGGCCTGCATTCAAGAATGACGGATCAGTTACTGCAGGCAATGCCTCAGGCTTGAACGACGGAGCTGCTGCAGTACTGGTCGCTTCTGAGAATGGGGTGAAAGAACATAGCTTTTCTCCTCTTGCGAGGATTGTGTCATCCGCAGTTGTTGGAGTAGAGCCTCGAATCATGGGAATCGGTCCGGTCGATGCAACTAATAAGGCTTTGAAGAAAGCCGGGCTTACGTTGGATGAGATAGACGTGATTGAGATCAACGAAGCTTTTGCAGCTCAATCCTTATCCTGCACCAGAGCGCTGGGGTTAGCTGACGATGATCCACGAATTAATCCGAACGGTGGAGCGATCGCCATTGGGCACCCACTCGGAATGACTGGAGCAAGAATAACATACTCAGCAGCTCTTGAACTTAGCCTTACGAACAAAAGATATGCACTTGCTACTATGTGTATTGGCGTGGGTCAGGGTTATGCGGTTATCCTGGAAAGGGCATAAAAAACCCCCTGACAGTTTGTTGAAAGGGGGTTTAAAAAGTTTATACTGATTATCCTCTGTTTCCAATTCGAACACCAAGGTTAAACTGAAGGAATTCAATATCGCCGGCAATGTTGTAAGCGATACCAAGATTCATTCTGCCAAGATAAACTCCGGCACGCGGAGCAAATCCAAATTCAGTGGTACTTTCTTCGGTTACACTAGCAGTAGTGATACCTACGCTTGCACCAGCAATGCTAGCACTGTAGATACCTAAACCAAGGCCAGCATAAGGAGTTACTTTACTATCGACGAAACGGTAGGTACCTGTAGCCAAAATTGGAGTTACTGAAGTAGCGTCAACAGAGGCAGTAGTGCCTGCGATATCCGCTCCAGCAAAACCATTAGCACCAAGGTAGAGTCCCAAATCAATATTCTCAGTAATTGAATACTTAGGCTCCAAAAATGCTCCAATACCTAGATCGTAGACTTCACCAAAGTCACCAGAAGGTGAGTTGAAGTTAAGACCAAGTTCTACATGAAACTGTGCTGAAGCTGAATAACCTAGTAATCCAACGGCAATAGCGGTGATAAATAGTTTTTTCATAGTTAGTTAATTAGTTGATTGAAATCAATGGCTAAATATAGTCTATCAAGACCACTACCCAATACCCAGTATTGGGTATTTTGCGAATGGCCAAATATTGTTTGTAGTTTGTGCAAATATCTTTTTAAAGGCAAATTTTATTCTAATAGCATATGATTTATGAGTTTAAGGGTCATAAACCGGTCATTCATAAAACCGCTTTTGTTCATCCTCTTGCTGCAGTAACCGGGGATGTGATTATTGGAAAAAACGTGTACGTTGGACCCGGAGCGGCCATAAGAGGCGATTGGGGTCGGATCGTTATTGAAGATGGCTGCAATGTGCAGGAAAACTGTACCATTCACATGTTTCCCGGAATTACTATTACACTCAAAGAAAGTGCACATATCGGACATGGAGCAATCATTCATGGAGCCCAAATTGGAAAAAATGTGTTAGTTGGGATGAATGCGGTGATCATGGACAATGCTGTCATCGGGGACGAAAGTATTGTTGGCGCACTTAGTTTTGTAAAGGCAGATGAAACCTTTGAGAAAAGGAGTCTGATCGTAGGTAATCCCGCCAAAAAGATAAAGGTAGTTAGTGATGAAATGATTGATTGGAAATCGGAGGGAACAAAGCTTTACCAAATGCTACCTGCAGAATGTTGGGAAACCTTAAAGGAATGTGAACCTTTGCGGGAAGCAGAGCCAAATCGACCGATTGCTTCCGCAGATTACAAAACCTGGAACGAAACAAAAGATTAAGAATGAACATACCCAAAATAAGGCATTACATAGGTGGAGAATGGATTGAAGGCGAAGGTGATGGTGAAATGCTGCACCATGCTATCACAGGAGAACCTGTTGCAATTCATACCATTCAAGGTATTGATTTTAAAGTTGCCTATGAACACGCAAGAAATGTTGGGAATCCCGCCCTGCGAAAGATGACCTTCCAGGAACGGGGGCTAATGTTGAAAGCACTGGCCTTCCATCTACTTGAGAAGAAGGAGCTTTTTTATGAATCCAGTAAAGCAACAGGAGCAACCCGAGTAGATAGTTGGATAGACATTGAGGGAGGCATTGGAAATGTATTCTCCAATGCCAGCCTGAGACGACAGTTTCCTGATCTTCCTTACCATGTCGATGGGGAAATGGTAGGCTTGTCCAAGGGGGGGTCCTTTGTTGGACATCACATTATGGTTCCAAAAGAAGGTGTTGCGGTACATATAAACGCTTTCAACTTTCCAATTTGGGGAATGCTGGAAAAAGCGGCTGTCAATTGGCTAGCCGGCATGCCTTGTATTATTAAACCAGCTGAGCAAACTTGTTATCTGACCGAGGTAATGGTTAAGGAAATCATTGATTCCGGAATTCTACCCGAAGGTGCTCTTCAACTGGTCGCTGGATTTGGAGATGGAATTCTTGATCATGTCAACTCCCAGGATGTCGTAACCTTCACCGGATCTTTCGAGACCGGAAAGAAGTTGAAAACGCTTCCTCAAATCATTGAAAATTCTGTCCCGTTCAATCTGGAAGCTGACTCACTAAACTGTGCAGTTTTGGGTGAAGATGCAGTTCCGGGAACACCTGAATTTGACCTGTTTATTAAGGAAGTTCGTAAAGAGATCACGGTTAAGTGCGGTCAAAAGTGTACAGCGGTTCGAAGGATCATTGTTCCTGAAAAACTGGTTGAAAATGTCCAGATCGCACTAGGAAAGGCGTTGGAAAAGACAACCATTGGAGATCCTGATGTTGAAGGGGTTCGAATGGGTGCATTAGCCGGAAGAGAACAACTTGAAGAGGTGACCAAGCGAGTCGCGGAGTTGGCCAAAACATCTGATATAGTTTACGGATCAACTGATAAGGGAGAAGCTATGGGTGCGGATTGGGAAAAAGGCGCATTTATTTCACCAATCCTCTTCCTAAACCAGAATCCACTAAAAACTTCAGAAGTTCATGAAATTGAGGCATTCGGCCCAATTAGTACGATCCTACCTTACAAAACAGTTGATGAGGCTATTGAAATAGCCAAAAGGGGAAAAGGATCACTTTGCTCTTCAATTACCACCTCAGATGATAAGATCGCAAGGGAATTCGTGGTAGGTGCCGCAACGCACCATGGAAGGATACTGGTCTTGAATGAGAAATGTGCCGCAGAAAGCACGGGACACGGATCTCCAATGCCAATGCTGACTCATGGCGGACCAGGCAGAGCTGGAGGTGGCGAAGAAATGGGCGGAAAACGCGGAGTGATGCATTATATGCAGCGCACAGCGATCCAGGGTTCTCCAACTACACTCACTGAGATTACGCAACAATATCAATATGGAGGAGAGTATAAGGATCCCGGACTACATCCATTTGCTAAGCATTTCGAAGAAATCGAAGTTGGTGATACAATCATCACCGCTAAGCGAACGGTTACTGAGGCAGATATCGTCAACTTCTCCAATGTGAGCTGGGACCATTTCTATGCTCATACGGACGAAACTTCGCTTGAAGGAACAACCTTCGAAAAAAGGGTAGCACACGGATATTTCATTCTATCAGCAGCGGCCGGGCTTTTTGTCCAGGCCAAAAAAGGTCCTGTTCTATTGAACTATGGTCTGGAAGAATGCCGATTCACTAAACCGGTTTATCCTGGAATGACGATCGGTGTGAGATTGACAGCTAAAGAAAAGGTTGACCAGGAAAAGAAAGATGACATTGCTAAGGGGATTGTCAAATTCCTCGTTGATGTTTACGATGAAACCAACGAAACGGTAGCGATTGCTACGATACTTACGATGATCAAAAAGAAGGATCAGAGCTGATCATTTCAGAAACACCTTAGCATACTGATCAAATTCAGTGTAGATCACAGGTGTCGCGTTTGTTTCAAAAATGGCCTTGAAATCATCTTCTACCAGAAAAATATTCATGACATCCGTGTAATTGTCTGACTGGTAGAAAGTACTTAAGCTCCATGAACGAAAGCCTGATCCTGTAATACACTTTGTAGGGTTTCCTGACCGCTTGAGGTAGCGTTCTGCTGCACACTTACCAACGGTTATTTGTTCTTCTGTAGGAAGAATTGCAGTGGTCGGTTGAGCCCTTGTCAACCAGGAAGCTACTGTTTTATAAGAAGGCGCCTTGTGAGTCGTTTGCTTTACGTCTCCCAACAATTGGTCGAAGAAAGGACCATTGTCCCAGATAAGCTTCTTAAACTTCTGAGGACGCGTCCGCATCAGGTTGATGTATAAATAAAGTTCTTTTTCGATCTCAGTCAAATAATTTGCAGAACGAGCTATGTCGGCAGTTTTTATCTCATCATCACTCCACTGATTCATTGCTTCGTCAAATTCTGCCTTTCTTGCTTCTAGCAATTTCGCCCGTTCAGCCATTTCTGCTTCTCGTCTTTCACGCCGTACTTCATCTTTCGCTTTGAGTTTATCATTCGTATAAGAGAAATTCTGAACAGCGCAGTATTTATAATCCACATGAGGCCTGATAGCAGAAGCCAACCCTTTGAAATCGGGATGCAAGATATTCTCCCTATGCCCTAGATTTTTTACTCCTTCGTCAATGATCAACAAAAGCACAAAGTACTGACCTGACTGACTAAAACCATAGCCGCAATTCTCTCCTGAATAGCCCATCGGGCATTCCTGCCTGTCATGGCCAATCAATCCTTTCTGACCTGATTCTATCGCCCAACATTCAGCCAACTCATACATGGCTCTTTCCGGCAGAACCAAACTAACAGGATCCATCGATCGTAATCGCTTAGCCAATGAAGTGTAATACGAATTACTCCTAAGCTTTGACTCAGCTCCGTTTGCAACTGCCCAGGCACGAAACAAATTGTAAAACTTCTTTGGATACATCCTGGCCAGGTTAGTGTACAATGTCACATCCTTCTCATTCTTTGTCATGTAATCCGCATTCGCAGCGGTGTTGGCAGTAGCAATTTCATTCGCATTAAAAAAGTCAGCAGGATCCACATCAACCGTTTGGGCAAGTAGATTCTTCCCGAGAATGAGCAATGAAATAGCAAATAGATATTGAAATTTGATCTTCATGTCAATGGATATTGTGACAATAATAACGGACTTCTTGGTTTGTAGATGCCACAATTTAAATTTGGGCCAATGAGCTACGTTAACCTTGAGATCAATGATGGCATTGGGACCATCGAATTCTTTACAGAACAAAGCAATTCCCTGCCTGGACATATCTTAAAGCAGCTTGCAGATACCGTTGAAGAAGCAGGCAGGAATTCCGAGATCAAAGTGATCATTTTGAAAAGTGGTGGTGATCGTGCCTTTTGTGCCGGTGCCAGTTTTGATGAATTGATTGCGATCGAAGACCAGGCTAAGGGAAAAGAATTCTTCATGGGGTTTGCCAACGTGATCAATGCTATGCGGAAAACACCTCAATTGATCATTGGTCGGGTTCAGGGAAAGACTGTTGGAGGAGGAGTTGGTTTGGCATCAGCTACTGATTATTGTTTTGCAACTAAGTTCGCAGCGGTAAAACTAAGTGAGCTAGCTGTTGGGATTGGACCATTTGTAGTCGGGCCGGCTGTTCAGCGAAAAGTGGGGGTTTCAGCCATGTCTCAAATGGCGATTAATGCAACCGAATTCCACGAGGCTGCATGGGCTAAAGAAAAAGGGCTTTTTGCCCAGATATTCGATGATGCCTCATCTATGGATAATGCGGTTGACGAACTGGCTAAAAAGTTGGCATCATCCAATCCTGAAGCAATGGCTCACCTGAAACGAATATTCTGGGAAGGAACAGAAAATTGGGATCTACTACTTGCTGAAAGAGCACAGGTAAGTGGAAACCTTGTGACGTCAGACTTCACTAAGGCCTTTATCCAAAAATTCAAAGAGAAATAGTCACCGAGAGAAGTCAACAATTTTTTGAACTAATTCCTCCAGGTTAACTTTTTCAATCGGATGCCTTGATTGACTCAACCTGGAATGAGTTACGTTCTTAATAAGAGCGGCAGTTTCCAGGGTTTCTTCAATGGTCACCATCTCATCCTGATCAGCCAAACATAAATGCACAGGACAGCTAATCAGACTCATCGATTCCTTATTGATCGGTTGTTGATCTCCAAGATCGATCATGAGCTTCGCGGTTTTATCTAACAACTCCTTCCACAGTATATCTCCATGTCTTTGAGCAAGAGCTTGTGCAAATGCCGGGATCTTTGCTTCTATCTTATCTGGATTCAACATTTTAATTTCTCTCCCAGCAATCTCAGGATCCCATTTCAACTTGGTCCCCAACGTAAATACTGAAGCAATTGATTGGTTTGCCGTTGCACTCAACAATGCAATGAATCCTCCCATACTATAGCCAAAAACGTGAACCTTGTCGCTATTTAACCCGGCAATAAATTGATTTAGTTGATCAACAAAATGATCCATTGAAAATGGGAAGCCTTCTTCACTGCTTTTTCTTCCATGCCCAGCCAGCTCAAGAGGATGTACATTAAAGTGCTCATTCAGCATTTTACTTAAAGGCTCCATTTGGTCCGCTGCTCCAATTGCTCCGTGAATGATAATTAGATGATCCATTATTTAATTATTCTGATAAGATCCGATATAGTTCCAGATTTAGGTAGTAGTGGTGTCCTGATATCGTTCGCTTTTCCAGGATCCCCAGGTCGCAGAGTTCGTTCAGGTAGTTTCTTGCGGTAGCCTCCGCATAGATCCTGGCATCCGTCAGGTGGCTTACTTTGGTTAATGGTTGGGTGAATATCATTTGAACCAGTTGTTCTGGCTTGCGGATCTTTGTATCAGCCTCGATCGCCTCCATCATCCCTTCTCTGGCAGACAAGATATCGTTGATCTTATCAAACGTGAGGTTGGCAGTCACCTCCACAGCCTTGAGCATAAACAAGATCCACTGTTCCCATAGCGCTCTCTGAGTAACTCCGGCAAGCAGCGAGTAATAATCACTTTTATGATCAATGATATAGCGACTTAGAAAAAGAATTGGAAGGTCCAGCAATCCTTTTTGAGTCAGGATGTTAATGTTGAAAATCCTCCCTGCTCTCCCATTTCCATCCCTAAATGGGTGGATCACTTCAAATTGATAATGAGCAATCGCCATCTTGATCAAAGGATCAACTGGAAAAGTCTCATCATCATTCACAAAATCAAGCAGATTCTGAAGTTTAGCTTCCAGGATACCTTTTCCTCTTGGAGGTGTATAGATCGCTGTACCAGCATTGGGCCCACTTCCACCCTGCCGAATGTAAATACGAGCACTCGGTGGACGAACCCCGTCATTGGTTTGCTTAACGATCCGGTAGATCTGAATAAAATAATCCAGGTCAAATGTTCCATGTTGCATCAGGTGGTCATGGCCTGACCATAGTGCTTCCCGATACCTAAGTACTTCTTTAGGAGCTCCCTTTATGCCCTCCTCCTCCCCTTGCTCACTATAAGCCTGGTACAATTCATCATCCGTCGTAAAGATGTTTTCAATCTCACTGGAAGCCTTAGCCTCCTGCAAACTGATCGTATTGATCAATATCCCCTGGTTAGGAATGGCAACTGATCGGCCATGTAGTCTCCCCAATGCCGATTTAGCGTTCCCTAACTGCTCCATGATAGCCACTGTTCGGTACAGCTTTTCATGGATGGGGAGATCTGGCAGGTCATTCCAGGGTTGATTTCGATCAGGGTTTATTTTAAAGAGCGGTGATTCCATAATTTGATGTCTACTTTCAAGCAAACACTAATTAATTGAATTTTTGATGTTTACTCGAAAATAGACGCTTTTTTTGATGTATGCAACATCAGTAAACACTAAAAAATCAATATTTTAATGTTTACTATAAAACCAGGCATCAAAACTGCGTGCTTTAGTATCTTAGCGACCCCAAGGGTAAAAACATGTCAAAAACTGCAACAGCACCGAAGAGAACGGGAAAAAACACAATCAACTGGAAGGAAATCGCTCGAAAAATGCTCATCTCACGAGCAATGGACGACCTGGAAGAAACCAAACTGGTACCAGAAAAAAAGGTCCTCTACCAGTTCTCGGCAAGAGGCCATGAACTAGGACAATTGATCCTGGCCAACTTGCTCGATCATCCAAAAGATGCAGCAAGCGCTTATTACAGATCCAGACCCCTTATGATTGGACTTGGATTATCAGTCGAAGATGCACTTTCAGCTCCACTAACAAGATCCGGGAGTTATAGTGACGGACGAGACATTGGTGTGGTCTGTAACATGCCAAAATCCAAAAAAGGTTGTGTGGTGATCCCTATGGCAGGAGACGTAGGTTCACAATACACTCCGGCAATCGGATGGGCACAAAGCATCACCTACCATACAAAAACATTAAAAGACAAAAAACACAAGGGGTCGATAGCAGCGATTTTAGGAGGAGATGCATCCGTTGCTACAAATGGATTTTGGTCAGCATTGACCATAGCCACCACACAAAATTTGCCCGTGCTATTTTATGTAGAAGATAATGGGTACGGCATCTCCGTTACCGGTGATTTTCAAACGCCCGGATCAAACATTGCCGACAACCTGGCTTCCTTTAAAAACCTGGAGATCTGGCAGGGAAGTGGAACGGATCCTGTAGAGGCACATGCATTATTGAAGGCCGGAACAGATTATGTAAGGGCTGGAAAAGGTCCTGCTATGGTAAGGCTAACCGTGCCCCGACTTAATGGGCACTCCTATCAGGATAATCAGGCATACAAACCGGAAAAATTGCTCAAGGATGAGTTCAAAAACGATCCGTTGATCGCCTTAAAAAGTCATTTAATTGAAAGTGGAGTTTCCGAAAAATACTGGAAGGAGATGGAGCGAGATGCTTCGAAAGAAGTCCAGAAAGCTGCAGAAGCAGCATTGAGCAGACCAGCTCCGGACGTTGCAAAAACACAAAAATTTGTCTTTTCGGAGGATGAAGTTCAGGCAATCGGAGGCCTGCGCCCATCCGGACACAAGTTCCCAACAAGCAGTGAAACAGCTAATCCGGATAAAAAGCGGATCAACATTGGAGAAGCCATTAACAAAGCATTGGACTATGAGCTCTCAACCAACCCAAAACTGCTCGTTTTTGGTGAAGATGTGGGTTTAAAAGGCGGAGTGCATGCAGTGACGATGGGACTTCAAAGCAAATACGGTGAAGATCGGGTATTCGACACCAGTCTCTCCGAAGAAGGGATCATCGGAAGAGCAGTTGGGATGGCCTATGCCGGCCTAATGCCGGTGGCAGAAATACAGTTCAGAAAATATGCTGACCCTGCAATGGAGCAACTCAACAACTGTGGAACTACCCGGTGGCGTACCGCCAATCGCTTCGCAGCACCTATTGTGGTTAGGATGCCTGGGGGTTTTGCTAAGGTTGGAGATCCATGGCATTCAGTTACAAATGAAGTCATGTTTGCACATGCTATTGGATGGCAGGTAGCTTTCCCTTCAAATGCGCAGGACGCAGTTGGTCTATTACGATCGGCAATGCGAAGTGACAATCCCACGATGTTCTTTGAGCATCGGAACCTCAACGATAACCGGTATGCGAGACGGCCTTATCCCGGAGATGAATTTATCGTTCCATTCGGTAAGGCAAATCTCTTAAAAGAAGGAACGGATATAACCTTAGTTACCTGGGGAGCTATGTGTGAGCGATGTGAGGCTGCAGTTGAAGCTGCAGGGATTTCGGCAGATGTGCTAGACCTGAGAACTATTATGCCCTGGGATAAAGAAGCAGTTCTGGCTTCTGTTCGGAAAACGAACAAGTGTCTTATCGTTCATGAAGATGCACTTACAGCTGGTTTTGGAGCTGAAATAGCTGCGGTAGTCGCTTCTGAAGGATTCAATCACCTGGATGCACCGGTCGAACGACTGGCTATGCCGGATATTCCATTGCCTCACAATGTGGAATTGATGGAATCTGTCGTTCCAAGTGTTGAAAAGATCCAGGAAAAGATCAGCCATCTAGTCGATTTCTAATAATGAAAAAACTCTATTACCTCTCGACCTGCACTACCTGCAAGCGGATCATGGACGAACTAGGCCCGTTAATAGCTGATTTTGATAAGCAGGACATCAAGACTGAGCCAATGTCCTTGAAGCAAATAGACGAGATGAAAGAACGAAGTGGTAGTTACGAATCACTCTTCTCCCGAAAGGCGATGAAGTTTCGCTCGATGGGACTTGGAGAAAAAAGCCTGACTGAAGAAGATTATCGAAAACTGATCCACGAAGAATACACTTTTCTCAAACGCCCGGTATTCATCCTTGGTGAAAACATCTTTGTTGGAAACAGCAAAAAGACAATCGAAGCGTTAAGGGAACATTTAAATTAGTTTACATCTACCCCTTTGTAGGTGAAATTCATCGGCTTCAGTTATCAATTGACAATCTTTTTGTGTATCATTGAAGAGTAAAAGGTTTCTTTTTACAATTCAGCCCGCTACTTACTGTTTTTTGATGTAATCATTTAGTAAAAATGCGTTTACTCATAGTTCTGTGTCTGATTTTTTCAGCCGCCTACCTGAAATCAGAACCCATAACTGTAAAAGGAATTGTTAAGGATGCAGAGACGGATGAGCCAATCCCTTTTGCTCATGTAGTCATCGATGAAGTTATCACTCTGACAAACCTCGACGGTCAGTTCATCATATCCACACATGATGAGGCGGATCATTCCCTCTTACAGATCTCCGTTATGGGCTATGAACTTGGAGAGACCTCCCTGGCTTCTCCTCGCGACTACTACACCATCTATCTTACCCCAAGCACTGTTGAATTGGATGAAGTCACCATCATGTCAGGTCAATTGTTAATGAAAGATGTTTTCAACAGATTCCATCTGAATTATGAGATGAGCAGGCAGCATATGCTGGGCTATTACAAAGAAAGCCTGGAAGGATTTGATGAGATGTATTACCTCGCCGAAGGTATTGTCGATATCTACGTTCCGCCTAACATCGAATCAAATCAAATCCTCGTCAGCCCAATAAAAACAAGGAAAAAAGTTTTCAAACCAATTCAGGATCATGTGATGTTTCTGAAAGGAAATGCGAGCGACATGGCACAGTCTTCCATCTGGCGAAAGGATTCTTTTTTGAGTGATAAGAATCGAAAGAACTATGAATTTGTGTATGCTGGATCCAGTCACATTGGTGAGCATGACGTTTTCATTGTAGAGTTTGAGCCTGTCAACTCCAAAGGGAACACTTCCGGAAGAATGTATATCGAAGAAGAAACCCTTGCCATTTTAAAACTTGAATACTTCCCTGTATTGAAGCAAAAAAGTGACTGGAAGGAAGTTGCCTGGGTTGAAGAATACTTCGAAAAGAACGGGATGTATGAACTGTTTAGGGTCTCTTACAAAGGAACCTGGGAAGAATACGATCAAGACTATTCCTACAATGCGCTTTTGGTAGTCAATGAGACTGCCCCAACTAATGATATGCCACTTGGCGGATATCTATTAAGTGAAGAGGATTCCTTTTTTTATGAAGCCCAGGAGGATTTTTCTGATACCTTCTGGGAAGGTTATAACTTCATCAAATTAGATGTTGAATCTGTTCAAGCCTTAGGAAAGCAAGGGCTTAAAACTTCCTATTAATCCTAGATCATCTACCCAAGAATTCATTGAGGGTAATTAACTTTCAATCATGAATCGGATTGATCGACTGAATGCCTTGCTTATCCACCTTCAGGGGAAACCGCGTGTTCCAATCCACGAATTGGAAGATCGCTTCGAAGTAAGCAAGCGAACAATTTTCAGGGACATTCGATCACTTATGGAAGCTGGAGTTCCCATTGGTGGTGATGCCGGAGAGGGATATTTCATCGTTGAAGGGTACCATTTGCCCCCAGTTGTTTTCAATAAGGAGGAGGCCAGTGCCCTGCTTCTTGGAGCCAAGTTCGTTGAAAAAAGTGCAGACGAACATACAGTCGAAGAATTTAGAAAGGCGATGTACAAGATCAAGGCTGTGCTCAAATATTCTGACAAAGAATTTGTCGATAACCTGGACGAACGGATCAGCATCAGACCTGGTCCTGATAGAGGTCAATTTCCCGATTCTCATATTGCTGAGATCCAACTGGCAATTGCGACCAACAAATTGATATCCATTACCTACTATTCTCAATACAATGACAGTACTACTCAGCGGGATGTAGAACCCTTAGGTATGGTATTCTACTCTTCAAGGTGGCACCTGATTGGCTATTGCAGACTCAGGCAAGATCTTCGGGACTTTCGGACGGACAGGATCCAAAAAGTGAAGGTGTGCCCCGAATCCATCGATCCAACTAAGCATCCAAATTACCTGGATTTTCTACATGACGCGCTCATCGGTACGGACGCAAAAGAAGTTAGGATTAGGTGTACACCTATGGTTGCCCGCTTCATGGGCGAGGAGAAGTACTACCAAGGCTTTGTTGAAGAGAAAAGGTTATCTGACGGGTATTTTGAAATGAAATTTGTGACCCCTCGATATGATTACTTTGCTCGGTGGCTAATGCTCTACGGCAATCAGGTTGAGATCATTTCACCATCTGAAGTACAAGGCCTGGCTGCCACTTATGCGCAAGAATTACTTGAGCATCATAGTGCGGTTTTTACCTCATAAAACTTTCCTGAAATAGAGTGACATAGGGCTGTCACTGGGATGAATTTCTTTGTTTTCGTAATCCTAAAAACAATAAAAATTATGGAAGCAATAATCGAGAAACTCAACCTTGAGAAGGAAGATCCAAACTATTACAAAGTAGGATTCGAACCTGAAATGAGAGACCTGGAGCCCTATTATTACCTGGCAATCTCCGGAAAGTGCAGTCCTTATGATGATGAATTCAACATGGCAATTGAAAAGCTGTACGCCGTAGCTTATGCCATAAAATTCATTTGCAAAGCGGAAGACATGGACTTTGTTGTCCCAAAAATGGAGGGGATCTGGTGGATAGATGGAGGACTTGAAGCACAAAAAAAATTCACTGATACGCCAGCGAGCGAATGGAATTGGAGGATCATTATCCGAATGCCTGATTTTGTGGAAGGCGATCATTACTACAGGGGAGTGCAAACAGTGAAATCCAAAACTCCTGGCTTATTAGCTGATGATGAGGTAAAACTTGAACTGATCAATGAAGGAAGATGTGTTCAGGTTCTTCACCTTGGAAGTTATGAAACTGAAGAACCTTCCGTTATGAAAATTATCGGGTATGTTGAGGAAAATGAACTGGAGATTACAGGATATCATCACGAGATTTATATCAGTGATCCCAGGAAAACGCCAGTGGAAAGATTAAAAACAATCCTTCGGTACCCAGTTAAATGAGAAAAGTAATTTCATACATCGCTATAAGCCTTGATGGAAAGATTGCCAAACCGGACGGTGACACAAATTGGTTGCATGAACTCCCAAACCCGGATAATGAGGACTATGGATACCAATCATTCTATGATTCGGTTGACGCGGTAATCATGGGAAGAAAAACTTACGAGGTAATTCTGGGTTTTGGAGTTGATTTTCCATACACAACTACCAAGAATTATGTTCTTTCTCACAAGAAAGATCTGGTGGATAATGAGCATGTCTCATTTGTGAGCGATGAAATAAAAGGTTGGCTTACGGAAATCAGGTCTAAACCTGGTAAGCACCTCTGGTTGGTGGGAGGCGCACAGCTTAATTCTCTTTTCTTAAATAATGGACTACTTGATGAACTGAGAGTTTATGTAATGCCAATCATACTTGGCGAAGGGGTCTCACTTTTCTCTGATGATGCAATTAGTAAACCTCTCCAACTGAAATCAAGTCGGGAATTCAACAGCGGTGTAATTGAACTGATTTATGAATTAAAACAATAGCAAATGAATAAGAATATTCTGGGACTTAGAACGGTAATTTACCTGGTTCCTGATCTGGAATCAGCGAAGGAATGGTACACAAAGGCATTTGGAAAAGGGCCGTATTTCGATGAGCCCTTCTACGTGGGTTTTGAGATCGGTGGATATGAACTTGGGCTTTTCCCAGAACCAAAGCCAATATCAAATCGATCGGACAACATCGAGACCTTATTGGGGAGTTGAAGATATCCATACTGAACATAAAAGATTTCTAGAGCTGGGCGCTAAAGAACACACGGAGATCAAAGATGTGGGCAGTGGGATATTGGTCACAACACTTCTGGATCCATGGAACAATGTCATTGGATTGATTTATAACCCTCACTTTAAGCTACCTTGAAAACCATCGATCAATTCATTTGGGGATTAGAAGGCCAGGAAAAAGCAATTGTCAACTACCTGCATACCCGGCTGGTCAACGAGTACGATCTCATGGGAAAAATTAGCTATGGGATACCCATGTACTATCGAAAAAGCTGGGTATGCTATTTAAACCCACTCAAAAAAGGTGGTGTTGAACTTGCATTTGCCAGGGCCAACGAACTTTCGAATGAGCAAGGCCTTCTTGACTTCAAGTGTCGAAAACAAGTCGCTGGAATTGATCTATTTGAGGTTAACAAAATCCCGGATCGACTCATCAACGAAATACTTCAGGAAGCTTTGATCCTTGACGAAATGGTTAAATACAACGTAAGGAAGAAGAAGTCCTGACATTGGATTCTACAGAGTTTCTTCAGATCCAATAATCATTGAGTAGGAATTTTGCTTAAAAAAGTATTAAGGGAAGTCCCTTATTTTTTCGATCATTTTTCATCATTTGATAATTTGATTTCCATTAATCTCAATATCAATTTATCTTTCTATACTGAACTCGCAGAACCTACCTCCTCTTGGAGACGATATTATCAACAACTACGAAGATCCAATCGCTTCTTGATGAAGCGTATTCCTCGCGAATTAACAATCTCGAGCGTAGTATGAAATTGGCCTCAGAAGGCCTTGAACTAAGTAAAGAAATTGGCGACAATCATTATACCGCCAAATGCCTGAATCAACTCTCCCTTTATCATATGATCATCGGGGATTTCGAACTTTCGATCAACATTGCAGAGGAAGCCATTGAATACTTTGAGGAAGTGAACGATGATCGCGGAATAGCTGATGCTAAATACAATATTGCGGGAGGTCTTTATAAGACAGACAATTACAACCTCGGACTTACTTACCTCATAGACTGTCTGACTACTTACAAAAAGTATGAAGACTGGCACAACCTGGCACGTGTACAGAAGTCAATGGGCACGATCTATGAGTATTTCGGAGATGAAAAAAGTGCCATCCAATCTTATCAGGGTGCCATTGAGTCCGGAGAAAAAGCGAATGACCCAAACCTTCTATCTAACGCCTACAATCCACTCTCCGGGATCTATTTGAATCACGGTAGGATTAAGGATGCAATGGCACTCATAGAGAAATCTATTGAACTGAAACGACAAACCAATGATGTAAGAGGCCTGGCCTTCGCATTGTACGGAAGGGGAAAAGTATATACCAAAACCGGAGAGTATGACCTGGCAGAGAAAGACTTCCTTGACTCAATAGATATCCATGTAGAAATGGGCGAAAAACTTGGGCAAGCCATGTCCTATCACAAGTTGGGTGCACTTTACATCCAAATGGAAAAGCTTGACCAGGCCAGGGAAATTTTGGTCAAAGCGTTGCAGTATAGCAACAAGAATAAGATCATCATTATCAAATTCAAAGCAAACCTTCTTCTTCACGATGTAGCTAAACTTGAAGGCGACTATGAGCTTGCTTTGAAGTATATGACCCAGTACGTTCAGGAAAAGGAAAGCGTGATCAATGACAAAACAGCAAAGGTGATCGAGAGCTACGAGGTGATCACAAAAATGAAATCTCTTGAGCGTGAAGCAGAGACACAAAAAGAAAAAGCAGATATTATTGAAAGGAAGAACATTGAACTTGATTCTTTTTTTTATAGGATATCTCATGATCTGAAAGGCCCTATCACAGCGATGATGAGCCTTGGCTATTTGGCCAAGGAGGATGTCAAGGATGAAACAGCACTGAAATACTTAACTGAGTACAGCAATCAGGCTAAACGGGTTAACGATATCCTGGATGAGTTAATGAAGTTGACAAAGTTGGTATACGGGTCAGAAGCCAAGAAAGAGATTGATTTCGAGCAGCTGATCTACGACTGTATAAGTTCATATCAACACCTCAACAATTTCGAAAAGATTGATTTTTCTGTTGATATTCAGGAAAACATCTTTTTTGAAGCTGAATGGGCACTGGTCAATGCGATCATTCAAAACCTTGTTGAAAATGGTATCAAATACGCCAGGCAGGATGACGTAAAACCAAAAATCGAGATCATCATTCGATCCGATGAAGAAAGCATCATCATAACGGTTGTAGACAATGGCATTGGAATGTCCGAGGAAGAGCAGTCCAAGATCTTCAGGATGTTCTTCAGAGCCAATCGCACCATAGAGGGAACCGGTTTAGGCCTACATATCCTGAACAGGGCCGTTGAAAAACTCAATGGGAAGGTAGAACTGAAAAGTCAGATCGGTAAAGGTTCCGAATTTACTGTTGCTCTACCCCTAAAATAACTTCCAGCAGTTCTCTTTGAAGTGACCTTCCCTTATCGGTATTGTACCACTGCTGCAAGTCAACATGGAATTGATCACGTGAAACTTCACCCTCAGAATCCTTCCATTCATAAAAAAGTTGTTGAGCATCTTGTGGTCTGGGTCCCCAATCAAAGAGCACCTCATTGGAGCTATCAACTGCAATCAGCTTAGGAATGGACCTTCCACCATTAGTAAGGAACTGATCCATGAGTTCAAGGTTAGAGTCCCTGAACACAATTCGAAGATCAATCAATGGATTTAATTCGGCCACCTTCATAATTATGGGGACAATGCTTGCTGCATCCCCACACCAGGTCTCTGTAATCAAAATCCATGTTTGTTTTTCATGAATGTCTCTTACACCTGCTGCTAGTTCTTCGTTCAGTTGAACAGTCTTGCTTACCCGCTTGCTTCTGTGAGCATTGAGCTTAGTGTAATTGATCAGACTTTCAGTTTGATCGGAACCTGACGTTCTGCCATTAGCAGCGTGCTCAGCAAGTAAATTTTCATACGATGTTGGTGAAACAGCTTGAGCTAATGCCCGCTCAAGAATAGGTTCTAGGTTAATTGTGGTTTCCATACAGTAACCACAACCGAAGACGTATAATAGTTCTTTTTTTCTAACTGATTTATGTCAGCTCGTCAGCCCGAAGACTTACATGTGGATCGGCCGGTTTTCAGTAGCTGCCAGTGCAGCCTCTTTAAAGGCTTCCATATAGGTAGGGTGAGCGTGTGACATTCTGGCTACATCCTCTGCCGAAGCTCTGAATTCCATTGCCGTAACACCTGCAGCAATCATGTCAGCAGCTCTTGCTCCTATGATGTGAACTCCAAGTATTTCATCCGTGGCTTTGTCTGCGAGGATCTTCACGAGACCGTCTGTATCCATACTTGCTCGTGCTCTTCCAAGTGCCTTGTATGGAAACTTTCCGGTCTTATAGGCTCTACCCTGCTCCTTCAATTCTTCCTCCGTATATCCAACAGAAGCGACCTCAGGCCAGGTATAAACAACTCCCGGGATCAATTTGTAGTGAATATGAGGTTTTTGTCCAACGATCGTCTCAGCAACAAAAACGCCTTCCTCCTCAGCTTTATGAGCAAGCATGGCACCTTTTACCACGTCCCCGATCGCGTAAATATTATCGACATTCGTTCTTAAATGTTCATCTACTTCGACACGTCCACGGTCATCCATTTTCACTCCTGCCTTGTCTAACCCAAGCCCATCTGTATATGGCCTTCTACCAATTGAAACCAAGCAGTAATCTCCTTTCAATTCAACATTCTCTCCTTTCTTATTCTCCGCTTTGATCGTTACGTTCTTTCCTTTTCGCTCCACCGCCGTTACTTTATGTCCTAAGTAAAGCTCGAACCCGATCTTCTTTAAAACCTTTTGAAGCTCTTTACCCATGGTAGAATCCATCGTAGGGATCAGGTTATCCAGGAATTCAACTACCGATACTTTTGCTCCCAGTCGAGCATATACAGAGCCCAATTCAACACCTATTACACCGCCTCCAATGATGATCATGTGCTTTGGTACTTCCTTCAGTTCCAGAGCTTCAGTGCTCGTGATCACACGTTCTTTGTCCAGTTCAATGAAAGGAAGGTTTGCTGGTTTTGATCCGGTAGCTATGATCACCTTTTCCGCAGTGATCGTTTCTTTTTTCTTACCATCTATTTGAATGGTGTTCTTATCAATGAAACTCCCCATCCCATGAAATACATCAATCTTATTCTTGTTCATTAAGAACGCAATGCCATCCACATTTTGCTTGACCACATCAGCCTTCCTGGAAATCATTTGCTCAAGATTGACCTTCGGTTTGGTAATGTCAATTCCGTGAGTTTTGAAATTATGCTCGGCAGCATGAAAATGTTCAGATGAATCCAGTAATGCTTTCGAAGGAATACAACCAACATTCAAACAGGTGCCTCCCAGTGTATCATACTTTTCTATGATTGCTGTTTTGAGTCCGAGCTGCGCACATCGTATCGCTGCTACATAGCCACCAGGACCAGAACCTATTACTACTACTTGATAATCCATATTTTTTTATTTGGTATTACGCACTTGGTACCAAGTATCAAGATATCAGACTCTTTTTTAATTTGAAAATCATATTTGATATAGCATTTGTTTCTTCGATGATTGATTTCACTTCTCGTTCTTCAATAAAGTGCATTCTTGAAGCAAGTAGGGTCTGAGTTTCTAATTCAAACGTTGAACCTTGAGCTATTCCCAGAAATTGCCTGAACTCTCCATTAGAATTTCTTCCTGCACCTTCCGCTATATTGGAAGCAATGGATACTGAACTTCTTCTCATCTGTGAGACTAATCCGAATTTTTCCTCATCCGGGAACATTTTGGTTGCCTCATATATCGTAAATGAAAGTTCCATCGCTTTTTTCCAAACATCCAACTCCCTGTACCTATGCATCTTTATACTTCGTACGTAATACTTTGTACTAACTATATACCAATCAATAACCTTGTAGGATCTTCTAACAATTGTTTCACTCGCACAAGGAAACTCACAGATTCTCTCCCATCAATGATTCGATGATCATAAGATAGCGCCACATACATCATTGGTCGGATCACAATCTCTCCATTTTCAACCATAGGGCGTTCAACAATATTATGCATTCCCAAGATTGCTGATTGAGGTGCATTGATGATAGGTGTTGACATCATAGATCCAAATATTCCGCCATTTGTGATAGTGAATGTACCACCCTCCATCTCCGGGATACTTAGTTTACCATCGCGTGCTTTGGTCGCCAATCGAACCACTTCTTTTTCAATTTGCTCAAAATTCAATGATTCAGCATTCCGGATTACTGGAACTACCAACCCTCGTGGCGTTGAAACAGCTATTGATACGTCGCAATAATCACTGTACACTAGCTCTTCACCATCGATCTGGCCATTCACCGCTGGCCATTCTTGCAATGCCATACAACATGCTTTTGTGAAGAAACTCATAAACCCTAATCCCACCTCATATTTCTCCTTGAACTGATCTTTGTATTTCTTCCGCAGTTTCATGATCGGCCCCATGTTCACTTCATTGAAAGTAGTAAGCATAGCCGTATCATTTTTCACAGCCACCAGTCTCCTTGAGATGGTCTTCCTTAAGGAAGTCATTTTTTCACGCTTCTGCTCTCGACTAACACCACCACCTATCACGGGAGCTTCGAACTGAGGGGCGGAAGGTTTTGCACTCTCTTGTTTTGGTGCGGATTTCTGAGCCTGAACTGCGTCTTCCTTCGTTATTCTTCCATCGCGCCCACTTCCGGAGACTTCTGAAGCTGCCATTCCCTTTTCATCCAGGATCTTTGCTGCTGCCGGAGAAGCATGACCGGTTGCATACGTTTGAGAAGAGCTTGTCGGGGCAGTCTCAGCGGTAGGAGCTGATGAAGAAACTGGGGCAGGAGCCGCACTTGTCGGTGCCCCTTCCATCACTTCAATTTTGCAGATCAATGCTCCTATCTCTAATGTATCACCCTCCTGAGCCTCAATTTTCAAGATGCCTTGCGCCTCAGCTGTGAGATCGAAAGTCGCTTTGTCAGATTCAATTTCAGCAATGTTTTCATCTAACTCTACAAAGTCACCGTCTGCTTTTTGCCAGGTAGAAAGTGTGACTTCAGTAATGGACTCACCTACCGTGGGCACTCTCATTTCATGAACTTCCCCTGTCGCTTTGGGTTCGGAAGTTCCCGCACTTGATGGAGCGGCTGGTTGCTCTGCTTGAGCTGTGGGTTTAGGCTCACCACCGGAAGCACTCTCATCAATTTCACAGAGTACGGCACCAATCTCCAGTGTGTCTCCTTCCTGGGCTTTGATGGTTAGTTTTCCGGCTGCCTCTGCAGTCACTTCAAAGGTCGCTTTATCTGATTCCAACTCGCACAAAACCTCATCCATTTCCACAAAATCACCATCGTTTTTTGTCCATGAAGCCACGGTAACTTCTGTAATGGACTCCCCTACCGGGGGTACTTTCATTTCAAGACTCATTGCTTCTTATCGTTAGATTATTTTAGATCAAATGCTTTTTTTACTAAATCAGCCTGTTCTTCCTTATGCACCTTGGCAAACCCTGTTGCAGGAGAAGCACTTATTTTTCGTGCTACCACTGAAAAATCTAACCCGGTTCTGCTCAGGATAAAGGTCCACGATCCCATATTCTCAGGTTCTTCCTGTACCCAGACCAATTTCGGATTCCCATACTTCTTCAATATTGCTTCTACCTGCTTCTTTGGAAATGGGTAGACCTGCTCTATTCGCACCACTGCTATGTCCTTGGCTTTTCTTTTTTGTTGCTCCTCAAGCAAGTCGAAGTAAACTTTACCTGAGCAGAATAGCACTTTCTTGACTGACTTAGCTGTCACATAACCATCGCCAATGACTTCTTTGAACTTGCCATTAGTGAAATCTTTGATTGGAGAGACAACACCAGGATGTCGAAGTAATGACTTGGGAGAAAAAACAACCGCTGGTTTCCTGAATTCCCATGAGACCTGACGCCTTAGTAAATGGAAGATATTGGAAGAGGTCGTCAAGTTGGCGATGATCACATTTTCACCTGCAGCCATCTGCAGGAACCGTTCCAGTCGAGCACTGGAGTGCTCCGGACCTTGTCCCTCATAACCATGAGGTAGCAACATCACTAATCCGTTCATTCTTTGCCACTTGCTCTCCGCACTCATAAGGAACTGATCTATCATAACCTGAGCACCATTCGCAAAATCACCAAACTGGGCTTCCCAAATGATCAATGCATTTGGTGTAGCCATTGCATACCCGTACTCAAACCCAAGCACTCCGTACTCTGAAAGGAGCGAGTTATATATCCTGAAGGGTTCCTGATCTTTGGTTATGTGATTCAAGCCGCTATAAGGCTCATTCGTGTTGGAGTCGAACAAGTAAGCATGGCGATGAGAAAAAGTTCCTCGCTTTACATCCTGACCTGACATCCGGACAATCTTTCCTTCCTCCAGCAAAGAACCGTATGCCAAAAGTTCAGCATCTGCCCAACCCAACTCCTTCTTTTCAAAGAAATTGGCACTGCGATCTTTCAACAACTTTTCGATCTGTTTCAGAGGCTTGAATCCTTTTGGTACCTCAGTAATCGCTTTTCCAACTTTTTCAACTGTTTGCTCCGAAATACTGGTATCTGGAGAAGCATCAAAATCCTTGGCTTCTGATCTTCTCAGGTGATGCCATTCCTCTTCGATCTTTTGAGGTTTATAAGGAAGCGGATGTTGCTTGATCTCATTTAATCGATCCTGTAACTGTGCTTTAAATTCTTTGTCCAGTGTCTTTACAGCCGCATCGTCCAGATCACCTCGTTCGATCAATTTTTTTACATAAACTTCCCTGGGATTGGGATGCTTGGCAATCACATTATAAAGCTTAGGCTGAGTGAATTTCGGTTCATCACTTTCATTGTGGCCATGCCGACGATAACATAAAAGGTCAATGAAAATGTCTTTATTAAATTTCTGTCGATACTCGATCGCCAGGTTTGCTGCAAAATTTACTGCTTCTGCATCATCGCCGTTTACGTGAAGGATTGGTGCGTCAATGATCTTAGCCAGATCCGTACAATAGATACTTGAACGCGCATCATCAAAGTCTGTCGTAAAGCCGACCTGGTTGTTAATGACAAAATGAATAGTGCCTCCTGTTTTGTATCCGTCGAGGAGGGACATTTGAACACACTCATATACAATTCCCTGACCAGCGGCGGCTGCATCTCCATGAATCAGGATTGGCACAGCTTTGGACATGTCTCCTCTATACTCATCATCAATCTGGGCCCTGGTATATCCAAGTACTACAGGATCCACCGCTTCCAGGTGAGAAGGGTTGGGAGCTAGTTTTACATAGACCTTCTTTCCAGTGGCAGTATCCAAATGAGAGGAATACCCCAGGTGATATTTTACGTCTCCATCACCCATGGTTAAATCAACCTCCATGTTCCCTTCGAATTCACTGAAGATCTCCTCATAGGTTTTGCCCATAATATTAGCCAGGACATTTAGTCGTCCCCGATGTGCCATACCAATCACAATCTCCTCAGCATTCAACTCTGCTGCACGATGAATGATCTTATGCAGTGCCGGGATCGTGTTTTCACCACCTTCGAGAGAAAATCGCTTTTGGCCAAGAAACTTGGTGTGAAGAAAGTTCTCAAAGACTACCGCTTCGTTGAGTTTAGAAAGGATTTGATTCTTTTCTTCTTTGGATGGACTAATGTCAGCACCCTCTGTTTCACATTTTTGCTTGAACCATTCCTGTATCTCAGCATCTCTTATATGGCTGTATTCAAAGCCAATGTGCTCGTTGTAAACCTTGTTAAGTTTTTCAAGGATACTCTTGAGTGTTGCCTTACCCAATCCAATCTCACTTCCAATCTCGAATTCCGTGTTCAAATCCGCTTCTGTCAAGCCAAAATCCCCCAGATCCAACTTGACAGAATGCTTGCGACGTGCCCTTACCGGGTTAGTGTCAGAAATCAGGTGAGCCCAGGAACGATAAGCATAGATCAGGTTTCTAACAGCAGTCTCCTTTGGAGTTGCCATTGAAACGTCACCATATCCGTCCTGTCCGAATTCAAAACCTTCGAAAAATTTCTTCCAGGTCTCGTCTATACTCTCCGGATCCGATTTGTATGACTTATAAAGTTCATCGATGTAGTTGCCATGGGCATTGGCGATATAGGAATATTTGTCCATACCTTTCCTTATACAGTACTGAACAAATGTATGGGACTTTAAGTTTCTTTAAAAACTGTAAAGCCGGTTATACGAATATATCGTTTATTCATAAGCATGAGAACTGATACGCATATAGAGCTTCAATATTCTCAGTGGATGTGGTATTAATTCTCAGAAAGAGACTACATTTGCGCTCCGTTTTTAAAATTTTTAATGGACGAGTTCCATAACGAAAAGAAAATATGTCGGTAAAAATTAGACTAGCGCGTCGAGGACGCAAAAAATTGGCCATGTTCGATGTTGTTGTGGCTGATTCACGAGCACCACGAGATGGTCGCTTTATTGAAAAGATCGGAACCTACAATCCCAACACAGACCCTGCTTCAATCAATTTAGACGCTGACAAAGCCTTTGAATGGGTAATGAAAGGTGCACAACCTACTGATACCGTTCGGGCAATGCTCTCCTACCGGGGAGTGATGTACCGAAAGCACTTGCAGATCGGTGTTCAGAAAGGTGCGCTTTCGCAAGAGGAAGCAGATAAGAAATTGGAAGCCTGGATTAAGGATAAAGAAACCAAGATCCAAGGCAAGGTGGATCGATTGGCTAAAGAAAAAGCTGAAAAGCTGAAAGCCAAGATGGAAGCTGAATCCAAAGTCAAAGAAGCTCGAGCTGATGCCTTGAAGAAAAAAGCACAAGAAGCTGAAGCTGCTTTGGTAGAAGAGATCAAAGAAGGTGGAGCCGAAGGTGATGAAGATGTGGCAGAAGATGTAGCTGCTGTAGAAGAGGCACAAGCCGAAGCAACTGAAGAAAAAGCTGAAGCTCCAGCAGAAGAGCCAAAAGCGGAGGAAACTCCATCAGAGGAACCTGCTGTAGAAGAGGCTCCGGCACAAGAACCAGCTGCTGAGGAAGCAAGTACCGAGGAAGCCCCAGCTGAGGAAACAAAAGCTGAAGAAGCTCCCGAGGTAGAAGCCAAAACAGAAGAAACTCCGGCTGAAGAAGCCAAAGCAGAGGAACCTTCAGCGGAAGAAACCCCTGCTGAAGAGCCTAAGGCAGAAGCTGAAAACTCCGAAGAGGAGAAGAAGGAAGAATAAATTGTCATGAGAACCGATGATTGCTACCAGCTTGGGGAAGTGATCAAAACTCATGGACTTCAGGGAGAGGTTTACATCCACCTGGATGTTGACTTTCCTGAAGATTATAAAGAATTGGAATCAGTATTCATTGAAATCAATGGGAAACTGGTTCCTTTTTTTATTGTATCAATTCAGATCAATGGGAAAAAGGCACTTGTCAAGTTTGAGGAGGTAGACGAACTTGACAGAGCTTCCGAGATCTTACAAGCCCGGCTTTTTCTCCCCCTTACCAATCTTCCTAAACTAGAAGCGGGACAATTCTACTATCATCAGTTAATTGGATCTGAGGTAAGAGAGAACAAGGAACTAATTGGGAAAGTATCTTCAGTGTACGACCTCAACAACAATCACTTACTTGTGGTCGAATCCGATGGTAAGGAGATCCTTATTCCAATCACTGACGAGATCATCAAAAGCGTCAACATCGAATCCGGAACCATTGAAGTTTCGCTCCCCGATGGCTTGCTTGATATTTATAATGAGTAACTTCATTTTATGCGGTTTGATATAATCACCTGCCTGCCGGAACTTTTCGACGGCCCAATCAACCAAAGTATTGTCAGAAGATCCAAAGAGAAAGGCTTAGTGGACATCCAGATCCATAATCTTCGCGATTATTCGGATAATAAGCACAAGCATGTAGACGATTATGCGTTTGGAGGTGGCGCTGGCATGGTCTTGATGATCGAACCTATTGATAAATGTATTTCCACCCTTAAGACTGAGCGAGCATACGATGATGTGATCTACCTCACCCCGGACGGTGAAGTATTTAACCAGCAAATGGCCAATAAACTTTCCCTCACTCAAAACCTGATCCTGCTTTGTGGTCATTACAAAGGAGTCGATCAGCGTGTGAGGGATCACCTTGTCACCAGGGAAATAAGTATAGGTGATTTTGTGCTTTCCGGTGGTGAGTTAGGGGCCATGGTTCTTGCAGATGCAGTCATAAGACTTATTCCCGGAGTGCTGAACGACGAGTCTTCGGCACTTTCTGACTCTTTTCAGGATAATTTATTAGCTCCACCTGTTTACACCAGACCTGCTGAATACAAAGGCTGGAAAGTTCCCGACATCTTAACCTCTGGTCATGAAGCCAAAGTAGAGGCCTGGCGACATGAACAAGCCGTAGAGCGCACAAAGCAAAGAAGGCCGGATCTACTCGATATCGATGATTCTCAACCAAATACCCCCAGTTAGGTATTTCAATTTTTGACAAGAGACAGGACTTTTGGTTACATCCAATTTTCCAGATAATGCTGTATTGAATTCTGGAATCCATAAAGATCCAATGACCACAATCGGTTTTCTCTTTTTTTTATCAATCTCTGGCTACCTTTTTTGGGTTGAAAAGGGGAAACGTCGCAAAATTGAATTGCTCCGAAAAAAAGAATTGTCCAATCAAAGAATCATAAATATTATTCACGGTCAAGAAATCAAAACGACTCACAAATTGCTGAAAAGACAGTATAAAGTAGGAAAACAAATCGCTTCAGAAATTCAGGATAACATTGGGACTATCCTCACAACCCTTGGAATGTACACTGATTCTCTTTTAACAAAGGAAAAGACTACCGAACTTAGGGATATCGCTGAACGAATTAATAATGCCTCTATCAAAGCCGGTAATGAAGTGAGAAAAATAGCACAAAGACTAGATTCAGATCTATTGAAGTGCTTTGACCTGGGTATCGCAATTCAAGAATTAATGGAAGCTATTGGAATATCAGATCAGATGAGTATCAAATCTGAAGTAGAGATCAGCGAAAACGTATCCATTGAAGCAGGACTCGAAATTTACCTAATCATTCAGGAATTGGTAAATAATTCACTCAAACATTCAGGATGTAATTCCATTCGCCTGGAGATTAGTGAAATCGACCATGAACTTAGTATCATCTATGAGGATAATGGCAAGGGATTTGATATCAACCAGATCTCTTTTGGAATGGGACTAAATAATATTGAGAAACGAGTTGACAAACTGGACGGAGACATAAAAATCGATTCATCACCTGATAAAGGCAGCACCTTTATCCTAGAAATCCCATTAGCATGAGCATGATTAAGATCTTGTTAGCCGATGATCATAAAATCGTCATTGACGGACTAAAACTCATCCTTAGTTCCAATGACCAATTTGAAGTGATTGGAGAAGTTGAAAACGGCCAGGAAGTTCTCGATTTCCTGGAAAAGAACCACGTTCACATTGTGGTGCTAGACATCAACATGCCTGTCATGGATGGAATAACCTGTGCAAAAAGGATAAAAGCGTCCCACCCTAATGTAAAGGTGATCATCCTAACAATGTATGCTCAAAAATCTTTCATTGAAGAGATCATTCAGATCGGAATTGATGGATGCCTTCTTAAAAACAATACCGGGAAGGAGCTTGCCGATGCAATCGACCGTGTTCATTCAGGAAGATCCTATTATGATCAAATTCAATCCTTTAGCTCTGATAAAGATGAAATCAAAAAACACAAATTGAGCGAAAGGGAATTGGATGTCATACAATGCCTGGCAGACGGACTTTCCAGTTCACAGATTGCAGATAAGCTATTCATATCAATGCACACCGTGAAAACACATCGCAAAAACATCCTGAAGAAGCTAAATTTGCACAACAGTTCAGAGCTGATTCAATACGCACTGAACAACGGCATCATATGAAAAAATCATTCAATGTCGATAGCACGTTTTTCTACCATATCATCTATATTTGCACTCCTTTTAAAAACCGGAGCTTTTTTGAGCGAAGGTATTTTTTAGAAAAACTCTGATAGAGCAAGAAAATGAGCGCAGAATTATTCGATGTAGTTGCTGAAGAATACAAGGAAAGTAGAGCAAGCCTTCCTTCTTTCGGTTCTGGTGATACAATCAATGTTCACTATAAGATCAAGGAAGGAAACAAAGAACGTATCCAGCAATTCCAGGGAACGGTTATTCAGATTCGTAACAAGAATACTAATGGAGAAACCTTCACAGTTCGCAAGGTTTCCGGTGATATCGCTGTTGAAAGGATCTTTCCGCTCCTTACCCCAAACATTAGCAAGATAGAAGTTCTTCGAAAAGGAAAAGTGAGAAGATCACGACTATTCTATCTCAGAGGGAGGAAAGGAAAGTCTGCTAGGATCAAAGAAAAAATTCAAAAATAAATTTCAAATCCCTCTGCATTCCAGAGGGATTTTTGTTTCTACATATTTCGGCCATTCAACCTTATGTAAGATGGATTTCAATTTTTCCAAATACCAGGGAACCGGAAATGACTTCATCCTGATCGATAACCGTTATCTTGACTTTCCAAAAGAAACTTCGCCGATTCAAAGGTTGTGCGATCGCAAATTTGGAATCGGTGCAGACGGGCTGATTCTCATTGAATCACATCCGGATCATGACTATAAAATGGTCTACTTCAATGCCGATGGCACTCAAAGCTTGTGTGGAAACGGATCAAGGTGCGCTTTTGCTTTCGCTAAAGCGTTGAATATCGTAAATCACTCGGCCACTTTTGAGGCCATCGATGGAGTTCATTCAATCAAGAAAGAAGATGGAAAGATCCATTTCTCCCTATTCGATCTCCCTTTATCCATTTCTGAGACAAATGGTGACTACTACTTGGATACCGGATCGCCACACTATGTCAGGTTTGTTGATGATGTAGAAACCCAGCCTGTAGTCGAAGAAGGACGGAAAATTCGCAATCTGTCAGCTTATTCCAGCCAAAATGGCACAAATGTCAATTTCGCACAGCTTTTGAAGGATCGAGTGAAAATACGGACTTACGAGCGTGGAGTTGAAAACGAAACGTTGAGTTGTGGTACTGGTGCCACGGCGGTAGCATTGGTTGCAAGTCAGCAAGGATTAGAAAGTCCGATAACAATTGAAACAAGAGGAGGTGATCTACTCGTTTACTTTGAAATCGAAAACGAATTTTTCAGAAACATCTGGCTGGCCGGACCTGCTGAAAAAGTGTTTGATGGAACCATCTCACTCTAATAGAATCCATTATAACTTTAACGCTTAAATCATTCTTTAAATGCTAAACTCGATTACGAAGGGAGTAGCCAAGATCTTTGGCACGAAGACTGAAAGGGACTTGAAAGAACTCACTCCCTATGTAGCATTGATCAATGCGGAATACGAAAAGCTTAGAAACATCTCCGATGACGACCTACGGGGCAGAACGGAAGAACTAAAAAACATAATTCGAGAGAAGCTAAAGTCGATAGATGACGAAATAGAAGCTCTACACAAACAAGTAGATGAAAATAGGGACCTTGATGTTAGCGAGAAGGAGAGCATTTTTAGTGAAATAGATAAGCTTGAAGAGCAACGTAATGAAGAGTTAGAAAAGGTACTGATCGACATCTTGCCACAGGGTTTTGCGGTAGTTAAGGAAACAGCCAGACGGTTTGCCGAGAATGAAAAACTTGTCGTAAGTGCATCGCACTATGATAAGGAATTGGCGGCCAGAAAATCAAATGTGGAAGTCAGTGGTGAAACTGCTACCTGGCATAACAAATGGATTGCAGCGGGCAATGAAGTAGTGTGGAACATGGTCCACTACGATGTACAATTGATTGGTGGGGTGGTTTTACATCAAGGTAAGATTGCAGAAATGGCTACTGGTGAAGGAAAGACATTGGTCGCTACGCTTCCGGCATATCTTAATGCGTTGGCAGAGCGTGGAGTCCATGTGGTTACCGTGAATGACTACCTGGCAAAAAGAGATGCGGAGTGGAATGCACCATTATTTGAATTCCACGGCTTCCGAATCGACTGTATCGACAATCACCAGCCTAATTCTACTGAAAGGAGAAATGCCTATTTGGCAGACATCACTTACGGAACCAACAATGAGTTTGGGTTCGACTATCTGAGAGATAACATGTCGAGAAGCCCGGAAGAGCTGGTGCAACGTAAACATCACTACGCCATGGTTGATGAAGTGGATTCTGTACTAGTGGATGATGCCCGTACTCCGCTCATCATTTCAGGTCCGATTCCAAAGGGGGATGAACATGAATTTTACGATCTAAAACCACGGATCCAACGATTGGTTGACGCGCAACGAAAGTTGATTGGTGATTACCTCAATGAGGCAAAGAAATTCAACAATAATGGGAATGATGGAGAAGCGGGACTCCCCCTATTCAGAGCATTTCGGGGACTACCCAAATACAAGCCTTTGATCAAATTCATGAGTGAAACTGGAGTTAAGCAAATGCTCCAAAAAACTGAGAACATCTATCTGGCAGATAATCAAAAAAGAATGCCAGAAGCGGATGAACCACTCTACTTCACCATAGATGAAAAAATTAACAGCATTGACCTCACAGAAAAAGGTATTGACCTGATCACAGGTGATGGGGAAGATCCAAACTTCTTTATCCTTCCGGATATCGGAGATGAGATCGCCAAGCTTGAGAAAGATGAGGAGTTATCCGAATCAGATAAGCTTCAAAAGAAAGAAGAGATCATTCGGGACTACAATGTTAAGGGTCAACGTATCCACTCAGTAAACCAGCTTCTTAAAGCGTACTGCATGTATGAAAAAGATACGGAGTATGTCGTGATGGATGGCAAGGTAAAGATCGTTGATGAGCAGACGGGAAGGATCATGGAAGGCCGACGCTACTCAGACGGTTTGCACCAGGCAATAGAAGCCAAGGAGAATGTAAAGGTCGAAGATGCCACACAGACCTATGCAACCATTACGTTGCAGAATTACTTCCGGATGTATCACAAACTTGCCGGGATGACCGGTACTGCTGAAACGGAAGCTGGTGAATTTTGGGACATCTATAAACTTGATGTGGTGGTAATTCCAACCAACCGACCAATACAGCGAAAGGATGAAAATGACAAGGTCTACAAGACCATGCGTGAAAAATTTAACGCTGTAGCTGATGAAGTAGTAGAGCTCACGAAGCAAGGGCGTCCTGTTCTTGTAGGAACTACTTCCGTTGAGATCTCAGAATTGCTAAGCCGGATGTTGAAGATCAAGAACATCAACCACCAGGTATTGAATGCCAAGCAGCATGCGAAGGAGGCAGATGTAGTTGCTGAGGCTGGAAAGCCGGGCACAGTAACGATCGCTACCAACATGGCAGGACGAGGAACCGATATCAAGCTCACCCAGGAGGTGATTGATGCTGGTGGACTAGCCATCATCGGTACGGAAAGGCATGAATCGAGAAGGGTAGACAGGCAATTAAGAGGTAGATCAGGACGGCAAGGAGACCCTGGGTCTTCCCAGTTTTACGTCTCTCTTGAAGACAATCTCATGCGATTGTTCATGTCGGATAGGGTAGCAAAGATCATGGACCGTCTGGGTCTTCAGGAAGGGGAAGTGATCCAGCACTCAATGATCACTAAGTCAATCGAACGAGCACAGAAAAAGGTTGAAGAGAACAACTTCGCCGTTCGTAAAAACCTACTTGAGTACGATGATGTGATGAACAGCCAGCGAGAGGTCATCTACAAGAGAAGGAAAAATGCACTTTATGGTGACAGATTAGAGCTTGACATCCTTAACATGCTTTATGAGACGTGCGAGGACCTGGTTCTAAATGCCAAAGGTCAAAGTGATCTTGACAGCCTCAAGCTAAATGCTATCTCTGTCCTTGGTCTGGACTACCAGCTCACGCAAGAAGAGTTTGAAAAAACCGATGAGCCATCGCTTATACAACATTTATATGATCAGGCGATGGACAACTACAAAGCAAAGAACAACCTGATCAAAGAAAAGGCTCTGCCTATTCTAAAACAGCTTCACCAAACACGAGGTGCAACGCTGGAAAATATACTCGTTCCATTTACAGACGGAAAGAAACAAATCGGAACCGGGGTAAACCTGGAGAAAGCTGTGGAAACCGAAGGCGATGAAGTGATCCTGGAGATGGAAAAGATGATTGCGCTTGCAACCATCGATCAGCTTTGGAAAGAACACCTGCGTGACATGGATGATCTGCGACAATCTGTGCGAAATGCAGTCTACGAACAAAAAGATCCATTGTTGATCTATAAGTTCGAAGGATTCGAGATGTTCAAAGGGTTCATTGGTCGGGTAAATGAGGAGACCATTTCGTTCCTGATGAAAGCGGAAATTCCTGTTAATGAAGCCGATGATGTTCAGGCGGCTCAAAATCAACGAACCGCAAGGAATTATAATGAGCAGAAAGAAGAGAGTCGCTCAGCATTGGCAGCCCCTGCAGGAAACAGACCTCCTGTTCAGAAGGCACAACCAGTCCAAACACAAAAAATTGCAAGCAGGAATCAACGGGTTAATGTTCAGTATGCCGATGGTTCGGTGAAGAAAGATGTGAAGTTCAAAACAGTAGAAGACGACATCAAAAACAACAAATGCGTTATTGTGGACTGATCATATTGATTCTTTTGGCGAGCTGTAAGACTACCCAACCGGTAGCTACAGCCACCTATTCTGAAGATCTGAGCATCCACAGGCCAGCCATGGAAGTCCCGGTCAGCATAGACACCATACCCACAGAGACAGTAACGTTTGTCCCGCTTGAAGGACACATTAAGCAAGAGCTTGACAGTATTGTCAGAATAAGTATTGCTCAAAATCGGGAAGGGAAAGTGGTCAATGGATTTGTCATCCAGGTATATACTGGCAACAGCAGGGACCAGGCTAATACCATTCGCAGACAAATGGAGGACTACTTCCCTGAACTGGAACCAAAAATATCCTATCATCAACCCAACTTTAAGGTAAAGGCCGGACGATTCACAGATCGTTTGAGAGCTCATCGGATCTTCGAACAGGTGAAAGAAGAATTCCCACGAGCACTTCTGATCCCTGAACGATTCACCATGATCTATGAGTGAGTTAGTCACGAAAGTAAAGTCCCTGGCTGAAGCCCATTACAACTCCATTAGGGATATCAGAAGGCACCTGCATTCTCATCCGGAGCTTTCTTTCGAAGAGTTTGAAACAGCTTCTTTCATTGAAAAGACCCTGGCTTCTTTTGGTATTACCTCTACTCAAAGGATGGCTGGAACTGGAATAACATTCAATTTGGAAGGAAATGGTAAAGGCAAAACCATCGCATTGCGGGCAGACATTGATGCACTTCCAATTCAGGAGGCCAATGATATTTCTTACAAATCCCAAAATGACGGGGTAATGCATGCTTGCGGACATGATGTACATACTTCAAGTCTACTAGGTGCCGCACGAATTCTCAATGAGCTCAAGAGTGAATGGTCAGGAACCATCAAATTCATTTTCCAGCCGGGAGAGGAAAAATCACCTGGTGGTGCTTCCTTGATGATAAAGGAAGGTGTGTTAGAAGATCCCAGACCTTCAGCCATTCTCGGGCAACATGTTATGCCTTTGATTGATGTTGGGAAAGTGGGATTCAGAAAAGGCAAGTATATGGCCAGTGCGGATGAGGTCTACATTACTGTAAAAGGAAAAGGTGGACATGCCGCCATGCCTGAAAACTTCATTGACCCTATTGCTATCTCTAGTCAGATAATCGTAGCACTCCAGCAAATAGTTAGTCGATCCGCTAACCCAAAGATCCCGACTGTACTCTCTTTTGGCAAGATCCAGGGTGGCAGTGTAAATAATGTGATCCCCGACGAAGTACGATTTGAAGGAACTTTAAGAACTTTTGACGAAGACTGGAGAAAGCGTGCACTAGAAAAGATCAAAAGCATTGCTACGAGTATATCGGAAAGCATGGGAGCTACTTGTGAAGTGGAATTTGCTGCAGGGTATCCTTTTCTGGTAAATGAGGATGAATATACGGAGCGCAATATTGAAGCTGCAAATGACTATCTCGGCAAGGAGAACGTTGAGGAATTGGACTTATGGATGGCAGCTGAAGATTTTGCCAGTTACAGTCACCATGTAGATGCTTGTTTTTACCGGCTTGGAATACGCAATGAAACTGAGGGAATAACCTCAGGTGTGCACACTCCTACTTTCGATATTGATGAAAATGCACTCAAAACAGGAATGGGGCTAATGGCTTATCTGGCAATCAATGAACTCAACTCCTAGACGAGTGCCTTTAGGAGAAAAACTAGCGCTACACTTACTCCTAAGCCAAAAAACACCTTGGCAAGATCTCTTCCCAGGTCTTTAAGCGTACCCATTGGCACTTCTTTGTAAGCAAAATATTTGATCCCCAATTCTCTTCCGGCAAGCAATCCCAGGAAGACCCAGGTAGTACTCATCGGAATGTTATTTAGCTCTTTGAAGAAGAGGAGTATAACTGCAAAGGTCAGGTCGATGATCGTTGCAGACCGGATATCCTGTGTATTCGTTTTGGCTTTTACAATTGACTGAATAGCCCCTCCTTTTGAATAAAAGATGTAGCCGATCAACGCCCAGAAAACAGCAATTGTTATGACCAGTGTTGATAAACTAATTTGACGGGGCAGGTAAACATAAATGTTCGCAAAATCCTGGATCAACCATTGTGTCCATAAGAATCCTGTCGAACACCACTGTGCAATGGTCCAACCTCTGATTTCGGAGTTTGTCGGGCTCGTTTCAGCAAATTTTTTCTCCATCGGACGTGCAATAAGCCAGTAAAGGATGATTGCTGAAAAGAGAGCGACTACATAACCGGACATGGATTTAACCACCATGTCATAAAGATTCCTCGGGTTAAAAAAGGTAAGTATCATGAATGAAGTACTTACCGGTATACCAACCCGCGTAACAATAAGCAGGATCAGTGGTGGAAGTAAATAAGGCCACCCAAACCCTTCAGTGTCGTACGGGCTCTTGTATTTTGGATTCTCAAAGCTGTTTTCGTCAGGATCACCTATCAACCTGCCATAGGAAACATCTCCTTCATTGAGCTGCCATCCGTAAATAAGTGTTATAGTAAGTATAGAAGCGGTGAATAACCCTAACAACCACCAAGGCCGATGTTCATTCGAACTTAGGAATGTTCCCAGTGTCTGTATCACATCGTTTCCAACCACAGAGTATGCTGCGAGGAAAAACCCGAGATACATTACTATTTCTATTTCTCCCATTCCTAGTGCAAGCCCCATATTACAGGCCCAGCAAAACTATCAATAATTATAGGTAGCAATGTTAAGTTTTCGTTAACACTGGTGCAGTCCTACTAGTGGTAATTCATAACAATTGTTTCATGAATTCAATCGTAACAGTCTGGCTTATTCTTATAGCTTTGCGCTTTCTTTCACACTCAAAGTAAGTGACAGTTAACGACTTAAGCAGCCAGACAAAGAATAACTACCCTGCGTATGTAAATGCGATCGCGATCGGGCTTTCTGTCTTTACTTTTCTATTTTCAATCCAACTTATAGGCGGTTCGATCACTTCATTGGGTCGTGATTTTGCTGATTATGCTATCAGTGCAACCCGAAATCCGTTTATTGGCCTGTTCATTGGATTACTATCCACTGCAATTCTGCAAAGCAGTTCCACTACTACTACAATTGCTGTAG
The DNA here is from genome assembly GCA_965267415.1 of Cyclobacteriaceae bacterium. GTDB lineage: Bacteria > Bacteroidota > Bacteroidia > Cytophagales > Cyclobacteriaceae > Ekhidna. The sequence goes on along the minus strand of OZ253955.1, from coordinate 3,433,559 downwards.
CTGCTGTTGCCTCCGGAACATTAAGTCTTCAAGGAGCTATTCCGATCATATTGGGGGCAAATATTGGCACTACGCTCACAAGTACGATTGTGGCGATGGGTTATATCACTAAATCAGGTGAGTTTCGTAAAGCAGTTTCTGCAGGAACGGTCCATGACTTCTTCAATATTCTGATGGTGCTGATCCTTTTTCCACTGGAGTCAGCTTATCATATTTTGGAACGGGCAAGCATGACGATAACTTCCTGGATTGGAGTAAGCTCTGTTGAAACTGTTGGAACATCGGGACTTGGATTCGGCTCTCTATTCAACGGGCTCAATAATTGGCTGATCAGCAACCTTGGAGCAGTTGTTACGCTCATCCTTGCTTTCTCCCTTTTGTTCTATAGCATAAAGTTCTTATCCAAGCTTATTTACAACCTTCTGATTGGAAGAGCCAGGGATCGTTTTCAGACCACTGTATTTAAGAATACATTTTTATCATTTGGATGGGGGCTATTATTGACGTCTGCTATTCAATCCAGTTCATTAACAACATCACTTATCGTTCCATTAGTAGCGACAAGTAAAGTCAAATTGAAAAGAGCTTTTCAGTTCATCCTAGGCGCTAACATTGGAACCACAATTACAGCCCTACTTGCTGCAACCTTCCAGTCAGAAGCAGCAATCAACCTGGCCATTGTACATCTGCTATTTAACCTTATTGGTGTCCTGATTTTTCTTTTCATTCCGTTTCTGCGTTCCCTGCCCGTTTTCCTTGCAAGGAAGCTTGGTTCGTTTACCCTTCAGTTGCGAATTGCAGGATTTGCTTACATCCTCGTGGCATTTTTCCTCATTCCTTTTGCCTTGATTTATTTTTCAAGCAGCCTGGAAAGCAATCAGGTTTCGATGGAAATTTCGGCTGAGGATTAGATTTGCGTAAATTAAGAGTCTAATAATGGCGAACTCGGTATCGGATATCGTAGAAAAGATCACTCAGTACATCCAGATCAAGACGGAGCAGCTCAAGCTCAGGGTAATCTCCCACATTTCTCGAATCATGGCACACATCCTTGTGTTCATGTTTCTGCTGGTCATTGGTGTGTTTCTGGTTTTCTTCCTGAGTATGAGTCTAGCAACTTATCTCAACGAAGTGTTAGCAAGCCAATTTCTGGGATACCTGATCGTTGCTGGGTGTTACCTTCTCTTAATGATCATTATTTTTTTATTGATGAGATCTGGAAAAGTCCAGGGATGGTTTGAGCAATTATTATTAAACATAGCCGAAAGCGAAGATGAGCAGGAAGATTAAAGAACGAACCAAGGAACTGGCTGCCAAGGAAGCCGAATTAAAGAGCACACTTCTTGGACGGTCATCCAATTTGCAATCAAAGGCAAACCGTGTTGGCAAGGTGGCGATTGTCGGAGGTATCACGACACTTATGATCTACATGGTTTATCGTTCCGTTTCAGATTCTGAGAATGAAGAAAAGCCTAAGAAAGCCAAGTATGTAAGGACTGCATCCAGCGTTATTGCGGAAAAACTTATAGTATTTTTATTACCCTACCTGGGAAAGTTTTTAGACAGGCTGTTAAGTGATTTTTCTGCCGACAGAAGTAGCAGCAAGCAAGAAACTGAGGAAGAAAGTTAGACATTCATCAGTGACTCCCTGCGTCGCATCTTTCCGGCAGGGATACCAAACATCATCTTAAACCTTCGGCAGAAGTAAGCAGTATCCTTGTATCCTACATCCTTACCAATGTCTCGAATGCTCTTCTTGGAGGTTCTTAGCAAATTCACTGCCGCTTCCATCCGCTGATACTCGATGTAGTCCTGAGGGTTGATCCCGGTGAGCATCTTAAAATATTGCCCAACGTAATCTTCCGAAACATTGGCAACATTAGCTAAAACCTTGTTTGAAAGATCTTCTGCCAGGTTTTCTTTGATGAATGTGAAAATATCGATCAGACGTGGGTCTCTGAAATAGGTACTATTTGTAGCCAGTTTCTCTACAAACAAACCATTGTTGAGTATGTATCGAATTAGCTCTATGGTCATGGATTCAGTAAGAACCTTAACTATTCGGTCCTTACCAGGCATGTTACCCATGTTCTCATCATTGATCTGACGGATCAGGCCTGCCAGTTTATAGTTCTCTTCAATCTTAAACGGAGGAATATCCAACGAAGCAAAGAAGTTTACTGAATCGAATGCCTTTGCATCAAATGCAACATAGCTATAGTGCTCATCTGCAGTTGGATTATCCGTGAAAGACCTTAGGTATTGATCTTTGTTAGATAGGAAATCGTCCTTGGAAAGACTGACAGATTTACCTGATCCGTAAGTCATTGAAACAGGTTTGCCACCGGGCACAAAAATCACATCACCTTCACCTGCTACCTCCTTGTCTTTCCCATATTTTATCTCTCCCGCTGTAACAAGGACCAGGAAATTTTCAACCTCGTAATTATTCTCAATGGTAATCGGCCGTAAAATATTAATATTCTTAGCCTTGACGAATCTGATCTCTAGGGATTCTATAATCTTGTTATAGTCTTCCATATATGACTAAAGCTGGTAATTCTATCAATAAATAGGAATATAGTTGGACGAAACTAATACTATTCTGTTACAAAACCTAATGAAGGCATGCTCAGAACCAGAAGCCCTTATGTGATTATTTCAATAAACCGCGGGAAATAACGATCCGCTGGATCTCAGAGGTACCCTCGTAGATTTGGGTGATTTTGGCATCCCTCATGAGCCGTTCTACATGGAATTCCTTGACAAACCCATACCCCCCATGAATTTGAACAGCCTCAACGGTGTGTTTCATGGCCACCTCAGAAGCAAACAGTTTTGCCATGGCACTCTCCTGTGAAAAGTCTTCTCCAGCATCTTTTTTCTGAGCAGCTCTCAGACATAGTAGCCTGGCAGCATCCACTTGAGTGGCCATATCAGCGAGTTTAAATTGAATAGCCTGGTGTTTTGCTATTTCAACTCCAAACGCCTTTCGTTCCTTAGCATAATTAAGAGATAACTCCAACGCCCCGGAAGCAATACCAAGCGCCTGCGAAGCGATACCAATCCGGCCTCCATTCAGCGTGTTCATTGCAAATGAAAAGCCAAAGCCTTCATCTCCTATACGATTCTCCTTTGGAACTTTGACATCCTGGAACATCAACGAATGTGTATCACTTCCCCTGATGCCCAGCTTATCTTCTTTCTTTCCTACCGTAAAGCCTTCCATTCCCTTCTCTACGATCAACGTGTTGATCCCCTTGTGTTTCTTCTCAGGCTCGGTTTGCGCCATTACGATGTAAGTAGATGCCGAATTTCCATTCGTGATCCAATTCTTTGTTCCGTTTAAGAGGTAGTGGTCTCCTTTATCCTCCGCTATTGTTCGTTGAGAAGTTGCATCAGAACCAGCTTCCGGCTCTGACAGGCAAAACGCACCAATTTTTTCACCTTTGGCCAAAGGGGTTAAATACTTCTGCTTTTGCTCCTCATTCCCGTACTTCTCAAGTCCCCAACATACCAGCGAGTTATTCACAGACATACAAACGGATGTCGATGCATCAACTTTCGAGATCTCCTCCATAGCAAGCACGTAAGACACAGTATCCATTCCGCTTCCACCATACTTGGGATCAACCATCATTCCCATGAACCCTAGTTCTCCCAACATTTTTACTTGCTCCGCAGGAAACTGCTGCTTATCATCCCTTTCAATCACTCCAGGCAATAGTTCCTTTTGAGCAAAATCCCGTGCTGCATCTCTTACCGCTAATTGTTCCTCTGTGAAGTTGAAATTCATGTTATTGGGTTAAGGTTTTCTTGGGCTGGCAAATATATAAATTTGTTATGCAAGCATACTATCTAACCAAAAAAAAGCCCCGATGTTCGGGGCTCTTGCTTTACGTTTTCTTTAATGATTATTCTCTGCTACCCAAGAACAGCATCACGTAGTACAATAGTGTAGCTAAAGCGCCTAATGCTGCTATTAAGTAAGTAGAAGCTGCAGCATTCAAGGCATCCTTCGCCATCGCATGCTCTTCATTGTTGACTATGTTTCGGTCTGAGATCCATGCAAGCGCACGCTTACTGGCATCATACTCTACTGGCAGAGTCACGAACGCGAATAATGTGAATATTCCGTAACAAGCAATGATCACCAATATGGCAATATCAAATGGTATAACGGAAGGCAGAAAAAATGTTCCAAAGAACATCATCATAAAAATGATATTTATGACTCGCGCACTGAGGTTTTGTATTGGTACCATCGCTGAACGAAATTCCAAAAAACTATAGGCAGTGGCGTGCTGAACCGCATGTCCACACTCGTGTGCAGCAACCGCTGCTGCAGCCGCGGAACGACCGTTATAAACATCCGGGCTCAAGTTTACAGTCTTATTCGCCGGATTGTAGTGATCTGTCAACTGGCCTTCAACAGAAGTAACCGTGACATCATAAATACCATTATCTCTTAGCATCAATTCTGCTATTTCTCTTCCCGATAGACCTGAGCCCAAAGTCACCTGAGAGTATTTCCTGAATTTGCTTTTCAGGCGGGAACTCACAGCCCAGCTCAAAATCATGAATGTGATTATAATTATTAATAACATCTTCTTATTCCTTTATTTTTTCAATAATCCCTGTAGTTGAAAACCCATCTACAAGGTCAATAGTTTCCACTCTGCCACCATTTTCGATTACGACATCTGCACCAACGATGTTGCTAATTTCATAATCTTTTCCTTTGACTAAAACGTCCGGCTTCAAAAAAGTTATTAACTCTAATGGAGTATCCTCTTCAAAAGTTACAACGGCATCCACAAAGGCTAACGAAGCAAGCAATCTGGCCCGTGCGTTCTCTTCGTTCACGGGGCGATGTTCACCTTTCAGTCGCTTGACTGAGTCATCAGAATTCAGACCAATGATCAACCGATCACCAAATGTTCTTGCTTTTTCCAGGTAGTCCACATGCCCAAGATGAAGGATATCAAAGCATCCATTGGTAAATACAACTTCCTCGCCTGAGTCTTTCCAGCGTTCTACTACTGCTGCAGCATTATCCTTACTTAAAATCTTGTCTTTTGTCATCCTTTTTCCGCTTGACTAAAAATGAAATTATCAAAGCAATCGTTCCAAAAAAAGCAATAGCCAGAATTTGAGATGTATGAAGCAGAGTTGCGATGAATACACCTGTTGTGCCATCAATAGCATATAAAACCAGCATTCCTGAGATCATTCCATGATAGGTCCCGAAACCACTTTGTACCGGAAGAGCAAGCGCCATACCACCGGTAATCAAAAGCATTAGCCCCGCACCTGGTCCTAAGTGTGCTGTTTCCGGAAGTGAAAACACGATCACGTAGGACATCAAAAAATAAATACCCCAAATGAATACCGTGGAGAGTATATAGCCCAAAGGGTTTTCAATATCCTTCAATGAAATAAACCCTTGTACAAAACGTTTGAGCAATTCGGCAATTCTTCCCTTTAATCGTTCCTGGTTTTTTATGATGTAGACAAGGAAACCGGCCCCTGCTAGAATCAAAATAATTAAAGTAACTAACAGCCAGTTTGGAATATGGAGATCTCGGTATGCCTCACTCAAAAAAGCGATGAGTCGTTCCGATTCAATGAACAGACTTGCTACTATCAAAACAAACAAAGCAGCTACATCTGTTAGACGATCTACTACCACTGTACCTAAAGCAGTTGCAACAGGTACTCGATCATTTCTGTTGAGTACTCCACATCTTGCAAATTCACCGAGTCTTGGCAATGCCAGGTTCGCCAGGTAACCTACCAGTACCGCAAGCATTGTCCTTGATGTTTTAAGATTATACCCAAGCGGTTTGAAGAGCATATTCCATCGATATGCACGAGCAATGTATGTGAAGATGGATATAGAAATTGACAGAATAACCCAGGAGTAATCCACATTTTCCGCCTTCCGCCAAAAATCATCCCATTCAATGTTTCTAAAAACCAGGAATAACAATAAGGCCGCAATCCCTACGCTGAGTAAAACCTTTAATGCTAAGAAAATCTTTTTGGACATCAGATCTAGGAAACCAACCGGTTGTTTTCGTCCGGAAAGACGACAACCGGCTCGTGGGCCTCAGCCTCTTTTTGATCGATTGAACAATAAGATATAATAATGATGATATCCCCAACCTGGGCTTTGCGTGCTGCTGGTCCATTAAGGCAGATCTGACCAGATCCTCTCTCACCCTTTATCACATACGTTTCCAGGCGCTCTCCATTGTTAATATTAACAATTTGCACTTTCTCATTCGCCACCAGGTTTGCTGCTTCCATTAGGTCAGGATCAATCGTAATTGAACCTACATAATGTAGCTCAGCTTCGGTTATTCTTACCCGATGAATCTTTGACTTTAATACCTCGATCAACATGCCTATGAATTCAGGCGCAAATATAGATTATCGATCAATCTAATTCCCTCTACATAACCAGCAAAGCATACGGCCAGTTCCGATAGTTCATTTAAATCATCAATAGGTTGAAGGTCAACTCCGTTTATGAACTCAATATATTCTACTTCAATCTCTGGTAGCTCCTGGTAAAATGAGTTGATTTGTTCCTTTACATCGGAGAGCTCTTGTCCCTCTAAAATGAGCCTGCTTGCCTTCTTTAGTCCTTTATGGATATTAGCAGCTATTTCCTTACCTTCATCTGATAGTCGCAGGTTCCTGGATGACATGGCAAGTCCCGAAGGTTCTCTGACCGTTTCAACACCAACAATTTCAATAGGAAATCCTAGATCAAGAGTCATGCGTTTGATCAATAAGTACTGTTGTAGGTCCTTCAGTCCAAAATAGGCTCGATCCGGGTTGATTAGGTTAAACAACTTACATACAACTACTCCAACACCTTCGAAATGTCCCGGACGGTATTTTCCTTCAAGCACATCTTCCATTTCACCAAAGGATATTCGTACCTCCGGAGATACTTCGTAAAACTCTTTTTCTCCGGGATGAAACAAATAATCCACACCAAGTTCTTCCAGTATCGCTAAATCTCTCTCAAGTGTACGAGGGTACTTGTCAAAGTCCTCTTCTTTATTGAATTGAAGTGGGTTTACGAAGATGCTTACTACAGTCCTGTCATTCTCAGTAAGACTTTGCTTGATCAATGAAATATGACCTTCATGAAGGGCCCCCATTGTAGGAACTAAACCCAAAGTCAGGCTCTCTTTTTTTATTTCAGAACAAACGTTGAAGATGGATTTTGGAGCAGTTATTGCTCTCATCATACCCTGTAGTTTAAGCACTTAACTTATTGAATACGTTGATAATAAACCAAAAATATGGTACTTTTGTCCTCATTTTTTACAATCCCCATCTGAAATAATTTAATTCACAAAATATATGTCAAATATTAGGATCCTTTACGTGGCTAGTGAGATCAATCCATTTCTGGGAACTTCAGAAGTGGCTGAGTTTGTAAGAAGGTTGCCACAAGCGATGCAAGAAAGAGGTATGGAGATTAGGATTTTAGTTCCAAGGTTCGGCCTCATCAATGAGCGAAAAAACCGACTCCATGAAGTTGTCAGATTATCAGGAATCAACATTGCCGTAGGTGATGAGGAAAAACCACTTGTTATAAAGGTGGCATCCATCCCGAATGCAAAATTGCAAGTCTACTTCATTGACAATGAAGATTATTTCTACAGGAAATCTGTATTCTTTGATAAGGAGGATAACTTCTTTGAGGATAATGACGAACGAGCGATCTTCTTCTGCAAAGGAGTGTTGGAAACTGTTAAGAAGTTGGGATGGTCGCCAGATATCATTCACTGCAATGACTGGATGACAAGTTTAATTCCTTTATACACTAAGACAACTTATAAGAACGATCCGATCTACAAGGACGCCAAGACCGTATTTACAATATACAATAACAAATTCACCCATAAGTTCGGAGATGATCTGTTGGAAAAAGTGAAGATGATAGATATTGATGATGAAATGCTGAATCCGCTAAAAACGGCTGATTACGAAGGGTTCATCAAAGTTGGCGTGGAATATGCTGATGCAGTGATCAACGCGCATGAGGAGTCTACTGAAAGCTTCAAGAAGCTCATTGCTGACCTGTCGAATGATAAGCGAGCAGAGACTATTGAGAAGGATGAGAATTTCGAAGAATCATACTACAACTTATATAATGAGCTTGTTGGCTAGTTTGAAAAAGCTAAGAAATTTCATTAAACCGGGATTAATCGCATTGATCCCGGTTTTTTTAGGTTGCGATGCAGCCAATGATTTCGGGACTGAATTCGACCTGGATACAGGAGTTGATGTCAAATTGATAGAGTTTGACTTGCCTTCCTCCAATTTAAGGATTGACAGTCTTCGAACAGATAATGAAAACCGGGTACTTGTTGGATCGTTCACAGATTTGAATACAGGAAATGTTACAGCCGAAGGCTATTTCCAGTACGCATTCACAGGTGGGATACTTCCTGTGCAGGAACAGACCTCCGCAAACCCAGACCCAACAGACAGTCTTGAGTATGATTCACTCTACCTGGAGCTAAGACAATCGGAACTAATTCCTTTCCGTGAGTCCAGCCAGCTGGCATTTGATGTAATTGAACTGGTTGACACACTCCTCAGCACTGTAGTTTATTTGGGAAGTAAAAGCGAAACTCCTCTTCGGACCATTGGTTCTTACGATAAAGAGGTCAACTCAAGTGATACCGTTTACAGAGTTCGATTGAATGACGCATTTGGTCAGGAGTTCTTCAATACGGTAAGCAATGTGGTTGAAGATTCAACGCTTCGCTTATTGAATTACCGGTTTAGAGATATGGGATTGGTTCCTACTGCCGGTAGCACAGGTTTGACAGCTGTTGATTTGAGTAACCTTGAAACACAGCTTATTTTGTATATGTCAGGAAACGCTCCTGATACTTCTTATCGAGCTACATTTAACACTACCGGACTTGCCTACAGTCATATTACAAGGGACCGCACCGGGTCGCTGTTTGATGGAATAGAAGAAAAAACGAATTTCAATCTAGCTGACGGAAGAACTGTTTTAGATCCGCTTGCTGGGCTAACAACTACTTTTGAGTTGAGTCCGCTAAGAAGCTTTTTTGAGGAAAATCCAAACATCCTTATTAATTCTGTTATAGTACAGTTTGATTATGAGGAATTTGTATCAAGAGACACTCTTGATGTCTTCAGGCTTTATTTCAGAACTCAGGATGGAGGGATTTTCGGGCCGGCTGTTGCACAGGATCCCTTCTCAAACATTGTAATGAACGATGCAGCTTATTTATCGCCTGTATCCGGAGGAGCTGTAAATAATGATCCCATTCTTGGAGCCTTGAATAGTACCGACGACCATTACATCGCTAATCCAACAATTTTTTTCCAATTTCTGTATAACAATTTCCAGCGGAATGATGATGTGATATTCATTGAGCCTTTTCAATCAGATACTATTCAAATAGATGATCTGGTACTGATAAGTCCCTTTAATACCATTCTTCAACAAGCGATATTCAATAATTCAGGAATCAAATTGAGGGTTTTCTATACCGAAGTAAACTAAAACGGTAACTAACTAAAACTTCTATGTGTGGAATAGTCGGATACCTAGGAGACAAGCCAGCTTATCCCATCTTACTTGGAGGATTAAAGCGACTTGAATATCGAGGGTATGATAGCGCAGGAATAGCAACCATTGAAGAAGGAAAGCTGCGAACTGCAAAGAAACAAGGAAAGGTTGCAGACCTGGAATCTATTGTCAACTCGAACGGGTTTAACAGCACCATTGGAATTGGACATACTAGATGGGCAACTCACGGTGAACCCAACGATATCAATGCTCATCCGCATATATCAAATGATGGTACCCTGGCGATGATCCACAATGGCATCATTGAAAATTATGGTGTCTTAAAAGAAGACTTGACCAATAAAGGGTATCAATTCAAAAGTGAGACAGATACGGAGGTTTTCATATCCTTTATAGAATACATCAAGAATAGTGAGGGCCTTTCACTTGTTGAATCAGTGCGAATTGCTTTGACTCGTGTTGTTGGTGCTTATGCTATAGTTATCATATCTACTGATGAGCCTGACAAACTAATTGCCGCGCGCAAAGGAAGTCCAATGGTAATAGGTTTGGGAGAAAATGAGTTTTTCATTGCTTCTGACGCTTCACCAATCATTGAATATACGAATGAGGTCATCTACCTGAATGATGAGGAGATAGCCATTATCGAGAGAGATAAGTATGAGGTTATCAATACAGGTCATGTCAAGCAAACTCCACACATCCATACTTTGGATATGGAATTGGAGGCAATTGAAAAAGGGGGCTATGAGCACTTCATGCTGAAGGAGATCTTTGAGCAACCTAAATCAATCGCTGATTGTATGCGTGGTAGATTGAATGCCGAGAAGGGCGAGTTAGTCCTGGGTGGCATACGCAACTACAAAAATGCATTGATCAATGCCAAGAAAATAACATTCATTGCTTGCGGGACCTCATGGCATGCAGGACTTGTAGCTGAATACATATTTGAGGATCTATGTCGCATTCCGGTTGAAGTAGAATATGCTTCCGAGTTTAGATATAGAAACCCTGTCATCCAGGAAGGAGACATTGTTGTGGCGATCTCCCAATCAGGTGAAACAGCAGATACACTTGCCGCCATTGAGTTGGCTAAGGAAAAAGGAGCAATCGTATTTGGAATTGTGAATACGGTTGGATCATCTATCTCCAGGATAACACATGAAGGAGCTTATCTTCATGCAGGCCCAGAAATTGGAGTCGCATCCACCAAGGCCTTTACTGCTCAGATTACGGTGCTTACCATGATCGCCTTGAGAGTTGCTCACTTGAAGGGAACGATTACAGAAAGAGTTTACAAAGAACTTCTGGTCGAACTGGAGAGCATCCCCGAAAAAGTTGAAAAAGCGTTAACTTTTAATGATAAGATTGAAACCATCGCAGACCTATTTAAGGATGCGAAAAACTTTTTATATCTCGGACGTGGATACAATTTTCCGGTTGCACTTGAAGGAGCATTAAAGCTCAAAGAAATCTCTTATATCCATGCTGAAGGTTATCCGGCTGCCGAAATGAAGCACGGACCTATCGCTTTGATTGACGAGAACATGCCTGTTGTCTTTATCGCGACCCGTGATAGTTCTTATGAGAAGATCGTTTCAAACATTCAGGAGGTCAAAGCAAGAAAAGGGGTTGTCATAGCAATCGTGACAGAAGGTGATGAACTTATTCAGGATATGGCTGATTTCACCATTGAAGTTCCGGCAACCAACGAAGCATTAACTCCCCTGATTTCAGTCATTCCGCTACAACTTTTAAGCTACCACATTGCGGTAATGAGAGGAGCAAACGTGGATCAGCCAAGAAATTTGGCAAAATCAGTAACGGTTGAATAACTTTCGCAGATGAAAGAAATCATAAACTCATCAAAGGCTCCTGCACCTATCGGGCCTTACTCGCAAGCCGTCAAGTTTGGCAACACTTTATATGTTTCTGGTCAAATTCCGATCGATCAGGCTTCCGGTGAACTCGTATCCGGTACTATTGAGGAAGAAACCGAACAAGTCATGAAAAATCTCAGCTACATTCTTGAAGCTGCCGGACTTTCCTTCGATAATGTTTTAAAATGCTCCATTTTCGTGAGCAGTATGGGAGATTTTGCTAAAATCAATGAAGTATATGGAAAGTATTTCACTGAAAATCCGCCCGCAAGGGAAACAGTGGAAGTAAGCGGTCTGCCCAAAGGTGTGAACGTGGAAATTTCCTGTATCGCAGGATTCTGATCCGGGTTCGGATACTCCCCTTTAGCTAGTTATTTTTGCGGCCTGACTACAGAAGTTTGATGGAAGAAGTACGTGTAAGATTCGCTCCAAGCCCAACTGGTGGATTACATATTGGTGGATTAAGGACAGCATTGTTCAACTATTTGTTCGCGAAGCAGAATAATGGAAAGTTCATCCTTAGAATTGAAGATACAGACCAGGCTAGATTTGTAGAAGGAGCTGAAGAATATATCCAGGAATCGCTCAAATGGTGTGGAATTGAGCCTGATGAAAGCCCTGACAATCCGGGATCATACGGTCCTTACCGCCAGTCAGAACGGAAATCCATCTATAAGGAATACGCTGATCAACTGATCGCTTCCGGAAATGCGTATTACGCATTTGACACTCCCGAAGAGCTCGAAGAGATGCGTGAAAAACTTCAGAAAGCACGAGTCATCAAACCTCAGTACAATACGGTCACCCGAAAAACGATGAAAAACTCCCTGACCCTATCTGAGGAAGAGGTAAGCAAAAAAATCGAAGCAGGTGAACCGTATGTGATCAGGATCAAGGTCCCTGAGGATGAGGAAGTAAGACTCAAGGATCAGGTCAGGGGTTGGGTGAAAGTGAAGTCTGAGGATATAGACGACAAAGTTCTGATGAAATCGGATGGGATGCCTACGTATCACCTTGCCAATGTGGTAGATGATCACTTGATGAAAGTAACACACGTCATCCGTGGAGAAGAGTGGTTACCGTCAGCCCCGCTTCATGTACTTCTCTATCAGTTCCTTGAATGGGAGGACACCATACCTTCATTCGCACATCTACCTTTGATCCTGAAGCCAGATGGAAATGGTAAACTGAGCAAACGAGCAGCCGATAAAGCCGGGTTTCCAATTTTCCCTTTGAACTGGAATGATCATGAAAGCGGTGAACTTTCAATAGGCTTCAGAGAATCAGGCTTCCTCCCCGCCGCTTTGCTTAATTTTCTGGCATTCTTGGGATGGAATCCAGGAACCGAACAAGAGATTTTCTCTCTCGATGAATTAGTCGAATCATTTTCAATTGATCGTGTCAATAAGGCAGGAACTAAGTTTGATTTTGAAAAGGTCAAATGGTACAATCAACAATACATTAAAGCTGCCCCAAATGAATCGTTTGCCAGTCAATTGATCCTTGAATTAAAGGAGAAACATAAAATTGACTGTACTTCACAAAAGGCGGAAAAAATAATTGAGTGGCTCAAAGGACGAGTCACCTTTCCACAGGAGTTCATTGAATCCAGCTTGATATTATTCAGAGAACCGGACAGTTATGATGAATCTGTTAAGGCTAAGAAATGGAATTCGGAAACCGCTGAAACACTTCAATCCTTCTCCAGTAAACTGGAAGAGCATGATGAAATCAATGCTGAAGCCGCTAAAGACCTATTCTGGAACTACCTGGAGGGACTTGGTCATAAACCAGGTCAATTCATGCAGCCCTTGCGTCTCGCCTTGACTGGTCAAGGGTCCGGGCCTGACCTCATGTCGATCATAGAGATCATGGGTGCAAAAGAAGCAGCTAAGCGAATTAAATATTCGATTAATTTGTTAAACCAATAAAGTGCTACTCATGAGTAAGAAGAAAGAAAAGGCGAAAGTGCATAAGGATCTGGACGGATTTGAGCTAAGAGTTGACTCTTTTGGTGAAATAAAATCGAATCTGCCCATTGATGAGTTGAACCGATTTCTTAACAAGAATGTGGAAGACAAGAAGTTAAAGGATCGGGATGATTTGGATGTGGAAGAGGAAAAGAATTCTGAAGAAGAGAAATAACACCACAAACCTGCTAATCACCAGTTAGTCATTAATTTCGCAAAATGCGAAAAATTGGCATTGTCCGAGAAGGTAAGGTCCCTGTTGATCATCGGGTTCCGATCACCCCAGAACAAGCAAAGTTCATTTCAGAAAATTTTGATGCTTCCATCACTGTACAGTCCAGTGATATACGTTGTTTTCCAGATCAGGATTACAGAGATCAGGGAGTCCAGGTATCTGATTCAATTGCAGATTGTGGCATTATCTTGGGGGTCAAAGAAGTCCCAATAGATCAACTGATCCCTGACAAAACATACTTCTTTTTTTCGCACACAATCAAGATGCAGGAGTATAACCGCGAATTACTCCAGGCCATCTTAAATAAGAATATTCAACTTGTTGATTGGGAAACTCTTACCAATGAAAACGGAAATCGTGTAATCGCCTTTGGAAGATGGGCAGGAATTGTAGGTGCGTATAACGGACTATGGACATTCGGAAAGCGTTATCGCCTCTTCGATATTCGAAGAGCTCATGAGTGCTTTGATTACGAGGATCTAAAAACAGAGTATTCGAAGATCAAACTTCCAGCGGTAAAGATCGCTGTTACAGGAGGCGGCCGAGTGGCAAAAGGAGCTATGGAAGTATTGAATGGTATCGGTATCCGAAAGGTAACACCACATGATTTTGTGCATGAGAGATTTGATGAGCCAGTCTTTACCCAGCTCAATACACGGGATTATAACAGGCATAAGGATAATCATGAATTTCACCGCACAGAGTTTTATGAACACCCGGAACATTTTAAAGGTGACTTCCTCAAATTCGCCAGGGTAACCGACTTGCTGATAGCGTGTGCTTTCTGGGATCCATCTGCCCCTGTATTATTTAATCGGGAAGACGCTACCAAAGACGATTTTGATATTCGTGTCATTGCCGACATCACTTGTGATATAGAAGGCTCTATTCCATCGACCAAAAAGCCAAGCACAATTGAAGACCCTATCTATGATTATAACCCTAGTGATGATCAGGTTGAGGAAGCTATGTCTGATGAGGCGAACATAACTGTCATGGCGGTTGATAATTTACCTTGTGAACTTCCGAGGGATGCTTCAGAAAGTTTTGGTGATGAGTTTATTAATAATGTTTTGCCTCATTTGTTCAACAACGATGAAAAGTCAGTTATTGGAAATGCTACTATTACAAGAAACAAAGAGTTAACAGACCGATATTCCTATTTGAAACCATTCGTTGATGGGAAGTAAAAAGTCCTCCTACCACTTCAAGTGGTAGGAGGACTGTGGTATATTCTTTAAGTAAGAACTAATTCTTATCCTTCAAAATCATCAAGGTCTTCAAAGAGATCTTCGATCTCCAGAATGACATCTTCCAGCAGTTCTTCCAGGTTTTCCTGAGTACCGTCTGAATATTGAACGTAAGGCACATATTCTTCATAAGTCCCCCACTCATCTTCAAATTCTTCCAGTACAAACACTATGTCTCCGACTTTATCATCTGCAATCAAGAGATCAAGATCTACATAGTCATTGGGATTACTGTCCACGGACTCATCCATCATAGTATCACTGATGCTCCCGGCAATTTTTAAGTCGCGATAGAATACTTCGCCAGAGATGGCAACAGGCTCAAGTTTATCTTCTGAATCAAATTCTATTTCAACGTCAATACCAACAAGGTCTTCCCCCTCTAATAACAATGCGACATCAAGAAATGATGATTGAGCCTCTTTGTCAGAGAATGTTAAATCTAAGGAGAACGGAAGGACGTCAAGAGTGATGTCAGCAGCCTCAATCGCTCCTTCACTATCATAATTCACAATCAAATTCAGATTGATGTACGTAACATCATCCACGGCCAGGTCCGCTTTTATTGCAGTGGGCCATTCCTCCTGATCAATTTCAACAACCGTGTACTCTGTCAATCTGAATTCCGCATTATTAGTGGTTGATCCTTCGGAAGGAAAGCCGATTACGAGAAAATCTGATTCTTCAACCTTTTCAAAGTCTTCCAAATCAAAATTCCACAGATAAACTCCTTTTAGATCTATAAAGTCCTGAGGCTCTTCACCAAGTGCATCAGCCACGCCTGTAGTGAAATGGTAAGCAATGGTGCCAACTTGCTGTTGAACAAAAGCTTGATTTTCATCAGGAGTGTATGGCGATATTCTGCCAAATTCAGTTGAGTTTTCCATCAATTCAACCAATGAAAGGGCTCCTTGAACACCTTCTGACTGAACCATGGTAACAACGTCATCATTCATCTCTCCAGCAATGGAGCTGATTTGTGCCGAAGCACCTTCAGGTGATAGCCCTGAGTCGTTTTCATCCGAACAGGCTGCAAAAATGATGACGATAGCTGGTAGGTAATGTTTAAGTTTCATTTACTCTTATGGTTTGTAAAATTCAAGTTTGTATTTGAATAGTACAATAAAAAATGTCAGACCCCCAAGGGAGCCTGACATTTATTTTGTCATAAGACTTATTTAGTTACGTTATCAGCCGTTCATGCTTACCAGGAACTCATCATTATTAACGGTGCCCTTCATTTTACTTAGCAAGAATTCCATTGCCTCGCTACTGTTCATATCAGACATGAACTTACGCAAGATCCAGACACGGCTAAGCTCTTCTTTATCCATTAGTAAGTCCTCACGACGCGTACCGGATGCAGGAACATCAATTGCAGGGTAAACTCGCTTGTTGGAAAGTTTTCGATCCAATTGAAGCTCCATGTTACCGGTTCCTTTGAATTCCTCGAAGATCACTTCGTCCATTTTAGAGCCGGTCTCAATCAGTGCTGTGGCAATGATTGTAAGAGAACCTCCATTCTCTACATTTCGTGCTGCACCGAAGAAGCGTTTTGGCTTATGAAGTGCATTGGCATCAACACCCCCTGAAAGGATCTTTCCGGATGATGGTACAACTGTGTTATGCGCCCGGGCCAATCGTGTGATCGAATCCAGAAGAATGACTACATCGTGACCACACTCTACCATTCGCTTGGCTTTTTCCAAAACGATATTGGCTACTTTCACATGCTTCTCAGCCTGCTCGTCAAAAGTAGACGCAACCACTTCCGCTTTTACCGAACGTGCCATATCCGTTACCTCCTCAGGCCGCTCATCGATCAATAGGATCATCAGGTAACACTCAGGGTGATTTTCAGCGATCGCGTTGGCTACATTCTTTAAAAGCACCGTTTTACCAGTCTTTGGTTGCGCTACGATCATACCCCGCTGGCCCTTACCGATTGGGGCAAACAAGTCCAGTATTCTCGTAGAATAGTTGTCTGGCTTAGTGCTCAACTTAAGTTTCTCATCCGGGAAGAGTGGAGTCAGGTATTCAAAAGCTACCCGATCCCGAATCTCATCGGTCGTTTTTCCATTGACAGATTCAACCTTAAGCAAGGCAAAGTATTTTTCTCCATCCTTTGGAGGTCTGATCTGTCCTTTTACCGTATCACCAGTTCTCAGACCGAAAAGCTTGATCTGAGAAGGTGAAACATATATATCATCCGGACTGGCAAGGTAGTGGTAGTCACTTGACCTTAAGAAGCCATAGCCATCCTGCATGATTTCTAGGACACCTTCGCTCTCAATGACCCCATCAAATTCCTTGATCTCTTCATTGTATTGTTCTTTCTTCCTTCTTCTCTCCTGCTTTTCAGCTTCTCTCTCCTGCCTCGCTGCATCTCTTTCCGCCTTTTCCTCATCCTTTGCAGATCTTTCGTCACTGGCAGGTCTGTCATCACCGTTTCGTTTCTCTTCTTTTTTAGGTTTAGGTTTCCTTGCTGGCTTATCAACAACTTCTTCAGCTACTGCTTTAGCAGCCACTGTTTCAACAGCTCCATTCGTTTCTTTGATCTTTTTAATTTCTCCCTCAGGCATAGTAGCCTGCTGATCTAAAATCTTATATATCAAATCCTGTTTGGCGGTCTTCTTTGCGTTCTTAATTCCTAACTGTTCTGCTACCTCTCGCAGTTCTGACAATAGCATTACACTCAGATCATCTAATGTGTACATACGTGAATAAAAGTGGGTTTTAAGATTGAAATTTGTAGTAAATGATTCGCTAATTGCTTTATATAAAGCGGAATACCCGGGTGGGATTCCATTGGAATGCTTCGCAAGTATAGACTATCGCCTATTATTTAGCAAATACACAGATTTTTTTTAATCAAGGTGATAACTGCCTTACATTCATTTGAAAATCATTTTTCTTTGCGCTCTGAAAAAATTTCAATTCAATGTTACAGGTCTCAACTATTGAGAAAGAATTTGACCGATGTGCTAATGGTCTAAAGAAAAGAGGGATCAAAAATCCTGAGGAATTACTGAAAGAAGTCCTGGAAAAAGATGCTTCAAGAAAACAAATTCAACAAGAACTGGATGCTATTCTTCATAGATCCAATCAACTCGCGAAGGAAATCGGAGCCCTTTTCCAACAGGGGAAAAAAGAAGAAGCTGAAAAGCTGAAAGCTGAGACATCTGAGTTAAAATCTAAGAGCAAGGAACTCCAAGAATCTCAGAATGTAGTTGAGAAAGAACTTGAGACCTCTTTGTATAATATTCCTAATATCCCGCATGAAAGTGTTCCCTCTGGAAATACTGATGAGGATAATGAAGTCGTCCAAACCCATGATGAGAATGTCCCGGCATTAAGTGCTTCTAAAAAACCTCATTGGGAACTTATTGAGGATTATGACATCATTGATTTTGAGTTAGGAAATAAAGTGACAGGGGCTGGCTTCCCATTCTATAAAGGTCAGGGAGCACGGCTTGTTCGAGGTATGATCAATTATTTTCTTGATGAAGCAGTCGATTCAGGGTACTATGAGATCCACCCACCAGTAGTAATCAATGAAACATCGGGCTATGGTACCGGGCAACTTCCTGATAAGGAGGGGCAGATGTATCATATGGAAGCCAATAATTTGTACCTGATTCCTACAGCCGAGGTACCGATCACTAATATCTATCGTGATTCAATTATCCCTGAAGATCAGTTTCCTATAAAAAATACGGGGCACACTCCCTGCTTTAGAAGAGAAGCTGGCTCATGGGGTTCGCATGTGAGAGGGCTTAATCGATTACATCAATTCGATAAAGTAGAGTTAGTTCAAATTGCAAAGCCGGAGGATTCCTACAAGATATTAGATGAGATGACCGCACACGTTGAACAACTAGTTAAGTCATTAGAACTTCCTTACCGAATTCTGAGGCTTTGTGGAGGAGATTTGGGTTTCACTTCGGCCCTAACTTATGATTTCGAGGTTTTCTCGGCAGCTCAGGAAAAGTGGTTGGAGGTAAGCTCTGTTTCAAACTTTGAAGCCTATCAGGCCAATCGGCTAAAACTTCGTCTCAAAAGAGAAGGCGGAACCAAGGAACTTGCTCATACACTTAATGGAAGTGCCTTAGCGCTCCCAAGGATTATCGCAGCAATACTCGAGAATAACCAGGAGCCTGATCGAATAAGAATTCCGGAAGTATTGCAGAAATATGTAGGATTTGATGCTATCGTTAAGCCCTGACCGCTGGTGTAAATAGCACATCTCATTTTTTTCTGTGAACAGATGTTCGCTAATTTCATGCTGATAAAAGTCAAGCTATGAAACGAACGATCTATGCACTCATAATCCCATTCCTTTGGTCTTGTCAGGAAAGTGGTGAAAGTGCGAAACAACTCACTTATCCAACAACCAGCAAGGTGGATACTGTTGATGTCTACTTTGGAGTGGAGGTACCTGACCCTTACCGGTGGCTGGAAGACGACCTTTCAGAAGAAACCGCGGAGTGGGTAGGTCAGCAAAATGAAGTGACCTTTGCTTACCTCGACAACATCCCCTATCGGGATAAACTGAAAGAACGCCTCACCCAATTATTTGATTATGAACGAGTCTACGCTCCAACTAGAAATGGCGCTTACGACTACTACTATAAAAATGATGGACTTCAAAATCAGAATGTCTTTTACCGTTCTGATGACAAGGGCAATGAAGAAGTATTTCTGGATCCCAATTCATTTTCGGAAGATGGGACCGTTTCACTTACAACAACAAGTTTCACTGATGATGGCTCACTGTGTGGATACATGATCTCTATTGGGGGTTCAGACTGGAGAAAGGCACTGGTGATGAATACCGAAACAATGGAAATAGTAGAGGATACCCTTCATAACATCAAGTTTAGTGGGCTCAGTTGGAGAGGAAATGATGGATTCTACTACAGTAGTTACGACAAGCCTAAAGATGGAAGCGAGTTATCCGCTAAGACACAATATCACAAACTGTACTACCACAAACTAGGGACTCCTCAGAGCCAGGACCGACTGGTCTTCGGAGGTGAACAACAGCCTTATCGATACATTTTTGGGTACGTCACTGAAGACAATCGCTACCTTGTGATCAGTGCGGCATCTAGCACCAGTGGTAACGTACTCTTCATCCAGGATCTTAAGAACAATGGCAGGATCATTCCGGTAGACGAAGAAATGGAAACCGATGAATTCGTGCTCCATACTGAAGGTGATCGTATTTTGATCCAAACCAACAAGAATGCTCCTAATCAAAGAATAGTAGAAACTACGATTAGTAATCCAACTACCGAGACCTGGGATGATGTAATTCCTGAAACTGACAATGTGCTAAATGCCAATACCGGAGGCGGGTACATTTTCGCAAACTACCTGGTAGATGCAAAAACGGAAATCAAGCAATTCGACCTAAAAGGAAACCCTGTTAGAAATGTTGAATTGCCTGCTATTGGGACGGTTTACGGTTTCGGAAGTCGAATGAGTGAGGATTTCATTTACTATACGTTCACTTCATTTACCTATCCTTCATCAATCTATAAATTCGATATTCCTTCAGGAACTTCGGAATTGTACCGGCAGCCACAAATTGATTTCAATCCGGACGATTACGAAACGAAACAGATTTTCTACACCAGTAAGGACGGCACGGAGGTACCAATGTTTATTGTCCATAAAAAGGGGTTGGATCTAAACGGTAAGAACCCTACTTACCTCTATGCTTACGGGGGTTTCAATATCAGCCTAAGACCTACCTTCAGTACTTCAAGAATCGTATGGCTGGAGAACGGAGGGATTTATGCTCAGCCTAACATCAGAGGTGGAGGTGAATATGGTGAAAAATGGCACAAAGCAGGCACCAAACTTCAAAAGCAAAACGTTTTTGATGATTTCATTGCTGCTGGTGAATGGTTAGTAGCCAATGATTACACCTCAAGTGAATACCTGGCAATCGCAGGTGGTTCAAATGGTGGGCTATTGGTAGGGGCTACCATGACTCAACGACCGGATTTAGCCAAAGTAGCATTTCCGGCAGTGGGAGTAATGGACATGCTTCGATATCATAAATTCACCGCAGGTGCCGGATGGGCCACTGATTATGGCACTTCTGAAGAATCTGAGGAAATGTTCCAATATCTGAGAAAGTATTCACCTGTTCATGCTCTTAAGGCTGGAACTGCCTATCCTGCGACATTAGTTACGACCGCAGATCACGATGATAGGGTAGTTCCCGCACATTCGTTTAAATTTGCTGCCACCTTGCAGGAACATCATAACGGACCAAACCCCGTTTTGATCCGAATAGAGACAGATGCCGGCCATGGTGCCGGGACGCCTATATCAAAGACAATTGAGCAGCTTACTGATCGCTATTCTTTTGCATGGTACAATATGGGAGTGATCCCTGAGTTCGCAAAAGATGAACTGTAAGCTATCACCTTACTAACCTATAAGATGCCCTGCTCCCAGTTGGAGCAGGGTTTATATTTTTGGTCCATGACATCTATACGAATAGGTAAAAAGGAAGACCTGCCAAGAATCCTGGAACTCATCATGGAATTGGCTGTGTATGAGAATGCCCCGGAGGAGGTGACCAATACAGTAGAAATGATGCTGAAGGATGGATTTGGAGATCATCCGGTTTATGGCTTTTTAGTAGCCGAGGATGAATCCGGGATCATCGGCACGGCTATTTATTATTATCGCTATTCCACCTGGAAAGGGAAAAGACTACACCTGGAAGACCTGGTGGTGACAGAAGAAAAAAGAGGATCTGGTGCTGGTAAGTTACTCTTCGAAGAAACAATCAATGTAGGTAAACAAACCAACTGTACCGGAATGATGTGGCAGGTTTTGGATTGGAATGAACCTGCTATCAACTTTTATAGGAAGTATGAAACACGGTTTGATGAAGAATGGTGGAATTGCCACCTGGACTTCTAAACCTCTTCAAGAACCGTTCTGAATGCGGCCATTTTTGTTCCATAACGAATAATCGAAGCTTTCTGAAGCTTTGGTGCAACGGTATCCAGATAGGTTTCCAATTGATCCAATGTTTCCGCAGTATACTGAATGGCATATGTTTTTCCTGTTTCGTCCGGGTCCTCGGTCAGCATTTTCATCATGCGATGGCTTAAAAAGAACCCGGTATCCATAACTTCAGGAATGTGGGTTTCTTTCATCCACTTGATCCAGTCTTCTTCTACATCTGAATCAATATTGACGGTTACATTATAAAGAATCATTGCATTGGTTAGCGTTGTGAAAAACTAATAACGACAAAACACTTAAACTATGTTTCAAAACTTTTTCATTAAAATAAAGTTTACCAATTGATAATGAGCATTTACTCGATAAAGGATCTGGAACATCTTTCGGGCATCAAAGCCCACACCATTCGGATATGGGAGCAGAGATACAACCTATTTTCCCCTCAACGCACAGATACCAATATTCGGTTCTACAGCGATGAAGATTTAAAACAGGTTCTTAACATTTCCGTTCTTAAGAATCACGGGTTCAAGATCAGTCGAATTGTCCAAATGTCCCCTTCGACAATTCAGGAAGAGGTAGTTAAGCTGAATCATGAAGAACATTCTTACGAAGATCAGATCAATGCCTTGACAGTAGCCATGCTGGATATGGATGAATCGTTCTTTAATTCAATCATTCAGAAGAACCAGGAAAAGATTGGGTTAGAATCATTGGTCATAGATGTCTTATATCCATTTTTCAGAAAAATTGGTATTCTATGGATGGCAAATTCGATCAACCCGGCACAAGAACATTTCGTCTCCAACCTAGTCAGGCAAAAACTCATTGTCGAGACTTCCAAAGTTGAACCGAGAGACGATGCTCCCACTTTTATGCTGTTCCTACCGGAAAGTGAGCTACACGAACTTGGGTTGTTATTTGCCAACTACCTGCTTCGCACAAGGGGAGTCAAAACTTTTTACCTGGGGCAGTCTGTACCTACAAGAGATCTTGAGGAAGTATTTCACAAGATCAACCCTGACTACTTGTTTTCGATCATCACGTCAAAGCCCAATGCAAGTGACGTTGAGAGCTACATCCTGGAGTTGGCCAGAAAATTTCGAGACACAAAGATTTTCCTAACAGGAAATCAGGTTGTCGACTTGCAAATGGAAATGCCTGCCAACATTATCAACGTCGATCAAATTGGTGATCTTGATCTCGTACTCCAAAATTCCGGAGTAATGATCTCCGAGTGAGAACTAATTATTTTGTTTAACGATTTTATTTGTTTGTTAAACAAAATATCTATACATTCGTTTAACCTTTTATAAAAAAGATTAAACAAAGTCATCATGACCGCTTTAGAATTTGGCTACAGGATCGATAATTTAACCAGCTCATTGAAACCGTATGCACTTAAATTGACCAAGGATCATGAAGAGGCGAATGACCTTTTGCAAGAGACTGTTTTTAAGGCATACTCGAATCGTACTAAGTTCCAGGAAGGTACAAATCTTAAAGCCTGGATGTACACGATTATGAAGAACACCTTCATCACCAATTATCAGCGAATGGTGAGAAGAAATACCTTCATTGATACTACCGAAAACAATCATTTCATCAATACCAGCAGTGCCAGGGTTGAGAATGGTGCATACGGGAATTTCGTCCTGAGAGACCTCTATAAGGCTATTGATGATTTGAAAGAAATTTATCGAATACCATTTAATATGTATTTCGAAGGCTTTAAGTACCATGAGATCGCCAAGCGTCTTCAGATTCCTATTGGAACTGTCAAAAACAGAATCCATATTGCACGAAAGGAACTGAAAGATGTTCTCAAGGTCTATGCCAACTAAAGATTCCCATAGTAGAGTTGTTGTAATAGGGGCCGGATTTTCCGGCCTTTCTTGTGCCTGCCATCTTGCAAAAGCTGGTTTCGAAGTGACTCTCCTTGAAAAAAATGATCAGGTAGGCGGAAGAGCCCGGTCTTATTCCGAAAAGGGATTTACCTGGGATATGGGCCCTTCCTGGTATTGGATGCCAGATGTGTTTGAGCGATTCTTTGGATCTTTCAATAAGTCCGTTTCTGACTATTATCAACTTGATCGACTGGACCCCTCCTACCGGGTCAAGTTCAAAAATGATGTAGTCGATCTTCCTGCTACAATGGGTGAACTGGAAGAGCTCTTCGAAAAGATCGAGTCTGGGAGCAGTAAGCGATTGAGGAAATTTCTCTCCCAGGCAAAATTCAAGTATGAAGTGGGTGTTAATGACCTGGTTTATAAGCCAAGCAGATCCATTCTCGAATTCCTAGATATCCGATTACTAACCGGTTTGCTGAAGATGGATGTGTTCACATCAATTGCAAAGCATGTCAGAAAGTTCTTCAAGGATGAACGACTGATTCAGCTCATGGAATTTCCAATCCTTTTCCTGGGAGCTACTGCGGATAATACTCCTGCACTCTACACACTCATGAATTACTCAGATATCGTGCTAGGCACCTGGTATCCAAAGGGAGGTATGGCTTCCGTCGTATCTGGGATCGAAAAATTGGCCTTGGAACTGGGAGTTAAGATCAAGACCGGAGAAGAAGTTGAATCATTTAGCTATGATCAAAAAAAGATCACTCATGTAAATACTCCGTCCCATTCTTATGAAGCAGAGATGGTTGTTGCTGGGGCGGATTACCATCATATTGACCAGCATGTGTTGGAAAACCAATTTCGGAATTATTCGGAAAGCTATTGGGAATCTCGAACGATGGCTCCTTCGTCACTGCTGTTCTACTTTGGTGTAAATAAGCAGTTACCGAACCTTCAGCATCATACACTATTCTTTGACGAAGATTTCACGCTGCACGCCAGGGAGATCTATGAAGATCCCAAGTGGCCCAGCAAACCACTTATCTATGTTTCAGCTACCTCCAAAACTGATGAATCGGTTGCTCCGGAAGGCCATGAAAACCTGGTTGTCTTAATTCCGGTAGCACCTGGTATTGAGGACACAGAGGAAATCAGATCGAAATACTTTGATCTTATCATTCAAAAACTTGAGGCATTCACAGGTGTAAGTATTCGTGATTCTGTAGTAGTGAAGAAAAGCTATGCTCACCGAGACTTCATTTCAGATTATCACTCCTTTAAAGGCAATGCTTATGGCCTGGCTAATACATTGCGTCAGACAGCCATTTTGAAACCATCGCTTAAGAACAAGAAATTGAAAAACCTTTATTACACCGGTCAGTTGACAGTTCCGGGACCTGGGGTTCCCCCTTCACTGATCTCAGGAGAAGTTGTTGCAAATGAGATCGAAAAGGATTTTTCTAATTTTAAGTCAAAATAATCATGGATCTGTATTCCAAGACAGCTTTTGAATGTAGCACGGTTATCACTAAGGCCTACAGCACCTCTTTCTCGTTGGGCATTAGAACTTTGCACAAAAAGTACCATGATCCGGTTTATGCTATCTATGGATTTGTCAGGTACGCAGATGAAATCGTTGACACCTTTCATTCCCACGATAAGAAAACACTTTTGGAAGCATTCGAGAAAGACACCTATGATGCAATTGCACAAAAGTTGAGCCTCAACCCTGTGCTTCACTCCTTTCAACTTGTGGTGAATAAGTACAAGATAGATCAGGAACTGATCGCTGCTTTTCTGAAAAGCATGGAAATGGACCTTGACAAGAAGAACTATCAGGATCAGGATTACAAGACCTATATCTACGGAAGCGCGGAAGTAGTAGGCCTCATGTGTCTGAAGGTTTTTTGTGAAGGAGATGATACGCTCTACAATGAATTGCTTCCTCCGGCCAGGGACCTTGGTGCTGCCTTTCAAAAAGTCAACTTTCTGCGTGATATGAAAAGTGATTTTGATGAAAGAGGCAGGGTTTATTTTCCAGGCGTAAACTTTAATGGGTTTACCGAACAGGACAAAAGAGCCATCGAAGAAGACATCCGCAAAGATTTCCAATCTGCTTTGGTTGGTATCAAAAAACTCCCAAAGGGATCACGAGCCGGGGTATACCTGGCATACATCTATTACAATGCACTTTTCAAGAAGATCACGGGTCTCCCTCCGGCAAGAATAAAAACAGAGCGAATCAGGGTACCTGATTTCAACAAACTGCTGTTATTGATCCGATGTTACTTCTTACATCGATTAAACCTCATTGTCTAAATGGAATGGCTCTATTTCATTTTATTAGGAGGATCACTGTTGTTTCCTTTTTTGTGGTCTTTTGAACGAAGGGTCGCTTATTACAAAAACTGGAAAAGCCTATTTCCAGCCATTGTACTCACTGCCATTTTCTTTCTCGTTTGGGATGAAATTTTCACTCAAAGAGGAGTTTGGGGGTTCAATGAGAAATACATCACCGGCATTAAACTGTTTAGTCTACCCCTGGAAGAAGTTTTGTTTTTTGTGGTTATACCCTATTGCTGTGTTTTCATTTATGAATGTGTGGGGTACTTTATCCCCGGAGGTAAGCAGCACACCAACTCCAGGAAAATAGCATGGATACTCGGCGCTGTGCTCATCGTCGTTGCACTACTGAATACAGGTCGGGCTTATACTTTTTGGAATTTCCTATTCACAGGTGGATTCCTCGTTTACATTGGATTTAAGAATCCAGACTGGTTATCCCGTTTTTGGATTAGCTATTTATATCACCTCATCCCGTTCTTTATTGTTAACGGAGTTTTGACCGGATCTTTTATTGATGAACAGGTTGTTTGGTATAACAATAATGAGAACTTTGCTGTTAGGTTATTTACGGTACCGGTAGAGGACACTATGTACTCGCTACTGTTGTTACTAATGAATATTAACTACTACGAATTCTTTAAATCAAGATTCAACAAATGAGTATTGTGCTGAACGTTTTGATTGTGATCGTGACCTTCCTCTTTATGGAGGGAGTTGCCTGGTTTACTCATAAATATATTATGCATGGATTCCTCTGGAGTTGGCATAGATCTCATCACAAAGTCCATCCACATGCATTGGAGATGAATGACCTTTTTGCTATTGTATTCAGCATTCCATCAATTGTATGCATCTATTTTGGCTATGCCAATCCAAACCTTAGCTGGCTTCTATACATAGGAATTGGAATCTTTTGCTACGGAGTTTTTTATGTGATCTTTCATGACATCATTGTTCATCGTCGCATTAAGATCCCATATAAAGCTCGGAGTAAATACATGAAACGAATCATGCGTGCCCATTACGTTCACCATGAAAAACATACAAAGCATGGAGGTGAATCCTTCGGCTTTCTATTCGCTTCAAAAAAGTACGAAGAGCAGTAATCTACTGAGTTAATTTAAAATCGACTTTTTAACATCCTGAGAACCAAAAAAGTTGTATTTTCGGATGTTCATTAAGAGCCAGCTTGTTAAAGATTTATATTGAAAACAAGCAAACTTATGGCAGACCAAAAAAAAGAAGAAGAGTGGCGTCCGATCAAGGGATTTTCTAACTACGAGATTTCAAACCGAGGGAAAGTCAGAAGCAAAACCAGGAAGGTGTGGCACAAAGGAAGCAAGACTAACATGAAGCTTCGAGGAAAAATTATGCGCCAACGGTGGAATAAAATCTGTAAGTGCTATTTCCTAGACCTTATCGATGACGACAAGAAAAGAAGGACGGTTTATCCTCACAAGGAAACCGCAAAAGCTTTCGTTCCTAATAAGGACAAAAACAAAACGATGATCATCCATCAGGATAATAATCCTCGGAATAATTATTTCGAAAATCTTGAATGGATGACAAAATCCGAGCACATGAAATGGCAATTTGAAGTTGGGAATAAAAATAACTTCAAGGTGTGGAAGACCAGGAAGAAAAGGTATTCGAATGGATTCAAGCCTGGCACTGTGCTTCCGGGAAGGCCCAGGAAAAAACCTGCAAAGGCCTGATCAAAATTTTATGAGTGAGACAAAAAAAGGGGTTCAAATGAACCCCTTTTCTTATTATCAAATCTTGTATTTTATTTAGCTGTTTCAGCTACTGGCTCTACGTGAACAAAGGATCGATTCTTGTATCCTTTTTGGAATCTAACAACACCGTTGGTAAGTGCAAACAATGTATGATCCTTACCAAGACCAACATTATTTCCAGGGTGATGCTTGGTTCCTCTTTGACGTACAATGATGTTTCCGGCAACTGCCTTCTGACCACCATAGATCTTTACGCCAAGTCGTTTACTTTCCGACTCTCTTCCGTTTTTCGAGCTACCTACACCTTTCTTATGTGCCATGGTTTCTTAAGCTTTAATGTCTTCAATTAAGATTTTGGAGAATTGCTGTCTATGGCCGTTCTTCACTTTGTATCCTTTTCTACGCTTTTTCTTGAAAACGATCACTTTGTCATCCTTCACAT
This sequence comes from Cyclobacteriaceae bacterium, assembly GCA_965267415.1. Lineage (GTDB taxonomy): Bacteria > Bacteroidota > Bacteroidia > Cytophagales > Cyclobacteriaceae > Ekhidna. Next base: position 3,405,250 of record OZ253955.1, on the reverse strand, counting down.
GCTCCAACACTTTACCTGAAACTTTCGCTCCACTAACGGTAGGTGTTCCGACCTTTACTTTGCCTCCATCGTCGACAAGTAGCACTTTATCAAAGTTCACTTTTGACCCTTCCTTTGCATCGTGCAATGGAGCGTATAAAAACTTATCTTTTTCTGCCTTAAACTGCTTTCCCGCAATGTCTACTATAACGTACATGCTTGTCTTCTTTAAAAAAGGAGTGCAAAGATATTGTTTACGTACTAATATTCAAACATGAAGCCCTGATAATCTTAGGTTAAAAAAAAATTAACTTTTTTTCCACATTTTTCAACCCGCTTTACGAGCCCTAATCGTACAAGTTTTTATTATGATTTCAATTCCTAAGCTATTTAAAAACAAGCATTTATAGTCTGTTTTTATCAATTGTAAAATTGACCTTTTTACCCGTAATAACTGCTTGGAATTTATAGCTGTTTTAAACACATTTGTAGACACGGCCAAGAAAAATAAACCACTTTCTAGGGGCTGTATCCCAAAATTTGAAAATTCGAAATTTTCGCGCAAAAAGTGCGAACTGGAGAATTATTCTGTTGTTTTTAAAGTAGAAGATTTAAACAATGAGCGAAACAAATTTGCAAGTAGAAGAGCCCATCTTAAAAGAAAACAAGGACCGGTTCGTCCTTTTCCCTATTCAGCATGATGATATCTGGAAGTTTTATAAAAAAGCAGAAGCCAGTTTCTGGACTGCTGAAGAAATAGACCTCAGCCAGGACCTAAAAGACTGGTCAGATGTGATGAATGATGATGAAAAGCATTTCATCAAACATGTACTTGCATTTTTCGCCGCGAGTGATGGAATTGTAAATGAAAATCTTGCCGAGAACTTTGTAGCTGAAGTTCAATACACCGAAGCAAAATTTTTCTATGGTTTCCAAATCGCCATGGAGAACATTCACTCAGAAACATATTCGCTTCTTATAGATACCTATGTAAAGGATCCTAAAGAGAAGGATTACTTATTCAATGCTATCGATACAATGGATTGTGTCAGGAAGAAAGCTGACTGGGCACTTCGATGGATCGATGAAGGATCTTTTGCTGAGCGGATCATTGCATTTGCAGCTGTTGAGGGGATCTTCTTCTCCGGAAGTTTCTGCTCTATCTTCTGGTTGAAGAAAAGAGGCTTGATGCCAGGCCTGAGCTTTTCCAATGAGCTCATCTCCAGAGATGAAGGACTGCATTGTGATTTCGCTTGCTTGCTTTACAACAACCACATTAAGAATAGACTTCCTGAAAAAACTGTTCAGGAAATCATTGCAGATGCAGTGGCAATAGAAAAAGAATTTGTTACAGATGCCCTTCCGGTCAAATTGATTGGAATGAATTCAGACCTAATGTGTCAGTACATTGAGTTCGTAGCTGATCGTTTGTTATCTGAACTAGGCTGCTCAAAAATATTTAACTCAACCAACCCGTTTGACTTCATGGAAATGATCTCACTTCAGGGAAAAACCAACTTCTTCGAAAAAAGGGTTGGCGAATACCAGAAAGCTGGGGTCCTTAAAGAAGGCGAAGGAGAAAAATCCAAGTTTTCACTAGATGAAGATTTTTAATAAACCCGAACTAAACCAAATAACCAATCCCCAAAATCACGCATAGCCTATGTTAGTAGTAAAAAGAGATGGCAGAAGAGAATCAGTAAAGTTTGATAAGATCACAGCCCGAATAGAAAAGCTTTGTTATGGGCTCAATGCCGATTTCGTTAAACCGGTAGAGATCGCAAAGAAGGTGATCGACGGACTCTACGATGGAGTATCTACAATTGAACTAGACAATCTGGCTGCTGAAACTGCAGCCACCATGACCACCAGACACCCGGATTTTGCAAAACTTGCTGCAAGAATTGCAATTTCTAACCTTCATAAGGTTACAGAAACCTCATTTTCAACAACAATGAAACGGATGTATGAATACATCAATCCGAAAACAGGTGAAAATGCAGCGTTACTTTCCAAGGAAACCTATGGGGTTATTCGGGCCAATGCTAAAAAACTGGATGATGCGATCAACTATGACCGAGATTACAACTACGATTTCTTCGGTTATAAAACATTAGAGCGATCCTACCTGATGAAGCTTGACAACAAGATCGTTGAGCGGCCACAGCATATGCTGATGCGAGTAGCTGTTGGTATTCACGGAGAGGACATAAAAGCTGCGATCGAGACATACAACCTGATGTCTGAAAAGTGGTTTACACATGCCACTCCAACCCTATTCAACGCGGGAACACCAAAACCTCAACTTTCATCCTGCTTCTTGCTTTCAATGAAAGACGATAGCATTGATGGTATCTATGACACATTAAAGCAATGTGCTAAAATATCTCAATCAGCTGGTGGTATTGGCTTAAGCATTCATAATGTAAGAGCTACCGGATCCTACATCAAGGGAACAAACGGAACATCCAACGGTATCGTGCCGATGCTCAGAAACTTCGACATGACTGCCCGATATGTTGACCAGGGAGGTGGAAAGCGAAAAGGAAGTTTCGCGATCTATCTTGAACCATGGCATGCAGACATTTTCGAATTCCTTGATCTAAGAAAAAATCACGGAAAAGAAGAGTTACGAGCAAGGGATCTTTTCTACGCATTATGGATCCCGGATCTGTTCATGAAGCGTGTAGAAGAAAATGGTGACTGGTCACTTTTTTGCCCGAATGAATGCAAAGGACTTTACGATAAGTACGGTGAAGAATTTGAGTTACTCTACGAAAAGTATGAAAAAGAAGGCAAGGCCAAAAAGACTGTAAAAGCACAGGACCTTTGGTTTGAAGTGCTAGAGGCTCAAATTGAGACCGGCACACCTTATATGCTATATAAGGATGCTGCTAACAGAAAATCCAATCAAAAGAATTTAGGGACCATCCGATCAAGTAACCTCTGTACAGAGATTATGGAATATACTTCCAAGGATGAAGTGGCGGTATGTAATCTTGCATCCATCGCTCTATCCATGTTCGTAAAGGATGGAAAATTTGATCATCAAAAGTTGTATGAGATCACCAAGGTTGTCACTCGAAACCTTAATAAGGTCATCGACATCAACTATTACCCTGTTGAAGAAGCGAGAACATCTAACCTAAGACACAGACCTATTGGAATCGGAGTTCAGGGACTGGCTGATACGTTCCTCCTGATGAAACTACCATTCGAGTCTGAGGAAGCGAAGAAGTTGAACAAGGAAATATTTGAGACCATCTATTTCGCTTCTATGGAAACTTCCATGGAATTGGCAGCCGAACACGGTCCTTATGAGACTTACAAAGGATCTCCTGTTTCAAAAGGTATTTTCCAATTCGATATGTGGGGTGTAGAGCCGGATTCAGGACGATGGGATTGGTATGAATTAAAGCAGAAGGTCAGGAAAAATGGTGTAAGGAACTCCTTACTTCTTGCTCCTATGCCAACTGCTTCTACTTCCCAGATCCTTGGCAATAACGAATGTTTCGAGCCTTATACTTCTAACCTTTATGTAAGAAGGGTACTGTCAGGAGAGTTCATTGTAGCCAACAAGCATTTGATGAATGAGCTTATTGCATTGAACTTATGGGATGATCGAATGATGAATAAGATCAAAGCAGAAAACGGCTCAATCCAGAATATTCCTGAGATTCCGGAGGATATCAAAGAACGATACAAAACCGTATGGGAGATCTCCCAAAAAGCGATCATTGATATGTCCGCTGATCGGGGGGCATACATTTGCCAGAGCCAGAGCCTGAATATCCATTTGCAGGATGCCAACTTTGGTAAAATGACATCCATGCATTTCTATGCTTGGAAGAAAGGATTGAAAACTGGCATGTATTACCTAAGAACTAAGGCCGCTACCGATGCTATCAAGTTCACGGTAGAAAAAGAGAAAAAAGAACAGCCAAAGGAGGTCTTGGTGGCGACCCAGGGAGAAGCAGCCACCATGAACCAGGAACAACTCGATAACCAGGCAGCTATGCAATGTTCCCTGGATGACCCGGATGGGTGCGAGATGTGTGGCTCATAAAATCATATGTGTTAATTCAAAAGCAAGAACCTCATTGCCCTGCGATGAGGTTTTTTTTGTATTCCTGATCGGGCTGTATACACAATGTATACACCATTCGCTAGTTCATGAGTAGTTCGTATTCTACTTTAGGTTATTCAACCGGCAAACCAACCATTATGAAACATAGAGCTTTACCCATTAAGCAATGGATCATATCAGAATTAACTGCAAAAGCCTGGAGTATGATCATTGTAAGAGCGTTACCAGAATTGACACAGCATAATGCGAACTTCAACTGTTTCAGCATTACCAAAAAGACATGTTGGGATGAGATGGAAGTCAACATTATACAGCAATATCTCTTCTCCTTCTTTCACACGACAATTCCGGATGAGGTTTTATCTAATGATTCTATCTCTCATAGAATCAACAACTGGCTATTTCGTAAGTAGCTAAATCACTAAAGCCATATCGATAAGACTCGAATGGCTCCCGTTCGCCACCAAGTAAAGAAACCAAGTGAGTTTGATAATCAACAAGAACGGTGGGATTACTTAAGGATAACGAAGGTCAAATCAATCAGACAATAACCTCCATAAGCGAAGGAGGTAAGTCAATTATGTATTCCAAAACAAGGGATACACTAGAAGAATCACTCATAGCCAGCATAAACCAACATGTTAATGAGGCAATCTATCGGAGTGTTTTCAACCAGGGACTGGTTTATGTTAATCAGGCCTTTGTGAAAATGTTTGGCTATGAGAGTATCATCGAAGTGCTTAACAACAGTGCACTCGAATTATACTATGATGCGAAGCAAAGAAAGGAGCTGGGTAATGAGCTCGTCAAAACCGGCTCTGTTATTAACAGGGAGATCAAGTTTAAGCGAAAAGACGGATCCTCTTTCTATGGATCTCTTAGCTCGATAAAGGTAGTTGGCGATGATGGAGCTATTTACTTCGACGGAACCATTAGGGACATCACCGCTGAAAAGGTAGCTGAAGAAAAGCTTCACTATCAATACAAGATGCAAAAATTGTTGATCAGTATTTCTTCGAAGTACATTAACATGCCCCTGGACTTCATTGATCAAACAGTTCAATCCACACTTGAGGAGTTAGGAGACTTTCTAAACGTTGACCGGATCCATATCTACAACTATGATTTCAATAAAAACGAATGTGCTGTCACTTATGAATGGTGTGCCGCATTGGTAAAGTCAGTATTAAACGATCCAAAGACCATTGCAATAGAACCAATCATAGATATTGTAAACAGTCATTTTGAAGGAAAAACCGTTTATGTCAAAGATGTAGACCAAATGGAAGAAGGCATATCCAAGCTTTCATTGCAGGCACGTAGGACCAAGAGCATCCTGACTGTCCCAATGATGCTGGAAAACAACTGTGTTGGCTTTGTTGGAATTGAAACCACCAGGTCTGTTCGAGAATACACGGAAGAAGAGATAGCTGCGGTCAGATTATTTGCAAACATGTACGTAAACATCACCTGGCGTGCAAACAATCATATCAGGCTCCGCAAGCTATTGGAAACAACCAGTATTCAAAACAAACGATTAAAGGATTTCTCACAAATTACCTCTCATAACATCAGAGCATCGGTGGCAAATCTTCTTGCTTTGAATGAATTCATCCAGGAAGACCCTACCAATACGGAATTCCTGGACTCGCTGGATGCTACTATTCAAAAACTTAATACAAGTGTTGACAACATCAATAACCTCATAAACTTTGACCGAAAGAATGAGATCTTCATCAAAAAGGATTGCAACGTATCAGCATCCATCGCGAATGTGTTGAGACACAATCGCCAGGCAATAGCAGAAAAGAGAATCCGTATCAAGAATGCCCTACCTCCTGAATTATACATAAGGGCCTTTATCATTTACGTAGATAGTATTTTTCATCATTTAATATCCAATGCCATCAAGTTTGGAGTAGAGGGGGAAGCAGGAGACATTGAGATCGACTACTACGTTAAATCTGACAAGTTAACTGTCCGGATTAAGGATTTTGGAAAAGGAATAGATTTGAAAAAGTATGGAAACAAGCTTTTCAAAGCAGGAGTGCGACTTGATCTAAGCGACCGTAACTCCCAGGGAATGGGCTTGTTTATGTGTAAGTATATGACAGAAGAAATGGGTGGAAAAATAGAAGTAGAGAGTGCGCCTAATGTTGGAACTATTTTCAGTGTCAGCTTTCCTCTATCAGAAACAGAAAAGCTTCTTGTTGAAAAAGATATTTGAACCTTGTCTAATGGAACATAAACTCAACCAGGATAGCTAATACCGCTCCCGCTAGCGAAATCAATATTTTGTTAAGGCCAAAGTGATGTTCCGGGCTAGCCTCAACAAAAATGGTTGTCGAGATATGCAAGAAACTCCCACAAACAATTGCAAATAAAATCAACAGTTCGTCTTTTGATAACATCAAAAAGTCGCTCATGAACATCCCGGCCGGTGAAGCAAGACTGAAAACGATCAGCAGGTAATAGGCCTTTCGACCGATATGCTGCATGGTTACCATCAAAGCAAATGCTGCAGGCATTTTGTGCAGAATAATTCCAAGGATCAATGAGTAGGATTCGTGCTTCCCATGAAAAGGGGAATCATGGGTTAGCAGTGCACCTTCCAGCAATGAATGAATGATCAATGCAACGACAATCGATGATCGGCCCGAAAGCGATATCGCCTTATCAGCATGAAAGTGTCCATGCTCAACTCCAGATGAGAAGTATTCCAATAGCTGCTGTAGGAAAAAGCCAACAAGAATGTACAAACCAATAGAGGAAGGTGCATCACTGATCGTGAATAACTCAGGAATGATATGAATGATGGTGATGGCAAACAAATAAGATCCGGCAAAGATCAATGGGAGTCTTAGGTTTTTCTTGAGCGATGGAAAAAAATTGAGACTGATTCCCCCAAGTAAAGTGCTTGCAATTAATACGATAACTGTTAAAACCATTCAGGTCGGTACCTTAGGTAAATAATGTAAATACTATTCAGCTTTATTTAGTTCAATGTAATCCCGAATACCTGCAGAAACATAACTGGCAAGGCCCTCACCTTCACTTCTGTACACAAGCAAAGCATCAAGTTCGGGATCAGCTTCAATGATTTTTTTTGACTCCTCAAGTCCTAAGACCATAAACGCTGTTGCATACGCATCTGCTGTAATGCAATCATCAGCAAACACCGATGCGCTGAGTAAATTATGAAGGGCGTTGTAGCCCGTTCTTGGATCAATAATGTGCGCATAGGTCTTGCCATCACGTTCATAGTAATTCCTGTAATTGCCAGATGTAGCCAGTGATTTATTTGCTAAATCGACAATGGCCAACAACTTCTGTTCATTCCGATCAACTAACGGATCTTCAATTCCGAGCGACCAGTATTCACCATCTTCACGAACCCCTCTACACCTCACTTCACCTCCTATCTCCACCAGGTAATTCTCTAACCCTTTACTTTCAAGTAATTCTGCTACAAGATCAACTGCATAGCCTTTGGCAATGGCACTAAAGTCCAATTGAAAGTTTTCAGGAAATGATACACTTTCAGTATCAAACGTTACTTGATCAAACCCGCATATTTTCCTGAGCGAATCAACTTGTGATGAATCAAGTTCTGGAACGTCTTTTTCAGGGCCAAAGCCCCAGGCTCGGATCAATGGTCCGATACTTGGATCAAACGTGCCATCGGTCACATCATACACCTCACGGCTTTTTGCTAAAACAGGGTAAAAGAATTCAGACTCGTAATTCAGGCTGCCACTTGAGTTGAGTTTTGATATCTCTGAATCAGGAATGTACGTGGAAAGTGATTGATTGAATGCACCTAATACATCTGCAATCTCTGACTCAATGGGCAGTGACTCTCCTACATATTTGACATTGTAAGTGATCGTTCCCATTGTTTGGCCACTGAAGTGGTGCATGCTCGCTCCATTTCCTATCCTGCTCAGGTACCATATCAAAGCCAGGAGCATCGCTGTAACAAAAACGATTACATGGATCTTTTTCATCGGTCAGGATTTAATGCAATGATAATTCAATTCAATTCCAAATTCAGGTTCAACTATATTTGGAAAGGATATGAGAGAAGACTACTTACAGCCTGATAGTGAAGGTTTGAGTTCGACTGACAAGGAGATCGAAAAGGCACTCAGGCCACTTTCGTTTTCTGATTTTGTCGGTCAGGATAAAGTGGTTGAAAATCTTAAAATATTTGTAGAAGCCGCAAAACAACGAACAGAACCACTTGATCACGTACTACTCCATGGCCCTCCTGGATTAGGCAAAACCACGCTCTCATATATCATCGCCAATGAGTTGGGGGCCAACATCAAGGTCACGTCAGGGCCGGTGCTTGATAAGGCTGGCGAGCTGGCTGGTCTGCTTACAAACCTTGAGGCTCATGATGTACTATTCATTGACGAGATCCATCGATTGAATCCGGTGGTTGAGGAGTATCTGTACTCGGCCATGGAGGATTATCGCATTGATATCATGCTCGATTCCGGGCCCAATGCCCGTTCTGTTCAAATTGAGCTTAACCCATTCACCCTGGTTGGTGCTACCACACGATCAGGTCTCCTGACAGCTCCATTGCGTGCTCGCTTTGGTATAAATTCAAGGCTGGAATATTACGACGGAAAATTGCTTACGTCAATTGTGGGCCGATCAGCAGATATTCTGAATTCCATCATCGATGAAGAAGCTGCTTACGAAATTGCCCGAAGAAGCAGAGGAACTCCACGGATTGCTAACAACCTGTTGAGGAGAACCAGGGATTTTGCTCAAATCAAAGGTGACGGGGCGATCACCCTGGAAATTGCCAGGATGGCATTGAGTGCTTTGAATGTTGATGATCACGGGTTAGACGAAATGGATAACCGGATCCTCTCCACGATCATAAACAAATTTAAGGGTGGGCCTGTAGGTATTGGTACGATCGCTACCGCCTGTGGCGAGGAGGCTGAAACCATCGAAGAAGTGTATGAACCTTTCCTGATCCAGGAAGGATATATCAAAAGAACCTCACGTGGACGGGAAGCGACAGAGCTGGCTTACACGCATTTGAACATTATTCCGCCCCGGCAATCAGGCACCTTGTTTTAGGCGTAGAGAATAAAAAAAGGCCTGTCATTCCAGACAGGCCATCGGTCCCTACTATCAGCGGTAATTATCTCTTTATCTAAGTTTAGAACTCCGGCTATGGGTTTCTAGATCAAACGTAATATGAATTATCTTCACTTCCGAAGGTGATTCGATGGACCCAGACATAGTTAAGACAAACACCCAAAAAGTGAAGAGATACGCTACCGAGCTGGGTTTCGATTTCTGCGGTATTGCCAAAGCTGATTTTCTGGGAGAAGAGGCTCCAAGGCTTGAAGAATGGCTCAAGCGCAACTACCATGGTAAAATGGCGTACCTCGAACAAAATTTTGATAAAAGACTAGATCCGAGGAAGTTGGTGCCTGGTGCTAAATCAGTTGTCTCACTTATTTATAACTACTTCCCTTCCAAAATACATGAGCACAATAATGGTCCTAAAATTGCGAAGTATGCCTACGGCCAGGATTATCACTTCGTCATCAAGAAGAAGCTGAAAGAATTAACCAGAAAAATAACCGAAGAAATTGGAGCTGTTGAAGGTCGGGCTTTTGTTGATTCCGCACCCGTTCATGAACGAGCCTGGGCAGCAAAAAGCGGGCTTGGATGGATTGGGAAAAACAGTCTATTACTGAACCGGGAGATGGGGAGCTTTTTCTTCCTCGCTGAGTTGATCATCGATATGGAGTTGACTCCTGACGGGCCGATGAAAGACTACTGCGGCACTTGTACCGCCTGCCAGGATGCATGTCCAACGGATGCAATTCCCGAACCTTATGTGGTAGATGGCAGCAAGTGTATCTCCTACCTCACTATTGAATTAAAGGATGATCTTCCTAGTGAATTCAAAAATCAGATGGAGGGGTGGGCTTTTGGATGCGACATATGTCAGGATGTGTGCCCCTGGAACAGGTTTGCCAAACCTCATAACGAACCAAAGTTCCAACCCCAGGGATGGGAGCATTTGGAAAACAGTGAATGGGAAGACATGACAGAAGAAGTCTTCAACACCATTTTCAAAAAGTCTCCTGTAAAACGGACCAAATTCAAGGGTCTACAAAGAAACATCCAGTTCATACAACTCACAGAATAGTTCTACTTTCGTCCGGTGAATTTGCTATATGTCATAGATATCCTGGGAACGATGGTTTTTGCCATCAGTGGGTCATTAACTGCCTCGGAAAAGAAGCTTGATTTCTTTGGAGTAAGCGCAGTGGGTTTCATTACTGCCATTGGAGGTGGGACACTTCGGGACATTCTCATTGGAAGTACTCCGGTAGGATGGATGAATGACCTCAACTACCTTATTGCAATAGCTGTTGGAATCACCTTGTCGGTCCTGATCCACAGGGTTGTTCAAAAACTTCGTAGGACATTCTTTCTGTTCGACACCATAGGAATTGCGGTATTCACCGTGCTTGGCTTGCAGAAAGCATTGAACATTGGGGTTCAACCTGTTATTGCCATCATGATGGGAATGGTCTCTGCCGTATTTGGAGGGGTCATTCGTGATATCGTTTGCAACGAGATCCCTCTAATTTTTAGAAAAGAGATCTATGCATTGACCTGTCTGTCTGGTGGTGTCCTTTACATTTTACTGGATAATTACCAGGTCTATTCGAACATAACAATCATTGTAACTGTGCTATTTATCTGTTCATTTAGGATTTTGGCCTTTCGTCATGGTTGGGAATTGCCAGATATCCGTAGATAGTTAACTTGTATGTCCATTTTAAAGACAACATAACCAAGCCATGAAAAAGACTTTCTATTTACTTTTAATTATTTGCTTATCAGTGAGTTGCGAGCAATCAAACAACGAAGCTCAGACTGGAAATCCATTCTATGCCGAGTGGGATACACCGTATGGCGTTCCTCCATTTGACCTGATTAAGGACGAACATTACATGCAGGCCTTCGAGGATGGAATGGCCGAACAGCTCAACGAGGTAACGGAAATAGCTAATAATTCCGAAGAACCAACATTTGAAAACACCATTGAAGCCTTCGAGAAATCCGGAGCGCTTCTTTCAAAGGTTGCAAATGTTTTCTTTAACCTTTCTTCTGCTCACACGAATGATTCACTGAAGGGAATAGCCAGGGTGATCAGTCCGAAGCTTTCCGCTCATAATGACAACATTTTCCTGAATCCAAATTTCTACAGTCGGGTTAAGACCCTGTATGATCAAACGGATGAATTGGGTTTGACCATTGAACAAGCTAAGTTGTTGGAGAACTACCACACTTCTTTCGTCAGAGCAGGGGCTGCTTTAAGTGATGAGGATAAATCAAGCATGCGGGACCTTAACGGTCGTCTTTCTGCTTTATCTGTAAAATTCTCGGAGAACGTGCTAAACGAAGACAACAGCTTCGAATTACTGATCGATAACGATGATGATCTTTCCGGGCTGCCGGAAAATGTGATCAAAGCTTCTGATGAAGCAGCAATGGATAGAGGGCATGAAGGAAAAAACCTATTCACTCCTCATAAACCAAGCATGATCCCTTTCATCACTTATGCAAACAACCGGGATCACCGCATGACTCTTAAGAAAGGGTATATCAACCGTGGTGATAATAACAATGAGTGGGACAATAAGGAGATTGCCCGTGAAATGGCAAACCTTAGATTGGACAAAGCCAATCTTCTAGGGTATGAAACCTGGGCTGACTATGTACTTCAGGAGCGAATGCTTAAGTCTCCGGACATGGTTTACAACTTACTGGATAAGGTTTGGCCTGCAGCATTGCAAAGAGCAAAAGAGGAGCGTGATGAAATGAAGCGGATGGCCTCCGGAGAAGGACTCAACATCGAAATTGGTCCGTGGGACTGGTGGTACTATGCAGAGAAAATAAAGATGCAGAAGTACAACCTGGATGAAGAAGAGATCCGACCTTACTTAAAGGTCGACAATGTGATCAATGGCACTTTCATTCTGGCTAACAAGCTTTTCGGTTTGACTTTTGAAGAGCAAAATGACATTCCAAAGTATCATCAGGATGTGAGGACGTATAATGTGAAGAATGAAGCCGGTGAGTTAATTGGGGTTTACTTGTCTGATTGGTTCTATCGATCCAGCAAACGTGGAGGAGCATGGATGAATACGTTCCGCAATCAAAGCAACATGGATGGTGATAATATCATCCCGATCGTGGTTAATGTAGGAAATTTCACTAAGCCAACAACAGACACTCCTTCTCTCCTCTCCCAGGATGAAGCTACCACGCTCTTCCATGAGTTCGGTCACGCGCTTCATGGGCTTCTATCCGAATGCACTTATCCTTCGATCTCAGGCACCTCTACTCCAAGGGATTTCGTTGAATTCCCATCCCAGGTATTGGAAAACTGGGTTTTCGAACCAGAGATGCTCGCCTTGTACGCATATCATTATGAAACAGGCGAAGTGATGCCTAACGAGTTGGTGGAGAAGATCAACAATGCCTCTAAATTCAATCAAGGCTTTGCGACAGTCGAATACATGGCAGCTTCTTACCTTGACCTGGCTTACCACACGATTACTGAACCCATCAGTGGCAACATCAATGAGTTTGAGAATGCTGCTATGGATAAGATCGGCTTGATCGATGCGATCGTACCTCGATACCGGACCGGGTATTTCCGTCACATCTTCGCAAGTGGCTATTCTGCTGGCTACTATAGCTACCTGAATTCAGAAGTAATGGATGCTGATGCTTTTGGTGCTTTCAAGGAAAATGGCCTTTTCGACAAAGCCACAGCCGATGCTTATCGGGAAAACATTCTCTCGAAGGGTGGGACAATGGATGCCATGGAGATGTATGTCAACTTCAGAGGAAGAGAGCCGGAATTTGAAGCGATCCTGACCAGAAGAGGTTTTAACTAGATTATTCACAAACGATTTTTAAGCAGGTTTGCATCCGGGCAGACCTGCTTCTTTGTTTATACGCAAGTTTTTGCTTACGCCATTACTGACTTGAAATTCATACCGTTTAAATAAACACTAATTGAAAGATCAGGGCAATTGGTTAAGTTGCTGGCCGCATAAAATTCATTACTATCATGAAAAGGATATTCATACTCTGCCTGATCATATTGTCTACCAGCCTGTCAATGGAAACTTTGGCCCAGCGAAAGAAAAAGAAAAAGGACGCTGAAACAGAGCAACCCGAACCGCCAAAAAAGAAAAAGGGAGACCTAAAAGATTACAATGATGTAATTACAGATGAAGCCATTACAGATGATGGGCTCATCACTTCACATCGGGTGGGTGATGATTTCTACTTCGAGATCGATGATGAATTGCTGGAAAAAGAGATACTGATCGTTTCAAGGATCTCCGGCCATGTGAAGGGACTGAATTTCGGAGGAGCAGGCATGAAGTCAAGGCCGCAACAAGTCATTCGTTTTCAGAAAAATGGAAAGAAAATTCTCATGCGATCCGTTTCCTACAACAATGTAGCTGATGAAAACGAGCCCATTTATACCTCCGTAAGGAACAACAATTTCGAACCGCTAATCTCCACTTTTGACATTGAGACCATCACTGCAGATTCGGCCTCCTATGTTTTCAAGGTCAACTCATTTTTCTCTGATGATATTCCCATGATCGGGGCATTGAGAGATGCGGAAAGAAAACGCTTCAAGATCAAAGGGATAGACAAGTCACGTTCGCTGATCACTTCCGTCAGGTCCTTTCCTCAAAATGTGGAAGTGCGGCATATTCTGACCTATAGAGGTGACGAGTTACCTGCTAACCAACTTACAGGTACACTTTCAGTAGAGATGAATCAGTCCATGATCTTGCTACCTGAAGAACCCATGATCCCAAGGTACCATGACGAGCGTGTGGGATTCTTTTCTCTTCAACAAGTGGATTACAGTGCTGACGAACAAAAGGCAGCCAGAAGAAGATTCATCACGAGGTGGAGGCTTGAACCAAGCGATTGGGCGGCCTATAATCGAGGAGAAGCAGTCGAGCCAGTAAAGCCAATCGTTTATTACATCGATCCTGCTACTCCTGAAAAATGGCGACCTTATATCAAACAAGGGGTTGAGGACTGGCAAACAGCATTCGAAAAAGCAGGCCTTAAGAATGCCATTCTGGCCAAGGACCCCCCTTCCAAAGAAGAAGATCCTGAATGGAGTCCGGAAGATGTCAGGTATTCTGTCATTCGATACATCGCCACAGATATTCAGAATGCGCAAGGGCCACATGTTCATGATCCCAGAACCGGTGAGATCCTCGAAAGTGATATTCTATGGTATCACAACGTCATGAACCTGTTACGAAACTGGTTCTTCATTCAAACAGCAGCTATCAACCCGGAAGCCAGGAAAGTGAAATTTGATGATGAGTTAATGGGTGAACTGATCCGGTTCGTTTCAGCTCATGAAGTAGGGCATACGCTTGGATTTCCACACAACATGGGCTCCTCTCCTGCTTACACCGTTGAGCAGTTGAGAGACAAAGAATTTACCGACACACACGGAGTTGCTCCATCCATTATGGATTACGCTCGATTCAATTATGTTGCTCAACCAGAAGACGGCATCACTAATTTCTTTCCCAGGATTGGGGAATATGATGATTGGGTCACCCAGTACGGATACAAGCCAATTGCCAATATTAATAGCCCGGATGATGAAGAAGACATTCTGAATAGCTGGATCAAAGAGAAAGGAGATAACCCGTTGTATCGCTATGGCAGGCAAAGAAGACTTCCAATTGATCCAACAGCACAAACAGAAGATATCGGACATGACTCAATGATCGCCAGTGAGCTAGGAATCAGAAATCTTAAACGCATTCTTGAACAGCTTATGGAATGGACCACTGAAGAAGGGAAGAATTACGAAGAGCTAAAGGAGCTATACACAAATGTCAGCAATCAATTCAAACGCTACACCGGCCATGTTGTCTCCAATGTAGGAGGTGTCTATGAATATTATAAAACCGCAGATCAGGATGGCTTGGTATATACCCATGTTGAGAAGGACAAACAGCAGCGAGCGGTGAACTTCCTGAATGAACAACTATTCGCCACCCCAAATTGGTTAGTAGATGCGGAAATTCTTGGAAGGATCCAACAAGATGGTTTAGTTGATCAAATGAGAGCGACACAAGTGAGGATCCTTGATCGGCTAACCCGGGAGGAAATGCTGATGCGAATGATTGAAAATGAGGCGCTAAACGGTAGTGATGCATATACAATCACTTCTCTTTTCACTCAAATGCGACAGGGGATCTGGGGTGAGCTATACAATGGAAGAAGGATCGATACCTATCGAAGAAATCTTCAAAAAGAACATATCGATCGTCTAGGTGAGTTAATGAATCTTGAAGAGGAGAAATTTGCTAATTCCGACATTCCATCGATCGCAATGGCTACTTTATCACGACTTGAAAGAGATGTCAGAAGTGGTATCAATCGTCAAAATGATGTGAGTTCACGATTCCATTTGCAAGACATTCAAAAGAGAATTGATACCATCTTAAATCCAAAATGATTATCATGAAAAGAATCGCATTACTTACAGGAATGATCCTATGCGTGTCCTTACTAATTGCGCAGGATCAAACGACTTTCATCCTGGTCAGACATGCTGAAAAAGCTGATGATGGTACAAGAAATCCCCCTTTGAATGAAGCCGGGATAGAGAGGGCAAATAAGCTTGTGGACTTGTTGAACAGCCAGACCATCGATGCACTTTATTCCACACCCTTCAAGCGTACGTTGGAAACATTAACACCATTGGCAAGAGAGCGATCACTTTCAATTGGTGAATACAAACCAATGGCTGGCGAGGAATGGCTAAAAGAACTTTATGAAAAACATCGTGGTGAGACCATTGTCATTGCAGGTCATTCCAACACCATCCCGGGTTTGACAAATCTGCTTACCGGAAGAGAACTGTCCCAATTTGACGAAAGCGACTATAAAAACGTGATGGTTGTGGTTGGAAATGAGATCAGGAAAGGAAAACTTATCTGGTTAAACTTCTAAGTCAGTAAAGCTTGTAGTGGCAATAGTCACATTCAAGAGGTCCGTTGAATAGTGTCATTTTCTCAGAATAGCTCAGTCCGATCTTCTTCAATGCCTTCTTATTGGAGCTTATGATCCATGCATCATATCCTTTAAAATCGTTTTTGAATTTGTCTCCCATCGATTCATAGAATGCTTCAATATCGTCACCGATACGTTCTCCATACGGAGGATTAGTTATGATCAGTCCATGATCGGAAATTGGCTTGAAATCCCTGAAATCTCCTTCACGGATCTTTACTTCTCTTCTTAGTCCAATTTTACTCAATGATTTTCTTGCGATGGTAACTGCATTAGGATCAACATCTATGCCAATGAAGTCCAATGATGGTTTTCTCATTTTGGACTCCTCCTCTGATTTCACCCGACTCCAGAGTGTAGGGCTATACTCAGGCCAGGTCCTGAAACCAAAGTCCTTTCGTTTCAGATTGGGAGGCATATTCATGGCCATCATGGCCGCCTCAACAAGTATGGTCCCACTTCCACACATGGGATCAACCAAAGGAGTTCCTTTAGACCAACCAGCTAGTTTGATCATTCCGGCCGCCAGAACCTCATTCATTGGAGCCTGATGGCCTGTCTCACGATAGCCTCGTTGATTTAGCGGACTACCTGAACTATCCAGGGAGATGGTAAAAAAATCGTTAGCACAGTGAAGATTGAATTGTACATCTGGCTTTTCCGTATCAACCGAAGGGCGTCTACGATACTTGTTTCTGTACTGATCTACAAGTGCATCCTTAGCCTTGAGTGCTACAAATTTTGAATGCTTAAACAATTCGGAAAAGACCACATTATCTATCGCAAAGGTTTGATTGACATCCAGAAAGTTGGACCAATCAAACTGCATCATTTGGTCATAAAGTTCTTTCTCATTCCTTGCGTGGAATGTATGGATGGGCACCAGGATTTTCAGGGCAGTTCGGAGTGATAGGTTAGCGCGATAAAGAAATTCAGGAGACCCCTCACATTTGATCCCTCGTGTAATTTTTTCTATGTTGGTCCCTCCCAGTTCCTTCACCTCATCAGCCAGTAATCCCTCCATTCCATAAAGGGTCTTTATCGTTATTTTCATAACCGTAAATCTACATGATTGCTATTTCCGGTTTATTTTACCTAGGATTGATACCTTAGTATATTCCAAAGACTTTAATTTGGATTTAACGGAAGTATAATCATAAACACCGTGAAGCAGTTCATAATCAGGAAATTGATTGTTTTGCTATTCTTGTCGCCAGTTCTTGTCTTCGGCCAGGTGGTTGACAGTGGAGTTGCCGATTTCTCCAGCTATGATTTCGCCGAACGTCCCATCAGTTCACTCAATGGCTCATGGGAGTATTACGAATCTATTTTCATTGACCCCAACACAGATGAGTTTCCTCCGGAACCTCACCTGATCAATGTGCCTAAACGTTGGGACCAGAGTGGCCTATCTCCATTTGGGTATGGAACTTATCGGCTAACAATTATCGATCCCGATGAAATATCAAAAGCTTTACGTGTTCCTGACCTTTTCAGCGCATACCACTTGTATGTGAATGGCAAGTTGCTGGCAAGCATGGGAACTCCGGGAACGGACAAGCAATCCGAAAAGCCTGGAAGGCAGTTCAAGCTGGTTTCGCTTAGTCACATCCAGTCAGATACGTTAGAGGTGGTCATTCATATTTCAAATTTTGTTCATAGTAAGGGAGGAATTGGAGCGCCCATCCTTTTTGGAACATTCGAGAGTCTGAACAAGAAGAAATTCATGAATGATGTTTACGACATCTTCATTGCCGGGTGCCTTGTGATGGGAGCTTTCTTTTTCATTGGACTCTATTACTATGGTAGAAAAGAAAAAATGGCGCTCTACTTCGCTCTTTTCTGTGTCACCTACGCCTATCGGATCATTGGATGGGGCAACTATGTGCTCCATGACCTGATTGACATGCCTTACCGTGTAGGAATGACAATTGAGTATGGTACTTTCTACCTCACGGTCTACTTTTTTGGTCTGTACCTGAAGCATCTCTTCCCCGAGGATACACCTGACAAACTTGTCAAGGTGTTCGTCTACCTGTCGCTTTCCTGGGCTGCAATGACCTTGCTACCGGTTCGGATATTCACCCAATTGAACGACCCTTTTCTGGTTGTTTTATTGCTGGCCATGATCTTCGTAAGCTTTGTTTACATCAGGGCACTTGTCAGGGGAAGAAGCGGTGCCAGGTTTTCTATATACAGCACCGTTGGGATCATCATTGTTTTTTTCATGAAGACAGCTGCTTACCTCAACCTTATTGAGGAAACCTTATGGGTTTCCATGCTTGGGCAGTTGATCTTCTTTTTGTTTCAATCACTCATTCTGTCAAGGCATTTTACAGAATCATGGAGGAAGGCAAAGGAAGAAGCTGAAAGTGCTGCAAAAGTCAAAACTGATTTTTTCTCCGTGATGAGCCACGAGATCAGGACACCACTGAACACCGTAATCGGAACAACCTACCACCTGATGGATGAGAACCCAAGAAAGGATCAACTCCAGGAATTGGGCAACCTGAAGAATGCTTCCGAATACTTACTCACGTTGATCAACAATGTCCTTGACTATAGCAAGATCGATGCTGGAAAGCTGGAGTTCGACGAGGTGAACACGCAACTCAAGAGCTACTGCACAGATATTTACAACATTTTCAAACCGGTAGCAGAACGGAAAGGAATTGAATTACAATTCAATTACGATAATAAGTTGCCCGATGTGTTGAAACTTGATAAAGCACGGGTTAATCAGATCTTAACCAACCTTATCGGCAATGCAATCAAGTTCACTGAAAAGGGGCATGTAAGCTTTAATGTCTCCATGGAAAATCGGGTGGATAATAAGGTAGATGTTCGTTTTGAGATCCAGGATACGGGCATTGGTGTAAGTAGTGATCTTAAGGATCGGATCTTCAAATCTTTCCAGCAGGCAAATACTTCGATTACCCGGAAGTATGGAGGTACGGGACTTGGCCTGTCAATTACCAAGCAATTGGTGGAGTTGATGGGTTCTACCATTCAGCTTAAAAGTGAGCAAGGAAAGGGCTCTCTTTTCTACTTCACACTCAAGCTGCGCGTTGGCAACAAAGTACTGGAAAAACTACAAGAGCGTGAAGCGTTTGATCTTACAGGCTACCGGGTGTTATTAGTTGAAGATAACGAGATGAACATTTTGATCGCAAAACGCTTGCTTGAAAAATGGGGAATGGTGGTGGAAGTGGCTTATAATGGATTTCAGGCTATTGAGAAGATGGAATCCGGAGAGTACAGTATTGTGCTGATGGACCTGCAAATGCCTGAGATGGACGGCTATGAAGCCACCAGGATACTTCGGGTTAAAGGGTACAAACTGCCTATCATAGCGTTGACTGCATCCGCTATGTTTGAAAAATCTTCTAAACTCAAAGAGGCAGGGCTGGACTCACTCGTTACCAAGCCTTTTAATCCGAATGATCTTTACAAAGCCATCTCGGACAAATTGGAAATCGAGCAATCAAAAAACCCTACGCCGGACAATTGATCCTGATTCATTCTATTCCTCTATCATCTTGAGACTCTCAAAAATGGTTTGATAGCGTCCCCGATTTATCTCAAAGTCCATTTTGGAGGTATGAAGCTCTATATGAACTCCGTACTCGGGAGTCCAAAACGTGATCAATATTAGTTGTTGACCATACGGATCGTCTTCATTTCCAGATGTACCAATAGTATATGTTGCTTCAAGAAGTTGGAGAGGATTTCCTTCGTTGGAATAAGGAACACTCTGCTCCAATTGATCATCCATAGCAATGTGAAAGTCAATTTTTTCTTTGAGGTAAGCCGCTTCATTTTCAAACCAACTCCCTTTGTCTACTGTAATGATGAGATTCGGGTTAACCAGACGATCCTTTCCCTTGACATGTGGATGGGAAAAGCTGTACTGGACTTTCCCATAGCTTAGTCTCCCCGTTTTACTTGTCAGCTCCCATTTGTTCGAAGTTTTGAATTGAATGTTGGCTTCTTCTATTTCGAAACTTTGCAAATCCTGGAAAAGCATAAACAGAAAAGTGAGTAGGATACTTGGGAAGGTGTTCATTTATTAAAAGTTTTTGGCATCTCCTGACCGGATTTCGTCCCGTTCAAAAGTGCTTCCAGCTTAGCCAACCGGCTATTCAAGTCCTTGTATCTCTGTTCCTCAACTCTTAACTCGTTCAATTCAGCTTTCAGGACTTCATTTTCTGATTTCAATTCTTTCACAGCTTCGATCAGATAAGGGATCAATCCCATATATTCAACTGAGAGGTAGCCATCTGCCCCTTCGTTAACCAACTCCGGAAACATTGTCTGAACTTCCTGGGCTATCACACCTACTTGCAACTCTGTTGTGTCTGCAGCTCTTAAACTATTCCATTGATAGTTTACCCCCGAGACGGCATTCAGTTTGGCAAGGCTATTCTTCAATGGCTGAATGTTCTTTTTAAGTCGTTGATCAGAAAAATCCGGAACAGCCATCAGGTCCATCCAAAAGACAGCCCCCAAACCATTGGTCATCATAAGTTGATTGCCAGCTCCATCCTGAGCAGGCAGGGTATAACTATTAGCTGATGGTGCATAGTGTGTTTGCCCAATAGTAACAGGGCCCTCCAAATGCGTAGAACCTTCAATAGATGTAGCTGTTGCACTTTCTAGCCGGATATCATCGCTTTCTAATCTGATTTGAACTTCCATAGAAGCATTTAAGTTGAGTCCTTCGAATTCTGCCGAGCCGTCTTTCAAAATTGTTAGTGCATTGTGTCTTGCAGCATTGCTTGATCCATTCCCAACCATGAAAATGGGGTCCTCATCTACCCAGCTTACAGAATTACTAATTCCAGGGCCATCTAAATTGTAACGGCCTACTGCGGTGGATACGTATGAATGCGCAATTGTCGAGAAACCCAGAGCATTAGAGCTGGTACCAGATGCCGTTACGTAGTGTCCTAAAGCCATTGCAGAGATTCCAGACGCCTCCGAGTTGCTTCCGGCAGCCATTGCAGATTCTTCAGAAGCGATTGTATTTTCTCCAAATGCAACTGAGTAATTCCCTCTAGTATCCCACTGAGTCCCATCAACAAATCCTGCCCGAATGACACCTGTCGATTTTTCAAAGAACATCCTTGAATCATGTGATGAATTCCCATCATCATCCAGCTGGTTACTTCCAAATACAAAGTCATCATTGGCTAAGTCTCCCGGAGCATTGGAAGTAATGTTGCCAGTAGTTGAAAATGCACCTGATCCGGCAGCATTTTCCCAACTTACTATTCCATTACCATCAGTAATCATCACCTGGTCGGCAGTACCATCCTGGGCAGGCAAAGTATACCCATCACTGCCACCTACATTATCTCCGTCGATAGTCAATGTTCCATTGAGGGTGGTGTTGCCATTATTAAGCATTATTAGAGCATCGGATCTTTCTAATGTCCCTGTGCCATTTCCAACTACAAATAGTCGGTCAAAGAGGTCAGCCTGATCCGGATTTCCATTGGGAGTGACCGGCATATAGATCGTATTGAATTTGCCTAATACGATTTCATTGATTCCAGGTGCATTCAATTGATACCCTAATGCGTAAGCGTAATCACCACTCGAACCGCTTGCCGTCCCAATGGTCACTGCCGAATTTCCCGATGAGACGGAATTCGTTCCTATTGAAACGCCGTAAAAATTCGTAGCATAGACATTCGTGCCCATTGCAATCGAACCAATTCTTCTATTAGGTTCGTCCCAATTGGACATTAAACTTGTTCCCACCCGAAATGCCCCCGTACTTTTATCAAAGAGCATTCTAACATCATCGTCTGTAGATCCTGGATCGTCATCTAATTGGTCACTCCCAAACACAAAGTCATCATTGACTAAGTCTCCTTGAGCATTTGAAGTAATGTTGCCAGTAGTTGAAAATGCACCTGATCCGACAGCATTTCCCCAACTAACCGCTCCGTTACCATCAGTAACCATCACCTGGTTGGCTGTTCCGTCCTGTGCCGGGAAGGTATATCCGTCACTACCGCCTACATTATCTCCGTCGATGGTCAATGTCCCGTTGAGAGTGGTGTTGCCATTTTTTAAGATGGTGAGAGCGTTGGACCGGTTGGCAGGGTCGGTTCCATTTCCAATTTCAAAAAGTGGATCGGTAGGCACCCAGTTAGCAGGATCTCCACCACCTAAATTCCAGGCACCGAAAGCATTTGAAGCATAAGAATCTGCTATAGTTTGCCACCCAATTGCAATGGAATTGTCGCCAAGAGCATCAGGAGAAGCCCCGGCAGCAATAGATGCTGCACCACTAGCGACTGATGACGCACCAATAGCAGTAGCATATAAGCCTGATGCTACCGTGGTAAATCCCAGAGAAGTAGCTGCAGTATTTGAAGCCGTGGTATTATGACCCATTGCTGTGGAATAGGATCCACTCGCAGTGGTTCCATGCCCAAAAGCACTTGAAGCGGTTAGGATTGCCTGGGTATTCCTCCCAAATGCTATAGAATAAGCCCCACGACTATCCCATTGTATGCCCTCAGCTACTCCAGCTCTAAAAGAACCATTGGACTTATCAAATAGTATTCTTGAATCGTCATCCGTTCCAGCAACGTCTTCCAATTCATCACTTCCAAATACAAAGTCATCATTGGCTATATCTCCTGGGGCATTGGATGTCACATTACTGTCGGTGGAAAATGCACCATCTAAATATACGCTTAGATCAATTGCACTTGGTGTAGGATCGCTCGATAACGACAGGGTATTTCCAATCAATTGTAAGTCTTGTAGTTCATTGCTTGTCGAACCATCTACTTCTGCTGTCAGATAACCATTGTTAGTTACAAACGCATCTACCTGCGCTTCACTCAACTGCGTATTGGTATCATCCAAATAGACGCTTAGATCTATAACGTCTGGTGTGGGATCATTTGAAAGAGTTAGTTCGTTTCCATTCAATTGAAGATCCTGGATCTCATCAAGAAGCTGGGCCTCATCACCTACCGCTGCGGCTATATCCACTTCTCTGGTCCCTCCTGCATCAGCGATCCTCAGGATCGTACCATCAAGACTTACCTCTTCAATCAATTCATTTGTTGAATCCAGGTCTTCCAATAAAACTGAATTTCCGTCAGAAATTATAAGCTCATTTCCAATGAGACTTAATGTCTGGTCGTCACCATCCATCGAATATGGCGGAACAACCAATTGCTCAATTCCTAGTATTGTAAAGCCTGCACCATCTCCAAGATCAATGGCTACTTCCAAGAAGTACGTTTGATAGTTCCAGTTCAGGTGTCCTAACCCATTAAGCTCTCCTCCACCAATCAATAATCTAAAAACACCGAATGGATCCGTGGTAGTTTGGTGGACTTCCTCAAAAACCGGTGGACCATCTTCACTCTCCTCCCGAATAATGAAACGAACCATAAGTTCCTTGTTGGAAAGGACTTTTCCATTCACATTTCTTCCAAATCCATCAGTCCGGGACATATCGATAGCGACTGCCTGGTAATTGATACCTGATGTTTGTGCTGCTACTCTTTCAGACACTAAGCCAATCAACCAAATACCAAATATTGTCAACTTTATAACTGTCTTTCCCATAATCCTAGAATCCAAAAAATACTGTTAATGTGAGCTTTATGGCATGTAGTAGTGCTTGTTCATTCGGGCCTTTTTCAAGGTTGCTTAGTCCTCGGGAGTAGCTCAAGCCCAGGGAGCCCATCGCATCAAGACTGATGAAATACGTCAGACCAAACTCTCCCACAAGACTCAGGTTGAATGCATTTAAATCTTCGGATAGGTTGTATTCTTCAAAGCCCAGGTTTTGTTTCCCATTGACCATCCAATCAAAGGCGACTCCTCCACCATAGTATGGGTTCACCGTATTTCTTGAGTTCTCCCTTTTGATGAAAAGGATATTTCCAGAGAGATATTGAAGGCTCCAGGTAGTTAGCAACGTACTCGACTTGTCTTTAATCTTGTTAGTCTTATAACCGAGTTCCGTTGAAAAAAGGCTGGAATTGTGATATCCGGAGCTTTTTGTGTTATCTCGTAATTCTCGTTGAAACAAGATAGATGCCGTACCAACTGGTAATCCCTTAAGGTTTTTGTCCAGGTTTCCATCGGAATCTCGATACCTTAGTTGGCTGTGATTTGCTCCAATACTTAAGCCAATCCAGGATCGCTGGCCGTGGCTACAACCCCACAATATCAGAAGAGCAAGCGTCAAAATCAGTTTCAATGTTGAATAATTAGGTTATTCCAAAAAACGCTGTTCCCATTCCACACTTGCAACAGGTAAATCCCATCATGCAATTCGCTAAGATCCGCGTGGACAATTGACCCGACTCGATCCAGGTCTTTTCCCAACACTTGTGATCCATTCTGCTCGAAAATTTTCAAAAGGACAATTTCATTTTTCTTCTCCTCTTTCCAGCCAATAGTCACCCTTCCATCAGATGGGTTTGGATACACCGTGATGTTTGGTAAGCCGCCAACAAGGTCCGAAGACCTGGCCGGAAGTAAGTATTCAAAACCCTGCAGCAACCCTACAGACCCATTTTGAAAACCACTAGTAAGTGATGCTTGGCCAATGGTTTGACTAAAGAAGAGTTGTTTATGATAGATTATACCTCCTCCTACAGGAGCAATACTTGACTTCTGTGAGTGACCAGCAAATCCAAGGATTAAGCAGCTGACCAGAAGGTTCGACCGTATTGATGAAAACATGGTTTATGTCTATTTCAAACACTTAGTAAGCAAGTTCCAGCTTACCAGGTTTAAATAAGACGCACTTCATTCAATAAGGACACTTGTCATCATCTATTTCTTGTCTACAATAAGGTTAGGGCACAAAAAAACCCCACCGGTCCGGTGGGGTTCAATAATATATATTCAGGGTGGAATGTTGACTATTTCTTGTCTTCTTCTACCTCTTCGAATTCAACGTCTGAAACGTCATCTCCACCGGCTGTTCCTCCGGCATCTGCGCCTGCCTCAGCTCCTGCACCGGCATCAGCCTGTGCTTCCTGCTGCGCCTGGTAGATCTCCTGGGAGGCATTTTGCCATGCTGCGTTCAACGCTTCCATTGTTGTATCAATCGCTGCTATGTCCTGGCTGGCATGTGCTTCCTTCAGTTTGCCAAGTGCATCTTCGATCGTAGATTTATTTCCATCAGAAAGCTTATCACCAAACTCACTTAGCTGCTTCTCTGTCTGGAAGATCAATGAATCAGCAGCATTCACTTTCTCCACTTTCTCTTTTGCTTCCTTATCAGCTTCTGCATTTGCTTCCGCTTCCTGCTTCATTTTTTCAATTTCCTCATCGGTCAACCCTGATGAAGCCTCGATCCTGATCTTCTGCTCTTTACCGGTTCCCTTATCTTTCGCTGATACGTTCAGAATACCGTTTGCATCAATATCAAAGGTCACTTCGATCTGAGGGATCCCTCTTGGCGCTGGTGGAATTCCATCCAAATGGAACTTACCAATTGACTTGTTGTCTTTCGCCATTGGTCGCTCTCCCTGCAATACGTGGATCTCAACGGAAGGCTGATTATCAGCGGCAGTAGAGAAAGTTTCTGCTTTTTTCGTTGGAATGGTTGTGTTCGACTCGATCAACTTGGTGAATACTCCTCCAAGTGTCTCGATACCAAGTGATAGCGGAGTAACATCCAGAAGCAATACATCTTTTACTTCGCCTGTTAACACTCCTCCCTGGATTGACGCGCCAATCGCTACAACCTCGTCAGGGTTCACTCCTTTGGAAGGTTTCTTGCCAAAGAATTTCTCAACTTCTTCCTGGATCTTAGGAATTCGGGTAGATCCACCGACGAGAATAACCTCGTCAATTTCGCTCGTACTCATTCCCGCATCCTTCAATGCCAGCTCTACCGGCTTCATGGATCGCTTTACGAGGTTATCGGCCAGTTGCTCAAATTTTGCTCTTGAAAGCTTCCTAACAAGGTGCTTAGGTACACCGTCTACCGGCATGATGTATGGAAGGTTAACCTCCGTCTCATTAGAGCTTGATAACTCTATTTTAGCTTTTTCAGCAGCTTCTTTCAATCGTTGCAAGGCCATAGGATCTTGCCTTAGATCGATCCCTTCGTCTGATTTGAATTCTTCTGCCAGCCAATCGATGATCACTCCGTCAAAGTCATCTCCTCCTAAATGCACATCACCGTTTGTAGACTTCACTTCGAATACACCGTCACCCAACTCCAGGATAGAAATGTCGAATGTACCACCACCAAGGTCATACACAGCGATCCTCATGTCCTGATTCTTCTTATCCAATCCGTAAGCCAATGCTGCCGCTGTAGGTTCGTTGATGATCCGTTTCACATCAAGACCAGCGATCTGACCAGCTTCCTTGGTAGCCTGACGCTCAGCGTCGTTGAAATATGCGGGCACTGTAACAACCGCTTCTTTCACTTCCTGTCCAAGAAAATCTTCTGCTGTTGACTTCATTTTCTGAAGGATCATCGCAGACAATTCCTGTGGCGTATATGTTCGGTCCCCAATCTTCACCCGGACGGTATCGTTGCTTCCCGCTTCCAACTCGTAAGACACATTCTTCATCTCAGCTTTCACCTCAGAGAACTTCTTGCCCATAAATCGCTTCACGGAGCTAATCGTGTTCTTTGGATTCGTGATCGCCTGTCGCTTAGCAGGATCACCAACTTTTCGCTCACCCTTCCCATCTTCAAGGAAAGCCACAATCGAAGGAGTTGTTCTCCTTCCTTCACTGTTTTGGATAACTACCGGCTCATTTCCCTCCATTACCGCAACGCATGAGTTGGTAGTCCCTAAGTCGATACCTATGATTTTTCCCATTTCTTTATTGATCTATTTTTTCTTGTATTAATTCTTTTCTAACATTCATCCTATCATCAATGGATGTGCCAAAGCAAAAAATGTGACAGATTGTCAGAGCATCTGACCTACTAAATTATCAACACTGACTCAACGGTGCCTTTCTTGCGTGATCTAACGTTCAGTGTATGTCAACGTTCAGTGTATGTCAACGTTCAGTGTATGTCAATAGGCTAAAGACTTGAACATCCTGGAAACTCATCTTAACGCTTGTATCTTTTGTTCTCCTAAATAGTGTAAAGCTCCTGAAGCTTTGTTTAAGAATTATGATGCGAAATAGCATAATCATCATTCTACTTCACATGAGTTTCTTCAGTCTGGCACAGAATACCAAATGTTCAGAAGAACCTATTTATGGAAAACTTGATTTTTGGACCGGAGAATGGGAAGTATTTGATCGAAGTGGAGCTTCGGTTGGGACTAATCGAATTGAAAAGATCTTAAGTGAATGTGCTATCATGGAGCACTGGCAAAGCAGTACCGGTCAGAAAGGTAAAAGCCTCTTTTATGTGGATAATGGGTCCAAAAACTGGAAACAGGTATGGGTCACCGAAAGTGCCACTTTGCCATGGGGACAGAAAGAAAAGACGCTGATCCGATCCTCAGGAGATTCTGTTCTTGTATTTCAGGGGTCATATGATTACAATGAAGTCCGAATACTTGACCGAACGACGCTAACAAGAATCTCTGATGATGAAGTGAGCCAAAAGATTGAGATCTCGCAAGATAATGGAGCGAACTGGAGAGCAACCTTTGATGCGATTTACAGAAGAAAGAATAACTAGTCTTCGTAACGTTTCTTGATCACCCGAACGATCAATAAGAGAATAAAGACCACTATCAGGCCAATGATAAGTGCTGTCCTGGCATCATCATATGTTACGGATGTTTCACCTGAATCAATGATCTGATAGATCAGAAAGCCAATCACGAGATAGATCACATACCGATAAGGTCTTTTCATGATCCAAAGGTATTCTCTTAGCATTAGAATTGATGCTTTTCCTAGCTTTGCACCCCGAAATAATCATCATGACCTTAGAACAGGAAATAGAACGAAGGCGAACTTTTGGAATCATCGCTCACCCGGATGCAGGTAAAACCACATTGACTGAGAAACTGCTGTTATTTGGTGGGGCTATTCAAACTGCCGGAGCGGTAAAATCCAACAAGATCGATATGGCTACACGATCCGACTGGATGGAAATCGAAAAGCAGCGTGGCATTTCTGTAGCCACATCGGTAATGGGGTTTGATTACAATGGCCTTAAGATCAATATTCTCGATACACCTGGTCACCAGGATTTTGCTGAAGACACGTATCGTACCCTGACTGCTGTAGATAGTGTGATCATGGTGATCGACTGTGTGAAAGGTGTGGAGGCGCAGACTGAAAAGCTGATGGAAGTGTGTCGCATGCGCAATACTCCGGTTATCTGCTTCATCAACAAACTGGATCGAGAAGGAAGAGATGCTTTTGATCTACTGGATGAGATCGAGGAAAAGCTTTCAATTAAAGTAAGGCCGATGAGCTGGCCCATTGGAATGGGTAAGACACTGCGGGGTGTCTACAACATATATGAGAACAACCTCAACCTGTACGAGCCCAACAGGCAGAAGAAGGTTGATGATGTGATCGAAATAAAAGGAATAAACGATCCGGAACTTGAAAAACACCTTCCGGAATCATCAATTTCCGAACTGAGAGAAGAGATTGAGCTGGTGAATGGGGTTTATGATGAATTAGACCCTGCCAAGTATCTGAATGGGGAAGTTGCTCCGGTATTTTTTGGCAGTGCCGTCAACAATTTTGGTGTACGTGAATTGCTCGACTGCTTTACACAGATCGCCCCTTCACCCTTACCCAGAGAAACAGACCTCCGTGAAGTAACTCCAACAGAGAACAAATTCTCGGGATTTATCTTCAAGATCCACGCGAATATGGATCCAAAACACCGTAACCGGATCGCTTTCATTAGGATCTGTTCTGGTAAATTCCAGCGAGGCAGCAACTATTATCACGTCAGACAAGGAAAGAATTTTCGATTTTCAAATGCCACAGCCTTTATGGCCCAACAGAAAGAAACCGTTGATGAAGCATATCCCGGAGATATTGTCGGGCTATACGATACAGGAAACCTCAAGATCGGAGATACTCTGAACGAAGGAGAAAAAGCTATTTACAAAGGAATTCCTTCCTTCTCGCCTGAACTGTTCCGAGAGGTGATCAACCTGGATGCCATGAAGTCCAAGCAGTTGGAGAAAGGGTTGAATCAACTGATGGATGAGGGAGTCGCTCAGTTATTTACTTATGAAATGGGTGCCAGAAAGGTTGTGGGAACGGTAGGAGCTTTGCAGTTTGAAGTTCTTCAATATCGCCTCCTGAACGAATATGGAGCTAATGTGAAATTTGAAGGAGTCAATATCTATAAAGCCTGCTGGATAAGCAGTGAGGACTCTTCAAAGCTGGATGCGTTTGTCAAAGACAAGTACAGGCATATCGCCAAGGATAAAGAAGGCAAACTGGTGTTTATGGCAGAAACCAAAGCATGGCTTCAAATGGTCCAGGATAATTTCCCGGAAATAGAATTTCACTTCATTAGTGAATTTTAAAAAGCCCACCCTATTAAGGGCAGGCTTCTTCAATGTTATTGTTTCTCTAAAACAATGGTATCTGTTTCCCCAAAACCAAATTCCTGAATGGCTGTCATTGTATTCCCATCGACAAAAATGGTGAAGTCATTGACTTCCTCACCTTCATCATCTCCGAAATCGAGTACCAGTATCAGCCTACTGGTAGATTGGTCATAACTCCAGGCTCCAGTCACATCTTCAGTTCCAGAATCTTCTATATAAACAACACCTTGGCAGGTGGTATTTGTATTATCAAATATTCGGTCTTCATAAGAAGATTGAAATCTGACGGCCCCACCCTCTGAAAAGGTGAGTCTGATAAAATCATAAAACTCAGTCTCAGTCACCTGCAAATCCTGGAAGGTTCCATCACCACATCCCCAGTTAACATTAAAAGTGTACTCAGAAACGTCTGTTCCCACTTGAATCACTTCCGTTTCTACCCCGTCTGTTTCTGTTATTGTTACAATCTCCCAGGTCCCGAGAAGAAAATCACTGTTTTCTCCACCGAAAGAGGTCACTTCAATACACACGGTCACAATGTTACTCACACGTAACTCCGAATCATAAATACAATAGTCAGCACAAAAAATCCCTGGCTGCATGTCGTCTGGAATAGCAATTTCAATAGCAGGTTCATCCTGGGACACCTGGGCTATGCGGCCTCCAGTAAATGCTGACGCAGGTATGTCATAGTAGCTGTCTGCGCCTGCTATTTGAAGGTAGATCCCGGCAACATCGCCACTGGATACATCAACTCTGAGAGTTGGATTCCCTCCCTGAGAGGTCACCAGGTTATCAGAGCTATTGATCACCGGAGCATCCAAGTCAGTGGAAGGAGCCGGTGGATTACCCGCAACTTCCGTGGCACCTGTAATCGAAATGGCATCATTTACCGCATTCGGGTCTGTGATGTCAATTTCATTGGTGTCTGTGTCTCCACTATCATCATCAAAGCAATGTGTCAGTGTAAACAATAATGTAAGACAGAATAGAATTCTGAAAGTTTTGATTAAAAAATTCATGAGCAGTCTGGTTAATCTTAGTCACTTACAAGATAACAAATTCTTAACATTTGAACCAAAGTCCTTTGTGTTGCATCAGAGGACTAATTTTGCGGTCGATAACATTCGAAGATTGAAAGAACCAAGAGTCATCAGTGAAGACAACCACTTAGTGATTGTGGAAAAACCCGCCGGCTGGTTAGTTCAGGGGGATCAAACCGGAGACCCAACTTTGACCGAGTGGACAATGGAATATATTCGAAAGAAGTATAACAAGCCAGGCAACGTCTTTTGTCATCCATGCCACCGACTTGACCGTCCTGTATCCGGACTGGTGACGTTTGCTAAAACTTCGAAGGCCCTTGAACGAATGAATAAGTTATTTCGTGAAGACGAAGTAAATAAGACCTACCTCGCAGTGGTTGAAGGAACACCTACCAAAACAGAAGGAAAACTTGTTCACTGGCTTGAGAAGGATTCTTCAAAGAATTTTACACGGACTTACCAAAAAAGCAAAGGACAGGCTAAACGTGCAGAGCTTGAATACCGCTTATTGGCTTCATTAGGGAAACAATCATTATTAATGATCCATCCTAAAACAGGTCGTCCACATCAGATAAGGGCTCAAATGAAAGCATTAGGTTGTCCGATCAAGGGTGACCTGAAGTACGGTTATCCCAAACCAAATCGAGACAAAAGCATAGATTTGCATGCGTTTAAATTAACGTTTATCCATCCGGTCAAAAAGCAGCTATTGGAAGTTGTTTCGCGTCCCGGGTGGGAATCATTTGAAGCATTCATTCGTGAACTGGATTAATAAACTCAAAGACAAATGGGGACTTTCAAGTTTGTGGCAGGTTGTCATCATACTTGTAGTATTCGCCTTCACAGGTTTCACTGTACTTTTTATCAAAACTCCAATCTTAAACCTGATAACAGGAGGAAACGAACGTGAATGGTGGATGACAGTTATTTATTTCCTACTGATCCTGCCCATTTACAATATTATTCTCCTCATCTATGGATTCATTTTTGGACAATTCGCTTTCTTCTGGAAGTACGAACAAAAAATGCTGAGACGATTTGGGTTAGTCAAGGATGCTAAACAAAGCGAGGGCGATCGATCGGCTCAATGAGCTGGGAGCCTCACAAACCCCATTTACTTTCTACTGCGATTTCCTGGGTGAAAACTGGTGTATCCAGCCAAATAATGATGGGTCACCCAGATTTCAGATTGATTTTCAATCCGAAACTTCCAAAAAACTGATCAGGGAGGGAATTGGAATACAGAAAAATCCAATACCATTTGAAAAGTATCGAGAAGCCTTTAACGAGGTGCAGCAACAAATCTTGTTTGGAAATTCATTTCTCACCAACCTCACCTTTCAAACTCCAATTGAAACAGCGCTTTCACTCGAACAGGTCTACTACTATTCGCAGGCGAAATACAAAGTTTTAGTTCCTGACCATTTCGTTTCTTTTTCTCCTGAGACCTTTGTCCAAATCATAGATGACAAGATCTATTCTTATCCAATGAAAGGCACTATTGACGCTTCCTGCGCTAATGCTGCTACTGTTTTACTTAATGACCCAAAAGAAATGGCGGAGCATGTTACTATAGTAGACTTGATCAGAAATGATTTGAGCCAGGTAGCATCCAATGTACATGTTTCTAAGTTTCGATTCATTGATACTATCAAAACGAATGAAAAGGAATTACTCCAGGTCAGTTCGGAAGTAGTAGGTGAGCTGCCTCAGGAATGGCAAGGACACGTGGGTTCAATCCTTGCTCAATTGCTACCAGCAGGATCAATCTCCGGAGCTCCCAAACCCAAAACTGTGGAGATCATCCGTAAAGTGGAAGCTTATGAAAGAGGCTTTTATACCGGTATCTGTGGTCACTTTGATGGTAGAAACCTGGATTCTTGTGTGATGATCCGATTCATCAAAAAACACAATGGTAACTATTACTACTGCAGCGGAGGAGGAATAACTGCATTCAGCTCAGCTCAAAAGGAGTACCAGGAAATGTTGGACAAGATCTACCTACCAATCCAATGATGTCTCAACGATTCATCGAAAGCATTTGCTGCCAATCAGGTCACTACGAAAACCTTGAGCTTCACCAAGCCAGAGTGGACCGCACATTCAAAGAATTCTTTCAAGGGGCCATACCTCATCAATTATCTGACATCCTTCCCAAGATCGAATTGGCTGGAAAAGTAAAAGTCCGATTGGTGTATGACGCTCACTTAACTACGATTGAATTTGCTCCTTATCAACCAAAGCACATTGAAACGATCGAAGTAGTACGTTCCATTCCATTCGACTACCAATTCAAATACGATGAAAGAAGCATGTTTACCCGACTGTCGGCAACTTCAACAGCAGATGAGATCATTATATCGTTGGACAGCAGGATCACGGATAGTTCATATTCCAACCTGGTTTTTTGGGATGGTCGGCAATGGCTCACTCCGGAAAATCCATTATTGAACGGTGTTAGACGCGAAAGCCTACTGATGAATGATAAGATCAAAACAGCTCCAATCTATGAAGCTGACATTGCTTCGTTTGAACGTGTCTGTTTGATCAATGCGATGCTTGATCTTGAAGCAGTTGTTCTCCCTACATCAGTTATAGTATCTAAGCTTTAGCTCGTCCGTAGTTGATTTGTAGACCCATTTAGTATCTATTTAAATCACGCGTCGGATTACATTTCTGGGTAAATAGATTTTAGCCCAGTTATGAAAACATTTCTCAAAGCATTCACTGTATTGGCCTTGGTATTCTTAAACCAATGTGCTCAAAAAGACGATTTGGAGAGTGTGTCTTCCAGCATTCGTTTTAGTGGGGACCACAGTTCGATCACAAGTTCAAACGCAAATGATCGCGTTGATGCATCTGAACTCCTGAATGAGACAGCTTCAATCCTGGTGTCTATCGAAGATGAACAAGGGAACTCGATCTACGAACTAGAGAAACTTGAGATAGTCAAATCAGGAGATAGTTACATTTCTGATCTGCTATCATTGAATTCCGGCAATTACAAGCTCACGTTTTTTGCCTACCTCGATTACTCAGATCAGATTCTGGCCGCCACTCCATTGATAACTTCAGCGCTTGCTGATTATGTTATCGAACCTCTCCCACTAGCATTTTCCATTGAAACTGTCGAGACGACTGTGCTAAACCCAGAGGTTATTCCTATTACCGAAAACGTTGGTCTTGAAGAAATTGGCTATTTGCAATTCGGGTATCACCCAAAAATTGTAAATACATTTTCGATTGATATCCGCATTGTGGATAGTCAAAACCTGACGCTGGTAGATGGAGATGTGATTGTTTCAGCTGGGGCCGGAGGTGAAACCTGGAACAAAACATTCTCTGTTCAAAACCTGGTAACCAATATTCTTCTGAAGGATGATTTTGATTCATACACGTTTTCTGTTGAAAAACCAGGGTACAATCCATCTGAATTAATTCTGGAAAGAGCGGAGCTCGATGTTATCGATGTTGTATCAATTTACCTTGATAGTTCTTCCAAACTTGTGGAGCTCTCCTATGATCAAAACAATATGGGTTATGATCCCTATCATCATTCGTTTGAATACGACGATGCTTCACGCATTGACAAGGTCTATCATTCACAAATGACCAATGGTTACGAATACAAAACATTCACCAATTATTTGTATCAACAGGAAGAATTGATACCACAAACCATTTACTGGAACGGGGCAAACACTCAGGCCATACAATTCGACTCTCAAAAACCCATTCATCTCTCATGGTATCATGAGACCAACGATCGTTACACCTATGATTTCATATTGAATTATGAAGGAGGTCTTCTCACTACTGCATCCGGAAGGAACACCCGATCAACTGAAGAATACAATCAGGTGTACGACTTTTCTTACGATCAGGACGGTGATTTAGTGGGGTATACCTGCACAGTAGATGGCGACCTGCTTTGGGAAGGTACTTTTGAATACTATGCTTCTGACAATGTATTCCCTGTCTTTATGATCCACGATTATGTCCTAAACAGTTTTAAACTCTATGCAAATCACAATTACGAGATCAATAATCGGTTTATGCTACCTTGGCTTATCCGCTCGCCCAAAAAGTTAGTTAAAACTGCTAACCAACATTATTATGGAGAAGGTCCGGCTTTTGAAAAAATAGAGCAGGTCGAATTTGATTATCAATTTGATGAAAACAATAGGCCGATCACAGGCTCTACCATTTGGCGTGACATGAAGGATCATCCGGATGTTGAAGTTGAACTTCGGAAAGATTTAAGCTTTAGCTATGAGTAGTACCTTAGTAGTTGCGCCCTGCCATAAAGAAGTTTTCAATATTCTTCTCTCAGTAGAGCATGTAATAGCATTCCTGAAATGAAGTCTATAAAGGAAAAAAATAAAGAGTATTATGATTCCGAGATTATCCCGGCAACAAAAGAAAATTATAAGAAGATACTCAAACTAACTTATCGCAGGATGAATTATCCTCCACTTTTAGCAACAGTTATTATTGGGTTCTTGATCCTTCCTTTTTCCACCTTCTTTCTACTTACAGATCTATCTCTAGTCCTGTCAATATCAATCTCACTGATTCTTTTTAGCCTCTTTTATGGGTTGGCACCACTCAGCTACGTCAAGTTGACTTTTTTCCTAGCCAAAAAAGACCCTAATGCTTCCTTCAGGAAGTATGGCTACTTATCGAAGTACGATAAGGAAGATTAGTTAAGAACTATAAACACAAGAAGAAATGAATTGTATTTCAATTACAAATCAGTTAAAAGCAATATTTGCTATAATTTTTATTACTGCCTCTAGTTGTGAAGAAAACACGAAAAAAGTCTACACCTCACAAAATCCAGATTATTCACTCAGCGAATATGAAGAAGTTCTTTCTGACGCTTTGCATAGTATTGCAACTCAATATAGAGCTAACCACAGAGTACTTAGTGAAACAGAGTTCTTTGAGCAATATCTGCTTAATCATATAATGTCACAGGAAAACAGTACTGAATTGGTAGACATTGTGAACAAAAGTTCACTGTGGTATTCATCATTAATCGAGGAAAACCTATCCAGAAGTAGAAACGTGACAGATTATTCTAACACGCTTGATTTAAGTTCCCTTGATCTCTCAAGCAGTAGTGAAGCTTTGTTGTTTGATCTTATCGGGACCTCTTACAACACACCTTTAAATGACTTTAATATTTATCTTGAAGATCGTCTTTCAAGGTTTAACCAATCAAGCGGTGGTGATGATGTCGAATTAATAATGTTGATTGCAAGTAACATGAAAATTCTCGGAAAATTTTATGAAGAGAATTCTGATTTGCTTGGAGAACATGAGAATGCTAGGTCTGGTTGTGTTAGAAAACTGGCAGGTTGGGCAGTTTTAGGTGCTGCCGCTGGAGCAGGCCTGGGTTGCTTAGCAGGAACATTTCTGGCAGGGCCGGTAGGTTGTGTTGCTGGTGGTAAATTAGCCTATGTTGGACTAGGAGCAATACTTGGTGGTGCTGCGGGGGCCGTTGTTGGGTATTCAAGCGGTTGTAAGTCTAAAAAAGGCAATCATTCTATAAGGACATCAGGGAGAAGTCCTTGGGGCTCTGTACGCCTACCCAGTGGACGTAAACTACAAAGATTGTATTAACAGATTTCTACCCGTTCACGATAATTGGACGGGTCTTTTTTATTCATCTAGAATCTTCTCCACCAATACATTCACTTTACCGTGAATCACTTCGACAACCCCTCCTTCAACAAGGATATTGATCTCTTCCTTCTTCTCCTGTTTGTACCTGATATCCCCTTTCCCAAGGGTAGAAACCATTGGTGCGTGTCCATTTAGGATCTGGAAAGATCCGTCACTTCCCGGAAAGGTGGCATTCTCAACCTCTCCTTCGAAGACCTTTTCGTCCGGGGTAATGATCTCTAAAAACATAATTAGGCGTTTGCTTCAGCCATCAATTTCTCACCCTTCTCAACTGCCTGCTCGATTGTTCCCACAAGGTTGAAGGCTGCTTCAGGAAGGTGATCCAACTCACCATCCATGATCATGTTGAAGCCTTTGATCGTATCCTTGATGTCAACAAATTCACCGGACAGGCCGGTAAATTGCTCCGCAACGTGGAATGGTTGAGAAAGGAATCGTTGAACCCTTCGAGCTCTGTGTACCACTTCCTTGTCTTCATCAGAAAGTTCATCCATACCAAGGATTGCGATAATGTCCTGAAGCTCTTTGTATCGTTGAAGGATCTCTTTCACTCGCTGTGCACAGTCATAGTGCTCATCACCAATCACGTCTGCACTTAGAATTCGAGATGTAGAATCAAGAGGATCCACTGCAGGATAAATACCTAACTCAGCAATCTTTCTCGAAAGTACCGTAGTGGCATCCAGGTGAGAGAACGTTGTTGCCGGTGCAGGGTCAGTCAAATCATCCGCAGGTACGTATACAGCTTGTACGGAAGTAATCGAACCTCGTTTAGTTGAAGTAATCCGCTCCTGCATCACACCCATCTCAGTAGCAAGTGTTGGCTGGTATCCCACAGCAGATGGCATACGTCCAAGAAGGGCCGATACTTCAGATCCTGCCTGAGTGAATCGGAAAATATTATCTACGAAGAAAAGGATGTCTCTTCCTTTACCTTCACCGTCCCCATCTCTGAAGTGCTCTGCTACTGTCAATCCAGAAAGTGCCACTCTGGCACGTGCCCCTGGAGGCTCATTCATCTGGCCAAAAATGAAGGTCGCTTTGGAATCCTTCAATGTATTTTTATCAACCTTGGAAAGGTCCCAACCTCCGGCTTCCATCGACTCTTTGAATTCTTCACCGTAATCGATGATACCTGCTTCGATCATCTCACGAAGCAAGTCATTTCCTTCCCTCGTTCTTTCACCAACACCCGCAAATACGGAAAGACCTCCATATCCTTTTGCAATGTTGTTGATCAGCTCCTGGATCAAAACTGTCTTACCAACACCAGCACCACCAAACAAACCGATCTTTCCACCCTTTGCATAAGGCTCAATCAAGTCAATCACTTTAATACCTGTGAAAAGCACCTCTGTCGAAGTAGATAGTTCTTCAAATTTTGGTGCAGGTCGGTGAATAGGCAACCCATTGGAGGTATCAATTTCTTCCATTCCATCGATGGCTGATCCAACCACATTGAAAAGCCTTCCCTTAATGGCATCACCTGTTGGCATCTTGATAGGAGCGCTAAGATCCAATACTTCAGTTCCTCTTTTAAGACCATCAGTACTGTCCATCGCAATGGTTCTAACAGACTCTTCTCCCAGGTGTTGCTGAACTTCCAGCACTACCTCAGTGCCATCAGGCCTTATCACCTTCAAAGCATCCAGAATATTAGGGAGTTTGGCATCTTCCGCACTAAAGCTTACATCCACTACGGGACCGATCACCTGGGTTACTTTACC
Source organism: Cyclobacteriaceae bacterium (assembly GCA_965267415.1). Taxonomy (GTDB): domain Bacteria; phylum Bacteroidota; class Bacteroidia; order Cytophagales; family Cyclobacteriaceae; genus Ekhidna. The sequence continues at coordinate 3,367,065 of OZ253955.1, read as the reverse complement.
TTTATTCGCCATTATAACTTTATGATATTAAGTGGGGTTGTGAAATTTGGTGCGAAATTACAGTAAAAATCTGAGTAGAGAAAGGTAATTGCTTAGTCCATTTGGAGTTTTTTCGGATCCCATCTTCCTCGCTATTTTTAATCAATTCAAAAACAACCTGACCTATGAAATCTATAACATCTTTTGTCCTTATTGGCATAATCCTTTTTGCATGTGGCCCCACTGAAGAAAAACCTTTCGAAGCAAGAAACTACACCATCTATTTTGGCGAAAAAGAAGCGGGCTATCAAAAAAGCAGCCGACTTGAAGATGGCTCCTATTATTACCAGTTTGAATTCAACGATCGCGGAAGAGGGCCTTATTTCGAAGAATCCTTCACATTGAATAGAGAAGGGGTAATTGAGAGCCTTAGAATTACTGGTAACAATTATCTGAAAGATTCAGTGGAAGAGACTTTCACTGTTGAGGGTGGGAAGGCGATATGGAAAAGTAACTCGGAAGAAGGGAGTGCTGATCTTGATCCTAAAGCCTATTACTCATCAATCAATGGATCGTTTGCCAACCTTGAGCACCTGGTCAGAAAGCTATTAAAAACACCTGATCAAAGGTCTCTGCTTTACCCAACCGGAGAAGTCAGGATATCTAACACCTATCCGGTCACCTTTGCGGATACGGTTTCACTAAGGTTGATAGAGATCACAGGGTTTTCTTTCACTCCAAACTATGTATGGATCGATCAAGATGATCGGTTCTTTGCAAGTACATCTTCATGGTTCTCCTGTTTAAGAGATGGATATGGTCTACTCAAAGCTGATCTACTTGCATTCAAACAAGCTAAAGAAGATGCGTACCTATCTGGTTTAGCCGAGCAACTCACTGAACAGCCAGCTAAGGGGATTCTCATTAACAATGCTAATGTATTTGATCCCAATTCAGGCGAGTTGAATGCTGGTCAGTCGGTGCTTATAGAAGGAAACAAGATCACAGCGATCAGCAATGCTATTGAAAACCAGGATTACCAGGTCATTGATGCAAGTGGTAAAACGTTGATGCCAGGATTATTTGATATGCATACTCATATTGGCAAAGAAGATGGCGTGCTTCACATTGCTGCCGGAGTGACCTCCACCAGAGACATGGGAAATTCTTTTGAACTGGTAGATGTAGCGAAAAGCTTCAACTCCAATGAATTGATTGGACCCAGGCTTGTAGTGATGTCCGGATTTGTTGACAAAGCCGGGCCTTATGCCGGGCCGGCTGGTAAAATCATCAATAGCCTGGAAGAAGGGATCGAAGCAGTTTCTTTTTATGAGGAGCGTGGTTACAAACAAATCAAGCTATACAGTTCGATCGAACCTGAATGGGTAAAACCTATTGCTGCTAAAGCTCATGAGTTAGGGCTAAGAGTGAGTGGACACATTCCATCATTCATGCTTGCAGAAGATGCGGTGAGAAGTGGTTACGATGAGATCCAGCATGTGAATATGCTTGCCTTAAACTTCTTGTCAGATACTGTAGATACGCGAACGCCTTTGCGGTTTTCGATGATCGGGGAACATACCCATGCACTTGATCTGGATGGGCCTGAGTTTCAGTCATTCCTGGCGCTGTTGAAAAGAAACAACACTGTTTCTGATCCGACAGTATCCATTTTTGAGGGAATGCTCACTACCAGGCCCGGAGATGCTCATCCATCTTTCTCGATGATCCTGGACCGACTTCCATTAACTGTTGCTCGTGGGTTTTATTCAGGAGGATTGCCAAGAGACGTAAGTAAGGATGACCAATACAAAAAATCATTCCAAAAGCTGCTTGACATTGTTGCTGCTTTGCATAACTACGGGATCACGGTAGTTCCAGGTACTGATGCGATGGCAGGCTTTGGACTACATCGTGAACTGGAAAACTATGTAAGAGCCGGAATTTCTAATGCCGATGTATTGAAAATGGCCACCATAACTTCTGCCAGAGTAGCTGGAGTTGAAGAAACTCTGGGGAGTATTGAAGTGGGCAAGCTTGCTGATCTCATTTTAGTCAATGGAAATCCTCTGGAATCAATAAGTGATATCCGAAAAGTGGATCTTACCATTAAAGATGGGATCATCTACCGATCGAATGATCTTTATACCGCTATCGGTGTGAAGCCTTACAATTAGCCGTTCAGGTAGATCCGGAAGGTAGTTCCTTTGTTAAGTTCGGATTCTTTGACGAAGATCTTACCTTCATGGTACTGCTCAATGATTCGACGCGCTAATGTAAGTCCAAGGCCCCAGCCTCGTTTCTTAGTGGTGAACCCCGGACGAAACACATCGCTGACCTTGGATTTCGAGATCCCTTTGCCAGAATCAGATACATCAATTGCTATCTGACCCTCATTGGCTCTGAGGATCTGAATGTTAATGTTACCATTACCCCCCATTGCGTCCGCAGCATTCTTACAAAGGTTTTCAATAACCCAGGCAAAAAGAGAGGAGTTGATCCAAGCCAGAATGTTTCTGTTGGGGAAAGAAGTGATCGAAATGTTGATCTTGGTTGAAAGTCTTTTTTGTAGGTAAGCGACGATCTCCTCAATGGTTTCTGTAATATTTCGCTCTTCCAACTGAGGTTCGCTACCAATACTAGAAAATCGGTCAGTAATTATTTTCAGCCGGTCAACATCTTTATCGAATTCGAGCAATGCTTCCTTTTGATCAGGATAGAGCTCCTTGAAATACTCGGACCATGCCATCAAGGATGAGAGTGGTGTACCTAATTGATGTGCGGTTTCCTTCGCTAAGCCAACCCAAACCCTGTTTTGCTCAACACGACGTAAATAATTTATTATCACGAAAGTGATCACTCCAAAAATGGTGATGACAGATAGCTGGATGTATGGGTAGTACTGAAGCTGGCTTAGAAGAAAGGAGTTCTTGTAGTAGATGTATTTATATCCGTAAATGGTGTCCTGACCTGCAGCCAATGTAACCCTTATCGGGTCATGCTGACTCTTCATACGCTCAATCTCCTTCATCAGGAATTGTTCCCGCTCATCCTCATCCCTGATCTTGTCAGCCTTAATTAAGTTTTTGTAGAATTCAGGTTTCCCGTCCTGACTCGTTAGGATCACCGGGATGGTGTGATTTGCTTTTACTATCTCATCCAGGATCAGTATGAAGTTGGTATTTTCCGTCTCATTGGCTAAGAATTCCAATGAACTCGCATAAATATCGATCTGACGTCTTTCTCGTTCACGAATTTGCTCAACGAGGTTATTGGTATAATAGATGGATCCTAAACCAATGAACAAGGCAATCCCAACTACAATCCAATTCAGGTGTGGGCGTAGTGGGGACAATCCCAGACTTGCTGCCTCTTTGAATTTCTTTCTCACTGCAAATCCTTTCGTTAAAAATAACGAGGACTACTGACATCAGGACTGTCGTAAAGCCACCTCTGGTTAGTTTTTCATCATGAACCACTTAGCAAGCACCTTGTAGTTCACTTTGGTGCCATGCATCAAGATACCGATTCGATAGATCCTACTGGCCACCCAAATGGTGAAAACAAATCCACAGACCAGCAGTCCCATAGATAACAAAAGCTCCCAAACAGGGACGCCAAACGGAACACGCATGATCATTACTACAGGTGAAGTAAGTGGAACCATTGACATCCAAAACGCAAACGAACCATGTGGCTCAACAAGCACTGCACTTAAGGAGACAATTGCTGCTATGAGTGGAATTGTGATCGGAAACATGAATTGCTGGACATCCGCATCGCTATCCACTGCTGATCCCACGGCTGCAAACAGCGCTCCATAAAACAAATATCCTCCGATGAAATAGAAGAGGAATGCACCAAGTGTCATCGGGATATTGATCGAATTGAGTTGACTGATCACTTCAGTAGTGGGGTCCATTGTGTGCTCTATCCCTGAAGGAGATTGCCCAATCATTTCGGATGCTTGATTGGTCGCCTCTTCTCTTGCTGCAAATACATTGATACCAACCGAAGCGAGAACTGAAGTCAGTACGATCCACATGGCCAATTGGGTCAACCCTACTGCTGCAATACCAAACACTTTTCCCATCATCATATGGAAGGGTTTTACAGAGGAGATGATCACTTCAATGATCCGACTTGTTTTTTCTTCAATGATCCCTCGCATGCATTGCGCTCCATAAATGAAAATGAACATATAGATCATAAAAGCAGCTATATAGCCAACAATTGTAGCCGTAGCAGAGCTGCTTTCTTTTTCTTCTCCTGAAGAGGAGAGATTGATCGAGTTAATAGAAACATTTGATTTAAGCCCTTCCAAAATTTCTTTGGTTAGACCCGACTGAATGAGTTTCACCCTTTCTATCTCTCCTTCAATCTTGTTTTCTATCGAGCGGATCAGACTGATGCTGGGATTCCCGGGAGCATAGAAAACAATTCCTTTCGGATTGTCCAGATTGTTTACCTCTGGTATGTAGATCAATCCATCAATGAAACCCATTTCAACATGCTTTTTTGCTGAATCTAACGGGCTTTGACTATAGACGAACGTATTGTTCTCATTGGAAACAAAGGTTTCGCCGAACAGGCCACTCTCATCCAAAACCTCAATTGTTTTGCTCTCACCCCCTTCGCTTGATAGCCAAAAGATCAATCCGAATACTCCTACAAATAGCAAAGGGGCTAGGAGTGTCATTATGATGAAACTCTTCTTCCTAACCCTCGAAGTGTATTCGCGCGCTATGATCAAACCAATATTACTCACCATTACCTCCTTTCACTTGAGAAATGAATATGTCATTGATGCTTGGAATACGCTCTACGAATGAATGAACCTCGACCTGGGAAATGAGTGATTTAAGTAAGTCATTCGGGTCATTATGAGACGTTTTCAGAATTGATTCTGTAAGTCCCCGCTCAGTGGCTCTGGATCGTAGTAATTGAAAAGCTCCATTTTCTTTTAAGTCCTGCATATGCTGCACAATATAAGTACCGTCCCTAAACTGCTCTTTGATGTCCAGTTTTTTTCCATCAATGATCTTCCTGGACTTGTTAATTAGAGCGATGTAATCACATAGTTCTTCCACTGACTCCATTCGGTGAGTGGAAAAGATCACAGTCGTTCCTTTATCTCTCAGTTCCAGGATCTCATTTTTGATGATATCGGCATTAACCGGATCGAACCCAGTGAACGGTTCATCAAGAATGATCAATTCCGGCTCATGTAAGACAGTCGCTATGAACTGAACTTTTTGAGCCATCCCTTTGGAAAGGTCTTCGATGCTTTTGTTCCACCATGCTGACAATTCCAACTTATCAAGCCACGTCTTGATCCTGGCCACCGCCTCTGACCGGGTCAATCCCTTTAATCGCGCCAGGTAGATCAGCTGCTCTCCTACCTTCATCTTCTTGTACAGACCCCTTTCCTCCGGTAAGTATCCGATCTTTCGAACCATTGTAGGATCCATCTTTTGATCACGAAGTATTACCTCTCCCTCATCCTGCTCAATGATCATGGTAATGATCCGAATCAAGGTGGTTTTGCCCGCTCCATTTGGACCCAACAAGCCAAAAATGCTTTGCTCAGGAATGCTCAGGCTTACATCATCTAACGCCTGATGATCACTATATGCCTTGCTAATATTATTTACAGTTAATAAGCTCACTGTTTCTATAATTCCCTCTTTGTTGGCAGATCACGAAACTATTAAATTATTACATTGAGTTACAAAGTTTTCGGGCAGCTGGAATTTGAGCCTATTTTAGTGGCCTAAACCGTAAGCTTATCGGAGTGCGCACACTAAGAAGTCTGTATTCTGTCTGGGTCATCTTTTCGATGGCTACCTGCTTTATAATCTTTATTATTCCGCAAATCCTTTGTATCCCTTTTCACAGGCTTCATTTCCTTGCACTTCGGATAAATTATTTGTGGGGATGGGGATTCTTCCGGTTAGCTCTCATTCCTATTAAGGAAGAATGGAGGTTTGATAAAAAGCAACTTGATCGATTCATATTATGTGCCAATCACTTTTCTTATTTGGATATTCCAGCACTTGGGTTGTTTCCCCGACCGTTCAAATTTGTTGGAAAAAGTCAACTGAGTAAGATCCCATTGTTTGGACTGATGTATAACAATATTCATATCACTGTGAATAGGTCAAGTTATAGAAGTCGGGCAGAAAGCTTAAGTAAAGCCAGAGAAGAGTTGTCTTATGGTTTTAACCTTGGGTTCTTTCCAGAAGGAGGGATACGATTTGATGATTACCCGAATATGAAGTCCTTTCAGGACGGTGCTTTCAGACTAGCCGCAGAGTACGATATACCTATTATCCCGGTCACCTTCATTTCAAACCACGATATCCTGGCTGATGATCGCATTCTCGAAATCAACAAAAGGTCTTGTGAAGTTGTTTATCATGAACCCATTCACCCATCCGGCGAGTCGGACGAAGATATAAAGCAACTTAAATTAGCCGTTTACCGTGTCATTCAAGACGAATTAGATCAACGGATAAATCATCCCGCCATTAACGCTCATTAATTAGCACTCAATGATCAACCGAAAAGTGCAGATCGCACTACAAGCTTTTTTTGTTTCATTACTTCTGATAATGCTTTGGCTTTACGCCACCGGATATGAAAACTCAATTGGCTGGGAAGTGACCAGCACAGCTGAAGTATTGGAGTTTCCAGCCATATCCATCGAAGGGGAGTTGCTGGACTTTCAGGTCACGGGAGAAAAGTACTTGCTTACCGAAAGCTATTCCGGAGGACGCATAAGCCGTAACTATGTATTTGATGGGATATTGTTGGGAATTGCCTGGCTTGGTCTTTTAATAGCACTGACCGGAGCTTCTTTTCTCAAACGAGGTGGGTTCATTCTTTCACTTATCCTTTTCACGTTGATGATCAACCGGCTGAATCTTTATCAAATCGGCCTTTTTGATATACGGAGCAAGATGGCTATGCTCATTCCATTTTTTGCAGTCGCCGGACCATTGATATTCTTCCATGAGTATCGACAGAAAACCAGCTTTGTGGTAAGATTAGCAACCATTACTCTCCTGAGTCTGACGATCGTTTTTTTTGGTGTAAATGAGCCTTTTGTATTCGTCGATCATCTTGCCAGTCATTCGTTATTCAGCTTTGCTATTGCTGGTTTGATATTCTTGCTCATTATCACTGAAGAAAACATATTCGGTGTACTCTACCTCGTAACCAAAGGCAAAGGTGGCAGGAGTAATCATCTTCATTTCATTGTATTGGGTCTGATCTACCTGGTTAACCTTGTTCTATATTATCTGAACAAGTCGGGGTATGTCCCCAACTCATTTTTCTTCTTTGATCCGTACATTTTATTGGCTCTGTCAAGTATGGTTGCTATATGGAGTCTTGGTTACAAACAAGAATTTCTGACTAAGTACCTTCCGAGCAAAAGCCTGTTGACCATCTTTCTTGGTACCGGGATCATCTTGTTTTCATTGCTTAGCCTTTCTTTCTTCCGTGGGATTGATGCGATTTACGAAAGTTTCCATTACTTCATACTTTACTTTCACATTGGCTTTGGTGCATTCTTTTTCATTTACATCGTTGTGAACTTCATCGACGCACTAGTGGAGGGATTTGAGGTTTTTAAGATCGTCTACAAAGAGCGTCACTTCCCTTATGTCTCGGCACGGCTAGGTGGTCTTGTGGTTGTGTTGGCTTTCTATTTCCTGGCAACCCAGGAACCGTATGAACTACTCAAGTCCGGCTATTATGTTCATCTTGCTTCTCAAGAGGAGACGATCGGACATCCTGACCTGGCTATTCAATATTATCAACAAGCAGGATTTTTAGGCTACAACACTCACTATCCTAACTATAAGTTGGCATGGAATTATTCCGATCAAGGCAATGAGTATCTTACCAAAACGTACTTTGAAAAAGCAGCAGCAAGGTACCCTTCTCCATTTGCTTTCGTCAACTATACGAACCTCGATATGGATATCAACCGAGCCAAGGTTCAATCTGCGCTCGAAAGAGCTGTACAACAATTCAGACATGGGGAGTTAAAGAACAACTTCGGGATACTCCGGTTAAAAAATAATGAGCCAGGTCTTGCGCTGGAACAATTCGAATATGCCAGTTCAAGTAATTCATGGAACCAGGCTCCATTGTTAAATAAATGGGCTGCACTCAAAAAACTAGGAGCGGTAGATTCTATCGGTATTACTGATGATTATCAAGATGGGAACTATGGCGTAAGGGCCAACCTGTTAACTTCGGTTGACGAGGGTGCTGAATTGGACTTAATTCTTGAAGATTATGAATCAGCACCAGTCCTTCACAGACGAGCCTATCTGCTCAATGCTACTCATACTTTTGATTATGATACTATATCCAAGTTAATCCCAATTGAAATTGATGCCTCGATCAATGCAAATTTCAATGATGCCTTACGCAAGTCACTTGCAATCTATTATTACAGAAAGGGAGAGGTCAACAAGGTGTTTCACCAACTGGATCAATTACAAGCCAATACGTACAGTTATGACAAGGCAACTTATTTAAATGACCTTGGCAAGGTGGCTCTTGACCAGGAAGCCTACCTCCTTGCCCTGGATTATTTTGATCAGGCCATAGAAAACAATTCAGTGGAAGCTTCTATCAATCGATTAGAGGTATTGGCCTGGCTTGGAAGAGCGGATGAAATACCTACCGAACTTTTGAAGGTCGTTGAAAATGATCCCGGGCTCACAGCCTTTGCAAACCAGTTATTGACTAAGCTCAACACGGGAAATTTTGAACGTCGAAAGGAACAAGACACAGATCTAAACCTCAAGTCTTTATCCGATAATCAATTGATTGAACTGGGCTATCAGAATGCTTTTGACGAATCAACCGTTTTAGAAGTTGTTGATGAGCTTAGCGTCAGAGGTAATATTGAAGCGTATAATGTCATTCTTGAAGCGGTTGAAGTCAACCCTTATGATGTTTCAATTATGATGAAATATGCCCTGGTTGCTTTGGAGCAAAACCTGATTTCATACGCTGATGAAATGATCCCACGCATACGAGAGCTGGCAGAGGCCTCCACTTTTGAAGCTTTTAACGAACGCTTCACAAAGAGAAAGAGTGAATTGGGTGAACTGGATTGGCAATAAAAAAGCCCTGACGGTACCGTCAGGGCTCCATATTATTTTAATGATTATTCTTAGCTAGAGAACTTGAACAAAATGTTCTGAATCATTTTTTGTCTCACCGCTCTTCCTCGCTGCTTTCCAGGCTTCCACTTCGGTGAATTCTGCAGTACCCTTACTGCTTCTTCATCACAACCCGCTCCGATTCCTTTCACTACTTTGATATCAGTTAACGTTCCATCTCTTTCCACGATGAACTGAACGAAAACCCTACCTTCAATACCCATTCGTTGAGCCTGACGAGGATATTTGATTTCTTTTTTAAGGTATTGGTAGAATGCGCTCAAACCACCCGGGAACCCGGCAGGCTCCTCTACAATGGTGAAGATCTCATCAACATTCTCTTCTTCGGGAGCTTCTTCAAATACAATTTCTTCAACTACAGTTTCTTCTGTTACCTCAACGTCCAACTCTACTTCAATCTCTTCTTCGATCTCCTCTTCATCAGGAACCTCGATGATTTCAGGAAGTTTGATCTTTGGTGGAGGTGGAGGTGGCTGCTCGGTTGGAGGGATTTCAAGGATATCCTCAAAATCGTCATCTACTGATCCAAGGTCAAGCAGACCAGAATCATCGTAGTTTTTCTTTTCGAAAGCCCAGATGATGAAAAGCAGTGTGAGCACCAAGCCTACATTACCGAATACACGGGTAAATTGTTGAAGGTTGGCGTGCGCATACTTTTTGATCAACGGATTATCTTTCTCTTTCGCAGACACTTTTTGTGCTCCGGTTTCAGCTGCCTTATCCATCAGTATTCGGGTCACGATGACCGCAAGGACAATTGCAACAATGAAAAGAATAGGAATTATAAACATGGCTCTTCCAAATTAGATGTTCAAATGTAATTTTTTATTTCTTTTAATGAAATAATTGAATCTATTCGTTTGTTAACATACTACATGCTAACAAAAAACATTCCAAAGTTTTAGGCCCCTACCTCTGCCTGATAATCTTCAGCAGATAGCAAGGCGTCCCCCTTATCACTCACTTTGATCTTAACCATCCATCCTTCACCATACGGATCAGAATTGACGATCTCGGGGTTTGCTTCCAGGCTTGAGTTTACTTCAATCACCTCACCACTCAAAGGCATAAACAAATCAGAGACGGTCTTCACGGCTTCCACTGTTCCAAAGACATCTCCAGCCTCCAGCGATTCACCTTCCGTTTCAATTTCTACGTAAACAATATCACCAAGTTCTCCTTGTGCAAAATCCGTGATACCGACAGTCGCAGTATCTCCTTCAATCTTGATCCATTCGTGATCCTTGGTGTAATGTAAGTCTGCAGGAATATTCATACGTTTTGTATTTATCTCAAAGGGATGCCAAAAATAAACTTTCAATCGAGACTTAACTACTGTGCGAGACCAAATCTTAGTTGGACACCAAAAGCGGAAGTGGATCTTCGGAAGGAACTTAACACTTTTGGGTCTGTCACGTTCCGTTCGAAGTAGACACTCAGGTCAAGTTGGTCATTCAATTTGTAAGTGAATGTTGGCCTCATCTGGAATGTCCGGCTTCCATTGGTAATCACATCTTCATCATTGATCTTGCGTTGGACAGTTCTCGAATCTCTGACAGATGCTGCTACTCTAAAACTCATATCGTTTTCCAGGGTAATCGTCCTTCCCTGGAATCTCCAGGGGAGCTTAAACCCTGTTTTAGTGTAGCCAAAGTCCACAGTGAAATCATTGTTGTTGGTTTCTGTCACCTGCGCATTTGACATGTTCAAAGCAAGGTTTCGGCTTTTCTTATATTCAATTCTAACAGAAACGTTATCATTCGTTCTGAAATTAACCCCGATCAGTGGAACGAACTGTTCAGAGATCAACGCCTGATTGATAACATAGACAGGAATTAATCTTCCTGCTGAATCCAACTCGGCCAATGGATAATCCAGAAGGTCTCGCTGAAGGCCAATCAGATCCGCATCATAGATCTGGTTGTTAAATCCCGAAACCGAATAGTTAGAAGTGTACCCATGAGATAAGGTAATGGAAGCAAACAAAGTTTGAAGCGCAGGGATCTTCGACAACCCGCTGTAATCGACTCTCCAGTTAGGTAATGGTGTTTTCGGAAAAGGAGTCAGATCTACATCTGTAGCACTTTGACCACTATAGGATGCAATAAATGCGGGTATCAATACATCCTGTGCTAATGAGTCATAAGTGCCATTAAGATTTGTTTCATTGAGGCGGCCTCTAACAATGTTGATGTTTTGCTCAAAATTGGCGAACGCCTCCGAGAAGTTATCCTCAGTCTCCTTTTCGAATGCGGTGCGTACCGAAATGAAGCTTGATGCGTAGGTACCAGCCCTTGTAGGCGATAGTGTCTCGAAACCTCCCGATCCGTCAAAACGGAAGATTTCCTGATAATTATTGGTTAACCCGCGATTCCAGTTCAACTGGATCTGTAAATCCCTCGCCGGTTCCAGGTCAGCCCTGATATCGATATCTGTTCCAAAAGTTTGACTGAAAGGTGAATTCAGGTTTTCGTTTTCTATCAGCCATCCGTTATCTGCTGCTTTAAACCGAACATCAGGATTCTGGCTACCTAATATAAACCCTACTCCGGGTGCGTTGAAACCACTATCTAATCCTAACAGGAAGGCGGTCGGTGTGAATCCAGGCAGGTCAGTACTTTCACGTATGGAGTAAGAACCATTGACAGTTTTCAGCATGGTCAAAAATCGCAAGACACCCTGTCCTCCAGCCCCTTCTTCTCCTGTTGGTCGTGGAGTATTTATATCTCGTAAGAAAGTTGCTTTGTCATACAACTTTGTCATATCGAGCCGTGCTGTAATTCCCTGATCTCTTTGGTTGCTAATGAAGTTTCCAAAAAATAAGGATTCAGCCACCGCTTGCAAAGAATCCTGCTCCTCAGGAGTTCCAAATCCATCCGGTTGAATGATCGAGCCAGCCACCCATGTGTACCCAACTGAATACCTTAAATCAGCAGATATCCAGTCCGTAAAAGGAATTTTATCAAGCGGCAGCTTGTAATTAGCTGAAACATCCTGGCTGAAGTTTTTCATTCGTCCCAGGTTTTTGATCTGATTCCAGATGAACCTTTTCTCATCTTTTGTAGTAATGTCACCCTGAATGAATTCTTCTGGTTCATCAATCACTGCATTGGCTGTCGCATTGTACGTCACTCCCAGGTTTTGAGTAAAATCCCACCGAAAGGAATAGTTTCTCGCAAAGGTGAAAAGTCGCTCATAAACAGGATCGACCCCTTCGATCGTCAGTAGATCATTATAGAATTGCGTAGCACGAAAATCTCTCCTCAAGTCAGCGGAAAAGGAAAGGTTGCTTGGGACTGGAGAGAAGTTAATGTCTTTGATCAGGGCAAAATAGGGACTTGACAATTTCTCATAATTCTTAAATGGCTCTATGCTCAATACCGCCGGTGAAAAATTGTAAGCCACCCCTCCTGATACAGTCTTGTTTACAAAACTTTGGGTGTTTGAATTACTTCGGATCTGATCGCTGTAAGCATAGCTGAAGGAGAAGTTTTCAATATCGTAAATACGAGACGGAGAGTCCGGGTTGACCTTTTGTTTTCTGACATTCGTGAAGTTCAGGCTCCTCCGGGTTGTTCGGTCCTCTACGATCCTACGGTATGCTTCCCGTTCAGTGTCGGAATCAAATGATTCCAGGGAAGCTTCCAGGGGCACATCCGGATCCAGTGGATCAAATTGTGGTGTAATGGTTGTCTTTTCATAGCTAACAAACATCGGAACGACCAGGCCGGTTTTTTCGGGTTTTAAAAACTTCTCAACATTGATATTCGCAGAAATATCATACTGACGAGTCTCTTCCCTTGTCCGCTCAGAGATCCGTTGCTGGATATTTCCAAATCCAATAGAAGTGTACCTTGTCGATGCTGAAACTGTTCCGAGATCTGCCAACTGCGTACTAATTCTGGCATTGGCAGCCCAACCTGCATTTCTATCAAAATCTGTTACCCGCAATTCATTGGCCCAAATACATACCGATTTAGGCAATCCGTCATCTACACCCTGATTGTTTGCATTCCTTCCAGGGTTCCTTACACCTATCATTAATATTCTGATAGCTGAGATGTCCGGGTTACCCTTAATGCTAAAATTGTATCTTCCGTCATTTGAAGGTGTTTCATAGGGTACATCGATGGGTAATCGGGCCCGGTTCCTTTCTGATTTTATTCCAATCAGTTCCTTTATGGAAATGTCGATCTCATTTTCAGCCGGCCATACAAGTGTGCGAATATCAGCCTGTGTGGCTTCAAGATCATCTGGGGTGATCCTCAGTGGGACTTCTACTTCATAGTAGTTTTCATCTTCATCCGTACCAAGGCGAATAAATCCGGTAAGCTCATTGTCATCGATCTGGTCATCTAAATAAGATTCCGCATGCAAGAACATGCTCATCCTTCCATAGTTGATCAGATCAAAGCTTACGTTTTTATATACCGCCCTGGCATCCCGATCATCAAGCTCCTCTACACAAACCTGCAATGATTGTTCATTGATCCGTCGATTGACAGTTGTAGTGTTATCAATATCTCGCTCAAGTCCTGGCGGCAGCACATAAGGAGAACCCCCATTGGCTGTACTGTTTTCTTCGATATTAACCACAGAAACCTGGAAGTCAGAAGTGCTTGTATTAGGTATCTCATTCAGCCCCTCTTCTCTAAGCGATTTCTCCGACTTCAGCCATTGACTTCCTACCAGCTGCATCTTGGCAAATCGAAGTACCACTGGTTGACTAAACCCTGTCAGGTACATCCTTATATACTTGATGTTTTCGAATGATGGCGTGCCAACCGGAGTTCCCACATCCATGATCGGAATTCGATACAAATACCAGGTGGCTCCAGCTGACGCTATTTCATCTATGATGTACTGACTACCAGCCCGCAACTGACCTGGTTGCAACGGCAGACGATACTCAAAGTACTCCTCAAGGTCAGATATGGTATTATCATTATTAATGTCCTCATTGTCTGGCAAGGTGGAAGAAGCAGGAATGAAATTATCATTCGTATTAGCGGATATTGGCGAGTTACCATCCATACCGTTCCAGCTTTTGTAGCGCTGAACGATTTTGGCATTCACTGCATCGTAAGACTCATCCAGAATGTATACAAAGTTGTCTGCGGATGGGTCGTCCTCGCCTCCAAATGGATTATTCGGAATTCTTCCTTCATCCTCATCCCTCAATCCATCCAGTCCTACATCCTGGTTGTCTCGTGCGCCGGGAGTATTTGCAAAAAAGTTGGTCAGGTATTGTTCCGTTGTAACCTGCCCCCAGGTTGTAATAGCATTATCCGGGATTGGGTCACCTGTAGTTGGTAGGCCGTTCTCGAATGCGTGTTTATCATCAGGAGCAACATCTTCTGATACGCTACCAAGGTTGAAGATCAGTTCACCACCTGTCGTGTTGTTTTGGTTAAAAGTTCCATCCAATACACGACCGTTTTCTCCTTCTATAAACGGATCCATCAACCAGAATTCAAGGTACTGAACGTTGGTGGCTTCAAAGTTTACTTCATTCGTAATTGCCCTGGTAATACCACCCCAATTCTGCTCTGGTTGGTTCGCCGAAAAGCTTCCATTGTAATTGTATTGTCCTCTTTCCGTAGGAAAGTACGCAACATCAAAAAGAGGTTCGTTCAAAACAACCTGGTTATTATCTCTTTGAGGAAAGATCTCCTGAGGCAGTACCGGGCGCTCATAATGATTTTGCAAATCATCATCACTTATGTTGTCAGGTCTAAGATTCCCTGTAGACCTATAGAAGATACTGTTGTCAACCGTATACCAGGCAATTTTTGCCTTGTTATCGTTGTGATCCAGACCAGTTGAAGAGCTTTCAGGAAAGACTCTCGGTGTAGCTGCCAGCTGCCATGAACGCCACCCACTGATGTTGATCGGGGTAACTGCGTTTTCAAAGTCATCAATATATGAGGTCCCTTCTCCGTTGACAATATTGCTCGTTCCAGGCAAAAGTTGTGCGAATTCAGCATTGATGGTAACGCTTGACGGCTCCTTCGTGCTTATGAGTGGAAGCGCATCAACCATTTTAGTAAGAAACCTGGACTCCTGCTGGAAATTGATATCAAAACCATATTTCGTATTCCTGGTTGGCTCACTCCCTACTGCAAACCGAGTAATGCCTCCTGGCCTTTCATTTAAGTGTAGGACAGTCGCTCCGATATTGAAGAATTCATTGAAACGATAATCAAACCTTGCCCCCGTTAAAGTCCTTGTCTGGAAATTGAAAAGGTCAGCCTTCTCGTAGGAAATATTGATCTGCTTTCCGGAATTCAGTATTCCGTCATTAAGAATTCGGACCACTCCCAGGTTGTAGTCAACGTTGTAATCCAACCCTTCTGTCAGCAACGTTCCTCCCGCTGTAACGACTACTGACCCTTCGGCAACATTGATCCCAGGTAAGGAGATCTCACTTGAGGATCCGGCAGTAAGCCTTCCAAGGATCACGAATTTGTTTTTTGTAGCATCCCTTTCAGCTACTGCCTTCGTATTGCTGTAAAGTTCACTGTAGACGAATTTTTCGATCAGATCCCCTTCTGAATTTGAATCAAACTGGGATTCAAGCCGACTACCAAAAGGTTCGAGTACCGGGAATATGATATTACCATTTCTGGTATCAATGGTAATTCCTTCAATAAAATCAAAGTTTGCATCCGGTTGGCGGTCATTATTTGGATTGAGTTGATCAAGTCCCAACACTTCGATCAACGGCCGATCTTTCAAACGCTGACCCTCGTGAAGTGAAGGGTTATCCTGGCCAGTCACGTCATCCCTGTAGATCACTCTTAACTGAAATCCTTCTCTTGAAACCTGCGCCGCATTCAGGTTGTAAACGTTCTTCATCATCAGATCCCAAGTGGGCAGCTCAGTGGCAATCTGGTTTGGACGAAGCATCTTTAAATAAATGACCTCATCATCCTTTCGCTCAGAGTAATCGGTCTGGATCTCTCCTACCTGGTAGACTACTCCATTAAATGTGTATTGATAGGATACAGCTAGAACTTCATCACTTTGTAATCTTCTTAAGAGTGTGATGTAACCCAGCTCCCTGTTAACAGTGAACTCCGAATCATCCAGTTTCCTTGCGGTAGTGACTTTGACGTAATCTGTTGAATTCTCAAAGGACGGAAACTTTGATGTCAGGTCTGCATCTACCAGGTCAACATTGAATTCATTTAGTTGACCAAAAAGGTTGTTTGCACCATTTTGTGCGGGGTTGCCCGCCGGTTGGTTGGCGCTGGCAACTATATCTCCTCCATGGATCACAGCACCTTCTCCAAGATCCATCATTGCTACAATATTCCTGGTAGTTCTGGTTTCATTATTCCGGTTGAGCACATAGACCTCAACCCTGTTTACGTTGACTCCTGAAGTGATTTGCGGCACGGTAGCTAGCCATCGTTCATAGTTGTCTCTGAAGAAGTGACCCAGAAAGAAGTGGCGGTTTTCGTCGTATTCTGAGCCCTGCACCTCAAACTCCCGTCCCTGGAAGCCACTTTCAATAGTCAAGGTCTCATTTCTACCTCGCTGCTGCGAGGCAACTGCAGTCACCCACAATCGTCCAAATTGCAATTCTGTTTTGATACCAAATAAGGATTGTGCTCCTGTGATCAGCGAGTTGGAGACAGGCATACTGACATTACCGATCTCAATCTTTTTGATGATGTCCTCCTCGTAACCTGTGTATTCAACTTTGAGATTGTTCTGAAAATCGAAACTGTTATTATTGTCGAAGTTGGCAGTAATGGCCAGCTTTTCTCCTACTTTTCCAACAACGTTCATACTGATCTGCTGATCAAAGTTGAAACCACCATTTCGCTGCTGACGTCTTGGAATAGCCGGATTGTCCAGGCGTTGGAACCGGGCACCAAAATCCAGGTTTACAAACCCATTTGGCTGAATATCAACGTAGCTTCCTCCAAAAATCCGATCAAAAACAGGGCTTATGTAGAGTCTTGGGATAAGGCTCCTGCCACTTACAGCACTTTCTCCGTCTAAACCAATGGATCGATCCTTGAAATACTGCTTGTTTAATTGTGAGTTATTGTAACTGTTAAACTCCTGAAAAGTCATACTGGTAGCCGGTCGAAAGTCGAGGTTACCAATGTTTTCATAAACAGAGTAGGTTATTCCACGATCTTCGGCCGTAGTATCCGGATTGAATTGCACCTCCATATCCAATTGTGATGGATCTCTCAGAAAGAGAGGTGAGCGAGAGGTACGGTTTGCAAATGGATCTCCGAACCTATACGTTGGCTGGAAGGTAGGCTGACGTGAAGGCTCATACGGCTCCAGCGTATCTGATGGAATCGTATCCTGTTGTTGTAAGATGCCAAAAGCCGTTACCCGGTTGCTAAAGGCACATATCGAGATGAGTATCAGTATATAAGCCTGAACTTTCAAAAAAAATCTCTATTCGATTAGGTTAAGCCCTTTTGAGCGCCTGCTTAATCAATTCTTCCAATTTAATCTCCTCCCCATACTCTTTCAAAATTGCATTAATTGTCTTATCCGCTGCAGACTTATTTATACCCAAAGTGGTCAAGGCAGATAACGCCTCAGTTTTCAAGGTATTATCAATAGGGTGCGCAATTTCTACTGTTTTGTCTAAAAGACCCTCTTTTTTCATCTTATCCTTCAATTCGAGGACAATTCGTTGGGCAGTTTTCGCTCCTATGCCCTTCACCGCCTGTATCGTGGCTATATCTTCCTGTGCTATAGCCGCCTGAAGTTCCTTGGCATCCAGGGATGACAAAATCATGAGTGCTGTGCTGGGACCAACACCATTAATGGACAGAAGATCAAGAAATCGTTTTTTCTCCGATCGCTCATAAAATCCAAATAGCGTATGAGCATCCTCTTTGATATGCAAATACGTCTGAATGAGCAAGTCTTCCTTGTCTTTGATCTGGGAGTAAGTGTTCAGACTTATTTTGACTTCATACCCCACTCCACCCACATCTAGGGTAATTTGAGTCGGGTCTTTTTCAGCAAGTCTCCCCCTTAGGTAGGTAATCATGGCTCCAAATCTATGAAAACCCTCAATTAAATTTTAGCGTAGGGCAATTGTGCCTTCAATTGCATATCAATGAGCGATAACCTGTAGTATTGACGAAAAGTGATCTACAGTTTTTCACGATTGGTCACACCAGCATCGACCACAGCTATCGCCACCATATTATAGATTTCTCTAACCGTACTCCCCAGCTGAAGTACCTGGACTGATTTATTCATCCCCATCAGGATTGGTCCAATCACTTCTGCTCCCCCGATCTCCATCATGGTTTTATAAGCAATATTACCTGATTGCAGATCCGGGAAGATCAAAGTATTGGTATGATGACCTACCAGATCGCTAAACGGGTATAATTCTTCCAGTAGATTCTTATTGAGTGCCACATTCGCCTGGATATCTCCATCGATGACCATGTCCGGCCACTTGGCTTTAGCCAATCTTACCGCTTTGGCAACTTTTTCAGGCACCTCTCCACGAGCAGAGCCAAAGTTTGAATAAGAAAGTGCGGCGATTTTAGGTTCCGTATCAAAAAACTTAACCGCTCTGTGAGTCAACCCAATGATCTCGACCAGTTCTTCTGCTGTAGGATTCAAATTGACACTGGTGTCAGCAAAGAAATAGTTGCCCTTGGAAGTATTGATGATATACATCCCTGCGACCTTATTGACACCTTTCTCAGTACCCACAATTTGTAGTGCGGGTAATACAGTCCGTGGATAATCATTAGAAAGACCTGAGATCAGCACATCCGCCTCTCCCTTCTCCACCATCATCATTCCAAAGTATGTCCTGCTTATCATGGCTTTTCTTGCCATATGCATGGTAATGCCTTTTCGCTGACGTATTCGTGAGTATTCTTTTGCAAACTCCTCCACCTTGTCCGGATGCTCATTCGGATCAATGACCTCACAATCTTTGATCGCATCAAGGTCATTTTCTTTTATCAGTTGATCGATAACCTTACGCTTACCCATCAGGATAGGCGTGCCAATTCCTGAGTCAAGGGTCTGCTGAGCTGCCTTCAAAATGTTAATATGATCAGCTTCCGCAAAGACCACCTTTTTAGGATTCTGCCGAGCTCTATTAACAAGTCTCGAAACGAGTCGCTGGTCAAGCCCGATCCGTTCAAGGAGATCCTCCTCGTATTGCTTCCAGTCTTCAATGGCAATTCTAGCCACTCCGGTATCCATTGCCGCTTTTGCCACTGCTGGTGAAATAGCCGTAATAAGTCTCGGATCGACTGGTTTAGGGATAAGGTAATCTTTTCCAAACTTGATAACCGAAGCGCCATATGCTTTTAATACCATGTCCGGCACCTGTTCTTTTGCCAGATCGGCGATAGCATTTACGGCTGCCAGCTTCATTTCCTCATTGATGGAGGAAGAACGTACATCAAGTGCCCCTCGAAAAATATATGGAAATCCCAATACGTTGTTAACTTGATTGGGGTGATCCGAGCGACCTGTGGCCATCACTACATCCTTCCTGGTTTTCATTGCAAGATCATAAGCAATCTCAGGGTCAGGATTTGCAAGTGCAAAAACAATGGGATCCTTTGCCATAGACTTGAGCATCTCTGGAGTCATCACATCCGCGATAGACAACCCCAAAAACATATCTGCTCCAACAAGAGCTTCTTCCAGTGTATCAATTTTTTGATCAGTTGCATATCTCGCCTTTATCTCGTCCAGGTTGTCGCGATCCTTTCTGATGATCCCCTTGCTGTCTGACATGAGGATATTTTCCAGCTTGGCCCCCAACGAAACGTACAGGTTGGTGCAGGCACAGGCAGCTGCTCCCGCACCACTTACAACTATTTTAATGTCTTCAATCATTTTGCCAATCACTTCCAATGCATTGATCAAAGCTGCACTCGAGATAATGGCGGTCCCATGCTGGTCATCGTGCATGATCGGGATCTGCATCTCTTCCCTAAGGCGCTGTTCGATCACAAAGCTTTCAGGTGCTTTGATATCCTCCAGGTTGATCCCTCCGAAGGTTGGTTCAAGTGACTTAACGATCTCTATGAATTTCTCAGGATCTTCCTCATTGATCTCAATGTCAAAAACATCAATCCCAGCAAATTTTTTGAAGAGTACTCCTTTTCCTTCCATGACCGGCTTTGAAGCTTCCGCACCGATGTTCCCTAATCCTAAGACAGCCGTACCATTGGAAATCACCCCTACCAAGTTCCCCTTAGCGGTATATCGGTAAACATCTTCTACATTTTCGGCTATCTCCTTACACGGTTCGGCGACACCTGGTGAGTACGCTAAAGCAAGGTCATGCTGGCTGCTAACGGACTTGGTTGGCTTGACTTCAATTTTGCCTGGCGGCTTGTTCTCATGGTACTCAAGTGCTTCTTTAGGTCGGATCTTCGAACTCATAGGTTTTGGTTTCAGCTCAAAGGTCCATAACTAATCATCAATAAGCAATTCATCTAATGAGTATGTATACAACAGGTCAACATCACGGGATGATCATAAGGGAGTTAGCCCTTCTCTTCATTTTCTCTCCAAAAAAAGAAAGATGAAAAAACCTATGTTACTTATGAGCCTGTTGATTCTTCTATCAGCCATGACGGGAGCCGATAGCCCGGAGCTGAGCACTTACATCAACAAATACCTCTCAACCTTTAAACAAGAAAAAGTCTACCTTCATGTGGCCGGATCACAGTTTGAGCCTGGAAACAGAATATGGTTCAAAGCGTACTTATTTGATGCTACCAACCGGGTGGCGAGCGCAGGAAATTCTGTTATTCATGTTGACCTCATTGATCCAAATCAGAAGGTTGCCGCCAGACGCACACTAAAGGCAGTAGATGGAAAAGCTAATGGTGACTTCATGGTAGAGGAGCAACTCCCTCATGGAGTATACACGCTAAGGGCTTATACCAACTGGATGAGAAACTTTAGCAGTCGACTTTTCTACTACCATCCCATTCTGGTTACTCCATCCGATATCAACCTAATTCCAACAAATCACAAAATGAAATTAGATCAACTGCTCTTCTTTCCCGAGGGAGGGGCTATGATAGAAGGGCTTAGAAATACAATTGCCGTAAGCGCAACGGACGAATTCGGTCAGGGATTGATGATTTCCGGGGAGGTAGCTGATTCGGATGGAAAAGTGGTCGGTAGAGTTCAGACTTCTGAAAGAGGTTATGGTCGATTTAAAATGACCCCTGAACCTAACAAAAACTACTTTGCAAGAGTACAAATCAACGGTAAGGAAATGGTGTTTAAAATTGAAGGCCCCAAACCTTCCGGGATCCAGCTCAATGTCCGGAATTTTTACAAATCAGATTATGTGATTGTCACAGCCCGAGCTAAAGGAACTTCTCTTGCAAACAGCACTTTAATTCTACAACAGCATGGAAACATTCTTTATCAACATAACAATACTGAAGACAAGCCTTTTCAGATCAAGATATTAAGAAGCGAAATACCCACAGGGGGGCTTTGTCACCTTACCTTGTTCAATTCGTACAATGATCCAATAGCTGAGCGTCTGTTTATCGCAAATCTTCCGACAAACGAATATGAGATCCAACGAGATTTTAAATGCTACTACGGAAAAAATGAATGGGCCGAACTCATCATAGACCTTCAATCGGAATTGCCAGGTGGTTCTGATCCCGAACTATCTGTTTCGGTCGTGGCTTCTCAAGCCCATGATAAGGATTTCGAACAGATGATGGAAAACTATATATCGTTAGATTCAAACCTTGAAGGATACATCCGAAATTCAGCTTACTACTTTCAAAATTCCCCAGATTCTTTTGAAGAACTGGACAACTTGCTTCTAACTAAACGCTGGGGAAGATTTGACTGGAGTGAGGTATTAGTTGATTCTCTTCATAGTGCCAGGTACTCTCATCAAATAGGCACAACCTTATCAGGTCAATTGGTCGATTTTGATGACAGGAGTAAGCCAAGAGCCGGAACCCTAACCCTTTCCTCCTTCATTGATGTCTTCCATCCAATCGAGGTTGAAACGGATGAGACGGGGTATTTTTCGATCAATGGTTTGCAATACCACGATATTACAGACCTGATCATCAAAGCAAGCAGAAAGACTGGCAAGCATGGAAAGATGAAAGATGATGTGTATATTAAACTTAATTCGGAATCTTCCATTCCGGTTGATCAGGAAGCATATAATGAGAAAATAATGCCTTTTGCCAACCACTATAGAAGACACAACTACTCGATCAATGCTGGAGAAAGTTCAATGCTTTTGGATGAAGTTGAAGTGACTACAAATCCCCTGATAGGACCTAATTCCGACTATAAAAAGACAACCATTCCAGTAAACCGGGTAATTGCAGACTCTCTTAATAACCGGTTCGGTATAACGACTGTTTTTGATTATTTGAGAAAAATCCCTGGTGTGATGGTAGCGGGGCTACCCGGATCAGAATTCGCGCGTCTCAGAGGTGCTACTGTTTCAGTCCCAATGTATGTTGTGGACGGTGTTCAAAGCAATGAAGGATTTGTTGCTTCTATGAACCCACTTGACGTTGATTACATTGACGTGTTGAAAGGTGGTGAATCAGCAATTTTCGGAATAAACGGGACCAATGGTGTAATTGCTATCTATACAAAAAAGAAAGAGGGAAGAGAAGGAATTCAAAAACCAGGTATGGCAATTGTGAGATACCCAGGATTCCATATACCTCAGAAATTTGAAGATAGACCGGATCACTTATCCGGATCTACACTTCACTGGAATCCTTCAATAAGGGTCAGTGAAGATGGCACAGCGAAAATCAGGTTTTATACAGGAGATGTATCCGGACCCTACGACGTACTAATTCAGGGGACTTACTCAAATGGTACACCAATTTCACTTAAGCGATCACTCCGGATCGAGTAAATGCGTATCGATTGCATGAGGGATTAGCGATCATTGAATTGTTTTCATGAGTAGGTTAATCCAATCCTGGTAGCATTTAGATGAAAAAAATTGGAAATTTAAAAACCTGAATGCTATCAGGATTCGCTAATTACACTTTAAAGCTCCTCGAAGATGCCTCATAAAAGTACTGGTCGATCAATTCTCGTGGCATTGGTCATTTTCGTACCTACTCTCCTTTCATTTACAGGAAGTGAAATTCCCGGTCCGATCGGTGAAAAGCTCATTTCGTATCATCAAGTTTTTGGACAGGAGAAAGCATATCTGCATCTCAATAAAAGGGTCTTTCGACAAGGAGAAACCATTTGGTTCAAAGCCTACCTGACCAACGCTATTGACCACTCATCAACTGTGAAGAGCACAGTCTTGTTTGTTGAATTGATTGATCCGAATAACAAGGTGGTTGCTAAACGAATCATCGGAGTTTCCAATGATGAGTCAACTGGTGAGATCGTGATTGAACCTGGTTTCGCTACTGGCTTCTATTCCATAAGAGCCTATACCAGTTGGATGAGGAACTTCGATCATCAATATATGTTCCAGGTACCAATTATGGTTTCCTCACCTTTTGGTTCTGTAGCAGAAGCCCGGCCATCGGATCGATCTTCTATCCGTTTGCAATTCTTTCCTGAAGGTGGAAAACTGATAGAAGGAATCCGTTCCATAGTTGCGGTAAAATCAACGAATGCTTTTGGTAATGGGCAATTTGTTCGTGGTAGTGTTGTGGACGAAACAGGTTCTGAACTAACTACCTTCGAAACCTCAAGTGAGGGAATAGGCAGGTTCGAACTAACGCCTGGTATTGGAAAAGCGTATCGAGTAGAAGTTGCCTCAGCTAATAACAAAAGCTTTGACCTCCCGAAAGCCAGCCAGTCAGGATATATCATCAAGGCTAAAACTGAGGACACAAATCTGGTAAACGTCTCGGTTCTTTCAATTGGTCAGGACTTTAACAATAGTTCGATTATCGTTCATCAGCGCGGGGCTCTCATTGAATCGTTCGAAAACCTGGGCAACATAAATGAATACACCTTCAACATCAATAGGCAGGAGCTTAAACCCGGAGTTTGTGATATTACACTTCTGAGCCAGGATGGTGAGCCGCTATGCGAGCGACTGATAGTAGTGAATCCAACGAAACCACAATACACTATTTCATTATATAGTGAAAAAGCACTACAAGGGGGAAATACCACCAATCTGAATTTTTCATTTAAGGATCATGATGGAAATCCGATCAAAGGAGAATTTTCAACGAGTATATCCAGCGGAATTACCGTGCCTGATCCACTTTATAATCACTCAGTAGCATCATACCTTCAGCTCAGTTCTGATGTTACCTCAGAAGTTTCACTAAGCTCCCCTGAATCTTACGAGACTTTAGATGACTTACTTCTCACTACAAGTTGGGGACGATTCAATTGGTCTGATGTCCTGGTAGAGCTGTATCCGGAACCACGTTATTCCGCAGGGCCAGGAGTTACTATATCCGGACAAGTTGTTGACTTTTTGAATCGAAGGAAAGGTCGCTATGGGATCGTATCCATGTCGGCAGCCGGGTCTTTAAAATCGATCGATGAAGAAACGGATGAGAATGGACGATTCAAATTTGGAGCAGTTGATTTCGCCCAGGCAACAGATTTAACTTTTAGCGCCCAAAGGTTTGTTGGGAAGAAAGGTAAGATGAAAAATGATGTCTTTATCAAATTAGATGATACCTCAACTCCACCTATATCTGATGATCATAGAGCTCAAAGGCTCTCCAAAGCGTTTAACTTGAGATTAGCATCTATGGATACTTCAGAAGCTGTTCTGCTTGGGCAGGTAGAAATAGAGACGACCAAAAGGCAAAGAGATCCTTTCTTCATGGCAAAGGAGAAGTATGGCGAACCAAGTTATCGTGTAGTAGCTGACTCAGTTCTCACTAAGATCGGGGTTAATAGTGTCTTTGATTACCTAAGGAATATTGCTGGACTTCAAATCGGTGGAAGTGGCCCGAACCAGTTTGTACGACTTCAAGGTGCAACCGCAACAAAAAAAATGTATTCAACTAATGCAGCGAATGTACAACCACTTTACTTGTTAGATGGAGTTCAATCCAATGAAGGGTTTATCGCCAACATGAATCCATTTGATGTCTCTTACATTGATGTGTTACGGGGAAACGACGCTACAATTTTTGGAATAAGAGGTTCCAATGGAGTTATCGCTGTGTACAAAAGGTCTGAAGACAACCCTCCACCTCCACGGGACCCGGGCAGAAGAGTTTATAATTACCCGGGATATCATCGTCCAGCTGAGTTCAAACCTTACGATGGACTAGGAAAGGACTCAGAAGTGGCACATACTATCTACTGGAATCCTTCAACAACAATTTCTGATACAGGAGAGGCTTCACTTAATTTAACAGTTCCTGAATCGATGGGAACGTATGCCATCAGGATAGAAGGTATTGCCGAAGATGGAGTGCCTTTTGTTTACAATGACACACTGACAATCAAATAGCTTTAAGTAGTCGGCTTGGCAAGATCCCCCGGTGTTCTGAAAGTAGCCAGAATAGCTTCCAGTTCCCTAACGAGGTTTTTCTTCTTGGTCCCCGGAGAATCCACATAACCTTCAATGTAGTAGACCATGCCGTTTGATTCATCCACTATCGTATAGCTCACAAATGGTCCTCCTCTTGAGTTATCACTGATTTTCCAAAGACTTCTTGCTTCAACAGCAAAATTTCCATTGAAATTGACCCGCTCCGTAAATACGTTGATAATTTCTTGTCTTTTAATGTACTTGGAAGGCTTTTCACTATCCCGTAAGAATGTCTGTGTGATTTTATCCCTAAAAGATCCTATGTCATTGAACATACTTTGACTTCTATAGGGCTCATAATAGATAAACAAGCTCTGTTCGGTTTCTACATCCATTTTTCGGTACCAAACAAAATTCTTTAGATTTTTCGCTCGTTCCCAACCGTAAGGAATAGTTAATTCAACTCCATGATCTTCATTCAATTGTTTAGATAATTCCTTACGTGGACTATTGAAAAGCTTCCCCTGGATGATCTTTTTTGCTGAACCTTCAAAAAACTCCCTGATCGCGGATCGGTTGTAGTTTATCTTTTTTGCCAACTGCGCCTCTGTTGCTGAATAGAGAAACATAACATTCTGTCCTCTTGCAAACTCATCTTTTCGAAGCGACATAAAAATCGAAGTGTCCCGATTGATCTGATTCAATGCCTGGCTGGTGAAATATTTCTGAATGGCCCTGCTCTGACTGGACTTGTTATCCAGAGTGGTCACAAAGACCATATTCGTAGCAGACTTTAAAACAGAGTTCAGTTTGTGTGGATTCACCTTGCTGACATTAAAAAGTGGTTCGTCCTGAGGCAATCCCAACATCGGCGCAAGAAATGTTTTCTTTAATTCCATTCCCAGACCAAGTGTATCAGCCCATTGAGCAGAGTCAATGACTAAGATTATTTCATCCGGTTCTCCCTTGGCATTGGGCAAAAACTCACTCTTCATTTGGTTTTTGACATCACCGCATGAAATGAAGATCGTCAAAATCAGAAGTAGTATTAGATTGGATTGAATTCGCATACCCTTAAATAACTTGTTGAATAAGTTGTATCAAAAACTGTTCCTAAGCTTGCTTGGAAGTTACTCGGTTAATTTGGGATCACAAGTGATTGTCCTGGTTTGATCGTATTGCTGGCCAGGTTATTCGCACGTTTTAGTTTTTCAATGGTGGTATTGTTCTCTTTACTAATGCTCCAAAGTGAGTCTCCGGAACGGACATAATACACCTTCTTATCACCAATTCGTTCAAATTTTTCTTCTTGCACCGCCTTTGGCAGGTCAACTGTGTAAAGCTTTTTTGTTTGCTCACTATATCTGGGTAATACCCAGATATTCAAGCGCTGCCCAATACGGATCATGCTTCCCCTTATGTTGTTCCAGGCCCTGAGGTCGGATACTCGTACATTGTATCGTTGAGCGATCGTTCCCAATACATCGCCGCTTCGTACGCGGTATACTTGCCGCTCACGACCATAAATGCTTCCAGGTGTATTCCTGGCCAGGTACTCAAGGTGTGCCTTTCCAACTTTCGAGGCTGTATCATATAGGTGTGTGCGGTTAGCTACTATTTCCTCTTTTGCTTCTACCGGGATTCGCAACGCGAAATTTCTGGTTCCTTCGGGTAGGGCTCCTCGTTTGATCTGTGGATTAAGTTTAAGAACATCCTCCACGCATAGATCCAACTGGTTACTGAACGTTTCTAAATGAAAGTATTGACTGATCATGATCGTATCCCATTCAGGAAGGAATTGATCGGGTTCTTCTGTGAAATTGTGATATTCAAGGTGATTGAGCAGATAGGTGATTGCCACAAATTGTGGAACGTATGATCGTGTTTCGCGGGGAAGGTATCTATAAATCTCCCAAAATTCTCGCTTATACCCACTGCGACGAATTGCTTTCCTCACATTACCCGGGCCACAGTTGTAGGCAGCCATTGCCAGCTCCCAGCTGTCGAACATACGATAGAGGTCTCTCAGGTGACGGCATGCCGCATCTGTAGCTTCATATGGATCCATGCGCTCATCAATGTACCAGCTATTCCTAAGTCCGTAGCTCTTACCCGTTGAAGAGATAAACTGCCACAAACCCACTGCGTTGGCACGGGATATTGCATTTGGACGAAGACCTGATTCAACAATGGATAAGTATTTCAGCTCGTCTGGCATGTCATACTTTCGCAGCGTCTCCTCAAAAATTGGAAAGAACAGTTCTTTCCTCTTAATAATGTCTCTTGTGTAAGGTCGGTTTCGAATGGAAAAATAATCCACAAAGGCCATCACCCGTTGATTGAAGTTCAACGGGATTTCCGTTTCCATACACTTCATCCTATCAGCTACCTCTTCGAAGGTATTGTCAGGAATGAAATCAATATAGTCTTCCTCTGCCTCGTTCTGTGCATACAGAACAAAGCAATTAAGTAAGATCAATATGACAAGTATAGAGCGGATCATAACCAAACCAGCATTAACGAAAGATCGCAAGACTTGTTCAAACGTCAATTGGAGAATTGATTACAAAGGTAAATTTTAGTGAGAACGACCTTAGAATTAAGCTTTGTCGTCGCTAGACCCTTCGTTGATTTCGTTTTTGATCTCCTTGGTGGCGTCCTTAAATTCCCTAATTCCTTTACCCATTCCTCTCGCTATTTCAGGAATTTTCTTCGCCCCGAAGAAAATTAAAATGAAGAGCATTATGATCAACATCTCGCCCCATCCAGGCATCCAAAGAAGTACTGTATGCATCACAAATTGAATTTATATTTTCAAAGATAAGTATTTAACAACGGACGGTAATTGAATATTTCTTACAATTATTTCAATGCCAACCACTTTTCAGGGTCAAGTTTTGTCCGTTCTTTCCACACCTGGAACTCCAACTCAGAAATCCCATCTTTATTGGTGTACACTTCTCCTATGATATCATTAGCTCTAACGCGCTGGCCCTTCTTAACGTTCACTGATTTTAAACGAGCATAAACGGTGAAGTAGTCACCATGTCTCACGATAACAATGTTATTCATGCTTTCGATAGCAGCAATTCGGGTAACGACACCCTCGAAAACTGCTTTCACTTTCGTGTCTTTTTCCGTTTGTATGCCAACACCATCGTTGATGATCGTAATTCGCTTAAGTACCGGATGTTTTTGCCTTCCAAACTTGGAAGAAATGAATCCTGTATTCACAGGCCAGTCCAGTTTGTTTTTATTCGACTCAAATAACCGTGAAAGTTCTGCCTCACTAGCTGCTATTGCTGTGGAAACTGATTTCGACTTTTCAACCTCTGAATCTACTATGCTTGCGATCAAAGTATTCAATCGCTCGATGGCTCGCTTACGATCATTCACTTCCCTCCTCAACTGATTTTCCTTTTTGCTCAATTGAGCTACCAGGTCGGACTGTCGCTGCTTCGAATTAGCGAGCTTTCTGCTCTCCCTCACCTGTTGATTAAGAAGTGTTTGTTGCTCAGCTCTTTTCTTTTCCACCTGATTTCGTTGAACACTCAGTTCATCCGTTACCTCTACAATTTGTTCTGCCTGAAGCCTTCTTGCTGCAGAATATTGCTCGAGGTACTTCATTCGTTGAACCAGCTGATTAAAGCTTCTTGAAGAAAAGAGGAACATCAGCCTGCTAATACCCATGTTAGCTTTATAGGAAGCGTAGATCTGTTGAGCGTATTCATTCTTAAGTTTTTCCAGATCTGCCTGCAATGCATTGACCACTATTCTCAAGTCAGAAATCTCACCATCCAATATCCTTATTTCAGATGCAATTGAATTGATGAGTGACTGTCGGGCCTTGATCTGTTGATTTAAAGCCTGGAGTTGGCCTAGTGTCGCCTCCTTCTCAGAAGTGGTTTCGGTAAGTATACGCTCCGCTTCC
Source organism: Cyclobacteriaceae bacterium (assembly GCA_965267415.1). Lineage (GTDB taxonomy): Bacteria > Bacteroidota > Bacteroidia > Cytophagales > Cyclobacteriaceae > Ekhidna. The sequence continues at coordinate 3,337,472 of OZ253955.1, read as the reverse complement.
GCTATACGCTTAAGGTTTTCCTTTTTTTCCTGTTCTAATTCGCTTTTAGTGCGTTGACCGTAGGTAGTGGTTCCAGAAAAGAATAAAAGCAGGATCAAAACAAACTGTATCAGCTTACTTCCGACCATACCTGCTTGGAACGCTAAAGGGAAACGAAAGTGGTATCTGCTCGATCGACAGTCTGTTGTATAATATGTTGATTTCAGTATTTGGCTTCTTTTCTGATTCATAGTCGATTACAGCCGAAATCTTGTTCGGGAATATCTCCTGATCAACCATTATAAAATCCCCGTAATTTACTGAAATTGTATTTTTTGTAGAATCATCCGCTACTTCAACGCGTTCCAACTTTTGTGAACGGGTCCCGATGAAATTACTGAAATGATAATGTCCCTTATGGACATCAAAAGCAAAGAAGGCATCAGATTTTGAAATTCGCTGGTTGTCATAAGGTTCCGCAAGGGTCCCCAAAATAACCGATTGGATCAATTCGTAATTGAAGTCGAAACCATATAGATCAGACAGTTCTTCGAACTCGTACTCGTAATATTTCTTGTTTAGCTTATCGAGTACAAAAACATAGTCCTTATTGATCAACACACGAGCAAGCTCTAACCCCAGGCCAGGAGTTACCGATAGCCAGATTATGCTGTCCTTCTTGATCCTGAAGTTAGCCGTAGCAGAGACTTTCTTTCCATCGTGATCAAACTTGAACTTTGCCTTCGAGGTGAGGTAATCAAATTCAGGATGAATGATTTCCAGTTTCTCCTTCTTGCCGGTAAATAGCGAAGTTTTTCTCTTACAAGAAGAAAAAATCAACGATGAAATGATCAGGCAAAGGAGTAGCTTATTCATACAGCTTTCTATCTGTAATCTTTTTATCAATATTGTCTGAAGCATCACCCAAATCCCTGGCCTTCTCCCATTGCTTAATAGCTTCATCTATGTTGCCAAGTTGGAATAATACATCTCCGTAGTGTTCAACTATTGTTCCATCTTCCTTCAATCCAGCTGCCTTTTCGAGAAACTTAAGCGATTCTTTGTACTTACCCGAAGTGTAAAGCACCCAACCATGCGTATCCAGGTAGGTCGGGTTTTCGGGATGTCGATCCACCAAACTGGTCGACATTTTAAGTGCTTTATCCATGTCCTGCTTCCTTAGAGACAGGAAATAGCTATAGTTATTCAATACATGGTCATTATCTGGCTTGTTTTCAAGAGCCATTTCATAAGAGTTGTCAGACTTCTCATGATCCTCCAGGCCATTATAGGCATCCCCCAACTGTCCGTAAAAAACGGTAAGCAGATCAGGATCAATTGTATATTTCTTACCCTGCTCCAATGCACGTATCGATTTTTGGTAGTCCCGGTTGATCAGGTGGCCTGTACCAGCAAAATAGTAGAGCACCGCTTGGTTAGGGAAGTATTCCAGCGCTTCCTCTGCGTGAACGATCACACTATCGTATTGATTAAGCTCTGCCTCTATATTGATGATGTTTTGCCATACCGAAAAATTTGCCGGACTTATCCGGATCGCCTTTAGGTAGTAGGTGATTGAACTTTCCTTGTCTCCCTTTTGGTACAGCATATCTCCTACAAATGCCTGCGCTTTGTATTCACCCGGATTGTCGTCAGCCAACTGCCTGGAGATCTGAGATAATTTATTGCGTTCGATTTCCGTACCACTTGTACTTAGATAATTGGATATAATTTGGAATTTGGTCTCAAAATCCAGGGTACTGATCTGGAAAGCCTTCTCTAATAAATCCAACGCCTCCACCCGATCGCCAGCCATCCACGCCAGCTCACTTCTCATCAAAGTGATCCTCGAAGAAGGTGTCTCGTTCTCTTCATAATCCGCTAACTCCGCCCTTGCTTCCTCTAGCCTGTTATTCTGAATGAGAAAATCGATCAATTCGATCTTATAAGTTGACTCATTCGGATAAGCGTTGATCAGCTTACGATACTCAGCAATCACCCCATCCAATTCACCTCTTTTCATCAAAATCCTTTGCCTTTCCCGGACAATTTCCAGCTTGATTCCCAGCTGTTCCTCGATCATGTCGAAGGCTTTGAACATGTCATCAATTCGGCCCAGGTTCTGATAGAGCTCAGCTAATTCATAAAGCGCAGACTCCTCAGCCGGATATCTTTCCAAAATCAATTCATAGGTTTTTACTGCATCATTGAAAAACCCAACGGTCTGGTAAAGTCTCGCAAGGGAAAGCCGATAGAACTTATTATCCGGATCAAGTTCTATCGCACGAAGGCTATAGGGTATTGCTTTTTGGCCCTCGTTACTCTTGGAAAGAACCTCTGAAATCTTGTGGTTGATTGCCGCACTTTCCGAATTCATTTCAAGGGCAGTCGTGAAATTTTCCAGAGCCCTTGCATAATTCTCCAAAATGAATTGTTTTTCGGCTTCTATGATAATGCTCTCCAGCTTTACGGAATCCTCTTGTGATTGAGGAGTAATGGATTCCACCTTCGCTTTTCTCTTTTGGGAGAAGGCTGAAAATGAAAGAAATATTAAAGAAAAGATTATCGTAGCTCGCATCTACCTACCATTCAGAATAGTCGCCCAAGCTAACCGTTGTTGGTTGACCTTTCAAGTTAACGAAGTTTCCAATCATTGAGTTAGTAAAATTAACGTCCTCCAGTTTGGAGTTATTTTGAATTAATGACTGACTGATCACTGCATTTGTTACTTCACAATTCTCCCCAATCGACACAAACGGGCCTATTTTGGAGTGTTTGATAACTGAATTTGGCCCAATTGCCACCGGCTCTACAATTTCACAGTCCTCTAATATTGCCGAATCATCAATCAGTTTCTCACCATCTAGGAACCCCAGGTACCTTGTGTTTGATGAAACCGTAATGTCTTTATTGCCACAATCTAACCATTCATTAACCGTGCCAATGGTGAACCTGGTTCCATTATTCTTCAGGTTTTCCAATGCCATCGTCAATTGAAACTCTCCACCCCCTCTGATATTGTTTTGAATTAGATGATCTATTTCAGCTCTTAGCTTTTCACCTTCCCTGAAATAGTAGATCCCTATAATCGCCTGATCTGAGACAAACTCCTCCGGCTTTTCAATGAAATCTGTTATCACTCCTTCATCGTCAGTCTTAACCACACCAAAGGCGCTTGGATCATCCACCTGTTTGGTCCAGATGATCCCATCATTCTCTGAGTCAAGTTCAAAGTCAGCTTTGAACAACGTGTCAGCAAAAGCAACTGTTACTTTTCCTTCTAGTATCTCATTCGCGCATGCAATCGCATGCGCGGTGCCTTCAGCCACTTCCTGAACATAGAACTTTGCCTCTGCTCCTACTTCTTTGGCGATGGTTTCCAATTCCCCTTTCACCTCCTCACCAAAGTCACCTATAACAAACCCGATCGTTTGGATGGGTTCAGGGGTAACCTTCGCAATATCCTCGACCAGTCGCTGAACGATAGGTTTGCCAGCAATAGGGATCAAAGGTTTAGGAGTGGTCAATGTATGCGGCCGGAGGCGCTTGCCTTTTCCGGCCATCGGAATAATTAGATTCATTGCAAAAGGTGGCGCTATTTTTCGGCCTGTGGATTTATCAAGTTTCTTCGTTCGAAAAGAACGGCCAAAGTTAGAAAGATTACCACTATCAGAAACGCTGTGTAAATAGTTTCTTTCATCTGATAAAAGGTGATTATACCCAATGCGGCTAATATTATATAGGCAAAGACCTTAGGCAGGTTATACGGAACCGGGTAATGTTTTCGCCCCCATAAGTAACTGATCACCGTCATTCCCAGGTAGGTAAAAAATGTGGCGTAAGCACTTCCCATGTATCCAAACTTTGGGATCAATAGCCAATTCAGTAAGAAGGTAAGCGTCGCTCCAATCAGGCTTATATATGCACCTAAAAGCGTATTGTCTGTCAGTTTGTACCACAGCGAAAGATTGTAGAAAATTCCAAGGAAGAGCCCTCCTCCTAGCAGCCATGGAACAGCATCCAGTGCCAGAAGGTAGGATTGTTGTCGAAGAAATATCGGGGCGATGTAAGGCAATGAAACCGATACAGCAAGCCAACTGAAGGCTCCAAAGACCACAAACCACGACATGATTGTCCCAAATAGCTTGGGAGATTCTTTGTCAGAGGCCTGGGCAAAGAAAAATGGCTCAAACGCATAACGGAATGCCTGAACAGCTAGTGTCATGAAAATTGACAGCTTAAAGCAGGCGCCAAAAATTCCGAGAACTTCAAGGTTTGTCAGGCCCTCATAGAAACCATTAGGCAATCGGTATTTCAAAATTGCCCGGCTTAGCATTTCATTAGTGACTCCTGCAAAACCAATGATCAACAATGGCCAGGCATACCGGATCATCTTTTTCCAGGCAGATAATTGAAAATCAAATCGAAACCTAATCCAATGTGAAACAAAGAAGATGAGGTATAATGAATTAGCCATGAGATTAGAGAGAAATACATATCCGACACCCAGGTTGGGATCATATACCTTTAGAATTGGATGATCCGGTTGAGCAGATGCTAGCCAAGGACATAATACCAGGAAGAAAAGATTGAGTCCAATATTGACCGTGATATTGGTCAACTTAAACGCTGCAAACCATTTGGCTTTTCCATCCATTCGTAGTTTGGCAAAAGGAATGGCCACTAAAGCATCAATCCCAATGATTAAGGCCAGCCATCGAATGAAATTAGCTTTCCCAGAATATTCCAACACATTTGCTATCGGATCTGAAAGTAAATAGATGGTTCCCGAAAACAGCATAGAGGTAACCAGAATACTGGTAACCGCCAGGTTGAAATAATTGTGATCTCTATTTTCTGAAGAAAAACGGAAATAAGCAGTCTCTAACCCATAAACGTAGATGATGTTCAGAAAAGCCGTATAAGCATAAAGCTCGGTTACAATACCATATTCACCGGGAAGGAATACAGTTGTATAAAGGGGAACCAGAAGATAGTTGAGTGTTCGGCCAAGTACACTACTTAAACCATAGATAGCGGTCTGTCCTGCAAGTCGCTTAAGTAAGGACAAAAGTTATTCTCCTTTGAAATTCGCCGGGCGCTTATTTAGGAAGGCATCCACTCCTTCCTTAAAGTCTTCCGTCGCAAAACAACGAGCAAAAGCATTTGCTTCGACCTGGTATCCATTTTCTGCATTGAAATTTGCATTCACCGAATCAACGACCAAACCGATAGCCACAGGTGCCTTTCCCTTGATCTTATCAAGTAATTCATGGGCCTTAGCCAATGCTGCATTCAGATCTTCTTCTACATAGTTAACCAACCCGTACGCAAGTGCCTGATCTGCTTTGATCATCTCTGCATTCATCAAATATTCAAACGCCCTTCCTTTCCCAATCAATTGGGTCATACGTTGCGTCCCGCCATATCCAGGAATCAACCCAAGGTTGACTTCCGGCTGACCAAACCTGGCAGATGCTACCGCCACTCTCATGTGAGCTGCCATTGCTAATTCACAACCTCCTCCAAGTGCAAATCCATTCACCACGGCAACCACTGGAGTATGACAATCCTCAATTAACTGGAAGATCTCCTGTCCCTCCTCAGCAAACTTCCTGGCATTCAATTCATTCAAGCCGGTGAATTCGCTGATATCCGCACCAGCAACAAAAGCCTTTTCGCCTGCTCCCGTAAGGATCACTCCTCTTACCTCTTTCGGATTATCAACCACATAATGAAAGGCATCACCCAATTCACGCATTGTTTCCTGGTTCAATGCATTCATTTTGGATTCCCGATTGATGGTGATTGTGAGTATTTCGTCGCTTAGATCAAGCAACAAATTGTTATAGGTTTCCATCGTTGGTTTGGTTAAATCTTGCGGAAAGAAAAGCAAAAATGGCTTAATCGAAAACCATTTCCCGTTTTAGGTTGCCAATCATTACGTCTACCATTTTACTCAAGCCGTAAGAATGTTTCCACCCCCAATCTACTCTAGCAGCACTGTCATCAATGGTTTGAGGCCATCCTTCGGCTATCTTTTGGCGAAAATCCGTTTCATATTCAATTTCAAAATCCGGGTAGTGTCGTTTGATTTCCTCAGCAATTTCTTTAGGAGAAAAACTCATGGCAGCCACGTTATATGAGCTTCTGACTTTCACTTTATCAGCGTCCGCTTCCATTAGGTCGATGGTAGCCTTAACAGCATCATCCATGTACATCATTGGAAGTTTAGTGTCTTTTTCAAGGAAACAGCTGAATCGATCGCCTGCAATAGCCTTATAAAAAATATCTACTGCATAATCAGTGGTACCTCCCCCGGGAAGTGCCCGGTAGCCGATCAGCCCGGGATACCTTAAGCTTCTTACATCCACCTGATACTTTTCATAGTAATATTCACACCAGCGCTCTCCGGCAAGCTTACTGATCCCATAGACCGTGTTAGGGTCCATGAGTGTATTTTGAGGTGTATCCACTTTAGGTGTCCCCGGACCAAATACCGCTATCGAACTTGGCCAATAGATCTTTTGCAGCGTGTCCTTGCCTGCTTCCAGAACCGTCAGCAAACTGTCCATATTCAACTTCCACGCAAATAGTGGATCCTTTTCCCCGGTAGCTGAAAGTATTGCAGCCAGGTGATACACCTGAGTAACCTCGTGCTTTTGAACGATTGAATGGAACGCATCCCCATCCATAATGTCCAACTGTTCATAAGGCCCATCCTTTATGAGTTCGGCGGGCTGTCGCAAGTCAGACGCGATTACGCTATCACTTCCTTTCAGTTCACGAAGCTTTAGGGTGAGCTCCGTACCAAGTTGGCCACTTGCGCCAATGATCAGGATTTTGTCCATTGAGTGAATGTTGTTTGGGTGTACAAAATTAAATGGATATTGAAATCACACATCAGTTAAATTTGCCAGGATGGAGTTTGATGAGTACCTGGAATCAAAAAAAATAGATCCTAAGAAATTCAGGGCAGGTGATCAAGATCAATACCAGGAATTTCAAAAGCTATTCGAGCAGGTTCATCCCAATAGTTTTACGCAGCAAAAGCTCTTTTTGATCAATAAAATCAGGAGAACGTATTTGCTGGAAAAAACAGATGTGCCTGCTACAACTTCAGCTCCAAAAAAAATGAAACCCAAGATTGTAGTCAAAAAACCCAAACTCAGCTAAACTATGTACAAGTCCTTACAGGCCAAACTCGAAAAAGAAATTGCGGAAATTCATGAAGCAGGTTTATACAAAAACGAACGGGTGATTGCCTCGCCACAGGGTGCTGATATCAAACTTGCGGATGGTTCTGAGGTGATAAATTTCTGTGCTAACAATTACCTGGGACTGTCATCTCATCCGAAGGTGATAGAGGCCGCTAAAAAAACAATCGACACACATGGTTATGGGCTGTCCTCTGTCCGCTTCATTTGCGGAACACAAGATATTCACAAGGAACTTGAGCGAAAGATCTCGGAATTTCTCGGAATGGAAGACACCATCTTATATGCTGCTGCTTTTGATGCCAATGGCGGTGTTTTCGAACCGCTACTTGGTCCGGAAGATGCAATTATTTCCGACGCATTGAACCACGCTTCCATCATTGATGGCGTTCGGCTTTGTAAGGCTCAACGTTTTCGGTATAACAATAATGACATGGATGACCTGGAGGAAAAGCTTAAGGAGGCAAGCGGAGCAAAGTGTAAGATCATTGTTACAGATGGGGTTTTCTCAATGGACGGAACCATCGCGCAAATGGATAAGATCTGTGACCTGGCTGACAAGTATGATGCAGTAGTTATGACAGACGAGTGTCATTCAACAGGTTTTATGGGTAAAACCGGAAGAGGAGTTCATGAATACCGAAACTGCATGGATCGTGTGGATATCATTACAGGAACTTTGGGTAAAGCATTAGGTGGTGCTTCAGGAGGGTTCACTTCAGGAAAGAAAGAGATCATTGAACTCTTGCGTCAACGTTCACGGCCTTACTTGTTTTCCAACACCGTTGCTCCATCAATCGTCGGTGCTTCTATTGCAGTTATTGACATGCTAAGTGAAACTACTGAGCTTCGAGACAAACTGGAAGACAACACAAAGTATTTCAGATCTAAGATGACCGAGGCTGGTTTCGATATCAAACCTGGAGAACATCCTATTGTACCAATCATGCTGTATGATGCAGTCCTTTCACAGAAAATGGCCGCTCGATTGTTGGAAAAAGGAATTTACGTGATCGGCTTCTATTACCCAGTTGTGCCAAAAGGACAAGCAAGGATCCGGGTTCAGATCTCAGCGGTACATGATCGATCTCATCTCGACAAGGCAATCGAAGCTTTCACGGAAGTTGGGAAAGAGTTGGAAGTGATTAAGGGATAAAAAAAGACCCGCCGCTCCTTTAGCCACGAGTCCTTTGCTGCCATCCACCAGCTGGGTGGATATTTTTAATGTCGGATGATTATTTCTTCGGTGTGTGACGAATTTTCGATTCTCATAAGATAGACGCCATTTTCCAGATGCGACACTTTTAGTTTCTTCTCTAGACCGACAAATTCCCGGAGCATTAGTTTTCCATCAAGATCGTAAATACGTACCAAGCCAGGCTTAGCTAGTCCTTCTATTATGAGGTAACCCGAAGCAGGATTCGGATAGGTTCTGAGTTCATTGCTCGATGCAATACTCAAAACCTCGCTTTCAGCGGAAACAATATTTCGAGCTACATTCTCAGCAGGAAGGTAATTCTCATTTCCTACCTGGGATGCTGTAACAGTAATGGTTCCAGCAGCTGTGATAACCAATGTATTTCCATCCAGTTCAGCAGGTCCTTCAATAGTGAAATCTACGGGAAGGCTACTTGTCGTGGAAGCTTCCAATACATACGATTCGTCTACAGTGAGTTCAGAGACAGGATCAAAGGTGATGACCTGAGAGGCCTTATTGACCTCCAGTACCTGATCCACACTTTCAGCAGCAAAGTAATCTCCATTCCCCTCTTGAGAAGCTGTGATGGTGGCAGACCCAGCTCCGACAATAGTGACAGTACTTCCTGAAACCGTAGCTACAGTTTCATCAGAACTTGTATAACTAATTCCTAACCCTGAAGTGCTTGTGGCTTCCAGATCAAATGATGTATCACCGTAAGTTCTGGCAGCAATTGATGGAAAAGTAATGGTTTGAGCCAGTTTGGAATCGTCGATCACATTAAAGCTCAATTCCTGAATTCCGGACTGGTAATTAGCCGTTTCTCCTACCGTAGCTTCTACTACTATTTGACCTTCGCCGGTGAATGTTACTTCGTAAAAATCAGGACCTATGTTTTCGATTGTACCTGGCCCACTTTTGATCGTTACCGTTAGTGGGAAACTGGTATCGACGGTAACATCAAAGGTCACACTTCCATCGCTCAAAATTTGATCAGAAATAATCGCAGGATCAAAAGTGATCACCTGCAGGGCCTTGCTTACAGTAATCACCTGTTCGACAGGAGTCGCTGCGTCGTAATTTGAATTCCCGGATTGACTTGCAGTTATGGTTGCCATCCCTGGTCCATTGATCTCGATGTTTCCGTCATCAATTGAAACTACGGAAGTGTTTGAACTGGAATACATGACTGGAAGTCCACTGGATGCAGTTGCAGGAGCTGGAAAGGGAGCATCCCCGAATACTTTATTGGCATTGCTTCCGAGATCGAAGGTGATTGTCTGACTTGCCTGATCAACGGTCAGTGTTTGTTGTACATCATCAGCTGGGAAGTAGTCACTATCACCTGCTTGTGAAGCGGTAATTGTCGCAATTCCTGCTCCAACTATTGTGACAGTACTACCCGAAACAGTGGCAACCCCCGGATTGCTACTGACATAACTGACTGGTAATCCGGAGGATGCTGTTGCAGCTAAGGAGAATGGTCCATCTCCAAATGTTCCGTTTGCCAAAGGATTAAAAGTGATCGTTTGAGACAATTTGTCGGGTACAACATCGAACATCTGAACTACCGGGCTAGCAGCGTTGTAGTTGGCATCACCTGACTGAGAGGCTGTTACGGTCACTGTTCCCAAACCAGTTGTAGTCAATTGACTTCCTACAAGTGTTGCCGGGCCCGAAACTGCATAATCAACCGGTAGACCACTGGACGCAGTTGCCTCAACCAGGATCATTTCTCCAACAATTAAATCGTTAATTGGATCAAAGGTGATCGATTGATCCGCTTTTGAAACGTTGAGTGTTCTATTCACAGAACCAGCCGCATAATAATTACTGTTTCCGTCCTGACTTGCCGTGATGGTGGTTGATCCAACACCAACGATGGTGACAGTACTTCCTGAAATAGTAGCTACTGATTCATTTCCACTTGTATAGGTCACTGGAAGACCAGATGTCGAGGATGCTGTGAGATCAAAAGAAGCATCATCAAATTGTTTTGGATCAAGAAAATCAAACGAGATGGACTGATTCGCCAGATCGACAGCTACGTTGAAATTGCCTTGTCCAGGCTGATAGTTTTGATTTCCTGCCTGCGTAGCGGTAATCGTGGCATTCCCTGCTCCCTGGATGGTGGCAATACCTCCGGAAACGGTTATCACACTTTCATCATCCACACTGAATGTTACTGGCAAACCTGATGAGGCTGTCGCATCAAAACTGAATGGACCATCTCCAAAAACATTATTTCCGGGAAGGTCTGTAATGAAATTAATGGTTTGAGTGAGCGGGATAACTGTGAAGTCATGATCTACATCAGAGGCTGGATTGTAATTATCATTCCCCGATTGGGAAGCAGTGATAGTTGTAACTCCTCCTCCCACAACGGTGACAGTAGTTCCTGAAACCGTAGCAACTGTTGGGTCAGAACTTGAAAATGTCACCGGGAGGCCTGAATTTGCTGTCGCTGAAAGCTCAAAATCCGGGGCACCGAAAAAGACAGGGCTTGGTCCGAAAAAAGTGATGGATTGATTGGCCTTACCAACATTAACTGTAGAAGAAGCCATGGCTAATTCATAGGTATCATCTCCTGGCTGGGTAGCTGTGAAAGTTGCCGAACCAGCTCCAACTATTCCCAGAGTGACAAAAAAGAAGCCACCACCTGCGCTGGATACATTTTGGATATTAAAAACAGATTCATCCGAGCTTTCAAACACCATATTATCGATCCCGGAACTGTTGTAAACCTGGAAAGGAGAGGCATTGAGACCAAAAGTGTAGTTGTTTCCAGATAAATCAGGGACTGTTACCGTCTGAGATAATTTATCAACAGTTACTTCCTGGCTTACATCAGGTGCAGCATTGAATAAACTATTACCCGGTTGGGACGCTGTGATCGTGGTAGTTCCCGCCCCTTGAATGCTGCCAAGGAATCCTGAAATGGTTACGACCGATTCGTCTGAACTTGAAAACGTCACAGTCAATGTAGATGACGCATCGGCACTTAGTGGAATAGTGTTTTGATTAACATTAAAAGGACCTACTATCTCACTAAAATCAATAGTCTGGTCACCCTTCAGAACAGTCAAACTTTGGTTGGCATCAGGAGCTGGATTATAATTCGAATTACCTGCTTGTGAGGCTGTAATAGTCACCGTTCCCACACCGACCGGGTGTGCCTGGCCGCTATTAATGACCACAATCGATTCATCAGAACTTGAATAGGTAACAGCTAGCCCTGAACTGGAAGTAGCTGTCAGGTCCAGCGGGCCATCAGAATATTTGATATCGCTCAATGAGCCAAAAGTGATTGTCTGATCGGCTTTGTTGACAGTTAAGTTCTGTTGAACAATAGGCGCTGCATTATACGTATCATCACCTACTTGCTGAGCAGTAATATTTGTTGTTCCTGTTCCGACAATTGTAACCGTACTGCCAGTGATATTAATGATGCTACTATTGAATCCAGTATAAGTGACAGGAAGTCCTGAACTAGCAGTAGCTGTCAGATCAAAATCTGGACCTCCGAAAGTTACCGGTGCCAATGGATCGAAGCTGATGGATTGATCTGCTTTTGCAAAGTATGAAACTACAACGCTCTCAGCGCCCGAACAAGGATTAACTGCTCTGACAGATACTTCTCCAGGATCATTACCTACGTCAAATGTTGCTCTTACTCCTTCATACTCAATTAATTCCCAATCGGCCGGATATGACCAAACGAAGTAGTATTGATTGTATTCAGGATAAGCAGCGGCGTTGAAGGGAACAAAGGTATTTCCCCCTCCTACCTGCATGGTTTGTGAAGAAAGAAAGGTATTCAGTTCATCGATCGTATTATCAAAACAGTAGCAACCAGCGAGCCCTAACATATCTGTTTCATAAACATCTGGAGTTTCCCCACTAACAGGATCCCCGGAAGCATCCATCCCTTGAAAATGGATTCTTATGTGAACATTGTGATAAGGAAAATACAAACCAGTCCCGGTGAATACATCGGTTGAGCCAACTCGGTTAAGCCGTATAATGTCAGAAATGTCAGGCACACCACCCGACGCGTCCGAACCGCAACCATCATTTAATGCGCTGTAGTAAGTTATGGTTGCATCAAAGTACGACACAGCGGGGTTAGTTGAAGTCACACTTAATGTGATTTCGTCACCAAACGGATCGAAGGATGGCTGAAGTACTTTTGGTTGGGCCGCTAATACCACACTCACCAAGGCGAATAATAGAGCTAGTAAATTTTTCATGGCAGCTAATACGTTTGATTTGAGTCTGAAATTCAATCAAACACGTTTGCCATGCTACCCTGATCTAGTGAACTGCAGAAATACCTGAGTGAATGTCGATTAAAGTATAGACAGGTTTTTCAAGAGGAACTCCCGATACGATCTTCCGACGGGCAACTTGGTCTTCCCAATGAACAAGTAACCTTCAGAAATGCTCGAGATCTTCTGAAAATTGACCAGGTACGATTTGTGACTTCTGATAAAACCAGAGGACTGCAATTTTTCTTCAACGCTTTTAAGTGTATGAGTAACCACGAATTTTCTTTCCTCGGTATAGATATTGGTGTAATTATTGTCACTTTCGGCGTAAAGAATTTCATCTGTCTGAATAGACTTTAACTCTCCCTTGTCTCTGACAAAGAACTTCTCCTCCTGTTTGGTTTCTACAGGTAGTTGTTTCAGCATAGCAAGATGAATATTGGCAACCAGGTCTCCTTCATCAAATGGTTTCACAATGTAGCCACAAGGGGCCGTCTCCTTTGCTCGATCCAGTGTTTTGGGATCATAATAGGAAGTGAGAAAAATGAACGGTTTTTGAAATTGCTTATTGATCTGATTGGCCAGCCATATCCCGTCCCGATCACCTTCAATGTTGATATCAAGGAGTAACAAGTCGATCTGGTTAGCATCCAAATGATCGATGGCATCCAGCGAATTATCAACGATCGCGCTTATCTTGTAGCCATTCTTTTCAAGGATCATTGCAATGTCATCCGCGATGATAGGCTCATCTTCAACAATGAGGATAGTGGCAGCCGAATTCACAAGATGAAATTAAGCAACCAACTTGTAATTCTTGATTTTTAGCAAAATTTCTGTGCCTTTGCCATTCTGGATGGAAATATCAGCCTTGAGTTTCCTTGATAAGGACCGGATCATCTTCCAACCGTAGGAATTGCTCGTTTCGATGGTCTCCTCATCCAATCCTGGGCCGTCATCCCTGACCATTACGTTTAATGAGTCATCCTGTAAGCCAAGGTTTAAATTAAGTGTTCCCTGCCGGTCATTAAAAGCATACTTTAAAGAGTTACTTACCAGCTCATTCAAAATCAGACCCAAGGGGATCAGGGTATCGATATCCAGTTTGAGTTTCTCAATTTCCAATTGTGGAACAACTTTCTCTTCATCAACACCAAAAGAATGATACAAAGTGCGTGTCAGGTTTTCAACATAATCATCTACTTCAATCCCGGACAAGTTATCATTTCGATACAGGTTCTCATGGATCAGGGCCATTGATTTTACCCTATTCTGCCCCTCCTTGACAGCATCTATAGCAACCTCGTCTTCAAGTGATCCGGCCTGGAGATTAAGTAGACTTGAAATGATTTGCAGGTTGTTCTTCACCCGGTGATGGATTTCTTTGAGGAGTACTTCCTTCTCTTCATTCGTTTGCTTCAACGCCTTGTTTGCCTTCTGCTTAAGTCGGTAGTTATAAGTAACGAGAATTCCGAAGAAGATGAAAACAATGGTCAGAATAACAAAAAGATTTCGTTGCTGCTTACTTTGGGAAAGTTGCAGCGCCTGAATCTCATTGTTAGCAGCCAGTGATGCTATTTCATTGTTCTTTCTTTCAGTATCGTATAAGGTCTGTAATTCAAACAGCTGATCACTTTTTTCCTTATCCAGTAAGCTGTCTCTTATGACAATGTGTTGACGATAATAATCCAGTGATTTTCTTAAATCATTTTGCATCTCATAAACTCGTGATAATCGAACCAGAGCTTCAGATTTTTCCCACGGATCTTCCTGATTCTCCGCTAATTTGATAGCTTCATTTAAGAATTTCCTGGCTTTCGCAAAGTCCCCTAGATGCGCGTATGTAATGCCTAAAGCACTGAATGGTCCTGCTCTACCTCCACCCAAATTTTTTCGGAGTTCAAGTGATCTTTCATACCGATTTTTGGCTGTCAAATAGTCCTCTTTTTTAAACGCAACATCTGCAAGATTTCGCAGAGCGATAGACATACCACTGTTATTATTATTCTTCTTATTTATTTCCAGAGCTAATCGTTGGTAATGCTCAGCAGAGTCGTATTGGTTATTTCTTAAAAATGCAGCACCGATATTGATGTAGGGACTTGCTCTTTCTCTTTGATTGTTAATTTTAGAAATTTTCAAAGATTTCTTATATGCTTCTACAGCCAACGAATATTGTTCAGTACGTTGATAAATTGTGCCAATGTTGTTCCAGGTATTAGCCATACCAGTCACAAAGTTCAAGGCAGTATGAATGGCGTTGGATCGCTGAATGTTTTCCAATGCTGGTTGGTATCTCGCCTGGTTTAAATGAATAAGACCAATACTATTTAGGTTCTTCGCCATAAGCAGCGAATCACCATTTTGTGAGGCCAGCTCGCTAGACAGCTGATGATAATGCATAGCACTATCGTATTTTCTGCTTAAAAAATGAACAACCCCGGTGACTTGATAACTTCTTGCAATCGTTTCTTCATAATTATCTTTTTTGGCCAATTGCTGAGCTTGATGTGCTATCTCATGAGCTTTGTCGTAATCGACAAATCCATATTGGAAAGCAAGTTTTATCAGTATTTCAGCCTTAATACTGTCGACCATAGGCTCACTCAGAAGCTTTTCCAGGCTATCAATCTTAGATTGGCCAGGTGACATATGTCCAAAACTTAAGAAAACGATCCAGGTGATGATGGCAAGGCACCTCATATGTAGGAATTAGCGGTTATCCTACTAAAGTTAATTGCTAACAGCCAGAAAAAACGAAATTGATGAACTAGCTTGCTTCAACTACCGCCTCTTCTTTCTCTTTCTCCTTTTTGACTTCCTTCGGTTCGTGCAGGTACGAATTGATTTGCTTTCGAAGTTCCTGGGAAGAAATATTGTGAGAAACTACCCCACCCTGCATAGATGAGATCTGCCCGGTTTCCTCAGAAACCACAATAATGAATGTTTCAGTGTTTTCAGACATGCCCAGACCTGCTCGGTGACGTAATCCATATTGGGCAGGAATATCGTCTCGCTCAGTTACCGGTAGAATACATCTTGCCGCAACAATGCGATCCTTATGTATGATCACCGCACCATCATGTAGGGGGCTGTTCTTATTGAAAATAGCGATCAAAAGTCTCTTCGAAAGCAGCGAATCCATTGCATCGCCAGACTCTGCGTAGAACTTCAATGGAGAGTTCGCTGACAAAACAATCAAAGCTCCTGTGGATGAACCGGCAAGGGTTTTAACAGCTTCAGTTATTGGTGTGATATTCGCGCGTTGTGCTCGTCCGTTTCTTTCCCAAAAACGGATACTCCACTTTCCATCCTCGAAGATGTTGGTTCTCCCAATCTGAAGTAAGAATTTCCTGATTTCCTGCTGGAAAAGAATAATGGCTGCCAGTACTCCAACGCCCATGAATTGACCAAGGATCGTACTAAGTAGCTCCATCTGCAAGGCATTAACCACGAGATAGATCAGGTAGAGCACCAGGAAGCCGACAAAGACCTTAATGGCAACACTCCCTTGCATCAGTTTGTACACTTGAGATAATAGGATAGTGACCAGAAGAATATCCAATACATCCTTCCAGGTAATGTCTAAAAACCCTATTTGAAACGCTAAAATCAAGTCAGACGAGTTACCAATTTCACAACTTCCACAGCCTCCCTAATATCATGTACACGCAAGATGCCTGCACCCTTAAACAAAGCTAAAGTATTTAACGTGGTTGTCCCATTTAAGGCTTCATCAGATGATAAATTTAACGTCTTGTAAATCAGTGATTTTCTGGACAATCCAACAAGGATCGGTCGCTCCAACCATTTGAAATACTCCAGCCCGTTCAGCAATTCAAAGTTCTGATCAATCGTCTTAGCAAATCCAAAGCCAGGATCTATGATCACATCCTTGATACCCGCCTCTTCACATTGCCTGATGACACCAGAAAAATACTTCGTGATCTCTCCAATGAGATCCTCATAAATAGTCAACTCCTTCATTGTTTGAGGAGTTCCCCGCATATGCATAGCGATGTAAGGAACACCCAACCGGCTGACCGCCGGAATCATTTCAGGATCGAGTTGACCACCTGAAATGTCATTCACCAGGTCTGCGCCCGCAGCAACGGCTTCCTCAGCCACCGCTGAGCGGAATGTGTCAATCGATATGATACAATTCGGAAATTCTTTCTTCAAGGACTCAATGGGCTTAAGTACTCGTTCCAACTCTTCTTCAGCATTGATGTCTTCAGCTCCTGGCCTGGAAGAATAGCCTCCAATATCAAGGAAATCGGCTCCTTCATCTAACATCTTTTCCGCTGTTTTAAGAAATTCAGTATCCGATTGATTTCGACTACCAGCGTAAAAGGAGTCTGGTGTAAGATTGATAATCCCCATCACTCTGGGTATCGACAAATCGACGATTTCTCCTCTGATATTGATGGTGTGTTTGCTATTCAATGGGTTAGTTTTGCCTCGCAAGTAAAATTAAATGAGACAGGAAACCGAGCAGCAATATCAGGCAATCATTTCCGAATGTAAAGACATCTTCGGTAAGAAGACGAAGGACTATGGTACTGCCTGGAGGATCTTGCGACTTCCCTCCATCACCGATCAAATTCTCATTAAAGCTCAACGCATTCGTTCAATACAGGAGAAAGGAGAACAAAAAGTTCAGGAAGATATTGGTAACGAATTCAAAGGGATCATCAATTATTGCCTGATCGCGTTGATCCAGATGCAGCTCAATGGAACCGAAGAGATGGAAATTCCATTTGATGTTCTGGAACCGAAATACGATAAGGCTGCAATGGACACCCTGGATCTCCTGAAAGCAAAGAATCACGATTACGATGAAGCCTGGAGAGATATGCGAGTTAGTTCCATTACTGACATTATTCTCATGAAGCTGATGCGAACTAAACAGATTGAAGATAATGCTGGTAAAACGATCATATCGGAAGGGGTTGATGCGAATTACCAGGACATCATCAACTATTCGGTTTTTTGTCTGATCAAATTGAAAGAAGCATGAACATCTTAAAAGAATTTGCCCGATATGCTGTTGGCGGACTTTTCATTTTTTCCGGGCTGATCAAAGTAAATGATCCGGCAGGAACAGCTATCAAGCTGACCGAATACTTTGATGTATTCGCTTATGACATTGCACCATTCTTCGAATGGTTCATTCCAGCTGCGATGTTCCTAAGTGTTTTCTTAAGTGTTTTAGAAGTTGTCCTTGGAACTGCATTGATCCTCGGCTACCGAATGAAGATCACAGCATGGGTCCTGCTGGGCATTATCGTCTTCTTCACTTTCCTTACGTTCTATTCCGCTTACTTCAACAAAGTGACAGACTGTGGTTGTTTCGGAGATGCTATTAAACTCACGCCATGGCAATCCTTCTACAAAGACATCATTTTGCTTGTTCTTATTGTAATCATCTTCATCAAGCGAGTTGATTACAAACCTCTTTTCAGCTCACTTTTCAGGGAGATCAAAGTAGCTGGAGTAATAGTTTTCATGGTCGGGTTTGCACTTTATGCAATTGCACACCTGCCCTTCATTGATTTCCGGGCATACAAGGTTGGAGGTCACATCCCTAGCTTAATGCAGGCTTCTGCCCCGCTTCGTTATGAATATGTGGTAGAGAAGGATGGTGAGCGATTCAAATTTGAAACTTACCCGACAGAGCCCGGATATTCTTTTGTAAGCTCCCGATTGCTGAATCCGGGAGACGAACCCAAGATCACAGACCTGAGTGTCTGGAACGACGATGGTGATTTCACTGATGATCTATTGACTGGTAATAAGCTGATCATCATTATCCATGATGCTCAAAAAGCCTCTTTGAAAAAGATCGATATGATCAGGAACCTGACCTTCCGCAATCCAAGCTACGAAACCTGGATCCTTACATCATCCGGGTACGAGATCTTCGAAGCTTTCAGACACAAGCATCAACTGGCTGCTCCTTATTATTATGCAGATGCTACAGTTTTGAAAACCATTGTACGGTCTAACCCGGGCATCTGGCTTATCCAGGATGGAACGGTCATTGCGAAATGGCATTATAATGATACCCCATATGACGATGAGGTAGCAGAACTGCTCAGATGAGTTACTCGTCCTTCTTTTTGATTGGAATGCCTGGATCAGGCAAAACCACTTTTGGAAAACAACTAGCTGCCGAGCTTGAGCTCCCCTTTTTTGACCTGGATGTAGAAATCGAAAAAGAAATAGGGAAAAAGATCACAGAGATTTTTAAAGATCAGGGAGAGAGCGTATTTCGGGAAATTGAAAGTGAAAAGCTTATCGAAACAATTGCTTCCAACGATAAATTCATTCTTGCTACAGGCGGTGGAACACCTTGTTTTGGAAATAATCTGGAAAAGATGGATGAACATGGCCTAACCATCTACTTAAATACATCCATTGAAGAAATCAAAAACAGGTTGGCTAATGACCAAACCCGGCCGCTCCTTCAGAAGCAGTCAATTGAAAGTCTCTTTAAAGAACGGGAAGTATGCTATTCGAAGGCTACTTCACATGTCACCTCATACAATGAGCTAAGTGAGCTTATCAGAAATTCAATCCAAAAGTGATCGCTACAGAAGTGTTGTTGATCTGTGAAGTAACATTGGGAGAATCAACAGCTATATCGTACGGAACGTAAGACACGTTTCTTTCACTGTTCACCACTGCAAAGTCTAAAAAGTAATCAGGGGTTCGATAGCCAAATCCAAATGTTAGGTTAGTTCTATCTTCAAGGTCAGAATCTCTATATGGGCTAGGGAAAAAAGCGTACCCTGCCCGCACTCTGAAGCTATCAAATCGGAACTCTCCTCCCAGCCTTACATTAACTACTGAAGCATAGAGTGCTTCAATCTGATCATTGTCTGCCGATTCAGAAAAATCATTGGATTTGATCCTTGCTGTGGCGTAATCAACCATCTCTACATCTCCTGTAAGAAAGCCACTATTCCCAAGAAAGATAGTTGCACCAAGTCCAAGTCTTGAAGGAGTTCGAAGGTTGTAATCTGATACGAACACATCGCTTTGGAATGGATCAATCGAACTTATGTCAATGGTATTCTCAATACCTTCCGAATCTGTTTCAGTAATGGTCGTTCCTGGTCTCCAATCTGCAGCAAGATCAAAAAATCCTTCTTCGTCAAGTGACACAAAGGATGGAGAAGTATAGCTAACTCCTAATGTCAGAAAGTCCACCGGCCGGTAAATGGTTCCTACGTTAAAGTTGATACCCGAGCCCCTGACGCTTAGTTCATCGTAGATGGAAATACTATTCAAAAATGGATCCGACGAACTGCCTCCCTGATCATCGAAAACAACAAAATCAAACTCCGAATAATCACGGATCTGCTTATAATTCATGATCTGAACTCCCATTCCACCACCAAAGTAAAGTCGGTCATCATAGTTACCTCCCCATGCCAAATTCACCTGGTAATGGGAACCTGATTCTGTGATCTGCTCTGACTGAACCGGGAAACCCAGCACAAAAGAATCGTATCCGTCGAAAGCACCTTGTTGATTGAATGTCGGATTGATCAGGTATTGGTCATAAGCACCAAGCTCAAAACCACCCAGGTCCTCAGGAGCAATTTGTCCGGCGTTTGAGAGAAAACTATCCAACACGGAATTGAAGTCATTGGCCCCTTGATAGATCCGTTCCAGGTGGTAGCTATTTTGTCGATTAATAGAAATCCCTAAAGCACCTCCTTTAAACTTATCTGTCGAGTAGTCGCCCTTTCCAAAATGAATGACTGCTCCAATATTCGAAAAGTTGAAATTGTTATTAAATGAGTCCTGGGTATCACCTGTAAACCCCTGATCAGGAATCGAAAATTCTGTGTCAGTGGTCATGAAATCCATCGACGGTGTGATGACGAATGTACTTCGATTAAAGAACCCCAACCCAGCAGGATTTGATGCTGCGGAACTCAAATCACCTCCCAATGAGATCTGTGCCCCACCGATCGCCTGCATTCTTGCCGTGCTTCCAAGCGCTGTATTGGACTGACTGAAGATCAAGGCATCTCGATAATATCCGAACGGTCCATTCTGTGCATTGGACACAACGGAATACAATAGACCGATTGCTAGTATTAATCTCTTCATTTGCTCTTAATTACCTCTCCTTGATCTTGATGAACCTGAGCGTGATCCTCCTGAGGACCTTGATCCTGATGATCTTCCGGAAGAACCAGAGGACCTAAAAGATCCGGAGCTTCGCGAAGAGCCTGAACGTGAAGAACCTGATCGATACCCAGAACTTCTGCTCGGACTTGATGACCTGATGTTAGGAGACGAGGACCTATTGTTACTTGGTGCAGAATAAGATCGTTGCCTGCTTGTATTTCTTGACCGGTTCGACGACCGATTCACTTGATTTCTTGAAGAATTGTTGACCCGGCTGTTTCGTGAAGGGGTTGAAACATTGTTATTGGAGGAATTCGAAACCCTAACACTTTGCCTGGATCGGTTTAAATATTCTGCTTGTGTCTGGCTATAATTCCTGTTATCATCTATAGAATTAGCGACAGACACATCTCTGACGTTTGAACTCCTGCTAGTTGCACCAGTATTTCCACCCCTTGCACTTCGTGCTCCTCTTGCTACGTTTCTTTGAGCTCGTTCGCTGTAGTTAACTACTACAGGGGCTCGGTAAAAGCCACCAAATCGTCCGAAGTATCCGGCTCTGAATCCGGAACCGAAAAACGGTGGGCACCAGAATGGATCGTAAAAGCCGCCCCATGGATTATAAAAGTTTCCTGCAAAAAATGGCCTGTTCCAAGAATAAAAGAAAGGATCCCAAAACGGATCAAAGGCGCCCCATCCGCCTCCCCATCCATTGGATATCCAAAGGCTGGAGCCCCACGGCTGCCATCCCCATCCAAATCTCCAGGAATTGCGATAGGCTCTCCATGTGTTGTTAAAAGCCCACGGATTACCGCCATAATAATTGTTGACCACTACCGGATCCTGGTAAGTATCCTCTGGTATGCTGAAATTTCGATTTTCAACTACCTCTTCAACCGGCTCTGCTGGTTCGGCAATATTTGATCGCTTGTACTTGCTGGCACGCTTATATTTCTCAATAGATTCAGGGCTTACTGTTCCAGTTGAGTAGTTTGGATTGGAATAGCTATCTGTTACAGCATAAGATTCATTGAGTTGTCGACTCAAAAAAGAGCTGGAAGATGCATTTTCCTGAGGTGGTGCCTCGTAAGTGACTGAATTAACCTTTTTCCTGTCCTTTTTAGAAAAATAAAGGTCATCGTATTCTTGTCCTAGCGCAGAAAATGAGGCAACTACAAGAACGGCGAGCAAAGTATGTTTCAAATATCCTCTCATAATTACCAGTTTTAATTATTAAACCATTTCCAAAGACGTACGGTTTCACACGTAAACCTATATTTGTCGTCTTTTTCGGACTTACTGGAAAATAAGCAAACACTATACCAAAATCTTAATTTTTTACATGGCTAAGGCAATCCCATCCAGATCAGAAGACTACTCACTTTGGTACAATGAGATCATAAAAAAAGCAGGTCTTGCTGAGAATTCACCCGTTCGAGGATGCATGGTGATCAAGCCATACGGTTTCGCCATCTGGGAAAAAATGCAGCAAACCCTGGATCAAATGTTCAAGGACACAGGACACTCTAATGCTTATTTCCCCTTGTTTATCCCCAAGTCCTTCATGAGTCGGGAAGCTGATCACGTGGAAGGTTTTGCCAAGGAATGTGCGGTGGTAACCCACTACCGCCTGAAGACGGATGAGGACAAGAAAGGTGTGGTGGTCGATCCTGAAGCTAAACTGGAAGAAGAACTGATCGTCCGACCTACCTCTGAGACAGTCATTTGGGATTCGTATAAAAACTGGATCCAATCTTATCGTGATCTGCCTCTGCTCATTAACCAGTGGGCAAACGTTGTACGGTGGGAGTTACGAACGCGCCTGTTTCTCCGTACGGCTGAGTTTCTATGGCAGGAAGGTCATACTGCTCACGCAACTGAAAAAGAAGCAATTGATGAAGCCTACCAAATGCTGGATGTTTATGCTGATTTTGTAGAAAATCACATGGCCTTACCTGTTATCAAAGGTGTTAAAACACCGAGTGAACGTTTTGCAGGGGCTGTAGAAACCTTATGTATTGAGGCATTGATGCAGGATGGAAAGGCACTCCAGGCAGGAACTTCACACTTTCTTGGTCAGAATTTTGCCAAAGCCTTTGATGTGAAATTTACTACCAAAGAAGGCAAGGAAGAGTTCGTTTGGGGAACTTCCTGGGGAGTAAGCACACGATTGATGGGTGCTTTGATCATGGCTCATTCGGACGATGATGGTCTCGTCCTACCTCCAAAATTGGCACCAACCCAGGTGGTCATTGTACCTATTTACAAAACGGAAGAAGAACTGAGCAAGATCACAGAAGTAGCTGACAGGCTCACTACTGAGTTAAAATCCCACTCTATATCTTGCAAGTTTGACGACAGGGATACACATAAGCCTGGTTGGAAGTTTGCGGAATATGAATTGAAAGGCGTACCGGTTCGAATTGCGATCGGCCCTAAAGACCTTGAAAAGGGCACGGTGGAGATCGCCAGAAGGGACACAAAAGAGAAGTCTTTCCATGAAATAGATTCTGCCTCAGCTTATGTTTCTGACCTTTTGGAAGAAATGCAAAAAGCCATTTATGATAAGGCCATGGCTTTCAGAGAGAATAATAGCTTTGAAGCGAACTCGTATGACGAGTTTAAGGAATTGGTTGAAAAAGGATTCGTGTATGCTCA
Organism: Cyclobacteriaceae bacterium; assembly: GCA_965267415.1. Lineage (GTDB taxonomy): Bacteria > Bacteroidota > Bacteroidia > Cytophagales > Cyclobacteriaceae > Ekhidna. The sequence continues at coordinate 3,314,004 of OZ253955.1, read as the reverse complement.
CTGGGACGGCACAGATGAGACGGAGGAGAAGATCAAACAAGAAACGAAAGCGACTATTCGGTGCATTCCGTTAGATCAGAAAAAGGAAGAAGGAAAATGTATCTTTACCGGTAAGCCATCGACGGGAAGAGTATTATTTGCAAAGGCCTACTAAGTCACATTGGATTGGATAACAGTCATAGGGTTCATCGCGTTTGGGATCATTTTGTTGATCGCAGAGATCATCTTTGTGCCCGGCACTACAGTCGTTGGGATCTTGGGACTCTTATTTAGCGTTTATGGCATTTACCTGGGATATGAAACCTTCGGGGTTTCCACAGGCACAGTCATTTTGATCTCCACATTACTTTTCAATGTCATCGCACTTGTTCTGGCTTTCAAGGGAAAGTCCTGGGAACGTTTTTCTCTAAAGAATACCATGAAGGGAAGGTTCAATGAAGACTTCAAAATGGATCTGAACATCGGAGATAGAGGAACATCTGTTTCCTCTCTCAAACCAATTGGAAAAGCGCTTTTCAATGATAAGGAAATTGAAGTCCGCTCCAATGGTGGTTATATCGATGAAAATGTAGAAATTGAAATTCTTAGAATAGAATCAACAAAAATTTTTGTACAACCTGTAAATCAATAATGTCATGGGCAGCAGTATGATGCTTATCTTGTTCATTTTCGGAGGGATCATCCTCTTTTTTGTGTTCCTCTACTTTGTTCCGGTCAACCTCTGGATCACAGCTATTTTCTCAGGAGTAAGAGTCGGCCTGCTGGAACTGGTATTCATGAGGATCCGAAAAGTACCTCCATCCATTGTTGTCAACTCACTCATTACTGCTACCAAAGCCGGACTGACCATTCTGGAAGAAGATGGATCGAGGCGACAATTAAAGACGCAGGAGCTGGAAACGCACTACCTGGCTGGTGGAAATGTACCACTTGTCATTAAGGCATTGATCTCAGCTGACAAAGCCAACATCAATCTGACTTTTAAGCAAGCAACAGCTATTGATCTGGCAGGTCGAGATGTTTTTGAAGCTGTTCAAATTTCAGTAAATCCAAAAGTGATCAACACCCCATCCGTTGCTGCTGTTGCCGCTGATGGAATCCAGTTGGTTGCCAAAGCTCGTGTGACCATCCGGGCTAATATTCAACAATTGGTAGGAGGAGCCGGAGAAGAAACGATCCTGGCTCGTGTTGGTGAAGGTATCGTGACATCTGTTGGTTCTGCTGCTACGCACAAAGAAGTACTCGAGAATCCGGATAAAATTTCCAAACTGGTTCTCCAAAGAGGACTGGATGCCGGAACTGCCTTTGAGATCTTATCGATCGATATTGCTGACGTAGACGTTGGCGCTAACATTGGTGCAAAACTTCAAACGGACCAGGCTTCTGCTGACCTAAAAGTGGCTGAAGCGAAAGCTGAGGAAAGAAGAGCCATGGCGGTTGCTGAAGAGCAGGAGATGGTGGCGAAGGCACAGGAAGCACGAGCTAAAGTAATCTTAGCTGAAGCTGAAGTTCCAAAAGCAATGGCGGAAGCATTCCGAAGTGGAAACCTGGGCATCATGGATTACTACAAATTCCAGAATATCGAAGCGGATACTGATATGAGAACTTCGATAGCTGGTAGTGGCAAGAGAGGAAGTAAGAAAAAAGAGTAAGTGGCTAATTCAACTTCTGGTAAATATTGAATCCATCAATTGTATTGATGGTCTCATAATCCCGTTTCATTCTTTCAAGCACAAAATCATGCGGATAGTTTTGAGAGAGGATCACGTATGTGGGCTCTGTTGAGAATATCCTGTCCATTTCTTTCCTGACATCAACATTGTAGGTAGCGATCTTGTCGGGGTAGGTTAAATGGTTTTGATGGATGTGTGGTGTTGGGCTCCTTTTATCCATCAACCAATAAAGTATCTGAGGTCCGTCTCCGGTATAGATTCTATCCTCATCCTTGACAAGTGGCTTTAGGTATTCATAGATGTTTACCGAATGATACGACCGTTTCAGGTAGCGTTTGTTGTAGTAATTGAAGAGAAAGGTTAAGTAACCTGCGGCAATCACAATGCAGGCTATTTTAACAAGCCTTTTGCTGAAGAAGGAATTTACTTTTTCATTTTCCAGAAATCCTCCTGAAAGAGCCGCGACCGGAAGGGTCAATTGTAGCCAATAATGGGGATGCGGTTTTCCAGTTGCTAGAATGGCAAGCCACTCCAATGCAAACATCAAAAGGAAAAGCCAGTGAACATTATTTAGCTGTTTCTTTCTTGTCGCAAGAAAGCCCACTATCGCCAGTATTATAAATGGCAGGTACGTAATAAGGCCATCTTTGAAATATTTCGCCAATACTCCCACGTCTCGTTCTACGGAATAGTTAAACGGAGCTTCATAGGTGATGAAATGATAGTATTCATAGTGACCTAAGAGCCAATAGATCAGATGAGCAGAAGCATAAGGAATCAAAAACCCAGCAGTTAGCAAAACACAATTAACTATTGTATTGCCGGTCTCTTTCGTATTAATCCCCGCAATCAGAATGAATAATCCGAACGCCAATGCGTCGAAGGCCACATGCAGTTTGATCATGAAACCCAACCCCAGCAACAAACCAACGAAGAGGTAATTCCATCTTTTGTCAGAAGTCTTTGATAGCGCTAATGCAGACAGGGAGGTGAAGAAGACAAAGAAAACCTCTGTATTGGCTGAAAACCCAAAGTAAAAGTTGAACATCAGCACGTAGACAATCCCCGAAAGAGCCGCTGATCTCATTGGATGGCCCCAATTCATCCGTGCCTTGTAGATCGCATAGGCTCCGGTCCCTACCACCATTGCCGTCACCAGTCTTACCAGGAAAATGGATTTTCCAAAAACCAGTTGGAGAATGGAAAAGATCAAAAAGATACCTGGTGGCTTAATGTCAACAACATCCTTATAGAGAACTCCACCATTGAGCATGTGATCTGCCATCACGAGGTAAGTGGATTCATCAAAATCAATTGTCAAGGGAAAGAAAGTGATGAACCGCATTGCAATCGCAAGAAGGATCAATCCGATAAAAACTGTGATGTGTTGATGCTTCAAAATCAGTCAGTCTTAATCTTCCCAGACGAAGTTGCCCTCTTTTTCAATCGCCTGCTTAATGTGAGCCAGGTGATGCTCAGAATGCCAGGCATAGAGCCCTAAAACCCAGCCAAGTGAAAGATTTTTTTGATATTCAGGATGATACATTTCACGTTCCCAATCCGCACTGGTCATACTCTCAAAAAGTAGTACCATTCTCGCATGCAACCCTTCCAAAATCTCCAATGAATGCTTGATCTCAAAGTTGTCACCATCTGCCAATTTGGCCCATTCTCCTTCAAGGTATGGTAAGATCGAAGGAGTCTCCTGGGTCATAGCCAGTTTAAATCGAACAAAGGCATTCATGTGACTATCAGCGATGTGATGTACGACCTGCTTAATGGTCCATCCCCCTGGTCGATAGATCCAATCCAGACTTTCGTAGGAAAGATTTTCGACTTGCTTTCTCAGGCTTTCAGGTAAATTCTTAATTGTTGAGATCCAGGATTCAACCGTTGCTTCCTCAATTGGATGAGGGGGCTGGTATTTTCCTGTGGGATATTTGAGCTGTTCAAGATCCACGGTCGGTCAAGTTGGTCAACTCGAAATTACTTTCTTTTTTTGAAGATAGGGACTGTACTGCACGGTTCTCCATACATGAGGCTGGAAACCAGAGGTAATAATTTATTGGTCACCTGGGTGTAAGCGTACTCTTTGTTGTTTACTTCCCCGCATCCTTTAATCACAACCTTAGCATCTTTAAAGTCTTGCTGCTCAATGCAGTTGGTAATAGCCTGATCGATCAATGCTTTTTCGATCTCATCTGCAGCTCCAAACACCACCACGTTTGAAAATTCACTCAAGTACTGAGTTAGCAACATGTAGGCCCAAATTGGAATGATAGCATCTGTCGAACAGATCAATCCAACATTCTTGTCCTTATAAGTCGACCAATCGTTCTCTTTTAGGAAGGTTCTAAAGTCTTTTTCCCGAAGAATAAGTCCTTCGTACAGTACCTCTTTTAGATCGAACAGAACCACCTCCCCTTTATGCAGATATTCATCCAGGTCTAAGGAGATCAGTGGACTCTTCGCAACACGATTGACAATTTCTTCCATGTTATACCAACTTTTTCTTGGGAGTAGTAGTTCGCCACTCCTTCAAATAGTTTGGCTCAAAATAAGCCACATCTTCGAATTGTGCACTCTGGAACTTTTCATTTGCCAGGCGACCCATGTTGGATGCATCAGGATGTATATCGTCGATGAATAGAAGATTATCCTGGGAACAAATGTCCCGAAACTTTGGCATGCCGTTCCCAAACAAGTAAACAGGCTGTTCAAAGGTTTCAAAAGTGTGTTCATCCAGGATCTTTGCCTGCAATTCCCAAATCAATTTTCCATTGGAATCTACCATCTTGGTATAAACTTCCATCCGCCGGGCATCCATCATTGGACAGAGTACATGATCCCCTTTGAATTTCCCCGCAACCGATTCGATCATGATGTCAAGTGTATCGACTGCTATAAGAGGAATGGATTTGGCATAGCAAAACCCTTTGGCCGTGGTTACTCCAATACGAAGACCAGTATACGAACCCGGTCCACCAGATACTGCTACAGCGTTAAGGTCGTCAAATGATAGATTAGCTTCTTCTAATACTTCGCTAGCAATACCGGGCAAGAGTGAAGAATGAGACTTTTCAACCTGGTGTAGTTGATTCGCCAAAAGTTTAGCTTCCTTATGAAGTGCTACCGAACAAACATTCGTAGATGTTTCTATACTAAGGATAATCGCCAAACCTAGTACGGGTTTAACAGGCTCTGGTATCGTTCCGGATCATTCAGAACGCTGATCGCCTCCAGGATATCCGGATCCTTGTCAAAAGTGGATTCGACCAAACCTTTTTGATAGAAATACCGACCGGCAATTTCCTGTTCAAGCAATGTCTTTATTTCATCCTTGAATGTCGCCAGATCCTGGTCTTTATTGTGAAGAGTTTCCTTTTGAAGTGCGTAGATATGATCTTTGAGTTCTTCGTATTTCTTTTCTCCTTTCGCAACCTCGATCAGGTTTTCAATTTTTCGCTCAAAATGGGTGGTGTAGTCGAAATCTTTGTTGTCGAGCCAATCTACAAACTCCTGGTACTCCTTTTCAGTCAACCCAAACTCTCTTGGATCCTCATTCTCTCTGCCCGGATTTTTGTAAAAGTATTCTGTGGCGTAAAAGAAGATGTGATCGTTTCTCAAAAGACTAATCGTAACCGGAGCAAAGTCAAAAGCTTTCACTTCCACATCCGGATCAATACCTCCACCGTCATACACCAGACGTCCATTGGCCGTCTTAAATTCAGTCTTCAGTGAGTCAGGGATCTTTCCTACACTACCATCGGGATTGCGATTGCTATAGTCAATCGCCTGAATGCATCTCCCGGTAGGTGTATAATATTTCGCGGTTGTGATCTTGACCACTGCATCATAGGAAAGTGGACGCTCTACCTGCACCAAACCTTTTCCAAAAGTCTTTCTTCCAACCAGGACTCCCCTGTCGTAATCCTGAACTACTCCGGAGACGATCTCAGAAGCCGAAGCACTTCCATTATCAGTCAAAATCACCAATGGAATGTCCGTATCAACCGCTTCATTCAATGTCTTGTATGTCCAGTCATTCGCACGAACCTTTCCTTTCTGAACAACAATCTTTTTATCCTTTCCAATGAACACATTGGAAACATTGACGGCTTCATGCAGCAGTCCTCCGGGATTTCCTCTCAAATCGAGGATCATTGCTTTTGCACCTTGCTCGATCAGGTCAAGTGTTTTGACCCCTACCTGTCTTCCAACATTTTGAGTGAAATTGGTTAACCTAACATAGCCGATATCATCGGTAACCATTCCTGCATAAGGCACGCTTTCCACAGCGATTTTCTCTCGCTTCAAAGTCACCTCAAACATCTCCGGTTGACCATATCGTTTGATCGTCAGCACAATATCCGATTTTGACTGTCCCTTCAGCAGGTAACTGATTTCTTCACTGGATTTCCCTTCCAGGCTTACGCCTCCGATCTTATGGATCTCATCTCCTGCCTGCAAGCCAGCTTCATGAGCTGCAAAACCCTCATAAGGCATGACGACTACATTTACCCCGTTCTTTCTCTCCACCACTGCACCAATACCGGAATACTCCCCGGTGGTCATCATACGGTAAGTCTCAATATCATCCGCTGCGATATAATTGGTATAGGGATCGAGGGATGCAAGCATATCATCAATCCCCTCCTTGATCAGCGTATTGGGATTGATCTCATCAACATAATGTGTGTTGACTTCTTTGAAAAGTGTGGCGAAAATGTCCAGGTTCTTTAAAATCTCAAAATACCTGTCAGTTTCAGGAAGTTTTGCTGCAACACTCACGACGAGGGTTATTGCAGCTATTGGGATGATAATTCTTTTGCGCATTGTCAATTCTTCACTACGATTTTATTCAAACGTTCCAGGCACCGAATTAGTTGATCCTGAAGCTCTTTAAATGTCAATATCTCTTTAGAAAGATAAACGAAACCCAGGGAATAGTAGCCGGTCTGATCCTGGGAATAGATTATATCCTTGTTTAAGCGGTAGGCTTCCCTAATTCTTCGCTTGATCAGGTTTCGATCTACCGCACGCTTGAACAGCTTTTTAGGAACTGAAATAAGCACCTTGTGATTCGATTGATCCTCAGCCGGAAGGTAGCGGACCTGAAAAGCGTCCAAATAAAAAGAGGAACCCGTTTTAAACAGTTCCTCTATTCTTTTCTTTCCTGTAAGTTTTTCTTCCTTCGAAAAACTGTATTCACTATGGCCCATAGGCCGGGGGTTAGATTATTTCTTGTGAAGGTCGTCAGAAACAGTCAGTCGCTTTCGGCCTTTTGACCTTCTTCTTGCAAGCACACTTTGACCATTCACACTTTCCATTCGCTTCCTGAATCCGTGCTTGTTTTTCTTTTTCCGTACTGAAGGTTGAAATGTCCTTTTCATTACTTATTTCTTTCTGCTAAAAAACGGAGGGCAAAGATAGAAAAATCCCTGCCCTCTGTGCAAATATTATGCAAGTATATTTTATTCTACTTTAAACGTATCTGCCGGTAATTCTTGATTGACAAGTACTTCAGACGCTTTCCCTTCGATCTTTTGTGGGCCCATTTGCTGAGTGAATGAATGGTAGATCATAACTCCACCCACCTCTTTATAGTCTCCATAATCTACATTCTGGGTGAATGATCCCTGCGGCGTTTCTAATACCTTGCTAAATCTGGCCTTAAGCCCGGATTCTGCATCAAAGTAAAGTGTATAGTTGCCCCCCTGAGACAATTTCACTTCCAACCCATAAGCGTCTTTTCCATTGATCTGCTCCACTCCGGTGAGTTTCAGATCAGCACCACTTTCAATCAAAGCAAACTCTGTGTACAGACCGTTACCAAACATTAGCTCTTCTTTTTGAGCATCAGTGAGTGGAGCTTTATTCCCCATTGCAGTCTGTGATGCATCCTCTCCATTTACCACCGCAGACATTGCCACCATCGGTCCCATGGAAATCGTGACATTGGATTTCATCTCACCAGTCATGATCATTTTGATCTGTATCTGTTGGCCCATCATCTCTGCATCCATTGTTATAGAAGCGTTTTTGAAGCTGTTTAATGCCTCATCACCTCCGATGGCTTCTTTGTATCTGTTTAGTACGGTTTCCACGGTTAATCCTGCTGGTAGTTTAGCCAGGTTCGGATCTACCTCATTGCCATACGTATCGAAATATTTGATATCGCCGAACTGCTTCAATCCCTCTTCAACTTCGCTTGCCTTCCCAACCACGTTGATGTAAGCATTTTCAGGAAGTAAGTATTGATTGGCCATTTCAGTAATGTCCCCTTTTGTTACTGCCTGAACCTTTTGAAGGTACGTGGCATAGTGATCTTCCGGATAGCTATATATGGCTGTATTCAAAGCAAAACTGGCAACTGTTTGAGGTGATTCGAGTGACCTGGAAAAGCTACCGGCGATCGAATTCTTTGCCAGCTCAAGCTCTTCGTCAGTAATCTCTCCATTTCGCATTTGCTCCATTTCGTACAGGATCTGAACGATCGAGCTGTCTGTAACCTCATTTCTCACTGACGCGCTTGCATTGAATCGTGCGACCAGTTCATTTGGAGAAAGAGAGGACCGACTTCCGTATGTATATCCTTTGTCCTCTCTTAGGTTCATGTTCAACTTGCCTGAAAAGCCTCCGCCGAGGATCTGATTCATTACCCGAACTTTGATTTCATCATCCGAACCAATAGGCAAGTCTACTGGATATGTGACATTGATAATGGATTGAACCGAATTGGATCGATTGACCAGTCCAACGACGTTTTCCTCCGGATTGGCAGGCATATCATAAGTGGGGTTTTCTACTTCCCCTCTTTCCCAACTATCAAAGTATTTCTTCACCAGTTTTTTGATTGCCTTCGGATTTACATCTCCGACCACCGCCAGATAAGAAATATTGGGTTTGAAATATGCCGAATGGTAACTCCTGAGATCATCAGCTGTGATCTTTTCCGTAGTAGTTTCTGTTTGGACCTCACCATAAGGATGGTTCGCACCATAAACTAATTTCTGATTCAGGTTTCCTGCAATTGCATCCGGGTCATCTTTTTCAGCAGCAAGGCCCGACATTGTTTGTGTTCGTATCTTTTCCAGCTCATCTTCCGGAAAGGTTGGATTAAAAACGATATCAGTCATCAACTCCAGGATCTCTTCAGAATACTTAGACAGCCCCGAAGCAAAAGCCCCTGAAGAGTTTCCAAACAATGAAGCTCCAATGAAATCCACCTCTTCATCGATCTGCGACTTGGATCGGGTTTCCGTACCGCGACGCAACATCTGTCCAACCATACCAAGATATCCTACTTTGTCACCCTCCAAAAGCGGCTCGCGATCCACCAATAGATTGTAACTAACCCTTGGCAGTTTATGGTTCTCAATTATGAAAACCTTAAGACCATTCTTCAATTCAAATGATTCGTATTCACCAATTTCAATTGGTCTTGGACTCGATGGCTCAGGCAACTTGCTTCTATCCAGTTGGCCAAATACAAGACCGGCTGAAAAAAGGGTAACTATTAAAAGTGTGTGCTTTAATTTCATCATCAATCAGTTTATTGGCCATCATCAATTTTTTCCCCGTCCGGCTTTTGCTGTGCCGACTTGGGTAAGTAGAATAAGGTTACTCTGTTCTCAGGAGTAAGGTACTTATTGGCAACCCGTTGAATGTCTTCTTTTGTTACAGCCATGTAACGATCGATTTCGCTGTTGATCAGGTTGGCATCACCGAAATACACGTGGTAGTCTGCCAGGCTTTCAGCGATCCCCTGGACTGAGCTGTTGGAAGACACAAAATTATTCTCAATTTGATTTCTCAACTTTTGAAATTCACGATCATCGATTAACTCCTCTTGAACACGGTTAATCTCTTTATCCATGGACTCTGATAGCTCCTCAGGAGTTTTCCCAATATTGGCTAATCCAAATGCAATGAATAATCCACTTTCCTCCATTGCAAATGGGAATGATCCTACAAATGCAGCAATTTGTTGATTATCGACGATCTCTTTTTGAAATCGTGAGCTCTGGCCTCCGGACAACAAAGTTGTGAGCATTTCCATCGCATAGTAGTCCTTGGAACCCTGCTCAACCATATGGTAAGCGTGGAAAACACCAGGCAGCTGAACGTTATCGAAAATATCTTCCTTGACACCTTCTCCAAGATCGGGTTCATTGATCTCAGGACGAGGAATAGTAGACGTGCCTCTTGGTATCTCAGAGAAATATTTGGAAACGAGCTCCTTTGTCTTAGCAACATCAATGTCTCCGGCTATTGACAGGGTGGCATTATTAGGCACATAAAAGGTCTGGAAGAAGTCCTTAAAGTCGGCTTCTGTTGCCGCGTCAATGTCATCAAATGAACCTATGGGTGTCCATTCATAATTGGTCCCCTTAAAGGATCTGGAAAACATCTCTTCCAGGACAGATCCGTAAGGCTGATTGTCAATTCGTGTTCGCTTTTCTTCCTTCACCACCTCTTTTTGAGTCGCCACACCTGTCGAGTCAATGGTCGCATGAAGCATCCGCTCAGACTCCATGTATAAGCCTAACTCAAGCTGATGAGACGGTAGTGTTTCGTAATAGAAGGTTCGATCAAAGGAAGTGTTAGCATTTAATTGACCTCCTGCAGACTGAATGATCTTGAAATAAGACCCTCGCTCAATATTTGGTGAGCCTTCAAACATGAGATGCTCAAAAAAGTGGGCAAAACCGGTTCTTCCTTCGGGCTCATTCTTAGAACCGACATGATACAACACCGAAACATTTACTATAGGAGTGGTATTGTCCTGATGCAGAATGACATGCAGGCCATTCTCCAAATCATACTCTTCAAATTCGATCCGCCTTTCTTGCGAATAGCAACCAAGGGCAATCATCGAAAAAACCAAAACAAGTAATTTTCTCATAAGATTGAATTTTCGCATACTAAATGTACGTGTGAGTACTGAGGAATTCAATAATTAGATGGATAGACGGCTTTTTACCTCTTCTATCTGCTCTTCACCCAATCTTGGGCCGAACCGTGATACCACCGTTGCGCTTGCCAAACTAGCAAGTTTTCCTGCTTTATCCATCGGGTAGTTTTGACTCAACCCGTAAAGAAATGCTCCTGCGAACATATCTCCTGCTCCCGTAGAGTCGACTGCCTTGACCTTGAAAGGGTCAATAGAAATGTAATTTGTGCCATCGAAGGCCAAAGCACCCTCTTCACTAAATGTGATCACAAATTGCTTGGCTACCTTTTCCAATGCTGCCTTTACTTCATCCAGCTCCGTAAGTCCGGTGAACAGCTGTGCTTCTTCAATGTTGCAAAACAACAAATCGACTCCTGATCCAACTACTTCAATCATCTGATCTCTGAAATACTTCACCATTGATGGATCAGAAAATGTAAGGCTAACTTTCACACCATTTTCCTGGGCTACCTTCTTTGCTTCTTTCATCGCATTGACACCAGATTCGGAGGAAACCAAAAATCCCTCCATGAAGAGGTAATTTGAATCCTGGATGGCTTGCGTATTCAACTCATTTTTTGAGAATTCAGTGGTGATACCTAAAAAAGTATTCATGGTCCGCTCGGCATCAGGTGTTACCATCACCAGGCACTTTCCGGTCACCCCCTGAGGAAGTGCATCTCCATTTAAGTTGGTCTCAATCCCGTTGGTCCTGAGATCACTCATGAAAAAATCGCCATCGTCATCATTGGCAACTTTGCAGGAATAATAAGCCTTGCCTCCAAACTGGCTGATCCCGAAAATGGTGTTTGCAGCAGAACCACCGCCCTGCTTCTTGCGAATGTTTCCTTTTACCTGATTCACCAGCTCTCGTTGCTTCTCCTCATCTACTAAGGTCATAATGCCTTTTTCAACCTGATTCTCAGAGAAAAATGCATCCGAAACTTCAATTTCATAGTCAACCAGGGCATTACCCATGCCGCATACATCAAATTTCTTACTCATACATTTACTTTATTAGTTTGATCGCTCTATCAGGGTAATCTGTAATGATCCCGTCTACTCCCCACTCAACAAGTCGCTGAATAGCTTCGATCTCATTGGCGGTCCATGGAATCACTTTCATACCTTTCTCTTGTAGCTCTTTTATAAGATCACGCGAAAGTAACTCATAATTAGGGGAATATATTTCCGGGATAAAGCCTAGCGAGTCCAAATTCTCTTCGTATGTCAGGCTATTCTCAATTAACAATGCTAATTCGACCTCCCGATATTGTTCATGGAAGTACTGAAGTGTTCGAAAATCGAAGGATTGAATGTTGACCCTATCCCAGAGGTCAAAGGCTGTGATTTCATTGTACACAAGATCAGAAAAGGCAAAAGGATGAGGATGATAGATCGAATCTGTCTCTAACCGGGTTTTCAACTCTATGTTGTATCGAACTTTGGGAAGTTGCTCTTCATCCAGGTAAGCTTCAACCTTCTTAAACACTTCCGTAAGAAGCGGTTTAGACACCTTCATTTTCTTCTGAGTAGGAAAACGACGATGCTCCTTACTTCCACAATCCACAGCGGCAACCTGGTCATAGGTCATCTCATAGATGTTGTTGCTCTCGCCGCTTTCATAAAAACATATTTCCTCCGAAAAGAAAGGCTCATGACTAACCACCAATTGACTATCCCTGGTAACAGACAGGTCCAATTCCAGTGTATTCACTCCTAGCCGGACTGCTTCAAGGAAGCCGGGGATAGTGTTTTCAGGCATGAGACCTCTAGCTCCCCTGTGCCCCTGGATATCAATCGTTAGCTCGTCGCTTGCCTGGCAGGCACTCAATAGAACTAACATCCAGAAAATTGACTTTCTCATGAGAGTAGATTTATTCGTGCGAAAATGTAATGCAACGACTCTTCATTTATGACCATACGGTAGAAATCGGTTTTGCCTAGTCGCTCCGGTTCATAGCCACTGTTGATAAGGTATTTCTTGCTAATCTTCTTGTCGAACCAATGAACCAGCTTGATCTTCTCATCTTCAATCTCCAGGCAGGTAATGCCACGTTTCCCAATTGCACAACCAGAATTGAAAAGGCATGGGATATGGAACATCGTATTGTAAACATAGTTTTGATAGCTATGATCCATATTATTCCTGTAATGACTTCTCAATTCCTTTTTGTAGGATTTGATACTTGACTTGATGTCACCCGAAGTACCCCCGGTAGATTCCGCAAAATCACGACAAAGCTGCTCGATCTTATATTTCAGGCGTTCCACTTTATGAAGCGATTCAAACAAGGGGCGATGTGTATGCCCAATGACAGAGACAACCTTATTGAACGAGGAGTACCCGTAAACTCGCTTTTCGATTTTGTATTGCTTCTTACTGCTATGAGCTACCGAGTAACTTTTGATCCCTAGTGGGTTTGCAAAGTATTTTAAGGTGAAGCCAATGAGCTCGTTATGCTCCTGGTATTTCTTACTTGCCTGATGCCCATGAAAAATGAAGAGATTGTTGTCTTCAAAGTTCAACTTCAGCCCTTCGAGCAACGCATATTCAAAGGGAAGATTTTTCATCAGGAGCAATTCCAGATCATGATTTCCAATTGTTTTAAACAGTCGGTTCTCTTTATGGAAATGATCAAATTGATTATAAACCTCATGCCATTTCCTCCTTATCTTCTCAACAGAAAAGCGTTGAAGTTCTTCGATATCACCATTGAGCACAAGTGAATGCTCCCGCTTCTGATAATAATCTCTTAATGCTGCGAGAAAGAGGTCAGAATTACGCCTGAAGTCATCGGTCGAACCCCCATCTCCCATATGAAGGTCTGAAAATATTACCCAACGGCGGTTATCCTTAAGCGCATAAGAGGGACAGTCTTCGTATAGCCTATCAAGCTTTCCGTAAAGTGCTTTTGTACTTATTGCCCCCTTGGCCATTGATCACCCATCAGAATTTTAAGGGCATCAATTTATTAATTATGCAACGAACGAAACCGGTAAGATGGTAATGTGAAGAAATATTAATATTGACTGCCTACTCAGTCGCTGTTGCGACCTTCGGCCAGTTGCCATCTGCCTTCTTCTTGTAACCTTCCTGGTCAGTATTCCACTCTTCCTTAAGGCTCCCGGTGATGGATGTCATCCAGTCATCATAGAACAACATTAGTTTACCATCCTGGATTTGCCACATGGTAGGATCGGGCTCCATTTTTGTTGAAGATTCAGCTACTGCATACGCACACCATCCACCGTATTCCGGGATATATTTTTCCGGATCCGTATCAAATAGGTTCTTATTCTTTGTGCTTGCAAATTGATACTTCACTCCATTGTAGCTTGAGGTAGTGTTTTCATTCCCTATTCTGGCTTCCGATTGTTCGAAGTAGGCGACCGGGTCATATCCACCGATAGCAACTCCGTTTACTAAGAATGTTTCTCCTTTAGGTGCCTCAGGAGAGGAACTGCATCCGAAAACAATAATGGCAATTAAGAAGGTTAGTTTTTTCATAGGTTGATTACGTTTAATTCAACCTACTAACTTGTCCAAGGTGTTGAAAGTTGATCAATAGTCACATAAAGACTCATTGAGGTCGCTAAGAGGACATTATTAAAGGCTGAAACGATATCCAACCAGAAATTTAACAATGATTGATTCCGAAATGAAGTCATCTTGGCCAAGAGCTAGACCTTCGGGGTTCCAATTCTGGGAGTTCCTCATAATTTCCACAAACATGGCATTTCCATAGCCTACAGTGAACTCTGTTCTGACCCCTAACTCAAAAAATGTATTCGTCCCCATAGGATAGGCCTGCGATTCTGTTCCGGGAATATTGACGATATAATCTCTGTCAATAAAAGAAGCCACTCCAAACCTCGCCATTGGCATTAAGTGTGTATACTTCCCAAGACTGATCTTTGGCCCACCATACACCGCCCACTGAAAGCGATTCTTGGGATGTAGATCCCTGTTAATGTGCTCTGCCCGACGACCCAAGTCGTTGACTACATATAAGTATGAAGTATAATAAAAGTGATTTTGGTAGGTCCCGCTAATGCCAAAGATCGCTCTTGCCGTAGTGTATGAAATGTCCACACCAACATTCTTTTCAGTAAGATCCACTGTTGAGCTCACCCCGGAATAACTGTACTTGGTGTTTCCTGAACCAACACCCATAAAAAACCCCACAGCCACTTTGTTCTCAATTACAGTTCTGTTTCTATCTGTTTTATCGACCTTGATCTTTGGGACGGAAACTGCCAGCAGCCGCTCCCTGCCTTCCTGGGTAATCGTGATGTTTTTCGGACGTGCTCCGGCACGGGCTTTCAAAGGCTTTTCATCATTTATGAAGTTTCTATCCTGGTCGTAATCAAGAAAGAAAGTCACATCTTCATAGTTGTAGTTACCGGCTAACCACACGACCACCGATGAATTTAGTCCCGGAGTTACTCCAACCAGGACACTTACATGATCAAAAGCGGTTAGGTCCGGTGGGATGATCTCAATAAAATCCGGAATATTTAGCTTTTTGTAAGCTTTGATCCTTCTTACATCTATGACAGAGTCTTCATAATTCTGTTGATAGAATTCAATTCCCGCATCCTCATGGTTCAAGGTCAGTCTAAACTGATCTGAAAGAATTGGGGCACCTGCATTGTTGGCATTGTAGCCAGAATTTACCGGCTCCTGAGCCGCCAAATGAAATGTGATAAGAGCTAAAGCGATTGGTAGGTAAGGTTTCATAGCAATTAATAGACAATCAAAGATATGGACAAACCCTACTCTGGTGGTTTTAAAATTTGTTTAGAATTTGGGAGATAACGTAGACAAAACGTAAACAATTGGTCTACAAACCAAACCGATAGCCGACATTGAACTTCACAATTGCGGATTCGGAAAAGTAATCCTGAAAATCTGATAATCCCTCTGGCTCCCATCTTGTAGAGTTACGAGCAATCTCTACAAACACAGCTTTCCTCACTCCCACTGCGAATTCCATCCTCAATCCAAGTTCGAAAAAAGGAATTCGCTTCATCTGATACTCGATTGGTTCAGCACGAGGTAGATCTACAACATAAGTCGGGTCAAGAAATGAAGTCTGACCATACTTGATCATTGGCATAATGTAAGAGTATTTACCCAGGTTGATCTTAGGGCCTCCAAAAATTGCCCATTGAAATCGATCCTTTGGATAGATGTCCCTGTTCACATGCTCTATGGTATTACCAAGCTCATTTACCACAAACATGTAGGATGTGTAATAATTGTGATTTTGATAAGTGCCACTTATTCCCACCATGGCACTACGTGTGTTGTATGAAATGGAAAGTCCGAGGTTCTTTTCCGTGAGGTCCACAAGGGAACTCACATCTGTGTACCTGTACCTTGTGGTCCCGGAACCAACTCCGGCAAAAAAACCTACAGCAATAGAATTTTCAATCAGGGACTTGCTTCCTTTTTCCCGCTCTACATTGCTCTTCGGTACAGAAACTGTTAATAATCTTTCCCTACCGTCTTGCGTTATGGCCACATTTCTTGGACGTGAACCCGCCCTGGCTTCTAAGGGTTTCCCGTCATTTGTAAAATCTCTGTCCTGGTTGTTATCCAGGAAAAAAGTAACTTCCGGCTGGCCATAATTTCCAACAAGCCAAACAACGATTGACGAGCTAAGTCCGGGAGTTACCCCGATCATTACAGTCACATTTTCAAATGAAGTCAGGTCCGGAGGAGTGACCCTAACGTAATCATCAATGTCCAGCTTTGCGTACGACTTGATCAACCTAACATCTATGGTTGAGTCTATATAGTTCTGTTGATAAAATTCGATCTGTGAGTCATCATGATTTAATGTCAGTCGAAATTGATCCGACATTATTGGGGCTCCCGCATTATTCTGATTGACTTGCCCGACACTGTGAAAAACAATAACAGTCGATATAGCGATTTGTAAAATAATCCTCTTCATACTCTTAAGGGACCGTGACACCATTACTTACAAAGAACCCGGTGGTTGGTTAGTCTCATTAAGCCAAATGAAATTGAACATAATCAGAGCTAAGGCAATTAACAGGTTAGGTTTAATACTCAATTAATAAGACAACCAAAGGTATGAATAAACCTAACTCCCTTCGAATAAGAATTTGCGATGAATTTGGCTCAGATCAGAGTCCAAACCGGTATCCAACAATTAGCTTCCAGATAAAAGACCCAGACCTGAAGTTTGTATGGGGTGTATCATTTAACAACCCCACCGGTTCCCACTTTTGATCATTGTACGCAACTTCAACAAAGAAGGCCTTGGCAATCCCGGTCGTAAACTCCGTTTTGATGCCCAACTCGTAGAATCGGCTCCAGCGAATTGGGTAGATCTGATCTTCCTGATGAATGAACCGGTTGTATTCAGGATTGAAATAGTTCATGGTTCCGATTTTGGCAGTTGGTAGCACATCAATCGCGCCGGAAACTTTGAGCTTCAGGGACCCAAAAAGACCTAGCTGCACCCTATTGGTTGGATGACTGTCGATATTTACCAAATTCAGAATATTATCGTCTAATATTCGAAACCCATTTTGGTCTATCAGAAAGAATGGTTCTCCTTGCTGAATGTCCAGGCGTGAGGTGAAATAGAAATGATTTTGAAATGAGACACTTACGCCGACGTTGAATCGTTTTGTATCATACGTCAAGGCTGCATTCAGGCTTTTCTCCGTAATATTTACCAAATACCAGGTCGGATAACCGATGGTAGTATCAAAGTATTCAAACGAAGTTTGACCTGTCCCGACTCCCGGATATAACGCTACCGCAAACCGGTCGGCAATACGCAGCTTTAAGCGCTCTTTTTTCTTCACTTTGATTTCAGGAACCCCAATGGTCAGCTTCCTTAACCCTCCATTGTAACTGATCACAACATCTTTTTGGCGTCCGCCTGCCCGAACATGAAGCGGCGGCTTGTCGTTTGTGAAATCCCGATCCTGATCATAGTCTACAAAAAAAGTCACATCCTTATAATTGTAATCACCCGCCAGCCATATGACCAGACCTGTTGACTTTGGTCTGTCGGAAACTCCGATCAACGCTACTACATGATCAAAACTTGAAAGGTCTGGTGGAATGATCACTACCGAATCCGGAATGTTCACTCCTTTGTACGCTTTGATCCGACGCAGATCAAGCATGGGTGTTCTGTAGTTAAGCTGAAAGAACTCAACGTTAGCGAATTCGATCTCATCAGGCATGTTTATCCGCATCTGATCAGGCAATAATGGAGTCATTGCCGTACTCCCGGTAAATGAGTTGTTTACCACAATGTTAGCTCCTGCCTGTCCAAACCCTTCGGTCGGTTTTAACAGGGAAAGGATCAGGAGAGTCAATATGTGATACTTCCAATTCATAGCGCGAACTTGTATCCAAAGTTCAATTTCCAAATAACTGAGGTGGATTCAAAATTTTCGTGAGGGGTGTCATGAAGAAACCCTTCAGGTTCCCATTGATAGTCATTCCTTGCGATCTCAAAGTATACTCCACGAGAAATACCGGTGGTGAACTCACTCCTGACTCCAATCTCATAGAAAGGTCTTACCAGCAACGGATATACATGATCCTCCTGGTCCCTAAATCGAGCGTACTCAGGGTTGAAATAGTGCGTTTTTCCATACCTGATAATGGGTTGGATGTCAATCGTACGGCTGACCTGAAACCGGTATGCACCGAAAACGGACCATTGAAATCTGTTCGTTGAATGTTCGTCGATGTTTACAAAATTGTCCGTATTGTCATCCAAAACCCAAATGCCCGACGCGTCAAACCTTCGAAACGGTTCACCAAGTTGTACATCAAGGTGGGAAGTAAAATAGTAGTGGTTTTGGATAGATCCTTTTGCTCCAAAAAGGAAGTTCTTCGCGTTGTAAGAAAGCGCTGCTCCAAGATTTTTTTCAGTGATCTTGACAAAATATCGGGTGGGATAACCAATGATCAGGTCATCGTATTGATAAGAAATTTTCCCGGAACCCACCCCAGCGGTTAGGGCAATCGCAAACTGGTCTGCAATCCTGATCTTATATTTTTCGATCCGCTTCACCTGTACCTCCGGAACAGCCAGCCACAACAACCGATCACCTCCTTTGGGGGTAAGGCGAATTTCCCGTGGCTCATCACCTGCTTTCATACGGAGTGGCGGACGGTCGTTGGTAAAGTCCCGATCCTGATCATAATCCAAAAAGAAGGTAATGTTGCTATAGTTGTAATTTCCGGCTAACCATAAGACCAGGGAAGACTCATCCTTGCCGGAAACACCTATCAGCACCACAACGTGATCAAATCGTGAGAGGTCAGGGGGAGTAATTACAATGGAGTCAGGGATCTCCAAGCTTTCAAGGGCCTTGATCTTCCTGAGATCAATGGTGGATGTACGGTAGTTCTGTTGGTAAAACTCAACACCGGAATATTTCTTCCCAGGATCCAGGTTCACCCTGAACTGGTCCGGCATAACAGGTACCTGTGCTATCAAACTGACGGATACCAATAAATAAGCGACTGATATGGCGGGGCGACTCAACACTACTCTTAGGTATAGCCTTCTAATTTACTAAAGAAGGACACCAATTTTAAGGGAAACAGTCCGAAGTGTGGCTAAAACGACTTTTTGAGGATGTTAAGATTTCGGAATGACTGGCTTGTCAAGGGCCTCTCCCCATGCACGTCATTCCTTACGAACAAAAAGTGAGTTCAGGAATCTCATCCTTAGCTTGAGATTCCTGCATACGCAGGAATGACGTTATGTATTGAATGAAGCTGCAGTTAGCATACCTCCCCCATGTGATCCCCTTACTGGCTCAAGTGTTCCTCACTTGTGCCTAATTTATCAGTTATAAAAATTGAATGATGAATTAAGCACAAGTCTAAAGACTTGCGCTAGTTCGGGGCGCTTCTATAACGCTTGACCGATCAGTTGTCCTTACCTAGCCTTACAAACAAATCCCTAAGCCCTCGAATAGTCAGGTACTGATGCGACAGGTTTTCCGATAATCCCGCATATTCTGTATGGATCACTAGAATAGACATCACCTCATCCAATACATCTATTGTTTCATCAAGCGACTGATTCGCCAGGTAATCAGATAAATCAATGCCGTTCTCCATAGTAATAATACCGAATATATTCGGTGGTTAAATATACGGAACTACTCAAGCTTTGGCAAGCCAAATTGATAGAGCCGTGGAAGGTGATAAAGCTTCAATTCTTAAGGTTATTGCCGTTAACATCATAGAATCACGCAAAAAGGTGGGACTCACCCAGGAGAAGCTTGCACATAAAGCTGGCATTGACAGATCCTACATGGGCTATATCGAAAATGCAAAGCACAATGTATCGGTGGGTATGCTCGAGAGAATCGCGATAGCTCTGGAAACGACAGTTAGCTACTTAACGACTGATCACTCTTCTAACTGAAGATTTCTTTCAATCTCTGCAATAACCTAAACTCGGTGTAGTTTGCATGGAACAAAGCTCAAAGAACATCTTCAACAAATTGTGGATCGCTTGACCCTGAATCAACGCTTGAAGATGTTTACGAATAACTTGCTTTGTTAGCTGATATCGAAATAGCTGAACAACAAGAGCAGAATGGTGAAGTGCTAACTCAGGCTGAGGTCGAACAGTAATCCAGAGAGTGGTTAAAGTGTTTGGAGTAAACGAGCTTTATCTCAACTCGAGCGCAACATCAAATACATTATGGACAAGCAAGGAACAAGGAAGTAAATGAGCTTCAAGACCGTCATTCCTGTGAGCATAGCGATACAGGAATCTCATCATTATTTAAAGATTCCTGAATTCCGCTTCGCTTCATCCCACGGCCGCTGGAGGCTTGCCGAAGGGCAGGCAGGAATGACGATGAGATGTTTGGGATTTATTTGATTTTTGAGATTTGTCGTTTGAAGCTCTGAAGAACCAATGGATTGCCTCCTGCGCTTTCGCAGAGCTTCTCCTTCGTAGTACTACGGAGAAGGAGCTTCAGCGGAGCAAAGCAGCGATCCATAAGTGACCACTCCTGCAAATAGAAATGAATTCCCACTGCGTGGGTACTTTGTTTTCATCGGTTCCCTTAATAGCCTTCGACTCCCCAGAACCTCTTGAAAACAAAAAATCCCGCCATAAGGCGGGATTCATTTCTATTTGATGTGGGCCCTAATGGATTCGAACCATTGACCCCCTGCTTGTAAGGCAGGTGCTCTGAACCAACTGAGCTAAGAGCCCTCATAAAAAATCACCGAAAGGATGCCGGCGATTTCAAAAGGAGTGCAAATGTAGTTTGCTTTTGTATTTCAGCAAATCCTAAGTGAAGAATTTTTAACTCAATGCCTCACTTAGAAATTGATTGTACGGATGCAGTGTCTTAAAGCTGTGCACCACAGTATCCACAAAATTCTTTGAAGTAACTTCCTTGTCGGTTGCCTTGTGCATATACACATAATGCTTTAGCTGAAGTAAGTCCAGGTGTGGATGATCCTTGGGATAGCCTTTAGGTGCTGTCTTCAACTTATCCTCACTGTGAGGTTCGCTGTAAACTTCCTTGAACTTTTTGTTGTCGATGATCTTTCGGAGCTTATCCCCATTATAGTCTATTTCCTGCCGGACCTTCTGTAGCATAGCAGGCTCAGGTTGATAAATCCCACCTCCTACAAAATTGTTACCCGGAGCTATATGGATATAGTATCCCGGATTGCCTGATCTGCGACCACCCTCTACAATGGCAGCTCCGAAGTTGGTTTTGTACGGGTCCTTGTTCTTGCTGAATCGTATGTCCCGATTGATTCTGAAAAGGGTTTTCCTGGCATCAAGGCCGGCCAATGATTTGTCAAGAGCAGAAGCTTTTTCAATGACCTCACTAATCAATTCCACGACATTTTGCTTCGCCTCATTGTACCGTTTCTTATTCGCATCCATCCATTCCTTGTTGTTGTGTTTGGAAAGGTCAGATAGGAAATCAAGTGCAAATTGGATATTCATGGCTGTATGTAATCTAATACTGTTTCTAATTTGATCGAACGAGAGGCCTTTAACAAGACAGTTGAGTCAGAAAATTTTTGATCCTTTAAATAATCAGAAAGCGTTTCATTACTCGAGAAGTGATTTTCCGAAGTGTCCGCCTTTCCAATTTTCTCTCCTACGGTTAGCACGAGATCAATTTCCAACTCCTTAGCATAGGCGATCAGTTCAACGTGTGCCTCGTCCTCATTGTCCAACTCATTCATATCTCCAAGGATCGCAACCTTCCTGCCCCTCATCCCAGCCAAATTCTTCAATGCAGCTTTCATCGAGTCCGGATTAGCATTGTATGCATCCATAATGATCGTCAGGGAACCTCTCTGTACAACTTCTGATCGGGCATTGACTGGAACATAAGAAGAGATCGCATCCAGGATATCATCCATTGGCACATCGAAGTGTTTCCCTATGGCAATGGATGCTGCCATGTTCTCAAAATTGTATGCGCCAATAAGTTGAGTCACACATTCATTTCCATCAACCTCCAATTTCACAAAAGGATCAGCGCTGACCAACGTCACTTCATTTTCGGGGTATGGAATAGCGTTATTGAACGAATTGATCTTTTGTCGCAAATAAGGATCGTTCATGTTGACAAACGGAATACCCCCGGAATTCCTTAGTGAGTCATAAAGCTCACTTTTTCCTTTGAACACGCCCTCAATTCCTCCGAACCCCTCTGTGTGTGCATGGCCAATGTTTGTGATCATCCCATGTGTCGGGGATGCAATTCCACTTAAAAAGCCAATCTCTCCCTGATGATTGGCACCCATTTCTATGATTGCTATTTCAACCTGGGGGTGAATATGTAACAGTGTCAGGGGAACCCCAATGTGATTGTTGTAATTGCCAGCGGTCGCGTGAACAATGTATTTCTTTGAAAGGACTTCTGTGATCAGTTCCTTGGTAGTAGTCTTCCCATTGGATCCGGTGATACCAATGACAGGTCTCTTGAACCTGCTGCGATGGAACTTTGCCAGTTCTTGTAGAGCCTTCAAGCTGTCCTCCGCAAGAATGATCCGATCATCCGTGACATAGCTTTCATCATCAACTACTGCATAGGATGCACCCTTGGTAAGGGCTTCCGACGCAAACTCATTAGCGTTAAAATTGGCTCCACTGATAGCAAAGAACAGGTTGTCTTTTTGGAGTGTCCGGGTATCAATGGAAACTCCATCACTAAGTAAGAATCGTGAGTATAAAAACTCAATAAAATCGCCCATTGCGGCAAAGATGGGGAATAATGATAATTTCTATTTCTTTGTCTCAATGAATCCCAAAACCCTTCGATTTTTTGCTGTACTCGGAATTTTAGTCACCCTTTTTCTAAGTGCCTGGTACCTGATGAAGACCTACAACGAAGGTAATCCCAGGTGGATCTTTTTGATCCTGGCAGTTGGGATCGCGGTTCTTTTGTCCCAAAGCCTGGGACCAAAAAGACGTTAACCTTCGGATTGAAAAGGGGTACGCGTGGCAATGCTTCTCCCCAAAGTCACCTCATCAGCAAATTCCAATTCACTTCCCACAGGAATACCACGTGCAATGGTCGACACCTTGACCGGGTGATCTTTCAACAGCTTTGTGATATAAAATGAAGTCGTGTCACCCTCCATGGTAGCACTCAATGCCAGGATGATCTCTTTGATCTGGCCATCCTGTTTCACACGATTGATCAGTGAGTTGATGTTTACATGCTCCGGACCAATCCCATCCATCGGTGAGATCCTCCCTCCTAGTACATGAAAGAGGCCGTTGTACTGACCTGTGTTTCTGATAGCAAGCACATCAGGAGTATCCTCCACTACGCAAACCACCGAGGTATCCCGATAACTGGTCTGGCAGGTGCACTCCTCCGTATCAGCGATGATGTGACAGGTTTTACAGTACTTGATGCCTTGCCTCAATTTCACAAGTGCTCCGGAAAGGTCAGCGGTTGCATCAGTGGGTTGTTTCAAAAGATGTAACACCAAACGCAAGGCCGTCTTCTTCCCGATACCTGGAAGTTTAGCAATCTCCTCAACTGCATTTTCGACAAGTTGAGAGGGATATTCCATTTAGACAATTGATGCTTTGATTCCAGCTGAAGAGATCCCCTCCCTCATCGGTTTGAGTTCTTCATACATCCCCTTTTTCACAGAACACTTCCCTTTGTAGTGTATCAGGTAAGTACATTGTTCTGCCTGATGAACATCGTGACGGCAGACTTTTATTAACGTTTGAATGACGTGATCGAAGGTATTGAAATCATCATTGAATACCATCAGATCACGCACGTCTTCTACTCCACTATCACTTTCGGAAACTACCTCTTCTTCAAACTCGTATGCTGCTCTCATAGTAAATGCAAAATTAAGCATTGCAATAAAACCAATCGAGGATGTAATTTGCGAGCTTATTCAAAATTAGATACTGATGAGTCCGATTCTGGTTGGGTCAATTGTTCTCGGTTATTTTCTGATTCTCATATTCATCTCCTGGATCACCTCAAAAAATGGTTCAGATACCGATTTCTATACTGCCAACAGGCAATCTAAGTGGTATCTGGTGGCGTTCGGAATGATTGGTGCTTCTCTATCAGGGGCAACCTTTATTTCAGTCCCGGGAGAAGTAGCTAATTCCAATTTCTATTACTTCCAGGTGGTTATTGGCTACCTGCTTGGCTATTTAGTGATTGCAACTGTCTTAATGCCTTTGTACTACAGGCTCAACCTGGTTTCCATATACACATACCTGGAACAGCGTTTTGGCTTTTGGTCCTACAAATCCGGTGCTTTCTTCTTTCTATTAAGCAGGATTGTTGGAGCGTCCTTCCGATTGTTCCTGGTTGCCGGAGTGCTACAAATAGCGTTTTATGATTCTTTCGGTCTTCCATTTTGGGTGGCGGTTCTCACCACGATTCTGCTGATCTGGCTCTATACATTCAGAGGTGGGATCAAAACGATTGTTTGGACCGATACGCTTCAAACCGCTTTTATGCTGACAGCAGTTGTCGTAAGTATCTATTTCATCAAAGATGAACTGTCGTGGACCTGGGTAGAGCTTAAGAACAATCTGATTGCCGATAGCCGAACAAACATATTTAATTGGGAATGGCAGAGTAACTGGAATTTTTTCAAACAGTTTTTCGGAGGAGCGTTCATTGCTATTGTCATGACCGGCCTGGATCAGGATATGATGCAAAAGAATCTGACCTGTCGAAACATTGGTGAGGCTCAAAAGAACGTCCTTTGGTTTTGCGTCATCCTGGTAATCGCCAATATGCTATTCTTGAGTCTGGGAGCCCTACTTTACCAGTTTGCTGAAGTGAAAATGATTGCCATTCCCGAAAGGACGGATGATTTGTTCCCGATGCTTGCAGTCAATGAATTTTCTACTATTGGTGCGGTGACTTTCCTGTTAGGAATAACAGCAGCTGCCTATTCAAGTGCCGATTCTGCCTTGACTTCTTTAACTACTTCTTTTTGTGTGGACTTTCTGGGATTCAAACCTGAGAATTACGCTGAGAAAAAGAAACTCCGTATTGGAGTTCATTTCGGATTTTCGGTATTGCTCTTCTTTGTCATCCTGATCTTCCGGGCTATTAATGATGCCAGTGTCATTAGTTCAATTTTGGTAGCTGCCGGATACACGTATGGTCCACTACTTGGTCTGTTCTCTTTTGGAATTCTAACCAACTTTGAACTAAAGGATAAGTACGTTCCGATTGTTTGTTTACTGTCACCTATTCTGAGTTATGTGATCAATCTGAACTCTGAGGCATGGTTCAACGGCTATAAATTTGGATTTGAAATACTTATCTTGAATGGGATTTTGACTTTTCTTGGCCTGGTTTTTATTAGGAAAACTTCTGATAATTAGAGACATCATGAAAAGAATCTTTTTTGTAATTCTTCTACTGAGTATTTGTTTTTACGGCTATAGTCAGAAAATGCTTGTGACTGACTTTGTCTTTTTCAATAGCTATACTGATGAAAACACCTCCGAAATACCAAATTATTTTGATCTGAGTTCCCAGGCTCTAGAGCAGACAAAGGCGTTTGTTTCAGAGAATGTAGGAAATGAATACGAAATAAGCAGCACCGATTTTGATACTGACGCAATCTCATTTACTGCTAGTAACAACAAACAGAACCCTACTAAGTCTTATAAAGAGAAGCATAAAGCCCTGATAAAAAAAGGGGGATACGATTACTACCTCCTCGTACTCACATACATCGAAGATCGATCCAAAGGAGGTTATGAGTTCAAGTTAGAGGTTAAGCTTTCAAATGAAAAAGGCAAAAAAGTTATTGGCAATGAAGTAAAGCTGCCGTTTGAGATGCTTCATGATGCAAATGAGATCTCCAACTCAATCCTGATCTCTTCCGAGGACTTCTTTGAGGTTTTCAATTCAGCTTTCAAGCTTTCACTATCCAACGAAAAGCCAGATTCAGATCCTGTCAGTTTTGATCGCCTAAAGGATGCTCAGTTCGATGGTTTTATCGCTGAGTCTGAACGTTACGAGATCGAGAAAATGATGGCAGCTAATCCGGTCATTAAAGGTGAAAATAACGAGGTAGAAATTGGTGTTGTTGGTGCAATAGATACCTCGAAAGAAATTAGCGATGGTGGACAAGTACTTGCCGGAGGTTTATCCGGATTGTCAATGAGTATTAGAAATCCACTACTTGGAAACGTTTGGAATGTAGACCTCAAACCAAGAGAGTATGTAACCGCAGATATTGCTGTTGCTCCATCCGGTGACCTGATCATTAAACCAAGTGATGGCACTCCGTTTGCAGTTAAAATGATCAATGGCAGGCTGGCAGGAAGGATCAACGATGAGGCATTTGTTGTCAATTACGATCCGGCAAGCCGACTAACTAAGATTTACAAAGCAGATGGCCTGATCGCTTTGATCCAACCGATCGGAAATAACAAGAGTGACTTACGAAAGTTGTACTACCAGGGCCCGGCAGAAACTTTTGGTTTGTGGGTAAACTTCCACCAGTTATATCACCATGCGTTGTACGCGTTGAGTGAAGTCCAGAAGGTCAACTAAAGCTCTAATTCTTTCATCGGATCCCAAAAGATCTTTTTGAAATCCATGACTTTATCATCTTTCACTTCAACTCCATCCGCTTCGAGTAATTCCTGCATTCGAGTTGGAGTAGAGAAATGATGTTTTCCGGTAAGTAACCCGCTGCTGTTGACCACACGCTGAGCAGGTACATCAGGATCGAGGTGTGCCTGGTTCATAGCCCACCCCACCATTCTGGCTGAACTTTTCAGGCCTAGGTATGCCGCTATCGCGCCATAGCTGGTCACTCTTCCTTTTGGAATAAGCTTCGTAACCTCAAAAACATCTTGAAAAAATGATGATTTATCCATGGATAAGGCTCAATTGAAATGACTAAAAATAAAGTGGAAATGTAACATTTTGGGAACTTCTTCACTCTAAAAAACGTGTAGTCAGCGTTCAATCTAAATCGGACAAGATGTTTTACATTAGCCTTTCAATTAAGCCCAATGAGTAAGATTATATCCACTTCTGAAATATCCAGAAAATATGTCATGGGAAGTGAAGTGATCATGGCGTTGCAATCAATTTCAATTGATATCGATAAGGGCGAATATGTAGCCTTTATGGGCCCTTCTGGTTCCGGGAAATCCACCTTAATGAATATCATTGGTTGCCTGGACACTCCTTCCTCCGGGACTTACATCCTGAACAACCATGATGTCAGTGACCTCACGGAAAACGAGTTGGCGGAGATCCGGAACAAGGAAATTGGTTTTGTCTTCCAAACATTCAACCTACTGCCAAGAGCTACTGCGTTAGAGAATGTTGCTCTTCCGCTTATCTACGCAGGAATGGGGAGTGCCGACCGGGAGGAAAAAGCACTGGAATCATTAGCCAGTGTTGGATTGGAAGATCGCGCCCATCACAAGCCTAATGAACTATCCGGCGGTCAGCGTCAACGTGTGGCAATTGCGCGTGCATTAGTCAACGATCCAAGTATTATCCTGGCGGATGAACCAACAGGAAACCTGGATTCAAAAACATCTTATGGAATCATGGACCTCTTTCAAGAGCTTCATGATCAGGGCAATACCATCATTATGGTGACCCACGAAGAGGATATTGCTGCTTATGCTCATCGGATCATACGATTAAGAGATGGACTGATTGAGACTGATGAACTCAATAAGAATGTCCGAAAATCCGAGGTTGTTGCATGAGTGCCAAACTCTATACTAAAACAGGAGACAAAGGATCAACTTCACTTTTAGGAGGAAAGAAGGTTTCAAAATCCGACCTTCGAATAGAAGCCTACGGAAACGTAGATGAGTTGAATTCGTTTCTCGGCTATCTGAAAGATCAGGAAGAAGTTGAAAGCAGGCTTAAGCAGCAGCTCTATTGGATCCAGGAGCACCTTTTCACCATAGGAAGTCACCTGGCAACAGAACCCGGGTTCAAGGGATTTGAAATACCGAAAATTACCGATACGGAAGTCTCCCAGCTAGAGGTTTGGATTGACACTCTTGATAGTAAAGTTCCTCCCCTAAAAAATTTCATTCTTCCGGGTGGACATCCGGCTGTATCACTTGCTCATGTCTGTCGAAGTGTTTGTCGCAGAACCGAAAGATCCACCATATCATTGGCACAAAACGAAGAAGTTGATGAAGTGATCATTCGGTTTTTGAATCGGTTGTCCGATTATTTATTCATCTTTGCGCGTGCAATCGGGCATCAGCTTAATGTACCGGAAATCCCCTGGTCGCCGAATGCAGAATAGGCAGTACGTAAAGATTAACACATGACAGACGCGTTAGAAATTAAGATCACCCAAACGGAGGAATCCAAGCTTCCACACACAGATTTTGATAATCTTTCATTTGGTAAGACCTATTCTGATCACATGTTCATCGCGGATTATGAAGATGGAGAGTGGAGAAACAATCGAATCATTCCGTTTAGGGATTTAAGGATCAGCCCTGCAAACACGACCCTGCATTATGCACAAAGTATTTTCGAAGGCCTCAAAGCTCATCGAAATGAAGATGGTGAGATATTGATATTCAGACCGGATGCCAACGCAAGGAGGATGATCAAAAGTGCCGACCGGATGTGTATGCCGCCGGTACCTGAGGAATTGTTTCTTGGAGCGATCGATCAGTTGATCAAACTGGATAGTGATTGGGTCCCCAGCCAACCAGGTACTTCTCTTTACATCCGACCTTTCCAGTTTGCAATGGACCCATTCATCGGGGTAAGACCTTCTGATTCTTATGTATTCATGGTCATAACCGGACCGGTTGGTGGATATTATTCCGAACCAGTTAAAGTCAAGGTAGAGCAACATTTTACACGAGCAGTAAGAGGTGGAGTAGGTGCGGCTAAAACGGCAGGCAATTATGCCGCGTCCCTTTATCCTGCACAACAGGCTCAAGCTCAGGGATATCACCAGTTGATCTGGACTGATGGCCAAACGCACGAATTCATTGAGGAGTCGGGAACGATGAATATCATGTTTGTCATCAATGACACATTGATCACCCCTCCGACAAGTGACTCTATTCTAAACGGCATCACCAGAGACAGTGCCCTGACCCTGGCAAGGGATTGGGGATTAAACGTTGATGAACGCCCAATCAAAGTCACTGAAGTGATAGATGCTATTGAAAAAGGTACGCTTACGGAAGCTTTTGGTATTGGAACGGCTGCTACGATCTCGCACATTGAGCTCATTGGCTATGAAGATCGTGACTATCAACTGCCAGGTATTGATCAACGCCCGATTTCCACTCGAATACTGGATGAACTTACCAGGATCAAATTAGGCCAGCAAGAAGATAAGTTTGGCTGGATTCACAAAGTGGAATAAGCGTTCATTTCATATCTTCGCGCTTTCAATTTCAACCAATTCATGACAAACGAAGAACTGAAAGATTTAAAGGCTCGTGTTAATGCCTTGAGGGGGTACCTTTGACTATGACGGTCGTAAGAAAAACCTTGAAGAATTAGAGCTCGTCACTGCACAACCTGACTTCTGGAGTAACCCGGAAGACGCTGAAAAAACCATGAAGAAAATCCGTGCGATCAAAGCATGGACAGACAGCTTCGAGGAGGTTGAGACATCTCTTGGCGATACAGAAACACTTCACGAATTTGCCCAGGAAGGAGAAGCTTCTGATGAGGAGGTCCAGGTAGAATACAACAAATCCATCCAATTAGTGGAAGAGCTGGAGCTGAAAAAGATGCTCAGTGAAGAAGAAGATCAGCTCTCAGCCATGCTACAGATCACACCAGGGGCTGGCGGAACAGAAAGCAATGACTGGGCCGGAATTCTTATGCGGATGTATATCATGTGGGGTGAAGCAAACGGATACAAAGTCCGGGAGGTTGACTACCAGGCTGGCGATGTTGCTGGTGTAAAGTCCGTGACCCTGGAGTTTGATGGGCCAATGGCTTACGGTTATCTCAAATCGGAGAACGGTGTGCATCGACTAGTCCGTATTTCTCCATTCGACAGTGGTGGCAGAAGGCATACTTCCTTTGCGTCGGTCTATGTTTATCCTGTTGCAGATGATTCCATTGAAATTGAGATCAATCCCAACGATATTGATTTCCATACTTCTCGATCTGGTGGTGCGGGAGGTCAGAATGTGAACAAAGTGGAGACGAAAGTACAGTTGACTCATAAGCCAACAGGAATTGTCGTGGTGTGTCAGGTTGAGCGTTCACAGTTGGCAAACCGGGAGCGTGCCATGAATATGCTTAAATCACAGCTCTATCAACTTGAAATCGAAAAACGAAATAAAGAACGAGACAAAATCGAAGCAAGCAAGAAGGCAATCGACTTTGGATCCCAAATACGAAACTACGTTTTGCATCCTTACAAATTGATCAAAGATGCCCGAACAGGTTTTGAAAGAACTGACGTTCAAAACGTACTCGACGGAGACCTTAATGATTACATCAAAGCATACCTTCTGCATCAACAAGAGTAAATGACAGTATACCCGGCCCTACATGAAGCATTATAAACTGAATTTCTGGCTGCTGTCACTAAGCTCTTTCCTATTTTTCGGATCGTTCAACATGGTCTTACCTGAGCTTCCGGATTTCATGCGGACCTTCGGTGGTGAAAAGTACATTGGCCTTCACATTACCTTTTTCACTTTCACGGCACTTATTTCCAGACCTTTCAGCGGAAAGCTTACGGACACCTGGGGAAGAATACCGGTGATGGTTGTTGGCGCATCTGTCACTGCCATCGTATCTCTTTTCTACCCTTTCTTCCTTAATATCTATGCCTTTCTTCTGATCAGGTTTCTGCATGGCTTTTCAACCGGATTCAAACCCACAGGAACTGCAGCATATGTAGCAGATATCGTCCCGGTGAATCGAAGAGGTGAAGGAATGGGTATCCTCAGCTTCTTTGGAATGACCGGAATGGGCGCAGGGAATTACATTGGAGGTGAAATTGCACAGTATCACTCCATTGATGTGCTATTCTATTCAAGCGCTGCTGTAGCTCTTTCCTCTATCGTAGTGTTGATGGGAATGAAAGAGACACTCAAAGACCGGCAGAAATTCAAACCTTCACTCCTAAAGATCAATTTCTCAGATATCTATGAACCTACGGTGCTCACTCCCACCGTCGTGATGATGCTTGTGACATTCTCGTTTGGAGCGTGTGTTACATTGGCCCCAGATCTGAGTAAGCACCTGGGGATCGATAACAAGGGGCTATTCTTTGTGTACTTTACTGCTACTTCGCTATTGGCAAGAGTTATTGGAGGTCGTATGTCAGATAAATTC
The DNA here is from genome assembly GCA_965267415.1 of Cyclobacteriaceae bacterium. Lineage (GTDB taxonomy): Bacteria > Bacteroidota > Bacteroidia > Cytophagales > Cyclobacteriaceae > Ekhidna. Next base: position 3,282,519 of record OZ253955.1, on the reverse strand, counting down.
GGGCGAAAGGCTGTACTAATGGTGGCCATGCTTACCGTTGCAGCAGGTTCCGTCGTGATTGGATTCTCCATCTCCCCGTTTCAACTTTTTTCCGGAGCACTGATCTTTGGAGCAGGTTATGGCCTTTCTTCGCCTTCCATCTTTGCATGGGCTACCGACCTTGCCCCTGAAGAATATCGGGGGAGAGGGTTCTCCACGGTGTTTATGGCACTCGAAATTGGAATTGGAATGGGAGCCTTTCTGTCCGGACTTTTGTACGGAGGAAATGTCGAAAATTTCCCTTTGATTTTCACAGGTTGTGGAAGTTTAGCATTTTTAGCTTTCGTTTACCTGCTTTTCCGAAAGGGTTGACAGATTGAAGTTAAAAGTCACCATTTGGTTTTACCTGATCGTCGCAGCTGCAAATGTGATTGGTCACTTCATTGGTTCTGAAACCATCAATGATTTCACGAAACCTGTACTCATGCCTCTGTTGATGTACTACGTATATGAAACAAGCAGAGGGAAGGTAACGCTTAGGATCCTGCTTTTAAGTCTTGCAATCCTATTGTCATGGCTTGGAGACGTTGCACTTATGTACCAAGGCGAAAATATTTACTTCCTGCTTGGCTTATCGAGCTTTCTCCTGGCGCATGTAGTTTATATCATTGTGCTGGCCAAATCTTCATTCCAAAAGCTTCAATTCGATACGCTAAAGGTCCTTCCATTTGCGATCTATACCGTGGGGCTGCTGAAACTTGTACTTCCGGAAACCGGGGCTCTAATGATCCCAGTTCTGATCTATGGGGTGGTCATATCTGTAATGGCAGGTAGTGCGAGACTTAGAGAAAGCAATACCTCACAAGAAAGCTACCGATTGGCTTTATATGGAGCTATTCTCTTTATGATCTCGGATTCGTTATTAGCCATCAACATGTTCTATTCACCCTTGCCAATAGCTGGAGCCCTGATTATGTCGACGTACACTGTCGCTCAGCTGTTGCTGATTCAGGGTATTTTGAAGCACGTTGAGTAGAAACTAGTCTTCGTAGAAGAACTTCACGTTCCCTAATGCCACATCCACATTGAAGGACAATAGATTTTCAGAATCCACAGAGTAAGATTCGTTGACAAAGACGTTCTTTTCAACTTCTTCAAAATTCTTAGTGAGCTTAATTGAGCAGAGCGGAGAATCTCTTACATAGATAATGATCGGAACATCTTCACTTGGAAGTACAATCTCAAGGTTGCCGGCTCCTACTGACGCGTCAATCTTACAGCTCTTTTCCGTACCTCCTTCAAAATCCAGTAGCACATTGCCAAACCCAATCTTGGTGATCACGTTGTTGGCTCTCGCCAGATCCATGTGTCTTGCCACGATCGATCCGAAATCAGCCTTGATCAGGAAGGTATCCATCTCAATAGGATTGTAATTACCATCCTCATAGCCGACAAGAATGTCTGCACTACCCGTAGTTAATTTGAATTTTTGGATGGGTGATCCTGTCAGGTCAACATCTGCATTACCAAAACCATAGTTAAGGTTGAGACGATAGATCTTACTTTCGGAAAAACTGACTTTCCAGAAATCATTCTCCTTAGCTTCCCGGGACATTGCAAACGTGAATCGGTCTCCAAAGCTTGATGAAGAATACTCATCCAGTAAAAGCTTTGCGTAACACGTCCCGTTGTAAACCTTACTTTTAAAAGAAGGATTGATCTTTTCAAGGTCAGGATTGCCGTAGATAGTTAGCGGATCTTTGTCCTCGGCTGATTGCTTGATCAGGCAATTTGTAGCTGTTGCCTTTAAATAGAAGTCAACGGTATCAAAACTCAGTGACTCCTTGATCATATAAAACCTCTTAAGCTGACTGAATGCGCTTACACTCACGAGCAGGGTCATCCCTGCAGTCATTACCAACCGCGACATGGAGTACGTTACGAAAAGGCTACCCGGAGGTTACATTTTGTTGAACTTATTCGAAAAATTCCTTCATGCGCTCGAAGAAGCTTTTGTCTGATTTAGATGGGTTAGGCTTGAAGTTGGGTGACTCTCGCAATGTCTCAAGAGTCGCTTTTTCTTCACTGCTTAGCTTTTTAGGCGTCCATACATTGACATAAACCAGCTGGTCTCCGTTACCATAACCTTCCAATGATTTGACTCCTTTACCCCTTAGTCTAAGCACTTTGCCGCTCTGGGTTCCAGGATCTATTTTGATCTTTGCTTTTCCATCAATGGTCGGCACTTCAACGGTTGTCCCCAAGGCAGAATCAACAAAGTTGATGTAAAGGTCATAGATGACATTGTTCCCATCCCTGGAAAGTACCTCGTCCTCAATCTCTTCCACAAGGATCAAAAGATCCCCAGGAATTCCTCCTGCTACCTCGTTTCCTTTGCCAGACATTGAGAGTTGCATTCCATCAGTAACACCAGCCGGGATCTTGATAGAAATGACTTCCTCTTCTCGTTTCAGTCCTGAGCTATCAACACCCTCTGCCCTGCTATCAACTGTCTGACCGCTTCCACCGCAAACCGGGCAGGTAGATGTACTCATCATCTGACCAAGCATCGTGTTCATCACTTTTCGTACCTGTCCAGAGCCGTTACAGCTTGCACATGTCTTAAACGTGGTATTCGGATCGACAATCAGTCGATTGACTTTGATCTTTTTCTCAACTCCGTGCGCAACCTCTTTGAGATTCAATTTGAGTTTGATTCTCAAATTGGTTCCTTTCCTCATCCGTTGACCTCTTCCGCCTCCACCACCAAAGAAGCTTTCAAATGGATTGCCTCCTCCGAAAATGTCTCCAAATTGAGAGAAGATATCTTCCATGTTCATTCCGCCACCACTGAAACCTCCGCCAGCTCCACCTACTCCCTGGTGACCAAACCGATCGTATCGACCCCTCTTTTCGTCATCGCTCAATACCTCATACGCCTCAGCAGCCTCCTTGAACTTCTCTTCAGCATCCTTGTCGTCCGGGTTCTTATCCGGATGGTATTTGATAGCTATCTTTCGATACGCCTTCTTCAAAGCATCCTTGTCGACAGAGCGATCAACCCCTAATACTTCGTAGTAATCTCTTTTTGACATTTTATTTCTTTGCTCCTACAACGACTTTTGCAAAACGAACGACTACTTCACCCAGGTAATATCCAGGTTCTACAACGTCTACAATTTTTCCTTCCAGTTTCTTTTCTGCCGGTATCTGGGTAATTGCTTCATGCATTTCATCATCAAATTTGTCTCCCTTTTTCACTCCCATCTGCTTGAGTCCCTTGTTTTCAAGAACCTTGTTCAGCTTACTTTGAATCAAGCCCATTCCTTCCTTGAAAGCTTTGTAATTCTCTGACTCAGAAGATGAAGACATGGCTCTTTCGAAATCATCCAGTACAGGGAGCACCTCACTCATCAGGTCCCTGTTGGCAGTACTGATCAAGTCAAGTCTTTCTTTCGAAGTTCTTCTTCTGAAATTTTCAAACTCTGAATAGAGCCGCAGGTATTTATCTTTAGCTTCTCCTAATTGGTCTTCCAGTGATGGCTCCTCCTGAGCCTCTTCATTCGCTTCAGTTTTTTCCTCCTTCTCTACGTTTTCCCGGGCTTCCAGCGTTTCCTGGTTTTCCATTTCTTTATCCTTTTCTTCTTTCATTTTTATTACCACTTACAGACAGCATTGTCATGTCAATTATTTTGCCAATTCGATAGGTTGTGCCAATATGGCAGACTAGTTGATCTTATTCCAGATCTTGTCCTTGAGTTGCTGGATCCCATCACCTGTCATACTGGAAATAAACTGGAATTCAATTCCCTCCAATTCACGGGCAATTTCAGCTTTCAGTTCCTCATCCAGGAGGTCGGACTTTGATATTGCAAGCAGCCTTTCTTTATCCATCAATTCAGGATTGTGTTTCTCCAGTTCTTTGAGCAGGATCTTGAATTCTGCAACAATATCATTCGCATCAGCGGGAACCAGAAAAAGCAAGATGGAATTGCGCTCTATGTGTCTGAGGAATCGATTTCCAAGACCCTTCCCTTCTGCTGCACCCTCAATAATCCCCGGAATGTCAGCCATGACAAACGATTTGTAATCGCGATATTCCACTACACCAAGATTGGGAACCAGGGTAGTGAAAGGGTAATCAGCGATTTCCGGCTTAGCAGCCGAAACTACTGATAGTAATGTCGACTTGCCGGCATTAGGAAACCCGACCAGCCCAACATCAGCCAGGATCTTCAATTCCAGGATGATCCAGGCCTCAATGCCCTCAATTCCAGGTTGGGCATACCTGGGGGCCTGATTTGTCGATGATTTGTAATGGAAATTACCCTGGCCACCTTTTCCCCCTGGCAACAGCACCTGCTCCTCTCCATCCTCCAGGATCTCCAGGATCTTTTCGTTCGAATCAGCATATTTTGCAATCGTACCAACCGGAACCTCAAGGATGATGTCATTGCCATCAGCTCCGGTTTTACGAGCTCCTTCCCCTCTGCCTCCATTATCCGCTTTGATGTGTTTTCGATATTTAAGGTGAAGTAGCGTCCAGAGTTGAGCGTTGCCTCGCAGGATAATACTTCCACCCTTGCCTCCATCACCTCCGTCTGGGCCTCCTTTTGGAACAAACTTCTCCCTTCGGAAGTGGACAGACCCAGCTCCTCCATCACCTGATTTTGCGAAGAATTTTACATAATCAATGAAGTTGGACTCCATGATCCATGAATCTAGTAAGTAGCTACCAAGGAATCGATGGACTGGTAGATATCCTCAATTGAGCCTACCCCCTGAATCCCCTGAAACTTGCCCTGAGCCCTGTAGTAATCAGCAACCGGGGCTGTTTCCCGCTGATAGACCGCAATACGGTTATTGATCTTCTCATCATCCTGATCATCCACTCGTCCTGAAGTCTTAGCTCGCTCTTTGATCCTGCTCTTAAGCTCCTCTTCAGGGACCTCCAGCGCGATCATCCCCGATATGGATAATCCGTGTGATTCCAGCATTTTGTCAAGAGCTCCCGCTTGATTCACTGTTCTCGGGAATCCGTCAAATATGAATCCATTGCCGTCTAAGTGCTCCTCGATGGTTTTCTCAACCATGCCGATAACGATTTCATCAGGAACCAGATTACCCTCGTCCATAAATGTTTGAGCTTTCTTTCCCAACTCGGTTCCTTCACCAATGTGCTCTCGAAAAAGATTTCCGGTTGAGATGTGAATTAACGACTTTGCAGCAATTAGTTTCTCGCTTTGGGTTCCTTTTCCTGCACCCGGAGGACCGAATAAAACGATGTTGAGCATGAATGAGTGTTTCGTAAAAGGGCGTAAAGATAATGGCTAAAACTATTTCAGGATGTTAAGATTCCGGTTGGGCAGTAGTAAGTTCGCAAATCCGAAATGAGCACATTGCTTAAATACTTCTCCGTCTATTTTTTGAGTGGGCTCAAGTTCATTTTTGGTCCGGCTCTGGGTGTTATCGCTTATGAGTTGCCATTGATACCGGTAATCCTGCTTACCGCATTCGGAATGATGACTACCATCTATTTATTTACCTTTTTTGGAGATGAGATCCGTGCTTTTTTACAACGTTTTCGTAAAAAGAAGAGACGGGTATTCACCAAACGCAACCGTCAGTTTGTGAAGATCTGGAGACGATTCGGACTAAAGGGTGTTTGCTTGTTAACTCCGCTCATCCTAACTCCTCCCGGCGGGGGATTACTCATCAATGTGTTGGGAACAAAAAAATCGTTGATATTGAAATGGATGTGGATCAGCGCATTGCTATGGAGCTCTGTGATCACTCTGCTTGCCAAGTATGTTGAAGGAATCCGGGATGTTATTCAATCCGTTTTGTGATCATCCATCACCTCAATATCCTGAATAAGCACTTTTTTGGAAATTGCTTTACCCGTAGGAGTAGCTGCGAGCCCTCCAAGAGCCGTTTCTTTGTACCGTTCTTCCATGCTTTGACCTACCTCGCCTAAAGCATCCACACATTCGTCAACCGGTATGATTGCACTTACATCGGCAAGAGCTATCTGGGCTGAAGAATTAGCGATCGCTGCGGCGCTGGCATTTCTAACGATACACGGGATCTCGACCAATCCTGCTACCGGATCACATACCAATCCCAGCATACACTGGATTGTGATGGCCACTGAATTGAAAACCTGATCTATCGTCCCTTCGAGGCAATGGGCGATTCCTGCTGCTGCCATCGCTGCTGCTGCTCCTGTCTCAGCCTGGCAACCTCCTACTGCTCCTGCAATGGATGCCCGCTTTTCTAAAATGAGTGCTACCCCGGCTCCTATCAGAAGTGCTTCACATATTTTGTCATCCGGGATGTCATGGATCTCCTGCAGAGTAACCATAACGCCTGGAAGTATGCCGCTAGCTCCGGCAGTCGGAGCTGCCACCACTCGCCCCATGCACGAATTGACTTCCTTGGCAGCAAGAGCGCGTGCCACCAGCTTCTGAAACTCTGGTGAAAGCACAGGCTTATCGTAAGCCATCACTTTCTTTCCACCATTGTCCACCATTCCGGAGTAAGATTTCATATCCTCGTTCAACCCTGAATGGACTGCTTCTTTCATCACCTGATAGGCATTCCGCACTCCTTCCCATATCTCCTCTTCTGTTTTGCCTTTTTGGCTCATTTCGAAAGCCATCACAGACTTAAAAAGTGGCTCATTGGATTCCGTACTTTCCTTTTTCCACTCCGAAAAATTTTCAAACAAATGTGCCATTGGATAAAGTTACTAAACGTACAACCATTTTTGATTGACGATGGTTTTCAAGACTTAAATTTGCGGCCATGTCTCTAAAAAATGACCTTATTCTCAGAGCTGCTAGACAGGAAGAAACGGAAAGAACTCCAGTATGGCTAATGCGACAAGCGGGAAGAATTCTTCCCGAATATCGAGCAATTCGTGAGAAACTCTCCGGATTCAAGGAATTAGTTGAAACTCCGGAATTAGCAGCAGAAGTAACCATACAGCCGGTCGACATATTGGATGTTGATGCTGCGATCATCTTTTCTGACATTCTTGTAGTGCCTGAAGCTATGGGGCTTCCTTACGAAATGGTGGAAAAAAAGGGACCATTTTTTCCAAAAACGATCAAGTCCTCATCTGATCTATCCAACCTGAGAGTGGCCGATCCTGAATCATTGAGTTATGTCTATGAGGCCATTCGAATCACCAAGAAAGAGCTTGATGATCGTGTACCACTTATTGGTTTTGCAGGAGCGCCATGGACCCTCTTTGCATACATGATCGAAGGAAGTGGAAGTAAAACGTTTTCACACCCCAGGCGCATGTTGTATCTCGACCCTGAGACTTCTCATCGGCTGCTCGATATGATCACCGAAACAACTATTGGGTATTTGAAAGCTCAAATAGATGCGGGAGCAGATATGGTTCAGGTATTTGATTCGTGGGCAGGCATTTTATCACCGGATCAATATGAGGAGTTTTCTCTTAAGTACATCTCAAAGATCTGCTCAGCAATTACCAACGTCCCTGTTACCGTTTTCGCAAAAGGGGCCTGGTTCGCCTTGGATCAGATGAAATCGCTTGAGTGTAATACGATAGGGCTTGATTGGAACATGGATCCTAAGCGGGTAGTTAATCAAATCCCAAATAAAACACTTCAGGGGAACCTTGATCCGTGTGCGCTTTATGGTTCTTTCAACGAAATAGAAACCTCAACCAGGAAGATGCTGGACACTTTCGGAGACCATCCACACATAGCCAACCTGGGTCATGGAGTTTATCCTGACACTGACCCTGATCATGTAAAATGTTTTATTGATTCTGTTAAGCAATTCAGCTCCTAGTCGTTAATGTGATGAGCGATCTTTCGTTTCAACTCCTTAGGATCAAAAGGTTTGGTAATGTAGTCATTCATCCCAACCGCCTGAACATCCTTTTGAACTCTTAGCAGCGCAGATGCAGTCAATGCAATGATGGGGATTTCCATATTGAATTCCCGGATCAGTTTGGTCGCCTGATAACCGTCCAAAATCGGCATCTGAAGGTCCATCAATATCAAATCATAATGTTCTTTTACCACCATCTCTACTCCTTCCTGTCCATTCATTGCAACATCCACGTCCAAATTCCACCTTTTGAGAAATTTACTTGCCACCATGATATTCATTTGATTGTCTTCAACGAGCAAGATCTTTCTTCCTTTAAGATCAATTTTTTCAATCTCCTCCTCTTCGAGCGCTTCAGATCTTGTTGGTTCTTTGATTTTGGTAAATGACAGTTCAAATGAGAAGACGGCTCCCTTACCTTCCTCACTCACTACTTTGATATCACTACCAACGAGGTTTAGTATCCGTTTGATGATCGCAAGCCCAAGTCCTGTCCCACCGTACTCACGGGTTGTCGATGAACCCGCCTGAGTAAACCGCTCAAAAATCATGGCTTGCTTTTCCCTGGTTATTCCAATTCCCGTGTCTGAAACAAGACAGAGCAAACGCTGAGATTTAGCATTTTGGTGTATCATCTCAATTTTGAGCTTCACAAATCCTTTGGAAGTGAATTTCAATGCATTATGGATCAGGTTATTAACCACCTGGTAGATCCTTGTCGAATCTGCTAGTACCACATCATGGATCTCATTGTCGTAATCCAGTATCAGGTCAAGGCCCTTTGCTTTAGCCGTAGGCATGTGAGTACTAATGATCTTTTTTGAGAGATCCCTTAGGTTAATCTCCGACAATTCAAACTCAATGGATCCCGATTCGAGTTTGTTATAGTCGAGGATATCGTTGATGATGGTTGTCAGGTTCTCAGCAGAAAACTTCAATGATTCCAGATTTTCCTGCTGATCTTTTCTTGGCTTGTCATTGATCAGAAAGTGTGCAATTCCAACAACTGCATTTAAAGGCGTTCTTATTTCGTGTGAGATCGTACTCAAGAAATCAGTCTTTGCTTTGGAAGCAGCTTCTGCCTCTTCTTTGGCCTTTTTCAGCGAAGCGGCGAAGCGAAATGAGAGGATCAGTGATTGGAAAAAGAAAAAGAGAATGAAACCTCCGAAAGTTAAAAGTGTATTTTCCCTTGTTGGAGTCAGGTAGATGAGAATCAAATACATCGCCACAAGGAAGACCAGTCCGGTACTGCCGAGTGCATATTCAGCACCGAGTCGCTTTCGCTTGAACGCTACCCAGTAGAGATATACGAGGTAAAAGATCACCAACGTGATCAACAGCAAGTAGGGTTCCACCAATTTGGTGAAGAAAATAACCGGAGTAAATGCTGCACACAGCGAAAAAATGCCTGCAATGATCGAGAACCCTATAAGGATGGTCTTGTGGGCGTCTTTGGGATATAGCAGGTAAGAATAATAGGCAAAGATCCCGGTTGGGATAAACAGCGCGAGATATTCCGCTCGGATCACAAATTGCCAAGGCATATTTGGGAAAAGGGCATGAAACGCATATTCACCGCTTCCTACCATCCGGTAACTAAAAGTGATACAAAACAATGCGAAATAAAGCACTGATTGCTCATGCTGGCCAAACAGGAAAAGCCCAAGAAAGAACAGCCCTCCCATTATCAAGCTTCCTGCAAGAAGGAAGTCATAACTGAAGTTAAAATCACGCTGGGCCAGGAGCATTCTTCGATCACCTATAGTGATCGGCTCTCTTGAACCGCCCTTGGTATGTTTGAAATTAGCAATCTGAATTACGAATTCAAGGGTATCGGTATATCTGCCAAGTGGCAATGTGAATGGTAACCAATCTTCCTCGATCGATCCGGCATCAGTAGCTACCTCACCATTTTTTGAAAACTCAAAGCCATTGTAAAACAATCGATAGGTAGAGTACATCTCAGGAATTGAAATCGCGAGATCAGGCAAGCGATTTCGAGGGGGCATTTTAATTTTCAAGCGATAGGTTGCGTACCCGGAAGAAGTTAACGCTACTCCATTTGCTGTTACTCCATCGTTCCAAAGTGCAGGGAAAGTGTAGAGATCTTTTTCTAGGTGATCAAGTTCGTTTGGGTCTGCCAGCGTCTCCCAGTAGAACTCCCACTCACCTGATATTTCATGGAAAGAATCTCTTAGATCTACTGCTGATAGGTCAAGAATTCCTTCAACTGCTTTTTGGCTAAAGCCAGAAAGACCACAGAGAAAAAATGCAGCGATCAGGGAATACTTCGTCATAGCATCCCAACCAATTTAAAAATATTTTGCGAGGATGGGATTGGATTCAGCTTCTTTCATTAACCGCGCCCTGTCGATAGGAACAACACCAGGAGATTCACAAACAATGCCACCTCCCAAATTCGCCAGTTCTGCTATAAAAGACAATGGAAGTCCTAAGGTCAATGCAAGACCAGCGATACTTATGACCGTATCACCAGCGCCGGATACATCCGATATGCTTCTCAAGTGAGCGTCATGTTTTCCTGATTCCTTCTCTGATTGATAATAGATACCATGCTCTGAGAGCGTGACCAGTTCATTTTCAGCTTTAATCTCCTTATTGAGCTGCTTAACTGCATCCTTCAATTGACCCGTGTCCTTCACATCGAAATCAATACCTAATCCTTCCTTAAGCTCCGAAAGGTTTGGTTTGAACAAAGTAGCATTTAGGTAACTCAGAAAGTTGCGCTTCTTCGGATCCACAGCGGTCGGAACATTCTTTTCCTTGGCAAGCTTGATCGTCTCAGAAATGAGCGTTGGATCAATCGTCCCTTTATCGTAATCTTCAAAAATGATCAGGTCACTTTCTTCAATAAGGTTTTTGATATGATGAAGCAGCGATTTACGATCCAGGTCGATCAGTGCGTGTGTGTCTTCTGAATCCACCCGAAGTAAGTGCTGTGACCCAGATAGAATTCGATGCTTTATCGTGGTGAGTCTGTTTTGACTCTTAATGATGCCTTTGGAAGACATCTTTTCATATTCAAGAAGCTGCTCGAAAGCCAACCCATCTTTATCGTCCCCAACTACCGAACATAAAATGGGTGTCGCCCCTAACGCCTGAATATTCATTGCTACGTTAGCTGCTCCGCCTAATCGCTTTTCTCTTTTGCTTACACTTAAAACCGGTACGGGAGCCTCCGGAGAGATCCGCTTTACATTACCGTACAGGTATGAATCGATCATTACATCGCCAATCACCAGGACGGTCTTGTCTTTGAAAGCTTCAAATATTTCTGCAATTGACTTAGGTTCCATCAGGTAAGTTTAGCTAAAGAAGTTTTCATTTTTTCTATGGCTGTCTTCAACTCCTCCTCAGAAGCAGCATATGACAATCGTAAACAATCCGGATCACCAAACGCTTCACCTGTGACAAGAGAAACATGTGCATCTTCAAGAAGATACAGACAAAGATCTCCAACACTCTCGATCATGGTATCCCCGTAAGATTTACCAATGTATGATTTGACATTAGGAAAAAAGTAAAAAGCACCCTCAGGCATGTTCACTTCAAAGCCGGGGATCTCTTTCAGAAGTTCATATACCATATCCCTTCGAGAGCGATATGCTTTCGCCATTTCCTGGGAAGGTTCAATAGGGCCTGTTAGTGCGGTATAAGCTGCCCGTTGCGAAATAGAACTATTTCCGGAGGTGTACTGGCCCTGCATTTTATTGGCAGCCCTGGCGATCCATAGCGGAGCTCCAATGTAGCCAACTCTCCACCCGGTCATTGCGTAACCTTTAGAGAATCCATTGACGGTAACTGTCCGCTCAAGCATTCCTTCCAATGTACCAATGCTCACATGCTTTCCAGCATAGTTGATGTATTCATAGATCTCATCGGCCACCACTACAATATCAGGATAATCTTTTAGCACGTCGGCAATGGATTGTAATTCCTCCCTCGAGAAAACAGAACCGGTGGGGTTGCATGGTGATGAAAAAATGATCGCTTTGGTTTTTTCAGTAATTGCCTGTTTCAATTGTTCGGCACTTACTTTGAAATCATTATCGAAAGTTCCCTTGACATAAACAGGTTTTCCATCGGCGAGCAAGATCATTGCGGAGTAAGAGACCCAGTATGGAGTGAATACCACCACTTCGTCACCAGGGTCCAGGATAGCCATGAAAACATTCGCAATGGACTGTTTTGCTCCATTCGATACAACAATTTGATCGGGTGAATAATCCAAATCATTATCCCGCTTAAATTTCTTTGAGATCTCCTGCCTGAGATCGAGGTAGCCGTTTACCGGTGGATAAGCAAAATACTTTCCTTCATTTATTGCCTGAATGGCTCCTGCCTGAATATGGCCTGGCGTTTTGAAATCCGGCTCACCCAAACTTAGACTGATAACATCAATGCCTTGCTGCTTCATTTCGCGAGCTTTTGCTGCCATCTGAAGTGTTGCGGATTCGCGAATGTTGAGTATTCTTTTAGAAAGTTGGCCCATCGATTTTAATTAAGGGCCAAAAATAGAAAGAAGCTAACAACAACCTATGGCTGTAGCCCTTCAATTAGTCCCTGGAAAATAATTTAATTGCCCGTCTGATCGGTTGAGTTATCTAACCCAAAGAGTAATGAAATTCTCAAGGTATCCGCAAGTGGATTATTCTGCACCTGAGGGATCAGATAAGAAAAGTCAAAACCAAAGATCTGATATCTGAACCCGGCTCCTACTGTGAAGTATTTCCGTGACCCCTTGTTTTCATGCTCTGCAAAGTATCCCATTCTTGCTGCAAAGACATTGCGATACCAATATTCTGCACCAATGGAGTAGGTCAACTCTTCCAGCTCCTCAGAAAATCCTCTTGGAGCATCTCCGAAAGAACCAAAAGTTCCTGAGAGAAGCGATCGATTAGGATCCTTTCCACTTTGAATGATATTGTTGCCGTTTGCATCTGTAACGATCTGGCCATTAGCATCTGTCAGATAGATCGGAGGTGATGGAACCAGTAACTTATTTATGTCAAAAGCAAATGTGATCGTATTGAACTGATCCAGGTTGGTTTTAAAGGCTGTGCCCAGTCTCAAATTAGCTGGTATGAAGTTCTCATTGCTTTCAGTACTGTAGGTAATTTTTTGACCAATATTGGAGATATGTGCTCCTAACGAAAGTTCAGAATCTTTACCCCCCAACAAAATTGGTTTGGTATAGTACCATCCCAAATCAACTGCAACACTCGTTCCCGCTTTTGCATCCGGAGCCCCGGTGATATTTCCTGCCAGATTTGACCAAATAAATCGGAGTGTTACACCTACCCCCATATTCTCTGTGAGCTTTCTGGAATAGGTTCCGTCCACGGCGAGTTCACTAGGATTTTCGACTCCATTTGGATTAGCAAACTCGTCGAACAACGCAATCTCGCCTAGATCGAAGTAGCGCATAGATGCGCCAAACGTTTGGGTCTGGTCAATTTTCTTGTAGAAAGTCAGGTAGTTGAGAGACATGTCATCAACAATATTTCCAAGCCATGGAGAATATGAAAATGCAAACCCAAGATCAGTATCGATGAATGCTAGTTTAGCATTGTTCCAGTGTGCACTATTTGCATCCGGACTTGTAGCTACACCAACATCTCCCATGGCAGATGCACGGCTATCAGGAGCAAAATTCAAAAATGGAACCGCAACGGTAATTGGATTTCTCAGACTATCCTGACCTGCAATAAAAGAGGATTGTGCCATTGATTGTACGGCCACCACACATAGAAGAATCGTTAAAGATTTCTTCGGCAAATAATCCATTCGGTATTTTTTAGAAAAAGCTGTCAAACTTACAATGTTTAGTGGCAATTGAGTGGCAAATTTCTTTATAATACTCACAACAGTTAGGTTTCTAGTTAACGATAACGAGTTTATTAGCTATTTCTTTTACCGCGCCATCAAATCTACTCTTTACAATCAAACGATAGAAATATAATCCTCTATTTAGTCTTTGCCCTGAGTTAGTCCGTGCATTCCAGTTTAATTCCACCAAGCGGTCACTGTTCTCAAATTCATAGTTAGTCCTGTTAACAATTTCACCCTTGGCGTTGTACACGACAAGCAAGATATCAAGATCCTGTTCTTCACGGTCATGCTCAAAAGAGAAAGTAGCCGATTCTGAGACCGGATTCGGATAAGTAACCTGATTGAACAATGAGATAAAGGATTCATCAGAAACCGTAAACTGAATACTGGAGGTATTCAGGTTGTTATGAGTATCATATGCCCTAAGCGTTAAAGTGTAATCACCAGGAGCAAGGTCCTGAAGCGGGTATACAACCGTCCCGCTTTGATAGGTATCCAGATCCGAAGTATAAAACTCATTAACGCTGATGGTTTCTTCTCCAAGCCGAAGTGAGATACCCTGGATCAATCCATTTCCTGAAGTTGTAATTCCATTTTCATCGGACAAATGAGCTATTAATAAAGAAGAAGGCGCCACTGTGGCTCCATTTACAAATGACTCATCATTCAGGTACATTCGGATTGATGGAGGTGTATTGTCTCCAGGCGCGTCGGGGTTGGTCCCACCGATTACGAAATTTCTTGAGGTGCCGGAAGCATCTACATTACTGTCTTCGTCCCAGGCATACAGGCTCAATTTACCTTGGTTATACTGGTAGGAAATCGTTTTTGGCACTACAAACGTGAATGAAAACTCTCCGTCATTCACAGTTGCTTCACCTCGAAACAAGGCATTACTTCTAACTTCATAGTTATAAGGATCGCTTTGTTGCCCCTTGGTTCTGAATGTTTGTTTTTCATCGAAGATGACCACATTGAGGATCCCGTTGAATCCGGGCTGATCAACTACAGTGCCTGTCAAAGTGACTTCCTCCAAAGCACTAAGCGTATCGACTTCCCCTTGAAATTCTGTGATCTCCACATCAAATTCGGGAAATGCCGGAGACAGCATGGGATCACCAAGAAGTGTAAAATTCCGATTTACTGCTCCTTCGAGTCCTTCATTTTTCGTGTAGCGAATAATGTCTCCGAGCCTAAGCTTACTTCCACCTTCTTCTCTAAAGAAGTTTCTGTGAAAGGCCTCATTCAATGCAAAGTTGGTATTTGCAAAAACCGGACGACTGGTAGTTAAAAGTGCGATGGCCCCTCCATTCTCATTTAATAAGAGCCTTTCTGCACCTGACACAACGATCGGACTATCGTATCGTCCAAATTCACAGGTAGCGGTAACGAATATGGGCATCCTGTTTCTGTTGGTTAGATTATCGATAAGTGTATTGGTCAGAACCTGCTCTTCCATCCAAAGTTGTTCATTGCCATGCCCAATAAAATTTATAGCGAACGCTCCTTCTTTTATTCTAGCCTTAATCGCCCTGGTAGTCTCAGGAGACGTTTCACTTGTAGCTCCAACCTCCTGGTTAAATGCATCCAGCAATAACTTATTTATCCGATATTCAGAATGCGTAGAGTCAATAAGTGCGGACAATGAATCCGCGTGAACCGCATGAATGTTATTATCTCCATCGTCAGCTACATAAGCAAGCTGGGTTCGCCATTTCCCTAGTGTATTTGAACTCGTGGAGTAATAAATGATCTTATCTACCACCGTAGCAGCTTCCTCAATTGTTTTCACCGGTAACCTTCCAATCCCAATTTCAAGGGAATGATCACCCAATTCTGTTTCTACCCATTCACCTTCATCATCTTCGAAAAACCCATAGTAGTCATCAGAGGAATAACTGAAAATTGGGTGAAAACTGTTTCGGGACTCATAAGTAGGAACGAAGTTGGTATTGTTGGTTACTCGAGCCTTATAGTCAAAAGAACAATCACCAAATAACAACAAGTACTTCAGCCGCCCCCCTTCAAACACATGCTTTGCATAATCACGAATGGCTGTGATATCTTGTCTTCCTGAAGAGAACTCATTATAGATCTGCTCTGGAGTGACGATCGCTATACTGAGCTGATCATTGGTTTGATGGAATTGTGCCAGTCGTTCGGCTTCAAACAAGAAAAGCTCGTCAACAATAATAATTCCATCGTAATTCGTGGACCCTCTCAAATCCTGATTTTCTACCCCTCCTAACAAAATGGGTATATCAAAGTCTGATCCGGTAAACGTAACATACTCTTCCACCTCAGTTGATTGAGACTGAAACGAAACGATTCCTCCTGATTGACTATGAGCCTGTACCTGAACATTAGTTGGATCCGTTACATCCCAGATTTCAACACCTTGATTAGTGCTTACCTGATAATTGATAAGTCCGCCCAGGTTTGCATTGGTTCTAAAGAAGGTAGCATTATCGTAAAGCCTGAGTTGGCGTTCGAAAGTCATTGCATAAAAATCCAGGTATCCACGACCACTTGGGGAGTTGCCATCAAACGTCACCCGAAGATCAATATTCTCGGATTGACTAATGGCAAAAGTATCGGTAGCCTGCATTGCCTTAATGCTATAAGTCGTTCCTGGTCCGCTTGGAATATTAGATAAGTTCAACGAGCCAATGGAAGCTCCGTTAGCAACAACATCAAATGTGTTACTTTCCGGTGACTGACTGACTCCACTTATCACCAATTCAATTGGGGAAGCGACACCTTCAATACTTTGAGTGAATTGGACTATTTCGCCGTTATCGAGCAGGTCTCCATACCAGCCCCTTCCCGAGCTCAGGATGTTGTTAACTTCATCTTCAAAAACAACATAGTCATCAAATGTTGTAACAGCAGTTCCTGATCCAGGTAAGCTTGCTTTAGATACCATTCTACTTCCTGCCTGTGAGCCAGTCGTCAGAAAGTAATAAGCAGTATCTGAGTAAATGTTTTTCTCATAATCCAATCCATTTTCTGTCCACTCTACTTTGTCTGGTCCCTGCGCATAAAAAAGGATGTAGTCATTTGCATCAAAGGAAGCATCGGATTCACCTATGACGCGGATAGCATTTTCAATCAGGTCAACAGGCCGAGCCTCACTGTTTGGTTGAGGTAAGGTGCCTTTCAAACCATTACCATATAATCGGATCTGTTGTGGATTTATTGAGCTGGCATCCAAACCTAATTGTGTCAGAGCTGACAGGTCCAGCTTATAAATTCCGGATTCTGTAATAGCTATCTTGTACCACTGTCCGTTAGCCAATACAGACGACTGGGACCAACTGAATTGAGCAATTAAAAAGGAGAATAGGAAGGTTAAACCTTTCACGTTAGTTGGAACGCTATTTTTTCTCCAAAATTTCATACTAAATAGCTCACTTTGATAGAACAGTCGAGAAGACTGACATAACTATATAAAATGGAATTAGAATTGGAAGAAATGTCGATTGAAAGACGATCAGGAGGATGATAGAAGCTCCCAAAAAGATCCAGCGAGACTGGTTGTCTTTCCACCCAAACGATTTAAACTTCAATGCAAGAAGTCTCAACCTGGAAACCAACAAAAGACAAGACATCAAACAAATTCCTATCAGCGTAATTTCGTTAAGCTCAACTGGCAAGAATACAAGAGAGGTTAACATGATTGCGTTGGCAGGTGTAGGAAGACCTTCAAAACTATCCGACTGAGAATCATCGATATTGAATTTAGCCAAACGCAATGCAGAAAATACGGCTATCAAAATGGCAATCCAATAAAACTCTGAAATGGCCAGTAAGGATTGCAACATATAAAAGGCAGGAAGCAGCCCAAACGAGATCACATCTGCCAGTGAATCCAACTGCTTTCCAATTTCCGAGCTCACTCCAAGTAACCTGGCTGCAAAACCATCAAGAAAGTCAAAAATGCCAGCTATTATCACGAAATAGAAAGCATAGGTGCTATCGACTGTGAGAACATAAAAAATTCCTACAACACCAATCGCCAGGTTAAGACTTGTGAGAATATTTGGGATATGCTTCTTCATCCTCTTACAAAGGGGTTGTTGACCTTTTCATACCCAATGGTCGTTTCAGGGCCGTGTCCGGGATAGACGGTCACATCATCGGGAAGTGTGTACAGCTTTTCCTTAATATTTCTCAGAAGATCATCATGATTCCCCCCTGGCAGATCTGTTCTTCCTATGCTTTCTCTAAACAAAACATCTCCTCCAATAATGACTTTTTCCTCTTTTTCATAGAAAACCAAATGGCCTGGAGAGTGACCAGGTACTTCGATCAACTCTAACGATACTTCATCCAGTTGATACGTTTTTCCTTCTTTGAGAAACTCATCAATTGCAGCATGCTCATACCTGGTAATTCCCCATTGAGGTGCATAAGCGACCACTGCATGAAAGATCTCTTCCTCGTTGACAGGAATTTTCAACGGGCAATTGAATTTGTTTTTCAAAGCTTCATTACCTAACACATGATCAATGTGACAATGGGTATTGATTATTGCCTGAACGGTCAATTCTTCTTCTTCGATGTAATCACAGATCTCTTTTACTTCAAAATTCTCGTAACAGCCCGGATCAAAAATGAGCGCATTACCTGCATCTGATGAGACCACATACGTGTTCTCCAGGAACGGATTAAAGACAAACGATTTTATGCGCATATGACTAGCTTTGAGGCCCTTTTCAGGCGTGTAAAATTAAAGTGGATCGGAGAAAGGTTGACTATATCATTGTTGGTCAGGGCATAGCAGGTACCTGGCTGTCCTTTGAATTGCTAAAAAGAGGATATAAGATCCTTGTAATTAATGATGAAAGTGAAAACACCGCAAGTCTCGTTGCGGCTGGTTTGTTTAACCCTATTACTGGCAGGAAGATGGTCAAAACATGGATCGCCGATCGGCTTTTTCCATCTCTTTCTTCGAGATACCATGAAATAGAACAGGCCATTGAAGACACCTGCTTTCACTTGTTACCAATTTATCGCCCCTTTGTTTCCGTCGAAGAGGGTAATGATTGGGAAAGCAGAAAAAAAGATGAAGAATTCAGAGCATACATCAAGCAAGTACGTCATGATCCTCTTGGGATAGTTGGTTTGTCGGATGAAATAGGAGGAGTCATACTCAACTATTCAGGCTATGTTGACTTACCCAAGCTCCTTACTTCTTTCAGAAATTATCTGGTCAAAAAAGAAGTTTACCTTAATTCGAGGTTTGATTACGAACTACTTGATTTCAACAATGGTATCGTTAACTACGATCAGTGGGAAGCTAACAAGGTTATTTTTTGCGAGGGCCCCAATACTTCCAATCCCTATTGGAAGGATCTACCATTCAAACCGGTTCGAGGAGAAGTGATCGATGTTGAAATTGGAATTCCAGCTGACTACATCATTAATCGAGGAGTGTTCATGGTACCAAAGAATGGCTATTTCACCGTTGGATCTACCTATGACCACTCTAAACTGACATTTGAACCACAAGAAGATGGAATTATAAACTTAACGCAACGTTTAAGTAAACTATATACCGGATCTTATCGAATAATAGATAAGCGTGCAGGTATTCGGCCGGCGACATATGATCGAAGGCCTTTTATTGGGCTGCATCCAAAAAAAGAAACATTAGGTATCTTTAATGGTTTTGGCACTAAAGGTGTTTCATTAACACCATATTTTGCTACCCAATACGTAGATTATTTGGAAGGAAGTTCAGCGATTGACGAAGAAGCAGATGTTCAAAGGGTTTTTTAAAGTAGCTTTTCTTTTACTTGTCACAACGGCAGTTGGGCAACACTATACGACTCCTTTTGGTCAAAACAGGATACAGTATAAGAAGTTTGACTGGTATTACTACAGTACCAACAATTTTGATGTCTACTACTATCCGGGAGGACAGGAGTATGCGTTGGAAGCCATAGACTTCCTTGAAGAGGAGTTTGTCAACCTGACAGATAAGCTGGGATACGCCCCTTACAATAAGACCAAGATCCTGATCTATAATTCCATTCATGATTTGCAGCAAAGCAATATTGGCATTGACGGAGCGGTGTATACCATTGGCGGAAGGACTGACTTTGTGAAACTCCAGGTTGAGGTAGCTTACCCTGGAAAAGCAGTTGAATTCAAGCAAGAACTTTTCTATAAGCTCAACAGCACACTCATCCAGGATATGATGTATGGCGGAAGTTTGGCCGAGATCTTTCAAAACAGTTACCTGCTTACACTTCCTGAATGGTTCATTGAGGGAGCTGCCCGATACATGTCCTACGGTTGGACCAAAGAAATGGATGATTATGTGCGGGATTATATGGGAAGAAAGAAGATCAAGAAGCTCAAAAAGATCGACAAGGAATCAGCTCCGATCATAGGTCAAAGTATCTGGAATTACATCGCGGTAAAGTACGGAGAAAGCAATATTTCCAATATTCTTAACCTCACCCGAATTATCCGAAAGGAAGAAAACAGTATTGCAAATACACTTGGGGTATCCTTTAAAACCTTCCTTAATGACTGGCAGAATTATTACCTATCTCAAAGCGAAGAGGTGGCAGAAAGCTATACAGCGGTAGATCGGGAAAAGATCATTGACAAGATCGGTGGCAATAAGGACCTGATCAAGTCTAGTGTTAGATTTAACAATGATGCTGACAAGGTCGCATATGCCACTCTTAAAAATGGAAAATACCAGGTTTTCGTCCAGGATGTTGAGAATGGGCGAGTGCGGAAAATCACGGAAGGTGGTTATCGAATCAACGGACAAGATGTAGATACTGCCTTGCCACTGCTTGATTGGCAAGATTCATTTACGTTAGGAGTAGTCTTATTTAAAAGAGGATTTTTATATCTCAATACCTTCAATCTTGAAACCGGAAAAAAATCTCAGAAACCCCTTAACCGATTCAGACAAATTGAAAGCTTTTCATTCAATGACAATGGTAGGTTAGCGGTTATTTCCGGCGATATCGATGGACAAAATGATCTCTTCCTGATCAGTATGCGTAGAAACGCCCTGAGAAGGATCACCAGGGATGTTTATGATGACCTGGACCCTGTTTTTATTCCAGGTACAGCAGCTATAATCTTTTCTTCCAACAGAGTTAACGATTCTATTTCGGTAGATAAGGTGCCGTTCGAGACGCTTGATCGTAACTTCAATCTCTTCCTTTATGATTTGGACACTACGACCAATAGCTTCTATCGGATCACCAATTCACTTAGTGAGGAAAGAAGCCCATACATGAAGGGAACGGATGAAATGTACTACCTGAGTGATCAGCGTGGCATTTCGAATGTTTTCAGGTATAGTTTCAGAGACTCCACAGCGATCCAGGTCACCAATTTCGACAAGAGTATCTCCGCTTTTGACCTGCATTTCGATCCGGACAGAATTAGCTATATCATGTTGGATAAAGGGAAGGAGAAAGTCTTCCTTGACAAGGAAATTGATCTTAGCACCAACAAGTTCACCCCGGAAACACCAAGGAGAAGACGTGAGAATGCCTTAATGGTCGTGTCTCGTGTGATTGAAAATCAAAAGACGGAAGAGGAAGAACCGGAGGAAGAAGAAAAACCGGAACTTCAGACATTTGATGTTGACAATTTCGTGTTTGACAGTGATGAAGAGGAGGAAGAATTTGAAGCCAACCCGGATTGGATCGATACGGATAACTATTCTTTCGAAGATGAAGATGAGCCGCAGCAGTTTCAACCGGAATCATTCTTCTCCAAGTACCGGAATTTCGAGCGGGAGACTGAACGGGTAGGTCCTATTCCTTACGTTCCTAGATTCACCTTCAATAACGTGATCACCTCTTTCCTATGGGATCCCTACCGGAATTTCATGGCGTTCACCGAAGTTGAAATCAATGATGTTCTTGAAAACTATAAGATCAAAGGTGGAGCCTTGTTGAAAACAAATCTCCAGCAAGGAGACGTTTTTGCTGAGTTGCATTACCTGAAGTATTGGATGGATTTCAAGTTTAGAATTGACCGGAAAACATATTTGATTGAACAACAAAACTCTGAAGAGGATATTCGGCACAAGTACAAGTTGAACCGTGTAGAACTTACGGGCTCTGTTCCACTCACTCACACTTTTAGAGGTGAGATTTCTTCGTTTGTTACGACTACAACGTTTAACAATCAGAATTATCAGATTGTAAAAGGGGAAACGCCTGAAGGCTTTGCCCCGAATAGCGAAAACAACTACGCCGGAGCAAGCGCAGCATTGATATTTGATAATACCATTGAAAAGGAATTCAATCTATACCATGGTACCAGGGCATTGATCGAATATACCTCTCACTTTCATTCAACGGATTCAAGAAGGAACTTCAGCAATCTCCGTTTTGATTTCAGACACTATCAAAAAATACACAGAGAAATAACATGGGCAAACCGAGTGCTCTATGGTAAACAGATGGGTCCCTCTGCAAAAGTTTACATGTTGGGAGGAATGGATAACTGGCTGTTCGCTCAAAGTGATTCCCAGGGACCTAACGATCCATTACAGGTCACCAACGAGATTGACAACTCAGACCTGTTCTTTAATGAGTTTGCTACTAACTTAAGAGGACTGGATTATAATGAAGCATTCGGGAGAAATGCATTGGTACTCAACTCAGAATTGAGAATCCCAATATTCCAATACCTAAGCAACGGACCAATTAAATCAAACTTTCTCCGAAATTTTCAACTGATCAGTTTTGTTGACATTGGCTCTGTTTGGACCGGGAAACCTCCATTCACCGAAGGAAGGCCCATTACGCAACGATTCGAGCGGGAGAATAATCCGTTTGTCGCCGAGATTGTAAAATTTCAAAACCCGTGGCTCGGTGGGGTTGGTTTTGGCTTAAGGACTGTCTTGCTTGGCTACTACATCAAGTTTGATGCTGCACGACCTTATGTCGATGGAGAGATAGGTCGCTATCGCTTCTATTTCACTTTAGGACTCGACTTTTAGTCCTTATGGTAATTTTGCGGGTATGCAACAATCGATGACCGGTTACGGGCGTGACGAACGCACGTTCAAAAATTTCCTTATCAAGTCGGAAGTAAAAACGCTGAACAGTAAGTTTCTTGACTTCACGCCACGTTATGGAAAAGAATTTGCAGTAAAAGAATCAGATATCCGTAACCTGATCTCAGACCTTCTTAAGCGGGGAAAGATCATGCTTTCGATTGAATTGTCTCTTACAGAAGCCGAAGACACGGACGTTAGGGTTGATGAGGCTTTGTTCAAGGCCTACTACAAGAAATTCAAATCCCTGGCAACTGAAGTCGGACAGAATGAGAATAACCTATTTGAATTAGCACTACAAGCTCCGGAGGTATTACTTCAGCAAGAGTTTGACGCAGAGGAAATCCCCTGGGACCAGGTAATGGAAAGCCTTAAAGCAACTTGCAGTCAATGCTCGACATTTAGAAGTGAAGAAGGCAGTGTGCTTGAAGGGAAGCTGGAAGAGTACATCTCCAACATTTCGGAAGGATTAAAAAATATTGAGCAGTCCGATGATGGAAGATCTGCGGAAATCAGGAATAAATTAAAAAAGAACCTGGATGACATCAGGGACAAAGTGCAGGTAGATGATAATCGTTTTGAACAGGAATTGATCTACTATTTGGAGAAAATAGACATCACAGAAGAGATCGTCCGTCTAAGACAACACCTAAACTACTTCATCGATGTACTTAAGAAAGAGGAACAATCGGGAAAAAAATTAGGGTTTATCGCTCAGGAGATTGGAAGAGAGATCAATACGATCGGCTCCAAAGCGAACCATGTTGAAATACAACAAACGGTGGTGGTCATGAAGGACGACCTTGAGAAGATCAAGGAACAGGTATTGAACCTTCTATAAGGAATGAGCAGAGTACCTTGATACTCTGCCCAAATCCAATTTTCTTATCGAACGGAGAACGAAACTTTTGTTTCATCCCATGCCAATACAACATCCCCGCTATCCTCAATACTGATGTCAAATACTTCTGTAAGACTTCCTTTCGATGGTTTAGCAGTTACACGTAGTACGTCATCTCCTTCGTTGTAAGAGAAAGCTCCCCACTTATTCCATGTTTTGTTGAAAATGATGACCCATTCATCTTCTCCCGGAATAGTAAACAGACCATACTTTCCAGCAGCTATTTTTTTACCCTCTACTTCTACATCACCTGAAAATTCAATCCAGGATGATTCATTGGCACCCGTACGCCACACTTTTCCATAAGGAACCAACTTTCCAAAGACCTCACGATCTCTTTTCGATGGCTTACTGTAGTTAACCGTGATCGTCTTCCCATTCACTTCCTTGGTCACCTCTGCCGGTGGACTAGGTCTGTTGCTTTTATCATTTTGGGCATTTACAGAAAAAGCGATTAGTAGGCTCAGTGACAAAAAGGCTAGCGTTTTAAGAGATTTCATAAGTTTTAGTTTTTTTGTTTGCTGATATGCACGGAATTCCAATTCTTTTGTTCAACTGACTTCATGTTTTTTCTCCTCAAATTGATTTCAAAGTCACCCTTGTGGCTTTTGTACGGGTTATCTTCCGTTTTGGCGATTCCGCTAAGTTTTTTTTACCGAAGGAAGTTGGTCCTCAAAAACCTGGCAAAGGCTTTCCCGGAAAAAAGCAAAAAGGAACTCGAAAAAATTGCAAACAAATTCTATCGAAACTTTGCGGATGTTGTGGTAGAGGCGCTGAAGTCTTATTCAATCAGCGAAAAGGAATTAGCCAGGCGAGTCACTTTTAGTGGAACCCAGATCTTTTTTGATTTAAAAGAAAAAAGAAAGCCCATCCTGTTCTTTGCTTCTCATCAGTGTAACTGGGAGTGGATGGCATTGGCCAGCAGGAGTCAGTTAAGTGTTCCTGGTGATGTGATTTACAAGCCTCTTCAAAATAAGAAAGCAGACGATTTCATCTACAAATTGCGTTCACGTTTTGGTGGTCGACCCATCTCGAAAGACTTTGCAGCCCGAGAGATCATAAGACTGATTGACGACCATCGAATCATAGGATTAGTAGCAGATCAATCTCCTCCGAGAGACCATGTTCATTGGTCCTACTTCTTCAACCAGGAGACGGATTTCTATCCCGGACTTGTCACGTTACCCTATTTGATGCAGGCACCAGCTGTTTTTGGTAGAATGACACGCACTAAAAGAGGGCATTACCACGTGGAAATGATACCCATAGGTGAACCTCCTTATCAAAAAGGGGATCTTGCTATTCTTCAACGATACATCGAAGAGACTGAGCGGAGTATCAGGGATCATCCTGCAGATTATCTGTGGACTCACAATAGATGGAAACATACCAGAGAAGAGAATGAGGAAATCATTAACTTTTCCTAAAAATAACCTGACATGCGAAGCTTAATAACCATTGGCATTGTGGCCTTTCTTGTGGCTTGTAGTCCTGAAATAAAAAAGGAGAACAGAAAACTGGTAGAGGCGATTGATCACAAAGTCAAGAACATTGATCACAATCATAGGATCTCCATTATAGAAGATGATTTTATTAGCGGAGATTCCACATTCAAAGTACGTGGATATTTAATGGAAGGGCGAATTCAGAAGTTGGTTGGAATTATCCGCACACCTCATTTCGAGCGTGACGATTATTTCTACTTCGAGAATAACCAGCCGATCTTTTCAGGCCATATGATCAATTTCATGGATGAGCAGCTTGCAGAAGAATTCAAATACTACTACCGTGGAAACAAGGTTGTAGAGGCCTTATTCTGGGAAGATCATTACAAGCCTGGTAAACGTTTTCCTCATGAACATTTTGAGGAATTTGAGCCTGACCTTGATTCCCTGATGAGAGAAGAACAATCCAGACTTCAGTTCTTCATGTCAAAACTTGATCAGGAAGGCTTTGAGATCAAGCACGAAAACGATAACATATTGAATTGATGACCATCCAGGAGGCACAGGCTGAGGTTGATCAATGGATCAAGTCTAAGGGGGTAAGGTATTTCAGTGAGCTGACAAATATGACCATCCTGACTGAAGAAGTAGGTGAGTTGGCTAGGATCATGGCCAGGAAGTACGGTGAGCAGTCCTTTAAGCCCTCAGAAAAGGATCATGATCCTGGAGATGAAATGGCGGATATTCTTTGGGTTTTGATCTGCCTGGCAAATCAAACGGGTGTCGATCTGACAGAGGCATTAAAAAAGAACATTGAAAAGAAAAGTACCAGGGATGCTACCAGGCATCTCGAAAACCCGAAACTAAAGAGTTAGCTCTCCATCTATTAGTTTAGGAACAATTGGGTACGTGTTGAGCTCCATGCAAAATTCCAGATCTTTTTCTACTCCAAAACCTGACAGCCGTTCAGCATGACTGGATTGTTTCCCGAGTCCCAATAAGTTATCGTGATTGCCGATGAAGACCTGATGAGCTAGTACCGCAGAATCTCCGGATGTTTCCATTTCTTCCGCACACTCGTCGATCAGCGCCCCGGCAAAAAGTGTGTCCTCCAGGTTAACGGTTCCCTTCCAGCCGGCGCAGTGTATGATGACATCTTTTTTGGATTCCAAGACGTACTCAGCAATTGCTTCGAGGTTTAAAAACGATCCAATGAGAATTTCTTCTGCCTGAGAAGATTTCAAAATAGCCTGTGATCCATTGGTCGTTGAAATGGCCACTTTCCTGCCTTTTACCTCTGGAGATTGATATTCAAATGGTGAATTTCCCATATCAAAATCCTTGATCTTAACACCTCCTCTTTCACCGGCCGTTAAATACCCTTTTTTGCCAAGTTCAAGGCACTCCTCTATTTCTCCTACCGGCCTGATCGCCTCCAAGCCACTAGCTAAGCCAGTGACAATACAGGAGGTAGCGCGAAAAATATCAACAACAACAGCGATTTTTCCTTCAAATTGGTTTTGATGAACCAATTCAGGAGATAAGCAAACTTCAATCGTTCTCATTTTAATGAAGCAATTAATTGGTCGTAATCATTATGGCTCCCAATCCAAAACCAGATCATGGTATCTCCTTCAAGGTGCCCCAAGGCTCTGTACGAAAGCGTTATCCTAATCGAGTAGATTGGAATTTTAGAATGAATTTCCTTAAACTGAAGGGATGGATAATGTGGATCTTTTCTCCAAATCCTATAAGCTTCTTCTGTCCTTTTTTGGATATCTACTGGAAGTCTTTTTCGCAGTTTTCAGAATCGGTGTGTAGTGACCGAATTCAACTAAAGATCTTCCGTCCCCCCACGCTTATACTCCTCCAATGCCTCATTGGCTAGTGTTAAAAGTTCATCCTCGGAATTCTGAAAACGAATCTGCCACTTTATCTCATCCAACCATTTCTGGCTAAGTTCCTTTTGCTTTGCCTTCGGAAGTTTCTCGAATTCTTTCCTTACTTCTTCGAATTCCTTAATCATACCTCAAAGGTACCTCTCATTTCAAAAACGGTGGTCGAACGACCTGTGCCTTCAAATTCTTCCCTCTCACCTGGACGAAGATCTCGGTTTCGGATTTGCTATGCTCAACTGTGACATACCCCATTCCGACCCCTTTATTCAGTGAAGGAGACATGGTCCCCGATGTTACCTGACCGATCACCTCGCCGTTTGAGTTCACAATTTCATATCCCTGCCTGGGTATTCCTTTGTCGATCATTTCAAACCCCACGAGTTTCCTCGTAACACCCGCTTCTTTCTGTGCGGCCAATGATTGTGAGTTGACAAACTCCTTGGAAAACTTCGTCACCCAACCCAATCCAGCTTCCAATGGTGAAGTTTCATCGGTGATGTCATTGCCATACAAACAATACCCCATCTCTAATCTCAAGGTATCCCGTGCTCCTAATCCGATGGGCTTGATATCAAACTCCTTTCCTGCTTCGAAAATCTTATTCCAAACCGCTTCAGCATATTCTTTGGTTATGTAAAGCTCGAAACCTCCGGCTCCAGTGTATCCGGTAGCAGAGATCACCATTTCAACGTCTGCTAAAATGGCTGATTTGAAAGTGTAGAAACTGATCTCACTAAGATTGACATCCGTAAGCTTCTGCAGTGCATCGATTGCTTTTGGACCCTGAACCGCCAGTAAGACGATATCATCTGAGACGTTTTCCATCTCTGCTCCCCATTTATTTTGACTTTCGATCCAGTTCCAGTCTTTTTCAATATTCGAGGCATTGACTACAAGCATGTATTTCTCTTCAGAGAATCTATAAACAAGCAAGTCATCGACGATCCCTCCCGACTCATTGGGCAGACATGAATATTGGGCCTTGCCATTTTCAAGCTTTGAAGCATCGTTTGAAGAAACCCATTGGATAAGATCCAGTGCGTGAGGTCCCCTGATCATGAATTCCCCCATGTGGGATACATCAAAGACACCAACACCATTTCGGACGGTTACATGCTCTTCTTTATCAGAACTGTATCTAACCGGCATTTCAAATCCGGCAAAAGGGACCATTTTGCCGCCAAGTTGCTCATGAATTGAGTGAAGGGGAATCCGTTTATTTGTCATAGGGGAAATGTTTGCGGCAAAAGTAATCAGCAGGATGACCTATTCCGATTATGAAATCGATTTTTCCATTTCGGTCACATACTCATATAAGTTGACACTTTGATCAAGGTTGAACTTTTTTCTCAGCCTGTGTCTAGCAGTTTTCACGCTATCCGGAGAGATACCTAAGATGGAAGACATCTCCTTAATACTCATGTTCAGTTTGATCAATGCACATAATTTGAGATCTGATCCACTAACCTCAGGATGCTTGCTCTTAAGTACATTGAAGAAGTCTTTGTGCACATTTTCAAAGTACAGTTTGAACTCATCCCAGTCACGATCAATATTATCTTTTTGCTTGATAAGATTTCTAATACGCTTGATCTTAGGTATAGATTCATGGTCTACTGACTTCTCCATTTCTTTCAGGTTATCCTCCACCCTGTCAAAGAGTTTTCGTTTCTGGATAAAATTGATCGTGTATGAAGCTAGTTCCTTACTCTGAAATTCAATTTTTTGCCCTAGGAACTTTTGTTCTCGTCTGTTCCTAATCCTTTGGAAATAGAGAATGACAATTGCCAGCGCTACAATACTGATAATACCTGCAATCAAAATGTTTCTCCACAATCTCTTTATTTGTTGATCTCTCTCCAGTAATGCAATTCGCTGCTCTGCCTTCTCCGCCTCATGTCGGGCTGTAAGCTCTCTCATTCGCTTTGCAGTCTGTGTATTGAAGATCGTATCCTTTAGCGCTTCATTTTTCATGAAATGTTCAAAGGCTAACGGATAATTGCCTTCAAGTGTATCCAGTACATACAGATGCTCATACGCATCCTGTTCATGAGACGTCAGGTTCGTCCCTTCAACTATTTCAACGGCCTCATTCAATACTTCTCTTGCTTTGTCATATTCCCCTCTGTTAGTGTAGATCCTACCGATTCGGATAAGCGCATAATTGGCTCGTTTAAAATTTCCACTAGTTTTTGACAGCTCGAGAGCCTCATTGAGATATTCAAGAGCTTCCTCATCCTTACCCTGCTCGAGGTAGATCGTTGCCAGGAAATTTGAGGCACCAATCACTCCGTTCGCATAATTAATTGCCCGGCTGATTTCAAGCGATTCCCGTACATACCTAAGAGCATCTTCAAACTGATCCAGTTGGAGGCTTACCACTGAAAGGCTTAGGTAGATGTGTGTCTCGTACTTCTCCTGGTTTAGTCGTTGAGCTATTCCAAGCGCTTTTGTTAAGGTATCTAATGCCTTTTCTTCCTGCCCCAGGATATCATACATAATCCCTAGCCCCTGATAGACAACAGAAAGGTTGGTCGAATCACCGATCTCGTTACTCAGCTTTAACGCTTTAAGGTAGTATTCCAAAGAGAGATCATCCTCTGCTTTACTGAAGTAAGCAGACCCAAAACGAGCATAAGCAACAGCAATCCCTTTTTTATAATCAATTTCTTCAGCTAAGCTTTCACTGCGTTCTGCATAGCTAAGGGCAGAATCAACATTTATATAAACATAATTGAACGCAAGTTCATTGAATAGATCAACACGATCCGTATTTGAAATGCCCGGTTTCAATAGTTGAGACAGGCTGTCTATTTCCTGTTGTTGCGCAGCACAGAATCCTCCCGAAAAAAGAAGCATTAAGATGGATATGATTAAAGAGTTTCTCATACTGCTTTGGAACTACAACAATTTCAGCTTTTTCCCTCCAATAACTCTAACAATTAGCTTAATTCTTGCCGTTTTGCTTAAAGTTCAATCTTCACTCCAACCGGGCAATGGTCCGACCCCAAATATTCATTATAGATCTGTGAGTCCTTGATCTGGTCTTTAAGTTGCTGGCTTACTAAAAAATAATCGATCCTCCATCCTACGTTTCGAGCACGTGCATTGTACTTATAGTTCCACCAACTGTACTTCACTTCTTCAGGGTAAAAATGACGAAAGGTATCTATAAATCCTCCTTGTAATAACTGGTCAAACCCATCAATTTCTACCTGAGTATATCCGGATTGTTTGTTGTAGTTAGCCTTCGGCCTGGCCAGGTCAATCTCCCGGTGAGCAACATTTAAATCCCCACAAATAATCACTGGTTTCTTCTCTTCAAGCGATAGCATATAGTTCCTGAATGCTTCATCCCATGACGATCGATACTCCAATCGTTTCATCCCTTCCCCTGAGTTAGGTGTATATACCGTAACCATAAAGAAACTCTCAAATTCTGCGGCTATGACCCTTCCTTCATTGTCATGCTCCTGAATACCCATATCATAGAATACTTCCAGGGGTTGCTTCTTCGATAAAATAGCAGTTCCTGAATATCCCTTTCGCTCCTTTGATGAATTCACCGCAACTGAATACTCTGGTAATAACTGTAAAGCAGTCTTCACCTCTTCCGGTTGACCCTTGGTTTCCTGCAGGCATATAATATCCGGATCCATTGTTCTAACATCTTTCAGAAAATCTTTTTTGATGATCGCTCGGATCCCGTTAACATTCCATGAAACAAGGTGCATTTGAGGCATATGAATTTTGGCTTGATTAATGTTTTAACTTTGATAGTCATGTTTGAACTTTCGCACAAGTCGCAAAAAAAGGAAAAAGAAATGACTCCTGAGCAGAGGATCAAATGGCTGCTTGATTTTATTGAAGTTCAATCCAAAATAAACCCCCAACCAAAGCATAGTAGTGGATATAAGTTGATGAGGAAGAAATGACACTTTATGAGAAGTGCTGTGAAATACTTGTTAAGTACGTACATGAACTCAAGAAGCTGAGGGATAAGCCTTAGCCAATCTTAGCCCCATTCTGGATCTCCCTTTGTGGCTGGATAAGTACCACATCATTGCGTTCATTGTAAGCGCCCATAACCAGGCATTCACTCATAAACGGACCAATCTGCTTTGGAGGAAAGTTGATCACGCAGATTACCTGTACATTTTTAAGTTTCTTTTTCGAGTAAAGCGTGGTGATCTGAGCTGAGCTTTTTTTTATGCCGATTTCAGGGCCAAAATCGATCGTCAGAATATATGCCGGTTTCCTTGCCTCAGGAAATTCCTCAACCTTGATTATTGTTCCTACCCGCATGTCCACCTTTTCAAAATCACTCCATGATATCATTTGTACAATTTTTTAAGATTCTTATCTATTCGTCTGATGTGATATTCATTGGTCAGCTCCTCTCTTCGCATCTCAAGCGCTTCTATCAAAAGCTTCTTGTGGTTAGCACGTAAAGCTGTCATTGCTCGTTCTGCATACTGACCCAATTGGTTTGATGGAGCATTGCTAATCTGCTCAACAATTATATGAATGAGGTCATTGGCATATTCATCTACTTGGTAAAGTTTCACAAGGACCTTAAACCCATGATCCCGTCCGACAACACTTTGCCTTTCCATAGCATCCAACACCTTGGGCAGTTCTTTGTACAGTTTCTCAGCTACCAGGGGAGTGATATGAGCCAAAGCGATCATACTGCCCCAACCCACTCGTTCTATAGGATCTTTCAGTTTGGAAAGAAGAAAGTCCGTGTGTGGAATAATTAACTCTGGCTTAGTCTCAGCTATGTACGCCAGTGTAAGCATAGCATCCATAAGCAAACGCCTGGGTCTGTGCTCATCAAAAAGATCTACTATTTCATGAACACCAGCACGGTCATCATTGGCAACCAGTTGATTCGCCAATCGCTTGTTTGGCTCCTGATCTTTTCTTTCTAACGAATAAGCAAGGTGGTCTGCTATAGACATAAAAAAACCCTGACGATTCAGTCAGGGTTAAATTAATTCCTAATCAATTTAGCTGGCACAGAATTCTTTAAGTCTCCTGTTTTTTCCAGGTTCTCTTAATTTTTGCAATGCCTTTTCCCTGATCTGTCTTACACGCTCCCGGGTCAAGCCCATTGCATCACCGATTTCTTCAAGAGTATAAGGGTTGTCGTATCCAATCCCAAAACTCATCATGATCACTTCTCTCTCACGTGCTGTCAGTGTTGACAAAGCTCTCATGGTTTCAACTTTCAATGAATCATTGAAAACAAGGTTTCCATCTGTAGGGCCTGTGGTAACGTTTTCAAGTACATCCAAAAGTGAGCCAGACTCGTCTTCTCCAAAAGGAGCGTCCATTGACATTTGCTTTACCTCGGCACCAAGTGTGTTTCGAACTTCACTTGGCTTCATATCCAGGATATCGGCCAATTCCTCTTCAGTTGGCTCACGCTCAAATTGTTGCTCTAGCTCCGCATATGCCCTTCTGATCTGATTGATCGCACCGGACTTATTCATTGGCAAGCGAACAATTCTTGATTGCTCAGCAAGTGCCTGCATAATGGATTGTCGGATCCACCAAACGGCATATGAGATGAACTTGAATCCCTTGGTTTCGTCAAATTTCTTGGCAGCCTTGATCAATCCAAGATTTCCTTCGTTGATCAAGTCATTGAGTGGTAAACTTCTGTTTTGATATTGCTTTGCTACTGACACCACGAAACGAAGGTTTGCTTTAACCAGTTTTTCCAATGCAAGATCATCTCCCTCCTTGATCCTTTTTGCAAGGGTCACTTCTTCATCAGGTGTAATCATTGGAACATTACTTACCTCAGTAAAGTATTTCTCAAGAGTATGGCTTTCCCTCCTGTTAGTAATCGACTGGGTAATTTTCAGCTGTCGCATAGTATCTTTTTATCTATCTGGTTTGTTATGGGTCTAAAAAAGCAATCTGCAAAGATACGCCCTTTTAACCTGTATTTACAATTAGTTTAACGCTATTATTTCAACCTCTAATACTATTAGATGGTTTCAAAATGAAAAAAAATGTTTACGAAGTTCAGGGAATTGCTTCTGAAATCGCCGATTCAATCTGCTTCACATCCAGTGGCTTGCTGAATGATTGATGGATCATTTTGGATCTGATTGCTTCTTCTATTTCCTCACCAAATGCAAACCCGGTCAATATGAAATATGCGATCTTCGGATATTTGGAATTTGCATGTTCAATGAATTCAACACCAGTCATTTCAGGCATCCTCATATCGCTAATGGTTACATCAATTTCTCCATCATGTTGCTCCAACATTTGCAGTCCTTCCCTTCCAGAACCTGCTGTGTATACCTGATAACGTTCACCAAAGAATCGCTCAAACAATAGCAGGTTTATTTCTTCGTCATCGACATACAGAATCGATATGTTAGGTTGACGGGTCATGATCTTCCTCAGTCAGTCACATCATTAATAGGTAATTTAACTGTAAAAATGGTTCCTCTGTTTTCAATTGAGGAACATTCGATAGAACCACCATGCTCATCAATGATTGAATAAGCTATGGACAGACCCAGTCCTGTT
Organism: Cyclobacteriaceae bacterium; assembly: GCA_965267415.1. GTDB lineage: Bacteria > Bacteroidota > Bacteroidia > Cytophagales > Cyclobacteriaceae > Ekhidna. Next base: position 3,248,964 of record OZ253955.1, on the reverse strand, counting down.
CCCTTCCCAGGGGCCTTTGTTGTAAAGAACGGGTCTCCAATTTTCTTGATATCCTCGTTCTTGATACCTGTACCTGTGTCTTCCACAGTAATCAGGACATGTGAATCTTCCACTTTAGTGCCTAACGTGATAACTCCCGTTTTTTCAATAGACTGCTCTGCGTTGGTGATTATATTGAGAAATACCTGGTGAAGTTTTCCTTCATTACCTTGCACCATTAAATGCTCCTTACTGTATTCTTTTTTCAGCTTGACCTTGCTTTTTAGCTTCCCTCCCAGGATCAGCAAACAATTATCCAGTATAGCATGGATATCACAATTTTCGTTCAGATCCCCTCCCTGACGACTATAGTTGCTGAGACTCTCTGTAATTGCTGCGCACCTTCGCACACCTTCCTCAATGACATTTATGTAGAAATCAACCTTTTCATTGTCGTAATTCTTGCTATTCACTAATTCTTTTAAAGCAGCTACTCCGCCCTGTATGAAGTTTAACGGGTTATTGATCTCATGCCCTACTCCAGCAGCCAACACACCAAGGGAAGCCATTTTTTCCGATTGTATCAATTGACTCTGTGTTTCCTTTAAGTCGTCTAAAGCCATGTTCAAGTTCTTGTTAGACTTCTTCAAACTGCGATTGGCTGACTTCAACTCAAGTGTTCTTTCATTCACCAGTTGCTCAAGTTGCTCACTATATTTTTCAAGTTCTTTTTGCGAGTTCTTGAGCTCAGTAATGTCATCAACGAACATAGAGATACCTACCACCTTATCGTCCTTATAGATGGGATTATAGCTCATTAGGAAGTAGAGCGTACCAACAGGTGATGGATACTCAACGGTTTCCTTAAACTTCTCTCCTTTAAGCGCCCGATCCTGGAATTCCGTGAAAATCTTAGCAATATCCTTATTCTTGATTTTCGCTATGGCATCCATTCCCACTTCCAAATCAATATCATCGGTTGTCTTGGCGTAATCAGCAAATGACTTATTGAAGGCAATAATCCGCTTATTGGTGTCAAATAAGCCAACGATACTATTAGTACTTTCAAAAAGGGAAACCAGGTTGGCACGTTCCGTTTGAATCTCTTGCTGATGATCATCCTCTTTTCTTCTGAGGTAATTGAGCGTGACGATGCTAAACAAACCAATCAAAAGATAAGCGAGGAAAACGAACCGGGCTCTAACCCAAAAACGATCTACCATCACCGCTTTGTTAACACTAACTGTGATTGACCGTGCAAGCTTGTTTGAAACCGCCCGAACTCCCAGGAATGGGTAATTCTCATAATTGTTGTACCCTTCGATCAGGGAAAACTCTCCTATTGATCCAACCTCCTTTATATCAGAATAGATCTCAGCATTCTGACTAAGCAGAATTTCATACTTTGATTCTTCAAGAGGATAATACATCTGAGTTGTGTTGAAGGTCGTATTGACCTCATGAACCCGGTAATCTTTGTTAATCCCAAAATCTTCCAGATCTCCCACTAAACTTTGGTACTGAATGGCGGAGGTATTCAGAGCGATAAGTGAATCATCTTCGTAAATGGGGACACGAATGGGAAGGACCCAGTCCTGGACCTGCTCAAAATAGTAGGGCTCCCCGATACTTATTCCTTTACTTTTCAGAGCCTCCAGAAAACTCCTTCTAGTCAATTCTGAATTCATAAGATTGGGTACACCTGCCGTAGCTACATCTCCAGTAAAAAGGATCATTGAACCGTCTGGTCGTGTGAGTCCAAATGCCAGTAGCTCATCATAGATATCAAGCGCTTTCATTCCAACGTCCATCCTTCGGTCAATTTCATCCGGACCTGTTATTTCAAGCATTCTCCTTCCTACATTGATCAACCCAAGCTCTCTTTGAAAAAAGGCTAACTCATAATACCGCTTTAAGATCGAACTGGTGTTTGCAAGATCAATTTCCTGTTCTTCCCGCACATCGAACCAGATCCAATAGCAAACGATTGCAGCATTGAGAGACAATACAATCACAATTGCTACGGAAATATTGCGTAAGACGTTGGAGCTTCTCACAGTGTGGCTTCTTAGGTCAGTTTCAACTTATGGTCAATCAGCTAACTTCAATTTTTGTGCTATATAAATATCATAAAGAGATAATATGAATGTGAAACTTTCTCATTCGAATTATGGTATTAATCGATACACGAATCCAAACCTTAGACAAAATGAGCTACCTAGAAAAAGAAAAAGAATTACAATCCATGGTTGGACAAGGTCAAATGATGGAAGCATTCGAAAAATTTTATGCTGAAAATGTGGTAATGGAAGAACCCATGTCAGGAAAAACAGTCGGAAAAGATGCCAATCGAAAGCGAGAAGAGGACTGGGTGGAGATGGTCGCTGAGGCTCACGGTGGAGGTATAAAGTCCATGGCTTCTGACGAAGAAAATGGGGTTACCATGACTGAGAGTTGGGCTGACTTTACCTTCAAAGACGGAAATCGAGCAATGATGGAAGAGGTTTCAGTAAAAAAATGGGAAGGTGATCAAATTGTTCACGAACGATTCTACTATAACATGCCTTCTCAACAATAGTTAAAAACTAGCCCGTCTACTGGCGGGCTTACTCATACCTTAAGGCTTTAATTGGACTTTCTTTTGCTGCTTTAAAGCAAACCAAATAAACAACCAGACTTGTAATAAGCAGAATTAAAAGCATGATACCCGCAAACGGAAGAATCGGCAGATTGATCCTAAAAGCATAGTTGTTCAACCATTGCTCACCCTGCCATAAGGCAATAGGAAATGAGATTACTGCTGCAACTACTATAAACTTCACAAAAGACTTTCCTTGTAGGAATAGGATCTGAAAGAAAGTGGCACCAAAGACTTTGCGGATCCCAATTTCCTTAATCCGGGAGGTTACATTATAAGAAATCAGTCCAACCATTCCCAAAATAGCGATCACTATCGCAAGGGATGAAGCTCCCGCAAATACTTTCTGGAACATGGATTCTTTCTCATAAGCACGCTGCATCATGTCATCCATAAACTCCCAGGTCATTACATCATTCTCGTCAAACTTGTTGTGAACCTCTTCTATATGCGCAAGTGTCTGCGAAATGTTACCTCCCTGAATTCTTATAACAATATCGTCAAGACCCTGAAATGGATTGTTCAAATATCCTACAACAAGAGGACCAATTGGATCATGTAACGACCTATAATGAAAATCTTGCAGGATCCCGCCTACCCTGGCAGTGAAGCGAACATCATCTTCATCATCACGGATGGTTATATAGTTTCCGATAATTGATTCATTGCCATAAAGTGCTGCAGCTGTCTCATTTAGAAACACGGTCGAACTATCATAACTATGGTTACCTGTAAAGTCCGCTCCTGCATTCAATGAAAGGCCCAGCGTTTCGATCCCATCGCTATCCATTCCATAGAATCTCATGGGATGAAAAAGTTCCGGATTGTCAATGTCAGCTGTAAAGATGCTTTCTCCACTTCTGTAACCCGAGATCATTCGAGTCAGTCCGGTTACCTTAGATATTTGTGGTGAACTTAATAGCTCATTTTTCAGGTTGTTGAAATTGCTTCTAACACCTCCTCCATTGACCTCAACAATAACCAGTTGTTCCGTATCAAATCCGATAGGCCTGTTACTGAAGTAGTTGTACTGTCGATTGATGACCAGAAGAGATGCCAACATCAAAATGACCAAAACATACTGAACGGTGATCAGAGAATTTCTAAGAACCACGTTCCCTTTTACTGAGATCACAGAATTCTTGAGTACCTGTATTGCTGAAAAGCGGCCAAGGTAAATTGCAGGATAGAAGCCAGCCAGTAATGTCACAAAAATCACGGTTGCACCAAGAAATGGAACAATCTTCAATAATGCGGTCAGACCAAAATCTATCGCGATCCCGGTAATGCTTGCGAAATATGGAAGTAACAAATACGTCCACGCAAATGACATTGTCAATGCGATCAATACCATCAGAAGAGATTCTGTCAAAAACTGCCCCATCAGTTGAGTTCGGAATGCTCCAATCGATTTCCTGATCCCAACTTCCTTCGATCGCTTGACAGACCTGGAAGTCGTAATATTGATATAGTTGAAGCTAGCCATGGCTAAAATGAGAAAAGCAATTCCAGCCAGGGTTTTGATTTGTCTCAGATCACCTTTAACATACCTGTTTACTCTTCCATCTATTCCATTGGAGCCAAAATGAAGATCCCAAAGATTGATCAAAAAGTGTCTGTTGATCGCCTCGCCCTCATCCAAATGTTTCGAAAGAAGTATTTGCATATCTTCTGAAAAATTCGCCGCCTGCTCAGGACTCTCCAGGAGCACATAGGTAGCTGCCGGGTCACCTCTCCAGGACATAAACCATGCAGGGAAACGCGGAGATACTTGTGTGAAGTAAACATCATAGTCCTGAGTTAGGATGAAATCAAATTGGATGTAAGAGTTTGAAGGAATGCTCTCCAAAATACCTGTAACAGTAAAGAGACCGTAACGCTCAACATTTAAGACTTCTCCCATAGGATCTTTGGAACCAAAATATTTGATTGCTAGCTCTTCAGTGAGCACGATCGATCGAGACTGATCCAGGGCTGTCTCAGCTGTGCCAGAAACAAAAGCAAAATCGAACAACTCGAAGAACTGAGTTCCTGCAACAATTCCTTCTGTCTCAAAGAAACGCTCATTACCTATCTCGACCCAACTATCCGAAGCTCCATGAACAGTCACAGCATTCTCGACATATGAAAATTCATTCCTCAACGCTTCTGAAAGTTTCACAGAAGTGAATATTTCCGGGTCCGGACCATCGCTATTGTGAAATTCCTGGATCACGTGAAAAATTCGATCTCCTTTAGTATGGAATTTATCAAACGTTAACTCATGGTTCAGCATCAGCAGCATGATGGTGAAAATGGCTAAGCCAATGGATAACCCAAACAAATTAAGTGTTGAGAACTTCCAATCCTTAGTGATACTTCTGTATCCAATTTTCATGTAACTCCGTAGCATAGTTGTATTTTTTTCGATGTAACTGATCCGTTTAATATTCACCAACCTCAATGAGCGCAGTACATTCCACAGAAAGAACATTCTGGCATTAGTAATCGAATGTTTTGCTCTTTTTTCATAAAGTTCAACCAGGTCTCCTTCGATCTCTTCGATAAAGTCCCTTCGACAAAACCATCTAAGAAACCTGATCGCCCATTTAGGAGGTTGGTCATTCATACCTTATCGATGATACCGGATTGGCATTGGCAATTCTTAGAATACGGCTTAACACCGTGGAAAATGAAATGATCGCCACCAGCACAAATGCGATAATGAAAACATCTACGCTCAGGTTTATTCTGTAAGCAAAGTCTGCCAACCAGCCCTGAAACAGCCAATACGCGAGTGGAGCTGATAGAACCAACGACAGCAATAACAGAATCATGTAATCCCTCAAAATGAGATTGATAATGTTAGGGACGGATGCACCCATGACTTTTCTGATCCCAATCTCTTTCGTCTTCCGCTCTGCTGTGAAATTGATCAAGCCAAAAAGCCCAAACGCTGAGATAACAATCGACACAATAGAAGCTATGAGAATAATAGTGCTCCTGCTTTCTTCAGCTTCGTAAAAACGCTCCCATTGCTGATCGAGAAAGTGAATTTCAGCTGGTGTATCCGGATCGAAAGTGGCATTGACTTCCTCAATGTGAGCGATTGTTTCTTTGGGATTTTGGTTGTACCTAACCGTGAAGTAATCAATCCGCAAAAGATGATTGTTCCAATTCGTGAGCACTACAGGACCTATAGGTTCGTACAGTGATTCAAAGTGAAAATCCTCTACTACCCCAATGATCCGCATCCGAACGGAATCATTATCATTATACACCCAAATGCTTTCCCCAAGCGGTTCTTCCAATTCCAACATTTGGACAGCTCTTTCATTGACTATGATATTCAAGCTATCGACATCATCCGCACCTGTGTAATTGTCGCCATACAAAAGATCGATCTCATAAGTATCCAACCAATTGTGATCGATACCATAATGGTTAGCCTCAACTGGTTCCTGGGTTAAATTCTTGCTTAAATTGGCGATCGGCAAGTTTTTCCATTCACCAGGAACCCTCGTAGAAGTGGTCGCATTGATTACGTTTGAATGCTTCTTAATCCCTTCAATAATGTTTTTAAAGCTCCCCCGAGCAGCATTTGAATTAATATCCAGTGTGATGAGGTTTTCATTGTCAAAGCCCAGGTCTTTGGTCTGAATGAAATTCAATTGACGATAAATAACGATTGAGCCAATGATCAGAAAAAGAGAGAGTGCATACTGAACTCCCACCAAGAACTTTCTAAGAAGATCACCTTTACCGGAAAATGCATTTTTAAGTACCAGCAAGGATCGCTTCAGCTTAGAATAATAAAGTGCTGGTAGCAATGCCGAAACGATCCAAATTAGAAGAATCGCCAACATATGATAGGACCAGAACCCTACTGAGAAGAGTGTCTGCCAGGTAAAATCTTTGTTGGCAATTTCAAGAAAGTAGGGAAAGAGTACAATAACCAAGACTAGTGAAATGAGGTAGGCGATCAATACAGTGAGCAATGTCTCAAAAAAGAGTTGTCCTACTAGCTGCTTGTTACTCGCACCATTGATTTTTCGCATACTTGCTTCAAGGGTTCTCTTCAAAGCCTGAACCGATGATAAATTGATATAGTTGAGTGCCGCGATGAAAATCACAAGAATGCCCATCAATAGGATCATCGATACAAACTCTCGATTACTATATGGAATAGCCAGCAACGGAGCGGGCCCCCCATCCTCGATCGTCGTTGACCCAAGGTGGACCTCACTAAGGGGATGTAAGTAAAAATCGTGTTGGTCCCTGATCTCGTCGTTATAATACTTTTCAAGAAATGCTTGTTTCTGGATGTATATATCTTCAGGACTAGCTCCTTCCTTCAACAGTACCCATGTTTGCATAAATCGGGTATCCCAGGTAGTGAAAAACCTTTGCCAGCTTTCATTCATTTGATTTGGGTCGATCACGTAGAGTTCCTTGAACTGGTAGCTAGAATTTCGCGGCATTTCTTTCATAATTGCCAGTATCTCGATACTCCCGAAGCGCGACTCATCAACTACTTCACCCACTACATCAGTGCGTCCGAAAAGGCTCATCGCCACATCTTCTGTTATGACCAGCCCTGCGTCTCCCTGTATACTCTTTTTCGGATTCCCATCGAGAATGTCAAAATCGAGAATATCAAAAATCCCTTTATTCACTATCACCCAGGCCCTGTCGGCTAACCTGATATCGCCCTTGGCAAGTACGTGAGATCCAAAGTAGGTCATCCAGGATGTCTCTTCAACAGCTGGGAAATCAGTCTTTAAAGCGTTTGCTAATGGATTTGATGTAGATAAGTAATCATGGGTTCCATCCTCTTCCATGCTACGCTCAACTACCCGATATATCCGATCTAATTTGGAATGATGGCTATCAATAGTGTACTCATCTGCTACGAACAGCAGGATGAAAAACAAAATCGAAAAGCCCAATGCCAAACCAATGATGTTGACACTAAAATGGATAGTTTCCTTCCTAAATCTCCGAAAGTAGATCTTGGTGTAGTTTCTTAATAAGTTCATTGTCCAGTTATTTATTTGAGTTGCCTTTAAATTCATCCATCGAAAGGAGCGGACCACATTCCAAATGAAGAAGAGCTTAGCCCTCGCCATGGATTGTTTAGCCCTGACAAAATAGAGTTCGAGTAAGTCGCCCTCTATTTCATCCAGGTATTCCTCTCTGCAATACCATCTTAGGAAGTTGCGAGCCCACTTCGGGGGATGTTCTCCTGTCATTCTTATACAATTGAAAAGGAGATCTGAGGGATTTTCTGGTAAATGCTGGTACGTAGATCGTGATGAGCGTCAATTGCTTTCTTCCCAAAAGCAGTTATCACGTAAAATTTCTTCCTTCTGCCACCACGTTCCTCAGTGATCCCACCGAAACGCGAGGTGACAAACCCCTTTTTCTCCAGCCGCTTCAGCGCCACATGTATCGCACTGATATTGATCTTCTTTTTCGTCTCAGCAGTCAGGAATTCATGAATCGAAACACCATAAGCTTCGTCATGTTGAGCAGCTACGGTCAACAGCACCAGTTCCTCAAATTCGCCTAATTGATAGTCCATATCAAAGATTAGATTTACTTAACAAACGTGAATATAATAGATATGTTTCATTTTTGTTAAGTAAATAGAATGGACGTTATTCGAACCGGTCTAGAATGTCGGTTCCGAGTAGGCGCTTGTCAGGTAGCGTATACCAGCTTCTTCGCTTTGGAATGCGCATATCACCTATCTGAAGTTCTTCTTCAAGCTTGATGACCTCACCTTTTGTTTCATTCTCATCCTGGTAAAATTTGTATTCTACCATTCGCCCGGTGGATTTATCAATGTAGAAGTACCAGGTGTCTTTCTCATAAGTCACCCGAATCACATCGCATGAAATTCCATCAATTTCAGCTTGACTAATGGTTCGATCAAAAGGTGTTCCTTCATCCTGAAGTTTCATGGGTAGACCCCACAGATACAAGTAGTAGTTTCTCAGCATTAATCCCCTGGATGATTCTTTTCCACCGGCAAGGACATTACACGAATCAAGGAGCACTTCATAAATCTCCTCGTCATTTCGGTTGATCTTCGCATAACCACGGTTATTGTCTATGACGAAAGAGGAAGAGCGATCGTCTCCGTTTGGTCTTGTTTCAGTAAAATAGAATGTTCCATTTAAAGTTGCCCACTGTCCGGCAGGATCATGATATTGTATCGCTTTTGCCAGAACCCGATCAAGGTCTGATTGACCAAAGACCAAATTCAGAGAGAGGCATGAAACCAGGAAAATCAACTTTTTCATCACCCCAATTTAAGCAGCTTCTGCCGAAACATTATCCGGATTGTGACCTGCCAGTGATTTATAGGCAAACCCGATGCTTATAACAGCCAGAATACTTCCTAAAACAAATGGCGCTCCCGGGAAGTAGATTGATTGTTGCGGGCTGGTGTAATAGCTGAAAATTCCTGTCATTAGTGGTGGGCCAATGATTGCAGTCACCATCATTACATTCGTCAATCCCCCCTGCAATTCACCTTGTGCATTCTTGGGAATTTGACCTGCCATAATGGATTGTATTGAAGGTCCGGATAGCCCTCCGAATGCATACGGGACAATAATGGCATAAACCATCCACGACTCTGTTGCCCAGGCAAGCAGAAAAAGACCCAATACATTAAAGAAGAGACCGATGTAAACCGCCTTAACTTCTCCAATCTTCTTTACAACAGGGCCGACCAAAGCTCCCTGTACGAGTGCAATCATCACACCAACAAAAGTGAGTGAAAAACCTATTTCCTGTGGACCCCAATCAAATTTCTCGGCTGTATAAAAGGACCAATTGGAATGGGTAGCATTGGCGGCAACATACACGAGAAATATACAAGTGATCAATCCAAGGATCGTTTTATACTTAAGGATACTTTTTAATGTGCCAAAAGGGTTAGCTCGCTTCCATTCGAATGCACGCCTGTTTTCCAACGCTAAAGACTCTGGAATAATAAAGTATCCGTAGAGCCAATTGATCAGTGACATCCCTGCGGCTGCAAAAAAAGGAATTCTTGTACCGATCTCTCCAAGGAAGCCCCCAATTGCCGGTCCTATGATGAATCCCAATCCAAACGCTGCACCAATCATACCAAAATTCTTGGCTCGATCTACCGCAGTACTGATATCGGCGATGTAAGCGTTGGCCACCGTTACACTACTCCCACATATTCCGGAAATCATTCGCGCTATAAACAGCCACGTAAGTGTTGGTGCAAAAGCAATCACCAGGTAGTCTAAACCCAGGCCGAGAAGGGCAATCAACAAGATAGGTCGTCTACCTAATTTATCACTCAGTCCACCCAAAATGGGTGCGAAAAAGAATTGCATCACCGCATAAGTGGCAGCCAGGGATCCGCCAATAATTGCTGCCTCGGAGTTCGTTACATCTGTCAACTCCATGATCAGGTTAGGAATGATCGGAATGATCAAACCGATCCCGACAATATCAATCAGGACCGTTACGAAAATGAACCCAAGGGCGGCATTCTTCTTTTTCATCACTGTCAAATTCGGCTCGAAGTTAGCAAAGTTGCAGGATGAACTATTTGAAGAATGAATCAACTACCTGCATATTATTTAAACAAAAATTAATGATATTCGTATTAGTATGTTAAACAAAAATTAATGATATGAATTTGCAACTTGGGGTACTTGAGGAAATGATCCTGATCATCTTGTTGATGAAGGACGAAACCTATGGTGTAGACATAGCCAAGGAGTACGAATCTCAGTTAGCACAGTCTATTTCTTTACCAGCTATCCATGTCGTGTTAAAGCGACTGGAGAAAAAGGACCTGGTTCGTTCAAAGATGGGAGAACCAACCGCAGAAAGAGGTGGTAGAAGGAAGCGGATCTACCAGGCCACGAATAAAGGTTACGAAGCGGCCAAATACCTTCAGCAGAAGAGAAGTGAAATGTGGAAAGCAATTCCAACGATGAACTTTGTTTTAGCGTGACAAACAAGCAACTATATCCACCAAGATGGGCAGATCGAATGCTCAACTTCCTCTGTCGACCAGACTATGCGGATGAGATCCTCGGTGATCTTCATGAAGCATTTTACTGGAGAGTGGAGCAATCAAATCCTCAAAAAGCAAAAGCGAGATTCATTTGGGAAGCATTTCGATCCCTACGTCCCAAAAACCTTAAATCATTTTATCATTTTTCATTGAATACCATGGTTTTTAGAAACTACATCAAAGTTGCCCTTCGGTCTTTCATGAAGCGCAAGTCGACATCTTTTATCAATATCGCCGGCCTATCACTGGGCGCAGCATCATTCCTGATCATCTTCCTTTACGCATACCAGGTTTTGACCTTCGATGATCATCATGTGAATAAGGATCGGATCTTTCTGGCGTACAAAGAACGAATCACTCCAACCGGAATTCAACCTGCGTATGATACCTGGGTTCCAATGAAAAATCGGCTGGAGACTGATTATACCCAGGTGGAAGCCGCTTCTCGGTTTTACCAAACAGATATTAAAACAGTAAGAAGCAATACCTACCTGGATGAGGAACTTACCTATGTGGATGAGTCCTTTTTCCAGATCTTCACCTATCCATTACTTCACGGAAATGAACGTGATATCTTCCCTGATTACTCCTCTATGGTCATCACCGCTGACATTGCGTTGAAGTATTTTCAAAGAGAGAATGCCGTTGGGGAAACCTTGAGGATCTTCATTCCTGAGGAAGATACTACAGTGAATTTTCAAATCTCTGCTGTTCTTGACAGATACTCGGAAAACAATTCATTGCAGCCGTCAATTATTATCCAACCGGAAAGTATCCCTTACTTCGTTCGTGCAGCAAACAGCTGGGGAGGGTCATTCCTCGAAACATTTGTGTTGCTTGACAGGGAGGAAAGTGAGCTTGAGCTTGAAGCAGCATTCCCTGATTTAGTCGAATCAATTTGGGGGCCTGAAACAAGAAACAACACCAACTTTAAACTTCTTCCTTTTGATGGCTATTACGATGAATTCGTAGGTAATAAATCCAATGCCCGAACACTCCTATTCATTGGGCTTGGTATCCTTTTGATCGCGTCCATTAATTTCATGAACCTGGCAACTGCCCAAGCTTCTCAGCGAACCAAAGAAATCGGCTTGAGGAAAGTTTTAGGAGCTTTTCAAGCTCAGCTTAGAACGCAGTTTGTAACAGAAGCTTTTGTATCATCCTTCATCGCAACCATTCTTGGTGTTGCAATTGTCTTTCTGGCTATACCGCTGTTCAATGACTTTTTTGACCTGAGTATTTCCACTCAAGCTTTCTCAATTATTGAGATCACCATGTTCACCATTGGCCTGTCTGTAGCACTTGGCTTGCTAAGCGGTAGCTATCCCGCATTCTATCTCTCTTCAATAAGCGCGCTGGCATCACTCCGACAAAAAATGGGACTCGGGGGTTCTGTCACTTTTAGAAATACGCTTGTAGTGATCCAATTTACTATAGCCCTGTTCCTGATCGCGAGTACTATCTTCATTAGGAATCAGATCCAGTTCATGGCTTCTCAGCCAATGGGGTTTGATGCAGAAGGTATACTGATCCTGACAGCCTCAAGAAATGATTTTGAAGATCGTGAAGGAGGTCTTGAAAAGCTCAATACGTTCAAAAATCAATTGAAGAACAAGTCATACATCAAAGAGGTATCACTTAGTCGGGCGATTCCAACAGAGTGGACCAGGAGTTTCACCTTCGTTCGTCCAAGTGGTTACGAAGGAGATCCATCCCGAATGAGGTACACGTTTGTAAACTCCAATTTCTTCGACCTGTACGATATTGACATAAAACATGGAAGTTCGTTTCTACCAGATGATGTTGGTGGCGACCAACGGAGTTCGGTGGTTTTGAATGAAGCAGCGATGAAAGATCTAGGGTTTAGCCCAGACGAACAAAATGCGATTCAAATTGGTGACCGTACACTCAATGTGGTTGGAGTTGTTGAAGATTTCAATTTCGAGTCATTGCAAAATGAAGTAGCACCGACTCTAATTTTTCACCGACAGGCATCTAATCCCGTTCATCGATACATTAACTGTAAAATAGAAATGAGTGACCTGCCTAACAGGTTGCTTGAAATTCAGGATCTATGGGATGAGCTCGGATCAACCGAAGCGTTTGAATACACGTTTATGGACGACAATATTGCAAATCTTTATGAAGTAGAAGAGCAATACCTCGGCCTGGTATCTTTATTCTCAACCCTTGCCATAGTGGTTGCCTGTCTGGGATTATACGGCCTTACTTTATTCATAATTGAAAAAAGAAGAAAGGAAATCAGTATACGGAAAGTGCTTGGAGCTGAGATCAACAGAATCATTCGATTGATCTTCAAGGATTTCACTAAGTGGGTTGCCATCGCATTTGCCTTGAGCGTTCCTTTTGTAGTCTTCTTTGTTACCGACTGGCTTGAATCCTATTATTATCGGATTGACATTTCCTGGTTGACCTTTTTAGTTACCCTTGTTGTTGTTCTAGCTCTGGTCATCATTACCGTAGGCTACCAGTCCATACGCGCAGCAACCTCTAACCCGGTCAAGTACCTGAAAGATGAGTGAGATTAGTCGAAAGTCAATCGTTTAGTCAGGCGATTGAATCGCCAGATGTGTAGGACAGCAGCAAGAGTCAGGCCGATGCACAGCGCATACCATATGCCTTGCACGCCCATTTCCAGCACAAACCCAAGTACATAACCCAATGGTATGGCTGTAAGGAAAAAAGAAATAAAGGTGACGATAGTTGGGACCTTTACGTCTGTCAAGCCACGTAGTGAGCCTAAACCCACAGCTTGCAGGCCATCAGAGATCTGAAATGCTGCTGCAATGATAAGCAGTGATGAAGCAATTGATTGGACTTCCCTATTTTCAATGTATAGTGAGGGCAATTGATGCCGAAGCAGAATGAATATCAAACCGCAAAACGCCATGAATATTGCTGCTAAAGCAAAAATGGAAAAACCCGCAATCCTTAGGTTAGCCCTGTCTTTATATCCAATTTGGTTGCCTATTCGGATCGTGGATGCTGCGGCAAGGCCCGTAGATGCCATGTAAGTAATGGCGGATAGATTGAGTGCAATGTTATGAGCTGCAAGTGACTCAGCACTGATCCATCCAACCATGATAGCCGCCGTTGCAAAAGCGCTTACCTCAAAAATGTATTGCATACCCGAAGGAATACCGATCCTCAGCAATCGTTTCACAATGGTGAAATCAAATTGCCACCGGAATCCAACAAACTTCCTCCGTACTACCCAAATGATCAGGATGGACATTACTACCCTGGACATCAAGGTAGCATAGCCCGCTCCGTTCAACCCCATTGGCTCAAACCCGAGCTTACCGTAGATCAGTATATAGTTCAGACCAACATTCAGCAGGTTGGCAAATACGGAAACAAGCATCGGAGATAGTGTATCTGAAAGCCCCTCTGAAAATTGGCGAAATGTCTGAAAAATGAGCAATGGACAGATTGACGCTGAAATGATCACCAAATAGGGTCTGGCTGATTCAGCAACGGCTTCTTCTTGTCCAAGATATCCAAGAAAATGACTTGCAATAAACCCAATAAGGATCAGAACTAAGCCAAGGCCTATGTTCATCAATAATCCATTTTGGAGGTATTTCAGAAGCTTGGGCTGATCGCTCGGATCGGTTGAAGCCACTAGTGGTGTGATCGCATAACTAGCTCCAATTCCAAAGTGTAGCAAAATGTAGTAAAAAGTCCCCGCAAAGGTGGCTGCAGCGAGCGGGATCACCCCTACCCTGCCCACCATAACACTATCCGCCACCGTCACCATAATATGTCCTAATTGACCAACAGTAACCGGGGCAGCCAACGCGATATTTTTCCTGAGGTGCTCCCTAAGTGTCATGCGAAATCTAATTGGGAGCGCAAGGTAATCCTTTAGGTCAATGGAATCCTTATCTCATGACAACTAATCAAATAACAAAGAGCCTACCTAAGCGACCTCATCGTGAAAAGTCTGACATTGCTCCCAATTCAGAATAGAGAGCTTTCTTTCAGGGTTCCAGCGATAACCGCTAAGTGCACCGGATTGGTTGATCACTCTGTGGCATGGGATCAACATTGCTACCGGGTTTTTTCCTATTGCTGCTCCAACTGCTCTTGAAGCTCCGGGTTTACCAATTAATTCAGAAACCTGGTTGTAGGTTGCCATGCTCCCTTGAGGGATTTTCAGCAATGCTTCCCAAACCTTCAGTTGAAATGGAGTTCCCTTTATATTCAACTTCAATTTATCTTCCTCGTCGTAGAAGAGTTCATCACTAAATATCCGCTGAACCAGGAATTCATTCTTACCTTCATCTTCCTTAAAGGAGGCGCCGGGCCATTCACCCTGAAGTTCTGAGAAAGCGGTCTTTTTCATTGGAACATTTTCCTTGCCAATAATTTGATTGTCAATAAAGGAAAGCTTACAAATACCTTTGGCAGTCGCAGCAAGCAGCACTTCTCCAAATGGAGTCGAATAGTAACCGTATTCAATCTCTACCTGCTCACCTCCGCTATTGTATTCACCAGGTGTCATCGCTTCCATTGTCACAAAGAGGTCGTGAAGCCTTCCTGTTCCTGAAAGTCCGGTCAAATAGGAGACCTCACTTAAAGTGAAATTTCCACCTTTCATCAGCGTTTTAGCGAACATGGCGCTAATGTGCTTCAAGTACTTTTTTGGGCTTATGCCTGCCCATTCAGTGAACATTCGCTGGAAATGATATGGACTGACATGAACAGATTCTGCCACTTCCTCCAGGCTGGGTTGCTTTTTGAAATTGTTTTGAATGTAAGTGATTGCCTTAGCAATCGTTTGAAATTCGTAGTTAGCACCTGACTCCATAACTAATTTGTTTCTATCAAAAGTAGAATAGGCCTCACCTTTATGAAACCCGATTCTTGCTGAAAAGGCTAAGCCAAGTCTGGCAATATCCTATGCAATTTGTACAAAGCAGCTACACTCAAACTATCTGTAATTTTTCCTTCATCGCACATAGCTAAAACTTCATTCAAAGGCAGTTTTTTGATTTCAAGTTTCTCAGTTTCCTCAAATTGAGTTGGTCCCTCCTGTAGGTCCCTTGCCAAATAGGCATAACCAACCTCGTCGGTCACTGAATTCGAGGTGTGGATCTTGGTGATTTCTGTCCACTTTCTTGCAGTCAATCCTGTCTCCTCCTGAAGTTCTCTTTTCGCTGATTCCAACCGATCAATTCCTAACAAACCTCCACCCATAGGAATTTCCCATGAATATTCATCAAGAGTATATCGATATTGCCCTACAAGCCAGGTGTTATTATTCTCATCTAGTGGAATAATGCCCAATGCAAGGTTTTTGTAGTGCACCTTTCCGTAGATGCTCTTACCACCGCCCGGGTTAGTCACATCATGTTCGGTCAGCGTTATCCAGGGGTTTGTATAGATCTCTTTTGAAGAATGAGTAATCCATGGGTTTTCCATTCCCCAAAAGTATCACTCTACACGAAGACCTAATTGTTTTCTCAGCTCCCGATCAGCATTGCTATTCTTGCTCCAGTATGGAGATTTGATCACCTTAATTCGTCTTGCTTTGGTCGTAAGCTCTTCAGGCTTCCCAAAACCGCTCATGTAGGTCTCTTCCCATCCCAGGATCTCGTAAGGAAATACTGACTCAAAATATATTGTCACCTTCCGGTTGGGATATTCTAATTGATATTGCTGATGAACCTCATCAGCGTAATCTGATCTCTCAACTGCTTCCAATCTGGCATTAACAGTCTGAGGTTTTGCTTCCTGGTGTCTCAAACGTAGATAGAAGGTTCCCGGAAGAATTTGGATCTCCCCTGTGGGCAATTGGCTGGGATTCAATCTTAGGGTAGTCCAAAGTTCATCTTCAAGAATGACCTTTGGTACTTCAATATCAACATCTCCCTCAGATTCAAAGTAAGAAAAGGCTTTCATGCGGAAGTTGTCCTCCTGGAGGTTGAGCTGGGTAAAGGTATGACCGCACCATTCTTGTGAAGAAGTCGTGATTTTAAATGGATTAGGATATGCGTCTGTGGATACCGGCTTAAACGTCGACATCATCATTGAATACGGATAAATCCCCGTTAGAAATTTTTTGGTCATGTTGAGCTTCAAAACGCTGACGTTATCCGCTGTTTCATTTCTCCAATCATCCAGTTTAACCTGCTTAGATTTTGAAAAAGGCTCTGTTACAAAAACAAGCACTGCCTCTCCGGAATGGATTTCACCATAACGTGCTTGTTCAAGCTCATAGCTTGTGATTTCCGCTTCCCCGGCATACCAATAACTATTGAAGTCACCTGTTTGAGGAAGTTCAATATCTTGTGATTGCGACGAAGAGCAGGCGACCAAAACCAAAAGGAGGGAGGTGTAAATGAGTGGTTTCATTGAGTAGTGGTTTGTATTATAAAACCAAAATTGACGGATTTGTTCCAAATTTGAACATCAAATGGACACAACGATCTATCACTCTACTTTAGCAGACATTCATGACAGGTTTTTTAAAGTACACTCTTTGAGTGCGGCCAGGTTAGTACTTGAGAAAACAGAGAATCCCACAGGAACAATAGTGGATCTGGGCTGTGGTTCGGGTGATCTCCTCCTTGCATTTCAGGAGGCCGGATTTCAAAAAGGTTTTGGCTTTGATGTATCCGAAGAGATGATCCGGCTTTCCAAGAACAAAGTGCCCGACTTCCATTTTGAAGTTGCTGACTTATTTGATTCTGAGATTCCCTCTGCCAATGTCATAACCATGGTAGGTGAGATCATTTGCTATGCGTCCGCTTCACATACAAATGATGAAATTGCTGAGAGACTGCTCAACAACATTTATTCAAGCCTGCAACCAAATGGTTATTTCCTTTTTGATGTCGCTTTGACTGAAAATGATTTCAATTATCAAAGAGAATTCTCATATCCCAACTCAAAACTGGAAATGGTAAGTGAATTAATAGATGGTAAAATCAAGCGCACCCTTAAAATCATGTCAAGTGATTCAAAGGAACTCTCAACGGAAATTCACTGGCTTAGGCTTTTCGATGATGGCCTTATGCAGTCGAGGTTAAGAGCAATAGGTTTTCAAGTCGAAGCATATAATTCCTACATGGATTACCAGCTTCCTCCAGGGCGACTAGGATATTTATGCTACAAAGCTTAGTTGGCTTCCTTTTTCAGCAAATCCTTAAACTTCTTCGCCACCTTATTGATCTTGGGCCTTGAAACACTAAGGATATATGGGTTGTAAGGATTGTTCTTCTCATAATCCTGATGATAAGCTTCAGCTTCAAAAAACTCCGTATAAGGATTAAGCTCCGTAGCTATCGGTTGATCAAAAGTTGGCTCCCATTCTTTGATCTTAGCTTCAGCAAGTCTTTTCTGTTCATCATCATGATAGAAGATCGCCGAACGATATTGAGGCCCAACATCAGGACCCTGTCTGTTCACCTGTGTCGGATCATGTGCCGTGAAGAAAATATCAAGTAAAGTATTATAGTCAATCACCTCCGGATCGTAGAATACCTGAACTGCTTCGGCATGCTCCGTCTGCCCTGAACTAACCAGTTTGTACTTCGCAGTTGATTTCTTTCCTCCGGCGTATCCCGAAACAGCAGAAGCAACACCCTTGATTTGTTCAAAGGAAGCTTCCACACACCAAAAACAGCCTCCAGCAAAAGTGGCTTTTTCTAGGTTTTGAGTATCTACGACCGGCTGAACAATTGATGTTTGCTCATTGCCTTGTGTCTGGCAGCTCAGGAACAGAATTCCTGCAAGTATTAAAATAGATTTCATAGTCTTAGACTTTACTCCACAATATGTACGAAGAATTCATCACTATTGCTTCCTGAGCAATAGTGAATGTAACACTCCTTACATTTTCAATCTTAAAACTCTATTCTATAGCTAAGGTTTGGTATAAAACTTACCTGGGTATCTGATCGAAGCGATCCACGTCTTGGATCAAAGAAGCGGAAAAGCTCATTTTCTCTCTGTGTAAGGTTTTGAACGTTCAACGAAATCACAGAGGTAGTCTTCTTCCTGTTTTTTCGATAGCTAATACCAATGTCAACTCTAAAGAAATCATCCAATTTTAGATCGTAGTTGTTGTCAAAGTCGAAAACCGTAAACCCCTCGTTTCGGGAAGCCTGTACATTGATAGGTGCCTGTCGTTTACCTCCAGCATAAATGATCTTACCATTTAACCCAAGTGTATTGTTTCCCAGTTTACCAACTTTGATCTCTTTACCGGCGAGTACATTGAAGATGAATCCTCCATCAAATTGAGTGCTTCGTTCTATACCGTCAGCTGCAGTATATAGGGATTCATACAATGATGCAGTACTCAGAAAGTAAAAACCCTTTGTTAAGAATTTCTCAAGTGTAAACTCAATTCCATAATTCTTTCCCGTCCCATCATTTGATAGTTCTGAGGTGGTATAGCCATCAAATGTATTTAAAGTTGAAAAGGTCAACTCTTCAGTATTTGAGGTAGTATCATTAGGCCAAACCGGAACATCAAATAAGTGTTGATAGTAGACCTCTGTTTTGAAGCGAACATCCGGTTTCAGCATTTTCTCATATCCCAACGCAGCATGAGTAGCTCTTGTAAATCCAAGATCCTTGTTCAATTGCAAGTAGCTGCCATCTTGTCGTTCTTGTCTGGCTGTGTATAAAGCGACTGTCTCCATCCGGCTGTGCAACCCAAAACCTCCTGAGATGATATGATTACTACGGTTCCATCGAAAACCTGCCCTGGGTTCGAAATATGATTTCTTATTTAAGGCAAAGTGTGAATAATGGAAACCGGTGTTCAGTGTGAATTTCTCACTTGTCCTGAATTGCCAGTTAGCAAATCCCTGATAAAAGCCTGCATGATCGTCTTCGTCAAGAGAGGTAATGTGCCTTTGTTCACGCCTGTTCCAGAATTGGTTTTCCAGGTCATACCCTAGTCGGCTGAAAATGGCTCCAACCCTCAAGGCGTGTCTTGCGGAGAATTTATGATTGTAAAATGTCGAAGCTCGTAACTGATTCTCGATGGCTTTTTCGTGTTCCAAAACACGCAAGCGCAGGGAATCATAATCGTTTGTAAGCTTACTGTATGATCCTGACAAAATGGTTTCGAAGAACGAGTCCTCATTCAGGTAAAACACGTTCGTCACTCCAGCAACCCCCAACGTTTGGTCCTCGTTATCGAAATTGGTCTCGCCAAAAGCAGGATCCGGGATAAAGGTGTAATTATTCATCCCGCCAAGCCCCCAGAATGAGAAAGATCCAAATTTCTTGGTAGGCACTCTCACTTTAAAGGAAAGATCCTGAAAAGTGATCTCTTCCCTTTCCCCAAGAATGTCTACTCCCAGATTGGATAACAGCCCTAAAGTAGAGTATCGATAATTCGCTAGATACGATCCCTTACCATCCTTAGAAAGTGGGCCCTCAGAGGCTGCAGCAACCCCTAATAAACCAGCCTGAAATGCATGTTCAGCTTTATCAAAGTTTCCTTGCCTCAACTGAAGATCGAAGATCCCCGAAGTAGCATTTCCATATTGGGAAGGAAATGCACCTGTAAAGAAATCAGAGTTAGAAAGCATATTCGAACTAAGCATACTAATCCCTCCTGCAGAAGATCCTATTGCAGTAAAATGGTTCGGGTTTGGAATTTCAACGCCTTCCAAACGCCAGAGAATCCCTTTAGGAGAATTTCCACGAATGACAATTTCATTCAAAAGATCATCTCCTCCTGTTTGAACTCCAGCAAACGTCAGAGCAGCTCTGGCCGGATCCTGAAAAGTTGCTGCGAAACGGCTGGTCTGTTCAACCGTTAGCGAAATAGCACTAATCGTGGCTAGCTCATTTCTTGGTTGGCCCTTTTCTTGTGATTCGGAAGTAATCACCACTTCTTCCATTTGAATGAGTGACTCCTTCAAGGAAACGTTCAATACCACTTCCTTTCCGGATCCAACAAGAAGCTCTGGAAAAACTGCAGATTCATACCCGATTGAAGATACATTGATCGTCTGACGGCCAATAGGTACATTTTCAATTCTAAAGTATCCTTCTACATCAGCAATCCCACCAAGTGGCGGATCGGTGTTCGCAACAACTACGGTAGCTCCTATTACCGGGGATCGGGACTGTTCATCCACAATCCTTCCCTTGACGGTTTGAGTATGTGTTTGCGAAAAAGTAATGGTTGCCACGGCGAGTAGGCATACGCTAAAGGCGGTTTTAATCATTAGTCTTTTCTATTTAGTGAGTCAGTTGGTAATACAGACAAGCATAGATCAAAGGGGTTTCTTCTGTTACCTTTTTTTTAACAATTACTTTCCTTAATGATTACTTTTGAAAATGCTCAAACCCTACTTTCAAACGGACAAGATCGAAGCTGGATGTGATGAAGCAGGGAGAGGTTGCTTAGCCGGGCCAGTGGTAGCTGCGGCCGTTATTCTGCCCCGGGATTTTACACATGAAGAATTGAATGACTCGAAGCAGTTAACTGAAAAGCAGCGACTTGAAATCAAACCAGATATCATTCAGCAGGCAATCGCATGGGGAGTAGGTGTGGCTTCACCCGGAGAAATTGATGAAATTAATATCCTTAATGCCAGCTATCTAGCCATGCATCGTGCAATTGAGCAGCTAAAGCGACGACCCGAGTTATTACTCATCGACGGAAATCGTTTTAAACCCTTTAATGACATTCCTCACGAATGTATTATCAAAGGTGATGGGAAGTACTACTCCATTGCGGCTGCTTCCGTTTTAGCTAAAACCTATCGTGATGACCTTATGAGGCAACTAGCGTTGGAGTTTCCTGGCTATGGATGGGAAACCAATGTTGGGTATCCGACCCCAGCCCACCGGGAAGGTCTCAAAGAGATGGGTTCGACCCCACACCACCGAAAAAGTTTTCAGCTGTTACCAACTCAATTAGAGCTGTTCTGATTTTTTTTCATCCGTTTGTTTCGGATCGCAGATTTGATATTGTTCTCGTCAAGTGGCTTTTCAATGAGATCATAAACCAGCGGATTTTTATCAGCTTTTTCTCTATCCGAAGGATCTATAGAAGAGGTAACTACGAAAATGGCCATTCTTCGGCGATCTCTCTTTTGAAGTTCTTCCAATACTTCCCACCCATCGAGTATGGGCATGTTTAGATCCAGGAACATCAAATCCACTTCATTTTTCTCGAGAAACTCCAATGCTTCCTCTCCATGGGGAACGGTGAAGATCTCTGCATCAGGAAACATCTTTTCTATGGTAATGGTACCCAATACCAAGAAAATATCATCGTCATCAACCAAGAGTATCTTTTTAACCTTAGCCATTAAAATAAAGCTTAAAAGTAGTCCCTGAATTTACTTTACTTTCCACTTCAATCCTGCCTCCCATGGCCTCAACCTGATGTTTTGTCATAAATAATCCCATTCCTTGCCCCTCACTCTTACCGGGATGAAATCTAGCCCCGAGTTTGAACAACTTTTCACCAAACCTACGCATGTCAATGCCCAATCCATAATCTTTTATCAAAACTTCTATCTCTTTTTCCATTTTTTTGGCAGAAATCTCAATCTCCTTTGACTTATCGGTCGTTCCGTATTTGATAGCGTTTGTAATTATATTATGAAATATACTTTCAAAGTAGGGTGGGTAGCCATTTACATACAACTTTTTATCTATAGCCACATTTAAAGCGACCTGTTCGCTCTTGATAAGCTGGCTATTCAGTTCGGCCACATCTTCAACAATACTTAAAAGTGCACAATCCTCAAGTTCTAATTCGGTTAGCTCATTTTCGAAATTGAGCATTTCATTGATGTTGTTTATTGCATCACTTAACTTATGCGTTGTGACCTTTAGCATACCAAAGAACTCCTTATTCCCAGGGTCTTCTTCTAATGCCTGCGTCAGGCTAAGCAAGTTTGCCACGGAAGACCGGAAGTTATGGGAGGTTATATAGGAAAACTCCTTAAGGCGTTTGTTTTGATTGTTTGCCGTATTTAATAATTGAAGCAACCGCTTTTGATTGTTGGACCGAGTAATGATATTCACCAGGATCTCAGCCATTACATTTAGCAATGCCACCTCGTCATCCGAATAGTTACGGTAATCATTCACTGAATCGAACCCGACAAAACCAATGCATTTGCTATTTGACATCATAGGTACTGTCATCAAACTCTTGATACCCTGTCCCATGAGCATCTGCCTGGAGTTATCGTCTTCAAGCTCAGACACGTCCGGAATAAAAATGATCTTACCCCTTAAATGATCCTCTACCAGAAATGGGTACTCCTCCATTTGCAGGTTTTGACTTTGGTCAATAACAGATTCAATCCCCTCTCTACACCATTCAAAAGTGTTACGGTATGTACGATCTTTTAAGTTGTATTCAAAAATGTAGGACCTGTCTGCGCATACAAACCTTCCTAGTTCCTCCAAAGAGCTTAAAATTGATTCATCCAGGTGCTCAACAGGTAAATTGATATACTTCGATGACAGGTTGATCAGCACATTTTGCATATCTGCATAGTATTTCAATACTCGTGCTGATTCCTTTTGTGTTGTGATATCCCGGATCGCTCCATCAAAGTAGATCGTACCATCTTCTCCTTCACTTTTGATGGAACTCAAAGACCCCCAGAAAGTGGAACCATCTCTGCGCTTGAATTCAACTTCACGATTAGAAAGAACCCCCGTTTCAACTAACTCAACTCCAAGCCGGTCTCGCTCATCCGGATCTTTATAAAGGTCGATCGCGTCACCATTATACACTTCATCCACACTACTAAACCCAAACATGCGCACAAACTCCTCATTGACATAAACAAGGCCCTCGCTAAGGATGCTTCGATAGATCGCCTCATTGATATTTCTATTGATCGTGTCTAACAACAAACTATTTGCTTCCATCAATCGAATAGCTTCTTGTTGTTCGGTCACATCACGAATAGCCCCGTCCCAAAAGGTATTTCCTTCGTCATCTTTGTAGATGATACTACTTATCAAACCAATGAACTCAGTTCCGTTCTTCCTTAACAGTGTGACCTCTTCATTTTCGAATGACCCGTAAGAATTAAGTAGCTCTACCATGCGGGCTCGTTCCTCAGGGTTTTTGTAAAGCTTTAGTGCATTGGTGGAAAGCACTTCCTCTTCTGAGGCATAGCCAAACATTCTGGCGAAGGCTTTATTCACATAGATGAGCCCCTCGCTATTACTTCGATAGATGCCTTCGTTTATATTTTGGTTAATTGACTCTAAAAGCTGGTTTGCGTCCATAGGGAGGCATTACGAAACTTATAAGTTAATTCATCATGAGGATATATCCATCATAATACCGGATATCGGAATAAGTAAGTTTGTATTTCTGATTTCCATTGTATTCCAAAATACCTTTCTTACCATTGCTTTCAACAATGATAAACTGTCCAGTATCTACAATTGAGTCATAAGTAGGACGAACAAGAAAATTCCCCTCGGAATCCGTAATACCAACTACTCCTTCGTGACTTTCAACAAGGTAATTGCCAGTTGATAGCCTTTCAATCAGTGCCCACTTAATCTCCAACAGCTCTTCTCCCTCTTTATCAATAAGTCCATGGTTTAAACCTTCTTTCACGATTGACAGACCATTGCTAAATGATTCTACTTCGTCGTAGAACGGTTGAACTTTTAGTACTTCTGCTTTATCTACAAAACCCCATCTTCCTCTCAGCCTGACAGGAGCCATTCCCTCACTGAATAAATCGACCTCTTCATACCTGTTTGAAATACCAAAATCACCTTGATGGTCAATAAAACCCCACCGGGAGCCAGTCCTAACAGGGATCAATCCTTCAGAATAAGCTCCCACCTCATCAAATTCAGCACCCTCAATGATTTGGCCCTTCGAGTTAACAACTTGATAGTAATCGTCTTGTTCTAATATGAATAGTTCCCCGGATCGTTCTATGGAGCGATATTCCGGCTCAATCAAGAGTTCTCCATACTTGTCCAGCAATCCAAACCGACCACTATCACTTTCAATTTCCAAAAAAGATCCAAGCCACGAACCGGGGCTCATTACGCTTTTCCGTATTAAGTTGTTGTCAAAAAAGTAAGTGTATGATAGCCCCTTCTTACCTATCATGAAACCTCCAAGGATCTGTATGGATTCATATTCAGGGTCATTGAGCCAATTTCCATACTTGTCCATGGACCCCCATTTTCCAAGAAAATTGAAAAGATAATAATCCTCATTTGTTACAACGATCGAGTCGTATTTGAATGTCAGATAAGGAGCTCCGGTAAAGTCAATCACTCCCCAGTAGTTGTTTCGTTTCGCTAAAAAATATTCTCCAATACCTTTCGTTATCCGATCGAAAGGAAACCTGTTGATCCGGGTTCCAAACCCATTGTATAGATCCCATTGATTAGCATGTTGTGCGACATAGAAAGATCCACAGGTAAAAATGGAATCCTGCTCCGTGATAACAGAAGCCCCATCAGAATTTAGCAGGGACCATTTCGAGCTGATTCGATGACTGACTACAAGTTTGTCATCTGCAGCATCTTCCAACTGGAGTTCTTTCAAGATTGTACGATCATCATGAACGAGTTGTAGTTGCTGAATACCATTTCGATAGACCTGCCAAAGTCCTTCGCGAAACTGAATGGAGTCACATTCAATGTCAAATAGCTTTTTCTCTGAATCGAGGACCTCCCATTTAGAAAATTCAATCGGTGTGGGACCAATTACATCTTTCCACTTGCAGTCATAAATAATCCTTTTGCTATCAATGAGGCCTTTATATCCGTTGCGGACACAAACGAGCCTTCCCTGGTTTTCATAGTAATCATGAATTCCTGAAATGATCAAGCCGTCCGAATTGAAGATATCCAGTTGGTCATTGAACCCTGTAGCTATGTACCATTTGCCCCACCTTTCAACTGCTTTATAGTCGATAGGGATAACCCGTCGGTTACTAAGATCAATGCCTCCGTACTTCGTGCCTGAGGGATCATAAGTAGAAGCAATTATTAAGTCTTCTTCAAGGTGGAGACCTGAATAATTGAAGCTGACAGAGATTTCGCCTTTGGTCGAGAGTAAGCCATAGAAAAGAAGGTTGCTGAACTTCCCCTTTACCGAAGCTTTAATAAGTCCTGATTTAAAGGGGCTGAGTGAATAGTATTTGCTTTCTGTGAGAATTTTGTTGTTGGCTGATAAAAGGCCCCATCTGCCATTTTGTTCATAACCAATCACCCCGTCGTGTACTTCACTGGATCGGTCACTCCATCCCAACATTTCATAGACCGCAGGAACAGTTACTTCTCCAGATCGATCTTTAATGCCATAGCGTCCATCCTTTTCAAAAATCGTGAACCCTTCGCCCCAACTTTTTACATGGAGTCCAAGTAATACCAGTAAAAAAACACTTATCCGCATCCCGCGGCAAAGATATTATGGATCAGCTTTTCCTGACCTGTTCCTTTTCAAGGTTGAAAAGGTCGTTGATCACATCTACGAGGGTATCAGTCTCTCCTCGTTTACAAGCAGCCTTCAGGCTGACGATTGGAAGGTTGATCACTTTCTGGATCATGTTTTTCGTCACTACATCCAGCAGTTCCATTTCTCCTTCCGATACTTTCCCGGAATGCCTGGCCAGTTCCTCTTTTCGAATAGTATTGAGAGCGTCTTTCAGTTTTTTAATTGTCGGTGAGACGTTCATCTCTTTCTTCCAGTCGTCGAAGCTTTCGATCGCTTCTCTAAGTATTGCCCTGACCTCTTCTACAGCAGACTCGCGCACCTTGAGCGCTTTTGTCGTTTTCTGTGATAGCTGATCAACATTATATAATGTAATGCCCGGAATCTTTCCTACTTCTTCGGCGATGCTTCTGGGAACAGAAAGATCAATGAATGTTTTGTGGATGACCTCTGAATCAGAGACCCTGCATTTATCAATTATTACTTTGCCTGATGACACAGCAGAGATTACAACATCAGAGTTGTTTACTGCATCGTCCAACATCTCGAATCCTGCAACAGATATGTTTGGAGAGTTAGCCAACGCTTGCGCCTTTTCTTTCGTTCTGTTCAAAAGACAAATCTCCGCATCAACACCGCTTAGATTCTCAAGTATATTTTGTCCAATTTCACCCAATCCAATCAACGCGATCCTTGGACCTGCAATCTTATCAATGAAACGCTTCACCACATCAACAGTCACGGATGCTACGGAAGCATTCCCGTCCTGAAGTCTGGTCTCCTGTACAACTCTCTTATTGGCATAAAAGATGGTATGCATTAACCGATGCAGAAATGGTCCTGCCAGATCAAGGTCAGCACTCAATTGATAGGCTCGCTTTACCTGATGTACGATTTGGATATCTCCGAGGATCTTTGAGTCCAGACCAATAGACACCTCAAAAAGATGATTGATCGCTTCGGAGCTACTGTAAGATCTGAAATATCCGGCTACCGAGCGCCTGTTGAGTGTCTTTTCTACACAAAGAAGTTTTACAATTCTGTCATTTAACTCTTCTTCGTGCGTATAGTATATTTCTGTACGATTACATGTGGAAACAATCAAAGCCTCCTGAATATTGAATGTTTCACGAAGCTTAAGCAAAAAGCTTTTGCACTCACCTTCACTCAACGCAATTGACTCCCTGATCTCCAGTGGAGTACTTTGATACGAAATACCTACAGCTTTAAAATCTACCATCAACGATACTTAAGCGGCTAACAAAATTAGCGGTCGTATGACTATATTGGATGATATAAATCACCCCAACTCCTATTTAGAATTATTATAAATAGTGATCAAATACTTCTTAAATGCAATCTCTAACGGACTAGCTTTTTCCAAGGTTGAGGCAAAAGGCACTTTCATTTTAGTGATACTGGTCATTTTGATGCTTCTTTCGTCAAAAATTGCCAATAACTACTTCCGATCCGGAAAACCAATTGCTACAGATTCACTTGCGCTTGCTCAATGGGTACAACAAGTGGAAGCTTCTTATTCCCTCAAATCTGCTCCTGTAAAGCAGTTATACAAAGAGTCTACAACAAAGATTTCTACTTCGCAACCAACCAAAAAAACTGACAAACCTCATAGGACAGTTAAAAAGTCTGTTTCCGTGAGAGACCTTAATAAAGCAACACCTTCAGATCTTCAGGAAATTAGGGGAATCGGAAAAGTCTACTCGGAACGTATCGTGAAATACAGGGAACGGTTAGGAGGTTTTGCAAGCGAATCGCAAATCGGAGAAGTGTACGGAATGGACTCTACATTAGTAACCGCCATCACAAATCGATTCAATATTCAATCAGGGGTGACATCTATTCCTATAAACAGTGATTCCGCTAAAGTGCTCGCAAAGCATCCGTACATATCCTACGATCTGGCCTGGCTTATCATCAACTACAGAAAACAAAACGGTGATATTTCAACTATTTCGGACCTATCCTTGATCAAAGCGATCGATGACTCGCTCCTTCAAAAACTAAGTCCCTATATTTCCGAATAATGGAGAAGGTACTTCAATCTTATCTTAGACGCCTGAGTAATCTCTCGGGTAACAACCGATCCCTTCTTCTGCTTCGTATCATTTCAGAACAGTTTCTCGATCTTCACGATCTCGATTATGCAGAAGGTCAGCCAAGCTTCCAGATCGTCAAAGATCTGATGCTACAAAAGAAACAGATCAAGCTTTGCAGTGAAGTTGATAGCAGGAGTAAGTCCGTCAATGAATTAAGCAAGCAACTAAAGAAGATCCATCGCATAGAAAATTTCATCTTCCAGGAAAGAGGTGCGAAAGACCTGTACATTGGTTGGCCATTCGTCAAAGGGAAATTCAATGATGACACACCAGTCAGGTGTCCGCTGATCTTTTTCCCTGTTTCAATTGAGCGAAATGGGAACAGCTGGTTTTTGAATCGTAGGGAAGATGTGAATGTGACACTCAACAAAACATTCTTACTCGCCTATTCCTATTACAACAAGATCCGGCTTGATGAAGATTTGATCGAAACGGTGATCGACTATGAAAAGGATGATAAGGTCTTCAGAACTCAACTTTACGAGCTTCTCAAGAACAGCCAGGTTGAGCTGCATTTCAACCAGGACAATTTCACGGATGAGCTAATTTCTTTTAAGAACTATCGAAAGAGTGAATTTGAAAAGCAAGAAAGGACAGGTGTTCTAAAGATGTATCCGGAAGCTGTATTGGGAATTTTCCCACAATCCGGCTCATATCTTGTTCCAGACTACCTCACGCTGATCGAACGAAATCAGTCTGAAAATCTGGAGGATTTTTTCGCGAAGCGTATTAGCTCAGATATTAACCAAATGGCCTTGTTCGATAAGGTCCATGAAGAAAATACATTCACACCATTCCCATTGGATGCTTACCAGGAACTGGCACTAAAAGAGGTGAAAAAAGGCAATTCCATCGTTGTTCAAGGGCCTCCCGGGACAGGCAAGTCTCAACTGATCTGCAACCTCATTTCTGATTTCATCGCACGTGGTAAAAATGTGTTAATGGTTTGCCAAAAGCGTGCAGCACTCGACGTGGTGTTTCAGCGATTAAAAGAAGTTGAAGTAGATCCATTTGTCGCACTCGTTCACGATTTCAAAAATGACCGTAAACCCATCTTTGAGAAAGTGGATGAACAGATCGAATCTGTTGAAATGTATGAGAAGAAAAACAACAGTCTTGATTCGATACAACTAGAAAGAAACTTCATCCAGGCCAGCCGAAGAATTGATCAACTGTGTGAGGAACTGGAAGAATTTAGGAATGCACTTTTCGATGAGTCAGAATGCGGAAAATCAGTAAAGGAACTTTACCTCAGTTCAAGTCCGGATGAAGAAAGTTTCCCAATGAACCTTGAGTACCGTGCATTCCACTTCGACCACTTCGATGAGATACTACGAAAAGTAAAGTCGTATCTGACATATTATGAAAGGTTCGAGAAACGAGCGAATTTCTGGGCTAAGGGACCTTCATTTGCCGACTTTAAAACATCAGATCTTGTACGGCTTCAAGAGATCATTCATGAAATACCCACATTTTATGATACCATGGTTGCTCGCTCCAACGAGTTCTCTTTAAGACCGCTTGACTTTGATTCGGTTGAATACTTTTCAAGCAAAGTAGCCGAGTTGTCTCACTTGATATCAGATCTAAATGATAAGGTCATCTTCAAGGTATTCAAGCAATTGTGGGCTGACAAACCAGCCAAGGACATCAACTGGTTAATCCAACTTGAACGTCAAACCATTGCCTGCTTCAAAGGGGCCGGACTTGAAGCATCACTACCTGCGGGTGAGCTTGGCAGATTCCAGGAAGTCCTGCAAGCAGGTATTAAGGCCAGAAATCGACCTTGGAGTTGGTTTGCGTGGCAGTTTTCAAAAGAACGAACATTTTTGAAGCGTGTATTGGTTGCCAATCAACTAAAAGGAAATAAACAAGGTTTCAATACACTCCTGGAACGCATCGATAATCGATTGAACTTCGAGCATAATGTGTCCGTAATCCTGGGAAATAAATGGCTTCACAATTTTCCAACAAGCCTTCGGAAGATCGAAGTTCAGGATTGGTTCTATTGGCAAAAGAAAGGATTGAACATGTTCTATGTTAGTGAAGGAGTCCGGTCACTTCATGAGTATGTTTCGATCACCAATACCGAACAGCACGCTTACCTTGACGGCCTTAACCAGTTGAAGGACCTTGCAGAAGGTCTTCCACATCAAATGGGGCTTTGGAGTCGATATGTTTCTATATATCAGGTGAAGTCTGTTATTCTGAAAAAAGAAGATCCAGCCAAACTTGAAAAGCAATTAAAGAAGGATTTTGATGCACTCTGTGAATATCATAAGCTGAAAGCAACATTAAGCGGTGAAGAAATTCGGGTAGTGGACAAAATCACGGAAATGAACCCTTCTGATCTTGAGGCAGCTATTAAATTGTTCAAGAACAGTCTGTCGCTTGCGTGGATCGAACACATTGAGAGTAAATACCCTGATCTGCGAACCGTTTCATCAGGTAAGTTGGATGAAATGGCTGAAGAGCTTAGAGAATCCATCAAGGCAAAGCGAAATACAAGCAAGGAAATTCTTTTATTGAAGGCAAGAGAGAAAACCTACGAAGATCTAACCTTCAATCGACTGAAGAACAGAGTCACCTATCGTGACCTTCAGCATCAAGTAACTAAGAAACGAAGGGTCTGGCCAATCAGAAGGGTCATCAATGAATTCACAGAAGAGCTTTTCACTCTCTTACCGTGCTGGATGTGTTCACCGGAAAGTGCTTCAGCTATTTTCCCAATGTACGAGCAATTCGACCTGGTCATTTTTGATGAAGCATCACAATGCTTTGCCGAAAGGGGTATTCCAGCAATGTACCGTGGCAGGCAGATTGTCGTGACAGGTGATAGTCAGCAACTTCAACCTAATGATCTGTATCGGGTCCGATGGGAGGAAGATGACGATGAAACCCCGGAATTATCCATCGACTCATTGTTGGATCTCACCAAGCACTACCTTCCACAAGTCA
This sequence comes from Cyclobacteriaceae bacterium, assembly GCA_965267415.1. Classification (GTDB taxonomy): domain Bacteria; phylum Bacteroidota; class Bacteroidia; order Cytophagales; family Cyclobacteriaceae; genus Ekhidna. The sequence goes on along the minus strand of OZ253955.1, from coordinate 3,217,768 downwards.
ATCTTGCAGGTCACTATAGAAGTAAATCCCTGGAGCTGATAGATTTTTCAAACGAACATTTTTACAATGGCCGCCTGAGGCTATTACCAGATTTTACCTATGCCAATAAAAAAGAACCGGCCATTCAGTACGTCGAAGTAGATGGAGTATGGGAGGATGGCTTCAATCCAATTGAGGCGGAAAAGGTGGTGGAATTGGCCATTCAATGGCTAAAGTCGAAAGAAGCTCGAGAAATTGGTATTGTTACATTCAATTACAAGCAACAAGGTTTAATACTTGATCTTTTGGAGGAACGAGCAGAAGAAGCGAAGGTGCTTATTCCGGAAACTTTGTTTGTAAAGAATATTGAAAATGTACAAGGTGACGAGCGAGACATTATCATTTTCAGTATTGGCTATGCTCCGGATAAAAAGGGAAAGCTTAAGCTTCAGTTCGGAAGCTTGAATGTAGAAGGTGGTGAAAATCGGCTCAATGTTGCAGTGACACGAGCACGGGAAATGATTTGTGTTGTATCAAGCATACACCCTTCTAAAATGCATACTAGCGATACAAAAAATGAGGGGCCTAAGTTGCTGAAAAAATACCTGGAGTATGCCTGGAATGTGAGTCACGGCGAATGGGAGCCACACCTTCCTGAGTATGAACAACATCACGTAAACTGGTTCTTGAGAACCCGGCTTGAGGATCCGGTGTTTCACGGATTCGAGGAATTCCATATTGCAAAAGAGTTGCCATTTGCAGACCTCTCTGTTAGAAAATCAAACGACTATCATGCCCTCATTCTTACGGATGACGAGCGATTCCACCAGGCGCTATCGCCGAAGCAGATCTACGCTTTTCAGCATTTTCATTTAAGAATGAAGAACTGGAATCATGAGCGATTTCACAGTCGTGAGTTGTGGATTGACCCTGAAGCTACTCGTGAAAAAATGAGAAGGTTCTTGTTTAGCGCCAAGTGAGTTACTCACCCGCCAATTCTACCCTTGCCCCCACTGACATGATGAAAGGCAAAGAATCCATCCGCATGAACTGCTGAAGCTTAAGGCTGTAACTACCAACGGATGGGAACGAATAATTTTCCATAAGTGGCACAGAATGATCGAACATGTCGCCGAGCCCACTGCCGTAAGGTTGTCCGGTTTGGGGATCAAATAAGTTTGCTTCCGTTAATTGCTGAACAATTGTACTATCGAGCGAATCTGTTAATGTGTATTGAAAGTAGATGTTGTAGAAAGGGTAAAGTGATGCATTCCTAAAGGTTGCAAGCAGGTTATAGGTGGCAGTAGAATCTTCTATTTCAAACGAAAATCGCTTCACTGAATCCATATGCCAGAAAGCCTCCTCCATGTCCTCATAATCCTCATAGATCCTGGAGGAGTCACAAGCAATTAACATGAAAATTAGGGCTACCCAGATATATCGCATCTCTCAGTTTTTATTCACCGACTCCTTGTTCTTACGGTGCTTTGATTTTCGATTCTTTCTTTTCTTCTTTTTCTGCTTACTTCTGTACTTCTTATCCATTGCTTCCAGGTCGCTATTGATCGTACCCGAATCAAACTTCTCATCATCGATCACATCTTCCGACAATGAAGCAGGCTTCTTGCCTTTTTTGTTCATCTCAATCACTTCCTGCACACGATCGACTTCCAGCGGATACCAATGGCTGTCATGATTGTAACCAAACCACATGATCTTTCGGAAGATATCTGTTTTCTGGAGATATGCCTCTCCAGCCTCTGTTTGCAAAGGTTTTTCAACTTCCGGAATATCCTTCAAGGCCTCCATGTAGGTGTCGAGTTCATAGTTGAGACAACATTTTAGTCGCCCGCACTGACCGGAAAGTTTGCTGGGGTTTAGTGAAAGGTTCTGATAACGAGCTGCCTGTGTGGAAACTGCTTTAAAATCAGAAAGCCAGGTAGAGCAACAAAGTTCTCTACCGCAAACACCAATTCCTCCGATTCTTCCAGCTTCTTCCCTAAGGCTGATCTGCCTCATCTCCACCCGGATCTTGAACTCAGATGCCATCACCTTGATCAGTTCTCTGAAATCAACGCGTTCCTCCGCTGAATAGAAGAAGGTGGCTTTCGTACCATCCGCCTGGAATTCTACATCGGTCATCTTCATCTCCATCTTTCGTTCCTGGACGATCTCTTTTGTTCTATAGAGCACAGAGGACTCTCTATTCTTCGCTTCTTCCCATCGTTCCATGTCACGGCTGCTGGCTTTTCGGTAGATCCCCCTTATTTCTTCATCGTCCTTGATCCCTTTCTTGGACATCTGGAGTCGGACCAACTCCCCCTGAAGAGATACATAACCAATATGGTGGCCTCCCGGAACATCGAGCACTACTGCATCACCTGTGACGATATCCAGTTTTTTGTCATTCCTGAAGAATCCTTTGCGGCCATTTTTGAATCGCACCTCTACTACATCAAATCGATGAAGGCCGGGCGTATCCATATTTGCAAGCCAATCGAATACGTTTAGCTTATTGCATCCTCCAGAATTACAGTGTCCGTTATTCTGGCATCCTGCTGATCCATCGGTTCCACAACTTGCACAACTCATTGACCTAATGTCTTTAAATCAAATCCTATATCAGATCTGTACTTTTTACCTTCCCAATTTACTTCTTCCCCACAACTATAACATTTGCTTAGTGCTTCTGCCAAGTTTTTGCCAAGCCCGGTTAATGCAATAACTCTTCCTCCGTTCGTGACCAGTTTATCATCTGTGATTGCTGTTCCGGCATGAAATGGTAGTGCAGCCCGAACATCACCAATGGTTATCTCATGGCCTTTTTCGTAGAACTCAGGATAGCCTCGACTAACAAAAACAACAGTTGCTGAACTGAAGCGCTCATGTTCAATGTCCATGTCAACCAATTTGCCATCAGCTGTAGCTATGAGTAAATCCAAAAAATCTGTTTTGATTCTTGGAAGAACGGCCTGTGTTTCCGGATCCCCCATCCGTACATTGTATTCAATGACGTATGGCTCCCCACCTACATCGATCAGGCCGAAAAAAATGAACCCACAATAGTCAATCCCATCTTCTTTCAGACCCTGAATCGTTGGCTTGATAATCGTCTTATTGACTTTTTCTTTGAAGGCCCGGTCAGCGAATACTACTGGAGAGACAGCTCCCATACCTCCTGTGTTTGGCCCCTGATCATCGTCTCCAATACGCTTATAATCTTTGGCCTCTGGTAGAATACGGTAATCCTTACCATCGCATAACACAAAGAAGGAAACCTCAATCCCCTTCAGAAATTGCTCAAGAAGCACTGTCTCACTGGCCTTCCCAAACTTCTTATCAATGAGCATATCACGTAATGTCTGCTTTGCATCTGGAAGTTCCTCGGTTATGATTACCCCCTTCCCTCCGGCTAGTCCATCTGCCTTGAGGACAAATGGTGGATTCATGCGATCTAAGAACCGGTCTCCTTCATCTATATTTTCGGCGGTAATGATCTTTGCTTTAGCCGTTGGGATACCATGACGATTCATGAAATCCTTCGCAAACTCCTTGCTCCCCTCCAATCTCGCTCCATCCTTTGTAGGACCAACGATCTTTAGCCGCTTAAGTCCTTTGTATTCTTTCAGAAAATCAACTATTCCGTTGACCAAGGGCTCCTCCGGCCCTACGATCAAGAGGTCGATCTTGTATTCCTTGATCGTTTCTGCTACCTCCTCAAAATTCTTCAGGTTGATCGCAAGATTTGTGGCTACTGTGTGGGTCCCACCATTTCCCGGTGCAACGTATACGTTATCACATTTTGGACTTTGCTTTACTTTCCAGGCAAGTGCGTGTTCCCTTCCTCCTGAACCTAAAATTAGAATGTTCATAGAATGGCTAAATTGAATTGTAGGATTTAGAAACCCAAATCAATGGGCATACTCTGACATAAACTTTATACGCATTAGTCGAATTTCGTCCTCAGAGTAATCTTCTCCTAATTCATCCATTGCGACATCCATGCTATCGGTCTCTGCATTGAGGAAGTAGTCGTACACATCATCCTGACGATCATCATCCATTAACTGATCGATATAGTAATCGATGTTCAGTTTCGTTCCCGAATAACATATGTTTTCTACTTCATCGATCACCTGCTCATAGGTCATCCCTCTGGCATCAGCTATTTCGTCAAAGTCCATCATTTGGTCAATATGCTGAATGATGTAGATCTTATTTTTTGATTTGGACCCTGAGGATTTCACCAAGACATCAGAAGCAGTAATGATGTCATTCTCTTCAACATACTCCTCAATCAACTCAAGGAAAGGGGCTCCAAACTTCCTGGCCTTGCTTTCACCAACACCAACGATCTGCTTCAGGTCATCCATCGATGTAGGATAAAGAGTAGCCATCTCTTCCATGGAAGGATCACTGAAAATGACATAAGGTGGGATATCTTCCTGATGAGCGATATCTCTCCGGAGTTTCTTGAGCATGTCAAACAGCGTCTTATCAAAGGCGGCCGCATTGATCGGTTCCCGTTCTACTTCCTCCTCCTCACCTTCAGACGAATACTCATGGTCCTTTGAGAGTTTATGAGGATAAGGGTCTTCCAGAAATTTTTTGCCTTTTTCAGAAACCTTGTAGACTGAAGGGTTATCTAAATCTTTTTTGAGAAATTCGTGAAGCAAGGTTTGCCGGATCATTGATCTCCAAAAATTTTCATCATCATTTAGCGTCTTTCCCTTCCCAAATACATTCAACTTATCGTGATCATAACTCTTGATATGTTGTGTGCTTTTGCCAACCAGCAATGCGGCCAGGTGATTGATATCAAAGCGCTCCTTGGTTTGTTTGGCGGCATTGATCACCAAATGGATTATTTCCTGGGCTTCAAACTGCTCTTTTGGATGGACGCAATTGTCGCATTGACCACAATTCTCTTCCATATACTCCTCACCGAAATAGTGCAGAAGTTGCTTCCTTCTACATACCGCTGACTCTGCATAGGCAGCCATTTCTTCCAATAGGAATTTGGCGTTTTCTCGCTCAGTCACTGCCTTATCCTTATTGAACTGTTCGAGTTTCAGAATGTCGTTGTAGGAGTAAAACATCAAGCAACGACTGTTGATGCCATCTCGCCCTGCTCTTCCGGTTTCCTGGTAATATCCTTCTATTGACTTAGGAGCATCATAGTGGACCACAAATCTGACATCAGGCTTATCTATCCCCATTCCAAACGCTATGGTCGCAACGATCACGTCCACGTCTTCATTAAGGAAGGCATCCTGATTTTGGATTCGGGCCTTTGATTCCATGCCGGCATGATAAGGAGCCGACTTGATGCCATTGACTTTCAGAAAATCTGCAATTTCCTGTACTTTCTTTCTGCTCAGACAATAGACAATTCCTGACTCTCCTTTGTGATCCTTAAGAAACTTGATCAGGTGCTTTTTAGCTTGTTGCTTCGGCCTGACTTCATAATAGAGATTGGTTCGATTAAAAGAGGACTTGAACAGCTTCGCATTCTCAATGGATAGGTTCTTCTGAATATCCTGCTGGACTTTCGGGGTAGCTGTTGCAGTTAAAGCTATCATTGGCACATCACCAAGCCTGCCAATAATATCCTTGATCTTGCGATATTCAGGTCTGAAATCATGTCCCCATTCGGAAATACAGTGGGCCTCATCGATTGCAACAAAAGAAACGTTAGCTTGTCTCAGAAACTCAACGTTTTCTTCCTTGGCGAGGGATTCAGGAGCCACATAAAGCAGCTTGACGATCCCTCCAATTGTATCTTTCTTGACCTTAGTGCTTTCAGACTTAGATAAGGTAGAATTAAGGAACCTTGCATTTACACCGACAGCATTCATTTGATCCACCTGGTTTTTCATCAGTGCGATCAAAGGTGAGATGACAATAGCTGTCCCGTCCTGTACAATAGCTGGAAGTTGATAGCATAGAGACTTTCCAGCCCCTGTTGGCATGATCACGAAAGTGTTGTTCTTACCGAGTATGTGGGTGATAATTTCTTCCTGGGTCCCGCGGAAGGTATCGTAACCAAACACACGCTTCAGACTATCCTTCAGATTTACCTCTAAAGTTGCTTCCATAATGAGGGTTGATGTTGCAAGAAAATTTAACTAAAAACTACTGTTCAAACAAATCTCACGATGATCAAAATCATGTGAATCCAACGCCGTGATAATGGGTATATTTGCCGAATATATGCCTTTCGTTTGAATTTTCAACAGACTTTATGAGCAAAAACGTTCACGTGGTGATCATGGCCGGAGGGAGTGGGACGAGATTTTGGCCATATAGCCGAGATGCCAAGCCAAAACAGTTTCTTGATGTCCTGGGTTCTGGCCGAACATTACTCCAAATGACCTTTGACAGATTCAAAGAAACAGCCTCTAATGAACGCATTTGGGTAGTCACGAACGACAAATACGAGGATCTTGTGAAAGATCAATTGCCGGAGCTTGGTGATGACCAGGTTCTAACCGAGCCGGAAAAAAGAAATACTGCTCCTTGCATTGCTTATGCTTCATATAAGATCCTAACAAAAGATCCGGATGCTGTGATGATCGTCACCCCTTCGGATCATGTCATTTTCAATGAGAAGGCATTTGAAAATGTTGTTGAAACTGCTCTTGAAAATGCTTCAACTAATAATCACCTGATTACCATTGGCATCCGACCAAATCGTCCGGAAACAGGCTATGGATACATTCAATATTTGAGTAGCCCGGGTGAGGATATTAAGAAGGTCAAGACTTTTACGGAAAAACCACAGCTTGATCTTGCTGAGAAGTTTTTGGAAAGCGGAGATTTTCTCTGGAACTCAGGGATCTTCATTTGGTCAATCGATTCTATTGTTCAAGCCTTTGAAAAGTATGAGCCGGAATTAGCTTCCCTGTTTGCCTCCGGACTTAAGGAGTATTCCGGACCTGGTGAAAGAAAATTCATCAAGAAAAGCTATAGCCAGTGTAAGTCAATTTCCATCGACTATGCTGTGATGGAGAAAGCCGAAAACGTTTATGTTGTACCTGGAGATTTTGGGTGGTCTGATCTTGGATCATGGAACGCACTACACGAGATCAAAGACAAGGACCAGGACGACAATGTAATCGAAGGATCTGTTCTTACCTATGAGAGTAAAAACAATTATTTCAAAGGCAAAAAGGGGAAACTGATTGTCGCCCAGGGAATCGAAGGTTTTCTTGTAGCCGACTTTGATGATGTCTTACTCATTTGTAAGAAAGAAGATTCCTCTATCTTCAAAGAGTTCATCGCAAACGTGAGGTCAAGTAAGGGAGAGAAGTACGTTTGACCTAAGAAGCATCTCTCTGCGACCAGACTTCATAAAGTACCATTCCTGCGGCTACTGATACATTCAGGGATTCGATATTGCCTAGCATAGGAATCACAATTTTCTCGTCACATGCATCCAGAACTTCGCTGGAAATCCCATACTCTTCTGACCCCAATACTGCAGCAACAGGACCGGTAAGATCAGACTCTGTAGGTTTTTTACTCCCTTTTTCTGTAACCCCAAATACTTTGATGCCTGAACCCTTCAGGAACTCAATTGCTTCCAGTAAGCTTTGTTCTCGCACAATTGGCAAATGATTCAATGCACCGGCAGATGCTTTAATGGCATCCTCATTTACCTGGGCTCCTCCTCTATTTGGAATCACCAGACAATCGGCACCCAGGCATTCAGCTGTTCTACTTATCGCTCCGAAGTTTCTAACATCAGTAATTTGATCAAGTATTACAATCAGTGGGTTTTTGCCTTCTTCATACAATGACGGAATGATATGTTCCAGGCTGGCATATTGGATTGGTGAAACCAGCGCCAAAACCCCCTGATGATTTTTTCTCGTGAATTTATTAATGCGTTCAACGGGAACCTTAGAGACCGGGGTTTTACTTTGATGAAGTAGAGGCATCAATTCCTTCACCAGGTCCCCTTTTAAATTCTTTTGGATAAAAACCCGCTCTAAATGCTGGCCGGCTTTTACTGCTTCAATAACAGTCCGAATCCCATAAATAATATCTGACCTTTTACTCATTCGCTCCCCTTCGAATTGCCCCTATGTATTCATACCAAACTGTTTCAAATTCCACCCGTCTTCTGAGAGCATAGGTCCTTGGCGCGAAGAATGTTGAGATAACTGTGAATTCAAATGATGGGCCATTATCGTAATACCATTCCTCAGCATTTTCAGTCCGATAGACTTCATCCGGAACACCGAAAACGATGTAAAGCATTCCCCGATCTGTTTTCCATCCTTGCTTAAAATCTGTAAAGATGTAATTCGCTTGCTCAACCCAATTGAAATAATTTCTTATTGCATTTCTTGCTCTGAACTTTGTTGTGAACGTATTTATCCAAAATGAATCAAAAGACTGTTTGAGATTACGTGAATTTCTAAACCCCTTACGCTCTGGTTCATTAAGAATGTAGAACATGGACGATGTGAGTTCATTCAGTAATTTGAACTCCGGGAAATAGGGAGCGGTTTTTAGAACAGTAACTCCTGCCGAGGCATTCGTATCTTCAAGAACCACATAGAAGTGATCATCCAGAAACATATCTCCGTTTTGGAAAGCAAAGGAAGAATCCGGAGCAATGGAAGGCGCTAATGGTTTCATTTCAGCCATAGGTGGATCAGCGAGCGTAAATCGCTCCTGGTACTGATGAACATACAGCTGGTTTGATCCCACCCATTGATGATCTGTCCTGCTAATGAAATTTTCAAATATTGGCAGTCCATCCTCATCCTGTGGATATACGGCAGGGAAAGGCAACGAGCCATTCTTCAGACTAATATCATAGTAGTAAAAGGCATCAGGGCCATTGACTTTTGCGACCAATAAATTTTCCGTGGGTTTAGTGAACTGAAGCTTGAGAACAAGTGATCCGTTTTTGGACCATAATGTATCCAACACCATTTGATTGAACTCCGAATGGGTCTCAGAATCGTAACGATCCTGAACCAGGTACTCGATCGACCAATCCTGCAGACTGTCTGCTTTCATTCGGAGGAACACAGTAAGAATCGAGCCGTTCTGAACAACTCTGCTTCTGAGTTCCACTTCTGCGAGCGGATCATATTGCCATGCAATGTTTACACGGGTAAAGTCAATCCCAAACGCTGACAAAGCGAGGAAAAGCACGAGCCCGGTTGTAATGAATCTAATTGATTTCATTGGCATCCAAATTAGTCAAATAATTGATTTCTTTGCAGCCCGAAAGAATCATTATTATATGAGTGTATATACTACGGAAATTGCGTCTGATTCGATTCCTTCTGACAATCCCATCCACCAACGACTGTTAAAGGCTTACTACGCTGCTCAACCATATATCAAAGGATCCCTGCTCGAGCTTGGCTGTGGAGAAGGGAGGGGTGTTGAACTTCTTGCCCCCTTAGCAACCAGCTATACAGGTATCGATAAAATCCAGGAAGTGATTGATCATCTTTCAGAAAAGCATCCGGGTCATACTTTTTCGCAGGGAGTTTTCCCGCCATTTCCTTATGAGGATGAATCATTTGATACGATCATCACCTTCCAGGTAATCGAACATGTAAAGAAGGATGAGGAGTTCGTCAAAGAGATCCATCGAGTCCTGAAAAAAGGTGGCAAAGCACTTATCTCGACACCTAATATTAAAATGACCCTATCTCGGAATCCCTGGCACGAACGAGAGTACACTGCGGAACAATTGGAATCGCTTTGCAAAAAGTATTTCGGTCAAGTTGAAATGATGGGTGTTGCTGGTAATGAGAAAGTGATGCAGTACTACGAGAAAAACAAAGCTTCTGTTGATAAAATCATGAAATGGGATGTATTGAACCTTCAGTATAGGCTGCCTGCATCATTGCTCCGTATACCTTACGATTTGCTAAACCGGATGAACCGAAACCGGCTACAAGATGCCAGTGATGAACTGGTAAAATCGATCACTCATGAGGACTATACCGTTAGAGATAAAGACGAACGAAACCTGGATCTGTTTTGTTTATTAACCAAGTAACAGATCAACCAAAATGAACAAGAATTTAATCACAGAATTGAACCAGCTATTAGCTGATTTTCACCTCTATTATCAAAATACAAGAGGTTTTCACTGGAACATAAAAGGGAAGAGTTTCTTCGAACTTCATGTGAAATTTGAGGAACTCTACACAGAGGCTTTGACCAATATTGACGAGATTGCAGAAAGGATCCTGACGATAGGTGGGAGGCCGGCTCACACGTTCGAAACATATCTTGAACTTTCGTCCATCAAAGCTGTGAAGGATGAATCAAATGACAAGGTAATCGTAGAAACGATCGTTAAGAATCTGGAGCAGCTTATCGAGCAGGAAAACAAAGTGAAAAGTATTGCTTCTGAATCTGGGGACCCGGAAACAGAAGACATGATGATCGCTTTAGTGAACAGCCAGGAAAAAACAAACTGGATGTTCCGTTCCTGGTTAGATGAATGATTAGACAATCAAACATATCAGTCCTGATGCTAATTCTCCTGATAGGGTTAGCATCGACTGACCTTTCCGCACAAAAGAAGAAAAAGCGAAAGCAACAACGTGTCGACAATGTAATTGCGACCGCCAGGTCATACATTGGTACTCCTTACAAGTGGGGTGGAAACACAAAGCGAGGAATTGATTGTTCAGGGCTCATTCACAATTCATACAAAACCATTGGACTTAAACTTCCCAGGACAGCCAAAGAGCAATCAAAAGTCGGCAAGAAAAGAGGTTGGGAAGGAGTAAAACCAGGAGACATTGTCTTTTTTAAGTTCAAGGAAAAAAGATCCAAATGGTGGCATAGTGGGATGATCACATCAGTTGCTAAGGACAGGATCAGGTTTATTCATGCTTCTTCAAGCAGAGGTGTTGTTGAGTCTAATTTGATGAGCGACTATTATCGGAAGAATGTGAAAAACTTCCGAAGGGTCATCAAATAGGTAGGAAAGAAATTGTGGAGCTAGCCGGGCTCGAACCGGCGACCTCTACACTGCCAGTGTAGCGCTCTAGCCAACTGAGCTATAGCCCCAATTGATGAGCGGCAAATATAAGCTCATTCTTTTTCAAACAAGTTTTTAATTGACTCTGGAATCCTAATGGGTTTCTTCTCCTCAATATCTATCAAACACCAGGTAGAATTCGCTGCTGCCACCAATGTGTCCCCTTTGTAAAACTCAACCACCCGATCAGAAAACGGACCTTTGTAATTCGCCACGAAAGTCTTTGCCGTTATTTCATCTCCAAGTAAAACTTCTTTCTTGTATTCAATATGATGTGTCCTAACTACCCAGAAAAACTTTGATAATACGGGTTCCTTCACTTCATGCAGCCAGTGTTCTTTGGAAATATCCTGGACCCATTGGACAAAAGAGACATTGTTGACATGATCCCGATCGTCAATATACTCCGGACCAACCACAATTTTCCTGGTGTAAATTTTCACAAAAGCTAAGCTAGCAAATGTGGAATTTTAGAGCACGTTGACAATGTAAACTTCAGAAGCAATATCTTCATGCAAGAAAAAAATCAGAAATGTCTACGAATTGCTGTGGCGCAGAGCGGTTGTTTGACCTTAAGGGTGCGAAGAAGGAACTAAAAAAATACAAGAAGTCGGGTCCGAACAAAGCAACTCGAAAACTTCTGGATGGATTCAAGGAAGAAAACCTAGGTACAAAAACACTTTTAGATATAGGTGGTGGGATCGGGGCGATTCAATGGTTTTTTCTGAAAAACGGAGCTCAATCCACAACGCATGTAGATTACTCTCCAGGGTACCTGGAAGTTGCCAGGTCGGAGGCAAAAAGTAAACAATGGCAAGCTCAGGCAAATTTTATTGAAGGAGATTTTGTGGAACAGGCAGACAACATTCCAAAACATGATTTTGTGACTCTCGACAAGGTCATTTGTTGTTATCCGGAGTATGAACAATTGATAAATAAAGCATTAGATCATTGCGATTATCAGTTGGGAGTGGTTTACCCAATTGATCACTGGCTTGCAAAAATTCTGAATAAAATCCCCCGTATCTACCTGTGGCTTACAAAAAACCCTTTTAGGAGTTATATTCATCCGGTCAAATCAATCCGAAAACAAATAACCGACCATGGTTTTCAAGCAATTGAGCAGTCTTTTAGTTTTCCCTGGAATGTGGAGATCTATCAGCGAAAAATTTAGTTCAGGGACAATCTGGATATTAGCCATTCTCTTCCTAACTGTTTCATGCAGTCAGCCAAAAGATGAACTGTTATCCATCCTGGAAACCGGATCTGAGGAATTCCAAAGTATCCTTGATAACCCTTCTCATGAAATTCAGATCGTTTATGGGAAAATAGGTGAGGACGGAATTGAACACCTGACTTACAACGTATATGGCAACAAGTTCTATTATCCGGCAAGTACGGTAAAGATGCCTACTGCATTTGCCGCTATCCAAAAACTAAGTGAAGTTGGTCGAAGCATGGATGCTCAAATTGTGATCGACTCATCGGAGCACAATCCACGTAACCTAGTCTACGATTCGTTATACCAGGGACCTATCACGGTTAGAAACCTGGTCACCAAGATCTTCGCGTTCAGCGATAACCAGGCTTATAATCTGCTCTATGGATGGCTTGGAAAAGATTATCTCAACGGTCTCAATCATCAGCTTGGATTGACTGACTCCCGGATCATCCACCAACTAAGTGAAAGTGCTTTTTCATTTACCGATGAATCCAACAGAAATAGTTTTAATGTTAGATTAGTTGAAGGAGGAGATACGATTGTGTTTGAGGCTGAACCTAATTCGTTTGAGTCAACTCTCAACCCAGCTACTCAGGTTCGGGGAAAGGCTTACATGAATTCAGATGGAGAAATCATTAATGAGCCATTCGACTTTTCTTCAAAGAATTTCTTTGCGCTCGAAGATATGCTGGGATGCCTTGAGCGAGTTGTAAAACCTGAACTTTTCGAAGAGAGCGAGCGATACGCATTTGACGATAACACTTACGATCAACTTGCTGAGATCATGACAATGCGCCCGAACGGTCTGCCAGCTCCAAAAGATACCTTGCCTGCCAACTACGTCAAATTCTTCATGTACGGAGACCAGGAAAACGGAGACTACCCTGAGCACATAGACATTAGAAACAAAGTGGGTTGGGCATACGGCTATTTGACAGATGTGGCCTACATAAAGGACAGGGAGAAGAACGTAGAATTCTTCCTGGCTGCCACCATCCATGTCAATGAGAATGAAACCTACAACGACGGAAATTATGAGTATGAAGAAAAGGGACTTCCTTTTCTTGCCGAGCTAGGCAGACTGATCTACGATTATGAATCGAAGGCCAACTAAAGCTCAAACTTAATTCCTTGCGCGAGTGGAAGCTCTTTTGAATAATTAATGGTATTCGTCTGTCTCCTCATATAAGCTTTCCAGGAATCTGAACCGGATTCTCTACCTCCACCCGTTTCTTTCTCTCCTCCGAAAGCTCCTCCAATCTCAGCGCCAGAGGTACCAATGTTGACGTTAGCAATTCCACAATCAGATCCTGCTTGTGAAAGGAACAATTCAGATTCCCTCAGGTTGGTAGTCATAATTGCGGAAGAAAGTCCTTGAGGAACTGCATTCTGCATCTCAATTGCCTCCTCAATTGTAGAATACTTTATGAGGTATAAGATTGGTGCAAATGTTTCATTGCAAACAATCTCATATTCATTTTTTACTTCATAAATGGCTGGCTTTACGTAGCAGCCAGACTTGTATCCTGATCCGGATAGCACTTCCCCTTCAACTATGGTTTTTCCTCCCTCGGCTTTTATCTTCTCCATCGCAGATTCATACATGGAAACCGCATCTGTATCGATAAGCGGACCAACATGATTGTTTTCATCTAACGGATCTCCAATTCTCAATTGTGCATACGCCTTGACCAACCTGTTCTTCACATCTTCGAAAATGCTCTCATGGATGATAAGCCGGCGGGTAGAAGTACATCGTTGACCGGCTGTTCCTACTGCTCCAAAAACAGCTCCGGGAATCACTACTTCTAGATCCGCATGCTCTGAAATAATGATGGCATTATTTCCTCCAAGCTCGAGGATCTGCTTACCTAGTCGGGCACCTACAGCTTCTCCAACTGCTTTTCCCATTCTAGTCGAACCAGTTGCTGAGATCAATGGCACCCGTGTATCAGCTGCCAGTCGCTTTCCTATTTCAACATCCCCAATGACCAAACCACAAACTCCAGGATGAATGCCGTTTTCATCAAAGACTTTTTGAGCAATCTTCTGACAAGCAACAGCTGACAATGGTACTTTTTCAGAAGGTTTCCACACACAAACATCTCCACACACCCAGGCAATTGCGGCGTTCCAGGACCACACCGCCACAGGAAAGTTAAAAGCGGAGATAATGCCCACAACTCCCAGTGGATGCCACTGCTCATACATGCGGTGAGAAGGCCGCTCAGAATGCATGGTCAAGCCATAAAGTTGTCTCGAAAGACCCACTGCAAAATCACAGATGTCGATCATTTCCTGAACCTCGCCAAGCCCTTCTTGTAAAGACTTACCCATCTCGTAAGAAACGAGGGTTCCAAGTTCCTGCTTCTTCGCCCGCAACTCATTACCAATTTGTCTCACAATTTCACCTCGCTTTGGAGCAGGGATCAGGCGCCACTCTTTGAAGGCTTCTTCAGCGGCAGATATAACCTGATCATAGCTTGCCTCATCGGCCAGAGTCACCTCAGCAATTTGCTCGCCATCAACAGGCGATGAAGACGAAATCGTTTTACCTGAAGTTTTTATCCACTTGTTGCCAATCGCCGCCCCGTCATTTTGGGGTGTCACCTCAAGGGTTTGGAGGACATCTTGAATCTTATGAGCCATTGCTTTTTGTTAATTTTTCGGATCGCAAAACTAAGAAATGCCATTACCTAGAAAAATATTATCATGTCTTTCTTAGTCTTTAAGCCAAAATGGATTAAGTTCATGGTACGTTACCACTATTTATCTGCGTACCCATATGCTTTCGGAGATCCAGAAGCGAAAAATTCACCACTTCTTTGATGTCTTAGATATTGACCGAAACGGTTATCTTCAGCCAGAAGACTTTGTGAATGTTGGGAAAAGGATCATCGAAAAAACCGGTATTGATTCCGACTCAAGAGGAGCTAAATTGATACTCATTAAATCACACCGGCTTTTTGTCCAACTATTGACAGACGCAAATAATCCTGAGCTAAGCCTCACGCTTTATGACTGGATCGAGTTCTTTAGAGAGCAACTCTTTGAAGGTGGTAATCAGGGGGTACTTGAGTATTATATCCATCGCACCAGTCGGCACATCTTTGATCTTTTTGACATGAATCGTGACAACTTCATTTCGAAAGAAGAGTACGCACACATGCTAACCATTTACAATATCCCACAAGAGCATGCCGAGCAAAGTTTTGCCGAGCTTGATTCAAACCATGATCAATTAATCTCGGCAGACGAAATGGTGAACGGTCTCAGGAATTTTTTCAAATCCAATGACCTAAATGCACCCGGCAGCTTGATTTTTGGTGAATGGCAATAATTAAAATACAAGCTTCCACCTAAAGGCCCATTTCCAGCTTAGTTGATAATTGGAAATGCCTGCTTTATCAAGAATCCTAAGAAGTTCCTGACGCTTAAACCCCCTTGCCACAGATACAGCAGCATCATTGCGTACCATCGACGATCGGGAAAAAACAAAGGTCAGAAATTTGATACTCCAGTATGCGATTGGATGGCGATGAAGGTCATTGATAATGATCCCAATTCTGGCTTGTTGCTTGAATTGCTTAAACAGACCGACCAATTCCACCTCCGTAAAATGATGTGTGAACAAACAACAATGAATGATATCTACCTGCAGGTTCTTGAAATCCTCACTGAAAATATTTACCGCCTTATAGGAAATTTCAGGATACGATGCTGTGTTTTTTTTGGCGTACTCGACAATGTTTGAATTCGCATCGACACCTATAAATGAGGCATTCAGTTTCTTCTTTCGGGCCCATCCGGCCATTTGCCTCATGATGTCACCACCACCACACCCAAGATCTGCCAAAGAAATTTTTTTTTGATCTAGGGCTAATTTCTTGAAGGCTGAAACACTTATTTGATTCCCTCCAAGCAGTCGGTTGATCGTATTTAGTTCTCTTAGTGTTTGATCGACAACTTCTCCGGCAATTTCAAGATCATCCATGATCTCAATTTCGTGCGACCGATTTTCAAGCACTGTGATTCACTTTTAGTACAGCACTTTCAAGGGTCAATCCGGGACCAAAAGCAAAGCTTAGCAGGTGCTTTCCATGATCCTCTTTTGTAGTTTCCTCAAAGATTGACTTTAGGACAAACAACACTGTGGGGGAAGACATATTACCAAAAGCTTTTAGTGCCCCCCTTGAATGCCTGTTTTCTTCACGGCTGATATTTAGCTTCTCTTCGATAACCTCCAGAATACGTTTGCCCCCGGGATGAATAGCAAAATAATCAATGTCTTTTAGTGAAAGATTAATATGGTCAAGCAGGTTATTGGTCAACTCTTCGATTCCATCCTTGATCACGTTGGGAACCTGAGGTGAAAGTCTCATTTCAAATCCATAGTCACCGATATACCATCCCATTTCAGCCTTCCCCGAAAGAGCCAGATCACTGAAGAAGTTTTCTATTTCCAGGGCTTTGCCAGTAGCATTTGAGTTAATCAGTACAGAAGCTGCTCCATCCCCAAAAATCGCGTTGGCCAACAGGCTTTCCTGGTCCTTTTTTTCTTGCAAATGAATGCTGCATAACTCTACACATACGATCAGCACGTTTGCTTCTTCATCGGAACGAACGATTTGATCCGCCATTTTCATTGCATTGAACGAGGCGTAACATCCCATGAAATTGATGGAAGTCCGCCTGGTATTTGTCTTCAATCCCAGTGACTCAATCAACTCAATGTCCAGCCCGGGAGCATACATGCCTGTGCAGCTAACTGTAATTAAATGCGTGATCTCATTCGCACCTACATTTACAGAACCAAGCGCTTCTTGTGCTGCACATCTTGCCAGATGAATCGCGTGTTCCTGATATAAGTTCATCCTGGGCTTAGCAGTAGGAAAAGCAACATTTTCCTTGAAAAAGCTCTGACCATTCAGGTTTCTTCCAAAGTCTTCAAGAACAGAATACCGTCGCTGAATTCCACTTGCCCGATACAACACCCTGAGATCTTTTTCCTCCTTGGAGTCAAGCCGGAGATGCTTAACCATGAAGTCTGCAATCTGACTTTGCTCTGTAGCAAAAGGTGGCAGTGCGGTTCCTATTGATTGAATGAATGTTCCCATTTGAACGGACTTACTTAATATTAACCAACTTTTAGATTAGTTAGTTAACACTGGATGAAAAAGTCGACACTGCTACATTTACGTATTCCGTTCTCCTTTTTTCTACTCCCTGTTTTCCTACTTGCATGTGCAGTTGCGGGGAGCGTTAATGAAACCAATTTCTGGCTTTCGCTTATTGTTCTGCATCTGCTAATCTATCCCGCCAGCAATGCTTACAATTCTTATTTTGACAAGGATGAACAAAGTATTGGCGGTCTGAAGAATCCTCCCCCTGTTTCCAAACAACTCTATAGCGTTTCACTTTTATTTGATTTGATTGGAATTGGCCTGGGTTTTTTGATCTCTTTAGAGTTCAGCTTGATGATCTTCATTTATGGTATGGTCTCCAAAGCATATAGCCACCCCTCTGTACGACTGAAAAAGTATCCTATAATAGGCTGGTTAGCTGCCGGAATATTTCAGGGATACTTCACTTATATCCTCAGCCTGATTGCCTTGCTCGATACCACTTTCACTTCAATCCTGACCTGGGAACTTCAGTTACCGGGAGTGCTTAGTACCATTATGCTATTAGGTTCTTACCCAATGACACAGGTTTATCAGCACGAAGAAGATAGCAAAAGGGGTGATCAAACGCTCAGCCTCAAGCTTGGGATTTTGGGCACCTTCCATTTCACAGCTTCAATGTTCACTTTGGCGGTTGTGGGTTTTGGTGGTTATTACGCTTTCTATTTTTCTACTCAGTTAGCTCTTGGCTTTGCCGTTTTTTTAAGCCCTGTTTTACTCTACTTTTTCCTCTGGTACTTCAAAGTCAGGAAAAATGTCGAAGAGGCGAACTTCAGCTCAACGATGAGGCTTAACTTTATTTCTTCTCTCATGTTGAATTCCTTTTTCTTGTTCTGGTGGCTTTTCTAAAAGGGCTTGCCGTGTGTCATACTCATGAGAAAATTAGCGGCTGGACGAACTGTTCTTCCAAGTCCCACCGCAAATTCTGATGATCTCGGGGCTCCAAATAAATATTGGATCTTGCGGCCTGCCCAATGACGTTTGGCAAACGTATTCTTCCAATATTTAGTGTATAACGATTCTAATACTGGACGACTGATCTCTCCCTTGTGAAATTCCAGAATTAAGTCCGAAGAAATTTTGGCAGCATGGATCGCCATAGCCATTCCATTTCCACATAAAGGTGTGATCATACCCGCAGCATCACCAACCATTAAGATATGATCAACGACGACTTCCTTTGGCTCAAAGGATATCTCATTGATGACTTCCGGTTTTTCCAGTAGGAAATCTGACTCGCTGAACAATTGCTTTAGGTAAGGATTGCGTTGTAAAACATTCTCTTCTACTGCTGATATTTCCCTGTGCTTATTGAAATTCTTCCGATGTGACAAGTAACACAAGTTGAAGGTGTTATTCTCAACCTTGCTTACACCACAATAACCTCCTTCGAAATTATGTAGCGCAATAGTATCCGGAGCTACCAGATCCGTTTTGATGTGATATTTAACACCGACATATGGTGATCTTCGCTCGATAAATTTTCTGTCAAGGTCCTTATCAAGTTTTGCTCGCTTTCCAAAAGATCCGATCGTCAATCTGGCCTGATAATCATTACTGGAAGTAGTTAATAAGAACGAGTCATTCTCAAAAACTACTTGCTTGACTCGTTCATTTTCTTTTAGTGTCACTCCTTCTTCTATGGCTTTCTTTGCGAGCCACTCGTCAAACAGGTAACGGCTTATTCCAAAACCTCCAAGATCAAGCTCCATCTCCAGCTTTCTTCCGGATGTCGATGAGAGAATAAACTTTGAGATCTTACTTGGGCTCAGCTCATGAGGGTATAGATCATGACGTTCGAGAAAAGGAATTACCTCATTGGAAATGTATTCTCCACACACCCTGTGGAAAGGGTATTTTTTTGCTTCGATCAGGATCACATCGAGCCCATTTCTCTTCAAAAGGATTGCATTCACCAGGCCTGCAAGTCCACCTCCAATGATCGCCACATCATGCATTCTTCGAAGTTATCCATAAAAAAATCCCCTACGAATATCGCAGAGGATCTCTTTTTCGAATAACCTTTCTATCACAACCCTAGCCCATAATATGCTTTATCTCCATTCGGATACATCCCTTCGATCAGGATACCGTCTCCGCTTTGTCTTCTCATGTAAGTGATCAGATCGTCCAGCTCACGGATCGGACGCTTATCAATTCGTGTAATGATAAATCCTTCTTTGATCCCTGCTTCTTTCCACTTTCCACTTTCGAGATCTGTCAACTGAACACCTCCTTCAATACCAAGTTCTTGAGCTAATTCTTCCGAAACTTCTTCAAACACCGCTCCCTCGCTTTCAAAGTCATTACTCATCTCAACAATTTCAGTAGTACCAGATGGGTTTCTCAAAATCGCTTCGGTCACCTTCTCCGCTCCATCTCTCAGGTATCTGACCATAATTTTATCTCCTGGCCGATTGATTGCTACTTGCTCCTGAAGTTGTGCAACACTATTAACCCCTACATCATCAATGGCAATGATGACATCTCCCACTTTCAATCCTGCACTTCTCGCAGCACTGTTATCGCTCACATCTGCAACGTAAACTCCCTTCACCACATCCAGATCTTCGTCTTCTGCCAACTCCGCATTCACATCCCGGATCTGGATCCCTAACAACGCTCGTTGCACTGTGCCATACTCAATCAAATCAGCCACCACTTTTCTTACAAGTGTTGAAGGGACTGCAAATGAGTAGCCAGCAAACGCTCCGGAAGGAGATGCAATTGCTGTATTGATACCTATTAATTCTCCGTTCAGATTGACAAGGGCTCCCCCACTATTGCCCGGATTAACCGCAGCGTCTGTCTGAATGAACGATTCAATGCGGTCCGCCCGATCCCTGAGGATATTTATGTTTCTTCCTTTGGCGCTGATTATGCCTGCAGTCACTGTCGATCGGAATTCAAATGGATTACCAATCGCCAATACCCACTCACCAATCTGAATGGATTCCGAACTTCCGTAGTTTAGTGGAACAAGATCCTTCTCTTCAATCCTGATTACCGCAAGGTCCGTAGAACCATCAATCCCCACGACTTCAGCTTCATAGCTTCTGTTGTCATTTAATACCACCTCAATATGAGTTGCGTTTTCAACGACATGATTGTTTGTAATGATGTATCCATCATCTGAAATGATCACCCCTGAGCCTGCACCCCTTGATTGTCGATCACCACGTTCGTATCGGTCACCAAAGTATTCCCTAAAAAAATCATTGAATGGGTTCTGCGCACCAGCGCTTCCAACGTAAGAAGTCCGAATGTGGACAACAGATGGAGTTGCTTTCTTGGCAGCAAACACAAAGTTCAATCCTTCAGGAACGATGAAGTCCGAAGAATCAAAAACATAATTGGTTAATGAAAGAGGATTGGGATCATTTGCCTGCTGAATAACAGCCGGTTTGGGCGACAGAATTGAATATCCGGTCAATGCCACTACGCCTCCAAAGAGAGACGAAAAAACCATTGCGAGTATCAAACTTCTTTTATTCATAGTCCTTCGATTACGTTTGAAATTCTTATTCGAAAATAATTCCGCTTTGTTTAGCTATCCGCTTATATACTGTCAATCTTTAACGAAGCTTAACAAAAAAAGGTCACCCCAAACATTCGGGGCGACCTAACTCACTAACTCAAAAAACTACTTAATCGCAATTTGTTTCCTTGCAGTCTTCTTCTCGTCTTTTGGAAGTTTGACTGAAAGGATTCCATCCTGGTAGCTAGCATCTACTTTATCCCTGTTTACCGTATCAGGCAAATGGAAGGATCTGCTAAATGATCCAAAGTAGCTCTCTACACTGTGGAAGTTCTTTTCTTTGTTTTCATTCTCGAATTTCCGCTCACCGCTAATAGTTAAGCGATCTTCGTTCAAATCAATGTTGATCTCATCTTTCTTCATTCCTGGAACATGAAATTGGATTTCGTATTCCTTATCGGTCTCTGCGATATCCACTTTTGGGGTAAATGAAGGAAGGGATCCACCGCTAAATTCATCGTTGAAAAACCGATCTACAAAACTTCTAAAGCTTGTCGGTCTGTAATCATTTGTATTGTATCTAGTAAGTCCCATTTTCTTTTAATTCTTTTTTGCTTGCTAATCAATTACACAAAGCATTGATCCAATTCTGTACCAAGCCGATTATTTAAGAAAAATGAGACATTTTGTCACAAAAAGTGACCTTTTTCAAATATCTAAATGACATAATGTCATTTAATTGGATTTTGGTGGTAGTCGATGACTAGTATTTGATGACCCTGAATTCAGTTCTTCGATTCCTCTGATGTTCCTCTTCCAAACACTTTACACCATTTTCACAATCGTTCAGTAGTGCTTCCTCTCCATATCCTTTAGCTACAATTCTTGAAGAAGCAATGCCCTGTTCAATGATAAACTTCTCGCCCAATCTATCTCAATAAAAAAGCCCCGACGATACCGTCAGGGCTTTGCTGCTCCTCCTCTTGGGCTTCCCGATATTCATCGGGATAAACTTCTCGCCCAATCTATCTCAATAAAAAAAGCCCCGACGATACCGTCAGAGCTTTGTTGCTCCTCCTCTTGGGCTTCCCGATATTCATCGGGATAAACTTCTCGCCCAATCTATCTCAATAAAAAAAGCCCCGACGATACCGTCAGAGCTTTGTTGCTCCTCCTCTTGGGCTTCCCGATATTCATCGGGATAAACTTCTCGCCCAATCTATCTCAATAAAAAAAGCCCCGACGATACCGTCAGGGCTGCTGCTCCTCCTCTTGGGCTTCCCGATATTCATCGGGATAGACTTCTCGCCCAATCTATGTCAATAAAAAAAGCCCCGACGATACCGTCAGGGCTTTGTTGCTCCTCCTCTTGGGCTCGAACCAAGGACCCTCTGATTAACAGTCAGATGCTCTAACCAGCTGAGCTAAGGAGGAATATCCTCAAAAAAGGAGTGCAAATGTAAACACCTCAATTACAATTCTCAATCAAAAATTTGAAAATTATAGAGAGTGATCCATTGTACAACCATATCGAATCCCTTAACCTGAATTATTCTCTTATCATTTCGCCATGAAGTTGCCTTAATTAATAATTAACCCGACCAGGGGTGCCCGAAGAATAAACTTGTAACTAAAATCACTAACGAGGTGATCAGTTTACTGAAACACCTCGATAACGATTTATGCTAATCAAACTGGGGTCTTGCTTATTGATTGTGAGGACACTTCCAATTAATAAAGATGAAACAATTGCTGCCATTGGGATCCTTAGTATGAACGATCACTTTATTAAGTAACCTGAAAAGAACGAATCTGCTCGACCTCCCTGTACCGAGCCAGATGAACCATTGTAGACTATGTAGGCTATAGCTCCTGCCTGTAATCGTAAAGTCTTATTTATTTGCATAGTCACATACCAATTGTTAACAAAGTGAATACGGTAGCGCGCCACTTCCATCGGAGGTGTTCCTCCAGGTCCATCTTCATCCACAAACAGTGACAGGGTTTTGGCTTCTCCACCATTGAAGTTTGTAAGTATTTGTGCCTCGAAATGGTAGACTCCATTTCTTGGAGCTACAAATTCATGATCAACCGGATCAAAATTGTTTCCATCATCGAAAACCTCAACATCATAGTGTACCGTACCAGACGAAATTGACGACATACCAATGCTCAAGTGCGCTTCAAACGCTATGGGAGCACTAAAATTGTTAATCTGCGTCTGAAGCGCAAGACTGTCTGCTTTCACCTTGTCCCATATCGCAGTTGAATCAGTCTCGATCTCATCTTCTAAGTCCTCAAAATCATTTTCAAGGTCGTCAATATCCCCTTCGTTATCCTCTATCAAATTATGTAAGAAGGTACTGTCACTTTCAATTTTTTGAGCGAAGTAGAGGCTGTCAGCATCCAGCTGTGATTCGAAGTACAAACTATCCGTATCCAACTCCCCTTCAAAATACAAGCTGTCCGAACTCAGCTTCATACCAATGTCTCCGACCGAACTGTCGATCAGGTTCTTCAAAAACGCACTGTCGATATCCAACTGTGTCTCGAAGTAAAGGCTGTCAGCATCCAGCTGTGATTCGAAGTACAAACTATCCGCATCCAACTCCCCTTCAAAATACAAGCTGTCCGAACTCAGCTTTAAACCAATGTCTCCGGCCGAACTGTCGATCAGGTTCTTCAAAAACGCACTGTCGATATCCAACTGTGTCTCGAAGTAAAGGCTGTCAGCATCCAGCTGTGATTCGAAGTACAAACTATCCGCATCCAACTCCCCTTCAAAATACAAGCTGTCTGAACTCAGCTTCAAACCAATGTCTCCGACCGAACTGTCGATCAGGTTCTTCAAAAACGCACTGTCGATATCCAACTGTGTCTCGAAGTAGAGGCTGTCAGCATCCAGCTGTGATTCGAAGTACAAACTATCCGCATCCAACTCCCCTTCAAAATACAAGCTGTCTGAACTCAGCTTTAAACCAATGTCTCCGACCGAACTGTCGATCAGGTTCTTCAAAAACGCACTGTCGATATCCAACTGTGTCTCGAAGTAGAGGCTGTCAGCATCCAGCTGTGATTCGAAGTACAAACTATCCGCATCCAACTCCCCTTCAAAATACAAGCTGTCCGAACTCAGCTTCATACCAATGTCTCCGACCGAACTGTCGATCAGGTTCTTCAAAAACGCACTGTCGATATCCAACTGTGTCTCGAAGTAGAGGCTGTCAGCATCCAGCTGTGATTCGAAGTACAAACTATCCGCATCCAACTCCCCTTCAAAATACAAGCTGTCCGAACTCAGCTTTAAACCAATGTCTCCGACCGAACTGTCGATCAGGTTCTTCAAAAACGCACTGTCGATATCCAACTGTGTCTCGAAGTAAAGGCTGTCAGCATCCAGCTGTGATTCGAAGTACAAACTATCCGCATCCAACTCCCCTTCAAAATACAAGCTGTCCGAACTCAGCTTTAAACCAATGTCTCCGACCGAACTGTCGATCAGGTTCTTCAAAAACGCACTGTCGATATCCAACTGTGTCTCGAAGTAGAGGCTGTCAGCATCCAGCTGTGATTCGAAGTACAAACTATCCGCATCCAACTCCCCTTCAAAATACAAGCTGTCAAACGTAGACTTTTCATCTACATAATTTGTTATAGCACGAGCAGTGGCCAAGTCGGTTGACTCATTCTGCGAATTAAGGTCAGAACTAATTCTATTTACAGGTGGACCGGTATTGTCAAATGACAGATCCTGGGTGATAATAACATCTTCCTGAAAAGTCGCATCTTGAGAAACATCCAACAGTCCTTGAATCTCCGCATTGTTTGTGACCTCAAGGCCACCATCGTTCCTAAATACTATTGTATTGGGACCTTCTACTTCAAAATCTGCTGAGGTAACATCAACATCATCTCCCTGAATAGCATCATCCTGAATCGTAGATGTGATACTCGTACCATCGGTAGTGATGGTAACGTCTCCACCTACCACACCATTTACGAAATCTGAAGTTGAACTTCCAATTAGTATTTCATCCTGGTTCGGAACTATCGCAAGCCTTAATTCATCTCCAACGATACCCAAACCGCTTCCTGCATTAATTTCAAGATTTCCATCCCCATCCTGAGTCAGTCCATCCCCCGCCACATCTGATGCGAGCTTGCCTCCAGTCACATTTTGATCTGCAATTTTTGGGGTAGTAATTGCATTATCTTGTATAGTAGTGGCACCGCTACTATTGATCTCAATGTCTCCAGTTATATCTACACTTTTCAGATCTACGCCATCTCCTATCAGGATATGTGAATCATCGTTGACATCCAAAGCTGCTGCTTCACCGGACTCATCTCCCACAAAGACGTGCCCTCTTGCTAAGTCATTATCTATGTCAATTTCCTCATCCACGTACGTTTTGATTGCCTGTGCTGTAGCCAGAGATTGTGATGCTTCC
Source organism: Cyclobacteriaceae bacterium (assembly GCA_965267415.1). Taxonomy (GTDB): domain Bacteria; phylum Bacteroidota; class Bacteroidia; order Cytophagales; family Cyclobacteriaceae; genus Ekhidna. Next base: position 3,192,423 of record OZ253955.1, on the reverse strand, counting down.
GCAATATTGTCCTTTAGGTTTGTGGATATTCGATCAACACTCGTTAATGACTCGTCAAAGGATAGATTCCCTTCAATCTCAAGGTCCTTTTTTAAGGAAGCGCTCTCATAAACTTCCAGTTCACCGTGAACATTGGTTGAGGCACCGGGACGAGCCAGGTCTACTCGGTTTTGAATTTCCACACCCTCCTGGTTTGTGAAGATCACTCTTTCAGAACCAGATATTACCAGATTTTGATTGTCCACGTCAATATCGCTTCCCTGCACCGCATCATTCTGGATTTCTACTATAGCTGAGGATCCGGTGTTGGTGATTGAAATATCTCCGGAAACCGGAAGCCCTTGAGCAACATTGTTCTCATCACCAACATAGATGTTGTCTTCATACAATTTTGATGAAGTGAACTTTGAGCGTGAATCCCATTGTACATTTCCAAACTCATCAATGGTCAATACCTTATTCTTTAGTTCTTCAGGATTGATCTTGGAGATCGTTATGGTTGCATTCGCAATGTCCTTGTTCAGAATAGAGAGGTCTGTAATATTTTGGGAGGTAATCAATATCGGCTCATCTGAGATGGCGGTGATACGTCCCTTTTCATCAACAGTCATCTGAATTGCCAAAAACTCTCTCCCATAGTTTCCGGGCTGTACTCCGCTATCAACTAATTTGTCTTTTGTAACTGAATTGTTCTGAATCTTATTGGCTGTAACCGCACCGTTTTCCAGCTTCTCAGTAGTGATAATTGCATCCTTCAACTTTGGTGTGGATATCGCTTCGTCTGCTATTTTGGTTTCAGTAACGGCTCCTAATCTGATTACCGGGTTGGGGTAAAAACCATCCAAATCACCTCCGGCAGGAGTCACGTTTAGGGCACCCAGGCCTGGAACCCATCCTGTACCGTTCCAATAGTAGAATAAATTATCTGAGGTGTCATAAACCATTAACCCATTGTCCCCTTGCGACAGTCGGGTGCTTAATGATAGTCTTTGAAATCCACTAATTCTAGGGACAAGAAATCCCTGATCAGAGTCTATAGATACAAGGTCCAGTACAGCATTTGGATTAGGTGCTCCAGTGTTGATTCCTACCGAAGATTGGCCCTTTAGCTGAAGGCTAAGGATAAATAACAAAACACATATGATGGCGCTTGTTGATGGCATAGTGGCGCTATCGATTAATACTACTAAATATTAGTTATGTCATATTTTTCTAATTAATCGATTTCCGTTTATAAAATGGAATTCCTCCATTCTGGTGACTGGTAAGGGCGGGTTTGTGTGTGATTCTAAAGTCGTTATAAGGATCGATTTTCAGAATTAGTGCATGAATATAGCCACAAAAACAAACTATCAAAGAAATTGATGGGGGTATTTCACGGCTGCCCTTTGGTTTTACAATGTTATGTTTTCTTAATAATATTTTCCCCATACTATTTATTAGAAAAATACAATTTTTACACAACAGGTTCATGACTTTCCCCGAATCCGCTCCATATATGTAAAGTGTAAAATCAACTGTTTTCCATTCAAGTGGCCGGTCTGAAGACTGCTTTCAACACAATTTTTTTCGATAAACAGTAGGTAAATCGTATACCAAAATCGCTAAGCAGATAAGCGATAATCATCAGATGCTATTTAGCTTTGTCCTCCTTAACTCGTTCATTTAACAAGGTGAAGAAACTGCAAAAAGTACTGCTTGTAGACGATGATGATATTGTTAATTCAATTAACAAGGTCATCATTCAGCATGCCAAGTTTGCAGATGAAATAGTCTCAGAAACAATCGCCTCCAGAGCGATCGACTACATAAAAAGCCAAAAAGAAAAGGGTTCTTTGCCCGACCTGATCTTTCTTGACATAAATATGCCAGAAATGGATGGATGGGATTTTGTGGATGAGTATATGAAACTCGGACTTGATGATAATGGTCCAAGAATTATTATGCTTACTTCATCTATTAACCCAAGGGATGAAAATCGAGCATCACTGATCGATGAGATCACAGACTTCATGTCAAAACCATTATCTCCTGAAGTTCTTAACAGGATCTACCAGAATCACTTTATCGCTAATTGAGCGTTAGTGTGAATTTGGCCCCCTTCTTAGGCTCACTTTCAATCTTAATACTCCCTTTATGATAATCCAGGATGGTCTTGATGATATGCATCCCCAGTCCGGTTCCTGGTGTGTGCTGATGAAGTCTTACGAATGGCTTCATAATCTCGTCGGAGTGTTTGATCGAGTCAAAACCTAATCCATTGTCCCTAATGATCAGAATAGTGTGACCATTGACACGCATGGTCTTGAAATCTATGACCAGCTTATTATCGGGATTCCGATACTTGACTGCATTGGATAGCAGATTTTGAAGAATGCTTTTGAGGTGTGGTTTAGGGTAAAATACATCCGGGCAGTTGGAAAAATCCTTCCTGATCGTCGCATTTGCCTCTTTGATCTGGGTTAGTAGGTTTGATGCTACTTCTTTCAATGTCGCTTCGAAACTCAGCACCTCTTTTTCTGTGCCTAAATTCTCCCGCACCCGGTTAAATTCATTCAAGGCATTTACCGTGCGCCCTAATTTGCTTACTGAGGTTTTGGCATTATTCAATACCGTATCATAGTGAGAACCGCTCAGTTTATCCCTATCCAGCATGTCCAGGAGAGACTTCAAATTATCTATCGGAGCTTTTAGGTCATGTGAAGTTCTATATGAGAAATTGATGAATCGATCAATATCACTATGAGCTTTTGTCAGCTTATCCGCCATCATGTTAAAGGCATACACAATTTCTTCAGTAATGCTGTTTGACCTCAACTTAATTCTGGTATTCAATTCACCCAGACCTATACGCTCAGCACCAACCCGAATGTCCTCCAACGGCCTCCACAATCGGTAACTGAAGGTGTAGACAGCTAGCAGGGAAAAAATCACAAAAACCAACGTCAGCGTCACTACCCACTTCATAGACAAGACTTCCTCCTGCTCAACGATCTTGACTAATGCTTCAGTGAACATTTCATGTCGCATCAAGACTCCTTCAACCTGCTTATTAAATTGATCTTCTTCTTCCTCTACCTTGTCTGTCAGAATAAGTGCCTGATCCAATTCACCCTCCTCCAATAAGCGCATTACCGCCAATGCGTGATCCTCATAATTAGAATGATCCGTTTCCAGCTTTTTTACGGCAAGAAGTAGTCCCTTCAATTTGATCCGCTGAGCTTCCTGGTTGGTTCTTTTGAGCGCTTCTTCAACCTGATGATCAGCGTCTAACAAATCCTGATCCACTAACCTCGCCAGGTATCTGAATGTACTATCAGCAACCTGGAAATTTTGAAGGGCAAATTCCGTTTTTCCAATCTCACCGGCATATCGCACTGCCCGCTCAAAATTGATTGATTGTTCCAGTTGATTCGTCTCAATCTGGGTGAGGATCTCAATAAGTGGAAGATCTATTTCAGCTACGTCCTCAACGTCCCGGTGAGTAGTAATAATTCTTAATAAAGCTACTGCTCCAAGAACCAGGAGAAGCATAATTATAAATGCGCTCCTCCTTAAGATTACCTCTCTTACTCTGTTTTTCATCTAGGCGTTAGGGTGGTGATAAATTTAGTTAGTCTAATTCAATCTTAGCAGACATCACTCGAATGCTTTCATCAAGATTCATGGTTTCTATTTTCAACTGTGTGAGAAGCATTTCATAATTTTCCCTGTCTTCCCAATTGGCTTTGACCAAATCAACCAGCGCCATAATCGTGGTGATCGGATGGCGTATGTTATGAGAAGCATAAAATGCATGATCTGTAAGCTTCCTCCTCATTTCTTCTTTCTCTTTATCTACAAACTCAGATAAATCACCGTCACTCATCTTTTCAGGGTGATAGCGTGCAAGCCATTGCTTTGAATTATAAGATTGAATGATGTAGGAAAGAGCGATATGCAAATGGATTTCCTCACCACTGATCCAGGTTCGGACCTTATCGCGTTGCTCAACTATCAGGTAACCAAAAAGCACTCCGTTATACCAAACCTGTCTTCCTATCATCGATCGGATATTTCCAGGGTTATAGTAGTCTTCTACAAGTTCACTTAGCCGTTCATCCTGGTCAACTATATCAGATTTGATAGCGTGGCTGTTGACCATATATTCATACAAAACGGGAAAATCATTTTTCCGAATGGCATTCTCTTTTTCAAAAGATTCCTCTAAGGCATCATATTGATATAAATTCTCAAATGCCTCCTTGGTGGCCTTGAATAGCCAAAATGATACTCTGCTCACTTCCAATTCTCTAGCCAACACGATCAGTACCTCTTTTACGAACTCCTCAAACTTCCCTTTTAGTAAAGTTTCAGATGTGGATAGCTCTGAGAAAGATTGATATGTAGGCTTGGACGTATCCACCGGTTTTCGAGTATTAGGGCTTCAAAAGATAGTGATTTTCAGGGTAGGAATATGGTTATCAAGGTTATGTTTTTCATCATCTGCTACTGGCCCTACCTGGCAAAAAGCTGGGAATCATTTTTGAATGCTTTGAACTCCAACGCATTTCCTGAAGGATCTCTAAAAAACATGGTTGCCTGTTCGCCGACCTGTCCTTCAAAACGTACATAAGGCTCTATTACAAATTCCATATTCCGTTCTCTCAATCTCTGAGCCAGCTCATCCCAATCTTTCCAATCAAGCACCACTCCAAAATGTGGAACAGGGACCTGTTGTCCATCCACCGGATTGTGGCCTTCCGATTGTTCCTGGTTCACTTCATGTATGACGAACTGGTGGCCATAGAAGTTGAAATCCACCCACTTGTCCGATGATCGACCTTCCTCAAAGCCCATTACCTCATGATAAAAGGTCCGGCTTGTTTTCAGGTCCTTAACCGGAACCGCCAAATGAAAAGGTCTTATACTCATATTAACCTAAGAATGGATACTTATAATCGATAGGAGGAACCAATGCTTCTTTGATTGTTCTGGCACTAACCCAACGAAGCAAGTTCATCATTGCGCCAGCCTTATCATTCGTTCCCGATCCGCGAGCTCCTCCAAATGGCTGCTGACCAACTACTGCTCCGGTCGGCTTGTCATTGATGTAGAAATTACCTGCGGCATTCCTTAAAACCTTAGTTGCAAGATCAACGGCATATCGATCTTGTGAAAAGATCGCCCCCGTTAATGCATAAGGTGAAGTCCCATCTACCAGCTTGAGTGTCTCCTCAAACTTTTCCGGATCGTAAACATGAATGGTTAAGACCGGACCAAAGATCTCTTCACACATGGTACGATACTTTGGATCTTCCGCTACAACCACAGTAGGTTCGATGAACCACCCTTTTGAATCATCGTAATTACCTCCTGCAATTATCTCAACACCTTTGTCCTCTTTCGCCTGATCGATGTATCCCGCAATTTTTTTGAACGCTACTCCATCAATCACAGCATTGAAGAAGTTCCCAAAATCATCAGGTGCCCCCATTTTAATTTCCACCAGGTCAGCTAACAAGAATTTCTTTACATCTTCCCAAAGGTTAGAAGGGATATAGGCTCGTGAAGCGGCACTACATTTTTGTCCCTGGAATTCAAAAGCACCTCGTGTAAGACCGGTAGCTACAGCTTTAGGATCCGCTGATTTGTGCGCTACAACAAAATCCTTTCCTCCCGTCTCACCGACAATTCGAGGATAGGTCTTATATGTGTCCAGGTTTTGGCCGATCAGTTTCCAAAGATGTTTGAACACACCCGTACTTCCGGTGAAGTGAAGACCTGCGAAATCAGGGTGGTTAAATACTACATCACCAGCCACCGGACCATCAACATAGATCAGGTTGATCACCCCATCAGGAAGCCCTGCTTCTCTGAATACTTCCATAATGACCTGAGCAGAATATACCTGAGTGTAATTGGGTTTCCATACCACGGTATTTCCTAACATCGCAGGAGCTGAAGGAAGATTTCCTGCGATCGCTGTAAAATTGAATGGAGTGATGGCGAATAAGAAACCTTCAAGCGGACGGTATTCCATCCTATTCCACAGCCCTTCCGGAGATTCCGGCTGCTGCATGTAGATCTCTTGCATGAAGGAAACATTGAATCGAAGAAAATCAATGAACTCGCATGCTGCATCGATTTCCGCCTGATGAGCATTCTTTCCTTGACCAAGCATCGTAGCTGCATTGATCTTGGCTCGATACGGTCCCGCCAGTAAGTCTGCAGCCTTTAAGAATATTGTCGCTCGATTTTCCCAGGACATGTTTTCCCAAGCCTCTTTTGCTTCCAAAGCGGCATCAATGGCCATATTTACATGAGAAGCATCTCCCTCTGAGAAGTGACCCAACACATGCTGATGGTCGTGAGGACATGTCATCTTGATCTTGTTATCCGTGTGAACCAACTCTGAGCCGATATACATTGGTGCATCGACCTGGGAGTTGTACATCTCTTTGTACTTCGCTTGAAGTTCTTCTCTCTCAGGGGTCCCCGGAGCGTAGCTCAAAACAGGTTCGTTTATCGGGTCAGGAACGAAAAAATTTCCTTTAGGCATGCTAGTATCGATTTTTTAGGTTTATGAAGATCGCAAATCTAATCAACACGATTGAAGGCGTGCTCGTTCGATTTTACTATTACTTCTTTTGAGAATTAGAGGATTCCGATGAGCTCGTGAAGTGATTGGATCGAATAGTCCGCCATCGACCTTTTCTTTCCGGACGGATCAAATAAAATGGTTCGAATTCCGAAATCACGAGCACCGTGAATGTCTGTTTTTGGATTATCACCGATCATTACGCTTTCGCCCTTATTGGCTCTCGCTTCATCAAGCGCGTACCTGAAGATCTCAGGTGAAGGTTTTCTGGCATTAGAAGTTTCGGAGGTAACGATCACCTCAAAGTAGTGATCGATACCTGACGATCTGAGCTTTCTGGGTTGAACATCTTCAAAACCATTCGTTACTATATGCAATTGGTACTTTTTTGACAGGTAATCCAGTGCGGACTTGGCATAAGTGATCAGGTGGGGTTTAGTTGAGCAGTTATTCATGAAATAGTCTGAAGATTCATCGGCCTTTGCTGCATTCACTCCAACCACTTCGAAAATTTCCCTGAACCTGTTCTCTTTAATGAATGCTCTGTCTATCACACCACGATTGTATTTGTGCCACAAGCCTTCATTCACTTTATAGAAGGTCTTAACAAATTTTTGAAGTGGTACATCTGCATCCAACGTGTTGTGAATCTCTTCCAATGTTTCTCGGGCGTTCTTGTCATAGTCCCACAGGGTATGATCAAGATCAAAGAAGATATGACGGATCCCTTTCAACGATGGAAATTTCTAACCTCAATTTTATTCTTGGCAAGAGCACGGTTGGCATTCATGGTATCATAAACTTCCAGATCCTTTTGAAGTTGAGGATCACGTTCCAAAAAATTGAATATTTGGCTTACCATGTCATATCCTTCCTCTTTGATACTGTAGAAGACCCACTGATCATATTTTCTAGCAGTGACCATGCCCGCATTTTTCAAATACGTCACGTGACGGGATGTCTTGGTTTGTGTGAAATCCAAAATGGCTTCAAGGTCGGTAATACATAACTCATCTTTCCTGTACAACAAATGAATGATCCTGGTGCGGGATTCATCTGCGAAAGACTTGAAAATTTGTGTTCCGTATGCAAGGTTAAAATTCTTGAGCCTCATGATTTTCTCCTTACTTTTACCCAAGTTAAACTTTTCACGTTAAAGAATAGTTAGGGTCTAAGTCATATTGCTGTGCGAATTGTATTAATTGGAATATTGTTTTTTGCTTCTTTCGGAGTGTGCCTGGCACAAGATACCAACAGGAAGATCATTCAATTCACTGGTGTCGTCTTCAGTGAAGATAGTGCTACCATTATTCCAGGTGTTCATATTTACATCCCAAAATCAGGTCGGGGAACCACTACAAATCCTTACGGATTTTTCTCCTTACCAGTACTTGAAGGGGATAGCGTGGTATTCAGTGTGGTAGGTCACAAGCGTGCCTTTTATGTTATCCCGGAACACGATTCTGACAGGAGCATGAAATTGATCGTCACACTTGAAGAGGATATTCAATTTCTCGAAGAAGTGGAGATCCGCCCTTATCCTACCGAGGCAATGTTCAAGGAAGCTCTGATCACAATGGAGTTACCCTATGAAAAAGAATATGCAAACATTTATGCCTGGATGAATAGCGAGATCATGCGAAAAGGTTACTATGACCTGCCTGCATCTCCTAATGCGAATCATCGCTATTTTATGCAGCAACAATTTCAATCCTACATCAATCGGTATTCACCGCCGCAGAACCAATTGCTGAACCCATTCGCATGGGCCCAGTTTATCAATTCATTAAAAGGGAATTAACTCTCAGCTTGTAGCTGGTTAGCTACCTCGATCACTTTATTCCATACACGGAACGTGTTTTTGTAACAGATTTTTTCAATATCCTCTTCAGAATATCCACGTCTCAACAATTCCTCAATGAGGCTAGGGTAGGTCGAAACATCTTTCAACCCTTTAGGTAAGCTGTCCCCCACACCATCATAATCTGATCCAAAACCAACGTAATCGATCCCTGCAATATTTACGACATGATCAATGTGATCAGCCACTGTTTGGATATCCGCAAACACATCATTGTCATCAGCATATTGCTTTGCATAGGCAACGAAAGCTGAATCTTCAGAAGACAGGTTATTTTCAGTTCTCCAGTTGAGCAAGTCTTCTCGCATCTTTTCAAACTTATCACGTGATTCTTTCGAAAGGAAAGTAGATCCGAAATTGATGTGAATTACACCACCGTTTTCAGCTAGTGCTGCAATCAACTCATCAGGCATGTTTCGATGAAAATCCGGAGTAAACCTTCTGGCTGAAGAGTGTGAAGCAATAACCGGAGCTTTGGTAATTGCCAGTGCATCAAACGCTGCGCTATCTGTGACATGGGAAATATCAACCATGATCCCCCACTTGTTCATTTCTCTAACAACGTCTTCTCCAAAAGGACTGAGTCCATTCCATGTGTAAGTCGTATCATAAGAGGAATCAGAGATCTGGTTATCTTTTGAGTGGGTGAGTGTCACATATCGAATACCTCGATCGAAGAAGTATTTCACATTATTGATGTCGTCCCCAATTGGTGCGCCATTCTCCATACCCATCGGTAGTGAGATAAGTCCTTTCTCAAAGTTTGATTGAATTTCCTGTGGAGTGTTTGCCATTTCAAACTTATCCGAAAAGGCTTCAGGCAACCTGGAAACCATGTCAATCAACGAGTCTGCAAATTCTTTTGCTCCTCCTGTTTCCTGATATCTTGCCGGTATATAAATGGACATAAACGGAGCATCCAGCCCACCTCTCTTTGACTTAGGGTAATCGAAGTTTCCATCAGTCTCCACAGAAACATCTTCTACTGTTCTTGTCAACATAAATCCTCGAACATTCATCCTGAAAGGAAGGTCGACATGACCGTCAACAATTATGAACTTCTGAGCCAATTCGTTTGCATAGGCTTTTAGTTCTTCATCAGTCATACTTGCTACATCTTTTTTTTCATCAGACGGAGCACACGAGTAAATGAAGACGGAGAGGATTGTTAACAACAAAATGTTTTTAGAGATCTGCTGGAAATTCATAATTCTTAGGTTTTTGGAAAGCAGCAAATGTACCTATTCACCATTAAAAGCTAAACCATTGGTCGAATTACATTTTTTTGATATTTTACAGGAGTTTAGCTGGAAACACTGAGGCGATTTAATTTAATTTGTGAAGTTGCGTTTTCAATAAAATGTGACATTTTTGTATACGAGGATTAAATTCCTATTAATAAACAAAAGCTATGACTGACCCTATTTCACCTGAACTATTATCCAACTGGAATACCTATGGAGGGTATCTCGCTATGGCAGTAGCTGGAATTGGTGTGATTATCCTTATAGGCCACTATTTCAAATTATTGGCTACCGGAGATTTTAAATCAAGGTATGACTACATCAACATGCATGAAATTAACATGTTGTGGAATGGTATCCTGTTGTTGATCATCGGTGGCACACTGTATTTCAATACAGTTTTTGAATCATCAAATTGGCTGTGGTTCTTCGTACGGCTCTTTATGAGTTCAATGTTTGCGGTGATCCTTGGGGTGATTGTCCAAAATATTCTAAAATTCTACTATCCGTTCTTCATCGAGAAGAGACTCAAAAAGCTTCGGTATGCGCCGAGAACTTCTCCTGACGGAAGAAAAATGAAATTGTTGAGTGAAGAGGAAGAGGATGTTTATCTGGATGAAGGTATGCAGGCGGAAGAGGATGCTTTCTCTGTTGATTATGACGTTTGGATTGACGAGGAGTCAGGATTCACCAAAATTGAAAAGTATAACGGACGCTTGCACGCACTTCAGTGTCCTAACTGTAACTACCAAACACTTAAGGTAGATAGAGAAGAAATTATTCAACCTGCTACTCCAGCGGATGAAGGTGAATTAATGAAATACTTTGTGTGTGGTTATTGTGGACACAAAGAAAGAAAGTCCTTCAAGATCGCACGTCAGAAAGAAGAAGCTACTACCTAAACTAACTAAACTCAAAGAACCGAAATCCCTTCCTTACCCGAAGGGATTTTTTATTGCCTAAAGTTTTATGCAAATGTTTTGAGCCTCTGAAAAGAAACGCAACGCCTCATCTCCGCCTTCTCTCCCGATCCCAGAATCTTTCATCCCTCCAAATGGTGTTCGCAGATCTCTCAACAACCAGCAGTTAACCCAGATGATGCCCGATTGAACCCGATGGGCCACCCGGTGCGCACGCTTCAAATCATTGGTCCAAATAGTACATGAAAGCCCGTATTTAGTGGAGTTCGCTTTTGAAATTGCATCCGCCTCACTATCGAATGGAGCCAACGTAACAACGGGTCCGAAGATTTCTTCCTGATTGGTTCGACATTGCTCATCCAGCCCTTCGATTACCGTAGGTTCAAAAAAGAATCCGGTATTCCCAACTCGATTGCCACCAGTTAAAACTGTTCCGCCTTCTTCTTTGGCAAGGTCAACATAGGAGCTAACCTTATTCAAATGTGATTCTGAGACAAGTGCTCCAAGATCTGATTTCTCATCGTGAGGATCCCCCACGATCAATTTTTCAGTCTGCTCAACAAATTTCGATTTGAACTGATCATAGATGGATCGTTCTATGAGGATCCGTGAACCGCAAAGGCAAATCTCTCCCTGATTAGTGAACGAGCTTTTGACACTCATGGAAACTGCCTCGTCCAAGTCACAATCGGCAAAGACGAGGTTGGGATTCTTACCTCCAAGTTCGAGTGAAACCTTTTTGAATTGCTGAGAAGCAGTAGCACCAACGATCTTCCCTGTGGTAGTTCCACCTGTAAATGAGATAGCCTTTGTTTCCTCATGTTCGACAATTGCCTGGCCAATACCTGAACCCTTCCCGTGCAAAATGTTCAGAACTCCAGCAGGCAATCCTGCAGCATTGGCCAACTCTCCAAGGCGGTATGCCGTCATTGGTGTCAACTCCGATGGCTTGGCGATCACACAATTACCCATGGCCAAAGCAGGAGCAATCTTCCAGGAAAAGAGGTAAAGAGGGAGGTTCCAGGGCGAAATGCATCCGACTATACCTATTGGAGCCCGGCGGGTATAGTTAACCATAAATCCTTCAGCGATGTGTGACTCAGAGCTATGATTGACAATAGCGGATGCATAAAATCTGAAATTAGTAGAAGCACGCGGAATATCAACTTTTCTCGCAAGAGACAATGGCTTACCATTGTCTTTACTCTCTAAAAGAGCCAAGTCTTCCAGGTTTTCTTCAATGAGATCGGCCAATCGATGTAAAATTCTACTTCGCTTATCGATCGACATAGTGCTCCACGATTCAAAAGCACTCTTTGCTGCCTTTACGGCCAGGTCTAAATCTTTGGTCGTTGAATCCGGGATTTGACTGAATACCTCCCCGGTAGCAGGCTGGACATTGTCCATGAATTGTCCGTCAACGGGATCCAAATATTCACCACCAATGAAATTATTGATCTTTTCCATAACTAAATTGAGCCTGTACGGCCACCATCTACTCGTAAACTAGTCCCATTTATATAGGCTCCACTTGGCGAGCAAAGAAATGCAACGTAATCTGCTATCTCTTCAGGCTCTCCGAATCTCCCGGAGGGAATAGAGCTTACCATTTCATCCTTAATTTCCTGCTCACTTCTCCCCTGGGCTTTTGAACGGTTCGTGATCAATGAAGTGATCCTGCCTGTATTGATGAAGCCAGGCAAAACATTATTCACGGTGATTCCATATTGTCCCAATTCATTAGCCAGCGTTTTTGCCCAGGATGCCATCGCTCCGCGGACGGTGTTACTCACTCCTAGTCCCGTGATCGGTACTTTCACCGACGTTGAAATAATGTTTACGATCCTCCCGTAGTTTGCACGCTTCATTCCTTCAAGCAGCAGCTGACTTAGTCGATGACTGACATGTAAATGGCGAGTTAAGGTCGTTTCAAAATCTTCAAGATCTGCCTCAATCAATTTGCCGGGAGGTGGACCACCTGTATTATTGATCAACAGTTGATAGTCTCCTTTCTGTAATCCGGACTCAACAGCTTTTGCTACTTCATCAAGTTTGATGAAATCCGCAACAATGAAATCATGTTCCTGACCGGGAAGCTCCTTGATGACTTCATTCAACACTGATTCATTCCGTGCAAATAGTGTAACCTGTGCTCCCTGATTTGCCAGCTCCTTTGCGATCGCCAAACCCATTCCCTGGGTACTACCGCATACAAGTGCCCGCTTGCCTACAAGATTTAAATCCATAAAAAATGGCTAACTTTTCTCCAAAAATAAGCATCCGGGGAGACTCCCCGGAGAAGCAATCTAATGTGAAGAGAAATGGGAGTTCAAAGACCTTTTAACCTGCAAAAATGGATCGAAGATAACCGGGACCTTTTGAAGCCTCCGGTTGGCAATAAGAACTTGTATGCTGATGCCGGAGATTACATTGTAATGATCGTGGGAGGACCCAATGCCAGAAAAGATTATCACTATAATGAAACAGAAGAGTTATTCTATCAACTGGAAGGAGATATCAACGTGACAATCCAGGAAGACGGTCAGGCTGTTGAGATCCCCATCAAAGAGGGGGAAATGTATCTACATCCTGCGAAAATCCCTCACTCTCCGGCCAGGCCTGAAAACACAGTTGGACTCGTCATTGAAAGAAAACGGGAGCCGGATCACCAGGATGGCTTGCTGTGGTTCTGCGACAACTGCAATAACAAACTTCATGAGACTTATTTCCATCTGACTAATATTGAAAAAGACTTTCTCCCCCGATTCCGGGAATTCTATAATTCCGAAGAAAAACGGACATGCACTAATTGCGGTGAAGTAATGCCGACTGACCCACGTTTCACAGATTAATTGGAGACCGCATTGGAACAAACAGCAAGTGAACTGGACCGGCTGGATGATCTGGCTCAATTCAGAGATCAATTTCATTTCCCTGAGAAAAACAGCAAGAAATGTATCTACCTGTGTGGCAATTCGCTTGGATTGCAGCCTAAAATCACCAAAGACTATGTAGGTGAAGAACTAAAGAACTGGCAAGAAAGAGGAGTGGAAGGTCATTTCACCGGTGATCGTCCGTGGGTGAGTTATCACCTCAATTCAAAAACTTCACTAGCGAAACTCATAGGTAGTCAGACCGATGAAGTAGTGGCAATGAACAACCTGACCACTAACCTGCACCTCGGACTTAGTACGTTTTACCAACCCGAAGGAAAACGTCGAAAGATCCTGATCGAACGGGGAGCCTTTCCTTCGGATTTCTATGCGGTACACTCTCAAATCGAATTGAAAGGATTAGATCCAAAAGAGTGCCTGGTAGAACTTGAGCCAGCGGACCGATCGGATTATCTTTCTACAGAAGAGGTCATTGATACAATTGAAAAGCTGGGTGATGAACTTGCGCTGGTGATGTTTCCTGGTGTCCAATACTACACCGGTCAATTTTTTGATATCAAACGAATCACCCAGACTGCTCATAAAGTCGGTGCAAAGGCCGGTTTCGACCTAGCACATACTATTGGAAACATTCCTTTGAGTTTGCATGATGACCAGGTCGATTTTGCAGTTTGGTGCTCTTATAAGTACCTAAACTCAGGACCGGGAGGAGTGGGCGGCCTTTTCATACACATTAATAACGCTAAAGAGCGAACCCTCCCTCGGCACTCGGGCTGGTGGGGGCATGATGCAGCTGGAAGATTTAAAATGGACAATGAAATCAATCCTATTCCAACAGTCGACGGGTGGCAACTTAGTAATATCAACATCTTATCACATGCTTCCCACCTGGCATCTCTAAGTTTGTTTGATGAGGCTGGAATTGAAAACCTCAGAAAGAAAAGTGTGAAACTGACCGGATTCCTGGAGTCGTTGATCAAAAGTTCAGAAGTTCTGAATGACGAGATCAAGTTGATCACTCCAGGCAATCCTGAAGAGCGTGGTGCACAACTATCCCTCTATCTGACCAATTTAGGTCGGCCGGTATTCGAGCGCATCCTCGAGAAAGGGGTTATCCTGGATTGGAGAGAGCCAAACGTCATACGTGTTGCTCCGGTACCGCTATACAATTCCTTCGCAGATGTTTATGAGTTTGTTCAAATCTTAGAAGAGGCAGTTGCTAATGAACGATAGAATTTGCATTGTTGGAGCTGGACTAGTTGGATCACTACTGGCAATACTTTTGAAAAAGAAAGGCTTCCAGGTTGATGTTTTTGAAAAAAGAACTGATCCAAGGAGTGCCAAAATTGATGAAGGACGATCCATTAACCTGGCACTGAGCCATCGTGGAATTCAACCACTAAAAGAAGCGGGTGTTTTTGATCGAATTGAGAAGACACTTATCCCTATGCATGGACGAATGATGCATAATGAGCAAGGGGAGCTTTCATTCCAGCCATATGGAAAAAAAGGGCAATTCATTAATTCAGTGTCAAGAGCTGGACTCAACAAAACACTTATAGAAGTCGCTACCGAGTCAGGAGTCGAATTTCACTTTGAGCATCAGTGTGACACGATTGACTTTGAAAAAGGAATTGCAAGGTTCACAAATAACACCTTCTATGAAGCTGAGCTTATTGTTGGTGCGGATGGTGCCTTTTCGGCGGTGAGAAAGAAGTTTCAATCTTCAGATCGATTTAACTATTCCCAGCATTACATCGAGCATGGATACAAAGAGCTGACCATCAATCCAATCAATGGAGATTTTGGCCTGGAACCAAATTACCTCCATATCTGGCCAAGAGGGAATTTCATGTTGATTGCGTTACCAAACCACGACAAAACATTCACGTGTACGTTGTTCTTTCCGTTCGAAGGTCCAGTTTCCTTTGAGCACCTTCAAACAGAACCAGAAGTAGCTGACTTTTTTCAAAACTATTTCCCTGATGTAGTAGAACTCATCCCGGATTTAACAGCTCAATTCTTCAGGAATCCGACCTCTTCCCTGGTTACCGTGAGGTGTGAGCCATGGAACAAAGGAAAGGCGCTATTAATAGGCGATGCGGCACACGCCATTGTTCCCTTTTACGGTCAAGGTATGAATTGTGGTTTTGAAGATGTCCGGCTGCTGGTTGAAATGGCAGAAGAACTTGAGTTTGACTGGAGTCAACTGGTCAGCAAATATGCAAAGGAGCGCAAAAAAGATGCTGATGCGATTTCCGAATTAGCACTTCACAACTTCATTGAAATGAGAGACCATGTGGGGGATCCCGGTTTTCTGAATCGAAAGAAGTTGGAGGCTGAATTGAATGAACGGTTTTCCGATCAATGGTTACCACTTTACAGCATGGTAACTTTTTCAGATATTCCCTATTCCGAAGCACAGGAAATAGGCAAGTTGCAAACAAAAGTGATGGACGAATACTTGAGAGATTCGTCTTTATCTCATGAAGAAGTGATTCAGCGATTTAATAATCTAAAGAAAGACGCGATGAAAGCTGATCGATAGTGCGTTGCTCTTCATGTGCAATACCATCAGCTGCGTTTGCGAAAAGATACATTGCCTCCTGAACAAACTCCTTTTCATCGTTGTGCTGCTCAAGGTAGTTACGAAGAGTATTAAGGAATTTCTTTTCCCATTTGTCAATGTTCTCAAGTAAGTAGCGGAATTCAGTCCGAAAAAGCTGCTCGATTTGCTCAGCATTGGCGCTTGGGGTTTGATCTAAATAAAGAAGGGCCAGGCCTTTGGAAATGCTCAACACCCCGTCCCATTCCTCTTTGTCCAGTTTTCCATCGCTCATACATACCAAGAGGGAAGGGTAGATCTTGAGAATATAGGTAAACTGATCTATGGAGAGATCAGACTTCCTGGTCTTCATGTATTCCTCCAGTAGTGTTTCTTCTTGTGGTTTCATTAGAGCTGTCGTGTTCATAGTGATGATCTAAATGCAAGTATATGTATATACACACTAAATCTAAATTGTAACCGATTTATTGTGATTTACTTAGAAAAAATTAAATTAAATCAATACTAATTGGAAGTGACCAATTGTTCTTCTAGTGGTAGAATAGCTTTGTAATTGGAGAAATTGGCCAGAATATCATCCACATAACCCACCGGCTCGGCACCTCTGCAATAGCCGAATTCTACGACTGGATCGTTGAAATATTTAGAGTAGGATTTCTTCAACAAAAACTCCCTGGTGTTCTCCCATATCTTGGGATCCTTGCCGTACTTTTCGCTCAGCCGCATTGCATCCAACACATGCCCACGTCCCACATTGTATGAAGCAAGCACATATTTAAGACGATCTTCTTCATCCGCAATATCTTTTTCCCAAAGGCCTTGCAGCCATTGCAAATGCTTCATTCCTGCATAAATATTTTGTTGAGGCTTGGTCAGATCTTTAACGCCATATTCTTTAGCGGTTCTAGGCAGCACTTGCATTAGCCCAATCGCCCCTGCCCAGGATTTGGCTTTTCTATTAAACTTTGATTCCTGGTAAACCTGTGCGGCTAGTAATCTCCAATCCCAACCAAGCTCTCTCGCTGCTTCTTTGATCAATGAATCATAGGGTGAAATATGACCCCCTCCAATAGTAGAGAATTTACTTCGTGATCTAACAAGCGAGGCTTTTGAGCTTTTGAAATATTTGTCATAGATCACATAGTAATCTGCGGTTTTCCTCATCTCAAGGATCCAGCTATTCAATGAGTTTAACAGATCATTCGAGTTCTTTCTTACACCCCATGCGATTTGCTGAGGAAAACTTATCGCTGTTTTGATATCAATGTTTCGGTGGTATCTGGCATTGACCTGTGCTATGTCATTTTCAGCAACCGTGTAATCAATTTCACCTTCCGCTACCATTCGAATAAATTGCTCTGTCTCCATCTGGGTTTCTCCTGGAGTGATAATAATATCGCCTCCAATTTCATCCGATAAGTTGACCAACCGATCATAGTAGGATGAATGATCGCGAACTACTACTTCCTTTCCGATCAGTTCAATTGGATTTCGGATCAGGGCAGCCTCGATCTCATGATACTTCAGCTCCCGCCAGTTTTCAGGCTTTCGCTGAATAAGCACCTGGTGCTGAAGGTTATGGTAGTGGGTAAAGGAGATCCTGTTCTTTCGCTCTTTGGTAACAGTCAGGTTGTAGGCCATGATATCCCCAACTCCCGTGTTGAGTTTGTGAAATCCTTCTCCAAGGTTCTGCGTAATGTCAATCCTTAATTCTACTCCCAACTCATCAGCGTAGCGTTTTAGAAGCTCATACTCATATCCCATCGTTTTTCCGCGATAAATAAAGAGGCCTGTCGAGCTATTATCCATGATAGCTGTGATATATCCTCTCGCTTTTATCTCGTCCAAATCAATCTCAGCAATGAACTCCTCTCGTTTCAGGGGTTCATCGTTGCGACCGATCGTGGACTGTCGACACGAAATGGGTATGAGGATGAGTGCAAGTAATCCCCACCTGTAGAAATTGGTTGACATACCAATCAATAATCTACTGAAAAATTAGGAGATAGTTCGACTTTTTAGTCCGAAGATTTACAAGACAGAATTCGCTCCGACAGACGAAAACGCTTTTACTGCTTCTTTGATGGCATCTTTATCATAACCGCACTCTTTATGAAGTTGGGGTTGATCGCCATGTTCAATGATCGCATCCGGAATGCCGAGACGCTTTATTTGATTGTGGTAATTGTTATCTGCTGCAAACTCCAGTACCGAAGAACCAAATCCCCCCATTAGGCATCCATCTTCTACGGTTACCAACTGATCGTACTCATCCAGGATTTGAAGGAGCAAAGCCTCATCCAGTGGCTTTACAAATCGCATATCAAAAACGGCAGGGTTAAGGCCTTCCTCTTTCAATTCGTGTGCCGCATCCACAGCAAAGTTTCCAACATGGCCAATTGTCAAAATAGCAACACCTTCACCTTCCATCACTTGTCTCCCCTTACCTATAGCGATTTCCTCCATTGGTCTCCTCCAATCCGGCATCACACCATTTCCTCGTGGGTATCGAATTGAGAACGGTCCATTGTGCCTGCTTGCGGTCAACATAAGATTTCTTAACTCCTCCTCATTCATCGGAGCAGAAACGATCATATTTGGAATGCACCGCATGTAGGCAATGTCGTACGCTCCATGATGTGTAGGGCCATCGGCACCCGCAACTCCTGCCCGATCCATTGTGAATACAACCGGTAAGTTCTGAAGACATACATCATGAATCACCTGGTCGTAGGCTCGCTGCATGAACGTGCTGTAGATATTACAGAATGGGATCATTCCCTGTGTTGCAAGCCCAGCCGAAAATGTAACCGCATGCTGCTCTGCAATTCCTACATCATAAGCTCTTTCAGGAATTTCCTCCATCATGATCTTCATAGATGAACCTGATGGCATGGCAGGAGTAATTCCTACAATTTTTTCGTTTGCTTTCGCCAGTTCAACCAACGTATGACCGAAAACATCCTGGTATTTAGGTGGCTGTGGCTGGTCGTAAACTTTTTTGTTGATGGCACCTGTGATCTTGTCAAAAGTGCCTGGAGCATGCCACTTCGTTTGGTCTTTTTCAGCCAGGTCATAGCCTTTTCCTTTTACAGTCAGGCAATGCAAAATCTTTGGACCTGGGATATCCTTAAGATCATTCAATACATCCACAAGGTGATTGACATCATGTCCATCGATCGGACCAAAGTATCTTAAGTTGAGTGATTCGAATAAGTTGCTCTGCTTAAGCAACAAAGACTTAACAGTGCTCTCAACTTTCGCCGCTATTTCCTGTGCATTTGGGCCAAACTTGCTGACCTTCCCCAGCAACTTCCATATCTCATCCCGGAATTTATTGAATGTATGACTGGTGGTGATGTCCGTTAAATAATCCTTTAATGCCCCAACATTCGGATCAATAGACATACAATTATCGTTAAGGATAATTAGCAGGTTAGATTTTGAAACTCCTGCGTGATTCATTCCTTCAAATGCGATCCCTCCAGTCATCGCTCCATCGCCAATCACCGCGATGTGCTGTTTTTCTTCGTTTTGCTGCCGGGAAGCTTCGGCCATCCCCAGTGCTGCCGATATTGATGTTGATGAATGGCCTACGCCAAACGTATCATACTCACTTTCGCTTCTTTTGGGAAAGCCGGAAAGACCTTTGTATTTCCTGTTAGTATGGAAACTCTCTCGCCTACCGGTCAATATCTTGTGACCATATGCCTGATGACCCACATCCCAAACCACCTGATCAATTGGCGTATTGAAAACGTAATGAAGTGCAACTGTTAATTCAGCAACTCCCAGGCTGGCACCAAAATGACCTCCGTAAACGGAAACATTATCAATGATAAAATCTCTAAGTTCTTCACAGACCTGAGCCAGTTGTCGTTCGTCCAATTTTCTCAGATCAGCCGGAGTGTCTATCTGAGCTAATAATGGTCCTGGTGTTATCTCCATGTCATCAAACGTTCCTCATCAACGGACTGAAGAACCGATTGTTTGGTTAAGCTAAACAAAAAATGTATTTAGCAGCCCGCAAAGCTAAGCATATCCACCTTAAGCCAGATCAACTACAGTCTTCAAATTCACAATTGGTAGTAATTTTGACCTAGTGAATTCTACTACAGCAAATGAAAAGTTTGAGGTTAAGCTTCCGCTTTTTGAAGGACCATTTGACCTGCTTCTGTTCTTCATCGAACGAGACGAACTGGATATCTATGATATTCCGATAGCAAAGATCACAGATGATTTTCTTGCTTATCTGCATCAACTGGAACAAATGAATGTTGAAGTGGCTAGTGAATTCATCCTGGTTGCAGCAACGTTAATGCGTATCAAGGCCAAAATGCTTCTGCCAAGGCCAGTGCTGGATGAAGAAGGGAATGAGATAGATCCAAGAGAGGAGCTTGTCAAGCATCTGTTGGAATATAAGAAGTACAAGTCGGTGATCAGTACATTGGTAGATATGGAGAAGGACCGATTGGATCGTGAAAAGAGGGGTAATCTTAATAAAGAAATAAGGAAGCTTTCTGAAAGCATCAATGTGGAAGCAGAGATGCAGGATCTTGATCTATTCAAGATGATGAAGGTTTTCCAGAAAGTGTTGCAACGCTATGAATTCGAAAAAAATAAGCCGATCCATCAGGTTGTCCAATATCCTTATACCATTGAGCGGCAAAAGGCTGCATTGATGGAACGGCTTGTATACGGGCAAAGGCTAGCTTTCACCGAGCTGATTGCCGAAAAACCCGAAAAGATCTTGGTGATCTTTAATTTCCTATCCATTCTCGAACTACTCCAACTCAAGCAAATTGTAATTCACCTCGGAGAAGGATTCAACAATTTTTGGGTTGAACGAAAGGACGAGAGTAAGGAATTAGCTACCTAGAATCGCTCTACCGCAGAGAAAAAGAATGCTGCTTCAATCGCTGCATTTTCGTCTGAATCCGAGCCGTGGATCGCGTTTGCTTCAATTGACTTGGCAAACAGCTTCCTAATGGTTCCATCAGCGGCTTCCGCTGGATTGGTCGCCCCGATCAATCCCCTGAAATCCTCCACTGCGTTATCTTTTTCCAATACCATCGCGATGATAGGACCTGAAGACATGTAAGTAACCAAATCATTGTAGAAAGGTCTTTCCTTGTGAACAGCATAAAATTGTCCAGCTCGCTCACCACTTAGTTTAGTCATTTTTGCCGCTTTGATCTTAAAACCGGCTTCTTCGATCATTTTGATGATCGCTCCTGAATTACCAGCGCCAAAAGCATCTGGTTTGATCATTGTAAAAGTTATGTTTCCTGCCATTGAATTTATTGGTCGAAATGAGGTCTTTGAAATCCGCGCAAAAATAACATTAATCCCCATCTGCCAAGCGAAATTCCAGGTTTTCTAAATGTTGCTAATTTTGCCGCTCACTTTTGCCATTCGGCAATTTTTATGAAGGACACAGCTGCTCTGAAAGAATACCTGGGCAATCCAAGAAAAATCGTAATAACAACCCATGCCAATCCTGATGCGGATGCGCTCGGGTCATCTCTTGGGCTTTATCACTTTCTGAAAAAGTATGGACATGAGGTTCAGGTGATCGTACCTAATAGCTACCCTGATTTCCTTGAGTGGATGTTTGGAAACGGTCAGGTTTTAAACTACGAAAAGAATCAGAGCAAATCAGACAAATTGTTGGATCAGGCGGACTTGCTGTTTTGCCTCGACTTCTCCGGGTTTAATCGAATCAAGAGCATGCAGGGAAAAGTCGAAAACCTACCCTGCAAGATTGGACTGATCGATCATCACCTGAACCCTGAGATCAAGCCCGATTTTGATTTTTGGGATTCAACCGCAGCAGCAACTGCAGAGTTGGTTTACGACCTCATTGTTGACTTTGAAAGTAAAGAGGCGATCAGTCGTGAAATTGCCGAATCGCTATATGCAGGCATCATGACCGATACAGGCTCTTTCAAGCACTCTTCAACTACTTCCAAAATCCACCGTACTGTTGCAGAATTGATCGACCTTGGAGCTGATGTAAACAAGATCAGTCGCCTTATTTATGACACCAATTCCCTGGACAGGTTGAGGTTCCTGGGTTATGCACTTGCAGAAAAATTGCGTGTAGATGAAAAGGCTAGAGTTGCTTACTTCGTAATCGATGAGGAAGATTTCAAGCAATTCCGATTGAAGCAGGGTGATACAGAAGGTCTTGTGAATTACGCTTTATCCATTAAGGGCATTGTTGTTGCTGCAACGATCCTTCATAAAGAAAACGAAATAAAACTCTCCTTTAGAAGCATTGGTGATTTTGCTGTCAATAAATTTGCCGAAGAATATTTCGGTGGTGGTGGCCACAAGAATGCTTCCGGAGGAATTTCAGATCTAAGTCTGGAAGAAACTGAAAAAAAATTCAAGTCATTAATTGATCAAAATATTTTAAACACAAAAATCAAATGAGAATCTTTCTAGTCCTCCTTGTAGCCCTCGCGGCTTTCTCCTGTTCTACAAATTCTTTCACGACGGAAGGAGGAACAGAGGTGAGTTACTTCCAAAAAGGCAATGGTGGGTTGCCGGTTGACTCACTTATTGGTCTATACAACATTCGATACACCACAGAAGATGGTAAAGTAATGATGGAAGCCGACGTTGAAAACCCACTGCCTTTGAAAATTGACCCTCAGAATATAGCTCAGCAAGGTGAATTGTATTCCGTTCTTGCCATGCTTCGAACTGGCGATAGCGTCGGATTTGAATTAGTGGCTTCTGAGCTTTTTGAGAAAACATTCCAGGCACCTATACCGGATTCAATTTCTCCTGAGAGCAATATCAAGTTCCAGATTGCCTGCCTTGATCAGGTCACCGAGGATGAGTATTTCAAAAGACAGGAAGAGCAACTGGCAAAAGCCTCGGAAGCTCAACTAGGTGTCGATAATGGAATTCTTGATGCGTTTTTTGAAGAAAATGATATCGAAGCAACAACAACAGATAGTGGCTTGAGGTACACTATCCAACAAGAGGGAAATGGTCCTAAACCCGAGAACGGCCAGGTCGTAAGAGTAAATTATACAGGTTGGGTATTGAATGGAGATCACTTTGATACCAGCGTAGAATCGGTTGCGAGAGAACAGGGACTGTATAATGAAGGAAGAAACTATGAGCCATTTACGTTTGCGCTTGGGCAGGGACGTGTCATTAAGGGATGGGACGAAGGAATTGCCTTGTTAAATGTCGGCTCCAAGGCAAGATTATACATTCCAAGCCCGTTAGGATACGGGAGCAGAAGTGCGGGAGCAGTTATTAAAGCGAATTCAATATTGGTTTTTGATGTTGAACTTGTTGGGATAGCAGAATAATAATGAAAACAGGATTTCTTTTCTTATGTGCCATTTGGCTGACTTTCTTATTCTCTTGTGGAGAGGGTAATGTCGTCACTGCCATTGACCCGAGCGTTCAACGAGCGGAAGATGTGGCAATTATTGAGGCGTACCTTAGTGAGAAAGGATATTCGGAAAGTCAAATCGATACGACAGAATCTGGTGTCAGGTATGTGATCCTTGATGTTGGAAATACGGATACCACTCAAATTGATGAAAGCGATATCGTTGACTTCAACTATATCGGCCGGTTGACTGATGATGCCTTGTTCGATACATCCATCGAAGCAGTCGCTCTCGAAGATGATGATATCTATAGTGAAAACAGGGAATACGAACCGTTAAGGATCAATTACACTTCTTCAGGATGGACCATTGAAACTCGTTTCGTAAACGGGTTCACTGATGGTATCAGTGCTACATTCAACGGATTACATATTGGAGGTCACACACTGATCGTCATTCCTTCTGATTTGGGATATGGCGCTTTCCCACAATTCAGCGGAGATACTGAAACCATCCCACCAAACTCTGTTTTGACCTTTGAGCTTTTTCCTGTAGGGATTGTCAAGCAATGAGAATTTGCTTTGCTTCTCACAATGAAAACAAAGTCAGGGAGATCAATGAATTGGCCCCTCCTGGTATTTCCATCATTGGATTATCGGAACTCGGACTTAACGAGGAAATAGCCGAGACGGGCTCAACGCTGGAAGAAAACTCAAGGATCAAAGCCAGATACGTTCATTCAAAATGCGACCTGGCTGTTTTCGCCGATGATAGCGGACTTGAGGTCGAATCACTGGATGGAGCTCCTGGAGTTTACTCTGCCAGGTATGCAGGTGAAGATCGAAGTACTGAAAGAAACAATCAGCTTCTGCTGACAAACCTGGCTGATAAAAAAGATCGATCTGCACAGTTCCGATGTGTAATTACCCTCATCGATCAAAAAGGAAAAGAAAAACAATTTGAAGGGAGCGTAAAAGGAGAAATCGTTTCTACTCCAAGAGGGACAAATGGCTTTGGCTATGACCCGATATTCCAGCCGGATGGGTATTCTCACACCTTCGCAGAAATGACCGCAGAGCAAAAAAACAACCTTTCCCATCGATCAAGGGCTTTTCAGCAACTTCTTTCATATCTTCAGGAGTTCAAATGACCAAGCCAACTGTTATCGGAGTTACAGGTGGAAGTGGGTCGGGGAAAACCCTTTTCATAGAGAAACTTGTACATCAATTGCCCCAGACGGCTGTCCATTCAATGGACAATTACTATATCAAGAGAAACCTACAGCCAAAGGATGATAAAGGAGTGGAGAATTTTGATACGTTGGGCTCAATCGATCTGGAGAAATACATTGCAGATCTTCATACGCTAATAGACGGCAGTGACCTGGAATTAGAGGAGTATAACTATAACAATCAGGCTGCAGAAAGAAAGGTCATCCAGATCAAGAGTTCGCCGATCATTCTTGTTGAAGGCATTTTTGCACTCTATGTTGAGGAGCTACGAAACCTAATGGATCTCAGGTTATTTATTGAAGCTCCCGATTTTCTAATGCTCAAGCGCCGGATCATCCGTGACGCTGAAGAGCGTGGTTATGATCTAAGCGATGTGCTCTATCGATTCGAACATCATGTCACCCCTGCCTTCACCAATTATATTGAGCCTTCACGGCACTGGGCAGATATCATCGTCCCCAATCACAACAACTTTGACAAAGCACTGGAAGTCGTTATTGCTTTTTTAAATCAGCGATTTAGCTAGATTTGCCGTTCCTTATGAAAATTCGATTTAACATATCGAAAGAAAACGGTCATTTACTGTTCGGCATCTTGCTTGGAGCCTTTGTGCTGGTACACTCCATCCAGGCCATTACTCCTACTCAGGATCAGCAACAGCAAACAGAGCAATCTGAAAATGACGATCAAAAGGAAGTTACCGTATCTCAGACACAGGCGCTACCCCAAGTTGGTCAGATAAGCCTTGATTTTGAGTCTTACTTGCTTGGTGAAGTAACCTTCAGAGAAGAGAAGGTAAGTGAAAAATCAGTAGCTGGCCTTATTATTCCCAGCACCAGGAAAGCCATACGTGTACTCCTCCTTAAGATCATATCTCCGAATGCACCCTAAGCAGGTGCTCTTCAACCTATATCATCTCAAGAAATTCTTAATTCAATAACTGCATAAGCAGAAAAACATTAACATCATGAAAAACAAAGGATTTGTAGTATTCCTTACCATACTTATTTCGCTTTTATGCGTCTACTATCTATCGTTCACAATCATTGCTCAAAACATCTCTGATGACGCGACGACACAGACAGTTGACCAGGATGGTAACATCAATGTAGTTGAAAAGCAGCGTTACCTTGATTCCATCTGGAATGAACCTGTATACAATTTGCTGGGCATTCAGTACACCTACAAGGAAATCAAAGAGACTGAGCTTAACCTTGGACTTGACCTTCAGGGTGGAATGCATGTAACACTGGAAGTATCTCCAATTGACATTCTTCGAGGGCTGAGTGGAAACAGTAAAGACTCTGATTTCAATGAAGCACTGGCCCAGGCAAAACAAAACATTCGAGGGACCCAATTAAACTATGTAGAAGAATTCTACCGGGTCTTCAAGGGCTTAGCTCCTCAAAAAGAACTGGCACAGATTTTTGCCACAGCTGCCAACAGAGGAAGGATCAATTTAAGCAGTACCGATGCTGAAATTTTAGAGATCATCAACACGGAAGTTGAAAGTGCTATTGATAGATCTTTCAACATTCTAAGAACACGAATCGACCGTTTCGGAACTTCTCAGCCAAATATCCAGCGACTTCAGGGAACCGGAAGAATTCAAATCGAACTTCCGGGTGTTGACAACCCTGAAAGGGTACGAAAACTACTCCAAGGCGTGGCAAAATTGGAATTCTGGGAGGTTTATGATCCACAAGAAGCGATTCCTGTAATCAGCGGTATCAATGATCTGATCGCCGCGGAGCTTAGAAAAGCCCCATTAGAGCTGAATGAAGACGAGCAACAGGTCAGCCAGGACCTTGGTGATCTGTTATTGGCTGATCAGGAAGAGGAAAGTAGCGGAGAAGACTCGCTAACTCTTGCTTCAGAGGACTCTACCAGTGAGGGTGCTCTTGACTCATTGTTTGTGCGAAACTCCCCATTATTAGAGCTTCTGCAACAAGCTCCGGGTTATGGAGGATTCCTCTATGACATCAAAGACACTGCTAAAATCAACCGGGTACTTGAGCGTACGGATGTTCAGGCGTTAATTCCTGCTACAATGAAATTCCTGTGGGATGTCAAACCAAAGGACAAAGGTGAAAACCTTACCGGACCGGATTTGGTAGAGCTTTACCCAATCAGGACCAGCAGGTCTGGCAAAGCCCAGCTAACTGGAGAAACCATTGCTAATGCGAGTCACGGACTGAATGAACGTGCCGAGCCGGAAGTAACCATGCAAATGAACGCCACCGGTTCTCGCATTTGGGGAAAAATGACTCGTGAAAACATCAATAAGCGGATTGCGATCGTGCTTGATAACTACGTATTCTCAGCACCGAATGTGATCAATGAGATCCCGAATGGGAGTTCTTCCATTTCAGGCGGATTTGATGATGTAGATGAAGCCAAGGATCTTGCAAACATTTTAAAGGCCGGTTCTCTCCCAGCACCTACGACCATTGTTGAAGATGTGGTCGTTGGACCAACACTCGGAAAGGTCGCTCAACAGCAAGGGCTTAATTCCATTCTTTTCGGGTTGATCATTGTGATCGTTTTTATGGTGATCTACTACGCCAAAGGAGGACTTATCGCCAACGTGGCACTTTTCTTCAATGTGTTCTTCATTATGGGAATCCTGGCGCAGTTTGGCTCATCCCTAACCTTACCAGGAATCGCCGGGATCGTACTGACATTCGGTATGGCGATTGATGCCAACGTACTGATCTTCGAGCGTATCAAAGAAGAACTTCGAAACGGTTCTGGTTTGAAGGCGGCAATTTCATCTGGATATAAAAAGGCTTACTGGTCAATCTTCGATGCAAACCTTACTACACTGATCGTTGGATTGATCCTTTTCTGGCTTGGACAGGGGCCGATCAAAGGCTTTGCAATCACTTTGATGATTGGAATCGCCTGCTCCTTCTTCAGTGCCGTATTCATCACTCGTGTGATTGTTGAAGCATTCTCTCGAAAAGGAGATAACGCAAAGATCTCATTCGCAAATGCCTTTTCAAGGAATGCGTTGACCGGTCTCACAACAGATTTTCTTGGAAAAAGAAAGATTGCTTATGTTTTTAGCTCCATTTTCATTGGGTTTGGAATCGTAGCACTAATTGTGAAAGGACTGACCCTTGGAGTAGATTTCAAAGGGGGGCGATCTTATGTGGTTGCCTTTGATGAAGCACGTGACGCTACGGAAATACGCAACTCACTTGACAATTATTTTGAAGGAGCCGGAATTGAAGTGAAGACATTTGGCGCTCCTGATATTCTTAAGGTAACTACCAGTTATTTGATCGATGATGAAAGTGATGAGGCTGATGTTCAGGTGAAAGATGAACTTGTAAGAGGATTGCAAGAATCCACTGGCCTGACATACATTGCAGACGACACCAATCTTGGTGTAGGGAACTTTACTATTTCCAGTTCTTCCAAGGTGAGCCCTACCATTGCGGATGATATTAAGAATTCATCCTACAAATCAGGGATACTCGCACTAATCTGTATTTTCATTTACATCGTATTCCGATTCCGGAAATGGCAGTTTGGACTGGGTGCAATCGTAGCGCTATTTCACGATACGCTTTTCGTTATCTCCGCTTTTGCCATCGCGAATTTACTTGGGGTCTCGTTTGAAGCAGACCAGGTTTTTGTTGCTGCAATTCTGACAATTATCGGTTATTCCATCAACGATACTGTGGTAGTTTTCGACCGTATTCGTGAGAATCTTGGTATTAAGTCCGGATCAGAAATGGTGAAGGTTTTCAATGAGTCGTTGAATAACACGATCAGTAGAACACTGATCACTTCAGCTACCACATTGATAGTGGTGATTGTGCTATTCATTTTCGGTGGAGCCGTACTTCAGGGATTCTCTTTTGCTTTGTTAATCGGAATCCTCGTTGGAACATATTCTTCAATATTTATTGCTACTCCTGTAGTAGTAGATCTTAACAAGAAACAAATTCAGCAATAGCTCATTTTTATTGATAATTAAGCCCTGACGGTACCGCCAGGGCTTTTTTGTGCCCAAATAAGGAATTAAGTAACTTAGGAGTCGATAAATCCGCTGTTATCGAGAATGTTTAAATCATTATCCTTCTTCTGGGTCGCCGTATTCTTAATCACCTCCGCAAAGCTGATTCAGGTAAACTTCTATGAAATTCTTGGCCCAAGACATTATGATGACAAGGAGTATCATGGTGAGGAGTCCAGCGATGATAAAGAGGATGAACACTCCATCCCAGGCCAAGAAGATCCGGATCCCACAATAACGATAGATACCCTTGCAAATGAAGTCAATGAAGCAGCATGGGAAGCTGAAACTATCGAAGAAGAAGTTGTGTCTGCTCAACCAGAAGAAAGCACAGCTGAACCCGTAACAACTGCCACAAATACCTCGAGTACTCCTTCTCCTGATTCATTCTTTCAGAACCTAAAGAATTCCTACCTCGGACCTATCCTTGCTGATCTTCCGGAAGGCAGATCCCGTGAAGACATTGTTGTTCGGTACTACAAACACCAAAAGGATGCAAGTAAGGTATACACATTAAGGAAGCTTGGATACTATCTGCATGAGCGTGAGGCACAGGATAGCAAGGATTATGGAAGTAATGTGCTTTATTATGGGAGCGACGTTGATTTAAGAGATATTCAACTGGTAGCCTACACCCTGGTTCAAAATGGGGTTCCGCTAAAGGCTATAAAGCAATCGCAGTATGATTGGAAATACAACGCAATTGAAATAGGAGCGGATTCTTTATTGGCCAACAACCCATTGCTTAGTGTCGCGGACATTCAAGGGTTCAACTTCAACTAATCAATACCTGATCTCAAAGTCTTTGTAAGCCATTATTTCTGATTGTTCAAAAATGAGGTCATCTACACGAGCATAAGTAGGGCCCTCCTTACACCAAATGATCATCTTCTCCACACGATCTTCGTCTCCTTCTACTTCAATCAAAACAGTACCATCATTTTCATTCCTTACCCACCCGGTCAACTTAAGCTCATCAGCTTTAGTCTTAGTTGATGCACGATAAAAGACCCCCTGTACCTTGCCGAAAACCCGGATTCTTCTGTTGATCATTTAAATATCCACTTTAGATAGTCTCTTATGTAGGTCATTGACCTGCATGAGTGCTGCACTTCCGTACCAGGGATGGAGTTCCATCACCAAACTTCCGGCCTGGATAGCCGGATCCGTTTTGGTCAGCTCTTCAGCTTCTTCAACCGTGCCGACAGCAAAAACATAAATTCCTTTGACTTCATGGTCATCCATGAAAGGACCGGCAAGAACAAGCTTTCCCGCTTCCGCCATCTTTGTGATGTTGTTGAGGTGGGCTCTTTGAAGCTCTGCAGCAGCCGTAGAATCCTGATCCCTGTTTGGCCCGGCTTTCAGGTAGGCCATTACGTATTGTCGCATGCCATAATCATCTGCACCAGTTGACTCAGCCAGGACAGGATCGAATGCATTTGGATCAGGCTTTGCAGCAGGCTCACTGTTTGATCGCGAAGAATCGCAAGCAGCAATCAGAAAAACAATAAGTAAGAAAAGTGAATATCTCATCTCGAATTAGGGATTGATCATCCGCTAAATATCACAAGACTGAACGACTAAAAAAAGAAGATGGGAGTTTAAGCTTCCTCTGCCACGACCTCTGTTACTTCCGGGACCATCCGCTTGAGAAGGTTTTCAATTCCCGACTTTAAGGTGATCGTAGATGAAGGACATCCACTGCATGCTCCTTGCAATAACACAGTTACCTTTCCTTGATCAAAAGATTGAAAACTGATCGCACCGCCATCCATTTCAACCGCAGGGCGAATGTATTCTTCCAAAACTCCTTTGATCTTAGCTTCAGTATCATCCCCTGTCAGTTCTTCGTCCAGTGTCTTTTCAATTTTCTCAGTAAGCACTTTTTCTCCGGACTCGAGAAACGTTTTAATGAATTCCTGAATTCCAGACTTTATTTCAAACCATTCGATATCCGATTTCTTGGTAACCGTCACAAAGTTGCTCATGTAGAAGACCCGCTCTATATAATTGAATTCCTCAAAAAGCGCTTTTGCCAAAGGCGCTTCCTGCGTTTCGCTAATAGAAGGGTAATCACGGCTTACTCCTTCGGGAACCAACATAAAATTGGCAACAAACTTCAAAGAGTTCGGATTGGGGTTTGATTCTGTGTAGATCGTTACAACCTGGGTCGATGCTTCCATAGGTCTGAATTAAATGCTCCAATTACAACCGCAAAGATGCATTGAGAGTTCAGAAAAACTCAGTGTTATTTGTCGTTTAATTGGCCCTCTGAGCTAGCAACCAATGTAGCGACTGTTGCATCCCCTGTAACATTCACAACTGTTCGCATCATATCCAATGGCCGGTCAACCGGAAAGATAATTGCGATCCAGGCAGGATTTAGTCCCACAGACTGCAATACAATGATCATCATTACCAAGCCGGCGCTTGGAACTGCGGCTGCTCCAATAGAGGCCAGGGTTGCTGTAAAAACAATCGTTAACTGTTGAGATATCGTTAAATCGATCATGTGCAGTTGTGCCATGAAAACGACCGCTACGGATTGTAGAATACTGGTTCCATCCATATTGACCGTCGCGCCAATTGGCAACACAAAACTTGTCACGTTCTTTGACACTCCCAGGTTCTCTTCCACACACTCCATAGTTACGGGAAGTGTCGCTGCACTTGAACTTGTAGAGAAAGCAAGGAACTGTGCTGCACTTATGTCACGCATGAATCGCTTAAAGGAGATCTTCTTGATGAAAGTAGAAATGATCGCTGGATAGAAAACCACCACCATAAAAGCAAGACCAACGAATAGTGTTAAGGCATAGGAACCAAGCCCTTTGAAGATCTCAAAGACTTCTCTTGGAGAATTGGCCATTTTGGCGATAATTCCCGCCAATAACGCAAAAACGAAATATGGAGCAGCTTTCATAACCATTTCTACCATTTTCAGGAAAATGGTATTGATGCTATTAATGAAATCAGAAACAGGCTTTGCCTTTTCACCAACTACTGCTATTGCAATTCCAAAGAAGATCGCAAAGAAAATGACCTGGAGCATCAGTGCATTATTGGAAATCGACAGCACCAGGTTCTCCGGAACCATATCAACCAAAAACTGTAATGGGGGCTGCTCCTTGCTCATTTCAGCACTTCCTCTCATCACTTCTACCTCACGGCTCACCACCTGCTCCTTTCCTGAAATTTCTCTAACCAGGTCCGCATTTTGAGGATCATTTGCCAACCTAATATCATCCTTAATTGGAACGTTGTTTTCGTTGGCCCATAGTTCATACGATATCCTGTTTTTGATGCGCTGGTCATCATCAAGGAAGGTCCCGGGTTTCACCACATTCACAAGCAGTAAGCCAATTGTAACGGCTATTACTGTAGTTGCCAGGTAAAACGTCAGTGTTTTGGCACCCATTTTTCCAAGCCTTGAGATGTCACTAAGTCCAGAAATCCCGCTTATGATTGAAAACATTACAAGGGGAACCGCTATGAATTTCAGCATCCGAATGAAAATGGTACCAAAAGGATCAATCCAATTAATGGTGAACTCATTCCACCCCAATGCACTGGATATAAATGCATAGATGACCCCAGCGACAAGACCTATGATTATCTTAACATGAAGCGGTAACTTTTTCATTCAATTCGGGATTAAGTTGGTCGAGGTTAGTATTGTTCGCCTCGCAATATATTGGTTTGAGCTATTAAATAGAAATCTGCGATGACGAGAGCAGACATTGCCTCAACAATGGGCACTGCTCTTGGAACAACACATGGGTCATGTCGACCCTTACCTTTCACAGTCACTTCATTGCCTTCTTTATCGACCGATTGCTGATCCTGGACAATGGTTGCTACTGGCTTGAATGCAACGTTGAAGTAAATGTCTTCTCCGTTTGATATCCCTCCTTGTATACCTCCAGAATGATTTGTTTTTGAACGGATCCTATCGCCATCACTCACAAGTTCATCATTATGAGCGGAGCCCTTCATGGCTGCTCCCTCAAAACCACTACCTATCTCAAAGCCTTTGGTTGCATTTATGGATAGCATAGCATGCCCCAGTTCGGCGCTGAGTTTACCAAACAGTGGCTCGCCAATCCCTACCGGGACTCCTGAAATCACGCCAGTAACACTGCCTCCAACTGTGTCTCCTTGCTTTCTGGTTTCAAGGATCAATTGGGTCATTTGCTCAGCTGTTTCGGTATCCGGGCATCTTACATCATTCGATTCAATGGCCTCCAGATCCAGGTCCTGATAAGGAAGGTTTAATCTGATCTCTCCGACTTGTGAAACATAGGCGCGACACTTTACGCCAATCTGGTCAAGAAACTGCTTCGCTAAGGCTCCGGCAGCAACCCATCCGGCGGTTACCCTTGCTGAACTTCTTCCTCCTCCCCGATAATCTCTGTGTCCATATTTCTGATCGTAGGTGAAGTCCGCATGTGACGGTCTGTAGCTATCCTTTATATGATCGTAATCCTTGCTCTTTGCATCTTTGTTCTTGATGAAAAGCGTTATTGGTGCTCCGGTTGACTTGCCCTCAAATAGGCCTGATAGCACCTCGACTTCATCGCTTTCTTTTCGTTGTGTAGTGATTTTGGACTGGCCGGGTTTTCTTCTCTCCAACTCAGATTGAATGAAGCCAAGATCCACTGCTATGTTAGCAGGAAATCCGTCTACAACAACTCCAACACCAGCTCCATGTGATTCGCCAAAGGATGTGATTCGCAGAATGTTCCCGAAACTATTGAACATTAACTAGGGTTCGTTTTTCGTACGAGGATGAAGATGGTAAGCCCCATAGTGATCACAATAAAACCATTCACTAACCAATTCATCCAGTTATTTCCATTGAGTGAATATAGCTGATTATCGGTTGATTCGATTTTATCGTAGAAATCCCCCAGGTCAGTTGCAGCGATGAACTGGTTTTTTCTGCTTTCTCCAGTCACTTTAACCACAAGCTCAGACTTTAACGTATCATAGCTTTCAGAAGTAGGGTTAAAATACACCCAGTTGAAATAATCGCTTAAATTATAATCCCCTGGCTCGTTCGGAATAGCATAAAAATTATAACTTTTGGAGCCTCGCACCCTCGCATTACTCTTGTTGACGTTCTGCTGAACATTAGGCGCATAAAAATCAAAGTCCCCATTATCAGAAGGCTGTGGAGCCTCAATGGCACTGATATTCCCCTCACCAATTACGGTGAAATCATAGTTGAAACTCATACCGGTTTCTAACGCTTCATTTGAGATGTCTTCCGATAATCTGTAGTTACCAACAGCCACACTTTCCTTCAATGGATGTTGTGGCAGGTCTTTTACCCGGATCGTTTTTTCTCTGGAATGAAAGGTCTCAAAATCTTCTTGTCGGTTTCTCCCAAAGAAAGATGGATTTTTAGCCACCTTGTATTTGATCATTTTCAGCCCGACAGACGGAAAATGAATGTCTTCCAGGTTTAGTGGAAAGAAGGTCGCCTGGTAGATCCTGTATCGTGTATAGCTCTTACCTCCAAGATCAATTGGTTCACCATTGATGTTGTCGATGTTGAAACTCTCTTCCCAGCATGAGTTAGGTTTCAACAGTTTAACAAGCTCCGTGATCTGTGTGCCCAGATCATAAAATCGCATATCCGCCCGATTGGATTCAGCTACATAAAAAGCCAGTGTAGTAGTGAAGCCTTCCCCAACATAGACCTCCTGTTTATCTGTCGTGACAGCCAGGAAAGCATCGGCTTCTACGTCAATGAATTCTGCAGGCTGATTCTTTTTGCCGAAAAAGTCTTCAAATGGATCTGAAGAAAATGCATTTCGCCTTCGCTGCTGAACAGGCTCACCAACCTCAATCTTTGCACCGGAGGATCGAACCTCTTTGCCATTGATGGTCATACGAAATGGCTGAAGCTCAAAGGTTCCCTGTTGGGAAGCCTGATAATTCTGGATGATGCTTTGAGTTGAGGTCATCTGACCATTCACAAAACTTGTGGACGTGGAAGATGAGGTCCCTCGCTTGATAAATCCATCAATATCAGGGAAGTCGCTGTATTGTTTCAGACGATCATTTTCAATGGTAATCGTAATCGTGAAATACTGATTTAGACCAATCTTCGGCTCACCTAAAGCTATGCTAACCTCCTGTGCTTTCGAGGTTAAAAAAAGCATAACAATTAAAACACAACTTAGGCTTATCGTCTTCGTTAATTTCATACCGCGTTTACTCCAAATGTATTATTTTGGATACTGATCTAACTGCGAAACGCCAAATTTACAGCGAGGGTTGGGTCTTTAACAATTATTGACGATGCTTGAATACTTCAAAACCATTTTATCAAAAGTTAGCTTTGATAAACGTCTTTTTGAGAAAGAATTGAAGAAAGCTATTAAAGCTTTGCTGCCACCGGATATTTCTCGACTAAGAGATTGGTGTTATCAGGAATTTGGCAGACAACACCAACCAATTATTCAGGCATGTTTTGCCATGACCTAGCTGCCCCTACTTGACAATGCGGCCGTCCTCCAGGTTGATGATCCTGGTTCCATATTCAGCAAACTTCTCATTGTGTGTTACCTGAACAATGGTCATCCCCGATTTATTCAGGTCCCTCAGGATCTCCATAACTTCTTCTCCTTGTCCGGAGTGAAGGTTTCCCGTTGGTTCATCAGCCAGCAATAATTTGGGTTTTCCTATGATGGCTCTAACAACACCGACTAACTGTTGTTGTCCGCCAGACAATTGTTCTGGAAAAAGGTCTTTTTTGGCTACCATTGAAAACTGGTCAAGCATCTCAGCAATCATGCTCGCTCGCTCTTTCCCTTTGATCCCTCTGTAGATAAGAGGTGTTTCAATGTTCTCGTAGACTGTGAGTTCGTCGATCAGGTGGTACGCCTGAAAAATAAATCCGATATGTTCCTTATGGATCTTTGAGATCCTGCGTTCACTAAGCTTATGTACCGGCTCATCTAAAAAATAGTACTCACCTTCAGAAGGCTTATCGAGCATTCCAATGATGTTAAGCATTGTGGATTTTCCTGAACCTGAGGGACCCATTACACTTACAAATTCTCCCTCCTCAATTTCCAGGTTAACGCCTTTTAGAATAAAAGTTCTTTGATACTTAGACTCAATGAACTTGCTTACGTCATTCAGTTTAATCATCTATCTGGTATTAATCTTTTTATTTTGAATCCTATCCCTAACGAAATAGTCGGGCCCAAGATACACTAATCGTACTTATATCCTCCGGGATTTTCCTCAAGTTCAACTCCCAGGCTCATGACGATCCTGTTCACAAAATTGAAATAGGCTACAACAAGGGTGGCATCAAGGATTTCCCTGTCGCCAAATCCAACCTCTTTTAGAGGCTTTACCAGTCCTGCTTGCTCTGATCTTTCAGGGTGCTCTGTGAGTTCTTTGGCATACCTGCAAAGGGCCTTTTCCTGCTCTGATAAGCCTGCACTTTCGAAATCTGATTGGAGCAATTTCAACTTTTCCTCATCCTTCCAAAAGTTCTCGACTGCTTCCATGTGATGACGCTGGCAATAGGCACAATGGTTGGAGATAGAAACAATCACACCAAGCATCTCCCGATGGACCCGTTTGAGCGGGGACTGTCCGAACATGATCGTCATGTACAGCTCTATGTGCCGTGAGATGGACGCTGGATTCAAACTTTGGATTTTGTGAACTTCTGCGATCTTACCTCGGCTGGCTATCAACTCATCATAGATTTCCTTTAGCTGACCTTCGGCTTTATCCGGTTGGATTACATCAATGAATGGCATGGGTTAAAGTTACCCACGCCGCTCGATTTATATAACTGAACGATTATTGTGAACTCTTGAAAACCAGCCGGTTGCCATCATAGGCCCTGGCATCAATCCAGAACTCCCCGGCAGATTGAATCCAAAGGTATCCCAGGTTTTGACCATCCACGATCACATTGGCTCCTCCTCCACTCTCGTCGAAAGCCAATGAATAACTCCCTGATTCGAAGTAATCGACTTTACTGTCGTCTGTGTTATTGTTAGTGATAGTTACCTGATCATTGCTGTACTTCCAGGTGATCTCACCAGCAGCAAAATTGTATTCAACAGGCATCATTCCACCATCGACCTTAACAAGATCCCACGATCTATTCAGGATAAATGACTTATCCGGATCGTATGTATAAACCAGGGATTGATCAATCCCTTCCATGTTCAAAACAATCTCACCATAATCATCGATCCTTATCGGATTCAAATCAAACGACAGGTATTGAGTAAATACCGCCTGGCACATCTCTTGATTCTCCAGAATAAGTCGGATGTTTCGCTGAACAGGATACGATTCCATTATCCCTTCTGAATCTACCAATTCCCATCTCCAGCTTTCCCCACTACATCCCGAGGAACCTACTTCAATGTTAAGACAGTTGCCACTTATTGAAGCGGAAATGATGTTGAAATAGTCTGTCTCCTTTTTATATAGATCAGCGTCTTCTTTGATCTTATCTCCACAAACCGATGGATACAGCTTAACCCGATCGGTTGCTAAAGAATCAAAGTCCTCACACGTATTCAGCCCTGCAATTCCACCAAATTCACATATTACCTCACCGTCACAGTTATAAACAGATACCAAATCATCCACACAACCCACACAAGGATCAACTAAAAAAACGGTCGAATCTAGGTAAGTGTACTGGTAAATTTCCGATTGTGCCGGTTGAGCACTCATTTCAAAACCACGCTTGATGTTCTTAAGCCAGGTCAGATCCTCCAAGGGATCTTCAAATTGACAAGCACTGATCTGCTTGTCTTCCTCACATGATATTATTGCCATCCCAAGTAGCAATACAACTACCGCCAATGCTTTCATTTAGCTAATTGAATTTTATGAATAATAAAACTTTGATCTAAGTACAGCCAAATTGGCTTATACCCTACCTAAAGCAATTCGTTTGCCAAATTGGCAAGCTCTGACCGCTCCCCTTTCTCAAGCGTAACATGAGCAAACATTGGATGGTCTTTGATGCGATCAATTAAATAGGAAAGTCCATTGGACTGGGAATCAAGGTAAGGAGTGTCTATCTGATGAATATCCCCGGTAAAAATGATCTTCGTATTTTCACCAGCTCGTGTAATGATCGTCTTCACTTCATGTGGTGTAAGGTTTTGAGCTTCATCCACGATGAAGAAGATATTTGATAAACTCCTTCCCCGAATGTAAGCCAATGGGGTGATCATTAATTTCTCCTGGTTGACCATATCTGTGATCCGTGTAAACTCTTTCTCACTTTCCTTGAATTGGTGCTGAATAAACTTCAGGTTATCCCACAAAGGCTCCATATAAGGATTCAACTTTGACTTGATATCTCCGGGCAAATAACCGATATCCTTATTACTCAATGGAACGATCGGGCGAGCCAGGTAGATCTGTTTGAAATTGCGTCGTTGTTCCAAAGCAGATGCCAATGCCAATAACGTCTTTCCTGTTCCGGCAACTCCGTTGATACTGACCAGCCGGATCGATGGGTTCATCATTGCATGCATCGCAAAGGTCTGCTCTGCATTCTTTGGCTTGATCCCATAAACCGTTTGCTTATCTACCTTTTCAACTGCATCCTCTTCCTGGTTGTAATGTGCCAACACAGAATTTTTTTCGCTCTTCAATATGAAGTAGTTGTTCGCTGGGAATTTTTGTCGCTTTAGAACCACCTTCCGACTAATGTTACCACGCTTGAACAGCGTATCGATGTGTTCTGAACTGATACTGTCCAACTCCGTCTTCCCGGTCTCGATCAATACATTGACATTTTTAATCTTACCCGTTTCGTAATCTTCCGCCAGCATGTCCAATGCCTTGGCCTTAAGTCGAAGGTTGATGTCCTTGGAGACAAGAATTACTTTTCGGTTCGGTTCCTGTTGCTTGATGGTTAGAGCGGCGTTGAGTATCCGATGGTCATTTTTTGCTTCGTTAAAGACCATTTGTGCATCAACCAGGCTTTTTTCGTCCATGATCACCTTGAACTTTCCTTTGGACTTTCCATTCAGCGGGATCCATTCTCGTAAGCTTTGATCTTTTGCGAGATTATCCAAGAGGCGAGTAAACTCCCTGGCTTCATAGTTCTTCGTGTCGTTTCCTTTCTTGAATTGATCGAGTTCTTCCAGGACTGTGATAGGAAGACCTACATCGTGCTCTGCAAAATTGAGAATGGAGTCATGGGAGAAAAGAATTACAGAAGTGTCAAGTACAAAGATCTTTTTTTGCTTGGTCGATTTTGCCATGCGAGATGCCTAAGTTAGTGATTCACAGATCGCTTGTAATATTAGAAATTCGCTGAATAAAAATGGCGACCTCCAGTAGATTTTCGACAGAAATTATTGAACCGGAACGAATAGGTCTTCGCCCTCCTGAGGTTGAATTTTTAAAGCTCCTGATAAAGCGAGACTCACTAACTTATTGGAGGCAAGCCGCTTATTCAACCCTGTCAGTTGACGATATTGTGAAATGGTTATAGACTTGTTGTTTTCAAAAAATTTGAACAGCTGCTCAACATTCTCCTCAATTGAGATGACTTGGTCAAACGTTCTTCTTTCCTGCAAGATCTTTCGCACTTCGTAACTGGCCTGAATGGAACGATCGTCGACCCGAACAAAGGCCTTCCCCTTTCGATGGTACTTCTTCAAAAAAGCAAAATAAGGTTTGTACTCCCCTGCTTTGATCTCATAGTGGAGGATGTCAATCCCTTCTGGAAAGTGAAGGGTTTCTACCTCAAATTCAATTTTAGGACGGCACAGTTCCTTGATGGCTTTTGTCAGAACAAATTCTTCCTCTTCCGGATATTTTAAACCAGCGATGGATCTGTTATCCTCTACTCCGATGAAAAGATGCCCTCCATCTGTATTTGCAAAAGCAACAACTTCACGTACGATCTTTTCAGGATGACTTGCCTTCCGCTTAAACTCTACCCATCTGTTTTCGCCCTTTTGAATAAGGCTTCTTGCAACTTTTCGTTCCATGGTTTACACCCTCCATGTTTATTCATCTTCACCTAGCTCTGGCAAGGAGAACATACTGGTAAACAGGTCCTTGAACTGCATTCCCTTCTCCAGCTGATGCTTGCTCAGTAGACTGTATTCTGCTAAACCGAATAACGCAAACTCCATCAAAAAGTATTTGAACCCTTCATGGTTTGTTTTTTGATACCTGTCAATCAATTTTTCAAGACCAGGAATATTCTTCAATTCTTTGCGATACTGGGCATCAGATGCGTCAAAGATCAGGTCGACCATGTTGCCTTTCTCAAACCATTCTTTAATTGGTTGATAAATGTTGCTGTTTTCCTTTTTCCGCTCCTTTTCCGGGTCAGGGAAATAGTTGATGAATTGCGTTCTTAGGGCTTTACCAACCAGGTTGTTGGCCACAATACCGGCTCCTTCTTGTTCTCCTTCGTAAACCAATTCAACTTTTCCAGTGATCGATGGAATGATCCCCTGGAAATCAGTGATCCGAACACATGTCTTGCTATCCCCATTGGTTAACACTCGCCGCTCTGCAGCACTTATCAGGTTTTCATATCCTGAGATCGTAAGACGGGCTGAGACCCCACTCTTCTCATCAACGTATTCGCTTTCTCTAGCTTCAATGGCAATCTGCTCTACCAGGTCTTTAGCCAGGTCAAAAACTTCAACAATAGACGATTGCTCTTCTTTGATGGCCGCTTCCTGGGCCGTAATCTTCTTGCCCACTTCAATCGAATCCGGATAATGGGTCATGATCTGGCTATCGATCCTATCCTTAAGTGGTGTGATGATCGATCCCCGATTGGTATAGTCTTCAGGGTTGGCAGTAAACACAAACTGGATATCCAGCGGCATCCGCAATTTGAATCCCCTGATCTGAATGTCACCTTCCTGCAAAATATTGAACAAAGCTACCTGGATACGGGCCTGAAGGTCCGGCAATTCATTGATCACAAAAATTCCTCTATGTGATCGTGGTACCAGGCCAAAGTGGATTACACGTTCGTCTGAGTAAGGTAATTTCAAAGAAGCCGCCTTAATGGGATCAACATCACCGATCAGGTCAGCGATAGTCACATCCGGAGTTGCCAGCTTTTCCGTGTATCGTTCATCTCGGTGCATCCAACTAATCGGCGTATCGTCACCTTTCTCTGCAATCAAATCCCTGGCAAAGCGTGAGATCGGATTGGTTGGATCATCATTTAATGGGGAATCTTCCACTACTGGAATGTATTCATCCAATAAGTGGGTCATCATTCGTGCCATCTTGGTTTTTGCCTGTCCTCTGAGGCCAAGAAAATTAATGTTATGCCTGGAAAGAATGGCTCGTTCAACGTCAGGGATGACCGTGTCTTCGTATCCCCAAATCCCTTCAAAAATTTGTTCTCCCGATCGTTTCCTTTTGATCAGGTTTCGCCTTAATTCTTCCTTGATCGGCTCAGACTTATAGCCTGCTTTTAATAATGCTCCAAGTGTGGAAATCTTCAAAAGATCTTCACTCTTCAGGTTTTCGTATTGCATCAGAGATTTTTCCTTCTGTTTCTTTTGTAATCTTCAAAAATCAGGTTGCCTAAACCCTGCAGGCTGCTGTAATATGCATTGCCCGCGTTCACTTCGGTGAATTCCCGCACAAATTCCTGCAAATACGGATCTGAGGCAATCATAAATGTGGTGATTGGAACATTGATCCGTTTGCATTGTGCTGCCAGGTTTAGCGTTCGATTCAGGATCTTCGGATCCAAACCAAAACTATTCTTGTAATACTTGATCCCCTCTTTAAGGCATGTTGGCTTGCCATCGGTGATCATGAATATCTGTTTGTTTTTGTTTTTTCGTCTTCGAAGTAAGTCCATCGCAAGCTCAAGGCCAGCAACAGTATTTGTGTGATATGGCCCTACGTTCAGGTAAGGCAGGTCCTTAATTTGGATTTGCCATGCATCATTACCAAATACGATTACATCCAATGTATCCTTTGGGTACTTCCTGGTCACTAATTCTGCCAGTGCCATGGCAACTTTTTTGGCAGGTGTGATCCGATCTTCCCCATACAAGATCATCGAATGGCTAATGTCGATCATCAGCACGGTAGAAGTTTGGGTCTTGTATTCCTTTTCACGGATCTCAAGATCATCCTCCGTCAACATCAAATCCTGGAGTCCATGATTGATCTGAGCATTTCTCAAACTTTCGGTCATTTCGATCTGCTCCAAAGAGTCTCCAAACTGAAACTCACGGTAGTCTGAAGTTATTTCATCTCCTGCACCAGTGAAATTGGATCGGTGGTTACCCTTACCGGATTTCTTGAGCTTACCAAAGATCTCCTCCAAGGCACTTTTGCGGATTTCCTGTTCACTTTTGGCAGTGATCCTCATCTCTCCTCGCTCATTCTGATCAGTGACGTATCCTTTTTGTTTGAGCTCATCAATAAAATCACCTATTCCATATTCTTCATTGGTGATGTTGTATTGACGATCAAGATTGGTTAACCAACTCAACGCTTCATTTACATCACCAGAGGTAACAACCATCAACTGAAGAAAAATATTGAGGAGATTATCAAAGGCGCTCTTTTCTGGATCTTTGTCCGGAATGTATTGTGTAAACCGATAACCGACCATATCGTTAACTTAACTAAAAAGAAGCAGGAATGATTTCCAAAAATCCGAAAAAGCTGTTTTAGTACTTTCGAATTTTAAAGTAAATTAACCTATAGATTTTTGCTAAATGCCAGGCCATAAGCCCATATTCGCCACGTTGGTATCCGACATCTACACTTTCACGCGCGATACCATGTTCAGGATCTTCCTTGAGCCTGCCTCACATGAGGAACGTAGAGCCAAAGAGGAAAAAAAGAAGAATAAGCAAAAGCCTACTTCTTAGGCATTGTTCTAAAAATGTAATCCCACAGCGGAGAGGATACTCCGAAAGCGTTTTCAGGATCTTTATAGTGATGGATGCCGTGGTGTACCCACAATACTTTCCAGAAGTTTTTTGGAGGTTGGAAGGCATGCACCATATAGTGAACCCATAGGTAAAGTGCATATCCGATCAGGAACCCTGGCAAAAAACCATAGACCAGGTTACCCATGATCAGCTTGTAAAAGAAATAGAAAAGCGTAGAAAGGGTCAGACTAAGTGGAATAGGCATAGCCAATCGATCCTTGTCTTTTGGATAATCATGATGAACACCATGAACTGCGTAAGCAAATTTTTCTCTCTTCTCAGTGGTTGGAGTCAGGTGAAACAAGAACCTATGCATCACATATTCAACCAATGTAAAAGTCAACACGCCTGCCACAAACAACACGATCGTACTGATTGCATTGATATAGCCTTTATCGATCCCGTAGTAAATCAGCCCAGCAGAAATGATCGAAAAAAGAACCAGCGGAACAGCAATATGTGTCCTGGTTAAACGCTCAAGAAATTTGTTCTTGAAGAGTGATTTCGTGCCTTTTGTATGAGGTTTATTCTTCAATTCCATCTCAATTCTTCTATTTCAAATGCAAAATTATGGGAAAAAATCGCGAATCGCTTATAATGTCTCTGTTAAAGATTTATGATATTTATCAGTGACCAGGTTGTAGTAGTCTTCATACATCGGAAGCACATTATTGATGTCAAACTGTTTGGCTCTTTCCAGGGCTCCACGTTTGAAATCTGCCAGGTTATCATTGTCCAGGACGTGAATAGCTTTCTTAACCATGGTAGCGATATCTCCTATCTCACACACAAAGCCTGAAACACCGTCCAGGTTAAGTTCAGGAATTCCGCCTGCATTACTGGAAATGACAGGTACTTCACAAGCCATTGCCTCAAGAGCCGCAAGTCCAAAACTTTCCTTCTCAGACGGCATCAGGAACAAGTCGCTAACAGATAGGACTTCCTCCACCGCTTCCAATTTTCCTAAGAACCGAAT
Source organism: Cyclobacteriaceae bacterium (assembly GCA_965267415.1). Taxonomy (GTDB): domain Bacteria; phylum Bacteroidota; class Bacteroidia; order Cytophagales; family Cyclobacteriaceae; genus Ekhidna. The sequence goes on along the minus strand of OZ253955.1, from coordinate 3,148,804 downwards.
GTCTTCATGGCAGATATCTCGTGCCAGGTCTTCCATACGTTTTCGCTCCGGACCATCCCCGATCAACAACAGTTTGGATGGGACTACTTTCTTCAATTCACAGAAAGTATCCAGAACATCTTCCACCCGCTTTACCTTCCTGAAGTTGGAAGTATGAACGATGAGTTTTTCATCATTTGGACAGATCGCTTTTTTGAAATGCTCTTTGGGTTGTTTCTTGAATCGCTGCAGATCAATAAAGTTCGGAATTACCTTGATATCGGTAGTGATATCAAAGATGTTCATTGTATCTCTTTTAAGATCTTCCGATACAGCTGTCACTCCATCTGATTTATTGATAGAGAATGTAACCACCGGTTCGTTCGTCGCATCTTTCCCTACGATGGTGATGTCCGTTCCGTGCAAAGTGGTGATAAAGGGGATGTTGTAGCCTTTTTCCTTTAGGATTTGCTGCGCCATATAGGCTGCAGAAGCATGGGGCACCGCATAGTGGACATGCAGCAAGTCCAGCTTCTCATTCATGACCACATCCACCATTTTGCTGGAAAGTGCTAACTCGTAGGGAGGATATTGAAATAGTGGATAAGATTTGACACTAACCTCATGGTAATAGAGGTTCTGATTAAAAAAATCCAACCGAGTGGGTTGTGAATAGGTAATGAAATGAATCTCATGACCTTTCTTGGCTAACGCCTTACCTAGTTCCGTCGCTACAACACCACTTCCACCATAAGTGGGGTAACAAACAATGCCTACCTTCATTTTAATGAGTTAAATAACTTCTGCAAGGTATAAACTGTAAGTTGTTCAAATTGGTTTCGTCCGCGACTAATCCCCTAAAAGAGCTTCGTAGATCACATCATGGATCTCTGTTCTTGTATTTAGCTCCATTAAGCGGTTATTGTTGGAATCAGGAAAAATCCTGTTCGATAAGAAAACGTAGATCAAATCCTCTGTTGGGTCTGCCCAGACCATTGTTCCGGTAAACCCTGTATGTCCGAAGCTTTGATCACTGGCGAGGGCTGAAGCCGCGTCTCTTATACCATCTTTTTTATCCCACCCTAAACCGCGCCGATTCATGGGAAAATACCGCTTATTGAACAGTTCAAGCGTTTCTTCACTAACAAATTGCCTCCCTCCATAGTGGCCTCCATTCAGTAGCATCATCATCATTTTGGTTAGGTCAGATGCCTTTCCAAAAAGGCCGGCATGTCCGGCTATCCCTCCGAACACGTGAGCGTTTCTGTCATGCACTTCACCCCATACCTGGCCATTCCGATAGCGCTGATCGTATTCAGTAGGTGCTATTTTTTCATAGGTATACCCATTCTCTTGTGGATTGAATGTGATGCTCAATCCCATTGGATCGTAAAGTTCCTCTCTCAAGAACTGATCGAAAGGTTTTCCTGATACTTCTTCTACCAACAAATGCAGGATCATGAAACCAAGATCGCTGTAATTGTAATTCGAAGGGTCTTTGATGAGTCTGGATTGGATGATCCAACTCTTCAGCGAATCTTTTAGGGCAGGATGAGGCTCTAATCCATAACTTCTAATGTCTTTTTCTTCGTGCTCTTTGGTCTTGTAATAAAATGCATCTAACCGATCACCATCCATCGCCATGCTCCAGAAAGGAATATAAGATCTGACCCCTCCATTATGAGCCAGCAATTGCTTAACAGTAATACCAGACTTATTTGACCCGACGAAATCTGACAAATACATACTGATCGAGTCTTCCAGGTCAATTTCTCCCCTGTCAACCAATAATGCGATCGCTGGAAGTGTTGCCAGAACTTTGGTGAGTGACGCAAGGTCGTAGATCGTTTCTGTCGAGACATCAGTCAAACTATCATAGGTGTAATGACCATAAGCTTTATCAAGAACGATTGAGCCATTTTTCGCTACCGTGACCTGCGCTCCAGGGATCGCGAAGTTTTCAATAGACTTATTCATGGCACTATCGATGTAGGACAGATATGGCTGATTGAACCCTTCACGCTCAGGGTAAGAGTAACCCAGATACCCACATCCATTCATGGTTTTGCTCCCAGGATGATTCGATCGTCCAGTCAATCGATACGCTCCGAACAGCATTTGCGCAATAGCCACTGATTCCTCCCCTATAGGTCCCGAGAGATTAATAAAGGTCTTTGGAGTTTCTGTGTGCTCTTTGAAGTAGTCTATGACGATCTCATTTCCATAAGCCTTTCGGGTATAGCCATCTCGTTGATCCAAGATCACCGGGTATGATTCGACTTGTGGTTTGTCATAAACCCTAACATACTTTGAAAGCCATTGCTTCAATTCAGCGTCTCTTCCAAAGTAAACAACGGCTTGTTCCCGAATGGGTAACCTATTGTCAGGATCCACCACTGTTGCACTATGCTCCCAAATGGTTTTTGAAAGCTCTGTTGGTATGGAGATGGTTTGCTTGAAATCTGCCCGATCTACAGTTTTGATCGCCCGAAAAAAGGATCTGTGAAAATCCCGATTCAGTTTTTTATTCCATTTTGCCAGTCTTCTAAGATCATATGTCTGATCTGCAATCCAAATGGCCGGATAGTTGCCATTGAGGTCCATCCTTGACTGGGGAAGGTTCTCCGAAACAATCGCACGGTCAATGAAAAAAGTTGGAGATTTTTTGGTTGCTTGCAGTACTACCTCTTTTTCGTAATTCGATAGATGGCTGGTATCAGGCATGACGAGGTAATCATAACCTAGTGTTCGTCCGAAATTTTCCAGAAAATCAAGGTATTCATCAACAATTTGAGGATCGGATACCGCTGAAAGAGCTTCAAGATGAGGAAGCACATTATCATCGGCAGGAGAAGGATCAAATCTCCGATCTAATTGTAACGCTACCCGGTGGTTATCATCATTGAGGTACTCATAGACAGAGGTGCTCCACTCAGAAAAAAAGAGGGTGACATTTTTTTTGTCGCTTAGCTCCCGGTAGTAATTATCTCCATTCAGCCAGACAATTGCCTTCAATTCATCCTCACTGGCATGAACGATAGTGGCTGAAATCAGGAGAGCTATGAAGCAAATACCCCTCATAAATCTTAAATTTGAACAATTTTATTTTATTGTCGTCTTCTAAAACACAACATTCATCCAATAATTGTACCTAATGCGGTTTCCTTCCTTATTTCGATTGCCTAAATACCAGCGATTTCATATCCAGCCCCGGTATTACGATCCTGTTAAGGAGGAGATAAAAGAGCGTACGGAACGTATCAAAAATGCGATGGAAGGAAAAGAGGCTGGTGATTATAAGCCCGCGCAAATCAGTTTCAAGCGGAAGACCAAGTCAGCACCGGCAACTTCTATGATCCAGTTGGGGATTGCAGCGGTACTTGGGCTTATGATCCTGGGCTGGCTGGAGTTTGGTAATGATGCTATTTACTATTTGCTCTGGATCGCCGCTCCCGTGTATTTTTTGTATCGACTGAAATCAATAAGGAGAAAGAGAAAATGAGTGATGTCATTCACTTATTGCCAGACAGCATTGCCAATCAGATTGCTGCCGGTGAGGTCGTCCAGCGACCTGCCTCAGTAGTCAAGGAAATGCTCGAAAATAGCGTTGATGCAGGGGCAGACAAGGTCCAACTCATCGTCAAGGATGCGGGAAAAAACCTGGTCCAGGTAGTAGATAATGGAATTGGAATGAGCGGCACAGACGCTCGTATGAGTTTTGAACGACATGCGACTTCAAAGATCAAAACTTCTGATGACCTCTTCAAGATTAAAACACTCGGCTTTCGGGGTGAAGCCCTGGCATCCATTGCTGCTGTTGCCCAGGTAGAAATGCGTACGAAGCGCAATGAAGATGACCTTGGATCTTTGTTGGTCGTCGATTCATCAGAGGTAAAAAAACAAGAGCCTATAAGTGCTCCGACAGGCACCTCAATTCAGGTCAAAAATCTTTTTTATAACGTTCCAGCCAGAAGGAATTTTCTAAAATCCAACCCGGTGGAATTGCGTCACATCACTGACGAATTTCAACGAGTCGCTCTTGCGAATCCCTCGGTTGCCATGAGTATGACCCAAAATGATATCGAGGTATTCAACCTTGAGGCAGGTAAGCTCAGCAAACGAATTGTTCAATTGTTTGGCAAGAATTACCGAGAACAACTGATCCCTTGTTCTGAAGAAACACCACATGTGAAGATCAATGGGTACATAGGCAAACCGGAAAATGCAAAGAAGACGAGGGGCGAACAGTTCTTTTTCATCAATAACCGATTCATTAAGAATAGCTATTTGAATCATTCGGTCATTCGAGCGTATGAAGGCTTACTTCGGGAAGACTACTTCCCGTTCTACGTCCTCAATATTGAAATTGACCCGGTTCATGTAGACATCAATGTGCATCCGACTAAAACGGAGGTAAAATTTGATGATGATCGAATGCTCTATGGAGTGATCAATGCGGCAGTCAGACAAGCCCTGGCTTCCTTTAATGTTACTCCATCACTTGATTTTTCAGCTGATGTAAGTTTTGAGCATTTGAGTCGCCAGCGAGAAGAAGGCTTAACCAAACAGGAGAAAGCCTATAGTAGTTTTCAAACTGTTCGTCCCGACAGGGAACGACTGGAAAAACTGGATGAACTCTATTCCTCCGCTGCAATGGAAGAAATCGCAACCATTGAAGAGGCAGAAAAAGAAAGGGTCCACGAAAAAGTATATTCAAGTGCTATCGGGGAGTCTGTAGACCTGGAGGATAAGAAGCCGACCTACCAGCTTCATGACAAGTATTTGCTTCGACAAGTCAAGTCCGGGCTTTTGGTACTGGATAAAGAATCTGCTTTAGAGCGAATACTGTTTGAACAATACAATAAGCAGATCGGAGCAGGAAGCGGAATGTCTCAATCATGTCTATTCCCGCAACAAGTGAAGTTGAACGCGGCAGACCTGGCACTTGCCATCGAACTAAAGCAAGAGATCACACAATTGGGTTTTGAATTTGAGCAAATGGGCCAACAACATTTGGTCATTCAGGGTGTTCCTTCGGAATTAGCTCCATGTAATGAACAGGAGGTCTTTGAAGGACTAATTGAGCAGTATAAGCACAATGCTGAAAAACTTGACCTTCCTAAAAACGAAAGCCTTGCCAGAGCACTAGCGAAACGTACAGCAACAAATAAGTGTCAAACGTTAAAAAATGAGGAAATGGACCACCTTATGGATCGACTTTTTGCCTGTGAGCAACCCAATTATACTCCTGACGGCAATCCTACGTATGTTTTATTAAGTTTAGACCAAATAAACGGGTGGTTTAAAAAGTAAAACTCAAAATAATTAGCGAAACCAGTGTTTAGAAGACTTACTCCTGTAGCAAAAAATATCCTGATCATTAATGTAGTCATCTTCCTGATTGGCTCAATGATCAAATTGCCTCTCTCCCAGATGTTTGGCCTTCGTGTTGTTTTTTCGGCCGAATTTGCTCCCTATCAGTTCCTCACCTATATGTGGTTGCATGGAAGTTTCATGCACTTGCTTGGAAACATGATCGCCGTGTTGGTCTTTGCGCCAATGCTCGAAACTGTTTGGGGCTCCAAGCGATTTCTAACTTTTTACCTGGTATGTGGAATTGGAGCAGGCATCTTATATGGAGCAGCTGATTTTGTGGAGAAATTGCCTCTTAGAAATGATGCTCAGGCTTACCTGGACAATCCTGACCCGGAAGCGTTTGAACGGTTCATCATCAAGCACAAGAATCCCTATTTTAACCTTAATGGTTTAGGAGAGCTGTCAGATGCCTACTATGATGACCCAAGCAACCCAAGTATTGTCAGTCAAACCCGAAGAGTTGTTCAGGAAACATACGACATCTTCGTAACAAGGGGAACGATGATCGGTGCTTCAGGTGCTGTATTCGGAGTGTTGTTTGCTTTTGCCTTCCTGTTCCCCAATACGGAACTGTTTTTGCTTTTCTTTCCTTTTCCGATCAAGGCAAAGTACCTGGTGTTCTTTTACGGGATGTATGAACTCTACGCCGAGTTTAGTCGTATGCCCGGTGATAATGTGGCTCATTTGGCCCACCTTAGTGGAATGCTAATTGCATTTGTTTTGTTAAAAATCTGGAAGAACGATACGCGAAGATTTTACTAACATGAACGGAGGACTTTTTGAGGATTTTAAAAATGCCTGGAGCAAACCCAACAATGCGGTTGTTCAGATCATTCTGATCAATGTGATCGTATTTGTAATTGTCAGGGTCTCAAAAGTTTTCTTTGACATCAGTAGCACGACCGATGTTTTCTATTTTCTTTTCAGAAAACTTCAACTACCCGCAGATGTGGGCTCCATGCTGCTACAGCCCTGGTCACTTGTTACTTATTTCTTCACCCATTACGATTTCTTCCACATCCTATTTAATATGCTCTTCCTGTATTGGTTTGGCAGGATTATTCAGGAATTCCTGAATAGTAAGCGGGTGATATCACTTTATGTCCTGGGTGGACTTTTTGGAGGGCTACTATACATTTTCATTTATAACCTGATCCCTTTTTACTCTGAACGAGTAGCAGAATCAATCATGCTGGGTGCTTCAGCAGGTGTATTTGCCATTGTTGTAGGCGCGGCTGTTTTCATGCCTAACTACACCTTCTTCCTCATCTTCCTTGGTCCGGTCAAGATCAAATACATCGCTATTTTCTATGTTTTCATGTCATTCATTGGCAGCACCGGAGGCAATGCGGGTGGAGAGATCGCCCATTTAGGTGGTGCTTTTATAGGTTGGATGTATATCTCCCAGCTCAACAAAGGGAATGATTTGGGCACCTGGGTAATTGGGGTTATCCAGTTCTTCAAGAGTATGTTCAAACCCCAGCCAAAGATCCGTGTGACGCATCGAACCGGTAATCGCAGGCCATCACAGAAGGCTCCAAGGGCTTCAAAGAGCAGTTCGTCAAACGAGCCTGCACAATCTGAGATCGATGCTATTCTTGATAAGATCTCTCAATCCGGATACGAAAGCCTGAGCAAAGAAGAGAAGCAGAAGCTTTTCAACGCAAGCAAGAAGTAAGAACGCTAAATAGTGGGTTTTCGTTAAATTAGCATAGGCTAAACCTTATGGCTCAGTTAGCAAAAATATTCGTCTCCTCTTTTGATTTACTTCAATTCCTATTGAAGATAGCCCCTCGTACGCAAAGTGATGAGTTCATTGAATTAATGAAAAATCCGGCAGAAAAGAAGAGAATTTTAGCCGAAATTGATCAGGAAATGGAAGCTCATTCAGAAAACAAAAAAAGTAATGATCTATCCATTGAACGTATAGAATGAACATTGCCTTTGGCACACTTCTATTATTCTTAATTCTAATTCCCGGTCTTGCATTCTTCAGGCTTTATTACTCGGGTTTCTTTTCAAAGCAATTTATCCCGTCAACTCCTTTTGAAACACTGTTCAAGATTCTTCTGCCTGGCATTTTGATGCAATTGCTAGGTGTAATGACAATAAATGAATTTTCAGCTTATGATGTCGACTTTGACACACTATCCATCCTTTTAATTGGGACGGATAGTGCTGATCTTAATCGTCAGGCTTTCAACAATTTAAAGGAGTCATTACCAGCAATTGTGAAATACAATCTCCTAGTCATTTCAGTTGCCGGAGCACTGGGTTATTTCACCAAATATCTGGTTAGAATTTTAAAACTCGACCGGTTATTCAAACCTTTAAGGTTCCAAAATGAATGGCACTACATTTTGACAGGAGAAATATTTCAATTTCCAATTATTCGAAAAAAATTGGAAAGAAGCTATCAAAACTCAAATGTAGACTTTGTCCATTTAGATGCCTTGTTGGAGACAAGCGAGGGAACCGTTCTTTACTCAGGTATTGTAGATGATTACTATTTGGGCACCAATGGTGGGCTGGATCGAATTTTCATAAAGAATGCTAAAAGGAGGTATTTAAAATCAGATCATTCCAAAAATGACCCTTACTATCGAATCCCGGGAGACTACTTGATATTAAAGTATGAAAACATCATCAATTTAAATTTGACCTACTACAGAATAAAGAGGGAAAAAATAATTAGTCGTAGTGCGATTTTCGGGCTGTTGATAATATTCCTCACTCCGTTGTTAATTATCTATTTATATAGTTCCCCTGGAATTATTTCTAATATCATAGCTACTTTATTCCTACTAGTATATATAGTTATTATGTCCCTGGGAATCAGGGAATCAAGAAAAAAGAAAAGCAGCTAAACAACCTTACTCTTATTTGCCAACTGGCCACAAGCCGCGTCAATGTCTTTACCTCTACTCCTTCGAACACTTGTTGGGATTCTTCCTTTAATTAAGTGATTGGCAAAACGATCGATCGTTTTAGGGTCCGCCTTGGTAAATGATGCCTCTGAGATCGGGTTGTATTCAATGATGTTGATCTTGCAGGGAACCTTACGTGCATATTGCAAGAGCTTCTCTGCATCTTCCAGTGAATCGTTAAAATCGTAGAACAGGATGTACTCAAAGGTGATCTTATTGCCTGTTTGCTCATAGAAGAAACGAAGTGCTTCCATCAAGGCATCCAATGAATTCGTTTCATTGATGGGCATGATCTGATCACGCTTCTGATCATCAGCGGCATGAAGTGATAATGCGAGATTAAACCGAACCTGGTCCTCGGCCAACTGCTTGATCATCTTGGCAATTCCGGCTGTAGAGACCGTGATTCTTTTTGGAGACATGTTGAGTCCATCCTCTGCAGTTATGCGATCGATTCCTTCCAATACATTTTTATAATTCAACAACGGCTCGCCCATTCCCATGAATACAATGTTGGATAAGGCCTGGTCATAGGAATCTTCCGCCTGCTTACTGATCTGAACTACCTGGTCGTAGATCTCACCAGCATCCAAATTCCGCTCTCTTTTCATGTATCCGGTAGCGCAGAATTTACAGCTCAGTGAACACCCAACCTGGCTGGAAACACAAGCAGTCATCCGATCGTCAGCTGGGATCAAAACCCCTTCAATTACATGGCTATCATGAAGTCGAAAAGCTGTTTTGATGGTGCCATCATTCGATAATTGTGAATTATCGATAGCAATTGGATTCAACACATATTCAGCCTGGAGCTTTTCTCTAAGGCCCTTCGATAGGTTTGTCATTTCCTCAAACGATCCGGCAGATTTCTTCCAGAGCCATTCCCAAAGCTGCCTTGCACGATATTTCTTTTCACCAATGCTTTCGAAGTAGGCTTCCAACTGTTCCAACGATTCCTTCCGGATGTCCTTCATAAATGCAAAGGTACGGAGATGGTTGTTGTTCTTTTGCTATTTTCGTTTCGTGGCAGTGCTGGACAAATTCATCAGGTATATCGGGACATCAGTTTCCTGGCTCACGCTTTTATTGGTCCTCGTCATTGTCGTAGATGTTTTTCTTAGGTATGTGTTCAATACCACCTCGGCAGCTTCATTCGAGCTCGAGTGGCATTTGTTCGCACTGATTTTTTTATTAGCAGCTGCCTATACCCTCCAAGAGGACAAACACGTCCGTGTAGACGTATTTTACCATCGATTCTCAGACAAAACAAAAGCCTGGATCAATTTAGTAGGGACGATCGTCCTACTTCTTCCCTTTTGTGTTATTGCTTTCTGGGAGTCTTTATCCTTTGTTGAAGCCTCTTACACTATTAGGGAAACCAGTCCTCAACCGGGTGGTTTACCAGCAAGATATCTGATCAAATCGGCCATTCCTGCAAGCTTTCTATTACTGGGTCTTCAGGGCATAAGTCTGGGTTTAAAATCTGTCAAAACCATTTTGTCCCCTCCTGCGTGATCGAATATCTACCTCTCATATTATTCGGAGTAATCTTCCTGCTGATCCTGTTGGGATACCCGGTGGCTTTCACGCTTGGTGGTCTTTCTATCCTGGTTGGACTCATTGTTTTTGATTCCGATTTCTTTTACCTACTCTCACTCAGGGTGTATGGGACGATGCAAAATTTCGTCCTTCTTGCCGTCCCGCTCTTCATTTTCATGGGGATGATGCTCGAGAAATCGGGGATTGCCGAACGACTGCTACACACCATGAGTATGCTCTTTGGAAGTATGCGTGGAGGATTAGCCATTTCAGTAGTCGTTGTTGGGGCCATGCTGGCAGCATCGACAGGAATAGTTGGGGCAACCGTGGTTACCATGGGACTCATCAGTCTTCCTATCATGCTTAAGAAGGGATACAGTCCCAAGATCAGTACAGGGGTGATCGCTTCTTCTGGAACGTTGGGTCAGATCATTCCACCATCCGTCGTTCTTGTACTACTTGGAAGTGTTTTGAATGTCTCCGTGGGAAATCTGTTTCTGGCAGCAGTTGTTCCAGGGGTTGGTCTGGTAATTATTTACCTGATCTACATCCTTATATATGGACAGTTGTTCCCACAGTCCGTTCCGAAGGTTCCAAAGGAGGAATTGCAGGAATTTCGAAAAGAGGGCTTTTCCTCAGAGATCCTAAAGTCGTTCTTATTCCCGCTCATTCTCATCGTTATTGTGCTTGGGTCAATCTTCGCTGGAGTTGCTTCGCCCACCGAGGCTGCAGGCGTTGGAGCTTTTGGTGCCATGATCCTTGCTATCATAAGCCGAAAGTTTCATCTGAAGATGCTAAAAGAGGTGATGAAGGAAACGACCATGTTGACTTCCATGGTTTTCATGATCCTGGTTGGTGCGACAGCCTTCTCCTTAGTCTTTCGTGGGCTGGAAGGAGACCGGTTTTTACTCAACATGATCCAAAGTGCCAACCTGGATGCTACCAGCTTTCTCATCCTTGTGATGGTGATTGTCTTCATCTCAGGATTCTTTATCGATTTCATCGAGATCGTTTTCATCATCGTTCCGGTGGTAGCTCCAATATTCGTAAGCCTGGGAGTGGACCTGATCTGGATTGGAATTCTTCTGGCGATTAATCTTCAAACTTCATTCTTAACTCCTCCATTCGGGTTTGCCTTATTCTATCTGAAAGGTGTAGCACCCCCGGAAGTGAAAACCAGTCATCTTTACAAAGGCATTATCCCCTTTGTGATCATTCAGATCTTATTCCTGGTTTTGCTTATTTCCTTTCCGGAGCTGATCAGTATCTTCTGATCAAATGATCTGCTCATAATAGGCACGCTCGCTGATATTCATCCAACTAGCAACACTTGTTCGGAATTCAGTAAAAGCTTCGTAAACTTTCCTGCTATCAGGATCTCTCTCGGCCAACTCTGTCAATGCTTCTTTGGTGAGTTCTTTCAATCGTTTGATCACTTCAGTTGGAAATTGTTTCACCGATACATCGGTCTCATTAACGATCTTCTGTAAGTATTCGCCATTCTTGGCATCAAATTCCGCCCCCATCCACCGATTCAATCGGAAACATGCGGTACGAACGATCTCTTGCAAGTCCGATGGTAGTTCTTCAAACTTTGTTTTATTGATCGCCATTTCCAGTGCAGCTCCAGGTTCATGCCATCCCGGGTAGTAGTAGTGCTTCGCGACCTCATGAAAACCCATCAAATAATCGTGAAACGGGCCGATCCATTCGGTAGCATCAATTACGCCCCGCTCCAGGTTTGTATAGATCTCTCCGCCGGAAACCAAAACCGGAGTTCCACCAGCCTTGGATAAAACCTCAGCTCCAAGTCCTGGGATTCGCATTTTCAATCCCTGCAGATCCTCCATTGATTGGATCTCCTTTTTATACCAACCAGCCATTTGAATGCCCGTGTTCCCACAGAGTATGGGAACGATGTTGAATGGCTCGTAGAGTTCTTCCCAAAGTTTTGCACCTCCTCCTGAGATAATCCAGGATCCCATTTGCAGCGCATTCATTCCAAAAGGTACAGCAGCGAAAAACTGAGAAGCGGGTACCTTCCCTGCCCAGTAGTATGCCGCTCCGTGATTCATTTCGACGGCTCCATTGCTCACCGCATCAAATCCCTCTAATGCCGGGATCAGCTCTCCTCCTCCATAGACTGTGATCTCCATTCTGCCACCGGACATTTCTTTTACCCAATCAGCCAAGAGTTTACACCCTTCCCCAACGACCGGGAAATTCGGTGGCCAGGTGGTGGTCATTTTCCAACGATACGTATTGTTGAAATTGATGTACGGACCCTGAGAGGTTTCCTCTTTTGTCGCACATGCAGCAAGCCCGGAAGCCCCGGCAGCAGCCAGTGCAGACTTGGTTAAGAAATTTCGGCGTTTCATGGAGGAAAGATAACGATTGGAGGTAAACTAATTTCCGATTAACTTCGTTCAAATAATAAATAATATTATCAAATGACTCTAGAAGGAATAACGGCTACTACCAAGCATTATGACCAGGTTCTGGAAGTTCTGGGCAAAAAATACATTCGATCAAAAATCGAAAGCCCGTTCGACTTCATCGCGATTGCTAGCAGGGGGGTCAATGCAAATATTATTTTAAACTTCAGGAGCCATTTCAATATTCCGAGAGCCTATGCCGCTGAACTTCTAAACGTTTCAGAACCGACCATTTACCGGTGGGTTCGTAGTAACAAGAAACTTGAAAGGAACTATTCAATTCAGTTATTTGAGCTGGTCGATCTATTTCTATATGGATCTGAAGTATTCGAAAACAAAACCAATTTCTTCAAATGGCTCGAGCTCCCCAACACTGCCTTAGGTGGACTGGAACCTAAAGAGCTCCTGGAGGTTCCCGGAGGTGTATCTAAAGTAAAGGACCTGTTGGGCCGAATAGAGCACGGTGTTTATAGCTAACATTTTCAATGGTTGTTTACCGTATAACCAAGCGTTCACAAGCGTCAGATATTAGCGGTACAGGAGCCGCATTACATCCGGGAAGATGGAACGTAAAAGGAACCCCGGTTTTGTACACAGGTGAAAACAAAGAGATCGCTTTACTTGAAAATATCGTGCACATTCCACCAATGTTGGTGCCCAAACTGGACATCCTAAAAATCGAACTGCCTGATGATTCAATTACTCAACTAAACCCCGAAGATCTTCCAACCAATTGGGCTCAATTTCCGGCTCCTACGATCCTATCAGAAATTGGACAGAAATGGGTAGAAGAGGGGAAAACCATCGGACTTAAAGTTCCCAGCAGCATCATCCATTCCTCCTACAACATCATTTTGAACTGTTCTCACTCGGACTACCATTCACAAGTCAAAATCCGGGATCAACGGGCGTTTTACTTTGATTCCAGGTTAAGAAAGTAGCTGTTGCATTCGTTGTTCTGATTCGAGCGATCCAGAAGTCAAACATAGATTTCACATCTTTAATTGGTCTTCTCAGCGGTTCAAATATTTCTATCTGGTAGAGATTAACAATTCCCTTACATCAACATCAAGGGCCTCTGCAATTTCAAGGAGTGCTTCCAAAGAAGGTTGCATCTCATTGTGAATTCTTGGTGTTCGTTGTGGTTTGGTTTTTCTACCACCAAGTTCACGAAGGAGTCACGAAGGTCACTAAGAGGATTCTTCGACCTGGAGCTTTGTGCTCATTGCGAATTCTTGGTGTTCGTCGTGGTTAGTTTTTCTTACCACCAAGTTCACGAAGGAGTCACGAAGGTCACTAAGAGGATTCTTCGACCTGGAGCTTTGTGCTCATTGTGAATTCTTAGTGTTCGTTGTGGTTGGTTTTTCTACCATCAAGTTCACAAAGGAGTCATGAAGGTCACTAAGAGGATTCTTCATCAGGAGCTTTGTGCTCATTGCGAATTCTTGGTGTTCGTTGTGGTTTCGTTTTTCTTACCACCAAGTTCACGTAGGATTCACGAAGGTCACTAAGAGGATTCTTCGATCTGGAGCTTTGTGCTCATTGCGAATTCTTGGTGTTCGTTGTGGTTTGGTTTTATTACCACCAAGTTCACAAAAGAAGTCACGAAGGTCACTAAGAGGATTCTTCGATCCGGAGCTTTGTGCTCATTCGGGATTTTTCAGCTTCAAGTGGCCACAGACTATCTCAAAAAGTTCAGCAGGATTTGCTCCAACAGCCAACGCGATAAGGTAGAGTTCATCAGCTTTTACATTAGCACGTTCGTTATTGCTCAATTCATGAAGTCTAGTCGTTCTGATGCCAGTTTTTCTAGAAACCTCTGCTCTGTTTGTTGAACGTTTTTGCAAGTACTCTCCAAGACGTGTCATTCCTTCATTTTACCCATTAATTTATTTTGAAGGAATTAATCTACCTAAAATGAAATCACAAATTAAGACTACTTAATCCTGTTGATCTGCTTTTTAGTGCTCATTCGGGATTTTTCAGTTTCAAGTGGCCACAGACAAACTCCAGCAGTTCGCAAGGATTCACATCCAAAGCAAGACTTATCAGATACAGTTCATCAGCTCTAAGTTTCGTGGATGGATTAAGTGTGAGTTCGGAGATTCTGGATTTACTAAATCCGGTTTTTTTCGCCACATAAGCTTTGCTTGCAGATTTTCTAGCTAAGTATTCGCCAAGTCTTGTCATGTCCTGATAATCTATACTTTAATATCATTAATCAATATCATAGTTAGCATTTTCTGATCAATTATTTACCAATTAAGAAGAGTAAACATAATTTAGTACTGAAAATCTAAACTATAGTAATGAAAAATAGAAATATCTCATTTACAATACCTGCTGATGAATTGGAATCCTATCAAAAAGGTATTCTTAGACTTTTAAGCAAGGTTGAACTTGATAGATGTGATGAAACCCTTAAAGAAGATTTAAAATCTATTTTCCGATTGCTCAACCATCTAGTGATTAAATGATCAAAATTTATTGCCATGAAATCAAACATCCGATCCTTCAACCTCCCTTTTTACACTTTATCCGACAGTCAAGACCTTATCCTCTTCCTGATCACGAAGGAATTGGAAGGAACGAAGTTCACTAGGGAGTTAGACCGCCTTGGTTTTGATTCGGCAGTTTATAGTTCCGATTTAGGTATTGTGATTCTGTCGTTAGTGGGATTCACTAGCAGGACTGATGAACTTTGGGATTGGTTTACTCCCATGATGGATTCGTTCGCTGAAAAAGTTGACATATGGGATCATGGTACTGCCCGGGAGTTGGCGCTGGATGTTTATATGGAATTGCGCACCAAATTAAAATTGGAGAAGGGTGAACGTTAGGATTCAAAAACAAAAGTCCCCGCCAACCCGTGACGAGGACCAACGTAATACTACGTCAATACAATTTTCTAAGAAGGCTCTACAATCCCCAATACCTCCAGTAGTTGTGGCTCTTCCTCTAATGCAATGCGCGCAATCGAAAAATAATCACTTCGCCAATCGAGCAATGCTTCCAACGCTTCGTCTCTTGACTTGGTAGCCTCCTGGGCTTCTCCCTTTTCTTTCAGCTGAGACGCAAGCTTCGTACCGACCTGTTCAACTAAATCGGAAGCATCTTGTAAGGCTGTCTGCGTAATACCAAACCCGGCCAGTGCGGATTTAATATTGGCATCTGCAATCGCATTTTCATAAAAGACCCGGGCCTGCTGTAACCAACCCGAGTAGGTCTGTCTTCGCCTGCCGGTGAGTTGTAACGCAGATTGAATTCCTCTTTCGCTCTTGAAAGCGATCCGTGCGATCTTCACATGCCGCATGTAGGTCTTGTTGGCCGTTGACATGGCGGCATCTAATTGATCGGTAGCTGCAAACTGTTCCCCGTATTCTTTCTTTTGAGCAGCCTGCTTGGACTCTGCATCCTCCAGTAATGTCTGTCCTTCGTTCATCTTGGTGCCGTTATACCCATAATCGGCCAGCAGTGCGGCGATGGTGGTATTGGCTTGCCCGTTTTCAATAGCTACCCGGCTGGTGAGCAACCTGGAGTCAATGGAATTATTCTTTAACATGATTCTTAATTTTTATGATTCAACATCCCATACCCGGTAGCTGCAGTTGATCGTGTGGTAGCTGTCATCCATAAGCTGGTAGCTGTGATCAAAAAGCGGTAGCTGTGTTCAGTAAGCAGTAGCTATGACAGGTGAAGTGGTAGCTGGCGTTCGTTACCCGGTAGCCGTGACCCATAAAAGTGGTAGCTGTGATTAAAAAGCGGTGGCTTTGTTTAGCGAGTGATAGTCGTGATTAATGGGAGGACATAACAAACGTACAGCAGAAGGTAGGAAAAGGCAATACCTGTTTTTGGGTATTCGCAACGATCTATTGAAGTATATAAATAACAGATTGTAGTTTCCTAAGAATTAGGATCTGAAGCACCAAATGACAAACTCTAAACAACAAATAAACGCCAATGTTCAAATTCCAAAAACCAAACCGATTTGGTCATTGGAGTTTTGAATCTTATTTGGATTTTGAGTTTTGTAGTTTGTGGGATTGAGAAGTTCACTCCTCAAAAGCCCACTCGATCTTATCCTTCATGTCTTTGACCACAATACCTTCTTCTTTTAGTCGAGCTCTTAGCTTATCTACCCTATCAAAATCTCGATTGTATTTTGCAGCGCCATATTCCTCCAGGATGGTATCGATTAAATGTGACGTACTAACATCTGACTCAACTTTAAGACCAAGCACGTCTTCTGTAAATCCGATAAATGTTTCCTTCATCCGATCAAAGCATTCTTTTCCGATTTCACTGAATTTAAGCTGGCTGGTATGCAGAGAGTTGATCTTTTTCACCAAGTTAAATAAGTGACCAATCGTCAATGCAGTGTTGAAGTCATCATTCATTGAGTTGTAACAATCATCACACAGCTTATTGATCTGATCAACCTGCTTTTGATTGAGTTCGCCTTCCTCATCCTTCCATACCATTTCATGAAGGATCCTCAGCCCATTGGCCAGGCGTACATATCCTTTTCGGGAAGCTTCCAGTGCCTCATTCGAAAAATCCAGGGTACTCGCATAATGCGATTGCATCATGAAGAACCGAATAGTCATCGGACTGTAGCCACGATCGAGCAATTCGTGATCCCCTGAGATCAACTCTCGAGGTAAAAATGAATTACCCAATGATTTACTCATCTTCTGGCCATTCACCGTCAACATATTGGTATGGAGCCAGTACTTAGCACCCCCCTGACCGAACGTGCCGGCATTCTGAGCGATTTCGCACTCGTGATGTGGAAATTTCAAATCCATTCCCCCACCATGAATGTCAAACTCCTCTCCTAGGTATTTAGTGCTCATTACGGAACATTCCAGGTGCCAGCCCGGGAATCCATCGCTCCACTCGGTAGCCCATCGCATGATGTGTTCGGGAGCTGCCTTTTTCCAAAGTGCAAAATCTAATGGACTTCTCTTGTCATCCTGCCCATCAAGGTCCCGGGTATCACTGATAAGGTCTTCTATTTTTCTTCCACTAAGGATGCCGTAGGGATGTTGCTTATTGTAGGCCTCCACATCAAAATAGACAGATCCGTTTGCCTCGTATGCCAGTCCTTTTCCAATCAGGGTCTTAACCATCTCAATCTGCTCCATCAAGTGACCAATAGCCGAAGGTTCAATATCCGGAGGGATGGCATTGAAAAGCGTCATGATGTCATGGAAATCATTGGTGTACATCTGCACGATCTCCATAGGTTCAAGGTTCTCAAGCTTGGCTTTTTTCGAGATCTTATCTTCTCCCGAATCCAACAAATGCCCCACATCCGTAATGTTACGCACATACCTTACCTTATATCCCAGGAATCTTAAGTACCTGCTGATCACATCAAAACTCAAAAAGGTACGTACATTACCAAGGTGCACGTTGCTGTAGACAGTAGGTCCACAGACGTACATTCCGACATAAGGTGGATTTAAGGGTTCGAAGACTTCTTTTTGCCTTGTAATGGAGTTGAATACCTTGAGTTTACCTTGCATATGATCTGATAATGGTTGGCAAAGGAAATGAAATTGGAAGATTTAGAGGTTGTATCCGGTAAAATCCGGCGTTCGACGAATGGTATTTTTTTTCGTACTGATACTTAATAATTTTAGACGCTAATTAACCGCCTACATGAAGTACGCCTTAATTTCATTATTGTTCACTCTATTGGTCGCCCTACCGGGGAGGGGGCAATCTTTGGATGCACTCATCGCCAGTGCTGAGCGAAAAATCGAGCATGATGACTGGGTTCGTGCAGTAAGCGACCTGGAATCAATTATCTCACGGTACAAAAGTTCGCTTTCGCCGATCCAGACCGCTAATGTTTACAATGACCTTGGCTATCTGAACATGCGATTGCTGGATGCAGAACAAGCGGAATACTATTTGAACCTATCATTGATCACTCATGAGGAAGCTGGTACACCCAATAAATTGGATTATGCCTCTGCCTTGCAAAACATGAGTCAGTTTTTCCTCCAAAGGGTGCAGTTTGATCTGGCCAAAAACTATATCGATCAGGCTATCCGGGTAATCGTAGAGGAAAAAGGAAAGGATAACGCTGAATATGCACTGGCTAGAACCAAGCTTGCCCAAGTGTATGAGGAAGTTGGCTATTATGATCTCGCGTATGAGATCTTTTTCGACAGTCATGAATCACTTAAGAAACTTGGGGCCTTCACGCCTGACTATGCAGAGGCTTGTAATCATATGGGTCGAATTCTTATTCGAAGAGGTGAGCCTGGAAAAGCTGAAGAGTTCTTCAATGAAAGTACGGTTATCTATCAGCAGCTTGGGAGCGATTATGATGTTGAGCGGGCTGAATCGCTGGAAGGACTTGGAAATTTCTACGAGCAGCTAGGCCGATACGAAGAAGCTGAAAAGATCCTGCTCCAGGCATTGGAGATCAAGCGATCAATTCCTAATGAGGCAAACATTCTCATTATCGAAACATTAAATGATCTGGGTATCCTATACCGTCACCTTGGTGATGCTGAAAGTGCAGAAGCCATGTTCCTGGAGGTCGTAAAGGAATGCGAAGAGGAGTTGACAACTGACCATCCTTTTTATGCCACAGCAAAAAACAACATCGCAACCATTGCGATGCAAAAGGAAGAATTTGATAAGGCTAAGCAATATCTGAAAGAGGCACTTACGACGCTTGACAATAAATACGGACCCAATCATCCGCTTTCGGCAAATACACTCAACAACCTGGCTCGTGTTGAAAAGCAGTTAGGTAACGATGAGTTAGCAGAAGAATATTACAAGAGAGTGCTCACTTTGGATGAGCGCTTATATGGTAGAATGCATCCTGATTATGCAACCACTTTAATGAATCTAGCGATTCTTTATAGTGCGTCTGGCGAGGATGATAAGGCAGAAAACTATTATAAGGAAGCGCTTAGCATAAGAAAAGAAGTTCTGGGTGTTAATCATCCTGCGTACTACCTGGCATTGGAAAACGTTGGCTTACATGCCATGGCGGTGAATAAGATGGAAGATGCAGAGCGATATTTCAGAGAAGCTATTGAGATCCAGATTGGCCAGATTAAAACTGTTTTCCCTGCACTTTCTGTTAACGATCAGGAACTATTCTATAATCGGGTACGAGACGATGTAGACAGGTACAATTTCATTGCCCTATCTCTTTTGGATAAAAATCCTGAGGTTGTCAAAAACATTTTCGACTATCAGCTAAAAACAAAATCCATTCTTTTCTCGCCTGCAGAAAAGATCAAGGGTCGCATTATCAACGGAAATGACCCACAACTTCGTAGCGCATACTTTGACTGGCTTGATGAGAAGAGGTTGTTGGCCAATTATTATAGAATTGGCGAGCAGCAACTCATCGAAAATAATATCCGCCTGTCTTCCATGGAAGATAGAATTGCAGACCAGGAACGGAGCATTACTGCCCGTATGCAGGAATTCGGAGATATTATTCCTGACCTAAGTGATAACTGGCAAGCTATACAACAGGGAATTCCCGCCAACGAGGCATTGGTAGAGATCATCAAAGTGCGGGAGTTCAAATCTCAGAAGCATGGAGATGGAATTGTTTTTGGCTTTACTGACCAGACGCAATACATCGCTATCATTTTTACTGAAAACTCCAGCGAACCGCAGTATGCCGTACTTGGAGAAGGGTTTGAGCCGGATGAATTCCAACTCGACAGGTATATGAGATCGCTGGCAAATGATTCAGGCGATGCTTTTGACCTAAACTGGAAACCCATCCATTCAGTGGTAGGGAAGGTTTCAACCGTCCGTGTGATTCCTGATGGGATCTTTCACAAGATCAATCCTAACTCGCTGAGCATATCTTCAGGTGAATATCTCATTGATAAATACTTTGTGAGTTACCTGACCAGCAGCAGTGATATTTTAAGAAAAAGCCCGGAAGCCTTAACTAAACGAGGACTTTTGTTCGGTAATCCGGACTTCCGTGGAAGCTCAAGTACCGACAGGCTGAGATTGCCTTCATTGATGACCTCAGAGCTGGAGATCAAATCGATAGCAGCATTACTGGAGCCAAAGGACTGGGAAGCTAAGGTGTACGCCAGGCAGGATGCAACTGAACTTCGCATTAAGTCCGCATTCAATCCCACTATACTTCATATTGCGACTTATGGGTACTTCACGGACACTCAGGCGTTTGTGAATTCGGTTAGCGAGCTTGAAAATCCACAGTTCAAATCCGGACTTCTTTTGTCTGGTGCATCCAACACGTATGCTTCTTACGAGAACGGAATTCGATCCAACGCAATGAACGATGGCATTCTGACCACTTATGAAGCGTTGAGCCTGGATCTTACCAGAACGAAGCTAATGGTCCTATCTGCACCTAACGCCGGACTTGATAATACCGAAAACAGGGAAGGGCTTTACGGTTTACAAAGAGCATTCGTTGTTGCCGGAGCACAAAATCTAATTACTAACTTCACAGGAGGTAACGAGCAGGCGGCCAGCGAAATGATGGTCTTGTTTTACCACAAGTACATGGAAACAGAGAATGCCGGCGAATCCTTGCGTTTTGCGCAAATGAAATTACGAACAAAATATAACGATCCCCGGATTTGGGGTTCCTTTATGCTAATAGGCAATGGATAAATACTCAATCCAAAAAAGTGTTATGAAAAAACTATTCTTTCTGCTAACCTATGTCTCCATTCTGGCCGTAAGCGCGCAAAGAACGGAGACTTATGTCACTTATGCTGATGAATTGTTTGAAAGCGCACAATACATTAAGGCTATACCTGTATACAAAGCTGCGCTTGATAAAAACCCCAACTATGTAAAAGCGAAATACCGGCTGGCTGAGTGCTATCGATTAACACTGGATTACGAAAGCGCCCAATTCTATTACGGAGATATCGCCAAAAACAATGATACCCGTTATCCATTGGCCGGTTTCTATTACGGCACTACACAAAAGCTAAGGGGACAATACGAAAATGCATTGACTACATTTCAATTGTTCCAAAAGCTGATAAGGGATCAGAATTGGCAGGAAGATGAAAGGTACCGCTCCTATTATCAGCAGGCAAAGGTTGAGATAGATGGCTGCCAATTAGCAATCAATCAAATTAACGTACCTCCACCAGATCATGCATTCCAGCCTATTTTAGGAGAGCTTAACTCGGAATACAACGATTATGCAGCATTCACAATTGGATCGGATGACATAGTCTGCCTGACTTCAGCCAGAAAGGGTGGAAAAGGAAGCCTTCAAAATGCCACCTTTGGTGAGTCATTTGAAGATCTATTCAGGTTTCGAAAAAATGCTAGCGGGGAATGGGAAGAATATGATTTAAGAGATCGTTTCGAATCAATCATCAATACGAAATGGGGAGAAGGATCCGGGTCTTTCAACCAGGAAAGGACCAAATTCTATTACACAAACTGTAATGAAGAGCTGGGCGAAGTATGTCACATCTTCGTTTCTTACCTACAAGGCGGGAAATGGACGGAACCGATCCCTCTTAATTTCAACATCAATGAAGATGGTTTCAGCTCACAACATCCTAACCTAAGCCCGGGAGGAGATACGCTATTCTATGCGTCAAACAGAACCGGGACTAAAGGTGGACTCGACATCTGGATGAGTATCAATGCCGGAGGAGATAACTGGAGTGCACCAATCAATCTTGGTAATCAGATCAATACTCCTTTCAACGAAGTTTCCCCTTTCTACTCTGTCAAGGAAAAGGTCCTGTTTTTCGCCTCTGATGGTCACCGAGGGTTTGGTGGATACGATGTATACATCGCGAAAGGTCGTGATATGAAATCCGCTGAGATCTATAATGCTGGTATGCCCTTCAATTCATCAAGAGATGACATTTTCTTTGTTCTGGGAGATAAAAAAGGATATATCTCATCCAATCGTGAAGGAGGAAAAGGCAAGTTCGATGTTTTTGAATTTGACATTGAGTCCAAAGAACAGATCATTGATGATGTTTCGAAAGCAGAGACAATAGCCGGAAGAAATTCACTTTATACTGACGATTACAATTTTGATAATTCAGAGACTGATGTAATCAATCAAATCATTTCTAGAAGATTATCCTCTTCATTCTCGCAAGTGAATACCTATCTGACTACCGAACAGCTTGCTGTTTACAATTCACTGAGTCAGGACGATAAAGAGAGAATTGACAAGATCGTCAACGCCCGGATCAGAAAAATGACCAGAAGCTCACTTCGATCCATCCGGTCTGAAGACGAGTATTATTATCAGCAACTTGATGCGACCAAAAGGAAGAAGGTTGATAAGGTTGTTACGACCTACTTAGAAGAACAAGGATTGGGACTTAGTATTACTTTGTCCGACGAAAGCAACGCTTTCTACAATAGTGAGAATCCAAATGATCGGGAAAAATTAGACATCTTGATCTCGGAGCAATTAAGGACTTCTGCTAATTATCGTCCAAAATCCATTAATTACGACAAGCTTGACTCAAAAGATCAATCAAGTGTAGATGGTATCGTTTTGAAGTACCTTCAACAGAAGCGAAGCATCAATGGCATCCGACTTTCTGTTGCGGAACGTGTATTCATGCGAGATGCAGTTGATGAAAAGGGTGTGGTTGTTAATTCTGCGATCAAAGAACAGCTGCTTACCTTAAGTAGAGAAGACAAATACAAGTTGCTCCTTGAGGATAATGAATTTTATGAGCAGTTGACTCCTGGTCAACGTCAAAGCCTGAAAGCGATTGCAACTGCTTTCTTAATTGCGGATTTGAACACCTTCGATCAAACTGTAGATCAAACGGATCTTTCCACTTTTCAAAAAATGGGAGCTGGAGCAAACGAGAAAGTGAATAAGCTTATTCTTAAGCTTGTTTCAAACCTGGCTAGTGCAGATGCCTACAGGGCTGAAACATTGTTCGAGACTGGAGAACTTCTCGCCGCAAATTCATCTACTGCTGATGAGACATTGCAACAACTTTTTAGCCTGGATCGGGGAATGAGTGAGTCTGACAAAGAAGCAATCGAGCGTTTCGTAAGATCTACCTACAAAGCTTACCTGGAAGAAGCTCCGGTATTTATCAAGCCTGCATCAGCAGCAGAAGGTTTTGTTCTTGAGGAGCGCGAGCCGTTTTACTCAAGTAACGCTGCTACCAGGGCCTTGGTAGATGCAGATCCATCCGACAGGCCATTCACTCTGTCTGATGAAATGCTAGCTGATTACAATGCTTTATCTGCTGAGAAAAGGGCGCTTATCGATCGGCTTATAGGGCTTGATTACATTAGAAAGGCATATGAGGACGCAGCACTTGAATCAGCGGACCCGGCAGAGTTCAGAGGATTGGACTCAAGAGAAAAAGTTCATGTAGAGATCCTTGCAAAGAATTTCAGAGGAGAGGCAACAAAGCCCAATGAGGACATGATGGTCAAGGAAGCTTTCGCATTCTATAATAACCTCGCAAAAAGCAGAAAAGCAGTCATCAATCGATTGGTGCTAAGCAGAACATTCATCAAGAGAAATAGCAGGTATTCACTGGATTATAAGGATGTGACCGGAAACAGGAACCTGACGGCTGATGAGCGTAAAATTCGTGAGAACATCCAACGTTTCAGGTTTCAAAATGAGCGTGTGATCACAGAAAACCAAGCGGTAGAGGCACTTGATTATGCTCAGACAAATGTCGATCCAATAGTATTAACCAGACCCACAGAACCTACTCAAGTAGAAGAACCTGTAAAAACCGGGGGTGTTTATCAAATCTCTATTGCCATCCCGGGTTATTCGTATGCTGGCTTTGAACAAATAACTATTACCGGTCAACTCCGGAATCGTTCGGGAAATCCAATGGTCTCCAAAGATGTCACACTCCTAAAACAAGACGATTCTGAAACCAGCATTACTGGTTACACAGATGATCAGGGGAATTTTGAGTTCAAGGTACCCGCTTACGAGTATAAAATGATAACAGAAGCTCGCAACGAAAATGCAACTTTCTCAGTAGCAGACTTCAATGTTGAAGGAGTGGATGCATCGACCTCTTTTGATGTTAATTCTGTTGCATATTTTGATACCAACTCGGAGCAATTGAGAAGTGAGGCCAAAAAGTTGTTGGATGAAGTCATTGCAGAATACAAACGGAATCGCGTTCGAATTGAAGTAGAATCGCATACGGATGCAGTTGGTGATGCAGAATACAACAGGCAGTTGAGTAGAAGAAGAGGCAATACTGCTTTCAATTATCTCCTGTCAAATGGTGTACCTAAATCTGATATTTCTGTCGTGTGGCATGGTTTTGAGAAACCTATCGCCTCTAACGATAATCCATACGGTCGCCAACTAAACCGACGAATGGATATCAGAATGCTTGGAAAAAGTCAAATAACCTTCAATACCGGTCAATATTTCCTCGTTAGACCAAATGCTACATTAGCGAGTATTGCAAGAAGCTTAGGTGTTAGCGTGAATGAGATCATGGAAACCAATGGGTTGACTTCACAATCGATACGGCCTTATCAGCCGCTCAGAATTAAATCAAATGCGAAACTGAACGTAGATGCCAACCTATTGGTACCTTCTAATTCTTCAGTCGCTTCCGACTTTATCTATGTGGTAAAACAAGGAGATACGTTGGCAAGTGTCGCAAGACGATTCAATGTTCCTGAGGAATTGCTTATGGAGATCAATAACCTTTCCAGCACACAGCTAACCCCTGGGATGGAGCTGCTCGTTGGAACAGGTAACTAGATCAGAATAACGGATTCGATATTTTCCTGTAACCGGAGTTATTCGTAATGTGATATTGAATCGATATCTCAAATGAATTCTGAGCAATGTTTACAGTCCTGTCAGGTACGAATAGGTTACTATTCAGATCATAACTCGCACGTACGACAAGCGATGACAACTTGACTCCCCCCATAAAAATGAAAGAGTCTCTGAATCGATACCACGTACCGAATAGTAATTGATTCCCGCTGGATCTGTATCGATCCGCCCTTGGAGAGTAAGCGAAATTGACCCCAGCATTGAATTGCCAATTCGCCCTTTGATAAAGGAATAAAAGACTTGGAGTCACATACAGCTTGTTCAGCTTTACTTCTACACCACCATTGTACTTGATCAGCATCGGCTCTGGAGATGAGTTATCTACATTAAAGGATTTGTTAGGTCTGTTCACGTTAGTCGCAGAAAAGCCAGAGAAAGCACTATACTGATACAGTAGATAATTTCTATCCGGATTATAGTAATACATGAAGCCAACATTGGCGATTAATGTTCCTTTTTGGTCATCAAACTCGGTCACTGGAATTGGAAGTGTATCATCAAAACCAAAGAATGGATTGTATTGAGATCCCCAGGCTAGTTCACTGAAATTCAGGCTTCTGATCTCATATCCGGCCTGTACTCCGAAAGTAATAATGTCAGAACTCAGAATGCCAAATTTGAAATTTTGAGCGTACGTAAGAAAAGCGGCGCTATTTTGGAAAACCCCACTGATCCCATTTCTTTCATTATATGCCATTACTCCAATTCCACCGATCGATCGTTCATAGGAGCCACCAGGTTTAATTGGAAAAATGAAAGAAACCTGGGTTAGTTCGTTGATCACGTCCACATTTTGAATCTGTCGTTTGTGATTCATATGAAGTGACGGATCATTGTAAACTCCTGCAAAAGCAGGGTTAAGAAAAAGTGATGCTGAAAAGTATTGAGAAAACTGGGTGTCCTGAGAAATGGCAGCTCCAGAAACTAGAAGGGTCAATATGTAAGCTATCAGCTTTCTCATCTTTGCAAATAAAAAGGTCCTTGGTATTCTTCTATTTGTCCACTAATTCTTGTCAGTACCACCTGGTAGAAATACAAACCGGATGGCTCCTCTCGGCCCGTCCGTTGATTCACTCCATCCCAACCAAGTTGGTTAGCTTCAGCAAAAGATTGTGTTGAAAAAACAAGTGCTCCAAAACGGTTATAGATCTCTAATCTGAAATTTTCATCCAGGATCCTTTCACCGAATATCCTGAAAGTCTGATTGTCAGGATCAGTAGCTGCCGGCGAAAATATTTCAGGAATATATACCAGGCCGTTCGGATCTATCCTTGGAGCAAGGCCGATAGCAAAATATGCTTTTTGACCTTCCTCAGGAACAAAGTCAAGCTCACTGGTAATTGTTCCAAAAGATAAGGAATCAGAACTCTCCAATGTCTCTACACCCAATGAGCGGAAAGTCCCATCCGGCGCATCCGAAACAGTAATAATCGGAGAGTTAACCCTGTGCCTTATTCGATTATTGATTTCAAAGTTCTCCAGGTCTTCTCCACTGAATGCAATTTCAACAGGAGTGCCACTCGTGGTTCCTGAATTCAATTCTACTTCCCAAATGTTTTGTGCAGAAACCCCAAGTACGTCATCGTCCGGCACTGGAATAGCCTCATTTGGCCTTTCATATAACACAGAAATTTCGGGATCAACACCAAAGACGTTGGTCAACGTAATTGGAGAATAAAAGCCTTCGTAACCCATCGGGAACCTTTTGATCCCACTGCCTCTTTGGGTAAGCCTTCCCTGGAAATAGGATGTAATAGATCCTCCAATTACCCGTACCCCGCTTTCCAGTATGAATCTTGTGCTGTCCCTAACTCTTACTACTCCATTTGTAAATCTTATCTCATCAGTAACGATAAACTCATTACTCAGAATATCAACCTCACCACTCTGATCAAGATTGAGTCTGTTCACTGTAAGTGTGTTGGGGGATACGACTTGATCTTGCCCACCAAGAAATTGTAACGTGCCCGTTAAACCGTTGAAGATGTTATTGGTCGGCCAGTTTCCAAAAAGAGCCAATGTTCCTGTGTTAAGGATCGTCCCATCATTCTCCAGGTCACCGGTCACCTCCAACCTTGCATCAGGAGCTATGTAAAGAATCGCATCTCCAGAGACATAGAGCTGTTGTGCCCTCGAAACAAGTGCAGAGCTAATTAATAATATGTAAACTACCAACCTCATTCTATAGCTGGCTTTTTGATATTTGTAACCATGTCGAACCCGTCCACATCAAGGTTATAGAGCCACCAGGATTACTAACAAAGTCATTATTCGCCAGATCAAGGTTTGTATCTGAGTTACGAAGTGTAACCGTTTGAGTGAACCCGTTGTACACATGAACTAAAGTTAGCATTTGTCCTGTTGTTGTTCCATTTGCTATTGTTAAGATTCTGTTGGCTGCACTTGTTACCTGAATTCTTATGAAAGAATAATTTCCGCCTACGGTAATAGCTCCATCGGTATTGAATCCTTGAGTGGTAGGATCTAGGGTCATCACCACCGCTCCTGTAATAGTTGTTGCAGTTGCATCAAGCCTGATACCACCGGAGCCTGCATCGACGCTCACTGCGGATGTAGAATTGTTATTTCCAATAGAAATTGTTTTAGCTGCTGTAGCTGCTGTTCCAATATTTATATTGTTTGTAACATCATTTGTTGCTAAATCAATATTGTTGGATGCTCCAGCATCAATTCTCACACCAGAGGTTCCATCCATATCTAGCGTATTTGCAGCTGTAACGTTCAGATTGCCAGAGGTCGTTGTAATATCGGAAGCCGCACCACCCTGGATTGAAACTGCTCCTCCTGCATCCATGTTTATCACACCGGATGTAGCTCCAGCATCAATGTCAATTCCACCAGCTGCATTAGTTGCGTTTATATCTATTGCGCTGGCGGTCGCCTGTGAAGATGTTAGGTCAACTTCAGCGGCATTGCCTACTACGCTTACTCCGGTGGCCCCATCAAGTGTTAGCAATCCAGCTGTGGTAGTTATATCAGAAGCTCCTCCCGCTTGTAGTGACATTCCTGAAGCTCCAGCATTCACATCAATCAAAGCAGCATTTAGCTCAACCTCCGTGCTTGAAGCATTCCCTGTAGTGATCGTCCTGGCGGAAGCACCCGTTCCAACATTTATAGCCCCTGTAACCGCATCGTTACCAATATTAATTGCACCTGCTGCTGCATTGATATCAACAGTACCTGTTGTATTTGCATCTATTGTTACTCCTGTTGAAGTGGTGGATGTAATTGCAACTCCGTTTTCGGCACTTATCGCAATATCTCCAGTTCCAGCACCTACATTAGTTGCGGATAAAGTCAACGTTTCAGGTGAGGCAGTATTAGATGCCAAGGTCAAATCAGATGCCGCACCACCTTGAATCGAAACTGCACCACCTGCATCCATATTTACCACTCCTGTTCCAGTACCAGCGTTGATATCTACCCCACCTCCGGTATTATTTGCATCTATCACAATAGCCGTAGCACTGGCAGCTGATGAGGTCAAAGAAATTTGCTCGGTACCTGATATGCTAAATAATCCATCTGTTAAATTGGTTACCAATGTATTATCAAGGGCATAGGCATCTTGAAGTGATGATGCAGCTGGAATGTCACTCAAAAAGGCCATTGTCTCACCAGTCCCCACATCAGGGATCGTCAGATTAGCTGCTCCGCCCGTCTGCGTGCCCACCACCAACGTCACATCACCTCCAGCATCATCTAGCACTATGTTTTCATTAAACGTCGCAATGCCAGGTACACTCACCGCATCCAGGTTGTCACTGCCCAACGTTACATTGCCGTTAAAGGTCCCGTTGTTGAACGTTACATTATCAGTCGTTGCCAGCTGCTGATTTAAATTGTTGATCTGCTGTAACTCCGCATTCGTTACACTGCCATCGGCCAGCTTCGTCGCTGCTATACCAGCAGCAGCATTAATATCCGCATTGTCTATAATACCCGCAGTGATCGTCGATACCCCGGTGTTGGCAATGTCTATATCCCCACTCACATCCACACTGTTCACCGTCGTGCCATCACCAATCAAAATGTTCCCATCTCCATTCGCTGCTACCTCGCTCTCTACGCCACCCGCTCCTACATAGACCGTCCCGTTCGTCATCGCATCACTCGCAGCGATATCACTCAACGTCGCGATCGTCTCATTACTGCCACCCAAATTCGGAACAATCAAACTCGCAGGGCCCAACGTCTGGGTCGTAACCTGTAAAGTCACATCATTCGCCCCATCATCCAAGATAATGTCCTCGTTGAACGTCGTCGTACCAGGGACCGTCACCAAATCCAGGTTGTCACTGCCCAACGTTACATTGCCGTTAAAAGTCCCGTTGTTGAACGTTACATTATCAGTCGTTGCCAACTGCTGATTCAAATTGTTGATCTGCTGCAACTCCGCATTCGTTACACTACCATCTGCCAACTTCGTCGCTGCTATACCCGCAGCAGCATTAATATCCGCATTGTCTATAATACCCGCAGTGATCGTCGATACCCCGGTGTTGGCAATGTCTATATCTCCACTCACATTCACACTGTTCACCGTCGTGCCATTACCAATCAAAATGTTGCCATCACCATTGGCAACAACCTCGCTCTCTACGCCGCCCGCTCCTACATAGACCGTCCCGTTAGTCATCGCATCACTCGCAGCAATGTCACTCAACGTAGCAATCGTCTCATTACTGCCCGCCAGATTCGGAACAATCAAACTCGCAGGTCCTAACGTCTGAGTCGTCACCTGTAAAGTCACATCATTCGCACCATCATCCAATACAATGTCCTCGTTGAATGTCGTCGTGCCAGGTACCGTCACCAAATCCA
Source organism: Cyclobacteriaceae bacterium (assembly GCA_965267415.1). Classification (GTDB taxonomy): domain Bacteria; phylum Bacteroidota; class Bacteroidia; order Cytophagales; family Cyclobacteriaceae; genus Ekhidna. Next base: position 3,118,871 of record OZ253955.1, on the reverse strand, counting down.
GGTTGTCACTGCCCAACGTTACATTGCCGTTAAAGGTCCCGTTGTTGAACGTCACATTGTCGGTCGTCGCCAACTGCTGATTTAAATTGTTGATCTGCTGTAACTCCGCATTCGTTACACTACCATCGGCCAGCTTCGTCGCTGCTATGCCCGCAGCTGCATTGATGTCCGCATTGTCGATAACACCCGCAGTGATCGTCGATACCCCGGTGTTCGCTATGTCTATATCTCCACTCACATCCACACTGTTCACCGTCGTGCCATCACCAATCAAGATGTTCCCATCTCCATTCGCTACTACCTCGCTCTCTACGCCCCCTGCGCCTACATAGACCGTCCCGTTCGTCATCGCATCACTCGCAGCGATATCACTCAACGTCGCGATCGTCTCATTACTGCCCGCCAGATTCGGAACAATCAAACTCGCAGGTCCTAACGTCTGAGTCGTCACCTGTAAAGTCACATCATTCGCCCCATCATCCAATACAATGTCCTCGTTGAATGTCGTCGTGCCAGGTACCGTCACCAAATCCAAATTGTCACTGCCCAACGTTACATTCCCATTAAAGGTCCCGTTGTTGAACGTTACATTATCAGTCGTTGCCAACTGCTGATTCAAATTGTTGATCTGCTGCAACTCCGCATTCGTTACACTACCATCTGCCAACTTCGTCGCTGCTATACCCGCAGCAGCATTAATATCCGCATTGTCTATAATACCCGCAGTGATCGTCGATACCCCGGTGTTGGCAATGTCTATATCTCCACTCACATTCACACTGTTCACCGTCGTGCCATTACCAATCAAAATGTTGCCATCTCCATTCGCTGCTACCTCGCTCTCTACACCCCCTGCGCCTACATAGACCGTCCCGTTAGTCATCGCATCACTCGCAGCGATATCACTCAACGTCGCGATCGTCTCATTACTGCCACCCAAATTCGGAACAATCAAACTCGCAGGGCCCAACGTCTGGGTCGTAACCTGTAAAGTCACATCATTCGCCCCATCATCCAAGATAATGTCCTCGTTGAACGTCGTCGTACCAGGGACCGTCACCAAATCCAGGTTGTCACTGCCCAACGTTACATTGCCGTTAAAAGTCCCGTTGTTGAACGTTACATTATCAGTCGTCGCCAACTGCTGATTTAAATTGTTGATCTGCTGTAACTCCGCATTCGTTACACTACCATCGGCCAGCTTCGTCGCTGCTATGCCCGCAGCTGCATTGATGTCCGCATTGTCGATAATACCTGCCGTGATCGTCGATACCCCGGTGTTCGCTATGTCTATATCCCCACTCACATCCACACTGTTCACCGTCGTGCCATCACCAATCAAAATGTTCCCATCTCCATTCGCTGCTACCTCGCTCTCTACACCCCCTGCGCCTACATAGACCGTCCCGTTCGTCATCGCATCACTCGCAGCAATGTCACTCAACGTCGCGATCGTCTCATTACTGCCACCCAAATTCGGAACAATCAAACTCGCAGGGCCCAACGTCTGGGTCGTAACCTGTAAAGTCACATCATTCGCCCCATCATCCAATACAATGTCCTCGTTGAACGTCGTCGTGCCAGGTACCGTCACCAAATCCAAATTGTCACTGCCCAACGTTACATTCCCATTAAAGGTCCCGTTGTTGAACGTTACATTGTCAGTCGTTGCCAACTGCTGATTCAAATTGTTGATCTGCTGCAACTCCGCATTCGTTACACTACCATCTGCCAACTTCGTCGCTGCTATACCCGCAGCAGCATTAATATCCGCATTGTCTATAATACCCGCAGTGATCGTCGATACCCCGGTGTTGGCAATGTCTATATCTCCACTCACATTCACACTGTTCACCGTCGTGCCATTACCAATCAAAATGTTGCCATCTCCATTCGCTGCTACCTCGCTCTCTACACCCCCTGCGCCTACATAGACCGTCCCGTTCGTCATCGCATCACTCGCAGCGATATCACTCAACGTCGCGATCGTCTCATTACTGCCACCCAAATTCGGAACAATCAAACTCGCAGGGCCCAACGTCTGGGTCGTAACCTGTAAAGTCACATCATTCGCCCCATCATCCAAGATAATGTCCTCGTTGAACGTCGTCGTACCAGGGACCGTCACCAAATCCAGGTTGTCACTGCCCAACGTTACATTGCCGTTAAAAGTCCCGTTGTTGAACGTTACATTATCAGTCGTTGCCAACTGCTGATTCAAATTGTTGATCTGCTGCAACTCCGCATTCGTTACACTACCATCTGCCAACTTCGTCGCTGCTATACCCGCAGCAGCATTAATATCCGCATTGTCTATAATACCCGCAGTGATCGTCGATACCCCGGTGTTGGCAATGTCTATATCTCCACTCACATTCACACTGTTCACCGTCGTGCCATTACCAATCAAAATGTTGCCATCACCATTGGCAACAACCTCGCTCTCTACGCCGCCCGCTCCTACATAGACCGTCCCGTTAGTCATCGCATCACTCGCAGCGATATCACTCAACGTCGCGATCGTCTCATTACTGCCACCCAAATTCGGAACAATCAAACTCGCAGGTCCTAACGTCTGAGTCGTCACCTGTAAAGTCACATCATTCGCCCCATCATCCAATACAATGTCCTCGTTGAACGTCGTCGTGCCAGGTACCGTCACCAAATCCAGGTTGTCACTGCCCAACGTTACATTGCCGTTAAAGGTCCCGTTGTTGAACGTTACATTGTCAGTCGTTGCCAACTGCTGATTCAAATTGTTGATCTGCTGCAACTCCGCATTCGTTACACTACCATCTGCCAACTTCGTCGCTGCTATACCCGCAGCAGCATTGATGTCCGCATTGTCGATAACACCCGCAGTGATCGTCGATACCCCGGTGTTCGCTATGTCTATATCTCCACTCACATTCACACTGTTCACCGTCGTGCCATTACCAATCAAGATGTTCCCATCTCCATTCGCTGCTACCTCGCTCTCTACACCCCCTGCGCCTACATAGACCGTCCCGTTCGTCATCGCATCACTCGCAGCGATATCACTCAACGTCGCGATCGTCTCATTACTGCCCGCCAGATTCGGAACAATCAAACTCGCAGGTCCTAACGTCTGAGTCGTCACCTGTAAAGTCACATCATTCGCACCATCATCCAATACAATGTCCTCGTTGAACGTCGTCGTACCAGGGACCGTCACCAAATCCAAATTGTCACTGCCCAACGTTACATTCCCATTAAAGGTCCCGTTGTTGAACGTTACATTATCAGTCGTTGCCAACTGCTGATTCAAATTGTTGATCTGCTGCAACTCCGCATTCGTTACACTACCATCTGCCAACTTCGTCGCTGCTATACCCGCAGCAGCATTAATATCCGCATTGTCTATAATACCCGCAGTGATCGTCGATACCCCGGTGTTGGCAATGTCTATATCTCCACTCACATTCACACTGTTCACCGTCGTGCCATTACCAATCAAAATGTTGCCATCACCATTGGCAACAACCTCGCTCTCTACGCCGCCCGCTCCTACATAGACCGTCCCGTTAGTCATCGCATCACTCGCAGCGATATCACTCAACGTCGCGATCGTCTCATTACTGCCACCCAAATTCGGAACAATCAAACTCGCAGGTCCCAACGTCTGGGTCGTAACCTGTAAAGTCACATCATTCGCCCCATCATCCAAGATAATGTCCTCGTTGAACGTCGTCGTACCAGGGACCGTCACCAAATCCAGGTTGTCACTGCCCAACGTTACATTGCCATTCAACGTCGTAGCTCCCGTAGCACTCAACGTACCACTGCTGCTAATACTCGTCGTGCCCGTAACCTGGTTGAACGTTACATTATCAGTCGTTGCCAGCTGCTGATTCAAATTGTTGATCTGCTGTAACTCCGCATTCGTTACACTACCATCGGCCAGCTTCGTCGCTGCTATGCCCGCAGCTGCATTGATGTCCGCATTGTCGATAACACCCGCAGTGATCGTCGCTACCCCGGTGTTCGCTATGTCTATATCCCCACTCACATCCACACTGTTCACCGTCGTGCCATCACCAATCAAAATGTTCCCATCTCCATTCGCTGCTACCTCGCTCTCTACGCCGCCCGCTCCTACATAGACCGTCCCGTTCGTCATCGCATCACTCGCAGCGATATCACTCAACGTCGCGATCGTCTCATTACTGCCACCCAAATTCGGAACAATCAAACTCGCAGGTCCTAACGTCTGAGTCGTCACCTGTAAAGTCACATCATTCGCACCATCATCCAATACAATGTCCTCGTTGAACGTCGTCGTACCAGGGACCGTCACCAAATCCAGGTTGTCACTGCCCAACGTTACATTGCCGTTAAAAGTCCCGTTGTTGAACGTTACATTATCAGTCGTTGCCAACTGCTGATTCAAATTGTTGATCTGCTGCAACTCCGCATTCGTTACACTACCATCTGCCAACTTCGTCGCTGCTATACCCGCAGCAGCATTAATATCCGCATTGTCTATAATACCCGCAGTGATCGTCGATACCCCGGTGTTGGCAATGTCTATATCTCCACTCACATTCACACTGTTCACCGTCGTGCCATTACCAATCAAAATGTTGCCATCACCATTGGCAACAACCTCGCTCTCTACGCCGCCCGCTCCTACATAGACCGTCCCGTTAGTCATCGCATCACTCGCAGCGATATCACTCAACGTCGCGATCGTCTCATTACTGCCACCCAAATTCGGAACAATCAAACTCGCAGGTCCCAACGTCTGGGTCGTAACCTGTAAAGTCACATCATTCGCCCCATCATCCAAGATAATGTCCTCGTTGAACGTCGTCGTACCAGGGACCGTCACCAAATCCAGGTTGTCACTGCCCAACGTTACATTGCCATTCAACGTCGTAGCTCCCGTAGCACTCAACGTACCACTGCTGCTAATACTCGTCGTGCCCGTAACCTGGTTGAACGTTACATTATCAGTCGTTGCCAGCTGCTGATTCAAATTGTTGATCTGCTGTAACTCCGCATTCGTTACACTACCATCTGCCAACTTCGTCGCTGCTATACCCGCAGCAGCATTAATATCCGCATTGTCTATAATACCCGCAGTGATCGTCGATACCCCGGTGTTGGCAATGTCTATATCTCCACTCACATTCACACTGTTCACCGTCGTGCCATTACCAATCAAAATGTTGCCATCACCATTGGCAACAACCTCGCTCTCTACGCCGCCCGCTCCTACATATACCGTCCCGTTAGTCATCGCATCACTCGCAGCGATATCACTCAACGTAGCAATCGTCTCATTACTGCCCGCCAGATTCGGAACAATCAAACTCGCAGGTCCTAACGTCTGAGTCGTCACCTGTAAAGTCACATCATTCGCACCATCATCCAATACAATGTCCTCGTTGAATGTCGTCGTGCCAGGGACCGTCACCAAATCCAGGTTGTCACTGCCCAACGTTACATTGCCATTCAACGTCGTAGCTCCCGTAGCACTCAACGTACCACTGCTGCTAATACTCGTCGTGCCCGTAACCTGGTTGAACGTTACATTATCAGTCGTCGCCAACTGCTGATTCAAATTGTTGATCTGCTGTAACTCCGCATTCGTTACACTACCATCGGCCAACTTCGTCGCTGCTATACCAGCAGCAGCATTAATATCCGCATTGTCTATAATACCCGCAGTGATCGTCGATACCCCGGTGTTGGCAATGTCTATATCCCCACTCACATCCACACTGTTCACCGTCGTGCCATCACCAATCAAAATGTTCCCATCTCCATTCGCTGCTACCTCGCTCTCTACACCCCCCGCTCCTACATAGACCGTCCCGTTCGTCATCGCATCACTCGCAGCGATATCACTCAACGTCGCGATCGTCTCATTACTGCCACCCAAATTCGGAACAATCAAACTCGCAGGGCCCAACGTCTGGGTCGTAACCTGTAAAGTCACATCATTCGCCCCATCATCCAAGATAATGTCCTCGTTGAACGTCGTCGTACCAGGGACCGTCACCAAATCCAGGTTGTCACTGCCCAACGTTACATTCCCATTAAAGGTCCCGTTGTTGAACGTTACATTATCAGTCGTTGCCAACTGCTGATTCAAATTGTTGATCTGCTGCAACTCCGCATTCGTTACACTACCATCTGCCAACTTCGTCGCTGCTATACCCGCAGCAGCATTAATATCCGCATTGTCTATAATACCCGCAGTGATCGTCGATACCCCGGTGTTGGCAATGTCTATATCTCCACTCACATTCACACTGTTCACCGTCGTGCCATTACCAATCAAAATGTTGCCATCACCATTGGCAACAACCTCGCTCTCTACGCCGCCCGCTCCTACATAGACCGTCCCGTTAGTCATCGCATCACTCGCAGCGATATCACTCAACGTCGCGATCGTCTCATTACTGCCACCCAAATTCGGAACAATCAAACTCGCAGGTCCCAACGTCTGGGTCGTAACCTGTAAAGTCACATCATTCGCCCCATCATCCAAGATAATGTCCTCGTTGAACGTCGTCGTACCAGGGACCGTCACCAAATCCAGGTTGTCACTGCCCAACGTTACATTGCCATTCAACGTCGTAGCTCCCGTAGCACTCAACGTACCACTGCTGCTAATACTCGTCGTGCCCGTAACCTGGTTGAACGTTACATTATCAGTCGTTGCCAGCTGCTGATTCAAATTGTTGATCTGCTGTAACTCCGCATTCGTTACACTACCATCGGCCAGCTTCGTCGCTGCTATGCCCGCAGCTGCATTGATGTCCGCATTGTCGATAACACCCGCAGTGATCGTCGCTACCCCGGTGTTCGCTATGTCTATATCCCCACTCACATCCACACTGTTCACCGTCGTGCCATCACCAATCAAAATGTTCCCATCTCCATTCGCTGCTACCTCGCTCTCTACGCCGCCCGCTCCTACATAGACCGTCCCGTTCGTCATCGCATCACTCGCAGCGATATCACTCAACGTCGCGATCGTCTCATTACTGCCACCCAAATTCGGAACAATCAAACTCGCAGGTCCTAACGTCTGAGTCGTCACCTGTAAAGTCACATCATTCGCACCATCATCCAATACAATGTCCTCGTTGAACGTCGTCGTACCAGGTACCGTCACCAAATCCAGGTTGTCACTGCCCAACGTTACATTGCCGTTAAAAGTCCCGTTGTTGAACGTTACATTGTCAGTCGTTGCCAACTGCTGATTCAAATTGTTGATCTGCTGCAACTCCGCATTCGTTACACTACCATCTGCCAACTTCGTCGCTGCTATACCCGCAGCAGCATTAATATCCGCATTGTCTATAATACCCGCAGTGATCGTCGATACCCCGGTGTTGGCAATGTCTATATCTCCACTCACATTCACACTGTTCACCGTCGTGCCATTACCAATCAAAATGTTGCCATCACCATTGGCAACAACCTCGCTCTCTACACCGCCCGCTCCTACATATACCGTCCCGTTCGTCATCGCATCACTCGCAGCAATGTCACTCAACGTAGCAATCGTCTCATTACTGCCACCCAAATTCGGAACAATCAAACTCGCAGGTCCTAACGTCTGAGTCGTCACCTGTAAAGTCACATCATTCGCACCATCATCCAATACAATGTCCTCGTTGAATGTCGTCGTGCCAGGTACCGTCACCAAATCCAAATTGTCACTGCCCAACGTTACATTCCCATTAAAGGTCCCGTTGTTGAACGTTACATTGTCAGTCGTTGCCAACTGCTGATTCAAATTGTTGATCTGCTGCAACTCCGCATTCGTTACACTACCATCTGCCAACTTCGTCGCTGCTATACCCGCAGCAGCATTAATATCCGCATTGTCTATAATACCCGCAGTGATCGTCGATACCCCGGTGTTGGCAATGTCTATATCTCCACTCACATTCACACTGTTCACCGTCGTGCCATTACCAATCAAAATGTTGCCATCACCATTGGCAACAACCTCGCTCTCTACACCGCCCGCTCCTACATATACCGTCCCGTTCGTCATCGCATCACTCGCAGCAATGTCACTCAACGTAGCAATCGTCTCATTACTGCCCGCCAGATTCGGAACAATCAAACTCGCAGGTCCTAACGTCTGAGTCGTCACCTGTAAAGTCACATCATTCGCCCCATCATCCAATACAATGTCCTCGTTGAACGTCGTCGTGCCAGGTACCGTCACCAAATCCAGGTTGTCACTGCCCAACGTTACATTGCCGTTAAAGGTCCCGTTGTTGAACGTTACATTGTCAGTCGTTGCCAACTGCTGATTCAAATTGTTGATCTGCTGCAACTCCGCATTCGTTACACTACCATCTGCCAACTTCGTCGCTGCTATACCCGCAGCAGCATTGATGTCCGCATTGTCGATAACACCCGCAGTGATCGTCGATACCCCGGTGTTCGCTATGTCTATATCTCCACTCACATTCACACTGTTCACCGTCGTGCCATTACCAATCAAGATGTTCCCATCTCCATTCGCTGCTACCTCGCTCTCTACACCCCCTGCGCCTACATAGACCGTCCCGTTCGTCATCGCATCACTCGCAGCAATGTCACTCAACGTCGCGATCGTCTCATTACTGCCACCCAAATTCGGAACAATCAAACTCGCAGGGCCCAACGTCTGGGTCGTAACCTGTAAAGTCACATCATTCGCACCATCATCCAATACAATGTCCTCGTTGAACGTCGTCGTACCAGGGACCGTCACCAAATCCAAATTGTCACTGCCCAACGTTACATTCCCATTAAAGGTCCCGTTGTTGAACGTTACATTATCAGTCGTTGCCAACTGCTGATTCAAATTGTTGATCTGCTGCAACTCCGCATTCGTTACACTACCATCTGCCAACTTCGTCGCTGCTATACCCGCAGCAGCATTAATATCCGCATTGTCTATAATACCCGCAGTGATCGTCGATACCCCGGTGTTGGCAATGTCTATATCTCCACTCACATTCACACTGTTCACCGTCGTGCCATTACCAATCAAAATGTTGCCATCACCATTGGCAACAACCTCGCTCTCTACGCCGCCCGCTCCTACATAGACCGTCCCGTTAGTCATCGCATCACTCGCAGCGATATCACTCAACGTCGCGATCGTCTCATTACTGCCACCCAAATTCGGAACAATCAAACTCGCAGGTCCCAACGTCTGGGTCGTAACCTGTAAAGTCACATCATTCGCCCCATCATCCAAGATAATGTCCTCGTTGAACGTCGTCGTACCAGGGACCGTCACCAAATCCAGGTTGTCACTGCCCAACGTTACATTGCCGTTAAAAGTCCCGTTGTTGAACGTTACATTATCAGTCGTCGCCAACTGCTGATTTAAATTGTTGATCTGCTGTAACTCCGCATTCGTTACACTACCATCGGCCAGCTTCGTCGCTGCTATGCCCGCAGCTGCATTGATGTCCGCATTGTCGATAATACCTGCCGTGATCGTCGATACCCCGGTGTTCGCTATGTCTATATCCCCACTCACATCCACACTGTTCACCGTCGTGCCATCACCAATCAAAATGTTCCCATCTCCATTCGCTGCTACCTCGCTCTCTACACCCCCTGCGCCTACATAGACCGTCCCGTTCGTCATCGCATCACTCGCAGCGATATCACTCAACGTCGCGATCGTCTCATTACTGCCACCCAAATTCGGAACAATCAAACTCGCAGGGCCCAACGTCTGGGTCGTAACCTGTAAAGTCACATCATTCGCCCCATCATCCAATACAATGTCCTCGTTGAACGTCGTCGTGCCAGGTACCGTCACCAAATCCAAATTGTCACTGCCCAACGTTACATTCCCATTAAAGGTCCCGTTGTTGAACGTTACATTGTCAGTCGTTGCCAACTGCTGATTCAAATTGTTGATCTGCTGCAACTCCGCATTCGTTACACTACCATCTGCCAACTTCGTCGCTGCTATACCCGCAGCAGCATTAATATCCGCATTGTCTATAATACCCGCAGTGATCGTCGATACCCCGGTGTTGGCAATGTCTATATCTCCACTCACATTCACACTGTTCACCGTCGTGCCATTACCAATCAAAATGTTGCCATCACCATTGGCAACAACCTCGCTCTCTACGCCGCCCGCTCCTACATATACCGTCCCGTTCGTCATCGCATCACTCGCAGCAATGTCACTCAACGTAGCAATCGTCTCATTACTGCCCGCCAGATTCGGAACAATCAAACTCGCAGGTCCTAACGTCTGAGTCGTCACCTGTAAAGTCACATCATTCGCACCATCATCCAATACAATGTCCTCGTTGAATGTCGTCGTGCCAGGTACCGTCACCAAATCCAAATTGTCACTGCCCAACGTTACATTCCCATTAAAGGTCCCGTTGTTGAACGTTACATTGTCAGTCGTTGCCAACTGCTGATTCAAATTGTTGATCTGCTGCAACTCCGCATTCGTTACACTACCATCTGCCAACTTCGTCGCTGCTATACCCGCAGCAGCATTAATATCCGCATTGTCTATAATACCCGCAGTGATCGTCGATACCCCGGTGTTGGCAATGTCTATATCTCCACTCACATTCACACTGTTCACCGTCGTGCCATTACCAATCAAAATGTTGCCATCACCATTGGCAACAACCTCGCTCTCTACGCCGCCCGCTCCTACATATACCGTCCCGTTAGTCATCGCATCACTCGCAGCGATATCACTCAACGTAGCAATCGTCTCATTACTGCCCGCCAGATTCGGAACAATCAAACTCGCAGGTCCTAACGTCTGAGTCGTCACCTGTAAAGTCACATCATTCGCACCATCATCCAATACAATGTCCTCGTTGAATGTCGTCGTGCCAATTACCGCTATTGCATCTGTATTTGCATTACCTAGGTTTAATACATCACTGTTCAGATTAGCGGTCGATGCGTCATCGACCGTCAATGCTCCCCCATTGATATTTGTGGCGCCTGTGATGTCTACACCTCCACTACCAGCGTCGATTTCCACTCCAGTAGTACCTGTAGAATTGCCTATTGAAATTAATCGCCCACCTGTCGTTGATGTACCAATATTCACGGCCCCATTACTTGTGCCATCCGCAATGTTTACCGCTCCTGCTGCCGAGTTAATGCTCACGTCCCCGGCGGTATTCGCATTAATTGATACTCCAGTGCTTGTCGTTGATGTAATGTTCACTCCATCTTCACCTTGAAGTGTCAGTAATCCACTGCTTGTAGTAAAGTTTGAAGCCGCTCCTCCATCAACGCTTACTCCTGTAGATCCGTCAATATCAACCCTTCCACTCGTTGCATTCAGTTGAATTGCGTCCAAGCCAGCATTTGAGGTTGTGAATGAAACTCTTCCATCTCCATTGACGTCAAAGTTGTTTCCTGTAATATCTATGTCTCCTCCGTCGACAGCATCATCCTGAATGGTAGAAGTAATTACCCCTGCACTTTCGGTAATTGTGACATCCCCACCAACAACGGCATTGACAAATCCGCCCGGACTACCAATTAGAATTTGGTTAGGCATAGGAACGATGGCCAACCTAAGTTCATCACCCAAAAAGCCTAACCCTCCACCTGCTGCCAGGTTAATATCTAAATTACCGCTAACATCCTGTTCTAGTCCGAGTCCAGCAACTCCTGGAGCAAGTTTTGCTCCTGTTACTTCGTCATCCTGAATTTCGCCTTGCTGTATCGCATCGGCTCCAAGATTAACTGTTCCATTCACAGTTAAGATGCCTGTCACGTCAATAGCATCAGTAGGCTCGTCTCCAATGTTAATGTCATCACTGTTGATCGCAGCAGTAGGAACATTATCTGCGATCGTCACATTGCCGCCCTGGATATCTACTACACCCGTGATGTCTATGTCATCTGTACCAACGTTTCCTAGCGTGATCGTGTTCGCATTGATCGCTGTGGTCGATACTCCATCTGCGATCGTTACATCCCCTGTCAAGTCTATCTGATCCGTTAACGCATTACCAATGTTCACATCGTTACTGTTTACATTGAAGATCTGACCATCTACCGCTTCTACTATGTCTCCTAATGCATCTGTCGTCAAAGCCAAGTCCCCTGTGTAACTCGTGGCCCCCTGAAGTACTACCTCACCACTTGCATCAGGGAACGTGATCGTATTAACCCCGCTGGGATCTGTTACCGCCAAGGTCGTTCGGTTCGCATTGGGTGTCGACCCATCCAATACCAACGCATTCGTCCCGGCTATCAAACTCCCCTCCTGGATCGTACCATTAATGTCGATCGCATCTGCTTCCGCATCACCCAAGGTCACCGCATCATTGAATGTCGCACTCGATCCTGTCGCCACTGTCAAAGCTCCACCCTGAATGTCCACTACCCCAGTCACATCAATGTCATCAGTGCCCGCGTTCCCTATATCAATGTCATTATTATTGATCGCTGTAATTGTCGCTCCATCTGCGATCGTCACATTACCTCCCTGGATATCTACTACACCTGTGATGTCTATATCATCCGTGCCTAGATTTCCTATGTCAATATCATTGTTATTAATTGCTGTGGTTGTCGCTCCATCTGCGATCGTTACATTGCCCCCTTGGATATCTACCACACCCGTGATGTCTATATCATCCGTGCCCAGATTTCCTATATCAATATCATTGTTATTAATTGCTGTGGTAGTCAAACCATCAGCAATCGTCACATTGCCGCCTTGAATGTCCACCACACCAGTAATGTCTATATCATCTGTACCAGCGTTTCCTAGCGTGATCGTGTTCGCATTGATCGCTGTGGTCGATACTCCATCTGCGATCGTTACATCCCCTGTCAAGTCTATCTGATCCGTTAACGCATTACCAATGTTCACATCGTTACTGTTTACATTGAAGATCTGACCATCTACCGCTTCCACTATGTCACCCGCCACATCAGTGGTCAAAGCCAAATTCCCTGCGTAGCTCGTGGCACCCTGGAGCACTACCTCACCACTTGCATCAGGGAACGTGATCGTATTAACCCCGCTGGGATCTGTTACCGCCAAGGTCGTTCGGTTCGCATTGGGTGTCGACCCATCCAATACCAACGCATTCGTCCCAGCTATCAAACTCCCCTCCTGGATCGTACCATTGATGGCTATCGCATCTGCTTCAGCATCACCTAAGGTTACTGCATCATTGAACGTAGCACTCGATCCTGTCGCTACCGTTAAAGCACCTCCCTGAATATCCACTACCCCAGTCACGTCTATGTCATCCGTGCCTGCGTTCCCTATATCAATGTCATTATTATTGATCGCTGTAATTGTCGCTCCATCTGCGATTGTCACGCTACCCCCCTGGATATCTACCACACCTGTGATGTCTATGTCATCTGTGCCCAGATTTCCTATATCTATGTCATTGTTGTTTATAGATGTGGTAGTCGCTCCATCTGCGATCGTCACATTGCCCCCCTGGATATCTACCACACCTGTGATATCTATGTCATCTGTGCCCAGATTTCCTATGTCAATATCATTGTTGTTAATAGCTGTGGTAGTCAAACCATCTGCAATCGTCACGTTGCCCCCCTGGATATCTACCACACCCGTGATGTCTATATCATCCGTGCCCAGATTTCCTATATCAATATCATTGTTATTAATTGCTGTGGTTGTCGCCCCATCTGCGATCGTCACATTGCCTCCCTGGATATCTACTACACCCGTGATGTCTATATCATCTGTACCAGCGTTTCCTAGCGTGATCGTGTTCGCATTGATCGCTGTGGTCGATACTCCATCTGCGATCGTTACATCCCCTATCAAGTCTATTTGATCTGTCAACGCATTTCCAATGTTCACATCGTTGCTGTTTACATTGAAAACCTGGCCATCTACCGCTTCTACTATGTCTCCTAATGCATCTGTCGTCAAAGCCAAGTCTCCAGTGTAGCTGGTCGCTCCTTGAAGAACCACTTCACCACTTGCATCAGGGAACGTGATCGTATTAACCCCGCTGGGATCTGTTACCGCCAGGGTCGTTCGGTTCGCATTGGGTGTCGATCCATCCAATACCAACGCATTCGTCCCAGCTATCAAACTCCCCTCCTGGATCGTACCATTGATGGCTATCGCATCTGCTTCAGCATCACCTAAGGTTACTGCATCATTGAACGTAGCACTCGATCCTGTCGCTACCGTTAAAGCACCTCCCTGAATATCCACTACCCCAGTCACGTCTATGTCATCCGTGCCTGCGTTCCCTATATCAATGTCATTATTATTGATCGCTGTAATTGTCGCTCCATCTGCGATTGTCACGCTACCCCCCTGGATATCTACCACACCTGTGATGTCTATGTCATCTGTGCCCAGATTTCCTATATCTATGTCATTGTTGTTTATAGATGTGGTAGTCGCTCCATCTGCGATCGTCACATTGCCCCCCTGGATATCTACCACACCTGTGATATCTATGTCATCTGTGCCCAGATTTCCTATGTCAATATCATTGTTGTTAATAGCTGTGGTAGTCAAACCATCTGCAATCGTCACGTTGCCCCCCTGGATATCTACCACACCCGTGATGTCTATATCATCCGTGCCCAGATTTCCTATATCAATATCATTGTTATTAATTGCTGTGGTTGTCGCCCCATCTGCGATCGTCACATTGCCTCCCTGGATATCTACTACACCCGTGATGTCTATATCATCTGTACCAGCGTTTCCTAGCGTGATCGTGTTCGCATTGATCGCTGTGGTCGATACTCCATCTGCGATCGTTACATCCCCTATCAAGTCTATTTGATCTGTCAACGCATTTCCAATGTTCACATCGTTGCTGTTTACATTGAAAACCTGGCCATCTACCGCTTCTACTATGTCTCCTAATGCATCTGTCGTCAAAGCCAAGTCTCCAGTGTAGCTGGTCGCTCCTTGAAGAACCACTTCACCACTTGCATCAGGGAACGTGATCGTATTAACCCCGCTGGGATCTGTTACCGCCAGGGTCGTTCGGTTCGCATTGGGTGTCGATCCATCCAATACCAACGCATTCGTCCCAGCTATCAAACTCCCCTCCTGGATCGTACCATTGATGGCTATCGCATCTGCTTCAGCATCACCTAAGGTTACTGCATCATTGAACGTAGCACTCGATCCTGTCGCTACCGTTAAAGCACCTCCCTGAATATCCACTACCCCAGTCACGTCTATGTCATCCGTGCCTGCGTTCCCTATATCAATGTCATTGGTGTTGATTATTGTTCTGGCAGCTGGATTTGTATCGCTAATCGTAAAGTCTCCATCAGTGATGTCCAAACCAGCGTTTGCATCCAAATTCGCGCTGAAGTCAGCTTGTTCATTCACCTGAAGCGTCCCTTCAACAACTGTTGATGAACCTGATGAGGATAATGTTACGTTTCCAACAGAAGTGAGATCTCCGGCATTGTTAACAACAAAGCTTGTTGTCCCAACAGTTAAATCTGAACCGGTGACATCTAATCCATTCTGAGCATCCGTATTACCAGAAATAGTTATTTGATCGCCAACATCATCACCGAGATTGATATTCTGAGATTGTACATTGAAATCCTGAGATTCAACTGCTTCAACTATTTCACCAGCTGCGTCTGATGTGAGTGCAATGTTTCCAGTAAAACTTGTAGCTCCTTGAAGAACAACTTCCCCACTTCTATCCGGGAATGTAATTGTATTATCCTGAGTTGGATCAACTACAGCCAGACTTGTCTGGAAACCGTCCCCATCAGTTGCCCCCTCAAGATTAAGTGCGTTTCCACCCAGATCGTTTTGAATACTGCCGTTAATCGTTACATTATCAACATCATTTGAGCCCAGAATAACTGCATCATTTGCCCTAAATGTTCCTGCCGTAATGTTTAATCCATTATTTGCATCAAAAATGCCATCTACGTTCACTGCATCATTGAAATCAGCAGTTGCATTCACAGTCAGTGCATCGGCATTGGTCGCACCAAGAATCACATTGTCGTCAGCCTGAAGTGTTCCATTAGTTAAGTCCAGCCCATTTTGTACATCTAAGTTTCCAGCGACCGTCGCCTGATCTGCTGCAGCGTTTCCAATATTGACTACATCACTATTGACATTGAAATTCTGTGCATCAGCTGCCACCACTATCTGTCCTGATGCATCACTGCTAAGAGCCAAGTCAGGTGTGAGGGCAGCCGGACTTAAATTTATTACTCCACTTTCATCAGGAATTACAATCGTATTAGGTTGCGTTGGTTCCTCAACGTTGATTGTGGTTGCGTTAACATTATCTACTGCTCCTTGTAGCACAAATGGATTAGCTCCCTGTATCTCTCCTGTAATTGTAACGTCAGCATTTATGTTTAATGCATCTGTGGCAGCATCACCAATATTAGTGGTGGTGCTATTTAAATCCGTTTGTGGTGCGACAACCGTGAAGCTTCCTGAGTTAACACTTACATCTCCAGTCAAGTCAATGTCGTCTGTCGCTTCATCTCCAATGTTTATATCGTCGTTGTTAATGGAGGTTACTGAAGCCGGCGTATCAAATACATTAAAGTCTCCGGATGTGACATCAAGTCCGGCGTTAGCATCCAAGTTCCCTGTGAAATCTGCCTGTTGATCAACACGAAGTAATCCCTCGACTACTGTCAAAACTCCAGTAGCTGCAAGATTCACCGCGCCATCAGCGTTTAGCGTACTTGTGATATCAACCGGATTATTGACCTGTAATCCCCCGGTGTTATTAAGTATGATAGTCTGTGTGCCCGGTACAACGAAATTGGCATTGTCTACATCCAAATCATCTCCCTGAACTGCATCGTCCTGGATAATAATATCAGCCGCTGTTCCAGTATTTGTCACAGCCACATCTCCGGTTACTGGTAACCCTTCAGCAACTCCGGAAGCATTACCAACATATATATTGTTTTGTGCCAGAGCAGATGAAGTGAAATCAGACCTGTCTGTCCAAACTACACTTCCAAAAGTGTCGATCGTTAATACCTTATCTGTGTTGCCTTCCGGATCAATTTTAGAAATTGTAATGGTTCCGTTCGCAATATCCTCATTCAAGATTGTGAGGTCGGTAATGTTGGCTGAGGTAATCAGAATTGGTAATTCGGAAATGGCTGTAACTCTTCCTTTCGAATCAACCGTAAGCTGCAATGCAAGAAACTCATCTCCATAACCACCAGCAGTCACCCCCGAATCTTCCAGTTTTGCCCCCGTAACTGCTTCATCGGCGATCTTAGCAGTAGTCACCGCCCCATTGTTGATCTTCGCAGTTGTTACGCTCGCATCACGAAGTTTTTGGGTTGACACTGCAGCATCTGCGATCTTACTCTCAGTAACCGCACTTATCCTGATTATTGGATTAGGATAAAAACCATCCAGATCTCCACCCGCTGGTGTAATGTTTAATGCACCCAGGCCGGGTATCCAAACTCCATTATTCCAGTAATAGAAAAGATTAGCGTCTGTATCAAACACCATCAAACCATTTTCATTGTTCGACAAGCTTGTTGTCATGCTTGTCCTTTGGAACGTGCTGATCCGTGGCACCAGGAATCCCTGGTTGGAATTAGGTGACACCAGTTCAAGCACAGAATTGGGGTTTGGTGTGTTAGTGTTGACACCTACGGTGTTTTGACCGTAGGCGGAAATGTAGCCTAAGGCTGACACAATTAACACTGCGAGCTTTCTGTTTAATGACATGATATGTTCTTTAAGTCGGGGGGCGACCCTACATTAATTCTTACATTAAATTAATTCAAAGTAAATCGACGAGACGAGTATCATTTACAGCTGGGTTAACACTCTAGTTGGCTACTAGTAAAAATCAACATTTTTTGAAAAAAAAGAGCTAAAAGTTGGGATGTCTCTAACAATCCTTCGTTGAACCCTCATATTTCTTTGACCAACGGGATTTCTGTGTTTTAATAAATTAAATTTTTTGAGACGAAAAAAGGTTTTACTTTTGCCTCACCAATGTAAGAATTCAATATAGAGGGGACCAAAGTCCCCTCTTTTTATTCATGGAAGATTTGGAGAAAAGGATAGGAGAGATAAGCGAAAAAGCTATTGAATTTGACCCCAAACTTTTTCTTGTTGATATCAAGATCAAAGGGAATGTCGGGAATCAGAAAGTATTGGTGTTTGTCGATGGGGATGACGGGATAGATATTGATAAATGTAGTGTTGTCAGCAGAAGTATTGGGGCAGTTTTGGAAGAGGAAGACCTGATCAAAGGGAAGTATTCGCTGGAGGTTTCTTCTCCTGGTTTGGATCACCCGATCAAGTTGAAAAGACAATACAAAAAGAATGAGGGAAGGAGCCTTCAGATAGAGACAGTTGAAGGAGAAAAAATTGAGGGAAAGCTTATGGAGGTTGGAGCTGATGACCTGACGTTGGAAACAAACGGTAAGGAAAGGTCTTTAAGTTTTAGTGAAATAAATCAATCGAAAATAGTAGTATCATTTAAATAGAATGGAAGCGTCAATTTTAGTTGATTCGTTTGCGGATTTTGCCAGGGGGAAGAACATTGATCGCCCTACAATGATCCGCATTTTGGAGGACGTATTCAGGACGATGATCCGTAAGAAATACGAGACCGATGATAATTTCGATATAATCATCAATGCAGATAACGGTGATTTGGAGATCTGGCGATTTAGGGAAATCGTAGATGATAACTCCGAAGATATCTGGGATCATGATAAGATAAGTTTTTCAGAGGCAAGGCAAATTGAGCCCGACTTTGAAATTGGCGAAGAAGTGGCTGAGGAAATCAAGTTGATCGATTTTGGAAGAAGGGCAGTAATGACCGCTCGACAAACCTTAATCCAGAAAATAAAGGACCTGGAAAAAGACATTCTTTTTCAGAAGTACAAGGACCTTGTTGGGGAGATCATCCAGGGTGAAGTATATCAGGTTCTGAGTCGTGAAGTATTGCTGATCGATGGTGAAGGAAACGAGCTCACTATTCCAAAATCCGAACAAATACCTAAGGATCGTTATCGAAAAGGTGATACCGTACGGGCCATTGTTCACAGAGCAGAGATGGTCAATGGAAATCCAAAAATTATTTTGTCCAGAACTTCTCCTGTTTTCCTTGAGCGATTGTTTGAAGCAGAGGTTCCGGAAGTTTATGATGGATTGATAACTATCAAAAACGTGGTTCGTGAGCCAGGAGAACGTGCCAAAGTAGCGGTTGAATCTTACGACGATCGAATTGACCCGGTTGGTGCTTGTGTTGGTATGAAGGGTTCAAGGATTCATTCTATCGTACGTGAACTTCAGAATGAGAACATTGATGTGATCAACTTCACAGACAATCTTGAGCTTTATCTTGCCCGTGCGTTGAGCCCAGCTAAGATCACCAGCATGGATATAAGCGAGGACAAAGAGAGGGTCTCCGTTTACTTGAAACCAGATCAGGTATCTTTGGCGATTGGGAAAGGCGGACAAAATATTAAGCTTGCCAGTAAACTTGTAGGAATGGAGATCGATGTTTTCAGAGAGCTTGACGAGTCCTCTGAGGAAGATGTCGATCTTGATGAATTCACTGATGAGCTGGAAGATTGGGTTATTGATGAGTTGAAGCGAGTCGGATTGGATACCGCTAAAAGTGTTTTGAAACTCGGATCGGAAGACCTTGTTCGAAGAACAGATTTAGAGGAAGAAACAGTACATGAAATTATTCAGGTTCTTAGCCAGGAATTTGAATAAGAAAACGTAAGAATACTATATGGCAGAGTACAGATTAAGTCAGGTTGCTAGAAAACTTAACGTAGGAAGAAATACTATCCTTGAATTTCTCTCTGAAAAGGGATTCGAAGTTGACGCGAATCCTAATTCGAAGATTAATCAGGACCAGTATGATATGCTTGCCCGAAAGTTTGCCGATGCAGCGCACGATAAGGAAGAGGCTTCAGAGTTGACCATTGGCGGAAATGTCGAAGACTTAGTCATTAAAGCTGATAAACCTGACGAGCCCAAAAAGAAGGATGATGAGCGAATCCTGATCAAGGATAATGTAGCTCCTGCTCCGGAACCGGAGAAGATCTCTGCCAAATCAAAGTTGGATGGACCAAAGGTCGTAGGGAAGATCGACCTTGATAAGAAAAAGGAAGAGCCCAAGAAAGAAGAGCCTAAAGAAGCTCCTAAAGAGGAAGAAACACCGAAAGCAGAAGAAGCTCCAAAGGAAAGTCCAATAAAAGAAAAAGAACCGGAAGAACCGAAAGAAGTCATTAAAGCCAAGGCAGATTCCTTACGTGGGTTGAAAGTCCTTGATAAAATCGAGCTTCCGAAGGATAAGCCAAAACCTGTTGCCTCCTCTGATCAAAATCAGGATCGCAAAAAGAGGCCAAGGAAGCGAATCAGTGCTGCGTCTGATTCAGGTGAAGGGAGACCCAACAGAGGTCATCAAGGAAACCGGTCATCATCCGGACGTAAAACTGAAGAGCTTTCCGATAAGGAAATTCAGGACAAGATCAAGGCAACTCTTGCCAAGCTTAGCGGTGGAAAAACCAAAACTGAGCGCTCCAAGTATCGAAGGGACAAACGATCTGCCAAGGCTGAAGCTGAGGAAGAGAAAATGATCCAAGCGGAAGAGGCTTCAAAAACACTACATGTAACGGAGTTTATTTCCGCCAGCGACCTTGCAAGTTTAATGGATGTCTCAGCCAATGATGTCATATCCGCTTGTATGTCATTGGGCATGTTTGTCTCTATTAACCAACGCCTGGATGCTGAAACGATCACAGTTATCGCTGATGAGTTCGGCTTTGATGTCGACTTTGCGCAGGCAAAAGAAGAAACCGACGTAGTTGAGGTTGAGGATGATGAGAGCACGCTTTCAGAGCGTGCACCTATCGTGACTATTATGGGTCACGTTGATCATGGTAAGACCTCATTGCTCGATTACATTCGTGACTCTAAAGTTACCGCAGGTGAAGCAGGAGGTATTACGCAGCACATAGGTGCGTACGACGTAACAACCGAGAGCGGCAAGCGAATTGCTTTCCTTGATACACCTGGTCACGAGGCATTTACCGCTATGCGGGCCAGGGGAGCGAAAATCACGGATGTAGCCATCATTGTGGTTGCTGCCGATGACTCAGTGATGCCTCAGACCAAGGAGGCCATTAACCATGCACAGGTCGCCGGCGTGCCAATTGTGATCGCAATCAACAAGATTGACAAGCCTAATGCTAACCCTGACAAGATCAAAGAGGATCTTTCCAACATGAACATCCTTGTTGAAGATTGGGGTGGTAAGTATCAGTGTCAACATGTTTCGGCGAAAACCGGTGAAGGAATCGATGAACTTCTGGATAAGGTTTTGCTGGAAGCAGAACTTCTGGAACTCAAAGCCAATCCTGATAAAGCTGCCATAGGTTCTGTAATTGAAGCCAGCCTTGATAAAGGTCGCGGTTTCGTCTCAACGATCATGGTCCAGGCAGGTACATTGAAAATTGGTGATGTGCTTTTGGCAGGACCGTATTTCGGTAAGGTTAAAGCGATGTTTGATCACAGAGGTCATAAAGTTGATGAGGCCGGACCATCCACTCCAGTCCAAATGCTTGGGCTCGATGGTGCCCCACAAGCCGGAGATCGTTTCAATGTGATGGAAAGTGATCGTGAAGCAAGAGAAATAGCTACTAAGCGGGAACAGATCCTTAGAGAGCAAACCATTCGAACTAAGAAACACATTACACTTGATGAGATCGGTAGACGATTGGCAATCGGTAATTTCAAAGAATTGAATGTGATTGTCAAAGGTGATGTGGATGGTTCAATTGAAGCATTGTCCGACTCGCTACTCAAACTTTCAACCGAAGAAGTTCAGGTGAATATTCTTCACAAGGCAGTAGGACAGATCTCCGAATCAGACGTGTTGCTGGCTTCTGCATCAGATGCAGTTATTGTCGGATTCCAGGTACGACCATCGGCTGGTGCTCGAAAACTGGCAGAATCTGAAGAAATCGAAATCCGTCTGTACTCAATCATCTATGATGCCATCAACGATGTGAAAGATGCGATGGAGGGAATGCTTGAGCCGACCAGTGAAGAGGTAATTACCGGTAACATCGAGGTGAGAGAAGTATTCAAAATATCCAAAGTTGGTACGGTGGCTGGTTGTTATGTTACTGACGGAATTGTCAAGAAAAGCAACCAGGTAAGATTGATCCGAGATGGTATCGTTGTTTATACCGGTGAAATCAACCAGTTGAAGCGATTCAAAGAGGATGTTGTTGAGGTGAAAAATGGGTATGAGTGCGGACTAAGCATTAAAAACTTCAACGACATTAAGGTTGGAGACACCATTGAAGGCTTTGAAGTCAAAGAGGTAAAACGTACACTTTAATTACTATTTAGGCTCTTCACCGTTAACTTTCGGTAATAAGTAAACCTTTAGTCGAAGAATTTCGTTATTTTGTCTTACGGCAATTCAGTTCTTGTGGGAACTCCAGGCAAAATATTGATCCTAATAGGTTTATTCCTTGTTGCTAATCTTAGCTACGCAACGGGAGGTTCCGGTGAAAAAACACAGGATCAGACTGGTGAACTTCAACAAGAGGACAAGAAAAAGAACAAGAAAAACTCACTCTCATTAGAAAATCTTGAAGATGTTGATCAAATCGACATGGAAAGTGTGGATTCTTTAGGAGATGATTCTGTAAGCAAGTACAATTTTATCTTCTACTTCCTTTACAAGTTCAAATACAGTGAGGAAGAAACTTCAAAAGCCTTATTTTAAGCCGAGACCGTTACAAAGTCCTCTATCTCTTTCAGCGTAAGCCTTCCTTCATAGTAAGCTTTTCCGAAAATTGTTCCATACAATCCATGATCAGCTAACTTTTTAATGTCATCAATATTTCTGACACCCCCACTTGCGAATATGCAGAGGTTAGGAAACTCCTTGATCAAAGACTTATAAAGATCAAAAGAAGGGCCTTCCAGTGCTCCATCTCTTGAGATGTCTGTTGTCTTCAAATATTTAAGTCCCCTATCATAGAAGTAAGCAATGTGATCAAACAGCTTTAGTTCCGTCCCCTTCTGCCAACCTCTTATACGAATCAATCCGTCCAGGCTATCTGCTGCCAGCGCTATTTTTTCCCTGCCATAAGACATGATCCAGTTGGCAAATATCTCTTTGTGCTGAACTGCCACTGAAGCTGCGGTAATACTCTCTGCCCTATGTTCAAAAGCCTTGATCACATCTCCATCCGTATGAATGCCACCAGTAAAATTGACTTTCAGGTTTGTATAACCTGTAATTAACTGTAAAGGGTCGTAATTGATGATGGTGCCCTGCTTGGCTCCTTCCAGATCAATCAAATGAACCCTTGAAATACCATGCTCCTCAAATTTGGTAGCTACATCAATCGGGCTTTCTTCATAGACTTTTTCGTTAGAATAATCGCCCTGCTTAAGACGAGCAGTCCTGCCATTTATTACAGATATTGAAGGTACTAGGAGCACTAAGGTTGGGGTTTGAGCAGTTCTTAATTGACCTTTCTAAAGATAGCAAAGAATAAGCAGATCATCACTGTGTGACATGCTATTTTTGTCGACTTCACCAATCCTACTAAGTTTGATTTATGCAAATAACCTTTATTGATACAAATGAATCATGGAGTCAGATGCTACCTCTTGCCTACACCCGGCCGGTGGCGGACTTAAGAGTAGGTATTTTAAAGGTTCAGGAAAAATGGAAGTCGCTGTTAGCTCCATCTGAGGTCTACTTCCGATCACAGGATTATTTGGAAACAAAATTTCCAAAACCAGATTCAAGGACACTTACGCTAACTGGAGGCTTTCTCCCTTCAAAAAGTATTGTCGAGCAACTGTTGGCTCTCAAAGAAGGACAGGCACTCGTAAGCAATGATCAGCTCTTAGCAGGTTATTTTGATCCCAACGAAGTTTTCGAAATTGATGATAGAGAAATAGTTGAAGCTACCGCATTCGATTCGATCAATTACCCATGGGATATTTTCCGGTTGAATGGATCGGAAATCAAGAACGATTTTGACCTAATCACTTCCAAGAAGAAATCGCGGAAAATCCTGGATCCACATACTCGTGTGTATGGAGATCAAATTTTTTTGGGAGAAAATGTGACTATCCGGTCAGCGGTTCTGAATGCTGAAAATGGGCCTATTTACCTGGGAAGTCAATCCGAGATTCAGGAGGGTGCTGTTATTAGAGGACCCTTTGCTTTATGCGAACACTCTGTTGTAAACATGGGAGCGAAGGTCAGAGGAGATTCAACCATTGGACCTCATTCGAAGGTTGGTGGCGAAATTTCCAATTCCGTCATCCAGGGATATTCAAACAAAGCTCATGATGGATTTTTAGGTAATTCGGTTATTGGAGAGTGGTGCAACCTTGGAGCTGATACAAACAATTCGAACCTAAAGAATAATTATACCAATGTTAAGATGTGGGATTTTGCATCAGAACGATTTAAGGATACTGGTCTTCAGTTCTGTGGGTTGATCATGGGTGATCATTCCAAGTGTGGGATCAACACGATGTTTAATACAGGAACAACAATAGGTGTATCAGCAAACATCTTCGGAGATGGATTTCCCCGTAATTTCATTCCATCATTTGCATGGGGTGGCGCTGCAGGTTTTACCACTTACCAGACCCGCAAGGCTTTCGAAACAGCCGCTATTGTGATGAAACGAAGAAACATAAGCCTCACGGAAGAAGATAAATCAATATTGGAAACAGTTTTCCGGGAAACTGCAGCTTTCCGTGTATGGGAAAAGAATTGATATGAAGTTCTCAGATATCCCAGGCCTTGACACACTTAAAGCGCAACTGGTCAGTTCACTGAGCTCAGGTAAAGTTGCCCATGCACAGTTGTTTGCCGGAAAAGAACGGACTGCTATGCTCCCACTTGCGCTAGCTTACGCAAGCTATCTCATGTGTGAAAACAAAACAGCTGAGGATTCGTGTGGCTCGTGTGCCAATTGCGAAAGAATGGCCAAATTCATCCACCCCGATATTCATTGGTATTTTCCAAAAACAGCCTCATCAACCAGTACAAAATACGATAAAGTGCTTGCTGAAGCCCTCCCCTTATGGAGGAGCTTTATGACCCAACTTCCCTTTGGATCCTTCGACGACTGGGCTCATCATTACAATCAGGAGAACAAGTTTTTACAATTGAGCAGGGAGGATAGCAGGCAAATAATGAAGGATGTAAGTATGAGATCTGTTGAGGGAGGACATAAGGTCATCTTCATCTGGAGTGCCGAGTATATGCACCCAGCTGGTGCTAATGCCTTACTAAAAGTTTTGGAAGAGCCCCCAAACAATACTCTTTTCCTGCTTGTTTCCTCCAGCTACGAATCGCTGCTACAAACAATTAGATCCAGGACTTTGCTGGTCAATGTACCTCCCCACACCAAAGAAGAGGTAAGCGACTACTTGCAGCGGCAGCATCAACTTGAGGAAGATCAGGCAAGTCATTTAGCGGATATTGCTAACGGAAGTATAGGTCTTGCTAAGAAATTAATAGACGCTGACCATGAAATGTCCCATGAACGTTTCCGTAACTGGATGTTGGCCTGCTGGAAGAAAGATGTTTCCTCTTTGGTAAAAGAGAGCGAGGCATTTTCTTCTGAAGCAAAGGCAAGTCAAAGAGGATTCCTTTCACTATCCCTATCAATCATTCGAAATGCTACGGTTTATTTGGGAGGACAGGAGCCCCTGCTACAAAACCAGGGCGAGCTTGATTTTATCAAAAAATTCTCAAGTCAATTGGGTCTTGAAAAGCTTGGAATGGTCTATTCGCTTATCAATGACGCCATGCAGCATTTGGAAAGAAATGCTAATCCTCGAATAACCCATCTAAATTTGTCATTGGATCTACTTCGAAAAATCAATGGCTAAACGCGTTCCAAAAACGATAGGACGTGCTGAAAAGGTTGATCTCCCGGTATTTAACGTTGAAAACATCAATGCGAAAATCGATACCGGGGCCCACCGATCATCATTGCATTGTAAGGGGATTCGGCGAGATGGAGATTCTCTGAAGTTCAAAGTTCTGACGGATAACGGTTATCAGCAGTTCGTTGCTGATAATTGGACACAAAAAAAGATCAGAAGCTCAAATGGCAAAGCTGAACTTCGATATGTTATCAAAACAAAACTTGGAATTTTTGGTAAAATTTATACGGTATCATTTTCTTTAACTGACAGAAGCAAGATGAAATATCCTGTGCTGATCGGGCGGAAATTCTTACAAGATCGCTTCATTGTGGATGTTTCAAAAAAGAATCTTTCCTATAAAGAAAAGATCCAATGAAAATAGCAGTCCTTTCCCGAAATCCGAACCTCTACAGTACCAATAGGTTGATCGAGGCTATTGAACAAAGAGGACATGATGCAAGGGTGATTGATCACACCAAATGTGACATGATCATCCAACAAAATCAACTGGAACTATACTATGAAGGTGAGACGATAAAAGATGTAGACGCTATCATCCCTCGCATAGGGGCTTCCGTCACTTTTTATGGTGCTGCAGTGGTTCGTCAGTTTGAGATGATGGACGTGTTTAGTGTCAATCGATCTATTTCCATTGTTCGGTCGAGGGACAAGCTCAGAAGTATGCAAATGCTGGCAGGAGCTGGGCTTGGCTTGCCCAAAACCGCTTTTACCAATTTTTCAAAAGAAGAGAAAAAGATCATCCAGCAACTGGGAGGAGCACCACTTATCATCAAGCTCCTTGAAGGCACACAAGGGTTGGGTGTTGTTTTGGCAGATACCCAAAAAGCCGCTCAATCCGTGGTGGAGGCCTTTCATGGATTGAAAGCTCGAATAATCGTTCAAGAGTTCATTAAAGAGGCCAAGGCTGCTGATATTCGAGCCTTCGTCGTTGATGGAGAAGTGGTTGGTGCCATGAAGAGGCAGGGGAAGGAAGGAGAGTTCAGATCAAATCTTCATAGAGGAGGTTCTGCCTCATTGATTAACCTTAAACGCTCAGAGAAAGCCGCTGCGATAAAAGCCGCCAAGGCTATGGGTTTAAGCATGGCAGGAGTAGATATGCTCCAGTCAGGGCGAGGACCATTAATCCTGGAAGTAAACAGCTCCCCGGGTCTCGAAGGAATTGAAAAAGCTACTGGAATAGATATTGCTGGCAAAATCATCGAGTATATTGAGCGAAACCATAAAAAGAAAAGAACCAAGAAAAACGCATAAGGATTGGAGCGAACAAGAATCAGAATTGGAACACGAAATAGTGCGTTGGCACTTTGGCAGGCAAATTATGTGGCAGATCTTCTTGATGCAGGAGGGTTTCAACCTGAACTCAAGCCTATGGAAACCAAAGGAGATCGAATTCAGCACGTAACGCTCTCCAAAATAGGTAGCAAAGGAGTTTTTACCGAAGAGCTGGAAACTTCCCTGATGAGGGGAAAAATTGATATCGCTGTTCACAGTGCCAAAGACCTTCCTTCGGTTTTACCGGATGGGTTCAGCATTTTATCCTTCTGCGAACGAGAATCACCCGATGATGTTATTGTTTCCAATCATGAGATTGACTTAAATGAACCCAACCTCGTTCTCGGTACGTCTTCCACCCGTAGAATAGCTCTTCTAAAACATTTCTACCCCAACATCAGGACCGTGGATGCAAGAGGAAATCTTCAAACCAGGATTGAAAAGCTGAAGTCTGGAATGATGCAAGGCCTTGTCCTGGCGTACGCAGGAGTACGGAGATTGGGACTGGACGATATGGTCAAGTATTGGTTTGACATTGAACGTTTTACACCTCCTGTAGGGCAAGGAGCAGTTGCTGTTGAAGTTCATGAACGACTGGACCCGGCAATTGCGGATCGTATTAAGAAATTGACCAATCACTCCATTTCTGAAAAACTTATTAAAACAGAACGTGCCTTTTTAAGAACTATGGATGGTGGCTGTAGTATCCCTGTATTTGGGTTAGCTCAGATGGAACAAGATGGTCAGATTGAACTAACGGGCGGAATCGCAAGTTTGGATGGAAAACAATTGATCAAGCGAACGATGTTTGGCCCAAATGAGGAACTTGGCGTATCCCTTGCCAACGAAATCCTTGAAAGCGGTGGTAAAAAGGTCCTTGATGACATCAAATCCGTCATTTAAATTACTTTCGTCCTTAAATTGAAACCAATGAAGAAATTACTCTTTTTAATCGCTAACGTGCTTATTCTTTCCGCATGCGGAAACAAGAATAAGGATTACCTCGTCACCATTAAAACAAGCTATGGCGATATGAAAGTGATCCTTTATGAAGAAACACCCCTTCATAAAAAGAACTTCATCGAACTAGCTCAATCCGGGAAATTCGATAGCACAATATTCCACCGGGTCATCAGGGATTTCATGATCCAGGGTGGCAATATCTACGAAAAAGATGGTAGCACCGAGCCTGCCAGTGCAAGAATTCCCGCTGAAATATTGCCTCAATTCTTCCATAAGAAAGGCGAATTAGCTGCTGCAAGGCAAGGAGATAATGCTAATCCTGAACGTCTTTCTTCTTCATGTCAGTTCTATTTTGTGCAGGGTAAGGTTTGGACAGAAAATGAATTGACCGTTGATCAATACAAACTGAACCAGGCCTGTAGCGCAATGCTTCAACGTGAAGAGTTTGATTCTTTAAGAAATGTTTTTCTTGAACTTCAAACTGCGCAACAGTTTGATCGGATGAATCAGCTCGCTTTGGAAATCAAAGACCAGGTGGAGGAAGTAATGGGTGTTGAGTTGGATAAGGAATACGATCCGACACGTCTTGAAGCCTATACCACTGTCGGAGGAACCCCCCACCTAGATGATGAATACACTGTTTTTGGTCGAATAGTTGAGGGAATTGATGTCATAGATAAAATCGCTGCAGTAGAAACAGCCAGAGGCGACAAGCCTATTGAACCAATTCACATGACAATGGAAGTGGAAGAGGTGAAGAAAAAAGAGATTACAAAGAAGTACGGTTATCAGTATCCGGAGACTAAATGAAAGTACTTATCACCGGTGCGAATGGGTTGCTTGGTCAAAAGCTTGTTCAATACTATGAATCTGATCCCAGAGTCGAGGTAATCGCCACCGGAAAGGGTAAAAACAGAAACCCTCCAGGCTCGTATCGTTATGCTCCAATGGATGTTACATCAGCTAGTGATGTAGCATCAATTATTGGGATGACCGTGCCGGATGTTGTCATAAATACGGCCGCAATGACCGATGTGGATAAGTGCGAGCTCGAACAGGAGCATTGTTGGGACATGAATGTTCGATCCGTTGAATACCTGATCAAAGCATGTCAGGATAATGGAAGTTTCCTTATTCATCTCTCAACGGATTTTATTTTTGATGGTGCCGCCGGACCCTATAAAGAAACGGATTCTCCAAACCCTTTAAGCCATTATGCGAAGAGTAAGCTCGCTTCGGAAGAGCTTTTCAAAAACACTTATATAAAATGGGCTGTTGTCCGGACAATGTTGGTTTATGGAGTAGTTCCTGATATGAGCAGATCTAACATCATACTTTGGGCCAAGAAAAATTTGGAGGAAGGGAATGAGATCAATGTTGTCAATGATCAATGGCGAATGCCTACTCTGGCTGAGGACCTGGCAAAAGGATGTGCGTTGATAGCTGAGAAAAAAGCTACCGGAATCTATCATATTTCCGGAAAGGATATGCTCACTCCTTATGAAATGGCCATGGAAACAGCATTGTTTTTCGAACTTGATAGTTCCCTAGTGAATGAAGTCGATGGTTCGGTCTTTACTCAAGCAGCCAAAAGACCTGCCCGAACTGGTTTTATTCTTGATAAGGCAAAAGATCAGCTTGGCTATGAACCCTTAAGCTTCAGAGAAGGTTTGAATGTTTTAAAGAGCCAATTATGATTGACATAGTAGTACTGACGGATGACCGATATGTAGATCCTGTTGATCAGAATGATTACGTGAACAATGTCATGCAGGAAGATCAGTTGGTGATCGATGCGCTAACCAAAAAAGGTCTCACAGTTAAAAAGGTTTCCTGGTCTGATAAAAGCTTTGATTGGAGCTCTACAAACTATTGTCTGTTTCGGACTACCTGGGATTATGCTGAGCGGTTTGAGGAATTTGCTGATTGGCTGATGGAGGTTTCATTAAAGACAAAGCTGATCAATTCCTACGATGTGATCTCGTGGAATCTTGACAAGCATTATATGAACGACCTGAAGCGAGCCGGAGTAAACATTGTAGAATCATACTTCATAGAACCTAAGGATACACGGTCGCTGCAAGAAATTCATGATGAGCTTGGCTGGAATAAAACTGTCTTAAAGCCTGCGATCTCTGCAGCTGCCAAAGACACCTTCCTGCTTGATAAAGTCAACACGTCACAACATGAAGATCGCTATCAACAACTCATTCAAAACGAAGCAATGATGCTTCAGCCATTCCAGACAAGTGTGGTTGAGCGGGGTGAGCTCTCTCTTATGGTTATCGATGGTGAATACACGCATAGCGTACTTAAAATTGCCAAGTCAGGAGATTTCCGAGTTCAGGATGATTTTGGTGGGACTGTTCATGAATACAGCCCTACAACTGCGGAAATAGATCTGGCTCTCAAAGCAGTCAACTCATATGACACGGTTCCGGTCTATGCTCGCGTTGATATGATCAATGATAACAACGGCG
This sequence comes from Cyclobacteriaceae bacterium, assembly GCA_965267415.1. Taxonomy (GTDB): domain Bacteria; phylum Bacteroidota; class Bacteroidia; order Cytophagales; family Cyclobacteriaceae; genus Ekhidna. The sequence continues at coordinate 3,088,175 of OZ253955.1, read as the reverse complement.
AACCTGCCATAGGTGAACTGGAATTGATTGAACCGGAAATGTGGTTCAGAAGAAATCCGGATGCTGCAAACAAACTTGCGGAAGCGACATTCAAACTGTTTTAAAGGAAATTTCTCTTCCCGGTCTTAGTTGAGCTAATATCCCCATGTCTTCCTTAAGGACTTGTCCAATTCGAGGATATCCACCCGTGGTTTGACAGTCGTTCATTAGAACGATCGGTAATCCATTTGAAGGTAGCTGAATGGTGCCAGGTATCACAGCAGAAGAAACGATTTCTCTTTTCTCAATTGCTATTGGATCCCCAGCAAGCCGGATACCCATACGGTTGCTTGATGGGTCTATTCGAAACACTTTGTTACGTATTGACTCTTTGAGCATGTGCCACTCCGGACCTTTTTCTATTCGGATAGAGGTAAGAGGTTTTGTGGGTTGGAACTTTCGAGTGGAAACTCTTATTTGACCTTGTTCAGCCTTCCGAATCTCAATTTCATCGTCTTTCCTAAGGGCACGTCCGTTCAATCCGCCGAACCCAGCCATAAGGTAAGTTGAAAAACTTTCGAAATCCTCCTGGGCTTGAATTTGACCGTTAATTCCCAGGTATGTATACACCCCATCGATTGCCTGGGAAATATCAATGGTTTCTCCTGGTTTGACAGAAATCTTTTTATTCATTGAAGTCTCAACTCCGTTAATCCTGAGCTTGACAGCCGCTCCTGTTACAGCAATAATAACCATATCCTTTGCCTCCAACTTCAGGCCTTGTAAGGCGATCTCAAGGACGGGAGCATTCATTTGATTTCCCACTAGTTTGTTGGCTAAAAGCATCGACTGCAAGTCCATTACACCAGATTGAGGGATTCCGTACTGACGATAACCAAATCTCCCTTCATCTTGAATCGTACACAGAACCCCAGCATTGAGAACCTTCAGTTTTGCCATGTCTCAAATTCATTAAGTGAAATTCGTTTGAACCTAAGATTGACTCCTACATCGAGTACCATTGGTGGCCTTCGATCCTTATCAAATAATTGAATAGGAGTTTGACCCAGAATGTTCCATCCGCCTGGGCTGTTCAAAGAATAAATTCCTGCTTGCGTCCCACCAATACCCACCGAACCTGCTTCTAACTTTTTTCTAGGGTTCGACTTACGAGGGCACGCAAGCCTTTCATCAAGGCCATCCAGGTATATGAAGCCTGGAGTAAAACCGATAAGAATTACCCGGTAATCACCATTTAGGTGAATCCTGATAACATCCTCCTCACTCAATCCGGAATGATCGGCTAGCTCAGCAAGATCAAGGCCTTTCTCATAGCAAACCGGAACCTCAACCGTTTCGTAATGGATTTCTGCTACTGTTTCTGATCCTGCTTTTTCAAGCAATTCGCAGATCTCACCAAAGTCTTTATTCAGAAACAATCCGATGGATTGATAGGATGGAACTATATCACGTAAGTCAGGCCCCAAAAGCTCCTTTAAATACCTTGTGCTACTGTGAATTTGTTCTATAGCTATGTCGTGAGGAGCATTTAACAAAATAGCTCCTCCAAGACGGGAAACCCGCCACTCAATTCCATTAAACTGGACGGATGATGGCTCCTTTTGAGACAAGATGGTCATGAATTGCTTTCGCCAAATTTACTGCTCCTTCGGTATCACTATGCAGGCAAATGGTTTGAGAATCAATAGCTAATGGGGACTGATCGAGAGATACGCTTTTATGAAAAGTCAGTGACTCAACCTGATCAAGTACTTCACTTGTTGAAGTGATTACACCATCATCATGGGTTCTGCTCCTTAAAGTTTTATCGCTTTCATATCTTCTATCAGCAAATGACTCACCTACAAAAGGAACTCCTAGCTCTTTGGCAATTTCCTCTGTTCTGGAGTGTGCTAAGCCATACAGCTTCAGGTTTTGGTCGATACTTTGTATGGATTTCACAATTAACTTGGACACTTCTGCATCTCTCGCAGCTAAATTGTAAAGTGCCCCGTGAGGTTTAACATGATGCAGTTTCCGACCCCTCTTCTCCGCAATTCGCTTCACCAACCTGACTTGATCAGTTATAGATGCTGCAAGTTCAGAAGGATCAAAATCAATGACCACTCTCCCAAAGTTTTCTTTGTCCGGAAAGCCCGGATGCGCTCCTATCTCTACTCCATTTTTTATCGCCAGATCTACAGTTTGCTCAACACTATGTTCATCGCCGGCATGACCACCACAAGCAATGTTGCAGGATGAAATGTATGGCATGATCCGTTCATCCAGTGAAGTACCATGCTGCTCTCCAAGATCAGAATTCAAATCGATATACACTGTCATCAGATAAAGTTAAATACGCTGTTAAAGCTCCTGAAGCTTATGATCAGGCTGATCAGGATCACAAGAATAGCAAGTAAGTTTTGCCACATTCGATTCGTATAGTCTCCTAAAAGTATTTTCTTATTACACAGGTAAACGAGGAAGAATACAATTACCGGAAGTAAGATGCCATTAGCCACCTGTGCTATTTTGATGACTTCAATAGGGCGATAACCGACCATTGAAAAGATGGTCCCTACCACCAATATGAATATCCACACCAATCGAAATGGAAGTGACTTTGAATCATTACTCCATCCAAAAATCCCTTTGGCAGTATAGGCTGCTGCCAAGGGAGCCGTAATCGAAGAAGAAATACCTGCGGCAAAAAGTCCTGTAGCCAGGAAATACTTTGCCCAGCTTCCTAAGAGAGGTTCTAACTGAACCGCCATATCACTCATATTGGATACTCCACCTGAACCAAAAAGGGTAGTTGCACTGGTAATAACTATAGCCATCGAGATCAGTCCTCCAACTCCTATCGAAACACCGTTCTCAATTCTCAGGTCCTTTAGCTGACCAGGCTCCTTCCATTTCTGACTGACTGATGAAGCGTGAAGAAATAGGTTATAGGGCACAACTGTGGTCCCTACCAGCGCAAGAATTGCCAGTTGGTTGGATGAAGTAAAAGACGGGACAAATAGCCCACTAACTATTCCAATGAAATCAGGCTTAATGACAATCGCTGTGACAATAAAAACAACGCTCATAACGATCACCAAAACGATCAGGATCTGCTCGATGACCTTGAACTTTCCAATCCAAAGAATTGCAAATGCGACTACCCCAATTACTAATGCCCAGGGAATTGGTAAACTGGACACACCACCTATTCCTAACACTGCTCCCGAAATGTTCCCCGCTTCATAAGCTGCATTTCCAATGATTATTGCTGCGAAAACCAGAAAAATACTGGCAACTCTCAAGGTTGGATTTGTGATCTCAGACTTTATCGCTTCTCCCAGACCTCTTTGTGTGATTAACCCAAGCCTTGCTGACATTTCCTGAAGAACAATAGTAGCAATCACTGCAAAAAGAAGTACCCACAAGAGGCTGTAACCAAAGTCAGCTCCGGCTACCGTACAAATGGTCAGTGTTCCTGGACCTATGAATGCGGCGGTAACGAGGGTACTTGGCCCAAAATATTTCTTGAAAAAACTCACTTTTCAGCTTTAAAGTTGAATGATACAGACTGATCCTTTCGGTCCCCAACAGGATAGCTTTTCTCTATGAACTCAACCTCACCTTTTTTATCCACCGTCAAGATAGTAGTACAGCAGGTTCCATAATTTGGTGTTCGTATGCACATGGCAGAAACCGCTCGTTCCATATCAAGTGACAGGCCAGTCTTAGGAAGCTCCTCTTCAGTGGCTACAACAGGGTCCTGCATTAGGCCAATGAGATCTTCAGAATGAAAATTACGCCTCACTATTTCCGTAAAGAGCATTTTGGCCTTCTCTACCTTAGGCCAAGGGGTATCTAAAAGTGCATTGCTAAGTCCATAGATACCCGGGCTTAATTCATTCAACTTGTTTTCGTAGTTACTAAAATGGGTCATACTACCATCAAAGGTCAACAAATTGAAGCCATTGTACTGATCTGCATGATTACTGATGTTTTCAACATATGACCTTCCATCTTCGTTACCATTCAAAAATGAAACAGGCAAGTCCCCACGAGACCGAGCATTTTCACGAATATTGGTCAAATCACGATAATTGGTGACCGCCGAAAAGCGGCCTTTCTTGTCCACTCCCATCCATGTTCCCTGCGCTTTAAGATCACGTCCTGCCAGAAGATTGGGATGATCATTCCACCAATCTGCTGTTGAAGTAGGACGTTGGTAGAATTCGTCCCTGTTGGCAGCCAGGATCAACTCATAGTCGGGGTGAGTCTTATATGCAAATACTATCAGGCACATTAGTTCAAAGTCAGAAAGATACCACTATGTTAAGAATTCAATGACTAGTTTGGAGAGCGGTTCAGGACGCTCTGCATGGACCCAATGTCCAGCACCTTCAATGATCTCAATTCTTGATTGAGGGAACAGCTGTCCTATTAACTCATGATCCTCTTTTTCAATGTAATCTGATTTACCACCCGCAATAAAAAGTGTTTCATTCCCAAATGAAACCTCTTTCTCCACTCCTTCGCCTATCCGTCCTGCTGCTTTTTCTATAGCATTGACATTTAATTTCCATGCAAAATTTCCAGATTCATCCCTGGTTAAATTCTTAAGAATGAATTGCCTTACTCCGATGTTTGATATTACTGTAGCCATCTGATCATCTGCCTCTTTCCGAGAGGCAATTGACTTTAGATCAAATGAGTGGAACCCTTCAAAGATCTGTTGATGATGAGGCGGGTAATACTTTGGGGCAATGTCTACCACGATCAACTTAAGGATTTTCTCGGGGTACATTGTTGCCATGTTCATAGCCACCTTGCCTCCCATCGAATGGCCTAAAATATGAGCTTTATCTATATCTTGATCTGCCTTCAATTCAACCAGGTCTTCAACCATAACCTCATAATCGAATTCATCGCTATGAGGTGAGTTGCCGTGATTCCTCAGGTCGACGAGATATACCTTGAATTTTTCAGCGAAAATTTTTCCAAGTGTCTGCCAGTTGTCTGAAGAACCAAATACTCCATGTAAAATGATTAGGGGATCACCCTCACCCAATGTTCGAAAATGTAGCTTCATGCGGATGTAAGAATTACAAGGTTAAGATAGCTGATACAACAATGATCGCTGCTTAATAAGTTTCTCAAAAAAGACAGATACATATTACCTTCACGCGCTCTATGAATATAATTGAATCAGCTGTAGCTGCTACAGCCTCCTTTATATGGGATGTGCCACTCCTAATCTTACTTCTTGGTGGCGGTATTTTTTTCACATTCTATTCCCGATTCCTCCCATTCAGATACCTGAGGCATGCCGTTAATGTACTACGAGGAAAATTTGATGACCCGGATGATCCTGGGCAGATCAATCACTTTGAGGCGCTTTCCGGTGCCCTCGCTGCTACGATTGGAATGGGTAACGTAAGTGGTGTAGCTTTAGCTATTGCAGCCGGTGGGCCCGGGGCAATCTTTTGGATGTGGATGAGTGCTTTTGTGGGAATGGCTACCAAATACTTTACCTGTACACTAGCTGTGTTGTATCGAGGTAAAGACAAAGCAGGCGAACTACAGGGTGGGCCTATGTATGTCATTCGAGAAGGTTTAGGGAAAAAATGGATCCCGTTAGCAGGATTCTTCTGTATAGCGGCTTTCATTGGAGCTACCCCGGTCTTTCAAGCCAATCAAATGGTGGCGGTGCTCAAGCATGTTACCTTGTTGCCTGTAGGTGTCACTGACTCATTCAGCCTTGATCTGATCATTGGATTGATCATCGCCTTCTTTGTAGCACTGGTCATCATAGGTGGAGTGCAACGAATCGGAAGCGTTGCTTCCAAACTGGTTCCTTCGATGGTCATTTTGTTTGTGATCAGCGTACTCACGATTATGATCCTTAACCTGGAGCTGGTCATTCCTTCTTTACTTTTTATCATCAAAGACGCATTCAGTGCGAAAGCCGCTCTTGGAGGGGCCGTTGGTGCGATCATTGTCGAAGGAGCGAAGCGTGCTGCTTTTTCAAACGAAGCAGGTATCGGAACAGCCCCAATGATGCATGGTGCAGCTAAGACTAAAGAACCGGTTAGAGAAGGCCTGGTAGCGATGTTGGGACCTGCCATTGACACATTGATCGTATGTACCATGACCGGCTTGTGTATATTGATTACTGGCGCCTGGCAAATGGAAATAGTTGGGGATTATAGTTCAGATACGCAGGGAATCCTTATGACCAACCAGGCTTTTGAACATAGTCTTCCCGGATTCGGGCCATACGTCCTGATGTTGTGTGTGATGATCTTTGCTGTCACGACCATTTTCGGCATGGCTTACTATGGTCAAAAGTGCTTGTCATTCCTGATCGGACCCAAATACATTCGATACTACAACTACTATTACATTGGGTTGGTGATTCTGGGTTCTGTTTCGAGCTTGAGCTTGGTCATAAACCTGATTTTCGTTGGATATGGATTGATGGCGATCCCTACAATGATTTCTGCCATCATCCTTGCTCCCAAGGTCATGAAAGCGTCCAAAATATATTTTGAAAAGGTCCCATAGAAGAAAATTTGGCTTGCTAGCCCATTCATGAGCTATCTTTGCCCGTAATCGCTTCAGAGCAGCATGAGAATAATCATAGCAGGAGCCGGTGAAATGGGGTTTCACTTGGCTAAATTACTTGCCGCCGAAGAGCAGGATATCGTCCTCATTGATACAGATGCATCGGTTCTAGAGTACGTCTCTTCTTACCTGGACGTAAGTACACTCAAAGGAAGTGCCACTTCCCCTAAGATATTACGGGAATCGAACGTTGCCAAAGCAGACTTGCTGATTGCCGTCACTTCGATAGAAGACACTAACATCACGGCGTGTATTATTGGTAAAAGTCTTGGTGCCAAAAAAACGGTGGCCAGGATCTCCAATCTTGAATTTCTTCACAATCGGGACGAGTTGAACTTAAGAGGCCTAGGCATTGATGAGATCATTTCACCTGCATCACTTGCCGCCAAGGAGATCAAAAGGCTGCTGAAGCAATCTGCTCTTACGGATACCTTTGAATTTGAAAAAGGAACACTTTCATTGGTTGGGATCAAAATTGGTTCGAACTCTAAATTGATCAACAAAACATTAACAGAATCCGCACACCTCAATCCCAATCATAACTTCACGACCGTAGCGATCTTAAGAGATGATAAGACCATCATTCCGCACGGTGAAAACAAGTTTCTAAAAAACGATCACGCTTACTTCATTTCAGAACCTGAAGGAATTGAGACGGTCACTTCATTGGCCGGAAAGGAAAGCGTAGAGATCAAAAACGTAATGATCCTTGGTGGAAGTAAGGTCGGTGTGAATACGGCACGGCTATTGAGCAAAAAGTACAACATCAAGCTTGTAGAAATCAATCGCGAGAAATGCGTTGAATTGGCAGAGGAACTTCCTGATACCATGATCATTAACGGTGATGGCCGAGATATCAATTTACTCAAAGAGGAGAGTATCGAAAACATGGATGCATTCATTGCATTGACTGAAAACTCTGAGACCAACATCATGTCTTCCCTGGTAGCTAAGAACTATGAGGTAAAGAAAACCATCGCCATGGTTGAAAACGTGGATTACATTCACCTGTCCCAAAGCATTGGAGTTGATACGCTGATCAACAAAAAACTTATTGCTGCCAATTTCATTTTCCGATACGTTCGAAAGGGAGAAGTTGTAGATCTGACCAGTATCCACGGGGTAGATGCTGAGATCCTCGAGTTTGAAATTGGTGATAATGCCAAAATATTGGAAAGGGAATTGAAGGATCTTGAATTTCCCAAAACTGCGATTGTGGGAGGAGTTATCCGAAACGGGAAAGGGATCACTGTGAGAGGAAATTTTGAATTCAAAGCCAGAGACAAAGTCGTCGTACTTTCCATGCAAGACTGCATACGCAAAGTGGAGTCGTTCTTTAAATAGCTGCAATGAATTATAAGGAAATCCTTAAAATCATCGGAACACTATTGATCCTGAACGGAGGCTTCATGCTAACAGCCATTCCTTTCAGCATTTACTTCGATGAGGGAGATCTCCAAACGATCATCTATTCCGGGTTGATCTCGTCAGCGGCTGGTTTGATATTAAGGATAGTTGTCCCGAAAAGCAAAAGCAAAGAACTGAACCGGAAAGATGGCTACCTGGTCGTTACCTTTGGTTGGATATTCATGTCCTTTTTTGGCTCCTTGCCCTATATCCTAAGTGGTGCAATCCCAGAACTCCCTAATGCCTTCTTTGAAACCATGTCAGGTTTCTCCACCACTGGAGCAACGGTACTCACTGATATCGAGGCAGTTCCAAAAGGTATTCTTTACTGGAGAAGTTTGACCCAATGGATTGGAGGAATGGGAATTATAGTGCTCGCTGTGGCAATACTCCCATTACTCGGTATTGGAGGTATGCAGTTGTTTGTAGCAGAGGCTCCGGGTATTTCCCCCGATAAACTTCAACCCAGGATCAAGGAAACTGCTAAGCGCTTGTGGATCATTTACCTGGGGCTAACCGTGCTGGATTTCCTACTGCTGTGGGCAGGAGGAATGACGTTTTATGATGCGATCAACCATAGTTTCACCTCCATGGCTTCCGGAGGTTTTTCAACCAAAAATGCAAGCCTTGCTCATTATACGAGTCCCTTCATCCACTATGTATTGATCGTATTTATGTTCCTGGCGGGTACCAATTTCACAATGATGTATTTCGGTCTGCATGGGAACTTTCAAAAGATCATTCGCAATGAAGAGTTTCGATTTTACTTTATTTTCTGCCTCATCAGTTCGCTCATAATCGGAACCATCCTTTTCAATATGGGGCATGGGACTTACGAAAAATCCATTCGGGATTCCTTGTTTCAAGTTATCTCAATTGTGACAACCACCGGATATGTTATCTACGATTACACTGGCTGGGGCACGCTTATCACAGTATTCTTCTTTCTCTTCATGTTTGCCGGAGGTTCTGCCGGGTCCACAGCGGGGGGAGTTAAATTGGTCCGCCACATTCTTTTAATAAAGACCAGCATTCTCGAACTGAAACGCCTGCTTCATCCGAACGCGGTAATCCCTGTTCGATATAATGGAAAAAGTGTCCAGGGAGACATCACCGTGAATGTCCTGGCCTTCATCATGATCTATATTCTCGTTTTTTGTATCGGATTCATTGTCGTTTCTGCCTTTGGGATTGATTTCATTACCTCTATTGGAGCAGTAGCTGCTACACTGGGTAATGTTGGACCGGCGATCGGGGAAGTTGGACCCATGAACAACTTTGGTCATCTTCCTGGAGCTGTCTTATGGATCTTATCGTTTCTGATGTTGCTCGGAAGGTTGGAGCTTTTCACCATCATGGTTCTTTTCACTCCGTATTTCTGGAAAAAATTCTGATCCGTCTCGTCAGATTCATTCATCTTTGGGCGTCTTTTCAAAAGCACCAATCAATATGCTGAGCTATATCATTTGGAATTTCAACCCCGATCTTTTTACAATTCCTGGCATTAACTATGCCCCGAGGTGGTATGGTGTATTATTTGCGCTTGGTTTCATTTTGAGTCAGCAGGTGATGTTCTACATCTTCAAAAAAGAAGGGCGACCAGTGAAAGACGTGGAACATCTAACTACCTATATGGTCATCGCAGTGATCGTAGGTGCGAGGCTTGGTCATTGCCTGTTTTACGACCCTGTATATTTCCTTTCCAATCCATTGGAAATACTCAAGGTGTGGAAAGGTGGCTTAGCCAGTCACGGAGGAGCACTTGGGATTATTGCAGCGCTTTACCTTTTTGGCCGAAAGTTCAACTACAATTTCTTGTGGATCCTGGACAGGATCGTCATCGTTGTAGCCTTGACAGGAGCACTCATCCGGACGGGCAACTTATTCAATTCTGAAATGGAAGGAGTTGAAACCAATAGTTCCACAGGTATTGTTTATGCCAGGGCTACTCATGATTTTTTACTTTATCACAATAAGAAAGTTGCTTCAGTAGATTTCAAGAAGGGTGGCGAGTTACTAAGTGATATTGATGGAGTCGTCCCAATCACAGCAGTAGTAGAATATGAGCGAGGTGTTAAGATCGAAATCAATGATAAGTATGCTGTCGAAAATCTGAAAGGTAATATCTATCGATACCCCGAAGTAAATCAGCATGTCAATTTTGGAGAAGGACCCGTCAAGTTCAGGTTCTATGAGGACAGAGGAAGGAACTACGTCGAGATCTATTTGCTCGGCACTGTACGACATGCTGCACAGATGTATGAAGCGATCTATTGTATCATTCTAATGATCGTTTTGTTTTGGCTGTGGGATAAAAAGAGAACTCGCCTACCGCGAGGTTTCAACTTCGCCTTGTTAATGATCGTACTTTGGGCACTTCGATTTGCAGATGAATTCTTCAAAATGAATCAGGAGGCCTTTGAGGAGGACCTGGCATTGAATATGGGACAGATACTTAGCATTCCTTTGACAATCGCAGGAATTGTTCTAATGATCATTATTTACAGGCGAGATAAGAAAATGTCGGATTTCGCTTAGTTAGTTCACAACTACATTCACGTTTTCAATCCTGGACAATTCCAGAAGCTCCCCCTTTTCATATAGTCCTGCTAATTGATCCAACGGAGTAAGCTTATCTCCAGGTTTGTAATTGATATAATCCTGGAATACAAGTCCTTTTATATTGCGACGATTGATCGCTTCTCTAAATCTTACCCCTCCTCCGTCTGTGATATAGCTGTAAGCCAAATAGTCCATCTGAAAGGATTCTACATCAAACCAGTAAAGAAAAACGTCTTCAAAATCTTTGCCTCCACCTTCTTCTTCAAACCTGATTTCCAACAGATGATAGGATTTACCTTTCAAGTTTTGTACGCCAAGATATTTCTTGATAGCAGCAGGATCGTTTAAGGTGAGCGGAAGTTGGATAAAGTATAAGACGGAGTTAACAGAGTTTAAATACTTACCAGTCCATTCATCATCAAGCTCGAGCTCCTGTCCATTTACAAACCTTGTGAATTGCGAGCTGTTTACAAGAACATCTCTCACAGATCCCAATGAGTCTTCGAAAGATCTGGTGTAAGCATACTTCCCTTGTTCACGCTCAAGTGTGTAATGTCGCTCTCTGAAATCAAACTCGATCTTCTTATCAAATACATTATCCAGGCCATGTGCTTCAATGGCCCTATCAATTATTGATTGTGGGGTAAGTTCCTGATCTTGTGGGGAACAGGCACAAAAAAGAAGAGCTGCGTAGAATAGGTATTTCATGAAACACTAGGACGATTAGAAACAGGAAAAGTTTTATAAGACTCTTTCACTTGTTGGCTCAAAGACAATTAAAAAAAGAGGAGCCCTTCAGACTCCTCTTTCTATTATTTCAATGGAAACAGATTAAGATTCGCTTTCTTCAGAGTCCTCCTCTATTTCATCAATTGCTTCATTAGTCAATGAATCCAATGCGGCGTTCGTTGAATCTTCTTCGGATATTGCCTCTTGCGGAGTAGCTGCCTCTTCAGTGACTGCTTCCTCTGTTGATTCCTCTTTCGCATCAGTTGATGATGAGCAAGCTGCAACAAATGCCACCATCGCCATTAGTAAAAACACTTTTTTCATAATTTGGTCAGGTTAAATTTTGCAAGCAAAGAACTACCTATTACTAGTAAAATGCAAAGCATTCTTTCGAGTTTTTGATTTTTCCACAGAAAAAATTTTCAATTTTTCACAATTGATAATGAAAAGTTTCAAAAAAAGCCTCTAGCCAACAGGTTGTCAAAAAGTCATATAATTCAGCCTTAATTCTCAAAAAACTGCCATTCTGACTGAAAAAAGTGCAATTCATTCAATGGAACAGGATTTGATCATTCCCATTCTGCAGATAAAAAGGATAGACGAATGAATTTCAATAATTACACCATCAAATCACAGGAGGCACTTCAAAAGGCCTCAGAAATAGCTGCTGGCAATCAGCAACAAGCTATAGAAACCGGTCATTTACTTCAGGCCGTTCTAATGACTGATGAAAGCCTGATCTCCTTCATCCTGAAGAAGCTTGGAGTTACTAAGAGCCTGATAGAATCCAATCTTGAAGAAATCATCTCGAGTTATGCTAAAGTATCAGGAGGTCAGCCATACCTGGCGAATGATTCAGCAAAAGCTTTACAAAATGCAGAAAAATACCTGAAAGAATTTTCAGATGAGTTTGTAGCGGTTGAGCATATCCTTCTTGGACTCATAGATGGAAATGACAAAGTAGCTCAACTTTTGAAAAATAATGGATTTGAAAAAAAGCACCTGATCTCTGCAATTAAGGAATTAAGAGGTGGCGATTCTGTGACAGATCAAAATGCAGAAGCCAAGTATCGGTCACTGGATCGGTATTCGAGAAACCTGAATGAGCAGGCAAAAAAGGGGAAAATCGATCCGGTGATCGGAAGAGACGAAGAAATTCGAAGGGTACTTCAAATTCTGGCGAGAAGGACAAAAAACAATCCGATCCTATTAGGTGAGCCCGGAGTTGGAAAGACGGCCATTGTAGAGGGTATGGCCCAGCGGATCGTTGATGGTGATGTTCCGGAAAATCTTAAGTCAAAAACAATCATCTCCCTGGATATGGGACTGTTGGTCGCAGGTGCCAAATACAAAGGAGAATTTGAAGAAAGACTAAAGGCAGTAATCAAGGAGGTGACGGATAGTGAAGGAGAGATCATTCTCTTCATTGATGAGATCCACACTCTGATCGGTGCTGGGGGTGGTGGCGAAGGAGCGATGGATGCTGCCAACTTGTTGAAACCCGCCCTGGCACGTGGTGAACTTCATGCGATCGGGGCTACTACACTCAAAGAGTATCAAAAATATATTGAGAAGGACAAGGCACTTGAGCGACGGTTCCAGGCGGTCACCGTAGATGAACCTAGTGTGCAGGACGCGATTTCGATCCTTCGAGGGATAAAGGATAAGTATGAGCTACATCATGGTGTCCGAGTTAAGGATGATGCAGTAATTGCTTCCGTTGAACTTTCAAATCGATACATATCTGATCGATTCCTGCCTGATAAAGCGATCGACCTGATGGATGAAGCAGCATCTAAGCTTCGAATTGAGATCGACTCGCTCCCTGAAGAACTGGATGAGCTCAACCGCAAGATCATGCAACTGGAAATTGAGCGTGAGGCTATCCGAAGAGAAAAAGACAAGCAAAAGGAAGGCGAACTCAGTAAGGAAATTGCCAACCTGGAAGAGGGGAGAAAAGAGTTGAAAGCCAAGTGGGAGAACGAAAAGAATGTGATCCAGGGTCTCAGGGAGTCTAAAGAGGCCATTGAGCAACTAAAAGATGAGGCAGAGAAAGCAGAAAAAGCAGGAGACCTTGGATTGGTTGCGGAGATTAGGTACGGAAAATTGGGGGAAGCTGAAAAACAATTGGAAGATTTCCAGGCTCAACTTTCTGAGATGCAGGGAGACCAAAGCTTGTTAAAAGAAGAGGTTGATGCTGAAGATATAGCGGAAGTAGTAGCCAAATGGACAGGAATTCCAGTAACCAAAATGCTTCAAAGTGATCGTGAAAAATTACTGCATCTTGAAGATGAATTAGGAAAACGAGTCGCTGGCCAGACCGAAGCTATTGAGGCGGTATCCGATGCAGTCAGGAGAAGCAGAGCAGGACTACACGATCCAAAAAGGCCGATTGGATCGTTCATCTTTTTGGGAACGACTGGTGTAGGGAAAACGGAACTTGCAAAAGCGCTTGCAGAATACCTTTTCAATGATGAAAATGCGATGGTTCGGATCGATATGTCCGAATACCAGGAAAGGCATGCCGTAAGCCGATTAATTGGAGCGCCTCCAGGATATGTCGGATATGATGAAGGTGGGCAGCTGACAGAGGCAGTTCGACGTAAACCCTACAGTGTGATCCTCCTGGATGAAATCGAAAAAGCCCATCCGGATGTATTCAACATCTTGTTGCAAGTACTGGATGATGGCCGACTTACGGACAATAAAGGTCGGGTTGCGAACTTTAAAAATTCGATCATCATTATGACCACCAATATTGGTTCTGGTTTGATCCAGGAAAATTTCGAACGGCTAGATCCAAAGAATCCGGATCCTGTGATAGAAGAAACAAAAAACCAGGTATTCGAACTACTCAAAAAGTCGGTAAGACCGGAATTTCTCAACAGGGTTGACGAGACCATTATGTTCCGTCCACTTAGTGAAGCGGACTTAAACAAAATCGTTGAGATCCAGTTCGGCCTGATCCAAAAAAGACTTGACGAAAGTGGAATCAAGATTGAAGCCGACACTGAAGTGTTGAAACATCTAAGTGAAATTGGATTCGACCCTCAATTCGGAGCACGGCCTCTTAAAAGAGTCCTTCAAAGAGAGATCCTAAATGAGCTCTCTAAGGAAATCCTTGAGGGAAAAATCACAAAAGACTCTATCATAGGTATTACATTATCGGATGAAAAGGCAGTAGAATTCCTAAATCTGGACCAGGTTGAGATCAATTCTGATTAACATCTGATCAACAAAGGGCTTACTTTGAGGAATCCGGGAAAAGGGTTGTTATCTTTATTATCAAAAGATAAGATTTGTGATGAGGGTGAGGATTAATGGCGTTATATATAATAACTTATCTAATGTCATTAATCCTTTTATGTACTATCGAACTACCCTTCTATCAATTTTCCTGCTTTCCACTTTCCACTTTCAATGTTACGGCCAGACCCAATCCACCGAGGATATTGATTCCCTCTTCAGGAAAGCACATGAGATCATCCTGAGATATCCGGATTCCGGATTTCAAATAGGTGAAAGTATCTTCCTGCTTAGCGAGGAACTCAACTACGAGTGGGGATTACTTCAAAGCAGGTTGATCAATGGAATCTACCAATTTCAAAAAAATGAACTTGACAGTGCTGCCGAGATCCTGCTTGAAGTAATAAACTCTGCACAGGAACTTAAACAGGAGTCGTTTGAAGAGGCCAGGGCAAGAAACATTATGGGAATGATCTTCACCCGACTCAACAGCTTCGACAAGGCACTCATCAATTTCGCAAAAGCAGAAGAAATATTTGAATCCCTTGATGAGCAGGTCTACTACGCCATGGCACTCAACAATCGCGGCACCATCTACGGATACAGGGGGGATTACCCTGAAGCGCTGGAAGTTTTCCTTAAGGGCAGGGATCTGGCACTTAGTGGAAAACTCCCGGAAAGGTGGTCCAAAGGAAGGTTATCAACAGCTCTGTCAAACATATCGCAAGTGTATAGTGAAATGGATGAAGGCGAGCTGGCATTGGATTATGCGAAACAGGCATTGCAAATTGACCTTGAATTGGACAATCCAATCGCGATTGGTGACTCCTACCTCATCATTGGAACTGTTTTCTATTCGATGGGTCAACTGGATAGTGCTTATCAGTATTATGTACGATGTGCAACAACAGCACCTGTCGAGGAATACCCAAGACTGGTTCCAAAAGTTCTTGAGGCAAAACAGAACATGGCCAACATTCTGGCAGAACAAGGAAAGCAAAATGAAGCAATCCAGTTGATCAGAGAATCGATTGAGTTAAGAAGCAAAAACGAACGATTCCAAATCGAGCTTTCGTACAACCTACTTGCTGAAAACTATCGTTCCATTGGACGTCTGGATAGCACGATATACTATGCTAAAAAAGCCCTTGAAGTAGCCCTGATCAACGATAGAAAAACAAATGCGCACAGCTCCGCTCAAATACTCGACAATATCTATCGACAATTGGGTAACTACGATTCGGCGTATGTCTACAAATCGCTTTATCATGAACTCAAGGACTCCATATTTAATCAATCCAACGAGAGGAAATTCAGCAACCTAAGAATTGAATTAGAAACTGCAGAAAAGGAACAAGAAATCGCTCAGCTTCACAATCAACGAGCGATCATTGAAAGGGATCAATTGATCTTGAGGACAATCGCTTTTTCAATGCTGATCCTGGCGATCCTGATTATCACCCTGTTGATCTATCGATATAAAAACAATCAAAAACGACAACAGATAAATCAATTAGAGCTTCAAAACATGCTTGACATGCATGAATCAAGGCTTCAGCAGCAAACACTACACATGATCCATCTAAATCATGCCATTGGTGAGGTGGAAGAGAATCTCAAATTGATCAAGAAGAAAACAAATATCTCCAGCAACGATATTCAAAAGCTACTAAGCAGCATTACTATCAACAAATCAATGGAAAAAGAATGGGATCAATTCGAAACCTATTTCTCTCAGATCCATTCAGATTTTCACAGCAACTTTGAAAAACAACATAACAACCTGACTAAGCAGGAAAGAAGGTTGATATCGTTGATCAAATTAGATCTTAATCCGCGAGAGATCTCCAGTCTGTTAAAGATCGAGCAACGGAGTGTGATCATGAACAGGTATCGGTTGAAGAGAAAACTTGGCCTGGCAGAAAAAGAAGACCTGGAAAGTTATATTAGGAAATTCTGATATCACTCAAACAACTGAATCCAGTTTCCCTCGGGATCTTTTACAATAAGCGACCTGGAAGCCCATTCGAAATCATTCTCAGAAAATTCATGGATGATTTTCACTTCTTTGCGAACGAGCTCGCTTCGAATTTTATCCAACCCATCAATTGCGAAGGCAATTTTCGGAAACCCATAAAATTCTTCTGACGATTCATTGACCGTTAGAACATTAGCTGGCTCGTATAGCTCAATCACACATCCATTTCGCTCAAGAACTGCTCGTTTGTTTCCCATTTCACCAATTGTTGTTAGATGCCTGAAACCCAGTTGTTCGGTATACCATTGAATTGCATTTTCCAACTGATCAACAGTAATCATGATTAGCCAAAGTCCTTGCTTCATCTGCGCCTTGTCATCAAAGGTGAAGAACTGGATCAAATTACCATCTGGGTCTTTTGCCAGAAAGAACCTTGAGGGCCATTCAATTGGTATCGAAGGAGCTGCTAATTCACCTATTCCCGTAAGCAGATCAACTTCTCCATCAGCCTGAAGCGTGGTATACATTTGATCTATGTCGTTCACAACAAACCCAAGCTTCAAGGTTCCACCTAAGTTTTCTGAATCTTTCAGCACTTGCGTTCGATCAATAGCATTAGCTTTCTCTAACACTTCAAGGTGAAAATTGTCCCTCTCTAAGAACCCAATTTCCATATCATAATCAGGATACGACTTTACCGGACGCTCAATCTTAAATCCTAGCGTGCTCATGTACCAATTCATCGATCGTTCAATGTCAGAAGTCATTATCGCCACTAGTCGTGGTTCGAATATTTCATGTTGAGCAACTGCCCATTGAATTGCGAAGCAGGAAAAAAGTATGGTCAAAGTCTTCATTTCTATTCTTTGGTTTATTCCAAAAATTAGTTTTTCGGAAGAATAAAAAAGTCATCAACGACAAACTGTCACCTGAATGGGATAGAAAGCAATTTCTATTCAGCTTGCGTCATTGATCGTGAGGAACTACAGGAACCTGGCATCAACTACCTCGCCCTCACCCAGCTCTTTGCTTATTAAGTCGAGCAATGTGGACTTTGAGTTTTGCATTTCCTGTTTCAATGGTGCAGAGGATAATTTGATGTAAATGATCTTATCCTTGAAGAAGATCTTCGTGGTTCTGGAAGCTATTGTTTTCCCCATGATACGTTCCCAGTTTGCGATCAGGTGTTTTTGCTTATAGGTATGCTCCAGGTTTTCTTCCCGGAGAAATTCTTTAAACGCACTACGGAAATTCTTGATCGGATCTTCGCTCATGAAGTAAGGTCTATAAATTTCACATGTTTTGCCGCATCAAAAAGGGTTTTGCTTCGGTCACTTCGTGCATCGGTAATAAATATCTGACCGAATCGATCATCATCTAAAAGTAACTGAACAAGTAGTTGAATCCGTGAGTCATCCAGCTTGTCAAAAATATCATCGAGTAACAGAAGTGGTTTGTCTTCAAATTTCTCCTTCAAAAAATCATAGAGAGCCAATTTCAGAGCAATTACAAAAGTTTTTTGCTGACCTTGAGACCCAAACTTTCTTATCGGTTTTTTATCCAAATGGAACTCAAAATCGTCCTTATGGCTTCCCAGTAAGGTCCGTTGCATTTGTTGGTCTCGCGGGAAATTCTCTATGAACCTCTCTCCAAACCTTTCATCAACATGTGAAACAAAACGGATAGTCGGTTTTTCCTGACCATCATGAAGGGCTTGATAGTTGGACTTTAAGTGAGGTTCAAACTCAGCAAGAACTTCCGCCCGCCTTTTCGAGATTTCGATTGAAAGCGGTATCAGCTGTTCATTGTATGTCTCAAACAGTTTGTGATCGACTGGTTGTGAAAAATGATTTTTCAATAAGCTGTTTCGCTGCTTCAGAAGCTTATTGTAATTAATCAATTGCAACAGAAATTCACGATCAACCTGACTTAGCGCCCCATCGAAGAACTTTCTCCGCTCTTCACTTCCTTCTGTGATCATAGCTGTGTCATCAGGAAGCACAACTACGAGCGGTATCTTTCCGATGGCTTCACTCAATTTGTCCAGTTCTTGTCCGTCAAACTTCATGGCCTTGGGCTTACCCTGAGAGTACTGGAGGGCGACCGTACCAAAATCATAACTCCCAAACAGGGTGAATTGCACTTCCTCATGATTGATCGCCAACTTATCGGATGTTCCGAGTGCACTTTTGGTGAAGGCTAAATAATAGATGGCATCCAATAAATTGGTTTTTCCAGAGCCATTTTTTCCCAAAATACAATTGATCCTATCGTCAAAATCATACCCTTTTGACAGGTGATTCTTGAAATGAGTAAGCTGCAGACTTTTCAGGATCATTGGTTTTGGATTATTTTCGCAATCCTTTAGCAAGTTTAACCAAAACGATTGCGCGATGGCAGCTCCTGCAAAAGCAAAAAAGAAAACTCCCAAGAAAACAGCCTTCTCGAAAGAACAATACCTGGAGTGGTATGAGTCTATGCTCCTGATGAGAAGGTTTGAAGAGAAGGCAGGCCAACTTTATGGTCAACAAAAAATTCGAGGGTTCTGCCACCTGTATATAGGCCAGGAAGCTTGTGCGGCTGGCTCAGTTTCCGCACTTGAGAAAGACGACAAGTTCATTACCGCTTACCGTGATCATGGTCATCCTTTGGCACTGGGAACTAATCCGGATCGTGTAATGGCTGAATTATTCGGTAAATCCACCGGAGTTTCAAAAGGTAAGGGCGGCTCGATGCACATGTTTGACAAAGAAGTGAATTTCATGGGCGGGCACGGTATTGTCGGAGGACAAATCCCTTTAGGTGCGGGAATTGGTTTTGCTGAACAATACAGGGGCACAAAAAGTGTTTGTATTTGCTTTATGGGTGATGGTGCCGTGCGTCAAGGAGCCTTTCATGAGGCACTGAACATGGCCATGACCATGAAAATGCCAACCATATTCGTGGTAGAAAACAACGGATATGCGATGGGAACTTCTGTTGAGCGTACATCTAATGTGACCGAACTCTACACATTAGCCGACGCTTACGATATGCCGTCAAAGCCTGTTGATGCAATGAAGGTAGAGGATGTGCACAATGCTGTGAAGGAGGCAGCTGACCGAGCCCGCAAAGGAGATGGTCCTACCTTCCTGGAGTTCCGCACGTATCGCTACAAAGGGCATTCTATGTCGGATCCAGCTAAATATCGAACAAAAGAAGAACTGGAAGAGTACAAGCAACAGGATCCGATCGAGCAAGTAAAGCAGACATTGCTGAAGAATAAGTGGGCAACTGAAGACTCATTGAAAGAAATGGATACCAAGATCAAAGAACGAGTAGTAGAGTCTGTAAAATTTGCAGAAGAATCCCCCTGGCCGGATCCATCAGAGGCGTATACTGATAACTATGTTGAATCAGATTATCCATTTGTAAATTCCTGATTTAAAACACTTTCTCAGTCTCTTCAAATAACTATATCTTTGCGACCTCAATTTTTTTACCAGGTCTTAGAACCTAAACATTAGACTTAAAATGGCTAAAGGAAAAAAGAAAGACGAGGGAGTAGATATCCTTGAAGATCCTAACGCAATAGTTGAAAAAGCCAACGAGTTTTTCGATAGCAAACGTAATCGAACCATAGTATTTTCAGTTGGTGGAGTGTTGGCTGCCATCATCATTGGAATTTCAGGATACAACTACTACATAACTGATCAGAACAGCACCGCCCAGGAGGAATTGTTCCAGGCCCAGTTTTACTTTGAGTCTGATAGCCTTGGACTGGCATTGAATGGTGATGGGAACAATTACGGATTCCTTGACATCATTGATGAATTTCCAGGTACCAAAGCTGCCAATCTTGCTACTTTCTATGCCGGAGCTTCGTACCTCCAATTGGGAGATTATGATGGAGCTATCCGCCACTTAAAGGATTTCAGCAGCTCAGATTACCTGGTTCAGGCCAGAGCATATTCACTCATTGGAGATGCTTATCTGGAGCAGGATGATTTCGAAAACGCGATTGATTTTTACAAACAGGCTTCCGACTATCGACCTAATGAGTCCTTTACTCCGATCTATCTGAAGAAATTAGCCATCGCAAGAGAGAACGGTGGTGACCTGTCCGGAGCTGTGGGAGCTTATGAGATCATCATCGACGATTATCCAAAGTCTGATTTCATTCATGATGCTAAGAAGCACAAAGCCAGACTTGAAGCACTTATCGCTGAGCTTTAGACATCAAAGCACAAATCTCAAGTTCCAACTACTCAAAAAATAAGTTGGTACTGATCCTAATTTGCTAAATGAATTTTGTGATTTGATCTTTGGCATATGGCATCCTCCGAAAAAAATCTTAGTGACGTTAAAACCCCAACCCTCAAGCATCCGGAAAAGATCCGGATTGGGATTGTAATTTCTCAATGGAATGAACAGGTAACCGAAGCGCTTTTTGATGGGACCGTTCAAACACTACTGGTGTCAGGTATTGAGCGAAATCATATTGAGCGGATGAATGTACCGGGCAGCTATGAGCTAAGCCTGGGAGGTCAATGGATGGCAGAACGCAAAGAAATTGATGCAGTTATTTGTCTAGGTTGTGTTATCCAGGGTGAGACCAGGCATTTTGATTTCATCTGTAGTGCTGTAGCAAATGGCATCACTGACGTAAATCTGAAATACAATAAGCCGGTGATATTTGGGGTCCTCACGACTGATAACCTGAAACAGGCCCTTGATCGAGCAGGAGGTAAACATGGAAATAAGGGTGATGAAGCAGCTGCAACTGCCCTGGCAATGTTGGCGCTGAAGGAATAATCAATATACTTTTCCTCTTACTTCAAAGAAGAATGTATCCTTCGTCATAATTTTCTGATATCCTTTTATAGCATATTCAGCTATCACGCCGTTAGCAAACAACACCTCCACCTTTTTGTGATGGACGTACACGTCCTTGTCTTCATGAATGGTTGCCAGAACTTTAGCGATCTCATCATTAACAGTAAAGAAAGAAAAGGCCTTCAATGATCCTCGCTCGCCTTCTTTCAGCAGCAATTGCGTCTCTTTCTCATCTTCAGTGATCTTAAAAGCCCCAACATATTTTGACTGGTTTGGATCGATTTCCTCAAGGAAAGTCAATTCCTTCACCCATCCTCCACTATCTAAGCGTATTGCCTTCGTTTCTTCCTGATTGTTCAGTATGGCCGTCTTGGAGAGTTCTTTATTGTGCAGGTGTAAATAATCCTGATCCAATAATTTCCCAACTTCCGGGTATGCTGTCACATCAACAGTTTCAGGTCTTAATCCTTCACAAGAGATCAAAACCATAAGCACTAACAATCCACCTAACTTCATACTTAAAACAAAATCTTACCGGTCATTTCTTCAGGAGCCGAGAGTCCCATAAACTTCAAAATGGTCGGAGCAAGATCTCCTAGTTTTCCAGCGTTCACTCCACCTTTATAATCCTTATCAACCACAATAAAAGGAACCAGGTTCGTTGTATGGGCCGTATTTGGTGTTCCATCAAGATTGATCATCATATCGGAATTACCATGATCCGCGATAATGATAGACAGGTATCCGTTTTCCAATGCGGTGTTGACTACTTTCTCTGTGCATCGATCCACCGTTTCACACGCCTTAACTGCAGCTTCAAAAACACCCGTGTGACCTACCATATCAGGGTTAGCAAAATTCAGACAAACAAAATCTGCCCACCCGGACTCAAGCTCAGGGACGATTTTGTCACGAATATCCTCCGCACTCATTTCAGGTTTTAAGTCATAAGTCGCGACTTTTGGTGATGGGCATAATATCCGCTTTTCTCCTTCAAATTCCTCTTCCCTTCCTCCCGAAAAGAAATATGTTACGTGCGGATACTTTTCAGTTTCCGCAATTCGTATCTGGTTTTTACCGGCTTTTGACAAAACCTCTCCAAGTGTCATCTTTAGATCTTCCTTCCCATACATCACATTGACTCCCACAAACGAATCATCATAGTTGGTCAAGGTGACGTAGTGAAGATCCATTTTTGACATCCCCTGATCAGGGAAATCTTTCTGTGTCAATGCTTCCGTAATCTGTCTTCCGCGATCCGTTCGGAAATTGAAACAAATCACTACATCTTCCGGCTGGATCTTTCCACTTCCACAAATGATTGGCTTTATAAACTCATCCGTGACTCCCTCGTCATAAGACTCCTGAACTGCGGATATTGGATCCGAAGCGACCTTACCATCTCCATTGACCATTGCATCATACGCCAATTTGACCCGCTCCCATCTCTGGTCCCTATCCATTGCGTAATACCTGCCTGTTATTGTAGCCAGCTCACCAGTTGTTTGAGCCATGTGCACCTGAAGGTCTTTCAGGTATGCTATCCCACCATTCGGATCGGTATCACGGCCATCCGTGAAAGCATGGATGTACACATCTTTTAGTTCAGCTTCATCAAGTATGTTCAACAATCCCTTCAAATGATCGATGTGTGAGTGTACACCTCCATCCGAAAGCAACCCGATGAGATGAACCGATTTATTGTTTTCACGTGCATATCCGATAGCTTGTTGAAGTGTTTCATTCGATCCAATCGATCCATCATTAACTGCATTGCTGATTTTGACCAGGTCCTGGTAGACCACCCTTCCTGCACCTATATTCATGTGTCCGACCTCAGAGTTTCCCATTTGACCCTCTGGAAGACCAACAGCTAAACCTGATGCTTCCAAAACATTGTTGGGATAGTTAAGAAGTAGACCATCTACAAATGGTGTGTTTGCAGCATCTATGGCGGACACGGACTTATCTTTAGCTATTCCCCATCCGTCCAAAATGATCAAGAGTACCTTTTTGTTCATGTGAACGCAAATATAGATGTGGAGTCTTTGATGTCGATCTTTGAATAAGTAAATTCGGCATGGTTTTAGTTCAATTTCAGCCAGTGTTTAAAACCTACTTATGAAGTTCATTTTTATCAGTTTAATCCTGCTGTGGAGCCAGGGCGAGGACAATACGGTGCGCAATATAGCCGTAGCGCTAAAGGCTGGCAGCTCAAAAGAATTGATCAAGTATTGTAATAAAACCGTCGAGATTAAGATTGATGGTGAAAGTTCCAACTACAGCCGGGCTCAGGCCGAGGTGGTGTTAAAGGACTTTTTTACCCGGAATCCAGCTAAGAACTTTACTTATATTCATCAGGGCTCCTCCCCGGAGGGACTGAAATATAATATCGGAAAATATACATTCGATCAGGGTTCCTACAGAGTGGTAATGTTCATTAAACGAATCAACGACAATTACCTAATTGACACTTTGAATTTCAGCAAAGAGTAACTTATTTCGTACTCTCGCTGTTTAATCACCCTAGATGAATCCGCCCTATCTCACTGATAAGAATATCAGAAACTTCATCAAAAATGCCCTGGCTGAGGACATTGGAGATGGTGATCACTCATCACAAGGATCCGTTCCTGCTGATGCAAAGAGTAGTGCTCACTTATTGATCAAAGACGATGGAATGATCGCCGGACTGGAATTAGCCTACCGGATCTTCAGGCATGTTGATGACTCTCTCGAACTGAACTTCAACAAAGATGACGGAGACATGATCGAAAATGGAGAGATCGGTTTTTCAGTCACAGGAAACTCCCGATCGATTCTCTCAGCAGAACGTCTGGTGCTCAATTGCCTTCAACGAATGAGTGCCATCGCTACCTACACCCACTTTCTTACAGGGCTTATTAAAGGAACAACAGCAAAGCTTCTTGACACCAGAAAAACGACTCCATTGTTCCGGCTCCCTGAAAAGTGGGCAGTGATCATTGGAGGTGGGTTCAATCACCGTTTCGGCTTGTATGATATGATCATGCTTAAGGATAACCACATTGATTTTGCTGGAGGTGTGCGGCCTGCTATTAACCAAACGGTCGAGTATCTTAACAAAAACAACCTTGAACTGGAAATAGAGATAGAGGTAAGAAGCCTGGGTGAGTTAGAAGAAGTAATTGAAACCGGCCAGGTAAACCGGGTCATGCTTGATAATATGCTTCCTTCGGAGATCAAACAGGCCATTCAAATGATCAGTGGAAGGTTTGAAACAGAGGCTTCAGGAGGTATTACAGAAAAGAATATCACAGAAATTGCAGAGACAGGAGTTGACTACATTTCTGTTGGAGCCCTTACCCATTCCTACAAAAGTCTCGATATGAGCCTGAAAGCTTTTGAATAGTTGAGATTCATCCCATTTTTGCGGAAAAAATTGCAATGATTGTACGGACGAAGAAGTATCAACTACCAACAAAGAAATATATCGGAATTGCTTTCAAGAGCGTCCTGAAGCAGCAATGGTGGGTTTTTCCTATCTACCTCGTCATATGTGCCGGTTATTTATGGATCCCTAACAATTGGTGGATCATCGGTGCAACTATCGGGCTGGCGCTTTATATGCTATTCTGGCTGATCCAATTTGCAGGTGTAACTCAACTGGAACAAGGCAAGTTCATGTTCCAAAAGCTATCCTATGAGATTTCCTCTCAACAAATTCTTATTAAGATCAGTGCGAATCAGGGAATGCCTATGAAATGGGAACAAATTAAGCGTGCCACCAAGCGAAAAGATGATTTCGTTTTATTCGCCAGCAAAGCACAGCTTGTTCACCTTCCATTCAAGATCTTCAACAACAAGAATGAGATCAGCTTTATCGAAACTGTCCTTAAACGGAAAGGTTTCATCAAGTGACCGCCCGTCCTTTAACACTAAAGGAAGCAAAGCAGAAAGTAGCCGTTTTTTGTGCAAGAAGAGAAAGGTCTCCCAAAGAGGTTGTGGACAAACTTTATAGTTGGAAACTTAGCAGCAATGAAGTCCAGGAGATTTTAGATCAACTACTAAACGAGGGATTTGTCGATGAGCAACGATTCGCAAATGCTTTCTGTCACGATAAATTCGAATTCAACTCATGGGGTCGTCAAAAGATCCGAATGGCGATCCTGCCTCATCAATTGCCCTCAGTTGTGATCCAAAAGGCGTTGAACAGGATAGACGAATCCGCATACTTCTCCAGGCTATGTGAACTTGCCGCTCGTAAATGGGATCAGGTGAACGAAGAGCGTTTCCTTACCAGAAAAAAGAAAACGATCGCCTTCTTGGCCAGCAAGGGATTCGAACAGGAATTGATCTGGAAAGCTGTGGAGCGACTAGATTCCAACGAATAGTCCGAAGTTGATCGAAGAGGTTGTTAAGTCGGAGCCTCTCCAAAGATTGTTTTCTATTTCAATACTTAGCGACCTGTTGATTTCATTCAAAAGTCTATAGCCCACATTAGCGTGGTAGCCAAGCCCAACTCCTTTCACCTCAATAGGCAACGTCACATCTACAAAATTTTGACTCGTTGTTACAAATGAATTATTCGAAAAATTGTACGCTAGTGTGACACCTCCTCCAAAAAAGAAATTTCCAATGTAGTACCTGGGGCCAAGGTTGAGTAAAAATTGGGAAACCTCAACTCCTGCCGAACTAAAATTTGACACATCGAAAGGCACACTCTCTTTTTGTGATGTGAAGTCAAGAGACGCTATCAAACTTGAGTTTTTGTAAGTTGGAAATTCTGCTTTGAATCCAATGAAGAAGATGTTCATATCGTCAAAGTCCACATCAACGTTCTCAGTACTAATGAAAAGTGAGCTGTTTGCAACACCGTAACTAGCCCTTAAGCCAAAATGTGGTTTCTGAGCTTTGAAGCAATCTTTCTTGTTGTATCCCTTTACTAATTGAGTCAAATAGGCTTCAGAGTATCTGAAATACTCCTCATTAAAATCCCAATTACATCGTTCCCCAAAAACATCACGCAAACCTTCAAAGTGATCTCGATACTTCAGTGTTACCAGTTTATCTTCAGTTTCAACTAAAAAGTCATTCCAAATTGTATACAACCTTGTATCTCCATCTGCCAGTCGAAGTACGAATGTCTCATTTCCTTCGTAGGGTTTCTTGTGATAAACAATCTTCTCATTCTTAAATTCCTTGATCTGGCTTTTTTCATATTCACTATAGATATCCAGAGTTGAAGGCTTGAAATAGACGATCCCTTTGATTGAATCATACTGAACGGCTCCATAGGTTTGACTTCCGTCCTCAAGAATGATGTAATCATCCTGTGCTGAGGAACTGAATGAAATAACAAGGAAAAGAATGAGTAAACTAACGTAGATCTTAGAGGTCATAAGCTAATTTTTTTAACGAAAATAGTAACATGCATCACATCACAGAAACCTTTATCATAGAACTTTGTGGCCTTAGTGATCCCTTTGTGAACTTTGTGGTAAGAAAAATCAACCATTATGAACATAACAGTCTGCTTATGCAGCACGACAATGGTCGCTCATTTTACATCTATTTAATTAGGTTCAACCATTGTAACGAGAATTTCTATTTTTGTGGATTCATAATTCAATCATGCTCCACGCATCAGCTAATCAATTACTAGACCAGTTGAAGGACATAGTCCTTTATTGTAAAGAGGAAGATTTCACAAAAAAATTACCTGAGCTTAGCAATTCCACCTTTGGACAACATGTGAGGCACACTTTGGAGTTCTTTCTTTGTTTGTATGATGCAAAAAATGACGGAATGGTCAACTATGATAATCGGAAGCATGATAAGATCCTGGAATCTGATCAAAAGCTAGCAGTTAGTGTCATTGATTCTATTCAGGTGTTTCTGGAAGCGCAAACAGAAGATTTTCCAATCTCCTTTGAGGCAAACTACTCGTTAGAAGGTGATCAGTCTACAAAAATGCCAAGTAGTTTCAACAGAGAACTTGCCTACAACATTGAGCATGCTATTCACCACATGGCTTTATTAAAAGTAGCCGTCAACCAGTCCCTAACCTATATTAAACTTCCAGAGCATTTTGGGGTAGCTTCTTCTACAGTAAGGTACCAGGCTGGTTCGAATGCCTAGAGTTTCTGCTATTCGTAAGTGGGTTACCAAATGGTCGAACTGGGAGTTCTGGCCTTTTTCACTCGTCTATTTCCCGGTGTTTTTTTACTACGGCTGGCTGATCATTCGAACACGATCTTTTTTCTTCTTTACGGCATCCAACCCCTGTATTGAATTTGGAGGAATGTTCGGAGAAAAAAAATCAGACATCTTTGAGCTCATCCCGGACGAATATATTCCCAAAACTTTTTTGATAGCTAAGGGGGATATCACACAAGTGACGAAGCTAGCCCCCAAAGTTGGCTACCCACTCATCGCAAAGCCAAACATCGGTGAACGGGGGGCATGGGTGGAAAAGATTAGCACCGAATCAGAACTCATCTCATATGCTGAATCGTGTCCTGTAGACTTTCTTATCCAGGAGTTAGTTTCATACCCCCTTGAACTGGGAGTTTTCTACATCAGGTATCCGGACCAGGAAGGAAAGGTAACATCAATCGTTCGTAAAGAATTCCTGGAGGTAGTTGGTGACGGACAATCCACAATCATAGAGTTACTCAGTGAAAATCCAAGAGCGCTACTGCAAGCTGATTTCAAGAGTTCCTGGTTGATTAAAGAAGGTCATCAGGTTCCGGATAAAGGAGAACAAGTCACCATCGAGCCTATCGGAAATCACTGTAGAGGGACAAAATTTCTCAATGATGGCAACCAGATTGACAATGAGCTTACCCAAGCATTTAACAGGTTAGCTGCCACTATCCCAGACTTTTACTTTGGTCGTTTTGACCTTAAATGTCAATCCATTGAGGACCTGAAACAACTGAAGAACTTCAAGATACTCGAGCTAAATGGTGCCGGTTCAGAACCAGGGCACATTTATCAACCAGGATTCTCACTTTTCAGAGCCTACAAGGACATCCTTTGGCATTTACGTGTTTTGGCAGATATTAGCATCGAAAATCACAAGCGAGGTGTTCCTTACTGGGGTTTCCGACCAGGCTACCGGAAATGGAAATCGCACCAAAAGCACAATCGGTTGCTTTACAATTCATGAGCTTACAAACACTAATTGTTGCGTTTATAGTTAGCTATATTGGTTCGATCCCTCCGGGAACGATCAATGTCTCCGTGATGCAACTGGCGATCCAGCGGCGTAGGCGGGCAGCCATTTTTTTTTCTTTTGCTGCATCCGCGGTGGAGTTTATGTACGCCGGGCTAACCGTCCAATTCCATATATTCCTCACAACAAATGAACAAGTTGCGAACTACTTCAGGATCATTACATCCATTACCTTGATCATTCTTGGAGTATGGAACATATTTCTCAAAACCACTTCTGAGTCCATCACCGTCAAAGAAGAGATCAAAGGTAGACACGGGTTCCTTCGGGGAATGATGTTAGGCATTCTTAACCCAATGACTATCCCATTCTGGTTAGCCATTACAACCTACCTTGAGAACGATGAATTGATCAGGGTAAATGACTTCAATTTCTGGATCTACTTGATTGGATTGTCTTCAGGTACGTTTTGCCTGCTTCTCACTGTAAATGCCCTTGGCCAACGGTTCACCAAAATAGCTGACAATCGCTTCCTTGTTCACAAAGTCCCCGGAATCCTGTTGCTTGGATTGGGTGTTTACTTCCTGCTCAAACTCGTCATTTAGGCCCTACAGACTTTACTTCTTAAATTGCTAAGCAAACAAGCCCATTTTTATGAGACGATTTTTACCACTACTAATTACCCTCCCAACACTTGTTTTCAGTCAGAAAAAAGAACTTGATCACCAGGCCTATGACGAATGGCGAAGGATCGAGACGCAACTTATAAGCAATGACGGAAACTTCGTTGCTTACACCACGGAACCTAATGGATTGGGAAATAAAAACCTGGCTATCAAAACGATTGATGGAGATGAGGTGCTTTCCTATGACCGAGCCTCCGATCCGGCATTTAGCAATAATTCTGAATACCTATTCTTTGAAATAACAACCGATCTTTTTGAACTGAGGGATCTTAAGAGAAAGAAAACGAAGAAAAAAGATTTGCCCAAAGACTCACTGGGCATCTATTCGCTGAATGATCGAAAGCTCGAGAAAGTACCGGGCTTGAAGTCTTTCAAGGTGCCTGAAGAGTGGGATGGTTACCTGATCTATTTGTATGAGCCTCCAACAGACACAGCAGCCAAAACAAAGCCGAAGAAAAGAAACAAGGAAAATGGATATGACCTGGTAGTAAGAAATCTCAGCAATAATTCAGAGATCGTTTTTCCATATGTACTTGATTATGAAATTGCGGAAGAAGGGAGAGGCATATCACTTGTTACGACCGGAAATGATAGCACCACCATGCCGGGGGTATATGTTTTCGATTTTGACAATAGCGTGTTCAAACCCATATACAGAGCTAAGGGAGATTATTATCAGCTAGCATGGAGCAAGGATGGAGGTCAGTTATCATTTATTTCTGATATCGACACCACGAAGGCAATCCAGCGGGACTACCACCTTCTACATTGGACAGCAGAAAGTGATAGTGCGAAAACGCTTGTTCGCAATGCTAATCTGCAATCTCTCAATGTCAACCATGAGTTTGATAACTACTTTTCGGAATCAGGAAGAAGGCTTTTCTTCCAAACTAAAGAATTTCCTGTAGTTCAGGATACAAGCATTCTCGAAGAGGAGATTGTTGACGTTGAGGTCTGGAACTACCAGGACGATCGACTATACACACGACAGGAAGACCAGGTAAACCGAGACAGTAAAAGAGGATACCTGAGCTATGTAGATACCGAATCAGCCAGTTTTGTTCAATTAGGAGGCCCGGAATTGTCTCGGGTATTGGTAAGCAATGAGGGTGACGGCAATACAGCCATTGGGCTTGATGATTATCCGTATCGAAAATATCGATCCTGGAAAGGGTTTCCCGTAAGACAGGATCTATATACAATCAACCTGTCCAATGGTGAACGGACATTGGTTGAAAAGGCTATCAAGGGCAACATATCACTATCTCCTAATGGGAACTATGCCACATGGTATGAACGTAGCGATTCCGCATGGTTTACCTATTCATTTCCAAAAGGTGAAACAAAGCAGTTGACAACAAATAACCTTGGAACTTTTTACAATGAAATACACGATACTCCTTCGGATCCGTCTCCATACGGCATCATGAGCTGGACTGATGATGACAATAAGCTTCTGGTCTACGACAGGTATGACATATGGGAGCTTGATCCGGAGAGTGGAACTTCTAAGAAAATCACTCAAGATGGAAGGGATAAGAAATTACGCTATCGTTACGTCAAGCTAGACCCTGAGGAGCGTTTCATAAAGAAGAATCAAAAATTGATCCTGACTGGATTTTATGAAGGTGATAAAAGCGAAGCGATTTTTTCATTCACGTACGGAAAAAGTGGAACGAGGCAACTAACAAGTGGAAACTATCAGTATGCTTCATTTCTGAAAGCCAGAGATTCCAAAAGTGTTCTTTACACAAAGGAGAATTTCAACGTTTTCCCTGACCTTTTAAGTACAGATTTATCATTCAAGGACGCTAAGCAGATCAGCTCAATCAATCCTCAACAAAAGGATTACAACTGGGGGACATCTGAACTTTTCTATTGGTACTCATTGGACGGGGAACGGCTTGAAGGTATGGTTTTTAAACCGGAGAATTTCGACCCAACAAAAAAGTATCCGTTGATGGTGAACTTCTATGAGAAAAGTTCTGACCGGTTGAATTCACACAGGGATCCCTATCCTCACCGATCCACGATCAACTATAGCTATTATACTTCACGTGGTTATGTCATCTTCAATCCAAATGTCAATTACAGAACGGGCTATCCTGGTGAAAGTGCGTACAACTGTGTGATCCCAGGTATAACTGCACTCATTGAAGGCGGATTTATAGACAAAGAAAACATTGGAGTTCAAGGTCATAGCTGGGGCGGCTACCAGGTGGCATACCTGATCACCAAAACAGACATGTTCAAATGCGCTGAATCAGGAGCTCCAGTGGTCAACATGGTAAGCGCGTATGGCGGGATTAGATGGGGAAGTGGCTTGAGCAGAATGTTCCAGTATGAAAGAACACAAAGTAGAATTGGCGGTTCTCTTTGGGAATATCCGCTTAGATACCTTGAGAATTCACCAATTTTCTTTAGCGATAAGGTTAACACACCGGTACTGATCATGCACAATGACGAAGATGGGGCAGTTCCGTGGTACCAGGGAATTGAATATTTTGTATCTCTTCGAAGGCTCAACAAACCGGCATGGATGCTTAACTACCGGGGAGAACCCCACTGGCCATTGAAGATCCAAAACCGTATTGATTTCAATGTGCGCATGTCTCAATTTTTCGATTACTACCTGAAAGGAGCATCAATGCCTAAATGGATGCGTGATGGTGTGCCAGCCATAGAGGCAGGGATCAACCAGGGGTATGAGTTAATTGAGGAAGAGTAGTTAATTCTTAATATCTCCTCCACCAAATATGATCAATCCGGTGATCTTGATGGTGTAGATCGGGTTAATATCAACATTGGATCTGGAGTCGGTAAATGCTCCAAAGATCGCGGTGGATCCAATTTCTACTTTCCAGTCTGATGGAATACGAAGCTCATTACCCCCAAACAAGGTAAAGAGTTCGATACTTGCACCTTCCACCGGCTTTGACCCTCTGAGATCTATACTTGATCCTCCGAAAATGCTCGTGATCTTTCCGCCCTTGAATTGATCACTAATGAACTTCTTTTCTGAACCCCCAAAAATGCTCGTCTCGTCAAGAGCATGTGGGTCGTCTGCACTAATGCTTGCCCTATCCCTGTTTCTTATGAGAAACACCAACCCTACTATGACCAGAAAAAGTGGCCAATAAGTCTTGAAGTCAAATAATCCATATTGCTGGAGTAGGAAGAAGCCTCCAAAGAGTAGAAAAAAGAGTGCCCCTTTGAAATTTCCGGTGAAGGCGTTGACAACTGCTATTGCAATGAAGATCATCGGCCATGTAAATAGCCAACCCGGAAAAATATACCCATATCCCAAATTGTCAATCAGGAATATCGCTCCGATCAATACCAGTATGAGTCCCGTAAGTGCTTTCTTATCAGTAGATCTGGCCATAACACTCTTCTGAGTGTCTAATCTACAATGTATTCGCCTATGAAGCTTTAGCTTATGAAGGAAAACACTAATTGAACCAGCCAAATATCAATGAAATGGAGAAGCTGGGTCCATCAAAGTCAGTTTTTCCGAAAGCAAAGCTGTCTACACCAACAGTCTTCTGATATCCTAATCCGGCATTTAACTTAAACCAGTAGGCCAGGTTAACTTCTCCAAAAAGTTGTGGAGAAAAAACGAATACTTTGTCATTTGGAGGATCGATTCCATCGGAAGAGTATCGTATTTGTCCCCAGCCAAGCTTGGTCTCAACTCCCAGGTGAAGCAACTCCACCGGATCGATGATATAGCCCAGCCAAAATCCTCCGTGCCCGTAATGAGCGCTATAATCCTGACCTTCCACAGTAACCATCCGATCGCCACTCATCCCAAGGCCATAACCACCAATGAAGAAAGTATTGTCGAAAATGACTGCTCCACCTCCGCCAGTTAGTGTAGCGAGTTGACCATCGATTGGGGTGAATGAAAACAAGGCGGCCCCAAAACCTGAAATATCCTCAGGGTCTGTATCAATCAGTGTCTTTGGCGAATTACGTTGAGCATGTAACACAAGGGTCGTCCCCAGCATTAGTATAATAAAAGTCCCTTTCATAATGAGTTTGTTAAATTTTCTTATATCCTAATGACAAAAAGCAAATTCAATCGTTTCCATTCTGGGCCAATAGAATGAAATAAACTTTTCAGCCATACTGGCATATTCGAAGAAACTAATCAGCCATACTGGCACGTTTTTCATTTGGAACGGCTTTTGATAAATAGGACTTAGAAAGGAGAAGCTATGAGAATTGACGAGAAAATGACGAGGAATTTAGCTCACTCAGCAGATATACTGAATACAATTGGTGGAGGCACTGTCTTTCCAACTGTTAATACATCAAAACATGAAGATCATTACCGATTGGAAATGAGTGTACCTTCCATCGACCCGGAAGACATCAAAGTAGAGGTCAATGGAGGGCACCTGTTCATTTACCAGCGGTTAGGATTTGGCAACACCAGATTGCCAAACTTGTTGGAAGTTCACAAGATCTCAGCAGATGTAGAACTTGATAACATCACGGCAGGCTATGAGGACGAATTATTGATCGTCATCATGCCATTTAATGAACTAACCGGTGGCTTTCGGAAGGAAATCGAAATCCTGAAAAACTAACTTTCACTCATCGTGAAGGGTTTCTGCAGGATTTAATCGTGCCGTCCTGAAAGTATGATAAGCTACTGTGGCTATTGCGATAATAACTGTTATCACTGCCGGAATCACGAAAACTCCGAAACCCAGCCCAATTCGGTTTTCGAAGTTCTCAAGCCAATTATTCATTAAGAACCAGCTAATTGGAGCAGCAATTAGAATTGAAAGGCCTACAAGCTTGATGAAACTTCCGGTCAGTAAGAACATCAACTGTTTAACTGAAGCACCCAAGACCTTCCTAACTCCAACCTCCTTGGAGCGCATATTAGTGATATAGGAAGCTAGCCCGAACAATCCGAGACATGCAACCAGAATGGCTAGAAGAGCAAATAATCCAAAAATGGATCCAAAGCGAACCTCAGCAGCATATTGTCGATTGTAATGATCATCAAGGAAAAAGAAATCAAAAAGCTTCGCTCCAAATGCTGTCTCCCAATCGCGTTCAACACTTGCGATAGCGTCTTGCATATTAGCAGTATTGATATTCAGTGAATAATATCCATTGTTCGTAGGCAGATATCGAAAGATCAACGCGTCATAAGCCTCTTTGGGTGACTCTTGGCGGTAGTTCTTAACCACCCCAACAATATTAAATGTGTCTCCCCAAAAGTTTATCTTTTTGTTTATGGCCTCTTCCGCCTCCCTAAATCCAATTTGTATAACTGCTTCTTCATTGAATAGCACATTAGTTTCCTCAGTGCCGTAAGAACGATCAAAGTCCCTTCCAGCCACAAGCTCTAATCCATAGAAATCAAGGAATTGATCGTCGCAACCAAGCACCCTATATTGTTTAGCTTCATCATCTGTCTGACTTAGGAGCCGAATGCCTCCCGCATTCCAATCAGGAGATCCGCCTGGAACTGCTGTAGAAGCAGTGAAGTCAGCTACAGAAGCATTGGATCCTATGACGTTTCTAAAGAAGTTAAACTGTGTCGATTGGATTGAGTCATTCGGAAAAGAAGGCGCTTTCACGATGAGGTTTTGGTTAATATTCACCCCCAAATCCTGTGACTGTAAAAAGTTCATTTGCTTAAACACAGCATAAGTGCCTGTAATGAGTATTACCGAAGCAAGAAATTGAAAAGTGACTAACCCCTTTCGAAGCAGGTTACCACTCGAGCTACCAGAGAATTTCCCCTTCAGCACAACAATTGGCTTGAACTTGGACAGGACGAAGGCAGGATAGAAGCCAGAAAGTAAAATTCCGATCAGAAAAACTCCAAACAACCCTATCCAGAATAAGGGAGCTTCGGGCCAGGTATACATTTCGATGCGCCCTGCAAATTGATTGAACGCCGGGAAAGCCAGTAAAACACATATGGTCGATAAAACAAATGCTACGAGGTTAACTGAGAAGGATTCGAACATGAATTGACCGATCAGGCTGGATCGGTAGCTCCCCATTACCTTTCGTATACCAACTTCTTTTGCGCGGTTAAGCGCCCTTGCGGTGGTCAGATTTACATAGTTGATCCAGGCAATGAAAAGGACAAACATTCCAATGATCAATAAAAAGTAGACCGCCTTTTCGTCACCTGTCGGCTTGATCTCCCCACGGTAATTAGATGTCAGATGGATTTTGCTAAGAGGTTGAAGAACAAACTCAATATTTTCCCCAAATCGCTCCATACTTTCAGCATAGTGCTTTGGAGTCCAATCTTTAAACTTGGCTGTTAGTACGTCAGGATCAACATCCGGATGAAGTACCACATAATTCAAAAAACCATCCCAATCCCAAGATGTCCGTGAAGCTTCATCTGTCAGTATGACAAAGGATTCAAATGAATAGAGCAGGTCAAATTTCATATGAGATCGCTCAGGTAAATCTTCAAAAACTCCGGTCACTTTATAATCTCTTGAGTCATTTTGCTTGATCACTTTACCCACAGGGTTTTCATCCTTAAACATCTTTTGAGCCAGGGACTTACTAAGTACCACGGTGAACGGCTCTTTCAAAACAAGGCTGTCTATTCCTTGCAAAAGTGGCACTGAAAAGATCTCGAAAAAGTTGTGACCGGCATAATAGGGATACCGAAGTTCAAAATACTTTTCACCATATGAGATCTGGGCCTGACTGCTGCTTAGGTTCACAAAATCGATGACCTCAGGAAAGTCCTCTTTCATACGCAATCCTGCTCCGGCCGCTCCTGCTGCCCATTGGGTAGTCATCTCGCCCTGGTTAAACCGATTGGTTTGTACCCGATAGATGTTTTCTCTATTCTCAAAAAAATCATCATAGGTAAGTTCGTGGTATACATACTGCAGGATCAGAAATCCAGCAGCCATTCCAATGGCTAATCCAACGATGTTTATTGCTGAATAAAATTTGTGCTTTCGAAGGTTTCGAATAGTGGCAGTTAAATAGTTTTTGAGCATAGCTTCTATTATTGAGTTTGACTTTTTCCTTCTGAATTGTGGGCGCAAAAATCCCAGGGTCTGGATCAAATGGATCCCGGCGGCTCTGAACTTCCCTCTTCTGACAAGGTTCTTCAAGTAGGCCTCCTCCAGGTCCCCTAATATCCCCTCTAGCAGATCAGGTCTGCAATAGCGCTCCAATAGCCTTCGGGTAATATTTGGCAGACCATCGGGTTTATCCATTGCCTAGCGCTATCTTCGGAATTGCATCCCACATTTCATTTCTAATTTTTTTCATGTTCTCAATCGTTACTTCACCGGCTGCTGTCAAGCGAAAAAGACGCTTTCTCCTACCTCCTCTTTCAGGGATAGCTCCATCATATCGGGCGCTTATGAAGCCCTTCTCCTCCAGACGAGTAGTCACAGAATGAACGGTGCTGATCGAAATGGATCGTTTGCAACGCTCCTTGATCTCATTCTGGATCGCAAGGCCGTAAGCGTCATCATATAAAATGCCTACTGATAACATGATCAATTCTTCTAATTCTCCCAAATTCGTTCCTTTCATAGTGACTTTACTTTCATTTATTCAATCCGTTACATTATTTCTTTCGATTTTGTCGGAAACGGAAATTTGAAGGAAGTGTTTCGTATTTCCAAACATTTCTTTCGATTTTGTCGGAATCGAATTCACGAGGAGCATTATAATTGCTTATATGGATCTAAGGGGCATCAACAATTATTTTGGAGACATGGATCTTTTCCTGATGGATTGGATCCTGAAAGGCAAGGTCCCACCAAAAGGAAGTGTTTTTGATGCCGGTTGCGGAGAAGGTAGGAATGCGATCTATTTTCTAAAGGAGAACTACGAATATCTAGGAGTAGATACAGACGAATCCAAGGTCCGTCTTGCGCAATACATGGCCAATAACATTTCAACATCCAAAGCGAGATTCGAAATAGCCGACCTAAGAAAACTTACGGATGTAAGCCAAAAATTCGATCTGATCATTTGCAGCAGAGTGCTTCACTTCTGTGAAAATGAGCCTGACTTTTTTGCAATGTGGAAATCATTAACCTCGTTATTGGCAGACAAGGGACTCATTTATGTTTCAATGGATTCCGTAATGGAAAACACTTTAGGAAGAGAAGTTCAAGATGGAAAATATGAGTTTCCGGATGGCGTTATCAGGTTCTCACTCACTCCTGAGATCTATGATTCAATGAAAGCAGGTCTTGAAGAAGTCGAACCACTTAAGACACTAATCAGGAACAATGTCCGGGCACAAAGTTTCTTCCTTTTGAGAAAGTCTTAAACGCATCCCTGGGCTAGCATTGCATCAGCAACCTTCACGAAACCTGCCACATTCGCTCCCTTCACATAATCAACGTAATGATCATCTACCTTGCCATGAGAAACGCAATTCTCATGTATGCTTTTCATGATGCCTTTGAGACGCTCATCTACCTCCTCACGGGTCCAAGAGAGCCGTTGAGAATTCTGTGACATTTCCAATCCCGAAGTAGCCACACCGCCAGCGTTGGAAGCCTTACCGGGGCTGAACATTATTTGATTTTCCTTGAAGAATTCAACGGCATCAGCAGTACATGGCATATTAGCTCCTTCGTACACTCCCTTGCATCCGTTTTTGTGGAGAGTTTTGGCATCCTCAAGGTGCAATTCGTTTTGTGTAGCACATGGATATGCAAGATCGCATGATAAATGCCATGGGGTCTTTCCTTCATGAAATTCAGCTGAAGGAAATTTGTCTGTATACTCCCGAATTCTTCCTCTCTTCACATTTTTCAGTTCTTTCACAAATTCCAATTTCTCCTCATCAATTCCATCCTTATCGTAAATACTTCCGCCAGAATCAGACAAGCTGATTACTTTCCCCCCGTTCTGGATCAGCTTCTCAGCCGTGAACTGAGCAACATTCCCTGATCCTGATATCGCACATGCCTTTCCATTCAATCCATCCCCACGATATGCGAGCACCTCCTGGCTGAAGTAAACACATCCATATCCGGTAGCCTCCGGGCGGATCAAACTTCCACCAAATGTCAGGCTTTTGCCGGTTAGCACCCCAGTAAACTCATCACGTACTCGCTTGTACTGACCAAACAAGTAGCCGATCTCACGAGCACCAACACCAATATCACCTGCTGGCACATCACGATATCCACCAATGTGCTTACTCAGTTCAGTCATAAAGCTTTGGCAAAACCGCATGACTTCATTGTCTGTCCTCCCCTTTGGATCAAAATTGGCTCCTCCTTTTCCTCCTCCAAGAGGAAGTGTGGTCAGGCTGTTTTTGAACACCTGCTCAAAAGCCAGAAACTTCAAAATACTAAGGTTCACCGAGGGGTGAAACCTCAATCCTCCTTTATAGGGACCTATGGCGGAGTTCATTTGAACCCGGTAACCTCGATTGATCCGTGTTTCGCCTTTATCATCGAGCCAGGGAACCCGGAACATAAATACACGTTCAGGTTCACAAATGGCTTCCAGCAGATTTCCCTGCTGGTATTGCGGGTTTTCCGAGATAAATGGGATAATGTTTTCGGCTACCTCAAGGACAGCTTGCAAAAACTCTGGTTCATTGGGGTTTCGGTCTGAAATCTTCGCAACGAAAGCTTCAACTTCTTTGGAATGTGCTGACATTAATAATTAAGGCTAGTGTTATTTGGGTTGAATTTAGGTGATTTAGCTCGAATAAAAGCTAAAATTCGATCTCATATTATCAGGGTATTCGTTTTCAGATTCAATGAGTTAATCGAAATAAAACATTACGTTAAAAACTATCTAAACTGGCAACCGTAGATTACAATTGAATATAAACCACATTTAATGAATTACTTAGGCTTAGAGAAAGAGATCCTTTCGTCTGTGAAAGCTTTGAATGGGAATCAAAAAAATGATGTCCTTGATTACATCAAAAATATTGAGCCCAGAAAGCACAGCCAAAGCTTGTACAGGAGACGAGCAATGAAACAGATCAGGGAAGCTCTTCAAGGCATCTAGTCTTCGGATAAAACGATCACCATATCGTCCTTGGTGAGCGTAAACACTTCCGACTTCTTAGGATTCAGTACCACTCCGTACTGTTCATCAGCATTTCTTGCTTTACTAATTACACGATAACCTATCGCCACTTCGTTCTTCCTTGCCGCTGACTCAAGAATGGTATAAAAATTCATTGGTTCCCCTACCTGGACATATTCTCTTGCTGCCTTAATGTAGATCTCCGATCCTTCTGCATCAAACAAATCCTCAAATACACGCATGAGATACTTATTCTCACTCACCTGGCTCATGAGCAAGCTGACCAGCTTATCACTTACGATAAAGTCATCGGCACTGGTGATATCAGCAAGTTGTCGATTTCTGATGTCAAGCATTTCACTTACGATCTTGTACTTGTAGCCTTTTTGCTCGGTGAAGTTCCTTAGGTGTAAGAGTGTAATCAGTGTTTGTGCATCTGCTTCCTGTATTGGGAAGTAGTTTTGGTAACATAAAAGAATAATGAAGTCATAATTCTCCAACTTCATTTCCATTAGTGTTTCCCGATCAGTTGTATCCTGTACCTCAAAATCAATCGAGATATTTTTCACATCCTTATTAAGATTGTCGATCGTTTTCTGAGCATCATCAAATTTCGATACCACACCGACAGTGGAGCCAATAGGAACATAATTGTCAAGTTCCTTCAGGATATACCTTGCTCTATTGTTCCAACCAACCAACAAAATCCTTTCCGGGTTTCCAGGCTCAGGTTCCGTATAGATGATGTTACTCTCGTGAAGATCCAGGTTAGGGTCAGAGTTTGGGACAAGTGTGTCGTCATCTTCCGTGATACCGATCACCTTATCACCTTCTCCAAATATGGTATCCATTGGTGGGTTGATCTCAACCGTCATATCTGCATACTGGATCCCCATGATTGAAGAATCTTCGTAGGCAAATAAGATCTCCCGAAACGTTTTACCGTATAGTGTTGGCGCCTCCTCGAAATAAATCTCATCTCCATCAAAGTCCATCAGATCCTGGTAAACCACACTTAGCCCTGACTGACGGCTGGTTTGAACCATTATCCTGGAAATAATTTCATCTGACAGGATCAGCTCCACCTCTCTGCCACCTACCATTTTTGCCACATCAAAGTTCTTCTTATCCTCCATCTCCGCAGTGATGTGGTACGGTTCTTTCCTTCTATTCGGGTTAGTCACGATTGCCACGATCGTCTTGATGATCTGGCTATCTGAGTTCTCATTGTCTTTATCGAGAATGATGATCGACTTTGATTCGAATGGATTTGCAATTTGAAGATCATGTACATCAATCGGATTACCCGTTCGGCAGATCACCTCCGTGTTCCTCGTATTCCCAACTTTATCTTTGATCTCATCCTCCATCAGTACCTTATCCATATCCGCAAGGATGACAATAACTCCTCTCCGCTGGTTTTCATTCGCTTCCACGATCTCCGGAATAATTGTGAAGATCTTAGATGACCATCCAAGGATCAGAACATGATCACTTTCAATGACGAAGGAACGGCCTTTTCTGAGGACTTCAAGTTTTGTAAGGATACCATTTGATACCAAACCGATCAACGTACTGATAACGACCAACCCGAGGATCGTGACAAACATCATAAAGATCTGGAATGGCCAATTGTCTTCATGTTCTCCCACTGTTCCAGGATCAAGCATGTGGGTAAGATTGACCCATATAGATTCAAAAACGCCAAACTCACTATTGGCGATCTGATGATCCGGGTGAAGCCCCATAGCCAGCAAGGTGAATGCGAAAAGGACAACTGAAACCAAAGTGACAATGGCGAGTCCCTTGATCATATTGACAGTTCCTTTAGAAACGAAACTATCAAATTTGTACTTCAGCTTATCCGAGAAGGAAACGTTTTTCATCAAAAATTGATCGTTAGATTACTAGCGGTGTTTTAAACAGCTCCTAAAATAGTGCAATTTAATCGAAAACGGCTTTTAAATGATTTTTTAGCAAGTGTCTAGCGGTTGACATTGCTTTTTTGTCGGTATTTTTATCGTTTACGTATATAGCGGCCATGAAGCGATTTTATTACCTGGGAGTGCTGTCATTTTTTGTGCTAACCGCATGTAATCCGACCACTACCACGTTTTCTTTTATCTACAACCCAAAAGGGCCAAATGCAGAGGTCGCGAGGAACATGAAGCACATCCTGGAAGATGAGTTTTTCAATGTTCAGATCAACCTTGTAGAGGGGGTCCACACCGATGCAAATGTTGATAGCTTGCTTGCAAGTTCGGTTGATATGGCTCTCGTAGAGAACTACATCCCTTATCAGGAAGGAGTTAATAGTGCCTTTTCCTTTTATTCCGAGGTACTTCACGTCTTTTACAAAAAAGGCCTGGATCCTCAATCTTTCGATGAGCTGATCTATGATAAGGTGGTCTTTGTTGGTCGAAGAGGTTCGCCCTCCTATCATTTAATGATGGACCTGTTCAACTTCTACGGGCTTGATCAAAGTCGGATTAACATCACTTTCAATATTATCCAAAGTGACGTCATCGTTTTGCTATCGACGTTGCTCACTGACCATGAGTTAATTGGGTTCAGAGATTTTGAACTTTACTCTTTCGATGATATTGATGAGTTTTCCAGGGGGGGGTCATCCGTTGAGGGTATTTCTTTGAAATATCCAAGATTGGATCCTTTTGTTATTCCTGAAAACACGTATGGTGGACTTACTTCTGAACCTGTTGTAACCCTTTCCATAGATGTTGTGATGATGGTCCGTTCTGGAATGGGTACGGTAGCTGTGACAGACCTGACTAAAACGATGCTGAGAAACAGGCAGACGTTTGCCTCAATAGACCCTTTGCTATATGTTGGAATGCGCGAAGATTTCGATCGCTCGAAACTTAATTTCCCTCTTCATGAAGGAGCAAGAATCTTTCTCGATCGGGATGAGCCTAGCTTTTTTGAGCGCTATGCGGAGCTGGGAGGCGTGATCTTTTCTATCGTAATCGCCATTGTCGGTGGTTTGGTATCACTTACCAAATGGCAGGCTCAAAAGAAAAAGGATAAAGTAGATGAGTTCTACGAAGAGCTACTAAAAGTAAAGAATGCCATTCCCGGTATTAAGACGGCTAAAGATGCGGTTAACAACATAAGGGCAGTACAGAAATCTCAAAACAGGGCATTTGAAATGCTGATCAGTGAAGAGTTGGTGGCAAATGACAGCTTTAGGATCTACATGGAACTTTCCAAAGAAACGATTGGAGATCTGAGAACAAGAATCCGAACGATCAAAGCATTGGAAGCCAAAAAAGTGTAAGTGATTCCTTCCTTTTTCAAACTCACGTACTTAAAGCCTTACGTTAAGCAAAATCACACTAAATTCGTGGCAAATTTTGAGTAAGCCTACATGGGTCTGTTTGATTTTTTCCAGAGTGATATTGCAATTGATTTAGGTACTGCTAACACCTTGATTATCAGTAAGGATAAAGTGTTGGTGGATGAACCTTCGATCATCGCGATTGATAAAAGTTCCAATAAAGTCTTGGCAATTGGAAAGGAAGCGATGCGCATGCACGAAAAAACGCATGAGAATATTAAGACGATCCGGCCGCTGAAAGACGGAGTGATCGCTGACTTCCATGCAGCAGAACATATGATACGTGGTATGATCAAAATGATGGACGGTGGAAAGAAGAATATCTTCCCTGCTTCCCATCGAATGATCATTTGTATCCCTTCTGGAATCACGGAAGTAGAAAAGCGTGCAGTTCGTGACTCAGCTGAACA
Source organism: Cyclobacteriaceae bacterium (assembly GCA_965267415.1). GTDB lineage: Bacteria > Bacteroidota > Bacteroidia > Cytophagales > Cyclobacteriaceae > Ekhidna. The sequence goes on along the minus strand of OZ253955.1, from coordinate 3,045,193 downwards.
TGCCGGAGCCAAAGAAGTCTACATGATCCATGAGCCTATTGCAGCTGCAATTGGTATAGGTATTGATATTGATCAGCCTGTCGGAAGTATGGTTGTTGATATCGGAGGTGGAACGACAGAAATTGCTGTTATCGCTCTCAGTGGTATTGTCTGTGACCAGTCGATACGAGTTGCCGGCGATTCCTTCAATAAGGACATTCTCGATTACATGCGAAGACAACACAACCTCCTGATCGGCGAACGAACAGCAGAGAAGGTGAAAATTGAGGTAGGTTCAGCATTGACTGAACTGGAGGATGGACCGGAAGATTACGAGATCAGGGGGAGAGACCTTATGACAGGTATTCCTAAAGTGATCAAGATCTCTTATTCGGAGATCGCATTTGCGATTGATAAGTCCGTTTCAAAGATTGAAGAAGCGGTTCTAAAGGCTTTGGAGATTTCTCCTCCGGAACTTTCGGCAGACATCTATGATAATGGTATCTACCTTACAGGTGGTGGAGCTATGCTTAGAGGTTTAGACAGACGACTGGCTATGAAGACAAAACTACCGATCCATATTGCGGAAGATCCTCTTAGAGCTGTAGTAAGAGGTACTGGCACAGCCCTAAAAAACCTAGCTCAGTATAAGCCGGTACTTATGACCTAGAAGCGATATGAGAAAGCTTCTGGACTTTCTATATCGCAGAAGAACAATTGCCATCTTTATTGGACTTGAAGTCATTTGTATTTGGCTCATATTTAGCTTCAATCAACGACACAACGCTAATTTTCTTAATTCAAGCAATGCGGTTGCGGCTGGAGTGTCAGCCACTTCGCAGGATGTTTCCGACTATTTTGACCTACTAGCGATCAATGAACAACTGACGTTAGAGAATGCTTTGTTACAGGCTCAGTTAAGTGTCCTCCAAAATCAGTCGTCAGGCAGGATCGACTCGACAGAGAAGTATAGTATCATTGGCGCAGGTGTGATTGATAACACTTTTCGACGCTCAACAAATTTTCTGACCATTGAAGCAGGAACCCGCCTGGGGGTAGAGCCGGGCATGGGTGTCATCTCAGGGTTTGGGGTCGTGGGACAGGTCAAATCAGTATCCCGAAATTATGCGACAGTCTACTCAGTCCTCCACCCCAATTTGATGGTTTCTTCCAGCCTGAAAAAATCAAGCACTAAGTGTACCGTGCAGTGGGATCAGCTAACGTACGATGAAGCCTTGCTGAAATATATTCCCCGTCACATTAACCTACAGGTAGGTGATACTGTGGTGACCTCAGGCTTTAACTCTGTATTTCCTCAAGGTATCTTAGTAGGAACCGTTGCTTCATTTGACCTGGAAGATCACATGACTTTCTATGAAGCTCGGGTCAAACTCAGTACAGATTTCACCTCGATCCCCTATGTCTTTGTGATCAAAGATGAATTCAAAGAAGAAAAAGATAGCCTTGCAGTACAATGAGTAGGATCAACATACGTGAACAAATATTCAATTTGATCTCGATGTTGCTGATCCAATTGCCTCTACTTTATCGGGTCACCCTCGGTGATAAGGCTTTTGGTTTCTTCTACATTGGATTCATCCTGCTTCTCCCGTGGACGTTGAGCAGAAACTACATCATGCTTATTGGCTTTTTCTCCGGCCTCCTGGTAGATGTTTTTTCCAATACTCCTGGTATTCATGCGGGTGCGTGTGTTTTCATTGCTTTTATAAGAACCGGCTGGCTAAGGATGGTCAACGACGACACAGAAGAATTGATCAACCTGAACCATGTTTCGTTAAGAAAGCGAGGGTTACTTGCTTACGCTTTGCCATTGGTTTTTATACATCACCTGATCATTTTCGTATTAGAAAATGGAGGCTTTCAATTATTCGGCTTCCTGATGTCAAAAGTGTTTTTTAGTTCATTATTTAGCTTTACTATCATTTTCGTTTTGAATTATTTGATCGTTCCAAAGCCACGTAGGAGATGAGCAGTAGGGTACTTATCATTCGGATTTTTATCATTGGGATCGTCCTCTCGTTTTCAATCCGATTGTTTAGTATCCAGCTAATTGATGAAAACTACAAGATCGCCGCAGAGAACAATGTGGTCCAGAAAATCATTCAGTACCCTTACCGTGGAATGATCTTCGACTCAGAAAACTCTCTGATCGTCTATAATTCTCCCGTATATGACTTGAAAGTGGTCCCTAAGGAAGTTGAGATCCAGGATACACTGGCTTTTTGCGAGTTATTGGAAATAACACAGGAAGAGTTCGAAGAAAAGATGAAATCGGCCAGAAGATACTCTCAAATCCTGGCATCCAACTTCATCGAGCAGATCCCCAATGACATGTTCGCCAGGTTGCAAGATAATTTGGTGAGATACCCCGGATTCAATGTACAGGCCAGAACCATCCGGTCTTATGAAACAAAGGGAATGGCAAATGTGCTTGGTTATGTAGGAGAGGTCAGTGCCAGCTTCATTGATTCAGACACAACAAATTACTACCGGTCAGGAGACTATGTCGGTATTGGAGGAATAGAGAAGTCGTATGAAGAGACTTTGCGAGGCAAACGAGGAGCATTTTTCAAAGTCGTTAATGTCCAGGGTGTGGTGAAAGGAGACTTCAGGGACGGACGGTTCGATACCCTTCCAGACCCTGGGTTAGATATCCACCTGACGATCAATTCAGACATTCAGCAATATGCTGAAAAACTAATGGAAGGCAAGATTGGAAGTGTCGTGGCTATTGAACCTGCAACAGGCAATATCCTGGCATTCGTTTCTGCCCCATCCTATGATCCTGCACTTCTCAGCGGTAAGGAATTAAGCAGGAACTTTCCAGCACTTGCCAATGATCAGGCAAAGCCGTTGTTCAATCGACCACTGCAGGCCCGGTATCCTCCCGGCTCAATGTTTAAAACGGTACAAGGGGTCATCGCTATGCATGAAGGTGTTGTCAATCCGTTGGAAGTTATCACCACTGACGGATCAAACATTGGTGACCTGGCTCCTCCGGGTGAATACCAAATGGAGCGGGCCATTACATTGTCTTCTAACAACTATTTCTACCTGGTAATGCGCCGGATGGTCCAGCGGGGTTTCGAGGAAAGCGCTTTCCTGGATAGCCGGATTGGTTTTGAAAAGTGGCGATCACTTGTCATGGAGTTTGGTCTTGGTCAACGTCTGGGTGTTGATCTCCCAAATGAGATAACCGGAAACATCCCATCCATTGAGTATTATGATCGGGTTTATGGTGTGAATAGATGGAAATATTCCAACCTGGGCTCTCTAAGCATTGGTCAGGGAGAATTATTGGTGACTCCTATTCAAATGGCCAACCTGGGAGCTATCCTTGCGAACAGAGGATATTATTACACACCACACATTGTGGACCATGTAGATGGTCAGGCAAATCCGCTTATTGAAAAGAAAGAGCTTCCTTTTGATAGAAAACACTTTGAAGTGATCATTGGTGGGATGGAAAAAGTTGTTCAAATGGGATCCGGTATACGGGGATATCTGGACAGCCTTTACTTGTGTGGTAAGACAAGTACGGTACAAAATCCGCATGGGGAAGACCATTCCGGTTTTATGGGATTCGCTCCCAAAGATGAACCGCAGATTGCTATTGCAGCTTATGTGGAAAATGCCGGTCAAGGAGGAAGAGCAGCTGTTTCGGTGGCTAGCCTGATTGCGGAAAAGTACATTATGGGAGAAATATCCCGGCCCTGGCTTGAGGAATATGTTCTAAAGAAAAGATACCTGCCAAATGAGGCACGACTCGTTATCGCAGAAAATTGATTGGGTAACTGTGTTACTCTTCGCCCTGTTAGTTTTAATGGGGTGGTTAAATATCTATGCGGCAGAATACGATCCGGATATTAATTCAGGCATTTTTGATTTTGACACCAGCGCCGGCCGGCAATTTATTTGGATATGTACTTCCGTGCTGATCGCCTGGGGCATCTTTTTCTTTGATTTCCGTTTTTTTGATTCTTTCGCCAATGTGATCTACCTGGTTCTCATCGGGCTGCTGTTGTTTATACTTATTGCAGGAAAGGAAGTGGCAGGTTCAAGATCCTGGGTTGGAATAGGAAGCTTTGGAATTCAGCCTTCTGAGTTTGCCAAGTTCGCCACAGCGCTAATGCTTGCGAGATACCTGGAGCCCGCCACCAAGCGACTATCAGACCTCAAAACACTATTAGTAAGTTTTGCTATCATATTGCTCCCACTTACGCTGACGATCCTTCAGGGAGATACCGGTACAGCTCTTGTTTTCACTGCTTTGATCGTCCCTATGTTCCGAGAGGGTCTGCCTCCTGTTTTGCTGATCATCGCGCTAGGAGTCGCCCTGATCTTCGTGCTTACCCTAATGGTGAATCAAACCGTGCTACTTGTGCTTGCCAGCATCATTATCGTATTGTCCCTCGGACTGAATGCCAGGAAGCCCCGACGACTTGGGTGGATATTGATCATTGGGTTCCTGGTGATCGCTTCCATTCGAAGCGTTGATTTCATTCTAACAGATGTACTGAAACCTCACCAACAAAATCGTATTCTTTCATTGGTCAACCCTAACATTGATCCGCTAGGGGCGGGTTGGAACGTCACACAGTCAAAAATTGCGATAGGGTCCGGAGGGCTGGTTGGAAAAGGCTTCCTTCAGGGCACACAAACCAAGTTTGATTTCGTTCCGGAGCAAACCACTGATTTTATTTTTTGTACCATAGGCGAAGAACACGGATGGCTAGGAAGCATCATTCTCCTGGGCCTCTTCACAGCGCTCGTCATGCGGATCGTCTACCTGGCTGAACGACAGAAGTCCGTGTTTGCCCGAATCTACGGCTATGGGGTAATGGGAATTATCTTCTTCCACTTTGCGGTCAACATTGCCATGACTATTGGTCTGTTTCCAGTGGTAGGAATACCGCTACCATTCTTTAGTTATGGTGGTTCTTCGCTCTGGGCCTTTACGATCCTGCTTTTTATTTTCCTAAAGCTGGACGCGCACCGAATGCAGGTACTGCAACGCTGGTAGTGGTCAGAAACCTCCACCTTTTTTCTTGAATAGATTCTTTACTTTGTCTTTGACAGCTTCTTCTGCTTTCTTTTTCTCCTCTTCCAACTTACGTTTCGCTTCAGCTTCAGCCGCCTTCTTCTTAGCTTCCGCCTCTGCTTTGGCTTCATCCGCTGCTGCTTTGGCTTTTGCTTCTGCTGCTGCCTTCTCCGCAGCTAATTTGGCTTCTGCCTCTGCTTTCTGCTTCGCAAGTTCTGCCTCTGCCCTGGCCTTTTCTTCATCCACTTTATTGGTTAGCTGCTGCTGGAGTGCTGCCTTAGCTCCTCCGGATCCCGCTGAGGATGGACTTGAACCAAGTAATCGAACCTTGGGGTCCGAGTAATTTCCTTCGATCCCAATATCGAGATCTATTTTATCGGATATTAGCTTCTTTCCACCGGTCACGGAGCTGAGTGCACTGTTTAATGCGTTTCCGATTGCCCCCGTTGGAATATCCTTCATCACCATTTCATAATCAAGGTTACCATCCAGGCTGTTGCTCCCGGCCAGTGTTGCTTTTTGCCCATTGACTTCCAAATCAAATGGGTCGACAAATAATCGTCCATTCTTGATTGAAGTTGAAACCAATACGTCCTTAAGTGAGATGCCTTTCCCGCTTTGATTTGAAGCTCCGCTTTTCAAGCTAGTTAAAGCGGAAACCTTGTTCAGGAAATCTCCTTGTTGCAAAGAGGCCTGAGCAACGTTAACCAGACCTGCGAGGTTCATTTCATCCATTAGTGGCATCATATCCTCTCCTAAGCTTCCGTCTACTTTAAAGTTGGTAGAAAATTTACCAGTCACTTGTTTGGCGATAGGTACATATTGCTGCACCGTTTCAAAAGAACTAAACGCATTCGCGATCGAAAGTTCTTTGATATCAAAACTGAAATCGTACTTCGGCTTCTCCAGGTCTTTGGTTCGGTAAGAACCAGCGAGTGAGAACGTTCCATCCAACATCTTGAAACTGTTCTGATCCAGAATAATTGCTCCGTCTCGAACCAGAACTCGTCCCTTGAATTCATCCAGTGAAAGATTGGTGTAAGCGATTTTGTCAATATTCGACTGTAGGGTGAAATCAATGTTTTCAGGGATCTTAACTACCTCTAATGGTTCGGATTCGGTAGTCTCATCCTCCTCAACTGTTTCTCCCTCTTCCTCGGACATCCATTCGTTGAGATCCAGTAAGGATGAATTGAAATTCAGTTTTCCAACAAGCAGTTCATTATCACCCAAAGCAAACCCCATATAGTTCGTTACTTTCCCATCTAAACGCAGGTCTGACTTGCCTGCATTGGCAACAAACTCTATCAAATTGATCTCCGAGGGGTTGAAGTTTAAACTGGCTGTCTGAATACCAAACCCCTGAGGAAGATCCGGACTGATAAATTCAAAGCCATCGATCGACATGCTTCCTTCCGTTGGTAATTGTGAGTAACGCTCAGCCTCCACATCAGACATTTTTCCGGAAGTATTCAATTTCGCATTGATCTTTCCTTTCAGTTCCATTCCCTCTAGAGGGATGATCTTAGTGATCTTCTCCAGGTCAGCATTTCCGTCAAAACCGAACTCCCAGGTGTAGTCTTCCAGGTTTTTGAACTTCAGGAATGCAGAGAGTTCTTCTCCATCAACCAGCATATGGAATTTGTCTACATTGAAGCTCGTTTCACGAAGGTCCGCCGATGGGTAGTTGAAACTCGTTTGGATCTCGATCGCTTCCATCGGGATCGGGTACTCCTCGTAGGTTATTGAACCATTGTTCACAGCAAGATTGGCTGCCACCTTCGGCATGGAGTTATCATTAAAAACCCCTTTTACATAACCATCAAAGCTGATCTCTCCTCCGGCTTTAACACCGTCCAGGTATTCCTGGTAAGCCCCGGGGATCAGCGACAAGATACTTTTCATATTGATGTCCTGACCACCAAATGTGATGTCCATCTCAATATCATCACCAGGCATGCTGATGAATCCATCGGCACCCATTGCAAAATCATTTAAAGCGATTCTGTTTTCCTTGAAGGTGAACTTCATCTGGCTCAAGTCCATATTTAGGGTCACATCCGCATAAAACCGCTTATCAGACAGGTACTCTTCTCCTTCAAAGCCAAGAGAAACTCCTGCAATGTCCGTCTCGGTTCGTAAGTCAAACACATCCAGGGTAAAATCGCCAGAACCACTATGATTTAACCCGATCAGTGTTGTGTAAAAGTTCATGGATTGATCGATATAGATCAGCTGACCGTCATTGATCGACCACTTCTCAATACCAATGCTGATGTTACTGTCACCGGACTCTTCTGTCACTTCCTCCTCCGGCGCTTCTGTTTCTCCACTTGCTTTAGCGATATCATAATTAGCCTTTCCGTCAGGCATGACCAGTACGGTGATCCTTGGCTCGTCCAGTCGTACTTCATTGATCTTGATCTGATCTCCGGATATCACAGACATCAGGTCAACGGTAATCTGAAAGTTATCTACGTCCACAAGAGTATCACCGACAAATTCTTCGATCCCTGCAACTCCAAAATCACCTAGACTGACAGTGAAATTGGGGAAATTCTTGATGAGCGAAAGGCTGAATTGATCTGCATCATAGTAAACACTTGCATTTACGTTCTCAGCGATTGCATCGTCGAGAGCCTTGCGGATATCGTCTTTGAAAATCATCGGGATAGTGATGATAGCGACGAGGAGAATGCCGAAAACGATCCCGGCTATGATGAACACTTTTTTCATGACTTTAAGAATTACTTATACCAAGTTAGGGAGAATGGCAGGCAACTAATAATTAGCCAACGATTTTTAACAGTAAGTTGATATACTACTTTGTCAACGTTACAAAAATATCTTCCATCAGTTGAAGCTCAATTCGATCGCTTCTGAAGGACTTAACCGTGTAGGTGATCCCGGCTTGTTGTGGAGCGCTCAACAAGAACAACGTATCATTTGACACGGACCAGGACTGAGTATGGGTCAGTGTATCGGAATTGAAGATACAACCCTCAAATCCATTGGCATTTACGGTGAGACTATCGGCCGTAATGACAAAACTTCCATTCATATAAAAGGTCATGGTCGAATCCAGTCCGGGATAAGAGGCAGGAGGTGTTTCCCACCGGGCATTCCAGTCGCCATGCCAACTTGAAGGGCGATCTTCATTGGAAGAAACAGAACACGAAATTAGCGTGGTGACGAAAAGTATTGATACAATCTTTTTCATCGGTATTACAGAACTCAAAAATATTTGACTAATAAATTGACAACCCAGGTTTTGAATTTTCCAAAAGGCGGATAAACTGTTTTGGGAATGGTCAGGCCGATACGTTGTTTCACAATAGCTTTTTGATTGCTGAAGGCTAAGAAGCCTTCATAGCCATGCGCTTTTCCAAACCCACTGTTGTTCACACCCCCGATCGGAAGATTCGGATGTGCAAATTGAATGACATTATCGTTTATTGACATCATCCCTGAGGAAGTTTCCTTTTTGATGCGCCGGATGTTCTTCCTGCTTTTGGAATAGACATACAGCGACAATGGCTTCTCCTTTTCGTTAATAATATCAATGGCCTTGTCCAGGTCAGCGTAAGGGATCATTGGCAGAATGGGACCGAAAATTTCTTCAGTCATTACCCGTGATTCCATTGAGACGTTGCTTAGAAGTGTTGGTGTAAACCGAAGATTGGCTCGATCCGACTTACCACCAAACTCAATGTCGGCTCCTTTTTCAATCGCATCCGCCATCAGGTCATTGATCCTATTGTGATGCAATCGGTTAATTATTGCTCCATAGTTCTTTTGATCACCGTACAGTTTCTCAGATTGATAGATCAATTCTTCAATCAGCCGATTCTTCACTTTCTCGTGGACAAGCAGGTAATCGGGAGCGATACAAACCTGACCGGCATTCAGCCATTTGCCCCATGCGATCTTCGCTCCGGCATCTGTTATATTGGCCGTCTCATCAATAATTGTAGGAGATTTACCTCCAAGTTCCAGTGTTACCGATGCAAGATGCTTTGCCGCTGCTTCCATGACAATTTTACCAACGGCAGGACTTCCTGTAAAGAAGATATGATTGAAAGGTAAAGTCAACAGTTCTTTTGCCTCATCAACGGCACCCTGAATCACCCCCACTTCATCTTTGGCGAACACTTCAGCACACATCTTCTCGATCAATTCGGAGGTATTCTCGGAAAACTCGGAAGGTTTGATAATTGCCGTGTTTCCAGCAGCTATTGCAGACACCAGCGGACCAATAGCCAATTGGAACGGATAATTCCATGGGGAAATGATCAGGCAGACCCCTTTAGGTTCAGGATATGTTTCAGCTCGCGTTCCCCAAAAAACAATACTTCCCGGAGCTACCTTTTTTGGCATCATCCAGTTTCTCAAATTCTTGCGTGCCTTCTTGATCTCTGAAAGAACAACATAGATCTCTGTCAGGTCAGATTCCTGCGTCGGCTTTTGAAGATCATTATATACCGCCTTCTGAATGTCCTCCCGATGGTCACGGATCCACCGTTCAAGTTTCCTTAGTTTCTCTCTTCTCTCTTTAACACCAGAAACACGTAACGCCAAAGACCGATCCCTGCAATTCTCAAAAAGCTCCCGTATTCTGGTCTGGGTCAACATATCCATGGGATAAAAGTAAAAAAGTCAGCCCTAAGAGGACTGACTTGATACTTCGATTTATGATTTTTTTTAGAGAATCTTAAATTCCACTCGTCGGTTCTTCGCTCGATTTGCCGGGGTATCGTTCGCCACAACGGGTTGAGTCTCTCCAAAGGCCTTCAGTGAAAGTTGATCTTTAGAAACCCCTTTGGACAAGAAGTAATTCACTACAGCCTGAGCCCTTCTTCTGGACAATGTCATGTTGTAACTCTCTGGGCCGGTAGAATCGGTATGTCCTGAGATCTCGATTGCATCGATCTGATCGTCGTTGATGTATCCAAGGACACGGTCGAGAACCGGCAGAGACTCATCTTTTAGATCTGCTTTGTCAAAGTCAAAGAAAACGTTGTTCAATACGATCACTTCTTCTTTCTCAATTGGTACGATCGTGATATCTCTTTCAACCGTATCCGAAGCGCTTAGGGAACGCAGGTCTACATTTTCATCCTGGGAAACATACCCTTCTGCTTCAGCGGTAAGTCCGTAAAGCCCGGCAGCATTGGTAGTAAAGCTGAAGCTTCCGGTGGCAGCGTCTGTCTGTACGCTTCCTACATCTCCTCCGCCAGGGAGTGTTTCCATAGTAACTTTTGCCCCTCCGGCCGGATTACCGGTCTTGCCATCGATTACTCGTCCACGTATCAGCACCACCATTGGAGTTGGCGTAGGGTCAGGTTCTGCTGCTACAGGTTCGGTCGGCTCACCGATAAGATGCTCGACTGATGCTATCAATGGAGATTCATCATCAACGAATAGCTCATCTACTTTGAAGGTGTAAATATCTGTGTCTTCTCCTTCTTCACCACGAGTGAAATACAGGTATTGGCCACCTGCAGGAATGCTAAAGTATTCGTCATCTCCCTCCTTATTGACACTTTGACCCATATTCTCCGGAGTTGACCATTTAGTCCAACTGTCATCTTGCTTGATAGATGCATAGATGTCTGCTCCTCCATAGCCGTTATAACCATCGGAAGAGAAGTAAAGCGTTTTGCCATCTTCCGCGAGGAACGGTGACTCATCCTCTCCGGAAGAGTTGATATCCGAACCAAGGTTTAGCGGAACACTCCAGGTTCCGTTGTTTCTTTTAAAGGATACATACAGGTCTCTTTTCCCATAGCTATCGTCTCGTTCTGCTGACAATAGCATCGCCTCTCCGCCGGGAACAAGAAAGTAATCTGCGTTTGGCGAATAGTTGTATTCATCTTCAATTTCAATATCAACCGGGTCTTCGAAGCTATCTCCGTTTCTTTTGGACATGGAAACCCCTGTGAACATCCTTCCTTTCTTGCCATATCTGTTGCCAAGGATCACGATCTCTTCTCCGCCAACCATGCTTATTGAACTGATAAAGTTTGGCCCTTCCGTATTCAATGGAGGCCCAACGTTCCTGGCAGGCTGCCATTCTCCAGTCTCTTCATCCAATTCGGAAACCCAGATGTCCTCCGAATCATTCTCACCACCAACATTATCCGGATGATACTGACGTGAAAAATACATTCGTTTTCCGTCAGGCGATACGATCGGGCTATGCTCAGGGTAGCTACTATTCACATTCGCTCCAAGATTGTCAGCTTCGACTGTAGTACTTATCCCTGCAGCCAGGTTGATGAGCACATTAATTGGAATATTCGAATTGGAGATCCCGATAGCATCCAATGCGTTGTATCCCGGACTTGCCGATCCTTCAAGGATCACACGTATTGCCTGAATTTCGTAAGGTGTTTCTTCAAAGAAGAGGTTTAACAATCGGGATTCGATTGGCAATGTGCGGGGAGTCAATTCAAATAAGGTGTATTCGTTGTAGTCCGCATCGTAAGCAATGACCTGTTTCACTGCTCCCGGATTTTCCGATTCCGCGATCGCTACCTGCTTGGCTTTGATCGGTGTTGCGAACGAAACCATGATGTACTCTTCCTTATCTTCCCGCTTTGGTCTCCATGCGTTCGGGTTTTCTCCTCCTCCCGGGAGTACGTTTGGTCGGTGCAGTACCTGAATGGCGGAGTATTCGTAGGGTGAAAATTCGCTGGAAACATCGATCACTTCGTTACCCCAAACGATCGTTTCCTGAGCCATTGATGCACCAGCAATTGCCAGGCTCACGAACATTAAGCTTAATTTCTTCATTGAAAATTTTTATTTAACGGCTAATTACTCGGACTTCTACTCTTCGATTTAAGGTCTTTGCCTCCTCAGTGTCCTCTCTAGATAGCGGTTGAGTTCCACCAAATGCTTTGGTGAAGATCCTTGATTTTTTTACTCGCTGGTCGACAAGGTATTCCTTTACTGCTTCCACCCGAGCTTGCGACAAAGCCATGTTGGCCTGTGCATTTCCCCTGAAATCCGTATGCCCTTCCAGCTGAATGGTTACCGTAGGGTTTTCATTCATCCAGATCGCCAGCTCATCCAGTTCGCCATAGGAACTTTCCGAAATTCTTGGGCTGGACCTTGCGAAGATGAGGTTTTCCAACTTGATCAACTCGATCTCATCTACTTCCAGGTAGAAATCTTCACTTTGAGCAAGTGACCCGTCTCCGGAAACAACTACCTCGCCGGTGAAGTCGAGGAAACCGTCTTTTTTGATGGAAACATTGTAGGTATATCCATTTACCAGCGAAAGATTGAACCCTTCCGTGGTACTAACGGCCATTCCCATATCGTCATAATATGGCAACTTTTCATATAGAATATTGGCATTTACTACGGACGTGTCTTTTGCGCTGTAGATCTTTCCTGACACGTTGACCATCTCATCAGACGATCCCTGCCCATGGACATAGAACACGGCCAGGATAAGGAGTAACCGTAGAGTTAACTTAAGCATGTGATTATCAGGGTTTACGTCAAAAATAAGTGAAATAAGGAAAGAAATGCCAATGTTCAAGTCCAGGTTTTTGACATGAACAGGCTAATCAACTGTTGGTAAGGGATATTTTATGTTGGCAAGCAAAGGTTCCGGTCCCAGAAAATCAATCCCGTCAAGTTGGCCCTTCACTTGATTCGCGTAGCTCTTGTACATTTCCATTTCAGTAAGATCGATCCCTTCTGATGGTGGAAGATCCACTTTTAGGGCATCTACTTGTCGTCCGTTCTTCCAAAACCTGAAGCAGAGATGAGGGCCGTTTGCCAGTCCTGTACTACCCACATAGCCAATGGTTTTTCCTTGCTTGACCTTAACTCCTGGTCTGATCCCCTTCGCAATCCTGGACATATGCAGATATTGAGTGGTGTAATTACTGTTATGCTTGATCTTCACATAATTCCCATTCCCGCCATGATATCTTGCCTCCAATACGACTCCATCTCCAACCGTGCGGATCGGTGTGCCGGTTGGTGCAGCATAATCCGTTCCCAGGTGTGCTTTATATCTTTTTTGAACCGGGTGAAATCTCCTCAGTGAAAACCTGGAGCTTATTCGGCTGAAGTTCAACGGAGCTCTCAAAAACGTCTTTCGTAAGCTCTTACCTTCTTCATCAAAGTAATCAGTCTTTCCTTTGTTTTCGTATGGGATCGCATAGTATTCTTTTCCCCAGTGTTCAAAATACGCTGCTTTGATCGCTCCAACACCAATCACTTCATCATCCACCATTTCTTCTTCAAAGACCACCTTGAGCTTATCCCCTTTGGCGATACGAAAGAAATCCACCTGCCAGGCAAAGACATCTACCAGTCGGTTGACCAATTGAGGAGAAGAATTCTGTTCTACGATCGATTCGTACATGGATGACTTGATCTCCAACGCCAGGGAGCGCTCTACCCGCTCCACCTTTTTCTCATGCAATGACGCAAAGATCGTATCGGCAAAGTTGTAAACGACATATTCGGTCTGAGACGGCTCAAAGATGAACTGGCGGGCAGTTCTAAGCGAGTCTTTTTCATGGATGATTGCGTATTCAGCCCCTGCTTTCAGTTTCCGTACATCATAAACCTTTTTGGAAGCTTTTGATATCGCATACAGGGCATTGTGATCAATATTGAAATCATCCAGGATCTCAGATAGGTTCTGATTCCATCGCACTCTTCCTTCTGAAACTTCAAAAGAATCGATGGCAATACCGTAAAAGAGGGTGGGTTCCGGGATTATTTCCTCTACAACAGGAAGTGGTTCCTCAACTGTTTCAACAGGATAATAGCTGTAGACATACGAAACGCCCAGAATGGTAAACAGCGTGAGAGCCAGCCAGAAAGTATTCTTCTTCAAGGTGTCTTGAACTTAATCCAGCAGCAAAACTGGCTTATTTCGGTGATTTTTCAATGCTTCATCCAAAAAATCCACAAAATGGGCGATGTTAAGGTCATACGCCTTAGGTGGGACCAAAAGCTCCTCATTGTCATCTAAAATGACATAAAAAGGCTGTGCATTATTGTTAAACCGGGCAATTTGGAAGTCTGCATTTTGCTGACCAATGGTCTTTTTCTCCCTTCCGTCATAGTTGGAAGTATACCAATCGGACCGTGGTAACTGGGTGCGATCGTCAACATAAAGCGCCACCAAAACGAAATCGTCACTCAATCGATCTAGTACTGCAGGATCGGACCATACACGCTGTTCCATTTCGCGGCAATTGACACATCCGTGACCAGTGAAATCGATAAAAAGCGGTTTTCCCTGCTCTTTTGCGCACGCCAGCGCCTGCTCATAATCAAAGTATCCATCCAAACCATGTGTCCAGCTCAGTATCTCACCGTATTTAGGTTCTTCGCAGGTATTTCCTCCTGCCTCCACCGCCAGTAAGTTGAAGTTGTGGGTGGTCATTGGTGGCAGAAATCCGGAAAGTGACTTTAGAGGCGCTCCCCACAGTCCCGGGATCAGTGCGATCACAAAAGCAAACGTTCCGATTCCTGCAAGCAGGCGAAACACCGTGATCTTATTTGAATCACTATCACCGGCGAGCTTGATCTTACCGATCAGGTACAGCCCTAGCGCTCCGAAAATGGCGATCCAGATTGCAATAAAGACCTCACGGTCCAATATTCCCCAGTGGTAGGCCAGGTCAGCAACACTTAAGAATTTCATCGCCAATGCCAACTCTAAAAATCCGAGGATCACCTTTACTGTATTCATCCAGCCCCCTGATTGCGGGATCGTTTTCAGCCAGGTTGGGAAGATCGCAAAACCGGTAAACGGTATCGCAAAGGCCAGTGAAAAACCAAACATCGCCGTGGTTCCTTCAACAATACTTCCACCATTCAACGTGTTGATCAGCGCCGTTCCAACGATCGGGAACGTACAAGAGAAGCTGACGACCACCAAAGTGATTGCCATAAAGAAAATGCCAAACAGCCCTCCTTTATCTGCTTGCCTGTCGATCCGGTTGACCAATCCGGACGGAAGTGTCAATTCAAACAATCCAAAAAACGAGAGTGCAAAGAGGATGAAGACCGTGAATATGATCATATTGAACAACCAGTGAGTGCTCAACGCATTTAGTGCCGTGAATCCCCACAGTAGCGAGATAACAAAACCGATCAAACTAAAGAAAATGATGATCGAAAGTCCGTACAGGATCGCTTTATTGATCCCCTCTTGTCGGGTCCTGCTTTGCTTCAGGAAGATAGAAACCGTGATCGGGATCATTGGATAAACACAGGGTGTTAGCAATGCCACAAACCCGGCCAGCAACGCCGTGATCAAAATGGAAAACAAGCCGCTATCCGACGTGTCTTCCGGCTCCCCGATCAAAGATCCTGATGGAGCGGCTTCCTGTTCTTGTGCCATTCCCAAGAGAAAATCCTCCTCAAACGGAATACACTTTCCATCGATATCCGAGCACACCTGGTACAGATACATTCCTGAAATGCTGAAATCTTCTTTCAGGATCTTCACCCGCTGGGTAAACAGCCCTTTCCCGCTGAAATAGGTGTATTCACCCATCCAAAGGGAGTCAAATTTCTTCTTGGGATTGACCGGAACGATCTCACCGATCAATTCATAAGTGTCATTTTCATTGAAAGTAAACTCCGTGACCATCGGCCCCAGGTCCGGATCAAAATCCGAGGAGTAGAGATACCAGGTATCGTCAATGGTTGACCTGAACTGGATCTCCACTTCATCTCCAACCGAAGGATTGGGTTGATCCAATTCAACTTCCCAGCTGATCGGTTTCAGGATCTGCGCACCCACCAAAAAGGGAGCAGCCAGCACGAGCAACAGGCCGATTTTTCTCATTAGCTTTCTTTTGACATGTCCGTGAAGAACTGATAGAAATAAGAAATCGTTTCAATTCCCCGGTAATAGTTAAACAGGCCATAACTCTCATTCGGAGAGTGGATGGCATCTTCATTCAAACCAAATCCCATCAAAATAGAATCCAGTCCCAATTCTTTCTGAAATAAGGCAACAATTGGAATACTTCCTCCATCCCGTGTAGGGATCGGTGTTTTGCCCCAGGATTTTTCCATCGCTTTGGCGGCAGCTTTATATCCCACGGAATCTGTCGGGATCACCGATGGCTCTCCTCCATGAAATGGGGTCACTTCCACGTTGACTGATGGCGGTGCAATGCTTTTCATATGTGAGATAAACATATCTGTGATCTCCTGACTGTCCTGGTGTGGGACCAGACGCATGGAGATCTTTGCATACGCTTTGGACGGAAGTACGGTTTTCGCACCTTCCCCGGTATATCCTCCCCACATACCATTGACATCCAGTGTTGGGCGGATGCCGATCCGCTCCAGCGTGGTGTATCCATCTTCGCCCTGAACAGCATCAATATCCAGGTGTGCCTTGTAGGCTTCCATATCGAACGGCGCTCGATTCATTGCTTCTCTGTATTCCTTCGAGAGTTCCTCCACTTTGTCATAAAATCCCGGGATGGTAATTCTTCCCGAGTCATCATGCAGTGAGGCGATCATTTTACTTAATACGTTGATCGGGTTTCCTACTGCTCCCCCGTAAGTACCCGAATGCAGGTCCCGGTTCGGACCGGTCACTTCCACCTGCAGGTAGCTCAATCCCCTCAATCCTACGGTGATAGACGGAGTATCGTTGTTAATGATGCTGGTATCTGATATCAAAATGACATCTGCCTTCAGTTTTTCTTTGTTGTCTGCAACGAATCGGTCCAGGTTGGCTGAACCCACTTCTTCTTCACCCTCTATCATGAACTTCACATTACAAGGCAGTGAATCCGTTTTCAAAAGCGCTTCATAGGCTTTCACATGCATGTACGCCTGACCCTTGTCATCACAGGCACCACGGGCGTAGATCCGCTCATTTTTGATGACCGGCTCGAACGGAGGTGAATCCCAAAGTTCCAATGGATCTGCCGGCTGAACGTCATAGTGTCCGTAGACCAGGACAGTTGGCAGGGAAGGATCGATGATCTTTTCCGCATACACGATCGGGTGACCGTCCGTTTCGCATAGTTCCGCATGCGTATCCAACTCCTCGAATCTTTGTATCAGGAATTCAGCCGCTTTTCTGACATCTCCGGTATAGTTGGAGTCTGCACTTACGGATGGGATCTTCAAAAGCTCGAGTAATTCTTCGAGAAAGCGGTCCTTATTGGATTCGATAAAATTGATTGTGGTCATGCGATTACAAATTTCGTACGGGCAACAAAGATAGCCCGCTGTTTTTGCTGTCCAATAGCCAATGATTTGAACGCTGTAGAACAGATGTAGGCTTGCAAAGCTCGCACAGGCCGACCCGTTGATCCAGCTTTGTTGCCTCAATAATTTAAAACATAACAAATCATGATTCTTTACATGAAAAAAGCATTGCATCACCACTTTTTTCTTGCCTTGTTGATCACCCTTGTCATTGGCGCCTGTAACAACGACGATGGGGGTATTCAGAATATCAATGTCACAGTTGATAGTGTCATTGTGGATAGCATCATTGTAGACAGTGTGGTCATTTACGCTTCAGGGAATGTAGAACTGACGTTCACCAGCGGTGACCAACCGGTAGCCAATACCCCGATCCGGGTGAATGCCTTCAGCTCGAACTTTGACATGGGTAACATTTTCGAAGGACAGACCGATGCGAATGGTGTCGTGACCATGGGTCCATTGCACCCAGGACACTATATGTTCGAGTTAGATCCGGTTGCTAACGGCGTTTTGGTTGAGACCTTCCAGGTATTGGCAGAAAGCGATACGGAGATGAGTTTTGATCTGGAGGATTATGGATCAATGGTAACGTTCGAAACTGGTTTTCCACAATTTGTGACAGCTTCTTATCTTCTGATACCAGACCAGGTCACTTACGACAATAAAATTCCCATAAGTCAACGACTGGAACAATCCCACATCGCCAATGTATCAAATGGAACCCTCGTGTTTCCAAATGTACTGCCAGGATACTATGATCTGGTATACTATGTTGATAACGATGGCATTCAAAATTTTGGTTATGTAACTAACGCCCAAAGTATAAAGGCATACGATCAAACAATTGATAACAACGATTTCCACTATGAAGTACTTAATTCGTTAAATGGCCTAAACTGGTCTGCTGTAGAAACTACAACTATAATCTCAGCTGTTAATGACGGAACCCCTGTGGCTAACCTTATCCAAAGTGTTTCGATTGAATTTCCTAGCTTCTATATAAATTTTGAAAATGGCGCAAGTCATGAAAGTTCCTATTATGGAGATATTTATGAGCACCAAGAAGATGGATCAATCGTGATCGAATTAGAAATAATCGAGGAATATTTTTTGGAAGCATACACATTAACCTCTAATGTAGCAATTCATGAAAATGGTCAAATGATTATTGAATACTACAATGACAATGACGGCCTTGAGTATGAAGCGACTCTTGAACTTCAATAAACCTTTCGATCCCGATCAGGCGTTTGCTGGTCGGGATCGTTAAACTACCCCAACTAGCGCAAGTCTTCGGATTTATCTGCCGAAAGGCATGACTTGTGCTTTTTAAATCATTCCTTGTGCCTATTAATCATTCAATGAAGTAAATATCAAGTAACCACAACTAGCGCAAGTCTTCGGATTTATCTGCCGAAGGCATGACTTGTGCTTATTGAATCATTCCTTGTGCTCATTCAATAAAGTAGATATCAACTAATCCCTACTAAGGCACAAGTGAAAAACACTTGCCTTTAGATTAGCATCAATAGAAATAGTTATACTTTCAAGGTAAACAAAAACAGTAGAGGTGAACTATCACACGCGCTAAGCTGAAGACTTATCTGGCGCATAAGTCCTCTACTGTCTTTTTGATTTGCATTAAATAGAATATTAGGCTTTAAGGCCTATTAAAGGCATTAATGAAATCATTTAAAGTTATGAAAAAGTATGAAACTGTGATCGGTATTGACGTTTCCAAGAAGACATTGGATTTATGCGTAAGTTCATCATCTGGTTTTGAATCTCTTAGGATCAAAAATGAGAAACCCGACTTTGAAAAAGTAAATCAATTAGTCAACGAACGCACACTTGTATGTATCGAGCATACTGGGATTTACGCATTCCCTATTTGTGAATTCTTAGCATCAAGGAAAATAGTTTATACCCTTATTCCAGCAGCTCAGATAAAGAAATCACTTGGTATACAGCGAGGGAAAAATGATAAAGCTGATGCTAAAGCCATTGCCAGATACGGTCTTCTCTTCCAGGAGTACATGACCATAACTACAATCCCAGAAAAGCTGCTGCTGAAACTAAAGCTCATATATGGTCAGCGTGAACGGCTCGTAAAGGCCAAAAACAGCATTGCCATGCCTGCCAAAGAATGTAATGAGTTTATTGACCGTCGATTGATGGTCGAAATAAACAAGTCAGCGGATAAAGCTATTTCAACCATAAAGAGTCAGATCAAGCAACTGGACAACCAGATGATCGAGCTTATCAAATCAGATAATAGATTAAATGACGTTTTTGAGCTATGTCAATCTGTTCCGGGAGTTGGACCGCAAATAGCTATTTACCTGATTATGACCACCAGGTCTTTCACCTGTTTCAAGAACTCAAGACAATATGCTTGTTATTCAGGTGTGGCACCTTTCGAATACTCCTCCGGATCCAGCATAAAAGGGCGAACGCGAATAAGTCATTTAGCAAACAAAAAAGCCAAATCACTTCTGAGCATGGGGGCCATCAATGCGGTTCGACATGATAGAGAACTAAAGGCTTACTTTGATAGGAAAGTTGGTGAAGGAAAAAATAAAATGGCAGTAATCAATGCCGTAAGAAACAAACTCATATCACGAGTATTTGCAACCATTGAGCGAGGTACACCTTTCGTTCAACACGCAAACTACTGATCATCGAAAATTACAATTAATAAACTTGCATCTATCATAGAATGCGCCAGTAACTAAAAACCTTCGCTCACCCTGTAGACACTTTGTAGCTGATCCTTTTTTGGCATGGTTCGTTAGGAGCTAAACTTTTGCGAATCAATTGTTCAAAACCAAATAATTAAAACATGCCATGAAGGAATTCAAATTGTTTGTTCCCGTTCTTTCTCTTTTCGTACTAGCCTCTTGTAACAGTGACGATGGTATCGGAACACCAGTAGCCGATGACCCGACTGCCGGCTATGCCGAGCTTTCGTTCACCAATGGTTCCAATGCAATCGCCTCAGCGGACCTGCGAGTTGCCGCAGCAGAGGTTGGTTCTGATTTTGACACAAATAATTTATTTGAAGGGCAAACCAATGATGAAGGTTCTGCCGTTGTGGGGCCGTTTCATCCCGGACATTACATGCTGCGTCTTGATGCCGGAACCAGTGGGTTTCTCTACGAAGCGTTCCAGGTGCTTGATACAGATACTTTGCGTTTCAACTACGATATCCCGAATTACGCCTCTACGGTGTTTATTGAGTTTGACCCTGTTCCCGACTTTTATACTACATCCATGTACCTGGTGCCTGGTGAACTCACCTCTATCAATATTCCAACCAACGTCCAAATGCAAAACGCCAATCCAGCGTCCATTTCCAACGGGACCATCACGTTCCACAACGCGATATTCGATACTTATCAGCTAGGCGTTTTCTCAAATGATGAGTTTTTCCCTTCCAGAAGCATCACGGTTTTCAGGGACCATGATACCCAACTTACCGCCAGCCTTGACGCGCATTTGCTTTTGGTAGGCTCTTCCTGGACCACACAAAGCACCATCCTGCTAGACGGCAATATCCCCACGGTCGATTGGATCGGTTCGTTAAGCTTTGAAGCCGAGCATCTGACCGTCAATTTCACTGACAACACATCAACTACCCTGGAATACATTGCCGGTATTTCAGCAGATGGCAGTGTAGACGTTTTTGTGCTCGAAAACGACGATATCAAGATTCCTGAAATAGACGAGTTTGTTGCCAACTTCGAGATAGACGACCAGGGTGAAATGCGAATCGAATACTTTGATGCAAGCCTGGTTACGTACCAGGTCAGCTTGCGATACGATTAAGTTCTTGTTCTTTTCTCAAGCCTGCGTTCCCTGTTCCCCGGGGAGCGCAGCGCTACTTTTTCATGTAGATCGATTGTAGCATCGGCCTCCATTGTCGGCACGCTATCGCTCATTTTCTAGGATTCACTCAAACCCAAACCCATCGTCATCTTCTTTCTTGATGGTCTCAAAGTCTTCACCTTCCAGGTTGATGTCATCAGGGGAGATGAGGTTGTAGGGTTCTTTAACGCCGAAGTAGTTCAAGCGGAAATCATTGATAAAGCTGAGTGTTTCGTTTTCATCTCCTACCACGAAGATGACTTCACCCGGCTTGGCTTTATCAATATTTGATTTGGAGGCCACCTCCTCATTGAACTCACGGTTCGAAGAAAACAGGATCATCTGGTTCTCGGAGTAGCCAATATAATACCACACACCAGGAGCAGCCTGCATGAACAGGTTCATCACATCCGCGCCGGTTTCATCTTTTTTGATCTCCAGGAATCCATCAATCTTAGCGTTGAGATCGTCCCGCACAATGTTGGATAATCCCAGTTTGGTCTTGTTGTGCCAGGCTTTGTGTTTTTTATCCCACTTCATTTTCGTTCCGGAAATAACAATCGGCTTTTCCAATGCCCTTGAGGTGGAAACCAGGGAGGTGTAGTCTTTCAAACTGGATTCTTCATAATACCTGGCCGTCGCATCGTCCGTCACATTTGCCAGCTTATACATCAACTCCAGGCTGAGATCATTTGCAGGTGGTGGACCAATTCGTTCAATGATGTCTGTTAGATCCAGGGCCATGATATCCATAATGGAAGTCGCCAGTTTGAAATCGATGACCATCATCGCATCTGCTTCGTATTCACCGGTCTCGGTATTTCCAACACCCAGTACTGAAGCATTAATAGACAGATCGGTTGTTTTAGGATCAAGGTAGTTGACCGGGCCTTCAAAGACTACTGTCTTGGAACTGTCCACAAACATCATGGTACTTCCTTCGTACGCCTCTCCAGTGGATTTGAGATAGTTTTCAATCTTATATATTCCTGTGGAATCTGAATAGGTCAGCAGACCGCTCGCATTAAAGAAATCTGTGTCAGAATCTGTTTCTCGTTTTTCCACGAAGGTGGTGTAGAGCTCATCCCGAATGTTTTTATGAAGTCCGGCATATGCTTTCCCGCCACTCTCTAGCTGGGCATTGTCAAACGGAAGTTTTACGTTCGGATCCTCGTCTGTTCGAAGGAAATAGACCCAGTTATCATTCCAGCCAAGGTCAAGCTGAACTAACCCGTCCAACTCAAGTGCTTCTTTATAAGCATACATGGAAACACTTCCTTTGTAACGAAAGCCCGGAGAAATGATGAAGTTCTGGTTTTCCAAAACCTCCCCTCCGGAAACTGTCATCAATTTCGTAGGAACCACTCCTTTTCTGTCCGGCTCACCAACGGGAACATCTACCAATTCAAAACTGTCGAATCGGATGTCGAATGTGTCGGTGCCCACGACCTGCTTGTACCAGGCATTGCCTTCAAACTTGTTCCTGGAGATCACTCGAATGGATGCTCTATCCAGGTAGTGGTAGCCATTCAACGTATCGATAATGATCTCTGCATTTTCAAACTTTTGGAGCACTGAATTTGCCAGGATCGTTGTTTCATTATTCTCAGGAATAATTCTGGAGTCAGCAACGGTGATGTATGGGATCCCCTGCACATTTAGCTCCTGGGTATTAATGTCATAAACAGCACGCTCTGCGTTGAAAGCCAACGAATCCAAATCTTCACGGGTGGTGAAGAAGTAGGAATTCTCGATCGGGATTTCTTCAGGTTTCGTCATGATAACCACCGAATCCTCCAAATCCCAAATGGCCTCTGTAATGGATGTTTTCATCTGGGCGTATGGGAATGAAATAGCGGCGATCCCCTGTCGCTCCGGTCTTACCCTGGCTGTGTTATTCGTAAGGTCAAAATCCAGTCGGATATCGTCTCCTGCCATCGCTGGTTTGGTTGGGTCATCCGTCAGGACTTCAAAATCTGCGTGTCTCGCACCATATCTAAATTCTTCAAACGTCAATTCACTTGAAACAGAACGTGAACCTCGGGTCAGCATGGTTCCTCCACCATACACTCCTTTGGTTGTAATGTTGACCTCACCATCCAACTCTGCCGTTGAATTGTAAAATTTGAATGGTTCATTTACGGTTCGTAAGTACATACTGTCCTTTCGTGGAAGCCAATACATGTCGTATGTACCAAGGATCGCTTCAGGGTAGCTGGCTCCACCAATCGTTCCCGGGCTGATCACCCCACTTGTTCCATCAGTTGTCACTGAATCCGGATAGTAGATGAAGTCATCCGAGTAAATCGTGGTAGAAAGGAAATCGATCTGTCCGAATCCTCTCATTCCTTTGTTCGAAAGGTGGATCTCCTCGTAAGTTTTGGCATCTGTTCCATACAGGTTATAACCTTCGGCCGGGATCTGGTGTACAAATCCCAGTGACTTGTCTTCCTGAACATGCAAGGTCTCATCAAAGGTTGGGAAGATGCCTCCTGAGTTGAAGGTTCCTTCAAACGAGATGCTTTCTCCGTCCTCACGCTCGATACTATCAATTTCGAACGGAGGGATGATGAATCTCACGGATTTGTCATATGCTCCATTCAGGATAGAAGGACCATCGAAGTAAACAACTGCCTCACTATCCGAGACGAAGTAGGGATAACTCCCATTTTCAACAACTCCAGATTTGTTTTCCTTTCTGTCAACATAAAGTGTCCCCGATGTTCCGGTCAGTTGGTTTTCAAGGGTTGTTGATTCAAATCCTTCTTCAACATTCGTCGTGTCCTGCAATGGTACCGTGATTCGCATTGAGTCGATCTTTGGCATGTTGAACAGGAACTCCTCATAATCAAATTCATGCTCCACGCCCTGGTATTCGAAATCTCCGGCATGGATCACTCCATCAAACTCGATATTTCTCCCTTTCAATAGCGTAACCGTGCTGTCATACGGTGCTCCGTATACTTTGAAATCAGTCGTCAAATAGAATCGTGGAACACCACGAACATTTATTCTCCCACTATCTAGCTCCCAAACAGCATTGGGTCCATCCGGAATTTTGGAAGGAACCATCAGGTTGTCGTAATCTACTTTTTTAGCCGAAGCGTCATAATAGTGGAATGCCTTATCATATAATTTGAGCAACCCTGTTTCTGCATTGTAATCCGCAAAACCATACTGGACCAGGATCTTTGCGCCAGCCTTGGCAAAGCGTTCGTCCATCTCGTATTCCTGGACCATCTCACCGATGTAAAATTCTGTCAGGTTGTACTTTCTGGCATAGTAGACGGCACTGTTAATTGGGTGGAAATCGAGGAAGCGTGCCAATTTCCTGTACCGGACCAGGTCAAAGAAATCATCCGACTCAAAGGTCGCTGGTATCAGGTCCTTAGCGTTCATGACCTCCATAGCAACTGAATCATCCGCCATGTTCCACTTGATGAGGTCAAGGTTGATCGTCACATCGAAATATGATGACAGGAATGGTGTGATACTTGAATTCCTTAAGACGGTCAATGTCTGAGTAGGAAGATCATATTTAGCCTCTACATCTTTATGATAGATCGAATCACTACCATGCAGGATCACCATGGACCCTCTATCCATATAGACCAGTGAATCGCCGAGAGTGAAGTTTTTGGATCTGAGTAAAACCTGGTTGCCCCTTCCATCCAGGATTGTTAGCGTGCCATTTTTCTGTGAGACCGAGCGACCGTAAAGCTTATTTCCCTGAAGCTCGACCCCTCCAACATACGAAACCTTCTCATCATCAAACTTGACGTTGACGTTGTTTTCATTCGAGGTGAACATAGGGAATTTACTTAGCGCCCTTCTCGGCCGATTGACACTTCGGAATTTGAAAACCCCTTCGATCTCACCTGAGAATAGCTGGTCGAACTTGAGTTTGGCATTTGGTGTCCAGAAATCGGATCGATCCTTTCTTATGTGAAAGTCAGCCAATTCAACAGTTGCGCCTCTGACAGTTGCGCCTCTGAATTTTTGGTTTTGCCCAGGCCAGTCAACAATTGCCCGTGTACCGGCAAAGGTTCGGTTCTGCAAAAGGAAACTTCCGTCCACCTTATTGATCTCCATTGAGTCCCTTGGTGTTACGATCAGCATCTGGGCTTCTTTGATCTCAATGACCGGGCCCGAAACCTGAGGTGGAAGGTAGCGACTCTTCATTTCTGCAACGTGATCAAAAATTGCAGCTACATAGGTCGGACGGACAGGGGCCGGATCTTCCTGCACCTGAGTAGTTCCCCACGGGTCATCGTTGCCCCAGGAATCATTACTTCCCCAATCATCATTGCCACTATTTCCCCAGTCATCATTGGTACCCCAATCGTCGTTCGTGCCCCAATCATCGTTGGTGCCCCAGTCATCATTAGTTCCCCAATCGTCATTATTGTTGGTTGCCCAAGGATCATTAGAGGTATCCCACGGATCATTCGAACTGCTCCAGTCATCGTTTTGATTGCCCCAGGTATCTCCTCCATTGTCATTATTGTAGTCATCCGTTGGCTGATTGAGTGCCGCCAGTTCTTCGTCGCTGATGTAGCCAGACGTGTCTTCTTCGTAGATCTCTTCTTCTACAGGATCCAACTCTACATATTCGTCCAGTAGTTTGAAACCATAAGAACCTCCTGGGGCTTGTACCACCAATGTTTTTTCTAAGCTCAGGTACCTCCTTGCAAAGTAGATGTTCAGCCCGAATATAAAGTCCGCGTATTCTTTTTGGGTTAAGGTTTCGACCACCTGCTCGTTGATCTCCAACAAATTAGTGAGCTCAGCACTCTGAAGGTTTTCCTGTGCGACGGAATAGGCGAGATAGCTGAAGTAGTGGTAGAAATGCGGGTAAAAGGAATACCCCTTACGCTGCATTCTCAGGGCAATCTGATGGACCTTATCCTGGTTTGCCGAGGTGAATTTTCCATCCCATGCGTTTTGAAAGTCAAAGGCGATCTTGTTAGAAACTTCGGTCCCTATTCCTTTGAGCCGTGCAATTGCCTGTGCCCTGAATTCATCCTTATCTTCAGAAAAGCGTTGCGCCCATCCTGATGAGATAGCGAGCATAGTCAGCAAAACAGAAAATAAAAGCTGCCGCATGAGCCTTTAAAGATATTTAAACCAATGTTGTATGAGTTGTTTAGACGATAGTTTTAGACAAACTGTTTGAATAAAACGAGCATTGACCAGTTTTCCTTGTCTGCAGATCCGGAAAGTGTTAATCCATGCTCTTGTGCCTCTATAATCAGATCCTGGTTGTCTTCGGTGTAAAATCCACTCAACAGTAGTTGACCACCTGCTTTTAATCGTTCGGAGTAAGCTCCCAGCTGAGTCAAAAGGACGTTCTTATTGATGTTCGCAATAATAATGTCAAAATCCGTCTGATCAACCATGTTGATCTCTCCTTTAAGAACCTGAATGCTTTCTACTTGGTTCAGTTTAAAGTTCTCGGTACTATTCTCAATGCACCAGTCATCGATATCAGTTGCAACAATTTCTTTCGCTCCTCTTTTGGCAGCCATAATTGCGAGGATCCCCGTTCCGGAACCGACATCTAACACTTTCTTATCAGTATGATCCAATTTCATTTGATGTGAAAGCATCAGGTAGGTGGTAGCGTGGTGACCGGTACCGAATGACATTTTTGGATTGACCAGGATCTCGTATTCATAGGAGGGATCAGGATCATGAAAGGTCGCCCGAACCATGCATTTGTTATCTACGATGATCGGATCATAATTCTTCTCCCATTCTTCGTTCCAGTTGACTTTTTCTGTTTCCTTTAGTTCAAAGGTCGTGTCGGGATAGTTCACGAGGATTTGCCGGACAGCCTCTTCGTCATAGACACTTTGATCACAACTCCCTTCAAAGCTATTTTCAAATTCCTGAAAGGAATCGAAACCAAGCTCGAACAGTTCAGCGATCAACAGATCGATGAGTTCCGGATTACAGTTGACTTTGATGGTAGCGAAATCCATGATGTTCTATTTAACCGCAAAGGTCACAAAGGATTCCCGAAGTTTACAAAGGTTTTGCTTTGAGTTCTTTGTGAAAGACTGGTGTTCGTTGTGGTTGGATGAGGTTTTTACTACGAAGGACACAAAGGAGGTACAAAGGGCACAAGGTTCTTGACTTTGAGTTCTTTGTGATGGACTTAGTGTTCGTTGTGGTTGGATGAGGTTTTTTACCACGAAGGACACAAAGGAGGCACAAAGGGCACAAAGAGGCTAAAACGCTTTCACAATGTCGGTAAAGTCCCTGGATTTGAGACTTGCTCCACCGATCAGGCCGCCATCCACATCTGGTTGATTAAATAACTCTTCAGCATTAGTTGGTTTCACACTACCTCCGTATAAGATGGAGATCTCATCAGTGGTTTCCTGTGAGTATTGTTCAGCAATCAGGTCTCTGATGAATTGATGCATTTCCTGTGCCTGATCAGAGGTAGCAGTTTTCCCCGTTCCGATAGCCCAAACCGGTTCGTATGCAATCACCACTTTTCTGATGTCTGATTCATCCAAGCCAAACAGTGCTTTTTCCACTTGTTCTTTAACGACCGATTCCTGTGTGCTGGCTTCCCTGCTTTCCAGTTTTTCTCCACAGCAAAAGATCGGGATCAATCCTTTGGACAGGACATGCCTCACTTTTTTTGCCAGCAATTCATCTTTCTCACCGTAATATTCTCGTCGCTCACTGTGTCCGAGTGTTACATATCTGGCACCGCATGAGGCAATCATATCGGCTGAAACCTCACCGGTGAATGCACCACTTTCGTTCTCATTACAATTTTGAGCTCCAAGGTGAACGCCATTGGTAGAACCAATCAGTCCCTGGATAGAAGCCAGGTGAACAAAGGGAGGGATTAAAATTACCTCTACTTCAGACCTCACTTCGGTCTCTACCATGTGAATGACCTCCGAAGCGAGCTTCTTTCCTTCATCCAAGGTGCAATTCATCTTCCAGTTTCCAGCAACAATTTGTTTTCTCATAAAAGCTTTTCTTTTAAGTACTTGGCAGTGTAATTATCCTCTAATTTGATCAGGTCTTCGGGAAGTCCGGCGAAGCAAACATGGCCTCCTTCATCTCCACCCTCAGGACCAAGATCGATGATCCAGTCAGCGTTTTTGATGATCTCGGTGTTGTGCTCAATGATCACAATAGAATTCCCGGCATCCACCAGGGCATTCAGTGCATCCAGCAATTTCTTTATGTCATGAAAGTGCAGTCCGGTCGTTGGTTCGTCAAAGATGAACAAGATGTGTTCCCCGGAATTGGGTTTTGCCCCTTTGCCGAGGAAGGAAGCCAATTTGACCCGCTGTGCTTCACCTCCACTCAACGAATTGGAACTTTGGCCCAACTTGATGTACCCAAGCCCGACATCATACAGTGGCTGGATCTTATTGGTGATCGCCGCTTTCCCCTCAAAGAATTCCAATGCCTCTGCCACGGACAGATCCAGGATCTCCGAAATGTCTTTGTCATTGTATTTGACCTCCAGGATCTCTTTCTTGAATCGCTTTCCTCCACAATTTTCACACGTCAGGTGCAAGTCCGCCATGAACTGCATCTCTATCTTCACGGTTCCTTCTCCCTCGCATACCTCGCATCGTCCGCCATCTACATTGAAGGAAAAGTGAGCTGGCTTGAAGTTGTTGGTCTTGGAAAGTTGCTGTTCCGCAAACAGCTGACGGATCGCATCGTAAGCCTTAACATAAGTGACAGGGTTGGACCTTGAGCTTTTTCCGATCGGATTCTGATCCACAAACTCGATCTGGGTAACTTTCTTGTAATTACCGGTTAGGTTGTCAAATCTTCCGGTTGCTTCCCCTGCTACTCCAAGCAGTTTCCCGACGGCCGGATTTAAGATCTTACGTACTAACGTGGACTTGCCGGAACCACTTACACCCGTAACAACGGTTAAAACTCCTAATGGAAACTCTACATCGATGTGCTTGAGGTTGTTTTCACGAGCACCTTCTATCTTGATTGCCTGCCTCCAGGGTCGTCTCCGTTCCGGAACCGGGATGATTTCTTCTCCCTTTAAATATTTAGAAGTATAAGATTTGGTTTTGCCGTTGAGCTGGTTCACTTTTCCCTGAAAGACGAGCTCACCTCCATAGATGCCTGCCTCCGGACCAATGTCAATGATCTGATCCGCTGCTTCCATCACTTTCTCCTCATGTTCTACCACAATCACCGAGTTACCCACATCTCTCAAGCTTTTAAGTACCTCGATCAACCGGTCAGTATCTCGAGGGTGCAGACCAATGCTAGGCTCATCGAGGATGTACATTGAACCTACTAAGGCACTTCCCAATGAAGTAGCCAGCTTAATACGTTGGAACTCACCTCCTGAAAGGGTATTAGTTAGCCTATTAAGTGTCAAGTAGCCCAATCCTACTTTATCCAGGTAAGTCAGGCGATTTCTAATTTCATCGAGGATCCGTTTGGCCACCTCATTATCATGTTTTGATAACTTGATCTTTTCAAAGAATGGAAGCAGCTTCTTCACTGGCATCAGCACCAGGTCTGTGATTGAATGATCAGCCACTTTCACATACGATGCGTCCTTCCTCAGCTTTGTTCCACGACAATCCGGGCAAGTCGTTTTCCCACGATATCGTGAAAGCATGACCCGATACTGGATCTTGTGAAGTTTCGATTCGAGGAAAGCGAAGAATGCATCAATGCCTTTGAAATATTCATTTCCAGTCCATAGCAGTTCGTATTCTTCCTTAGCCAGTTCTGCTATTGGTCGATGGATCGGGAAGTCAAACTTGATCCCGTCTTTGATCAATGGTTCGACCCACTTCTTGGTTGTCTCTCCTTTCCAGGGAGCAATTGCTCCTTCGTAAACCGACAGGTTTCGGTCCGGAATCACCAGGTCCGGGTCAATCCCCAGGATTCTCCCAAATCCTTCGCATTTCTTACATGCCCCATAGGGGTTGTTGAAACTGAAAAAGTTTACGGTCGGCTCTTCAAAAGCGATCCCATCTAATTCGAACCGATCGGAAAAAGCCTTCTTTCTTTTTCCAACAATGTTGACATAGCAGTCTCCTTCTCCTTCATAAAAAGCGATCTGAACGGAATCCGACAATCTGAATTGAGTTGCTTCATCATGTTGGACCACAGCCCGATCAATTAGAATATCAAAATCCCCTTCGATCTTCTCTCCTGAGTCTAACAGGTCTTCGATGAAGAAAACCTCTTCTTTTTTGGCAACTCGAGTGTACCCTTTGCTCAAGAGGATCTTCAGTTCATTCTCCAGTGACCGTTTTTCCTTTCTCCTGAGTGGTGTGGTAATTGTCAGCTTCGTCCCCTCTTCGTGAGAAAGAATGTGGTCAACCACATCTGTAACTGTGTCTTTCTTAACCTGTTTACCAGAAACCGGGGATATCGTCTTCCCGATTCTTGCGAACAAGAGTTTCAGGTAGTCGTAGATCTCTGTAGTTGTCCCAATCGTTGAGCGAGGATTCCTTGAGCTAACTTTTTGTTCAATGGCAATCGCAGGAGCCACACCTTTGATATAATCCACCTCAGGTTTTTCCATCCTGCCCAGGAATTGGCGGGCATAGGAACTGAGACTTTCAACATATTTTCGCTGGCCTTCGGCAAACAGCGTATCAAATGCAAGTGAAGATTTGCCAGAACCAGACAATCCGGTAATTACCACCAATTGATCACGAGGTATCGCGACATCCAGGTTCTTCAGGTTGTTTACCCTTGCACCTTTGATGATGATGTATTCTTTCGGGTCCAGATCGTCGATTGTGGCACTCATTCAGCGTGGCAGGTTCTTTATTGTTTTGTTTTCCCTTCTTCGAAGAGGTTGATGGTGTATTTGAGCAACGAAGTATCCCCTGATTCGCCATGACCAGGAACAACATGCATTGCCTCGTTATACTTTAAAAGTACTTTTCTTACAGTCTCAGGCCATTCATCTACATTGGCATCCTCAAGGTTTCCTTTGCCAGCCCCAAGTGACTTTATCAAACAACCTCCAAACAACACACTATCGGAAGGAAAATAGCTCACAATATTATCCCTTGTGTGACCTTCTCCCAAGAATTCATTTACCAAAACTTTTGTCCCGACTTTAAGTTCGAGGAGAGAATCAAATTCGTTCAATGGTAAAGGCTTCTTATTGGCAGCTGCCAGCTCTCTGGTCAACGCATTTGAAAATGAAGGAATACCATACTTGTGAAATTGATTTAAGCCACCCAGGCAATCCTCATGGAAGTGTGAAACAACTACCGCAGCGGTTCTGCTTCCAAGTTTTCTTTTCACTGCCAGCAACAATTCTTTCGAAGTTGGGTCATCTGTCGGAGTGTCAATGATCACGGCTTCATTTCCGTCCCGTACGACCAGTCCATTGCAAACTACCTTTCCGAAGCTTTCCGTTTCCAGGTAGGACTCATGGACAAACACGTTCTCAGTTAATCGGCTGATCTTCAATGCTGAGGTTTCATAAATGACGTTTGGGTCTCCATTTTTCCGACAGGAGCTCAGGACTACAATTAGGACAATCAGTACATAACTAGAGCTTTTCCATTCAGGCCAAATCCGATTTCTTAACAATAAGTTGTGCATGTGTGATTTAAAAAATTCCAACCATTTTAGGGGTGTCACTGTCTAATGAACACTAAAACACGAGATTCCAGTGAGGCGGTGGCAAAAATAGGTATCCTATTTCATCGATTTAGCTGAAATTGAAGATCAAAATTAAATTTTTACAAACCCCTAAACCCTACAATATGATATAGACCTCTACGTTAACAAACAGGTGATTTACATGAACAAAACAAGTTTGAACGACAGTGAGTTGCTGTCACTCTATATCGGAGGAAACGAAGAGGCATTTGAGGAACTCCTCAATAGGCACAAGGATAGGGTTTTTACTACCATTTATTTAATTGTAAAAGATAGATACACTGCAGAAGATCTGATGCAGGAAGTATTCATCAAAGCCATTCGCACAATTAAGTCAGGCAGGTATAACGAGGAAGGCAAATTTTTGCCATGGATCCTTCGTATAGCGCACAATTTGTCCATTGATCATTTCCGAAAAGAAAAAAGATATCCAATGATCGTAATGGAGGATGGAAGCAGTGTTTTCAACACGCTCGAATTCTCTGAAACATCTGCGGAAGATGAACATATCAAACAGGATACCTACAACTTACTTAAAGGGTATATCAAGGAGCTTCCGGATTCGCAGCGGGAAGTACTGATGATGCGACATTATATGAAAATGAGCTTCCAGGAAATTGCTGACGCGACTGACGTAAGTATCAATACGGCTTTAGGTAGAATGAGGTATGCTTTGATCAACTTAAGAAAAAAGTTTCAGCAGAATCAAAATGCCTATGACAAAAACCTTTACAGAAAATGACCTTGTAAGATTTCTCTATGATGAGCTAGACGAGGAAGAGCGCACTGAAATCAGTGAGCATCTTCTGACAGACAGTCAACTACAAAATAAAATTAGTGAGCTTAAGCGTGTGATGGATGCCTTGGATGCTTTCGTAATGAAAGCGCCTGAAGATACCGTTTCAAGGATTCTATATACAAGCAAGAATTTGTGCTAAAGTAGTTTTGTTTGCAGTAGACCCTGAAACAAGCCTGCCTGCCGACAAGGCAGGTTCAGGTAAATAAGAAATCAGAATAATAAGATAGGTTCAGCATGACACTTCAATTTGTTCAGGACTGTCTATTTTTAGGCAATGACCAAGAAGGAGCGTTTTGAGGCGTTCGTAACCTACTTTTCAGAATCTTACCCGCAACCGGAAACAGAACTCCAATATTCTAATCCGTTTGAGTTGCTTGTTGCTGTTGTGCTCAGCGCACAATGTACTGATGAGCGGATCAATAAAGTTACGCCTGCTTTGTTTCGTGACTTCCCCTCCCCTCAACATATGGCAGCTTCTCATTTTGATGAGTTGTTCCCGTATATCAGGAGTGTTTCTTATCCGAACAATAAGACCAAGCACCTACTTGCATTGAGTAAGAAGTTGGTGGAAGATTACAACTCTGAAGTCCCAAACCAGCATGCAGAGCTGATCAAGCTTCAGGGAGTCGGAAGAAAGACGGCCAATGTTATTGTCTCCGTTCTTTATAATCAACCGGCCATGGCCGTGGATACCCATGTGTTTCGTGTCTCCAAGAGACTGGGGCTGGTAACTCAAAATGCCAAGACCCCTCTCGAGGTAGAGAAGCAACTGGTGAGGCACATTCCCGAAGAATTCATTTCACGAGCACATCACTGGCTGATATTACATGGCAGGTATGTCTGCCTGGCACGAAAACCTCAATGTGAAAAATGTGAGATCACATCTTTTTGCAGGTACTATGAGCGGCTATAGAAAAATGACAAAATTGAATCTTAGCTCAAGCACGCTCTTTCTTGTAAAATCCCGGTTGAGACTCACACTACTTCTAATGGTGGGTTCAAAAGAAATTTGATCAGAGATCAAAGCGGCATAACCTGCCTGGAAGGCTAACCACAAGGGATGAGGTTCATCACCGTCAGGTTGATTCAGATCAATTGTATGGTCTTTATAAGCAGCGCCTGTTACATCTATTTGAACTGGTATTACTTCCATTGCGTAGTACTTCATTCCCACCTTGTAAGCTAACAACTCAACTTTGTCATAACTGGTATAACCAAATCCCACCTTAGCCGCCAGGTTGTTAGAAACAAAAATTCCACCCTCAAAACCCAGGGATGCTATTGTTTTTCCATCATAGCGTACAAAGCTTATGCCTGTGTTATTGCCAAAGAACAAGGCTTCCTGATCGAATGGGGTAAGTCCTACTTCAATACTCGCCACTCTTTCAAAAGCATCTCGCTGAGCAAAGGATGAAAACACAATGATTAGCAACAAGTGGCCGAAAAGAATCTTTGCCATCTACACAGGATTTTAACAACCTGCCAAGGTGATCTAAGTAACCGATTTTACTCTCAATCATCGGTCTACATTATACATATCAGACAGTGTTTTCTTTGCTAAATCCTATAGCTTATACAAGCTACCGAAAGGATTAAGTGATTCCTCGAAAAAAATTGTTACTTGATAAATAAGCTGTCATATTTAGGTCGTGAAGATTTTGTACGTCCACCAATATTTTAAAACCCCCGAAGAAGGAGGATCAATCCGCTCCTACTACTTAGCCAAAGGGCTTGTTGATGCCGGTCATGAAGTGACTATGTTGACAGCACATCAGGAAAAAGAAACGTTCAAGGAAGTAGATGGCATAAAGGTCCATTACTTGCCTGTTTCTTACGATAACAAATTTAGGTTTCTTAGGAGAATCTGGTCCTTCCTGAAATTTGTAAGATTGGCAAAGAGGACAGTAGCCAAAAAGCATGACTATGATCTTGCTTACGTCATGACTACTCCGCTGACTACCGGATTTATCGCCACCCACCTTAAGAAAACTTATAATATTCCTTACTATTTCGAAGTTGGCGACTTGTGGCCGGAAGCTCCGATTCAAATGGGAGTGATCAAGAACCAGTTCCTGAAGCAGTGGCTCTACAACCTGGAAAAGCGATTCTATTTTGAAGCCGATAAAGTCATTGCCCTTTCACCTTCCATTCGCAACTATATTGAGAAAGTATCACCCAATACACGAGTGCACGTAATTCCCAACATGGCGGATTGCAGCTTCTTTGATGCTGACCTTCGAGTAGGTGATTACAGTAATCGAAACAATTTCAGGATCACCTATTGCGGAGCGATCGGCAAAGCCAATCATTTAGAATTTTTGTTGGAGGCAGCCAAGGTAGTAAAAGAAGAATGCTTACCAGTTCACTTTAGCATCATCGGCTATGGTTCTGAGGCATCCAGGTTAAAACATCAATACCGTAAGCTGTGGAACGTAACCTTTTACGAGCATACAAGCAAAGAGGGAGTGAAGCAGGTGTTGGAAGAAAGTGATGCCGTTTACGTTTCTTTTAAGGATGTCAAAGTGCTAAATACGGGTAGCCCCAATAAGTTCTTTGATTCGCTTGCTGCTGGCAAATTGACGATCCTCAACTTTGGTGGTTGGCTTAAGAATATTGTCGAGCGCAACAAGTGTGGATTCTATCACAATCCGAATTCACCACAAGATTTTGTTAGAAAGCTGAAAGTCTTCCTGGCCAATGCAGATCTGCTCCAGAAGTATCAACGAAATGGCAGAAAGCTTGCAGAGCTCTACTATGATCGGGACATCCAGATCACCAAACTTCTGAAAATCCTCAACAACGAATACAAGTTTGAGGTCAACGAATCGGAGGTTTACATCCTTACTGCTTAAGTTCCCGGTTTATAGCCGGATTGCAAAAAGATCTTATTGTGATCGGTCTCGGCCATGAGTTGTTGAAGTGTGATCTCAGACTTTTCCATGTAAGCATTGACGATCTGCCAACCTAACCAGGCTCCTATTCTACCCGGGCATTTGTCGCCAATCTCATATACAACCGGTCTTTCTGAAAGGAATTTTTGCTTGATCGTATGGTTGGTTTCATACAGCCATTTGTTCTGAATGAAGTTCGCCCAGATGATGTCATCATTTTCAAAAACATCCTGCCACTGTTCTTCCGAATACCCGATGAGTATTCTTTCCGGGGTACAGGGCAGTAACTGACTCAACAAGTAATAATTCTTGCCAAAATCGATCATGTCTGAGAGCATGCTGTCTTCTTTTCCCGGTTTTACGTATTGGGAGGATACAAACTGGAGAATAATGGATGGCAAATGCTCCATGGTGTATCGCTTTAAAATGTAATCCGGGATGCCCAATGGTTTGTAGGTCGCATCCTCCCCTACAAAAAAGTCAAGACCTATAATGATCCGATCATTGGAAATGAAGAGATCCCCTCCTTCTGCAAGCCCTGTGACAACCGTTTCGATCACTGGTTCTCTTGTTTCAGGATAGATCGCTTTCAACCTTCCAAAGCCTGCCTGCAGCGTTGGGACAAAGTCTGTGGCGGCTTTATAATTTGTTACCGCCTCATCGAACAGGGTATCAATCGAAGCATTGCTGATCAATCCAAAAATTCTTTTGGCTAAAATCGAATCATGTGGATATTCCTTCGCCTGCAAGATGTAGTTGGAGAAATCGGTATTTCTGGCAAGGAACGTTTCTACTTCTGTGGCAGAACCGGATCCGAAGAGTTCTTTTTCCAACCGAACGACTTGTAATTCGATCGGATCAAAGTCAATGGAATCCCGGCATGTTTGTTGAGTACATGCCTGAAATAAAACAACAATGACAATTAGGAGTACTCCTCGCATAATATCTATTTTTGGCCAAAGTTAGATCAGTCTAGAACAACGTATCATGAAGCAAATTCTTTTCTCTCTTCTTATTCTTTTCACCATTACTTCTTTCGCCCAAACGAAGCTAGGTCTGAAACTCGCACCCGTGGTATCAACTAATCGTGTTACCAATGATGCTCAATCAGCAGAAAAAGATGGATCAGCAATGAAGCTGTCCGTAGGACTTATAGTCGACAAACCTTTATCTGACACTTACTTCCTAAGTAGTGGTCTGATCTACCTCCCTAAGAGAGCTGCCTTCATTGACAATGCTCCTTTAGCGTTCGATGGCACTCCTATTCAAGAAGAATACACGGTTCAGTATTTACAGATCCCAATCTCATTAAAGTTATTTACGAATGAGGTTGCACCTGATTTCAAAGTATACTTTCAGGTCGGTGGAGGCGCAGAGATCAAGGTCTTTGATGAACCCGATGATCCTTCCTATACATTGATCAATAGCTTCAATCCACTTGATGTTTCTGTCATCCTTGGAACAGGTGTTGAATATCGTGCAGGGATCAGCACGACACTTTTCGGTGGCATCTCATATCAGCGCGGACTTTCCAATGTCATCAAGGATGTAACCGTAGCGACCTCTGAAGATCTTGCAGTCAGAAGTACAATTGTTTCGTTTGATTTCGGTGTGAAGTTCTAGTAAGCAAGCAACTGTTCCAGCTTCTCACTTAGTCTTTCCTTCGGCAGGAAGTTGTTTTCGAGATTTGCTGCAAAAGGGACTGGTGTATCCAGGCTCGCTACCCTCAATACCGGTGCATCGAGATGTTCAAAGCAATTCTCCGATATCCACGCAGCTATTTCTCCACCTATTCCCCCGGTCAGGCAATCCTCGTGAAGAATTAATACCCGTCCTGTTTTCTTCACCGCATCGGCTACTGCCTCTTTGTCCCATGGCATAAGGGTCCTAAGATCCAATACTTCAATGGATGAATCACTGGCATCTGCCAGTTCCTTCGCCCAATGAACTCCCATCCCATAGGTGATGATTGAGCAATCTGTCCCGGATGAAACTGTAGCTGCCTTACCTACTTCCGTGGTATAGTATCCATCAGGCACCATTCCGGTCAAAGACCGATACAGATACTTGTGTTCGAAGTAGAGATACGGGTTAGGGTCCTCAATAGCTGCATTGAGTAGTCCTTTTGCATCATGCGGATTGGATGGATAGACGATCTTCAGCCCCGGGGTATGAAAGAACCACGCTTCATTGGATTGCGAATGGAAAGGCCCTGCGCCAACTCCAGCTCCTGTCGGCATCCGAACGACAACATCCGCATTCTGAGACCAGCGATAGTGACTTTTGGCCAGGTTGTTCACAATTTGGTTAAATCCGCAAGTCACAAAGTCAGCAAACTGCATCTCAACGATCGACTTTATTCCGGCAATACTTAAACCAAGGCCAGCTCCAATAATTGCTGACTCACAAAGTGGTGTATTCCGGATTCGATCCTTTCCAAAAATCTCAGTAAATCCTTCTGTGATCTTAAAAACTCCCCCGTAATCAGCGACATCCTGTCCCATTAATACTAATTCCGGGTACTTTTCAAGACTTTGCTTGAGTCCATCGGAAATAGCATCCACAAATCGTTTCTCCGATTCCTTTCCTTTAGGGACTTTGACCTTCTGCGTATGAGGAAAGTAGATGTCTTCCAATTCATTTTCAACCGGTGAAACAATCGGCTCTTCAGCAAAAGCCTCTTTCACCGCCTTATTGATCTCCGCCTGAAAGGATTTCCTGACTTCAGTTATATCATCATTGGTGCAGATCTTTTCCTTTATCAGGAAACTCTCATAGGCTTTCACCGGGTCTTTCTTAGCCCAGTATTCCATTAATTCTTTAGGGACATATTTGGTGCCTGAAGCCTCCTCGTGTCCTCTCATACGAAAAGTCTTTGCTTCAAATATGATCGGTCTTGGATTCTTTCGTATGTCCTTGACCAGTGGCTCCAGTTCATTTAGCACTTCCAGGATCGAGTTTCCTTCTACACTGTAGGCCTCAATTCCATAAGCCGGGCCTTTTACCAGGAAGGATTCAAAATTGAATTGCTCCTTACTTGGAGTTGAAAGTCCGTATCCATTATTCTCAATCACAAAAACCACCGGTAGTTTCCAAACAGACGCAACATTGATCGCCTCGTGAAAATCACCTTCACTAGCCCCTCCATCACCTGTAAAAACAAGGCTGAGCTTTTTTTCTTTTCTCAAAAGATGAGAGAGCGCAATGCCATCAGCAATTCCCAACTGCGGCCCCAGGTGTGAGATCATCCCTACGATGTTGTATTCCTGTGTGCCGAAATGAAAACTTCGATCCCTTCCCTTGGTAAACCCATTGGACTTCCCCTGAAATTGGGAAAACAATCTGGTCAACGGAACTCCACGTGAAGTGAACACACCAAGATTTCGGTGCATTGGGAGAATGTACTCGTCCTTTTTAAGCACGAGAGAAGCTCCAACAGAAATAGCTTCCTGCCCAATTCCGGAAAACCACTTGCTGATCTTACCCTGTCTGAGCAGGATCAACATTTTCTCTTCGATCAATCGAGGTGTGACAAGCTCTTTGTAGATCTCGATCAGTTCCTGGTCAGTTCTGGATTTTCGCTCAAACTTCATGCGTGACAATTAGCAATGCGAAATAAGTGCATCATGCCCAAACCTTCAGACCTTCTGTACAATTTTTGCATATTTCGATCTCTGACCTGGATCGAAGGATGGCATTTCTGAACCGATCGTACGCTTCCGAATTCCAGATTTCCCTTAACGAACTTTCGTTGACATTGCCAAAACTATGAGTAGCGTCTTTATCGAAACAGCAAGGGATCACCTGACCATCCCAGGTGATAACACACGAATGCCACATCTTCCAGCATTTGTCCTCAAGGTCATTCTTAATGCCGTAAGATCCATTCTGTAGTTTCTTGTATCTCGAATATTTCGCATTTACAGGAATTAGCTCGCTTCCGTTTTCATAATCGTAGATCTGGGCCGTCTTGAAAAGTACTTTATCCACTTTATGCTTCCTTGCCAGAGATTTGATTTCG
This sequence comes from Cyclobacteriaceae bacterium, assembly GCA_965267415.1. Taxonomy (GTDB): domain Bacteria; phylum Bacteroidota; class Bacteroidia; order Cytophagales; family Cyclobacteriaceae; genus Ekhidna. The sequence continues at coordinate 3,005,690 of OZ253955.1, read as the reverse complement.
GGAATCTCGTGTTCATTGGGACCCACAACCAGAAATTGCCAAACAACTTTTGGGGAATTCCTTTTCAGCTGTTTCTTCCATCTAATCACGTTTTCAGTTCCTTCTATTACCTTCTCAAGCTTCCCGCCCAACCGGTAAGCTTGATAGGTTTCCTGTGTAGCTCCATCAATGGAAATGATCAGCCGATCCAGTCCCGATTCCACTGTCTTCCTGGCATTTTCTTCGTCCAGGTAGTGAGCATTGGTAGAAGTAGTGGTATAGATACCGTTGGCCGAAGCGAGATTCACCATCTCCAGAAATTGTGGATTCAGGTAAGGCTCTCCTTGAAAGTAAAAAGTCAGGTAGATCAGGTGATCCTTAACATCCTCAATGGTCTCTTTGAATTTCTGCTTGTCCAACATCCCCGTTGGCCTTGAAAAGGATCTCAGGCCACTAGGGCATTCCGGACATCTAAGGTTACAGGAAGTCGTTGGCTCAATCGCCATTGCATATGGCAAGCCGGAAATGGTTGATTTTTTAGCCCTTTTCGATTGGTGATAACTCCTCCAAATACTAGCTGCATTTGCTACCTTTTTTGGCGTTAGCTTTGACGCCATCGAAAATGTGTCTTGTAAATCGACAATCATTGGAAGACCAACAAAATGAATTTCTTCAAGCTTAAATTTCTACTTTTCTTTTCAATAATCGGATTCATTGCTTTTGGGCAACGACAATTATCTGAAAATGCAAGAATTGCGATTGTTACTGTTGGCCCTTATCAAGGAGAAGTCTGGTCCGCCTTTGGTCATAGTGGTATCCGAATTGTTGATCCTGCCAACAACATTGACTGGTTTTACAACTACGGTCTATACGATTTCGAGCAGGAAAATTTCTTCTTAAATTTTGCGCTGGGCCTCCTGAAATACCAGGTTGGCGTTTCGTATTATGATCGTGTCGAAAAGTACTACATTGACCAAAACCGATTCATCAAGCTGCAGTTCTTAAACCTGACTTATGCTGAGAAACAACAGTTTTTTGAATTTCTGCAGGAAAATGTCAAACCGGAAAACAGGGAGTATTTATACAATTATGTGTATGATAACTGTGCGACAAAGATCCGGGATGTAGTAGAGGAACTCTATCCGGAGCGGGTCACTTTCGATGAAAGCTACAAAGAAGAGGGAAAGACTATACGCAATTTGATGGATGACTACCTGGACTATCAGCCATGGGGTGATCTGGGAATTGACCTTGGCCTGGGTCAACAAATTGATAAAGAAGCAACGGCCTATGAGTACATGTTTCTCCCTGATTATATTTTCAACGCTTTTGAAAACGCAACGATTGACCGTGACAGTGTAACTGTAGACCTTGTTTCGAATTCGATAGTTGTTTTTTATCCGGAAGACGAAACTATCAGTAACGGGATCTTAACTCCACTGAACGTCTTCATCATCTTGTTCTTTCTTATTGGTTTTGTGACCAACAGGAATTTCAAGTTTCAAAAACGAAGTAAATGGATTGATACCGTCCTTTTCGCTTTTGCCGGATTTGTTGGCTTATGGGTTACGTTTTTGTGGTTTGGGACAGAACACCTATCCAAATGGAATCTGAACATTTTGTGGGCAATTCCATTTCACTTACCTGTTGCTTTCATTATTTCAAGGGAACGTTTCAGGGGGTTTGTTAGAGCCTATTTTAAGATCACAGCCATTGGATATTGCATATTGCTTGTTGTGTGGGCATTGCTGCCCCAACCAATACATATGTCGCTGGTGCCCCTCATTCTTGCCATGGTGCTGCGGGCGTTTTACATCAGCTATGATCTAAGAAAACAATCTGCTTAGTTCTCGACCTTGACCCCTTTCCAGAAAGCGACATATCCTTCAATGTTCTTTGCCAACTCGCTGGCTTTAGGATAGTACCAGGCGGCATCTGCATTTTCCTGTCCGGCTACATCAAGTGTGTAATAGTTTGCAACACCTTTCCAGGGACAGGTAGAGTGTGTTTCACTTTCCTTAAAGAACTCTTTATTGATTGAATCAGCCGGGAAGTAGTGATTTCCCTCAACCACGATGGTATCTTCACTTTCTGCGATAACCTGATCGTTCCAAATTGCTTTCATGATATTCTTTGTTTTTGGTAAGATAAGTTGATTATGACCAAAATAGTTTTTGCCGGGAGGCAAGATGTCTGTGGCTTGACATTAGTTGGAAAGGTTTTTCAGATGGATCTTAAAGCTCGTTCCTGTACCAATTGCCGATTTAACTTCTATTTTGCTTTCAATTTTATCCAGGGCATCCTTGGTCAGGTAAAGGCCTAAGCCAGAACCCTTGGAGCTTTGATTCGCCCTATAAAACATATCAAAGATCTTAGGAAGGTACTTGTTGTCGATACCACTTCCATTGTCAGAAATGATAACTCGCAGATCATCATCTACTTTTTCAATGCTCACAATGATCATTGGTTCGTTTTGATCAAGGTTGTGATATTTAATTGCATTCGAAATGATGTTTGTGATTGCCGTCTCCAGCCTTTCTTCATCCGTAGCAATAGTGTCCTGCTCTGATTGGAGGATCAGTTGAATTTTCTTACTCGTCGGTGATGTCAACATATCAAATGTACGGGTGATCATTTCCTTAACATTGACTTCCTTGATGTTCAGGCCCATATTCTGACCTTTCCGCAGGGTAATAATGTCCTTGATCACTTTGTCTGCCTGATGCACCTTCAGTTGGATCAGATCTATAAAATTTGCCACTTCGTTACGATCCTTGATCTGCTTGATCGCTGCGGTCAGGCCAAGGATTGCCGTTAGCGGAGCACGTAAGTCATGTGAGGCCCTATAAAGAAATGTATCCAGTTCGCTATTGGCCTTCTGCAGTTGAACACGCTCTAACTCCAGCACACTAATGATCATTCCCAAACCCATCATAGCCTGTAAAAAGAAATCAATTATTCCCTGGTTATAGGAAGGCTGAAATCGATATTCCCAATTCAACAATGTTGTCAAAAAGGAAATGAAATAGTTCATCTGGAGCAGCCCATAGATTAGAAAGGCTGCCATAATAAATAATACTCCGATTCCCGATTTGCGCAATTTTAGTAGGAGTAAGGCTGAAAGTATGAAGGAAGCTCCTGCAATCAGAGACCTGATCCCAACCCGAAGGAACAATCGTTGAGCTGCAGCTTCCGCAATGTTGGTGTAGGGAAGTACCAGGGCCAATGAGAACGGAACGATCAAAAAGGACAGTACAATTACGGCGTTACGGTTGAACTCTTTTTGAAATGAAAGTTCATATGACCCGATCAGCAACCACATCGCCTGAAAAATCCCCGCGCTTAGTGTAACGATCGAAGTAGCTGTTCGAAGGGGATGGTTGGTCTCGAAGTTCATTACCACCAGGATCGCCGAGGCAGAACCAATCGTGAAAATGATCAGTCCAAGCCAACTCCAGGACCAATATTGAAAGTATTTATTCTGGTAATTCCTGTAGAACCTAAGCAACAAAAGCATCACAATCAATGCTAAGAGTGCTTGTGCTGCGTATTGATAGATTACAACTGAAGTTGCCTGGTTGAACATTAGGCATCAAAATAGAAAAAGTTCAAAAAATATGATAAAACTCCAATAATCCTTTGACGGACTATGCCAGAGGATGCTACCTCCCAAATTATTGAATGAGCACCTCGAATTCAGTCAGTGTTCCGGCGGGCAGCTCTTCCATTACTTTGATGTTGGTCAATTCACGTTCCCCTCTAACACCAGACAATAAAATATTTCCATGCTTCTTATAACCCTCCCATGAAGTGATAAAATTGGGCTCCGCTTCTTCAAGACTCCTATAATAAGCCCACTGCCGGACAAGTTTCTCATCAATATCGATCCAAACATCATAGGCATTTTCGGGCGTTACACCTACTTCCTCAAAAGTGAGCCTGATTACATCCGATCGAATACCTGTTTCTGTCGTGTCTTCACCTACGTAGGTCAGGGTAACTCCGGAATCTTTTAGCTTGAATGGCATTACGAGCCAGTAAGAGTCATTGATCCACATGCGCTTCCCAAGGTCCATATAGGTTTCCAAAGAATCAGGGTTGGTAACCTCTTCTCCATTGACCATAGCTTTTCCCTCCATAGAATTAATATTCATCAGGATTGTGAGGTTCCTGTCCGGAGCTTCTATACGAACATTCCCTTCCTGCTTGTCCCAAACATGATCTCTTCTTCCAAGGAATGTCCAGGAGATGTAGCGGGTAGCATCCCACGCTTCTCTGCCACCCATTGCATTCATTACTTTGTCAGCTAACAGTGTTGCGATGAGGTCAGAGCCCTCCTGATTGAATCCTTCTGCAGGGGGATTGTTGTATTCTACATATTCGCCTCCTTCATCAACCGGTTGTTCAGTTTCTTCCGAACCCGGAGACTTGCTACACCCCAACAATACGAGGACCATTAAAAGAGCTGGTACTTTGTTCATGGCTTTTAGGTTTTTCTCAAAGGTAATGGATCGAAAAAAAGGGAGATCAGATGACCTCCCTAAGTTTAGGTTAAGGTTGGTTCTTAAACCTATTTACCGCCTTTGAATTTCTCAAATCGGTCAGCTTCTTCCGTTCTGGGATAAACATTATCGTCCGTAAAGGCATCCGCTGTTAGCTTATTTGGGTCAACCAGGATCTTGGCAACCTCTTTTTCTTTCATAAATACTTTGGTCACTTCCTTCTCATCAAACCGCCATATTTCTGCCGGCACCTTCTCAACCTCAATTGTTCCATCGGCATAAGTCCACTCAATGAATATTGGTGTTACAAGTCCTCCATTGTTCTTGAAAGTGACCTGATAGAAGTTTTTACCTTCAGCATTTCTTTTGATCCGTTCATTATCATAAGACTGCCGATACTCACCGAATTGTCCTTCCATCTCTCTCAATACAAAACCTTCCGGAACGTCAGGCATTCCTGCAACATCTTCACTACTACCATCAATCGCCTGATCAGCACCTGAAATGTTCCTTGTCTCCAATCCGTTTTCCTCCGTTTGCATCTTGAACCATTTGACATTGTCTACTGCTACATCCACATAGTCTGTCCCGTAGAACCAGCCTCTCCAGAACCAGTCCAGATCAACCGCTGAAGCATCTTCCATGGAGCGGAAGAAGTCAGCTGGTGTAGGGTGCTTAAATGCCCACCGCTCAGAATACGTCTTGAATGCTTTATCGAATAATTCAGGACCCATGATAGCTGTCCTAAGAATGTTTAAAGCAGTTGCTGGTTTCGCATATGCGTTACTGCCAAATTGACGGATCTGCTCTGAGTTTGTCATGATTGGTCTCACAAGTCCACGCTCGCCACTCATGTAAGGAACGATGTTTTCAGCCGGACCTCTTCTCGACGGATAGTTAGGATCCAGTTCCTGCTCCGTTAGGTACTGAACAAATGTGTTCAATCCTTCATCCATCCATGTCCACTGACGCTCATCTGAGTTGATGATCATAGGGAAGAAGTTGTGTCCTACTTCATGAATAATTACCGATATCATACCGTATTTGACCCTATCAGAGTAAGTGCCATCCGGTTGCGGTCGTCCGAAGTTGAAGCAGATCATCGGGTACTCCATCCCCTGATGTGCGGTGTGAACTGAAATTGCTTTAGGATAAGGATACTCAGTCGTAAATTTTGAATACGTTTTCAATGTTTGTGCAACAGCCACAGTTGACCATTCTTCCCAAAGTGGATTTCCTTCTTTGGGATAGTAAGACATTGCCAACGGCTCATTTCCAGGGCTTAGTTTCACAGCCATTGCATCCCAGATGAATTTTCTGGAAGCGCAAAAGGCGTAATCCCTGACATTTTCAGCCTTGAAGCTCCACGTTTTTGTTCCTCTGGCTTTGCTCTTTTCATTCTCAATAGCTTCGTCCTGAGTAACAATGATCACCGGCTTATCATAAGTTTTCTTTGCTTGCTCGAACCTCTTGAATTGATCAGAACTAAGTACTTCTTTGGCATTTTGCAAAGTCCCCGTAGCTCCGACGACAAAGTCTGAAGGGGCCGTGATCTCAACTTCATAGTCCCCAAAAGTCAATGCAAACTCTCCCCTACCGAGGAACTGCTTATTTTGCCATCCTTCGTTATCACTATACAATGCCATTCGAGGGAAAAATTGTGCGATGGTATACAAATTGTTTCCATCCTCCTCGAAATACTCATATCCGGATCGACCACCAACGATCATGGTGTTGTTGATGTTATAATACCAACCGATGCTGAAAACGGTACTCGAACCTGATTTCAGCGGTTGAGGAAGGTCAATACGCATCATTGTTTTATTGATGGTATAATTCATGTTCTTACCACCACTTTTCACTGATCGGATCTTAAAGCCTCCATCAAAATCCGGATTTCCAGTTAATCTGGATACAGCGAAAACACTTAATGTATCGTCCACAGAACTAGACCGGATAAGTGGGCTGTCCGAATCCTGTGCTCGAACATTCTGATCCAGCTGAACCCAGAGGTATTCCAGGTCATCCGGTGAGTTATTGTAGTAAGTGATCGTCTCACTCCCCGTGATAGATTGGTTTTCGTCATCCAGGGTAATCTTCATTTTGTAGTCAGCCTTTTGCTGCCAATACTCCTTTCCCGGCGCACCAGAAGCAGTCCGGTAGGAGTTAGGTGTTGGCAACTCCGTTCCGAGTTGTTCAAACTTACGCTCCCATTCAGTATCCTTTTGCTTTCTGTCTTGCGCAAATACAATATTCATTGCCAGAAGCGAGAGAATTAGTAATGTTTTGTTTTTCATAACTTCCTTTTAAAGTCCTTAATGTCTAAAAATTTAGTTCAAGTATGGGGTATCTATCATTAACATCAATGCTACACCACCCACTGCTGACGAAATGATCATCTTCCAATCCCTTCTGGTGATACCTCCAATCGAAACGAAAATGAAACTCACAACCATAAATATTCCAACAATTATTATTTGACCTACCTCCAAGCCTACATTAAAGGCAAAAAGCTGCATCACAATGGAGGAATCGGTTCCCAATAGTGCCCGTAGGTAATTAGAGAATCCCAATCCGTGAATGAGTCCGAAAAAACCGGCGTAGATATAATTTCTATACAAATTTCCTGATGAAATTCTCTCTTCTCTGGTAAAAAGGTTCGATATCGCAGTTATCAGGATAGTGACCGGAATCAGAAACTCAATCAGTTCAGAGTCAATGGAAACATATCCCAACGTCGCAAGAGCCAGGGTAATTGAGTGACCGACTGTGAAAGCGGTCACCAAAATCAAAACCTTTTTCCAATCACTTGACTGATAGAGCGCACAGAGCACTACTACAAAAAGAATGTGATCATAACCATTCACATCCAGAATATGATCCAATCCAAGACCATAGTACAAACCAAACTCACTCATGGGATTGCGAATATAACCGAAGAGACAAAACGGATGCTCGATTCCTCACCAGGATTTGGTAATCATTTGATGAACGGTATTGATTGCAGGCATACCATTTGCTTAGTTTTGGGTCATGGTTTTTTCAATTCTTTTCGTAGCTGAACTTTTGCTGCATCCGTTCCATGTGAGTGTTTCAGAGGTGAAGTACAAAGAAGATATTAAGTCTATTCAAATCAGTACCCGGATCTTTCTGGATGACCTGGAGATCGGATTGCGTACGTACAGTAGAAATGAAAAGCTAGATATTGTCAAAAGAGAAAACTGGGATTTCGTCAATGAGCAGCTAGGAAGGTACCTGTTGGAAAATTTCAAAGTCTTCAACGAAAAAGGCCAACTGGAGGCCAAATACCTGGGGGCTGAGATTGAGGATGATGTAATGTGGGCTTATATCGAAATCGAAAAGGTGAAAAAGCTTCGTACCGTAACCATCTGGAACAGCATTTTGACAGAAACTTACGAAGATCAGGAGAACCTTATCCACTTCAGAGCTTTTGGAAAAGTTAAGAGTGCCCGGCACTTTAAAGGCAAAGAGCGACAAACCTACGAGTGGGAAAACACTAATTAGAACAACGTTCCCTGGATTGCTTTAGGGGGCTTGGACTTTCCAAACACTGTTCTACCACCATACTTCCACGAATCTCGCCGTTCTTTTTGGATCAAGTCCTCAATGTTACCATTGGGACTAAAATTTGATTCAAGTTTTTCAGCTGCTTTTGATAAAGACCTTAACGCCTTCAGCTTATCAGACTGACCAATCCTGGCTTTTCCCACAGCTGTTTTAAGCACACGAATACTTTCATCATAAACCCTGGTAGGAACCGGAAAGGGATGTCCATCTTTCCCTCCATGAGCAAAAGAAAACCGCGCCGGATCTGCAAACCTGGACGGAGTACCATAGATCACTTCGCTAACCAACGTAAGCGATTGCAGCGTTCTGGGCCCCAATCCTTCTACTAGCAAAAGTTCTTCAAATTCATCTGTGGGTAATTCGTGAGAAATAGCAAGTACGGTTCCCAAACGCTTAAGATCAACATCCTTTCCTCTTACATCATGATGTGCCGGTAACCGGATCTTTCGGATCTCCTCGATCATTTGGTCAGGATTTTCCTTACTTATCGAGACGATCTTATCTCTCGTTTCAGCTGCATACTTATGGGTGAGATTCAAAATGTATCCCTGGTTTTTCCCATAAATGAATTTGTGCGGTTCGTTTACATAGCTACCCAATTGATCAGAAGACCAATGATATCTCCGGGCATACCCGGTATTACCATTCATTCCCTGTTGAACGACTGCCCAGTCACCTTCTTCAGTGACGATGAACGAGTGCAAATAGATCTGAAAGCCATCCTGGATCGCGGTGTTGTCCACCTTCGCGGTAAGTCGGCTGCTTCTCACAAGGTTTTCTCCGTTCAGCCCTGTTTGATCTGCCACTTTTAGTAATTCCTCGGGAGTCTTGCGGCTGTGCTTCCCTCTCCCTCCACAGATGTAAATTCCTAATTCTTTTGCCTTTGGGTTCAGAGCTGTTTTAAGCGCTCCCATCACCGAAGTGGTGATACCTGAAGAATGCCAATCCATTCCCATCACACATCCCAACGACTGGAACCAAGCCGGGTCACTTAGCCTCCGAATGAATTCTTTTTTTCCATATTCGACAAGGATCGCTTCCGTGATGGCTCCACCCAAAAGTGCCATGCGTTCTGCTAACCATTTTGGGACGCGACCCCCATGAAGCGGTAAATCGGCATATCCTGACTTCTTCATACAGTAAAAATACTAAAAATATTAGTATTCACAAAATATGTAAGTGCCACTTCTTGCCATCATGTTTTAGCAAGTCAACTCTTTCAACTACAAGGCTTGCACTGATCTGTTTTTGAGAATAAAACTTCTTCGCTTCGAAAAACATGCGCTTCCTCAAATCCCGAAACCCGATCGTCACATGTGGGTGAAAGGGCTTATTCCGATAATTGGCATTATCTAGTTTCAATTCTTTTCGGCACAGATCTACCACTTTCTTTTGAAGTGTGTTCAGCGTTTCATTTTCAGAAACGTCAACAAAAACAACCCGCGGCTCAAAAAATCCAAACCCATCCAATTCGACAGTAAAGAGTTGTAAGTCTTGGTTGATTTGCTTCATTACCTTTTGTAAAGCATCAATCTTCTTATCCTTCCATTTGAAGGGCATGTGAAGAGTGATATGGGCAGGAGATTTTAGCGCATGGCTGCTTCCAAACTTTTCCGCCACGTCCATTTTTAGCCTCGTGATTTCCCCCTGGAGAGGTTCCGGGATCACAATGGCAATGAAATACAAAGACTCGCTCATTTCAGGATTTGCCTGATAACTTCCTGGTATGTTTCAAACATAGCCAGATCGTTGTGACCTCCGCCTTCTACGATGATCAATCTTGTCTTGTCCGGATCCAGTGTTTCATAAAGCTTCCTTCCGGATTCCAGAGGTACGATGTTGTCGTCCGTGCCATGAAAAATATAGATCGGGCATTGTGCATCTTTCAAAGATTCATGGTTTTTGAAATCAAAGCGTAGCAAGTAACTGGGTGGATATATGGGCGCAACTCGGTTAGCAATATCTCCCAGGCTGAGAAATGGTGTTTCAAGGATGAGCATAGAAGGATCGTTTTTGCCAGCAAGATGGGACGCAAAGGAAGAGCCCAAGGACCTGCCAAAAAGTATCAACTTTTCTTCATCGGTAAGTTCCAGTGCGAAGTGGTAGAGTTTATCAGCATCAGTCAGCATTTTTTTATACGTCCGCTTACCTGTTGATTTTCCATATCCCCTATAGTCCATGATCAGTACATCATACCCCTGTTGACTGAGTGGAGTCACAACCTCTCCCCACCTTCGCAGACTCCCGGCATTCCCGTGGAAATACAGGATCAATCCCTTTGGTTCCAGGGTTTGAAAGTGTAAAGCGTTGATAATTGCACCGTCTTCCATTTCAATGAAATGCTCTTCAAAAGGAACGGTAAACTCATATTCGAAATCCTGTGACAGTTCTTCGGGAAGAAATATCAACTTCTCCTGAAGGAGGTAGATACTAAGTCCTATAATGACATAGGCAACCAATAGAATAACAATGGCAATTTTGAGATAAGTCAAGTTTCCTCGTTCTTTTTTTCTGATTTCTTCTTTCTTGAAAATGTGAGACTGGTTTGGTCCGGGTCAATCGGTGTTAGTTCATTCGAATTCATGATCTCTTCCAGCATTCGATGATATTCTTCAAAAGTATGGAGATCGTTATGTCCTGCCCCTATCACAGAGTACAGTCTAGTGACTTCCGGATTGATCTTGGATAATGCAATGCTGGATTTATAAGGGATCAAGCGATCATTCGTGCCGTGAAGGATCTTGATTGGACATTCCACATATTTGATCCATTTATACGTTCGAAGCGGAAACTTAAGTATCAAAGAGGCTGGCATAAACGGAATGTAACGTTTCGCCATTTTTGTCATGCTATAGTAAGGTGATTCCAGGATCAACATTCTAGGATCATTCTGACTGGCCAGCTTCGTTGCAAATCCTGATCCCATCGAGCGGCCATAAATCACAACGTACTTTTCCGGAACACGGGATTTAAGCACCTCATAAACCTGCTGCAGGTCATCTTTGATATCCCTCTCCGACCTTTTCCCGCTGCTTTTACCAAAACCCCTGTAATCAACCATTACCACGTCAAATCCAAGTCTGGTGAAGTCTACGGCAAACTTGCCCCATCCTTTAATGGACCTTGAGTTACCCTTTAAATAAAGAATAACTCCTTTAGGCTTAGGTATGCTGAAATGAACCCCATTGATCCGAATATCATCACCGATGTATAGATTATGCTCTGTACTCTTCTGATTAGGATATTTGAATTCAAAATCTGAGGGAAGCTTTTCGGGCTTAAACAAGAATTTTTCCTGTAAGAAATACGCCGCTACATTGGTTATTACATAGATTGATACAATAACTATGATGATTGTCGTAACCAATGTTTTAAATTAAGCGCTCTTTTACCGAATCGTTCATTAAATATAATGAAATGAAAAACGCACGAATTTTCACCTATCTACTTTTCATCATATTGATCGTCAGTTGTCAGCCTGCTGCAACTCCTACCAGCTCTTCTCCTCCCCCTCCCAGCTCCAACAACCTGAGTGATTTCACGTCAGGAATGAGTAAGCAGGAAGGGTTTTTCGATTTCTACTACGATGAAGAGGTCGGAAGGATGTTCCTGGAAGTCGACAAACTAGGTCAGGAATTTCTGTATGTTAATTCCCTCGCAGCTGGCGTTGGTTCTAATGATATTGGCCTGGATCGCGGACAATTGGGTCAGGAAAAAGTAGTGAAATTCGAAAAGCACGGCAATAAGATACTTTTAATTCAACCAAACTATGGCTATCGTGCGGTAAGTGACAATCAAGATGAGGTTAGATCCGTTGCAGAAGCCTTTGCTTCTTCAGTGATCGGAGGGTTTGAGATCCTTTCAAAGAATTCCTCCTCCTATCTGATAGATGTCACCGATTTCTTGTTGAGAGATTCTCATAATGTGGCACAGCGACTTAGAAATTCAAAGCAGGGAAATTACTCAGTTGATCCATCCCGGTCTGCCATTTACATGGACGCTACATTCAACTTTCCTAAAAACACTGAATTCGAATCGATCCTGACATTTAAAGGAGAAGCCAAAGGAGCCTGGATCCGGTCCGTAACCCCTAGCTCAGATGCAGTCACAGTTCGAACTCACCACTCACTCATTGAGCTTCCTGATGACAACTATACGCCAAGGGTTTTTGATCCTCGAAGTGGTTTCTTTGGAATCTCATACCAGGATTATGCTACACCCATTGAAGAACCTTTGGTTAAGCGATTCATCGTTCGCCACCGATTAAAGAAGCAAGATCCTTCTGCCACGATCAGTGAAGCGGTTGAGCCAATCATCTATTATGTAGATCGTGGAGCTCCCGAGCCCATTCGCTCTGCTCTCATTGAAGGAGCAAGTTGGTGGAACCAGGCTTTTGAAGCTGCCGGTTATCGAAATGCTTTTCAGGTTAAAGTCATGCCTGAAGATGCGCACCCGCTCGATGTACGTTATAATGTGATTCAGTGGGTGCACCGATCAACACGTGGCTGGAGCTACGGTAGTGGTGTTTCAGATCCGAGAACAGGAGAGATGATCAAAGGCCATGTGAGCCTTGGGTCATTACGGGTAAGACAGGATTTTCTGATTGCAACCGGGCTGCTTCAGCCTTATGAAAATGGGGACGAAACACCTAATGAAATGACGGAGATGGCATTGGCCAGATTGCGCCAATTGTCCGCACATGAAGTGGGACACACATTAGGATTGGCTCACAATTTTGCCGCCAGTGTCAATGATCGTGCATCGGTGATGGATTATCCTCATCCTTATGTTCAAATGGACGACAATGGAAACATTGATTTGAGCAATGCTTATGATGACAAGATAGGAGACTGGGATAAAGTAACTATTACTTATGGCTACAGCGACTTCCCGGAAGGAGAGGACGAAGAAAAACTGAATAAAGTATTGGATGATGCTTTTTCTTCAGGGCTCAGATTCATCACGGATCAGGATGCCAGACCAATGGGTGGAGCCAATGCCCACGCTCACCTATGGGATAACGGAACCTCCGCTTCAGAAGAACTAAATCGAATGTTAGAAATTCGACGCAGAATTCTGGATCAGTTCTCCGAAAAAGCTATTCGTACAGGAATGCCATTGAGTTCGATTGAAGAAGTTCTGGTTCCGATGTACCTGTTCCATCGTTACCAGGTTGATGCAACTTCCAAGCTGGTGGGTGGATTAGAGTATACTTATGCTACACGAGGGGATGGACAAACAGCAGTCAACTTCATTTCGACTCAGCGACAAATGGAGGCTGTAACAGCCCTGCTAAAATCCGTCCACCCGGATAACCTCGTTCTTCCGGAAAGCCTTGTAGGTAAAATTCCTCCCAGAGCTTTCGGCTATCCACGAACAAGAGAAACTTTTCAATCCAAGACCGGACCTGCGTTTGACTATTTTGCAGCTGTTGAAACAGCCACAAGTATTCCATTCTCCTTCCTTTTCAATGCAGATCGGGCCAACAGGTTAGTCACTTTCCAGGCAAGACAGCCTTCCGGTCAACCCGGATTGAGTGCTGTTTTGAGAAGTACCACAAATGCGGTATGGCGCACTCCAAGCAACAATCGTGTTAGAAGAAGTATTCAAAAAATTGTAGAGATGGAAATGCTGGATCACTTAATGGGTCTTGCGACTAATGACAATGCTTACGATGAGGTACGAGCCACTTGTTTTGATTGGATCAGAACGATCAAGGAATATGCCTCAGGCAGAACTTCCAGAACAACTAATGATGATGGAGTTTATTATCAATACGTGGTTGATCACATCGATCGATTTTTGGAGGCCCCGGATGAATTCAAAAAAGAAGTCATTATCAAAGCTCCGGACGGTTCTCCAATAGGATCTTGTGACTTTTAATCAAACAAGCAGTTGATTTGCAGGTTTGAAAATCAAAAGAACACATGACCGACAGCCTGCCCCTGATCGAAGAAAGACTTCAAAAGATCTCACTTGGGAACGAGCCTGAGAACCTCTATGAACCGATAAAATACATTTTATCGCTGGGAGGTAAGCGGTTAAGGCCTTTGCTCGTACTCTATGGTTACGGGCTTGAAAAAAATGATCCCCAATCCATTATCGACCAGGCGATAGCTGTTGAGGTTTTCCACAACTTCACATTGATGCATGATGATATCATGGATCTGGCTCCATTGAGGAGAGGCAAACCAACGGTTCACGAAAAATGGAACAATACGGTAGCCATCTTAAGTGGAGATACGATGATGGTCAAGGCTTATGATCTGCTTCTTGGAACTCCTTCCGACCAATTAGCATCGACGATAACCAAGTTCAATGCCTGTGCAATCAAGGTATGTGAGGGGCAGCAATTGGATATGAACTTTGAAGAGCTGCCAAATGTATCTGAATCCCAGTACCTGGAAATGATCCGATTAAAGACTGCTGTTCTATTGGGATTTAGTTTAGAGTTTGGAGGTTTACTTGCAGGAATGAATGAATCAGATCAACTGCAACTCAGGGAAATTGGGGAACAAGCAGGAATCGGGTTTCAATTAATGGATGATCTCTTAGATGTCTACGCGGATCAATCCAAATTTGGCAAGCAGGTAGGTGGAGATATTGTTTCAAACAAGAAAACGTATTTACTAATTAAGGCGCTCGAGCTGGCCAATGATGCGCAAAAGTCTACCCTGAAAAAATGGCTTGAAGCTACGGAGTTCGACAATACTGAAAAAGTAGAGGCTGTTAAAACCATCTACGAAGAACTTGGTATTCAAGAGCTCACACAGAAAAAGATGAATTACTATTATGATAAGGCATTTGCCTTACTAGACGAGCTGGATGCCGGATCAGATGGTAAAATGAAGCTTACGTCTTTCCTCGAAGAATTGATGAAACGAGAGAGGTAAGTATGAGTCAAAACTCCGTGGAAATTGATTTTCTTAAGAGAGTTTGATTCAAAATCAGATGCTCTTAAATTTGAGAGGTATCTGAAGAAATCCAGGAACAAGGATTTCATCAGAAGGGAATTCGAAGAATTCTTTCTCGGGGTGTAGCGTCCCGACAAGTCGGGATTAGCGCGTTTTCATGAGTTATGCAGTCTATATCATTCAATCCTCAGTGGACAGCTCATGGTACTATGGGTACTCCTCAAATATTCAAGAGCGATTAGCAGCACACAATAAGGGACTAAGTAGGTATACCAAGTCAAAAATTCCGTGGAAATTGATTTTCATAAGAGAGTTTGATTCAAAAACAGATGCTCTTAAATTTGAGAGGTATCTAAAGAAATCCAGGAACAAGGATTTCGTAAGAAGGGATTCGAAGAATTCTTTCTCGGGGTGTAGCGCAGCCCGGTTAGCGCGTTCGCTTAGGGTGCGAGAGGTCGGAGGTTCGAATCCTCTCACCCCGACTTGTTGAGTCATCCTATCACTTAAAGTGGTGGGATGACTCATTCATTCTGAAGAACATGATAGACCCACTCTTTGTATTGGCCGTCATCAGGGTCAAAGTCTTCTGGCAAAGGAAATTTCTGATCTGTTACTTCTACTTCCTGAACTTTATCGAGAATCAGATTGCGATAACCGGCTTTACCTCCAGCCTTTGTAAACCCGGTAACCTGCTTACAAACAAGAACAATCTTATTGGCAGAGGTTTTACAAACTCCATATGGATGAATAAGTCGAGGTAATGGCTCCTTTTTCAGGCTGATCCGGCACACTTTCCTTTCACTCGATGCATGCCAAAGCTGTTTGACTATTTCCTGGGTCATATGTGAAAGTTAATGATCAGTCGTCCTACCACTTGGAGTGGTAGGACGACTGATTACTAATTTAACCTCTAAGGCTTTGTAGCCAACCCAGAAGTTCCATTAACCATGCTACCCCCAGGTGTATAAAAATTCCTCCCCAGATATTTCGACTGTTATACGATATGATGCCAAGTACATAGCCTCCAAAAATTGAACTGATCGTCTCCCCCATTGGCTTCCCAAAATGAAGAAAAGCATAAGAAGCTACCATTGGAAGTACCGCATAGCTGCCTAACGTTCTAGAGAAAGCAAATATTAGGAAGCCTCGGAATATAAGCTCGACTGAAATAAAGTTGCTGCCGTAACACAATTCAAAAAACGACGCGACTAACCATTCGGAAGATCCCGTATATCGAATGTAGGCCAACGCACCTGATGAGTTGTATTTGGGATATGCCCGTTGAATGTCTTCAGTGAAAGATCCAATACCAAGGAAAACCGCCGCTATACCAAGCAAAATCAAATACGGAACCGGATCGAAACGCTTCCAATTCAGGCCATACCAATTCCTGGGCTGATCTTTCTCAAGAAATGGATAAAGTAACATTAATGGGATCACTACAAGCAAGAGACTTGAACTCCAGCCAATACATCGCATGATAAAATAAGCTTCCCTCCGATCAAGTAAATCGACTAAGAAATCAAACCCATAAAACGATCTGTCTAAGGCAAGCAATCCAAACCCAATGGAGAACTTGAGCCAAAATTCCCGGTTTTTTATCCAGTCCCTAGATTTTCCAAAAGCATACAGAATTACGCATACAACGAGGAAAGGACCTCCTTGAAATAGAAACATCCACAACCACTTGATCGGCCTTCCGGTATACAAGTCGATGACCCCATCTTCAAAATCGAATCTGTAGTTGAGGTAGATACACAGACCCAGGAACAACGCAATGGAAAGGTAGACTTTCCAATCAAAGTGTTTTATTTGGTAATCTTTGAGGTATGCAATAAGCTGCTTCATGTGTGGTGTTTCAATTGCAAACTAGCATGAGTGGAAATAAATTATTCCTAATTCCTACATATTTATCTGATTCAAATGACCGGTCATTCATTGCTCCAATGGTTATTGATGTTTTAAAGCATGTCGATCATTACCTGGTTGAAAACATCCGGTCTGCAAGAAGATTTATCAGCAGCCTGAAGGCCGGAATTGTCATTGATTCATTGAGTTTTGAACAGCTAGACAAGAAAACAAGCTGGGATGATGCTTACCAACTATTCGAACCCCTTCGAAATGGTCATGACATGGCCTTGATGTCTGAAGCAGGGCTTCCATGTCTCGCTGACCCGGGAAACATTGCAGTAAGCCTTGCACATCAAACCAGGATCCAGGTAGTGCCACTTCCGGGAACCTCCTCAATTCAATTGGCTTTGATCGCCTCAGGTTTCAACGGGCAACAATTCACGTTTCATGGATATCTTCCGATCGAACGAAACGATCGAATTCGACGACTAAAAGAACTGGAGAAGGAAGCTGCCAAAGGTTATACACAACTTTTTATGGAAACCCCATATCGCAACGTAAAACTGCTTGAGGATATACTTTCCTCCTGTCGACCTGACACACCTTTGAATATAGCAGCGGATATTACAGGAAATCAGGAATTTATCCGTACGCTACCGGTCAGAGAGTGGCAGAAAACCAACCCTTTAATCAACAAATTGCCAGCAATCTTCAGTTTTGGTCAAATTGCTTAGCGTAATTCGGTTAATCCTATAATTTTGCGTCCCTTAAATTAAAGTACAATACATGCCATACCTATTCACATCAGAATCAGTTTCTGAAGGTCATCCGGATAAAATTGCTGATCAGATCTCAGATGCGCTCCTTGATCATTTTCTTGCATTCGATCCTGAAAGCAAGGTAGCCTGTGAAACCATGGTCACGACCGGACTAGTTGTTCTATCCGGTGAAGTGAAAACCAATGCTTACATCGATGTTCAAAATATTGCCAGGGAAGTGATCAACAATATTGGTTACACAAAAGGTGAATACATGTTCGACGGCAATTCCTGCGGGGTGATCTCTGCAATTCATGAACAATCCCCTGACATCAACCAGGGCGTTGAAAGAGAATCAGAAGAAGAACAGGGAGCTGGAGATCAGGGAATGATGTTTGGGTATGCGACCAAAGAAACTGACCACTACATGCCTTTGGCTTTGGATCTTTCTCATCGAATACTGATGGAATTGGCGGAGATCCGAAAGGAAGGAAAAGAAATGACCTACCTGCGCCCGGATGCAAAATCACAGGTTACGATTGAGTATGATGACAATAATACCCCGGTAAGAATTGATGCAATTGTTGTTTCAACTCAGCATGATGATTTTGATAGTGAGGACAACATGCTCGCCAAGATCAAAGAAGATGTGATCAACATCCTGATCCCAAGGGTAAAAGCCAAACTCAAAGATGAGAACCAGGTGCTTTTCAATGATCAGATCAAGTACCACGTTAATCCGACAGGAAAGTTTGTGATTGGCGGACCTCATGGAGATGCCGGATTAACTGGAAGAAAAATTATTGTTGATACCTACGGAGGTAAAGGAGCTCATGGTGGTGGGGCCTTTTCTGGAAAGGATCCGTCCAAAGTTGACCGCTCTGCTGCTTATGCTACACGACATATTGCTAAGAACCTTGTTGCCGCCGGCGTTAGTGATGAAGTTTTGGTGCAAGTTTCATACGCAATAGGAGTAGCGGAACCTATGGGGATTTATATCAATACCTATGGCACTTCGAATGTTGACTTGAAAGACAGTGAGATCGCTGAAAAAGTGGGTAAAATATTTGACATGCGGCCTGCTTCGATCATCAATCGTCTGAAGTTGAAAGAGCCAATCTACGGAGCTTCAGCAGCATATGGTCACATGGGTAGGATCCCAGAGGTTAAGCAGGTCTCTTTTGTAGGAAATGGAGGTGAGGAAGTCAGGAAAGATGTGGAGACCTTTACATGGGAAAAACTGGACTATGTTGACAAAGTCAAAGAAACTTTTGGGCTTTAAGCTTCTTCTGATATTTTCAGTTTTCTTTTTTGGCTGCACTTCTACGTCAGTCAAAGAGGAAGTTGTAATAGAACCCGTGGCAACAGGCGAATCCTTCAATGCTGCGTTTCTTATTATTGATGGAGTTTATAACTCGGAGCTAATGGCTCCATATGATATCTTCCAGCATACTATTTTTCATACTGAAGGAGGTATAAAGGTTTTTACAGTTTCCGAGAAGATGGATACGGTAACCTCTTTTGAAGGGCTTAGAATTCTTCCTGACTATAGCTTCGAAAGCGACGATTTACCTGAAATCGATATCCTGGTCGTTCCAAGTGCAGAGCATAACATGGATACTGATTTGGAAAACGACGTACTCATTGACTGGGTGAATCAAACAGGTGCAAATGCTGATTATGTAATGTCACTTTGCGACGGTGCATTTGTTCTGGCCAAAGCAGGGCTGGTCAATAACAAGCAATCGACTACTTTTCCTTCAGATATCCCCAGATACCGGGAGACATTTCCGGAGCTTACGGTTCATGAAGGCGTAAGCTTTGTGCATGATGGATCCTTGCTTACCTCTGCTGGCGGAGCAAAATCCTACGATGTTGCGCTTTATTTAGTTCACCATTTATATGGCGATCAAGTCGCAAAAGGAGTTGGCAGAGGACTCGTTATTGACTGGGATGTCAATGATTATGCTTTTGTTCGAGTCGATTAGCTACCATTCAATCACCTCCTTGTCCCTTAAAAATTTGCCCTGAGGAATTTCCTCCTCAGTTACCAACCAAACAGCTGTTTCGGCACCTTTCTCAACGGGTCTCGTTGCATTAGGTCCTCCCATGTCTGTTCGTACCCAACCCGGGCACATTGCATTGACTCTAACCTTATTACCAACGTCTGAGGCGACCATCATTGTCAGAGCATTCATTGCTACTTTAGACATACGATAAGCGGGGTAACCGCTACCCATATCACTCATTGCCCCCAAGCCACTTGAGATATTTATAATCCGTGGATCATCGCTCTTGCTTAGCAGCGGAATCAATCCGTTGATCAGTCTCCACGGACCGTATACGTTTGTTTCCATCGTTTGATGAACAATATCAAAATCCACGTTGATCGCATGCTGGTCTCCATCAATGTATATGCCGGCATTGTTGATCAAAACATCCAATGAATCATGTGATTCAGAAAATTGGCTGATAAACGATTGGATGCTTGATTCACTAGCAACATCCAATAGAAAGAAACTAGCTCCTATTTCGTCCGCAGCTTTTCTCCCTACCGACTCATTTCTGGCAGTGAGTATTACTTCATAACCTCGTTCAACTAATTGTTGACAGATCTCTAAACCAATCCCCCGATTCCCACCCGTTACAATTACTTTTTTCATCTTATGTGTTTTTAGCGTAAGGCCCCAGTATTTTGCTTCAAATCAAATTCGTTTTTCATTTCTTTGCCATTATGAATATCGTTGAGGTCACGGATAAAAAAACAGCTTCTGAATTTCTCAGGTTCCCGGTCAGGCTATACAAGGATGAGAAGACCTGGATTCGTCCGCTGGATAAAGACATCAATGGGGTATTTGACCCTAAAACGAACAAAACCTTTCGAAGTGGGGAATGTATCCGCTGGATAGTACAGGACGAGGAAGGAAGGACAATTGGTAGAATTGCAGCTTTCATTAACAAGAAAACCGTCAATAAAGACAATGACCAACCTACCGGAGGAGTCGGTTTTTTCGAATGTATTGACGATCAGGAAGTCGCGAATCTTCTGTTCGATACCGGAAAAAACTGGCTTCAAGAGCATGGCATGGAAGCAATGGATGGACCAATCAATTTTGGTGACCGTGAGGCCTGGTGGGGCCTTTTGGTAGACGGGTTTGATATTGAGCCAAACTATCAATGCAATTACCACTTTCCTTATTATCAACAGCTATTCAAGAACTATGGCTTCCAGGTTTACTTCAAGCAATTCACATTCGGAAGAAACACTTACGATCCTTTATCTCCTAAACTGAAGGAAAAGGCTGACTTAGCTAATAAGGATCCGAACTATTCCTTCCGGCATATGCGCAAACGGCACCTGAATAAATATGCTGAAGACTTTCGTAAAGTGTACAACGATGCATGGGCTCGTCATCCCGGAGTGGCAAAAATGAGTTCTCTTCAAGCCCGATCGATAATTGGTCGAATGAAGCCGATCATGGATGAAAAGATCATCTGGTTTGGTTATTACAAAGATGAGCCAGTTGGGTTTTACGTCAATCTTCCGGAAGTAAACCAGGTATTTAAGTATGTGAATGGAAAGCTTAACCTGTGGGGTAAACTGATCTTTTTGTATTTCAAATTGACGAAGAAAAACAAGAAGATGCTTGGATTGGTTTTCGGTATATCCCCAGAACATCAAGGCAAAGGAGTGGATGGTGCTTTGATAATGGCTACACGTGTGATGGTCCAGGAAACCTACAAAAGATATCCTTTATTGGAAATGAACTGGATCGGCGACTTCAATCCCAAGATGATCAGAGTAGCAGAGCAAGTAGGAGGAGATATTGTGAAAACGCATCATACGTATCGATATCTTTTTGACAGAAAAAAGGAGTTTGTACGGATGAAAATTAAGGGTTGATTTATGGAATTTTGAATATTCCTGCATCTCAAAATAAAAAGATCATGAAATATCTACTCATTTATCTACTGGTATTAGCCACGCTAACACCCCAAGCTCAGGAAAGGGAATTAAAATCCACCATCACTGCTGTTACGGTTTATAGCTCTGGTGCTCAGATAGAGCGTGCCGGAAAAATAGCCCTTGACGCAGGCAACACAACGCTTCAGCTAAAAGGGTTATCACCACATATTAAGGGTAATAGTATACGTGTAAATGCCACCGGGTCATTTACGATTCTTTCCGTGAATCATCGAATTGATTATTTCAATGAGGTGGCCAACAAAAAAGCAGATAGTCTCAAAAATGAACTCAATTCAGTAGATATATCCATTCAACGCGTTCAAAATAGACTCGCTGTTTTAAACGAGAAGCATAGCCTGTTAAATGCAAACAAATCACTGGGAGGTGACAATGGGGTATCGGTGAGCGCATTAAGCCAAGCTCTTCAATATTTTGAGAAAGAGATGAACGACTTGCTTGAGGAGCGTTTGACCAAAGAGCTTGAAAAGAAAGAACTAACTCAACGAAAAGAACAACTACAAAAGGAGATCAATCAACTTAACGCAAACAGACAACTTCCAACTTCAATCATAGAAGTTAGAGTCTCTGCTGAAAAAGTGACAAACGCTGCATTCACAATTACTTATCCCGTCCATTCTGCTGGCTGGTATCCAAAATATGACATCAAGGCAAAAGATGTATCAAGCCCTTTGCAGCTTGACTATAAGGCAGCTATCTATCAAAACACTGGCGTTGACTGGAACAATGTGCAATTAAGTCTTTCTTCTGCTGACCCAAATGAAGGAGGTATCGCCCCGCAGCTTGCTACATGGTACCTGGATTTCCACAGACCAATAGCAAACAGATTACAAGGGAGGGCAGCCGGAATAAGGACAAAATCAGCCGTCGCAGTGGAGACGCTCGATGAGGTGGTATTCTCGGAAGATGCTGAGGCAAGTACTCTTTCAGCTACAGCACAACAGAATCAAACATCATTCTCCTTCAAAGTTGATATTCCTTATTCATTGAAATCCAATGCTGATGAGTTGGTAGTTGATCTAAAACAACATGATATTCCAGCTACGTATCAATATTTTGCAGTACCAAAACTTGATACAGACGCTTTCCTAATTGCACGGTTGACAGGTTGGGACCAATTCAATCTCCTCCCTGGAGAGGCCAATCTTTTCTTCGAGAACACGTATGTTGGACAGACCTATATTGATCCTCAGGCCTTCAGTGATACCTTAGAAATTTCCCTGGGAAGAGATAAAAGCATCAGCATTGAACGAGAGAAGATCGATGATTTCTCAAAAAGAAGAACGATAGGAAGCAATCAAATTGATTCCAGGGGATTCAAAATCCGTTTGAGAAACAAAAAAGATCAGGCGATCGATCTGAAGATTTCCGATCAGATCCCTGTTTCGACTCAAAGTGCGATAGCGGTATCTCCGGTAGAACTTTCCGGAGGTAAAATGAACCAGACAACCGGAGAAGTAATTTGGGTCATGAATGTTCCTCCAAACTCTCAAAAGGAACTTACACTTCAATATGAAGTAAAATATCCTAAGAAGGAACGCATTATTCTAGAATAGCACTCGGGGGAAGGATTTTACAGTTCTTCCCTTTTTTTTGACAGTTCATTCATTCTTTTTTCTTTGTCACTCCTTGATTCTGTTTTTTTCTCAAAAAATTAGATCAATGGAACAATTTCTGATCATTTCACACATCTTCTGTGGAGGCACCGTGCTTTCATTGGGTGTTTTCAACATGTTCAACAGAAAAGGTGGTAAGAATCATGTGATCCTGGGTAAGGTCTACGTTGGTGCCATGTGGTGGATCTGTATTAGTGCGCTCTCGATTATTTCCTTTTACCGATTCAATGCATTCTTGATGGTCATTGCTGTGTTGACCTTTTATTCCTCGTTCGTTGGTGTTCGGGTACTGAGAAGAAAAGCAATCGGATCTGAAAAATGGTACGACTGGGCCGTTGCAATTGTAACTGCCGTCTTCGGTTTAGGGTTAATCACCTATGCTGGATACTTGTATTTCGCAACTTCTCACCACCTGCTTGCATTGCTCTGTATAGTCTTTGGAGTATTTACCTTAACCTCTGGAATCCAGGATGTTCGCTTCTTCGCACGGCCAAAAGAAACAGATAAGCGGTGGTGGCTCTACCAGCATATTAATGCCATGGGAGGAAGTTATATTGCTGCGGTTACAGCCTTTGCAGTTCAAAATCCGAACTTATTTATGCCCAATAGTTCTTACCAATGGTTGCTGTGGATACTCCCGGGAGTATTGGGAAGCCCGGTCATTGCTTTTGCAATCAAACGATATAAGAAGGACTCCACTCAAATTCGTGAGGTCAGGGAATTGAGTTAATTTAAGAGCTCAACCTCAATTTGAATCATGAGTTGGAAATCATTACCGAAGAAGGATCTCAGATCTATTCTTATTGAAATTCCCTCCGTAGTTTTTGCCGTTTTGTTGGCACTATTCTTAAATGAATGGAGGAATTCTATCAACCAAGACAAGCTTCTGGAGAATGCCAGAAGTAACCTTCAAGAAGAATTGCTTTTTAACCAGAAGGAGTTAAGAGAAAAGATCTCTTCTCACCAGGCACAATTGCATAATCTTACTGAATTCAAAGACAGTGTTGATGTACTGGATCAACCTTTTAGTACATACAACCTGGGTGTTGCTGTTTTGAACCTGAAAGTGGCGGCATGGAATTCCATCACTCTCACTGACGTGGTGAATCAAATGGAATTTTCTGAGTTAGGCGATTTTTCAGAATTGTACCAAGCGTTTCAACTCATCAATAAGCTACAGGATTCATACATAGCTGAAGCTTTCTCCCTAAATTTCAATAATGCAGAAAATAGTAACGATGCATACTACGTTACTAAAAGTCACCTTGAACAAATGATCCGATGGGAACAAGAGCTATTGTCTGAGATAGATGATAGGCTTAATAAATAAGTTAAGAGTTGAACTTAATCTTAGGATCAACAAACTCAATTCGAGAGAGAAACGGAGAGAAACCCCCTTTGTCTTCCCAGGCAATTGTCGTCAACCACAGAGAGGTAAGCCTTCTCATTATGAATTTCCCAAGTGTAAATCGCAACTTCCTCGTCAATGGAAGTGCATGAGCGAGGACCTCTCAGATCTGTTACGATTAGGTACTCTCCTCTAACTTCGTATTTACCAGTTACCTGAATTTCATTTTCTAAGTACCAGGTATACCGACCATTCTTGAATTCATAAACTGAAGACTTACCCTGCAAGACAGTTTCACCTCTGCCTCCTGGAAACTTAGGCGTCAAATCTTTATTGATAATGGTAGATAGTAATAGAGCAAGAAAGAATGTTTTCATTCCAGATGAGTTTAGCTTCACAACAAATCAAGTTGATTTACTTATTCGTGTCCAATGGAAGAGGTGAGCAATAGGTGAACACGATTTCCTCAGGTAGAGAACAACACCTTGCCGAATTCAAGGCATTGCTACAAAAAAGACCTCACTAAAAGTGAAGTCTTGATTCCGTAAGGGTGGAAGACCGGATTCGAACCGGCGACCTCCTGAACCACAATCAGGCGTTCTAACCAACTGAACTACAACCACCGTATAAAAAGGATTGCAAAGTTAATCCGAGTGAGGGAATCTGCAAACCAATGTTATCGATCAAAGAGAAGTCGCTGGCCTAGTTTCTCATCATTAAACTTCCCGTTTTCATAAGCCAGATGACCTGATACAAATGTGTGCGTAACAGATGACTGAAAAGCATGTCCCTCAAACGGAGACCAACCACACTTTGCCAGCACATTATCACGATTCACCTGCCATGGACTATTCAGATCCACTAAAACCATATCTGCGAAATACCCTTCCCTCAAATATCCCCTTTCACTCACTCGAAAGCATTCAGCGGGTGCATGGGCCATTTTCTCCGCAATTCGTTCCAGGCTGATTTTTCCCTGATGGTGAAAATCCAACATCGCGACCAGGGTGTGCTGAACCAGGGGACCTCCTGCAGGAGCATTAACATAGTTGTTCGATTTCTCCTCTAAGGTATGAGGCGCATGATCAGTAGCAATTACATCAATTCGGTCGCTCAGTAAAGCTTCCCATATTTTATCCCGGTCAGCACTTGATTTCACAGCCGGATTCCATTTTATAAATGCCCCTTTCTCTTCATAGTCCTCATCTGAAAACCACAAGTGATGAATACATGCCTCGGAAGTGATCCGCTTGTCTTTCAGTGGAAGGTCATTTCCAAACAATGCGGTTTCCTTGCCGGTAGAAATATGTAGAATATGCAATCGGGTGTTGTGTTTTTTCGCCAGCTCCACGGCCATAGAAGAAGAGAGATAGCAAGCCTCTTCGTCCCGAATAACCGGGTGGAGTGAAAATGGGATCTCATCCCCATATTGCTCCTTATATTTAGCAAGGTTCCTCCGAACGGTTTCTTCATCTTCACAATGAGTAGCAATTAGAGTAGGACAATCACGAAAGATTGCTTCGAGCACCTTCAGATCATCAACTAACATATTACCTGTCGATGACCCCATAAAGATCTTCGTGCCACACACTTTTGTTGGATCCGTTTTCAACACCTCATCAATGTTGTCGTTGGTTACTCCCATGTAGAAGGAATAATTAGCTAACGACTTGCTGGCACCTAATTCATACTTAGCAGCCAGTAATTCCTGTGTTGTTGTTTGAGGAACAACATTTGGCATTTCCATATATGAGGTGATGCCCCCCGCAACAGCAGCACGAGATTCCGTATAGATCTCAGCCTTGTGTGTCAACCCCGGCTCACGGAAATGAACCTGGTCATCGATCACACCAGGAAACAGGTGCCGACCATCGGCAGGTACTTCTGTGACTTTTGAATCAGTTTGCAACTGACTTCCAATTTTCTCAATTCGATCCTCGCGGATCAATATATCACACTCTTTGATTGTGCCTTCATTAACTACTGACGCTTCCTTTATTAGATACATTAGGATTAATTTAATATTTGATATGAATATTTTGGAAACTCATAAATTCGACTTAATCAAAACTTCCGGTTCTTGTCAATCGATAATTGAGTAATTTATTTTGTTTATCAGCCTTTTATGCCAAGCAAATAATTCTCATTTGAGAAAAAGGGAAATAAAATTGGGAATTTGATAAAATGTGTAAAAGTCGTCATCCCATTTTTTCTGGAAACCGAAAAAAAACATATACTTGTATTAGAAAGATGGATGTTATAGTCTTTCTTTCCATAGCTGGTTGAAAAGATCTTGTGGGGCAAAGGCCCCACAATGATCACTTTCCCAGATTTCTAATTCAATCTCAATTTCTCTTCTCGGTTTGCAATTTCCCATGCTGTAAAAAATATCAGCTGAGTGATTTTTGTCATCTTTTCGAAGTTGATCTTATCGACCGTGTCAGTAGGTTGATGGTAGTCAGTATGCGTGCCATTAAAATAAAAAATAATCGGGATATTGTTCTTCGCAAAGTTGTAATGATCTGACCGGTAATAGAATCGGTTCGGATCATTCTCGTCATTATAGGTGTAATCAAGTTCCAACTTTGTGTAGGTATCATTCACTTGCTCAGACAAGTCATGTAGATCCTGGGAAAGTTTATCAGATCCAATGAGGTAGATATATTCAGGATTTTCTGAATGCTTATCATCTACCCTGCCCACCATATCAATGTTGAGATTGGCAACCGTATTCTCAAGTGGGAAGACCGGCGAAATATCCGTATAGTACCTGGACCCGAACAATCCCTTCTCTTCACCAGTCACAGTCATGAAAAGAATACTTCGTTTAGGGCCATCCTGTCTATTAGCTGCATTCACGAATGCTTCAGCCAATTCCAGGACGGCTGAAGTTCCAGAGCCATCGTCATCCGCTCCATTATAGATCTCACCTTCGTTCATCCCGACATGGTCATAGTGTGCAGTAATGACAATGACTTCTTCCGGCTTTTCCGATCCTCTGAGAAACCCAAGGACATTTTCAGTACCAATTGGTTTGTCCAGGTAATCCGCATTGAAAACGACAGTAGACTCATCACCTACCTCAAGTTCATCGTATGGTTTCTCAAAAAGCCATTGGGCCATTGTCTTATCAACAATTATAAGCTTGCTTCCCGCGTTATCTCGTTGCAATCCAAGCGTCATTCTGCCTGGTAAGGTGAACCTATTTTTCATCGATCCAAATTCATCATCGGATTCGAGCAAAACAACAACTCCTTTAGCACCGGCTTTCCTAGCTTCATCTATTTTTGATTGTAAGCCTCCATACCTGGAAACCTGAAATGCAACGTATTTATTTTTATAAGCAGCCTTTCCAAGTTCATCTCCATCAGCCAGTATTACTTTGATATACTCCTCACCCATAGTCTCACTGTTAGAGTAATAGATGAAGTCTTCTGACCCTTCTTTTCTATCTTCTCCTCTTCTCATGTAAGATTTTGCCGTTGACAATTCAAGCAGATCAAACGACTGGAAATAAGAGCCATCGACAGGTGCTTCAAGTCCTAACTGCTCAAATTCATCTGCAATATATTTGGCCGCCATCTTTTGCCCTTTCTCTCCTGTTTCTCTTCCTTCAAAGGCATCAGAAGCAATAACTTCCAAATGAGCCTTAAGATCCTCAGGAGTAATTGTTTTTGCATATTTGATTGCCTTCTTATCCTGTGCATTAAGCCCGGCTATTGTCAAAATAGCAGCAAGCAAGATCGTCTTCTTCTTCACCATTTTATTGAAAATATGAACACGTATAAAGCTATTGTTTTTTTGAATCGGCAAACTAATTAATTACATCGACGGTTAGCATTTAAGAATACTTTTTCTCCTTGTTTGGCTGTAGTAAATTTGCGGCCTCAATAAGCAACTTCATGACTATAAACCTAAATGATCGTGTGACCTTCGAAAGTCGTCACAACAGTCCGGATGAAAGCCAGGTCTCAGAAATGCTTGGAGCTATTGGCACCAATTCCTTAGAAGAACTTATGGATCAGGCAATCCCACAGCCCATAAGAAAAAAAGATGCATTGAATTTACCTGATGCATTAAATGAATATGAATACCTGAACTATATCAAAACAGTTGCAGCTAAGAACAAGGTATTTAAATCGTATATCGGGCAAGGTTATTACGGATGTGTTGTTCCATCGGTCATTCAAAGGAACATCCTGGAAAACCCCGGATGGTATACGGCATACACTCCTTACCAGGCTGAAATAGCGCAGGGAAGGCTTGAAGCGTTAGTCAATTTCCAAACGATGGTCATGGATCTAACCGGGATGGAGATTGCCAATGGTTCTCTTTTGGACGAAGCAACAGCCGCAGCAGAAGCAATGAGCATGCTGTATGGTCAGCGCAAGGGAGCGAAGAAAACAGCAAACAGGTTTTTAGTAGATAAAGAGGTTTATCCTCAAACCATAGATGTGTTGAAAACCAGGGCGGTTCCTTTTGGGATCGAACTTGAAGTTGTTGATCTGTTTACTGCAGACTTCACTGCTGAGGATGTATTTGGAATTTTTTTCCAGTACCCAAACAATTCAGGTACATTGGCTAATTGGTCAGCGATCGTTGAAGCTGCTCAGGAACACAATGTTTTCGCTGGTTGTAGTTCTGATCTTCTGGCATTGACCTTGTTAACTCCCCCAGGAGAATGGGGTACGGATGTTGTCGTAGGAACTTCACAGCGGTTTGGTGTGCCAATGGGATTTGGCGGTCCTCACGCTGCATTCTTTGCTACCAAAGAAGATTTTAAGCGAGCGATCCCCGGACGGATCATCGGTGTGTCAAAAGATGCACATGGAAACGATGCTTATCGAATGGCTCTACAAACGCGAGAGCAGCATATCAAACGTGAACGGGCAACATCGAACATATGTACTGCGCAGGTACTTCTGGCTGTTATGGCTTCCATGTACGCCGTTTATCACGGACCAAAAGGGTTAAAACAAATTGCATCAAGAACGCACGGATTAGCGAAAGCTACTTCCGATGCACTAGCAGGAATTGGATTTGAAAATCAAAACAAGACCTTTTTCGATACCCTTAAAATTCAGTTAGACAGTTCCGAGAAGGAGCAATTGAAAACTATGAGTGAAAAGAAGGGCATCAACTTCAGGTACTTTGATTCATTTGTTGGAGTTTCTTTTGACGAGTCACATACGATAGCTGATGCCAATGATGTAGTGGGGCTGTTTGCTGAAATCAAAGGGAATCAGGCAACAGCAATTTCTGAAGAAGTTACTCTTGAACTCGATGGCTTTGAACGGTCATCTGAATTCATGACACATCCAATTTTCAATGTTTATCATTCAGAACATGAGCTGCTTCGATATATGAAGCGATTGGAAAATAAGGACCTTTCCCTTGTCCATTCCATGATCTCACTGGGTTCATGTACCATGAAATTGAACGCTACCACAGAAATGATCCCTGTGACCTGGCCTGAGTTCGGAAATATCCACCCGTTCGCTCCTGAAGACCAGGTAACAGGTTATCAAACACTCATCAATGAATTGCACGATTGGCTTGTGGAGATCACCGGATTCCATGCGATCTCCTTCCAACCCAACTCGGGGGCTCAGGGTGAGTATGCAGGGCTTATGGTCATCAAATCGTACCTTGAAGGAATCGGTCAGCCTCAAAGAAATGTAGCACTCATTCCATCTTCTGCTCACGGGACCAACCCGGCAAGTGCGGTGATGTCAGGGATGAAAGTGGTGATCGTCCAGTGTGATGACAATGGAAACATTGATGTTGACGACTTAAGAGCTAAAGCTGAAGAGCACAAAGAAACATTAGCTGCTCTTATGGTGACGTATCCATCGACTCATGGTGTTTTTGAAGATGCGATCATAGAGATCTGTGATATCATTCATCAAAATGGCGGACAGGTTTACATGGACGGAGCAAACATGAATGCACAGGTAGGGCTTACTTCTCCTGGAATTATTGGAGCAGATGTCTGTCACCTGAATCTTCATAAGACATTTTG
Organism: Cyclobacteriaceae bacterium; assembly: GCA_965267415.1. Lineage (GTDB taxonomy): Bacteria > Bacteroidota > Bacteroidia > Cytophagales > Cyclobacteriaceae > Ekhidna. The sequence goes on along the minus strand of OZ253955.1, from coordinate 2,975,127 downwards.
TATCCCCCACGGCGGTGGAGGTCCCGGAATGGGACCAATTGGTGTGGCAGAACATCTAACGCCTTACCTTCCCGGGCATGTTATTAGTGAGAATAACAATCCTGCCATTGCAGCAGCCCCTTTCTCAAGTGCCAGCATTTTGCCGATTTCTCATGCTTACATCGCAATGATGGGAGCCGAAGGTCTGACAAATGCAACAAAAATTGCCATTCTCAATGCCAATTATATTGCTACCCGACTTGCTGCCCATTACCCGGTCCTTTATACGAATAAGCAGGGAAGAAATGCCCATGAGCTGATCATTGATTGTCGGGAATTCAAGAAGGCCGGCATTGAGGTTGAGGATATTGCGAAGCGATTGATCGATTATGGATTCCATGCACCGACCGTTTCATTTCCGGTACTAGGTACTATGATGATCGAGCCTACTGAAAGCGAAGTAAAAGAGGAACTCGACAGGTTCTGTGATGCGATGATCGCCATTCGTTCGGAAATCCAGGAGGTGGTTGATGGAATTGCCGATGCAACAGATAACCCATTAAAGAATGCCCCTCACTCTTACAAAGTACTTGTAAGTGATGACTGGAGCTATTCTTATTCGAAAGAAAAAGCAGCATTCCCGGTTCCTTTTGTCAAAGAGAACAAGTTCTGGCCTGCTGTCAGCAGGGTGGACAATGCTTACGGCGACAGAAATCTTGTGTGTAGCTGTTTACCGGTAGACGCTTACGAGGAAGCAACGGTTTAATTACAAAGCAGCGCTTCGAAAGAACCCTCGACTGAATTGTCATCATCGAGCTGCGCTTGCAGGTAGCCAAAAATGCGGGCATTGTCAATATCGAATATCTCCAGGAATCCGCTGGCAGCTAAAATGGTATTGCCATCTGCTAGGTGAAAACGTGCTGACTCTTCAAGGATTGGAAGGGGTAATGAGAAGCTTCCACGTTGCAAAGGAATGACGATCGAGACGTGGGTGTTACCTGTCGATGGAACATTGCAAGGATCAGAAGCTCCTTCTTGTGTAGACAAAAACCTTACCCGGTATTTCAGATCCGATGAGAAGATAAACCCGCTTGAAAATTTCAGATCCCACGCTTCGCCATCCACCTTACCGGTCAGGTCCTGTTCGGGTAATTGGATCTCATCCTTTCCACAATTGGAGAGAAATAAACATCCACTGATCGCAATAATTAAAACGGACAATCTCACGAATTACCAACGAGTATTGTATGCCGCAAGTATACGCGAGATTGCTAAATCCTAACCTTTTCTAAGATAGATGTTACCGCTTATGGTCTCAAGTTGAGACTCCTCTCCACCTTTATTGATCCTACCTCTCACGTTTTGACCAACGATTTGACGTAAGCCAGATTTCCCATATGGAAATTCAATATCTATGTCAGTAAAAACTTCACCTGAAATCGTCTCCGCCTTGAAATCAAGACTTTGATCATCCTCCACGGTCATATCGATTGCCCCCGAAATCGTCTTCAACCTTAATGGTGTTCCAAAGTAGGTGAATTCATAATCTCCGGAGATGGTGTTTGCCTCTACTTTCAGCTTCTTAGGCAGGTAAACTGTGTAGTAGATGTCCGTCCTCCAGTTGCAGTTTCTGTTCCATCTGTCTTTTCCTATTCTATCCCATTCGTCCTCATCCATTTCAATGAATACGGTCGATTCACTTTTACTTGATTCAAGCACGAAAATGTCATTGTCCTCTCCATCATTTATTTCAACATCCACTTCAACGAGTACCTCGTCCTTATCCCAGGTCTTAAGGATAATGTTATCAGCGAATGGAAACTCCAGCTCAAGCCTGGTTTGGCCAGTCAAAGCAACAGATTCCGTCACTTTCTTTGATTGTGCAAATGAGCCCAGTGTGACCAGGCTCATTAGAATAACTAGTGCTTTCATTTTAGTTTGATTTTCTGATATAAATATCTCCGCTCACTGTTCGGAGTGTGACTTCTACACCCCCTCCATTTAGTTCGCCTGTCGCTTTATCCCCAACCATTCTGCGTCTGTTTTCTTCATCTCCAAGGTCAAAATCATGATCGGTGTAAACACCACCGGAAACAGTGCTCATTTTGAATATCCCCTTGGTGCTCTCAGGCATAGTAACATCTATGTCACCACTGGTAGAAGAAAGTGATGATGGAGATGACTGATTCAAGGATGAAAAAGTCACCTCGATATCAGAACTCAATGTATGAGCAACGATCGGTCCGGTCACATCCACGAATTCCAGGTCCCCTACTTGACTCTTTGCTTCAACCTCATTCGCCATTCCTTCAATTGATACATCTCCCGCCTGCCAGCTATTGTAGTCAATCTTGAGTTTGAGGTCCTTCGGAACATAAAGCGTATATTCAGCTTCATCAGCTTCCCGGTGAGCAGCAGATAGCGAGATCTGGTTACCTTCCTGGCTAATGCTAAGGCCAATGCCTGTGTTTTCTTCTCCTCCAGAGGAAAGCGGCTTAAGTCCTTGAGCTTTCTCAGGCAGCCCGTCGTAATCGTATGCTCTAATGCGAAGTTCAGAGCCCTGAACTCCTTCTATTTTGAGATCAGCAAATAGCTGGTTGATCCAAAGAACGGTCTCGGAGGCATTGCCCTGAACTGCGTAAGTAAATTCCTGGGATTGAGCCTTCGTAAATGCTATCAAAAGCAACAATCCACTTATTATCATTTTCATCTTATTTCTATTTAAGTATCTAACCATTTCAAAAAAATTTAAGTCAACACCTGAATGGCAACCTCTGCTTGTTGCTTAACCTCAGGTGTAATCTCTTCGCTCTCCATAATATCCTTAAGCGGTGCAATCGCACTACGCTCTTCAGCTTCAACCAAAATCGTGATCAGTGTGATTTGAATGAGTGGGTCACGTTGTGACTCAAGTGATTTAACCAGTTCCGCTCTTACATCAACATTATCAATGTACTTGTTGAGAGCCTGCAATGCTGCATACCTCACACTTGGACTTTCATCTCCATTGAGTGTGTTAATTAAGGTGGAGATCAATTCCGGATTGATCTGTTCCGCTGACTGTTCGATCTGATTGACCGCCATGATCCGCTCACTGGCAGAGTACTGTTGTAACGCACTGGTCAGCGTAACCTCTTTCAATGATTGGATCTCATTTTTCAATTCGGCCAATTCAGATGATGGTTGAGAACCAGAAAACCTTCCGATCCCAAAGCCAACAATCAAAATTGTAACTGCAGCCGCGACCTGAAGCCAGGAAACCTTATTTCTTTGACCCGCCAGTTCCTGCTGAATTGCACTTTGAACATGAAGGGAAACAGACTCGGGAACATCAAGCACTGAAGCATCATCCATTGTCTCCAGTAATTGCTTCAGTTCTGAGTACCTTTTTTTAAGCTCAGCACTTTCCTCGATGACCTTCATTAGCTTTTCGTTAGTTCCACCTTCGATAAGCTCGATCATTTGTTCGTCTGTGATCTCCAAATTCTTCATCTCTTATGCTTCTAGTTTCTCAAAATAGATTTCCCTTAATTCCTTTATCGTTCGATGTACCAGCACTTTAATGTTACTGACGGAGGTCTGTTTCATTGCAGCTACCTGCTCATACTTTAAACCTTCAAACTTGGTCAGGACAAGTAGTTCTCGTTTTTCTTCCGGCAATAACTTCATGGCACTGTACAACTGTTTTTCCATCTCTCGCTTTTCCTCCTGTGTTTCATCCTCTGCTTCCGGCATCACCTCCACAGGGTTGAATTGATCTTTGTAAATCTTCATTTTCCGAAAATGATCCTTGATCATGTTCCGTGCGATCTGAAAGATCCAAAATTGTACAGGTTGTCCATCACGGTACGACTTCCTGTATTTCATCACCCTAATGAAAAGCTCCTGAGTGAGGTCATCACTGTCATCCCTTTCAAGGGTAGACTTGAGGAAGTAGTTGTAAATCCGCTTACTGTAGCGGTTAAACAATTCGTTCAACTCTTCAAGCTTCCCGCTTTTCACCCGAGACATTAACTCTTCGTCGGAAATTTGCAAATTCAATTCAGTCAATTGGCTAAGTCGGATAAGTTACCCGAAAAGGAGGAGAAGGTTACAGAAAGAGGTTAAATCCTTCTTCTGCTTGTTTTTTGAAGGTATTAGTGAGCTTTTTCGATTCCAATTAATGCTAAAAGCTCATCGAAACGTGGGTCAGAACTAAGCGGTTTCCAGATGGGACTGATGTGAAGAAATATCATCGGACCAAGTCTTTGATCCACACATTTAGTTAGATAAGCGAATGCCTCGTCGATCATCCCTAATCCTGTATAGAGGGTAGCAAAACTCATGTCATAAGCCCCATCAGGGTCAGATGATGCTTCTTCCTTCAATTGATCCAGATAGGTATGTGCTCTTTTTTCATCTCCCTTTAAAGCATAAGCGTATCCAAGCTGAACGAAGGGCTTAATCGCAAAAACCGCTTCCTCTTCAAGAAAGGATTCGAACATCCTTATGGCTACATCATGCTCGCCGCTCATTAAGTGAGCCCAGGCCTTGAAATCAAGTGCTGCTTTGAATTCCGGGTCTTGTTCAAGTAACCAGTCATATACCTCTATGGACATTTTATAGTCTCCTTGTAGGTAATAAGAGTCTGCTAATGTTCTGTTAGTAATTGAAGATAGGGGATCTGTTTCCCTTGCTTTACTTATATATTCTATCGATTTGTTAAAATCATTTACAATCAGGTAGTAAAGCCCTTTCGACATGTTGGCATCAGGAGATTTAGGGTTGATTTCCAGCGCTCGCTCTACGTATTCGTTTCCTTTCTCAAAATTCCAATTGTAGAAAAATTCTACAGTAGAAAGAGCGATGTAGCCATTCTCACAACGATCGTTGATCTCAATTGATCGTCTTGCTGACTCCTTCGTTAACTCATATCCTTCTATCGGATTCATAAATCCTGTAACTGACATTAAGGAATACGCGATTCCTAAACCTGCGTGGGCCTGATCATATTCGGGTTCAATCGCAATCGCTTCCTTGAACGCTTCTGTAGCTTTTTGAGCGTTCGTTGGGGTCCACTTATTATAAAAATATAAGCCCTTCAAATAGGCGTTGTAGGCATTAACAGGAACGCTACGGGTCTTCTCACTTTCATCCACCTCTTTTGAAGCGAGCTTTTCCCGGAGCTGCTGAGCAATTTTGAGTGATATTTCATCCTGAACTTCAAAAATATCTTCCAAGAGTCGATCGTAGGAATCTGTCCAAAGCTGATATCCATCAAAGGTGCTGCTTAGCTGAGCCCCGATCCTCACCCTGTTTCCTGATTTTCTTACACTTCCATCCAGTACCGACTGCACACCAAGTTGCTTTCCAATTTCTCGTACATCCAAGTTCTTCCCCTTGAATGAAAAAGAAGAAGTTCGGGAGATGACCCGCAACCCTTCAACCTTAGCCAGTGCCGAGATTATTTCTTCGGTGATGCCATCACTGAAATATTCGTTTTCAGGATCCGTACTTCGATTAACAAAAGGAAGCACAGCAATACTTTTGATCTGCTCTTTCACTTTTCCCTGAAGTTCAGTCCGCTGAGGTATGATCAAGCCATCATTTGTCAACGCATACACCTCGACAGGCCGCTTCACATTTTTCAGGTCAAATTCTCCCATGAGTTGAGGCTTGAAGTCGTGATGGTTTTTCACGTCATCATAAACTTTGTCAGAAATCATAACAGAACCCGGCACAGAAAATGATTCGATCCTTGACGCAATATTGACACCATCTCCATATACTCCATCATCTTCTACTACCACATCACCGGTATGGATCCCGATCCGAAGTGGAATTTTGTCGGCGATAGATGCTCGCTGTATTGAAATAGCAGAGCTTGATGCTGAAATGGTACTATTGAAAATGGAGAGCGCACCATCTCCGTAATACTGGAGTATCTGACCATCATGACTTTGAATTTCCCTTTCCAGTATCTTTCGATGACGGTCTCTCAGCCCTTTGGCATAGGATTCATCTTCCTGCATCAAAGCTGTATAACCGGCCAGATCGGTAAACATGATAGCACTAAGTTGTCTTTTTACCATCTCTGATCCGTTTATCCTCTACCATGAAAAAAGCAATCAATGCCGAAAAGAAAGCCAGGCCTGAACTCAGGAGCCCAACCCATCGATACGTCGCAATAAATCCTGCCCTGTAAATGGAGTTAACCTGGGATTCCAGGGAGTCATTATAATTAACGGAAGCCTTGGCTTCACCAAGATTGGATGCCTCCAAAATGATCTCATCCCTAACTGCTTGCGTCGTATCCAGTACACCTATTTCCGTACTCACATAATCTGTGAAAATGTAGATTGCCACCGCTCCAAGAATGGCATTAATAAAAGTCCCGGCAATCCTTGTCACACTGTTATTGATTCCCGATGCGATCCCTGATTTGCTTTCATCAACACAACCCATGACAGCAGTTGTCAAAGGAACCACGGTGATTGCCATTCCGATCGCAAAAAGCATAAAAGGTGGAAAATAGGTCGTCCAATAATCGGAGGGCCCTGCTGTGATCCCTATCAGGGATAACCAAAGCATCCCGATAGCGGTACATGTTGGTCCAATGATCAGGAATCTTCGAGCTCCATGTTTATCTGCTAGGGCGCCCATCCTCCTGGCCAATAAAACCATTACAAATGTGAATGGCAGAAAAGTTAGTCCAGCCTGGAATTGAGAATACCCCTGGATTTGAATGATGTTTAGCGATAAAAACAACATGACCGCCCCCAAAGCTGCGTAGAGGAAAAAGCTCAGAAGGTTAACACCGGAAAAAGTTTTACTTGCAAATAACTCCAAGGGCATCATCGGTTCGTTCACTTTACTTTCTACAATGACGAATGCGATAAGCAATATTGTACCGACTACCAAACTCATCCAAACGATCGGGTGAGCGTAACCAATCTCAGGCATTTCCAAAAAACCAAACGTAATCAGGGCAAGGCTTGCTACCAGGAGTGATGCGCCCCACCAGTCAATCTTAGAAGCCCCTGGTTCCCGGCTTTCAGGAACTTTGAACTGCAATACCACAAGTGAGAGAATCCCTAACGGAACATTGATATAAAAGATAAATCGCCACAAACCCATATCAGCGAGTGCTCCACCAAGTACCGGCCCACATATGGTAACTATTGTCGTAGCTGCAGACCAGGTCCCTATTGCTTTGCCTTTTTCTTCCTTGCTAAACACGGCTGAAATGATAGCAAGGCTTCCCGGGATCATGAGCGCTCCTCCAATTCCCTGGATAACACGGAAAATGATCAGAAGCTCAATTGACGGAGAAAGTCCGCATAAAACTGAACCCACAGTGAAGATCAGTATGCCTGCCTTAAAGACTTTTACTCGGCCAAGTTTATCTCCGAGGCTTCCTCCAACGATGATGAGTGCGGCTAACATTAACAAGTAGCCATTCAAGACCCAAAAAAGGTCTGTCCCATCTGCTCCAAGGTCTCTTTGTAAAGAAGGTAAAATGACATTTAATGCTGTGCCATCTATAAAGGCCATACTAGATGCCAGAATAGTGGAAAGCATTGTCCATTTTCCTGTCGGGCAATTTAGAGGAAAGTAATGTTGAGATACCGTGTCCATTCACGTAAGTTAACAACCGATTGACGGAATTACGCTTAGGAAATAGACACTTGACGAAAAGATTAATCTTACAAATACAGTCCTACATGACTTTCTTTAGTACAAATTGTGTTTCCAGTTTTCCAAACCATTCCGGTTTTTCACCTGATGGGTAGGTTTCATCAAACATCGTTAAAGTAAGTTGGTCGCCTTCTATTGAATAGTTGTAGTACTGTATCCCACCTTCAAAACCCGGAACCTTTGCAATAAAAGCAGTAGTTGTAAACGTTGTGTCGGTCTTTACATAAGTGCCTCCATTAAAAACAACTGATCTAAACCCCAGTTTTAGTTCTTCATCAGTTGGGTTGGACAGGTTTTGAAATGGTTGCCTTGGTCCCTGAGTAGGTGTCCACATGATAGAGTAGCGTTCAGGTGTAATCAGCAGCAACCCTGGTTGGGACTCTGGGATAGAATACGTTGTATCAGGAGTGATCCAATGGATCTGCTTAAACTCCCAGGATCCCATCAATGGATCTGGTTCTTTTACAGGTGCTGGTTTTTGATCGCAGGCCATTACAATTGACCCGAGAATAATGGCTAACAGGAGTGGTTTTCTATTCATGCGGTCAAATTACACATATACGACCTCTTTTTGACTAATAAGGCAGTTAATACCAATTCGTCTTATCAGGAAAACCAAATAGAGGGAAATACCTTACGTGAAGGGACAAAGCTTAAATAGGAACATTGACGTGACGCTCGGCATGATAAGATGAGCGAACAAGTGGTCCTGATTCGACATACTTAAGCCCTCTCCTCAAACCTTCCTCTTTGAAATGAGCAAACTTGTCCGGGTGAACAAATTCAGCAACCTCGATGTGTCTTTTAGTCGGTTGCAGATACTGGCCAAGAGTCAAAATATCCAAACCGTGTTCGACCAGATCATCCATTGCCTTATAAACCTCCTCATCTGTTTCACCTAACCCGAGCATAATTCCTGACTTGGTTCGCTTTCCTGCTTCTTTGGTCAGTTTCGTTTGCTCCAGGCTTCTTGCGTATTTTGCCTGAGGACGAACCCGTCGGTAAAGGCTTTCAACGGTTTCCATATTGTGAGAAACAACCTCCTGTCCACCTTCAATCATCCGGTATAAGGCTTCCCAGTTTCCTTTCACATCGGGGATCAGCGTTTCAATGGTTGTTTCAGGAGAAAGTCGCTTGGTTTCGATAACCGTCTGATACCAGATCTCGGCACCACGATCTTTGAGCTCGTCACGGTTGACAGAAGTAATCACTGCATGTTTTACACCCATCAGTTTGATGGCTTCCGCTACACGTTTCGGCTCCTCTGCATCATACTCAGGTGGACGCCCGGTTGCTACTGCACAAAAGGTACAACTCCGAGTACAAACATTGCCCAGGATCATAAATGTCGCCGTACCTTCTCCCCAGCACTCACCCATATTCGGGCAATTGCCACTTTCACAAATGGTATGAAGTTTATGTTGATCTACCAGTTTACGAACTTTCGCATAGTTCTCTCCAACAGGTAATTTCACTCGCAACCAATCAGGTTTTCTTTGCCGTTCCGGCTTGTCAACAACAGGTAAATCAATCATTCCAATAAGTATTTGCTGACAAAGTTAACGCGTAACAGCTATTTTCTGGTTCCCCAGAATATGGTGAAGAACGCAGAAGTAAATCGGGATTTGTTCTCCTGAGTTGGGACGAGAATAATGCGTTCAGTATATGCTTCCACCATAATCCCTATCTCTACACCTGCCACGTTGCTCCGATATGTGCCAAATTCAAATGACGTAGATGCCTTGAAGTTGATTCCAGGCACGACTTTAGACTCGCCAAGGCCCTGGAGCAGTTTTCCCGGACCAGCTATCGATTCAGGGGATGGGTGTCTGAGTGGATCAAAAGGTTCATATGCGCCTCCGGTCTCGAGGATGTAGTATGGATTGACCAGACCCAGGGTTGGACCCGCACTACCTCCGGCACTTATTTGAACTCCTTGTTGTGTTGCTTTTTTGAAAAGCAACATGTCTCGTCCATACTGAAGCCGAATTGCATATAAATAGTTGGATTTACCGTAAATAAAGGATTGTCCTTGAATACCCACATACCTGCTTTCGCTCGGGTGCTTAACATTCGAAAGTTCTAAACCAAAGGACTCATACCAGTTATCTCCACGTGACCGACTGTACCTCGCCATCAATCCTCCGATTAGTCCACCGTTTGTGTTCTTGTTGATTCCCCAGATGATCTCATAATTATACTCATACTCCTCCCCCTCAAATAACTGAGCACTGACCAGAGCCGGAGCCAAAATCACGATGAGTAATAATATCTTCTTCATGGTCTCAATGAAACAAAAATAATGCTCGACTCCCTATACTTTTTCCAATTCTTTGGCAATCGAATCAATTTCATGCGCGTTAATGCCCGTATGCGACATTTGATAGATGGCCGATCCATTGCGGATCAGGATCACCTGAGGCGACTGATGAATTATATTGTAGTCTTCAGCCACTTTATTTGACAAAGCCCTGTAAGCGAGCAAATCAAGGAAATAAGGTTCGACCATCGAATTGCTCCAGCTTTGTTCGAACTGTTCCAACATCATCAGACTAATACCACAACTCGTGCTGTGTTTGAAGATCAAAACCGGTCGATCCTCTGAAATCCTGTTGATTTCCTCCAGTTGACGTTCATTGGTAAGTTGTTTCCAATTCATAACTAATTATTCCAGAGGTCTTTCTCCTTCTTGTCAAATTTCGGGCTCCTGACTGAAGCTTTAACACCCTTAGGGTCTTCCTTGTTCCCATTCATACGAACCCAAAAGATGTTCCACTTTCTGAAAACCTTACGGATCTTGGGGCTCGAGAAACGAGAAGCAAAATGATAGTTGCTGCTAGGGTGTTGATCACCAGCCCCTCTTTTGGAAAGCTTCCAGTCTCCCTTGTAGTCTGAAGTTATGTTGTAATACCTGGCCCATTTCTTTGCCTTTCGATCCACCACAAATCGATTCTTACCAGTCGAGTACCTTGGTTGGACTTTGAAATAGAATCGCTCAAACCTGTTCCCTTGGGAGTAGCGTGGACTTACCTTATAGTCCGCTCCTCTGAACGGATTTCCAGGAGAGTATCTTGGCGATACCCTAAATTGAGATCCCCTGAAAGGGTTTCCGGGAGAATAGCGGGGCGACACTTTGTATTGAGACCCCCTGAATGGATTCCCCCTTGAATATCTTGGTGAAACTTTATAATCACTTCCTCTAAAAGGATTGCCTGCTGAATATCTTGGAGTGACCCGATACCTTGATCCCCTGAACGGGTTTGCCCTGGAATACCTCGGGGTAACTTTATAATCACTTCCTCTGAACGGATTACCTCCAGAATAGCGAGGTGTGACCCTGTAACGAGAACCACGGAAAGGATTGCCTCCCGAGTAACGAGGGGTAACTCTATATTGTGAACCTCGAAAAGGATTGCCTCCGGAATACCTGGGTGTCACTTTGTATTTAGCTCCACGAAACGGCGACCCTGTAGAAAACCTTGGTGGGATCCCTTTGGTACGAAAGGACGCTATTCCCTGGGAGTACCTGGGAGATGTTTTCCCAGCTACTTTTTGACGATTTGCTCCCGGCGCAGATTTTACTTTTTTCTTGCTTCGAAAAAAAAGAAAACCACGTTCAACCTTTGCTGTTTTTAGCCGACTCTGATTGTCCTCAAGCAATTGTGCTTTTGCCTCAAAGGAGAAACAAAAGGCTACAGCCGATATGATCAGAAGCTTTTTCATCGTTCGGGATCACTCAAAGGTTCTTAATTTGAGTGAAAATCTCAATTAAAGACAGTTAAATCTGAATGACCTCTCCCTGCGAATTCAATATCTCGAATTCTGTGAGCGCCATAGAACTGTCCTCAACTACATTAATCCAACGAAAATATTTCAAAAACCATTTAACCCTTCTTGAGAAAATGCCTGCTGTGAAATAAGCATACAGGTAGGGATGTATCGAAATAGTGATCTTCTTTTCGTTTTGAGATTCAATGATGTACTTCAGCGTATTCTCTATCTGATCGGCAATCTGAATAGATGCAGAGATCTTGCCCGTCCCTCCACACGCCGGACATGCTTCCTTCGTGGCGATTGAAACTTCAGGTCGCACCCTTTGTCGGGTGATCTCCATCAGACCGAACTTGGAAAGCGGAAGGATTGTATGCTTGGAACGGTCATCTTTCATCTCTTCCTTCATTCTAGCGAAAAGCTTCTTCTTGTTCTCCACTTTCCTCATATCGATGAAGTCAATGACAATGATCCCACCCATATCTCGCAAACGTAGCTGTCTTGCGATCTCAGCAGCGGCCTCAAGGTTCACCTTAAGTGCTGTATCCTCCTGGTTATCTTCCTTGTTTGACTTGTTACCACTATTAACATCAATCACGTGAAGTGCTTCCGTATGCTCAATGATGAGATAACCGCCATTAGGCATACTGACCGATTGACCAAAGGACATCTTAACCTGCTTCTCCACTCCCATCGCTTCGAAGATCTTAGCCTTACCACTGTAATGCTTTACGATCTTCTCCTTGTCCGGAGCAATTCCCTTAATGAAGGATTTGATTTCCTGGTGGAGTGATTTGTCATCAACCAGGATGGAATCGAAGGTTTCATTGAGGACATCTCTTAAGATGGAATTGGCTCGATTCATTTCGCCAATTACTTTTTCCCGGGGCTTAGCAGTTTTAAGCTTTTCGATACCAGCATCCCAGCGTTCAACCAGGTTTCGAAGATCGGTATCCAGCTCTTTTACCTCTTTCCCCTGGGCAACAGTTCGAATGATCACTCCAAAACCTTCCGGCTTAATGGAATTGATCAATCTGGAAAGGCGTTTCCGCTCAGCTGAGTCTGTGATTTTTTTGGATATGCTAACAGCATTCGAGAATGGTACCATGATCAGATACCTCCCCGCAATAGACAACTCGCATGAAAGTCGTGGGCCTTTTGTAGAAATTGGTTCCTTAACTACCTGAACCAGTATTTTTTGACCTTTGGACAGTACCTGGTTCATCTTTCCAAGCTTATTGATATCCGGCTCATTTCTGAAGCCGGCGAGCTTCCCGTTTGAAAGCTTCTTGGATAGAATAAGTTTCGTGAACTTATTCAGTGATTGAACCTGGGGTCCCAGGTCTAGATAGTGAAGGAATGCATCCTTTTCGTATCCCAGATCGACAAAAGCAGCATTCAAACCTTGAACTACTTTCTTTACCGATCCCAGGTAGATGTCTCCTACATTGAACGAATGGCCTGCGCCATCCTGATGAAGTTCTACAAGCCTCTTATCCTTGAGTAAAGCAATTCGACATTCTTCGCGAGTTGAGTCAATGATTAGTTCATTACTCATAGCGAATTATTGGAATGTCATTTACTTCTTCTTGTGTCTGTTCTTTCTAAGTCTTTTCTTCCTCTTATGTGTAGAGATCTTATGTCTCTTCCTTTTCTTACCACACGGCATAATTTTCTTTTTTTTAAATTTCTAAAAAATGTTTTACAAAGCATCCAGATAGTCAACGGCCATCATTTTAATTGCCGGTATACTATCCTCAACTTCCAATATTTCTTCCAAAAGCAGTCTTGCCTGCGTTTGTTGATTTATCTCAATCATCGAAACCGCGAGGTAAAGCTTCGCTTCATAATCCTGCGCGTCTAATGATACAAGTTTCTCAAATCGCTCCTTGGCTCGCTCAAACTGACCACTTTGAATTGATAGCAATCCAAGGTTCAGAATAGCCTGTCGGTTGTCAGCATCATCTTCAAGAATTTCCCTCAAAACCGCAATGCCAGCCATCGGTGCTTCACTCACAACAAGTGTCATCGCCAGTTTATTCCGCAATGAGGTACTTGATGGATCCTCCTCCAACAATGCCTCAATAACAACCCTTGATTTTTCAGCATATGCCTTCGCCTCTTCCTGACTTTGCGACCGTTCAAAAGCTTTGAAGTAGATATCCATCGCTACTTCAGAAGCTCCCTCCGACCATTCTTCTATCCGCTCACCCAGAACCACCGCACTATCCAAAACACCATAATCCAGGTAGTAGCTAGCTAAAGAGTGCGCAAAGTTAGTTTTTTTATCGGCAATTTCTTCTTCTTGGATTAAGAGAATTAACTGAGCCATCCTTGCTCTGACCTCCTGTGGAATTGCGAGGCTATGTGCCTCAGATCCGGTTACATCCTGAACCTGTTCATTTTCCACCACCACACGCGGGAGCTGGAAGAGTACAAAAACTAGAATGATCGCTCCTGCTGACAGGAAAATCTGTGACCTGGCCAATTATCTGAGTTTGTTGCTACGCTTGATCTTCTCTACAAAAATCTTCGACGGCTTGAAGGAAGGGATGTAGTGCTCGTCGATGACTATCGCTGTATTCTTCGAGATATTTCTGGCAATCTTTCGTGCTCGTTTCTTATTCACAAAACTTCCGAAACCTCGGACATACACATTTTCGCCGTTAGCCATGTTATTCTTCACGACGGTGAAAAAGGCTTCAACGGATGCCTGAACATCTGCTTTGTCGATTCCAGTCTTGTCAGCAATTTCATTAATTACATCAGCTTTAGTCACAACTATCTGATTTTTAGGTGGGTAATTCTAAATTAGGTCGCCAAAATTAATTTTGTGGAAGCACATAAAAAAAGAAAACCACTTTTTAGATTATCAAAAATCAAGTATTTACCGAAAAGCTAATCGATTGGTACACAGCCCGAAAGCGCGACCTGCCATGGAGAAAGAGTAAGGACCCTTATAAGGTTTGGTTATCAGAAATTATTCTGCAGCAAACTCGAGTGGAACAGGGACTGCCCTATTACGAGCGTTTTGTTTCGGCATTCCCGACAGTTGATGACCTGGCAGGTTCTTCCGAGGAGCGAGTCCTTCGGCTATGGCAGGGACTGGGATACTACTCACGGGCTCGTAACCTTCATGCAACTGCTCAATTCATCTGCCAATCTCTGGAAGGCAAATTTCCTGATAGCTATGAGGGACTTCTAAAGTTGAAAGGAGTTGGTCCGTATACTGCTGCTGCCATTTCATCTATATGCTTCAATGAACCACAACCCGTTGTGGACGGGAATGTCTTTCGGTTTGCTTCCAGGTATTTTGGAATAACTAGTGACATTGCAAAAAGTGCAACAAGAAAGGTCTTTGAGCAAGAACTGAAACTACACATTTCTCATGAAGATCCGGGAGCTTTCAACCAGGCGATGATGGAATTTGGATCAACTGTTTGTAGTCCAAAAGCCAATTGCAACGAATGTCCATTTCAAAGTTCCTGTTTCGCATTTGATCAGCAAGCCCAATCCCGATTACCTGTCAAATCGAAAACTGTAAAAGTTACAAAAAGGTATTTCCACTACCTAGTTGTAACTGATGGTACACATTATTTAATGAAACCCCGAACAAGCAATATTTGGAAGGGGCTATATGATTTCCCGCTTCTTGAAGGTGAGCATGTAACTGAAGATGTTCTAAATCATGTTGCTCAAATCAGTCCGGCATTTACGCTTGAAGAAGTAAGTGCTCCTATGAAGCACATTTTAAGTCATCAAAGGATTATGGCTACTTTTTATCTGTTCAAAGCAGACTCAAAAGAGCTACGTAGAATAAATGATGTGCTTGGTGGTACACCTTTTTCCGAGGTGGAAATACTAAATTTGCCTAAACCCAAACTAATAGTAAATTACCTACAGCGTTTGTCAATTAAATCTTAGAGAATTATGTCAGGAGTAAATAAAGTGATACTTGTCGGTCGGTTAGGAAGAGATCCTGAAGTCAGGCACCTTGAGAATGGCGCTACCGTAGCGAATTTCTCACTTGCTACATCAGAAACCTATAAGGACCGAACGACAGGGGAGCGAAAGGAACAAACCGAATGGCATAACGTAGTTCTTTGGAGAGGTTTGGCCGAAGTGGTTGAAAAGTATGTGAAAAAAGGAGACATGATCTATGTTGAAGGAAAGCTGAGAACAAGGTCATGGGAAAAAGACGGTGTAACAAGATATACTACTGAAGTCGTTGGTGATAATATGACCATGCTTGGTGGTGGCGGAGGAGGTGGAAGCTCAAGTGCCCCGGCTCAAAATCCAGGTTCGACTTACCAACAGCCTCAGGAGACTCCATCCGCACCGGTTGATGATGCGATCGACGATCTCCCATTCTAAATCAAAACAATACTAATTGGAAGCTGACGATCCCTTCCCCACGATTCTGTTAAGTGCCTTTGGAGAAATGCCTTTCTCCTTTTTCATCCTTAATGGATTGGTTCTTTTGGTCCTGCTGTTGCTTTCAGGCTTAATCTCTGGATCGGAAGTGGCCTTCTTCTCGCTAACTCACGATCAAATCGCTCAATGCAATCGTTCAGACGATAAGCGTGAACTTCGAATCAGTAAGTTGTTGCATGCGCCCAAGCGGCTGCTAGCTACTATACTGATCTCCAACAACCTTGTCAATATCTTCATAGTGACCATTTCGACCTGGGCCACATGGAAGGTGGTGGGAACGGAAGGAAATGTCGGTTTGACCATTGCGATCCTTACATTTATCATAACTACCCTGATCATTCTGTTCGGTGAGATCATCCCAAAAGTTTATGCCAACCACAACGGACTTGGTTTCGCTAAAAAAACCTCCTGGATGCTTTCGGTAGCCGATAGTTTTTTTCGTCCGATCTCTTGGTTCCTTATGTCGATCACCGGCCTTATCGAGCGGAGAATGGAGAAGAAGGGATACAACCTATCCGTGGAAGAAATCAACCAGGCCCTGGAGATCTCAGTAGAAAAGGAGTCAGTCTCTGAAGAAGAGAAAGGTATTCTGAAAGGGATCGTAAACTTTGGGACACTCTCTGCTAAGCAAGTGATGCGCTCCAGAATGGACATCACGGCGATCGATATCGAAACTGATTTTCATGAGCTGATGAACCAGGTCAATAAGACCGGCTATTCCAGGATTCCAGTATTCGAAGAAACCATAGATAAGATTGAAGGCATCCTGTATATAAAGGACCTTTTGCCTCATCTGGACCAGGGAGAAAATTTCGAATGGCGGGTGCTTTTGAGAGAAGGGTTCTTTATTCCTGAAAGTAAGAAAATTGATGACCTGTTCAAGGACTTCCAGGAAAAGCAGGTGCACATGGCAATAGTAGTTGATGAATACGGTGGAACTTCCGGCCTGATCACCATGGAAGATGTGATTGAAGAGATCGTTGGAGAAATAAACGATGAATTTGACGATGACAGTGAGATCTCCTACAAGAAGATCGACAATAATACATTCATCTTCGAAGGCAAAACCTCCCTCAACGATTTCTGTAAGATCATTGATGAAGATACCTCCATCTTTGATGGCGTGAAGGGTGAAAGCGAATCCCTTGGGGGTCTATTGTTGGAAATCAACTCTACTCTTCCTAATTCAGGTGAAAAGATCGTTTTCGGACGATTTGTCTTCACAATAGTTGCAGTAGATCTTCGTAGAATAAAGCGAGTGAAAATCTCAATTAATCAAGAATAGCATCCATTGAAGTTGACTCGTTATCTGATTCCCATTCTTTTTTTGATGGTCTCCTGTACCTCCGATTATCTTCCTAAGCCAAAAGGATATAATCGAATTGTGCTTCCGGAACCTTCTTATTTCAATTTGCCAGACAGCTTTCCTTATCAGTTCCAGTACTCGGAACATGCTACGATCCTAAAAGACACGAGTTGGATTGCTGAGCGTTATTGGATCAATCTTTTTTATCCCGAAATGGATGCCAACATCCAGATCACTTATAAGCCGGTGACTGACTCGATTGTCCGTGAATACCTGAGTGACTCCTACCGACTCACCTCTCAACACAACGTCAAAGCTTATGCCATTGACGAGAAGATCCTTGAGCTACCAAGCGGATTGTTTGCATCGTTTACAGAGTTGGAAGGGGAGGTTCCTACACAAGCCCAATTTCATGTTTCAGACAGTGTTGACCATTTCCTTCGAGGAGCTTTGTATTTTAAGACAGCAACAAAAAACGATTCACTAGCTCCAGTAATCGATTTCATAAAGCAGGATATTCTACACCTGCTTACCACTTTAAGGTGGAAGAAGTAGCCTTCAAACTATAGGTTTTACCACTTTAAGGGCACAAATAAGCCTTTGTTTACCTATTGTTCACATCTTTTTTTCTCTAAAGGCAAACCACCCCTGCCATCTTTGCGAATGAGAAAATACCAAGAAATTATATAACAATGACAAGAGTGTGCTACACTTCAACAATCCTCATACTTTTTGCAGGAATATTTTCTTCTTGTATAACAGGGGATGATCTCCCGGATCCGGGACAAGACACCCAGGAAGTTCCGGTTATCACGGAAATTGACCCTCCCAGAGGTTTGATAGGAGATGAAATTATCATCTTCGGTGAAAACTTCAGTTCTTCGAAAAGTGAAAATGAAGTTGAATTCAATGGAGCCGCTGCAGAAATTTTAACTGCTGCTCCAAACAATCTTGTGGTACTGGTTCCAGAGGATGCAACTACAGGAAGAGTGCGTGTAACCGTCAATGATCAGATTGTTCTTTCAGATTCTGATTTTGAAGTCCGTTTTCCGCCAACTATAACTTCATTTGAACCTACCGAAGGTCCGGTTGAAACAGTTGTGACAATCACTGGAACTCATTTCAGCAGCATTGCAGGAGATAACGAGGTAAAATTCAACGAGGGAATCGCAGAAGTACTGAGTGCTACAGAAACAGAATTGAGGGTGGTTGTTCCCAATACCGCCTCAATAGGAAAGATCAGCATTATCGTTGATGAACTGAGTGTCTCATCCGAAACCGACTTCACTTTCATTCCGCATCCTCTTATTACGAGTTTTAGTCCTCTGCTGGGAGTTGCCGGAGAGGAAATCACAATTTCAGGATTTTTCTTTAGTGAAACAGCTTCCGAAAATCTCATCAAAATAAATGGAGTTGAAGCGACTGTTACTTCTGTAAATGCTCCGGAACTAGAACCAATGGAGTTGAAGGCAATTATTCCCGAAGGAACTGGTACGGGAAAAGTGGAAGTCATCACCAACTCACTTCCTGATGAAAGTGATCTGGAATTTACTTATTTGAAGGATATCCCAAGAGATGGTTTGGTGGCATTCTACCCATTCAGTGAGAACGCGAATGACGAAGGTGGAAATGAGTTGAATGGGACCGTTCATGGAGCAGGGCTTACAACTGATCGTTTTGGAAATGAGAATCGTGCTTACTCATTTGATGGAGTTGATGACTACATAGATATGGGAAATCCTACTGACCTTCAGATCAGTGACAAGATCACCGTTGCACTATGGACCAAGTCAAGCAGTTTCGTAAATAATAGAATAATGCTCCATAAAACAGATAAAGTAGATGGATACAAATTCGAAACGGGTCAGATAGCAGCAGGACCGCAGGGTTATACCATATTCGTTTATTCGTCCACCGATGCTGGTACAAATATGGGAAGACTCAGCAATGACTATGTAGCCGACGAATGGACTTTTGTAGCATTTACTTTGGATGGAGCAACAGTGCAATTCTACCACGATGCTGTTCCGGCTACCTCAATAACTACGCATCGAAAATTGACCGATGGTACCACAGGTAATTTTCAGATTGGCGGTGGAGATAATTTCTTCTGGTATAATGGGGAAATCGATGATGTGACCGTCTACGACAGAATCCTTACAAGCGAAGAAATCAATCAGCTCTATGAACAAACTATATCCAAAAGATAGCGGATGTAGTTAAAAGGTTATGGTTTACTTAGTTAAGGTATTTGGCAACTGCTGAATACCTTTTTTTTGCTTCACGTATCTTAGCTGCGTGCAGTCATTTTTTGAGAAGCCAATTGAATTTCTAAAAGGTGTTGGGCCTCAACGCGCAGAACTGCTCAACAAAGAATTACAGCTTTTTACGTTTGGTGATCTGCTGCAGCATTATCCATTTCGTCACGAAGATCGTAGCAGGTTTTATAAGATCAATGAACTCAACCCTGACTTGCCTTATGTCCAGCTCATAGGAGAGTTCAAATCATTTAGAACTATCGGAGGAGGACGGAAATCCAGGTTGGTTGGCACCTTTTCAGATGAAACGGGCAATATTGAAATTGTCTGGTTCAAAGGAGTTCAGTGGATAAAAAAAAGTCTTTCAATTGGTGTGAAGTACGTGCTCTTCGGGAAAGTAACACTTTTCAGTGGTAGACTGAACATTGCTCATCCTGAAATTGAAGTTCAAACAGAAAAGAATACAAAAGGTGGCTACCTGATCCCTGTCTACCACACTTCTGAAAAGCTAAAGAAGAAAGGGATTGAAAGTCGGTTTTTGGTTAAGGTAATGAAGGTCCTCCTCGTAGAAGCCGTCCATCACCTGAATGAGACACTGCCATCTTCACTGATCAATAGTTTCAAGCTTATAGACAAGAAAACTGCTGTGGTTGCGATGCACTTTCCAAGGAGCTCCGAACAGTTAGGCCTTGCCCAAAATCGATTGAAGTTTGAAGAGCTCTTCTACATTCAGCTTCGGTTGATCAAATTAAAAATTGCCCGAACAGAAAAATTTAAGGGACTTATACTTGACAGCAGCTCGAAACTTCACGAGTACTATGAAAATCATTTGCCCTTCGAATTAACGGGTGCCCAAAAAAGAGTCGTCAAAGAGATCTATGCTGACATTCGTTCAGGTCAGCAAATGAATCGCCTGGTGCAGGGGGATGTGGGAAGTGGAAAAACAATGGTGGCCTTCTTGAGTATCTTAATTGCCATTGGGAGCGGGGCGCAATGCGCCTTCATGGCACCAACCGAAATTCTTGCAGAACAACATTTCAAAAGTCTGCAAGTTCAGGCTAAACCGCTTGGTATCCACATCGCGCGGCTAACCGGCTCAACACCTGCTTCCGAACGAAAGCTGATTCACGAAGGATTAATGGCTGGTGTGATCACTGTACTTGTAGGTACCCATGCGCTATTGGAAGACAAGGTTAAGTTTAAAAACCTTGGTTTAGCAGTTATCGACGAACAGCACCGGTTTGGAGTCGCACAGCGTGCCAAGCTCTGGACCAAAACCAAAGATGTCTACCCACACGTATTGGTCATGACAGCAACACCTATTCCACGAACATTAGCCATGACACTTTATGGCGATCTTGATATTTCAGTTATAGATGAATTACCAGTCGGAAGGAAACCAATCAAAACAAAGCATTTCAGAGAAAGCAAGCGGTTGGAAATGTTTGGATTCGTTGAAAGGGAAATTCAAGCCGGAAGACAGGTGTACATCGTTTATCCATTGATTGAAGAATCTGCCACCCTGGATTACAAAGATCTGATGGATGGGTACGAGGCGATTAGCCGTCGATTTAGTCAATACCAGATTTCAATCCTACACGGCCGTATGAAGTCTGAAGACAAAGAGTTTGAGATGCAGCGATTCGTGAAAGGTGAAACTAAGATAATGGTCGCTACCACTGTGATTGAGGTGGGAGTTGATGTTCCAAATTCCACAGTCATGGTGATTGAAAATGCGGAGCGTTTTGGATTATCTCAACTGCATCAGTTAAGGGGTCGTGTTGGCCGGGGAGCAAATCAGTCCCATTGTATTTTGATGACTGGAGACAAGTTGAGCACAGAAGCCAGAACCCGGATCAAGACGATGGTCGATACCACAGACGGATTCACGATAGCAGAAGTAGACCTGAAACTGCGAGGGCCTGGTGATCTGATGGGGACACGTCAAAGCGGAGCTCTTGATTTGCTTGTTTCTGACCTGGTGAAGGATGGAGAAATACTCAAAACTGCAAGGTTAGCTGCTCAAGACATTTTAAGAGAAGACCCAAACCTGGAAAATGGCGAAAATGTGTTGATCAAAAAGCACATTGATTCTTTCAGCAAGAATGCGGTCAATTGGGGGAGGATCAGTTGATGGAGCTTGACCTTCGTAACTCATAACGAACACAAAGATCTCACCATGAATACAAAGCTTATCAAATCATAAACCTCCTCGCGACCTTCGTGACTCCTTGGTGAACTTTGTGGTAAATTCATCATCAATGAAAATTAGCTTACTGAAAGATCCAAAGAATGCTCCAATGGAACTCCTCCTCTTGGCGGACCCTTCGGAGGATCTTATTAATCAATACCTTCCGGATTCATTCGTTATTGTGGCTGAAACAAAAGAGGAAATTGTTGGAATTTGCGTCCTGCTCAAGAAAGGAGATCATGAAATGGAAGTCATGAACCTCGCAGTAAAAGAGACCAACCAAAAGCAAGGAATCGGGAAAAGTTTGCTACTGCATGCTATTGATTTTGCAGATTCCAATCAAATCAAAAAGCTATGGATAGGTACGGCAGACAGCAGTTTTCATCAACTCAAATTGTATCGCAAAATAGGGTTTGAAGAAGTGGACCGTATTGCCAATTTTTTTGTTGATCACTATGAAGAACCGATCTATGAAAATGGTCTACAGGC
The DNA here is from genome assembly GCA_965267415.1 of Cyclobacteriaceae bacterium. Classification (GTDB taxonomy): domain Bacteria; phylum Bacteroidota; class Bacteroidia; order Cytophagales; family Cyclobacteriaceae; genus Ekhidna. The sequence goes on along the minus strand of OZ253955.1, from coordinate 2,953,022 downwards.
TAGGGACATGGTTCGACTTCAGTTGACAATTTCGTAAATTCCCTATTCATTCGATTCATAATATGAAAGCGCAATACATCAAACTACTAAAGAAGCAGATCGAAAAACTCGAAAGTGAAAGCTTTGATCTCGAAGCGTGGAAGACAAGCGCGATAACTGTGCTGGATCGGATTTTCGGTATGGGTGATACTAGAGCCAGGCAAATTGAAGATCTCAAGATTGACTACAGCAGTTGGATGCTTCGGGATTCTAACTCAAAGTATAAGCCCATCGAAACAGCGAAATTGAAGGGAAAAGAAATCCTCAATACCGCAATCGAAGAGATTGAAATTTTCGGAGCTCCGGAAAATCATTCTTCAGATGTACTCGGAAAGGAATTCGCCAAGGAGATCCTATCCATGAGTGAAGCCGAGCGAAAAAAACACTTCAATGGGATGAAAAAAGAACAACTTGTTGAGTTACTGATGAAGTTGACGAGTTGATACTTAGTGCTTGAAGTGTCGCACACCCGTAAAAACCATTGCCATTTCCTTCTCATTACAATAGTCAATCGAAAGCTGATCTTTCACAGAACCTCCTGGCTGGATAACAGCTGTTATCCCAGCTTTATGGGCGATCTCCACACAATCCGGAAATGGGAAAAAAGCATCTGATGCCATCACCGCACCTTTCGGATCAAAGCCAAACTTTCCAGCTTTTTTGATCGCTTGTTCTAATGCATCGACACGAGAAGTTTGACCCACACCACTTGCAAGCATTTGTCCATCTCTAGCCAGGACAATCGTATTTGATTTGGATTGCTTGCAAACTTTAGCGGCAAAGATTAAGTCGTTAATCTCTTCAGCACTTGGAGACTTTTTAGTTCTCGTTTCAAGGTCTGATTTTCCTTCAGCCTGAAGATCATAATCCTGAACGATCGTTCCGTTCAACAAGCTTTTGTACTGAGTAGCCTGCTTCCAGGGTTTCTTTTGAACGAGTAAGATTCTGTTTTTCTTCTGTTTAAGAATCTCAAGTGCTCCACTCGAAAAGGAAGGAGCAATCAAAATCTCGAAAAACAACTCATGCATTTCTTCCGCCACCGATTCATCAACTTCCTTATTGGTTACCAGGATTCCACCAAAAGCAGAAACGGTATCTACGGCAAATGCTTTTTGATAAGCCTCCAAAACAGTGTTCGCACTCGCAACACCACATGCATTGGTGTGTTTCAGAATGGCAAAAGTCGTAGAATCAAATTCCGCGATCAGTTGTACCGCTGCTTCGATATCCACCAAATTGTTATAAGAAATCTCTTTTCCGTGCAGTTGATCGAAGTAGGCTGAAAGATCTCCAAAGAAAATTCCCTGTTGATGTGGGTTTTCTCCATATCTCAATTCTCGCCCAGGAGAGGAGCTGATCTTGAACGCATCAACCTGGTGATCGGAGTTCATGTAATTAAATATCGCCGTATCATAATGGCTGGAGGTTTCAAAAGCTTGGGTAGCAAATAGTTTTCGATCTGCCAGGGAAGTTTCACCATTCTTACTTTCTAATATTTCCAGCAAATCACCATAATAATTCCGTGAGCTGACGATAAGTACGTCTTTGAAATTCTTAGCAGCTCCTCGGATCAACGCAATTCCACCGATATCAATTTTCTCAATGATGTCTTGCTCAGAAGCTCCTGAAGCAACCGTTTCCTCGAAAGGATAAAGATCTACAATCACAAGATCAATAGGCGGAATGTTATACTGCGAACGTTCCTGTTGATCTGATTCATTGTCTCTCCGGTGCAAAATCCCTCCAAAGATCTTTGGATGTAAAGTTTTGACCCTGCCCCCAAAAATGGACGGGTATTCCGTGACTTCTTCCACCGGAATAACATCAACACCAAGGTCTTTAATGAATTTTTCTGTTCCGCCAGTTGAATAGATCTGAACATCTAGCTCATGAAGTTTTCTGACAATTGGTTCAAGGTTGTCTTTATGAAAAACAGAAATGAGGGCGGAGTTAATCTTTTTATCGGACATTCGATTTTGAGAATAAGCGGCAAAGGTAAAATGCTACGCTTAACTCAGAATGTATTTTTCAATTACCCGTGGAAAGTGTTCGTACTCGAGTTCATGAATTCTTGTGGCAAGTGAATCTGCCGTATCATTTTCTTCTACGGGACACTTTGCCTGAAAAAGGATCTCTCCTTTATCATACTCTTCGTTGACCAGGTGAATGGTGATCCCTGATTCTTTTTCACTTGCTTCAATAACCGCTTCATGTACATGATATCCATACATTCCCTTTCCACCGAATTTGGGTAAAAGAGCGGGATGAATATTAATGATCTTTTCCGGGAAAGCCTCAATTAGATAGTCGGGAATGAGCCAAAGAAACCCAGCAAGAATGACATAATCAATCCCATCAAGTTTTGACAGAAAAGACGGGTCTCGAAACTCTTCCTTCGAAAAGACTTCTGAAGTTATTTCGAGCTTCTTAGCACGTTCAAGAACAAAAGCATCCGGTCGATTCGTAAGGATCTTGCTGATTTTGACTTGATGGCGGTTTCCAAAATAGTTGGCGATATTTTCGGCATTTGTTCCACTGCCGGATGCAAAAATGGCAAGGTTTATTTGAGTCATTTAGGACAAAAATACTTTGTCCTCCAGTCTTGAGATTCGACTCTCCATTGTTTCTTGGCGTGTAAGTAGGTGATCATTCATTTTATGAAACTCATATACAAGTTTCTCTTGACCATCGACAAGTTTTTTCAACAGTGTTTCATGCCTCTCTAGAATATCCGCATGTTGATCCTGCCTTTTCAAAGCTTCCGCCATCAATTCAATTAACCGATCCTCATTTTTCACCATTGCTAAACTAACGTTTCCAAGGAATCATTGGTTTTCAAGGCTAATACAATTGATCTACAGTACTAAAATGCATCAACAAACATGTTAATCTCCCCCCTATCGATTGCTACTATGTCAAATCGTATATCCTTCTTCCAGTTGATCGCATCGATATAATCTTCTGCAGCTTCCTTTATTCGCTCTTGCTGTTCCTCGCTCACAAAAGTTTCGGGTTCGCCATATTTCAAACTATTTCGTGATTTAACCTCCACAAAGATCAAAAGCTCATTTTCCAACAACAGAATCAGATCGATCTCAGCACGTTTATACCGATAATTACATTCCAGTACTTCATAGCCATTTGCTTCGTAGTGCTTTCGAGCCAGCTCTTCACCTCGTTTCCCTTTAGATTTGCTTCGCATTTTTGATGAGCATGGATTTGTACCCGTTAAAATTCAAACCGATTTTCAAAGAGAAGCTGTGGGGTGGGCAGAAAATTAAAACCATTCTCGGAAAAGATTTTGGAGGCCTGGCAAATTGTGGTGAGACCTGGGAGCTTTCTGGCGTTGAAGGAAACATATCCGAAGTTGCCGAAGGACCACTTGCCGGACAAAAGCTCACTCAATTGATTGAGGACCATAAAGAAGATCTTGTTGGGCAAAAAGTGCTCGAACATTTCGGTCTTGAATTCCCCTTACTGATCAAGTTCATTGATGCGGCTGAAGATCTGTCCATCCAGGTGCATCCGGATGATGAATTAGCAAAGTCACGTCACAATGGATTTGGAAAAACAGAAATGTGGTACATCATCCAGGCGGATGAAGGATCACAGCTTATCTCCGGGTTCAATCGTCAGGTTTCAAGAGAAGATTACCTGAAGTATTTCAACAATGGGCAGCTTGAAGATATTCTCAACAAGGAAATCGTTCATGAAAGAGATGTTTTCTTCTTACCTGCCGGGAGAGTTCATACCATAGGAAAAGGGTTACTGCTTGCAGAGATCCAGCAAACATCCGACATCACCTATCGAATTTATGATTTTGATCGGGTGGATAATGATGGAAACAAGCGTGAGCTTCATGTCGAGGAAGCTCTTGATGCCATTGACTATAACTTCTATCCGGATTATAAAAACCACTATCCCAGTGAAATGAATCAATCCAATGAAGTTATCAGCACAAAATATTTCACCACAAATAAATTGAACTTTGATCAGAGAGCTCAGCTCGATCGCTCATCAATAGATTGTTTCAAGATCTATATCGGAGTAAATGGACAGGGAACTATTGCGGGTGAAAGCATCAAACTTGGAGAAGTTATACTTGTGCCAGCTTGCATGAAACATTACAACATTGAACCCAAGGGGTCTCTTGAATTGTTGGAATCTTACATAGAATTGTGAGTAAGCAAACAACATTCATTCACCTTGGATTAAAAGACTACAAGGAGGCCTGGGATTACCAGGAAAAGATCTTCAAGGAAACGGTGGATCGGAAAATTGAGAATCGAAAACTCCCTGACTCGGAACAGGTCCCGACTACCAATCACCTGATCTTTTGCTATCATCCACATGTGTATACCTTAGGGAAAAGTGGAGATGAAAATCATTTGTTAGCAAATGAGCACTTTCTGGCTGAGAAAGGTGCCTCCTTTTATCGGATCAATCGGGGAGGAGACATCACTTACCATGGACCGGGTCAGATCGTTGGATATCCCATCCTCGACCTGGATCACTTTTTTACTGATATTCACAAGTACCTGCGATTCCTGGAGGAAGCGGTTATTCGAACATTAGCTGATTATGGGATTGCTGCTGGCAGAATTGACGGGTTAACCGGTGTATGGCTGGATGTTGAGAAAGATCGTGAGGCAAGAAAGATCTGCGCGCTTGGGGTAAAAACCAGTCGTTGGGTGACCATGCATGGTTTCGCTTTCAATGTCAACACGGATCTGGAATACTTTAAATACATTGTTCCATGTGGAATTCCGGATCGGCCCGTCACTTCCCTGAGCAAAGAATTAGGCAGAGAAGTAGACATTGCAGAAGTTGAATCTCGGTTGAAGAAGCACCTTGAAACTGTATTCGAAATGTCCTTGCTAGAAAAGCAAACCGTATGAAAAAAGATATCCCCCTAATTCCTGTTAAGGATGTTCATGTTGCAATAGCAAAAACAGGAGAAGGATGGAAAGTCTTCCTGATCAATCGAAACAGTGAGGATCTACAGAATGTGATGGTCACCTCACGCGGGTATGGTGAGACCTCTAGTGAAAAACAAACCACTTCCACCCTTCGTCACGTCATCCCAATATTAGCAGCTAATGACTATGCTTTGATTGAGCCCATCGATGAATCCGTTTTTCACCTAAATAATGAATATTGGGTCAGTTACTCCCTCAATGGACATGTATATGATAAAAAGTATATCTTCTTACCGGATTCGATCATTGATGATAATTTGAGTTTCATTGGGGAGTTGGAAATGCAAGGTATCTTGCACGACTGATGCGTGAGCTTCTAAGCGACTTCCTCGTAATTGACATTGAAACCGTTTCAGGTAATGAAGACCTGGAAGCTTTATCACCCGAATTAAAAGCTCTTTGGGAAAGAAAATCATCCTTCATTCGGAATCCCGAGGACAGAACTCCCAATGAGCTTTATGCGGAACGAGCGGCTATTTATGCTGAGTTTGGAAAGATCATTGTAATTGGCATGGCATTCTACCATGAAGTGAATGGAAAACTTGCACTCAGGGTAAAGTCCCTATCCTCAGATAACGAACAAGAACTCTTACGAGACTTCAAAAATTTTCTCGAAGCAAAGTTTGACCAGGATCACCTTCGCCTTTGTGCCCACAATGGAAAAGAGTTTGATTTTCCATACCTCTGCCGCCGAATGCTGATCAATGACATTAAGATCCCCTGGTCATTGAACATGAGCGGAAAAAAACCGTGGGAAGTCAATCATTTGGATACGATGGAACTGTGGAAATTTGGAGACTGGAAAAACTTTACCTCTCTTGAACTCTTGACCAATATCTTTGAGATCCCTTCGAGCAAAAAGGAACTGGATGGTTCTAAGGTTACCAAAACTTATTATGAAGAAACGGATGGATTGAAAAGAATTGAGGAATATTGCAGGAGAGACGTCATCGCAACCGCACAACTATACCTCCGTCTCAACAATCTTCCACTTATTGAAAATGACAACATAACCATCATCAAATGACCACTCTGAACAACTATACCAACTAAATGAGCAAGAGGAAAAAGAAGGGAGGGCCTAAGGCCAAAAGACACGATCCAACCAAAATAACCAGGATCAAGGGCAAGCTTCATGAGTTGTTTTCGGTAAACGACGGTAGGGCATACGGCTATCGGGAGTTGATCAGAAAATTTGCACTCCGGGACAAGAAATCTAAGGACTATTTGAAAAGTCAGCTTTTTAGTTTGGAGAGCAAGGAAAAGATCCGCCGGATGAGTGACGGAAGGTATGTAAGCACCGCTGAGTCAGAATACATCCAGGGGAAAGTTGATCATGTCAATCCAAATTTTGCTTACATCATCACCCCCGAAGGAGAAGATGACATATGGGTTAAGACCTCCGATCTAAAATATGCGATTCATAACGACCTGGTTAACATATTGGTCACAAGACCTGCCGGTAACGGATTCAGGCCTGAGGGCAAAGTTGTCAGTATTGTCAAGCGTGAGCGATCCGAATTTGTAGGAAGGATCGAGGTATCGACTAATTTCTCATTTGTCATCCCGGACAACAGAAATATCCATTTCGACATTTTCATTTACCCGGAAAAAATTGGCAAGGCCAAAACCAATGACAAGGTTCTGGTCAAGATCAACCGTTGGCATGATGCCAGCAACAAAAGTCCTCTGGGAGAAGTGGTGGAGGTGCTCGGACAGACCGGGGAAAACGAGGCAGAGATCCATTCCATTATGGCTGAATTCGGACTGCCTTTCCGGTTTCCGAAAAAGATCGAGAAAGCAGCGGATCAGATCCCTGACCTTATTACTAAAGAGGAGATTGCAAAAAGAAGGGACTTCAGAGATATTACCACATTTACTATTGACCCGGAAGATGCCAAAGATTTTGATGACGCACTTTCTATCAAAGAAGTCGGCGATAACCGATTTGAAATAGGTGTCCATATAGCAGATGTCTCTCATTACCTCGAAGTAGGAAGCCCATTGGATCAGGAAGCCGTTGATCGTGCTACTTCCGTTTACCTTGTTGATCGAACAATCCCCATGCTTCCTGAGCGTCTTTCCAATGGATTGTGTTCGCTTCGGCCAAACGAGGAGAAGCTTACTTTTTCAGCAGTTTTTGAAATTGACACTTCCGGAAAAGTGCACCGCAAATGGTTTGGAAGAACGATAATAAAATCAAACAGAAGATTTACTTACGAAGAAGCCCAGGAGCGAATTGAAACTGGTAAAGGTGATTTTGCCGATGAGGTTGTTTTACTCAACAATCTGGCCCATCTGTTTCGGGATAAACGCTTTAAGCATGGTGCGGTGAACTTTGAAACAGTTGAGGTAAAATTCAAACTGGATGAAGACGGAAAGCCCCTGGAAGTAATCCCTAAAGAGCGAAAGGATGCCCATAAAATGATCGAGGAGTTTATGTTACTTGCAAACAGGGAAGTGGCTACCCATATCTTCAAATGGAAAGAAAAAGGGAAGGAAGATGGCAGCAAGACCTTTGTCTACCGGGTGCACGATGATCCGGACCTGGAAAAATTGAGTTCGTTTGCATCATTTGCATCGAAATTTGGTCATAAGATAGATATGAAAAAGAGTGTGTCTTCCAGTTTGAACCAACTCATGGAGTCTATCGAAGGGAAACCGGAGCAAAACGTTTTAGAATCACTTGCAATCCGATCGATGGCCAAGGCCAAATACACAACAGATCCAAGAGGACACTTTGGGCTGGCGTTTGATCACTATACACATTTTACTTCCCCAATTAGACGTTATCCGGATGTGATGGTTCATCGGTTATTGCATCACTACCTTGAAGGTGGGAAATCGGAAAACGAAGAAGGCTTTGAATCACTCTGTGTTCATTCTTCTGAAAGAGAAAAACGAGCTGCAGATGCCGAACGAGCTTCTATCAAATACAAGCAGGTTGAGTTTATGGCGACCATGCTGGGTGAAGAGTTTGATGGAATTGTCTCAGGCGTAACCGAATGGGGTATTTTCGTAGAGATAATCGAAACGAAATGTGAGGGAATGATCCGGCTGACAGATCTGGATGATGATCACTATGTTTTTGACGAAAAAAGCTTTCGGGTGGTGGGAAAAAGGACAAAACGAACCATCACGTTGGGAGATCCCTTGAAGGTATTGGTTGCCAAAACGGATGTTGACAGAAGGACGATCGACCTGGAATTAGTCACCTCAAATTAATTCTTTCTTTATTCCTAATTTTTAATCGTATATTCAAATTGTGAAATCACTGCTGAGCAAAGAGGCTATTCGCGTCCTGGAAGACAACAGTTATAAATTCATTCAGGGTGAAGACCTGATTGTCTTCAAGCGAGCTAAAGAATACACTACGATCATCGTAATTGGAGGTCTTTTCTTCTTTGTCGCATTAGTGCTTTTCATCTTCAGCACACTATTTGGAATTCTTACACTGCTACTTGGCGCTGCTGCCATTTTTGTCAAGGTGCGATATTTCACCAAAAAGATGGACTTCATCGTAAATCTGAAAACACTGAAGTTTGATTTTTATGATAATGAGATAGACCTGGATCAGCAGTCGCTTTCATTTGCCTCAAAGATCATTTTACATTCCAAGTTTGTGGCATCTTACGCCAGTGCAGATAAGAGTACGAATGAAGAGCACCGGATTACCATCAATATCAAGCTACTCTCTGGAAGTACTTTCACCTTATTCGCTTTCCATTCTGATTATTCAGAACCTTCTGATGAGATTGTAGAGATTTATGAGCTTATCAAAAAACTTATTCGCTGGACAAAAGCGAAGGATCAGGAATCCAAATTACCGGCTTCTGAGTCATAGATTCAATTTTCAGCCTTAACGTCACTTTCCTTCCCCCAATAGAACGCTCTTGCTGAATCATCGAAATATGGACTAAAGGTCCATTTGTTGGCGTAAATTGTCTTATTACTACTTCGCAAGACGTGAAACCGCCAAAATCAGATACGCGTCAACAGGCATTTTACCTGTTCCTCATGATTTCAGCCTATGTTTCAACAACAGGCTTTGGAATATTCTATTACCTGGTTGATGCGAAGATTATTGCCATTTCAGCTTTCACTGCCTTTGCTCTTTTTGTTGTCTATGGAATATTCTCCTATTTCACCTCAAACATTGTAACCCTATTCCGGTTTTCGATAATCACTGCTCATGCCGCCTTTACTGCACAAATCTTATTTACTGGTGGTATCCTCTCTCCATCAATAGCTGAATACATAATTCCTCCCTTGTTAGCTTTCTTTTATCGACCAATTAGAGACCGATACTACTTTATGGCATTCTCGGCGATCTCGGTTATAGCTATTTGGATATTGACAATACAAGGCTATACGGAAAACCTACTTTCAGCCAATCATCAGGTCGTCCACTCTGTGATAGTAACTTTTTTTGTTTTTACAATAGTTTGCATCTACACCATTTTGTTCAGAAGTACGCTGGCCAATAAGAACAGACAATTATCAGAAACAATCAGCGACCTGCAGGCAACTTCTGAAAAACTACTTCACGCAGAAAAAATGGCTTCACTTGGAGTAATGTCAGCTGGTGTTGCCCACGAAATCAACAACCCGTTGAATTTCATAAAAGGAGGACTGGAAGGCCTGCGATTAAAGCTTAAGAAAACGAAAGACACTGAACAGTTTCTGAATGCCATTGATGAAGGAGTGAACAGGGCGTCTTCTATAGTCAACAGTCTTGGGCACTTCAGCCGGGAAACGACTGCCATGAATGAGCCCTGCTTTGTTCACGAGATACTTGACAACTGTCTCGTAATGTTACAACATAAGCTCAAATACAAAATAGAAGTAACCAAGAAATATTCGGTACAAAAGTTAAGACTCGTCGGCAATGAAGGAAAACTGCATCAGGCCTTCTTAAACATTATTGCAAATGCCGAGCAGGCGATTGATCAGCGAGGCTCAATCCAGATTGAAACACGAGCAAAGAAAAACCTGATCATCGTTTCAATAACAGATACTGGTAGTGGGATTTCTCAGGAAAATCTTTCCAAGATCAGTGACCCTTTTTTTACCACCAAACCCGTAGGAAGAGGAACAGGACTTGGACTTTCAATTACTTATAAGATCGTGCATGAGCACAATGGAAAAATCGAGGTGAAATCCGAGGTGAATAAGGGAACAACGTTTACCGTCCTATTTAAAGTGGATAAGCCCGCTTAGGCAGGCATGTGATTGGGCTTGAGAAGATCATTCACGGTTTTTACCGGATTGAATGTGCTGAGCGGAACCTCAATGAATACAGTATTCCAGTTAGCCATACTTCCGTTCCAAAGCCCGGGAAGTTCCATTGCTTTCAATTGTTTTCCTCCATAAGATTTCTCAGAAATAAAGCCTAATTCCTTGTCAGCAAAATCATGTAAATCAAACTTTCTTCCTTTATAATCTTTCACTCCACAAACGATATCCACCGGGTTGAAATGGGTAGAGTTTTTGAAAATCTCTAATTGATCTCTCTCTGATTTATCCACTTGCGCTGATTCGATGATCTGGAGAGACATTCCATGCCTATCAGCAACCCAAAAAGGTCCTCCTCCCGGTTCGCCTTCATTTTTTACCATCCCACAGACCCGGATCGGTCGATTTAGAAGTTCGATCACCTCCTCTTTCGAAAAGTCTCCCCGACATCCGGTTTCCTTCAGAACCTGTATTCCTTCATTAGTTACATCTTCCCCGGATTCATTTCGCCTCAGTAAGTCATGGATCTTTTCCTGGTAGGAAAGTAACGCTCCTCCCAACACTTTTTTGAAGAGGATTGATTCCGCTTCCGCAGATTCATGAACCACATTGTCTACGTTTTTAATGAAAATTATTTCTTCGTCCAGGTCATTCAAATTCTCAAGCAACGCCCCATGCCCTGCTGGTCTAAAAACTAGTTCTCCATTAGAATTCCTGAAAGGGTCATTTGAGCTATTTACAGCTATCGTATCTGTTTGGGGACTCTGTATGCTAAAAGTGATTCTTGATTGATCTCCAAAAGCTTGAAGTGTTTCCTGAAAAGTGCTCATGAATTCTGGTGAAACTGTGAAGTGCACATGCAAAGCCTGTCCTTCACTAATTGTCTTTAGACCTTCAACGAGGTGTTCTTCTGCAGCAGTTCGTTCGATGGCATCATATTGATGAAACTTGATCAGACCTTTGGGCAGTTGACCGTAACCCAACCCTTTTTTGCTTAAGAGTGAATCGAGAATAACTCCATAGTCTCTTTTCAAATGAGATTCTTCCAATGAAGGATTGTTGAGTTCACTGAAAGAATTTTTCAGGTCCTTGTAAAAGGCAAATGATTCAAGCGTTTTGAAAAACTGAAAAACGGGTCCATCAGATTGTGAAAGCAATCTTTCGTAGGATTCGTTGCTATTTTCATAGCTATCTCTGAATTCGAACAGGTGCTTAAACATTCGGGTAGCAGCTCCTGAGGCTGGAACAAATTTGGTTATAGAACCCGTGTGTCTGGCAAACCGATTTTCAAACTCAGCTTTTTCATCATCGGTCAATCTCAAAATACCATCTCCAATTAGAGCAGGGTTGATAAGCTTGACTGATTTAAATCCTTCTCTGAATCTTTCTAACTGGTCAAGGACCGCTTCAACAGCAATTCCTTTTTGCTTAAATCCCAGCAGATCCTCATTTGTTAGACCGTCCAATGACTTGAAGTTTGTTCTCGTGGGCTAAGTTGCTCATTTTAATAAAAAGGAATTAATTTGATCACCGAAATTTTAAACCACTCTTGCAATGACAAATGACATTATAAAAATTGCTCCCAGTTTCTATGGCATAAGTATGGTTCCAAAGGATTCCTGGAAAGAATACGGTTTCGCGCTTTTAACCATCGCAGGGGCTGACGGAGATGTGTCTGATCCGGAGCTGGAATGGTTGACTATTGAGTGTGCGGAGGCCGTTGGAGTGGAGGAGGAGATTGTTGCGGAATGGGAAGAGTTTGATTTTGATTCTGCTGATCTGGAAGAGATCTTCTACTCATTCAACACCAAGTCCTTTGGTAATTTCAATAAGCTTTTGATCTATGATGCTATTCGGATGTCAAGTGCAGATGGTGATTATGCGGAAGAGGAAAAAGATACCGTTCACAAAACAGCCAAAATGTTGAAAGTCTCCAATGAGACTGTTCTCGCAATCGAATCTCTTGTAGACCTGGAGGCGGCTGCTAATAAACTTAGGCTGACTATTCTTTAGCTATAGATATCGTTCAGAACATTTGCTAGTCTGATTCCTGCCTGCAATAATCGCTGGTTGACCAGTTTAATGTTATCGTAATTATATCGGTAGCCAATTTTCTTGTCCTCATTCAAGGTATTGTAGCATTGACTTCTCAAATCCCTGGATTCGTTGGCCCAATCCAAAACATTTAAAGAATTCCAGGCTTGCAGTTGAGAGGATGTTGCCTGATCTATCCAGTTTGCGTACTCTGTATAGCTGTAACCTTGCTTATCTATGATTCCACTGTCCCAAACGCGGTGCAAATTCGAGTTTTCGCGGAAGTACTCGAGTTTGATGTCATTTCCTCCCCGATCCTTACCATTCCCTATATGGAGCGGTTGATGTATATCACCTATCAAATGAACCAGGCACTTTAGCGCAAACGCCTCATCATAATCTGTGAAGTTTTTGGATTTCAGTTCAGCGACCAATCGATCAATCGTTTGAATCACATCACCCTCATCCGGTGTTCTTGCCTCCGCATAGGTCTGCGCATCAGGAATAGTAGCGTAGTGCCAGGGAGACATGTGCCTGTATGTGTTGTCCGATTTGATGAAGTCCATGAAGTTGCTCACCTCAGCTAGTGTCTCCTTCTTCAGTATGGATTCAATAGTTCTTTTAGCCCTTTTGGAAAGGTGCCTTTCGGCGATAAGTCCGATTACCCGATGACCGGTCGCCCCCCATCCAAACAATTCGGTAGTGACAGAAGCAAGAATTAGGAATGCAAGAAACTTTCTCATGACCTAAAAATAGGTGAATGATCAAAGGAAAGATCTTGTTAGAAGATGATGAAATTGTTAAACCAGAAAAAAGAAAAGGCGTGACCAAAAAAATGGTCAACGCCTATTCACCAACCTAACCTAAAAGAAAGCTCTTATTAAACGCGTAAGTATTGATTTATTATGCGTTTATGTAATTAATTATACCCAGGATTTTCCATTAAAGTTGCAATTGAATCTTAAAAAAGTCCATTTTTTGGATGAAACGGTCATCTTCCTCTATTAAATGAGACCATTGCAAGATTTGAACAAACAGACATTCAGATAAAAATTACTTTTGCGCTCCCTATGATAGGAAAGGATCTTTTAGAAAAGTACAATGACGACCCAAGGGTTAAAGCAATCAATGATCAATTGCTGAACAAGAAAAGTCTGCAATTGAAGGGAATTGCCGGAAGCTTCGGGTCCTTACTTGTAGCAGCTGTTGGCCAGGCCACAAAATCAACACACCTGATCGTTTTGCACGACCGGGACGAAGCAAATTATTTCGTAAGTGACCTGTCGAACTTTCTTGAATCGGGATACATTCTTCTTCCATCATCCTATAAGAAACCTTACCAGTACGAAGAAGTCGAAAATGCCAACATACTGCAGCGTGCTGAAGTACTGAATAAGATCAATGAGAAGGAGAACCTGATGATTATCACCTACCCTGAGGCACTCTCTGAAAAAGTGATCAACAAAAGGTCACTTACTTCCAACACTTTTGTTGTCCAAAAAGGGGATAAGCTGGACCTGGAGTTTTTGTCAGACCTACTCCACACCTATGATTTCGAGAAAAGTGATTTTGTCTACGAACCTGGCCAGTTCTCTGTTCGTGGAGGCATCATTGACTTGTTCTCTTATTCTCATGAGTATCCGTATCGGATAGAACTCTTTGGTGATGAAATAGAAACCATACGTGCATTTGATCCGGAAAGTCAGCTTTCCATAGACACAGTTGACAAAATTTCCTTGATCCCGAATGTTCAAACCAAATTGCTAGAGGAACAAAGACAGTCGTTCCTGGAGTTCGTTCCTGAAGAAACGATCGTCTGGGTCAGAGATCATCAACAGACACTGGACATCATTGACAAGAGTTTTGCAAAAGTCCATGAGTCATTTGAGGTTTTGAAAGAAGCAAGTGGAAATGCTTCTCTCATCACTGACCCGGGTCAACTATTCGTCAGTCAGGATCAATTCGCTAATTCACTGGATGACATGACCTGTGTGGAATTTGGTCAGCGATTCTACTTATCAGGATTGGAGGAGTATCAATTCAATATTAAGCCGCAACCTTCTTTTCACAAGAATTTTGAAATACTCGTAGAAGATTTCAGGCAGTTGCAAAACAAGAGTTTCACCAAATACATATCAGCCGAATCTTTTAAACAAATCGAACGACTGACCACCATTTTCGAAGAGGTTGATAAGGAAATTCACTTTGAAGGAATGTCTGCATCCCTTAGCGCAGGCTTTATTGATGAAGATGCCGAGATCGCATGCTATACAGATCACCAGATATTTGATCGGTTTCATCGGTACAAAGGCAAGGACAAATTCACCAAGGCAAAAGCTCTAACCCTTAAAGAGTTAAAGACACTTAAGCCAGGTGATTTTGTAGTACATATTGATTATGGAGTAGGCAGGTTTGCTGGGTTGGATACCGTTGATGTAGGCAGCAACAAGCAGGAAGCCCTACGATTGGTTTATCGCGATGACGATCTATTGTACGTTAGCCTTCATGCACTTCATAAGATCTCAAAGTATTCCGGAAAAGACGGTGAACCTCCAGCGATCAACAAGCTTGGTTCTCCGGAATGGGAAAACAAGAAGAAAAAGGTAAAGCGCAAGGTCAAAGACATTGCCAAAGATCTGATCGAACTGTATGCCAAGCGGAAAGCGGCTAAAGGCTTTGCCTTTCCGGAAGACGATTACCTTCAGGCAGAATTGGAATCCTCCTTTATGTACCAGGATACACCGGATCAGTCCGTTGCAACATCTGATGTGAAGGCTGATATGGAGCGTCAAAACCCAATGGATCGATTGGTTTGTGGAGATGTCGGTTTCGGAAAAACAGAGGTAGCCATCAGGGCAGCTTTCAAAGCGGTAAATTCAGGTAAACAGGTTGCGGTACTTGTACCCACTACCATCCTTGCGATGCAACACCATCGAACATTCACTTCACGGCTTGAGAATTTCCCGGTGGATGTAGAATACGTAAACCGTTTCAAGAGCACCAAGCAAATCAATGAGATCAAGAAGAAAGTAAAGGAAGGCAAGATTGATATCCTGATCGGAACACACCGGATCGTCAATAAGGACATTGAATTCAAAGACCTTGGACTGATGATCATAGATGAAGAGCAGAAGTTTGGTGTGAAAGTGAAAGAAAAGCTCAAGGACATGCGGGTAAATGTTGATGCCTTGACACTAACAGCTACTCCGATTCCCCGTACGTTACATTTCTCATTAATGGGAGCTCGGGATCTTTCGATCATTTCTACTCCTCCACCGAACAGGAGACCCGTGACAACTGAACTTCACGCTTTCAACGAAGAAGTCATTAGAGATGCAGTCAGTCATGAGCTTCGGCGAGGTGGTCAGGTTTTTATGGTCCACAATCGTGTGAGTGATATAGAACAGATCGGCAATTTGATACACACACTTGTTCCGGATGCGAGGATCGGTATCGCCCATGGCCAAATGGAAGGGGCATTACTTGAAAAAGTGATGCTTAAATTCATAGAAGGAGAATACGACGTGTTGGTTTCTACCAATATCATTGAATCCGGCCTGGATATTCCGAACGCAAACACCATAATTATCAATAATGCCCACATGTTCGGACTATCCGACCTTCACCAGATGAGAGGTCGAGTCGGAAGGTCCAACACCAAGGCGTATTGTTTCATGCTTACTCCACCTTCATCTGCACTTACCAGCGATGCACGAAAACGATTGACAACTTTGGAAGAGTTCTCCGATCTCGGCGATGGATTCAAAGTAGCGATGAGAGATTTGGATATTCGAGGTGCGGGTAACCTGCTCGGCGCAGAACAAAGTGGCTTTATCAATGATATTGGGTTTGATATGTACCATAAGATCCTTGATGAAGCTGTTCACGAATTGAAAGAAGGTGCCTACAAGGAACTCTTCGAAACTGATCTGCTTGCAAACAAAGAGTCACTGGAAAAACTGGTTGAAGATTGCTCCATCGAAACAGATTTCGAGGCACTCATTCCGGAAAACTATGTTCATAACATCTCCGAGCGACTCAGCCTCTATACTCGATTGGATAACCTAAAAAGTGCTGAAGAGCTTAGCAAGTATGAATCCATGATGACCGATCGCTTCGGACCGATACCTGAAGGCGTTAGGAACTTAATTGAGATTGTAAAGTTGAGATGGAAGGCGATCGCTCTTGGCATGGAACGAATTGCCATCAAAAGCGGCAAGATGAGGTGTTATATTTCTGACCAAAAACCTCCGGCGTACTTCCAATCCGAGCTTTTCGGCAACATTCTATCTTATATCAAGTCAAATCCGAGAGGTTCTCAAATGAAGGAGGTCAAGAATAAGTTGATTGTGTCCATAAGTGACGTAAACAGCATTGAAACAGCCCTCCAGGTAATGGCTGAAATGACAGCTGTCCCGGAGACTGCATAAAAACCTCATGCAATACACAATAAATGCCTATTTTGGCCTTTTAATAGATACAGTTAATCTAAAATCCGCTATTGATAGGCGGGTTTTTTTGAAATATTTGTGTTTATTAGTACGTTGAAACGTTTCAAGAAAAACAAACAAGTGTTATGAAAAAATTTGTGAGCGCAATTAAGGGGCTGGGCTACCTTTCCCTGGCTGCTGTTTTCATTAGCTCGTGTAATTTGATTGGTGGTGGAGGCGGAGGTATTCGTACCGCAGAAAATCCTGGTTTTGCAAGCTCTGCAACCGGATTGGAATTCAATGAAGAAGGTGGGTTTCAGGTAAATGACTTTCAGGGTCAGCCTGATGGTCCTAACCTCGTCTTTATTGAAGGTGGTAGAACCGTGATGGGAAGTTTTGAAGAGGATGTCGTCTATTCACATGACAACCTCGAACGAGCAGTTACTGTGGCTTCATTCTACATGGATGAGACTGAAGTTGCAAACATTCACTGGCTTGAGTATGAGTTCTACATCAAGCAGGATTCTGATGAATTTTACTGGAGAAATAACTTGCCAGACACCACAGTTTGGGCAAAAGATCTCGCATTTAATGATCCTTACGTCAATAGTTACTACCGATATCCAGGATTCCGATATTTCCCGGTAGTTGGTGTAAACTGGAGACAAGCAGTAAACTATTGTAAGTGGAGAACTACAGTAGTTAACCTTAAGTTAGCAGAAGATGCCGGCTTACTTGACCCGGTTGTATCAGGTGATGATGCCTTTGCAGGTGCAGAAGGTGGTGATCTTGGTTCGTCTGCAGGTACTGTTCCAGGACTTGAATCAGGGGTTACACTTCCTGGCTACCGACTTCCAACGGAAGCTGAGTGGGAATATGCTGCTCAAGCACTTATTGGAACTCAATACCTGGATGAAAACCAAACACACAGAAGATTATATCCATGGGATGGTCATGCATTAAGAAATCCCTACGGAAGAAGCCAGGGATATTTCCTTGCGAACTTCAAAAGAGGTAATGGTGACTATGCAGGTATTGCAGGCAAGCTGAATGATGGTGCGATGATCACTACTTACATCTACGATTATCCTCCAAACGATTTCGGCCTTTACAATATGGCTGGAAATGTAAATGAGTGGGTACAGGATGTTTACCGACCACTCTCTTATCAGGACATGGACGACCTTAACCCTGCGCGTCGAGATGCAGTTCTTGATGAAGAAACCGGATATGACGGAAACTACTCGTTGATTGGAAATGAGGGCCCATATTCCGAAGAGGATTGGGTAGCAACTTCCGGATTGCAGAAATCTTTCAACGCAGATAGCCCGCCACTAAAAAGAATTCGGGTTTACAAAGGAGGATCCTGGGCAGATGTTGCTTACTGGATGTCCCCTGGAACAAGAAGATTTTTGTTTGAGGATTCTGCGACTTCAACCGTCGGCTTCCGATGTGCGATGATTCGCGCCGGATCTAACTTCTAAGATATTTCACAAATTTTTTCAGAAAGGCTACCAGTTAGGTAGCCTTTTTTGTGCCTAGCCCCCTCTTGCAATTGAGACAACATGTAGCAATTCCGGATTGGCTTGACCGAGACGGTCACAAAGCATTCCTACTGTAGCTCCTGTGGTAATTACATCATCAACCACAAGTACCGATAGCCCTGATAGATCTCTCGATGGCTGAGAATATATATTATCAACATTCTTCCACCGATCTGATTTGGCCTTTCGCGTTTGAGAGGTCGTCTTATTCATTCTTGTGACAAGGTTTTCTTCAACAGCACCTAATCCAAGTGCTTTCGAAATCCCCTTTGCAATATGAAAACTCTGATTATATCCGCGAACCCTCTTCTTGGACTTGTGAATGGGCACCGGTACAATAACATCAGGATGAATGGTTGAAGCCAGTTCCTTTCCGTACCATTCACCAAGAGTTTCACCAAGCTCCCATTGTCCGCTGTACTTAAGGGCATGCAAAAGCTGTTGAGTGATCCCTCCTTTTCTGAAATAAAGAAAAGACGATGCTGATTTTATCAATGGATCAAAAGCAAACTTCTGGTAGAGTGCGTTTTCCTTATTTTCATGATCATAAGTTTGTGGAAGATCTGATTTGCACATTGAACAAATGAATTTTTCAGAAGAAATTAGAGTTTCGTTACAATTCAGACAGGTAACCGGATACAGGATTGAGAGCAAATCACGGATCATCCGATCAAATTAACAGCAGGGAATGGTTTACAAGAAAGATCTTACACTTCAAAAAGACTGGGTAGACCTTTTGTATAAGATCAAAGAAGTGACTGGCAAACGTCCAGCTGACCTTAATGCGGTGCTATTTTTGATCGGTGTGCAGGAGCTGGGAAAAGGGAACAAAACTTTTTCAAAGGAGGAAAAGCAAGACCTGATGCACATTGCCATATGCAAAGTGCTTTCACTTGCTGGTTACTATACACTTGAGGGGTTGGATGAAGAGGGCTGGCCTCACTGGAAATTGATTAAGAAATTACCTCGATTCGACTTGATTGAGCAGGAGAAGTTGTTAAAAATTCAAATTATTCAGTACTTCAAAGAAGAAATTGGTTGGTAAGTAACACCTTTAATGTGCATTTGTCGTTAGCAATGAGACTATGAGTGGAATTAGTTCGCTTAAATCGAAGCTTCAGTCTTTTAAAAAAAGATTCTATTTAAGGCAGCTGCTTATTGGCAGCCTTATTTTCCTAATCCTTAGCTCTTCCCTCTATTTACTGATCAACGGACTGGAGTACAAGCTTTGGCTGGGTTCAACCGCAAGGTCCATTGTGTTTTTTAGTTCACTTCTAACGGTAGTGTTTCTTTTCATTTGGCTCATTACCAGGCCACTTGCGCAAATCCTGAAAGTGCGGAAAGGAATAAGCGACGAGGATGCCGCCAGAGAGATTAGCAAATCCTTTCCGGAAATCCAGGACAAGCTTCTTAATACGTTACAACTCTCCAGACTTTCACAAGCCGAAAATGATCTGATCCAGGCAGCAATCGAAAAGAAATCCAGGGACCTAACCCCTATTTCCTTTACCCGGGCGGTAGACTTTTCACGTGGAAAGCGCTATGGGCTTTACCTGGGTGTCATTGTGTTGTTCTTCACTCTTGTATCATTTGTAAATCCTTCCATCTTTACAGACAGTACTACCAGAATTATCAACTTTAGGCAGGAATTCACACCTGAAGCTCCATTTCAGTTCACACTACCAAATCAATTGCTCGCATTCAGAGGTGAAGATTTCACACTTGAAGTCGAAATTCAAGGCTCATCTATACCAGAGGAGCTAATAATTCATACCAAAGCTGGTTTAGACTTAAGGATGCGTCAAACCGGAGCTTCCACTTTTCAATACAATTTTCCAAAAGTCCAGGAATCCGTGAGTTTTCAATTGGAAGGATCCGGCTTCTTCTCAAATGTTTATCAGCTCGAAGTAAACGATCGCCCTGATCTGATCGCTATGAACATTACCATTCAAAGCCCTAGGTACACTGGCGGTGAGCGAAAACAGATCAGCAATAGTGGAAATATCTCAGTTCTGGAAGGAAGTAATATCGTTTGGGAACTCTCTACGCTATCGACAGATGAAATAAAGTTTTTTCTTTCGTCCAATGAACTGGAAACTTCCAAAACAGGCGAAAGACAATTTGTAGCAGAAGAACGTGTGTTTGAAAGTATTCCTTATCAAATTGAGCTTTTCAATCAGTACGGCAAGAACAATTCTGCTATCAACTATGAGATTGCTGTCATCAAAGATCAACTACCAACCATCTCAGCCGAGTATTTTCCGGATACTTCGCTCTATCAGTTCATCACTGTCGCAGGAAACATCATTGACGATCACGGTTTTTCTCGCCTCAGCTTAAATTATAAGAGGGATGGCGCAGACCTGAAATCTATTCCACTTGAGTTGGCTGCTGGTTCCAAGAAACAAAGCTTCTATGCAAACTGGAATGTTGACTCGTTACAACTAGGTCCGGGAGAGAAGGTCGAGTTTTACATAAGTGTAAGCGACAATGATGCCGTAAACGGATCGAAAACAAGCCGGACAAGAACATATGTCATGCAAATTCCAGGAAGTGAAGAACTTGAGGAAATCATTGACAAAAAATCAGAAGTGGTTGAAAATCAGATAGATAAGTCACAGAAGGAAGCCGAAAGCATCAATGATCGTCTTGAAGAGCTGGAAGAAAAACTTAAATCTGAACAAAAGTTTGACTGGCAGGAGCGTAAACAGCTCAATGATATTATCGAGGATCGGGAAGACCTTGAAAAGCAGATCAAAGACCTTCAGGAGCAACATAAAGATTTGCAACGATCGGCCGACCAGTTTAACAAACGAAGTGAATCTCTAAGGGATCAAAACGAACAGCTTCAACAACTGCTGGATGAAATGATGGACGAGGAAACCAGGCAGCTATATGAGCAACTTAAAGAGCTGCTTAAGGACGAGAACACAGGTGCTGACCAGGTTCGTCAACAACTTCAGGATATTCAGCGGAACGAAAAAAATCTTGAAAAAGAGTTGGAAAGGGCGCTGGAGCTATTCAAACGACTTAAAATGGAGAGCGCCCTTGAACAAAACCTGCAACAACTTGATTCATTGAGCAAGATCCAGGAAGAGCTTTCAAAAAAAGATGAAAGTCAAATTGGTGAAAAAAGCCTGGAGGACCAGCAAAAAAACATCAAGGAAGAGTTCCAGAAATTCAGGGACAAGATGGACGAAGTGGAACAATTGAACCAGGAACTGAAAAGACCGGAGCCTCTTCAGGATTTTGAGTTGGAGGAACGACAAATCGCCAGGGAGCTAAGAGAAATAGAGGAGCTAATGGATGACCTCAAAGAGCAGCAAGAAGGAGAAAGCGAAGGTCAACAAGAGCAGGGAAATCAAGATTCTGAAAACCAGGAGGAAGGTCAAAATTCTCAATCGAGTCAAAGTGAGGATCAAAACCAGAAGGAATCAGGTGAGAATGCTCAAAGTAATGAAGGGCAGCAACAAGAAAGCCAGGAATCACAAAGTAGCTCAGAAGAAAATCAAAATCAGCAACAAGAATCACAGAATCAACCATCCGGACAGCAACAGCAATCAAGTAAGCAAATCCAACAGAAGCAAAAGAATGCAAGTCAGCGAATGAAGCAACTAAGCCAGCAGTTATCCAACATGCAATCCGGTATGCAAATGGAGATGATGCAGGCCAACCTTGATCAACTAAGAGATATCCTTGACAATCTCGTTAAGCTCTCCTTTAACCAAGAAGAGTTGCTGACAGAAATGCGGGAAGTCAATCAATCCGATCCACGGTTCCTGGAGCTTTCCCAGGCTCAACTCAAGTTGAAAGATGATGCAAAAGTGATCCAGGACAGCCTGCTTTCACTTGCTGAGCGTGTGGTACAGCTTTCCTCGTTTATTACGCGTGAGGTAGGCAGTATTAATGAAAATATTGATGAGGCACTGGATTACCTAAAAGATCGCAATCGAGGTAGAGCACTCTCCAGTCAACAATTTGCGATGACATCCATCAACAACCTTGCACTTCTGCTTGACGACACGATGCAGCAAATGCAAATGGCTATGTCTGAGGCCATGGGTAACCCAAGTCAGAGCCAACAGCAACAGAAAGGTATGTCTGATCTACAGGAGATGCAACAGCAACTGGGTCAACAAATGAATGAATTAAGAGAGTCTGGAAAGCAAGGCAGGGAACTATCTGAGGAGTTAGCTCGTCTTGCTGCTGAGCAGGAAATGATCCGAAGGCAATTAGAAATGATAAAAGAAGCGGAGGACGGCCGTCCGGGAAATACTGCAGGTGATGATTTGCAGCGAGCGATTGATCAAATGGAACAAAATGAGATCGACCTTGTAAACAAAAGACTTACAAGACAGTTGATCAATCGGCAGAAAAGTATAGAAACACGATTGCTGGAAGCTGAAAAAGCACAACGAGAGCAGGAATTGGAGCAAGAAAGAGAAGCAGAGACCCCCTCCGTTTTCTCCAGAGAGATCCCTCCTCAGTTTGAAGAGTACTTAAAAATGAAACAAAAAGAAATTGAATTGCTCAAAACCATCCCTGTAGAATTGAATCCATTTTATAAAAAGGAAGTAAACGATTACTTTAGGCGCATAAGTTCAGATACGACGAATGATTGACACCATTCAAATTCAGATTCCATCACTTCCGGAGAACATACGGATTGTTGAAAGCTTCATTGACAATGTGAAGGATAAGTACCAACTCAATGATGACATTTATGGCAACATTATGATTGCCGTTACAGAGTCGGTCAACAATGCAATACTTCATGGCAACAAGTCAGACAACAAGAAAAACGTTTCTCTGAAACTTGTTTTTGAGGAATTCCAGATCAAATTCACTGTTCAGGATGAAGGTGCCGGTTTCGACTTTGACAATCTCGCAGACCCTACACTTCCCGAAAACCTTGACAAACCAGGCGGAAGAGGTATCTTCCTAATGAAGAACCTATCAGACGAAGTGATTTTTACGAATGAGGGGTCAACTACTGAGTTGAGTTTTTACCTTTCATAAATGCCAATACAGTTTTTTAATGAGGAAACTCCGTTTACCCTTTTAAATCCGTCTTTCTACACCGACTGGCTGCAACAGGTTATTGATCAGGAAAAGAAGCAGCTAGGTGATCTCAACATCATTTTTTGTAGCGACGATTATTTGCTGGGGTTGAACCAATCTCACCTTCAACACGATTATTATACCGATGTAATCACTTTTAACAATTCCGATCAGGAGTCACTCATTGAAGCAGATATATTCATTAGTGTCGACAGGGTCAGAGAAAATGCAGATGCTGAAAATGTTGATTTCGAATATGAACTCTCCCGTGTCATGGTGCATGGCCTCCTGCACTTGATTGGCTTCAACGACAAGTCTCATGATGAACAAATGGTAATGAGACAAAAAGAAGACGCCTGTTTATCTTTGCAGAAAATTTGATGTTCCACGTGAAACATCTGTTCAAATCACTTGTTTAGCTCATATACTGTTCCACGTGGAACACTAGATAAATGCTTCCAGAATACGACATAATTGTTGTTGGTGCCGGACATGCAGGGTGTGAAGCCGCTGCAGCTGCAGCCAATATGGGGTCCAAAGTTCTTTTGGTCACTATGAACATGAATACCATTGCTCATATGTCATGCAATCCTGCCATGGGTGGTATCGCAAAAGGGCAAATAATCCGTGAAATTGATGCGATGGGCGGTTATTCCGGAATTGTGACTGACAAGTCCATGATCCAGTTCCGCATGCTCAATCGCTCAAAAGGGCCTGCAATGTGGAGTCCCAGGGCACAATCTGATCGGATGAGGTTTGCTGAAGAGTGGAGATTGACACTGGAAGGAATTGAAAATCTTGACTTCTGGCAAGAAATGGTATCAGGACTTCTCATCGAGAAAGGAAAGCTTAGAGGAATCGTAACAAGCCTGGGTGTAGAAATAAAGTCTAAGGCAGTCATACTTACCAACGGAACATTCCTTAATGGATTGATCCATATTGGTGAAAAGCAATTTGGAGGAGGGCGCTCTGGTGAGCGTGCTGCGACAGGAATAACTGAGCAATTGGTTCAACTCGGTTTTGAAGCCGGAAGAATGAAGACCGGAACTCCTCCAAGAGTTGATGGGCGTTCCCTTCATTATGACCGAATGGAAGAACAACCGGGTGATGAAATGCCTGGAAAGTTCTCCTATCTTGATAGCACAAGCCCGTTAAGCACCCAGCGAAGTTGTCATATCACCTATACCAATTCAGAGGTTCATGACATTCTTCAAACAGGTTTTGAGAAATCACCGATGTTCACAGGAAGGATTCAGGGGCTGGGACCAAGATACTGCCCTTCCATTGAAGACAAGATCAATCGGTTCGCGGAACGAGAAAGACATCAGATCTTTGTAGAACCTGAGGGCTGGAATACAGTAGAGATATATGTTAACGGATTTTCCACCTCACTTCCGGAAGAAGTCCAGTATAAAGCATTGACCAAAATCCCCGGATTTGAAGACGTTAAGATGTTCCGTCCTGGGTATGCTATTGAATATGATTTCTTTCAGCCCACTCAGCTAGGGCTTACACTAGAGACAAAACTGATCGAAAACCTCTATTTCGCAGGTCAGATCAACGGCACCACAGGATACGAGGAGGCAGGTTGCCAGGGATTAATGGCCGGTATTAATGCTCACTTGAAGATCAATGAAGAAAATCCTTTCATTCTGAAACGAAGTGAAGCATACATCGGTGTTCTGATAGATGATTTAATTAACAAGGGCACAGATGAGCCTTATCGAATGTTCACTTCGAGAGCTGAGTTCAGGTTATTACTACGCCAGGATAACGCTGACCTAAGACTTACTGAGATCAGCGCCAAGCTTGGTCTTGCGGATGAGGACCGATTAAGTCAGGCTCTCCAAAAAAAGGAGAAGACAAAAGAATTGATTGAGCATCTTAAAAAGATCCAGCTTAAACCCGCAGAGGCTAACGAGAAGTTGAATACGCTATCTTCTGCTCCTATTAAAGACAAATCTTCCCTTCATACGATTCTAAAAAGACCAGAGATCTCAATCATGGATTTCTGTGTTTTCTCAGGAGAGATTGAAAAAGTATTGCGCGCCTATTCCAATGAAGTGATTGAGCAGGCAGAGATCCAGGCAAAGTATGAAACCTATATTGAACGAGAAAAGGCTAACTCAGAAAAACTAAATGCACTCGAAAATCTAAAGATCAAACCACAATTTGATTATAACCGGTTGCCATCATTATCGGCAGAAGCCAAGGAAAAACTATTGAAAATAAAACCTGAAACATTGGGACAGGCCTCCAGGATCAGTGGTGTCTCTCCCGCCGATGTTTCAATACTTATGGTTTATCTAGGTCGCTGATGTACGAAAAGCTTGATAACTGTCCCTCTTGTGATCACCCCAAATTTGACAACTATCTGATCTGTGAAGATCACCTGGTTAGCCATGAAAGTTTTGCGCTTGTTAAATGCCCGAAATGTCAACTTATCTTCACCAACCCCAGGCCGGATAACGAATCACTTCATAAGTATTACAAAAGCGATCAATACGTCTCGCATACCAGCAAAGGCAACTCCCTGATCAATGTCATCTACAAGATCGTTCGCTCTTACACACTAAAAGCGAAAAGAAAACTTATTGAGAAATATGTTCATACTGGCACAGTTTTAGATTTTGGGTGTGGGACTGGTGACTTCCTGAGTACTTGTGAAAAAGCAGGATGGACCGGCTTTGGACTTGAAGTAGATCATGATGCCAGGAAAATTGCTTCCACGAAAGTAAGAGGTTCAGTAGTTGATGACCTGAAAGCTTTGCCAGAAGGAGAAAAGTTTGATATCATCACAGCCTGGCACGTGATTGAACACGTTTCAGATTTAAAAGGAACCTTGAAAGGACTAAGAAAAAAATTGAGTAAGAATGGTTTTCTCATAATAGCAGTTCCCAATGCAAACTCATATGACGCTAGTCATTACAAAGAGCAGTGGGCGGCTTATGATGTTCCTAGACACTTATATCATTTTTCTACAGATTCCCTGAAGACACTTTTGAAAACAACAAAATTTAAGGTCGAAACAGTTTTACCTGTGAAAGTTGATGCATACTACGTATCACTTCTAAGTGAGAAATACATCACAGGTAAAACCCGATTGTTCAAGGCATTTTTCCAGGGTTTAAGATCTAACAAAAAAGCGTTAAAAACTGGCGAGTACTCCAGCCTCGTTTATGTGATAACTAAATAAGAGCTTGAAACGAATCCTACATCTTGCCCTCATTATTATCGCTGCAGATTATCTGTTTTATCAGTGTGCAAATCCTCAAACTCCAACCGGTGGCCCGAAAGACACCATTCCACCTGAGCTGATTCATTCCAATCCAATATCAGGATCTACAAACTTCAATGAAAACACGCTTACACTGGAGTTCTCCGAATATGTGAATGCAGATAAGCTGAATCAAAACCTGATCATTACACCACAGATTGATCTCAGATATAAGCACCTGATCAAACGAAACGTACTCTCCATAAAATTTGACGAGCCTTTCGAAGACAGCACAACCTATAGTTTTAATTTCTTCGATGGTGTTACGGATATCACAGAAAAATCACCCGCCATCAACCTTGTAATAGCTTTTAGCACTGGTGATTTCATCGATTCTATGAGAGTCTCAGGAAAAGTAACCGATCTGTTGAGCCAAACACCTTCCGGAAAATTCACAGTTGGGCTTTACCATATCTCTGACTCATTGAACTTACTAAGTGACACACCCATGTACTTCACAACTACAGATGATTCAGGTAGCTACAATATTTCTTATGTGAAGACCGGAAGATATCGATTGATCAGCTTCAACGATGACAATCGAAATCTCATACTGGATTCGGAAACGGAAGCACATGGCTTTATCCATGACACTTTGGAACTATTCAATCCCCAGGAAAATATGGATATGCCGACCGTACTTCAGGATGTCTCCCCTCTCCGATTGATCAACAACAGGTCGATTGGGCCGTACCATGAGATCAAGTTTAGTAAGCATCTCATTGACTATGAAATTCTTCCGGATAGCCTGTTCCATAACATTGTCGGAAATAACAACGACATCATTCGGATCTATAATCCTGCACAATTCAACTACGAAGATTCTATAACGATCAACATAGAAGCCAGAGACAGTCTACAAAACGAAGTGGTCGATACACTAAAAATTCTATTCATTGAATCAAACAGAAAACCTGCTGAGTTTACTAGTTCCATTATTTACAAGGAAGAAGATTTGACTAATGATCCAGTATATCACTTCAACTTCAACAAACCGATTAGCACCGTTGATGAATCCAAAATTCTATTTACTGGCGACACCCTCTTTGCAAGTAATCCGGACAGTTTGCAGTTGAACTGGAATATCAACAGAACACAATTGGAATTGAAAGCATTTGTTAACAAAGATTCAATTCTCAAACAGTTAGCAGATATCATTCCGTTTGATACCATTCAAACCGACAGTGTTCAAGTTGACAGTCTGATCACGGAAGAGAATCTCAGGAAAAACATCCCTCCCCTTTCACTCACTACTGAAGCCGCAACCTTTATTTCCATTGAGGAGGATTCATCCTCAGTCATGCGAATTATTCATAAGCCTCCTCCTCCGAAGGCAGAAGGAGTTCTCATGTTTAACGTAAATACATCTGCAGAATCATTCTTCATTCAACTTCTTAGCTCCGGAAAAGTAGCGTATGAATTGTACAACGAACGTACTCCCTCTTTCAATGTAAAGCCAGGCAACTATGCCATTAGAATTCTAATAGATACTAACGGAGATGGCAAGTGGTCCCACGGAAATCTACTTGCGAACGAACCACCTGAAGAAGTTTACTTATTTCCAGAATCCATCTCAGTAAGAGAAAACTGGATAGTAGGAGAAGACATCATCGTTTCTTTTTGATAACTTGTGTATAATGCAAGTATAACTGCCTGATAAGCCTACCTATGAGAGTTACTGTCTCAAGAATCTATGCTTCGCTCAAGCCAACTTGAGAAGAACCCAACTTATTCATCACACTTTCCACGATACATAAGCAAATTTGAAATCAACATAGCCATGGAACGTTCTCCACATTTAAAAATTAACTCACTAACTTTCAATTACTTAGTTGTTGATTTCCTGTTGATCCTTCAACTACAATAGTTACTTAACAACATCCCGAATTAGCAAATTAATTTTTCAAAATTTATCCACGAATCCACAGCGCTAATAATAGAAATAGTATTTAATTAAAACTTTATATTAATAGATAGGGTATGTATAAATGTGCATAAACTTATGAAGCGATTTTTTTCACTGGCTTTATTACTACCATTCCTTTTATCAGGACAAGATCAGGAGAAGATCCAATTAGCCAATGAATACTTTCAACAAGGAGAATTGGAAAAATCAAGGGTCATGTATGATGAGCTTGCGGAAAATCCATATAATGTCCCGCTCATTTCATCCAACTACCTGGCTCTTCTTAAATCAACAGAAGAATTCAAAGAAGCTGAAAAGTTTCTCAAATCTGCAATCAGGCATTTTCCATCCAATCTTCAGTTCAGGGCAAACCTGATGGCTGTTTACTCCAATCAGGGTTTGGAGAGTAATTTGAGACAGTACTCGAATCAAATGTTGGACACATATTCGGATAGCCCATTTCAATTGAGCATCATGGCTCAGCACCTGGCTACCGAACAATTGTATGATCAGTCGCTCCTTTTCTTCAATCGAGCTAGAAAGGCAAGATCGGATGGATCTTTATATGCGCTGGAGATGGCAGCTATTCATCGAATGAGAAACGATAAACCGAAGATGATCGAGGAGTATCTCAACTACGCTGCTCAAAGTGAGAATAGGATGAACTATGTGAAGAACCTGCTGCAAAGTATTCTCCAGGAAGAGAGCGATCTGAATGAACTTGAGCGGACACTGATTCAAAAGATGCAGAAACATCCGGATGTCAATGTTTATCCCGAATTAATGATCTGGGTCGAACTCCAAAGAAAGAATTTTTACGGGGCGTTCCTTCAGGCCCGTGCGATTGACAAGCGGAATGGTAAACCCGGTGATCGCTCCATGCAAATCGGAAGGATCGCTATCGACAACCGATCCTGGGATGACGCGATCGATATCTTCGAATACATTGCTAAGCAGTACAAAAATTCTCGGAACTATTCCTACGCAAGGAAATATCGGATTGAGGCCAAGGAACAAAAGATCAAAAACTCCTTCCCGATCGATAAGAATGAGATCCGATCACTAACCAATGAATACCATCAGCTCTTCCGGGAATTGAATCCATCTCAAACAGCCCTTGAAGCCTTGCGAAGCAAAGCCTTACTACATGCGTTCTACCTTGATGAAATCGATTCAGCAAGTCTCTACCTCACTCAGCTGGTTTCCCAACCCCGTGCGGGAAGGTCATTGATTTCACAGGCAAAATTGGATCTGGGGGATATCTACTTGCTCAAAGGAGTTCCATGGGAAGCCACATTACTTTATTCACAGGTAGAGAAAGCACATAAGAGTCATCCACTTGGATATGATGCAAAGCTTAGAAATGCACGACTGAGCTATTTCACCGGGAACTTTTCTCTGGCAAAAGGGCATCTGGATATTTTGAAAATGAACACTACTCGCGAGATCTCCAATGATGCCATTTCATTGGGAATGTTAATAACTGACAATACAGCGCTTGATACCACTGATCAGGTCATGCAGCAATTTGCCAATATTGAACTGCTGATATTCCAGAACAAAAAGTATGAGGCCAAAGAAGCCTTACAGACCATGTTAGCCAATTATGAACACCATTCGATTTCGGATGAGATCTATTGGTTACTTTCAAAACTTACCTTAGAATTTGGCGAAACTGTTCAGGCAATTGAATATTTGGACAATATAACAGCAGGATACGGTTACGATATTTTAGCAGATGATGCAGCTTTCAAAAAAGCGGAGATCTATGATTTCCAGTTAAAAGATGTTGATAAAGCGAAGGAACTATACCAACAGTTTTTGATCGACTTCCCGGGAAGTATGTATGCCGCCGAAGCTCGTAAGAGATTCCGCCAATTACGGGGAGATTTTATTAATTGATCCTTAAACAAGGACAAGCCGTGGTGTTGGCTCAAAGAACGAAGGGTCGGGGGAAAAATGCTTATTGAAGAAGCCATTCATTTCATCCACTGTTTTTTCAGATAAAAGCGGAAGTATTTCATCCATCACCTCTCCGGAGATGAGGTACGGAGGATTTTCCATATTCAACTTATCGCCGCGACAATGTGCATAAAGTTGATACTCCTGACAATTACCGACATTCGTTCCTTTTATCATACAGCTCTGGAGGTTTTCATGAGGATCCGACTCCATCATTTCCATTCGTTTTTGAATGTCGATGTTTTGCTCGAAATAGGACAAGATACTTTGCCAGGACTCAGCTGAGATCTCATTTCGAAGAACGTCCGCACAATCCATGCAAATCGCATAGTCGAATACCACATCCTTTGCATCATAGTCCTTGTAAGTCCTGACTGCTTTTTCAATCAGGTACTCAGTGTTGTCATCCAATAGATATTTATCACATTCGATACATCGTTCGAAAGGCGCTTTGGTCTCAAATGAAAAAAACTCCTCGGGTATATTGTGGTCTTGCACACCTTAAAACTAGTCATGCTGCCCACTGTGGCAAAAAATAGTATGCATGCATAACAAATTTTCTGTATCTTTGATCATTAAGGATGAAAAGAGAAGAAACCGTAGATTATAATATTAAGGGCCTGTGGCATGGGATTTCCCGAATGTATAATCAATTTGGTTTGGAATACGATATTACTGCCTCAACTGGTTTCGTCCTTCTGAATATCGATGTAGACGAAGGAACGCCTGCCACAAAAATTGCACCTCTACTGGGAATGGAATCCAGGAGTCTTACAAGAATGTTGAAATCGATGGAAGACAAGGGATGGGTTTATCGTGAGAAAGATCCGACGGATGGAAGGTCAGTTCGAATTTTCCTTTCGGAGGTTGGGAAAGAGAAGAGAGAGCTCTCGCGTCGGGCGGTTCGTGAATTCAATAAGAAGGTACGCACGATGATCCCGGATGAAAAACTTAACGATTTCTTCACGGTCCTTTCGGAAATAAATGCAATTGTTAGCGACACAAGCTTGTTCAATAAAATAGCGAAAGAAATTTCAAATGAATTTGCCCAAAACGGCACTTTAAATAATCATCTACAGACGAATGAAAAGAACCATTAAGAAAGCAGCAGTCCTGGGTTCAGGGATCATGGGATCAAGAATTGCGTGTCATTTCGCAAACATTGGTGTAGAGGTCTTGCTTCTGGACATTGTACCAAAGGATCTTTCTGATAAGGATAAGGATAACAAACTGGCCAGAAATAAGATCGTCAATGATTCGCTTCAAACCGCGATAAAGTCTAATCCAGCTCCTCTATTCGAGAAGTCTAGAGCTTCATTGATCAAAACAGGAAATTTTGATGATGATCTTTCTGGTATCAAGGATGTCGACTGGATCATCGAAGTGGTAGTAGAAAACCTTGACATCAAAAAATCACTTTTCGACAAAGTTGAACAGCATCGAACGCCAGGTACACTTATTACATCCAACACCTCAGGTATTCCAATTCATTTAATGCTGGATGGGAGAAGTGAAGATTTTAAGAAGCACTTCTGCGGAACTCACTTTTTCAACCCTCCACGATATTTGCGATTGTTGGAGATCATTCCTACAGAGAAGACAGATCCTGAGATCATTGACTTCTTCATGAGCTACGGGGACCTTTATCTCGGTAAGGAAACCGTATTGTGTAAAGACACCCCTGCATTCATTGCAAACAGGATCGGTGTATATGCCATGATGGCTGGAATGCACATTATTGATGAGGTTGAGCTTACCGTAAACGAAATTGATAAACTGACCGGACCGGTAATCGGTCGTGCTAAGTCAGCTACCTTCAGAACTTCGGACCTTGTAGGTCTCGACACCATGGTGAATGTTTCCAACAATTTGTATGCGGCACTGGAGCACGATGAATCAAGGGATGCTTTCAAATTGCCCCGGATAGTAAAGGAGCTTTCTGACCGTAAGTGGCTGGGAGATAAAACGGGTCAGGGTTTTTACAAGAAGACGAAGAAAGATGGAAAGACAGAGATCCTTGAGTTAAATCTTCAAAGTTTCGAATATGGCGCAAAGACGAAAGCGAAGTTCGAAGCTATGGATAAGACCAAGAACATCGAAGACGTAAGGGAGCGACTTCCGATTCTGTTGGCTGACAAAGGAAAAGCAGGGGAGTTTTACAGAAAGACATTTTTTGACCTGTTCAAATACTGCTCTTATCGCATTCCGGAAATCGCTGATGAGCTATACCGACTCGATCAAGCAGTAGCTGCAGGTTTTGCCTGGGAGCTGGGACCATTCGAATCATGGGATGCTCTTGGAGTAGCTGAGACTACTCAGCAGATGAAAGAAGCAGGTTTTGAACCAGCGGCTTGGGTGCAGGAAATGCTTGATGGCGGAAACACTTCTTTCTACAAATTTGAAGGAGGCAAGAAATTGTATTACGACATTCCTTCCAAATCCTATAAGACCATTCCGGGAACCGAAGGGCTCATTTTCCTTGATGCTTTCAAAGCAGAGGGCAAAGTTTGGGAAAAACCGGGTGCTACGATTTACGATATTGGAGATGGTATCCTGAACCTTGAGTTTCATACCAAAATGAACTCAATAGACAGTGATGTCATTGAGGGGATCAATACGGCAATTACAACTGCGGAGAAAGATTTTAGAGGAGTGGTGATTGGAAATGAAGGTCAAAATTTCTCTGCAGGAGCCAACCTGGCGATGCTCTTTATGTATGCCGTTGATCAGGAGTTCGATGAGATCGACCTAATGGTCCGGACTTTCCAAAACACGATGACCCGTGCAAGGTTTTCAACAATCCCGGTCGTTTCAGCACCTTCCGGATTGGTACTTGGTGGAGGATGCGAGCTTTCGCTTCATTGTGATGCCATCCAGGCTCACGCGGAATCATACATCGGATTGGTTGAAGTAGGAGTTGGTCTTATTCCTGGTGGAGGTGGCACAAAAGAATTGACCATGCGTGCAGCAGACGACTTCACCCCTGGAGATCCGGAACTAAATACACTTCAGGAGTATTTTATGAATATCGCTACGGCAAAAGTTGCGACTTCAGCAGAAGAAGCACGAGCAATGCACATTTTGCGAGGAGGTGATGAAGTGACGATGAACAGGACACGTTTGTTAACGGATGCAAAGGAAAAAGCCATCCAACTGGCGGAAGCGGGATATACCCAACCGACTGAACGAACAAATATCAAGGTGCAAGGACAGGCGGCCTTGGCAATGTTCCATGCTGGCATCAGTGCCATGAGATATGGGAGTTACATTTCTGAGCATGATGAAAAAATTGGTCAAAAACTAGCCTGGATCATGGCTGGCGGAGACCTCTCTGCTCCTACGGAAGTTTCAGAACAGTATTTACTGGACCTTGAACGTGAAGCTTTCCTCAGTCTTTGTGGAGAACCTAAGACATTAGAGCGAATTCAAAGTATTTTATTCAAGGGGAAACCTTTAAGAAACTAAAAAGATCAAATTATGAATGCATACATTGTTGCAGGATATCGAACAGCAGTAGGGAAAGCGAAAAAAGGAGGTTTTCGTTTCTATCGTCCGGACGATTTGGCCGCAGATGTGATCAAGCACCTGGTAGGCTCGATCAAGGATTTCGATCCGGCCAGAGTTGACGACCTGATCGTAGGTAATGCTGTACCGGAAGCAGAACAAGGTCTTCAGATGGGAAGATATATCTCACTTTTGTCCCTTCCGATTTCCGTTCCGGGAATGATCATCAACCGGTACTGTGGTTCCGGATTGGAAGCCATAAATCTTGCCTCTGCCAGAATACATGCTGGTACAGCGGATTGTATCATCGCAGGAGGAACAGAATCTATGTCCCTTGTACCTATGACGGGTTATAAAGCGGCTCTGAACTGGAAAATCGCTCAAGATCACCCGGAGTATTACCTGAACATGGGACTTACTGCTGAAGAAGTTGCCAAAGATTTCAATATCACTCCTGAAGAATCCAATGAGTTTGCTTTGAAGTCTCATCAAAAAGCTGCTCAAGCTATTAAAGACGGAAAGTTCAAAGATGAAATTTTACCGATCAAAGTAGAGGAGACTTACCTGAATCAGGATGGGAAACGGGAAACACGTGAATTCGTGGTTGATACGGATGAATGTGTTCGTGCAGATACCACATTGGAAGGCCTTTCAAAATTAAGACCTGCTTTCAAACAAGGAGGTCAGGTTACCGCAGGAAACTCGTCTCCTACATCCGATGGAGCAGCATTTGTAATGGTCATGAGTGAAAAAATGGTCAAGGAATTCAACCTTGAGCCGATAGCTCAGATGATCAGCTATTCCACCGCAGGTGTGGATCCTCGGATCATGGGAATCGGTCCTGTCGAAGCGGTACCAAAAGCGTTGAAGCAGGCAGGTATCAAGCAGGATGATCTTGATTTAATTGAACTGAATGAAGCTTTTGCTGCTCAATCACTTGGTGTGATCAAAGGACTTGATCTGGATACGGAAAAACTGAATGTAAACGGTGGAGCGATCGCACTTGGACACCCGCTTGGATGTACGGGAGCAAAACTTTCAATTACTCTATTCAATGAAATGCGTAGGAGAAAAAGCAAGTATGGAATGGTGACGGCCTGTGTGGGAGGAGGTCAAGGAGTCGCCGGTATCTATGAATTTCTCAATTAACGTCCACTAATTAATCAGAGGAGGGGTCATTCACTTGGGTGGATGACCTTTTTTGTTCTACATTGGTGAAAATTTTAAAGAATGAAAAAGTTAACCATCCCTGCCCTCTTTCTGATCATAAATGTTGCTTTCGGACAGAACGATAAGCAATTAACAGATGAAACCATCAACCAGGCAATCATAAAGAGCCATATTGGTTTCCTTGCATCGGATGCCTTAAAAGGAAGAGATACTCCATCACCGGAATTGGATATCGCTGCTGAATACTTAAAAAGTCGATTTGTTCAATATGGAGTTATGACAACCCCGGGGATGGACTCCTATTTTCAAGAAGTTCCTATGGAACTGGCCAATCCACCTGAAAGTGGTTCCATTAATCTTGGAGATCAATCATTTACATATGGAGATGATTTTCTCTTAATGGGTGGCAATCCAGCAGCAGTAGAAGGAAGAGTGGTTTTTGTTGGATATGGCTCGGATGAAGAGTTAGTGGACGCGAAGGTCTCTGGCAAAATTGTCGTTGCACTTTGCGGGGATGGAACGGGTCAAAGCCCTCAGGCCTGGTTTGGCTTATCACCTAAAAAGGCTGCAAAGGTGAAGGAACTTGGCGGGCTCGCCCTGATTGAGTTATACACATCATCTCAATTACCCTGGAATTTTCTGGTTGGTTTTCTGAATAAGGAACAAGTTAGACTGGATGAAACTACCCAAGAAGGCGTACCAAGAATTTGGATGAACCGGGCAGCTGAGGATATCGAAAGCCTGGAAAAGAAAAAAACCGAAGGATCTATTGACATAGCTCCAGGCTCGGCTAAAAAATTTGCTACAAAGAATGTGGTAGGATATGTTGAAGGAACTGACCCTGAACTCAAAAATGAGTTTGTCGTTTATTCTGCGCATTACGATCATGTGGGGATAGGTGCAGCAGATGCTGAAGGAGATACCATTTACAATGGCTCAAGGGACAATGCGGTTGGTACGGTTACTGTTCTGAGTGCAGCAGAAAACATAGCAAAGTATCCGACAAAACGATCTGCTCTGTTTGTGCTGTTTACCGGGGAGGAAAAAGGCTTGCTTGGAAGCAAATATTTCGTAGATAATTCTCCCGTTGAGTTAAAACAAATTGTCTATTGCTTCAATTCTGATAACGGGGGCTACAATGACACTTCATTAGCCACCATTATTGGCCTTGACCGAACCACTGCTTCAACAATTATCAGCGAATCGTGCAATACTTACGGATTAAAGGCAATTGAAGACCCGGCTCCTGAGCAGGGATTGTTTGATCGATCTGATAATGTACGATTTGCTGCAAAAGGAATACCTGCACCCACATTTAGCCTGGGATTCACCGCGTTTGATGATGCAATTGCTAAATATTATCACAAGCCGGGTGATGAACCGGAAACACTCGATTACGATTACCTCGAAAAATTCTTTAAATCCTATGTACTATCCTGCCGGAAAATCGCAAATGAAGACAAGGCACCTTTTTGGGTAGAAGGAGATAAATACTATGAGGCCGGAGTAGAGCTTTACAAGGACTGAACAACACTTCTTTTTGAAATGAAAAAAGGACTCTGGGAGGAGTCCTTTTTTGCTGGGATTTGTGGGGAACTTTTACTACTAATGTCTTTTTGGTATTGAAAATGATCAGGGGTCCGCTATGTGAGTGAGATAGTTGGCAAACCAAAGGATTAAGCGAAAACCTCGGACCCCCTCTCATTTTCATAGATTAACCATCAACCTAAGAGCTTATCAATTATTACTAATTGACAATATGAAATTAAGGGCTAAACAAATGCTCAATAGGTCTGAAGAGATCAACAAAAAGCCAGAACTAAATGAAAACACCTGATTATCAGTGTTTTACGAAATAAATAACTTAGCAGAATTACCTTAAAAGGGGTACGCATATACCCAAAAAGGGGTAGTAGTTAAAATGAGGCAATTCCGTTCTGGAAGGCAAATTTCACAAGCCCTACTGCATTTTTTGCTTGCGTTTTTTTCATCAGGTTCTTTCGATGGGTTTGAATCGTTTGTTCACTAAGAAAAAGCTTTTCGCCTATTTCTTTCATTGTGAGCTCCTGACAGATCAAATGAAGGATCTCAGCTTCCCTGGGACTTACATCCGCCCTGTTTTGAACATTCTTTCTTTCGATCCCATCACGTTGAATTTTCTTATGTAGGGCTGTAGAAACCAACTGGTTGTAATAAAAATCATTGTTCATCACTGATAGGATGGCGCGATGTACTTCTTCTGGATCGGCGTTCTTCAGCAAATAGCTATGAACCCCTATCTCGATCAGGTCGGAAATGATCTGCAGTGAATCATGCATGGAAATCATTACAATCTTGGTTTTCGGATATTTGGATATGATCCTTCGTGACGTTTCCCATCCATCCATGATAGGCATTTCCAGGTCTAACAAGATTAGATCAAATGGGTGTTCTGCTAATTTTTCAATTGCTTCTTTTCCATTTTTTGCATCATCCACCTTGTTCACTTCATCAAACGTTTCAAGAAGCATCATCGTCCCTTTACGGAACAAGGTATGGTCATCCGTTACAAGAATATCAAGCTCCATCTCCATAGGCTTGTGGTTTAATGGTCAATTCAACATGAGCTCCGCCCGAATCTAAATTAGTGAAATGAACCTCAGCTCCAATGGCCTGTGCCCGATTTAAAATGTTCCAGAGCCCCATTCCTTCCGCTTTTTCCAGGACTTCCTTGGGAAAGCCTATCCCATTGTCATAAAAACGTAAAGAGAAATTTTCATTCTGGTTCTTTGCCTCAATAGAAATTTTGCTTGCCTTCGCATGTTTCAGGCAATTATTGGTAAGCTCTTGAATGATCCTGTAAAGCATTAGACTTTTTTCGTCATCAAAAGAGTAATCTTGCCAGGAAACAATAGAAGCAACTGTCTCTCCCCCAGCATCGATTTTTTCAAAGAGATCTCTTACCGCTCGTTCAAGTCCGTATTTCTTCAGCACCACCGGCATCATCTCATGTGAGATGGAGCGTACCTGGCTGATGGTATCGGCTAGATGATTGATAGCTTCCGGCAATGCCTCCAGGTTTTGCCCTCGTTGTGCGACCTGAAGATTCAGCTTGATAGTGGAAAGCAAAGCCCCCACTCCATCGTGGAGCTCCGTACCCAATCGGTTTCTTTCTTCTTCCTGGGACGTTAACGTGGCTTTGAGCATCTCCTGCTGGTGTTCAGCCTGAATTTCCTGGATGGAGAGTTTATTTTGAAGCACTCTACGCTTGTACAGCGAAACAAAAAAGACAAGAGAAAAAGCCATCAGCATCAAACCGACAGTACCGGCTACAACAAGCAGAATGAGTTGGCTATTCAAGAGATAGGCTATTGGTTAAAAATGCAAGTTAAAAACCTAAGTTGATTAACTTATTTATCTGGTCGATTTCTAATTATTTTTTGACCTTGACAGAAAGGCAGCACTTAAATAAAACATAATGGTTTTTATTTTCAAAAAACCTCATCAATCACCTGTACTGTGGTTTGTCCTATAGATGTAGTTGGGATATCCCTTGTTAACAAGATAAAAGGCATAGAGGAATATAAAATTCTTCACAGGGTTGAAAACCAAATTGAAAAACCAGACCCATCGTCCAATGGGACCAACTCCTCCCAAACCATGAAGAAAGTAGTTTTGAAATAAATTTCTAAAAATAGTGATACTGCTATAAAGAAATATAGCCGTTACAATCCAAAAAACCGGATATTTGAATAGTTGATCTGTTGGGCTTTCTTTTAGAATTTCCCATAAACAAAGAAGAGAGAGGGTTGAAAACGTAATTGATCCCAACACCCTGATTACTGTGTTGGGCTGCAGGAACGAATAGAAGAAACCAAAACTCACAAATAGAGCTACAATGAAGACTCCTAGGAAAAGTAGGATCAAGGTCCTACGTTTTGGGATGAGTTCGTAGAAGTACCATGTAACAAGGATGAAGTTGATTATTACCCATGAATTGGAGATAATAAATCCGTTTTTATACACCAGTCGGATAAAGAAGTAATTGAAGAAATCTGCCAGGAAACTTGCCAGGAGTATATAGAAGACTATTTTGATGCATTTGTCTTTTTTCTTTGAGAAAAGAAGAAAATACAGGATTCCTGGAACACCTGAATATCTACTTACCTCCAATAATGAATAGTAAATGTTGTCCGGTATTATTGACATTTCTAGCCAGCCAATCCCAGAGGTTGGAAACATCAATGTTTCCGGTTTTGGTAAGAGAAATAGAAGCGAATAATAAAAGCACTACTGAGTAGTGTCATAATAGACGAGCCAAGGATCACATATGAAACAATGGGCTCAATCATTGGGAATTGGTTTGGGTTGGTAGATGTAATCAGGGTAGCCCTTATGGACCAAGCTGAATGCGTAAAGAAACATCAAGTTCTTTGCAATATTGAAAGTCATATTAAACAATGAAACCCATCTACCTACCGGTCCGACCCCCCCGAGGCTTTGAAGAAAATAATTTTGAAAAAGATTTCTAAAAAGAGTTGTACTACTATATAAGAAAATAGCCGAAACAATCCAAAAGACGGGGTATCGGGATAAATCATCTGTAGGACTTTGTCTTAAGATCTCAAATAAACATAGTATTGAAACTATTGAAAATGAGATCGAACTCAATGCTCTAATAAATGTATTTGGTTGGAGAAATGAATAGAAAAAACTAAAACTACCTATTGCAGTCAATATGAAAATTCCAAGCATTATGAGAACAAGTGATCGCCATTTGGGCATGAGCTGATAAAAGTACCATGATACAAAAAGGAAATTAATTATATGCCACGAATTGGTGATTACAAACCCGTTTTTGTAGACATACTTCATGAAGAAGTAATTGGAAAAGTCAGCTATAAAACTGGCTAGCAAAATAAAAAAGACGATCCTGGTAATCGTCGACTTTTCTTTCATGAATAGCATGAAGAAAAGAATACCAGGAACGCCTGAATACTTACTTATTTCCTGTAATGCATAATATAATTCGTCTGGCATCATAATTATAAGCCACCAGGACAATCATCTGGGCAGTCTGCGCTATCATTGGCAGCTCCTCCACCATTGCTTTTAGCCCCAAGTGATTTTATTTTAGGGTTCAAAATATTCCCATCTTTATCAGCAGGGTACATGATTAACCTTTCTTTCCCCTCATCATTGATTCCCTTAAAAAACCAAATCCCATCACACCCATCTTCATCAAGAAGTTCGCATAGGACATCACATCCGTAGAGCCAGCCTCTCACTTTGTCCGGATGTTCTTTGTGGTATCGTTTCACCCACTTGGTCACTTTGTCCTTGTCCATCATGTGACCGATCTTTTTTACGTCTCTGTTCATTGCGGTAATTATTTAGATTGATAATTAATCTGCAGCGCAAGCTAGAGTTTATCAACTGACACTCAAAGCCGTCGCTAACTTTTCAAGTTAAAAATACCCAAAAAGGGGTAGGTGGGATTAGAAAAGCGTAATAAGAATAGTTAACAAAAGGTAAGCTTCTTTATGAAGTCCAAGTTTATATATTTGCTTTCGTAATCTTAAAAGCACTCAAATATGGCAATGCTCGGAATTATAATTGGACTCTTCGTACTTGCGATTATCTGTCCATGGATCCTACCTAACAAGGCAGTTAGCAAGCACAAGGGGGATCACGTTTGAATTAAGAGTTCTTTTGTTTCTCTTTTCGCGCATTGACGAAAGACAAAGCTGCTACAAAAGAGATCAGAACAACGACGATATTTACGAATAGATTTACTCCGTCGGTTATAGCTGGGTTTGTTAATTCCATGATTTAATTCTTTTGCGCTAAGATAGGTTCTTTCATCGCTTTCAGCAATTTTCTCATATCCATTTCATCATTGTAAACATGAGGTGCGATGCGAATGGAATCCCCTCGCAAACTGACACTGACCCGATGTTTTTTTAAGGCACTTTGGATTGATTCAATCGAAAGATTTTCGGGAAGCCTAACTCCAAACAAATGATGCCCTCTCCACTGTTCATTTTCAATTTTATATCCAAGCTCGGTGAGTTCTCTTACTGGTTCATTTGTTAATTCCTTACAATAATCCTGAATAGATTCTGGCCCCCACTTCAGGATCTGTTTCAAAGCCTGGTGTAGCATTGGGATCAAAATGAAATTACTATGCTCACCCATTTCATAGCGTAATGCTTTCGGCCTATAGTTAGGCTGGTAATTTACAAGTGCTGCAAAGTCTTCGCTTTTTTCGCGATTTAGCCAACTTTCTTCAATAGGGGTTCCATTGTCGAAGACTTCCCCGTAATAAGCAAGCCCGATTGAGTAAGGACCCATTAACCATTTATATCCTGCACAAACAACCGCATCCGGACGATATTTTTGAACACTGAACGGCATAGCACCGATCGATTGCGTTCCATCGATCACCAATAATCCACCTACCTCATCCAATCGTTTTCTTATATCCTCCAAAAGAAAAAGTGTTCCGTCCGACCAGTGGATATGTCCGATTGCCACGACACGTGTTTGTTCCGTAATTGCAGCCAGAATTTCATTGTTCCAGTCTTCGGCACGTTTATCAGAATTAGGAGAGGAAACAACTTTCACATTCATTCCCTTTTGCTCTAATGACAACCACGGATAAACATTACTTGGAAATTGCTCTCCTGTAATGATGATATCCCCTCTATCAAAGGGAATGTTATTCACGATGTTTGCCATTCCATAAGAAGCTGATGGCGTTACAACAATCCGATCAGGATCATTAGCTTCTATCAATTGGGAAAACAGTAGCCGAACAGTCTCTGTTTCGTCAAAGAAGTCACTAGGGTACAGGTGGAAGGGCTTTCGTTTCCGCCTCATTCCTTTGATCCCGGCTTTCTCTACTTTCTTCATTAAGGGAGACATGTACCCACAATTGAGATAAGCGTATTTTCTTTGAAGTTGAAATTTTTCTCGTTGGCACTTCATCGTATGAAATTCAAATTATTTGAAAATGTATCAGACATCCGAAAGATGCTGCAAAATAATGAACCGAGATTGGTTGTAGCCGGGAAGTATAACATTTGCCTGGTCTTACACCGGGGAAAACTGACAGCTTTCAGGAATGAATGCCCACATATGATGGAAGGCCTTCATGGAGGAACCGTCAACTACCTTGGAGAGATCGTTTGTCCATTACATACCTACAAGTTCAACCTCATAACAGGTGAGGAAGAAAGACGAAGGTGCTCCGCCTTGCGATTCATCAGGATTGAAGAATCAGATGAGGGAGTGTTTTTGGATCTAGGCGATACTGAATAGCCTAACGACTGAAACAAGGAAGTCTGCAATTGCCTGGGCAATTGGATTGTCTGCTCCTCTTCCCACGATATATAAAACAAACAGGAAGTAGATCGTTAAGAGAAGATAAGCTTTCATCCTCCCGAAATAATTACCCCAGGTGAATATGACCACTGCTAAAACAGTCAATAACCACAGAAGAAATCGAAGTTCACTACTTAGGTCCACAATTTCCTGAGGCATATGAAGTGGCCCGTTCAACATGGTGAATATGAATAACGGGAATCCAAGAGCAAAGCAAATGTCGAATATATTGCTACCGAGTGCATTAGAAATGGCATCATCGTACTGTCCTCTTTTAGCATCCTTCATAGATATGATCGTATCAGGAAAACTGGATGCCGCCGAAGCAAGAAT
Source organism: Cyclobacteriaceae bacterium (assembly GCA_965267415.1). Taxonomy (GTDB): domain Bacteria; phylum Bacteroidota; class Bacteroidia; order Cytophagales; family Cyclobacteriaceae; genus Ekhidna. The sequence goes on along the minus strand of OZ253955.1, from coordinate 2,910,183 downwards.
AAGTGCAACAAACATGATCGGAATTCCTAATCCATTGAATGTTCCTAATCCTGCGACGGAGTACTCATCTGCACCAATCCATTCGCACGCGAGGACTAAAAAATAACAAACCATGGCAATGGCCAATGTTGAAAATATCAATAAAGACCAGGCTTTGAATGTGTTGATAATTTTGGTTCCCAGGAAAACACGCTCCAGATCCAATGTTATCAACGCTTTAAAAAAAGAGGTTTTCTTCCTCTCCTCGTCTTCAAAGTCCTCCTCAGAGAGTTGACCCCCTTCCAATTCTTCACGCTCCTCCTTTTTCATGGTGGCAAACATGTAGATGATGTAAGCAGCATAGACAAACATCAACAATACACCGTGGTACCAATCAAGTACGGAACCACTGATCAAAACCAGGAAAATGAATTCTGCAATGATGAGCGCAATGCCATCCCGCATGAGTACTTTTCTTGATACCTGCACCTTTTTGGTCATCCCCATTCCGATGACTGCCAGTACAGAAACAGCAGGGATGACCATTCCGTTAAAAATTGCACTCCCAGCAGTAGTGCCGATACCTCCGGAAAAACCATTCGCATCCATTAGAACGAAAAGGAAAAATAGTGAGGTGAATACCTCGGGCATTGAGCTTGCAATCGCATTGATTGTTGCCCCTCGTACACCCTCTGATAAGTTTCTTCCGATGTACTCCGAAGCGGTCATAAAACCATCCCCAGCCCTCCAGATTATTATACAACAAAACGTTATTAGTAAAAGCGGGATTACAATACCCATATGGTCTTATTTAGATTCAGCGTATGCGGTGATAAAAAACTTAGCTGGAGTCACACGAAAATAACAAAGATTTATACTACACACTAAATATTCATGTTTATCCTTGCTTAAATCATACTATTAAGCAGCTATTTAGCTATTTTCGGGTTCAAAACCGGGCTTAATGTACATAAACCTTTCAGGACTTAATATACTCGTAACCGGTGCTAGCAGGGGCATTGGAAAGGCATTGGCTACCAAGCTTGCTGAGGCTGGAGCCACGATAGCTGTGCACTATAATAAGAACGTACGAGATGCTGAAAATCTGGCTCATATTCTGGGCAATGAGTCTAAAGCTTTTCAGGCTGATCTATCCAAACCTGATGAAGCAGCTAAGCTCTTCGAGCGTGTCACTCTTGAGATGGGAAGTGTAGAGATCCTCATCAATAATGCTGGGGTAGCTAAGTCGGTGACGATCGCTTCCAAAGATGATGCATGGAACGCTGCCTGGGATGAGACAATGATGGTCAATCTTACATCGGCAGCAATACTCTGCAAGAAGGCGGTTCAGCACTTTGTAGAGCGTAAGGCTTCAGGTAGGATTATCAATATTGCTTCAAGGGCTGCTTTTAAAGGAGATGAGGCGGAGTACATTGCTTATGCTGCTTCTAAAGCAGGACTGGTTTCCCTTACCAGATCAATTGCCAAATCTTTTGGAAAAGAAGGAGTCAAGGCATTCGTTATTGCACCGGGGTTTGTTCGCACGGATATGTCACAAGAATTTATGCAACAATATGGGGAGGAACACACAAAGGGAGATCTTGCGCTTGAACGGTTGACAGAACCAAAAGATATTGCACCATTGGTGACGTTCATTGCGAGTGGAATGGCTGATCATGCCACCGGGGCAACGTTTGATGTCAACGCGGGCAGCTATTTACACTAATCCATGTTTTTATTCTTAAATTCATATATTTAAAACTCAAAAAACACCTCAACCATAATGGAAAGTAGCAACCTTAGAAATCATCTTAAAGCCTTGGTTCAGATATCTGTTATAGATAGAGATTTCGGTGAGCCGGAAAGAACATATGTTTATACAATCGGCAAAGCGAATAAACTGGAAGAGTCTGAAATAGACGATATCGTCAAAGAAGTGTTGGAATCAAAAGATAATGAGCCGATCAATTATGAGGGATTGATGTCAGAAGAGCGCTTCGATTACCTGTATGACATTGTTCAACTAATGAAGATTGATGGAGAGGTATTCCTGACGGAGATCAAATACTGTGAAGGAATTGCTGAGCGATTAGGCTATGACAAGAAAGTGGTTAAGAAAATGGCCTCCAGAATTTATTCTGATCCAAGCATAACAGGCGACAGAGCTGCCTTAATGAAGGAGGCAAGTAAATATTTAAAGTAAGAAATAGTTAATCAACGTCTAATGAGTATTAAGTCCAAGCTAAGTGTATTGGTGCAACTCGCAAATATCGATGGTGATTTTGCTGGAGAGGAAAAAGACCTGATCTATATGATTGCCAAAGCAAACGGCATCAGCCAGGATGAAGTGAACAACATGGTTGAAAACCCGGAACCTTTGCCTCCCCTTAGCACAATGACTGAGGACGACAAGTTTGAGTACTTGTATCACCTCGTACAACTGATGAAAATCGATAGCCAGGTTTATCTATCGGAGATCAAGTATTGCGAAGAACTCGCTGAAAAACTAGGCTTCAAGAAGAATGTGATTTCTGACCTTTCGGCAAGGATCTACAGCGATCCCAGTATTACTTCCGATGTTGCTTCATTGAAGAGAGAGATCAGAAAGCACCAGTATTAAAAAATCTTACCTTCTTGGGGTCAATTGGTGATAACCAATGGAGAAGTATTGCTCAAGTTTTGACAGGAACTCGTCTTCATTGAGTATATCGCTTTCTGTCGTTTCACCTAGTTCCAAAACCTTAAGTTTTCGGTCAGTAAGAGTGACTCTGCCATCTTTTGTTTTGATGGTGATCAATTTTCGTTGAGTGAAGATTGAGTCTTCCGATGTTTGGTGGTAGGTGCACATCCCCAGGAATTGAATGAGTTGTTTCTCATCCAAATTGAAACGGTACTTAGTTCGATAGTGACTGGCATCCGCTGAATATTTGAGTAAGAAGTTTTCGTCTGGATCCGTTTCGAATTTCCAATAGGTGGTATAATCCATCTGCACCTCCTGGGCTTTTATTTCCTTAGGAGCAGTAAATGCTTCTCCAAAACCGACATCAGCCAAGAAGGTTTTGCCTTCCAGATTGACGATGACAATCATATGGTCAAAGTCAGGGCTGAAGCCTTTTTCATCATCCCACATACTTGCAGATGCGACATAGCAATCAAAGCCAAGATGGTACAACAAGTGATAGAACAATCCATTGAGTTCGTAGCAAAAACCACCTCTCTTGCGAGTCACGATCTTGCTGAAGATCTGTCTGTAGTCCAGTTTGATCTCATTTCTATAATGGATATCCAGGTTTTCAAACGGGATCGTGTGAATATGAGCAAAGTGAAGCTTCCTGAGGAATTTATAGCTTGGCTCTTCTCTCTTGATGTCAAGCCGTCTCAAATATTCTTTGACATCTATTTGGGTGGCCTTTGGCCTGGTCTTAAAGTAATTGAGCCGATTCAATTTCCCTTATTGAAATATTGGATCATATTGCCAATGTAGTTCCTAAGTGCATCTTGCCAGGTTTCATCGGCATCCCACTCACCTACGTATGCATTCTTGGCGATGTTCTGCTTAATGTAGAATTTGTAGACCAATGCATTCTTCGGGATCGTTTTGATGGAGGTACTTTCTGGCATTACAGGGATCACAGAGACATAGCCCGATTCTGTCGATGGAGATTGATACTTAAGTTGTGCCCGAATGGATTCTCCTGTAGCATAAATGTTTCTCAAAACGAACTGATATCTTCTTCTCAGCAGATCCTCATCACTCAGGTAGTCTATAAATTCAATTTCCCAGGGATAATCTTTCAAAATAGCCTCCATTTCACTGTTCATTGATTGAACCTGTCGATTGATCTTGTCCAATTCCTGTTGAAGTTCCGAACTTGCGCCTTCAGGGATGGGAAATTCCTGGAATCGCTCAACACCCATTTTGTTGCGTCTGATCTGACCTGGATAATTTTTCAGGTTAGTGTTTTCGATGATTGACAGCCCGTCCAGGTAGGTTGGTTTTTCGGGGATCAGAAAATTCTTCTGTATATAGCCAGCACGCTTCACTTCTCTTCCAAACGTAAGCATCAATCGGTTCAATGAAGTGGAGGAAATCTTGTACCCTTGTTGCCCTTGGCGTATCAGTGAAGGGTCGTTCTCATAGTTGGTGCATAATAGCTCATATCCGTCTGTATTTTGGTGGACGAAGATCAGATTTTTAATGTTTCTGCCTTGCAGGACCGTGTAATAGAAATTACGGGTGGAATTACCTGAAAAGTAGTCGTTGTGATTGACGTAAAGGACCGCATCGATCCCCATTTTGTGGATGTAACCATGAACCTGGTTACTGAATTCTTTCCAGTCGCCTTCGATCAAGAAAGTTCTTGATTTAGGACTGATGCTCACAATTACTGCCGTTCGACTTTCATTCAGCCCATCAGGGATTTGATTGTTCACCTGAAGATCTTTTACAGTGTAGATTGGCGTCTGAGCAAAGACCGAAAAAGTCAGGATAATACTAAATGCGTGTAACAGGTTTTTACCCATAGGTTGAACGGCAATTCGCTAATTTTATAAAATCTGAACTGATAATTAACCTTTTTTAGTATAAAGAATGCAAACACGCTGCACCTGGTGCGAGAATAGCTTTGATGATTATGTCCGCTATCATGACGAAGAATGGGGGGTTCCTGTTCACGATGACCAAACACATTTTGAATTCCTGGTTCTGGAAAGTGCCCAGGCAGGACTGAGTTGGGCGACCATACTAAAGAAAAGGGAAGGGTATCGAAAGGCCTTTGCTGATTTTGATGTCAAGATTGTTTCCCAATATGGACCAGGAATGGTGGACGATCTTTTGCAGGATGCTTCAATTATTCGAAACAGGGCCAAGATTGAAGCCACAATCAACAATGCAAATCGATTTATTGAAGTTCAGGAAGAGTTTAGCTCGTTTGACAAGTATATCTGGTCATTTGTAGACAACAAGTCTATCGTTGGAAACTGGAAAAAGATGGAGGAGGTACCCGTGACAACACCAGAATCGGATGCACTTTCAAAGGATTTAAAGAAAAGAGGATTTAAATTCGTAGGGTCCACCACTATTTATGCACATATGCAGGCCATTGGAATGGTCAATGACCACACCGTGGATTGTTTTAGATATAAGGAGTTAATTCACCCCTGATTCCATGCCACCACCAAAAACTACATACCATGAAAAAAATAGCTTTTTCATTAGTTGCATTATCTATTGTAGCTATTACAGTATTATTTGTAGCTGACAATAGGGATAAAGATTACATTAATCACGTCAAAGATCTTCAATCATCAATACCTCTGGACGGTCCCGGAAAATCCTACTTCAGGGATTTGATGATGACCATGAATTCGGAAACAGGGAAAGTTCCGAAACAAAACATTCCCAATTTCATTCGTAGCAAAAGCCGAGCAAGTGTTTCCAATACAGTCGATTTCAATTGGGAGCAAGTTGATTCAGATATTGCCGGAAGAGTTAGGTCGATAATGGTTGATCCCAATGATGGGAATAAACTGTGGGCTGGAGCGGTGACCGGAGGTCTTTGGTATACTCCTGACTTTAGAAACAATGCTGCTTGGGTTCCCATATCCGACGATTGGGAGAGTTTGTCCATTGCGTGCATGACGTATGACCCAAATAACACCCAGGTGTTCTATGTCGGGACAGGAGAATCATATACATCGGTCAATATCTACCGAGAGTCTTCCTCTTCCGGGGTTGGTATATATAAAAGCCAGGACGGAGGGAATACCTGGAGCCTTTTGGGCTCCACCGCAGACTTTGATTATGTCAATGATATTGTGGTAAGAGACGAGGATGGACAAAGCGTAATTTATGTGGCGGTGGCTTCAGGAATTTACCAGGGAGAAGTTTTCAATTCATCACCTTCAGATGGACTTTATCGTTCTGAAGATGGTGGTCAGAGCTGGACGCAAGTATTACCCAATATAGCTGGGAGCACTGTCCCTTATGCTGTTTCAGATATTGAGCTCACTCCATCCGGAGATATCTATGTTGGTACTATGAGAAACCTTATTTTAGAAGGGGGCGGGTACATTCTTAACTCTGGTGATGGCTTGACCTGGAATGTTGAGGACCGACACGTTACTCAGCTTGAAGCAGATTTTGGACCAGACATCTTTCCCGGTAGAGTAAAATTAGCTAGTGGAGGTGACTATGTATATGCAGTAGCTACAGGTGGCGAACAAAATGACTTTGGACATATCCGTGATCATGCCGACTATACCAGATTAATGAGACTGGAAAGTGGAAGTTGGGTAGACCTGGAGAACCCACCCGGAGGTTGGTCTAACATTCCGTGGCATGCACTAGCTATAGAAGTAGATCCCAACAATGCTGACCGGATAGTACTTGCAGCTCTTGATGGATACGCTTTGTCCAATGCCTCTGAGCCGGGGAGTTTAAGCTGGGTTAGAGTAAGTGATTGGGCTGGAATGTATCATTTCTCAGATTATCAAATAAATTATTATGGCTATACCGATTCTGATAGTATCCTTAACCACTTTATTCATGCAGATATCCACAGCATTCACTTTGTAAATGGTTCATCTGACGAAATCCTGTTTTCAAATGATGGCGGAGTTCATTACTCAAACGATTTTTCAAAATCTTTTGGGATTCCTGTCGATGATCGACTGGATGAATATGCGACTTTAAGGCATATTAACAATTCTTTCTCCACAACCCAGTACTATACCGTCGCACTGAACCCAACAGAAGGAAATAATGAAGTGTTAGCAGGCACCCAGGACAATGGAACACTTACCAGTGAAGACGGTTACATTGATTATAAGCATTTGATCGGAGCTGGAGATGGAGCATTCAGTTTCTTTGATAGAGATGACCCAAACATAAGGTTCGTTTCTAGTTATGTAAATAGATACAGAATGTACATATATGATATAGGATGGTGGATTGGGTATCAATCTGGAACTTTTATCAATCCAGGGGACTATGATGATCGATCTAATGTTATCTATGCTAATATGATGGTAGATGGAGGTTTTGAAGTTCTTTATCCAGAATGGTCAGGACGATACATGGACTCCTTGTTATACATTGATGTTAACCACATTTTAGGAACCGATCTTGTGGGAGAGGCCCTACATAATTTTGTAGAATTAGGAACAAATTCAACGGTAGCCTTCTCAGCGGTTAAGGTTTCACCGCATGATCCTGGATTGGATGCAACTCTTGTTTTAGGAAATCAACTAGGTGATGTCTTTGTGGTAACCGGAATGCCTTACAGTCCTTCAGCAACCAAGATCGATAATGATCAGTTGCCCGTCGGTTATATTTCTGCTGTGGATATTGGTAGTAGCAATGATGACATTCTAATTACTTTTTCCAACTATGGAACCTCATCGGTATGGCATACAAATGATGGTGGTGCTAACTGGAAGAATCTGGAACGAAATCTTCCTGACATTCCTGTCCGTGACGGCCTGTTTAACCCGGAAAATGATGACAAGTTACTGATTGCAACAGAGGTAGGTATTTGGGGATTAAAAAGTATTTCTGATAAAAATGAGAATTGGATTGAGTACAACGAAGGATTACCAAATGTAAGGGTGGATGCTATTGATGTTCGAGAATCAGATCGAACCATAGCTGCAGCTACCCATGGTCGTGGTGTTTTCATGGGAACTTACAATCAAAACTTTGTTCCGGATCCTGCTTTCGAAATAATAATTGTAGATAACTCGCTAACCATTCAATTTGATGCCTCTGCTTCTTCAGATAGAGATGATGATGATCTCACCTTCAGCTGGGACTTTGGGGATGGAAATTCGGGTTCGGGACAGACAGTGAGCCACACATTTGATGTACAAGGCTCTTATGAGATTACTTTGGAAGTTGATGATGGAAGGGATGTGAGCACTTTGGTTAGAACCATTCAGGTTGATAAACCTTTGGGAACAAATACCATTGCACTTGGGGTATATCCTAACCCAACGACAGGCATAATTTATTTCCAACAGCATTTCAATAGCGTTCATATTTATTCCATCAATGGGCGCCTGCTAGAGGCAATCGATCAGCCAGCGAATGTATTAGACTTGTCTACCTATCAGAAAGGAATCTATTTGATTGAGGCAATCGGAGATAATAGAGAGCGTGCTTCGTATAAAGTCGTAAGAGACTAAGAAAAACCAATCAGGAAATTGGTCAGATTCTGCTCATGCTCGAGGTTGAGTTTTCCTCTCAATCGATAGCGAGCGGTTTTAACAGAATCAGGAGAAATACCCAGAACGGATGCGGTTTCCTTTATAGAGAGTTTCAACTTTATCAAGGCGGCTAAGCGCATTTCGGTAACGCTAAGTTCTGGAAAAGCTGATTTGAGATTCTTGAAGAAGTTATTGTGGACTTTTTCAAAGTAGATCCGGAAATCTTCCCACTCCTTGTCATTACGGGTTTGCTTAGAGATGACCTGTCGAAGGTTGGAAATCGGACCTTTGATCGGCTCAGGAATCGTCCGCTTTTTCAGCTCAGCCATGATGGCATTCAGCTCTTCCATCATGTCCTGCTTTTGAATGAAATTGATCGTAAACGAGCTTAGTTCATTGTTCTTGTGCTCCAACTCGCCCTCTAACAGTTTGGTTTGAGCTTCCTGCAACTCCTGTTTCTTTTTATTGCGGGTTCTTTGCCAGAAAAACAGGGTTATCATCAAACCCAGAGCAAGAATGAGTAAGACAATTTGAATGGCCCTGATCCTTTGATCTTTTTCCAACAAGAGAACATTTTGTTCACTGATAACCAACTCCCTCTCTTTTTTCTCCAGGTTGTAGCTAGCCTCTAATTGCCGGATCTCAGAAGCCTGTCGTTCTTCCATCACCTCGATTTGAAGATCCTGGCTTTTACTAAGGAGTTCATTTGCAAAATCTTCATTACCAGCCAATCTTTCTGATCTTGACCATCTTAAATAAGTTGCTGACTTCACCCCTTTTGCTTCCGCCGTATCAGTGTAGGCCAAGGCGATTTGGTAATAATTACGAGCATCATCGTATTTGCCAATATTTCGATGAAGATTACCCATATTGATGTAGGAGTAGCACAACCCAATAACATTAACTATCTCTTTTTTCATCTCAATTGACCGGGTGTAATAATCAATCGCTTTATCAACATCCAACTTGACAGCATGGATGATTCCGATATTACCAAGGGTGATCGCAAGCCCTCTTTGATCCTTTATCTCATATCTGATCTCCAAAGCCTGGTTAAAGTATTTCTCTGCGCTATCAAATTCGTCCATGTAGTGATACATGGAGCCAATATTGTTAAGGACATTGCCCTGGGTTTGCGTATTACCTGAGTTGAGGCTTAAACTTTTATTGTAGTACTCAAATGCTCGGTCAAACTCCCCATTATCAGCATAGTAGCGTCCGATATTATTGGCAGCAACGGCCATCCCGGAAGAGTCAGCCAACTCTTCAAATATGCTAAACGCGAAAAAGCCAAACTCCCTTGCCTTGATCAAATCACTTCTTGTTAAGAAGAGGTCTCCAAGATTGAGATAAGCTCTTGCCTCCTGATGCCTAAGCCCCAGGTCCACGCTCTTTTTTAACGCTTTTCTTGCGAACCTTTCAGCGAGTGATGGATAGGATCCCACGTAAGATTTGGCGACATCATTCAATGTCATGATCTCATCCAGGTCTTTTCCTTCCAGCTTCTCATACAATGAGGTGAGACTATCTATTTCAGTCTGAGCAAAAACAGCTTGACTGATCAACAGAAAAATTGGGACACATTTTTTCAGGTCGAGCATGTGGCTGGATCAGTTGATGACTTAGTATTTGGAGTTGTAACAGTTTCAAACTTAATAATACATCAATAAGTTAGTAGAAGTCAGCAGAAAATACACATCCGACTTACTTTTGCTGATCGAATATTGCTGGAATGTTAGAGAAACTGGAGGAAATTAAGCATCGATTTGAGGAAGTCAGCCAACTGATTGTTCAGCCGGATACAGTTGCTGACATGAAGAAGTTCAGTAAGCTGAATAAGGAATACAAGGACCTGGAGAAGATCGTTCTTAAATATGATGAGCTTACCATCGCATCGAGCAATCTTAGGAATGCAAAGGAAGTCCTGGGTTCTGAAAAGGATCCTGAATTCCGTGAAATGGCTAAGGCCGAAATTGATGAGCTTGAGCCAAAGATCTCGCACTTGGAGGAAGAACTTAAGATCATGCTTATTCCCAAGGATCCGAATGATAGCAAGAACGTCATTCTGGAAATTCGGGCTGGTACGGGAGGTGACGAAGCATCCATTTTTGCCGGCGATCTTTTTCGGATGTACAAAGCTTTTGCCGAAGGCCAGTCCTGGGCATTCTCAGTTATGAATTTCAATGAAGGGTCAGCTGGTGGTTATAAAGAGATTGTAGCTTCAATTGAGGGAGAGGACGTTTATGGAAAATTGAAGTTCGAATCGGGAGTTCACCGGGTACAACGAGTTCCTGCAACAGAATCCCAGGGAAGGGTTCATACCTCTGCTGCTACCGTGGCTGTATTACCGGAGGCAGAAGAGGTAGATGTGGAGCTAAATATGGGAGACGTTCGAAAAGATACTTTCCGAGCATCTGGTGCAGGAGGGCAGCACATCAACAAAACGGAATCTGCTGTAAGGTTGACGCATATGCCTTCCGGGATTGTGGTAGAATGTCAGGATGGAAGATCGCAGCACGCCAATTACGATAAAGCATTGAAGGTACTTAGGTCTCGTCTTTATGAAATTGAACTACAAAAGCATCATGACGAAATAAGTAGTCAGCGGAAAAGCATGGTAGGTTCCGGTGATCGATCCGATAAGATCAGGACTTACAATTATCCCCAGGGACGTGTAACAGATCACCGGATTGGTTTTTCTGTTTTCAATCTTCCAAATGTCATGAATGGAGATATTGGTGAATTCGTTGAGCAATTGCGCATTGCTGAAAATGCTGAGCTAATGAAAGAAGGAGAAGAATAATTCGTTAGTTGAAGGATGCGGAAGCTCATTCCATTTTTGTTAATTCTATCCTTTTGGTGGTCGTGTTCTACACTGGATGAGGATCTCTCTTTCGATCCGGCGCTTGAGTTACTCTTTAGTACGGATACGGTTTCGTTTGACACCTTACTTTCGGATTCAAGAAGTGCCACGCAACGATTGACTATTTATAACCCAAATGGATCGGCAGTTCAACTATCTGAGGTCTTCTTAGGTCTTGGAGATGCCTCCGACTATTCAATTATTGTGAATGGAAAACCGGGAGCCAACCAACCTAATGAACGTATACTGGGTGGAGATAGCCTGCTTATTCTGGTAGAGGTTGACGTATCTCCCAGAAACCTAAACCTTCCGTACCTTGTCAAGGATTCCATTGTCATCAACTGGAACGGAAGATCCGAACATGTAAAACTGGTCTCCTGGGCTCAGGATGGAACAAGGGTCGGTGGACAGGTGATTTGCAACCAGACCTGGACAAGTGGAAGACCTTACATCGTTTCTGATTCTGTGATTGTTCAGGAAGGTTGTCAACTGACCATACAGGCCGGGACAACCATCTACTTCGAAAATGACGCAGCTTTGTTCATTCAGGGTGCTCTTAATGCTATTGGGGATTCTGCGAATCACATTGTGTTTAGAAATGCTCGTTTTGATGGGATCTACGATGAAGTTCCGGGTCAATGGAATGGGGTTTACTTCCTGGAAGGGAGTGCCGGCAGTCAAATTGCCTATGCTGAAATTTTTAACGGGCAGGTGGGCTTAAGATTAGGATCACCTGATGATGATGATACACCAGATGTGATTATTAGAAATTCGGTCATTTATAATATGAGTGTTGCCGGAATATTGGCTTTCACTTCAGACTTACAAGCGACCAACTGCCTGATCTATAACTGCGGATCTTACCTGGTTGGTAATTTCGCGGGAGGAAACTACACGTATCAACATTGTACATTCAGCAGCGATCCCAGCATTTTCATCCACGATGAACCAACCGTTCAATTCTCTGATAACCTGGTATTGAGTGATAACAGTTTGCTGGTAGATGACCTTAATGTAGAAGTTGTCAATTCCATTATCTGGGGATCAGGTGAGGAGGAACTATTGATCAATTCAAGTGGCGAAGCAAACGTGATTGTTGGATTAGGGACCAATATTATTCGTTCCGTAGAAGAGATCCAGGGGAACTTCACTTCCACAGATTTCAACTTTCCCGGATTCAAGGATCCATTCACAAACGACTTTTCACTTGACACGCTTGCTTTTGCAAAGGACAAGGGAACCGACGTAGGAGTAACCGATGACCTGATAGGTGCTAGCCGGGATGATCAGCCGGATATCGGTGCTTTCGAGCGAAAAGAGAACTAATCTTACTGGTCCTTGCTACCTACGATCTTTCTGAGCCAATCGTAATACAAAGCAATCCACAGAACGATAGACATGGACCAAATCACTAACACATTGAATGTTGTGGTCGGTACGTACGCTCCTGCAAAATACTTTTCCGGATAATAAAAGTTGGTCCTGAAATCAAGTGGATGCTTCGGGTGCTCATTGCGAGCATAGATCGGATAGATCTTTTGAACGAGTTCACCATTGAATTCAACAATTCTCTTTTTGGTACCAATATTCTCCAGCATGTAATTGATACGGTCATTCTCATACATGCTTTTGCGTGTGTAAAAAATCGTCTCTTTCTCTTCGGTATCAGTTAGTGCTTCTATCTTAGAATCAAGTTCACTCTTTGCCTCTTTTCTCCGGTTGTTATATACCGTTTGCAATGTCGTTAGAAATGCCTTCGTTTCTTCAAACACCTGCTCCGAACATCCGGGTTTAAGTTGATCAAGGTTAGGAAACTTGTCTCTTCCAAAAATGTCCAACTCCCTTCCAATTTCTTTTCGGATCAATTCCATTCTGCTTTCAAGAGATGGGTGGTCCGGATTGGCTTTACAATAGGCCAGGTCGTCCAACAAGAATTTAATGTAGTAAATGGATTTGTAGGTGTTCTGTGAAACAGTCCGCTTTAAGGGATAGAATTCTTCGTTGAAAGGATTGTCTTTGAACTGTGTGACGGCCATTGCTTCGTAAGCCCATCGTGATGCCATAAGTTCTCCGATCAACGGAACTTTCTTTTCGTTTGAAAAAGCTTCATTCAACCGATCAAAATTTACTACTACTCCACTTAAAATCAACTGAGGGATGATCAGTAGTGGAATCAAAATGTAGATTGTGATGACAGAATTAAAAGCAGATGAAATGTTCAGGCCTAGTACGTTGGCAAAACACGAGAGCGAAAGAAGAATGACCCAGTATTGAATGGTCATCCCCTTGATCTCCAGGATAAGTGCGCCTACTGCCACAAAGAGAATTGTTTGGATAGCCGAGAAGGCGAAAAGGATCATTGTTTTTGATGAGAGATAGCTGAAGCGACTTAAATGTAGAAATGCTTCCCTCTTCAAAATCCGTCTATCCTTGATGATCTCCTCTGCACTGACTGTCAATCCCATGAAGAGAGACACAATGATGCTCATAAAGAAGAATACAGGAATGTTTTCATTCGCATAGAAACTGTAGCCTGATCCGCTTGGAGCGTATTTTGTAATAAGTCCAAGAAGTAGCGCCAGCACAGGAGCTTCCAGCAGGTTGATGATCAGGTATTGCCTGTTTCCGATCTTGGACAGCACATCACGTTTCAGAAAGATCTGTGCCTGTTTTATTTTGTTGGGTATCGAAAGACTTTGTTCCGGTCGCTCAGAGTGTTCGGATTTTTCCGGTAGTGAAGTCTTATTCTGAAAATGCTCGTACCATTGCTCAGCAGAGTACTTTCTTTTGTTGGTGACCTTACCATACTCATCTACAACTTTCGTTTCAATGATATTGAAGATCTGCTCAGGATTGACATTACCACATTCGATACACGCACCCTGATCTTTGTCGATCAAATCGACGATGCTTTTGAAGTAGGTCACGGCCTCTACCGGATTACCATAGTAGATCTGGTGGCCACCCGCGTCAAGGATGACCAGTTTGTCAAACATTTTAAAGATGTCTGAAGAAGGCTGGTGGATCACAACAAAGACCATTTTGCCCCTTAAGGATAGCTCCTTGAGGAGGTCCATGATGTTTTCCGAATCTCGTGATGACAAACCGCTGGTCGGCTCATCTACGAATAGCACAGATGGCTCCCTTAACAACTCAAGTCCGATGTTCAGCCGCTTTCTCTGACCACCACTGATAGTTTTTTGTAATGGGTTTCCCACCTTGAGGTCTTTAGCCTCCGTCAACCCAAGCGATTCTATGGTCTTATCAACGAGCGCAGTAAGCTCTTCTTTGGATGCTTTTGAAAAGCAGAGCTTTGATGCATAATAAAGATTTTGAAATACAGTCAGATCTTCTATTAAAAGATCGTCTTGTGGAACAAAGCCAATGACACCTTCAATTTCTTTTGGCTTGGTATAAATGTCTACCCCATTGATCCTCACCGATCCGGAAGTCGGCTTGGCAGTGCCATTCAACACGTTGAATAACGTCGACTTTCCAGCTCCGCTACCCCCCATGATTCCAAATAGTTTACCACTTGATTCGGAAATATTGATGTTGACAAGGCCGGTCTTTCCATTTTTGAATTTGTAGGTGATGTCCTCCGCCACAAACGAGAGCTTGCTTTCAGATATCTCTTTCCTGTAAGCATTAAGGATATCGCTGTAATAGAGTCTTTTTGTCTTCTTTCCCTTGAGAGAGCTACCTCCCGGAAATGTTTTAATCCTTCTCGGAGAGATTAAAAGCCCATTCAAAGTGAGAAGGTCTGCACCTGAGTATTTAAAGAAATAAATCTCAATTCCAGGGATCCTGAAAAATGCTGCGTACCCACGGAAACCATCCAGGATGATCTTCCGCTGATCTGCAAGCTCCTCTGAGTCCTCACCTAGGATCACCACGCTGTATTCATTGGAAAAATCCGTTACTTCTGTGGCAGTAACGAACCGCTTGATTTCATCAATGATCTCATGTTCGAAATTGAAACTTTCTCCGATAAAGTAAAGCAGCTCTCGCTCACGATCAGTGATCTTTTCATCAGCCATAATCAACTCCATGGATCGAAGCATGATGATGAGCTTCTGAGGAAGCGTGAGTTCAAGGTTAATATCGTCAGCAAGCTGCTGGAGCTGACTCTTGTCATCAGTTCCGGTAGCTATTTCATCGATGTACTTATCCAGTGTCTTGAGGTAGCTGGGATAGTCTTCCCGACTTACATTTTCCTGGATGAAATTCCGTATACTTTCTTTTTCACTTTCATCAACTATCCCTTCTTCCTTTGCCAGGATCACAAGCAGTTTGATGATTGCTTTTAATAATTTTTCACTCATTCAAAAGTGGTGATTAGGTCCACAAACGCTAAAGATAAGCATTAAGGGTTAAGAGAAATCCATAAAAAAAGTCGCCTCTTTTAGAAGCGACTTAATACATAAAATGTTTTAGTGGATCATCCGGTGATTGATGCCCGGATGCGACTCACTTCACTGGTAATGTTTTCAAGTACACTTGTGCTCAGTGTGAAACCACCTGTATTCTCGGAAATGTTCTTTTCAACCTCAGCCAGCTCGCCATCATAAATGGCTTTGATTTTTTCCAAATCTGCTTTGGTAGCATTAACAGCTGCCGTTTCGGGAACATCATTCATAACTGCTATGAGATCCGTAAGCGATTGCTTTTGTTGAAGAACAACCTGAACAAGAGGCTCCAAAATCAAATTCACATCTTCTTCGGAAAGGCCTTCTACTTCATAAGAGTTAACAATGTTGGTAGAAATGTACATGCCTTCGATCCAGCTCCCTGCAAGCATCAATGCGGCACTGTTCAATTGATCCAACTCTGATAACCTTGTACCGGATTTTTCCATTACTTCATTAATGATCGAAGTAAGAGAGTCTTTGTTCTCCATGTTGGTTTCAAACCTTGCTACCATACCGTAATCGATAGCGTCTGCGATACCAACAGGGCCTGCCAGTTTCTGGCACTCTCCCATATAGTTGAGTGCTTCTTCAGATTTTTCATAAGATGATAGATAGGCTATATCAGCTGCGTACACACCGAGATTAAGAGCAGCTTTATCAGCATCAGTCTGGTAAGACTCGATGTTAGCAGTAGAGTTGATCAGGTCGGCGTTGTATTCGGCGCCCGCCGCAATAAGCAGATACGGAACTTCAGACGGAGGAGGCAGGTCCTCGATCACCTTTTTCACGTCAGCGGCTACCTGAGCTTTTGCAGCGTCAAATTCTGAAGCTGCATCAGATTCGGCTTTTTCACCACCTCCACCACAGGCAGTAAGGAAAGCAGCAACCAGTGCTAATGCGCCGGATTTCAATAGGTTAAGTCTCATAATCGTTCGATGTTTGAATATTTGATTTGATAATTAGTATGGCAAGATAGTTATTGATTGAAAATTTCAATGATATTCTTCTTGATCTTCACACAAAGTTCATCAAGCGGAAGGTCATTGATGTCTTTTCCAAAGGGGTCTTCGATCTCTTCTGAGATCAATTCCACACTCATAAGAAAGTAAAACGCCATCACGACAAGGATAATCGACCAGTACCCAAACTCGCCAATGAATGTCATTGGCAAAGTGATCGAATAGATGAACAGGAATTTCTTAATGAACATACTATAAGAATAGGGTATCGGAGTTGACTTGATCCGCTCACAGGCACCTATGATATCTGTAAACCCCTTTATCTCTTTATCGATGATGAACAATTGTTCAGCAGACAAGACATCCTTGGAACGAAGGGCCATTACCCGCTCCATTAGTATTTTGTTAATAATGTTCGGCCGATGTTTACTGTTGATGATCCTGTCTTTGTGTTCGTCATTGTAGAAGTCCATTTCACCAACCATAATGCTGTCTCGCAAGTGCTCCTTCATGGCGAAAGTGATATTTGGGATCATCTTTCGAAAGAAGGTGCGGTCTTCGGTAGCGTCCTTAGGAAGAAATGCGGAAAGCTTGATGGACAATTGCCGGGTGTCGTTTACCAGTCTGCCCCAGAGCTTTCGACCTTCCCACCAGCGATCATAAGCAGTATTGGTCCTGAGCACGAGAAAGAGGCCCAGAATTACCCCAAGAATAGAGTGAAAAGCCTTTGTATCGGTAATAACGATATCAAGGACATCAATGAACAAAAAACAAAGGAAAGTGGTCAGTACTGCGGCAAATAATATGAGTGGAAACAGCGAGCGAATAACGTAACGGCTGTAGACATCAAATATCAGCGAGAACCACGATTTCGGATTATACTGGATCATGGAGCAGTGAATTTAATTAAATCGTGCGTGTATTGACAAATCCTTAGTTGTAGGCTTTGAGCTTGGTCTTTAAATTTCTGTAATAACCATCACTACACAATCCAAACTCCTTCTTAAGCTTTAACACCCTTCGATAGGATTCGTGAATTCGCTCCCTGGTGATGATTCCTTCGAAAAGTAAATCCTTAATTATCCCATGAACAGTGGAGGCAGTAACCAGGTCATAATCTTTCACGTTGTTAGCAAACATTAATAAATCGACACCTGCTTCAATGGACATTCTTATTGCTTCACGCAACCCATATTCGTTTTTGATCGCTCCCATTTGCATGTCGTCTGAAATGATCACTCCATCAAAATCCAGGAAATCACGAAGCATACCCGTAACAATTCTTTTAGAGAGAGTTGCGGGGTTCTTGGACTCATCTAATGATTGGTGGACAATGTGTGCGGTCATCACTGCTTTAACAACCCCGCTATCGATGAGAGCAGAGTATGGATACATCTCTTCAATTTGCCAGGTGTTAGTTACATCCGTTAAACCTAAATGCGTATCACTTTTGCTACTGCCATGTCCTGGAAAATGCTTTAGAACAGGCACCACATTGTTCTTGTTATGAATGTCAACCACTTCGAAGGCGTGTTTGATCACATTCCGATACTCTGTTGAATAGCTACGCTCAATCCTCCCGATCACCGGATTTCTCACATTCAAATTCACATCTACCACCGGGGCATAATTCATGTTGATGCCGAAGCTGCTCAGAAGTCCAGCTGTTTGCTGTGCATAATATCTGGTTGAGTCAAGGTTATCCATATCTCCCAGGTATTGAGCAGAAACGTTTTTTGGAAACCCATAGCGTGTTTTCATTCGCGATACATAACCACCTTCTTCATCAATGCTTACCAACAAAGGGATCGAAGCATTCTTCTGGAGGTTATCAATGAGTAGCGCAAGCTCTGGTTTGGGATCCTCAAACAGGATGTTTTTCTCATAAAGAACTACACCGCCAACCTTCTGATCTCTTATTTCCCTGAAGATTG
This sequence comes from Cyclobacteriaceae bacterium, assembly GCA_965267415.1. Taxonomy (GTDB): domain Bacteria; phylum Bacteroidota; class Bacteroidia; order Cytophagales; family Cyclobacteriaceae; genus Ekhidna. Next base: position 2,891,831 of record OZ253955.1, on the reverse strand, counting down.
GTTCATTTGTGTCGACAAGGTTGAAATCCCCAATCCCGATCATGATCATTTGACCGATTTGGATGTCGATGGTATCCTTTGGGGGATCGGTTTTAGCCAGTACAAATGAAAACGCGAGTAGTGCGAGTAGCGGTAAGACCTTCCTCATTCCTTAATTATCTTTTCAATTCTTTGACCCTCTGTCGTAAAGTAGTGTCCTTGAAGGTCTGCCGTCAGGCACGAATGTACAGGAAGAATACCGATCAGGTCACCCACTTTTACATGAGCGAGCTGGTTTTCATTCATTGTAATGACTCCATGCTCTTGCGAGATCTTTCTCACATTGCCGATGACTTCAGCGTTCCAATGATGGTTATTTAAGCTAACAGCCTTTCCAAAGGTGGGTAGTTCGTTCTCAAGCACACTGTCCTTTGAAAGGTGGACTGCTCCTCCAAAAACAACCACCTCATTGCGATCTTCGTGAATGGCCACAACAGGACATGCTAGGCATACAGCAATGTCTTCTATTCTACATGATCCGATCTTATGTTGCATCCAATCATAGAAAATGTAGTTACCAGCACGGATCTCGTCAACAGCGGAAAAGTCTTCAACGACACTTGATGAAGGAGTATCTCCAAAACTGATGATACCACCGTAGTTCTCTTTCAAAGGGGTGAGTAACGCAACCGATGAATCATAGATTTCCTTGATGCAAGCCTGGTCTCTGCATCCATAGGTATGTCCGGCGTGACCCAGGAATCCTTTGAATTGAATTCGATCATCAGAACCGTTGACCAATTCTTCAATTTTTTTTCGGTTTGCAGGATCTATTCCTGTACGGTGAGTTCCAACATCAATTTTGAGATAGTAATCATGCTGGCCAGTCAGAAGCTTATTTGCAAGTTGCAGACTTTCCATTGACTCGATCAGAATATTGATCCTTGATTTTTTAGCAATCTCATTGATCACCTCTGATTCGAGCGGATTGTATGGAAATGCTATGGTGATATCATCCCACCCATTTTCAGCGAAGTATTTAGCCATTGATACAGAACTGGCGGTACATGTTTCGACTCCAAAATCTCTGTACCAATTGCCGATTTCATCAGAGTGATGAGTTTTGAAATGAGGTCGGAGTGTGACACCAGCAGCCTTAGCTTTTTTTGCTACTCGTTCAATGTTCTGAAGGCATTTGTTTTTATCTACCAGGAGTGTTGGCTTTGTAATTTTCATCTACCGCAACGATTAGTTTCTCTATTATTTCTGAAAAATAGGCACCATTTCCCGGACCATACCAATTCATGGTTCTGGTCTCATACTTTTCCAGGTCATACCATTCATCTTTTGTGATGTAGCCGATATAACCTCCGTTGAAAGAGGTGATAATTAATTCCAGGCCCCGTTGCTTTGCAAATTCATAGAGTGGAATCGCCAACTCGCCAGAGAAGTCACAAGGCATGCCCAGTAAAAGGACATTGCCCAGGAGGAGACCACTTATTTCACTCTTCTCATCTCCAAAAGCTCTTTTGAAAAGATAAGGTCGAAGGGCGAGATCTTTGGAGATCTTGAATTGGGGCGTACCAAGTTCGAGTGGTATTCGAAATGCCCCGATCCGAATGGAATCCACAAATGAATTAGGCTCATTGATTCGCTGCGCTATTTCCCCCCCTAAAAACTCCGTTCGTTCAAATTGATCCATTCCTTCCGTTTCAGGTCCCATACTTGCAACTGCCCCAGCGGCATAGATAGAGAACAATGATGTTGTGTCTTCTGAAAGTTTTTGATGGAAGGCACCTGGAAAGTCAGCAGAAAGCTTACGCGATTGGCTTGTTAGACAAGTGGCATGCGCTGAAAAAGCGGTAAAAGAAGCAGTTCTTTTTCCTGTTTGGAAGACGAGGTTTTTTTGAAAAGGATCTTCTATGCCTTCATTTCCAACCAATCGGTTAAGGACCAAATCCGGATTTTCAACTTGTGAATAACCAATTGAAGCTGGCACCAGCTTACTTTCCGCTTTCTTAAGTCCTTCGATCATTCGCTCAGCAATTAGTTCGGCAACCTTTGGCTCATATTCTCCGGCGAAAAGCCCACCTACCAATCCGGGAGCCCACTGACCAATACTCGAATGGGTGTGTGTGGCGGTAAGAAAAATGTTTTGAGGATTCCACCCAGCGCCTTGAGCTCTAGTGTGCAAGGCTTTGGTCATCAATGGGTGAATGATCAGGAGGTCTGCTGATAGTATTGCAGCCTTAATGGATTGAGTCTTGATGATCAGAACCCTGACATAAACTGAGTCCCTGATCTCATCGAATTCCATTGGATCACGAGCACCATACCCTGCAAGGGCCATTATTGAATCTGGTGTGAGAGAGATTTTCGAGTAACCAATTTCAAAAGGTTGGGCTGGAGTAATCTGAAAGGATTCGCTGAGTGAATCCAGACGGCTCATCATTTGAGTATAATAATCTTGTTCCCTGGGAGGCGTTCGATCTACCACTTTGAGGGTGCCAAGCCCAAGTAGAAGAATAAAAGCAATGAAATAGAGAACAAACCGAAGAAATTTTTTCATTCAAACAGCAGATACATCCTGAAATCGAATGGATCAAAAGTATCTAAAAGGTGCTGAACGAATTGGGGATCTCGCAAATAGAAGTTTAAGAAATTGTCACGCCTTTCCTGGGGAGACCCGTTAGGAAAGAGTGCTTCAATCACGTCACTGATCTGCTTGCTCTTTTCGGCGTGCTTCTTTTTTTCTGCACGAAGGAGTTTCTTTTCCGCGAGTTGAACGCGTTTTTCAGATACTGCTTTCAACGCCTCGACGTGTTGTTCAAGCGTTGGATCAACTTTGGCCGCTTTTTGACCGATAGCCTGGTAGATCTCCTCGAGTTTAGCAAGTTCATCTGCATAGGAGATAACATCAGAAGTGTTTGCCTGAACCCATTTGTTGAATGCGCCTTCATGACCCAGAAACAGATCCCCATTTGACAGCTCCGTTTTTGCCCATTTAGTTCTGTCCTTTTCCGTTAAGATCGTTGCAAAATTTCTTGGCAGAAGGATTGGGAATGAAGTTTTGTAATGCTCAAAAGTTGATTTGAGCTGCAACCAATAAACCATTTCCGAGGGACCTCCAACATAGGCCAGGTTTGGTAAGATAGTTTCCTGGTATAGCGGCCTTAGAATCACATTCGGACTGAATTTTTCAGGATTCGATTGGATCAGCTTTTTGATTTCAGCTGAAGAAAAGCTGATATCATTATTTAATACCTGGAATTGGTCACCGGATCGCTCAATTCGCTCCCTAACCCCATCATCAAGATAGAAGAAATTGATTTCCCTGCTATTAACCTGGGGTTTGAAACCCAGTTGCTCTAATCGGGCATTGGCTTCATTCACCAATTCGTTAGCAGAGTGGTTGAACAGGTCATCTTCAATAACCTTTGTAAATAGTTTTTTGAGTGATGTATGATCTGCATCGATCACGATCACACCTTCCGCTCCAAATAGATAGTTGACGTAATATCTAGCAGCACTTGCCAGGCTTTCCTGTGAATAGGCATCTTTAAAAAAAGTCCCTTTGTTTGGGAGTTTGTCACACAGATCAGCTAATCCATTGGGATTGAATCGGCCGACCGCCCCGGTTTGATCCGTATCCCATTGAAATCGTTTCCCTTCAAAATAGAAATGATTGATCTCATCAAAGTCGTGATCTTCAGAAGCCATCCAGTAAACCGGGACAAATTCATGCTCCGGATATTTCTTTTTCAGCTCTTTACAGGCATTAGTAACCGTAACGATCTTATAAAGGAAATAAAGTGGTCCCGTAAAAATGTTGAGCTGATGGCCGGTGGTGATTGTAAATGTTTTGCTGTCTTTAAGTTTCTCAATGTTAGAAGACACTTCTTTCGTAATCTCTAATCCCTCATATTGCTTTTCAAGGGATTCAGCCAGGACTGATCGGTTTGAATCATTGAATTTTCGATGGATGATAACATCCTGAAAATTCTCAAGCTTAGGAAATGTCTCGTAGAAAGAGACTAACTCAGGGTTTTGGTTGATATAATCAAGAAAGAAGGAGGAAAAACAGTGGGTTTCGTCTAAGGGAATGTGTTCGGTTTGCACGCTTTTAGGGTTAGTTGGCAAGTTCTCCGTAAAGGTCGAAGGCTGTAGCCTCATTGATTTTAATGGTGGAAAAATCTCCAATCCTAAGGTAATTTTCTCCAGCAGATACGATCACTTCATTGTCTACTTCAGGAGAATCATACTCTGTTCTGCCGATAAAGTTGCCTGACTCCATCCGGTCGATCAACACGCGAAAGTTTTTTCCAATTTTCTTTTCATTGATCTCCATTGAGATTTCTTCCTGCAACTCCATTACGGCATTTGCGCGTTCTTGTTTGATTTCTTCCGGGACATCATCCTTAAAGCTGTATGAATGGGTATTTTCCTCATGTGAATATGTGAAGATCCCCAGCCTCTCGAATCGTGATTTCTCAACAAAATCCAGCATTTCCTGAAAATCTTCTTCTGTTTCCTGCGGATGACCTGCAATGAGTGTGGTGCGAATAGCGATATCAGGGACCTTTGTCCGGATCGTGTCCAAAAGAGCTTCTGTTTTTTCCCTGGTAGTTCCCCTGCGCATCAATTTGAGCATATTCGAGGAGGCATGCTGTAGCGGGATATCGAGGTAGTTGCAGATATTTGGTTTGGATGCCATCACATCCAGGATGTCCTCGGGGAAGCCGGTGGGGAATGCATAATGCAAACGGATCCAGTCAAGTCCATCGACATCTGAAAGACGATCGAGTAACTCGGCCAGATTTCTTTTCTTGTATAGATCCAGTCCATAGTAGGTTGAATCCTGAGCGATAAGAAGCAATTCTTTTGCTCCATTACGAACCAGCGACTGTGCTTCGGCAACCACCTGTTCCATTGGTTTGGAAACGTGCTTACCTCGCATGATTGGAATAGCACAGAAGCTACAAGGACGATCACATCCCTCAGCTATTTTCAAATAAGCGTAATGCTTGTTTGTAGTTGTAATTCGTTCACCGAGAAGTTCTTTCTTATAGTTGGCTTTGAACTTTTTCAAAAGGGCGGGCAACTCACCAGTTCCAAACCAGGCATCTACATTTGGGATCTCATGTTGCAGCTCATCACGGTAGCGTTGCGACAGACAACCTGATACGTACACTTTTTCCACCAAACCCTCCTGCTTGGCATCCACATACCTTAAGATGGTATCGATCGATTCCTGCTTGGCATTATCGATGAACCCACACGTATTAATGATCACAATATTTGAATCATCCTTTTGAGATTCATGCGTGGCATCAATCTTGTTTCCCTTCAGTTGTGTCAGCATTACCTCGGAATCTACCAGGTTCTTGGAGCATCCTAGAGTGACAATGTTGACTTTATCTTTTTTTAACCCCTTGGTCTTCATTTGAAAAGGCAAAGCTAATGTTTGGTGTGTGTAATTTTGCGAGCCTGTGAAAAAAGCGTTTTTTGTAGCATTTAGTTCAGTCCTTTGGTTGGGATGTAGTGACATCAACAATTGCAGCAGTGATTTGAATCGCTCTTTTGTGGTGATCCGGTTCTTCGATTTTGAAACCAAGGAGAGCAAAAAAGTGGGTTTTGAGTTTACAGTAGAGGATTCTCCGTATCAATTCGTGCTTGCTGCAGATACAACTGTTGATTCGGATGGAGATACCACTATTGTGTCGGATTCAACATTCATTGCACTTCCTTTGAATCCACTTGATACTGCTGCCACTTTCTTATTTGAAACAGACACGAATGACTATGTGTTGCAATTGCGGTATGATAAATCCTACACCATTTTTGACCCTGACTGTGACCCGTCATTGCTCTTTAGTGGGTTAGACACACTTCAAAGCACTTTTGATTCTACCGCACTTCAAGGAACAACTACTAACATCCAAATGCAAGCAACCGTTGAAGTTTACTTTTAACATATTGGCTCTTCTTCTTTCGGTAGCACTTTCTGCCCAGGTAAGTGATTCCGTTTCTATACCCCAAAAAAACTGGAGAATCAATGACATTAAAATTGGAGCGAATATTGTCCGAGCAGCTAGAACGTTCATTGGGTCAGGAAAAGATACTCAGGAACTTCAGGCTAGTTTGAATACAAACAAGTTTGACTTTGTCATAGACTATGGAACAGAGAAAAACACGATAGGTGGTGCCTATAGTTATGAAAATGAAGGCACTTACTACCGGGTTGGGTTGGATCGAAACTTTGTGAAGAATGAATCCAGCGGAAACGCCCTTTCATTAGGCCTCCGTTATTCCAGGGCATCCTTCGAAGATCGACTCAATTACACATCGGATGTGGGTTTCGGTACCCAGGAAATCATGCTATCCAATTCCAATTTACAAGCGAGGTGGCTGGAATTGGTGGTCAATCTAAGAGGCAAGCTTATTTCTAATCTTTATACAGGATTTACCTTGAGATGGCAGTTTGCCAGAAATGTGAATGGAGAAGGGGTTTTACAGACCTATGATATTCCAGGCTTTGGTAATACCCGACGAGAAAACTCAACTGCATTCGATTACTACCTGATGTGGAGGATTCCGCTAAGAAAATAGTATGATTTGGGAACGAAAAGTCACGGATTAACATTATCTTAGTCTACCCGTAACAACATCACACTATGTCAGTCGAAGAAATCCAATCTGAAATCACAAAGCTTGAGTCTCAATTAACCGGTGACATGTTCAATGACATGGAACTGAAAGACAAGATCCACAATCTGAAGATGAAAGTGAACGGCACCCGACCTATGAATTCAGAGATCGAGTGTGTGGGATGCGGAAGCTGAATCCTTAGCGACTTTCGTGACTCCTTTGTGAACTTGGCGGTTAAAGTTCTTAACCACAACGAGCACAAAGAATTCGCAATGGACACAAAGCTTCTTCACAGCTAAAAATCTCCTTTAAATAATTCCCTGACCCGGAAACTTTCCTTTTGTTCTTGTGTCTTTAGCACAGTATGAAAACAATACTGGCAGGACCTCTATTCTTTTTTTCTTCCCTGGCGTTCGCTCAGGCTCCACCCTTGTCGAGCTATGATTATGTAGCTGATTATGGAGAACACAAGCACTCTTCCTGGGCTTTAGTGAAGAAGAATAATCTCTATGGTTTTATTGATCGAGCAGGAAAGGAAGTTATTGCACCGACCTATGATAAGATCTCTTACTTCGGTGAGTATGGTTCTAATTGGGCTTTGGTTCGGAAAGATGGACTCTTCGGATTCATGGATCGGGATGGGAAGCTAATAGTGAAACCGGAATACACCAGGATCAGTGACTTTGGGACCAGAGAGATCAATTGGGCGCTGGTAGAAAAAAATGGTCTTTATGGATTCATCGATCGGACCGGAGAATTGATTGTTCCTCCGGTTTACAACAAGATCAGTGACTTTGGAAGCTATCGATCCAACTGGGCAATGGTTGAGAAAGACGGACTGTATGGCTTTTTGGATAGGACAGGCAACGAGGTAATACCAACAAAATATGATCGAATCCACAGTTTTGGTTCCATTGGTTCGGAATGGGCGAAGGTTGAAAAAAATGGATTGATCGGATTTATTGATAAAGGCGGACAGGAGGTAATTCCTCCTACATATACCTATGTTTCCAGCTTTGGAAGTGTGACCCATTACTGGGCCAAAGTAGCCCGGGATGGATTATACGGTTTTATCGATCGCAATGGCAAAGAAGTAGTTCCAACACAATATTCCAGGATCTATAGCTTCGGTACAAAAGGAGCCAGTCACCTGGCGCTGGTTCAACGATCCGGTTTGTTCGGCTTCATTGATAAGACGGGCCGGGAGGTAGTGCCAACAAAATATGACAAGATCAGTCGATTTGATCGTGAAAACGCCAATTGGGCGCTGATTGAGAAAGACGGAAAATTCGGTTTCCTGGATACAGAAGGAAAAGAGGTGGTGCCAGTTGCTCTCAGTGATATGAGCAGGGATTTTCATGAGCTGAGTGACTACTTTCAGTCAGGAGGAACACACGTCGGGAATGCCGGACCGGCCAAGCGCTATTGGGTAAGTCCATTTGCTAATGACTATGCTGTTATCAAGAGCAAGCGATCGTGGAAACTAGGAGTGATCAACCGAGATTTCGAAGTAGTTGTACCTGTGCAATACAAGAAGATCATGATCGATGACAATGGCCAGATCCACGTTTGGAAATTCGATCAGTAGAAAATTCTGAGCAAACATCAATCATGCTCGCTCAGAATTGGAGGCATTAGAAAACCTCGTTAAAAAGTGATTGCATCTCGATCCAACTCAGGCTGTCAGCCTCTGCCTGATAAGCCAACGGTAATCCAAATTGTTCTCCCATTTCATCTGCATAAGGGCTTGTGAATGCGTGAACGGCACCAGGGTAAGCAATGTATTTATAATCTACTCCTGCGGAATCCATAACCATTTTGAAGTCTGTAATGGACTGCTCAGGCACAAACGGATCATCCGCTCCATTGCATACAAGGACCTTTGTTTGGATCTGACCAGGCTCAGGCATAATTGGGAGTCTTAATCCAGCGTGGAAAGCAGCAACTGCATCCAGGTCATAGCCCGCACTAGCCATGGTAAGCACAACGGTACCACCAAAACAATAACCGATGGCTCCAATTTTATCGGTATCCACATTTGGGTGCGCTTTTAGTGTTTCAAGAGCACTTTCAAAACGTGCTTTGGCTTCATCGATATTACTTACTACTTCCTGTACAAATTTTCCCGCATCTTCCGGGTGAGCAGCAACTTTACCCCCACCGTACATATCAACGGCAAGGGCGACATAGCCGAGCTCAGCTAATTGATAAGCTCGCTCTCTCGTATATTCATTATGCCCCCACCACTCGTGGACAACCAGGATCCCGGGACGCTTTGACTTGTCATTTTCATCAAAGACAATGAGTCCATTCATTTCAGTCGAGTCTGTAGAATAGGTAACTTCTGTTCCACTCAAACTGATTACTGCACTCTCACTGGTTGACTCCTCTTTCGGAGAAGTAGTACAGCTAAATAAAATAAGCGGTGTTAGAACATAGATCAATCGTTTCATAGATGGACGGGTTTGGTTAAAAGTTGATTACAAGTTAGAATAAAATGTCCCATTTGTGCATTCTGATTTAAATCGTTTTTTCCAAGTAAGTCAAGATATTATCTTCACGACATGAAGCTGCTCATCATCATTCTTTTATTTCTGCCTTTCTTTCTTACCGCCCAAATTTCCAAAGAGTATAAGGGAAAGTATGGAACAGAACACTTGAACCTGATCCCTGATCCTCCTGATTATGGCGACTTGAACTATTGGATTGCACATCCTGAAAAGGAGGATATGGCAGACCTGGTTCCGGGTAAAGGAGAGATTGCGGAATACCAGGAAACCGCTGAAGTAGATGTTTTCTTCATCTATCCAACGATCTATACCAAGAAGCAGAAGAAGACTAATCCCTGGTTTGCTGATGTCAATGATGAAAAGCTGAACAAAAAAATTGCGAACTCAACGATCAAGTATCAATCGACTGTTTTCAATGCTTCAGCCAAGGTATACTCTCCTCTATACAGGCAATCTCACATCGCGGTTTATTATTCCGACTTAGGGCTTAAGGTTGATGCACTTCAATACAGCTACCAGGATGTAAAAAGGGCATTTATTTATTACCTGGAAAACTTTAATCATGGAAGGCCCATTATTATAGCCTCTCATAGTCAGGGAACCAATCACGCCACATCACTGCTGAGAGAGTTCTTTGAGCACAAACCTTTGAAAAAGCAACTGGTGGCTGCCTACCTGGTTGGAATGCCGATGCGAAAAGGAACGTTTGACTCCATTCCAATATGTGAAGACGAGACACAAACGAATTGCTGGATGTGCTGGAATACATTCAAGAGAGGCTACTATCCTCCTCAACATGACTTTTGGTTTGATGATGCGCTGAGTATCAACCCGTTGAGTTGGACAACCGATTCCACGTATGTTTCCTGGGGGGAAAACAGAGGAGGGCTTATGAAGAACTACAAAAAGATAAGACAGGGTCTAACCGATGCTCAAAATAACGACGGGATGGTTTGGTCAGCTAAGCCAAAATTCTTTGGTAATTTCCTTTTCAACAAGAAGCGTTATCACATTGTGGATTACAACCTCTTTTATATGAACATTAGGGAAAATGTAGAACTAAGAGTGGAGCAATTCTTTAGAAATTAGCCGTCGCTCTTCCTCTGCATAAAGTCATCCAGTAATCCCATCATTTTTTCATGGATCATATACAATGGGGTCTTGGCGATGTACTCCGGAGTGAAGTTGCAGAACGAAATGAAATCTGTGAGTTGATCCCCTTTCAATTCCGTCATTTCCCCCACCCATTCACGAGTGAATTTCTGGTTGGCTGTTGAAACCATGCCATGTTGTTTTCGAATGGTTTGCATCTTTCGTTTTTCTTTTTCCCGTTTACTGAACTTATGATAGAAAAAGGAAAGCGGATGGTTGACAATAAAGAGTGGATTTGAAAACTCCTTTTTTTCTAATACTGTATATTCTTCCATTTTGGGTTGAGGTACTCCGTGGTACCAGAAGGAAGTATCCTCCGGTCTTGACTCAACGATAAGTTGTTTAAATCGATTGTATTCGGGAAGGTCGTGGACTACCACCTCATCCAGGTAGGTAGTGTCTGTTGGTAATTTGAATTGTACATGCTCCTGGTTAAACCAGGATTCCTTTGCTACCCAACCTAAGGTTTGGTATCCAACATTAGAAAAAACCAGTGTATCACCTACCTGGACCGGGATACGGAACGCTCCTTCTTCATTGGTTACAGTCAACTTATCTGACGAAATGTTGAGGACATGCGCACCAATTAACAACTCATTGCTTACACTATCTTTCAATACTCCAAAAACAAATTGTCTTTGCGAGAGGCCCACCAAACTTGAACCGAAAAGCAGTATTAGGATCAGGTAGCGCACAATCAAATATCTTCAATAATCTGACGGGATCTTAGGGATTAAAGTTTTTTAACAATCCATTCAAAAATGTGTTAAGAGTGCATGATCCAATTCAAAAGACATTCGGGTATCTACACGTTGAGGGTGGTTCAGGAGCTTCCAATTAGCCTGGAGGAGGCCTGGGATTTTTTTTCATCTCCCAGAAACCTGGAGAAGATCACACCAGAGCATATGGGCTTCATCATCACCTCTGATCTACCTGACAAAATGCACACCGGGCAAATTATCACCTACAAAGTGGCTCCTATTCCTGGAGTTCGTACGAATTGGGTCACCGAGATCACGCATATACAGGATAAGAAGTTCTTTGTAGATGAGCAGCGGTTCGGGCCATACCGAATGTGGCACCATGAGCACCACTTTTCAGCAAACGATGGCGGTGTGATCATGGTAGACAAAGTCTCATACAAAATCCCATTTGGCGTTTTGGGGCATCTCGCCAATTCCATCTTTGTGAGGAGGCAATTGAAGGGAATCTTTGAATACAGGCAAAAGGTGCTGAACAAAAGATTCCCTAACTCAAAGTAAGCTCTAGTTACACTTCAAAGCTTTCTTGATCTCAAGCATTTCTATTGCGAATTTTTCCGGCTCCTCGAAGAATGGAAAATGAGCTGATTTCGTGAACCAAACTAATTTCTTAGTGGGGGCCTGTACTTTGTCGTGGTACGCTTCAATCAATTCAAATGGAGTAGTGTAATCATTTGTACCAGTGAAATAATACACCGGGAGATCGAAGCGATAGATTTCCTCATCCATGAGGCTTTTGTCAATCACATCATAGGTCATGTGGGCAGAGCAGAAGCTGGACCCTTTTGCGACTTTGCCAATATCCCCAATGGAGTATTCAGGACTTCCCAACCCAGCCCAGATAAATGGCCAATAGCTCTTCTTGTGTTTCAATTCTCCACCGTACTTAAATAGGTATTTCTCAAAAATGGCTTCCCCGTATTCGGCCAATTCTTCCTGGGCTTTTTTGTCTTTTCTTTTTTGGGCTTCCGATTCCAGGAATTTCCGCTGAAAGGCCAGCTCATCTTCACCATCCACAACTTGTCCTATACCAACATATGCGTGATATGGAGAGGGGTCTTCATAGATGAGGAGCGTTCCCAGGTAAGTTCCCCAGGAATGGCCTGCCAAAATGATCTTATCCTTGTCAAACTTTTCTCTTAGATAATCAACCACTACTCGGGCATCACTGAGGTATTGGCTCACCCTGATCTTTTCCGCATCTATATCCGAGCGATACGATTTTCCAGAGGCACGCTGATCCCATTGCACCACCGTGAATTCACTTTCCAGTTCCTCCTGAAACTTGTGAGCCATGTACATCATGGGCATTCCGGGTCCTCCATGCAAGAAGAGGAGCACAGGATTTTTGATGTCTTGCGTTCGGATCAGCAGGTGTTGCTCATCACCATTGATCTCAATGACTTCAAGGGAGGCATAAGCCCTTTCATAACCTTTGATCGATGGTGTTCTGGAACACCCAAATGACAAAAGGATTACAATCGTCGCTAAGCGATAGGTTAAAGTTTTTGATCTCATCATTTCCAATTTTTGGAAACAAATCAACAAGTAGAATAAATGTATTTCGTTCAGCCCGACAAGTCTGGACTACTACTTTGAACGGTATTTGGAGGGTGTTATACCGGTAGATTTTTTGAATAGCTCATTAAACGAAGATTTGGAGTTGAATCCGGCATCAAAGGCGATGGCAAGAATTTTAAGGTGATCATTTGAAGGGTCCTTTAGCTGGGTTTTGACATGTTCAATTCGAAAACTGTTGACAAAATCAAAGAAATTTATACCCAGGTGTTCGTTGATGCTTTGTGAAAGGTGATGTTTTGGTAGCCCCAGACGATTAGCAACTTCGGAGATGGTCAGCTCACTGTTTCGAAAGAGTTGTTCTTCTTCCATCAATTGATTCAATAACGTTATGTTCCTTTCAGCTTCATCTGACTTCAATCCGGATCTGGCGTACTTCTTTGATTCCGACTTTTTAAACTCGTTTATTTCAAATCCGAAAAGGGAAGGATTAGACATCACTTTGTAAGCGATGTAATAGATGAAGAAAATCGTTACAAGGTAGAGCGTGTAAAAAGGAGTGACGGGCAGTTTGAATTGCAGGAAAAAAGTGAAGATCTCAAAAATGGCGACTGTCCAGGAAACCATGGAAGCGTAGTAAAACAGCCGGATCCATTTAAGGGAAAAGTTACTAAGCTGACTTCTGGCTACCACCGCATATTTATTGATCAATGTAAAACCGAGGATACCATAGTAAATGGCCTGAGCTACCCTGACGATCTCATAGGAAAATCCGATATAGAAAAAAGAACCTTGATCAAGAATGTTAAAGGTCAACTTGGCTTCAGTTGAAAGCATCAGAAAAGGAAGTGTACCAATGAGACCAAGTCCGAACGGAATAAAATGAAGAATGATTTTTTCCTGTTGGGTCTCAACGAGTAAGGCTCGAATGTAGAGGTAGGACAAAGGAGCAAATAAGAAAGGAATGGTCCAGGTGAGTGCCTGGTATTCGGGAAAAACTACTGCTACTCGTTCATTTCCTCCGATCAATCCGATCTGAACGGATAATGAAAAGATCAGCCATCCCAAAAGTTTGTTTGCGTGCTGGTTCGATCTCCTTGTTAGCAGGGTGAATGAAAGGATCAATCCCTGAAGAACTCCAAATAGTAATAGAAAACCGAGGATCATCATTAATGATAATGAGAGTTTGTAGATTAAAGGTAAGAATCAGATTTTCTTACACTCGACGAATTAACAATGGATCAAAAAGAATTTCCAACACCGGATATGGCATTAACGCACATTTTGGTTGTGAGCGACATGCAGCGATCCAAGATGTTCTACCGGGATATTCTTGGTGCTGAGATATACAGAGAATATGGAGGGACTTCATGTGTCCTCCAATTTTTGAATAACTGGTTACTGCTAGTTACTGGGGGAGAACCAACGAAAGACAAGCCGACCGTTCACTTTCAACCCAACCAAGATCCGGAACATGTTTCACACGCCTTTACCATTCGGGTCAAGGATTGTATGGCCTCATATGAAATTCTAAAAGAGCGTGGAGCCGAATTTCTTACTCCGCCGGTAGATTGGGGAGCTGAGATCCGGGGGTTCTTCCAAGATCCTGATGGAAATTTGTTCGAAATAAGCCAGGCTTGATGAAATCCATTTCGATCATTATTCCTACTCTCAATGAAGAGGCCTTCCTCAAAAAAACGATCCAGCATTGTCTTGCGGTTGCTTCTGATCCTGACCTACTGGAGATAATTATAGTGGATGCCGGAAGTTCGGACAACACACTGGAGTCTGTGAGAGACCTGAATGTAAAGTGCTTTTCTCATCCCAAATTCAAATTCAAGAAGTACAAAAGCCTCAACTTTGGGATCAAGCAGGCTCAGCATGACCTGCTCGTATTTCTTGATGCCGATACACTCCTACCGGATCACTTTGATCGTTTGATCAATGACACCATCAGTAATGATGTTGTTGGAGGTGCATTTGAGCTGTCTTTTGATAAGGCCGATTGGAAGCTCAAAATCTTACAGTTGATCAACCGAATAAGGTATCGATTTGGTAAAATGTATTATGGGGACCAGGCTGTTTTCTGCAGGCGATCTGTTGCTATAGAAGTAGCGGGCTATCCACCGGTAGAATTGATGGAAAGCGCTTCTTTCTGCAGGCAGCTTAAGAAGAAAGGAAAGCTGACATTGATCAAGAAGCCAGTGCTGACCTCATCGAGACGATTCCACGAACACGGGTTCTACCGGGTATTACTATTTGATATTCGCATGTGGATTCGGTTCACTTTCAATTTTTCTGTCGACCGGTTCGGAAAGAAGTACTGGAGATTCAACCTCGGATCGAATGGATGAACCATTGGTAAGTGTCATTATGGCGGTTAAGGACACAGAGCCCTACCTGCCAGCCTGCCTTGACTCAATCCTTGCCCAGACCTATACCAACTGGGAAATCATTGCAGTTAATGATCACTCGTCGGATCGCACACCGGAGATTTTGCAAGCATATGCTTTGATGGACCCACGCATTCGGGTCTTTAATAGCGTCCGGCATAAACTCATTCCGACACTTAAAGAAGGATACCAACATGTACGGGGGACATTGATCAACAGGATGGATTCGGATGACCGGATGCCTCATGACAAGCTGGAAGTACTTGTGAGGGAATGGTCAAAGTATGGGAAAGGGCATATCATCGCAGGTGGTACTCAGCATTTCGTGGATGAGGGTGAAGTAGGGGACGGCTTTATCCGATATGAGGAATGGTTGAATGAGGTCGCCCGTTCGAATACGCATCTGGAAGAGATCTACCATGAGTGTGTTATACCATCGCATTGCTGGATGATTCACAAAGAAGATTTCGATCGGGTTGAAGGATTTGAACCTGAAGTCTATCCGGAAGATTATGATCTCTGCTTTCGGTTTTACAGGGCCGGACTAAAGATCATCGGTATTGATAAGATCCTGCACTTCTGGCGGGACCGATCGAATCGTATCTCAAGGACATGGGAAGAGTACAAGGACAACCGGTATTTTGAGCTAAAGCTGAAATATTTCTACGAGCTGGATCGTGATTCAAACAGACCCCTGATCGTATGGGGAGCCGGACGAAATGGCAAAGACCTGGTGAAATTAATTCTGGAGCGTGAGCAAGAAATTGGTTGGGTTTGTGACAATGAGAAGAAGATCGGAAAAGATGTGTATGATATCCGCATGAAGCATTATGAGGAGATCAAAGAGCAGGTAGACCCTCAGATCCTAATCGCAATCTCTTCACCTACCGAGCGAACCAATATCAAAGAATTGCTTAACGACTGGCAAAAAGAGCCAATAAAGGATTATTGGTTTTTTGTTTGAGTCAAGTGTGATAGCGGATTGTGTTTTATCTTACTAGGGAAATGGGAGGCTACCTCAACGTTCGGAAACTAGCATCTTCGGAATTCAAAAAAGAGTTCCGAAAACTCCACGGACGTGAGCCATTGGACGAAGCGGTTGGTTACTTTAAGAATAAGATTGACTTGAGCTCGGTGCAGCAGGTTGTTGACAACCAAATTGCGGAGAAACCAGATCCCTCAGAGGCTACAGTTATTCGTAAATATCACCGCAATAACTTGAGATACCTTGCCCGATATTTTGCCGAGACCTTTAGCAATCAATTGAAATCAGCGAAGCTCACAGTTAATGAAGGGCTGCATCAGAAAGACGTTATCGAGCACACTATAAAGACTTTCAAGAGCAACCCTCAATGTAAGGTGTATCATTAGCTGTAGTAGAATTGTAGAAATTTACTACAATACTGCTACTTTCTTTGGCTTCTCTTCACCTATGGTATTCAAACTGATCGTCAAAATTCCATCTTTGAGATTAGCCTTGATCCGATCCCTATCAATGGTTTTAGGAAGATTGAATCGTCTTTCACATCTACCTGACGGAATTTCATTGGTCAGGTATTTCTTGTCTTGTACGCTTTTCTCAGCTACAATTTCCAATGAATCACCTTCCACAGAAATATCTATCTCATCTCTTGTATATCCTGGCAGGTACACCTCCAGGTCGTAACCATCTCCCCTCTTTTTTTTGGAGCTATTGGCAGGTGCCAGCCAGGTATCGGCTGAGGCATTCCTTCCCAGGAAATGATCCGAATCAATAAACGTCGCGTATCGATCTCCAATTCTTGAGAAGGGTCCTGCATGTATTTCTCTTAGTGCCATAACTGTTTTGTGTTTTTCAGTGAAAGTAGATGAGTTAGGTGCCGTTTGCAGTGACGGTCATCAATTATGCGAATGACTCTCGTCAGATGCTTGCCTAATGCTAATTTTTTCGTGGTTATCTTCCGAGAAATTCTATGGATAACACTCGTCCTACGACTAAAAGTCGTAGGACGAGTTCTCAATATGCAGTCCAATACCCGGATATTAGCACTTATCATTTTCCCGCAATTCCTATGCACTTCTTTGTGGTTTGCCGGAAACGCGATCGTGCCTGATCTTGTTCGGGAGTTAGATCTGGATCCATCGGTTCTGGGAGCGATCACTTCTGTCGTGCAGCTGGGTTTCATAGTAGGCACCCTTGTGTATGCGTTGCTTTCTATCCCTGATCGATTCAAACCTTCTATTGTCTTCTTTATAAGCGCTGTGTTGGGCGCTGTTTTCAATATGGCCGTAGCTATTGATGGCATTAGCTATTCTGAAATATTGCTCTTTCGATTCATGACCGGGTTCTTTATTGCCGGGATCTATCCGGTCGGAATGAAGATCACGGCAGATTACGTGGAAAGCGGACTGGGGAAGATCCTGAGCTTTCTGGTGGCGGCCCTGGTATTGGGAACTGCTTTTCCTCATTTGATCGCAAGCCTTGAGACATCCTTCGACTGGAAAGCAGTGATGTATGGAACCTCGGTGTTAGCCGTTCTTGGAGGGCTGATCATTTTGCTATTCGTTCCTCCCGGTCCTTATCGAAAACCCGGGTTGAAGGTCCGGTTTCGTGAGGTGTTTCGGGTGTTTAGGAAAAAGGAATTCAGGGCAGCTTCGTTTGGCTACTTCGGACACATGTGGGAGTTGTATGCCTTTTGGGCTTTCGTCCCCACTTTGTTAGCGATGACCCAATCAGACGTGCTGACTGACAAGGAGATCTCATTGCTTTCGTTTCTCATTATTGGTTTGGGGAGTGTGGCCTGTTTGATTGGGGGTTTGATGAGTGATCGACTGGGGACCAAAAAAGTGGCTACTTTTTCTTTAGCACTTTCAGGAGTTTGTTGCTTGCTTTCTCCGATTCTGTTTGTTATGACTCCTGCTCCAGCTATGACATTTTTGATCCTTTGGGGATTTGCTGTAATTGCAGATTCTCCTCTTTTTTCTGCTTTGGTAGCTTTTCATGCAGATTCGGAGATAAAGGGGACAGCACTTACCATTGTAACAAGTATCGGCTTTGCGATCACAATCGTGAGCATTCAATTACTTGTTATGCTGATAGATACCATCTCTTTTGAATATTTGTTTCTCTTCCTGATCCCAGGCCCACTTCTGGGAGTGCTTTCTTTGATGAAGAACACTAAGAAGAAGGAATGATCTCGAAGTAATTTCCAAATGGATCTCGAGCAATGATTTTAGATTCCTTCTCAAAAAATTCGATAGCCTCATCGCTCAGGAATTGTTTTGCCTTTTCCAGGCTTTCTGTCTCTAAAATCAACGAAAAATGAGGTTGCTCACCATAATCAACAGAGCTTTTAGTTATGCCTTCTTTGTAATGTATCATGAAAGCGAAGCTGTTGTCTCCATGCTTCAATGGTAATGCTGCAGGTAAGTAGTTCCTGGACCATTCGTTAAAACCCAGTAACCCAACATAGAAATCAATTGCGGTATCCATATCTGGGACCGTAACACCACAATTGTAGATTTTAACGCCTTCAAAAAGCGGAACCGGCCGAACCTGGACCTCCATTAAGTTGATTGCATTTCCTGAGGGATCTTTGAAGGGGATAGATATACCTACTCCATTTCTTGCGAGCAGCGAATCGTAAAACGGCACATTTTGGGATCTGAGCCGCTCCATTCTTGGCAAGAGTTTGAAAGTCTGTACGGTCAGCCCGGTCCTTGACTCGGTAGGATATTTTGTTGAGACCGAACTTTCTGCTTCTTCCAGATACAACGGCCAGGCACCGGTCTCATAGATAGTCTTTGAATCAGCATTAGGCCTGAAACCAAGTTCCTCTGAATAGAATTGTCTCGATTCTTCTAAATCCTCAACAAAAATTTTCAATCCGTGAAATCTGAATTCAGGACCCTGATCATCGATATGGATTAATCCCAAAAGTTGAAACAGGGCCAATGACGCAACCCGTGTGATCATCTTCTTTTCATTTTGAATACTTCTGTTCGGGAGCCATCCTTTGTTTTCATTTTCAATCGGATCTCCATTTCCGTGTCCGATTTTCGTTCGAAAACGAGCCCCTTCATTTCAATCTTGTCTTTGGTGAAATCGACCATTTCAAAGGTGAGATAGTCTTCTTTCGTTTCCCAGCCCACTAGCTCCGGGGTGAAATGCTTCAATCTCAGACCGGTTTTATCCAGAACCAGGAACTCATAGAAGTTGAGCGATCCGTCCGCATTGTGGTGTCGATAAACTCCCATCATTTTTCCTTCA
The DNA here is from genome assembly GCA_965267415.1 of Cyclobacteriaceae bacterium. Taxonomy (GTDB): domain Bacteria; phylum Bacteroidota; class Bacteroidia; order Cytophagales; family Cyclobacteriaceae; genus Ekhidna. The sequence continues at coordinate 2,872,621 of OZ253955.1, read as the reverse complement.
GCAGATGGAAGGGACCACACCTCTTCAGATGTTCCTCCAAATCCGTCACCAATCCAGCTGCCGGCCAGCCAGCGATAATCGTTGATGTTGAATGTCTTCTCTTTTGGATCCGTGCCTGTCGCTATGAAGCTGACAAGCACGAACCCGGCAATAAGTGTATGTTTGATTTTCATGTTACCTAACCATAAATGATTTCACCTCTACAATCCCGCCGTATTTCACGTGAGGATTTTCTTTGGCTACCTCTATCGCCTCTTCTATCGAACTGGCTTCCAGAATAAAGTAACCTGTCGTCTTCCGACTCACATCTTCATTCATAAAGCTAACCTGATTGCCTTTAACAACAGATGCTTCATTCTTCAATTCCTGCCCGGTGATCTTAACCCCTCGTTCAAAAGTTCGCTGCATCCATGCACCATACTCTTCGAACATTTCCATAGGGTCTCCGGGACTGAAATCTTCTTCCTCATGAAGAATCAACATATAACCTTTGGTCGGTTCGATAGCAAGCTGTTCCTGACCTGATTGACCAAAGTACATTCCTCCCAAAAAAAGAAGGACTGAAGCGGCAATTCCGCTGATCCATTTTACTGTAGTGTTCATTGGTTTTGTATTTATAATTTGACCTTCGCTTTTCAATTGTTTAATGATCTTAGCCTCCAGGTCTGTCGGAGGTTCTTTGACTCGTTCCAGCTGGTCAAAGAGCTTTTGTTCTTTCTCCGATAATCGATCTTCACTCATGGCTTTCCTTGTTTATATCTTCACTTAAATATTCTCTAAGCATCTTCCTGGCATGAAATAGTTGGCTTTTACTGGTCCCCTCTGAGATGTCAAGTAATTCCGCGATCTCACGATGTTTGTAGCCTTCGATATCATGCAGAATGATGATCTGCCGATAACCGGGAGGCAGGGTACCTATTCCATTTTCCAGGTCGTTTGCATTGATGAGTTGCATCTCGGTAGATGCGACATGAACTTCCAGCTCTGCTACATCGAGTGATTGCTCTCTCTCCATGGCTTTTCGTTTCGCTCTTGACAAATTGATCAGGATACCTGTTAGCCAGGTTTTTAACTCTGATCGCCATTCGAAATGAGCTAGCTTTTTGATCGCAACAACCCACATCTCCTGCACCAGTTCCTCAGAGCTTGCCTCATCCTGTGTAAGCCTCAATGCCATCCGATAGAGGTGAGGGGTCTTGGCCCGGTACAGTGCCTGAAATGCGGATTCACTCCGTGTGCTTAGAAATTCCGATACTAATTTTTTGTCTTCCAAAGGAATTTGCTTTTCCATAAGTTATGGAAGACCATGAAAAGGTTGGTTGGTGTTAAAAAAATATAATTTCTTTTACAAAATATATACAAATAATATATTTGTTTTACAATTTATATAGTAATGAAAGCATACCTTGGTGAATTTGAAGAAGTCGTACTCTCCATGGTTGCCATTATGGGTGAGGAGGCATATGGCAATACAATTGTTTCGAAGATTGATAGCCTCCTGGACCGAAAGGTTAATTTAAGCGCGGTGCATATCACACTTTATCGATTGGAGGATAAAGGATATGTGCAATCTGAAATGCGCGGAGCTACGGCTTCCCGGGGAGGAAGACGCAAACGGTATTTCAAGATCACCAGTTCAGGTATGGCATTGTTGCAGGAGATCAAACTTCAGAAACAGAAGCTTTGGAAACTCATACCAAGTCTGAGTTTTAACACTTTCCAATGAAAACCGAACGGACAAGTGCTCCTCCTGGCTGGGCCATACGTTTCATTCGATGGTTTTGTCCGGAAGATCTTCAGGAGGGTATAATTGGCGATCTCCTTGAAGAGTTTGATCAGGATGTGGCGGATAGAAGTCTTAGGTTGGCCAGGTGGCGATTCACTTGGAGTGCACTTCGCTTTTTTCACCCCAGTATCATTGCCAGAAAGAAATTTGAAAAGGTCAAAATCATGAATTTAGGAATGTTTAAAAGTCATGTGAATGGTGCCCTAAGGGGGATTGCCAAGCACAAATTCTACTCGTTGATTAACATCTTCGGGCTTGCAATGGCCATTGCATTTGTCTTCTTGTCTTATTTACATGTAGAGAGTCAGTTGGCATATGACCAATTCCATGAAAACAAAGAAGCTGTTTATCGGATTTACCACCAGGTTGAAGAAAAGGAAAGCGGTGAAATTACCCGAAGAATGGCTATTCTTCCGATACCTCTTACAGAAGAACTGTCCAGGCAGGTCCCATCTGTCGAATTTTTCACAAGGGTAGCAAGTACAAGTGCTATTGTTAAAAAGCTAAATACACCTTACCAGGAATTGATTTCGTTCGTCGATGAGGACTTCTTCTCCCTGTTTAGTTTCCCAATGATACAGGGTGATGTAAACACTGCACTTTTGGACCGGAATTCAATTGTTATCTCAAGGCAAAAAGCCGAGAAATTTTTTGGTAAGGATAACCCGGTTGGTAGACCGCTTGAAATGATCCTCAATGACAGTTTGATGACTTTCATCGTCTCCGGGATATTTGAAAATCGGCAAAGTCAATCCAGCCTTTCGTTGGACTTCTTGATTCCCTTTGAAAATTATGAGTTGGTGGTTTCTACCGAGATAATGAAATCCTATCGGCATGCGATGGTGGAGGGGTATGTTCGAATGAGCGATCCTGATGTCGTAGAGGGTATATCTCCAATTCTTAGCTCGGCCATTGCTGATGAGATGGCACGTGATGGCTATCTCGTCCAGTTAGGTACCCAACCACTGGAATCAATCCATTTTGATACGGAGATCACTGGCAATGCTTCCTATGTAAACCCATTGAATTTATATATTATTTCCGGTCTGGCAATTCTGGTTTTCATCGTATCCATCATTAACTTCATTACACTCACCACCGGACATTCCATGAAACGATTGAAGGAGGTTGGATTGAGAAAAACTTTTGGAGCCATCAAAGTCCAGATTGGAAGTCAGCTCCTGGTAGAATCCTGTATTGTTTCATTGATCGCAACAATACTTGGAGCATTGCTTGCTATGTTGCTATTGCCACATTTCAACAGCCTGATCGGGGCGGGCTATGAATTCTCGTTGAACTACATTTCAATTCTTTTTTTGATGGCATTGATCATGATTGTCGCCTTTGCCTGCACGATTGTTCAATTAATACTTCTTGTCAGGTTTAATCCGGCTGATGCAATCAGGGGGAGCAACCTGGCAGGTAAAAAGAAAAGCGGGCTCAATGATTCATTGGTTGTCCTACAATTTGCGATATCTATCGCCTTGATCATTGGAACGCTGATCATTCGATCTCAACTCAATTACATTCAAACCAAGGAAGTGGGATATGTGAAGGAGCAATTATTGGAAATTGAAATGAATGTACAAGATCCTGGAGCTGCGAAACAACTTCTTGATAGGTTCAGGACACAAGTTGAAATGAATCCTCGAGTTGTGAATATTAGTGCCGCAATGAATAGCTTTCGCGAACCATGGACACGGTTTGATATCGCACAGCAGGAAGGTGAACCCGAGCTGGTTTTTTACAACAAAGTCGATGAGCACTATATCCGAACAATGGGCATTGAACTGATCGAAGGCGTAGATTTCGACGATGAGTCGAGCTCACTTGATAAGATACTTGTCAATGAATCACTCGTAGAACATTTTGGTTGGACAGACCCACTTTCACAACAAATCCCCGGAAAGAATTTTGAGAGCAACCATCAAATCATCGGCATTTTTAAGGATTTTCATTTTAGCACTCTGCATCTGCCAATAGAACCACTAGCAATCTCTGTGGATAAGGATGCCATAATAGAAGGGGTTACGGGGCTGAGTACACATGTCTGGCCCATTAACCTTTACACGATTGTTGTTCGGTTAGATCCTCGGGATATTCATCAAACGATTGATTTTCTGGAAAGCGAATGGAAGGAAGTGAATAAGGATCAGCCATTTAATTATTACTTCGTTGATCAGGTTTTAGCTGATCAATATGCGGAGGAGCAACGATGGCAAAAGATCATAGATGCGGCTTCCGTATTTGCCATACTCATTGCATGGCTTGGGTTGATTGGTTTAACAAGGCTCTCTTTTCAGCGACGAATTAAGGAGGTCGGCATCCGGAAAGTTCTGGGATCTTCAACGACCCGAATCATGGGTTTGCTCACCAGAAAATCTTTGATACTTGTCCTGATTGCGAACTTGGTTGCATTGCCAATTGCCTGGTGGCTTTCAGCACAATGGTTGGAGTCATTTGTTTATCGTGTTGGGATCAACCCTTTACTGTTTGCAACAGGGGGTGTAGCGGTTCTCCTGGTAGCAATTGGTTCCGTCATTATCCAAACAGTCCGAGTTGCGAGAGCAAATCCGGTTGATGCCTTGAGATATGAATAACACTTATTTTACTTCTCGGATTTCAACCGAGAGGCCAAAACCGATAGTTGAAGCTCGACACGCTTAAGCTCACGAATGATCGCATTTTTATCCATTTGCATCCAATGAAACAGCTTCATCATAGTACTGGACAACAGGAAGAAAAATGAGGTCGCACCAAATTGGATCATCTGCTTGAGATCTTCAGTCGTAAAGAATCGATAAATAAAGTAGACTGCAAACCCGAACATTGTCAGTTGGACAAAAACCGTCAATATGGCCAACCACTTCATTTTTCCCTGAAACAGCCCACCGAACATTTCAACTAAATTCTGCTCATCCAATTTCCGATAGAACTCAGCTTCGTCATTGGATAGCGCCTGCTCGATCAACTGATCAATTTCTTCTTTTTCTGTTTTCATGATTCCAACATTTTATCTTTTAATAATTTCTTAAGTCGTTCTCTTGCTTTGAAGAGTCTTGATTTTACCGTTCCTGAAGGGATGTCCAGGATACGTCCTATTTCATTAACCCCCAGACTTTCCTTGTAAAACATTCGAACTACCAGTTGCTGGTCTTCGGGAAGTTCACCTATGGCTTTACGCAAGGCTGAAATTTGCTCCTCTGAATCAACCGGGGATGTTTCAAGAAAAGCCTCCTGGGCTTCTTTTCTGTTTTCTGAGCGTTTTCTGTTTAGTTGAGTTGCTCGTATCCAATCAATTGCCTTGGCAGTGGCAATTCGCAAAGACCACCATTCAAAGGCTCTTGGGTCCTTTAATGTCCGGATCTTTCGTAGAATGATGATCCATGCTTCCTGGACAATGTCTGCTGTTGCTTCACGATCATTCGTTGTGTGGTAGACCCTCCGGATCATTTTTGGATTCCACCTTTTGACTAGCAGTTCGAAGGCTTCACGATCTCCTCGCTGACAATGAACCACCAGCCATTCTTCAATGATGTGCCTTGAATTATTCATTCTTCCGGATAAAGGTCGAACCAACCCTAAGTTGGTTCATGTAATCTCAACAAAAAAGTAATTCTGCTTTCGGAAGAAGTTACTGGAGATGATTTTAAGATAGCGCTCTTGCCGGGAGCATAAATAATGCTTTGACAAACTGAAGTACACCTGTAACCGCAAAGCCAAGTATCCTAAAGGGAATGCTTAACAACCAGATGAATGGAAAGAGAAACAATACAAGCAGTGCTAGTGGCCAACAAAGTACCAGTAGAATAAACCAAAGTAAGATTTTCATTTTGAGTCCTTTGTCTTACTCAACGAAGTTCCAATGTTCAGGTTGACTTATTGATCGTTCGGAGTGCGCGTTTAATGATATAAGCAGTTTCCTTAGTATCTGATTCAGAACTCCAGTTATCACACACCTCTTGCACCCACTCTGGTCGCGTTTTACTTGCGTCATTCAGCCAGTTGGCGACTGAATCTCTCACATACTTGGAGGGATCTGAGGAGAGAGGTTGTAGCAGGTCGATCGCTTTTTCCGGGTTAGTTTTTAGAGCGTCAATCTTGTTGGTCCATACTCCAATTGGCCTGGTTGCTTCAATGACAAACCGTCTCACATTGTCATCTGCGTCTGATGTCCATGGTTTCAAATGAGTTATGGTGGCTTCTACATTTTGTGCGATATCTGGTTTGACCGACATGAAGGCTACCTCACGCACACCAAAATGATCATCTGCTGCATATGGTCTAATGAGATCAAGTTTTTGTTTGATTAAGATCGTTTTCTTTCCCACCATGTGAGCAGCCCAACACCTCATCACATCAGATTTTGAATTGTTCATATAATCACGTGTCGTGTCCGGATCGTTAAGCTGCTCTTCTAATGTCTGACCAATGAATCGCATTAACGTATTGTTTGAGGCATCTGGTTCTTGCTCAAAAAATCCCTGGACTACCTGTCGGGCATTTTTGTCCAGCTTGACTTCTCCTGTAAAATTTTCAAAAAGGATTTTTTGGTCAATCGCCAACCATTCAGAAAGGTTAACGGTAGGAATTTTTCCCTGATTTAGAAGCGTCAGTACTTCTGCGGGGACCTCTGCAGGTTTCCTGGCACCTTTTCTGTTCAATATTTCTTCCGGGATCATGTAAGCTATTTATAGCTGTAAAATACTCACGAATGGCAATTCAAATCCTGGACAAGCGTCAAGCAATGAAGCTTCCCTTTTTAGGCCATAATTTCTGCTAGCTCCTTCTGATGGTTGGGAATGGCTTCCTTGATATCCTTTAAGATTTCCATGGCTTGTTGCTTCATTTTCCGCCTGATGACAGGCAGGAATAACAACTGAAACTTCCATTTAACAGAGGCCCGAATGATGAACTTCAAGCTGGTCTCCTTGATGGAAGAGGGGGTCAGTAGGAAATTGGTTTCCAGGTATTTCAGCGGAGTTGGGTTTTTGAGGACTTCACCATAAGTCAAAATATCCGGCCTGGCCTTAGGTTTGATGGTATTGAAGTAAAGATCTTTTCCGTTTACTATGCAATAGTGATTTGTTCCCGCTTGATTGATCTCCTTATCATCATAGATGATTCTATCGACATCCTTGCTCCACAGATGTCGGTACCGAAAGTCACTGATCAATTGAAGTAAGACCTCAGAATCCAGAGGGATATCCGAACTGGCCTCAATAGTAAGATCCACTTTTCCATTTGGAACTTCTTCAACATCTGTGATCAGGTCTTTTTTCCAGTGATCAATTTGAAGGTATTTGTATGGAACGGTTCCCAGCGATGCATCTTCCATTTTTCCGTCACCATCGAATTGAAACTCGGAATCTCCCAGGTACTCCTCTGTAAAAAGTATGTACTGGCTGGTATCGATTTTGTTCTTAAGCAATCGGTGTACGGTGATCACTGCGTCTCCATAGGGTTTTGCTTTCTGTGATTCGAATTTTGCCAAACTGATCTCTCCGGAATGAACAATAAATTTCAGTTTAAGGTCAAAAGCCTGAAGGCATGCGCCGCAATTACAAATTCTGCCGTTCTCATAGTAAGAAATGTGCTTATGAAAAGCCCGAAAGATCTTTCGGGCAACTGTTACCAATTCTTCGGTTGAGACCTTTTTTTCGTTGTAGAAAAAGACTGCATCACCCTCTATCTCTGCAACCTCAAAAAGACCAGAACCCTTTTTAATAATAATATTGATCAGCTCCTCAACAATGTGCTTGCTGTGCCTGATTTCAGTGGATTTAACGAATTTCGTAAACCCGGAAATATCTGGTATGAAAAGTGTAGATTGTGACATGCTCGTTGCTTAAATGTTATACAAAGCAGCCTACAGGTTTTATGATGTCGTCTTCAAACAACGCAATCGCATAAGAAGAGTTCCTGAAAAAGCTAATTTTCAATCAACCAATTAAATACATGACAAAACATCCCTTTTTTACTGCTTTCAAAACCCTTCTCTTCATCAGCTTATTTACGATCTCGGGTGATATAATTGGACAGCAGTCAATCAATAAAGTTTCGGTGAATGGGCTTGAGTTGAATACCCAACTTGATCGCTATAGAAATACGGTTTTTTTGTTAACGGGAGACGAAACAGCTTATGCTAACTACCCCAACATCCGTCAGAATGTATTGAAGAACATTACCAATGGGATCAGAGAAGGGGTCTACAATGGTGACAGCCATAGCATGGTTGATGGAAAGAGAGCCACAAGAACAACGATGTTCTTTTATAAAGAAGAATTGTACAAAGTACGATGGTCATTTCAAGTTGAGTATTATCAAAACCTGGAGGAACTAGCAGGTGAGGTAAATGACTTTTTTCTTAAAAGATACGGCTCTAACAGCACAGAGATAGACTCTATGATGAAAGCCTGGGAAGGAAGGAAAAGGTATTTGCAGACTTTTCTGGACGAAAGTGAATTCCAAATTGAATACCGGGATCCCAAGATCCATAAGAAAGTTGAGAAGCTGAAATAGCCTATCAAAACTCATTTTTCGAAGTGATACGAGTCATTTCGAAGCAGGAGGCGCTAGCATAAATTCACCATGAATTTAATAGTATCACTATGAAAAAGATCGTCATTCTTGGTAGCAATTTTGCCGGGCTGACTGCTGCCCTTCAGGTTCAAAAGAAATTAAAGAAAAAAAGAAAAGAGTACGAGGTGGTGGTTGTTTCGCCGACCCGGAATTTCTTGTACGTCCCCTCACTTATATGGGTGCCTTTTGGCAGGAGAAATGTCGAGGACATTCGTTTTGACATCCGTCCCGTGTTCAAGCGAAAGAACATAACCTTTATTGAGGAAGCTGCGGAACATGTGGACCCGGATCTAAATACGGTTTACTTAAGAGGTGGTGGAAGTATCGAGTATGAATATTTGATCGTAGCAACCGGAGTTCAAATGAATTTTGACGTGGTAGATGGACTTAATCCGGAGGATAACAAGATTCAAAACATTGTAATTCCAAAGCTGGCAATCAAGACGAAAGAAGCATTTGATCAGTTAGTTGAAGAGCCTGGACCAGTAGTGGTTGGAGCGACTCAAGGAGCTAGTTGTATGGGTGCAGCTTATGAATATCTCTTCAATATGGACAAGGAACTTCGTAAGCGAAAGGTGAGAGATAAAGTTGATCTGATCTGGATAACACCAGAGCCTTATATTGGAAATTTTGGCATAGACGGAATGCCTGGTGGTGAAGGAATGCTAAAAATGTTTATGAAGCTATACAATATCCGATGGATTGTTGATGCTAGTATTACCTCTATAGAAGACAACAAGATCACACTAAAAACGGGGGAGGTGCTTCCATATAAAATGGCAATGCTGATGCCTCCTTTTGAAGGCGCTGAAGTCATGAAGGCAAGTCCGAAACTGGTTGACCAAAAAGGATTTGTTGAAACCGAAGGAACCTATCAACATGTCAAATACAAAAATGTGTTTGCGGCTGGTCTTGCAGTGAAGGTTGCTCCGCCGTTTGAAATCAAAAAGACTCCTTTTGGAGTGCCTAAAACCGGATATCCTAGTGATGTAACAGGAAAAATTGTTGCCGAGAACGTTGTGAAGATGATAAATGGAAAGCAGGAGTTGACAAGTAAGGAATGGGGCAGGATACCTGCAGTTTGTATCATGGATGCCGGACACAAGGAAGTTTACTTACTTGCAAATCACCTGTTTAAACCGAGACAGTTTGCCATCCTGTTACCCAATATTTTCAATGATTTTGGCAAGGTGTTTCTTGAGAAGTATTTCCTATGGAAGAACCGACATGGTTATTCCTGGTTGCCGTAATTAGGATTTTCAGGCCTATTACTAAATGGTAGTTGTTGGAATGTCAGTGCTGACTTGATCCAATGCTTGTTGGAAAAAATGAAGTTGTTTTTCAAATTCATTTCTGAGCTCAGCATTGACAATCCCATTTTCCAAATTGAAATTTTCGGTAAAAGATGGTAAGGAAAAACTTGCAACAACCTGTCCACCCTGATGTGGGAAAGATTTGACGGCAGTTTCCAGTACCGTTTTTGCTCCTCTTTTTCCGGGAGAGGTCCCCATCAAGAACATCGGTTTTTCTACCCAGATGGGACGAGGGAGTCGTGACATCCAGTCAAAGATGTTTTTGAAAGCCGCGCTATAGCTACCATTGTATTCAGCGAAGGAGATAGTAATACCATCAGCTTCTTTTATGAGATTTTTGAATCGTACAGCATGTTCAGGAAAACCATCAGCTTGTCTTTCAGGGCTATATATAGGCATTTCAAAATCATTCAGATCCAAAAGCTGAACCTCAACATTGTTCAATTGCTCGGCAGTCCATTTTGCTAGTTGCTTATTGATGGACTTGGTACTGTTGCTTGCTCCGAATGCAACGATCTTCTTCATTTCTGTTCTCCTTTAAGTTTTATGATTAAATGCTTTAATGTTTGAGCCTCTTCTGTGGTCAAATTCTTTGCCATAGGTTGATGAAAATCGATTACCCTCTGATTCAGCTGACTTAACAAAGTCTCTCCTGATTTGTTTATGGTAATGTCCATTTTTCTCCTATTGGAGGGACATTCCGTTCGGTTAACCAATCCTTTCTCTATGAGCTTGTCAATAATTCGTGTGACATTACTGGAACGCTGGACCATCTTTTCCTGGATCTTTTGAACGGTGATTGGTTCTCCACCCCTGACTTTAAGTATCCTTAGCACATTGTACTGTGGTTCGGAAATACCAAACTCTTTCAGTTCCACACTTACCATATCCGTGATCCAATGCCCGGTTCGAATGATTTGATCAATTGCACCTAAATAATCCTGCGTCATTTGCAAATACAATTGTTGTATATACAATAATACAATTATTAGTATGAAAGGATTCATTTTATGGACACTTTTTTCATAAGTGTCTCATTATGAGTAGCTTTATTAATAGCTACTGGATCCGTTATGCGTTTGCTGTTCACCATTCTCACCATTGGATTGGCATTTTCCTGCAGTAAGAACATCTTAAATATTCGTAAGATCTATGAGATTGATGAGCTTGCAGCCTCTGGTTTTGCAAGCGATGATAAGGTCATCAAGGTCCATATGACTGATGGAAAGCTTGCGGTTCTTAAAGATTGGATAGTTGATAATGACGCTGAAGAGATCAGTGGAAAGGGCTACATTTTCAGTTCTCGGAGCAGAAGCAGACTCAACAAAAGAGCGCAGAAATGGGAACTTCCTTTTAATGAATGTGTCCTGATCGAAACCAATTCTTATGAAGGTTATCGCACCATGAATACTGGGACTGTCATGAGCATGGGTCTCTCAGCTCTCACCTTACCTTGTGTTTTTGATCCTAAATCATGTTTTGGATCCTGTCCGACATTCTACTTACATGACAAAGACTCTATGATCATTCAGGCTGAAGGCTTTTCTTCAAGTATTACCAAGTCGATGGAAGCTCAGGATATTGATTGGCTACCTGCATATGATGGCCAAAGAGAAGTGAAAGTAGAACTTAAGAATGAAGCCTGGGAGACTCATTATTTAAGAAAGGTTGATTTGCTCGCTGTACCTAGATCGTTGAATGAACAAGTTCTGTTTTCCGGAGACAAAGCGTTCACGATTTCTCAAGTAATGCCCCTGGTAGGAGCGCCAAGCAATTCAATTTTTGAAAAACTTCAGTTTAAGGATGGACTGGAATACCTCAGCCCTTCGGATGAAAGCGATCTGATCACCCGGGAATCGATCATTTTGGATTTCGAGCCAACCAAGGCGAAGAATTTGGGAATCGTGATTACACAAAGACAATCCTTTATGACCACTTTCTTGTTCTATCAGTCGCTGGCATACATGGGATCGGGTGTTGGTGAATTGATGGCAGCATATGAGAACGCTTCTCCGCTTATCAGAGATGCGCAAAATAACATGTATGACATTTTGGGAAGTGTTGAGGTCAGTGCTTGGATAAATGGCGAGTGGAAGCTGGTTGGAGAAGTCGAAGAACAGGGACCAATTGTAACAGATACCCACCTCATTCCAATCAAGCATGATGGAAAGGTTGAAAAGGTAAAACTGACAATGACAAAAGGTTTGTGGAAAATTGATCAGGTCACGATGTGTGCCGTTCATGAGGAGGTCTCACCGCTGAGTATTCAACCGATAGAGATGTTGGAAAACGGCATTCCTTTGCAAAAGGAATTGGAAGTATTGAACGACCCTTCAAGAATGTTGGTCAATCAACCTGGGGCTTCATATACGTTGAGGTTTGTAATTCCTGACAAGGGCCCACATTCGGTGTTCTTAAGATCTCAGGGGTACTATACAGAATGGATGAGAAAGGATTGGTTGAGCGAAGAAGATCCGGAAATGGTTCGAATGATCATTAGGAAACCCAGAAAATGGCTGAAGCTAATGACACCAAAGTACAAAATGGTGGAATCTGAAATGGAGTCAATGTTTTGGGCCAGCAAATTTGGAAGCCATGAAAACTAGAACCATTGTTCTGACCGGCCTGATACTCATTGCATCTGGATGCACAAATGATTTGTACATGAAGAAGCTGGTTCCAAATAGTACTCAAACGGGAGCTGGTAACCCTTACGGAGCTTACGTGAAGCTGGAATCAACCACTTCCATGTTTTCTGGTGAACTCATTGCTTATGCAGAGGACACACTTTACCTACTAGCACAAGATGATCTAAAACGCATACCTACGGATCAAATCCAAAATATGCAGCTTATACTTGCACGCCATCGTGCTGGACCTTACATGACTTATACGTTGATCAGTATGGTGCCGAACCTGTTTGGTGCTCTGGCTCATAGCGGGGAATATGGTGGAAATTTCCTGGCACTTGCGGCTGTGGTTGCATTACCAGGGGTTATATCTGCCAGTATAGAGTCCGATCGCGATCCATACACGATCAAATTCCCGGACGATGATCCATCCATTGAATCCTTTGCAAAATTTGCCCGCTTCCCGGCCGGTCTACCACCGGGACTTGATTTACAGGAAATATCAAATTGAGAATTACCTGGTCAGATCCAATACCTCTGCCTGACTTGCATTCTCATGCACGGAATTGATCCCATGATCTCGTGCGGTAGAGGTGGTATACATCTGGCTGTTGCCAATGACCTGCTTGTTGGCAGCATGAAGTACGAAGTAATATTTCTCGTCTTTTGATCTGAGTTTTTCAAAATTCTCTTCGTCCTTGCTGTTAGTTTCAACAGAGTGAAGTCCTTTCTGACAGTTGACTTTTTGGGTGTATCCCTGACTTGCCAGGATGATTTCTCCATTCCCGGCCTTTAGATGAAAGTAGAAGTTATCATTTTGACCTTTGAAGATCTCGAACTTTGGTTGTCCCATAATTTGTAGTGGTTTAGTTTTTCAAAAAAGGACAATTAAGTTACGAAAGAAGTCAAAGAATTCCGACTTGTTTGTGTGAAGAGATCGTTAAGGATTACTTGGAGTTCACTTGATGACACCAGGCCAGTTTTTATCTGCACTCTCAATGAATTCTGTCTCATTGGCTTCCCATTTCTTTTTGATCTGTTGGTTGTAATTCAGATACAGCTTTCCATCGACGATCTTCCAGGCTTCCGGTTCGATCCTGGCGGTATATCCTTGTGAAATTGCATATGCACAATACCCTCCATATTGTGGAGCATAAGCTTCCGGACTTTCTTTGAAAGCATCCAGGTTTTCTTTGCTGGAAAAGTACCAGGTAGCCTCCATCCATTCATAAGAATAATCCTCAGATCCTTTCACTGGCTGATCTTGCTTGAAGTATGCTACAGGATCATAACCTTTTATCGCACCAGCCTTGGTGCTGTAGATCTGTGGTTTTTGAGTCAGGCTTGTGCCTAGACAGATTAATAAGAATGAGAGCATTATGATTTTCATGGGTTACTTCAAGTTTTTGCTAGTGACAATCAATAGATGTCTAAATCACAACCTTTTCATTCACATGGTCCCCCCCTATCGTCATTGCCCGATTTATTTGGGCAATCTTCTTGTAGACACAATGATGTCAATCGGTAAGTCAAATCAAATACGCATTCCTTTAAATTGGAAGTATGGCCCATGGAGGATATGTCTACACCCTTACTAATTATACAAAAACTGTTCTATATACCGGAGTGACCAGTGATCTGTTTACGAGAATTACCCAACATCGTGAATCTGGGGGCTCATTCTCTTGCCTACAACAAGTTTTATTGATGAGTAACAATGGCTAAAAGAGGGGACTTTTTGTCCCTTTTTTTGTGACCAATGACTTAAAGTTGCGTCATCTAATTAGTTAACAGTTGTGTTTATGAACATACCGATATACCAGATTGACTCTTTTACTGATCATTTGTTTGGTGGCAACCCTGCAGCAATATGTCCCTTAGATGAATGGCTGGATGATGAGGTGCTATTAAAAATTGCGATTGAAAATAACCTTGCAGAAACTGCTTATTTCGTCAAGAATGGTGGTGGCTATCATCTTCGATGGTTTACTCCGGAGATCGAAATGGACTTGTGTGGACACGCAACACTAGCTTCAGCACATGTGCTTTTCAAGCACCTCAATTACCCAGGAGACGAGATTGTTTTTCAATCTGTAAGTGGAGAATTGATCGTTGAGCGAAAAGGGGAACTATTGGAAATGGATTTCCCATCAAGAATGCCTGAACCATCCGATGCTCCAGCGAGGATATTGGATTCGTTAAGCATTCAACCGTCCCAGGTCATGAAGTCAAGGGACTACTTTCTGATCTATAATAATGAAGAAGAAGTGCGGTCGCTTCAGGTAGATCAAAACAATATAGCCGAAGTGAAACTGGGACCGGGAGGGATCATTTGCACTGCGAAGGGAGATGACGTTGACTTTGTTTCACGTTTCTTTACTCCGGGAGCTGCGGTATTTGAAGATCCGGTAACAGGTTCTGCACATTGTTCTCTTATCCCTTATTGGGCGAAGGCACTTGACAAAGAAGAGATGCTTGCTCACCAGATATCCGAACGGCTTGGAGTGATCCATTGTCGGAATGCTGACGAAAGAGTATTTATCTCGGGGAATGCTGTGACCTATTTGGAAGGCAGTATAGCAGTCTAAAGAACTTCTACAATGTGTCGGGCATGCCGTCGGGTCCCATCCAGGATCTGATGTCGGCAGGAAGTTCCCGAGGCAAGTATGACGACATCCTTTTCCGACTTTCGGACCTTAGGGAATAGCACTAGTTCACCAACCTTCATGGATAAGTCAAAATGTTCCTTTTCGTACCCAAAAGACCCGGCCATACCACAACATCCACTTGGAATAAATTCAACTTCGAAGTTTTCAGCTGCCTGCAATAACTGCCGGGTGTGTTTCATGGAGGAAAGGGCTTTTTGATGACAATGACCATGGACTAACACTTTTTTATGATCCTTTGGGAAATCTGCAGAACTAAGGTTTCCTCTTTCCAATTCACTGGATAAGAACTCTTCAATCGTATAGGTATGAGCAGCCACTTTTCTGGCCTCTTCTTGCTCCTCACCTCTTAGCAGATCCGGGTATTCATCCCGGAAGGTCAAAATCGCAGATGGCTCAACTCCAACAAGAGCCGTTTCTTCAGAAAGCAGATCTTTAAAAACGTTCACATTGCTACTCGCCAGCTCTTTTGCCTCAAGTAGCAAGCCTTTTGACAAGTAGGCTCGTCCACTTGGTACGTGTGGAGCCTCTAAAACTTCATATCCCATTCGATCTAATAGCATGATCGCTTTCTTACCAATCTCAACATCCAGGTAATTGGTGAACTCATCAAAGAAGAAATAGACCCTTTTCTTTGGCTCCCGCTGAAGCGACCTGAACCGATGATTGAACCACCATCGAAGCGACCTTGAAGCCATCTTGGGCATAGAGCGTTGACTGGCGAATCCAAGGATTGGCTTAGCAAGGTTTCGGGTCACATTATAAGCAAAAGGAAATTTCTCAAAACGTTCAATGGTTGAAGCATAGCTTGCGATCATTTTAGTTCTTCGGGAAATACCGTTTTGCTTATGCATTTGGTGTTGCCACTCGGCCTTTAATTTGGCCATGTCTACATTCGAAGGACACTCACTCTTGCACCCTTTGCAGGAAAGACATAAGTCCATTACTTCACCAATTTCTTCGTGGGCAAACGGATGCTCAACTTTTGGCCGGGTCAAAAACTCTCTTAAAACATTGGCACGAGCACGAGTGGTATCTTTTTCATCCTTGGTTACCATGTAACTCGGGCACATCGTCCCACCGGTCAGATGCGACTTCCGACAATCTCCCGACCCATTACACAGTTCTGCCGCTCGTACGATCCCCTGATCTTTGGAGAAGTCAAGCACTGTGTCATAATCCGGTGTTTGCTGATCTCGTTCATAGCGAAGAGAGGAGTCCATTGGAGCTGTATCAACAATCTTACCCGGGTTGAAAATACTATTGGGGTCCCAGGTTGCTTTTACTTTTTTAAGTAACTCGTAATTTTCTTTCCCAATGATCCTGGGGATGAACTCTCCTCTCAAACGTCCGTCCCCATGTTCCCCTGAAAGTGATCCCTCATATTTTTTTACCAGATCAGCAATTTCCTCAGCGATCTTTCGAAAAAGAGCGACTCCTTCTGTCGTTTTAAGATTTATGATGGGACGCAAGTGGAGTTCGCCTGAACCTGCGTGAGCATAATGGACACTGTAAAGTCCGTGCTTTTTCAAAATTTTATTGAAATCGGCGATGTAGTCGGGTAGCTGGCTAACGTCAACAGCAGTATCTTCTATGACCGGAGCGGGTTTTTCATCACCAGGAATGTTTGAAAGCAGTCCAAGCCCTGCTTTTCTTAAGTCCCATACTTTTTTGATGTCATCTCCTTTGATGACAGGAAACGCATAACCCAATTGTTTTTGACCCAGTTCGGCAAGCAGATTAAGAACCACCAGGTCAACGGAATCTTCGGATTCTCTAACAAACTCAACTACTAGTATGGCTTTTGGGTCACCTTCAATAAAGAATCGGTTCTCCTTTTGAGCAATGTTTCGCTTGGTCGCTTCAAGGATGTAATGATCCATCAATTCGCTGGCACTCGGTGAATATTGAATAGCGACCAGGTTGGTCCGTAGAGATTCGTCAATACTATTGCAATGAATGCATACCAGCCGGCGATGCTTGTGAGGCACTGGACTTAACTTGATCTTAGCCTTTGTCACAAATGCAAGTGTTCCTTCTGATCCTGCAATAAGTGAGCAAAAGTTAAACGGGTCCCCATCCGGATTGAAAGGTGCTTGATCGGCTAACAGGTCCAACGCATAACCTGTGTTTCTTCTTGGAATGTTAGGTTTTGGAAATTCCTTTTTTATTTGATCAATGTTCTTCTCGTCAAGCAACGTTTCGCTGATCGATTCGTAGAGTTTTTTCTCTAATTCCTGATTTCCTCTGAGCTCTTCATTAGGGCCAAAATGAACTTGAGAACCATCCGAAAGAAAAGCTTCAACCTCAAGTAAATGCTCCCGTGTACTTCCGTAAACAATTGAGTTGGCTCCACAGGAATTGTTTCCGATCATACCCCCGATCATTGCCCTGTTGGCAGTGGAGGTCTCAGGAGCAAAGAAAAGCCCTTGTTCAGCCAGTTCTCTGTTAAGTTCATCTCGAACGATCCCTGGCTGCACCCACGCCCATCGCTCCTCTTTGTCGACTTCAAGGATTTGATTAAAATGCTTGGAAACATCCACGATTATTCCTGATCCCACGACCTGTCCGGCAAGAGAGGTGCCTGCTGTTCTTGGGATTAGCGACGTTTGGTTTTCGTTCGCAAATTCGATCAACCTCTTGATGTCCTCATCAGTCTTAGGGATGGCAACCGCAAGTGGGAGTTCCCGATAAGCCGAAGCATCAGTAGCATAGATACTCCTGCTGCCATCATCAGTTAGCAGGTCTCCATCCAGTCTTCCCCTTAACGTATCGAGATTCATAAGATCAAACCTAAGCCAATTTCGGGGAAGAGGAATGAAATTTTCAAACTCGATGTAACCTTCCGAACTTAGGTAGGTTTTACCCGACAGAATTCGCTTGATGAACCTATTAGAAGATCACTCATTGATGATGAAAGTAAAAGAAGGAGATATTGATAAGCTCAACCTTCTTTACAAAAGATACAGCCGAAGGTTCTTTGGATTTTTCTACGGAATGACCAAGGATGGAGCAACGAGTGAAGACCTGGTTCAAAATGTATTCATGCGGATTCTAAAGTATAAGCATACGTATTCCGAGAGTGGGGATTTTGAAGTATGGGCCTTTCAATTAGCACGGAATGTTCATCATGATCACTATCGAAAGAACAAAAGGTATGCTTACCAGGAAACGATGGACTCATGGGAAGAAGAGCTTAAAGTAGCCGAAAACAAAGAGAGTGAAATGGAAAAGTCAGATGAACTGAAATACCTGAAACAAGCACTCGACAAACTCTCCGATGATAAAAGAGAGCTTATTGAACTGGTGCGCTTTCAAAAGATCAAGTATGCGAAGGTCGCTGAAATGCTTGGCATTAGTGAAAGCGCGATCAAAGTCCGGGTTCATCGCATCCTAAAAGAACTAAGAGAATCGTATTTGAAACTTGACGTGTAGAAAAATGAAGGAGTCGAAGAAAAACAGGGTAATGGAATTGTGGCAAGATCAACTTGCTGGAGACATCAGTCAGGAAGAGGAAATGGAGCTGATGCAGTTGCTTGACAGCCATCCTGAAATAAGGAAGGAATTATCAGAGCTAGAGCAAACCTGGCAATTGTTTGAAGAGATCGAACGACCGGAGCCTTCTGAACAAATGGATGCGCGGTTTGAAGGGATGTTGGCAGGATACAAAGCCACCAGGACAAGAAACCAGGTTTCGGTTTTCACTATGATACAAGCATTCCTGAGCAGGAATTGGCAGGTAGGGCTGGCCTCTTTGGTGCTTGGTGTATTTGTTGGATGGTGGTTACTGCCAGACCAAAATCAATCCAGCCTGAATGAGCTGAGTAGTGAGATCCAGGGAATGAAAGAAATGATGATGCTTACATTGATTGAGCAGCCAAAAGCACAAGAAAGGATTCGAGCTGTAAACATGGCCGCTGAACTCCCTAATGCAGATGACAAAGTGATCCAGGCTTTGATCACCACATTAAATCATGATGAGAACGTGAATGTCCGGTTGGCGGCACTGGAATCACTACTTAAGTATGGAGACTTACCAAATGTTCGTCATGCACTGATTGATGCGCTGAAGATGCAGGACTCACCACTGATGTTGGTAGCAATAGCTGATGCATTGGTGATCATTCAGGAAAAGGAATCGATTGAAACAATGGAACGCTTGAGAGACACCATTGATGATGAACTGGTCAAGGATAAACTGGAAGAAAGTATACAATCATTAACACAAATCTAAGAGGAGGTCAATCATGAAATTATTACTACTACTTTTCGCTCTAAATGCAGGATCCAAAGAGGATCGGGTGCTAATAGAGAAGTCCTATGAGATAAACAACCCACAAGGTTTTATTGTCATGATCGACAACATCAATGGTCCTGTTGATGTAGTCCCGAGTGATGATAACAAGGTGTACTTGTCATTGGAGATCATCATTCAGGCGAGTACAGATGATTTGATCGAACAGGGGAAAAGGGATCTCCAACTTGGCGAAAAAATCAGTGAAGATTCATTGGAATTATTTATGAAAGCACCTTTCGTAAAGCGATGTGATTGGGGAAACTGGAGGGGCTATAGTTCTGAGGATCATCCTGATTACAGGTTTAAATACCGCTTTAAGGTCAGAATTCCCAAGGAAGCTTCCATCGTGGCAAAGACTGTCAACAAAGGAGATGTCTTGATAGAAAACATTGAGGGAACTGTAAGTGCAAGTAATGTGAATGGGAAGGTTGATATCGTGAACGCCAGGAAGGTGAGAAAAGCTTCCTCTGTGAATGGAGACATCACAGTCAGTTATGTTGAAAGTCCAAAGGAATCTACACGATTTAATACGGTAAATGGGGACTTTAATCTGGAGCTCCCAAATGACTTCAGGGCAAAGGTCTTCTTTGACTCTATGAATGGAAATCTCTATACAGCATTTGATTATACCACTCTCTCACCCAAAGTTGAAAAAACTGATCGTGGTGGGACGTTTAGAATTGAGACCAAGTCGGGAGTAGAGATCGGTTCAGGAGGACCAGAACTGTCTTTTGAAAGTATTAACGGAGACGTGTATTTGAGGAGATTGAATTAGTTAACTGTAGTTAAACGCAAAATTTGAAAAAGATGAAAAGTATATTATCAATAGTATTAGTAGGCATAGCCACCTGGGGATACGCTCAGGGCTTTAATGAAAAACTGGTAATCCCGCTCAGTGAACCGGGAGAACAAGGCAAACTGGAAGTTGGCCAGGTCCGTGGAGACATCATCATTGAAAGCTATGATGGCAATGAAGTGATCGTGGTGGCAACAGCAGAGTCTGATGACTGTGATGACTGTGACGATAAAAAAGGTGCTCCGGCAGGCATGAAACGAATTGCTTCAAGCTCTGTGGAGTTCTCCGCGTCAGAGAATAACAACAAGGTAGAAGTAGAGACAAACTCATGGAAGAAACCCATTGATCTGGATATTAAAGTACCTGCAAACTTTGACCTTGAGGTATCTACCGTTCATGGCAAGATCTCGGTCTCAGGGGTAAATGGAATCATGGAAGTCTCGACGGTACATGGCCCATTGACCTTTACAGATGTGAGTGGCTCAATTGTTTGTAATACCGTTCATGGGGGGGTTAATGCAAACCTAAAGGCGGTCACCCCGGATGAACCCATGTCTTTCGTCACGCTACACGGTGATGTGGATGTCACTTTTCCACCACAGGTTAAGGCGACTACCAAAATGAAAACAGATCGTGGAGAGATCTACACTGACTTTGATATGACAGTCGATAAGTCTCGTGCGGAGGTAAAAGAGCAGGAAAGAGGAAGCTATAAGGTCTCAATAAACGCCTGGGTATACGGTGACATCAATGGTGGAGGCCCGGAATACACTTTCAAGAATATGTACGGGGACATCATTATTCGAAAGGAGTAATTGGAATTACCTAACCTTTACTCCTTTCCTGAACCTGCTCAGCAGTTAACCCAAAAAGCGTAGGGGATGGTGCTCCGATCATTCCCAGGTAGATGAACAACT
This sequence comes from Cyclobacteriaceae bacterium, assembly GCA_965267415.1. Lineage (GTDB taxonomy): Bacteria > Bacteroidota > Bacteroidia > Cytophagales > Cyclobacteriaceae > Ekhidna. The sequence continues at coordinate 2,851,634 of OZ253955.1, read as the reverse complement.
GCCCTCGATGATGAATCTCATGCTCCACCATCGCCCGTAACCATTTCCACAATGTGATGGAGACATTTCCCGGAGTGACACACTTTTTCTGGAGATCTTCAGGGGTAAGTTTTGAAAAAATAGCTACCGATTCCTCGTGCATTTGATTTATGAAGCCGACCACTTCATCGTAACCATTTGCAAACTCTGTCCCACACCCTGGATAACTACTTGGCTTGAACTGGGCGTTTTCTGCGTACATGTACCGTTCAATCGTCCCAAGGTGTCGAATGATATCGCCAAAGGTGAATCTTCCTTCCTGATAGGTCCATTCGATTTGATCCGGTGGAATAGCATTAATGACATTCAATGTCCGGTTTCTTATCTTCTCGAAGTAAGGAAGAAATTCTTCCATCGATGTAATTACCATAGTACTGGAGTTTGATTCAACGGAAATCTAACGATCTATCCTGATTCTTTTATTCTTATATTGCCGTCCGACATGGAATTAATAGACCAGGTCAAATTGAACTTTAGTGAGGACAATCTCTTCTACCTCAACCTAAGCCTGGGATTGATCATGTTCGGAGTAGCTATAAACCTTCGGGTTTCAGACTTTAAACGAGCTATTCAAAACCCTGTTGCCGTCCTGGGAGGGATGCTTTCTCAATTCATTGTCCTTCCCCTCATCACATTTCTCTTGGTCATCCTGATCAAACCACACCCAAGCCTTGCGTTAGGGATGATGCTGGTTGCCGCCTGTCCGGGTGGAAACATTTCCAACTTCATGACAGCAATGGCGAAGGGAAATGCAGCATTATCAGTGAGTTTGACAGCTGTATCAAGTCTGGCTGCCGTAGTGATGACACCATTAAACCTGGCTTTGTGGGGGAGTCTTTATGAACCTACGGCTTTGCTGCTCAAATCGGTAAGTCTTGATTTTTGGAGCTTATTGAAAACGATATCGCTCTTACTACTGCTACCGATCACGCTGGGAATGCTTGTGAGAAGATGGAAACCAACCCTGGCGGATCGACTTCATCCGATCCTGCATTATACTTCTATCATCATTTTTGCAGCGATTGTCCTAATGGCATTCACCGCCAACTTTGACCTTTTTCTTCAATACATCCATCGAGTGGTGTTCCTGGTGTTGATCCACAATGCCATTGCGCTGATATCAGGCTATCAGATTGGCAACTTCCTTCGATTAAGTGAACCGAATCGCAGATCGCTGGCTATCGAAACAGGCATACAAAATTCTGGGCTCGGACTTATCCTGATTTTCAGTTTCTTCGAAGGCCTGGGAGGTATGGCCATCGTAGCTGCCTGGTGGGGCATATGGCATATTATCTCGGGTCTGACTCTTGCGACTTTTTGGAGTCGGAAACCAACTTTGTCCCTTAGCGAAGAACGTGTAAAAAATCACTGGTAATGAGGTATTTGACGAATGTTCAATTACCTAAATAATTCCTTATTTTTGCCGACCTCAAAATAAGATTTTAAAAAATGGCATTAATTGGAACGCTAAGAAACAAGATGGGTAAGATCGTGGTGGGAGCGATCATGGTTACGATGCTTTCATTCATCCTGACCGACCTGATTGGCAACTCTACGTTGCTTGGCGGAACTGCGGAAAATCCGGACATTGCTGAGATGGCTGGAGAAACCATAACAAATACCAACTTCCAGGCGAAAGTGGACCAACTGTCTTACACCTTTGCGTTGAACACGGGCCGTAACCCATCACAATTGGAGGTTGATCAGATACGTGATCAGGCATGGAACGCATTGATCCTGGAGTCTGCTTATAAAAACCAGTTTGATGAGTTGGGAATTGTTGTGACCAATACTGAGTTGGTCGATATGGTCCAGGGAAATAATATCACTCCTGAGATCCAACAGTTCTTCCGTGATCCTGAAACTGGCGCATTCTCGAGAGAAAACGTAACGACATTCCTGGCTTCCGTATCTCAAGCTCCTGTTCAACAGCAGGAGGCATGGAGAGCATTTGAAGCATCCCTGGTGCCCAGCCGTTTGGTGAACAAATACCAGAACTTGTTTAGCAAGACAAACTACGTTACCAAATATGAAGCAGCAGAAGAATTCAACAATCAGAATGGATCAGCTTCAATTGAGTACGTATTTGTTCCTTACCTGACTGTATCGGATAGCCTGGTGACTGTCACTGATAGCGAACTGGAAGATTACATTGATAATAATAGAGAGGAATACGACCGGGAAGAATCGAGAAGTATGGAATATGTTCTCTTTAGTATACAGCCTTCTGCTCAGGATTCAGCTTATACGAGAGAGGAAGTTGCAGAGATCAAGATCGAACTAGCAGAGTCAACCAATGACTCAGTGTATGCGATTGTGAATTCGGATGATCAGTTTCCATTCCTGACATACCAGTTGGACAATTTACCTCGTCAATTGAAAGATGGAGATAATCCCCGGGAAATTGGATATGTATCGGAGCCTGAAATAGTAAACGGGAACTACGAATTTTATAAGCTTTCAAGAGCAGATGTGATTACTCGTGACAGTACCCTGTACCGGGTTGCCAAAATCAAGAAGGAGATCATCATAACGGATGAAACCATCAACGAAATTTATCGGGAAGCGGATCTCTTTGCTGCTTCTTCCGGAAACACGGAGGAGTTTAGAAGAAACGCAGAAGAACAGGGATACGAAGTTTTGAAAGCCAGCAACATTGATAGGAATGCTGACAGGGTTGGAACCATCGTCGAAGGAAGAGGACTTGTGCTATGGCTCTACAATGAGGCAGAGAATGGAGCTGTTTCAGATGTTCGAGATATCAGTTCACAAGACGTATATGTGGTCGCTTCAATGACGGACATTCAGGAGAAAGGGGTTGCAAACCTTGAGACGGTACGTAACCAGGTAACAACTTTGGTCCGCAATGAAAAGAAAGGCGACCTCCTTGTTGATCAGCTTAATAACATTTCTAGTAATGACCTTTCTGAGATTGCCGCTGGCTATGGTGAGGAGGCAAAAACAGGCACTACTGATCTCCAGTTGTTTTCCAACAACGTCACCTCGATCGGTTATGCTCCTGAAGCCATAGGTCTTGCTACTGCACTTAACGAAGAAGAAAACACGCGAGCATTCAAAGTGCGTGATGGGGTTATCATGATAAAGTTGCTGACTAAGGATATGCCAGAGTTGCAAGACGACTACTCAGCCATCAAACCCCAAGTTGCTCAAAGAAGGTTAGGATTCACAACCGTCGTAGCAGATTTCCCATACACCTATTTCAGGGTATTCATTAGCAGAAACATTGACAATGCGATCAAGGAGTTTGCTTCCATAGAAGACATGAGATACAAGTTCTTCTAAACAAAATCTTTAAAGAAAGGAAAGCCGGTCTATTTGGAGATCGGCTTTTTTGTTATCTTCCAAAAGTGAACGAAGGCGAGCGCATCTTTAAAGAAAAACTGGAAGGAGCACATACTTTTCCAGGTTTATACACTTTCAAATTCATCGTACGATCCGGCCAGCAAGCGGAAGTGGAAAAGCTGGTTGAAGGAGGAGAGGTCAAGCTTACTCCTAGTTCTGGAAATAAGTACGTTAGTGTGACTATTTCTGCGGAGATGAATTCAAGCGAAGAAGTGATCGCCGTTTATAAGGCGGCCAAAGAAATTGAAGGGATTATCTCACTTTAAACGAAATCACTATGTGGAAAGAGGAAGACAACAAATTGAAGCGATCTTTTGAATTCAAAAATTTCGTTGAAGCATTTTCATTCATGACCAAAGTGGCAATTGTTGCAGAGAAGATGGACCATCATCCCAATTGGAGTAATGTTTATAATACAGTGTCAATTGAATTATCTACTCATGATGCAGGAAATGTTGTCACCGACCGTGACCATAAATTAGCAGAAGCGATAGATCAGCTGGTTTGAATCACGTCATCGGCTTCTTCACTGGCTAGCTGCTTGTCATGTAATTCTTTGTAAACACCATTTGCATTAAGCAACTCACTATGCGTTCCTTGCTCCACGATTGCTCCATCGTCTAGCACTACGATCCTATCAGCTAGTTTAGCTGAAGACACACGATGAGATATAATTACGGAAGTTCGTCCCTGCATAATTCGCTGCATGGCATTCAGGATCGCATTCTCTGTTTTGGTATCTACTGCAGAAAGGGCATCATCCAAAATGAGGATCTTGGGCTCCCGTGCAATTGCTCTTGCAATAGACACCCGCTGCTTCTGACCTCCGGACAAAGTGATGCCACGTTCCCCTACCTTGGTTGAAAAACCATTCTTAAATGATTTGATATTCTCGAGCAGGTCAGCATCTTCTGCAGCACGCCTCACCTCTTCTCCGGTCATTTCTCTATTCCCAAAAGAGATGTTGTTCTCGATCGTATCCGAAAATAGAAAGACATCCTGAGGAACATATCCGATTTGACTTCTTAGAGACTTGAGTGAAAATTCATTGATCTCGATCCCATCGATCTTCAAGCTTCCCCCTGAGATATCATACAACCGGCAGATCAGGTTGGCAATGGTACTTTTTCCGGAGCCTGTGGTACCTATAATTGCGATAGACTGACCGGGAGTCACCTCAAACGACACCTTATTCAATGCCTGGATCCCTGAATCAGGATAAATGAAATCCACGCTTTCAAGTTTAATATGACCCTCCAGTTCTTTTTCCAGGTTCTTTTCTGAAACAATATCGGTTTTGGTTGTAAGGAATTCGTTGATCCTCTTTTGAGAAGCAGCTGCACGTTGAATAATAGATGTCACCCAACCAAGCGCAGTAACCGGCCAGGTAAGCATGTTTACGTAAATGATGAACTCCGCAATGTTACCCGTACTAACATCACCACTAAATACCTGAACCGAACCCACGTAAATAGTTAGGATAACACTCAAACCAATAAGCCCCATGATCAGTGGCATGAACAAAGCCTGGACAAACGCCAGCTTCAAGGACCGGTCCTTGTACTCGACACTTTCCTTTTCAAACGTATCTACCATTTGTTCTTCGCGAACAAAAGCCTTGATCACACGAATGCCGGAAAAAGCCTCCTGGACAAATGTCGAGAGACCAGACAGGCTTTCCTGTATTTCCTCTGAACGCTTATTGATGATATTGCTTACATAGTAGATACTGAAAGAAAGTATTGGTAAAGGAAGCAATGACCACAGTGTGAGCGTAGGATTGATGGAGATCATGTATGGGATAACCATAATAAAGAGTGTGATCAGGTTTACTCCATACATGATTGCTGGCCCAATGTACATTCTCACCTTGCTTACATCCTCCGAGATCCGGGCCATCAGGTCACCCGTATTGTTCTTTCGATAGAAGCTTAAGGGTAGCGTTTGGTAATGCTCAAATATTTCGTTTTTCAGATCATATTCAATATGACGGGACATCACAATGATCGTTTGGCGCATGAAAAAAAGAAACACCCCCCGGAAGAACGCTGAAAGAAGGATCAGTACGGCAAGAATGATGATACTTGATACAAACAAATCATAAGTACCAACCTGGAGATCAAACCCATCAAAGGCTTGAAAGATCCCGTAACTTCTTTGAAGAATATCAAAAGCGTAACGAACAATAACCGCGGGAACTATTGCAAAGAAATTTGCGATTATGATAAAAAAGATTCCAAATATTAGGTGAAACTTATACTTGGCCAGATATTTATTGAGGTACGAGAGCTCTTTCACGAAATTTTATAACAGTCTGATTGCCAAATAGTTTAATAGAAAAAGAGATATTTTTGCAAGCCTTCCTGGATATCTTTAACCCCACAGAGAAGGTTTAAAATTAGAATAAAGTTCATTTATGATGATAGACACGGAACCCGAAGTAAAAAGCAGTCAAAGTGTATTTTCTCAAATGAAGGAGATGCAACATGAGCAGGTGGTATTCTGCAATGATGAGCAAACTGGACTTAAAGCGATCATTGGTATCCACAACACAGTACTTGGCCCGGCCATGGGCGGTACCCGAATGTGGAACTATGCTACAGAAGAAGAGGCATTGACTGACGTTCTTCGTTTGTCACGAGGTATGACATTTAAATCGGCGCTTGCAGGGTTGAACATTGGAGGCGGAAAGGCAGTGATCATCGGAGATGCCAGAAAGCAGAAGAGCGAGGTGTTCATGCGAAGGTTCGGAAAGTTTATCAACAGCCTTAATGGAAAATACTATACAGCAGAGGATGTCAATATCTCACTTCGTGATATTGAGTATATGAATATGGAAACTCCGTTTGTTGTTGGAAAACCGGTAACGATGGGAGGGTCTGGCGATCCAAGCCCGATGACAGCATACGGTGTATATATGGGGATGAAAGCCGGGGCAAAAAAAGCTTATGGATCAGACTCGCTAAAAGGAAAGAATATTTTGGTTCAGGGCGTTGGACAGGTTGGAAAATACCTGATCGATCACCTGGTCAAAGAAAATGCAAATGTTTTCATCGCAGACATCTTCGAAGATAAGATCCAGGCGGTAACAGATAAGCACTCATCTGTTTCAGTTGTCGATCCAAATGGAATTTATCAGATGGAGATGGATATCTATGCTCCTTGTGCATTGGGTGCAACCTTGAATGATCACACCATACCGGAACTTAAATGTGCGGTCATAGCTGGTGCGGCTAACAATCAACTAAAAGATGAAGAGGTGCATAGCGAAATGCTAAAGAATGCCGGAATTGTCTACGCTCCGGATTTTCTGATCAACTCTGGTGGGATTGCCAATGTATACCATGAATATCTTGGCAATTACAACAAGGAGCGCGTGATGGGATCTACCGAACATATTTACGACGTTTGTTTGGATGTTCTCAATCATTCGGAAGATCACAATGTAAGTTCACATGAAGCGGCATTAGCATTAGCATTAAAAAGAATCGAAGAAGTCGGTAAAGTCAAACTAGGCCTATAACTAACTGTTATTTTTGCCCAAAAGAGGGCATATAGAAAATTTGAAATGTTAAATCGCAGGATACTTCGGGTAAAAGCCATGCAAGCCTTATACGGCTACTTCACTACAGTGGAATCGTTGAAAGAGGCCTCCAAGGCAAACCTGGAACAGATCCATTCACTTGATCCCGCGAAGCACGACTTTTCAGATAAGGGCCTGTTTGAGGAACGTAAACGACTTGCCGTTCAACTTTTTTCCGAGAACCATTCCAAGCCAAAACTTGAGGCATCAAGCGAAGTTCCTGATGAGGTACTTGAGAATGTTGAAAAAGAGATCCAACACTTTCAGGATCAAATCAAATCTGAAGCAAGGGTCAGAAGAACTGCGATGATGCGAGATGCAGAAGGCATCTTCGAATTCTATTTAAGGTTTCTTTTGTTGCCTATTGAATTTGAACATCAGGAAAAGCGTTTCCTTGAGAAAAAAAACCGTCAACTCGAAGGACCTTTTATTGGAAATCCCATTGTGGAGGCATTGAAGGAAGACGAGACGTTAAGGAAACAGGTAGCTAGCAAAAACATTGGATGGTCTTCTGAACAGGAAGAACTGAAGAACTGGTATCGAAAGAATGTCAGAACTTCTGAAGCACTGGAACCCTATTTTGCGGGGGAAGACCCCAATCATTTTGTCCATGAAGTATTCAGAAAGGTTGTTTTCAAAAATGAAAACATTGTCCAATTCATGGAAACGCTTGACTTACAGTGGTCGGAAAATCAACCCATCGTCAAAAGCCTTGTACTGAAGACCATAAAAGGGCTGGAGAGTGGTGAACCGTTTCAACTTGGAGAGCTTACTAAGAACGGTAAAGAAGATTTCGACTTCTTTCTTCAATTGTATGATGGTGTGATCAACGAAAATGAGTACCTCGATGAGCTGATTGCGAGCAAAACAAAGAATTGGGATGTTGATCGAATTGCGCTTACCGACAGGGTCATTTTGAAGCTGGCGTTGGTTGAAATGATGACTTGTCGAAGCATTCCGATGAAGGTCTCGATCAATGAAGCGATTGAAATTTCCAAGCAATACAGCACGCCAAAGAGCAAACAATTTGTGAACGGTGTTTTGGATGTACTCTCAAACGAACTAACTTCGGCTGGAAAAGTCCGTAAAAGCGGAAGAGGTTTAATAGATAACAAATAAACTACCATGAGCAGAGCAGGCGGATCATTTTTTGCATTCTTGATCGGGATTATCACCGGGGGTATCCTGGGCATACTTTATGCACCTGACAAGGGGACCAATACCAGGGATCGTTTGACCTATCAGCTGGACCGCTTGAAAAAGCAACTTGAAGGATTTATCCAGGATGTTATTGACGGAAAAGAGGTTTTGGACAATGATGCAAAAGATGCCGGTGAAAAGATCGTAAAGGATGCTAAAGACAAGGCAGAGCGTCTTCTGGATGACGTAAATGGGCTAATTAGCCAAATCAAGAAGGATTAAGTCCAATCTTTAACAAATCATTAAGATATTTCTGGCAATATCAGAAGTCGATCTGACGTACTTTTGATGTTCAACTTTGAAAAATGATAACTATGCAAACAATAAAGAAAACATTTTTGGGATTTGCTATGGTTGCAATTCTTGCAAGCTGTGGCAGTAACGAACTTGAGTCACGTATCGCTAAACTGGAAGGGCGTGTAGCTGCACTTGAGGGAAAAGGAGGTCTTGCTTCTACTACCTCTCCTACCATTACTCCTGTAAACAATACAGCGCCTGCCGCTCCGGCAGAAAAGCCTGATGGTCCGCTTCCGGCATTTGCTTTCGGAGAAGAGTTGCATGATTTTGGAACGATCAAGGATGGAGATGTGGTTGAGCACGTTTTTAGCTTCACAAACAATGGCGAAGCTCCATTGATCATTTCAGATGCAAAAGGTTCATGTGGATGTACAGTTCCTGAATGGCCAAGAGAGCCGATCCCTGTCGGAGGAACCGGTGAGCTAAGGGTGAAATTCAACAGTAAAGGAAAGCCTGGAATTCAGAACAAAACGGTGACGATCACTGCGAATACCTGGCCAACTACTCAACGGTTGAGAATTAAAGCCAATGTGATCAAGGAAGGCGAATAAGCTTTTACAAAGAGATACATTTCATTAACATTGCCCTGGCGCTCCGACCCCCTCGGAAGCCAGGGTTTTTTTATTAATTACAATCAATGAATACAACATTACTACAAGCAGGCGGAGGAGGTGACTTTACTTCATTCCTACCAATCATCGGTATGATCGCCATCTTCTACTTTTTCTTTATCAGACCGCAGCAGCGGAAACAAAAGGAAACAAAGAAATACCTCGAAGAGGTTAAGAAGGGTGATCAGGTTGTCACTGTAGGTGGAATTCACGGAAAGATCACCGAAATATCGGATACTACTGTGTTAATCGATGTAGATAGAGGGACCAAGCTACTTATCGAAAAGTCCTCTATCTCGTTAGAAGCAAGTAAACGATTAAATCAAAAGAAGTAGCTTAAAGTATGTAGCAAATGGGCTTTGAAAAATACTTTATACCGGCAAAGAGCTGGAAGGTAGTTATTCTCTCATTTTTAGGGGCAACTACCTTTTGGTTTTTTAGTGCCCTGGGGAAACAGTACAATACCCAGATAAAGTATCCCATTGAGCTTACTTTTGATCAGGACAGTTTAGTCTTGATGAAACCTCTGCCCGAGTATGTGGAGCTGGAAGTTTCAGGAGGCGGATGGGATTTGTTTAGACAAAGCTTTTGGTTTGGGGCAGACCCGATCAAATTGGAGCCGGACAATCCTGTTTCGATCAAATTTCTCACAAGACCTACTTTACTTCCAATCGTCACGAACCACCTCAACCAGTTCCAGATCAATTTCATGTACACGGACACAATTTTCGTGGACATTGATCGCAAGATCTCAAAAAGAATGAAGCTCAGGGTGGATTCCTTGCAGATCAGCATGGATGAGGATTATCGCATTGTGACACCTATTCGGATCATGCCGGATACAGTTACCCTTTTCGGACCAACCAGTTTTATTGATACGCTAAAAAGTGACTACTTCATTCAGATGGAATCTCAGGGAATTGACCGGTCCTTTGACCGCTTCCTAAGCCTGGGACTTCCCGACGGGTTTAGCATATCTTCTGATCCTGGAGCAGTAAATATCACCTTTGGTGTTGAGCGATTTGATCGTCTGCAAATGCCGATCACACTTGAGTTATTGAATTTTCCTTCCGATTCCTCGGTAATGCCAGACAGAATGGGCGTGATGGTAAACTTTGTGATGCAACGATCACTAAGGGAAGACTTCTTCGCTGATGATTTCAAAGTAATTGTTGACCATGATATGATCAGTAAAACCGACTCGACCGCTCCGGCAATCATCATGATCTATCCTGAAAATGCGTTGGAAGTAGAAGTGTTTCCTGATACGGTTAAAATGTCGTATCGTGAGTAAACCAAAACTCATTGGGGTAACCGGTGGAATTGGCTCTGGGAAAAGCACTGTTTGCAAAATCTTTGAGATCCTGGGAGCCAAAGTTTATTATGCTGATGATCAGGCAAAGGAGCTGATGCATTCAAATGCAGAACTGAAGCAAAGGATCATTGAAATCTTTGGCCAGGATGCCTACATAGACGGAGTGTTGAACAGGAAAGAAATAGCATCTCAGGCCTTTAGTGATCCACAAAAACTCACATTCCTTAATGAAGCCGTTCATCCGGCAGTTAGAGAGGATTTTGAAGCCTGGGTAAGTAAGAATGACAGCCAATCGATCCTGATGAAGGAAGCCGCGTTGCTTTTTGAAACCGGATCATACAAGGAACTTGACGCAACAGTGCTGGTCGTTGCAGATGAGGATGTTAGGGTAAAGCGCATTCTGAAGAGAGACGCTCACAGAACAGAATCAGATATCCGTAAAATTATTCGTGAGCAGCTTTCTGATAAGGAGAAGCAACCGCTCGCCGATTATATCATTGATAATGGAGGTACGGTTTCCGTAATTGAACAAGTCAACCAACTGTTTGAGCAATTGGCTAATCGTCGCAAAGAATAAGGTCAAACTCGATCTTCTCATAGGCCTTGGAGAAAAGCAGCTCTCCATTCTCATCTACATAGCTTACTACATGAAACCCGGCCTTATCCAGGTGTTGATCTGCAAAAAAGATTGGTTTTTCAGGCTCTCCTATATTGAATACATCTGTGAACTCCGGGTTTAGCAAAATGCCATTTCGGTTCGACAACAGTCCATACTTTCCATCTTTTATAAATTTCCAGATAGATTCTTTTTCACTTGAAACAACCTCTGTGAGGTAGTCAACTGACTCCCAGACCTCTTCATCATTATAGTTGACAAAAAGCCATTGATTGGCCTCTCTTGCAACAAATGCGGTATCATTCCAGGTGCGAATTTCATCATAAAGAAAGGATACTACCGTTTCCTCATTTGCATCAATGACACCATAAAATTCTCCCTTCTTCGTTACATAGTTTGCACCGAGTCGTTCGATCCTTGAAGCATAGGTTGGCTCCATCTCAACCTCATTCTGAAGATCCAGGCATCCGATTTTCCCACCTTGAAGCAGTTGGATCAATCCCTCTGATTCGTCAAGCGCATCATAGATGGGTTTGAGTACAAACTCATTTTTCAGACTTATCAACCCGGTTTTCTTCTTCAATACAACTTTTAAGAGTGTGTCATTGAAAAAGCTTATCTGTTCAAACGCTCCTTGAAGTATTTCACTTCCCAGGCTGTCATAGATGATCCTTTCCTTACCTGACTTTAGAACATAAGAATTATTATTCTGGAAAGTACTAATTGTTTCACTCTCACTGACTGGAACTGTGATGCCATTTGCAAAATGCAAAAGCCTTCCCTCTTCTTTCAATGAGATAGCGGCATGATCGTTTACAAGTTTTAGGGAATCATATCCCCTGGATGGAAGTACACTTTTGCCACGAGGGAGTAACATCCAATCACTTTCGGTTTTGAGCGCAAGCCAGCCCGAATTTGTTTCCAAATAAGGGTGCACCTTATTCATGATATCCTGCTCTGAGGAATCATAGAGCCGATAACCATTAGAAGTTTTAAGGTACCACCCAGAGGGATCGGGGTTGATCTCATAATTACCCCAGGGGATCAAAAATCGTAAGGTCCCATCAAGCATGCATTCACGATCTTCACGGAAGCCGATTAGCATATTGTCATTGATCAATTCAAGATCGTCAAACTTGAATTCCAACTCCAGTCCGTTTTGATTCAATTCTTGTTCAATGAGCTTCTCCGTATAAACTGCCAACAATCCCTCTCGCTCAAAAACCCAGTAATTCCCAAGAAGACGGATGTCATCGAACTCATATTTCGTGATCTCATGTCCAGAGTATGAAACCAATGCCCATTTCCCTTTTTGCAAGACTTTGATCCAACGACCGTTAAGAACTTCGGCATCCGTTATGGGGTGATCAATAATTCTGAACCCACTTTTGTGATAGAGGTACCAGTCTCCACCTTGTCTGACCTTTCCCAGACCGTCACTTAAATCCTCATAAGCTTCAATTCCGGAAATAACTGGTCTTCCTAGCTTGTCGATGATCTTGCTTTCATCATCGCTGGAGACAAAGAGCCAATCGTCTGAAGTCACTTCACACTTATAGGTGTACTCCACATTTGAAAAAAGGTATGGGATACGTTGTTGACCGTCGACGCTGTGGAATCCGAACCTCCCATTTTCCATTGCCGGGATCAACTGAAGTTGATCACCCTTCCTGACTTCTGCGATAGAATCACTCAGAAAGTGACGGTAGGTGCCTCGAGTATTGGAATGATGATACAAAATGTCAGCCGCCTTTTTTTTGAGAGAAGGGCTTTGAGAGAAGGCGATAGACTGGAGATAGCTTTCCGGTCGGTGATCGGCAGTTGATCTTTTGAAAATATAGTGCTCAATTGGGTCTCGAAAACGCGTTTCCGGATGCTTTTCTAGGAATTGATAGTAGTCCGGTAATGATCCACTATGCCTTAGCACCTGGTAGCGTAACTCATCGATCCTTCGACTTGCTTCTTCCCTAAATTCAGGGGTGGAGTATTTGGTCAGAAAGTCTTCATATACATCTAACTCGTCATTTCTCTTTACACGCTCAAAGACGATACTATCACGTTTGAATGTCAGTATTTCCTGGTATGGTGAACCGGGATAGGTTCTCATAAATCGCTCTGCGGTTTCAACAGATATGCTGTTTTGGGTATTTATATAAATATGGTCCCTGATACCATCACTTAATTGAGTGATCTTCTCCAGTGTAACTCCATCCTCAGCCAGGTCTTCAATCAGTTCGGTAGAAGCCTGACGGTGCTTTTTGAGAGCCTCCGAAATGGCTATTCTGGCAGAATCAGGATTGAATCTTGAGTAGTTTTGTATGAAGAATAGTTGAGCGGAAAAGAAGTCCAGCCCCGGGTTTTCAGGCTCCTTTTGCCTGGTTTTCTGAATGAGCTCAAAGGCTTTTTCAAACTCTTCTTTTTCAATTGCACGCCGAATACGATCCAGGCTCCCCCCCGCTACAAGCAATGGAATTAGAAATAGGACTAGAGCAAATCGACGCATTTCGCAAAGTAATTACAGAAGAATATTAAAATTGATGTCAGAAAAGTTGATTTTTCGAACAATTCTCTAGCGAATATGGTTATATTTACTATCTACATTTACAGGCGAGTAAATTAGGCGGTGATTAGATTCGGTACTCAAAACCGAATCAGCTCGGTCCAACCAGCGAAGGATCGGCTATGGGAGTACGAAGGTGCTCCCTTTTTTATTTGCTCCAATTCTAAGCTTAGCGGGTACGATCTAAACTTAAGAAGCCCATAAAAAAGCAAATCCCGCACTATGCGGGATTCTGAGTTGATAGATTTAGAACAGGTTGGTTAAGATCTAATTGATATCCTCTCCTTTTTTCAATTTCTCAATGTTCTGATCAATGATCGGTGGGTTGACCGTATCATTCGCGGGAACATTCTCTTTCGCAAGTTGAAGATATTTTAATGCATTCTTGAAATCGCCTACGGCCGAATACCCTCTGGCAAGTCCGTAATTTGTAGGCCATTGTCCTTTATTGGTTTTGGCGTTGTACTTGAATACTTCCAATGCCTTATCCTTTTGATCTGCAGCAATTAGCTGACGCCCATAACCGTGAATGGCAAATACAGTAGCTCCAGGCATTTTGATCGCATCGTCCATCAGGGTGATCGCATCGTCAGTTTTACCAGCAGCCCGTAATACGTTGGCTTTCGTTTGAACGGTTCCGAAATTTCGTTGACCAACAAATGGAGCTGAAATGGCTGCTTCAGCCCATTGCTCAGCTTGCTCGTGAGCCCCTACACCGGAAGCATAATTTGCTGCAGCCTGGTAATTTGTGAATGTAAATCCAGGAGCATTGTTCAACTCAGCTGCTATTGCTGCTAAGTGAACTTTGTCACTCTCTTTCACTTCAATTTTGAAGGGAACCATTTTGTTTTCCCAGACAAGCGCCGCTGTTGTAGAGGTTGGCTGACGGTCAATGAACTGGAAGGATAACCACTCAGTAAACTCTGTGTCCTTCGCTTCCACATCTACTCTCAAAGCGTCATTACCCTCCTGGTAGAAAAAGCTTCCCCAGTGGTTGTTGTCCTTGGAAAAAATGATGGTCCATGGACCGCTTTCGGCAGGAGCAATAAAGAAACCGTACTTACCTGCCTTTAATTCCTTGCCTTCTACCAGCACATCATGTGAAAATTCAATGGTAGTGTTTTGATTGGCACCTGCTCTCCAGGGAGAGGGGTTGTCAGCAGTACTCAAACCAAACCCGAGTGCATTGAATCCATACGGAACTAATCCTCCCCAGATCTGTCCCTTTCTGCTTTGACCATTGGGTCCTGTCACATCAGGGCTATTGTAGTCGATCTCGACATACGGCACAGCTCCGATGTATTGCCTTACCACGCTTCTTTGATTTCCTCCTCCGGGAGGAGTACTCAATTGTGCCATCGTCAGTGTAACGACACAACACATAGCCAGCCCTAAAATAAGTTGCTTGTTTTTTCCCATAAGTTCAATAAGGTTTTGTTGTAGAAAACCAAAACGACAGATTTGAAGAACGCCTGATTATTTTCTTTCAAGGGAGTATTTAATAGATGAATGGTTATCTTTTGCCGCCGAAACCAAGCCATGAGAAGCGTTCTTAAAGATCAATTAGTAGGGCTAGATCCAAAATTTAACTACAGAGGGCTCAACCAAACACGGATTGAAACCTTCAGTGATGCGGTATTTGCGGTCTCATTTACGTTGGTTGTCTTATCCACCACTGTTCCGGAAACATTTGATGAACTCCGGAAGGCTGTTCACGATATTTTGCCATCATTTGTATGCATCGTCCTGATTGTGGTGATCTGGTACCAGCATTACGTTTTCTTTCTTAGGTACGGACTGCAAGACATTAAAACCGTGACGATCAACACGTTTTTGTTGTTTCTGGTGCTCATCTACGTCTATCCACTCAAGTTTCTGACCAGGTTTCTTTATACGCTTTTTTCTGATGTCGCACTTGGACTCGGAGGAAGGGACCTTGCCGCTTTCGGTGGAGAAATGAACCAAAGCAACATGCGTTTACTAATGATCTACTATGGTCTGGGTGCCATGTTGATATTCATAACTATGGCCTGGCTTTATCGACATTCCTACAAACGAAGGGAGGAACTTGAACTGGATGAGTATGAGACTTATTTGACCAAAGTGAGTATTTGGCAAAACCTGTTCATGAGTATACTTCCCTTCTTATCGGTTGTCATTGTCACTTTCAGAATTTTTGGTAGCAATGCTCCTAATCACATGATTGGAGGCTTTATCTACATGCTCTACCCGGTAATTATGTTCACGTTTGGTGGCAGAGTTTCCAAACAGATGAAGCGAAAGTTCGGATCGTAAAACACCAATAAATCTTATCAATTGTAAAAAAATACCTGAAAATAGGTATTGTTTTTGTAGGGTATTAAGTGAGAACTTTGTTTAGTCTTTAACCACTGCCACTATGAAAAGACTTACTGTTTTATTGTTTTTTATCCTTATCCTCTTGCTTGTGCTGGACGGGTTTGGACTTAGTTGAAATTAGATATGAAAAGAGCCACCAAAATTGTTTTGATGCTACTTGCCGTCGTTCTAGCGGTCATTGGTTTGGGTAAAATAAGGATGAATAAGGTCAGCTGATCAGCTCATCTTTTTTGCCTTTTCCCAATAAGCGTCCATTTCGTTTAGCGAAAGATCTTCAAGATTCTTACCGTCTTCCTTTGATGCCTCTTCGAGGTATTTGAATCGGGAAATGAACTTTTTGTTAGTGCGTTCAAGGGCTTCCTCTGGGTTGATGTCTACGAAACGCGAGTAATTGATCAATGAGAAAAGCAGGTCTCCAAATTCTCCAGCTTTTTTAGCTGCGTCTTTTTCTTCCTGAAACTCTTGAAGTTCTTCCATCACTTTTTCCCAAACCTGGTCTTCATTCTCCCAGTCAAAACCAACTCCTCGAGCCTTTTCCTGTATTCGCATGGCTTTGACCAATGCTGGAAGTGATTTTGGGACACCTCCCAATACGGATTTATTTCCTTTTTCCTTGAGTTTGATCTTCTCCCAGTTTGCTTTCACGGCTTCCTCATCCTTCACATCCAGATCACCATAGATATGTGGATGTCGGCGGATGAGTTTATCGCATACCTGGTCCAATACATCGGCGACATCAAATTCCTTTTTTTCCGAACCGATCCGTGCATAAAAAACCAGATGGAGCATGAGATCTCCCAGCTCCTTTTTGACTTCATCCAGATTGTTTTCAATGATTGCATCGGAGAGCTCATATGTTTCTTCGATGGTCAAATGTCTAAGCGTTTCCATGGTTTGCTTTTTGTCCCAGGGACAGTTTTCCCGCAACTCGTCCATGATGGTAAGCAGGCGGTCAAAAGCTTCCAATTTCTCCTTCCTTTTAGGGTCTGAGGCAGCAAGGATTTTGTTCATAGTGAATTATAATGAGAAATCATGTGTTTGGCTATTACACACGCAAATTGGCTATTTTTGAACCAAAATATATGGGATGACCACAGTATTATTTGCAATCGGTTTTTTCGCTCTCTTTTTTGTTCTTCTCTCTGTTAGAATACTGCTTAAGAAGAATGGAGAGTTTAAGGGCACCTGTGCTTCACAAAACCCTTATTTAAATAAGGACGGCCAGGCGTGTGGTTTTTGTGGAAAGACTGTTGCTCCGGGAGATTCATGTGGTAACCCTGACTCAGAGGTCAATAAAGTGTTGGCTAAGTACTGAGCTTTTTAATGCGGATACTTTTGGTGCACATTCTATATTTGCGCACCGCATAAATTTCTAATCACCTTGACACTAATAAAATCAATCTCTGGTTTGAGGGGAACCGTTGGAGGAAAAGCCGGAGATAACCTTTCACCCCTTGATGTAGTAAAGTTTGCCGCCGGATATGGTGCCTGGCTAAAGGAATCGCATGATCAACCATCAGTTGTAATTGGGAGAGATGCACGTCCTTCCGGGGAGTCCTTTTCAGCACTTGTGGCCAATACACTTATCAACCAGGGAATAGATGTTGTTGACCTTGGATTGAGTACCACTCCCACAGTTGAGATGGCCGTCATTGCCGAACAAGCTAAAGGAGGTATTATCCTGACAGCCAGCCACAACCCAGCTGGCTGGAATGCTTTGAAATTATTAAACGACAGAGGAGAGTTTATTTCAGCGGCGGAGGGGGCAAGGGTTTTGGAGCTTTCAGAGTCAACTGAACTTGAGTTTATGCCTCCTGCCAAGTTTGGCAAGTACTCCACCAATGATTCTTACATCGACTATCATATCAAGCAAATCCTTGAGCACCACCTTGTGGATGTTGACGCAATTAAGAAAGCCAATTTCAAAGTGGTGGTTGATGCTGTAAATAGTACAGGCGGGATATCCGTTCCGCCCCTTTTGAAAGCGTTAGGAGTTCAGGTTAAAGAGTTGTTTTGTGAGCCAAATGGGAATTTTCCTCATAACCCGGAACCTCTTCCTGAGAACCTTCAACAGATCTCAAATGAATTATCTACGGGAAATTACGACCTGGGGATTGTTGTTGATCCGGATGTGGATCGATTAGCTCTCATCTGTGAGAATGGGGAAGCTTTTGGTGAAGAGTATACTTTAGTTGCGGTGGCAGATTACATTTTGTCACACAAGAAAGGAAATACGGTATCAAACCTTTCTTCTACCAGGGCATTGCGCGACATAACCGAAAAGCATGGATGTGAATACAATCCTTCCGCGGTTGGTGAGGTACATGTGGTGGCCAAAATGAAAGAGACCAATGCAGTTATTGGAGGTGAAGGAAATGGAGGAGTCATCGTGCCTGATCTACACTATGGTCGGGATGCTCTTGCGGGTATAGCCTTGTTTTTATCTCACCTGGCGCACTATGGAAAGAATGTTTCCATGTTGAGAGCATCTTATCCGTCATACCATATTTCCAAGAACAAGATCGAATTGACCCAGGATATTGATGTTGATGCCATTCTTTCAGGGATTGAGTCAAAGTATTCCTCAAACCCAATCAATACAATTGACGGTGTGAAGATTGAATTTGACAGGGAATGGGTACAGCTCAGAAAGTCCAATACCGAGCCAATAATTCGTATCTTTGCAGAATCTGAAAGTCAGAATAAAGCCGAGCATTTGGCCAACAAGTTGATTTTAGATATTAAGGAATTGATTTCAGGTTAAACCCGACAAAGACCATGAGAGTTTACTTCGACAATGCAGCTACCACGGCTATAGATCCTGATGTTTTTGAGGCGATGAAACCATACATGCTTGAGCATTTTGGAAATCCATCTTCTATCCATTGGCACGGAAGACAAGCTCGAACGGCCATCGAGCGTTCGCGTAAGAAAGTAGCCGATTTGCTCAATGTGTCACCTTCGGAAATTTTCTTCACTTCGGGAGGAACCGAGGCAGACAATACAGCCATTAGATGCAGCATCCGTGACAGAGGGGTAAAACATCTAATCTCAAGTAAGATCGAGCATCATGCAGTCACTCATACGGTCGAGGCAAAGGAGAAAGATGGTATTAAGGTTAGCTATGTTGAATTAGATGGAGACGGGTTGGTTAATTATGATCATTTGGAGGAACTCCTGAAATCGAACCCCAATTCGATGGTTTCCTTAATGCACGCCAATAACGAAATAGGAAACATCCTTGACCTTGAACGAGTCGGGAATCTGTGCAGGGAATACGATGCAATTTTCCATTCGGATACCGTTCAGAGCATGGCTCATTATGTACACGATTTGGGAGGCCTGAATTTGGATTTTGCAGTTGGATCTGCTCATAAGTTTCACGGACCCAAGGGAATTGGATTCCTGTATGTGAATCACGAGACCAAGATCAATCCTTTTATTCACGGAGGAGCACAGGAAAGGAACATGAGAGGAGGTACGGAGAATGTTTACGGGATAGTGGGCTTGGCCAGCGCAATGGAGATCGCTTATTCCAAGATGGAGGAGCATCGCAAGTACATCGAGGGGCTAAAATCGAGAATGATCGAAAGGCTAAAAGAAAACATTGAGGACGTTGGTTTTAATGGCACATCTGGTGAAATAGACCAAAGTCTCTACACTGTTCTGAATGTTTGCCTTCCAGCATCGGAGGATAACGACATGTTGTTGTTCAACCTTGACATTAATGGTGTTTCAGCTTCCGGCGGAAGTGCATGCACAAGCGGATCAAACATTGGGTCTCATGTCCTGGCGGAATTAGACAGGGATCAAAACAGAGGTGCTATTCGCTTTTCATTCAGCAAGTACAATACCATCGAGGAAGTGGATTTCGCTGTGGATAAACTTGCGGAATTCTATCAGCCTGTGGGTGCCTGATGATTGATTGCTAGTTGAGAATAAGCTTTTCTAAGCATTTCACCCATTTTTCTTCCGTATTCAAACTCGGGACAAGGTCCCATTGTTCACCACCCAGTTTGATGAAATCTTCCTGGTAGGTTTCCCCTACTTCGATGGTTGTTTCCAGACAGTCCGATACAAATGCAGGAGAAAAAGCGAGCACTTTCTTGATTCCTTTTTCAGCCAGGTCTTTGAGAACCTCTTCCGTATAAGGTTGCACCCAGGGATCTTTGCCAAGTCTGGATTGAAAACAAACAGTGTATGAATCATCAGCTATACCAAGTGCCTTCGCAACCAGCCTTGTTGTTTCAAAACACTGGGCGCGATAGCAATAGCGATTATGTTCATTCAATGTGTTGCAGCAGGAGCCAAGCTGGCAATAATCGCCTGAGGAGGCTTTGTAAATTTGTCGCTCAGGAAGTCCGTGATAACTGAAAACAAAATGCTCGTACTTTGTTTTATCCATTTTTTGCTGACCCAGGTCAGCAATGGTTTCAATGAACAGCTCGTCTTCCAAAAATTGTGAAGTAAACTTTATCTCAGGAATCACTTGCCAATCCTTTGTGATCTCCATCACTTTATCAATCACTGAACCCGTGGTTGCCGAGGCATATTGAGGGAAAAGAGGGATCACATGAAGGCTTGAAACTTCTTCTTCCCTGAATTCATTCAACACGGATTCAATCGATGGTTTTTGGTATCTCATTGCATACTTCACAGAATAGTTGCTGTTTAGTCTCTTTTGCAGAAGGTCAGTCAGATCTTCCGTATGATACTTCAGTGGAGAGCCTCTGTCATCGAATAGCTTGCGATACTCGGCAGCTGATTTGGGGGCCCGAAAAGTGGCAATGATCAAATTGACCAGCAACCATCTGCCTATAAACGGGATATCTATTACGCGTTTGTCCATCAGAAACTCACGCAAATATTTTCGTACGTCCCCAACTTCAGTTGAATTTGGTGTGCCCAGGTTAACAAGTAAAATACCTTTCGTACCCATACTAGTTTAAGATGTTAGCTTCCCAAATGATCATTGAATAGACCAGGAATCTGGCGAAACGGAACAATGAAAAATAGAGATATCGCTTGAAAGGGTATTTAACAGATCCGACAAGCATAGCAATACCTGAGAATGGAATTGGTGTAATTGCTGCTACAACTACCAAAAATCCACCATACATATTCAGATGTTTCTCAAATTTCCCAAAAACCCTTTTTTTCATCTGCTTATAGAATTGTGTATTGTTCAGGTATTGACCGATCAAAAACCCGATAACACCAGCGGTGTAGGAAATAAGCGAAAGTGAAATAATGTTGTCTATATAATTCCCCAGCACTTCGCTCCTCAAAGACCAGATCATGAAAAACTCCGGGGGGATGATCCCAAAAATGACTTCAGAAGAAAGAAACATTAGGTAGACCACCGTAGGCTTTTCGTATACCGGCCCTAATACTGTTTCCAGCGTGAAATTGAGATTATTTCGAGCATAGAAATACCCTCCGACAATGACAAAAAGCCAAATAAATCCTCGTACGAGATTTCTCAGGAGAAATCTTCTCCGATCCGGAAGGTTAGGCGTCTGTTCTGACATGATTGAAGATAACTTTATTCCTCTACACTTTGTTCAGAGGGCTTCTTTGTAGGCTCTTTTTTAACCGTTTTGGTATCGAATGAGACAAACCAGAATGGGTCCTCAAGTTCAGTATATCTTCCGTGGAATTGGGTAAGCATGATTTTAACAGCATAGTTGAGTCGATTAACAGCATCTACATAATAATCGTGCCTGTTCTTGGGGTGATAAATAAAAAACTTGATAATCGGGAAGGCACCGGTTCGGAAATCTCCAAGGATTTTTTTGACGTCAGGTTTCTTTTTTTCCAATCGTTCGGTCGCTTTACCGCAACAATTGCCCAGCCCTCTGACAAGCGGAATGTAGATCTTGTTGACTTCCAGTTCTTTCTGACTCATTTCTTCTGCGGATTCCTCGCAAAAAGCCTTTAGGATACGAAGCGATGGAAGGCTCATTGCTGCATCAGTAAATACATCAGGTTGCCACAGAATCTCTCTGAAGGTGAACAAGGAGGGCAAAAGCTCTGTATCGTAATCATCATCTTCTTTCAAATCCTTGAGAGTCTGATTACTGATCCCCGTTACTTCTACTTCGCCAGCATGGAAAGAATACGACCAGCCCTTCTCATTGTCTTCAATGAGTTTGTGAAAATTCCATATCTCGTTAAGAGCTAGTTTCATCTGAAAATCAAGAGCCAAAATAATACATATACTCGCATAACTTTAAAATAGTAGTGTAAGAACTTACTTTTAGGCTGATAGATGGAAAAAAGATGGATTTTTAAAGAGGAGCAGGATGAAGAAGTGGTTCGGAGCCTGAGCAAATCAATTAATATCAACACGTTCTTGTCGAGAATCTTGATTCAACGGGGAATTCAAACCTTCGATGAGGCTAAATCTTTCTTTAGGCCAAGCCTCTCGAAGCTGAATGATCCGTTCCTGATGAAGGATATGGACAAGGCAGTAAATCGACTGTGTGAAGCCGTTTTTCGAAATGAGAAAATTTTGCTCTATGGAGATTACGATGTGGACGGAACAACGGCTGTTAGCCTGATGTATCTTTTTCTGAGAGAGTTCACAGGGCACCTTGAATTCTACATTCCTGACAGGTACACAGAAGGTTATGGAATTTCTGAGACAGGCGTTCAATGGGCATCAGATAATGAGTTTGATCTGATCATTGCATTGGATTGCGGGATCAGGGCTATAGATAGGGCCGACCAAGCTAAAGAGCATGGGATCGACCTGATCATCTGTGATCATCACCTGCCAGGGGAAGAGCTTCCGAATGCATTTGCTATTCTTGATCCAAAGCAGGAAAACTGCGACTATCCATTTAAGGAATTATCCGGGTGTGGGGTAGGCTTTAAACTACTTGAAGGATTTTGCCAACAGAATACTATCGACAAGTCAAAGCTTTATGAATTCCTTGATCTGTTGGCTGTGAGTATCGCCTCTGACCTGGTTTCTATCACCGGAGAGAATCGGATACTGGCACACTACGGACTGAAGAAGCTAAATAGCCAGCCATCGGCCGGATTGAAATCACTCATTGAGGTTGCAGGCAGAAAAGGGAGGATGAACATAACCGATGTAGTTTTTTCACTAGGCCCAAGAATAAATGCTGCCGGACGACTTTCACACGCCAAGGAATCTGTCAACTTGCTAATTGGTGAAAGTGAGGTTACGGATCAACACGCGGATAATTTGAATGCCAAAAATCTCGAGCGACGTGAGTACGATCGGAGCATTACAAAAGAGGCGCTTCAGATGATTGAAGAGCTCTCTTCTGATCTAAAATCGACGGTTCTTTTCAAGCAAGACTGGCATAAAGGAGTGATTGGCATTGTCGCTTCACGCTGCATCGAAAGCTACTATAAGCCAACTATTATCCTGACTGAATCAAACGGAAAAGCGACGGGATCCGCCAGATCAATTGAAGGGTTCGATATCCATGAAGCATTGATCCAATGCGCAGATCTTTTAGAGAAGTTCGGAGGTCACAAGTATGCTGCCGGGCTAACCCTGTCATTGGACAACATTGAGCCATTCAAGGCACGATTTGAAGAAGTAGTGGCATCCACAATATTACCTGATCAACTGATACCCAAACTTCATGTCGATACGGAGTTACCGCTGAAGCATGTGAATTTCAAATCCTGCAGCATCCTCTCACAAATGGAGCCTTTTGGCCCGGATAATCTATCACCTGTTTTTGGCACAAAAAATGTGACAGTAAAGGAGAGCCCTAAGGTGCTGAAAGATGAGCACATCAAGGGGTTTCTGCATGAAGTAGGAAGCACAAAAATGTATGAGTTCATTGGTTTCGGATTAGCGGATAAGGGGGAACAAATGAAACCAGGTGTGCCATTCCAGGCTGCTTATCACATTGAGGAAAATAATTTCATGCAACAAAAGTCACTTATACTGAACCTAAAGGATGTCAGATTTGATTGATATCTTGCAGCGCATTTCTAAGGCATGGAGCTAAGAGCAGAACATCTGGTAAAAAAGTACAAAAAACGGAAGGTTGTTAACGACATTTCGGTAAAGGTAAACCAGGGAGAGATCGTAGGATTACTCGGCCCCAATGGAGCAGGTAAGACCACCTCCTTCTACATGATCGTCGGATTGATCAAACCCAATGAGGGTAATATTTATCTCGATGATGAAGACATTACTGAATTACCGATGTTTAAAAGAGCTCAAAAGGGGATCGGCTACCTGGCCCAGGAAGCTTCGGTTTTTAGAAAGCTTTCGGTTGAGGACAATCTGTTAGCGGTGTTAGAAATGACCAATCTTTCCAAAAAAGAACAGAAGGAAAAGGCGGAGGCACTTTTGGAGGAATTCAGCCTTACCCATGTTCGAAAAAATCTAGGACAGGTTCTCTCAGGTGGTGAAAGAAGAAGAACCGAAATAGCACGCGCACTGGCGGTAGACCCAAATTTCGTCCTCCTGGATGAGCCCTTTGCTGGAGTCGACCCCATTGCTGTGGAAGAGATTCAAAGTATCGTGGCTCAACTTAAGAATAAGAACATTGGTATCCTTATCACAGACCACAATGTAAATGAGACCCTCTCTATCACAGATCGTGCATACCTGATGTTTGAAGGAAAATTACTGAAGGCCGGAAGTGCTGAAGACCTTGCCAATGATGAACAGGTCAGAAAGGTTTATCTTGGTAAACATTTCGAACTTAAGAGAAAGATATAGCTGCCATGGAGTTGTTTAATTCCATTATGTCCTGGGTAATGAAGAAGCGGATCCACCAGATCGAGCTCTTCATGAAATATCCATTAGAGGTTCAACAGGAACTGTTGGAAGGGTTGATCAAAAAGGCTTCCACAACCTTCTACGGAAAGAAGCATGGCTTTAAATCCATTGGGAGTTACGAAGATTTCAGATCCCAGGTCCCTGTTGTTTCTTATGAGGGTCTTTTTCCTTTCATCGAACGTGTCATGAAGGGGGAACAAAATGTGCTCTGGCCAAATGAGATACGTTGGTTCGCAAAGTCTTCGGGAACCACTAATGCAAGAAGTAAGTTCATCCCTGTTTCCCAGGAAGCATTGGATGATTGTCACTTTAAAGGGGGCAAAGATCTGCTTTCGATCTACTTCAATAATTATCCGAATGCGAAGATGTTTTCCGGGAAAGGACTGGTGATCGGAGGGAGTCATCAGCTCAATCAATTTGATGAAAACTCCAAGTCATACTACGGGGACGTTTCGGCGGTACTTCTTGCAAACCTTCCATGGTGGGCACAAATGGTCCGAACACCAAGTCTGGATATTGCTTTGATGGATGAGTGGGAAGAGAAGATTGATAAAATGGTTGAGATAACCTCAGAGGAAAATGTAACCAACATTTCAGGAGTTCCAACCTGGATGATCGTCTTGCTGGAAAAAATGCTCGTCAAAAAGAAGGCAAAACATATCCTGGAGGTCTGGCCTAACCTGGAAGTTTTCTTCCATGGCGCTGTTTCATTCACCCCTTACGAAGAGCTGTTTAAGAAGCTAATTCCAAGTCCCAAGATGAGATATATGGAAACATACAATGCATCTGAAGGCTTCTTTGGAATTCAGGATCAAACAAATAGCAAGGACCTTCTTTTAATGCTGGATTATGGTATTTTCTATGAGTTTATCCCCGCCGATGAGGTAGACAGTGACGATCCCATGACCCTGACGCTGGATGAAGTAGTAGTAGATCAAAATTATGCAGTGGTTATTACCACCAACGCTGGCCTATGGCGATACAAAATCGGAGACACTGTCAAGTTTACTAGTGTAAACCCTTACAGGATCCGAATTTCCGGGCGTACCAAGCACTTCATCAACGCATTTGGTGAAGAGTTGATCATTGAAAATGCTGAAATGGCTATTGCGGATGCATGCAGAAAAACCAATGCAGTCATCGATAATTTTACTGCGGGACCAAAATACCTGGGCCATGGAAACAAAGGAGGGCATGAATGGATCATTGAGTTTTTGGACGAGCCTGATGACATGGAACGATTTACTCAACTACTGGATGAGAAACTTCGGGAGCTGAATTCAGATTACGACGCTAAAAGGTATCGGGATATTGCACTGCTTTCGCCTACTATTCATAAAGTTGAGCCGGGTACATTTTATGACTGGATGAAATCGAAAGGGAAACTCGGAGGCCAGCATAAAGTGCCGAGGCTTTGTAACAACCGGGAGTATATTGATGAGCTTCTGGTCTTTACTCACTCCTAACAATTTGATCCTGGACGAGGCTTTTTTATTATCTTGAATCTGTGTCAGGTGCAGAATTTTTGATATCGTGAAACAAATTGATGCCAGATCGGGTTACAGCACAAACATGAGAGCGACAATCGTCATACGTGTACTATCGTTGATTCTCACTTGCTATTTTGCTTTTGATGCTACCATGCATGTGGCGGAAGAAATAGTGGTACTTGAGCTTGAAACCGAAAAAGACGCAGAAAGTAAGGAGGAGAGCAAGGAGGAAATCGATAAACAAACCGAAAAACACATATTTCTTTTCAAATCGAGTACACTCTTTCATGAATTCACGCTGCTTCACTCAGGAAGTTTTTGGTTGAATCCCACCATTGAGATAAGTGATCCACCCCCGGAATCAAGTCAATTCATCTGATTGACATTTCACTAATCTTATCTATCAAAAACCAAATCTTAAAAGCAAAACATGTTTAGCAACTTAAAATCTGACTTACCTGCCAGTATAGTCGTATTTCTCGTGGCAGTTCCGTTGTGTTTGGGAATTGCCCTGGCCTCCGGGGCTCCACTCATGGCAGGTGTTATCGCCGGAATTATCGGCGGTATCGTCGTAGGCCTTATTAGTGGATCAGCTGTTGGTGTTAGCGGACCAGCAGCCGGACTGGCAGTAATCGTGTATGGCGCAATACAAGACCTTGAATTCTATCCGGTTTTTTTAGCTGCTGTAGTCATAAGCGGAATAGCACAAATAGTCCTTGGTCTGGTAAGGGCAGGAATTATTGGATACTACTTCCCATCCTCTGTCATCAAAGGGATGCTTTCAGCTATTGGAATCATCATCATACTTAAGCAAATTCCGCATGCCTTTGGCTATGATGCAGACCCGGAAGGAGACCTTGAATTTATTCAGCCTGATGGAGAAAATACATTCTCTGAGCTCTGGAATATGTTGAATTTTATCAACGATGGGGCGTTGATCATTTTTGTTATTTCAATGGTGATCCTGGTTGTCTGGGAACAGCCTTTCATGAAGAAGATCAGAGTCTTCCAAATCATCCAGGGGCCACTGGTGGTAGTAACCACTGGTATTGTTATGAATCAGCTCTTTATGGGATCTCAATTTTACATCGACAGCAGTCACATGGTGAGCCTTCCGGTTGCAGGGTCCTTAGCGGGATTCTTTGATCAGTTTACTTTGTTTGACCCGTCGGCTTTAATGAGAAAAGATGTATTGATCACAGGCATAACTATTGCAGTGGTAGGTTCTTTGGAAACATTACTGTGTGTCGAGGCAACCGACAAGTTGGATCCGATGAAACGGATCACACCAACAAACCGGGAATTGATCGCCCAGGGAGTTGGAAATACATTTTCAGGAATAATTGGAGGTCTTCCGATTACGCAGGTTATTGTTCGAAGTTCAGCTAACATCCAATCAGGAGGAAAGACAAAGCTTTCAGCAGTTTTCCATGGAATATTACTCCTTGTAACAGTGGTTTTGATTCCAAACATCCTAAACCTGATTCCACTTTCGAGTTTGGCAGCCATACTCATTGTGGTAGGATACAAATTGGCAAAGCCATCTCTTTTCAAGGAAATGTTCCGCTCAGGAAAATCCGAATATATTCCATATCTGGTCACCATTTTAGGAATTGTATTTACGGACTTATTGATCGGAATTATAATGGGTCTTATTGTGGGCATTTTTGAGATCTTATATGCCAATTTCAAAAAGCCTTATGCACTCAATACTGTTAATGAAAGTGGCTCAACCAAGATCTACATTGAGTTGGCAGAGAATCTTTCTTTCCTAAGTAAGGCTAGCATGATTGAAACCATTGCCCATATTCCTGACAACACTAAAGTACTTATCGATGCGTCACGATCTTATTTCATTCATCCGGACGTAATGGAAATACTGAATGACTTCAAGAAAAACGCGGAGTATCGAAATATCGAGCTTGAATTTGTTGGGCTAGATGTTAAGCGACAAGACTCA
Source organism: Cyclobacteriaceae bacterium (assembly GCA_965267415.1). Lineage (GTDB taxonomy): Bacteria > Bacteroidota > Bacteroidia > Cytophagales > Cyclobacteriaceae > Ekhidna. The sequence continues at coordinate 2,823,460 of OZ253955.1, read as the reverse complement.
GTCAAAGAATTCAAGAAAGTTGCTAAATCGCTATGACGAAGTGTTGTCTATGTAGGATCTCCATTTTTTCAGGAGTTCGTCAAAATCCTGAGGTAATGGAGATTCTGCAAACACTTCTTTTTTTGTAATTGGGTGAATGAACCCCAGGGTTTGTGCATGTAATGCTTGTCTGGGCATTAGCTTGAAGCAATTATGGACAAACTGTTTGTACTTCGTAAAGATTGTTCCCTTTAGAATTTGATCTCCGCCATAAGTAACATCATTGAATAATGGATGTCCCAGGTATTTCATGTGTGCACGGATCTGGTGAGTTCTTCCGGTTTCCAGCTGACATTGGACCAGTGATACATACCTAAGGTCATCAATCACTTTGTAGTGTGTAACAGCTCGCTTGCCATGATCTCCTTTTGGAAAACTGGCTGTCACCCTTCTGTCCTTTAAGGAACGACCGACATTGACGTTGATTGTGCCAGAGGGTTCTTCAGGAACTCCCCAGACCAAAGCGAGATAGGTTCTTTCAATACTATGATCAAAGAACTGTTTTGCCAGGCTATTCATTGCGTCTTCTGTTTTGGCAATCACTAACAAACCAGACGTGTCTTTGTCTATTCGGTGTACTAAACCTGGCCTTCCTCTGTTACCTTTCATCTCTGGTAGATTCTGAAAGTGATGAGCAAGCGCATTAACAAGGGTTCCGGTCCAGTTCTGATAGGCTGGATGAACCACCATACCAGCAGGTTTATTGACAATGAGCAGATCGTCATCTTCAAGAACTATATCTAGCGGGATGTCTTCTGGTACGACCTCATCGTCTCTTGGAGGTTCGGTAAACAATATGCTGATTTGATCGCCTGGGTGGACTTTGTAATTCGCTTTGACATTGGATCCATTCACTTTGACAAAACCGTCCTTTATTCCACCCTGAAGCTTATTTCTCGTCATATTGGGTAGACGGTCCATGAGGAATCGGTCGATCCGAATTAATTCCTGCCCGGGATCTACCGTTATTTGATGATGCTCAAAGAGACTGTTATCAGAATCTGCTAACTCGTCTGACATAGGTGTAAATTTAAGGATGCAGCTCCCAAGTCCGCTTGAAGAAATTCACCATGAGCTCCTCGATGAGAAGAAAATTCGACTTTTTGTAAAGCGAGACGATCTGATCCACCTTGAAATCATGGGAAATAAGTGGAGAAAGCTTAAATACAACCTGGAAGAAGCACGGAGGACTGGGTTTGACACCCTTGTGACTTTTGGAGGAGCCTACAGCAACCACATTGCGGCAACAGCTTCGGCAGGTTATTTGAATGGGTTTAGGACAATTGGTATTATTCGTGGGGAGGAGCTGTCGATAAACAGTAATCCAACGCTGGAGTTTGCAAGTTCCAAAGGCATGGAATTGCGGTTTGTTGAGCGGTCGATTTATCGGCAATACAGGGACGACCTATCTCAATTTCCAGGTGTCCAAAATGCGTATGTCATACCTGAAGGAGGCACCAATAAATATGCTGTTAAGGGGTGTAGGGAAATTGTAGAAGAAATAGGTGAGGATTTTGACATGATTGTGACACCTATTGGTACCGGAGGGACTTTCTGTGGCCTGCTAGATGGGGTCATGGAAGATCAGATTGTATTAGGTATAAGCGCTCTCAAAGGTGATTTCATGAAAATGGAACTGGAAGCTCTTTTAGATAGATTTGGTATTGACAAGATCAACTATCAAATCAATACTGCTTATCACTTCGGAGGATATGCAAAAACGAACCACGAACTGATCGAATTTATCAATTGGTTCAAAGAAAATTTTAACATACCTCTCGATCCAATATATACTGCAAAGAGCTTTTTTGCCGTTTGGGATATGATTAAATCCGATAAATTTGAAGAAAATCTCCGAATAGTACTATTACATACCGGGGGTTTACAGGGTATATTGGGCTTTAATCGAAAAAAAAGGAATATTATACAATAAGACTTTAAATTTAGCTCAGACTTGTAATTAAGGTGAAAAAATTTGTGTTTATAGCTTCTTTGGCCATTCTGTTTGCTGGCTGCAATACGAATGAGCTGGAATTCGATGACGTACAGGTCCAACCGATAACGGGTACGTATAGCCTTCCATTAGGGGAAGTCACATATACGATGCGTGAACTCATCGAAAACCAGGATGATGCTGAGCTTGAACTCCAGGAAGACAGCACTTCGCTTCTTACGCTGCTCTATTTTGACAGCACCAGCTATATGACGGATAATGATTTCATCGAAATCGATGATATCGCCAATAATGGAACAGTTGATCTGACTAGCGTTCCGGGAACACCAATCGCAGGCCCTGGAAATGTAAACCTTGGACAATCATTCACTTTCAACTATGAACCCAATGGGGATGAAACCATTGATTCGGTCTTTTACGAGTCAGGTGAAGTCACTGTAAATGTTACTACTGATTTACCAGGCACACTCAACTGGACGTTTACCATTAACAACACTGTAACTACGGTTAATGAGATTCCACTTGAACTCAATGGAATCGGATCTTCGACTGCAGTTCGATCGCTTGCATTTCATAAAACCTTGCTAACAGAAACTGTTGAAAACACTTTTACAGTAGATTTCGATGGAACATTGACTCTGGGAGGAGCTGATATTTTCCAGGGCACTGAGTCCTTAGCTTTTGATCTTACTTATGGAAATCAGGTATTTTCAGTCATCTGGGGTAAGTTCGGACAGGACACGGTACAGGTTGGAAATGAAACTCTGGACATTGAGTTCTTTAGGGAAATGGGTGAAGAAGGGATCTTCTTCGGCAATCCAACGCTGCGCTTCAATTTCGAGAATACCATTGGGATTCCACTAGGTATAGATTTCTCCGGGCTGTTCGGAGATGATGGTATGGGAGGAAATCAAACCTTTTTGGAAGGAGACATTGTCGAAAACCTTCCAATTGTAGAAATGAGCCCAACGACAAATCCCGGAGAATTGGTAGCTACTACAATAGAAATCAACAGTGGAAATTCGAGCATCGTTGACCTACTGGCTACTTCGCCTGCGAGATTGGGTTTTGATATCAATGCGATCTCCAACTCAGAGGATACTACTGCGATCAATTTTGTGACTCAAAACAACCAATTGAATGCTTCTATTGAGATAGAGATTCCAATGGAAGTACGTCTCGAAGACCTGCAACAATCCGGAACATTGAGCCTTGGTGCAGATGGGCTGGATGTTTCAGATGTTGACTCTGCATTCCTTCGAGTGGTAACGGTTAATGAGATGCCTTTCTCAGGTACACTGGTAATGGAAATGAAAGACGCGGATAGTGTCACACTGCACACTGTTCCGGAAGAAATTGTACTCAATGCCCCATTTATCGACATCAATGGATTTGTAACTGATCCTAATGGAATTTCTGCCGACATCCTTTTGAGTGAGGCGGGGATTGATGCGCTTGGAGAAGCGTCATACATTGAACTTACAGTTACCTTGAATACACCGGGAAGTCTTAACTCCCGAGACATTTTTGTGAAAATACTTGCTGACTATCAACTGGAGGTTAAAATAGGTGTAGGAGGCACCGTTAACATAGACTTGTAGATGAGAAAGGCCCTAATCACCATAATCCTTCTTAGCCTAACCACTACTCTAGTTGGTCAGACGAGTATGTCTTTTTTCCATTTAGGTAATGCGACATACCAAAACAATGAATTCAATCCGGCATGGATGCCAGACGGAAAGGTATTTGTAGGAATTCCCGTCCTTTCTGGAGTTCATCTTCATTTTAACAATAAGCTCAGCTACAACGAGATATTCACAAAAGAGAATAATCAGATCACTGTAGATATTGATAAGGTTTTGTCAAAGCTTCAGAAGCAAAACATGTTGAGCTTTCAATCGAAGATCAGCATACTCCATCTGGGAGCTAAGCTACCCAATGGTTTAGGCATCAGTCTTTTTGCTAATGAACGAATAGAAGCGGACTTCCTTTATCCAAGAGATATTGTTGACATGGTCTGGAACGGGAATGACGGTTTCCTCGGAGAAGAAGTAAAGATTGGCCAGGCTGGCTTGCGTGCGACTCACTTCAGGGAAATTGGGTTGGGCTTATCCTATCCCGTCAACCGTCAATTGGATGTTGGTGTACGTGCAAAATTTCTTGTCGGAATGCTTGACGCAAGTACTCCTGGAAACATGAAGGTCAACCTGACAACAGGCACCAGTTTTTTTGAATTGGAAGGGGAGCTTAAAAAGGCTCAGTTGAGGACTTCCGGAGTAGATATTTACGACGGAAGTGAGGGGGATTTGGGCTCTCACCTTGTAATGAATGGAAATACCGGCTTTGCATTTGATATTGGAGCAGAGTACAAACTGTCCAGGTACTATTCGATCGCCGGATCATTGCTGGACATTGGTTTCATTTCTTGGAAGGAAAACATTGTCAATGAGACGTTGAGTGATTCAACTTTTACTTACAGTGGAATCAACCTGGATGGTGTTGGAGATATACGAGATGCTTTAGAGGATTCTTTGTTCAGCAGATTTGAGACAGAAGAGACGAATGAAGCTTACACAACCTGGCTCCCACTAAAGGGATACGGTAGTTGGATTTATCATTACGACAGTAAAACAGATCTGTATGCATCTATAGGAGCCAGAATGATCCATGGTCAATTGAAAATGCTTTATGGTGGTGGCGTAACCCGGGAGTTTGGTCGTGTTTTTACCGGATCTTTGAGCGCAATGAAGATGCCACAGCAGTTTTTTAATATTGGTGGTGCCTTCACACTTAAAGGAGGGCCGGTTCAATTTTATATGGCCGCTGACCAGGTGATCAATTTTTCTGCACCAGATTTTGAAGCATTCGATTTCCGTTTCGGGATCAATTTCATCTTTGAGGGAAGAGGGATTGGCTCAGGAGCCGGAGGTAGTGGCACAGCGTTCGGCAAGGGTGGAGGAAAGAATGATGGAACCGTCCAGGAAAGCAAGGGAGTTCCGACCAATGCATTCTTGGGTAAGAAGGTCAAACTAAAGAAACGGGATGGCGTTTATTCGGTCATTCCACGACAAAAGAAAGCTGAGGTAGACCTTAGCAATCCGAACAAGAGGAAGAAAAAAGTAAATACCAGAAGTCTAAATGGTAGAACGGGGGGTGTAAAAAGTCCTCCACGCGGTGTAACCAAAAAGAGCCTTACCGGAAGAACCGGAAAGAAAAATAAGGACGAATAACTAAGAGAATAGATCCTGGAAGGCTTCACTCAACCTTGCAAACCCCTTGATCTCAATTGAAAATTGCTTCTGATCTTTAGACTTAAGGCTGTGCTTCGATACATAGATCTTTTTGAAGCCAAGTTTTTCCGCTTCTTTGATCCTGGATTCAATTCTCCCCACTGAGCGGATCTCACCTCCCAAACCCACTTCTGCAGAAAAGCAAACATCATCAGGAATTGGGATGTCTTCAAACGAAGAAAAGATCGCCGCACAAATTGCTAGATCCAATGCTGTATCCTGTATCTTAAGTCCACCAGCAATGTTGAGAAAAACATCCTGACTACTCAAGCGAACACCCAAACGTTTTTCGATCACTGCAAGAAGCATAGTCAGCCGCTTGTAATCATATCCGGTAGTGCTACGCTGAGGAGTACCATAAGTAGAAGGACTAACCAGTGCCTGAGTTTCCAGGATCAAAGGCCTGCTTCCTTCCAAAGTGGCACTCAAAGCTATGCCGCTTAGCCCTGGTTCCCGTGGGGAAATTAGTACCTCAGAGGGGTTAGCAACTTCCCTCAGTCCTGACCCACTCATCTCAAACATGCCAAGTTCAGCTGTTGATCCGAAACGATTCTTCGCAGTTCTAAGAATTCGATAAGAAAGATGTCGGTCACCTTCGAACTGAAGGACTGTATCAACCATATGCTCCAGGACTTTGGGTCCGGCGATCGCACCGTCCTTGTTAACATGACCGATCAGGAATACTGGTACTCGTTTTTGTTTTGCAAACTTCATCAACTGAGCGGTGCATTCCTTTACCTGGGATATTGAGCCAATGGCAGCCTCAATTCGATCAGAATAAAGTGTCTGAATAGAATCAATGATTATTAGGTCAGGACTAACCTTCTCTGCCTGATTGATAATTGCAGACAAGCTGGTTTCTGCCAGCAAGAGGCATTCGTTAGCTTTTGAACCGATTCGATCCGCTCGTAACTTGATCTGTTCAATACTTTCTTCACCAGACACATACAAAACCTTCAGAGGCAATCGGATAGCCATTTGTAACAAAAGCGTTGACTTTCCTATACCCGGTTCTCCCCCAACCAGAATGAGAGATCCGGCGACAATACCACCTCCTAATACTCTGTCAAGTTCAACGATGTTGGTTGTTTGACGCTCACCTGGTTTTTCTAATTGGGCATTGTTAATGTCTACCGGTTCCGAAGGCTTGACGGAGAAATCAAGTTGTTGTGAGGTACTGGCTTTGACAACTTCTTCCACATACGTATTCCACTCTCCGCAGGAAGGACACTTGCCTACCCATTTTGCAGATTCCGTTCCGCAGTTTTGGCAAAAGAAGACACTTTTTGGTTTAGCCATTTTAAAAGCAGGGAGAGTTGCGAAGATATAAACAGTGTCACTTAATTTTGGCCGCATGCAGCGAGATACCAAAGTATTTGATCTAATAAAAGCAGAAGAGAAAAGACAGATAGACGGAATAGAGTTGATTGCTTCTGAAAACATTGTTTCTCCGCAGGTGCTGGAGGCAGCAGGTAGTGTATTGACCAATAAATATGCGGAAGGATTACCGGCCAAGCGTTACTACGGGGGATGTGAAGTAGTTGACCAGGTGGAAGATATCGCAAGAGAACGTGCAAAGGAATTGTTCGGAGCTACCTGGGCGAATGTTCAACCTCATTCAGGAGCCCAGGCCAATGCTGCGGTAATGCTTGCCCTGCTAAATGCCGGTGACGAGATCCTGGGATTCGACCTTTCTCACGGAGGACATCTTACACACGGGTCCGGGGTGAACTTTTCCGGTAGACTTTATAAACCTAACTTCTATGGAGTTGAAAAGGAATCCGGCCTTATTGATTACAATCAGTTGGAGAAAGTAGCGAATGAGAAGAAGCCAAAGATGATCATTGCCGGAGCGTCTGCGTACAGTCGGGACTGGGATTATCAAAAATTTAGAGAAATAGCTGATAAGGTTGGAGCATTATTGATGGCCGATATTTCTCACCCATCAGGCTTGATTGCAAGAGGATTGCTAAATGATCCACTTGAATATTGTCATGTGGTTACAACCACTACTCATAAAACATTGAGAGGACCAAGAGGGGGTTTGATCCTGGTAAGAGATGATATTGATAATCCGTGGGGATTGACAACTCCGAAAGGAGTTGTTCGAAAATTAAGCTCACTGCTTGATTCAGGAGTTTTCCCAGGAACGCAAGGTGGACCTCTTGAGCACATCATTGCGGCGAAAGCCATTGCTTTTGGAGAAGCCCTGTCTGATGAATACATGGATTACATCATGCAGGTGAAGAGAAATGCTGCGGTCATGGCAGATGCCTTTGTTGAAAAAGGATACGATGTGATCTCTAAAGGGACGGAGAATCACTTGATGTTGATTGACTTACGATCCAAAGATCTGACTGGAAAGGATGCGGAAAATTCATTGATCAAAGCGGATATTACAGTTAACAAAAACATGGTTCCGTTTGACGATAAAAGCCCATTTGTGACTTCAGGGATGCGACTTGGTACCGCAGCTGTAACTACCCGTGGGATGGTGGAAAGTGATATGAAACGCATTGTTGACATTATTGATGAAGTTCTAACGAATAAAGATGACGAAGGAAAACTTTCCGAAATCAAAACATCAGTAAATAGCTGGATGAAGGAATTCCCTCTCTTTAAATAAATATGCCATTAGATCAAATTGGAGAAGACAAGGAGATGTCCTTTTTGGATCATCTGGAGGAGCTGAGATGGCACATCATTCGCTCACTTATAGCAATTGTAGTCTTTAGTGTTGCGGCCTTTGTTTCTAAAGATCTCATCTTTCATACGATCCTTCTAGGCCCGTCTAGAATAGATTTCTGGACTTATCAGAAGCTTTGTGAGTTATCTGGTATACTCAATTCTTCTGCACTTTGTATCGATGAACTCCCGTTTATCATTCAAAGCAGGCAGATGACCGGGCAATTTGCGATGCACCTGACATCTTCTTTTGTTATTGGATTGGTACTCGCATTTCCTTACGCTTTTTGGGAGATCTGGAGGTTCATCAGGCCTGGATTATACCCAAAAGAGCGAAAGGCATCCAGGGGAGCCACATTCTCCGTTAGCTTTCTTTTTTTGATAGGTATTCTATTTGGATATTTTATTCTCGCTCCTATATCCATCAATTTCTTATCCAACTACCAGATAGATCCTTCCATAGAGAACGAATTTGATATCATCTCCTACATATCTACAGTAACCACTTTGGTACTGGCTTGCGGGCTTTTGTTTCAAATGCCTGTTGTAGTGTACTTTTTGACTAAGGCCGGACTAATTACTTCATCATTAATGGCCAGATATCGCAAACATGCGATCATTGTCATTTTGATCCTGGGGGCGATGCTAACTCCTCCCGATCCGTTCAGTCAGATCCTGATTGCTGTCCCACTGTTGGGATTGTACCAGGTAAGTATCTTTATTTGTAAACGAGTAGAACGTAGAAGCAAATGAAAATAGCAATTGGTGGAGATCATGCCGGCTTCCAGTATAAGGAACGATTGATCGAGCATCTTAAAGAAAAGGGGCATTCTATTAATGATTTTGGTCCAGGATCGGATGGATCAGTTGATTACCCGGATCATGTTCATCCGCTGGCAACATCCATTACCAACGGGGAAAGTGAACTAGGGGTGCTCATTTGCGGAAGCGGAAATGGTGTTGCGATGACTGCCAACAAGCATGAAGGGATACGTGCTGCCTTATGCTGGAATTCTCAATTGGCAGAACTTGCCCGACAACATAATGACGCTAATATCATTTGTATTCCTGCACGGTTTATTGCTTATGAATATGCGGAAGCGCTTGTTGATAGTTTTTTAACCACGGAATTTGAGGGAGGAAGACATCAAAGAAGAGTGGATAAGATCAATTGCTGATTCGAATGTAGTGGCCATCCAGGTTTTTCCTATACTTTCTGGCCAGTAAAGGGAATCTTTCGAACAAAGCAGGAACGACAGATAATTCATCGATAATCAATACCGGGTCCACCCTCGTGATCCATTTGTAAATGTTTGCGGACGATTGATAATAAGCCAATCCATCGAATGCGTTTTCGCAAATGGGTAAACTGAAGCACGGCGAACCAGCTTCCCGGCTTACATAATAGCTCGGATTCTCACCAAGCACCAACACCCGGCTACTTCTGGAACTCAACTCATTGACTCTAACCTCATCGGTGAGTTGACTATAGCTAAACAGGTTGAATCCAAGTGAACCAAAAATGATCAATCCAGGCATAATGAATCTGAAGATGCGATTTCGAAGCAGGATGAAGTAGTGAGTAAGAAAATAGGCGATCAATGGTACACAGAAGACTATATCCAGTATGGTCTTCTTATTAGAGAGAAGGAAACATACGATTCCTCCCAGGAACATAAGCCACATGACTTGCTGAACTCTTTGTTGGAAATTAGTTAAGCGAGCCCTGGAGATCGTTCGAAACAGTGCAAGAAAAAAGATGACTATAAAAGCTGCTGAGAGTTTGATGATCCCAATCGGAGAAAGCAATTGGTCCGCATCCATGAGTAAACCCTGCACGAAATACGCATTGACGAAATAGGAAAGATCACCTCTCCAGTAAAAATATACCATGCACAATCCTATGATCAGCATAAAACCAAAAAGATATAGCAGCAATCTTCGGGTGATGGCTGAGGAAAAAAGGATGAGTGAGAAAAGGAATACGAAGAAAAAGATAGAAGCAGGCAAATAGATCATCGAAGCAACACCTACAAAGATTCCCGAATTCAGGAAGAGCTCGTCGGTTACCTGGTTATCGATTCTTCGGAGAACATTACTCAGCCCCATCAAAATGAAAGTAGCACTCATCAACTGTGGTGATAGCGCCATAAAATCAGGGATTGAGACCAATAGAATTGTGTAGAGAAAAGCAGGCAGGTAACTGTTCTCATCGTAGGCTTTGTTTTTCAAAAGTATCCGGTTGAAAAGAGAAGCCTGAATGATGATAACTATTGTGCTCAAAGCATGATGAGCAAATGGATTTCTCCCAAACAGCAGATCAACATATTTGTAGATCATTGCAGCCACGGGACCAGTGTAGTCATAGGTTTCACGGTACATGTGAAATCCTTTGCCCAACCACTCACCAAGAAGCAACCACTTTAAGTCAAGCACAAATACGCCTTCAATAAAGAAACTCTGACCAATTCGGATAAGGACCAGAATAAGAAAAATGAATATCAGCCGATAAGGGTCGTTAATGCGAAAGAACCGGAGCAATACTTCTTAGTTTTTAAGCCAATGCATCTATCAATCGAAATTACGTTAATACTACCAATTCATGTTTCTCATTAACTTGGGATATTTGCAATATGGAAAGTAAACGTCAGGTAAAGTTTGGCCGACAACTAAAGAAAGATCTGGCTGAAATATTTCAGCAGGACACAAACCATTTCTTCTCGGGGGCGCTGGTAACCATTACAGAGGTAAATGTTTCTCCTGATCTTGGATTAGCTAGGGTCTATTTAAGCGTCTTTCCAACCGCTGGTGCTGAAAAGGTCTTTGACCGTTTAAATGAAATAAAAAGTGAGGTTCGCTTGAAGTTAGGTCGTAAAATCGGGAGCCAGGTGCGCATCATTCCCGAATTGGCATTCTTTCATGATGATACAGAAGAAAAAGCATCCAAAATGGATAAACTGATCGATAGCCTGGACATTCCACCGGAAACGAACGAGGAAGAGTGAATGTCCCTTTCTTCATAGCGCGTAAGTATTTCCTCTCCGGGAAAAAGAAAAACTTCATCAACATTATTTCCATCATTTCGATGATAGTAGTGGCTGTTGGAAGTATGAGTCTGGTTATTGCTTTGTCAGTATTCAATGGCCTTGAAGGTTTGTTAAGATCCCTGTACGGAAATTTTGATCCTGATGTGGTTGTTACTCCTTTGCTTGGCAAATCCTTTGAGTATTCTGAGGATTTGGGAATGAAGATGGAAGAGGTCGATGGTGTGGAGGCAGTTACACTGGTGATCGAAGACAATGTACTGGTTCAATACCGGGATGCTCAACGCCTGGTTAAAATGAAAGGAGTAAGCGGCAATTTTGAGCAGTTCAGCAACATCAGGAATGCGATGGTCAATGGAGAATTCTCGCTCATAAGGGACAGTATCCCTTATGCGTTGATTGGTCGTGGAGTGCAGTATGATCTCTCCCTAAGCATGAATAATGAGTTCTATTCATTGCAGCTTTATTACCCAAGAAACATTGCTCCCGGAGTAGTTAACCCTGAACGCCTTTATAGACTAAAGAATATTATGCCCGGGGGAGTCTTTGCGATCGAGAAATTCTACGACGAAAACTACATTTTTGTCCCGCTTGAATTTGCCAGGGAGCTATTGAGTTACGATGGCAAACTGAGTTCCTTTGAAATAAAAGTAAGAGATGGATTCAATGCAGATGAGGTGAAGTACGCCCTATCCCAGCAACTAGGTGACGAATTTGTAGTGAAGACAGGTGATGAGTTGCACACCGATCTTTATAAAACGCTTGAGATTGAAAAACTTTTTGTTTTCATCACTTTTACGGCAATCATCGCTATTGCCTCGGTAAACATTTTTTTCTCCCTAACCATGTTGGTCATTGAAAAGAAAAAAGATATTTCCGTATTGGTAGCCAATGGGGCTTCAAGTGGTCTTATCAGAAAGATCTTTCTATATGAGGGAGGTATCGTCTCTTTGAGTGGTGCATTAGTTGGAATTATACTTGGTCTTGGCTTTAGCCTGGCGCAGCAGGAATTTGGCATTGTGGGTATGGGAATGGAGACTGCCGTGATGCAAAGTTATCCTGTCAAAGTAGAGTGGCCGGATGTGCTGATCACTGGAATTGTTATTGTCGTTATTACCATTTTAGCGTCCATTCAACCAGCCCTAAAGGCAAGTAGATCTTTTGCATCGGAAGCCTTGCAATAAAGCAATAAATACTTCACAAATTCTTGCCGGAGAAACAAGTGTTTTTTATTAGCTTCGAAGTTTTTCCTATAGTCAATCATTGTGAAAGTCTCACCAGAAGAACCGTTTGAAATTGTCTATTCGCTCTATGAGCATGAGTACCTGGGATACCTGGTGGAATCCTTTGTAATTCAGTTGAATGAGAAAGGAAATTTGACCTATTCTCATCAGAATATTTCACACAAGAACGCGGAGGAATTTGGGGCCAAAATGGATGAAAATGACTATCAGCTTATCAAGTTGATGGACGAGATCCAGCAGGATCAGGTTGCAATGAAATTCCAGAAGAAAAAGATCAAACCTGATTTATTTTTTCTCAAAGCCTACCACAAAGTCAATGGAGATAAACTCCTACAGGATGAGATAAGCAATTATGTAGATCGGAGGCGAGGACAGATCTGTGCCTTGCTTGGAGGAAAGAATCTTTTTGAGATGGGGAAGGATGGCGAACCTGCCTGGAAGCGAATAACAGTGGCCGATGAAGAGGCATCCGTACTGTTTCATTTTCGCAGGAACGAGGATAACACCCACTATTTTCCTACGGTGAAGCTGAAGGGAGAAAAGATAGAGTTCAGGCAGAATGATAGTTACCTGCTTTGTCGGGAACCGGCCTGGATGGTTGCGAATGATACCTTATTTACATTCAGCAAGAACGTAAGTGGGGATAAACTAAAACCATTTCTAAACAAGAAATTTATCCTGATCCAAAAGGATATGGAGGAAACCTATTATCAAAAATTTGTAGGCCCTCTGATCGCCGAATTTGATGTCTATGCTAAGGGATTTGACATAGTGACTGAAAAACCTGCTACTCGACCCAAACTGACACTAAGTGATGTCCAGGGAGTAAGCAGCAACACATTATTTGATGAGAAGAAGGAAACACAGGATTCTCAAAAAGTACTGATGGAATTATCCTTCGATTATGGACCATATAATTTCAAAGCTGATCGTCTGAACAAAGTGAGTGTGTCTTTGGAAAAAAGCAACGGAGATTACGTATTCCATCGGATCAGTCGAGATATTGACCGTGAGAAAGAGATCATCAAGTTGCTGGATCGATCCGGTTTGCCCTTGAGAAACTCCCGGATCACACTTCCAAAAACGCAAGTGTTTGAATGGATCAATAGTCAAAAAAACCTCCTGGAGGAGTTTGAACTTCAGCAAGTTCAGAATGGAAAACGCTACTTCCTTGGCGAATCATCCATTGACCTGGAAGTCAATGAGGAGGTTGACTGGTTTGACCTGAAAGCAAAGATCAGGTTCGGTTCATTTGAGATCCCTTTTTCAGTTGTGCGGGATCACATCCTAAAAGAGAAGACTGAGATCAAGCTGCCTAATGGAGAGATCGGTGTAATTCCGGAATCATGGATCCAGCGTTACAAGGATTTATTTGCTTTTACGAGCCAGGAAGGAAGTAATGTCACTCTTGACAAGATCCACTTGTCACTTGTTCGCCAGCTTAAGGATGGGGAACTAGCCAAGGTCACCATTTCACGGAAATTGGAAAGATTGCTTGATTTTGAGCAGATTGAAGAATTTCAAACGCCGGAAGCATTCAAGGGGCAGCTAAGGCCTTATCAGTTGGCCGGATACAATTGGTTACGATTCCTCGAAGAGTTCAACTTTGGTGGATGTCTTGCAGATGATATGGGTCTTGGAAAAACGATACAGGCGCTATCATTGCTCCAGCATGAGAAAAATATTAATTCGGAATCTACCAGCCTGTTGATCATGCCCACTTCTCTACTGTACAATTGGGAAATGGAGGTAAGAAAATTCACACCAAAACTCAAAGTTCTCAATTATACCGGGATCAACCGTAACAAATGCAGCAAGCAGTTTGCAAACTATGATTTGGTGATCACCAGTTATGGCACGACTCGCCTGGATGTGGACATCCTCTCGGAATTCTACTTTAATTACATCATCCTGGATGAATCTCAGGCGATCAAAAATCCGGACTCGATCATTTCGAAGAAAGTTAGGAAGCTCAATTCTCGTAGAAAGTTGATCCTTACAGGTACACCAATTGAGAATACTACCCTTGACTTGTGGTCACAGATGAGCTTTTTGAATCCGGGGCTTCTCGGAAACGAATCGTATTTCCGAAAAGAATATTTGATACCGATTGAGAAGAAAAGAGATGAGCAAAAGATGAGGAAACTCAATGCTTTGATCAAGCCATTTATTCTGAGAAGGGATAAAAGCCAGGTGGCAAAAGATCTTCCGGAGAAGGTTGTTAATGTTAGGTATTGTACCATGACGGAAACTCAGCGTGAAGTCTATGAAGAGGAGAAAAATGCCTTTAAGAGCAGAATAATGGATGTGATTGAGACAGATGGCATCTCAAAATCTCATATTGTGTTGCTTCAGGGGTTGACTCATCTGAGACAGATTGCGAACCATCCTCGCATGATCGATCCTGACTATGAAGGTGACTCTGGCAAACTTGAGGATGTTACGTACATGATAGAAAGTTCAATTTCCAAGGGACACAAAGTTTTGATCTTCAGCCAATTTGTTAAGCATCTGAAAATTGTGGCTGAATACCTTGATGGACAGGAGATCAATTATGCATACCTTGATGGGTCCACCAAAAACCGTGAGGAGCAGGTGAACCTGTTCCAAAACAGTGACGATCACCCGATCTTTTTAATATCCCTTAAAGCCGGTGGAACTGGTTTGAATCTCACCAAAGCAGATTATGTTTTTCTTTTGGACCCCTGGTGGAATCCTGCTGCAGAGGCCCAGGCAATTGATCGGGCACACCGGATCGGACAAAAAAAGAGTGTTTTTGCTTACAAGTATATCACTCAAGACACCATCGAAGAAAAAATTCTGAAGTTGCAAGAAAGGAAGCAAAAACTTGCTACTGATCTTATTTCAATAGAAGAAAGCTTTGTAAAAAGCCTGTCGAAGGACGATATTCAAAATCTATTTAACTAAATTTTTCGTCCTAAATAAGGGTTGGTTTTCAATCCTGTTGTTTGATGAATGCAGTTGTTTTGATAAGAGAGTTCTACATGAGAAGCCAAACTACGAGCTTAATTGTATTCATTATTCTATTGAGCACATGCTTGTGTTCATCCGCCTCTGGCCAACGAGAATTTGGGTTTTCTATGCCTGAGGGCACTAAGAAAGTGGAAATTGAATTTGAGGAGTATAACAACCTGATAGTTATACCGGTAACTATCAATCGTTTTCTCACTTTGAAATTCATCCTGGATACTGGAGTAGAAACTCCCATCCTTACTCAGAAAGTCTACGCTGACCTACTTGATGTCAATTATATCCGAGAATTGATCGTTGCTGGACCTGGAATTGCCGATTCTGTGGAAGCGTACGTTGCAAATGGTTTGACCTTTTATCTCCCCGGGGGATTGATTGGAAAGAACATGAACATGCTCGTCCTCAAGAATGACTATTTGCAGCTGGCTGAAAATATTGGAGATGAGGTCTATGGCATCATTGGATATGACATTTTTAGCAGATTTATTGTGGAGATCAACTATGATTCCAAAAGATTGATCCTACATAACCCTCAGAGGTACAAAGCGAGAAAGAGATATACTTCCGTGCCAATTGAGATCAAGAATAGAAAGCCATTTTTGAAAACAGTCATTTCACAGAATGATCGAACCAACCACATTGATATCATGGTAGATACAGGGGCGAGTCATGCAGCACTTCTGGATCTTGGAAGTGGCACAGACTTCATTCCGGAGGATCGGATAATAACCAAGCTGGGTAGAGGTATCGGCGGAGAGATTCCGGGCTATCTGAGCAGGTTAGAAGAACTGGCTATAGCAGACTTCACCTTTCAGGAAGTACTTTTTTCAGCACCTTTCGAAGGTGTTTACAATAAGGTGATCAAGCGGGGTTCGGAGTATGGAACTATTGGAGGCGAGTTACTTCATCGGTTCAATGTAACGATTGACTACTTCAACAAACGAATGTACTTCCAGAAGTCGAAGCGCTACGAAAGCGCATTCGAATACGACATGAGTGGCCTGACTCTGAATGCCAAGGGGGAAGACCTTGATTCCATTGAGGTGGTAGATGTGAAAGAGGGAAGTCCGGCAGATCTTAGTGGATTTGAAAAAGGGGATGTCATCCTAAACATTAATCATAAGAACCTGAGAAACTCAAGCCTTTCGGAGATCACCGGATTACTCAGGCGAAAAAAGGGACTAAAGGTTAGGTGCAGGATCTTAAGGGATGGAGAGAAATTGAAGAAAAGCTTTTTCCTTGAGCGGATGATCTAATTTTGGGGCCGATGGATCAAGGCCCGATCATTCCAAAACATTCTGCTGTCCGGTTCTTACTGGTGATCTGCATCCTTTTCTTACTACTCAACCGGCTGGATTACTTGCCTCTCAAATTTGAGGAACCCCGTCGTGCGCTGGTTGCGGCAGAAATGATGATAAGCGGAAATTATTGGGCACCAACTATCAATGGTGCTTTTTACTACAATAAGCCCCCACTTTTCAATTGGCTTCTGGTAGGTGCTTTTCAGTTGTTTGGGTTTGAAAACTGGGTAGAACGGTTGCCAACGTTCCTTTCCATCATTGGTGTCAGCCTGATCACCTATTTCTTTTTCAGAAAGAGAATTGGTGAAGAGACTGCACAGCTTGCATCCCTATTTCTTGTTTTATCCGGCCATATGCTGTTCTATTTCTCCTTCCAGGGAGAGATAGACATGACTTATTCTTTCATAGTTGTGCTTCAGGCAATTTGCCTCTTTCACTTCTTTGACAAGAGAAAATGGCTTCTCCTTTTTGGCTCCAGCTATCTATTGATGGTTGTTGGTTTCCTGATGAAGGGAATTCCTTCAATTGCCTTTCAAGGATTGACAATTCTTGGACTTTTCGTTTGGCATAAAGAATACAAAAACCTGTTCCATCCGGCTCATTTCATTGCATTATTGTCAAGCGCATTTCTACTTATAGGATACTTTTCACTTTATTCGGATTATAACGATCCCGAATTACTCATTGTGAAACTGACTGTCGAGTCTTCAAGACGAACAACAGAGGCCACCTCAATCCTGGACTACTTCCTTCAGCTGGTCAGGTTTCCATTGTTGCTCGTGCTTATCATGCTCCCGGGAAGCTTGCTTTTCCCTTTTGCAAGAAATCTTCGAAAGAGGATAGCAGAGAACAAATGGATACGCTATTCATTCCTATTCATTCTTTTCAATATTCCCTTATATTGGATTTCACCGGGTGTACGTGACAGGTACCTTTACATGTTCCTGCCCTTTCTATACCTGATCCTGTTCCATTGTTCCATCGATACGATTAGGAAGCACACTGGATTGATCAGGGTCATCTTTCAGGTGCTTGCCTCGTTAATCGCATTTGGATTGTTGGCACTTCCATTTGTTAGGAGTGACGTTTCATTTATCTGGAGCATGATTACCTTCCTGATCATCTGTCTTATCATTTTTCTTTCCTGGAAACGAAAGATCCATCCGGTTTTCGGAGCACTCCTATTGATGATGATGTTGAGGTTTTTCTATGATAGAGTGGTGTTTCCAATCAGAGGTCAAAGCCCTGACAACATAGCCGCAACTCATCATGCTGATCAAGTACTTGAAATCACTTCCGGTAAGGATCTGTTTTTCCTTGGAGATTCTTTCGAGAAAGAATTGAAGCTACCTTTTCGAAAACCGGTAACTATAGAGGAGATTGAGCGATTGCCCTACCAATTTTCATACTACTATACCGCTGCATCAGGAAGAATCATTAATTGGACAAATGAAATTCCAACTGATAATTACTTTGTAACCGAGTCAAAGAATTTTTCGGAGGAAAAGGCCGTCTATGATTTTGAGATGGAAGGACGAAGGTTTGTTTTGGTTAAACCATAACCTATCGTTTGGACTTTTTTTTCTGCTTCTCCCATTTGGCTACATCCAGGACCAGGATCCCTCGTCCCTGACCTGCGGCATCTTCTGCACGCGCGTATTGAAAGGCAATGTATTTCCCGTCATCACTTACTACCGGATTTGAAGCTTTGTAGCTTGGGTTGTCATTGAAGTAGGTGATCCGCTCCATTTCGCCTGATCCGTCCAACGGAAGTCGATAGATGTCGAGTGTTAGGAATTCTTTCATTCCCTTATAATTCGTTCTATGTCGATTACTTTCAGCCAGAATAGTCATTCCATCTGGGAAGGGCCCCTCTGCTTCATCATAGGTTTCAGGACTTTGGCTGTAGTTTTTGAAGACTTTAGATTCCAGGTTATAGCTCATGACCTCTGCCTGAAATCCAAAATTTCCTCCAAAAGCATAAAAGATGAGTTCGTTTTCGTTGTTCGGTCGGAAGTTTTGTGTTTCAATATCCCAACCCTTTACAGGTGAAGGCATGTCAGAAGACTGGAACAATGGACGCCAACTTTTCATTTTTGGTTTCCCATTGTCATACTCCAGGTCTGCGGTATAGATACTTGAGCCAAGTGACCAGGCAATTTTCATGTTCTTTCTTGAAACAGCGGGACCTTCTTTGCAGTGAATACCCAATTTGACAGGAGGGCCGGAAAGATCTGATTTAAGTACCCAAAGTTCCGTATTCCTTGCATCTCTGCTTTTCCAGGGATCATCTGCATTGAAATTAGGCGCTCCCGAGAGCAAAATATCTCCGTTGGCCAGGTAAAGTGCTCTGACAAAGCCTTCATGGAAAAAATGATGTGTCATCGGTCGGATCTCTCCGGTTTCGAGCTCTACTTCAAAAACATCGCCAAATGTTTTTTCAAGAAACAAGACCTTTTTCCCATCCAGGGACCAATCTGCTCGCTCACCAAAATAGGTTAGCTGGCGAATATAATCCGGTAGGTTCTCAATAGGGGATTTATTGATATCCTGACTATTTCCGGTAATTACTGCAACAAAGAGTAGAATTGCGGTGTATATCTTTCTCATAGGAACAAACAAAGCTTCAAAGATATGATGAAACGTGTCTTATTTTTCATGGTTGTCCTTTCAGTACTTTCCTGCCAGGATAGCGCTGTTCAACCAGATGAACCCGGATTATTAGAAGCACTTGAGACATTTAATCAAGCGTTTGCAAATGCTGATGTGGAAACACTCGATCAGATGATCACTTCGAATTACATCCATACAAACAGCAACTCAAAAAGCTTTGGAAGAGAACCCTGGTTGAACTATCTGAAGGGACGGCAAAGCAAGATCGCAGATGGAACGCTTACGGTTCAGGAATACAGGTTAGATGATCGTGAAATTGCCTTTCATGGCAATACAGCAATCGTTACTGGAAAAATCGTGATGAGTGGAGTAGAAGATAGCAACACCTTCTCAAGGGAGATCCGTGTCACAAACATTTGGGTCAACGAAAAGGGTCAATGGAAACGTGCCGGTTTTCATGATACACGTATCCAGTGACAATGGCTGAGCTGACCAATGCAGTTAGATAGACAATTACTTTTCTTTTTTAGTGTGTTGGGTTCCTTCAATGGCCTTTTCCTGGCATCCTACTTTGCCTTCTTTGTAAAAAATCGGACCAGGGAAACCTATTTTCTTTCAGCCCTAATGCTGGTCATAAGCATTCGAATACTGAAGTCTACTTTTCTGTTCTTCTATCCTCAGACCTCTGAATACTTTTTTCAGATCGGACTGGCAGCTTGTTCACTCATCGGGCCATTTCTCTACCTCTACGTGAAAGAGACACTTGGTTATCGCTTTGGAAAGAGCTGGATGATTCATATAGCTGCTCCGGTATTGATCTTCATAGCATTTGGAATGATTTATCCATACAGTCGTCCAAACCAGGCGTGGAATTTCTTTGTTTTTTGGGTCCTGTATTCCCAATGGCTGGTATACATCTTTCTTTCACTGCTTCAAGTAAAGGAGCCTCTCAAAGCTTTCATATTCAGGACAAGAGACCTTAGTGACAAGGAAGTTTGGTTAATCAATATCATAGTCGGTATTACGATCATTTGGATCGCTTATCGCACGGCAAGCTATACGTCTTATATCGTTGGGGCTCTGTCGTTTTCATTCGTTTTTTATTTACTTATTCTGTTATGGCTGTTTAAAAGGAAAAAGGCATTTTTCTTTTCTGACCAATACAAGTACGCTAACAGAAGAATTGACAGAGATTTGGAGAAAAAGATCAGCAGTCAACTGGAGGAGTTATTTGAGTCAGATAGGTTATATGCTAATCCTGATCTTAAACTATCGGATGTAGCTTCTAAGTTGAATGTATCAGCACATCTACTATCGCAGTATCTGAATGATAATTTAAAGTCGAATTTCTCTGCTTTTGTTAATGAATACCGTGTGAATGAGGCACAAAAGATGATGAAGACACGACATTTACTTACGCTGGAAGCTATAGGAAGTGAATGCGGCTTTAGATCAAATTCATCATTCTATGCTTCTTTCAAAAAATTAAAGGGGATGACTCCTGCAGAATTCAAGAAGAACTTTCTTGAATAAAATTTCTCCTGATTTATAATTCCAAAGGTTCTTTTAATAATTAAGAAGAGTGTCTTCAATTCTTGAGTTTAGAATTGCCGTCTTACAAAAACTTACAAGAAATGAAGAACTTAATTACAGGCCTTGGCCTACTGATAGCCATTACAGGATCAGCCCAACAATCCGAACGAGAACAGATTAGTGAAACGCTTAATGATTACATCGAAGGGACTTCCTACAGCTATCCTGAAAGGATCAAAAATGCATTTAACGATGAGGCGAACCTATTTCTCTCCAGAAAGGACGAGGAACTATGGATAGTCAAAGCAAGTGAATATGCTACCTGGTTTGAAAAGAATGAGCCTGGAAAATTCACAGGAAGAATTGGTGATATAATCTCTATCGATCAATCGAATGATATCGCAACTGCTAAAGTGGAAATTCTCATGCCAGAAAGAAACACCAGGTTTGTCGATCTCTTTTTGTTAAAGAAGCTTGGTGGACAATGGAAAATACTATCGAAATCAGCAACAAGGGAAGAATCTGTTCAACATGGCAGAAGAATCCTGTTCATTGTTTCCAACGCGCATTTTTATGGTGATACAAAGCTCCATACAGGCAACAGTTACTCAGAAATTGTCAATGCGTATCAGGTTTTTTTAGAAGCAGGCTACACAATAGATTTCGTCAGTCCTGAAGGAGGAGCAGTCCCTCTTGCATATATCAATACCTCAGAAGAGAAGCAAAAAACCCTTCTGTACAACCAGGATTTTATGGCAGGCTTGAAATATACGATGAGCCCTGGCATGGTTGACCCTTCAAAATACAGTGCGGTTTACTATGTAGGAGGAGGTAGCGCGATGTACGGAGTTCCGGAAAATGAAGCGATCCAACAGATCGTTATGGAGATCTATGAAGAACACCAGGGAATTGTTTCTTCTGTCTGCCATGGAACTGCTGGTATTGTAAATCTAAAAACTGCTGATGGTGAATACCTGGTAAAAAACAAAACCGTCAATGGGTACCCTGATGAATACGAAAAACAGGACGCGCTCTACTACCAACAGTTTCCGTTCAAAATTACTCAGACAATTGAGTTACATGGAGGCACATTTAACTATGCCCCCAGGGGCTCAGCTCATGTGGAGGTAGACGGACGCCTGATTACCGGTCAAAATCACTTGTCATCAGCTCCTGTGGCGAACAAGATCATTGAAATGATTGAAGCCAAAATTGCACTTGATCACATTGAAGAGACAAACTGACTAAGTCAATTTCTCACAGGCATTGGAGCTAATTGAGCCCCTTCAGGCATGGTGAAAAGTGCTTCTGAAGGTGGCTCGTTTGAAACAATAATGTTTTCAAAAACCACTTTCCGGGTCATTTCACCCTCTACTCCATCTTCGAATTTGTGCCACTGGAAAGCTGTTGGAAGTAGCAACCCTCCGATTTCATTCCAGTCGCCGTACTTGATCAGCCGATAGTCTTCATTGGCTGCCCCACTTCGGAAGGTAACCGTGTACATTAACCACTCCATTTTGAAAGTCTCCGGATCATACCATAAGATGTAGAAATCATCCGGGGTATCACCAACACCTTCTCCATAGGTCACCTTGATCCCATTATATGATTTGCCATGAATCTCTCTTGGCTCAACATCTTCATAAAACGCTCCTGGATCTCCCACTACAAATGGCATTGCGTAGAAGTAGAAATACAGATTGTGATAAAATCGGGCATTACCGACTTCAACACTATCAGGTGCTACCCAAACGTTTTCTCCATCAAAGCCGATGACCTTTTCTGAGGTCTCAAGCCTTATTTTTCGGTTCCAAAGGTTAGTGACTGTCTTCTCTTCTCCTTTTGAGTAGCTCAGGTGGGCCATCTTACTCCAGTTTTCAAAACCGCCGTGGGCCTGAATCACTTTAGAAATGCTCTCAGAGTGATGGCTTGTGTTGCTGGGAGCTGCCTCGGGACTGGACTGCTCTGTAGTTTCTTGAGGCTGTTGGCAACTTGATATGCAAATCGCCAATACGAATACAAAAGCTGGGTATTTCATCTCGGTTTAATTTTTTTTTCGAAACTAATAGATAAGATTTTTTCTAATCTCACTTCTTATGGTGAATGTAAGGGGCCTAACATTTTCTTTGTTCAGGGAAGTCTCAGAAGCTCCATTTCATACGAACAAATATCAACCTTACTTGGGCTTTGTAAGGACTATTGATCTCATCGAAGTAGAGCTGTGAGATCAGGTCCAGGTCCAGATTTGGCTTTAAAGATATCGAGACGTTGGGGTTGATAAACAGGGGATCTCGAAGGTTAGGATAGTAGATTGCTGACAGCCCTCCGTTGATCAGTGGATGAAAGCTATAGCTTGTTTGTAGAAATGTGGCATATCTGAATGGTGAAAGATCCTTTGCAGTTAACCTATCCTGGCTGAATAAATTAAGACTTTGCTGCAAGCCAGGGTTGCTTGGGACTCCACTGTTGAAAAGTATGGAGGCATTTACATAGAACGAGCTTTCAAATGATTGGTCCACTGCAATCGAAAAGAGGAGGCTTTCACTTTCGGAATTGTATGGAATGAAATAAGTCACTTCACCTTTAAACCCGGCATTTTTGATGTTTCCTGCCCAACCAACTCCTAGTGCAATATCTTCCTGAGCCTTACCTGCCAATAGCTGAAAATCGTAATTCCACTTGTTCCATTTCCACATCCCTGCAATGACCATTTCATCAAAGTTGTCTGCCACATTGGAGGCAACTTCAATACTTGATGCGACTCCTGTGTATTTCTTTATCCGAATGGCATCACTTCCGGGTCGTTCTTCATAATCAAAATCGATGAAGGAGTAGGCATTAAACAAGTCGTTGGGGTTCCAAACAAGGTTGACTCCCCAATTAATTCGCTGACGCCCCAAACGAACCTCCCAATCATTCTTAAACCATTCAACAAAAACCCGATCGATCATAGTGTGAGCTAAGAAACTTCCATCATGAGTCATGGCCGAAAGATCTGCATAGTCATTGTTGACATCTATCAGATCAGGGTAATTGGGAAGCGCTTTCACTGTTTCACCCCAGAATATCCTGTTCCTTAATTGAAGGTGAAAGTTGAGAAAGTCATTGGGAAACCATCGAAAATTTAGACGGTTGTGAATCAGGTTGTCTACTGTGGTGGAATCGGATGTAAAGCTTGCTGAGGTTAGGTTTTTTAGATAGCCACTTAATTGCCAGTTTTTTTCTTCTTCTTCCTGAGCATTGACTGTGAAGAATACTGCAAATGCTAAGAAAATGAGTACTGATCTTATAAGAGGCTTCATTGGAGGCTCATTACTTCCTTCCTTTCGTCTGCTGCAATCGCACCATCGACCAATGTGATCACACGACGTGCTCGTTCAATTACTCGTTGGTCGTGGGTGGAAAAAATGAAAGTGATCCCTTCATCCTGGTTGAGTTTCAGCATGATGTCTAGAAGCTTGGATGCAGTTTTCGAATCCAGGTTGGCAGTGGGTTCATCGGCGAGGACAAACTGCGGCTTGGAAGCCAGGGCCCTTGCCACGGCAATGCGTTGCTGTTGGCCACCTGAAAGTTTGCTCGGCTTCTTATGTGCCTGTTCAGAAAGTCCAACTTCTTGTAATAACTGCTCTACACGGGCCTGCCGTTCACTATGGGATCTCTTTTGAAGAAGCATGACGAATTCAACGTTTTCATAGGCTGTCAAAACAGGGATCAGGTTGTACGCCTGGAAGACAAAGCCGATGTTTCTTAGGCGAAAATCAATGAGCTGATTCTTTGAAAGCTGTGTTAGATCCTGTCCATGAACAAATACTTTACCCGATGTAGGTGTATCAAGACCACCAATCAAATTGAGAAGAGTCGTTTTCCCTGATCCTGAGGGACCCACGAGGGATGTAAACTCACCTTTTTCGATTGATAAACTCACATTGTCTACTGCTCGTACCGGTACGATCCCTTCATAGACTTTTGTGAGGTTTTCTGTTTGTACCACGAGTGGGGCGTTTGAGTGTTCAATTGGTGAAGTCATGTCACTAAATTTTTCTAATTGCGGTAACAGGGTTTAATCGTAAAGCGGTAATTGCAGGGTATATGGACGACAAAAGCGAAGTAGCCAGCACAAGCATCATGATCCTCCCATAGTAAGACCCTTCGAGAGATGGGTAGATCATTGATTTAAATCCATATTGTGCATAACCTTCGGCATATAGTGCTGAAAGGTCAAGTCCATAGGTTCCCAAATATTCAATGGTAGCGAAGGCAAATAACAACCCGATAGGAGCAGCTATCATTACCATAAAAATCGTTTCCAGTGCGATCATTCCGAAAAGCCTGGGTTTAGTCATACCAATGGCCATGAGCATTCCAATTTCCCTTACCCGTTCAAGAACAGCCATGAGCATGGTATTGATAATCCCGAATGATAGAGCAACCAGAATGATCACAAGAAAAATGAACATGGACTGATCCATGGTTTCGATCATTAGTCGTAGCTCAGGAGATAGATCTCTCCAACTCTCAACCTTCAGTGTAGGATGAGTTTGTGCCAATTCTGACTTAAAGTTTTCAACCTGCTCAGGATCTTCCAGAAGTAGGGCGATCTCATGATGTTGTGAACCATTGCCCATAAGCCTTTTGATGTCAGTCCCATTGGAGTAAATATTTAGATCCTCAATGGCTGAGTTATAACTCTTGTAAATTCCCTTGATCCGGAAGGCTCCTGCCACAATGTTTCGTTCCTGGTCCTGGAAGGTAAGGACCACTTTAGAGCGAAGTTTCACTTTTAGCTTCTTGGCGAGCTTCTGTCCAATGATGATCTTGTTCCTATCATCCGTTGAGAGATAGTCACCTTCGATAACCAGATCCGCAATGTGGGTAAGATTGTCCTCGTCGACTGGATTTACTCCAATGAGCTTGGCCCCTGCTGATGATGTTGGAGAATTGATCATCCCAAAAGCAAGTACACGAGCAGAAGTAGCTTTGACACTCGAATTATTCTGAATGTCACTAACAATCTGATTACTTTGGTCGATATCAAATTCAGGGTTGTTATCGATTTGGTATTCAGGATGGTGAAGTTGAATATGACTGATCTCATGTTCGATTGCATCGCTCAGCCGCTGATCCATCATCCCAAAAACATAGGACATGATGAATGCCCCTGCCCACAAGCCAAGCATGACCGCACTTATGACGACCAAGCTTCGAACCCGATTTCTCCAAATGTTTTTCCAGGCTAATAGTGCTAACATTTCAAAAACGTTAAGTATTCATTGCAACTACAGGGTCCAATCTCAAAATCTTTACCAATGGAAATGCAGAAAGTACGCCTGCAATCACCAGAACAACAAGGGTTTGTGAATAGAAAATGATGGGTTCGGTTGAAAAGTAGAATACCGGTTCAAACCCATAATTTTCGTAAGC
This sequence comes from Cyclobacteriaceae bacterium, assembly GCA_965267415.1. Taxonomy (GTDB): domain Bacteria; phylum Bacteroidota; class Bacteroidia; order Cytophagales; family Cyclobacteriaceae; genus Ekhidna. Next base: position 2,797,345 of record OZ253955.1, on the reverse strand, counting down.
TTCCTTTAATTCACCTGTCACCTTGATCGGATAGGCATTGAAATAGAAAACCAACGGAATGCTGATGATGGTCCCAGCTATCGCTCCTAAAAGTGAAATGAAAATATTTTCAAAAATGACTACTGATGAAAGCCTCAGTTTCTTCATGCCAATAGCCACCAGTACGCCAAACTCAAATCTTCGCTCCATGGTCATCATCAGGATGGTGCCGAAGATGCCGAACGAAATGATAAGGTACAGGACGAATAGGAAGATAATGTTCTCTCTTCGTTCTCCTTCTATGATCTGGTCTAACTCCGGAAGAAGCGTCTTCCAACTCATGATCTCATAATCTTGGGATAGACCAGAACCAAGTTCTTCAACAATGATCTCAGAATCGTTGATATTGCCAATATGGACCACAAGCGAGGAAAGTCGATCCTCTGCACCAAACAACCACTGAGCCTCTTTCAAAGGAATGTAGATAAGACTCTTATTTAATTGAGGGGAATTGAAGTCCAGAATTCCCTTTACAGGATATTTTCCAGCGGCACTTACTCCATGATACCCCTGCCCGATAATTACAATGGTATCTCCAACACCAAGCTCAAGATAATCCGATAGACCGGTGGTAATGATCACTGCTTGATCATCTTTTTCCAGAAACTCACCAGCACTTATCTTTTGATCTATCCTGGTGATTACACCCTCCTTGCTGGGGTCGATCCCAACGATCAAACTTCCCTTAGAATTAAACTCTGAAGCAGCCAATGCAAAAGACTCCAACCGGGGAATCACTTCTTTAACACTCTCATGCTCTTTTAATTTTTCAGAAAGTTGAGGTTTATCTAGAAAGGTATTGTTGATCGTTTGATCATCCCAATAACCATTCTGATGCAGTTGAATCGCTCCCGAATAAAAACTCACCACGTTTTCCTGCATTCTGACCAGGATCCCTTCCTTAAGAGAATTGAGAAAAATCGCTAACAAAACGGCAAATACCACCGATGCTGCAGTGATCAGTGTTCGCTTACGATTTCTCCAAAGGTTTCTCCAGGCCAGTTTTAGTATCATCATCGAACGCGTTTCATGTTCTGAAGAGAAAAGAAGTTGGTGCCAAAAGAGGCGTTGTAGTCCACGTCATGATATTGAATGACGGTCTTATGGCCTTCTTTTTCTGCTGGTATATACTCCATGATTGATGGCAGATTCCTGCCACCTAATGATTTAATATCCTTGAAGATCACCTCGTTGACGAGATATTCATCTTCATCGTACATTTCGGTTCGCAACTCAAAAAACTCGTTCTTATCCACCCAGGTCAGGATCTTTCCCCAAACTACTGCGGCTTCAGGTTTTGGAATGAGCTGAATTTTCCAACAAGACCTGCCATCAATAGTTGAATCACCGAGTAACGCATGCTCATAATCTTCTACAATAGAAGATTCTTTGATAAGGTCGTCATTGGTAAAGTCACTACCCATCCATGACTGCATCATCATAGAGGGAGGAAGTTTGACGTTTCGCTCAATGGAGGGTAGCCAATTCCATATTTCCTTCTCTCGCTTTAAGAACACTGTTCCTTTATCTCTGGCCGGAGAGGTTATCAGAATTAGTGAATACTGGCTTCCTTTTGACCATGATTTGACGTCCATATCCCTACTCCAACTAGGTCTTATAATACTGATGGTCAAATTTGCTGAAGTGGCATCTCCTCTTCTCTTCTCATCTGTTTTTCTAATGATCTCTTTTGCATCCTGGGCTATTGAAAAAGCCGAAATGAATAAAGCAACCATCAACGTTGAGATTCTTGAGTAGACCATCCTATTTGCTTAGTTGTTGTTTATAAAAATCCCTGAAAAGTGCCTTCACCTGATTGTCCGTCATACTGTCAGCGACTTCAGAAGTAATTGGTAAGTCTCTCAAATCGTGAGACTGCTGCAGATAATCTTTCAGTTCATTCTTGGTTCCCGCAGGACCAACAATGTGAATGTGATCACTTGTTGGAAGCTTGCTTTCAATTTCTTCATAAAAGGCAGTTAACACATGTTTCTTCTTTTCCAGCATTTTGCTTTCCGAAACAGCATCTTGTGGTCCGTACGGAGTAGATGATCTGGAACCGCCTTTGACGTTACCGACGGTCATGTTCGATTCGATTACATTCATGATTCTAGCTTCTGAGTTTTTCACTTGAACTACAATAGCTTTTCTAAGGTCGATCCAAATACCTGTGAGGTTCATTTTTACTAAAATAAAGTTGAAGAAAACCAAATCTCGGGTTGAAGAGCATCACTCTTGCTGAGCTAGGTCACATAAGATTTTGATATTCATCAGCTAAAAAATTTAAGGCGGATTGAAACATAAAAACTACAAATAAGGTATAAGTGTATGGTTATTACTACATTTAAGGTAAAAATGAATCATGAGCAGACATCAATTAGGAGAATTTGAAGAAGTGGTGATGCTAACTGTTGCCATCTTGACAGACGAGGCGTATGGATTCTCAATTATCGAAGAGATTGAATCCCGATTGAATCGAAAAGTTAGTATTGGCTCTTTACAAACCGTCCTTCGACGATTGGAAGACAAAGGATATCTGACCTCAGAGTTTGGGGAGGCAACAAAGGTCAGAGGAGGTAAGCGGAAACGTTTCTTTTCTCTCACTTCGGAAGGGAAGAAGGTCCTGCAAGCCACTAGGGATCAACGGTTAGGGCTTTGGAATGCTGTTCCTAATTACGTTTTCAATCAATGAGTAATAACATGCCACCGAAATGGTCACTGGCCTTCTTCCGATGGTATTGTCGACCGGATTATGCTGAGGATATTGAAGGCGATCTGTTGGAACGATATGATAAGTGGAAAATCGAAGGTAAGCGAGCAGATTGGCTTTTCTCCAAGGAGGTAGTGAAGCTATTTCGGCCCGGGTTAATTAAAAAATTTGAAGGAACTCAAAAACTCAATTACTACGGAATGTTTAAGCACAACTTAAAGATCAGTTACAGAAACCTGATCAGACAAAAGGCAAACACGTTCATCAATGTTGGAGGATTAGCCTTAGGGTTGACCATCACTATCTTGATTGCACTCTGGATCAGGGCGGAACTCACTTTTAACACCAATCATAAAAACTATGATCGCATTGCTCAAGTTTTGCAGAATCAAACGATCAATGGAGTGACAGAAACGGGATATGCGATCCCTTATCCATTGGGAGAAGAATTGCAAACGGCTTATGGAAGCAACTTTGATCAGATCGTGATGAGCTCGTGGTTTGGAGACTATGTGCTGTCCCATGAAAGTACTGCAGTATCAAGAAAGGGCGGATTCATGGATGTTGGAGCACCGCATCTATTGTCTCTGGAAATGGTGACTGGTACCAGAGACGGGCTTCAGGATCCCAATTCAATTCTACTTTCAGAATCCTCTGCCAAGGCGCTATTTGGCGAAAAAGATCCAACAGGACAAATGGTCAGGATCTATAATGAGGTGAGTGTGATCGTAACAGGAGTTTATAAAGATATCCCGGCTTCAAGCAGTTTCAGTGTACTGACATTCATAGCACCCTGGGAGCTTTATGTTTCGGAACAGGACTGGGTTCAGCTAGCCAGAGATCGAAAGATCTGGAATGATAACTCATTTCAACTATTCGTTCAGATCAACCCTAAGGCGATCATGGATGAGGTAAGCGAAACAATCAAATTGGCAAAGTATAACAATGTAAAAGAGGAGAATAAGATATTCAAGGCGGAAGTTTTTCTTCACCCCATGCAAGACTGGCATTTGAGATCTACCTGGGATAATGGTGTCAAAAGAGGAGGACAGATCCAATACGTCTGGCTGTTTGGGATCATTGGGTGTTTTGTTCTTTTCCTGGCCTGTATCAATTTCATGAACTTAAGTACCGCACAGTCGGAAAAAAGAGCAAAAGAGGTAGGTATAAGGAAGTCTATTGGATCTGTAAGAACTCAACTGATCGCCCAATTCCTTAGCGAATCTATCCTTGTTACCCTGGTTTCGTTTCTGCTGGCCACTGTTGTCGTTGCATTGGTGATCCCATATTTCAACACCCTTTCCAATAAACAGATCTCAGTTCCTTTAGAAGATCCACGCTTTTGGCTTTTTGGCATAGCGTTTAGTTTGCTGGTAGGTCTTTTTGCTGGTAGCTACCCGGCTTTCTATTTATCCTCTTTTCGCCCTATCCAGGTATTGAAAGGGACCTTTAAAACCGGCCTCTCTGCGAATGCCCTGAGAAAAGCACTTGTTGTATTTCAGTTCACCGTTTCAATTGTATTGATTATTGGGACAATCATTGTACAGAAGCAGATCAGCCATACGATTGAGCGCCCGATCGGTTATGATAGTGAAGGGATAATCATGGTTGAGATGTCAACTGACGAGCATTACACAACATACCCAATGATCTATGAAGAGCTTAAGCAAGCAAATGCAATCCAGGAGATGACGCTCTCTTCCAGTCCGTTGACTGAGGTTTGGAACGTAAGGGATGGACTTAGTTGGGATGGTATTGACCCAGCATTTACCCCAATGTTTCCCGTGATCTGGGTAAGTCATGATTATGGAAAAACCGTCGATTGGGAATTGATTGCTGGTCGGGATTTCAATAAGGACCTGGCAACTGATTCCACAACGATGATCCTCAATGAGTCAGCGGTAAAGTATATGGGGATCGAGGACCCTATTGGTAAAAAGATCAAATGGCTGAACAGAGATTTTGAGATAATTGGTGTTATTAAGGATCTGTTAATAGAGTCTCCATTTAACCCAACAAGACAAACAATTTATACCATTGACCCTAAGGATATGGTGAACTGGATGGTTTTCAAGTTACCTAAAGATCAAAGCATGATTCGCTCAATAGATGCCGTTGAAGCAAGTTTCGAGAAGCATTTACCTAACGTTCCCTTTGAGTTCAGTTTTGTGAAAGATGAACATGCAAGAAAATTTGATGCGATCAAACGGATTGGAAACCTCTCGAGCATTTTTGCTGTTCTGGCCATTCTGATCAGTTGTTTAGGGCTTTTCGGGTTGGCATCCTTTATGGCCCAACAGCGAACCAAGGAAATTGGGATACGAAAAGTTCTTGGTGCTTCGATCAGTGATTTGTGGAGGCTGCTTTCCAGAGACTTTCTGGTGCTCATTGCGGTTTCTTGTATTGTGGCAATTCCAATTGCTTTTGTGGGTGTCACCTCATGGCTGGAGAACTATGAATATCGTACGTCACTTCATTGGTCGGTTTTTGCACTCTCTTGCCTGGGAGCGTTGCTAATTACGATGATCACGATCAGTTTCGAATTAGTGAAAGCGTCGGTTACGAATCCGGTGGAAGCCTTAAGAGATGAGTAATAAGGAGTTCGCTTTCGAACCGTTTATCATTTATACAGTAAGTAGGAGCCTGAATTCGTAACTTCACTAAGAAGCTACCATTCTCATGTCCCTCAATTTGTCCATTCTCGAAATCCTTTACCTGTTTGCGGCATTCCATGGTATATTCCTGGCTTCAATTCTGGTCATCAAGCGATCATGGAAGCACAATACGTACCTCTTTTTCTTACTGCTTTTGTTCACTTTTTACCTCACTGAGAATGTTATTTACTCAAGTGGATATATTAGAAGTGTTCCCCACCTTTATTTCACTACACTCCCACTGATCTTTCTGATCGGTCCGTTGTTTTATACCTATGTAAGAGCGTCCACAAACCCTAACTTCAAACTTAGGATTATGGACTTAATCCATTTAGCGCCCTTTGTGTTTGAGGTAACCATTCTTATACCATTCTTTTTACTGAGTGGAGAAATAAAAGTCCGGATTTTCGATGCTAGTCAGGCTTCAGACAACTCATCCAATGGGTTTAGTATTTACTTCATTGGATACCTGATCTACATCATCAGCACGTTCCTGTATTTCTATGCCTCCTTTAGAATACTCAGAAAATCCCTTCCTGTGGGATCAAGGCAAAAACGCAAGCTGACCGGATTTAAACGTGTTTCACTTGCTTTTTCTTCGTACGTTCTGTTGAGCTTAATCTTATCACTTCTCTCCATGCCATTTCCGGAGATGGATGATCTACTATTTCATCTCAATCTCATTTCACTTACTATTCTCATTCATGTGATCGGCTACATCGCCTTTCTGGACCCGGGACTTACGGCTAATGGGACAAGGTCAAACTATGAATTCTCAACGATTGGTGACGTCCGAATGAATGAACTATCGAAACAATTGAAAGATCTGATGGAGCAGGATCAGCCATACTTGACAGCTGAATTCTCAGCAGAGGACCTCAGCCAAATGCTTTCAATAACAAAGCATCAATTATCACAGCTCTTAAATGTTGGATTGAAAACCACTTTCTACGATCTTGTCAATCATTATCGGATTGAGCATTCTAAGCGACTGCTACAAGCGCCGGCTTATACAGATGCGAAAATCCTTCATATTGCATTTGATAGTGGATTTTCGAATAAAGCGTCCTTTCTAAGAAATTTCAAAAAACTCACGGGAAAGACACCTAGCGATTTCAAAAGATTATCAGAAAATCAGGTCTCAATCAATTGAGTAAGCCCTATGGAGGAAGGTCAGAAATTACCTTGACCTCAAAAACTCATGAAAAGACTATTGACAATCAGCCTGCTCATAGGTATAGTTACCATCAACGCGCAAGGCATCAATAACTTCGTTCATCCTGAAGGATACGAAACAAGTACCTGGGGAGAGTTGGGAGAAGTGAAGGAATTTGGGCAAGGCGACAAATCCATGATCCTTGTGCCAGGATGGTGCTTTGACTGGACGATGTTTAAGGACTTCATCGATCAGTACGAAGATACTTACAAGATCTACGCGGTTACTATCCCCGGTTTCGGTAGTACTCAGGCTCCTCCAATGCCCGCTGATTCATCCAACTTCCGGGAACTCCACTGGACAAACGGAGTGATCAAAGGAATTCGTGATTTGATTAGGGAAAAAGGATTAAGTAAACCTATTCTGGTAAGTCAATTCACCTATAGCAACCTTATAACTATGAGGTTCGCTTTAGACTATCCGGAGGAGGTTGGACAAGTGATCATTCTTAGCGGTATGGCCAAGTTCACTGCAAATTATCCAAGTTATGAGCCAAGAAGTCTGGACCAAAGAATTGCTTATGTTGAGAAATTCCTTGGCCCCAGATGGTTCAAAACAGTGAACAAGGAAACCTGGGATGATGGGAATTTTCAAGCTCCGATTTTTACAAAAGACTCTGTTAAGGCAGTAGCATATTGGGAAACTATGTCAGCGGTTCCAATACCTACTGCTGTAAGATACTTGTGTGAATCCTATTGTACTGATTTGAGCCTGGAATATGCGAGTTTGAAAACTCCAACTTTAGTGGTGATTCCATCCTTCACCGATTCGGTGCTAAGCGATCCTGAAATGACTTATCTGACTTCATTTTTTCATCATAGTTGGCTTGGTGCAAAGCCGGGAAGTGAAAACATTTCAATAGTGACGCTTACAGATACGAATGCTTTTATGATCGATGATCAACCAAAAAAGCTTTTCAAATTGTTGGATGAATTCATCAAAGGGGAGCTCAATCAATACCAATTGGTCAGATAATCTTTTGATCTTTCGGAAATTATTTCGTGATAATTACTAAGTTGGCGGAAATGATCCGGCCAGCTGAAATAACGGATTCCTTGCAGATCAGTGATATCTACAATTACTATGTGCTGAATACGCATTCAACATTCGAACTGGAGGCCGTCACGGAATTTGAAATGCAGGATCGGATAGAGCGGGTCATCAATACGTTGAGCCTCCCATGGCTGGTTTGTGAAGTTAATGATCGAATTGTTGGATATTCCTACGCCACCAGCTATAAACCTAGAAAAGCCTATAAAAGGACTGTTGAAACATCTGTATATCTACATCAAGATGAATTTGGCAAGGGTTATGGCTCAGCTTTATATAGCGCTTTGATAGAATCGCTTAAGCAATCCGGACATCATGCAATCATTGGAGGGATCGCCTTGCCGAACGATGGAAGTATTGCCCTTCATGAAAAATTGGGATTCAAGAAGATAGGAGTGTTCAGGGAAGTAGGATATAAATTGGATCGATGGGTAGACGTAGGGTACTGGCAGCTTTTGATCTGATGAAATAAAGGCTAGAAATTCATCTGCTTCCAACTAATTTTGCGGCTTCAATTAATCCCATGGAAGAGACTAAGGAATCGTTGAATTTTATCGAACAAATGATTGAGGCTGACCTGAAAGAGGGGAAGCATCAATCGATTCACACACGATTTCCACCTGAGCCAAATGGCTACTTGCATATAGGTCATGCAAAGTCCATCTGCCTGAACTTTGGATTGGCTGAGAAGTATGGTGGAAAATGCAACCTTCGGTTTGACGATACCAATCCTGAAAAGGAAGAAACAGAATACGTCGATTCTATCAAGGAGAATATCAAATGGCTCGGCTTTGATTGGGAAGACCGGGAATATTACGCTTCGGATTATTTTGATCAGCTTTATCAAATGGCAGTGAAATTGATCAAGAAAGGGTCAGCTTATGTAGACGACCTGCCTGCGGACGAATTCAACGCCTTGCGAGGAACACCAACTGAACCTGGCAAGCCAAGCCCTTACAGGGATCGACCGGTTGAAGAAAGCCTTGATCTCTTTGAGCGTATGAAAGCCGGAGACTTTAAGGAAGGTGAGCGAGTATTAAGAGCTAAGATCGATCTGGCATCTCCCAATATGCATATGCGTGATCCGATCCTGTATCGAATTAAACATGCAGCCCATCATCGAACCGGAACAGACTGGTGCATCTATCCTACCTATGATTTTGCACATGGCCAGTCCGATAGTATCGAGGAAGTAACACATTCGTTATGTACGCTTGAATTCGAAGTTCACCGTCCGCTTTATAATTGGCTGATTAAGGAACTAGAGATCTATCCTTCTGAACAAACCGAATTTGCCAGGTTGAACCTAAGCTATACAGTAGTTAGTAAGCGAAAGCTAAGAGAACTTGTAGAGGGGGGACATGTAAATGGATGGGACGATCCCAGGATGCCTACTTTGTCTGGGATCAAACGCCGTGGATTCACTCCTGAATCGATCAGGGAGTTTGTTAAGCGAACTGGAGTTGCAAAAAGGGATGGACTTAACGATGTAGCATTGCTGGAACATGCGGTAAGAGAAGACTTGAACAAACGGACGAATCGAGTCTTTGGAATCATGGATCCTGTGAAGCTAGTGATAACCAATTGGCAGGAAGGGGAAGAGGAAATACTTACTGCAGTCAACAATCCTGAGGATGAAGCAGCCGGGACTCGAGAGTTGAAATTTGGAAAAGAGATTTACATCGACAGAGCAGATTTTTTGGAAGATCCCCCAAGTCCTCGTAAATGGTTTCGTCTTGGGCCGGATCGCGAAGTACGTCTGAAGTATGCTTACATCATTAAGTGCACCGGATTTGAAAAGGATGAAAATGGTGAGATCAGTGTGATCTATGCTGAGTATGATCCCGAAACGAGAAGTGGTCAGGATACGAGTGGTAAAAAGGTAAAAGGAACCTTAGGTTGGGTTTCTGTAGAACACGGGATCAATGTTGAAGTACGATCATATGACCGGTTATTCTTGACCGAAAACATGAATGAAATCGATGATGATTTCAAGAACCATCTGAATCCGGATTCATTGGAGATCAACTCGATTGCAGTTGTAGAGGAGTCCCTAAAGGATGCCACAATAGGTGACCAGGTACAGTTTGAGCGAATCGGCTATTTCAGGGTAGATGAAGAGTCCACTTCGGACCACTTAGTTTTTAACCGGACGATTACATTAAGGGATAACTGGGCTAAGAAGTAGTTACTTCTCTCTCACGCTCCATACTTCATACATCGGTTCGCCGCGGCTGTTGTTTCCGGAGTGGTGCCACTTACCTTCTTTGATCTCATACTTGAATTCAAGGCTTGCTCCGACACGACTGTTATCTCGTGAGAAGAACTCAATGTTCTCTGTGTACTTTCCATCCACAGTGGTATAATTACCACCTCCAGTTCCCATAAACTGCTTGGTCTCGGTATTGTAAGCAATCCACTGGAAGCGGGTACCTGACAGTATCTTCATCGTCTTTCTAGGTCGATCTGTATTTCGCTCTCTGATTTCTCCGTCTCGCATCCGACCTGAGATCAGCCAGGCACCTGAGAGGTCTCCTGGAGTACCATTGTCGATACGCTTAAACACAAAATCTGAATCTGGGATTCTGATTTCATTGTCTGAAATTTCAACTTCGAAAGTGGAGGTTGTGCCGACACTGGAAGAATCACGGGTATCAAACTCTACAATTTCGGAAACCGTATTTCCATCGATTGACCAGGATCCCCCATTTGTCGAGATAAATTCACCGGTTTTGTTGTCGTACCAGGTTGCTACCTGATACTTATCAGTAAGTATCGCTACAATTTTAACTTCCCGACCATTGTCATCTGAATAAACGGTCTCCCATGCGCCAACCAGGCTTTGGGCACGGAGTTGAACTAGTGCTAGGAGAGCTGTAAATAAGATTAGTATTTTTTTCATGATGGTATTGATTATCGTTTCCCTGGTTCATAAGTTTCCTCTGCTCTAGCTTCCACATCCTCTCTATAGAAGGCTACATCTTTGAATTCAACATCCGCATATGGTTGTGCCTGATCATAGAAGTGAGGCGAATTAGGGTCGCCACTTTGACCTCCAGCCAGCATACTCTTAGCTGTCAATCTTTCCCCAAATTCAACTGCAGCCACAAAGCTGTTCCCTCTTGTCCCATAGATTCGATTGGTTTCTTGTCTCGTTCTGCTTCCATATGCAGCAAGTGCTCCCCAACGGCTGGTGGTTAATCCAACAGGAATACTTGGTTGATCATCATCGAACTGAAGGTCAATGGCTCCATCTAATCGCTGGAATCGGTTGATCTCTCCCCATGGGGTATTCCATGTGCCAAACCTTGATTCAAGTTCCTCAATTGAATTTGCAAAAACTTCCAATCGTCTACTTTCCGGTAGGCCTGTTCCGAAATAGTTGAACCGATCCATGCCCACAAGATTTTCAGGAACATCAACTGTGGACCGCAGGAATCCTCCGTAGAAATGTGCCAATGACATTCCAACAGATTCCTTAGACGTTTTCATATCCCAGTTCCTAAGCACATCAATTGGCTCAGCCAAAGATTGGTTTTTTGCACTTGAATTATCATAAGCACTTATAAGTCCTGGGATCACCTCCTCAAATGCTGGTAAATAAGGATCATATGCCATTTCTATCAAGCCATCCAGGGTAACATCTTTTGCTTTGAGCAACAGATCGATTGCATGAATCCCGCGAAAGTTTTCAGGAATACGAGACATGTAGTTTGGGTAGTCCTCCTTTTTAGGACTGTATTCAGCAGCACTTGTAAATGGGGTTGAGTTACAATTTTGGATCCAGCCATTTGGCGGATTGAAGACAGTGATTGCTTCGTCAACAGCATGTAGTCCTTGCCAGTCGGTAGCAGGATCACTTCCATCAACGGGTTTGGTATAATCAAATTGAGTATCTCTTATCGGAATAAAGTTGCCATGATAGTAAGCGATGTTTCCTTCGGAATCTGCAAAGACCGTATTGTTAGAGGAATTGGTCCGAATATTCATCATCTCCCTAAACTCTGCATGATTCTTCTTCTTGGTTCGGGTGTAGGATTGCGTTAATGCCTTAACGGGTTCCCACATAAGTGAGGTAGCCACCCATTTTTCATCAATTTGATGAGTAATAGGCCCGTGATGTGTACGGTATACAGGGAAGGTACGTTCTCTCATTTCTCCGCCATCGTCGTATTTCAAAGTCACATCATATCGTTCCACGGGTCTTTTCTCATCTCCGTATGAATAGAAAAGTGTATCTGCACCCGGAACACCTAAGTCGATATCTTCAATGAATTCATCAATCACGTCAGTGTAGGTTGAAGTATGCATCCAGCCGGTGTTTTCATTGAATCCCTGGTACACGAAAAACTGACCCCAGGTCACTGCACCGTAGGCATTAAGACCTTCTTCACTCACCATATGTACCTCTCCACGGAAGTAGAAAGAAGTATGTGGATTGATGAGGAGCATTGCATCACCAGAAGCAGTCAGGTCACCTGACAGAGCAAAGCCATTTGAACCAGCAGGTTCCTCTTCAAACAAATCCTCTTCAACATAGGCTAGCTCCTCTGGCTCTTCATAGAATGATCGAATCTTCCTGGTCGAAACACGTTCAATATCCCCGCCGATGGATCCTTCTGTGAAATACATCGTCATCCATGGTTCAAACCGTTCAATTACCCTTGGTGTAACTTCAGGATGAGTATGGAGGTAGTAGTTGATCCCATCAGCCCACGCATTGCAAAGTTCTTTTAACCATTCCGGACTTGACTCATAGTTATCAATAGCTTCTTGCTTGGTCATGAACATCCTGGCTCTCAGATCACTGTATAGGGCATCTTCACCCTCTGCTTCCGCTAACCTTCCAATGGCCCAGGCAAAATTGCGTTCTACCCTTGGGAAGTCGTCCTCACATTGAGCATACAGCAAGCCAAAAACGGCATCAGCATCGGATTTGCCGTAGATGTGTGGCACTCCGAAATCGTCTCGAATGATGGTAATTCGCTCGGCTTGAGCTTCCCATTTTTCTGTTTCGGTGAGGTCGGTGGTTGGACCTGCGCATGATAGGAAAATGATAAATAGTAAGGTGAGAATTTTGTTCATGGTTATCGGGTTAGCGTTCATATCAAATATCGCTCTAAAATGATTAATTAAATACTCATGCAACTCCTTTCACTGTATGATAATCTATATTAAAAGCCAATGAGGAGTAAAGCGGAAGTCCTAACGAACTTTTTGTTGTCCAGTAACGGACAATGGGCGATTATTGCTAATCGATAATTATCAGATAGTCAATAAGTTAGGTGACGTGGCACATTTATTGGCCGATTTGTATCACTAACCATACGAAGGACTATGTTTCGCAACTTCTTTAAAATCACATTTCGGAATTTTCTGAAAAACAAGTCGTATGTCCTGATCAATATGACAGGACTGGGGCTTTCATTGGCATGTTGTATCGTTGGGTATCTCAACTGGAAGTATGCCGCAGACTATGATCAGAATCATGTCAATCATGAAAAGATCTACAAGATCCAGATGACCAAGGATGTTCAGGGTAGAGACATTCCATACGGAATTACTCCACTTCCCCTTGGAAGTCAGATTGAGGACAAGATCACTGGGATTTCACACACCAGTCGATATGTTTCAACAGGGTTAGTCCTCAAAAAAGATCTCAAGGTATTCAACAAAACGATCGGCTTTGCTGATGATGACTTCTTCGAGATGTTCACGTTTCCATTTAAATATGGGAACAAGGAAGCCTTCCTGGACAAGAGTAGCATCATTATTAGTACACTTACTGCTGAGACCTATTTTGGAGATGAAGATCCGGTAGGAAAGATCATTTTGATCATAAATGAAGATGGCGAGCAATATCCAATGACTGTGGGTGGTGTGCTTGAAGATTTCTACATGAATTCTTCGATCACCTTCAGTGCGATCACGCATTTTGATAACTACCTGAAGATCCGGGAGTTAGAATCAAATGACTGGAAGCAGTTTGTAAGTGCCACGTTCGTAATGACGGATGGAAATAGTTACCCAAACAATGTGCTAACAGATGTCAACGAGAACTATATAGAGATCCAAAATCGAGCGAGAGATGATTTTCAAGTAGGAGCGTACTACATGGTTCAACTAACGAACCTAGGAAAGCACGCACAAGACATTCGATCGAATTGGTTAAATGAACCCCCTCCACCACCTGCTGTTACCGTACCAATGATCATGGCGGTTCTCATGCTATTGATTGCCTGCTTCAACTTTACCAACACTTCCATTGCAATCTCAAGCAAGCGGCTGAAAGAAATTGGTATCAGGAAAGTGATGGGGAGTGATCGAAAACAGCTCATCCTTCAATTTATGGGTGAGAATCTGATCCTTTCGCTATTGGGTATGCTAGTCGGAATAGGAATAGCATCTATGCTGGTACCAGCTTATAGTGCGATGTGGGATTTTATCAACCTGGAATTGAATCTTCAACAGGATACAGAAATTTATCTCTTCCTGGGTGGATTGCTAATATTCACATCAGTTGTTGCAGGGGGTTATCCATCCCTGTACATCAGCTCCTATCAACCCGTTAAGATTCTTCGCGGAAATTTCTCACTGGGTGGAGGGAATTTGTTTTCAAAGATCCTTTTAGGTAGTCAGTATGGATTGACCGCTATAGCACTGATCTCAGCATTGGCTTTTTCCAATAATGCCAAGTATCAATCGGAATATGATATAGGCTTTGAGAAGGAAAATATTATGGCTGTGAGAGTTGAGAATCAATCGGAGTATGAGAAGTTCAATAACCTGGTGGCACAAATGCCAGAAATCGATGATTTATGCGGCACTCGACATCATATCGATTGGTGGACGTATGGAAGAACGCTAAGGTCTGGTGAAGCAGAAGTAGAAGTTGACATGATGGATTTCTCGCTGGAGTATCTGGAACTTATGGGTCTCACCATGGTTGAAGGAAGATATTTTGATCCTGAGCTTTATGACTATGACAAGGAAAATGCAATCATTCTAAATGAAGCTTTGACCAAAGAGTTTGGTTGGGACGATCCATTGGGCAAAATGATACAGATTGATGACAGTACAAGACTTACAGTGGTTGGAGTAATGGGTGATTTTTACATGGAGGGATTCTTTGATCCTGTTGAACCAACCGCTTTTCGACTGGCTGATAAGGAAAAAATGAATTTCCTTATTGTAAAGAGTAAGCTAGATCGCCCGGCTCTGGCGGAACTTTTGGAAAGTAAATGGTATGAGATAGCACCGAATACACCATTCAGTTACGGCGAAGGAACAGCAGCTGAAGCAGCTGAACTGGTGAATATTAATATCATGAAGATGTTCCGCTTCCTGGGCATACTTGCTTTAGTGCTTTCTTCAATAGGTCTTTACACCCTCGTATCTCTCAATATTATTAAGCGTGTAAAGGAAATTGGTGTAAGGAAGGTGCTGGGAGCTACAGTCAATCAAATAATTGTCCTGGTAAACAAGCAGTTCTTTTGGCTACTGGTAATCGCAGCAGTGATCGGGTCAGCACTATCTTATTTTGCAATTGACTCACTGATGGCATCCATTTTTGCGGTCTACAAAGCAATTGGCGTGTTCACAGTTTTAGCACCACTTCTTCTGCTTTTGTTCGTGGCACTCTTCATTGCATCCGCACGGATTTTCTCAACGGCAGTTAGAAACCCCGTGGAATCATTGAGATATGAGTAGGAACTAGCAAACTTCAGATATAATGAATCTCTCGAATGGTCGGGAGATTTTTTTTTGTATTTAATATTCAAAGACTCGTTGGTCAATAGAATGGACTATTGAACTAGATGCAACCTCTTTCACAGTTTCACAATCTATTTCTATAGCCAATGAGAAGTAAAGCGGAAGTCCTAACGAACTTTTTGTTGTCCATAATTGGACACTACGTAGTTCCTGCTACTTTATAAGTAGCAGATAGTCAATAAGTTAGGTGACGTGGCACATTTGTTGGCATAATTTGGTCACTAATTACCCACTAACACTCAAAGGACTATGTTACGTAACTTCTTCAAAATCACTTTTCGGAATTTCGCAAAAAACAAGAGCTATGTCGTGATCAATTTGATCGGACTAGGACTATCACTTGCCTGTTGTATCGTAGGATATCTCAATTACAAGTATGCAGCAGACTTTGACAGCAACCATGCAAATAATGAAAGGATCTATAAAGTGCATGGATTCAAAGATGTTCAAAATAGGCAGGTTCAAATCGGAATAACTCCATTGCCGCTAGGGGATCAGATCAAGGATCGATTTACAGGAATCTCTCACACAAGCAGATATGCATCTAGCGGCCTTGTACTAAAAAAGGAACTCAAAGTTTTTGACCAGAATATTGGATTTGCTGAGGAAGATTTTCTTGAAATGTTTTCTCTCCCTTTAAAATATGGAAGTGGTGAGGCTTTGAAAGATCAGACTAAAATTCTTCTTAGTGCAGAAACTTCAGAGAGCTATTTTGGAGAGGCAGATCCAACCAATGAGATCATCAATATAATTACTCCAGCTGGCGATCAAATCCCAATGATTGTGGGCGGTGTATTCGAAAGAATACCTCGAAACTCTTCCATAAGGTTTAGTGGATTGACACATTTTGATAACTATCTCAAAGTTGAAGGCCTTGAGCCCAATGACTGGAGTGATTTTATTGCCGGAACTTTTGTCATGACAGATGGACAATATCCTGAAAACCTGTTAAATGATATCAATTCCAACTTCGTACAAATTCAAAATGAGGCAAGGCAGGACTTTATGATAGCCAAATACTATCTCGTCGACCTAAGTTCATTAGGAAATCACGTTACAGACATGCCATACAACTGGTTAAATAGTCCTCCTCCGCCTCCGGCGATCGTAGTTCCATTTATTATGGCATCACTGATGCTGCTGATCGCTTGTTTTAATTTCACCAATACTTCTATTGCCATCTCAAGTAAAAGATTGAAAGAGATAGGTATCAGAAAAGTGATGGGAAGCAACAGGAAACAACTGATTGCTCAATTTATGGGAGAGAATCTTATACTGTCTTTCCTTGCTATGATAGTTGGGGTACTGATGGCCATGTACTTAACCCCGGTATATGATGCTTTATGGGACTTCATAGATATCAAGCTGGACCTTACATCAGATCTTGAAGTGTATGGATTTTTATTAGGCTTGCTGATCGTGACATCAATTATTGCTGGTGGTTATCCTTCCTTGTACATCAGCAGGTATAGACCAGTAAAGATTTTGAGAGGAAGCTTGTCGGTTGGGGGGACAAATCTATTTTCAAGGCTTTTGTTAGGTGGTCAGTACCTCCTGACAATTATTGCCTTAATCTCAAGTTTGGCTTTTGCCAACAATGCAAGGTATCAATCCAGGGTTGATATTGGATTTGCCAAGGAAAATATCTTAGGAGTACGTGTGAATTCACAATCTGAATTTGAAGGCTATTACAACCTGGTTAAAGCAAGCGCTGATGTTGAAGATGCAGTTGGGAGTGCAAACCATATTGGTTGGTGGCATTATATAAGGAACGCCAAATCCGAGGATAAAGAGATCGAAGCGTCCCTGCTAAACCTGGGTATTGAATATGATCAAATGATGGACCTTACAATATTGGAGGGGCGATATTTTGATCCGGAATTGTACGAATACGATCGTGAGAACTCACTGATCGTTAATGAGGTCTTTGTGGAAGAAATGGGTTGGGATGACCCTATTGGAAAAGTTGTTCAGATAAGTGACACGTTGCGTCTTAACGTCGTTGGTGTCATGAAGAACTTTTACCAGTTTGGTTTCTTTGATCCTGTGTTGCCTTCCGGATTCAGACTTTGTGACAAAGAGGATATGAACTTTGTCGTGATAAAGAGCAAACTGAATCCAACTGATTTCTATGATAAGATGGAGGCCATGTGGTATGAAGTTGCCCCCAATAAGCCTTTTAATTCTCAATTTCAATCAGACACTATTGACAATGTTGTAGAGGTCAATCAAAACATCACCAAGATGTTTACATTCCTAGGCTTTCTTGCTTTGATACTTTCGAGTATCGGTCTATACACCCTTGTGTCTCTGAATATTCTTAAGAGAATCAAGGAAATTGGTGTAAGAAAAGTCTTAGGAGCAACCATCAATCAGATCCTGGTTTTGATGAACCGTCAATTCTTTTGGTTGCTGCTGATTGCTACGGCCATTGGATCGGCATTGTCCTACTTAGCGATAGATGCACTTATGGCTTCAATTTTTTCAGTGTATCAGGCGATAACCTATTTTACTATTCTGGCACCGTTCATCGGGCTTCTGGTGATAGCTGTATTAATAGCCTCAGCAAGGATTTTCACTACAGCTGTAAGAAATCCAGTGGAATCATTGAGATACGAGTAAGACACTAACAAACTTGCTTTGATATGAAATCTCTTGAGAAGTCAGGAGATTTTTTCCTTATCATTAAACTTTTTGGTTGAATGACGCGTTAGGTTTACAATCTAATATTAAACTAACTAGTTGAATAATAATGAAAGCAGTAAGAGTACAATACACCGTAAAGCCAGAGTATGTTGAGACAAACAAAGCCAACATCAGGAAAGTGATGGATAAGCTGAAAGAAAATCCAATCTCAGGTATGCAGTATGCGTCATTTACTTTGGACGATGGACAAACATTTGTTCATATCAATATGGCAGAAGATCAGGATACTTTAAACAAGCTTCAGGAAGTCGAGGAGTTTAACCAGTTCAGGGCTGCATTGAAAGCAAGTGAGCCCATTTCTCCGCCACAATCAGAAAACTTAAATTTGATAGCAGCAGGATTTGACCTGACATAATGTTAGAAGCTGACCAGACCGATAAAGTATTTTCCGCATTAGCGGATAAGAGCAGGAGGAAGGTTGTAGAAATTCTCTACAACAAGGATGCTTCTATCCTGGAAATTTCAGAATCTTTCTCCATGTCTTTCCAGGCCTTAAGTAAGCATATTAAAATACTTGAAGCAGCAGGAATTGTCAATAAGGAAAAAGTTGGTAAGTATATGATCTGCTCGCTGAATCACGGAGCATTGAAACAATCTCTCAAGTGGATATCCTATTACTCTGATTTCTGGAATGAATCTTTTAATAAACTTGACAAGCTGATCAAGAAAGAAAAGCATGACAAGCAAAAATAAAGTTTACGTTCAGCGCACTTTTAAGTGCAATCAGCGGGAATTGTTTGAATGGTTAACGAAACCAGAATTGATCGCTCAGTGGTTCGGTCCGGAAGGTTTTTCCGTTGGGGAAGTAAAATGTGATCTGGTGACAGGAGGTTCTTACAGTATTGATCTCAAAAGCGATCGTACAAGCTTCACGGTGACAGGTGAGTACATTGAAATCGAAGCTCCCAAGCTTTTATCATTTTCGTATCGATACATTGGAGTTGAAGGTCGTCCACCCAGTACTGTGACCTTTAAGGTTAGCAAAATTGATGATGGAAATTCGGAACTCCACATGGTTCAGGAATTTGAGATTGAAACACCGGATTTTGCGACGCGCTCAAAAGCCTGGAATTTTATGTTGGATCGACTGGTAAATCTTGTTTCAGATCACTGACCCTTTTTCTTCCAATACCTAACCAGCCCGGCAACACTCATCCAGGAAGGATTTGCAGCTTCGTATTGTTGAATGCCAATTTCCGAGACTCCCTTTTGTCTCAATTGATTAGCAGTGTATTCCATGAACTGGGGAGTGATCTCCTCATTTGAATAACCCGATTCCCATTTCACTTTCATCCAAAAAGCCCAGTTATTGAGGATCTCTTTCATTTCCCTCATGTGCCCTACAGGATCTTTTTCTTCACCGAAGTGAGTTAGAACAAGTGATGAGGGCTTCTTCGACATAACCAAATCTATTGATTCATTCCAAGCCTCAATGTCGATATCCGGAGGGGGGCACGGTGGAACCACCGGACCATTATTGATCTTTACTCCGGCAAGATCTCCCGCAAAAATGATCTCTCCCCATTGCCATGCAATGTGATGTTTGGCATGCCCTGGTGTGTGCAGAGCAACAAACTGTTCCCCTCCAATTTTGACCTTTTCATCAGGCTTCATCGCCTGGAGGTTCTCCATTTCAATGCCTTCCATTTTTCCCCATAGCTCATCCATCTTGTCTCCGTAGATCATTGTTGCAGAAGCGACCAATTTGGTTGGGTCATGCATGTGATCAACTCCAAAGGGATGCAGGTAGATCTTTGCTCCTGCTTTGGCAAAGGCCCATGCTGCACCTGCGTGATCGAAATGAATATGTGACAAGAGGACATGTTTTACATCAGAGACCTTGTATCCGTGGAGCGCAAGGCCCCCTTCAAGGGTGCCAAATGTGCTGTAAGGGCCGGTTTCAATAAGAATGGGTCCATCATCTGTTTTGATGAGAAAGGCTGCAATGGTATGTTCAAAACCATTGAAGTGTAAGTCGATTACATGATACATAGGCGAAAGGTGGTTGGGAAATTAGGGCCAGTCTGTAGGAGAATTAGCATTAACTCCTATTATTGCGACGTAATTTTCTTCTAAGATAAAAAAAATGAGTGACTCTAAATATTTTCAGGATCACATGCTAGAGAACGTTTGTTTTGGCTGTGGTCACAATCATGAAGGGCTTCAAATCAAAAGCTTCTGGGAAGGAGATGAATCCATTTGTCAATGGACTTCAGAAGAAAAATACCATGGCTGGAGCGACTTAATGAATGGTGGCATCATGGCCACTTTGATTGATTGTCATTGCATGGGTACAGCGATGGCGGATGCCTATAAGCGTGAAAACAGGTCTCTTGATTCAGAACCGGAATATCGATATGCTACGGGTACGCTTTCGGTCAAGTATTTGAAGCCAACCCCAAATACATCTGTTGAACTAAGAGCCAGGGTTATTGAAGTAAAGGGCAAGAAAACGGTTCTAAAATGTGATTTCCTATCCGAAAGGGGTGAGAAAACTGCTGAAGCAGATGTGGTTGCGATCCGGGTTTTTGATAGTAGTCTCAGTCCGGAGGAGAATCCTTTTAAATCCTAAGTTTGGTTTTTAACCACAAAGTTCACAAAGAAGGCACGAAGATCACTAGGAGAACTTAGTCGTGAGGAAGCTCTGTGGCCATTGTGAATTCTTGGGGTCTTCGTGGTAAGGAATTTAATCACCATGGACACAAAGATCTCACTGAGTTCACCATGTAATTAGATGTAGCACATCAAATTGTGTCCTTTGTGATTGCTTCGTGTCCTTAGTGGTTAAAACAAATGACCGAAAATGAAATCTCTAAGATTGTATTGAACAGTGCGTTGAAGGTCCATAAAGCATTGGGACCAGGGCTCTTAGAAAATGCCTATGAAGAATGCCTGTATTACGAATTACTAAAGACTAATCTTTTGATCGAAAGACAAAAATCATTACCACTGACCTACGAGAATGTTAAAATGGAGGTTGGTTATCGTGTTGACCTGATGATAGAAAATAAATTCATCATTGAGCTGAAGGCGGTTGAAATACTTCATGAGGTACATCTGGCACAAATACTTACCTACCTTAAATTATCTGATTGCAAACTTGGAATGCTAATTAACTTTAATGTGGCGCTATTGAAGCATGGAGTAAAGCGAGTTATAAATGGATCACTTAGGTAGCTCAAAAACTTTTCATTCGTGATTATGTATTCTTTCTCTTTTAACCTTACAATTGCTCATGCATCCTGAACTGTTCTCTATAGGAAATTTTACGATCCATACCTATGGCTTCATGATTATGATTGGGGCTACCATGGGTTATTTCTACATGTCTCATGTGGCTAAGAAGGAGTTAGGGATTGAGAAAGATAAAATCCAGAACCTCGCAATCTTTATTATTGTCTCGGCTTTTGTGGGAGGGAAACTGTTCTTTTACCTCGAGAATCCGAGTTATTATTTCAGTTCATTCGATAACCTGAAACGTAATTTCAGAACTGGATTTGTTTTTTACGGATCATTGCTTTTTGCAATACCAGTTACAATCTGGTATTTCCGAAAGAACAAGTGGCCCGTGTGGCCTATGTTGGATAGGATTGCGATTGTTGCGACGATCATTCATGGGACAGGACGTTTGGGTTGTTTTTTTGCAGGGTGTTGTCACGGGATAGAGGCAGATATTCCCTGGGCAGTGACATTTACACATGAGAGATCTCAAGCGCCACTTCACACCCCACTTCATCCAACCCAGTTGTACTCAGCTGCATTGATCTTTGGTATCCTGGTGATCCTGTTGATGTTTAAGCGGCATAAGCGTTTTGAGGGGCAATTATTCTTTATCTATATCATCCTCTATGCAGCAGGTCGATCAGTTATTGAGATATTCAGAGGGGACGAAGAACGTGGATTTATTGTTGATGACGTGCTTTCTCATTCACAATTCATTTCCATCATTGTTATTGCCATAGCCGCCTGGGCGTACTTCAAATTCAAACGAAAAGCAACCTTTAAATCTTAGCTACGCGTAGTTGTAGTGCCTTAGGCAGTATTTTGATGTCAAATGGTGGCTGCCCCATCCATTCACCATCTATATGAGCGAAAAGCGAAGGGGTAACTTCGATCCGAACTTCCTTCGATTGGTAGAAATTGACCACACTCAATGCCCCATGAGAACCTGTTGATAATCGATGGAGGTTTAGGAATCTTTTCAAGGGAGAAAGTTTTCCAATCTCGCAAACATCCAATAACCCATCGTCTACTTTCGCAGATGGCATTAGTTTAAACCCTCCACCGTAAGTGGTCCCATTCCCAATGGCTAGCAAGATCAAATCCCTTTGAAGGTGTTCGTCATTGATATGATAAGAAAAGGGACGCTCCTTGTAGCTTCCGAGTATTCTTAGGACGTGGTAGTAGTAAGCTGCATGGCCAGTCAATAGGGGTACCCTTTTGGCAATCATGTCTTCTACGATTTGTCCGTCAAATCCAATACCTACCCCGTTTAAGAACATCCGGTCATTACATTGCCCAATATCTATCCGTTGAATAGATCCGTTGATTGCCGTTTCGAATTGTTCTTTAGCTGTCTTCCCAATGTTGACATTCCTCACGAAATCATTCCCGGTTCCTCCTGCAACAATTGCGACCGGAATATCAAATTGAAGCCCATTAACTGCTTCGTTGATGGTGCCATCTCCACCTACAATGACCAGGTCAGTGTATGTCTGATCAAGTTTTTTTGAAACAGTTTTTGTTGCATTCTTGAATTGTTCGGTATCAAAAACCTCGTACACCAAGTTCTTTGCTTGAAGAAAAGTGGAAAGCTCACGAACAAGTCGCTCAATTCTTCTTTTGCCAGCAAACTTGTTGGCTACAACAAAAATTTTTCTTTCGCTCAAAATGGAAGGTTCGTTAGGTCTACATTTCCACCGGTGAGAATGACACCTACATTTTTGCCAGAGAATACCTGTTTGTTCTTCAAAATTGCGGCAAAGGGTACAGCGGCAGAAGGCTCAATAACAATCTTCATTCGCTCCCAGATCAATTTCATGGCTTCTACGATTTCATCATCGGAAACTGTAAAAACATCTTTGACATGTTCTTTAATGATCTCAAAGGGCTTTTCACCAATGGTTGTTCTCAAGCCGTCAGCTATGGTACTGGGATTTTGATTAGGGATGATTTTTCCAGCTTTTATGGAATGGTAAGCATCGTCAGCTCCGGCGGGCTCTCCCAGGTAGACTTCAATGCCTGGTTGGAGGTAATGTGCGCTTAAGCACGTCCCGGATGAAAGACCTCCGCCTCCAACAGGAGTAATGACTGCATCCAGATCTTCCACTTCTTCTATGAGTTCCTTGGCAGCTGTAGCCTGTCCTGCAATAACGTTATAGTCATTGAATGGGTGGACCAGAATAGCACCTTTTTCTTCGATTATCTGATTACAAGTATCTTCTCTCGCATGCTCATTATTGTCACATAGTACCACTTCAGCACCATATCCCCGAACTGCGTCCATTTTCACTTTGGTTGAGTTTTTGGGCATGATGATGTATGCCTTGGATCCTGCGAGGTTAGCTGCAAGTGCTACAGCCTGCCCATGGTTTCCGGAAGAATGACAGGCGAATCCATTTACCCGCTCTTCCGGTCGGTAGCTGAAGATCGCGTTGGAAGCTCCACGCATTTTAAATGCTCCGATCTTTTGGAAATTTTCGCACTTGAAATGAAGACTACATCCGGCGATCTCATCAATATGCTGAGAGGTCATCACTGGGGTTCTTAGGATGTAATCAGAGATCCGTTGGTGTGCGCGCTTAATGTCTGAAAAAGATGGGATGGATGTAAGCATACTGCGAAAGTAGGATTCTCTTTCATTAATTAAAACGAGAAACGTACCGTTCTGACCTTATGTACACCATTAAGTGACTAGTAATGTCTTCTACATTGGAGAATGATAAGTCTACCTTCATGGACTTTGTAAACCAATCTGTGCTCGATGTTGATTCGTCGAGACCACCATCCTGAAAGATTCTCCCTTAGTGGTTCAGGTTTACCGATTCCCTCAAATGGAGTGCGCTGACATTGCCTGATGAGTTCGTTGATCTTTTTGACCATCTTCTCATCCTCTTTTTGCCAGGAGAGATAGTCTTCCCAAGCAACCTTGAGAAATACGATTTCCATTATTCTATGAGCTCTCTTTCTTTCCCTCCACCTCTTTCGTATTCCCGGATGCCCTCTAGTAACCGTTCGGCATTTTTAGGACTGCTTAGCAAGTACAGTGTTTCCTGAAGACTTTCATAATCAGATTTGGACATGACAATAACGTCTTCACCTTTTGTTCTAGTGACCTGAAGAGGCGCATTGTTTGAAAGCACCTTGTCAAGAAAGGATTTTAAGTTTTGTCTGAAATTCG
Source organism: Cyclobacteriaceae bacterium (assembly GCA_965267415.1). Taxonomy (GTDB): domain Bacteria; phylum Bacteroidota; class Bacteroidia; order Cytophagales; family Cyclobacteriaceae; genus Ekhidna. The sequence continues at coordinate 2,772,797 of OZ253955.1, read as the reverse complement.
AATAAGTGGTGACTTCCATATTCAATAATTTCATGATTAGGCCAAGATAGTACAAAAAGTTGTACAATACTAATTAATGTGCCTCCAACCAATTCTGACCAACCCCGATTCCAATTTCCATTGGGACTTCCAACGGCAATGCATTTTTCATGAAATCTTCAACCCTGGTTTTGATCAGGCTTTCCTCTTGCTTATGCAAGTCAAAAACCAATTCATCATGTACCTGCATGATCATTTTTGATTGAACTTGTTCTTCTTTCATCCAGCGATGAATGTTGATCATGGCTACTTTAATGATGTCTGCAGCGCTACCTTGAATAGGTGCATTTATTGCATTTCGCTCATCAAAACCACGCATGGTGAAGTTTCGGGAATTGATGTTTCGGAGGTAGCGCCTCCTACCAAGGATTGTTTCCACATATTCATCCTTTCTGGCTCGTTCGATAGATGAGTCAATATATTTTTTAACGCTCGGAAATTCTTTGAAGTAAGAATCGATGATTTCCTGTGCTTCTCCTCTCGGGATATTCAGGTTTTGAGATAAACCGAACGCTGAGATCCCATAAATGATCCCAAAATTGACCTCTTTGGCCTTTCTTCTCATATTGGGTTCTACGTTATCCACGTCAACACCGAAAACTTTAGCAGCAGTTGTTGCGTGAATATCACGACCTTCATTGAACGCCTTCATCATGCTTTCGTCCCTCGAAAAGGAAGCCATGATCCGAAGTTCGATCTGGGAGTAGTCAGCAGACATGATCAAGTAATCATCGGTTCGTGGAATGAAGGCTTTTCTGATTTCACGTCCCTTGGCTGTTCGAATTGGAATGTTCTGCAGGTTTGGGTTGTTAGAACTCAATCTCCCGGTAGAAGCAATGGTTTGTCTATAGTCTGTATGTATCCGGTTGTCTGCCGGGCTGATTAGTTTTGGCAGTGCATCCACATAGGTAGATTTCAGTTTTTGATATTCCCTGAACTCGAGAATTTTAGCCGCGATCTCATGATCCCCCGAAAGTTTAGAAAGGATGTCCTCACCTGTTGCGTATTGACCCGTTTTGGTTTTTTTCGGTTTCTCTATCAACTTGAGGCGTTCGAATAGGACCTCTCCCAACTGCTTTGGTGAACCGATATTAAATTCAACTCCGGCAATACGAAAGATGTCATCCTGTACTCTCCTGCTTTCCTCGTCTAATTCCTTAGACATGACCTCCAGGGAAGAGGTGTCCACTTTCACTCCTTCATATTCCATGTCTGCAAGCACAAACGACAAGGGCTCCTCTACTTCGTGTAGCAGTTTACCTAAATTCTTGGATTCGATCTCCTTAGATAGGACTTCCTTCAATTGAAGCGTTATATCAGCATCTTCGCAGGCATAATCAACGACCTTTTCAACATCCACCTGGTCGATCGTTTTCTGCTTTCTTCCCTTAGGGCCCACTAGACTTTCAAAAGGGATGGTCTTGTAGTCGAGGTATCGATCGGCAAGTAAGTCCATGCTATTGGCTGAATCCGAGTCAATAAGAAAGTGAGCCAGCATGGTGTCAAAGATTTTCCCTTTCACATGGATATTGTAGTTGCGAAGGATCTGGATATCATACTTTAGGTTCTGACCGATTTTTTGAATGGAATCATCCTCCAGAACGTTTTTGAAGGGCTGGATGTGTTCGGAGCTTTGATAAGGAACATACCATGCTTCTCCTACTTCAATCGCAAATGCAATCCCAACCAGTTCAGCATCTCTCGTTTCGAGGCTGGTGGTTTCCGTATCAAAACAAAAAGCTGTTGAGGCAGAGAGCTTTTTAACCAGTTCCTCAATTTGATCTGCAGTGTTTACCAGGTGGTATTTATGATTGGTAGTAGCGATTGACTGCTTATTGTTTGTTGTGGCTGAATCAGCTGTTGCTACATCAAACAACCCAAGCTGCTGAGTTCCTCCACTTTTGATATCATTTTCTTCCTGAAAGACACGCCTCGATATAGTCCGGAATTCGAGCTCATCAAAAATTGGTTTCAATACTTCAGGATTGGGCTCTCCATATCTGAGGGCTTCTTCTTCAAACTCGACCGGGCAATCCGTTTTAATGGTTGCAAGCTCCTTGGACAAGATTCCCAACTCTCCATTTTCTTCGATCTTCGTTTTAAGCGCACCGGTCAATTGATCCACATTCTTGACAATATTCTCAACAGATCCAAACTCTTTCAGGAGCTTAGATGCAGTTTTGTCGCCAATTCCGGCTACTCCCGGAATGTTGTCAACAGAATCTCCTTTTAGGCCAAGGACATCCCTTACCTGGTCCACTTCCTGAATATCAAACTTTTCAAGTACTTCAGGAATTCCCATAACTTCTACGCCATTGCCCATCCTTGCTGGCTTGTAGAGAGCTATTTTCTCGTCAACTAACTGCGCAAAGTCTTTATCAGGAGTCATCATGAACACCTTGAATCCTTGGGCCCCTGCCTTTTTTGCAACCGTCCCGATAAGGTCATCTGCTTCAAACCCATCCATTTCAAGGATCGGAATGTTGAAACCTTCTACGATTTTCTTGCAGTATGGAATAGCTATCCTGATCTCTTCAGGCATGGCCTGACGAGTGGCTTTGTATTCCTTAAAATCACTATGCCTGAATGTTGGAGCTTCCGTATCAAACGCAACACCGAGATGTGAAGGCTTTTCTTTGGTAATTATCTCTAAAAGGGAATTGGTGAATCCCAAAATGGCTCCTGTATTGATGCCATTGGTTGTTAGACGAGGGTTTTGACTTAGGGCAAAGTGTGCGCGGTAGATAAGAGCGTAAGCATCCAGCAGGAAGAGCGTGTTTTCTGACATGCAGTAAATTTAGAAGATTGGCTGGTTAACTATTTTGTTGCTCGAACCATTTCTTTTTTCCCGAGTGCTCCTGGTAGCACTTCGATAGAAAATCCAGCTTCAGCAAGATTTCGCTTAAACTGCCCCTGGGAACAGTAGGTAACCAAAATTCCGCCAGCTTTTAAAAGTGACCAACATTTTCTTAGGTTATCTAGTGACCAAATTTCCGGCTGCTTGCTAGGGGCAAATGCATCGAAATAAATAATGTCAAAATGTAATTCAGTTGTGAATTGCTCAAGTGATTGGTTACGCTTGGTTAGCTTAAAATGAGAATCAATTTCAGTCAACTCTTCCCATTCACAGAAATGAATTTGATTCAGCAGGTCTTTTGGCTCATAATTCAGCGAAAGATAGAGTTCAGGTCCCAGAGGCACTGTTTCAAGTGTCTCGTACCTGATGCTAAGCTTCTTTTCAGAGGCAAATTGTGAAGTCAACAGTGCATTGAGGCCCGTCCCAAACCCAACCTCGAGGATGTCGATTTTTTGTTGGTCTTTCTTTTGATTGAGCCCCTGTTCAATAAATACATATTGTGATTCTCCTAAAGCACCTCTTGTTGAATGATACGTCTCATTGAGTTCTTCATCGTACAGGCTTGAGGACCCGTCTTCAGTGGTGATGAGTTTAATCGCCATAAATCAGTACGACTGCATGAGCGGCGACTCCTTCTTCTTTCCCTACAAACCCCAGTTTCTCAGTAGTTGTCGCTTTTATGGAAATGTCTTCATCCGGGATTTCCATCACATTAGCGAGCACCTGTTTCATTTCCGGAATGTGTGGATTGACTTTAGGTTGTTGAAGGCAAATCGTACTATCGACATTTCCAACCCGGTAGCCCCTTTCTCTGAGGAGTTCAATCACTTTCTTCAATAGGATCTTGCTGTCAATTCCCTTGTATTGCGGGTCCTTGTCAGAGAAATGAAAGCCAATATCACGGAGATTAGCTGCTCCCAGGAGTGCGTCGCAGATTACATGGATGAGAACATCTGCATCCGAATGGCCATAGGCACCTTTTGTATGTGGAATTTGAATTCCGCCTAACCAGAAATCTTCTCCTTCAGCTAATGCATGAACATCGTATCCATATCCTACCCTGATATTCGGCTTCATAGTGTCTGGTTATTCGGACTTTTGAACATAATCTTCGCAATCTAAGCGGATCTCTGCATCCGACAAATCTGCTTTTAGGAAATGACAGTAATGTGCTTTACTCTTCCGCTCATAAAAACGACATCCAAAACAGGTACGTTGGATGGTAATTATCCCGGTGCTGTTTAGTTGATAGATCAATTTGGCAACCGTTTGAAATGCGGCAAGCCTTTCTTTTTCATCAAGGTTATTGAGGTGTTCAGCAATAGGAGAAGCAAACGAGGAAGTTCTTTCAACCATGGAATTTCCATCTGGTGTTAACGAGATGACGGAGCTTCTTGCATCGGTAGTACCGGGAATTTTTTGAACTAACTTTTTCTGGTGCAACACCTTTATGGCATCACTGATCGTAGGCTTGGTCATGTTAAACTCCAGTGCCAAAGAGCTAACATTTCGGAGTTCTTCTTTGTGATACTTTAGAAAAATGAGCAGTTGGATCTGAATGGGACTCAGTCCGATCTCTTTTGCATGATCCCAAAGTAACACACGGTAAGCTTCCGCGATCCGTTCCAGTCCAACAACCAGCTTGTTAGTCAGATCATCTTTCTGGGATTCAATGTCAAAGGAGCTCTTACTCATCAGAACAAAATTAGCAGTCCTAACGAAAGAGGGAAATACGAATTCAGCGCAGCACGCCGAATTCGTATTGAGAGAATAGCTATTTCACTTCGTAGGGAAGTGAAAGATCATCGGATGCGATGCTATAGACGTTGTAAACACCTAACATCGGAAGTTCCGTCCTGGAAGTGTTGACTTGCATATAGGCAGCTACAGCATCGAAGTTGAAAGATGTTTTGCCACCGATCCGGAATACAGGCACGACCACCTTGATTTTGTTTCCCTTAGGGATCACATTGTAACCAGGTGAATCCATGTACATAGGCATTCCCGGATTCGTTGGAGGCAAAGTGACTTCATCTTTTTCGGGATCAAACTGTTTAACAGAAAGCCCTCCTTTCACTGCCTCGTTTGATTCAAGAACTACCCAGTGCGGATGCCATATGATCCCATCATTCGCGTAGTTTTGATCAGCATCTTCATCCCATAACGGTGTATCATCAAAATCAGGGTGTGAAGTCAGGGCAAGAGCAACAATCCCTTCCGTTTTGCTGAATCCAACATCTGAAGAGTTTAAAGTGGTTGGGAAAACGTATCCAAGCACAGGAGCGCCATCCAACTGACCAGCTTTTTCAGGAACTGACATCCCTGCATTTCCTTTGACCTGGATAGTAAAAACCAGCTGTTCAAGGTCACGATCATACTTGATTGAAGTTTTATCGATCACCAAGTCATCTGTTGTTGCAAATTTTGGAGATTCATTTTCTCCTTGAGCCACGGCACACGCCGTGAGCCAAATAAATGGAATAATCATAAAATATTTCATCATCATAAATTTAGGAATCCTAACTAAATAAGTCAAAAAATTATCCTTTCACATCTTCAATTGAAGCTCCGAAATTTAGGTGTAGCACATTTTCGTTTGGTGTCAGCAAAGCCGGAACAGACTTCACTCCAAAGTTCTCTGCCTCAGGTATTCTGTTTTTATCAGTTCCGAGGTGTACTATTTGTACATTTTCTGAACCCAAAAGGTCAATGATTTCATTTTCAGCTGCGACACAAACCGAGCATCCAGCATGATAAAAGACTGATTTTTTCATTTTGATTTTGTTTAATTGAGCACAATATTAATTAGGAATCCTAATTAAATAAAATAAGTTCATCAGTTCAATAAAAAATGTGATCAACTACCACTTACTCTTAATTACTTTGAGAAGTTCCGGGTGTACGGCACCACCGCTTACGATCTCTTTGCCGAATAAGTAATTCTCCCCACCACTGAAATCTGTGACTTTCCCACCAGCTTCCCGGACAATGATAATTCCTGCGGCTACATCCCAGGCATTGAGGTTATACTCAAAGTAACCACCGTACCTGCCACAAGCGACATAGGCCATATCGGCTGCCGCACTACCCATTCGTCTAAGGCCATGGGTATTCTTCATGAGTTCGTTTAATATGGCCAGGTATTCTGTGATTTTCTTGAAGTTATAGATCGGAAATCCTGTGGCAAACACGCAATCATCAATTCGTGTTTCATCAGCCACATGAATGGTTTTTTCATTGCAAAAAGCTCCTCCTCCTTTCCATGCAACGAAGCATTCATCATTGGCGGCTTCATAAATTACTCCGCTTATGATCTCGTTATTGTGCATCAAGCCGACACTCACACAGTAATTGGGAATCCCATGAATGAAATTAGTTGTGCCGTCCAGCGGATCTATGATCCAGGTGTAGTCTTTTTTCTCTTGTACAGTCGTGGCTTCTTCTGTTAGAAATCCGGATCCTGGAATTAAATCCGAAAGGTGCTTCACCAGCATCCGTTCAGACTCCTTGTCAACATAAGAAACAAGATCACTTTTTCCTTTTAGCTCAATGTATTCTTTCTTGAACTTTGTTCTCTCCTCGCGAATGAAAGTTCCTGCCTGAACGGCCAGAACGGCTACCTGTTTAGTAATGTTTTCTAAATCCATGAGGGTCGGAAAGACTGGGTCGCTTCGATAGCTAACCTACTTCATTTTCATTTCAAATCATTGGTGGAAGTGGCCTTAATGCTTCCCCTTTCCAAACTTTCCTTTGTTGAATTCTTTGGATTTTCCCTTAGGAATCGAAAGACTTTTCCAGTTGCTTCCGGCAATCATCTTTCCGATATACATGATCTGACCAACATGAGAAGCATAGTGACATAGCTGTCTATTGATAGCATCAACGATTGTATGTGCCTGATTTCTGATGTAGACCTCCGTTCCGAAATTGGAGGAGTTAATGGTACCCAGTGCATCGAAGACGCACTCCCAGCCTTCTTCCCATTTTTCAAGTAATTCCTGCCTGCTTTGGATCACCTCTTCGAATTCCAGGTCTCTTTCCCGCCATTCTTTTTCACCATCTGAGGTCAGGAAATCTGTCCATCGTGATTTCATATTGCCCCACATATGTTTGACAATAATGGCTATGGAATTGCTTTCTTCATTGTACTGCCAAAGAAGTTGCTCGTCAGATACTTGATCAAAAGACTTTTCACCTAGAAGCTTGTAGTGGGCAAATTGCTTCTTTACGCTTTCCAAATAGATTTCTTCCATAATTATTTGCTTTTACCTTCCAGGATTATCACGAATTCTCCCTTAGGAGACTTTTGCTGAAGTTGATCGATCACTTCTGCTATCGGTCCGGTTAAAGTCTCCTCGAACTTTTTGGTTAACTCCCTGGAGACAGAGACATTACGATCTCCAAACATCTCATGGAGTTGTGTTAATGTTTTAAGAATTCGATGAGGAGACTCATAAAAAATGATCGTTCTGTGCTCATCTCTTAACGCCTCGATCCTGGATTGTCTTCCTTTCTTGTGAGGAAGGAATCCTTCAAAAACGAAACGATCACATGGAAATCCTGACTTGATCAATGCAGGAACAAAGGCAGTGGCACCCGGAAGAGACTCAACTTCGATATTATTCTCGAGTGCTTCTCTTACAATCAAAAATCCCGGATCTGAAATACCAGGTGTTCCGGCATCCGATATTTGAGCAATGGATTTTCCTTCTCTAAGCATCGAGATAATTTCACTTACTTTCTTGTGTTCGTTGTGGGCATGGAAGCTTTGTGTGGGTGTAGCGATTTGATAGTGTTTGAGCAATACTCCTGAGGTTCTGGTATCCTCGGCAAGGATCAGATCAACGGACTTCAAGATCTCAACGGCCCGAAATGTCATATCACCCAGGTTTCCTATCGGTGTGGGAACGAGATATAGTTTGCCGGGTTCAATCATGCTATTTTACCCATGCTTCGGTACACCAGCTTCCGTCTGAATAGTAAATGTCGAAGGTGTAAGGCGTTAGAACTTCACCGTCTTCGATAGCCCTGACTTCCAGCATGCTCCGAATATCTGAGGGAAGGGGTCTTACCAACGGGTGCTGTGTGATAAATACCCGATAGATCTTTCTTGTCTTAAATTCTTCATAGGTAAAGCCAGCCGGAAGCTCAAGTACGTTTCGGATCTCATCAAATGAGGCACCAATGAAATAATGGGAAGAATCGGAACCAATGGTATCATTCTGAAAATCAACCAGGGCTAGTTGACCTCTCAACCTTCCATTGTCTATCATAGACTTGGTCTCCTGCATGATAGTAAGCAGTTTGTCTCCTTCAAACTTATCGATGTAGTGTTTGCCTATGACCGTACGTTCACTGCCTTCAAATTCATAGACTTCAACTTCGTCGAAACCGCCCAAAACATAGTATGCACTGCCTGCAAGAACAATCAAACAAATAATGATGATAGCCAGGTAAAATATTTTGGCTGCTTTCATGGCTCAAATATAAGAGTAGGTGAAGCTAAATGGCTTTTGCCAATTCTTTGTATTGCATTTGGTGAAGCCTGGTGTAAAAACCATTTTTCTCCAAAAGCTCATCGTGCGTTCCCTCTTCGACTATTTCACCTTTATCCAATACCAGAATTTTATCTGCATTTTGGATGGTAGACAAGCGATGAGCGATCACAATAGAAGTTCGACCCTGCATCATTTTCTGGATCGCTTGCTGGATCAGTTCTTCTGTTTCGGTATCTACACTTGAGGTCGCCTCATCCAGTACGATGATCTTCGGATCATACACCATAGCACGTACGAATGAGATCAGCTGTCTTTGACCTACTGAAAGCGTAGCTCCTCGCTCCATGACATTGTATTCAAAACCGCCAGGCAAGCGTTCAATGAATGAATCTGCACCTACTAGCCGAGCAGCTTCTTTGACTTTGTCAATACTGATCGATGGATTTTTTAATGTTATGTTGTTTAGAATAGAGTCCGAAAACAGAAATACATCCTGGAGAACGACTGCAATGTGCTTTCTCAGGTTTTCCAAAGCGTAATTCTTACTGTCTTCACCATCAATCCAAATAGTTCCCTTGTTGATCTCGTAAAAACGGCTAAGTAGATTGATCACAGATGATTTACCAGCTCCTGTTGCTCCAACCAGCGCCAAAGTTTCCCCGGGCTTGACATCAAATGAAATATCTTTTAACACCCATTCTTCATCATTGTAAGCAAACCAGACGTTTTCAAACTTGACAGCTCCGGTAACGTTTTCCGGGGCAAATTTCCCGTTATCAGGAATGTGTTCGGTGCTGTCCAATAGGTCCAGTATCCTATGGGAAGAAACGATACCCATCTGTAAGGTATTGAACCGATCAGCGATCATTCGGATCGGTCGGAAGAACGTTTGGAGGTACATGATGAACGCAATCAATGTCCCAAACTGCATGTTTCCCTGGATGACCTCACCACCTCCGTACCAAACGATCAACCCGATACCTCCGGCCTGTATTACCTCGGCAACTGGGAAGTACACTGAATAATACATGACTGATTTGATGTTGGCCTTCCGGTGTTCCTGGTTGATTTCTTTGAACTTCTCCATTTCACGCTTCTCACTGTTGAAGATCTGGACGATGTTCATTCCTATGATGTGTTCCTGAACGAATGAATTCAGGTTGGAAACGGCAGTTCGAACCTCGTTAAAGGATACTTTGATTTTTTCTTTAAAAACGTAGGTCGCAAAAAGGAGAATCGGAAGTAGTGAAAGGCTGACCAACGTTAGCGCCCAATCCATGTAGAACATGAAACTAAGGATCACTAGCAATTGAAGTACATCAGCTATTATCCCGGCAATTCCTGTACTAAATACTTCCGCCAGGGTTTCTATGTCGGATACATTTCTAGTGACCAATCGGCCGATAGGCGTCTTATCAAAGAACTTCAGTCTCAAAGTCTGTATGTGACGATAAAGCTTGACCCGGATGTCTTTGATGATGTTCTGTCCGAGCCAACCCGAATAATAAGTGTGCAAGTATTGGATGATCGCCTGCAAAACGAGCAGGGAGATCAAGATCAGGATCATATTTACTAGTCCGGGATAGTCTCCTTGTGCCACATTTACATCAATGGCCTGCTGGATCAAAATGGGTCTGACCGGGCCAACGATACTTAAAGCAACAGTTAGGAAAACCAGGAAATAGAAGAGCCCTTTATAAGGCTTGGCAAAGACAAAAAGCCTTTTCAGGACCTTGAGATCTACGATGTTTCCGCTTGTGGTTTCCTTTTCCAAAGTTTTAGTAGTCTATGTCTTTTCCGTATTCAACCTTTTCCAGGAATAGCCCATGAGCCGGAACGGCTCTCCCAGCTTTTTTCCTGTCTCCACTTTTGAGAATGGATTTCAAATCCTCAATGGTCTTTTTTCCAGTTCCTACATCCAGCAATGTACCAACCATTGCTCGAACCATTCCCCTAAGAAATCGATTGGCTGAAACCGTAAAGAGATGTTTTGGGCCATGCTGAGCCCATTTTACTTCGAATATTTCACAATTGAAATTATTCACCTCTGTATGAACTTTACTAAAGCACTCAAAGTTCTGCCAATTCAAAATTATTTCTTCACAGGAGTTTATTGCATCTACATTAATCAAAGGTGTGAAGTAGTAGGATAACTCCTGATTAAATGGATTCTTAAACTGATGAAGGTGGTAATGATAGGTCCGTTTGGTTGCACTGAATCGTGCATGTGCTTCATCCGAGACTTCCCAAATCTTGTTGATGCTGATATCTAATGGAAGAAAGGAGTTGAGTTTATAGCACAACTCGTTTGTATCAATTATTTCCGGAAAATCAAAGTGAGCAATTTGTTGACTCGCATGAACCCCGGCATCTGTCCTTCCGCTGGCGGTTATTGGAGCAGGGGTCTTCAAAAGTGTTTGCAACGCGTTTTCGATCTCAGCCTGAACGGTATGGCTATTCGCCTGGATCTGCCATCCGTGATAGGCAGTTCCCTTGTAGCTAATGTCCATGAAGAAACGCACGGCACAAATATGGATACTCCAATGGAATAATCTGTATCCTATATTTGCTATCGAATTTCAAAGTCAATGATCCAACGAGTACAATCGATTTTTATGCTTCTGGCTGCATTATGTATGATAGCTATGACATTTTTTCCGCTTTGGGAAAAAGCTGACCTGGAATCTTCTCGCTTGGTAACGATGAACGCGTTTGAGTTGCGTTTTGAACAACATGATACTGAATCCGGTGAGGTTCAACTGTTGGCGAGAAAGAATGTGATGCTCTTGAGTATTGGTGCATTCTTGTCGGCTGGGATAATGCTTTTTTCCATATTCCAGTATAAAAACCGGATGACGCAAGTGAAACTTAATGCATTGTTTTCGCTAATTGTTGCGCTAACAATAGTTGGAGCAGTTGTTTATTCCTTACGAGGAAACGGATTGATCGTACCGGAACGACAGGGAAGTTACCTGTTTGGATTTTATTTACCTGTTGCTGCCATGCTGAATAACTTCCTTGCTAATAGGTTCATAAGAAAAGACGAAGCACTGGTCAGAAGTGCAGATCGAATCAGATAATCACTACTTTTTGTGACAAGTTGTCAGATCAAATGATCTGGAATGGATTTTGAGTATCGTCCAGATCGAAAAGCATAATCATTTGTAACAAAATGGAAGAAAAGGGAACCATATCAATCCATACGGAAAACATCTTTCCGATAATCAAAAAATTTCTTTACTCAGATCATGAAATATTCCTTCGTGAGTTGGTCTCTAATGCTGTTGATGCGACACAAAAAATAAAGCAGCTGGCTTCCTTAGGGGAGTACAAGGATGAACTTGGAGATTTGACCATTGATGTTTCTGTTGACAAGAAAAAGAAAACGATCAAGATCATCGACCGGGGAATCGGAATGACCGCTGAAGAGATCAAAAAATACATCAACCAAATCGCTTTTTCCGGCGCAACTGAATTTGTTGAGAAGTACAAGGACAAAGCCGACAATCAACAGATCATTGGACATTTCGGCCTTGGATTTTACTCGGCGTTCATGGTAGCCAAGAAAGTGGAGATCATCACACTATCTCATCAGGAAGGAGCCGAAGCTGCACTCTGGAGCTGTACCGGTGAGACGGACTTTGAGATCAGGCCGACAAAGAAGAAGGAACGAGGAACGGAGATCATCCTTCACATTGATAAAGATTCTGAGGAATTCCTGGAAGATGCACGAGTCGAAGGAATATTGAGCAAGTATTCGAAGTTTCTTCCGGTACCGATCCGATTTGGTGAAAAGGACGAAAGTGTAGAGGACGGTAAGGACAAAGACGGAAACCCAAAGCACAAGACGGTCAAAGTTGATAACATCATCAACGAAACAGATCCTATTTGGACAAAATCACCAAATGATCTGAAAGATGAGGACTACCTGAATTTCTACAAGTCACTATACCCGTTCAGTGAAGATCCACTTTTCTGGATCCATCTAAACGTGGATTACCCCTTCAACCTGACAGGTGTTCTTTATTTCCCGAAACTGAAAAAGGATTTTGATTTTCAAAAAAACAAGATCCAGTTGTTTTCTCGTCAGGTGTTCATTACTGATGAGGTAAAGGACATTGTCCCTGAGTTCCTTCAGTTGTTGCACGGAGTGATCGATTCTCCGGACATTCCACTGAATGTATCCAGAAGTTACCTGCAGTCGGATTCCAATGTGAAAAAGATCAACGGCTATATCACCAAGAAAGTAGCTGATAAGCTGGCAGATCTTTTCAAGAATGACAGGGAAGCATACGAGAAGAAATGGGAAGATATTGGCGTTTTTGTGAAGTACGGAATGATCTCAGAAGAGAAATTTGAGGAAAAAGCCAAGGATTTTGTACTTGTGAAGAACCTGGAAGACAAGCACTTCACCATTGACGAATACAAGAAACACATCGAGCCCAACCAGACGAACAAGGATAAGAATGTGGTTGTGCTATATACAACAGATAGAGACAAGCAACATGGATATATCGAGACAGCTAAAAAGCGGAGCTATGATGTACTTGAGTTGAATGGTCCGATCGATAGTCATTTCATCAGCCATATGGAGCAGAAAAATGAAAAGATGATGCTTCAACGAGTAGATGCTGATGTTATAGACAAACTGATCGATAAGGATGAGAAGAAAGAGTCTGTCTTGACTGATCAGGAGAAAGAGGAGTTGAAAGGCATTTTTGAGAAAGCAATCGATGATTCAAGCAACACGATCAATGTGGAAGCAATGGCTACTGATGATCTTCCGGTTACAATTACACTTCCAGAATTCATCCGACGTATGAAGGATATGCAAGCTACCGGTGGAGGCCCGATGATGTTTGGAGAGATGCCGATGAGTCTTTCAGTTGCGATCAATGCAAATCATGAATTGATCCGAAAGATCCTTGACTCTAAAACAGACAAGAAAAGGGAACGCCTGGCAAAGCAAGCCTACGATTTGGCCCTTCTGTCGCAAGGTATGTTGGAGGGAAAAGCGCTTACAGATTTTGTTAATCGAAGTGTTGAATTGATCTAAGCATAAACTCTTAAAAAGTTAGAAACCCGCTCATCAGAGTGGGTTTTTTTGTGCCCTAGCTATTGGTTAGTTTAGGAACACCAAAAACCTAAATGATATGAAGAAGCTTTTGTCTGGTCTTTCCCTTCTTGTGATGCTTACTGCATTTGCTCAGGTAGATATGTCTTACTACCTGCCCGGAGGACTGTCTTACAATCCTGATATACCAACTCCCAAAGAAGTTCTTGGCTACCATCCTGGAGAGTGGCATGTGAGCCATGATCAGCTGATCTATTACATGCGTACCCTTGCCCAGTCATCAGACCGTGTCATTCTGGAAGAATTCGCTAATACATATGAAGGTCGGCCATTGATGCATTTGATCTTCACTTCCACAGACAACCATGCTAACCTGGACCAGATCAAAGCTGATCACTATAACCTGACAGATCCTTCTCAATCCGATGGATTGAATACACAGGATATGCCTATTGTGATGTGGCTTGGTTATTCTGTTCACGGGAATGAAGCCAGTGGGTCAAATGCTTCGTTGCTTACTGCTTACTACCTGGCAGCAGCACAAGGGGAAAAGATTGACGAGTTGCTTAATAATGCTGTCATCATTGTTGATCCCTCCTTTAATCCGGACGGTTTGAACCGGTTCGCTAGTTGGGTAAATACACATCGATCACACGTAATCAATCCCGATCCTAACGATCGTGAATACGATGAAGCCTGGCCAAGAGGACGAACCAATCATTACTGGTTTGATCTCAATCGTGATTGGTTGCCACTTGCTCATCCAGAGTCGAGAGGCAGGATCAAACGATTTCATGAGTGGAAACCAAATGTTCTTACAGACCACCATGAAATGGGCACCAATTCGACTTTCTTTTTCCAGCCAGGTATTCCCTCCCGTAAGTTTCCATGGACACCAGACAAGAACGTTGAGTTGACTCACAAGATGGCAAAGTTTCATGCGGAATACCTTGATGAGATTGGTTCTCTCTACTACAGCGAAGAGAGTTTTGATGATTTCTACATAGGTAAGGGTTCGACGTATCCGGATGTGAATGGGAGTGTCGGGATCCTTTTTGAACAAGCAAGTTCAAGAGGACATGCGCAAGAAAACCAATATGGAATTCTCACTTTTCCAATGGGAGTCCGAAATCATTTCACCACTTCACTCTCTACTCTAGCTTCTGGCATTGCACACAGACAAGAATTCCTGGATTATCAAAGAGAATTCTATAAGTCAGCGAGTGATCTGGCTGGTCGCGATAATATCAAAGCATTTGTTTTCGGATCAGATAAAGATCAGGCGAAGAATTTTGAGTTGGTCAAAATGCTTGTTCAACATAAAATTGATGTTTTTGAGCTAAAAAGTGGTCTTTCAAAAAGTGGAAAACGATTCAACCCGGGAGCTGCTTATGTTGTCCCGTTAAATCAACCACAGTATCGATTGATCAAAGGCATTTTCGAAACAAGAAGATCATTCAATGATAGCCTTTTCTATGACGTGTCTACCTGGACATTTCCACTGGCATACAATCTTAAATATGCAGGTCTAAGTTCAAGAGACTACAACTCGGGAATGCATGGAGACAAAGTGGAGTGGCCTCAAACTCCAAAAGGCAAACTGCTTGGCGAGAAAGGAGCATATGCTTATGCTATTGAGCCTTATGGATACTACACTTTTCGGGCAATCAACAGGTTGCTTAAAGAAAAAGTAGTTGTTCAGATGCTCAACGAGACGCATACAGATGCTACCAGAACTTACCCGAGAGGGACAATGATCATTCCTGTTGGTGTTCAGGAAAACAAGCGAAGCTTTATCGAAGCAACCATCGATCAAATTGCAAATGAGGATGCAATTGATGTGTTTGCTTTAACCACCGGCCTGGCGACTTCTGGGGTAGACATTGGGAGTATCAGCAACTCCAAAGTAGATCATCCAAAAGTGGCAGTGTTGGTAGATGGAGGAGTGAGTGGTTATGAAGCAGGCGAAGTGTGGCACTTATTGGATCAACGGGTAAAAATGAAAGTGACGCTCCTACCAATTGATCGCGTGAACTCAGCTAACCTGAGTCGGTACAATCGAATCATTTTGCCGAATGGGAATTATTCAACTATTAGGGATTCCGGAATCACTAACCTGAAAGATTGGGTAAGAGGAGGAGGAGTGATCATTGCCTGGAAGCGTGGAGGCAAATGGTTAAGTGATAAAGAGATCACTAGTGTAGCATATGAAAAGAACGACAATGATGACTCAAGCTATAAGCCCTATGATCAGTTGAATGAATTCAGAGGAGCCCAGGTAACAGGAGGAACTATCTTCGAAGCTCGTGTCGACCTGACTCATCCATTGGCTTACGGTCTGGAGTATGATCGAATTCCATTGTTTAGGAATCACAACCTGGTGATGGAGAAATCCAAGAATCCTTATGCCAATCCATTGGTTTATACTTCCAGTCCATTACTTTCAGGATATGTTTCCGAAGAAAACCTGGAGCGTTTCAGTGATTCACCAGCTGCAACTGTTTCGACGGTTGGGCGCGGGAGAGTTATCACGTTGACTGATAATCCGAATTTCCGGGCCTTCTGGTACGGAACCAATAAAATCTTTCTGAATGCGTTGTTTTTTGGGAAGGCTATTACCAGTAGAGCTGGTGAATAATTTATAGGAACTTGACTCGATTATTACTTGTATCGTCACTGCTCATTGTAGCATTAGGTCTCAAAGCTCAGGAAACTACTCCTGAGACCATTGACGACATATTCAAGGTGAATTATGATACACCTTTAACGCTTGATCTGGAATCGAACCAGGAAGAGCAAATAGAGCCTGTCAAGCAAAAGAAGAAGCGGGTCAAAAAGAACGTATTTTTTGGGATAAAGACCCGAAAAGGATACACCCGCGACCTGATCAGAGGTGAAGTCGTCTATGAGATCTTTCATGTGATGCGCAATTACGAAGCTCCACCCGAGTACGCTCGTGATTTTTACTGGTATGATTACAAAAAGCGGAAAATTGTAAACTCGTTACGGGTTAATGAAGCAAATGCAGGAGTAATTCATGGTCCATACAAGAAGATGATCGGGGATCAGGTTTTGGAAGAAGGGTGGTTCTACAAAGGGATGAAGCACAAGAGATGGGTGAAGTTCAATAAATATGACATCTTACAGGACAAGGCTTACTGGTGGAAGGGATGGCCACAGGAATCGCTGCTAGCCTATTATGATTTCCAAAAGACCAAACTACGAGAGGTGATCCCGATGCATTATGGGGAACGAAATGGTGACTATTGGGCTTTTCACGAAAATGGGTCTTTAGCAGCAAGAGGGAAATACAAGTTTGATCACAAGGTGGGTTTATGGAAAGAGTATTACGATGGCAGACGAGTAAAGCGCGAGGTAAGGTATCCGGATGATCCTTTTGATGTGAATTTCAAACCTCATATCCTGAAGGAATGGAATATTGCAGGGAAAGTCATCTATGATAAAGCTCTGTTTGAACGAAATCTTAAAAACTAGAGGTCGAGTATCATTTGAATATCACAGCGTTGATATTCCACACATTCCTTTACCACTTCTTTAAATCCTAGTTTTTCGTACAAACCGATTGCAGGCTTAAGTGCACTGTTAGTTTCAAGTATTATTCTTTCGGCTCCCCGTGCGCGAGCTCTTTCTACAACCGCGACACCTAATTTCCAACCAATTTTCTTCCCCCTGGCCTTTTCGTCAACTGCCATCTTGGCCAACTCATAGAGACCATCTTGCTCCTTATTGATCAAGGCACAAGTTCCAATTGGTTCATTGTCAAGTAAAGCAATGAACACATCTCCTCCCTTGTCAATAATGTGTGTTTGAGGATCGCTGAGCAATATTCGATCTGATTCTTCAATCTCAAATAATTGCTCGATCCATGCGTAGTTTAAATCTCTAAACGCTTCGGAATAGATCGGTTGAATAGGGACGATTGTGGTCATTTATAACTGAGAAATAAAACACTGATCATCAATGCAACGATAGCTAACCCCCAAAAGATTCCCAGGATTGAACTAAACCCTACTCCTGCCAGTATCCACCAGATGGGGAAAAGGATCAGACCCATGCTGAATTTGATTGAAGTATGAAAAACCACATCTGCTGTGTTACGGACAACCTTATGAATGAGCATGAATGGAAGGGGATTCAGAATTTTAGCTAAAAGATGCTTCCTTCTCCGCAGACTTTTCTTTTGGTCAGTGGGTTTGAGTTCCTTTAGCTGTTCCCAACTTAACCGCTCATTTTCCTTTTTGAAGATTGTTGACTTTAGTTCCTCATACGATTCATCATTATTGGGGATAAGTAGTGTGGCCTTCATTCCTAAGGCTATAGACTCTTTTAGCTTGATCAATGCCTGGGCAGGGTTTTCCCTGTACAACTCAATGTGATCACTGACGACTATGGGCTTACCAAATACGACAATGACCTTGGTTCGGGGATACCTGTGGCTGAAGTAGTTCAACCCAATTGGAATGATCTTTAGTGGCTTATCCAGGTTTACCTGAGCTTGCAAAGCCAGCCGTGAGGACCCTTTGGTAAGTGGTCTTAAGTAGTGGTGTTCTCCATGACCGCCCTCAGAAAAGATCAGCACTGAACGATCCTTCTGAAATAACTCCTCGCATGTACTGAAAACCTCCGTGTTCTTTGCCAATGTCGAGTAGCCATCACGAATCCGATAGATGGGCATCATATGGATCAAACTCATCAATGGCCGACTCCAGCGATTGAATACATCAGACCTGGTTAGAAAGTGGAGTTGTCTGGGAATGAATGTGGCGACAAGCAATGCATCCACGAAGGCATTTTGATGGTTGGGAGAGACAATGAATGGACCCTTTTTCGGTACGTTTTCTGTTCCTATAACTTCTATTTTGTTGAAGTAGCACTTTAGAGCAGTTCGAATAATAACCTTGAGCGGCTGGTAGACAAGACTCATGAATCAGACCGCTTCCTCTGTACTCACTACTGTAAGTTTGACCTGGTCAATTCGATTCTCCTCCATTTTGAACACTGTAAATACGAACGGAGGGATCTCGATGATTTCATTGACCTCAGGAATATCCTCATGGAATTCGAAAATGAGTCCTCCTAATGTATCGTATTCGCCAAGCGGTAAATTGAGTTCGTATTTATCATTCAGGTAATCAATTTCATGCCTGGCGCTTAGAATATAATTGTGCTCATCAAGCTGTTCCTCAGTAAGGTATTCATCGTCGTGCTCGTCCCGGATTTCACCAAAGATCTCTTCGATCACGTCTTCCATACTTACAATTCCCGAAGTTCCACCATACTCGTCTACTACAAGAGCAATGCTTTTTCGTTCTGTGATCAGCTGAATAAGCAGTTCATTCGCGAGCATCGTTTCGGGAACGATCAATATAGGAGTTAAGATGGACTTGATCTTGACGGGTTTCTTGAAGAGTTCCAGTGAATGACAATAGCCAATCACATCATCAATGGATTCGCGGTAGATGATGATCTTGGAATGTCCGCTTTCAATCAAAGCCTGCTTTAGTTCTTCAATAGAGTCTTTGACATCAACGGCAATGATTTCCGTTCGTGGAATCATACACTCTCTCACCCTTACTTTTTTGAATTCAATTGCATTGTTCAGGATCTTGGCATCTACTTCTGCCTCCTCTTCATCCTGAATGTTCAGGATATTTCGCTTGATATAATTGTTGAGGTCAGTTAATCCAAACACGGGTTTCTCATCTGTGAGCTTGTACCCAAATAAGTGAATGAAAAAGCTGGAGAATTTTACAGTCAGAAATACAAGTGGATACATGATCACATAGATCAGCCCCATCGGCAAGGCAAAAAGCCGAATAGATAAGTCCGGATTAATAATGAAAAGGCTCTTTGGAAGAAACTCAGCGGTGAGAAGTACCACAGAAGTAGATATCACTGACTGAATGATCAGCACAATGACGTCAGTATTAATTGGTTCAGGAAGTAAACCTATGATCAAAGGTTCCAGAAGTCCAGCCATATAGATGCCATAGAGCACAAGGGCGATGTTGTTGCCTACCAGTGTAGTTGCAAGAAACTGCGATTGATTGCTGGTGAAAACTGCCAGAATTCTTCCAATGAATGATCCCTTCTTTTTGGAAACCTCAATATGAAGTTTATCGGCTGAAACAAAAGCGATTTCTATTCCCGAGAAGAATGCGGAGAAAACGAGGCATGCAAGAATGATCAAATAGGGGGAGGGGTCGTCCATTTACTTATGGTTCTTTAGGCTATCTGCCTTTCTTTGAGGTTGGCTGGTTATTTCTACCTTTCCTGTAACTATATAAAAATAAAAGCATCAGGCTAAACATAAAAATCCAATACGATTCTGCCATTCCAACAACAATCGCCTGATGGATTCCGATGATCAAGCAACAGAATGCAAGGACAAACAATATTACATCAAGTAATTTCATTGGATTCAGTTAGGGATTGTCGGCATCTTCCAGGACAAAAGATCCGGAAGGTTTTAAGATTCGATAGCTGGTAAAATCCTGATTAGCTCGCAATCCTTCTCCGGTATGCACTTCGTCTTCAGACTTTATAGTTACAAATTTGTCCGTATAGAAAGATTCTTCAGCAGGATTCCAAAAAAGCTCTTCCGTATTGAGTTCATCTCCATTGTCAAGGTTCATGACTATTACATTACCCTCAGCTCGATACAAGTTTTCTTCTCGTGTATAGTAAACGTAATTTGCTTTGAAAGTGGTTTGTGAAGATCCTGTTTCACCAAAAGACTCCAGGAACAATCCAGCCGGCCACTCAGTATCACCATTCTCAAAATCGTTTTGACGTGCAGCTTTCATATGCATTACCAACTTACCGGAATCACTCAACAAAGTATTGATACTGTCCATGCTTGAGAGCGGGCCTTCATAAAGCTTTTGGTCAATAAGTTCCTTGCGATCGCTACATTGAAACAGAGCGAATGTTGTCAGGCATAAAAGCAAAAAGCGACCCGGAGAAAAAGAACTCAGGGTCGCCTTAATATTTTTAATGATATTCAATTAATTGGCAGGTCTTCGTTCCAGCTTGACCGTGGTATTGATCCAGCAACCAATGGTAATTGACTCTCCTTCTTCCTTGCCTTCGTTGAAGATCTCTTCAATTGAAGGGAACTGAGCTTTTGCGTTGGTCATGGATTGAGAATTACCAGCTCTCCTGTACTGATCGTACGCAGCAATGAAGATGGCTCGATCATCTACTTTGCTAACTCCTCCTGCACATTGCTCAAAGCTCGACATATATAGATCGCCGATCAGCTTGTAAGCTTCGGAATATGAAGGATCGAACGAAAGTGCTCGTCTCGCACTATTTCTTGCTGATGACTTCTGTCCTTTTCGTGATTGAATTTTAGCAACACTTACAAATACCTCTGCTTTTTCATTGTTGTCATCAGTAAGGTTTGCAGCTTCCTCAAAAAGTCTGATAGCCTCATCGTCATTACCCTCTGAAGAATTCTTTTGAGCCATGAATTTCGCGATCCCATAAGTTGGCTCATCATTCTGTACAATTTCAGCTGATTTCAATGCATATGGACTTTCCAGGCACTTTCCTTTCAAAAGCAGTCCGAAAATTTTTCTAGCCATATTAGGATCACCAGTTTCATCCAACTTAGGTCCTAACCTTGTTTCAACGAATTCACAACTGATCTCAACTTTAGTGGCCGTGAGCAACTTATCAACTGTGTCGATCGAGTTGTCGATTTTCTTCTTTCCAGCTTCATCCGCATTTTTTCGCTGATTAGCTAAAGCTTCAGAAATAGCCGAATAAATATTGATCACTTCTTCATCACTCAAATCACCGCCAGCAAATCGATACTTGTACACGGTATTCATGTAGGCAACGAGATTACCTCGGTTCATTTTGTCACCACGTAACCCAAAAACCTTGGTGTAGATCTCAAAAAGGTAAGGATATTTTTCCCTGTTTTTTTGGTAAAAAGAATAGGCGAAGATGGCCTTCCGTTCCATTACCTGACCTTCTTTACCAAAGTACTGGATACGCTTATCGTGAAGATCCAATCCGGTTTGAATGTATTCTTCCTTTTTTGCCGGATCAGTTTCCTGTTTTGCCAGCCCCTCATAGACCTTAACACCATTAATATAGATTGACGGGTTGAGATCTGGTGTGTTCTCTAAAAGCCAGTTTAACGGCTCCAGAGCAACAGCATAATTCTTTGCTTTGAAGGCATCAGTATACATTGCGTTTCTTTCTTTGGCAATGTCTACCTGTTCACCCCAATTCCATCCATTTTGTGCGCTTGCAGAAGAAAAAATAACAAGCGATAAGAATGATCCGATCAATAGTTTGTTAACCTTTTTCATAGTCACTAAAATCTTAGTCATACCTTCTCTTTATAAACCATCTGTCATTTATAGTCGCTCCTATAACAATCCTATAATAAGATTCCTTAATCAATCCATTATTTGTTGTCCCCAATTGACCGATTTTACAGGCCAAATCGATGCTTGAGAAGCCACTCACTGGCAAAGAGGCACCAAAATTAATACCAAAATCATTAATGGATTGATTGTTTACGATATATGGCGTCTCAATGTAGTTAAAACCTAGCCGATATGTCGCTCGCTTAAAGTAAGAATTAACATTGTCATAATCAGGGGTCCACCATGCTCCTAAAGCGATTTTTGTCTGATTATTAAAGGTTGACTCTGCTGTAGATGAGTTCTTCCAGGCCTGGGTCTCTATATCAAGTCCGACCTGATACCGGTTAAGCTTTTGATAAGATAAACCAAAGCCAAGGTTTCTTGGGAGCTTAAATGTTTCTGTTGTCGAATTAATAACTCTTGCTTCGATAACAGCACCTGTTCCGGAAATTCGATTCAACTCCTCCGTATTGTTTCCTCTCAGGGTCTCTTCATTGGCATAAGTAAGACCAAAGTTCAGGTAAGTGCTTTCCTTGATGATATACCTATAAGAAGCTCCAAAAGATAGGTTGACATCCGAATAAGAAGTACGATCGATGAATGCGGTAGTATTCGAAACAATGTCTCCTCCCCCAATGGTGATCTGGGTCTCCTTATCAATAGACCCAAAAGTGTAATTAGCACGAACACCTAAATAGATTCGCTTTTTTATGGCAATGCCATTGGCCCAGAAGAAACTGGTAAGTCCTCCTTCTCCCTTGTCATTTACAAATCTTAGCACTGCCGGGTCTCCATCTACTTCCCCTTCGGTAAACGTGTTGTAGCTGACCGAGCTTAAGGGTAGGATTCCAAATGAGGAAGACCATTTCCCGGCTTTAATAGGGAATGCATATGCAAGAAATCTCAGGCCACCGTCAAAATCAGAACCGGAAATGTTATCTCCACTGAATGTTCTGCCATCACCCTGCACTCCTACCTGGAAGGTACTGAAGGTATTGTAGATCAGATTAGCCGGATTTTGTGTGTTCACATGCCAAACCGTGGGTGTGCCTATACCAACTTCTCCAAGTCCTACATTGTTGGGCATTCCCTGGTGATTAAGACTACCAAGCCCTTGAAATGAGTAGATAGACTGACCCATGACAAAATGCCCGATAAAAATAAAACAGGCTAAACCTGCTTTTATTAATCCCTTCATTGATACTTCCAGATGCGGTATAAACCTATCTCCACAATTTTTGAGCCAGCAAATATGTGAGCTTTTATGTGGGAATCAAAGTATTTGGCATCTCCACCTGTTAGAATAATGTTAAAGGTTGCAAAATCCTCTTTTAATGCAGCAATTGCTCCATTTATTTCAAATTGGAGACCATTAAAAGCCCCAATACGCAATGATTCACGTGTTGTCCTGCCCAGTTTTCGTTCTTCGATCTTGTCCCAGTCGTCAGATATATCAGGCAAACTTTTAGTGTAATTCGCCATGGCTTTCATTCTCATGATAAGACCTGGAGAAATAGTTCCTCCTCTGAAAACACCCTTACTATCTACAAGGTCCATGGTGACACACGTTCCCATATCAATCACGAGGTTATCACTATTGGGAAATAAGTAATTGGCACCAGCTGCAAGCGCAATACGATCTGCCCCCAAGGTTTCAGGTGTGTCGTAATCTATTTCGATTGGGAGTTTTGATCGGTGGTCGAGGATCAGGTCCTGATCGCCATCGAACATGGTGTGGAGATCATTGTGATTGTTTCTAACGCTTGTGATTGCGTATGGGATGGAATGATAATTCCCAAGAAGTTCATCGATACTTGGCCAGGTCCTCCTGTTCCCGACTTCTTCATTGATCACTTCAGCGCTTTTTATAGATGTGCTGCCTATATCTACCAGTATAACCTCTATCTTTTCGGTCATAGATGACAAAGGAAATTAAATCAATTTACAAAGCCATCGGAGTGATGGCAGGTTCTTCCATGGATGGATTGGATGTGGTCTTTGTACAACTTTCAAAAAATGGATCTTGGACCTTTGAGCCTATCAAATCCAAAAGCTTTTCTTATCCATCTGATATTCACGAGATGTTATTACTTGCAGCTTCCGCCCACCAGACGGAACAGCATCTAATTGATGAACGCTTTGGGCACTGGATTGCCGGTAAAGTCAATGAAATGGGAGCGAAGGATTGTGACTTTGTTGCTGTTCATGGGCATACGTTGATTCACGATATCGCTCAAAAAACAAGCTGGCAATTAGGCAAGGCAGAAGTTATTGCTGCGGAAACCGAAATGCCGGTGATTGCTGATTTTCGTTCAGAGGATCTAAAGCTGGGTGGAGAAGGAGCTCCTTTGGTTCCTGTTGGTGATTTTGAGTTACTATCCGGTTACGATGCGTGTATCAACCTGGGTGGGATTGCCAATGTTTCCATTCGAGATTCACGACTGGCCTGGGACATCAGCCCTTGCAACCAGGTGCTCAATTTCTTTTCGAAAAAACTTGGAAGACCGTTTGATGATGAAGGGAAGCTGGCTAGAGGAGGAGGCATGGACAATACCTGGCTTCAAAAGGTCAGCCAACTTTCCTTCTTCTCTTTGGAACCACCCAAGGCATTGATCAATAATTATATTCCAACGTCACTCCTTGATGAAGTAGATCCACTGGATGGCCTTCATACGTTCGTTTCTTTTCTTAGCAACAGGATCAAGGCCGAGCTATCGCCACATCTCTCTCCTGGAGCAAATGTACTGTTGACTGGAGGAGGAGCTTATAATACGTACTTACTCGAACAACTAAAGTCAGAGGCAAAAGGCTTTGAATTCATCAAACCTGATGATGAATTGATTGATTTCAAAGAGGCGATCGTGTTTGCTTTTCTGGGCGCACTTAGAATGCGTGATGATGTTAATGTTTTGTCAACAGTTACCGGGGCATCAAGGGACAGCTCATCAGGTACTATTCATTTCCCTAAATGATTAGATTTGCGACCCTTAAACAACCAAAAAGCCCATAAATGAAAGACCTCCTTAAGAAATTTGAAGACAAAGATCCGGAAATTGTATTTGAATGGTCCGACCCTGAAACTGATGCGAAGGGTTGGGTGGTGATCAATTCCCTCCGGGGAGGTGCAGCTGGAGGTGGCACACGAATGCGAGTAGGTCTTGATAAGCGCGAAGTAGAATCTCTCGCTAAAACGATGGAAATAAAGTTCACCGTTTCAGGCCCTCAGATTGGCGGAGCTAAATCTGGAATTAATTTCGATCCGACGGATCCCCGAAAGGAGGGAGTGTTAAAACGATGGTATCATGCTGTCTACCCACTGTTAAAGAATTACTATGGTACTGGTGGAGATCTCAATGTCGACGAGATCCATGAAGTAATCCCAATCACAGAAGATTTTGGTTTATGGCATCCTCAGGAAGGAATTGTGAATGGTCATTTCAATCCACGAAAGCCGACTAAGATCCATATGCTGGGTCGTCTGCGACAGGGTGTCTCTAAAGTCCTGGAAGATTCGGAGTACATTCCGGATTCTCCAAAGAAGTACACGGTTTCAGATATGATCACAGGATATGGTGTAGCTGAAGCAGCTCGTCATTATTATGACATATGGGATTCCGGCATAGAAGGAAAAAGAGCCATAATTCAGGGATGGGGAAATGTAGGTTCAACCGCAGCGCTTTACCTTTCAAAGTATGGTGTTAAGATTGTTGGAATTATAGATAAGGTTGGTGGGTTGATCAATCCGGATGGTTATAATCTCGATGAAGTAAAGAAGCTGTTTTATGATAAGGAGGGGAACAAACTGGTCACTGACCAAATGCTTTCATTTGAAGAATGCAACGAAAAAATATGGTCTACCGGGGCGGAAATTTTTATTCCGGCCGCAGCATCAAGGTTAGTGTCAAAAGGACAATCCGAGCAGATGATTGCAAACGGACTTGAATGTATTTCCTGTGGAGCGAACGTTCCCTTCAGTGATCCGGAGATCTTCTACGGTGAAATAGCAGAATATGTGGATCATAAGGTGTCATTGTTGCCGGACTTCATCGCCAATTGTGGAATGGCAAGGACATTTGCTTTCCTTATGGATCCGGAGAATGACCAGAAGTTAACAGATGCAGATATTTTTCAGGATATTTCTAATACCATTGGAGATGCTTTGAAAAAAGTCCATTCAAAAAGCCCTTCTAAAACAGGCATTGCTGAAACAGCTTTTGGGATTTCTTTAGAGCAATTGATTTAAAAATTTGTTTTGGTTTTAAAACTATGAATGACCACCTTAGCAAAGAATCACGGACCTAACATGCGTGCTGGAATCCTAATCGCCTTTTTTCTAATTTTTACTGTATTGGTCAGTTCTGCTGCTGATGCGGTTCCACAACATAGTGATCAGGACGAGCAACACCAGGTAGATAGCAATGACCATTCGTCTGGTGAGGATCATTCATCGGGTCACAGCGCACCGGCAGCATGGAGTGTGATCCCCTTTGTTTTGCTACTTGTGATGATTGCCACAGGGCCGTTGTTCTATCCCCACTTCTGGCATAAGAGCTATCCGGTTATTTCGGTCGTTCTCGGACTATTGGTTATAGGGTATTATTTATTTGGGTTGCATAATGAGCATACGCCCGTTCATTCTGGCGCAGAGTATATTCAATTCATTGCCTTGCTTTCGAGTTTGTATGTTGCTTCTGGTGGCATCCTTATTATAGTTGATAAGAAGGCAACTTCTTTTACCAATGTTATTCTCCTTGCTATTGGGGCGGTGATTGCCAATATCATTGGCACTACAGGGGCATCTATGTTATTGGTAAGACCATTCATTCGATTGAATAAGAATCGGATCAAACCTTATCATATTGTTTTCTTCATTTTTATAGTGAGTAATGTTGGTGGGTGTTTGACACCAATCGGTGATCCCCCGTTATTCCTGGGGTTTCTAAAGGGGATTCCATTTGGCTGGACACTTGAACATAATCTATTGCCGTGGATGGTTGGTGTACTCTTCCTGTTGATGATCTTCTATTGGTATGACATCAGGAATAAATCCAATTATGCTGCGAACCTTGGTGAAGTTGAAGAAACACCGACAGGAAGTGTGAGCATAAGGGGTAAAAGAAATTTTTTGTGGTTGGCTGTCGTCGTTGGAGCAGTTTTCCTTGATCCAAATGTTTTCGAATGGGTACCCGGGATTGTGTTTATGGAGCAGAAGTTTTCATACGTCAGGGAGATCATCATGTTTGGAGCTGCGCTTTGCGCATACAAGTTCTCTGATCTCCAAGCCATGCAGGGAAATGAATTCAACATTGAGCCGATCAGAGAAGTAGCTTACTTATTCATCGGAATCTTTTTTACCATGATGCCTGCATTGGAATTGGTAAGTATGTATGCTCAATCACCTGAAGGGTCTAAACTGATCGACCCGAGCAACCTCTACTGGGGCACTGGAATATTATCGGGCTTTTTGGATAATGCCCCTACCTACGTGAACTTCCTGACAGCTTCAATGGCCAGTGTTGGAGCAGATATAAACAATATGAAAGAGGTGGTTGCATTTGCGAACAATGAATACAAAAGTTCTATGCTGGATCTCATGGCGATCTCCGTTGGAGCAGTATTCTTTGGGGCTTTTACCTACATTGGTAATGGACCAAACTTCATGGTGAAGTCAATTGCTGAGCAAGTTGGAATCAAAATGCCTTCATTCTTTGGGTACATTTTCAGGTATTCAATTCCTGTTTTGTTGCCATTACTTTTCATCGTTTGGTTGATTTTCTTCCGAGGACACTGAGGCCATTAGCAAGCATTATTTTTCGGTATGTGCTCTTAAATTCGTTTATTTGTCAAATAAGTCACCAGGCCTAAATCACCGGATTGATATATGCTGCTAAGCTTATTTTCAGGTCATAATGAGGGATTGCTATTTGGCGTATTTGGAATAGTCATCATACTGTTCCTGATTGTGGATCTCGGTATATTCCACAAAAAACATCAAAAGGTTTCTCAGCGGGAGGCTTTACAGCAATCCATCTTCTGGGTGTTAGTATCTGTCGCCTATGGTTTGGTGATCTACTTCTATGGTGAAGGCCCCACTGCCTCCTTCGAATTTTTCTCAGCGTATGTAACTGAGAAAGCTCTTTCCGTAGATAACATTTTTGTAATTCTCTTGATCCTAAGGTACTTCAACGTCAAAGAGGAGTACTATCACAACATTCTCTTTTGGGGGATTCTTGGCGCGATCGTTTTCCGTGCGATATTCATTTTCCTAGGGGCCTTGCTTATTTCGGAGTTTCACTGGATCCTCTATGTGTTTGGCGTATTCCTGGTCTACTCAGGGATCAAACTCTTTTCGGAGGAAGATGATATGGAACTGGAGCCGGAGAAGAACCCGGTTCTACGAACAGCCAAGAAGATATTTCCGATGACCGCCGAAGATCGGGGTGGTAAATTTTGGCTAAGGGAAAATGGCAAACTCGTGTTTACACCACTTTTTCTGGTCATTGTATTGATTGAGTCGACTGATTTGATCTTCGCTGTTGATTCAATTCCTGCAGCCTTTGCTATTACTCAAAATGAGTTCGTGATCTATACCTCCAACATTTTTGCGGTGATGGGATTGCGAGCGATGTTTTTCTTACTCGCAAATATTCTGGACAGGTTCTACTTACTACAAAAAGGATTGTCTATTGTCCTGATCTTTATTGGAGCAAAAATGCTCGCTGAGATCATTGACCTTCACATACCGATCTTCCTTTCATTCGGGGTTATCCTTGGGGCACTGGTATTTGCCATCGTGTTTTCACTTATCTTCCCCAAGAAGGAAGATGAGCCCGAAGAGATAGAGGTTCCTGATTAGTTACCTACTTCCTTGACAGACTTGAGCACGTGCTCTTCTAATGACTTCTTATAGTCCGCTAGTCGCTTCGCGGTGTTTTCATCTGTGGTGCCAATAATGGAAGCAGCAAGTATACCGGCATTTTTTGCTCCGTTAAGAGCAACAGTAGCTACAGGAATCCCTCCGGGCATTTGCAAAATTGATAGAATGGAATCCCACCCATCAATTGAATTAGAAGACTTGACCGGGACCCCAACCACGGGTAAGGTGGTTAACGAAGCAACCATACCCGGTAGATGAGCTGCTCCTCCTGCTCCTGCAACGATCACTTGAAGCCCCCGCTCTCTTGCACTTTCCGCATACTCAACCATTCGGTGGGGAGTTCGGTGAGCCGAAACAATCGTTAGCTCATAAGGTACATTAAGTTGGTCCAGAATATCGGCAGCATCCTGCATGACCGACAAGTCTGACTTACTTCCCATTATTATTCCAACTTTGGCTTCACTCATGCTTTTACTTTTAGTAGATCTTTAACCATTCTTGCTTTGATCTTCAAAGCTTCTATGCCCTCATCTACGATGGTTACATGCCCCATTTTTCGAAAGGGTTTGGTCAATTTCTTTCCATAAAGATGCACATAAACTCCATTCATGGCTAAACACTCTTTCAATCCCTCATACCTGGCATTCCCCTCAAACCCATCTTCACCAAGAAGGTTTACCATGGCCGCCGGAGCAAGCAATTGAGTATCACCCAAAGGGAGATTGAGGATGGACCGTAGGTGTTGCTGGAACTGGGAGGTATGATTTGCCTCTATTGTCTGGTGACCAGAGTTATGTGTTCGAGGAGCAACTTCATTGACTAGTAGCTCACCATCTTTGGTCAGAAACATTTCAACAGCGAGAAGCCCGATCATTCCGAGACTTTCGATCACATTGATCGCCAATTTGAAGGCTTTTTTTTCAATTTCTTTGGTGATCTCTGCCGGAGCAAATAAGAACTCAACGAGATTGTGTTCCGGATGATAGGATAGTTCAACAACTGGGAAACACTTGGTCTCACCACGATTATTTCTTGCAACAATGACGCTCAACTCTTTTTCGAAATCAACGAGCTTTTCCAATAATCCCGGCCGGTCAAATGCCTTATCAAGATCAGCTTCAGTTCTTAGAATCTGAACGCCTCTCCCATCATACCCTTCCTTGCCAAGCTTATTGACGGCTGGCAACATGTCCAGGTGATTTGATACATCTTCTGATCCTTCTGTTAAGACAAAATCTGCAGTTGGGATACGATTGGCCTTGTAGAAAGTCTTCTGCTTTCGCTTGTCCTGGATAAGCTCAATGATGTCTGGTTGAGGAAAAACCATTACACCTTCTTCTTCAAGCTTTTTGAGTGCCTCGACGCTTACGTTTTCTATCTCAATGGTGATCAGGTCAAATTGCTTGCCCCATTCATAAACCAATGATTCGTCTGTGAGTTTACCCACCTGGAAGTTTTCTACCAGGTTCGCACAAGGGGCATTAGGGTCAGGATCTAAAATGGATATGTTCAAATTGAAATCGATAGCTGACTGTATCATCATACGTCCAAGTTGACCACCTCCGAGTACTCCGATTTTTAGATCTGTAACCTGCTTTTGAATCATGGCCGCAAAGATATGCGTTACATTAGGACCATGGAAAAAAGAAAAGAGCTGAAGAGTAGTGAGCAAGGAGAATCAAAAGATGTGATCCCAACCCCGGTAGAGAAAGAGGAAACAGGTGGTTTTCCCGATGATGTTGATTTTAAGAAATTGATGGGTTGTGGCGGCTGATCAACCTATTCGGAGATAAAGATCCTTTTCACCCTGCCACTGACGTTGGTTAATATCTCATAAGGGATAGTATTGGCAACATCAGCTAAGTCTTCAATTGGTGGATTGTTCCCGAAGATGGTCACTGTATCACCTTCGGAAGCTGATATATCGGTTACATCAACCATTGTCATGTCCATACAAATGTTGCCTATAGTAGGACATAAGTGCCCATTGATCAAGACCTTTCCATTGCCATTCCCAAAGACCCGCAGGTATCCATCTTCATAGCCAATAGGTAGAACTGCAATTCGACTATCCCTTTCGATCTTACCCTTTCGGGCATAACCGACTGTTTCTCCTTTTGCTAGATCTTGTATTTGAGAAATGATGGTTCTAAGCTGACTCGCAGGCCTGAGTTTAAGCTCACCTGTAGGGTCATAGCCGTGCAGCCCGATCCCCAACCGCACCATATCATAGTGATACTTGGACCATCGAACAATGCCGGATGAATTACATGCATGTTTCAGTGGAAAGTAGCCCAGAGATTCACGGATTTGATTGTAAATGACTTCAAATGCTTGAGCTTGCTGGCTTGTGAAGACATCTTGTTTGGGATCCTCAGAACTTGAGAAATGAGTGAAAACGCTTGCCACCTGGATTTCATTGTGCACTCTCAGAAAGTCAACAAGGGAATCGATCTGTTTAGCCTGGAAGCCAAGCCGGTGCATTCCGGTATCTATTTTGATATGAATGGGAGGTGGTTTTTTTGAATCCCGAAGAAGTCTTTCAAGGTACCTCAAGGAAAAGATCTCCGGTTCCAGTTGGAAGCGTTCAAACTGGTCAAATCGCTCAATGTTGGGATTCATGATCATGATCGGTAGTGAGATCCCATTCTGACGTAACTGGATTGCCTCATCGACATAGGCAACTCCAAGTCTATCCACCCCTTCGTGTTGAAGAAAACTAGCTACTTCCAGCAAACCTCCTCCATAAGCATTGGCCTTGACCATGACCATTAATTGTGTTTTACTTGATAGCAATGCCCTGTATGAATTCAGGTTATGCTTGAGCGCTTCAAAATTCACTTCCAGGACTGTGCCGTGATTTTTTTCTTCGAGTTGCTCGACAACTTTTTCTAAGGCAAAATCCCTGGCACCTTTGACCAAGATCATCTGATCCTTAAACTGAGGTATATTATTGATAAGCTCATCAGTAGAGGCATAAAATTCTGAGTTACTGAATTGCTCCTTCGAAGCACTGATCCGAGGGCCTACGCCAATCAGCTTGTTGAATCCTTTCTCTTTTACAAGGCTGGCAACTTCCTTATATAATTCATTGTCCGGTTTACCTGACTGTAGAATGTCTGAAAGTATCACTATTCTTCCCGAGTTCTGCTGGTACCGATCAAAATAATCCATTGCGAGCTTAAGCCCTGCCAGATCATTATTGTATGCATCATTCAGGATGTAGCAGCCGTTTATGCCTCGCTTAAGCTCTAACCGCATGGGGATGGATTTGAGGGTGCTTAGTCCGAGGGTTATCTCTTCTTCTGAAAGCCCAATGTTAAGACCCGCAACAATAGCGTGTGTTATGTTTTCTAATTCAGCTTCATTGCGTAACGAGGTATCAAAAATTGTTTCACCGATGACCACTTTGCTATCAAGCCACTTTACTTTATAATCAGCATCTCCTGCTAGTGACCAGCTAATGATCTTTGTATGTTTAAGTACCTCCTTAAGTTGATCGTACCATGGTGTATCATTTCTACAAATTATTTTTTCGCATGATCTGAAAAGCTTAAGCTTCTCTTCGAGCTTTACCCGATCATCTGCAAAACCCTCTGCGTGTGCTGCTCCCAATGTGGTGAAGATCCCAAGTGTCGGCTGAATGATCTCTTGGAGTGACTCCATTTCTCCGGTAGTTGAGATGCCTGCTTCAAACACACCAATCTCATGATGGCTGGTCATCTCATGTACTGAAAGCGGGACACCTATTTGCGAATTGTAGCTTTTAGGGCTTTTTACAACAAAATACTTCTGGGAGAGAAGGCTTGAGAGCCACTCTTTAACGGTTGTCTTTCCATTGCTTCCGGTGATTCCAATTATCGGTATTTTGAATTGCGCTCTATGGTAAGCGGCGATCTTTTGGAAAGCCTTCAGCGAGTTATCGACGATTAGGAGGTTCGCTCCTTCTATTCCTTCGTCCTTTTCAACCAGGAAATTTTGGATGCCTTTCTTTAATGCCTCGCGTACAAACTGGTGCCCATCCCTGGAACCTTTGATGGCGACAAACAATTCGTCAGGTGACCCTGAAAGTGTTCGGGTGTCGGTGGAGAATTTTGCTATTTCATTATCTGAATGGATTTTGATGTGGCCTCCAGTAATTTTTTTCAGATCTGAAAATAGCATGGCCTAAATTATCAATTCCATCTCAAACTGATTCACCTGATTTTCAAATCCGCAACTTGCTAAAAATCGGTGTGTGGAAAATTCATCATCCGGAACATTCATGATGGTAAGTGTCTTTTTT
This sequence comes from Cyclobacteriaceae bacterium, assembly GCA_965267415.1. GTDB lineage: Bacteria > Bacteroidota > Bacteroidia > Cytophagales > Cyclobacteriaceae > Ekhidna. The sequence goes on along the minus strand of OZ253955.1, from coordinate 2,739,759 downwards.
GATTCTTTTTTGGCAGCACCCATTAAGGCTTTACCGATTCCTTTGCCACGATGTGATGGGTGCACGGCAATTTGAGAGATCCGACCAATTGCCGGTTGGAAAGCAATAAACCCTATACTATATCCTTCATTTTTTACCACCAAAACTTTTTCGTTCCCTCTCAGCAGCTGGTTCTTACTATCTACAAACGAAGGTTCAAAATCAGCAAAATCTTCATCAACATCGCCAAGAGTTCCTTCCTGGACCTGTTCTGAAGGGCTTCCTATGAGATTCTGTGTAAGCTTGTAACACAGGAACCTTCGCTTAAAGTAGAAACCGATTTTTTCGTAAAGTCGAATGGCTTTTTCGTTGGTATCAATTACTTCCAACAGAATTCGAGCGATTGAAGCAGCAATGATTTTCGGAAGTAAAAATTCATACAGTTCTTCCCCTGTTCGTTGATTTCGAAATCCTGGGATCACTCCCGTTCCGCCATTAAAGGCTGTTGGAATTCCCTGATAAATGTTGGATGTATGCAAAATGAAGCCGATCATTTCATTTCCATCAAATGCCCCTCCCGATAGTTGATAATCGACATTCAACTTTTTGTAGAGCCTGTAACTGAATTCTTCCTCGGTAGGATTGAATTCTACTTCATTACTAGAGAAAGCATGGCAGAATGCCCGATGCAGGACAGAAAAATCCGAATCATTTAAAAGCCTGATATCCAAAATATTACACCTGTTATTGGAACTAATTCAGTCCTCCCACAATTGTGGTTCTACCTGAAACATATTAAAATTAAGAAGCTGGAAGCAATAAAGAAAGTGATAGAATGACTACTGACGAGTTGGAAAAATGCATTGATCTTGAGATCGTCAAAACGGAAAAGAGAAGACTGGAAATTTTTCTCGGAGTATCTGTTTTTGCTTTCCTATTGCTGGTTTTTAATATCACGTTTTTCCCCGTTTCTATTTCCGACGTATTCCTAAATCCTAAGAGCATCAATTTTGGGGTTGTCGTAACCTTTGGATTCATTGTTCTTCTTCTAGTTTCAAGATTGTTGGTGGGTAAACTTGTAAGCTGTGACAGACCTCTTCCACTATGGTACAAGATTTACTCTCTGTTTATGGAGTCATTTGTGCCGATCATCTGGCTTTGCCTGATCATTGCATGGGAAAAAAATGCTGCTTTCCTGGATTCTCCTTTGATCTTTTTCTATATCCCCATTCTTATCGTTTCAGCACTCCATCTAAATTTCTGGCTGAGTTTCTTCAATGGGTTTTTTGTCTCATTGGTGTTTGGTGTTATTACCTATTGGTCTTTCAGCAATTATGGAGAGTCTATGTTCTTTCCATCGATCGTTTATTACACTAAAGCCATCATCTTTTTGCTGTCAGGAATTTGTGGAGGTTTTGTAGCCAGGGAGCTAAAAAAACGACTGACTATTTCAGTTAAAACGCAGGAGGAGCGTGATGAAATTGAAAGCCTTTTTAGTCAGCAAGTTTCCAGACAAGTTGTTGAGGCTTTGAAGTCTAGAAGAGACTATAGTATCAAGACGGAAGCAACTGTTTTGTTTCTTGATATCCGTGATTTCACCAAACGCGTTCAGAACATGTCGCCGGAAGAGGTCAATAAATTTCAGAACAAATTTTTTGGGCCTTTTATTGAATGCATTAGTAAATGTGGTGGCATGATCCACCAATTGTACGGGGATGGTTTGATGGCAACTTTTGGCTCTGCCCAGGAGGAGAAACACCATGAGCGAGCATTTCGAGCCGCAAAAAACATACTGAAAAAGCTGGAGACGCTTCAGGACGACTTTGACGATCCCGTTAGGATTGGTATCGGAATCCATAGTGGGGAAATAATAGCCGGTAACATTGGAACAACAGAGCGCCAACAATTTTCAATTTCTGGTATCCCCGTCATCACTGCTGCCAGACTGGAACAGCTGACTAAGGAATACAATTGTACACTTCTGGTTTCTTATGACTTTTATCAAAAAATAAAGCATCTTGCATCCAATGGCACATCGCTTGGAAATGTGAAGATGAAAGGCCTGGATCAAGAAATTGAAATAATAAAGATCATCTAGTGAAATTCTACGATCGCGACCTCAGTTGGCTCTCGTTTAATTATAGGGTACTGATGGAAGCCAAGGACGAGCAAGTTCCCCTTATTGAACGCCTGAGATTTCTTGCCATTTATTCTTCTAACCTTGATGAGTTCTTCCGAGTACGTGTTGCAGACATTAGAAGTCTTGCTGCGATTGACAAGAAGAAGATCAATGAAAAGATCAATTTCAAGCCTAAGAAGCTTTTGGAAGATATTCATTCTGAAGTAAGTCATCAACTTCAACAATATGGTAATGCGTTGGACGAAGTTTTTACTCAACTGAAGGAAAAGAATGTCATTATCTGCACCAGCCTTGAAGACATTCCCACTGAGGCAAAGGGAGCTATTTTAAAGTACTTCAAGACCCATGTTTCTGCTTTTCTTAAACCAGTAGTGATCAACAAAAGCGATGATCTCTTTTTGGATAACCAGGGGCTTTATCTGGGAATCGAATTTGAAAATGGTGTTCAGTCATGTCTTAAAATCCCATCCGATAAACTTCCACGTTTTTTCAAGACCTCAATTCGAGAAAATACTTATTTCATATTTCTTGATGATGTCATCCGACTTCATCTTGACCTGATCTACCCGGGAGAAAAGATCGTAAACTCAGGTTCTGTAAAGCTCAATAAGAATGCTGACTTGCTAATAGACGATGAGTACGAAGGGGATTTGGTAGGGAAAATTGAAAAACAGATCAAGAAAAGAAACCTGGGAAGCCCTTCACGGTTTCTCTTTGATAATGCATTGGGTGATTCACTTCTGAATTCCTTTGTGGAGAAGCTTGAACTAACTGAAGAAGATGTTGTGACTGGTGGGCGCTACCACAATCTCAATGATTTTTTCCAGATTGATGTCAGGGATCCGGAACTGGAATATCAAAAGTTATCTCCAATTGCCAATAAGGAAATTGATGAAAGCAGATCCATCTTTCAATTAATTGAGAAAAAAGAGCGGCTCTTCCATTTTCCTTACCACTCGTACGACTACATTCTTCAGTTTTTCAATGAGGCCTCCATTGATCCGGAAGTTGAGGAGATCAATGTCACCTTTTATCGGATGGCACGCTCATCGATCATTGGTGAGGCGTTGATCAGTGCTGCCATGAACGGAAAACGAGTAACCGTTTTCATGGAAGTTAAAGCAAGATTTGATGAGGAAAACAATTTGATCTGGGCTAAGCGGATGAAAGATGTTGGGATCAATATTGTATATAGCCTGCCGGGTTTGAAAGTCCACGCTAAAGTGGCATTGGTGAAGAAGCGAGATAAAATGTATGGTTTCTTTGGAACTGGCAACCTGAACGAAAAGACATCTGAGATCTATTGTGATCACGGACTCCTATCGTGTGATAAAGAAATGACCCAGGAACTGTCATCTGTTTTTGAGTATCTGTATATCCAAAAGACCCCTCCTCCCTTCAAACACCTAATCGTGTCGCAGTTCAATGCACTGGAGAAGTTTGAAGCACTGATCGATAATGAGATAAAAAATGCCAAAGCTGGTAAGGAAGCGAGAATCATCATTAAGCTGAACAACCTCCAGGAACAGAAATTGATCGGCAAACTATATGAGGCTGCCGAAAATGGAGTGGATGTAAAAATGATCGTAAGAAGTATTTGTTGCCTGGTTCCGGGGACCAATGGCATTAAGGTTAAACGGATCGTAGACCGCTACTTAGAGCATGCCAGGGTGTTTTATTTCTACAATGATGGTGCCCAGGAAATTTATATGGGTTCTTCTGACTGGATGAACCGTAATCTTCATAGAAGGGTTGAAGTGTCCTTCCCCATATACGATGAGAAAATGAAGCAGGAGCTCCTTACCATTTTAAAACTTCAATGGAAAGACGATATCAAAGGAGTGTGGCTGAATGAACGTATTGAAAATGAGCGTCCCGAACCTGAAGAAAAAGTCCAGGCTCAAACTGATACCTATCAATTCATCAAGGATCAGTAAGGATAAGGAGATTTAAAGAACAGTTCTGCGATAATGAAACCAAGGATGGAGATTACAAATCCATACATAAAGATGGTATAACTCATTCGTAGCATTCGGTATTTCTTTCCAAGAACTGCGCCAAGGAAATAGATGTCTTTGATCATGCTGGAATACAAGTAATCAGCATCTTTGAGCATTTCCAGCATACCCCACTTGTAATCCTTCAGGCGCATTCTATGGAAATTGCCAAAGAACAAGAGATTGGCTTCTTTGTTGGTGATATCCAATCGTTCAAATTTCCCTTTGGTCACATTGGGCCGGGTGGCTAAGATGGCAAATACAATTGTTGTTAGACAGACCAGTGTCAGCAAGATTGCCGGAATGGTCATATGTGGATATTCCTCTAATTTTCGAATAAGCACCGAAACCATTACAGACAAAATGATCGAATTGATCGAGATCATAATGTTTGCTTTGTTATCGGCCATGGCACTTAGTTCCATGTGATTCTTCGAGGTTAACCGAAACATCGTCTCGATACCACGTGTTGGGGTTAGCTCTTTAGCTTTCTTTACTTTTTGTTTAAGCTTGGAGACTTGTTCTTCTAGCTCCTTTACTTTTCCGTCTTGGTCCATGTTTGAAGGCGTTGGCGTACCTTTTTCAGGTTTTTCTTTACTGCAGATTCGTACTTGTTTTTTGCATAATCTGTGAAGAAGCAATGTTCATTAAGAAAATCCTGGTTCATGATCAGCCATTCTTTCTCGGATATCTTACACGATTTTGTATGTTGGATTTCCTTATGAAGAAGATCGGCTTTAGCGAAATAGTCCTCGCCTGCGAGGTGCATTAAGTCTGCGTCACACAAAACCTGCTCAAGGTAGTTTTGAGGCTTCTGAGGCATTTGAGTTGCCATAATACATCCTTCAACACGCTGGATCTTCTCTTCCGAATAACCATGTTGAGATAAGAACTCTCTGGCCATTTGTGCACCCACTTCTTCATGGTTTTCAAACCCTTTAGCATAGCCCAGATCATGGAACCAGGCAGCCAATTGAAGAATTTCAAAGTCTTCTTCCTCCAGGTTGAGCTTTCTTCCTATCTCAATTGCAGAATCAACAACATCGATGGTATGATTGATCGTGTGATAAGTCATATTCTCAGGCAACTTCTTCCAAAGAATGTCCCGAGCATACAGTTCAGCCGATTTCAGTATGTCTGCTTCTTTAATCACAAATTCGAAAATGATTTTACAAAATAGAACAAAAATTAAGCAACTTAGTGTTCATCATAGAAATTTTGGATGAATCGCTCTTTTAAAGCAAGGAATACCTGGATCATAATAATATTTCTAATTGTTGCTTCCATTAATAATCAGTGTGGATCACAATCGTTTGGTCTTCGTGCTGACAGTCTCTTTTTATACACCGAGAACTCTGAAATTATCTACGACTTAAAAAAGCCGGCCCAAAAGTTTTTCCTGCCCTATGTGCTTTCAGAAATTTCAGGGCTTAGCTTCAAGAGTCCTAACAAACTCCTTGCCGTTGATGATGAAACGGGAAAAGTTTTTGAATATGATATTGATAACAAGAAAATTGTTCATTCAATGGAATTTTCAAAACCAGGAGACTATGAGGGAGTTGAATTGATTGGAGACCAGGTCTATGTACTTGAAAGCGATGGCGATCTCTATACGTTCACCTATTCACCCTCGAAGAAAATGGAAGCAAATAAGATAGAAAATGATTTGGAGCGTTCAAATGACACAGAAGGCTTGGGTTACTATCCACCAATGAATCAGTTGCTCATTGCGTGCAAGGATAAGGCGACTGTCAAGGGAAATGATGCAAAGGGCCGGGCAGTCTACTCTTTTGACTTACAAACACAAGATCTTTCAAGAGATCCCATTTTTACCATTCGATCAAAGGACTTGGAATCCTTTTGGGAGGAAAAAAAGGATTTTGAATACGAGGCTGACCGTATCAAATTCAAGCCCTCAGCTATTGCTTATCACCCAATAGAAAATGTGCTCTATGTCCTTGCGTCCACTGGAAAACTATTGATAGTGATCGATCGCGATGGTTCGATCAAAGCTACCTATCCTATATCGGCCCGTGTGCTGAGTCAACCTGAAGGGCTGTGCTTTGCCCCAAATGGAGATATGTATATTAGTAGTGAAGGGGAAGGAGACAGAGGGTACGTTTTGAAATTTCCAATGAACAAAAAATGAGGCACTTACTAACCATATGCTTATTTCTACCGGCAGTTGTTTTTGGACAAAAGGTTTTCCTGATTGGTGACGCTGGAGAACCCAAACCGCAAGATCCTACACTTAAGCTCCTCCATGAGAGAATAGCTGATGCTGGTGAGGATGATCTTTTGGTTTTTCTGGGCGACAATATTTATCCTAAAGGTCTGCCGGACGGAGAGCATCCACACCGTGAAGAAATGGAAAATAAGCTCACACCTCAATTGGAGGTGATGAAGGCTTTTCCAGGTAAGTCTTATATCATACCCGGTAATCATGACTGGGCTCAGGGTCGAAACTTTGGGTGGCGCTATGCCCTTAACATGCAGGAGTTTGTGGAAGAGTACCTTGAAAGAGATGATGCATTCCTTCCACTTGGAGGCTGTCCTGGTCCTGTAGAGATAGCACTAGGCGAAACTTCTGTTTTGATCATTTTGAACACTCAATATTTCCTTCATCCATGGGATAAGCCAGGTGATGAGGATCCCTGTGAAAATAAATCCACAGCGGAAGCACTTCAGGATTTTAGGGCGGTCGTTCAGCGAAACAAAGGCAAACATATCCTGGTGGTTGCGCATCATCCTGTTTACACATATGGCGAACACAATGGCAATTTCCCGCTAAAAGATCATCTGTTTCCCCTGACAAAGCTTGCTGATCCTCTGTACCTTCCATTACCGGTTATAGGTAGCATTCACCCGCTCTTCAGGAAAACCATTGGTAGTATTCAGGACAACACACACCTGAAGTATAAAGCCCTAATGAAAGAAATCGTATCTTCTATGAGTGAGGCGGAGCACGTAATTCATGCTGCAGGTCACGAGCACTCGCTACAGTTGATCGAAAAAGACGGACACCACTTCATAGTTAGTGGCTCTGGATCTAAAACAACCCATCTAAAAGAGTCCAAACCCCTTTTTGGAAAAAGCGAAAATGGCTTTGTTGAACTTTCAATGGACAATTCAGGAAGAGCTGGTGTGAAATACTGGGGGGTTAATGAAGGGCTGCTATTTGAAAAAGAATTGTATACGAAGGAACTTAAGCTTCCTAATGAAAGAATAGCGGAGAACATCTCATTCGCAGGTCAAACGATCAAGGTTGTCGCAAGCGAGAAATACAATGCCGGTAAAGGAAAAAAGAAGTGGCTTGGCACTAACTATCGTGATGTATGGGCAACTGAAATTGAAGTACCCGTCTTTGATCTCGGCACTGAGCGTGGAGGCTTAACGGTTATCAAAAAAGGAGGAGGAATGCAGACCAAGTCGTTGAGACTGGAGGCGGATAATGGCAAGCAGTACGTGTTGAGATCGATCGAGAAGTATCCCGAGAACGCCATGCCGGCTGCTTTGAGGAATACTTTTGCACAGGGGATCGTGCAGGATCAAATTTCTTCATCACATCCTTATGGAGCATTCGTTGTTCCAACACTCGCAGAAGCTGCCCAGATCTATCATACCAACCCAAGACCTGTTTACATCCCCGATGATCCAAGGCTTGGTCAATTCCAATCCATTTTTGCAGGAACCTTGGCTGTTTATGAAGAACGACCAAATGGGGAAGCAGCTTCAGATCCTTTCTTTGGGGGAGGAAAGGATGTTGAGGGCACACTTGATGTTTTGGAAAAGCTGCAAAAAGACAATGACCACAGTGTCGATCAGAATTTTGTGGTTCGGAATAGGTTGTTCGACATGTGGATCGGTGATTGGGACCGTCATGATGATCAGTGGAGGTGGGCTGAATTTGGAAAAGACGAAGGTGGTAACCTTTACCGCCCGATACCAAGAGATAGAGATCAGGCTTTCTTTATTAATGAAGGGATCATTCCTAAGATCGCATCACGGAAATGGGCGCTCCCAAAGATCGAAGGGTTTGATGAGGAAGTTCGATGGGCACCAGGCATCAGTCAAAACGCACGGTTTTTTGATAGGACCTTCATGAGTGAGCCGGATTGGAATGACTGGCAGGAGCAGATCAGATTTCTTCAGGAAAATTTAACGGATGATGTCATTGCGGAAGCAGTTTCCAACTGGCCCGAGGAAATCCAAAATCTAACAGCGGAGAGGGTCACCAGGGGGTTGAAGGCCAGAAGAGCCGATATGTCCCGATTTGCGAGGGAGCAATATCTGTACCTCGCGAAAGAAGTAGAAGTTGTTGGGTCGGATAAACATGAATACTTTGATGTAGAACGTTTGGATGAAAACCGGACGAGGGTTACGGTTTATAAGAGGAAGAAGAAAGGGGACATAGAAAATGTGATCTATGATCGTACATTCTTATCTGACGAAACGAAGGAAATACGACTATACGGACGTGATGGTGAGGATGTATTCAATATCAAAGGCGGATACAATGGAAAGACAAAGATCAGGATCATAGGTGGAACGGATAAGGATCGTATCATCAATGCGGAAGGCAGTGCTAAGCTGAAAAATATCAAGGTATACGACCGAAAGAAGAGCACCGAGTTTGAAGGTAACGCAAGCGGTATTTCAAGACTGAGTGATAAACCGGAGATAAATGCCTATGACCGGAAAGCTTTCAAATACAATGTACTGATGCCTTTGATCACGGGAAACATTAACCCTGATGATGGTTTGTTTTTAGGAGGAGGCTTCACTTTTACAAAGAATGCCTGGAGGAAAGAACCTTATGCCTCGAAGCATACCGTACTTGCCAGTGGAGCATTCGCTACAGGATCTTTTAACTTCTCTTACGATGGAGATTTCACCAATGCGATTGGTTCCTGGTCTTTCAGCCCCCGGATTTTATGGCAGGAGCCATTTTTCGTTAGTAACTACTTTGGAACAGGTAATGAAACAGTATTCATCCAGGATGAGCAGGCTTTGGGTGTTGAAAGTCCGATCCAGTTTTATCGTGTCCGGATAGACCTGTTCGACGCTGACTTCATGTTTACGAACAACCTTGGAGCACATGGGAAGTTCTATTTTGGACCTGGGTATAAGAATGTAGAGGTTGAACAACAAGCCAACCGGTTTATTACAAGTGCCGTCTTCCCGGATGTCAACTTTGAAACAAACAGTTATATCAAATTCACCACAGGGGTGATGGTGGACTCAAGAGATAATGCGATCCTTCCGCAAAAAGGAACAACTGCGAAAGCAGAGATCCAACGGTTCGAAGCAGAAAAAGATATTTCGACTAGCTTCACCAGGCTTAGTGCAGAATGGGCATTCTATCTATCTGCAAGATTGCCATCCAGGCTCGTGATTGCGAATCGAATTGGAGTAGCTCACAACACCCAGAGTGCTGAATTTTTCAACGCCAACATTCTTGGAGGAAGAACAAACCTCAGAGGATATCGAAGGACTCGCTTCTACGGAAACACCTCATTCTATCACAACTTTGATCTTCGGTTGAAATTATTCTCTTTCCGTAGCTACATTTTCCCTGGCCAATTCGGGATCAATGCGTTTCATGATACAGGCCGGGTTTGGGTAGACGGAGAGAACTCTGATAAATGGCATACCGGTAAAGGTTTTGGGATCTGGGTATCACCACTCAATTCAGCAGTCTTGAATTTGAATTACGCGTTTGGTGAAGACGAAAACATCCCAACATTTGGACTGGGGTTCTTTTTCTGATGAAGCTGAATGCTATTAGTGAGCTATGCTGCCTGCCTGTCGTTGGTAGGGATTCGATCGCAGGGGGCTCCTTCGCTAAAGCTTCCGCTGGCTGCTAAAGCCTTTAGGCGGAGGTCTCAGCGCCAGCGAGCGAACCGCCCAGTGACTTCCACCCTGTCAAGGTGACACTTCTATCTCCTCCTGTGTGGGCTATACTGGATCGATCGCAGCGGCGAACCGCCCAGTGACTTCCACCCTGTCAAGGTGACACTCCCCGCCTGCCTTAGTGGGATCTGGGAGATTCGAACTCCCGACCTCATGCCTGTCAAGCATGCGCTCTAAACCAACTGAGCTAAGATCCCAGATATCTAAACGGCGGGCAGGTAAACCAACTGAGTTAATAGCCCAATTCGGCTTAAAAATAAAAAAGCCGGAATTTCTCCCGGCCAAATTGATTGCAAAACTTGAAAAGTTTATTCTACAACTTCTCCGGTAAAATAGAGATGTGTATATCCTTCAGACTCGCTGGTCTTGATCCGGATGCTTTTCTTAAATGCACCAAGCTTTGCTGAACGGAAACTCGCCGAGATAGAAGCAGTCTCTCCCGGAGCAATTTCATTCTGAGGGTATTTAACATTCGTGCACCCGCATGAACCCTTTGCCTCAAGGATGCGGATCGCTTCATCGCTTGTGTTAGTGAATTCAAAAGCAAGATCCCTTGTCTCGTTTTTGCTCACCTGACCCAATTCAATTGAAGTTGCTTTCCATTTAAGTGGAGTAACACCAGCTACCACAGCTACTGCGATACCTAGTAAAAGAATAGATGTTGCTCTTTTCATTTTCAAAAACTTTGGATCAAAGCTGTACGTTGGCGAAATCATGCCATGTTAATGACTTCCTAATGATTGTTAATGTGTTGTTAAACAGCTAAATGACCCTGGAAAAAGCACGTAAATTTGAAAAATGAGCAATTCAAACATTCGAGTATTAGTTGTTCTGGCGATCATCACTTTGATTGGAATCATTAGCACCCAGGTTTATTGGTTGAACAAGGCAATCGATCAGCAAGATCAGGTTTTCAACTACAACGTTCAGGTTGCGCTACGGAATGTTGTTGAATCTCTTTGTGAGGCTAACGGAAAAGAGTTTCCGGGAGAGAACCCGATTGAGCAAGTGTCCAATAACTATTTCATCGTTCGAGCCAACGATCAGATTGATCTAAAAAACCTTGAGTACTTAATAACTGCTGAGATCCGGGAGCGATCTATTACCGAAGATTTTGAATATGGCGTTTACGACTGTCAAAGCGATCGTATGGTTTATGCCGATAACATCAACCTGGTCTCCGTGGAGCACAAAGATTTTTTCCCTGAGCTTAATGAAGAGCAATATTATTTCGGTGTGTACTTCCCAACCAAGTCAAAAGTGGGCGTTGGAGGGCTTGACTTTTGGAAGTTCACAACAGCACTGACGGTAATTGTTGTGTTGTTCTTTGGGTACGGGCTTTTTGTTATTCTTCGCCAAAAAAGACTAAGTGAGGTCCAGAGAGACTTCATCAATAATGTCACTCATGAGTTAAAAACCCCCTTGGCTACATTGTCACTAGCTTCCGGTACCCTTGCAGAAAACTCACCAGGTGAAAACAAATATGTTGACATCATCAATCAGGAGACTCATCGACTGCAGCAGCATGTTGAAAAAATACTTAGAGGCTCACTTTTGACAGAACGACCGGAAGTGTTGCGTAAGAAAGTACAATTGGATGAATTGATGCAGGAGCTTGTAGAACGTTTCCGTCAGCAATATCAACGTCATATGATTGAATGGAAACTGGATTACTCTCCGGTACAGTTATCCTCTGACCCTGGAATGTTGGACATAGTTATCAGCAATTTGGTGGATAATGCGGTAAAGTATGGAAGTACAAAAATTGATATATCCATTGATCAGGACGAAAAGGTAATGATCACAGTAAAGGACAATGGCAGTGGTATACCGGAGGAACACAGAAAAAGGATCTTTCACAAGTTTTACCGCATTCCGGAAACCAAAGACCAACACAATGTGAAGGGCTTTGGCCTTGGTTTGTACATAGTCAAAGAGTCTGTCAAAAAACTTGAAGGGAAGCTAAAACTCGATTCTACGGTCGGGGAAGGGAGTACATTTACCATAATTCTACCCAATGGCTAAGATCCTGCTTGCTGAAGACGATGAGAACCTGGGATTCATGGTTAAGGACAACCTGGAGTCACTTGATCATGAAGTAATCTGGGCAAAGAATGGAGAGAAGGCTTTGCTTGCCTATCATAACACGCAACCTGAATTGTGCCTGGTGGATGTTATGATGCCCGAAATGGACGGGTTCGACCTGGCTCAAAAGATCAGGGAAATAGATGAGATCGTTCCTATTATTTTTCTGACTGCCAAGTCCATGGAAGAAGATCGTTTGAAGGGGTTTGAGATCGGAGGTGATGACTATATCACCAAGCCATTTTCAATGAAGGAACTGGCGTACCGTATCCGGGTATTCCTCAAACGCAAGGGTGCGGATGAAGTACAGTCCGTTGAGAAATTGTCATTCGGGAATTCTGTGTATGACCCACTTAACATTAAGTGCGAAGTAGATGGTGAAGTGTTTTCGCTGACGCAAATGGAAGGGCAGTTGCTGAAATTTTTACTGTTACATCAAAACAAATTGGTCAAAAGGGAAGATATACTAGTGGAGATATGGGGAGAGAATGATTATTTCAAGGGGCGAAGTTTGGATGTATTCATTACAAGACTAAGAAAATATCTCCGGGAAGACCCTACGGTTGAAATCAAGAACCATCATGGGGTCGGGTTTAGTTTAATTGTCAATAATTAGTATTATTGACGCCTGCATTTAGTATTAGCTGCCATGAAAAAGACCAAGGTTCTCTTAATTGGATTCATAATGATCCTGTATTCCTGTAGTGATGATTCCGGTCTTGTCGGGACCAGATACGTAGACGATTTGTTCGGTGAAGTGGATGAAATATTTGATGTGAAATATGGAGAGAATGCAGGATTAATAGGGACTACCCGGGATTTGACTCTCACCGTATTCCAGCCGCAAGGGGACGTGGAAACCAGTCGTCCGGCACTTGTACTTGCTCACGGAGGAGCATTTGTAAGTGGTACGAAATTGAGCATCCGTGAACTATGTGAAGCTTATGCCAAGAAGGGATACGTTGCGATTACCATTGATTATCGACTGATCAACGACCCATCTGTTAATGATTCAGTGGCCTTTAGTGAAGGTGTTGTTTTGACACTTGGCGACATGAAGGCGGCTATTCGATTTATAAGAAACGACGCGCAGACAGTGAATACCTATGGTATCGATCCTGATATGATTTTTGCAGGAGGAGTTTCAGCGGGAGCTGTAATGGCAAACCATGTTGGGTTTATGGATGAGACTGATGATATTCCTGATTACTTGTTGGAGCACATCAATACACATGGTGGTTTTGAAGGGAATAGTAATGACATTGATGTTTCTTCTGAGGTTAGTGGGGTCATAAGTTTTTCAGGTTCACTCTTTCGGGAGGATTGGATTGACAGCAATGATCCACCGGTTTTCTTTGTTCACGAAGAGCTTGATCCTATTGTGCCATGTGGTTATGAAGCTTCAGATGTCTTTCCTTTTGCGATATTGGCACACGGTGCCTGTAACCTTCACGATAAAGCTCAGGACATTGGCATTGAAAGTGAGTTTATATTTTTTGACGGCTTGGACACCCATGTAGAATACTTACAAGATGAAAATGCGGAGAGTGTAATTAATTCGTCAGCGGAGTTTCTGGCATCAATCATTGCTAACTAAAGAATAGTGGAGTTCTTGTCGGATCCACTATTTGTTCTCACCATTCTATGTTTCAACGTTTTTCTATCAATTTTTCTTGAAAGAACAACGAGGCTCCATTATCTCGGAGCAGCACTTTTATCTATTCTTATAACCGCAGTTACAGCCAACATTGGATTGATTCCCTCAGCATCCAATCCGTCGATCGTTTACGATTACATATTCAAATACGTAGCACCTGCTTCTATATTTCTATTGCTACTTGGAGTCAACCTGAAGGACTTGAAGAGTGCCGGTAAACCAATGCTAATTCTTTTTCTGATCGGTTCCATTGGGACTTGTGCCGGAGTTTTGGTCGCCTCTTCCTTGATTGGTAGTCAATTCGGACCTCATGAATCAGCAATCTCCGGGATGATCGCCGGAACCTATACAGGTGGCAGCCTGAATTTCAACGCAGTGGCACTCCACTTCAACTTCATGAAAGAAGGTGTGCTTTATACTTCCATTGTGGCTGTTGATAATATTTTGACCGCTGGTTGGATGGCGTTCACCATCGTACTTCCCCCGATCCTTAACAAGTGGATGAAGAGAGAGCGCTCACTAAGCTCACAGGTTCAAAATTCCGGAGATGAATATGATGCTACGAGTTTATCCATTTACGCTGTTGCCATTCTGGTTGTGGTAACCTTTACCACGATGATGATATCTAATTGGGTAGCCGAAATGAGCGGTATACCGTCCATTCTTATACTTACTACCATTGCACTTGTCCTGGCACAATTCAAGCAATTTCAATCCATCAAAGAGTCCAAAATAATGGGGCTTTACCTAATGTATTTGTTCCTCGCTGTGGTTGGAGCGTTTTGCGAATTAGCGGCACTAGCTGGGGCTGGAGAGCTGGCGATTTACGTTTTGATCTACCTGCTTCTTGTAATCTTCATTCACTTCCTGATCATCCTGTTTTTTGGATGGATCCTAAAGTATGATTGGGAAATGGTCAGCGTAGCATCGCAGGCAAATATTGGTGGGTCATCATCCGCTTTGGCCTTGGCGAGAAGTCTAAAAAGAGATGACCTCTTGCTGGCTGCCGTGTTGATAGGTACACTTGGCAATGCCATTGGAACATACCTTGGATTTCTAATTGCAGGGGTATAAAAAAACCGGCTCATGAGAGCCGGTTGAAGACCAAAACTAAACTAATTTATAACTACTACTAACCTTGCATTAGTGCAAATATCTTCATGTCACTAATGCTTTTAAGGTTTCAAAAGAACCTCAATACGAAGGTACGTTAGGCCTTTAGGACTAAATGTTAAAGGGTGGTTAATGTCTGTTAAAATTGGTTAAATAGGAACGTACAGGGCGATTTCACCGTATTTTTGAAAATATGAAGCGAATGAAATTGCGATGGATTATTGGGTTGATGGGGCTGTCCATGATTGGGCTAATTGCATTTCAATTGTTTTGGATTGACAGCCTTATCACAGCAAATGAAGAGCGTTTCAACAAGGACGTGTTGGAGGCGCTCAACAATGTGGCGAGTAAGCTGGAAAAGCAGGAAGCTGTCTCTGCTTACAATAAGCTTCATTACCTGCAAAACAGAACTGCCCAGCAGCTTCGCAGGTCTCCCGCTCAGACTGAACAGAGTTTTAATCAGGACGCACAAATGGTTGCCGAAGAAGGAGAATCATTCATGTTTTTCGATACTGTTCAGATCGGTGAAAACTTCCAACTCTATGTGAATTTCTCAGGTTACAATGGGGTTTTCCAACCAGGCATACCAAATCAACCTGGAGTTGTCAACCAGTCGATTGATCAAAAAGATGTGGAGATACGCGAGCTGGAAGAGCAACTGGCCAGAGTCTCCAAACAGTATGAACTAACCTTTGATGTAGTTAAGGACTTAATGGTACCAAGGCGATCGTTCACTTCACGGTTCAATCCACTTCAATTGGATTCGCTCCTCAAGTATGAATTGAGGAACAAAGGGATCTCCATTGATTATGATTACGGTGTGATCGCTCCCGGGATCAACCGGTTTGTCATGATTAACAGTGAGGGAGTACAGGAATCACTCAATGAAAGTGAATTGAGGGCGAGCCTCTTTCCCAACGATGTTTTTGGAAACGCCGGACAACTGATCGTGAGTTTTCCTGGTGAAAGAAATTTTCTTGCAGGTAAGATCTGGACTTCATTGGTAAGTTCCGGCTTTCTCATCATGGTGATCCTTTTCTGTTTTGGTTACAGTATTCGAACCATTGTCCATCAGAAGAAGATCTCAGAAATGAAAAATGACTTCATTAATAACATGACGCACGAACTGAAGACCCCAATATCTACTGTTTCTCTGGCTGTGGAAGCATTGAATGATAAGGATATTGAAAACAGTTCGTTGAAAGATAAGTACCTGGGTGTGATCAATGACGAAAACAAGCGTCTGGGTGAGCAGGTTGAAAAAGTGCTGCAAATCGCGGCTATTGACCGAAAGGATTACAATTTGAAAGAAGAGTTGTTGATGATGAGTGAGATCGTGCGTGAGGCGGCCAGCCATATTTCCATGCAGGTAGAACAACGGGGTGGAAGGATAAACCTGATCGAAGAAGCAACATTGGATACTGTGAAGGGAGATAGAACGCACCTGACTAACATTGTTTTGAATTTGATAGAAAACGCAAATAAGTATTCACCGGAAGCACCGAATATCACACTTCGGACAGAAAGTCATGACGACCACTTCAACCTAACCGTTCAGGATAAAGGAATTGGAATGAGCAAGGAGCAACAAAAGCACATTTTCGAAAAATTCTACCGGGTTCCGACTGGCAACCGACACGACGTTAAAGGGTTTGGTCTGGGGCTGGCTTACGTTCATAAAATGGTGGGAGCTCATGATGGAAATATATCCGTTTCAAGTGAGCCCGGAAAAGGAAGTAAATTCTCAATTTCATTACCCCTGCATCATGAGGCCTAGATTGCTTATTGTAGAAGACGACCCGAACCTGGGAGAGATATTGAGCGAGTATCTTGGCTTAAAAGGCTTTGATACCACGCTAAGCCGGGATGGAGAGGAAGGTGAAGAGACATACCGAAACGGAAGCTTTGATCTCTGTATCCTTGACCTTATGATGCCCAAGAAAGATGGATTTACCTTGGCCAAGGAGATCCGTTCCATGGATGATGATGTTCCGATCATCTTCCTTACGGCCAAGTCAATGAAGCAGGACATTATCAAAGGCTTTACGATCGGAGCAGATGATTATATGACCAAGCCTTTTAGCATGGAAGAGCTTTTATTACGGATCCAGGCTGTTTTGAAGAGGTCTACCAAGAGGCAGGAAGAGGAGGAATTTCCCAATCCTTTTGAATTGGGATCGCTCACTTACTATTATCCGGAAAATAAGCTTGTCACATCAAAGCGAGAGATAAAACTTACAACAAAGGAAAATGAACTGCTCAAGATCTTTTTTGAGCACCTGAACCAAACGGTCGTACGCAGTGTGGCACTCAAGCGGATTTGGAAGGACGATAGCTACTTCAACGCCCGTAGTATGGACGTCTATATTGCTAAGATCAGAAAGTATCTTGCTGACGAACCTTCGCTGAAACTATTAACGATTCACGGCGAAGGATTCAAACTTGTACAGGTAAGCTGAGCTTACTTCTTTTTGTACTTCTTGTTGAATTTCTCAACCCTACCAGCAGTATCCACAAAAAGCTTCTTGCCAGTATAGAAAGGATGCGACGCAGAGCTCACCTCAACTTTCACCAATGGATACTCATTCCCATCTTCCCACTTGATCGTTTCCTTGGAAGTCATCGTTGATTTCGTAAGGAACTTGAAATCGCTTGAGGTATCAAGGAAAACTACTTCTTTGTATTCAGGATGTATATCTTTTTTCATTGCTCAAATGCGCTGTTTAAAAAAGGATGGCAAAGATAACTATTATTTTCTCTATCTCAAATCCCTACATTCAACTAAAATCAAATATGTTTGATTCGTGAGAAGTATCCTATCGTTTAGTTTCATATTATTAGCAGGCATTGCTTTTTCTCAATCTGCTGATTTTCCAATTGGCCATTATGCCTACCCATTTATAGAAGTGAAGGATGTTCGATCTTCCGAAGGATTCTTTACCACTATTAGGCCTTTGGCCAGGATTGATGCAGCAAGCCTTACCAGAAATGACGAATCGGATTACCTCTCAAAGGAGCTGTGGGAATACACTGGTGATTCAACAGTATCAAGAAAATCATTCCTTCGAAAGTTCTATCAGAATCCAGCAGATTTCTATCATTACAAGGACGAAAGCGTTGATTTACACCTCAATCCAGCACTGCACTTTTCAATGGGCCGGACCAATGATGCTGGATTGGAATCGCTCTTTATCAACTCACGGGGAATAGAGGTGCGGGGGTCTATTGATAACAAGATTGCCTTCTACACTTATCTATCGGAAAATCAGGCAAGATATCCAGCCTTTGTAAATAATGTTAGGGACAGTACGCTTGTCGTTCCATACGAGGGATTCTGGAAGCAATACAGCACTACCGGAGTAGACTTCTTTCGAGCCCAGGGCTACATTGACTTTGGGCTTAGTCAAAGCATTTCAGCTCAGCTTGGTTTTGGAAAGCACTTTATTGGTAATGGTCAGCGATCCCTTTTTCTCTCGGATTATGCTAATAATTATCCGTATCTCCGGATTAACACTCAAACCAAGATCTTCGATTACACAAATGTCTTTGCCGAATTAATTGCGGATGTTCAGGGAGGCACTTTTGGGATTTTGGGCACAGGGGGGTTCTCCAAGAAATACATGGCAATGCATCACCTGAATATTAAGATCAAACCCAATTTTCATATCGGGTTGTTTGAGTCTGTAATGTATGGTGATTCCTCAGCTGGAATAAAAGTAGAGTATCTGAATCCGGTAATATTCTATCGGGCCATTGAGCAGCAAAACGGGAGCGCCGATAATGCTTTTGTTGGAATGGATTTCAAATGGAACATCAAGAAGCGGGTCTCTCTTTACGGTCAATTATTGGTTGATGAACTTATTGTGAGTGAAGTGTTTTCCAATAGTGGATGGTGGGGAAATAAGCAGGGAACGCAGTTTGGAGCGAAGTACTTTGACGCTTTTGGAAAAGAAGGACTTATGCTACAAGGCGAATACAACAGGGTTCGCCCCTATACCTATGCACATGAAGATGGCTTCACTTCCTACAGTCACTACAATTTGTCCTTAGCACATCCGCTCGGAGCAAATTTCACGGAATACATAGGTCGTGCCACGTATCAATTAAGTGATCAGTGGAACTTTGAAGCTGTTGTGCTTCAGGCAAAATATGGAAATGATATTGGGAGTATTAACTATGGACGTGACATATTAAAGGACTATACCCAGCGAGTTCCTGATGGAAATGGTGGAAGCAGGGAATTTGGAAATGAACACTTGCAGGGTAATGAAACAGATTTATCATTATTCTTTTTGAGAACTTCCTACATGTGGAAGCATAACCTTTTTGTTGATTTGGATTTGACCTTACGGAACGAGAAAGACACCAACGGATTGATCGATACTTCATCTACTATCTTTGCGCTTTCTTTTCGATGGAATGTTCCTG
Organism: Cyclobacteriaceae bacterium; assembly: GCA_965267415.1. Classification (GTDB taxonomy): domain Bacteria; phylum Bacteroidota; class Bacteroidia; order Cytophagales; family Cyclobacteriaceae; genus Ekhidna. The sequence goes on along the minus strand of OZ253955.1, from coordinate 2,720,447 downwards.
GCAGGAGCTATTTATTCTAGATGAAAACCTACCTCCGAATTTTAAGTTACGCTCGCCCAATGGGGTTACTGGTTCCTCAGTACCTGATCTATACGCTACTTCATGTGATATTCAGCATCATGAATTTCGCCGTGATGATTCCGCTGCTCAACGTATTATTCGGAATAGTAGAAACAGAAGCTCAGGGGCTTCCTGACTTTTCATTATCGATCCAGTATTTCATCAATGTATTTAATTACTATTTCCACTCGATCATTACGGAATACGGAAGGCTTTACGCCTTGTACTTCATCTGTTCGATGGTGGTGGGAGCCACGATCTTTTCGAACCTCTTCAAATACTTATCTAATATCATATTAGCATTGATTCGGATCAATGTGATCACTAACCTTAGGAACTCCTTTTTTGATCGGTTAATGGGATTTGATCTCAAGTATTTTACTCACAATAGAAGAGGGGACATCATTTCCAGGGGAACGGCGGACATTCTTGAAATAGAAAATTCGGTAGTAAGTTCATTTACAGTGATCATCAAAGACCCATTGATGATCATCGCCTTGTTTGTGGTGTTGTTTCGGATGAGTGCGGAATTGACACTTTACACATTGGTGTTACTTCCAGTCTCAGGTCTGGTCATTTCACAGATAGTCAAAAAACTTCGGAAGAGTGCACGCGGCTTACAGGATACGCTCGGAGAGATCGGAAATGTATTCGATGAAGCGATTGGTGGAATGCGGGTGGTAAAGGCATTTGCAGCGGAGAATTATATGAAGAATAAATTCGGCAAGCGGATCAAAGAATATGCTAGATACAATTTTCGGATTGCCAAAGTGTATAACCTGGCTCCTCCTACTTCCGAAATCCTTGGAGCAATTACATTAGGTCTTTTACTTCTTCTTGGCGGTCAAATGATCTTCAATAATCAGGCATCACTAACTGCCGCTGAGTTCATTGGCTTTGTGGTGTTATTCTCGCAGATTCTTGCTCCTGCCAAGTCGTTTGCAAATGCCTTCAGCAATATCAACAAAGGGATAGCTTCCGGAGAGCGCGTTTTCAAACTGTTGGACCAAAAAGCCTCCATTCTCTCCAAGCCCGAAGGTCTGGATTGTGATGATATCAAAGAGGGGATCAGGTTTAATCAAGTGTCCTTTGCTTACGAGGATAAACCTATTTTGAAAGAAATCAACTTTGAGATCCCGAAAGGAAAGATCGTCGCACTGGTTGGACCATCAGGAGGAGGCAAGTCTACGATTGCCGATATGGTCCCCAGGTTTTATGATCCTATTGAAGGAGAAGTACTTCTGGATGGTAACAACCTGAAAGATTTCAAAACTTCAAGCTTGCGAAAGATGATGGGAATTGTGACCCAGGAGTCAATACTCTTCAACGATACCGTCTTTAACAATATCGCATTTGGTAAACCTTCGGCGAGTCTTGAAGAAGTGATTGAAGCTGCCAAGGTGGCCAATGCGCACGAGTTTATTGAAAAGCTGGAAGGTGGATATGATACACTTATCGGCGAACGGGGAACAAAACTAAGTGGAGGTCAACGCCAGCGCCTGAGTATTGCTCGTGCAGTTTTAAAGAACCCACCTATTCTTATTTTGGATGAGGCTACCTCAGCCCTGGATTCCGAATCGGAAAAACTCGTCCAGAATGCTATTAGCAACCTGATGCAAAACCGAACTACTTTGGTGATCGCACATAGGTTAAGCACAATCCAAAATGCAGATGAGATTCTTGTGATAAGAGAAGGTGAAGTGATTGAAAGAGGCACCCATGAGACCTTAATGAAATCGGCCGGTCTTTACAAAAAGCTGACAGAGATGCAATCCTTCTAGCGGGAGGAGTTACTTTCCATTGAATTTCCTAACTTTCCCCACTCGGTCAAAAACCTGATGAGAAAATTCAAACTAATATTCCACATCATCTACGTGATTCTTACGTTGGTGATCCTCTACTTTTCGATTGATGTATTAATGAACACGGAGCAATACCTCTCCCGGATCAAGTTGTCATCTTACATCAAGTTTCCTCGCTATGTGATGATAGCATTTCTGAGTATCTCGATCATAATGATTGTGGAATTCATTCTTGAAAGAGTAGTCGTGTATCAGGCTAAAGAGGGGATCTCCGAATTGGAGGATGAGATCGTACAATTGAAGGCCAAGCTGTATGATAAGGCTCAGGAAGAAGATGATGATGGAGAACTAGGTGACGAGGAGGATGATGATGAAGAGGACGAAGATTGACTATGAAAGAATTAATCGTTAAGGAGCTCAAACAAGCACAGGATGTCCTGGTCAGTTTTCTATCAGATGAGCAAAACATTGAAAAGATAGAATCGGCAGCCAGACTAATGGCTGATGCTATCAACAACGGAGGGAAGATCCTCTCATGCGGCAATGGGGGTTCTCACTGCGACGCGATGCATTTCGCTGAAGAATTGACCGGAAGATACCGTGAGAACCGTAAAGCACTTCCTGCCATGGCGATCTCCGATCCATCACACATCTCCTGTGTGTCAAATGATTTCGGCTATGAGTTTGTTTTTTCAAGATTTATCGAAGGTTTAGGAAAGCCAGGTGATGTAGTCCTGGGGCTTAGTACAAGTGGCAACTCTACAAATATTGTCAATGCATTTAAGGTTGCTAAAGAAAAGGGCCTCCAGACCGTCGCTCTTACCGGCAAAGATGGTGGCGAATTAGCTTCACATGCTGACATAGAAATACGTGTACCTCATCACGGGTATGCCGATAGAATTCAGGAAATTCATATTAAGGTCATCCACATATTAATGTTGCTAATTGAAGAAATGACCTTATAAATGCTCGCTAAGACATATGGGAGTGCTGTTTATGGAGTGGATGCCCATCCAATTGCAGTTGAAGTAAACATCGTACAAGGCACAAAATTTTTCATGGTGGGCCTTCCTGATTCCGCAATTAAAGAAAGTCAACATCGTGTTGAATCAGTGATCAAGAACCTGGATTTCAGAATGCCCCGGCAGAAACTGGTCGTCAATCTGGCTCCTGCAGACATCAGGAAGGAAGGCTCCGCTTATGACCTGCCAATTGCGTTAGGAATTCTGAAAGCATCTGGTCAAATTGAAGCTGATGAGTTCGATCAATACATTATCATGGGCGAATTGGCATTGGACGGTGAGTTGCGTCCGATCAAAGGAGCCTTGCCAATTGCCATTGAGGCGAGAAAAAATGGGTTTAAGGGATTTATACTGCCCAAAGTAAATGCCTCCGAAGCGGCAATCGTGGACGGGCTGGAGATCTTTGGAGTAGAGACAATTCGGGATGCGATCGATCATTTGGATGGAACCAATTTGCTAACTCCATTTGAGTATGATACACGTGATGTCTTCTTCGATCAGTTGAATAGTTATGCTGCTGATTTTGAGGATGTACAAGGACAAGAAAACATCAAGCGGGCAATGGAAATTGCTGCTGCTGGAGGGCATAATGTAATAATGATCGGTCCACCTGGAGCAGGCAAGACCATGTTGGCAAAACGATTGCCATCCGTCCTTCCTCCGCTTTCCCTACAAGAAGCTTTGGAGACAACCAAGATCCATTCAGTAGCTGGTAAGCTCGGAACAGATGCAAAGCTAATAGCCAACCGGCCATTCCGGCAGCCACATCACACCATTTCGGATGTGGCGTTGGTAGGTGGAGGAGGAATTCCACAGCCTGGAGAAATATCGCTCGCAAATAATGGCGTACTTTTCCTGGACGAACTCCCGGAGTTTAAGCGCACGGTTTGGAAGTTATGCGACAGCCGCTTGAGGAGAGAAAAGTTACTATCTCAAGAGCCAAAGTCTCCATTGACTATCCTGCAAACTTTATGCTCATAGCCAGTATGAATCCATGCCCATGCGGATATTATAACCACCCTGAGAAGGAGTGCGTATGCGGCCCTGGGGTTGTTCAGAGATATCTTGGCAGAATAAGCGGGCCACTGTTGGATCGCATAGACTTACATGTTGAAGTTACTCCGGTTTCTTTTGATCAAATGACAGAAAACAGGAAGACCGAGTCCAGTGCCGTGATCAGGGAGCGAGTGATTGCCGCCAGAGATATCCAGTCTCAGCGATTTGAGTCAAGTCAGGGAGTTTTCAATAATGCAATGATGTCACCCTCACAGGTTAAAGAAGTCTGCCAAATAAATGATGCGAGCAGATTACTGCTCAAACATGCTATGGAGAAACTGGGACTATCGGCTCGTGCTTACGATCGTATACTTCGAGTCTCCAGGACCATTGCGGATCTGGCACAATCAAATGACATCAATGTGGAGCATATCGCTGAGGCTATTCAATATCGAAGTTTGGACCGTGAAGGGTGGGCGAGCTGAAATCTTAACAAAAAGCCGGAATTCTTTACTTTCATGTTCACAGGAAGCTTACATGCGTTCGAAGTAATTCGGTGAAATGATTTCGATCATTGCTACTCAAATGAGAAGGCAATGAAAAAAGCAATCTTTAACTCATCTGTGGCTGTTCTGATCGTCCTATTCGCGGCATGTGAAGATGAGCCAATTCCTGAAGTGCAGGAATCCACAGAATTTGCTCCCGATCCCACAAGTGTGTGCGGATCAGCCTACTATGCATGTGTTGGAGAGATCAATAGCATAAGAGCAGAGGAGTACCTTGAATGTGCAAGACTCTACGGTACCGGTGGTGCTGATTACTATGGATGCATCAATGAAAGTGAATCAGACACCAAAGAAGAGATCAGCCGGTGCAAGCGGGCATATGATGAATGTGAACAGTCCTGAGCTATGATCTATTCATTTCGAAGTGTTTCAGCTGGATTTGTTCCCAAAGCTTTCCAGGTCTGTGTTCCAATGGTCAACCCACCAATAACGGCAATAAACAAAAAGGCAATTCCGATGATGTCAAGGCCAAACTGGATCCGATATGCAAACATGTCCAGCCACGCTTTATTACCCAAAAATGCAAGTGTACTCCCGATCACAGTCGAGATTGTAATGAGCATCAAGAAGTTTTTTCCAAGGAGTAAGACCAGGTCCTTTCCGTTTGCTCCCAGGATCTTTCTGATACCGACTTCCTTCAATCTTGTTCGAATGGAATAGGTTGAGATACCCAAAAGACCCAGGCCTGCAATCACAATACTCAAAATGGAAATTAGCCCAACGATGTAAACAACATCATAAAACATAGAATAGAAGTCCTTGATCTGTTCATCAAAATAGCTGTATTCAAAATCATGGTTTGGATCAAAACCTGCCCAGACTTCCTCTAGTTGCTTTAGTTCATTGATTGGGTTTTGTCCCGAAACTTTCACCTGGGCCCACTCAAACTCCCCGGGATTATTACGCAGCATAAGTGGGCTGATCTCCATGTATAGTATCATGAAATTGTAATCCTTCACAACCCCTACAATATTGACATTCGTACTGTCCTCCAGGATAATGTTTTGGCCAATAGCATCCATTGCGAGTTCATACCCAAGTGTTTTCGCCGCAGTTTCATTTAGCATGACTTCTCGCTCTTCTACCTGGTTTGGAGTGAAGTTGGAGCCAGCGACTAATTGGAGTTCCAGGTTGCTGATGTAATTTTCATCTACTGTGAAATAATTGAAGGAGATCGGTTCATCTGAAACCAGGTTTCGAACATCCATGTCATTATGTCTCCCGATGTTCGGAATGTTGTTTGCTCCGGAAACGGTACTAACAAATGCCAGCTTTTCCAATTCTGGTTTTAGCAATGCCAGGTCCTGACCTTGCAGGTCGATGTTAACTATATTTTCTTTGTTGTAACCATAATCTTTGTTGATCATGAACTTGATCTGACGGTACACGAGCATGGACGAAGTGACCAACACCACCGAGATCACTAACTGAACGATGATCAGTGCTTTTCGCAAACCAAGCTTTGATAAGCGGGGAGCCTGTATCCCCTTTAGTGCAGCTATGGGCTTGACCGCTGACATATATAAAGATGGCAGCACACCAATTATCAGCCCACTGAATAGACAGAAGAGAACAAATTGAAGGTAAACTTTTAGATCAGGCTCAAGCTCCCAGTTTAGAAGTGTACTCATACCGAGTCCTTCAAATGCCGGAATAAGCAAACGCAAAAGTGCAATGGCGATCACTAGCGAAATGAGCGAAACTATTACAGCCTCTACGATGAACTGAAGAACAACCTGACCTTTTGAAGAACCCATGACCTTCCGTACTCCAACCTCCTTAAATCGTGTCATTGCTCTGGCTGTGGTAAGGTTGGCATAATTGAAAGCAGCACACGTCATAATGAGTACACCCAGAATGACTAAACCATAAACAAAAAAGTTGGGCATGGCCTGACCGATTTGATTACCCATCAGAGGTCCGGGCGTGATGTCGGTCATTTTCTGGACCTTGAAGTCAACCAGGTATTCTGAGTCTTCATTATAATTTTCATTAGATATTGTTTCCAGATAGTTTTCAAGGTCCGTAAGTCGATTTGATTCAGAAACGTGGAAGTAAACCCAACCGGCAGAGGTATAGCCCCAATCATTTAGGCCCTTTCGTATTTTTTCCTGGTTCTCAAGAGCAGCAACTGTATTAAATGAACCAAGTGCCTCGAAATCAATGTGTGTTTTTCCAGGGATTTTATCCAAAACACCTGTTACGGTAAATTGACCCAGTCCTTCAATATCCAGCGTTTGTCCCAGTGGGTCCTGGTCCCGGAAGAACTTTTCAGCTATGTCTTTTCTTAGAATAACCGAAAAAGGATCTTTCAATGCGGTTTCTTCTGTTCCGTTTAAAAGTGTGAAATCAAACAGATCGAAAAATGCAGGATTGGTGAAATATCCATTTAATTGGATGGCTTTACCATTATCAATAACTTCCCCATTTAGTCCTCTTCTGAATTGAACTACTGAATTGATCCCAGGGAATTCTTCCTTGAGTCTGGTGCCGAGGGGAAGAGGGGTAGTGGCAATTGGCAGATCGACTTCATAATTGATCCGCTCGTGATAAACCCGGTAAATCTCTTCACGGTTCGAATGAAATTCATCGTAACTCACCTGGTCGTCTACCATTACGATGATAAGCAGGCATACTGCCATGGATATAGACAATCCAATGACATTGATACTGGTGAATGATAAGCTTCGTTTGATGCTTCTAAATGCCACGATCGTATAGTTTTTAAGCATAACAGTGGGGATTAGTCGTCTTCTTTTTTGAGTAGTTGCTTTTAATGTGAATCGATTCATGAACCGAAAGATGGCCAACCAATAAAGCCATTTGGCTTTCTTTTTTCCATAATTTTCAAGATGATCCTCAAATCGCTCATGCAGGTCTCCTTGTATGGATTCGGCCAGTTCATTCCGGCAGTACCAATTGAAAAACCGATCAGCCAGTTTGGGTGGTTTGATTTGTTTTTCAGTCATGGATCATTGATCAAATACTACTTTGGGTATAAGTGACCACAAGTGCGTTCGTGCATTCCTGGCTTCTACCAGTGCAGCTTTACCAGCTTCAGTAATGATGAATATTCGCTTCCTTCGACCGCCTCTGCTTTTTGTTGTTCCACCTACTTCAGATTTAACCAGACCCTTCTCTTCCAAACGATATAAAGCAGTATGAACACTGCTCATGGTAACCGGACGTTTCAGTTCAACCTCAATCGCCTTCGTTACGGATAGTCCATAAGCCTCATTGTGCTGAGATGCAACCACCAGCAATACAATTTCTTCGAACTCACCAAGATTGTAGCGCATTTATTTACCCATTTGTAAAACAAATACGAATATACGAAAACAAAGTTTTGGCTAACTTGGAATCTCCATGGATGAGCTTACGAAGAAACAGGTTAGATTGTCCCTGCTTGACTATCGGAGATTACTCTCTCCGGTAGTGTATCATGAAAGAAACCAACAAATTTGTGAGCATGTTTTTGAATTCGTCAAAGCGAACGATTTCAAAGTCATTCATACCTTCCTTGCGATCAAAAGAAACAATGAACCGGATATTCGACCGGTTGTTGATAAATTACTGAAAAAAGGTGTTGAGATCTTGGTGTCTAGAACCAATTTTTCAGACCGTAAAATGGAGCATTTCTACCTGAGGCCTGAAACGGAATTAGTTGAAAATTCATTGGGGATTCCTGAGCCCGTGAATGCTGAACCTGCCAATTTTAAAACTGTTGACGCAATTCTTACTCCACTTGTGGTAGCTGATAAGAACTGCAATCGTCTTGGTTATGGTGGAGGATTCTATGATCAACTGCTTAAGCAAACAAATGCAACGAAAATTGGGTTATCATTGACACCACTTTTGGATCAATTAGTAAACATAGATCCGTGGGATATTCCTTTGGATTTGATTATTACACCTAACTTTTAAAATACATATGGCAAAGACAGCATTAGGAGGAACGGAAGTGAACACAGTTGGTGATCTTCCGGCTATTGGAAGTGACGCTCCGGATTTTTTATTGACCAAACCGGACATGTCCGACGTTTCATTGGCCAACTATCATGGTCAGAAGGTCGTTTTAAATATTTACCCGAGCATTGATACAGGAATTTGCGCTGCTTCCACTAAACGTTTCAACGAGGAAGCCTCAAACCTTCAGAATACACGTATCATCTGCGTCTCAAGAGACCTGCCATTTGCATTTGCCAGGTACTGTGAAGCAGAAGGAATTTCTAATCTGGATACATTATCCTGTTACCGGGATGGTGGAGCATTCGGAAAAGCATATGGAGTAGAGTTAGCAGATGGAGCATTCAAAGGTCTGAATGCCCGTGCCATCGTTGTTATCAACGAGGAGGGGAAGGTGACACATACGGAACTAGTCCCTGAAATTGGTACAGAACCCAACTATGAAGCAGCCTTAAACGCGCTCTAATATTATTTAAGTGTTAAAATCCGTTAGAGGGGTGAAACCATTAGTGGTTTGGCACGTCTTTGGGTAGAATTCTAAATCACTTAGAACAACTAACTCAAAATAAATTGAAATCACTGACTAACATTCTTGTGCTATTGGTATGTGTACTCGCATCGGCTCAGGAAAAATTTACAATTAATGGTTACGTTAAGGATGTTGCTAATGGAGAGTCTCTCATTGGCGCTACGGTGCTGATCAAGGAACTTGGTGCAGGCAATATCACGAACGTTTATGGATTCTACTCCATTACAGTCCCACCTGGAGAATACACAATCGAATATCGGTATATCGGATTCGTGACTCAATCTCAAACAATAACGCTTAATGAGAACATGCGCATCGATGTTGAGCTTGCCGAGGAGCGAACTGAGCTTGAAGAGGTTGTAGTCACCGCAGAGCCGGAGGATGAGAATGTAACATCGGCTGAAATGAGTGTAGCTAAACTTGACATCAAAACGATCAGTAAGCTCCCCTCATTTCTTGGTGAAGTAGATGTCATTAGAAGTATTCAGTTACTTCCGGGTGTTTCTACAGTAGGAGAAGGAGCATCTGGCTTCAATGTTCGGGGAGGGAGTGTGGGTCAAAATCTGGTCTTGCTCGATGAAGCTCCGGTTTATAATACATCACACATGCTCGGATTTTTCTCCGTCTTCAACCCGGATGCAGTGAAAGATGTCAAGCTCTATAAGGGGGGAATCCCGGCTCGGTTTGGCGGTCGCCTGTCTTCAGTTCTTGACATAAGGATGAAGGAAGGAAACAATAAAGACTTTGAAGTGAATGGTGGAATCGGCTCCATTTTCAGCCGACTTGCAGTTGAAGGTCCGATCAAAAAGGAAAAGGCATCTTTCATCATTGCCGGAAGGCGTTCTTATATTGACATTCTGGCTCGTCCTTTTACAAACACATTTGATAATGGGGCAGGCCTTTATTTTTATGACCTTACCACCAAGGCCAATTACAACATTTCAGAAAAAGACCGGATGTACGTGTCTGGCTATTTTGGAAGAGATGTCTTCAATTTTGATGACAGGCAGGGGATCAATTGGGGGAGTAAGACAGCTACTTTTCGATGGAATCACCTGTTCAATGAACGGATCTTTTCTAACCTGACATTCTACGTGAGTGACTATGATTACGAGCTTGCCTTCGGCGAGAATGATCGCGACAAATTTGAATGGACTTCCAACATTACCACGTATGATATCAAACCGGAATTCACTTACTTCATCAATACCAACAACGAACTAACATTTGGTGGAGAAGCTTTGCTTTACCGATTTAAGCCGGCGAATGCTTTTGGTGTGAGTGATGGAGAATTAACAGAGTTTAGCTTGCCTCACAAAAGAGCTTTTGAGTATGGGCTTTATGCTGGTAATGAGCAAACGGTCAATGATAAGTTGACACTTCAGTATGGGTTACGATTTTCCGGATTCAACTACATCGGACCGGGATCTTATTACACATTCAATGATACGATCCCGGGGGTCAGAAGAACAGCTACCGATGTTCAACAAGCAGACAGCTGGGAAACGATCCAGAGCTACAACAACCTGGAGCCACGTATTTCGGCAAGGTATCAGCTGACCAGAACATCTTCCGTTAAAGTCAGTTACAATCGAACAGCTCAATACATCCACCTGGTGTCTAATACCACCGCATCCAACCCATTGGATATCTGGACACCAAGTACGAATAATATTGAACCTCAATTGGGAGATCAGTGGGCGGCCGGGTATTTCCGAAACTTCCGGGATAATGATTACGAAGCATCAGCTGAAGTCTATTATCGGGAGACACAAAACCAGATTGATTACATCGACGGGGCAGAGCTTTTTATCAATGAGTTGATAGAGGGAGACCTTCTAAGTGGTATCGGGAGAGCCTATGGACTTGAGCTTTACTTAAAGAAGAATGAGGGCCGATTCACAGGATGGGTAAGCTACACGCTTGGAAGATCTGAATTGAGAGTAGATGGTATCAACTTTCAGGAAGATTTGGAGAACAGAAGTGGCCAATGGTATCCGGCGCGTTATGATCAAACTCATAACTTTAAGATCGCAGGGTTTTATGAGATCAATAACAGACTCACCTTATCAGGGAACTTTACATATCTGACTGGAACACCGACCACATTTCCAACCCATCGGTACCAAATTGAGCATCTTGTGATCCCAGAGAATTCAGCTAACACAAGGAACAATCTCAGAATCCCGGATTATCACCGATTGGATTTCTCCTTAACAATCCTTGGGAGAGCAGTCTCTAAGCGTGGTAAGGTCAGAAAGAACAGAGACTCTCTGGTACTAACCGTTTACAACATATATAATCGAAGAAATCCATTCTCTATTTACTTCTGGCAGGGTGAGGATGAATTCGCAGTAGGTGAGCCAGTTGAAACCAGGGCCACACAAGTATCCATTCTTGGTGCTTTTGTTCCATCAGTCACTTATAACTTCAAGTTCTAAACCAATGAAAAAATTCCTCATAATAATATCCATTTCTTTTTTGTTTGGCTGTGAGCAGGATATCACAACTGGTCTTCCAACTAGTGAGCCATTGGTAGCTTTTGATGCCTGGCTATATAATAATGCAGAACCACAAGAGATCGACATTTACATCACAAATCAATACTTCGATAGCTCTCAGCCCCAAGGCATTTCCGGAGCTATCGTGAGCGTCACGAATGTGGAGGATCCAGGTGAAGTTTACATATTCAATGAGACCGAGACCGGCAAATACATTTGGAATCCGACAAATCCAACAGATAGCTTTGGTGCGATTGGATCTGTTTACTACATGAATGTTGATATTGATGGGATTACTTACGAATCTGTTTCTCAACTTAATCGCGTTCCGCCCATCGACAGTATTACCTGGAGAAGGGATGAGGAAGATGCTTTCCAGCAGGAATCATTCTTCGCTAACTTCTGGGCAAGAGATCCAGAAGGAGCAGGGGATACCTATTGGATCAAATCCTGGAAGAATGGGGATCTCTTAACCGAACCATTTGATATCAACATTGCTTACGATGCGGCCTTTTCAGTCGATGGCAATGCAGATGGTTTGATTTTTATTCAACCAATCCGGGAGAACATAAATCCATTCGAATTCGATGATGAAGATATCTTGATCAATCCGTTTACGGTTGGAGACTCCATTTATGTGGAAATCAATTCGATTACCCAGGAAGCTTTTTATTTCCTTCAACAGGTTCAGATTCAGACTGCCAGGGATGGAGGGTTCGGCGAGCTGTTTGCTGTCCCGCTAGCCAATATTCAATCCAATATTTTTTCATCGGATGAGAGTGAAAAGGTCGTTGGCATTTTTTGTGTCTCAGCTACTTCAAGTCTTGGACAGCTGTTTACAGAAGATCTGATCAGGGAAACTCAGAAATAAGAAATCCGAAACCAGCAGTTGGTTCGTAACTATTGAAAACTATTAGGTGATAGTTTTTTAGCTGGTTGGTGAATGGCCCTGGTCCCGATGCTTCGGGATCGGGGCTTTCCCTTTTAAGTATTACCTAGTACCTGCATCGTTTCTAAAGCAGGATTTTCACTTCCACCTCGTGGTTCAATGGTAATGGCAAAGGCGGCAGCATTGGAGGGAGTACCTTTCATTTGTACCAGGTAACTTGAATCGTCAAGGTCAAAGACTCCAGCATCAACAGGAACTCCATCAATGATTGCCCATAGCTGATATTGCTGTCCTTCGGCCAATTGTTTCAGGTTGATTACACTTAAGTAAACATCTTCAGTGGATGTATTCCAAAAAACATTTACAGAGGCATCAGGGGCATTATCAGTTCCTTTGAGAGCGATACGCCTGAAATCTTTGTCATTCATGATCAACAGCGCTTTTCCGATATCATCAAGCTCCTGATTGACACGATTGTAGTTCTGGGCAAATTGTTGGTTTTGAGTGATTAGCTCCGAGAGCTCTGCTTCAGCAGATTTCCATTTATTCCAGTAGTTAAAGGCGAGTATCATAGAGAACAGGGCAAGAACAAGAGAAGCGGCCGCAGCGTACTTAAGATATCCGAATGAATTGGAACGGATTGGAATCACAGAAGCTTCTCCCTGAAGATCAGATAGTATTCTTGACTTAACACCTTCCGAAGGCTTCACAGCGAGGCGCATAGTCATCTCCTCTAACGAATGTTCTATTTCTACAAGTTCTGCCTCAACTTCCGGATAGTCTTGTATCATTTGTTCCACCTCCACCCTTTCTTTATCAGAAAGTTGGTCAAGCGCATATGACTCAAGTATTCCGGACGCTATGTATTCCTGAACATTCACCCGACTGCTAATATTTTTCTCAAATTCTTCAACCCCATTCGTAACCTCGTCTTCACTGTTCCTAGCGGAATGTTATGCTCTTCTGCTAGTTCAGATTGTGTGTATCCTTTGAAATAGATCATTTCTACAATGAAACGCTCTTCCTCTCTCAGTTTTCCCAAAACATCCTTAATACCGATAGCATCAGTGTACTGCATCTGCTGACCAGCTCTTGAATCAGATACGTAATCTGCCAAGTCTTCGGTTTTAGATGCTTTCTTGATCTCCTTTGAACGAAGCTTATCAATCGCCAGGTTGCGACTGATGTTTACCATCCATGTAAAGAACCTTCCCTTTGATGGATCATAGTGGTCGATCCGATCCCAAAATTTTAGAAAAGCGTCCTGAAGAACCTCTTCTGCTACTGATTCATTCTCGATGATTCTGGAGATTACCCCATTGATTGCTCCGGAATAGTGATCAAATAGGTAACCCATGGCCTCCGTCTTTCTGGATTTGATCTGTGCTACCAGTTGATCCTGGTCTATCTGATGGGTGGCCATTCGATCAGTGGGGGTTATTCCCTGAACTTTCTAAACAACACTTTTAAAAGCTCCTTTACCTCGTTGGACTTCATGTCCCACTTGAACTCTTTTGCATATCCCTGGACAAGGAATTCAACCGCATCATCAAAAGTGTCGTATTCCTCCAATTCATAGAGTGCGTTTTGAAACGACACCTGATCATCTTTGAACAATTCTTTGACGAACATATATTGAAGGTTAACAGAGATCATGTTCATGATGCTGCTGCTATTGTTTTGCTCATGGTGTTCGGCGACACTTGTTGGCGTGTCCTCAAATTTGTCATTAACAGTATTTGGGGACTCTTCCAGTTCTTCTTCCTCCACAACTTCCTCCTCTTCAGCAACCTGCTCTTCCTCTTCTACGATACTCATTTCTGGTGTGTCGTCCTCTCCTAGCTCTTCTTCCATTTCCACAGCTTCAGGGCTGTTTTCGATGGTGGATATCTCTTCAGATGATTCCCCTGCTTCATCTTCAGCAGGCTCAATGGCTTCAGCCTCCCATTTCACCTGTTGATCATCTACAGCTGCGGGCTCAGGCTCTTCTTCCAGTGTGACTCGATCAGAAGGATCATCATTATCAAATACCTCATCATCTAAATCATCATAAAAATCGGGAACGTCTTCATCCGTCAGTACTTGCTCAGGAGTTATGCTCAGTACCGTGGACAGCAAGTCTGTCTCAGCCTTCAGTCCTGAGTTGCTGTCGAATTCATCAAATTCTTCAGGAAGCTCATCAATTACGTCATCAATAGTCAACCCTCTCATGTCAGAAAGGAAGTTATTGATCTCTCTTTTATAGATCCTTAGGTACTTTAATGTCCCTGAGATCACTTTGTCATTGATCTTGTCAACCCCTCTTCCATCCAGGTCGATCTCTATATAAGCAGCAGGAGAAGCCGCCAGGTAGAGTGTGTCTTTTAAGGCATGGTTAAGGAGTAGTTGGAAGTTATTCTTGTGAACTTCAATATGTTGCGAGAGCACGTTCATGAATTCGATCAATGCCTCTTTTACTTCTTCGTGGGTGTAATTGAAGAAGGGGCTTTCCAATTTTTTTGTTTCTCCCTGCCAGTATCTAAACAGCAACTTTATGATGAAGTAATTGGTTTGCTTCGAGGGAGTTATCTCCAGGATCTCTTTCCCGGTTATTGTTTCTTTCCCTTCCGTGAAAAAGCTGCTCGTTATTTTGGAGGCAAATTTCTCGCAGTAACTATCAATAAAATCTTCGTTTAGCTTTTTTTGCATTGCTTAGTTCAAACGGTATGCCAACCATTGTAATTGATAACCTCCAAAGTAAACGCATTATTGCCAAGGATAAAAGCGAAAGATTATTGGATATCTTACTCGCCGAAATGGATTGGATGCATGCATGTGGAGGAAAGGGAAAATGCACAACTTGTAAGGCTAAAATTTTGGAAGGCAGAGAAAATCTGACTGAACATACACCTGCGGAGTTGCAGTACCAGAAGCTCAATCGACTGGGAGCCGACGAGCGACTGACCTGTCAGGTTTGTGTCCTGGGAGATGTAAAAATTGCTGTGACAAAAGAATATCAGTTGCCTCACCTTAAGTATGACTACTAATGTTTGTTGAGCCACACATAGGTAACAGTTCACCAAGCTTTGGAGGTTGGATTGAGGTGATTTGTGGGTCAATGTTCTCAGGGAAGACCGAAGAACTTATCCGAAGGTTGAACAGAGCGTTGATTGCCAATCAGAAAGTCGAAATATTTAAGCCCATTGTCGACAAGAGGTACGACAAAAAGAAAATTGTCTCCCATAAGGAGTCAGTTATTGAATCAACCCCTGTAAACTTTGCGAATGACATCTTATTGAAATCAGGAAATTGTGAGGTGGTCGGGATTGATGAAGCACAATTCTTTGATGACGAGATCGTTACCGTTGCGAATAAATTGGCGAGTCAGGGAATGCGAGTGATCGTTGCTGGTTTGGACATGGATTTTAAAGGTCGACCTTTTAAGCCGATGGACTCATTGATGGCAATGGCTGAGTACATTACTAAGGTTCATGCGATTTGCATGAAGTGTGGGAATGTAGCCTCTTATTCGCATCGCAGAACTAAATCGAAACAGACCATTGTATTGGGAGAGAAAGACATTTATGAAGCTCTTTGTAGAAACTGCTTTACGGAAGCAATGGCTGACGATTAGTCTCTTAATTGGTGCCGGACTGCTTCATGCACAAAACATTCCAGTTGGAACCTGGAGGACGCATTTCAGTTACAGAAGTGCTCAGATCATTGAACCAACAGCTGACAGACTTTTTGTAGCGACACTCAATGGTATATACTCTATTGATCGATCCGATCGATCGTTGAGGAAGCTTTCTAAAATTGACGGACTTTCTGATGTTGGAGTATCAACCATGCGTTACAATGAGTCGATGAATGTCCTTGCGATAGGTTATACCTCCGGGTTGATCGATTTCATTTTTGAAGATGATATCGTTGGCGTATCAACCATTTTTGAAGCTAACCTGGAAGGAGACAAAAGGATCAATGCAATAGCCTTTTATGAATCCCAAGCCTACGTAGCGACCGATCTTGGGATCGTAGTTATCGAGTTGCCTGACGGAAACGTAAGAGAGAATCTCGTTCAAATCGGACCTGACGGAGATCCGGCATTGGTAAAGGAACTGGCAGTTGTTGGAAATACGCTTTATGCAGTAGCAGAGACCCAGGTCCAAAGTGGTGTTCTCACTGAGAATTTGCTGGACTTCAATAACTGGAATCATCTTGCGGGATCAGCTGGTTATGGATCCTTGACAGCAGTTGGGTCTCAGGTCTACGCACTTGATGGTCAAAACCTGCTACGCTTAGATGGAGCTGTATGGGCAGACTCAGGGATAGATTTACCTACAGGGGCAAATAAGCTTTTTGAAGCCAGAGGTATTCTTCATACATCATCAAGTCAGCAGGTATTTGAGTTGGGTAGTGATGACTTCACTCCTGTAACTACTGTCTCTGCCCGGCAAGTGAATGACCTGATATTTGAAGAGAGCGAATGGTGGATCGCGGATGAAGATCTAGGGGTGATCACTGGTTCAGGGGAATCCATTGCTCCGGATGGGCCGTTGTTGGATGAGTATTCAAGGATCAAAACGCTTAATGGCTCGACCTATGGATTCCATGCTCCATCTGTGGTTGGGTATGATGGATCTGTCAAAATAGAAAGTTATTCTGCTTTTGATGAGGGCACCTGGCAAATTGTTTCAATTCCTGATTTTTCCAATGTTTCCGATATAGCTCTGTTTGAGCAAGAATTATATTTTGGCTCCATCGGTGACGGGCTTTATAATCAAACTGTTGATCAGTTGATAACAAACATTCCATTAAGTTCCACTGAACCTGATACTATGATCCTGGCACTTATTGGCGGGAATCAATTAAGTGTATCTTCTGCTTTTGTCAGTGATCCAGTGCATACATTCGATGGCTCCCAATGGAGTAGTATTTCTGAAGCCCTACTTTTTGGGGATGCTTTTGATGAGTTGGCAATCTCTGAGACTGGTATTCTATGGGCGCAGAATCTAAATCAGTCCGTAACCGTCTTTGATTCGGAGCAAGGAAGAAACCGATTGATTTCTGGCTTGCCCGGTTCAGCCTTGGATATTGAGATCACGGTCGAAGATGATGGATGGATTGCCACTACTGATGGCCCTGTATCTTTTGCAGATGCCTCATTCATCTTTGAAGAAAGTACTCCTATTCTTCCAAGTTTTGAGAATCGCGTACTCTTTGAAGGTGAGCCTGTCAATGCCGTTGAAACCGATGGAGGAAATAGGGTTTGGTTTGCCACAGATCGTGGGCTTTGGGTCTTTGATGAAAATACTTCTCAACTAGCGCATCTTTTTAGCAAAGAAAATAGCCCATTACCTTCGGATTTCATTCTTGATCTGGCTTACAATGGCTCAACCGGTGAAATGTTTGTACTGACACCAAAAGGACTGCTTTCATACCGGAGTGATTCGTCGATTGGTTCGCCGACACATAGCAATGTGAGTGTTTTTCCCAACCCGGTCCCTCCTGACTATTTCGGTTTGGTCGGTATTGAAGGGCTTGCCAGCAACGTGTCGATCAAGGTAACGGACTTAAATGGCAATCTTGTAAAAGAAATTCAGGCAAATGGAGGATCCGCTTCATGGGACCTGATGAATAACCGGAATATGAATGTTGTCACGGGTGTCTATTTACTCTTCAGTGCTACACAGGATGGAGAAGAAACATTCATTGGAAAGATTGCTGTGATCAGATGATTGTCAAGTCAAATGGAGTTATCCTCAATTACATCAAATATGGAGAGTCCAGTATTATCGCGAGGGTTCTTACCGAAGAACTTGGCTATGGATCTTTCATTGTTCAGTCAATAAGAAGTCAGCGGTCTAAGAAAAGTATCGGACATTTTCAGCCATTTTCCATTCTGGAATTAGTCCTTCATGTCAAGGAAACAAGGGAACTTCAGCGAGTTTCTGATTTCAGGAATCACATTCCAATACATCATATTCATCAAGATCTTATAAAGGGTACTATTACTCTTTTTTTGACAGAAGTTATGTCGAAACTCTTCCAGTCTGAGCAGGCACCAAATCAATCACTATATGCATTTGTTGTCGACTCTATCAGACAGTTTGATGGTCTGACATCCGGGTCCGAGAATTTTCACCTTCAGTTTTTGTTGAAGATTGCTTCGTATCTGGGCTTTGCAATAGATGAATATGATACCGTCTTTACTTCCATGGACAAGTTGGTTCCACATGCAGAAGGGGAGCATGTGCTGGAAAAACTAATCACTGAACCTTACGGCTTGAGCTTGGAAGTTAGTCGTGACACTCGTAATGAAGTACTGGATTTGATCCTTGATTACTACGGCCACCATGCCAACCTTCGAAGACCCAATTCCCTGACGGTTTTAAGAAACATTCTGAGCTAAGATGTTTGCAATTCTTCTTAAATTTAGATTTATCAAACGCTCAGCATATGGGAAGCATTCTTTATGATGAAGTACCGTCATTGGACCTTGCAGATTTCACCTCCGGAACGGAAGATCAGAAGATGGAATTTGTTAGAAAGCTTGGAGAAGCTTACACTAATATTGGGTTTGTCTCGATCAAAAATCATGGGTTGTCAGATGAGTTGGTTGAGAAGCTTTATCATTCAACAGAGGCATTCTTTACGCTTCCTGAAGAGGTGAAGCAACAATATGAGCGTCCGGAATTGTTTGGTCAGCGAGGGTATATCAGCAAGGGTAAGGAGAAGGCAAAAGGACGGAACACAGGTGACCTAAAAGAGTTTTATCATGTTGGACAGTCAGATTTCAACAGGCGAGAAGATTACGCTGAGAATATTTGGCCTGAAGAAGTGAGCGAATTTGAAGGGGTGACCACCGAGGCTTACGAAACGCTTCAAAGAGCTGGAATACAGATGCTCCGTGCAATCGCACGCTACCTCCACCTTCCCGAAAATTACTTTGACGACAAGGTTTCTCAGGGAAACAGCATTTTACGCCCAATTCATTATTTCCCTATCGAAAATCCGGAAGAGATCCCATCGGATGCTGTCAGGGCGGCAGAACATGGAGACATCAACCTGATTACTTTGCTCATGGGAGCCAGTGCAAATGGCCTTCAGGTACTCAGGAGAGATGGAAAGTGGATCCCAATTACAGCACTGCCTGATCAGATTGTTGTAAATGTAGGGGACATGTTGGAACGTCTGACAAACAATAAATTAAAATCAACAATTCATCGGGTGGTCAATCCTCCAAGGGAACTTATGCATACCTCCAGGTTCTCGATTCCATTTTTTATGCATCCGGTTTCGGAAATGGATTTGACATGTCTTGATAACTGTGTTGATGAGGACCACCCCAAGGCATTTGATGATATCACCGCCGGAGAATTTCTTGATCAACGACTAAAAGAGATAGGCCTCAAGGCATAATGACCATACGGAGGGTCAGAAATATTATTTTCTTAAGAGATGTGGCCATTTTGTCGGTCACGGCTTTTGGAGGACCGCAAGGACATTTTGCCATGTTCCTGGATATGTTCGTAAGGAAACGAGGATACCTAACCGAGAAAGACCTCATCGAGTTGTTTGCCTTGTGCCAGGTGCTTCCCGGACCTACATCTACTCAGACTGTTACTGCACTTGGATTCAAAATTGGGGGGCCTAACCTTGCCTACCTTACCTTGTTGGTTTGGATGTTGCCGGCGGTCACAATTATGACATTGGTAGCCATACTCGTGAACACTGAAATCGATCTTGGGTTTATGAGATTCATTTTACCTATGGTGGTTGGGATTGTAGCTTTTTCTGCCTACAGGATTGCATCCAAGGTAGTAACGACACGACTGGGTTTTGCGCTAATGATCATTTCCGCGATTGCCTCATATGCACTGAAATCTCCATTCGCATTTCCTTCATTGATCATCCTTGGCGGTTTGGTCACAACGATCAATTATAAGAAACAGCCGATCGAAGAGAAAGAACCACTGAAAATCAACTGGTCGAACCTGATCCTATGGATCACAGTGTTGATTGTGGCTGCCGGGCTGGGCGGAATTACACAATATCTTCCTATCAAGATATTTGAGAATTTCTATCGAAATGGTAGCCTGATATTCGGTGGCGGTCAGGTTCTGGTGCCTTTGCTATTCACTGAGTTTGTAGAGTTTAAAGAGTATTTGACCTCAGAGCAATTTGTTTCAGGTTATGGCTTTGTCCATGCAATACCGGGCCCTGTTTTTTCATTCGCAGCTTATGTCGGAGGACTAAGCATGAGCTCGTATGGTGTTGGAGGAGAAATTCTTGGAGCGATACTGGCAGCAATTGGGATCTTCCTTCCCGGGACCTTTTTGATATTCTTTGTTTCCCGGTTTTGGGAGCAATTGAAAAAGTATCGGTCCGTGAAAGCGTCATTGGAAGGTATCAATGCGGTGAGTTCAGGAATGGTGATAGCAGCCACATTTCTTATTCTTGTTCCAATGCAACAGAGCGTGTTAAACTACCTGCTGATCGTTGGCACAATTGCAATTTTGAAATTTACTAAGATCCCGACACCTTTTGTCATTCTGGGTGGCCTCTTATTCGGATTGTTTATAAAATAAAAAACCCGTCAGGAGACGGGTTTCAAATTCTTTCTTAATTGCCATCGTTTGGTGGGGGATCTATCCCAAGTTTCTTCAACACAAGATCAGAGACATTATCTTCTTCCCTAGCATATAGTAAAACGTTGAATCCCGGAGAACCAGAGCTGAATATGTGCGTATATCCGTTCTCCTTCGCTATTTGCTCAATAGCTGTTCCTATCTTTTCGTAGGCTGGGCTGATCAATTGAGCTCGTTTGTTTGAAAGAGAATTTTGTGCTTCCTGCTCAAATTTTTGGATTTCCTGTTGCATATTTTGCAACTCTGTTTCCTTGTCAGCTCGTACCGCATCAATCATACTAGCTGCATTTTGTTGGTACTCTGCAGCTTTAGCTTGAAACTCCTGATACTTTGATTGAAGTTGATTTTGAAGCTGTGTTTCGTATGTAGTAAGCTCACTCTCGATTTGTTTCGCCTCTGGCATTAAACTTAGGATGTAATCAGCATTGGTATAGCCGATCTTAAGTTGAGCCATTAGCCCAAATCCGATTGTCGTAAGAGCTACGCTAAGTAAAATTCTAGATTTCATTTTTCTAATTTGATTACGACCTTCAGGTCTTTTTTTAAGGTTAGTTCAAATATTATGCTTAGTTGTTTCCAAGTCCCTGATTTTCCACCAATCCAAGATCTTCTAAGACGAAATCGGTATAATCATGGATAGGATCTGTATAGATCATCACCAAATCACCTGACTTGTCAAAAACAATTTGTAATCGATTGTTCTTGGCAACTCGCTCAACCGCCTCAAAAACTTCGTCCTGAACTGGTTTAACCAATTCTTTCTTCTTTAGAAAGTAAAGACCCTCAAAACCAAAGATTTGTTGCTGATAGTCTTTTACTTCTTTCCACTTTCTATCAATCTCTGCTACCCTGTCTTGCTTCATTTCCTGGGTTAGAAGAACATCCTCAGCCTTTAACGCGACTTCCATCGCCTCTACCTCCTGGTACAATTTCTGAATTTCTTCCTCCCATCCTTTTGCAAGTTTCTCAATCTCAGCCTGCGCCTCTTTATATTCTGGCATTTTGCTCAGAATGTATTGACTATCCACATAGCCAAATTTCTGCGCAAAAGTAATAGTAGCCAGTAATAACAGAAATGAGAATGATAATGTCTTTTTCATGCTATCTGATTTGCTGCCCGATCGAGAAGTGGAATTGAGGGCCCGAATTTTCAAGAGAACCGGGAACTCTATCGAATCCATATCCCCAGTCAATTCCCATTAAACCAAACGCTGGCATAAAGATTCTAATACCCGCTCCAGCTGATTTTTTGATGTTATACGGGTTGAATTCCGCAAAATCATCCCAGTTATTGCCTCCTTCCAGGAAGGCAAGTGCATAAATCGTAGCTGTTGGAGCCAGGGATAACGGATATCTGATCTCCATCACGTATTTGTTGAAAATCGTTCCTCCATCGATGTTATTGATTGGATCTGACGGAGAAAGTGAGTTATTAGGATAACCTCTTAAGCCTATTACATCAGTTCCAAGCAAGAAATTTTGCCCGGTTAAGCCATCACCACCTAGCTGGAATCGCTCGAATGGTCCAACTCCCACAGAGTTGTCATATGCACCGATATATCCGAAGTGTGCCCTGGTAGCCAAAACAAGCTTTCCGGCTATTGTCATGAAATACCTGCTATCAAAGTTCCATTTGTGGTATTCCAGCCATTTGAATTTGGTAGCAGCATCGGCATTTTCGTAATCCACATCCCTCCACAATGAATATGGCGGAGTGAATGAGGCACCAAGAGAGATACTTGACCCACTTCGTGGATACATTGGCTGGTCAATGGAATTTCGCGCAATGGTAGCGTTAAATGTAAAGCTATTTGCGTCACCTGTTTGGAAACCTAATGAACGGCTTGTAAACTGGAAAAGATCATATCGCTGATATGAAATGGAATTACTTACCGTAAAGAAATCATCCGGCCATTGCACCCTTCTTCCCAGCGAGACAGAAACACCAGTAACCTTGAGTGAACCAAGTGTTTCGTTGGTGAGGGTGTTGATCGATCGTTGGATGGACTTACTATAACTAACTCCAAAAGAGTTTGGCTTTCTACCTCCCAACCATGGTTCTACGAATGAAAAAGAGTAACTCTGGAACTGTCGTCCATTAGCTTGAAATCTTACTGATAAACTTTGTCCGTCACCAACAGGTAGTCCTCTCCAGTTTTTCAAATTGACAATGTTCTTAGCAGAGAAGTTGTTGAATGTTACACCAAGTGTTCCTACAAAACCAAAGGCTCCTCCCCAACCACCAGACAACTCAATTTGATCATTGGAACGCTCCACCAGTTGCCATTCAATATCTACCGTTTCATTTACAGGATCTGGAATCGGCACTGGGTTAACTTGCTCAGGATCAAAGTAGCCTAATTGTGAAAGTTCCCGTTGTGTTCGGATCAGTTCTGCCCGGCTGAATTTATCTCCTGGCATGGTCCATAGCTGTCTTAAGATCACATGATCACTAGTCTTATCATTTCCGCTAATTGTGATTTTATTGATCGTAGCTTGTGCACCTTCATACATTCGCATCTCAAGATCTATCGAGTCTTCATAGATCCCGACCTCTACTGGCGTGATGTTGAAAAACAAGTAACCATCATCCATGTAGAGGGAGCTAATGTCAGCACCTGCCGGATTGAAGTTCAACTTCTGATTAACCAAGTCCAGGTCATAAGTATCGCCTTTTTCTATACCAAGGATTGCGGAAAGCTGTTCATCTGTATAGATGTAATTTCCGCTCCAATCGATGTTTCTGAAATAATATTTCTGACCCGGATCTACACCGATATCTATGTTCATGTACTTCTTACCATAGATATATGAAGTGTCAGATACGATTTGAGCGTCCCGATAACCCTGGGAGTTGTAAAAGCCTATAAGTAGGTTCTTGTCATCGTCATAATCCTCTTGCACAAACTTGGAATTCTTGAAGAAGTTGAAATTGACATGCGTAGCTAGGAACTCTCTGAAATCATCCTTTGAAGTTTTCTTAGAGTTTTTGACATAGTCAATTGCGTTAGGAGGCCAAAGGAGTTTCAATGTTTGACCTATAAAATAGGTGGGAAGAGAGAACTTAGGCACCATTCCGGTTCCCTTTAACTGTTTCCGTAGTTTAGCAGAAGTAAACTGTTCGTTACCCTCAAACTGAATGTTCCTGATCTTAACTTTTTGACCTCTGTTTACATTGATTTTTAGAAAGACACTATTTGCAAGTACGGTATCGTTTTGTTGGATTACATCCACATTGGCATTGAGATACCCTTTGCTCTCCATAAACTTCTGAACAGCCAGCTCTGTGTTTTTGATAAGCACATCGGTAAGTACTTTTCCTCTCACCAGGTCAATCTTATCTTCGATCTCTCCTTTTTGGGTTTTACTCACACCGTTGATCTCATACCGTGTAAGCCTTGGCCTTTCTGTTAGCTCGATAACTAACCAGATTTTATCATCCTCAACCCTTGCAGCATAGATGGACACATTTCCGATAATTCCCTGCTTCCACAATCTCTTGATTGCTGTTGAGACTTCATCGCCAGGCACTTTGATTTTATCTCCAACCCGAAGACCTGATAATGATATAAGGGCGTTGTTGTCAAGAAACTCAATCCCTTTGACCTCTATATCAGCAATCTCGTACTCTCTTGGGCTTGAGTAGTTTACCGAAACATCATTGGCATTTTGATTGTTGTTGCGTCCAAAGACGATCTGTCCTAGGGATTGGAAGCTAACAATGATTGCCACTATGAAGGTTAGTATTCTCATGCTTTTACTTTCAACTGTTCACTTGTCTTTCCAAACCTTCTTTCTCTTCTTTGGTAGGATACAATAGCGTCGTATAAATGTTCTTTTCTAAAATCTGGCCAAAGCACTTCAGTAAAATACAATTCAGTGTATGCTAACTGCCATAAAAGGAAGTTGCTAATCCTCATTTCTCCGCTCGTGCGAATAAGTAGCTCAGGGTCAGGGATCCCTTTGGTAGACAAATGTTCTGAAATAATCTCAGCATCAATTTTTTCCTCCCCGGATTTAACGATTGACTTAACTGCATTAATGAGGTCCCATCTGCCACTATAATTGAGGGCCAGGATGAGCTCCATCCCATCGTGATCCTGGGTAATTTCAATTGCTTCCTCCAAACTTTTTCTTGCTTTTGCAGGCAGTTCTCCCCGACTGCCAATGGAAGACAACCTTATATTGTTTTCCACTAATGTTGGCAGCTCATCTTTAATGGTATTCACCAAAAGTGTCATCAAACCATCGACTTCAAGCTTAGGCCGATCCCAGTTTTCTGTTGAAAAAGCGTAAAGAGTAAGGTGTTCTACTCCAAGTTCAGCGCAACCTTCTGTCACCTCCCTGACAGCCTTTATCGCATTTTGATGTCCAAAAATGCGTTTCACACCCTTGCCTTTGGCCCATCTACCATTCCCGTCCATTATTACAGCGATGTGCTTGGGAAGTTTTGAAGGATCAATATGATGCTTGGTTCCAGACATTATAAAAAAGGACACAAAAATGATACTTTTTTCAGTTAATGTGAATGAAAACCAGTGATTTAACTTCCTTTAACGTGCCAGGATCGAATTGTTTGGAACGTATGGAAATGGGCATGGAATGTTGAATAGGATAATGCTGAAAGAAATGCCGGTGAAAAAGTACCAGTCATCGTCTTTCGGATTTCCATATTGGAAATCTTTAATGGTCTGATCCCCGTCGGAAATGCCATCCAGGTGATCGAAGAAAGTTTTTCGAGCTCCCGCCTCTAACCCTATGCTGTATTTTTTTGCGATTAAATGCTTAACCCCAAACCCAACAGGCAACACTGGTTGCAGTTTTCCAACGCCACTATTGGCTGGAATATCGCCAAGACTGACAACACCTATTCCCCCAAACAGGTACGGTGACCATTTATACTGGGCTTTTTCACTTTTGAAATCAAAGAAATGATATTCAAAGACGGCACTTAGTTCAAGAAGAGAATTACTAAAAGAATGATTTCGTTCTACCGCAAATGCATCAATAGGAGTTTCCTCAGCTTTTGCTTTGCCAATCATGGCTCCCAGTCTGAGTGTAACAATTTCAGAGAAGTTCATGCGGTAAAAGGCGCTACCAGCAATCGATGTGGTGCTGAAACTGAAGCCTCTAACTAAGTCACCTGAATAATTGGTTATACCAGGCCCTCCACCAAACTCCATAAACTGGCCGTAGGAGTAGCCACTGATGACAATTAAGACTGCTGCTAGAACCTTTTTCAAATTCTGATTATCTGAACTTCGCTCCCCGTTTAGGTGAGGATGATATTAGATAGGTCAATTTTATTTGCGAGACGAATATGAGATCGTTGTTGTCAGGATTTCCTCGTACTGCACCATCGTATCCAGCACCTATGAATGATGAAGAATAAAGGCCTGTTTCTGATGTATTGTGTATACCAAGCCCATCTGTGATACGTGTCTCTCCTTGGGAAGAGGTTGGCTCTGCTGACCTATCGGACATGATTCTCGCCAGGTCATCTGTAAACAAGTTGGCTCCAACGTAGTTTGTGCTCACGTCATCTATGTAGTCAGTGAAAAGATAACGGATACCAAATTCGACTCCTGCATTCAAATCTGTACCGGGGAGCCTCAACGTCGCCCCAACAGCCACTGGAATCGAGATCTCAAGGTTACTATACGCTTCTACAACACCTTCATTCTGTCCCTCGGTACCTAAAGGTCGTAACTTGACCCACTCTCCTGCTTGAGGTGCCGGTGTGCCTCCGTTGATGTCGGTTTGATAATCAGCATCTGGAACAAGGCCCATAGGCTCATGAAGCATAACTGCTCCTCCAAAGAATAAGTATGCATTTAGAGGTAGCCTTTGATCCACGCCTCCATAGTTTGGTAGCAATGAGACTTCAAGGCCAAGTTGAAACTCTTTGATGTCATTTCTGAAACTCAGATTTCTCGCATATCGTTGTATGCTGTTCTCATCAGTTGGATCTGAAGAGAAATCATCTCCGAAAACACGGACCCAGTTTAACCCGGCCCTTACCGCTACCGAGTGATGAAATTTGTATCCTGCGTGGATCCCAAAACCAGGACGGGTGAATGATATATCAGTACTAGCAGCTTTGTTAACAGGCGCTAAATCTCCGAAATAGTTACCAGCGTTGATATTAGCCCCCAAGAACATATAGGGTTTAAACCTTCCGTAACCCCTGCTTCCTCCTCTATAGTGAGAAATCTTCCTGTTAGTCTGCTTCCTTTTCGCGTATTTACCTCTTGCCCTCCTGCGTTGAGCTTCGGCATCATCAGCGATACCTAGCATTAATATAGAAAGGAATAGGACTGTTATCGTTCGCCACTTCATGAATTCGAGTCTTAATAACACAAAAATAGGTTTTTGATTGTACTTAACCTTTGTCAAATAGTATTTTAGAAGGTCTACAATTTATCTTTCATCGGCTGGCAAAAGATTTTTGTCGAAAATCGACTTTTAATTCCTCTTATCAAAGCCCCATCCCAGCTTATTTCTAATGGTATCAGGAAAGCTGTTTCCTTCAATCCTGATCACCTGAGCATTGAATGGAGCCTTACTTATCTTAATATCAACGTCATTTTCGATGGTTTCTGATCTGGAATCCATTGAAATTAGAAAACTTCGGTTTCGGGTCTCTATCTGGAATGTTAATTCGGATTCATCAGAAACGATCAAAGGCCTGACATTTAAGTTGTGAGGACTTACCGGAGTGATAATAAAATCCTTTGCATCAGGCATCATAAGTGGCCCCCCACAACTCAAAGAGTAGCCTGTCGATCCGGTGGGAGTGGAAACCATTAACCCATCAGCCCAGTAAGTATTAAGGTATTCCCCATTGATGAAACATTTAACCATGATCATCGATGAGGTGTCTTTTCTAAGAATCGCACATTCGTTTAAGGCATATGGTTGGCCATCGAATAACTTCGTTCTGGACTCTAACTCCAGAAGTGATCTTTGCTCAATGCTATAGTTACCCTTGAAAAGCAGGAAAAGGGATTCTTTAATGTATTCTTTGGCAATAGATGCCAGAAACCCCAATCTACCCATATTAATTCCAAGTATCGGAACCTCCGTTCTGCCTACTTCGAGTAAAGATTCCAGAAATGTTCCATCACCTCCCAGGCTGAATAGTGCATCAAAATCTTTTGTTATTTCAGTGACGAGTTGTCCCGGACCATTGATCAGCCTTTCATTTCTATCCTTAAAAGAAGGGGTAAAATAGATTTCAACTCCTTCTTTATCCAATCGGTCGATTATTTGGCGAATGTATTTTTCTGAATCTTCTTCGATCGCCAATCCATGAAGGGCAATTTTCTTCATGTTAGGTGTTGAGGTATTTCATGAGCAACCCGTAGCGCTCTTCTTCATTGAATGAATTATCCTCTGTATTGAAAGATGAAATGACCTGATACCCACTCTTACTCAATCCGTTAGAGATCTGATTAACATCCTGGTTGTTAATGCGCAGCACGATTTCCAATTGGGATGGATCATTCGGATCAGGGCGAACGTTGGCTCCAAGCACAGTTGAACCATTCATTTCAACAATTCTTGAGATTTCTGCCAGAGAGTAGTCGCTAAGTGAAGTTTGAAGTATAACAATTGCTCCCGGGGAATTTACGATTGCGGTTTTTGAAAACTCTTTGAGAATGTCCGATTTCAGCACCACTCCCTTAAACAATTCGTTATCCACTACCGCAACGAGATCCATATCGTTTTCGTCCAGGACTTTCAGGATGTCATAGTAATGCTTCCAGGGAGCGACAATACATTCTTGCCCGAGAAGTGGGTAACTGCCAACATTGGGATGCATGATTTCGCTATCATAAAGCAGAGCCTCTGAAACATATCCCAACAATTTTTCATTATCAACGACCGCCAGCTCTTTCACCCTGAATTCATCCATCCATTGCTTCGCACGGGTGATGTCATCCTCGGGTTTTAGAGGTGGGACCATGTAATTAATCAATTGTTCTGCAATCATATCTTAAGGCTTCCTCAGGAATTTAAATGACCTAATGTTTAAGGTAAACGCCGCAATCTCTACTACAAATATGTCTTCTAAAAACTATTGTAAACAATCACGGCATCATTTTCTCTTGTAAGGTCATTCATTGAATCGATCAAGTCTTTGACAAAAGGCAGTAAAATGCTTACCCACTCAAACACGACCGGACCTATACTAACAATATAGGGAAAAAAGAGGGACCGATCAGTGTATCTCTCGACAAAGGTTAACCCGACCGAATCGAAAACCCAAAAAGTAACACTTATAATAAACGCCCATTTTAGTACCCCTGCAGCTGATCCCAAAAGGTTATCCATGGAACCAAGAAAAGTAAGATCGACTGCTTTCTTGATAGCTCTGGCTCCTGCTTTAACAGCAAGGCTCAGAAGAATGAACAATGCGATGAAAACAACAATAGCTCCTATATCAAAAAAACTGCTCGATCCAAACAAAGCAACAGAAACAGGAATGGTCAATTCCAACGCAAAAAAGAGCCCAAGGAAGAAGGCCAGAAATGAAAACACTTCAACTATTAATCCTTGCTGAAAACCACTAAGAGCTCCGATTCCTAATAGTGCAATCAATATGATATCAAGGATGGTCAATTGCTTAGCAAGGTCTTAGCAAGTGTTGAGATCAGTTTTCCATCAGCCTTACCAGCGAGTTTTTTTGTTGCCGTTCCCATGACCTTACCCATATCCTGAGGTCCGGAAGCGCCGACCTCTTCAATGATGGTCTTCAACTCTGTTTCGATTTCTTCTTCTGAAAGTTGTTTAGGTAAAAAACTTTCAATGACTTCCAATTCCGACTTTTCCGTTGCGGCAAGATCATCTCTACTTTGTTGCTCGAAGACCTCAATAGAATCTTTTCGCTGTTTAGCTGCCTTGGTTAGTAATTTTAATTCTGCTTCTTCGGAAAGCTCCCCACTTCCTCCTTTTTCAGTTTCTGCAAGCAGGATCAACGATTTGATAGCTCTAAGTGCTCTTAACCGGTCTTTATCCTTATTAAGCATCGACTGTTTTATCTCTTGTTCTATGGTTGATTTAAGACTCATGATGTACTCTTATTTGAAATGAACATTTTTGCTAAAAAAATCATTCTTCAGCTATGACCAAACTTAGTGTAAACGTCAATAAGATCGCAACGCTTCGGAACGCCCGGGGTGGAAATAATCCAAATCTTGTTCAGGTAGTCAAGGATTGTGAGCGTTTTGGAGCGGAAGGAATAACTGTGCATCCTCGTCCGGATGAACGTCACATTACCGGTCAGGATGTATATGATACGAACGAAGTAATAACCACTGAGTTCAATATTGAGGGATATCCTGATGAGCGATTCTTAAAGATTGTTGAGGACGTGAGACCAACTCAGGCTACCCTTGTACCTGACCCTCCTCATATCTTGACCTCAAATGCTGGCTGGGATACGATCAAGAATGAAAAGTTTCTCAAGGATATTATTGGGCAGTTGAAAGATTGGGGTATTCGAACTTCTATTTTTATAGAGCCTGAGAATAGGATGATGGATGGAGCATTAGAATGTGGGACTGATCGCGTTGAATTATACACTGAAATGTATGCTTCTTCCTATTCAAAAGATGCTGCGGAAGCAATAAAAGATTACAAAACAGCAGCCGAGCATGCACACGGATTAGGATTAGGTATTAATGCCGGTCATGACCTTGATTTGCACAACCTTAAATTTTTTGTTGAGCAAATCCCATTCGTGCAGGAAGTATCTATTGGTCATGCATTGTTTTGTGATGCTCTCTATTATGGATTGGAAAATACTATTCAACTCTATTTAAGAGAATTGAGTGGAGTGAATGCATGAAAGCTAATTTTTTTAGCAAATTCAATTAAATTTGAATAATGGATCTTTCGAATCTTGTATTTCTTTTTATCGGACTGAGTATCGGCACGGGTATCGGATGGATGGTCTATAAGCTGAAGAAGTCGACACAACTTCCTCAAAATGATTCAACCAAGATCCAACTTAAGCTTGAAGAAGAACGAACGAAAAAACTTACTGAGGAACTTGGTGCTTCACAGGCGGACCTTAAGCATGAGCGTGAGGAGATCATTCGATTGAATAGTCAAAATGCCTCGCTTAAAACGAGCTATGACAATCTAAACCATAAGCTCGCGGAACAAAAAGGGGAGTTAAGCCAACTTCAGGAAAAATTTGCTACTGAATTTAAAAACCTTGCAAACGAAATATTTGAAGAGAAGAGCAGAAAGTTCACAAGCCAAAACAAGGATAACCTGCATGAGTTACTCCAACCCCTTGGTCAAAAACTAAATGATTTTGAGAAGAAAATCGAGGAGACAAACAAGGAAAGCCTGGAGCGAAGCACCGCACTTAGAGAGCAAATCATTGGACTCAGAGAGCTTAATGATCGAATGACCAAAGAGGCTGAGAACTTGACCAAAGCGTTGAAAGGTGACGTTCGCACGCAAGGTAATTGGGGAGAAGTGATCCTTGAAAGTATCCTGGAGAAATCTGGTTTAGAGAAGGATCGGGAATACTACATCCAGGAAACACATCATTCTGAGGAAGGACGTAGGTTGCGACCGGATGTTATTATTCGACTTCCTGACAATAAGAATCTGGTTGTGGATGCCAAGGTTTCTCTCGTGGCATACGAAAAGTATATGAATTCGGAGGATGAAAATGAAAAGATTGGATACCTCAAGGATCATGTTGCTTCTGTGAAGGCTCATGTTAAAAACCTGGCCGAAAAAAACTATCATCAACTATTTGACGGAGGATCCCTGGACTATGTCCTGATGTTTGTCCCGATTGAGGCAGCCTTTGCCTTAATTGTTCAACACGGGGGAGAATTGTATAACGAAGCACATGAAAAGAGTATAATTATAGTCAGTCCATCTACACTTGTGGCAACTCTTCGAACAGTTGCCAGTATTTGGAAACATGAATACCAAAATCGGAATGCACTGGAGATCGCAAGGCAGGGAGGTGCACTTTATGATAAGTTCAAATCTTTTGTGGACGATTTAGTTGAAGTTGGCAAGTCACTTGACCGTTCAAAAGGTCAGTATGAACAAGCCATGAATAAGTTGGTTGATGGAAAAGATAACCTGATCCGAAAGACAGAAAGACTTAAAGAACTAGGTGCCAAAGCCGGAAAATCAATTGATGAACGTCTGCTCGGAAGAGCCGGAGAAGACGATGATAAGTTGGAACTATTCTAAAAGAAACTAGATTTAGCCCTTAATCTTATTGCAATGGAACTTACCTCAGATAACAAGCTGAAGAATCTGATTGTTGTTGGCGATCGGGTGTTGATTAAACTGAAGAAGGAATCTGAAAAAACAGATAGTGGAATCTATCTTCCTCCAGGCGTACAGGAGCGGGAACGGGTTCAAAGTGGTTACATAGTTAAAACCGGACCTGGCTATCCCATTCCATTACCGATGGAGAACAATGAGGACTGGAAACCCGAAGATGAGAAGATAAAGTACGTTCCACTTCAGGCGAAAGAAGGTGATTTAGCCATCTTCCTTCAAAAGGGAGCTTTTGAAGTGATCTACAATAAGGAGAAGTATTTCATTGTTCCTCAAGCTTCTATCTTGATGTTAGAAAGAGAAGAAGATCTGTTCGGTTGAAGAAGCTTTCTCCACTACTTCTTTTCATTAGTGTGATCGTTGCAGCCCAGCCGCTGGTTCATTTAGAACCACATCATGTTCCGATCTTTCAAAATGCATCTTGCCGAATATTAGATGTTACAGCCAGCCCTGGCGATACCACTGAGTTTCACATTCATCAAAACGACATAGTCTATGTGACTCTTCTCGGCTCGGAAATTTGGCTACAGGAATTTAATGATGAACCGAGAACGGTCACTCTTCCCACTAAGTGGATCGGTAGTAACATAACGCATGATGAGGATCCATTTATTCATCGGTTTGCTAATGTGGGAGATAGCTACTTCAGGTTGCTGGCAGTCGAAATCTTAACAAATAAATACGAGGATAGGACTTTTACCGAGCTTGGAGAAGTTCTCCATGAGAATGACCGGTTTAGTATCCAATCCTTAGAGAAAAGCTCTATTTATACAACTACACCACTTGTTTTGATCGAATTATCGGACGTTAACGAACCTTTAGGTATCAATTTCCTTAAACCAAAGAAGAAGACATTCCTATCGAAGAATGATGAGTCCGGCTATTTCATTGTGATTCAGTTCAAATAGTTTGAATTAAACGTTATCTTTAGGTTTAACCAAAGGACCGTTATCATGTTGAGGCAAGCAATAATATGCTTATTGTTTCTCCCGCAACTTGTGATCAGTCAGACCAGCGAGCAGCATTTTCAGGTACTTGTTGCCAAGGATGCTTCCATATATGGAGAGACCGTGGAGCCACTACAGTATGTGGATGATGTTACTTCTATAGAAGTAAAGTCAGGTGGATTTCTAGCGCTGGTTCACTCGGCGGGGACTACTTACGAACTCAAAGAGAAGGTTTTCACCTTCTACTTAAAGCCGGAAAAATTTAAAGATCGCGAGCGGCCGGACCTTTCATTTCTGTATCAGGATTCAGTTATGGTGGATAATACCGACATGATTGTCGTTTTGCACCCTAAGTTTGATGAAAAAGGAGTCCTTAAATGGGTTGACAATTCTCCATTGGAAATATTCTGGCATTTACCGGAAAATCCGTTTCTATCCTACAAAGTCACGGTTATGGACCACAATGGAAACAAGATCCAGGACTTTGCATCCAAGAATCAGTCTATCAAATTAAAGCCCTTTCATTACGGCTTGACCAAAAATGAATTTATGTTTCAAGTCTCCAGTTCCTTTGCCGGGGAGGCTGTAGTGTCAAAGAAGTACCATGTGGAGCTTGTGAATTCCACAAAGTTTCCCGAGAAAGCTTCTGATCTGGTCATCAAAGCACTCGATTTGGAATTGGCACCATTAATGGCCCTTGAAACCTGGAAGCAGGTCATTAGTATGGAGAATGGTGAATTCTATTTTGACCTTTTCGAGAAATTCATTCAGCGTAACAAAGCAAAGCTTACCGAGTCCGGAGAAGATGTGGAGCTGCTTCTTTCGCAAAATAAGTAAGGATCATATCAGCCCCGGCTCGCTTAATGGATGTCAGACACTCTAACATCGTGTCCTCACTGTTCAACCATCCCTTTTCTCCTGCTGCTTTGATCATACTGTATTCACCGGAAACATTATAAGCTGCGATGGGTATGTGAAAGTTTTCTTTGAGATTCTTGATCACATCGAGGTAAGCAAGCGCAGGTTTTACCATTAAGACATCTGCACCTTCCTGAAAATCCAATTGGGCCTCAACCAGAGCTTCATTGCCATTTGCAGGATTCATTTGATAGGTTTTTTTGTCGCCAAACTTAGGGGCAGAATCCAGGGCATCCCGGAATGGACCATAAAAAGCACTGGCGTATTTTGCAGTATATGACATGATGCCAGTATTCTGGAAATCATTCTCATCCAGGACATTTCTTAGATAACCAACACGAAAATCCATCATATCGGAAGGTCCGATCATATCTATTCCTGTTTCTGCTTGTGCCAGTGCCATTTTGCCCAATATTTCCAACGTCTCATCATTCAGGATCTGTCCATCTTCGACAATGCCATCATGACCATCCGAACTATAAGGATCCATAGCAACATCAGTGATTATAAGCGCCTCCGGAAAGGTTTCCTTTATGGTTTTTAGGGATTCGAGATAGAAGAAATTCGAGTCATAACTTTTGCTAGCAGTCTTGTCCTTGTAAGATTCTTCCACTACAGGAAAGACATCAAATCCTTTGATTCCGAGCTTCAGGCATTCTTCAATTTCTTTCAACATTAAATCGCATGACAGTCGGCGAATACCAGGCATAGATTCAACGTCAGATGTCTTCTTGTTTCCTTCCAATAGGAAAAGTGGAAAGATCAGATCATCGGTAAGCAGGTTAGTCTCCTGCACCAGGTCTCTTATGGCTGATGAAGCCCGGTTTCTTCTTGGTCTCCTCATGCGTGCAAAGATATTTGTATGAGATGACTAGATTAATACTTCTTTTAAAAGTGTGTTGAAACAAAATAGCCCCGATCTTAGACCGGGGCACCTACCACACGAATCATCTCACCATGATTGGTGTGGACAAAGTATAGAAAGCTTATTTTACCTTCTCTCCACTCAGACCAACCTTCAACTTAGTCATGGAAGTATCAAGGAATTCAGTGATAATGTCTCCAACTTCCTTTTTGTAGACGCTGGCATCACATTTAATGGTGTTACTCAACTCAACCGTGCTGTTTTCCACTATGAAGAATCCTGCGTAGGAAGGAACAGTAGTCACTTGCTTGGTCGCCTGGGATTTGAAATCCTGTTCTCCGAATACCTCCGGAATAGACACAGGCTTGTTTAGGGTCAATTCGATTACTGTTTTAGGTGTTGTAGCTCCGGGTTGTTTGAGTCTTCCAGAAGCATATGTGGCTCTTGCGCTTTGCAAACGGAGGTACGCCCCTCCTTTAATCTTTACAGTTCCGAGCGCGGATTTAGGATCCAAATAGATGCTTGGGACATTGACTGCTACATCCACAACAATCATATCGTCAAGCTCTTCCGAAACTTTAGGTAAACCTTTGTGGTAAATAGATGAACCAAATTCGGAATAAGAACCTCCGACATTGGTCATGAAATTACCCTTTTCTTTTCCTTTTTTGTTGACTCTTCTTACGTAATAGGCAAAACCTTCAGGAACAACCATCAGGCTTCCCTTGATCTGCTCCTGGTTGATCCTTGGACCCTCCAGCAACTGGTCTTCTTTGTGGAATTCAAGATTTTGATAATCCAGGGAGTTGTAAACTTCCATTCCCATACCCTTCAATTTGGCTACATATTGATTGTAAAGGTCATTAGTCAATGCCTGAAGATCCTCAGCATTTACTCCTTCTACTCCTACTGCGAGCCGTGCCGTTGCATCTCCTGTATAGGATCCCCCACCTAATTGTCGGCCACCGCGGATAGTTTTCTCAGCTTCTGCGATCATTTGGTAATAGATCTTGAAATTCTTAATGAAAACTTTTCTGGGTGCTTCTTCGAAATCTTTGGATTTCATCTGAACCACAGCAAGATTCTTTTCAGGGATCTCCTGGGCCCCACTGCTTAACATCATGCATAGCAAAGCCGCAAGCATGATGCTCTTTAAATAAATTAATCGTTTCATGGCGATAAAAATTTGTGTTTTGGTGCTTCAAAGTTGGTTTTTGAATGAAGCGGATTTTATCCCACGAAGTGGGCATTTTGATATACCGTGAAACCCGTAGTTAGATCAGGTGATTAGCGTACGCAAACTTGATGAGGCCTACAAGATTGTTCGTTCCAGTCTTTCTAAAGATGTTCTTTCGATGTGTTTCTACCGTACGTTCGCTGATAAAAAGCTCTTCGGCTATTTGCTTATTGGTGTATTCTTTAGATATCAACTTCAGGATCTCTCTTTCCCTCTCAGTAAGGAGCTGGGTAGTTCCTGTGGTACTTAGCCCTTTGATCAGCATTGAATTGATATCAGAACTCAGATAAACTTTGCCGGAATGAACCGCCCTGATGGCATTGATCAATTCGTTTTGAGAATCTTTCTTGAGTACATAGCCGTCCACCCCGGCTTTCAAAATTTCCTGGACCAAATGGCCTTCGTCGTGCATACTTAACACAATGATCCTAATCTCAGGATATTTTTTCTTTACTTTCAAGACGATGGAAAGTCCATCATCATCCGGAAGATTGTAGTCGGTTATGAGTATGTCAGGTGTAACACGAGTTAATGAATCAAATAATTCTTTAGCAGACTTGGCAGTACCAATGACATCCATATCCTCTTCCAGGGAGAGAATTTTTACAAGTCCTCCCAGTAGAATTTCGTGATCATCTGTGAGGAACAATTTCATGATCCATTGGTTAAAGCTATTGGCATATTATTCGTGACACCTTTCTTCTTTCCTTGGGCCCTAACTCTTAATGGAGCATTAAGTATTAGCGTACTACCCTGAGTACCCGTCCTGGTGTCGAGTTCCAGGTTTCCATGGATCAATTTGGCTCTGGAGTTCATGTTTTTCCATCCATTCCCATTGTTATTTTCAAGTAAGGTTTGGTCAAATCCCTGACCATCATCTTCAATCAAAAGGGTTATTTCATTTTCGTCGGAGGTGAGTTGGACAGTAACATTGCTGGCATCTGAATATTTCAAAATGTTGTTGATCCACTCCTGACAGATCCGATAGATCGACTGCTCTATTAATTCCGTTGGCCGAGGTTCGAAATCAAAGGAGTTTAAGTCGAAGTTGATCTTTCCGGATTGGTTAAGTCGATCTACAAGCTCGTTGAGAGCCGGGGTGATTCCTCCGCTTACGAGTGTTTGTGGCATTAGATCAAAACATATATTCTTTAATTCTCCGTACATATCGTCAACCAATTCGGTAGAATGATTGACAGTAGTTTCTTCAACTTTGGTTTCTGCCAGTTTCACCAGGTTCATTTTGAGCACGGAGATCATTTGACCAAATCCGTCATGGAGGTCACGAGCATAGCGTGCCCGTTCTTTTTCTTGTGAAGTGATCGCAGCACTGATCTGGGCTTCCTGCAAGTCAAGTTTGGACTGTTGGAATTTAAGTTGCTCTTTTTTCTTGAGTCGGGCACGAACTAGAATCCCAATCAGGATCAATAGGACGGAAGTAAGAATTGCAGCAATGAGCAGTGTTCTACTCTGATTGATCTCGGCTTCCTGTTCTGCAATCAAAGCATTTTGCAAGGCTAATTGTTGCTCTTTCTTTTCAGTTTCGTATTGTGTTTGAAGTTCGAAAATCTGTTTGGTTTTATTCTCTTCAAATAGAGAATCCTCTAATGAACTATGGAGTTGTATCGTTTCGAAAGCCCTTTTGTGATAACCCTGTGAAGCAAGGTTAAACGCCAGTTCTTTGAGGGCTTTAGCTTCAAAGTCTTTGGCCTGCAATTCTTGGCTGAGACTCAAAGCGTTCTCGGCATAATGAATTCCCTTCGAGTAGTTCCCGGATCTTCTATAGTTAGATGCTAGCGCGAGGTAGGTATTAGTGAGCTCAAGCTTGTTCTGATGTTCTTTATGTCCTTTTTCAGCTTCCAGATAATTTACCCTGGCTTTTACAGTATTTCCAAGGCTGTCATGAGCGACTCCAATGTTGGATAACATGTAGGGGACATACCTTGTATAGCCAGCTTTTTTATATCCATCCAATGCTATTGTTGAATAGTTAATGGACTCATTATAATCCCCGGTGAGTAAAAGCACACTGCCGATGTTCCCGTTAGACACAGTAACCCCAAAATCTGAATTCACTTCCTCATAAATTGACAGTGACCTCCGGTAGTATTCCAACACTTTATCATACTCCTTCTGCTTCTTGTAAACAATGCCAATGTTTCCAAGTACCATAGCAATGTCATAGGGCTGATCTGATTTTGCTTCATAGATTCTTAATGCCTGGAAGTATGCTTCCAATGATTTACTGAAGTTCCCCAGTTCATCATAAACAATTCCAAGATTATTCAAGGAGCTGGCCATTCCGAGGGAATCTCCGAGCTCTTCCTTCAGCTGGTACGCTTTCGTATGAAAGATCAGTGCACTGTCAAGCAAGCCCTTAGCGTTAAATACATTAGCCAGACTATTGTAAGATTGAGAGATAGCCGCCTTGGAATTTTCGTTTTCTCCAATCTTAAGAGCAGACCGGGCAAATAGAATGGCACTATCCAAATCGAAGTTCCTGTAGTACCATGAAAGCTCATTGAGCGATTTTACCTGATCCAAGGAGTTTTGGGACGGTAGAACTCGTTTGATGCTATCAATTTCGACTTGCTGAGCAATAGTAGTAAGAGCCAGACAATTCAGGCAGATTAGGACGATGTGGCGCATACCTAAAGCTAATGGCAACAATTGAATTTGAAAAAGAAAAGCCACTCATTGAGTGGCTTTTAGGTTTGTATTCTTTGATCTCAGACCTACCAGTCTAAGATTGTTTTTTCGATGATATCACAACACTCGTGCAGTTGTTCCTCGGTCATTACCAAAGGAGGAGCAAACCGGATGATGTTGCCATGGGTCGGTTTCGCCAGCAAGCCATTGTCTTTCAGTTTAACACAAATGTCCCAGGCTGTAGAGCTATCCTCCGAATCATTTATGACGATCGCATTGAGCAGACCTTTACCTCTGACAAGATTCACCAATGGGGTTTTCTCAATCATATGATTCATACGCTCTCTGAAAAGTACCCCTAAACGCTCCGCATTTTCTGCCAGTTTCTCATCCTTGATCACTTCCAGCGCTGCAATCGCCACTTTGGAGCCTAATGGATTGCCTCCAAACGTTGATCCATGCTGTCCAGGTTTGATAACTTCCATGATATCATTATCAGCTAATACTGCCGATACCGGGTAGACCCCTCCTGAAAGGGCTTTACCCAAAATGAGGATATCAGGACGTACGCCTTCATGATCTACCGCAAGCAACTTCCCTGTTCTTGCTATCCCTGTCTGAACTTCATCCGCGATGAAAAGCACATTGTTTTTGCGACAAAGCTCAAGGGCTTCAGTAAGGTATCCATCTTGAGGCACCATTACCCCGGCTTCACCTTGAATTGGCTCCACTAAGAATCCGGCAACATCAGGATCTTTGAGAGCTTCGGCAAGGGCGTCAGTATCGCTGTAAGGGATTCTTATAAACCCTGGAGTATACGGGCCAAAATTGCTGTTGTCAGGATCATTGGAAAAAGAAATGATCGTCGTAGTACGTCCATGGAAATTGTTTTCGCAAACGATGATCTTCGCCTGATCCTCTGCTATCCCTTTTTTCTCGTAAGCCCACTTTCGACATAATTTGATTGCAGTTTCTACTCCTTCTGCTCCTGTATTCATCGGAAGTACCTTGTCAAACCCGAAGTATTCCGTCACATACTTCTCGTAAATGCCAAGTACATCATTATAAAAGGCTCTTGAAGTGAGGGTCAATGATTCTGCCTGATCTTTAAGGGTCTGGATGATCTTAGGGTGACAGTGACCTTGATTGACTGCAGAATAGGAAGAAAGAAAATCGAAATATTTATTTCCTTCAACATCCCATACAAACACCCCTTCTCCCTTAGCCAATACCACAGGAATCGGGTGATAATTGTGAGCACCGTACTGGTTTTCCAATTCCATCAAATCATTACTTGAGAGTGTGTTTGTTGCTGACATAACTTTGTTGTTTATTTTCCAAGTGCAAAATTACTATTAACTGGATGGAAAAGGACAAGAAAGTCAAAGGAGAAGAGTTGTGGTATTTTGAAAATGGCCTGATGGTTTTCACAGAAGCATATCATCTGAAAAGAGGCTATTGTTGCGGAAACGGATGTCGACACTGCCCGTACGACCATGAAAATGTTAAATAATTGCCTTGCATTTTGAAGTGAAATGGTGATATTTGCACTCCATTTTTCAAAGGAGCAAAGAAAATGTCAAAGGTTTGTGATATAACTGGAAAGAAACCGCAGGTAGGAAACAACGTTTCTCACGCGAACAATAAGACCAAACGCAGGTTCAATCCCAACTTGCAGAAGAAGCGATTTTATATTCCGGAAGAAGACAAGTGGATCACACTTAAGGTTTCAACATCAGCAATAAGAACCATTAATAAGATTGGTATTACAGCTGTGCTCAAGAAAGCTCGTGCCAACGGAATGGTCGTAGAATAAAGAAATTTCAAACTCAAAAAAGAATCCTGTTTCGAAAGAGACAGGATTTTTTGTTTACACGAATGGTTAGTTGATAAATCAGCCGTCTTAGTACCTTCGATTTATATAAGATGCTGCTACATGAAGAAGTATTGTTTACTCACTTTATTGCTATTCCCATGTTTCCTGTTTGCCCAACGGGCACTTTTGACCAAGTCAAGTCAATATACCAGGCAGGATAGCCTAAGAGGATCCATAACCCCTGAGCGGGAATGGTGGGATTTGAAGTCCTACGATTTATATGTAGCAGTTGACCCGGAGAACAAATCCATTAAGGGGACAAACCGGGTGACCTATAAGGTCCTTAAAGAACATACGATTATGCAAATTGACTTGCAGGAACCTATGAGGATCACCGAGGTTACTCAGGAAGGCAAAGTTGTTGAATTAGAGAAAGAGGGGAATGCACACTTCATAACATTGGCTGAGTTACCGGTTGGATCAACCGGAGAAATTGTCATTTCATTTGAAGGCAATCCAAGGTCCGCGATCAGGGCACCCTGGGATGGAGGTTATTCCTGGAAAAAAGACAAGAACGGAAATCATTTCATTGCCACGTCCAATCAGGGAATTGGGGCCAGTCTTTGGTGGCCATGTAAGGATCATATGTATGATGAACCTGACAATGGGATGGCCCTTCGGATCAATGTGCCGGAGGGGTTGATAGCTGTTGGAAATGGTAGACTCGACAAGGAAAAAAAGGAAAAGAATGGAACCCGAACGTTTACCTGGAAGGTGGTCAATCCAATTAACAATTATGGAGTCAATGTAAATATCGGAGACTATGTAAATATCTCAGGCACATTTGATGGAGAAAAAGGTAAGCTTGATGTTGATTATTGGGTTTTGTCTTACAATAAGGAAAAAGCAACGGAACATTTCAAAGACGTTGACCGGACACTGGAAGCATTTGAACATTGGTTTGGCCCCTATCCATTTTATGAAGATAGTTACAAGTTAGTAGAGGTGCCCTATCTTGGAATGGAGCACCAGAGTTCCGTTACATACGGGAACCAATTCTTGAAAGGTTACCTGGGTGATGACCTCAGTGGAACCGGCTGGGGACTGAAATGGGATTTCATCATCATCCATGAAACTGGTCATGAGTGGTTTGCCAACAACATCACCTACAAGGATGTAGCAGATATGTGGCTTCATGAAGGGTTTACAAGTTATTCAGAAAGCCTTTTTACCGAATACTTTTATGGGAAGGAGGCAGGTGCAGAATACACAAGAGGATTACGCCAGCGAATTCTAAATCAGGAGCAGTTGATTGGAGATTATGGAGTGAATCAGGAAGGCCCGGGGGACATGTATTATAAGGGCCACAACTTGTTGCACACCATTCGTCAGTTGGTTAATGATGATGAAAAGTGGCGATCCATTTTACGTGGACTCAACGAAGATTTTTACCATCAAACGGTTACTACCCGGCAAATTGAGAACTATATATCAGATAAGGCTGGGATTGAATTGAATAATATTTTTGATCAATACCTGAGAGACCCAAGAATTCCTGCTTTAGAACATTATGTTAAAGATGACAAGCTGTTTTACAGATGGTCTAATTGTCGCTTTTCGTTTGATATGCCACTTAAGATCTATGTTGGTGGAGAGCCAGTATGGATAGAGCCTGATGGAGCATTCAGACAAGTCAGTCTCGATGGAAAGTCGTTTGAGTTTGATCCTGATTTTTACGTCTATTATAGTAAAATACAATAGCTCGTAGTATTGGTCTTCAAGTATAAATTTTCTACATTTGCACTCCTTTTTCGAAAAGAAGAAAGAAAATGGCTAAGAAAGGAAACAGAGTTCAAGTGATTTTGGAATGTACCGAGCACAAAGACAGTGGCTTACCAGGTACCAGTAGATACATTACGACCAAGAACAGAAAAAATACCCCAGACCGAATTGAGCTGAAGAAGTACAATCCGATCATGAGGAAGTATACACTACATAAAGAAATTAAGTAAGATGGCAAAGAAGGTAGTAGCAACGCTAAAGCAACCAGGAGGAGCGAAATACGCCAAAGTGATCAAGGCGGTTAAGAATGAAAATGGCTCCTACTCATTTACTGAAGAGATGGTATTAGAAGGCCAGGTTAAGGAAACACTGGCTAAGTAAAGAGATCGCACTTGAAATGTATGAAGCTGCTCCATCGTGGGCGGCTTTTTTTATATTACAAATCCAAGTCAATCACCGATGGGATTTAAAAGTTTTTTTACCAGGGAAAAGAAGGAGACCCTTGACAAGGGTCTTGAGAAATCCAAGCAGAACTTTCTGACTAAGCTAAACAAGGCGGTCGTTGGAAAATCTACCGTGGATGCAGATGTGCTTGATGACCTGGAAGAGGTCCTGATCACTTCGGATGTTGGTGTGGAAACCACTATCAAGATCATCGAGCGAATTGAAGAAAGGGTGGCGAAAGACAAGTATGTGAATACTTCTGAGTTAAATCAGATCCTCCGGGAAGAAATCGCCGGGCTGCTTTCGGAGAACAATACGGTAGATCTGGAAGACTTTGATGTTCCTGAAATGGAGGGCCCATATGTGATTCTTGTTGTTGGAGTCAATGGTGTGGGAAAAACCACGACTATTGGAAAGCTTGCTTCCCAATTTAAGGCCAAAGGGAAAAGGGTTGTACTAGGAGCTGCTGATACCTTTCGCGCAGCTGCGGTGGATCAGTTGATCATGTGGGGTGAGCGTGTTGGAGTTCCGGTTGTTTCCAAGGGGATGAATACAGATCCTGCAGCAGTAGCTTTTGAGGCAGCAAAAAAGGGAAAAGAAGAAAACTTTGATGTGGTGATCATTGACACTGCCGGTCGATTACACACCAAAGTCAATTTGATGAATGAACTGTCTAAGATCAAAAATGTGATCCAGAGGTTCATTCCTGAAGCCCCTCATGATGTGATGCTCGTGTTAGATGGTAGTACAGGACAGAATGCATTCATTCAGGCTCAGGAGTTTACAAAAGCTACCAATGTTTCATCTTTAGCCATCACAAAACTCGATGGAACAGCTAAGGGTGGAGTAGTGATCGGAATATCCGATCAATTCAAAATCCCCGTGAAGTATATCGGGGTTGGAGAAAAAGTGGATGACCTTCAGGTATTCAACAAAATGGAGTTTGTGGATTCCTTCTTCAAGAATTAGCGATTCCCCACGATCGAATCAGTCATATTCTCGACCGCATAGTAAGTTTCGG
Source organism: Cyclobacteriaceae bacterium (assembly GCA_965267415.1). Classification (GTDB taxonomy): domain Bacteria; phylum Bacteroidota; class Bacteroidia; order Cytophagales; family Cyclobacteriaceae; genus Ekhidna. The sequence goes on along the minus strand of OZ253955.1, from coordinate 2,676,479 downwards.
GAGTCATTCGAAAATAGAACTTGGCAAAATCCCTTGAGACCTTAACCTCAGTGCAGATCCCGTTCATGTAGGTATAGGTGTTTGTCCCATCAGGCGACTCCAATTCATATACGTGTTCGCCAACTTCTTCGAATGTGAGGTACTTTCCAAATTGTGGTGAAAAAACCTTTTGCCCGGGTTCCGGCTCATCAAAATAGATAGAGGAGACAGAATACGTAATTGGCCCTGGTTCCGTAGAAGTCACATCATTCAACGTGTGCGAATAGTTAGCTCCATTTTTAATGATAGCCGAAGTTTTCTGCGTACTGCCATTCAGCTTGCGAATGGTGGATTCCCTTTCTAAAATTCCATTGGTATACAATCCTGATGATTCGTAATCAATGGTGAAGGAAAAAAGTATTTTAAAAACAACCTTGCTCTTAATTCGGTAGTCGACCTTGTTATTGTACGCTCGACGTTCCACCGTCATGTCTCCGAGTTTCTTACTGCCTTTAACCACTTCATAGTTAAGCGTTTGTCCGGATGCTGATAATCCGAGAAAGGCGAGTGCGGTTATAATAATTAAAAGTTTAGCCATTCTTGTTGAAAACCATTTAGTTTAAAGACATGGTTAAACCAGGTCGGTTTCCAGAACAAGATAATTAAACACAATTAATCTCATGCGTTTTCAGAAGATTACATTTCAGAACAGCGAAGGGAGCATGCTGTCAGGTAGAATTGATTTCCCATTAATCGGCAAGCCCAGAGCCTATGTGCTTTTTGCTCATTGCTTCACCTGTTCTAAGAATCTAAAGTCTGTCGATCAGATATCTCAGGCCTTCACCCAGAATGGAATGGCGGTTTTGAGATTTGATTTTACCGGTTTAGGTCAAAGTGAAGGAGATTTTGCTGATACCAATTTTTCATCAAACCTATCTGACCTGAAAGAGGCGTATGAATACATGGAAAAGAACTTCGAGGCACCACAGATCATGGTTGGTCATTCGTTGGGAGGTGCAGCGGTTCTTCATATTGCGGGGCAGCTACCTGCTGTTAATGCAGTAGCTACCGTTGGAGCACCTTCCACCCCGACACATGTCTCACATTTACTTGAAGATGGAAGAGAGGAACTAGAAGCTCATGGCGAAGCAAAGATCAATATTGGCGGGCGGCCCTTTAAAATGAAAAAGCAGTTTCTGGATGACCTTGAAAAGAATGAAGGCAAAGGGGTGATTGCGAATTTGGGAAAGCCGCTGCTGATCCTTCATTCTCCCCAGGACAATATTGTTGGCATTGAGAGTGCCCAGGAGATTTATTTAGAGGCAAAACACCCGAAAAGTTTTATTTCATTGGATCGGGCAAATCATTTGTTGACAGATGACTCTGATGCCAGGTATGTTGGATCAATGATCGCTAGCTGGGCGGTGAGGTATATTAAAGAAAATGAGAAGGAGGAAGCTCCGGAAGGCGAAGTGTGGACCAGGGTAGGCTCCACAGGATATACAACAGAGGTGACAGCAGGTAGACATCAGTTGATCGCAGATGAACCGCCAAGTGTAGGAGGAAATGATCTTGGGCCAACTCCATATGGTTACTTACTGGCAGGCTTAGGTGCATGTACGGCTATGACTTTGCGTATGTATGCCGACTTCAAAAAGATCCCCCTGGAAGAGGTAAAAGTCCGGTTGACGCATGACAAGATCCATAAAGTGGACGGAGAGAATAGTGAAAGCTCAAAAGGAAAGATTGATCAGATCAAACGGATGATCACCCTGAAAGGAGACTTGTCAGAAGAACAAAGGAAACGGATGATAGAAATAGCGGACAGATGTCCTGTTCACAAAACACTTGAAGGCAAGCCGGAAATCATAACAGAGGAGGTAGTTTAGTTGCCTAATTCTCCATCAAGACAACTATTTAGTTGTCTTTACCTAGTTCTTCAAGTGAACGCTCGTAGTGCCGCAGTAAACTCCGCTCCTGGGAAGCCAGTTCATTGAAGCCTAACTGAAGCATTAAACCTAATTGCTTGGCATTTTCCGGCCGTGTCAATGTCGGATCCGTAAATAGCTTTGCTAATTGTTTCCAGGTGTTTTCTGGGCCGTCCATCTGAATGCGATAGACATTCGATAAGGTGTAGATCGTTTCATAATCAAACGAGCCAACCACCCCGCTGACTTCAGCGGTTCTCCAGGCACCGGTCTGCAGGTTAGGATTCTGTAGGCCCTTATCCATGATCTGAATCATCGCTTCCATTCCGGATCGATACGTTAGTGTCGACCATAAGCTGTCAGAGTTCAGGTATGAGCCAAGCTTTTTTGCGATCTCGCTATGGTAGCCCAACTTCTCTTCAAGCTCCAGTTTGTTTGATTCGATCTCCTGAACGATGTTATTCAGGACTGCCTGTTTCGTGCGGTTTTCTTTGATACTGTTTCGCCATTCACTCAAGGCCAGCGCCAAGAGAACGGTGAATACGATGAGGACAGCCTCAATTAGTATACTTCTGAAATCAATTTTTGATTTGGCCATAAGTGGTGATCTCAAACAGTCTTACCTGGTCATTGTTTGAAGCTACCAGCAGAAAATCTTTGCCGTCCCTTTTTATAATTCGAAGATCCTTAACGTGATTGTTCAGAAAGAGTCCGCTCTCGGAAGGCTCAACTGGTTCGAAATTGAAATTTCCCCGATTGATAAGTACGCCTCCAATTCCAGCATCTGCACGTGGGGTTTCTACTTCACTTCCATACTTGTTACCAGCATAAATTATGTCAGGAAGACCGTCTTCATTTAGATCATAAACTGCTGTTGAATTAATAGGCGAAAGTTGACATACTGCTGGAAGTGGAGCCAACCGGAACTTGCCTCCACCGAGGTTTTCAATGTAAGAGTTGTTGAAATTAGTGACCTCCAACGTTAGGGATTCGTTCAGAGCCTGCTCGCCATAGACTTCAAAAATGTTGGCAGAGGCAAACGAATGATAGTTCTCAAATTTCTTTTTGATCTCGGGGATCTGCTGAGAAGAACATGACCTTCCCCTGACTGGATACTGTTCTCCGAAGTTATAATAACTCAGCACAATATCATTCTTGCCATTCTCGTCAAAATCGTCGTAGTACACGATGAATGGCTCATCCTTTGATGCTTGGAATTTATAATTCAATCCCAGGTTGCCAACAAGGTAATCTTCGTCACCATCATTGTCCAGATCAACAGCCTTGATGTGGTTCCACCAACCAGTTTCATTTGCTAATGAAGTGGCAACACTTTTGAAATTTCCTTCTGTGTTTTCAAGTACCAATACACCCATCCATTCTCCTACAAGGACCAGGTCTTTGTCATTATCCTGGTCGAAATCTGACCAGGTTGCACTTGTTACCATTCCAATTTTCTCCAGTTCTGGTGCCAGATCAGCTGAAGCGTCTTCGAAAGCAACTTTACCAGTCTCTTTGAACAGGTTCCTATAGATGAAACTTGAAGCTTTGGAAGGATAGGCTCCTGGCACCTGACGGCCACCAAGGAAGAGGTCTTCATCACCATCACCATCAATGTCTGCGCTAATCGCTATTGATCCGCTAAACGGATTGGCTGGTAGCGATTCCAACGGAACAAGCTTTCCGTTTACATTTTCATAGAAAAGATCCTGGTACCGACCATCTCCAGGTTCATATTCATTTCCGCCAGTCAAAACGATTAAGTCATCATCGCCATCATTGTCAGCATCAAAAAACAGGGCAGCGACTTCTTCCAATTCAGTGTTGATAGTAAAACTATGTCCTGAAGAATGGTTGAGAGATCCGCCAGATCCAATTGGGCCGGGTAGATAAAACTCATCCGAGCCATCATCGTTGAGGTCAGCTACTGCTACAATCGGCCCTTCCATCGACATTTGATGAGGTAACAATACTTCACGCTCATAGTCGTCAAATGAGTTCTCTACATGTGTTGCTTCGGGCGATATTTTTGCCGGAGAGAAGTAGGCTAAAGGTGATTCGTTTTCACTCATTCGGACTCCACCCTCTTTTTTCACATCAATCTGACCTGCCTTTACATTTGTCAATTTATTGACCGTACCGTCGGTCCAGGTAATTTCAACTTCATCCACTTTGGTAGCCTCACCAATTCCAAAGTGAGCCACAGCTTCACTGGATGAGTAGAATCCCCTGGAGTTTGCAAACTCAAATGTCTGTTTCTGTCCATTTGTAGAGATTGATACTTTACTTCCAAAGAGAATATCATCTCCCTGCAATCGAACCCTTAGCGAATTGGATGTTTCGGAATTATTCACATAGACAAATGCAGGATCGTTGATATTGCTGACTATTAGATCCAAATCTCCATCATTGTCTAAATCTCCATAGGCAGCTCCCGTTGAAAAGGCCGGGTCTTCCAATCCCCAGTTACTCGTGGATTGTTTAAAGCCTAAATCACCATTGTTCTTAAATGAGTAATTCGGAATCTTTCTGACGGGATAAAATGAAAGCAGTGTGTCCAGTGAGATGACATCCCATATGTTTCCTTTAGCCTGCCGTATTTTTTGAAGTTGAGATGTTCGTTCTTTCAAGTAATTGTTGATATTTTTCAGGGCATCTGTGTTCCTGAGATCTCTCACCAGGCCATTAGTAACGAAAATGTCTTTCTGACCATCATTGTCAAAATCAGCGATCAGTGGTGACCAGCTCCAGTCAGTATATGCTGCACCAATAAGCTGGGCGATTTCGCTGAATACGTTGATTTCAGAGGCATTCACTCCTCGATTTAACTGAAGTGTGTTCAGCATATATTGATAGTGACCACCATTATTGACGGTTTCCCAGAAAGCAGCCGGATACATTCCACCCATGTTGGCCTTGAGGTTATAGTTGTCCTCAGGCACCATGTCCACGGTAAAAATGTCCATCAGATTATCGTTGTTGATATCCGCTACATCGATTCCCATGCTGAAGTAGGAGATGTGTCCCATACTTTCATCAATTGTATTTATGAAAGTCCCGTTTTGCTGATTGATGTAGAGGAAATCTGGATTGTTGTAGTCGTTAGACACATACAGGTCTGGCCAACCGTCATTGTTAAAGTCACCGGTGGTGGCACTCAATCCATATCCGCGATCAAATACATTGGCATCTTGACTAACATCTGTGAAGGTATCACCATCGTTCCGAAGAAGTTTGCATCCAAGAGCAGGGTAGCGCCAATCTTTACCTTTTAACTCGGAAAGAATTCCGGGGTTAGGTGGTTGATTAACAAGGAATAAATCAAGGTCATTGTCTTTATCGAAATCCAGGAAAACCGCCTGTTGACTTCTCCAACTATCATTCAATCCAAATTTCGCAGCTGATTCCGTAAAGGTTGAATTGCCATTGTTAATATATAATTCATTCGTACGGAGATCTGTGGATTCATCATACAATGACTTACAAACGTAAATGTCAAGTAAACCATCCTTGTTGATGTCGACCAAGGTAACACCAGTAGTCCAGCCTCCTTTGTTCTGAATTCCGGCCTTTTCAGTGATCTTTTGGAACTTGAATTTTCCTTTATTCAGATAAAGTTCATCACCGACTTGATTTCCCCCAAGATAGATGTCAAGTAATCCATCATTGTTAATATCACCTATGGCGACTCCAGACCCGCTGTAGATGTTATCATATAGGAATGGATTTACTTCTTCCATATCAATGACTTTGTTATGAAAGTCTATGCCCGATCTCTTAGGGTCAACTTGTTCAAAAAGTGTGGATTGAGCAAATCCGGCTACAGTGAAAGCCAGAACTGCTACACTTGATAATATCCTCCTCATACCTAAATCAGTGTTGATTTAAGGAGTAAAAATAAGTGAAAATGAGGTTTTAAGTCCTGATTTGATTTCGTCGCGGCGACAAGCTATTTCACTTCTGTCTCCAACTGAACATCTTCGCTTTCTACTTGCTCAGGCTTCTTAAAATATCTTCGCTGGAAAATCAGGATCAAGCAAATTGAAACAAATATGGATGCATCCGCTATGTTGAATACCGGCCACAGTGCCATATAATCACCACCAAGCAATGGTAGCCACCCAGGGAGGTATCCTTCCCAGATGTCGATGTAGAACATGTCGATCACTTGACCATGGAACCAGGGAGTTGGGGCATCAAAAGGAGCGTTATCGAGTAGTACACCATAAAAAATACTGTCAATAAGGTTGCCTATGGCTCCACCGAGAATCAAGGCAATGCATATCAACAATCCTTTAGGAGCCTCTTTGGTTACCAATGAATACAAGTAGTATCCAATGGCGAACATCGCCCCGATCCGAAAGACGGTCAAGATCAACTTGCCATATTCAAAATCCAGCCTAAGGCCAAACGCCATTCCGGGATTGGTGAGATAATGAAGTTTAAACAAATCGCCAAGGATGAAAATTTGACCGTTGGTGCCCATTGTCATATTGTAATGGACAAGCATCTTGACAATCTGATCTAAGATGATCACAAGAAGGCTGATAAGAAAATACTTGGTTGCCGGATTCTTCATTAATTGGATACTTGAATTTGAACTTGTAATTCTATTCCGTCTATGTCAAAAATCTCTGCGTCGTGCGGACTATCCATAAACTGAATTGACCTGGCTTGGGTTTCCATTTTGATGTAATCATCAAAAGATTGGATAGCCGATTTCATCAATTCATCTTGTGTCGCTACCTCAATGGCTATTCTGTCCTGTACCTGTAGTCCTCTGTCTTTTCTTAGGTTTTGGATCCTGTTCACAATGTCGCGACTCAATCCTTCCTGTCTAAGTTCTTCTGTCAACGTAATGTCAAGCGCTACAGTCAAGCCATTTTCAGATGCAACTAACCAACCAGGAATGTCTTCTGAGGCTATCTCTACATCTTCCAATGTCAATTGAATTGGTTCGCTACTCACTTCCACACTGATGACCCCTTCTCGCTCGATGGTGGCAATTTCTTCCTTACCAAAGTCATTGATGATTCCCGTGATCTCCTTCATCTTGGGTCCGTACTCCTGACCCAGCTTCCTGAAATTGGGCTTGATCTTTTTGACCAGGATATCAGAATCTTCTTCAATGAATTCGATCTTCTTGACGTTGATCTCGTTTCGGATCAATTCATCCACGGAAGCAATTAATTCCCGGGTCTCAGGCTTTAGGATCGCAACCATGATCTTATTAAGTGGTTGTCTAACCTTGATTTTTTCCTTCTTTCTTAACGAGTGCACCAGAGACGAAATGTTCTGCGCAAGGTGCATACTCTCACTGAGTTTATGATCTATTTTTTCTTCTTCTGATTTAGTTAGAGAAGATAAATGAATAGAATCCTCTTTGAGAGGTGTGTTGTTCTTCTTGGCATCTGACCTGATTCCGTCCGAAAGATTTTTATACAACCATTCCGAATAGAAGGGTGCAATCGGACTCATGAGCTGGGCAGTGACCATAAGACATTCAAACAAGGTTTCGTAAGCTGCCTTTTTATCATCGTTCATCTCACTTTTCCAGAAACGTTTCCTGGAAAGCCTGACGTACCAGTTAGAGAGTTGATCACCGACGAAATCCTGAATCGCTCTTGCAGCCTGAGTGGGCTCGTACTCCTCATATGCGGTAGTGACCTCTTTTATTAGTAGTTGCAATTCCGAAAAGATCCATCGATCAAACCTGGGCCTGTCTTCTACCGGGATGATATTCATCTCATCCACTTGAAACTCATCCAGGTTGGCGTAAAGTGCATAGAAGGAGTAGGTATTGGTCAGTGTTCCAAAGAATTTTCGCTGAACTTCAACGATACCATCCAGGTCAAACTTCAGGTTGTCCCATGGATTGGCATTGGAGATCATGTACCACCTGGTAGGATCTGCTCCGTATTTGCCAAGTGTATCGAATGGGTTGATTGCATTCCCAAGCCGTTTCGACATTTTATTGCCGTTCTTGTCAAGAACTAAACCATTGGCGATCACATTTTTGAATGCTACACTGTCATATAATAAGGTAGCAATGGCATGAAGTGTGAAAAACCATCCACGAGTTTGATCTACACCTTCTGCAATAAAATCTGCAGGAAAATTAGCCTTGAATACAGATTCGTTTTCGAACGGATAATGCCATTGTGCATATGGCATTGAACCGGAATCAAACCACACATCGATCAGGTCCGATTCACGCTTCATTTCCTTACCAGAATCGCTGATCAAAGTGATATCGTCAACGTATGGGCGATGAGGATCAAAGTCCTCAGAAATGGAGCCCTGTTTGATACCAGCATCAATAGCTTTTTCAACTTCCGATTTCAGCTCTTCAAGACTGCCAATACATTTGAATTCCTTTCGATCTTCCGTAACCCATATGGGTAATGGAGTGCCCCAATACCTTGAGCGACTTAAATTCCAATCGACGAGATTTTCCAACCAGTTTCCAAAACGGCCCGTACCTGTTGAAGCAGGCTTCCAATTGATAGTGTCATTCAATTCAACCAGGCGACTTTTTAAAGCAGTGGTTTTGACGAACCAGGAATCAAGAGGGTAGTATAATACAGGTTTGTCTGTCCTCCAGCAGTGAGGGTATGAGTGAACATACTTTTCAACCTTAAATGCCTTATTTTCTTCTTTTAGCTTAATTGCAATAAGAACATCGGTCGGTTTGAAGTCAGGATCATTTCGAGTTTCATCATCGTAATATTCTTCCTTCACATACCTTCCCGCAAAATCAGTTACTTCATTTACAAAACGACCCTGTTTGTCCACCAACGGCGCATCCTGTCCATTTTCATCTTTGACCATAACAGAAGGGATACCAGCTGCCTGTGTCACCCTGAAATCATCTGCGCCAAAAACGGAAGCCGTATGAACGATCCCGGTACCATCTTCCGTAGAAACAAAATCACCTGCAATCACCCTAAAGGCTTTTTCTTCCAGCTCTTCATTGGTCACATAAGGAAGTAGTTGTTCGTAGCGGACCTCTAACAGCTCTTTGCCCAACCATTCTCCTGCTATTTCAAATGGGACCAGTTTGTCCCCAGGTTTGTAATCTTCAATTGAAACCTCCTTCGCCTTATCCGAAAAATGTTTACCAACCAGGTCCTTGGCCAGGATCACAGAAACTGGCTCGTTAGTGTATTGATTGAAGGTTTTCACCTTCACGTAAGCAATCTTTTCTCCTACAGCCAGCGCACAATTGGCTGGAAGCGTCCATGGAGTTGTCGTCCATGCAAGGACTCTAACATCTTCCTGATCGTTCTCAAATAAAAATTCAGATCGATCATTTTTCTTCACCTTGAATTGAGCAACTATCGAAGTGTCTTTGACATCATGATAAGTACCAGGTTGATTCAATTCGTGTGAACTCAGACCGGTTCCCGCTGCGGGGGAATATGGCTGAACGGTATAGCCTTTGTAAAGGAGATCTTTTTCAAAAAGATCTTTCAGCAACCTCCATACGGATTCAATGTAGTCCTTTCGAAAAGTGATGTAAGGATCTTCCAGGTCAACCCAGTAACCCATTTTCTTCGTGAGGTCATCCCATTCGTCTTTGAACTTCATCACTGCCTCACGACACTTCTTGTTGTATTCTTCTACTGAGATCTTCTGACCAATGTCGTCTTTCTTGATCCCCAGTTCTTTTTCAACCTGAAGTTCAACGGGCAACCCGTGAGTGTCCCATCCGCCCTTGCGCTTCACCTGGAATCCCTGAAGTGTTTTATAGCGACAAAAGATATCCTTGACGGTCCGGGCCATTACGTGGTGGATGCCGGGAGTACCGTTTGCTGAAGGGGGGCCTTCATAGAAGGTAAATGTTTCATTGCCCTCTTTGTGATCAACCGACTTCTCGAAAATTTCCTCATCTTCCCAAAACTTCTGGATCTCTTTTGCTATTTCGGGATAGCTAACATTCTTAAATTCTGGATACTTCATGCCAACTACTTCTTGGTTTCCAATTCATCATCTATTCCCTCGGCAAGCTCAGGAACACTCTCAATCAGTGGATGCTTCGTTTTGTCCCTCACTCCGCTATCAAACTGCATGAGCAAAGATGGCAGGACAACCACATTGGTTACCATGGCAAAGAATAGGGTGATTGAAGTGAGCTTACCCAAGGCGACTGTTCCTCCGAATTCCGACAAAGCGAAAATGATAAAGCCAAAAAACAGAATAATAGCAGTGTAGATCATACTTGATCCAGTTTCGCGGATACTCTTGCTGATGGCCTTTGAGACATCAAACTTGTTAGCGAAAAGTTCTTGTCGATACTTAGCTAACAGGTGTATTGAATTGTCAATAGAGATACCAAAGGCAATGCTGAATATGAGTGCCGTACTTGGCTTTAGGGGGATTCCAAAATAGCCCATGATGCCTGCGGTAATTAGCAGGGGAATCATGTTCGGAATAAGAGAGATAATGATCATTTTCAAATTCCGGAAAAGCACGCCCATGATCATTGCGATAATAAAGAACGCAATGACCATTGAGGTCAATAGGTTTCGGATCAGGAATTTGTTCCCCTTAATAAACATTAAAGTCGTACCGGTCAAATTGGCACTCAACTTTGTGTCTTTGAATAGTGAATCGATCTCTGGTCGGATCACATTGGTCACCAATGAATCCAGTCGGTTGGATCCAATGTCAGCGATCTTGAGCGACACCCGCATGTACTGACCAGTTGAATCGATGAATGATTTCGAGAGATCTTCTGTTTCGCCTGTACTCAGATAGCGCATAATGAAGCTCATGTCTCTGTTGGTAGGTAATGAGTAGAATCGCTCATTCTGATTATAAAATGCCTGCCTCGCAGCTTTTGCAAAACTTACTACTGAAACCGGTTGGGAGATAAATTCAATGGAACTCAGGTACGTTTCAAGTTGATCGATCTTCCTTAGGTTCCTTAAGCTTTGAACACCCTTCTTGGAACCGGTATCAACGATCACTTCCAATGGCATAATGCCACTGAAGTTTTGCTCAAAGAACCGAAGATCCAAAATCACAGGACTATTTTCAGGAAGGTCATCGACCATGTAAGAGACAGCATGAAGCCTGGTAAGACCCATCGCAGAGACCACAACCACGGCAATAGTTATGATGAAGACCACCGGCCGGAAACGCCGGACGATGAAATCGATAAAAGTCAACACCCCGTCCATCATCTTGAACTTCAAGTGCTTCAAATGCTTTTGAGAAGGTGGTTTGTATAAGGAAAACACACCTGGAATCATGATAATGCTCACAAGGAAAGTGGCCATTATGTTGATGCCAGCCACAATACCAAATTCCATCAGGATCTTGATCTGGGTGGAAACCAAAACAAAGAATCCAACCGCGGTAGTCAGGTTAGTAATGAATGTAACAACCCCAATCTTCTTGATGATCAGGCTTAATGCTTTCATTTGATCACCATGGCTTTTGTATTCCTGGTGATACTTGTTAAGCATATAAACGCTGTTAGGAATACCAATGACAACAATGATCGGTGGGATCAAACCGGTGAGCATTGTGATCTTATATTTCAACAAGGCAAGGGAGCCAAGTACCCATACGACGACAACTCCAATGATGATAATTGGAAAGACAACCGCTTTGAAGGATCTGAAAAAAGCAAAAAGGATAATTCCTGAGATAACTACAGAAAGTACCAGGAACATATTGAGTTCTGCCTTTACCTTACTTGTGGTGATGGTTCTTACGTAAGGAAGTCCTGCGATTCTGATATCAATTCCAGTTTCAGCTTCAAACTTTTCAGTTTCATCAATGATCGAAAGGATCAGCTGATCCCGTGATTTGGAGTTAAGGATTTCCTTCTCAACAGTTACCAAAACAAGTGTGGCTCCATTTTCGGGGTTGATCAGTTGACCACTGTAGAAACGCAAACTGGCAACCCCATTCAAAAGACTATCTAATTCTTTCTGACCTTCCGGTACCTTTTCAAAGACTGACTTGAGAACGAATGAACCTTTGCCTCCATTTTTTTCCAGTTTCTGAAGGTTAGGGAGACCGAGCACGCTGTTGATCCCTGATTTGCTTTCTATGGAGAAAGTGAGATCACTGAATTTCTTAAAATTCTCTACTTGGTAGATGGAGCTGTCCTTTATGCCTAAAGCCAGAATGTTTCCATCCTCCCCGAAGGTCTCCCGGAATTGCTTGAAGTAGACCATATCCGGGTCATTCTCCGGAACAATACTTGCCAGGTCAAATGACCATTGAATATTCTTCGAGTGATAGCCCATGAAGATGGTGATCAATCCGAGGATCACCATTAAAGTCACACGAAAACGGAGGATTATATGCGCGAGTTTTGACCACATTTTAAAATAGTGCGCAAAGGTAATTAGATAGTGCCTAGTGGCAAGGTTTTCAGGCTTTTAAGGCAAAAAATATTGCTGTCTTATAGAAGACTTTATCTAGACTAAACTGATAGCCGGTAACCTTTGATCGTTTGATACAACCTTACGGCGTGGGAATCGGTCAGTCCGCTCACAAAATCTATTACGAGTTGCATTACCTGGTAGGTGGATTTGCTTCTGGAAATCTGATGAGTGTAGCTCTGAGGAAGTAGTCTAAAAATTGATTGATGCTTTGGAAGTGAGCTATTGGTATGAACCTGTTGTGCAGCGGTAGCAAAAGCTTCAATCAGTGATTCGATCACCTCATAACCCCCAGCTTCCTTTTCCAGCACTTGTTTCGATCGGTAGATCTTTTCAATGGAAAGCGCAATGATCTGTTCCATTACCCCTGCTGAATGGATCAAGCCAGTTAATGACTTGTCGAAAGATCCATCAAGCATCTTTTCTTCATTATCATTAAAGACGTCCGAACATTCTTTGATGAGTTGTCCGATTGCCAGGGCGCGAAGTGTTCCGAGCTTCTCGTTTAATGAATCAAGTTTATTGAGCTTTTCCTGTGAGAAACGATCACCAATGATTTCTGCGAGTAGTTGGGATACCGTTTCGAACGGAACTAAGCCAAGCCTGCAGCCATCTTCAAGGTCGATGATGTTATAGCATATATCGTCAGCGGCCTCTACCAGGAAAGCTAGTGGATGTCGGCACCACTTTTGATCTCCCAATTGGATAAGGCCCATTTCTTCAGCTAGTTCTTTGAACAGAATGGAATCTGATTGATAAAACCCGAATTTCTTTTGACTCTTTCTCCCCTTCTCCTTTTCTGCGGATGACGAAATCGGATATTTGGTAAATGCTCCAAGTGTTGCATAAGTGAGCTTTAACCCACGATAGGTATCACTGTTAAGAATGCGGAACCCCTGGGCGTTACCTTCAAAAGTTGTGAGGTCTTTCCACTCTTCAAGTGAGATGTTTTTTTTGTACTCGTCTGCATTTGAATTGCTCAAGAAGAACGATGAAAGACTGTCCTCACCAGAGTGGCCAAAAGGTGGGTTGCCAAGATCATGTGCCAGACAAGCTGCTCCAACGATCCCCCCAAAATCCGCATCGGTAATCCCGGCCGATTTTAGCTCGGAATCCCTATTGATCAAGTAAGCTCCGGCATTCTTTCCTAAGGATCTTCCAACACTGGAAACCTCCAGGCTGTGAGTTAAACGAGTATGGACAAAGTCATCTTCAGGAAGTGGGAATACCTGGGTTTTGTCCTGAAGTTTCCTAAATGGATGAGAAAAAATGATCCGGTCATAATCTTGTTCAAATCGGCTTCTCGATTCTTTTGAAGGTTTATCTGCAGGTTCCCCTGGCCTGCGCGCGGACAAAAGTTGAAGCCAATTCATTTTATAATTTCTTCAGGAGGTGCTTAAGGCTCACTTTTTCATCAAGTTTAGTAATTAGCTCTGAGATTGTAACTCGTTCTTGTTCCATTGAATCCCGTTCACGAATGGTAACGGTATCATCTTCCAAAGTTTGATGATCCACTGTGATACAGAAAGGTGTTCCAATAGCATCTTGTCGGCGGTACCTTCTTCCAATAGCATCTTTTACGTCGTACTGAAAACTGTGTGTTCCTCTAAGCTCTTTTAGTATGTGTTCAGCCTTTTCAGGTAATCCATCTTTGTTTACGAGAGGTAAAACCGCAACTTTATTTGGAGCCAGGGCAGGAGGGATTTTCAATACGGTACGTTCGCTTCCGTCTTCGAGCTTTTCTTCCTGATAAGAGGATGAAAGAATGGCAAGGAACATTCTGTCCAGGCCGATAGAGGTCTCCACTACATATGGCGCATAACTCTCATTTGTTGCCTGGTCGAAGTACTGCAGCTTTTTCCCTGAATGTTTTTCATGAGCGCTCAGGTCAAAATCCGTCCTGGAATGGATTCCTTCAAGTTCTTTGAAGCCCATCGGAAAATTGAATTCGATATCACAGGCTGCATTCGCATAATGCGCTAAGTTAATATGGTCATGAAAGCGATAATTACCTTCACCAAGTTCGAGTGCATTGTGCCAGTTCATACGCTGTTCTTTCCAGTGCTCGTACCATTCCATTTCGGATCCCGGCTTGACGAAAAACTGCATTTCCATTTGCTCAAACTCACGCATTCTGAAAATGAACTGACGAGCGATGATCTCATTCCGAAATGCTTTTCCAATCTGAGCAATTCCAAATGGAGGCTTCATCCTTGATGTTTTCTGAACATTAAGGTAATTGACAAAGATGCCTTGAGCAGTTTCGGGTCTTAAGTAGATTGTTTCAGCTCCATCAGCTGTCGAGCCCAACTCTGTGGCGAACATTAGATTGAATTGCCTTACATCTGTCCAGTTTTTAGATCCGGAAACCGGGTCGGCAATTTCAAGCTCTTCAATCAGACTTTTTAAGTCGTCCAATTTTCCATGATCCAAAGCTGCTCCCATTCGTTCCTCGATAGAAGCAATCTTTTCTTTATAACCAACCACACGTTGGTTGGTCGAAACGAATTGATCCCTGTCAAAGGCATCTCCAAATCGCTTAGCAGCCTTATCTACCTCCTTGGCTATTTTGCCCTCGATCTTAGCTATATGCTCCTCGATCAAAACATCAGCTCGGTATCGCTTCTTTGAGTCTTTGTTATCAATTAATGGATCGTTGAACGCATCAACATGACCAGAGGCTTTCCAGGTGGTGGGGTGCATGAAGATCGCTGAATCGATCCCAACAATATTCTCGTGTAGCCGAACCATCGCCTGCCACCAATACTCTTTGATATTGTTCTTAAGCTCGACACCATTCGGACCATAATCATAGGTAGCACCTAACCCATCATAGATGTCGCTGGATGGATAAACGAATCCATATTCCTTACAGTGAGAAACAATGTTTTTGAGAGAGCCTCCGTCAGCTGAATTTTTCATGGGCGCAAAGATATGATTAGGGAGTTGCTTTTATTGGACCTTCTACCGATCGAATTTCAATTGAACATGATTCAGGCTTTTAATAGATCCAACCGCTGTGATCGTATCCTTGATTCTGAGCCTGGTATATCCGTGTGTAATGATGGTCTGTCCGCCACGAACAACAGATAAAATGATGACATCAGCTGGCAATCTCAAATCTCTTAATGTAATGCCATGCAAGTCCGGATTCAATAATTCAATGTCTCTTGTATCCTGGCCTTCTTCCATGCCGAGCAATAGGGAAGCAGCCTGCGGTGATCTGACAAAATGATCAAGGAGACTGACAATGGCTGTGGATGGATCAACGATCTTGACACCAAGTGTGAGAAATTTTTGGTAGTTGTTCCTCTGATTTAGTCGAACGATTAAATCCCTGGTGCCAAACTTTTGATAGGCTATTTCACAGATCTGAAAATTCTCTTCATCCGACAGCATACCAATTATTGCTTCTGATTGATGTGCCTTGATCTTTTTCAGTTCTTCAACTGAGATGTCTTTGAGGTAAACTACTTTGACTCCTTGTGGTTCCTGAAAACTTCCTATGTCTTTTACGGTGGCAAGTTGAACTTCCCATCCGTTTTCCTGCAGTTGGAGTGCTAGTGCAACTGCCTGGCTTTCCAAGCCGATAATGGTTGCATCCCTTATACCATCAAACTCAGGCGTTGGAGCCTTACTCCTGTCTTCTCCAACATGGTAGATCGCCCATTTAAACAGTGGAGGTCCAATGAACTGGTTGATCACAATTAGTGCAATAATTACGGTAGCAAATTGATTACCCCAATCCGGAAATTCATTCGAAACTACGGTGGCTAAGCCAAGCGCAACTCCTGCTTGTGTGATGTACGGCATCCACCCCATATGATTGAATTTCATCGGATCCCTAGCGAGCAGTCCACCAGTATACCCTCCAATAATCATTGTGATAATCCTGATGAGGAAAAGAATGAGTGCTACTCCTAAAACCTCGTCAATGACATTCACAGAGAGTGTTGCACCTGTTAACGTGAAAAAAGAAACATAAACGGGGATGCTCACGTCTTCCAGGATCTTTAAGAATTCCGGCCTGGATTTAGAAAAATTAGTTACGTAAAAGCTGGCAAGAATGCACATCAAAAGAGGCTCGAGGAATAACTTATGATGAAGGTAAAACTCGGTCTGAAGCCCTACATAAGAAGAAAGTGCATAAGCAGAGTAGCCCGTAATTAGAACGAGAAGTGTTTTGGGAATTCTTCGTATTCGGAGACCAAGAAGGAACTTAAGGATGAATCCATAAACATAGAAACCAACAACAAACGAGAGTCCTAGTTCAAGCAGGAGGATCAGAATTTCTATGATGTTAAATTCCTGGCCTTCGATCAGAACCTGCGACAATGAAAGGCAAATGGAAAACAGAATGATAACCAGGAAGTCCTTCACCACAGTGACTCCCATTACCGTTTGAACAAATGGTCCCTTAGCTCTGAGCTCATTAATAACTGCAATAGCCGATGCTGGGGAGCGTGCTACAAAAATGGCTGCCGTAAGCATAGCTATGGATAGCTTCCCCGCAGTGCTAAATCCAGCCATATACGGAATGTAGTCCGCCACAAAGTACACTGCAACAGAGCCGAGAACGAAAGTGACGACCAATTGACCAAACGTGTTCCATTTGATCGAATTGATCCGACTTCTTAATTCTTTTAAGTAAAGTTCTGCACCAGCGGCAAATGCTATAAACGCCAGAGCAGTCTCATTAACAAAGTTGAGACTTGTTTTTGCTGAGAATGGGATCAGTCCGATGATGTAAGGCCCTGTGACAATCCCGGTAAAAATCAATCCAGTGATCAGCGGAAGCCGGATACGCTGAAAGGACTTGGCGATTTGATTGGCCGAGATGGCCACAACAAAAAAGCCTGCTATCAGGAGAATTAATTCACTATTTATTGATGTGGATTCCAAAATAATGTCACTTGGCGTACCTTTTGTTAGGTATTACTTGACATCCCGGTATCGGATGAAACTATTCTTGTGGATTCGTTCGTAGGTTATTGAGTTTTAATTAACAATTATAAATAGATATGCGTCGATTCAAGGTTTTTTTTCTCACGATATTTTCCAGCTTGACAATCCTCGCTCAGGAGGGGGTAGATCATATACCATATGATCAGCTGCTTCAAAAGTATGTGAATGATAAAGGGCTGGTTAATTATAAAGGATTGTCACTCGATCGGCCGAAGTTGAGAGAATACCTGACTTCACTTGAGCAGAATGCTCCAAATGACTCTTGGTCTGAAGATCAGAAGTTAGCCTACTGGATCAATGCGTATAATGCATTTACCTTGGAATTGATCTTGGAACATTACCCAGTCTCAAGCATTAAGGATATCGGAGCAACTGTCAAGATCCCATTCGTAAATACACCCTGGGATATCAAGTTCATCAATATAGGCGATGAAACTTATGATTTAAACAATATCGAGCATGGCATTATCCGAAAACGATTTGATGAACCACGGATTCATTTCGCACTTGTTTGTGCAGCGATATCATGCCCTAAGCTTCAGAATAAAGCTTATCTAGCGGAAACTCTGGACGAACAATTGACCAAAGCAACGAAGAATTTCCTTACTGATCCGGAAAAGAACGTCATTGAAAGCCCGAAAAAAGCATACCTATCCAAAATATTCAGTTGGTATGGTGGAGATTTCACCAAAAAGGGATCGTTAATAGAATTCCTAAATCAATACTCAGATACAAAACTGGAACGGCGTGCAAGGATTGATTATAAGGATTATGATTGGGCTTTGAATGAACAGCGGTAATGCGCTATTGCTTTACCACCTTTCTTCCTACACTGTAGTATTCAAAGCCTAATTCCTCCATCTGATCTGTGTCATATAGGTTACGGCCATCAAAGACTACCTTGTTTTTCAGACTGCTTTCCATTTTTTCAAAACGAGGAGTTCTGAAGATTGGCCACTCGGTCATGATCATTAATGCATCGGAATCCTCTAGTGCATCATATTCGTCTTTGGCAAAATAGATCTTCTCCCCTAGAATGCCTTTGACATTGTCCATAGCTTCCGGATCGTATGCTTTAACACTGGCACCTGAGTCGAGTAGAAGCTTGATGTTTTCCAAAGAAGGGGCCTCTCTGATATCATCCGTGTAAGGTTTAAATGCCAACCCCCACACAGCAATGGTTTTTCCATTTAGGTCACCGCCAAAATAATTTTTCAATGGCTCGATCAGCTTGTGTTTTTGTTGTGCATTGATATCCATAACGGAGTTAAGGATCTTGAAGTCATAGTCGACTTCAGTTGAGGACTTAGCTAATGCCTGCACGTCTTTTGGAAAGCAGCTTCCTCCATAACCAATTCCAGCAAAAAGGAATCGATTGCCAATTCGACTATCCGTTCCAATTCCTTTTCTTACTTTGTCAACATCTGCACCTAACAACTCACAAAGGTTGGCTATCTCATTCATGAACGTGATTTTAGTTGCAAGGAATGAATTGGCCGCATACTTTGTCAATTCTGCAGATCGAACATCCATGAAGATGATAGGATTGCCTTGCCTTACAAATGGTTCATATAGCTGGCGCATCAGCTTGATCGATTTTTCACTTTCTGCTCCTATGACCACCCGATCTGGCTTCATAAAATCGTCTACTGCAACACCTTCTCGCAAGAATTCCGGGTTAGAGACAACCTCAAAATCGACCTTTGCATTCTTTGCAACTTCAGCGGTTACTTTCTCAGCGGTTCCAACCGGTACGGTGCTTTTATCAACGATAACGGTGAAATCCTCCAATAAGGGACCTAAGTCGCCAGCAACTTTCAATACATACTGGAGGTCTGCAGACCCATCCTCACCGGGAGGAGTGGGTAAAGCGAGAAAGATGATTTGGGCTCCTTTGATCCCTTCAGCTAGGTCAGTTGTGAAATCGAGTCGTCCCTGTCTTATATTTCTTTCAAAAAGAACCTCAAGACCCGGCTCATAGATTGTTATTTCTTTGTTTTTAAGCTTTGCAACTTTTTTTTCATCAATATCAATGCATGTGACATTGTTTCCTGTTTCCGCAAAACATGTTCCGGTAACAAGTCCAACATACCCGGTTCCGACTACAGCTATTTTCATGTGCTAAATGCTTCTTAATTCAGGGCGCAAAAGTATAATTATTAACTCTTTAATATGTTAAATGCACTGTTTTTTGACGAACAACATTTCTAATTTTGCGTTTCCAAAAAGTAAACCCAGCAGAATATGACAACAGATACATTGGCCACAGAAAGCTCCGTCTCAGAAAACCAGCAAATGATCGCTCAAATGATACGTGATTTTAGTGAGCGGGAAATCGAACCATTTAAAATGCAATGGGATGAAGATCAACATTTTCCAGTTGATCTATTTCACAAAATGGGCGAATTGGGCCTTATGGGAATTCTTGTTCCACAGGAATATGGAGGATCAGGCTTTGGGTATCATGAATATATAACTGCTATTGTTGAGCTCGCGAAAGTGGATGGTTCATTGGGACTTTCTCTTGCTGCTCACAATTCATTGTGTACCGGTCACATTATGCAACATGGCAGTGAATCTCAGAAGAGCACATATTTACCTAAGTTGGCAAGTGGAGAGTGGATCGGAGCATGGGGATTAACTGAGCCGAATACTGGTTCGGATGCCGGAAACATGAAAACAGTAGCTATAAAGGAAGGAGACGATTGGGTGATCAATGGGGCAAAGAATTTCATCACTCATGGAAACAGTGGTGATGTGGCAGTAGTTATTGCTCGAACCGGTGAACCGGGTAAATCACGGAATGCGAGTGCTTTCATTGTAGAGCGAGGCACCAAGGGTTTTAACAAGGGGCGTAAAGAGAATAAGCTTGGGATGCGAGCTTCTGAAACTTCAGAGATGATCTTTGAAGATTGCCGTATTCCTGCAGAGAATCTGATAGGAGAAGTTGGAGATGGGTTTGTTCAAGCACTGAAGGTATTAGATGGTGGGAGAATTTCTATTGCAGCGTTAAGTTGTGGCATAGCAGAGGGAGCAATGAATGCAGCACTGAATTACGCTCAGGAAAGAGAACAATTTGGAAAGCCGATTGTATCATTCCAGGGAATTTCTTTCAAACTGGCGGATATGGCTGTCAAAGTTGATGCAGCTAAGCTTCTGACTTATCGGGCTGGAGAGCTGAAGAATCAGGGTAAAGATGTGAATAGAGAATCTGCGATGGCGAAACTTTACTCAGCAGACATTTCTGTTGAGGTAGCGAACGAATGTGTTCAAATATTTGGAGGTTATGGATACACCAAGGATTACCCTGCGGAGAAATACTATCGGGATGCTAAGCTTTGTACGATTGGAGAGGGTACATCAGAGATTCAAAAAATTGTTATTTCACGTAGCTTGTTGAGCTAGAGATTTGATACTCTGTTGGATTGAGCTATATTTGCGGTCCTAAGAAATTTGAGATGTTAATAATAAACGTTAAAGAAAACGAATCAGTTGATCGAGCACTTAAGAGGTTCAAGAAGAAGTTCGAGAAAACTGGTGTTTTGAGGGAGTTGAGATCCAGGACTCATTTCACTAAACCATCAGTGAAAAGGAGAAATGAGGTCATTCGTGCTCGATACATCCAAAAGTTGCGGGACGAGGAAAGCAAATAATCGTCCATCCCTCCTTTTTTCAATCAAGATTTAGTTAAGTTAGTATTACTCATTTCTTCGAGTAGTGCTGATGGTCGAATCTTTTCTCAAATACCTTTCTTCCGAAAAAAGATACAGCGTTCACACCATTGATGCCTATCGTAAAGATCTGGCTCAGGTGAAAGAGTTCCTGCAGAAAGATTTTGAAATCGAGCTGGTTGAGGATGCTAAGCATGTTCACCTCAGAGCATGGGTAGTTCATTTGATGGAGGCGGGGATTTCACCAAAATCTGTTAACCGTAAGATCGCTACACTCAAATCATTATTCAAGTTCTTGCTTGGAAGAGAATTGGTTGAATCCAATCCGACCACCAAACTGAAGCCACTCAAAACAGATAAAGAACTGCCGACTTTTCTCAAGGAAGGTGAGATTGTAAAACTTTTGGATCAACTGGAATTTGGTGATGATTTTCAAGGGAAGCGGGATCAACTCTTGTTGGAATTATTTTATGCTACGGGAATGCGACTTTCGGAACTTACCGGATTGAAAGATTCGGATGTGAGCTTCTACGATAAGACGATAAAAGTTCTTGGAAAAAGGAACAAAGAGCGAATCATCCCGATCTCAGATACGTTAATATATATGATAAGAGAGTTTATTGAAGTGAAGAAGAACGAGGGGTTGTCATCTGAATTTCTTATCTTAACTGATAGAGGGGCTAAAACCTATCCGATGTTCATCCAACGAAAAGTCAAGAAGTATTTGGGGCCGATTACCACCTTGAGTAAGAAGAGCCCGCATATCTTGAGACATTCTTTTGCAACACATTTATTAAACAAAGGTGCGGACCTAAATGCGGTCAAAGATTTGCTAGGCCATACAAGCCTGGCTGCCACACAGGTCTACACACATAATTCAATTGAAAAGCTAAAGGCGGCCTTTGATCAGGCACACCCAAAAGCTTAATGTTCAACCTAAACCGTGACATGATGAAGTTACAAATGCATTCAATCCACTTCGACGCAGATTACAAATTGCTCGATTTCATTCAAAGAAAAGTTGATAAGCTGGAGACCTATTACGATAGGGTAATTGATGGAGAAGTTTTCTTAAGGTTGGAAAACGATGATAACAAGGAGAACAAGATCGTAGAGATCAAGTTGAATTCTCCCGGAAATCAATTTTTTGCGAAGGAGCAGTCCAAGTCGTTCGAAGCTGGTGTTGATGCAGCGGTTGAAGGGCTGAGGCGCCAATTGAAAAAGCACAAAGAGAAATTATACGCTCATAACTAACAAAAAAGCCCTGACGGTATCGTCAGGGCTTTTTTTTACCTTATTTCGTCAGATCAGCTTTTCCACTTAATAGTACAGCCAATTGCTCTTTTCTCTGTTACGGAAGGTTTCTCTCCTTTTTTCAGTGCCTCAATTGCGTCTTCCACATACCTTTCAGAAACATCACTCGCATCTCGTGGACTGTTGTCAATTGCCCCAATGAATTCAACACGATACTTGTCAGAAGATTCTTTGTTGAGCAGGTAAACATGAGGAGTTTTGGTGGCACCATAAGCTCTGGTCACATCCTGATCATCATCTCTGAGGTAGGGGAAAGTGTATCCTTTTTCAGCCGCTCTTTTTTTCATCGCCTCCATGCTGTCATCAGGTTGTTGTGATAGATCGTTAGGATTAATAGCGATCACGGGAAATCCCTGACTAGCATACTTCTTGTCAAGATCAACGATTCGAGATTCGTACGCTTGAGCATAGGGACAAGTATTGCATGTAAAAATTACGATAAACCCTTTTGCATTGGAATAGTCAGCTAATGAAACTTCCTTGCCGTCAATATTTGGAAGCTTGAAGTCAGTAGCATAATCGCCAACTCCATATCCCGGAGCAGGTCTTTTGGCATTGACGAAAAGTACAGCGACAACCACCAGTACTCCGGTAATAATTATAAAGGTCTTTTTCATAGTTTCGGTCATTGGGTTAATTCAAATAGTTATTAACTGTCTTATACAATTGATCTTTAGTAAATGCATTTTCATGGAAAAAAGTTTTACCAAGATCAGTTACAAACAGGGTTGCGGGAATAGCGCCACTCCAATTGTGATCTACTTTCCTCATATATTCATCAGGGTCTTTCTCATCAAGGAAAAGGACATCTGATTTTATCTTTCGTTTTACAACAAAATTCTTGACTCTTTCCAGGTCTTGCCTGAAATCGACGCTCACAAGGTATACCTTGACATCCTGGTTTTCAGATTCAAGGGCATCAAAATAAGGCATTTCTTTGATGCAGGGTCCGCACCAGGTCGCCCAGAAATTAATAACCGTAAGGGGTGCTTCCGCAGCAAGGATCTTCTCCTGAAGTTGAGAGAACCGAATCACTTCTACCTGCTGACTGTATGAAGAAAGCGATATCAAGAGAAGTACTAAAAAGGCCAGTTTTTTCATTACAAAGATGTTACGAATTTACGTCAGGTTGAGTTATACGGCTCGGTAAATATATAAAAGTCATAATTGCACTATTTTAAGATCGAGTGCCCTATTTGTCAAGTATAAGACGATCACCTCTTAATATTTTGATAACACAACTGATCTATAGTAGATAGTCACGCGGTTCCAGGCATTTGGCGGAATTCTTTACTTACTCATTCAAGCATCTCAAGAAGATTGCCTTTCGATTTCACCATTTATCAACAAATGAGCCGAGTTATCCACATATTTTTATTGATGCTATCTATCTTTTTGATTATCAGATAGTTATATAAAATTCCATTTAAGCTATTGCTGTTGATAACTCGAATAACAACATATTAAAACATTGAAAATCAATAGTTTATGATTAGTTTCCTACTCAGCGGTTTGACGTATTAGTTTTTTGCGATATGCGTTGAAAATCCTGGATTTGGATATAAACCCAACGTATTTCCCATCGTCGATGACAGGTAGATTCCACGCTTGTGTTATCTCAAATTTATTCATCACTGATTGCATTTTTTCCTTAGTAGAAACACTGGCTGGAGGTTTGTTCATAATCGTCTGAATTACAATGTTTTGCCTCGATTCTTCATCAAACATCATCTCTCTTATATCATCAAGAGTGACAATTCCCTCCAATTCGTTCTCCTCGTTCACTACAGGAAAAATATTTCGCTTACTTCTTTTCACCAATGAAACCAGATCGTTGAGCGTATCATCAGGTCTAATAATAAGCAGGTCCTTTTCAATGATCTTTTGGAGGTCGATCAAACTCAGGACGATCTGATCTTTATCGTATTGGATCAGGTCGCCGGTCTCGATGAGTTTCTTTGTATAAATACTGTGCTTTTCAAAATAGGAGATCGTACTGAATGAAATTGCCGACACAAGCATTAGCGGGACAAAGAGCATGTATCCGCTCGTGATCTCCGCTATTAGGAATATTGCTGTTAGCGGAGCATGCAGTACACCACTCATTACTCCACACATTCCAACCAGGGTAAAATTGCTGGTACTAAGTGATGTTCCAAACATCAGGTTGGATGATGAGCTAAATGTGTAGCCAGTGAGACCACCCATAAACAAAGAAGGTGCAAATACTCCTCCACTTCCACCGGCACCAATCGTCAAAGCAGTTGCGATTGGTTTAACCAATAAGGCGAAAAAAATGAATACAATCACGGAAGCCTGATTGTCAGATAGCCAAAAAGAAAAACTGCTCAAAAAAACTTCTGAAGACTCATCTGCTAATAATCGCTTGATGGTCTCGTAACCTTCACCATAGATCGGTGGGAAAGTCAACACGATCAGCGCCAATGAAATTCCACCAATAAAGGCTCGACCAAAATCATTCTTTAACAGCTGTATCGCTCCTTCGAAGAAGTACATCATTCGGGTGAAGTACAAGGAGATCATTCCACACATTGCTCCCAATAACAAGTAGAATCCCGTCTCTCCAGCAGCGAATGGATCTTTCAACCGGAATGAAAACAGGATATCATCTCCAAGCAGGACTATAGAAACCAACTGCCCACAAACGGAAGCCATGAGTAATGGAATGAATCGACTAATGGCTACTTCTGTAAGGATAACCTCCATCGCGAAAATGACACCTGTGACGGGAGAATTAAAGATCGCGGAGATTGCTCCCGCAGCTCCACAACCGAGCAGCAATGTCCGTTGTTTATAAGTCAAGTGGAATAGTCGCGCCAGGTTTGACCCGATGGCCGAACCTGTTACTACGATAGGTGCCTCCAGTCCGACAGAACCTCCAAATCCTACGGTAATTGCACTCGTGACCATTCGAGAGTACATCCGCGTTCTCCGAATGATACTGGAGTTTTTGGAAATGGCATATAGAATCTGAGTGATACCATGACCAAGTCTCTCCTTGAAAAAGTACTTTGATACAAAAACAGTAAGGAGTATCCCAATCAAGGGATAAGCAAGGTACATGTACTTCAACCCAAACAGGGTTTGATTGATTTCCAGGTAGTGGATGATGCTGTGGACAGTGCTCTTAAGTATGACGGCAGCAAGACCGGCAAATAATCCAATGAAACCGGCTGAGATCAGTAAGAAGTTGTTGTCACTAATATGCTTGAGACGCCAGACCAGGAACCTCATCATCACAACACTAAATGTACTTTTCTCTTTTTTAGTCATTGGGTGCGTGTGGTGATTATACCATCACTGCATTCTTCTTTTGAAGTTCTTCTTCAATGAAACTGAATGTTGAAAGAATTTCAGGTTTACCATCAATTACAGCGACATTATGTTCGAAGTGAGCGGAAGGTTTCTTATCTGCAGTGATAATCGTCCAGCCGTCATTGAGTTGTATAACCCTTCGGGTACCCATGTTGATCATCGGCTCAATGGCTACAACAAGACCATCACTTATTTTACTTCCTCTTCCTCTTTTTCCAAAGTTTGGTACTTCAGGGGATTCATGCATTTTTCGACCCAGTCCATGCCCTACCAATTCTCTTACAACGCCATAGCCATGATTTTCGGCATGCTGTTGAATCGCAAAACTCACATCGCCGATGCGGTTTCCTACGACTAGTTGTTCGATACCAAGATCAAGACACTCCTTAGTCACCCTCAGCAATTGCCTAACATCATCCTTGATTTCTCCAACAGCGAACGTATAGGCGTGATCACCGTAGAATTCGTTCTTGAGTACTCCAATATCTACTCCCACGATATCACCTTCTTGCAACTCACGGTCTGTTGGGATACCGTGTACTACTTGTTCATTTACTGATGTGATGATTGATTTTGGATAATCATAAAGTCCGAGGAACCCAGGAACCGCTCCATGATCACGAATAAATTCATCCGCTAATTTGTCAAGGTGAAGAAGATTTACACCAGCATCGATGGTAGCTGCCATCAGTCCAAGCGTCTTGGATACGATTTGTGCGCTTTCGCGCATCAACTCAATTTCTTCTCGTGTTTTGTACTGGATCATTAGGCCCGCAAAGATAATAAACAAAAAACCCCATCCCGCATAAACAGGATGGGGTTGAATTTCTGTGATTTAGATTATCCTGATTTGGAAACACCTTCAAGTACGTCTTTGATTGGTACTCGCTGACCATCTCTGTACGAAACGATCCAGGCATCTTTAACTCCCATTTCTCTCAGGTATTTTTTAAAGGTGTCAGCATCCCAGTAATCTCTGAATACACCAAGCGTATACTTTCTAACACCATTCTCTTCTTCTCCTGAGAAATTTCTGGCATTATCCAGGTACTTGCTAAGATCTTTTTGTGTAAAGGCTCCAATTTGAACCTTGAATACGACCCCTCGACTTTCATCTATGTTTCCTCCTGATCCACTGCTTGAAACGTTTTGTGCCTGAGCCTGGGCTGCTGCCTGAGCTCTGGACAACTCATTTCGTAGATCTGATACTTGTGATTGGTACGACAGAATTTGCTCATCTTTTTCTGCGATTCGATCATCTACGTTGTTCAATTCTGTTCTTAAGCTGGTCACTTGTCCCTTAAGGGATTTGTTTTCGTCAAGTAGCTGCTTGTACTGTTCCGGTTGAAGTTTTTTGATTCGCTTCTTCCATTCCTTCAACTCTTTTTTTGACATCTGTGCACTTGCTTCAAATGTGAATGCCAAGCAAAGTGAGAGTGCGACAAAAGGTATAATTTTCTTCATTTTCCTGTGGAATTGATAGTAATCGATTTCAATTTATATTACTAAAGTACAAAAAACTATATAAATAAGTCTGAAAAAATTATTTCTTCAGAGAGCCAATCATATCTTCCGGTTTCACCCACTCATCGAACTGCTGATCCGTAACAAGTCCCAGATCTATAGCTGCTTTCCTCAAAGTAGTGCCTTCTTTGTGTGCTTTCTTTGCAATCTTCGCTGCGTTCTCATAGCCAATATGAGTGTTCAAAGCTGTGACCAGCATCAAGGAATTTTCCAATTTTTCCTTTATCACCGGAAGGTTCGGTTCAATGCCAATTGCACAGTTATCATTGAATGACTCGCATGCATCCCCAATCAACCTTGCTGAGTTCAGGAGGTTGAAGATTATCATTGGTTTGAAGACGTTAAGCTCAAAATGTCCCGTCATACCACCTGCAGCAATGGCAACATCATTACCAAGAACTTGCGCACAAACCATCGTAAGTGCCTCACACTGAGTGGGATTAACCTTCCCTGGCATGATGGATGACCCAGGCTCATTTTCTGGAATGAGTATTTCTCCAATTCCGCTTCTTGGCCCTGAGCATAGCATTCTGATATCATTACCGATCTTCATCAGACTGACTGCCAATTGTTTAAGTGCTCCATGAGATTCAACAACAGCATCGTGAGCGGCCAACGCTTCGAATTTGTTTTCAGCTGATCTCATTGGCATTCCTGAGTATTTTGCAATTTTCTCTGCTACGAGATCAGCATAGCCTTCCGGTGTGTTCAGTCCAGTTCCAACAGCTGTTCCGCCAAGTGCTAATTCAGAGAGATGATCTAGTGTATTATGGAGTGCTTTTAGGCCATGATCAAGCTGGGATACATAGCCCGAAAATTCCTGACCCAGACTTAAAGGAGTCGCATCCATAAAGTGAGTACGGCCGATTTTGACACAATCCTGGAAAGAATCTGACTTTTCTTTTAAGGTGTCACGAAGCTTTTCAATTTTAGGGATCGCATGTTCCACAATGATCTTGTATCCTGCAATATGCATAGCCGTAGGGAACGTATCGTTTGAACTCTGACTCTTGTTTACATCATCATTTGGATGGATTGTTTTTTCATCATCGGTAAGTGAACCACCATTAATTACATGAGCTCGATTGGCAATTACTTCGTTGGAGTTCATATTGGATTGAGTTCCCGAACCGGTTTGCCACACCACCAAAGGAAATTGGTCGTCCAGTTTTCCATCAAGAATTTCATCACATACCTGACCGATTAGATTTGACTTCTCTGCCGGAAGCACACCCAACTCTTTGTTCGTTTCAGCAGCTGATTTTTTGAGTATGGCAAATGCCTGGACGACTTCTAGTGGCATCTGATTTTTTTCACCTCCGATTTTGAAATTATTTCTTGAGCGTTCGGTCTGTGCTCCCCAGTATTTATCAGCGGGGACTTTCACCTCACCCATGGTATCGTGTTCGATTCGGTATTCCATTCTTAGATTATTTGCGCTACAAATCTAACAATCAACCCCTCTTTTGAATTTCCATCAGAGGGTGTTTTTGTTAAATCAAATTCCCGCTCTATTTTTGTTTAGAATGATTCTAAATAATGACTAAGAAGTCAACCAGTGTTTTACTAGCGGATTTTCAGTTCCTGACAAGGCAGGGCATCAGCACGTTGATTGATCAGTTACCGGAATTCAAAGTAAAAAGTTATGTCGACGACCTGAAAGACTTGAGAAATACGGTCATGCTAGAATCACCTGACCTGGTCGTGCTGGATGTTTCAAACAATGATCATCAACTGATCAGAGAATTAGGGAAGATCAAGTCTGAAACAAAGTCAAACTTTTTGGTCATTTCAAATAATCAAAACCGTGACTCTGTTCAAAGACTGATTGGTATGGGTATCACAGGTATTTTGACCAAGAACTGTAGTGAAGAGGAGATTACTGATGCGCTTTATGCCGTTACAGCTGGGAAAAGGTTTTTCTGCAATAATGTCCTCGAACTTGTTGTCAAGGGTGCCACTGAAGAAGAAGATTGCGAGCCAACTACTTTGTCTCCAAGAGAGTACGAAGTGCTTCAATTGATAACCAAAGGAAAGAAGACTAACCAGATCGCTGAAGAACTTCATTTGAGTATTCATACGATCAACTCTCATCGGAAAAACATACTTAAGAAACTCAATCTCAAGTCTCCGGCAGAGCTGATTGTTTATGCACTGGAGTCAGGATTGGTTCGCTAATCAGCTATATAAATGATGAACTAATATTGTGCCGCAATTGAAAAAACTAAATGAAATACCACTAAATGTTCCTGTCCGGATCGCCAACCTAAGCGCCGGCCAGTTCAGAGGCAGGCTAATTGAAATGGGCCTATACAAAGGTCAGGAAGTAGAGATCAAATTGAAGGCACCGTTGAATGATCCGATAGCAGTGAAAACCGGAAATTGTACGGTCATGTTAAGGTTGGATGAAGCCAGCGAAATTGAGGTAGAGCAGATTTGATGGAATGAGTATTAAGAAGGTAGCATTAGTTGGAAACCCCAATTCGGGAAAAACAACTGTTTTTAATTTTCTGACAGGCCTCAAGCAAAAAGTAGGAAACTATCCCGGAGTTACTATTGACAAAAAAAATGGTTCGTTTCCATTGGGTAACGGAGAACAAATCAGTGTCATTGATTTACCAGGAATCTACAGTCTGGATACTAAAACAGAGGATGAACGTGTCGTCACTGACTTTCTGAATGATACTAAAAGCCTTGACTTTCCTGACCTCTTCATTGTCATTGTAGATGCATCCAACCTGGAAAGAGGGCTACTCCTATTTACGGAATTGTATGATCGGCAACTGCCTGTCATGCTGGCATTGAATATGATAGATGTGGCTGAAGGAGAAGGGATGAGGATCGATCCTTCTAAATTGAGCTCATTGCTGGGCGGGATTCCAATTGTTAAGTTGAATGCACGTAAAGGAGTGAATTTTGACGAGCTAAAGGAATCGATTGTTTCTTATCAAACCCCTACTGATTGGCAAGCCTTTATATCAAGCAATGGATCAACGCTTGAAAATGATGCTGGTACACGGGAGGTTGAAGAGCGATTAAGCAAAATAAAGAAGCTCCTTAAGTTCTGTGTAAAAAGTAATGGCGAGCATCGGCTCGTTAGCGAACGAACGTTCAAAATTGATAGAATACTGACTCACCCGATCTGGGGATATGCTGTATTCCTGGTTATTCTATTCATGATTTTTCAGGCCATCTACGAATTTGCCAACATCCCAATGGATCTCATCGATGGTGGATTTGCTTACCTGAGCAGTAATCTGAGAGGACTTTTGCCTCCAGGATTATTAACCGACCTGTTGGTTGAAGGGATCATTCCTGGCTTAGGCGGAGTGCTGGTTTTCATCCCCCAAATAGCCTTGTTGTTCTTATTTCTCAACATCCTGGAGGAGACTGGCTACATGGCCAGGGTCGTTTTCATTATGGATCGATTGATGCGACCCTTGGGACTTCATGGAAAGAGTGTGGTCCCTTTGATTTCAGGAATTGCATGTGCCATTCCGGCTATCATGTCAACACGCACAATTGATCAGCCAAAAGACCGATTGATCACCATAATGGTCACCCCATTGATGAGTTGTTCAGCGAGGCTTCCTGTATATGCACTAATGATTGCGCTTGTAATTCCAAATACATACCTAGGTGGTGTTATCAACTTACAAGGATTGACATTGTTAGCAATGTACCTGTTAGGAGTGGTTGCTGCTTTGGTTGTTGCTTTGGTATTTAAGTGGATCATCAATCCTTCTGCGAGGAGTTTTCTCATCATGGATCTGCCGCTTTATAAGCTACCGCGACTAAAAAACGTTGGGATAACACTATTGGAAAAAGTAAAGGTGTTTGTTTTCGAGGCAGGTAAGATCATTCTTGCCATCTCCATCATTCTTTGGGTGCTCGGGAGCTATGGTCCGGGATCCTTTGATGGCAAGTCCGGGGAATCCGATTTACTCCTGGAAAAAGTTGAGCTTGAAGAATCCTATATTGGGAAGTTAGGTCAGCAGATTGAGCCAGCCATTCGCCCGCTTGGGTATGATTGGAAAATTGGAATTGCGCTGATCACTTCGTTTGCTGCCAGAGAGGTATTTGTTGGAACTATGGCGACCATTTATCATGTCGGAGAAGAGTTTTCAGAGGACGATGGACTGATGAGTCGAATGAAACTGGAAGTCGATCCGTCCACCGGTCGAAAGGTTTTTGATCTCGCAACCGGGTTATCCCTGATGGTGTTTTATGCATTTGCCATGCAATGCATGAGTACGGTGGCCATCGTAAAGAGAGAAACCAAATCCTGGAAATGGCCGTTGATCCAGTTGACTTACATGACCGTGCTTGCCTACCTTGGAGCGCTCGTCACATATAATCTCTTTTTATGACTCAGCTGATTCTTGTTTCCGCTCTTTTTCTTTCAGCTATCGGGTACATGGTTTTCAGAAGTACCAAAAGCAGTAAAAAGAAATCCGATGGCTGTGATAGCTGTCACTAGTCCGGATGATAAGGTGTCCAAGGGCATCTGACTAGCGCGGAAGTTACTTCCGTGATAAGTATTTACTTCCACCACAAAATACTTGCAATCGCAAACAAAATGTGAAAGTCATGCATCACAGATGCTCGCCAGCTCAGCATGATCAATATCCACTTCGAGAAAACCACCTGACAGTACCCCCGGCGAATAGATGATCGCTAGTTCTAGTGATTTTGAAAAATCCCTAATCCTAGCGATTGTGAGAAATCAGGCCCGAATTCATCTTTGCATTGTTTAGAATTATTCTAAATAAGAAAGACAAATGAAAAGGACTAATTCAATTTTAATAGTAGTAGTTGCGCTAATGGTGACAACACTGACCAGCTGTGGTGACGATGATGCTGGGAATCCCAGTATCATCGTACCTGATACGTATGTTTTTGAACGAGACGGGTCATCCACGGTCTCATTTAGTGGACAAACCGATCGGATACTAATGGCTGAGGAAATAGTAAGCGCTTTGAAGGATACGGATTTCACAGAAGCTCAAATCGATGCAATGTTTGATCATCAGGAGGGTGAAGCGAACTTTCAGGATACAGATCTAAACACTTCCACTAAAAGTGTAAGGGGAAAAACTGCTGCTTCTTCAGATTTCTTTTCTGCAAACACTGCGGTAGCTGCATTGATCAAAGCGGAATTTGACTCCTGGATTGCCAGCCAGGTAGCTGAGGTTTTTCCAGGCTGGACGACCGATGCGGTAGCTGGTACTGCGGGAGCAATACAGGAAGCTGGCGGAGGACCCATCCGGTATGTCAATGCCGAAGGGCTGGAATACGATCAGGCGTTTGGAAAAGGCTTGATCGGTGCATTGATGTTGGATCAAATGCTTAATAACTATCTAAGTGTTTCTGTGTTGGATGCCGGAGAAAATGTAGCGAACAATGATGCAGGAACAATTGAGGAAGGGAAAAGCTACACTACGATGGAGCATAAGTGGGATGAAGCTTATGGGTATGCCTATGGAACAGCAGCAAGCACGACTGACCCGAATGCTACCATTGGCGCTGATGATAGCTTCGTGAATAAATACATCGGTCGTGTAGAAGGAGACACGGACTTTGCCGGAATTGCTGATGAAATTTTTGATGCATTCCTACTTGGCAGAGCAGCTATTGTATCTGGAGATTATACAATACGAGACGCTCAGGCAGCCATCTTAAGAGAGAAGATCTCGGAAGTGATTGGAATCAGGGCGGTGTATTATCTGCAACAGGGAAAGGTGGGCTTGGAAGCAGCAAGTCCTGATATGGCGGCTGTACTTCATGATCTCTCTGAGGGTTATGGGTTCATTTACAGCCTTCAGTTTACACGGAATCCTGCAACGGATGCCCCGTACTTCTCAAGGACACAAGTGCAGGGATTTCTGGAAGACCTGATGGGAGGAACAAACGGACTGTGGGGTGTATCGACAGCCACATTGGATGAACTCTCTGATGAAATAGCAGGAGCGTTTGATTTTACGGTAGAAGAAGCAGGTAGCTGAAAAAAAGAAAATAGAAAAACCAATAAGAGGTTGGCATTTTGCCAACCTCTTTTCCAGTTAAAAAAAGATATGCGAAGAATAGGACTTATAATTTCATTTGGAATCCTACTGGGTATAATCAGTTGCAGTGACGATGGAGGACCTGGCTCCACCGGGGATAACTTCGATCGCCAGGCGATGCTTATCAATTGGGCAGACAACATTATCCTCCCATCCTACCAGGCTTATGTTGCAGACCTGGCAACAATGAAGTCTGCAGCCGAAACTTTCACCACCAATCTCAGCACAGAGAATCTTGAATCATTAAGAACCGCCTGGCTGGATGCCTATACCTCCTGGCAGTGGGTTGCCATGTTTGAAATAGGAAAGGCCGAGGAGTTGACCCTGCTGAATTTCACCAATGTATACCCGGTCAATGTTAGTGACATGGAGGTAACGATCGCGTCCGGAACCTTCACCCTGGAATCCGTCAATAAGCAAGATGAACAAGGGTTCCCTGCCGTTGACTATCTGATCAATGGTTTGGCAGCAACAGATGCCGAAATAGTGGATGCATTCACTCAGAGTGAAAACTATGGAAACTACCTCATCACCCTCGTGACCCGCCTGGATGATCTGGCTAATGAAGTGAATGATGATTGGAACAATGGCTACAGGGACACCTTTTTAGAAAGTAGCGGTTCTGATGCAACAAGTTCAGTTAACAAGCTGGCCAACGACGTGCTTTTTCATTATGAAAAGCATCTAAGAGCTGGGAAAATTGGAATCCCGGCTGGTGTTTTCAGCGGTGGGCCGCTGGCCGATCATGTGGAAGCGCTTTATAGTCAGGGCTCTTCACGAGTACTGTTCGAATCGTCAGTGGAGGCGTTTAAATCCTTCTTTAATGGAGAACATTTTACTGGTGGAGGTTCTGGTGAAAGTTTTCGGTCATACCTCGAGTTCTTAAATACCATCACGGATGGTGAAGATCTGGGACAATTGATCAACAATAACCTTGACGCTGTTTTGGCTAAGGTTCCAGAACTTGATACTGATTTTGAAAGCCAGGTAAATAGCAATAACAATGCGATGCTTGAAACTTATGACCTATTACAGGTCAATGTCCCGCTGATGAAAGTGGATATGTTTCAGGCGATGAACATTGTCGTAGACTTTGTTGATGCAGACGGGGACTGATGGGATCCATCTCATCATATTTTGACAAAACAACCAAGGCTGCTCCACTGGCAGTCTTTCGCATTTTCTTTGGGATCATGATGCTGCTGAGCATCGTACGGTTCTGGTGGAATGGCTGGATTGAGAAACTATACATTTCACCAACCTTTTTCTTTTCCTACTACGGGTTCGAATGGGTGAAGCCACTTGGCGATTATACTTACCTGCTGTTTGTTATTTGCGGTATTTCGTCATTGATGGTGGCGCTTGGATGGAAGTATCGGATCGCTATAATCACTTTCTTTCTGAGCTTCACCTACATCGAACTGATGGATAAGACCACTTATCTGAATCACTACTATTTCATTAGCCTGCTGAGCTTTTTGTTGATCTTCCTACCTGCAGGAGCTTACTTTTCGATGGATGCCAGGAAAGGCAATTCCTCAGAATACGTTCCGAGATGGACGATTGATGCTATTAAACTTTTAATTGCAATCGTCTATTTCTATGCTGGTTTGGCAAAGTTGAACTCTGATTGGCTGATCCAGGGAATGCCACTAAAGATCTGGCTTCCTTCCAAATACGATATCCCGTTCCTGGGTAATTACCTGCACAAAGAATGGCTTATATATTTGTTCTCATGGGGAGGTGCCATCTATGACCTCTCCATACCATTCCTGTTGTTTTGGTCCCGGACGAGATGGTTTGCATTCATCCTGGTGATCGTATTTCATGCATTGACCCGTTTGCTTTTCCCGATCGGTATGTTCCCCTATATCATGATAGTGAATGCGCTCATCTTTTTTGATCAGAAGTTTCATCAACGAATTTTAGCTGGCATCTCTACACTTTTCAGGTTCAGCAAGATTCAGTTTGATACGGGTAAAACCTGGCTGATTAGCAACGGTCATTTCACCTTTCGAAGAATTGCCCTGGTAACCTTCTTTGCGCTCCAGGTTTTGCTTCCCTGGAGATACTTAATGTATCCCGGAGAGCTTTTCTGGACAGAAGAGGGGTTTCGCTTTTCGTGGAGGGTCATGTTGATGGAGAAGGCCGGCTATGCCAATTTCAAAATTGTGGATGGAAATTCCGGGGCTTACTTCTACGTCGATAATACCGATTTCCTTACCCCATTTCAGGAAAAGCAAATGTCTTTCCAACCGGATTTTATTTTGGAATATGCGCATTATCTTGCGGCGCATTTTGAATCGCAGGGGCATCAAGATGTGGGGGTATATGTAGAAAGCTTTGTTGCTCTGAATGGCAGAAGAAGTCGACCCTACGTAGACCCGGAAATTGACCTGATGAGTATTAAACAAACACAAAAACGTAAAGACTGGATTTTACCGTTCAATGATTCGATCAAAGGTCTATAGTGCGATTGTTCTTTTCATCGCAGCGGTAACTCCGGCACTCGCCCAGTTCTCGCTGGAAGGGAAAGTGGTGGGTAATGAACGGTCACCTGTCACTTTCGCACAGGTGTTTAATGAGACCACCAATCGGCTGTATACTACGAATACAAGTGGAGTTTTTGTGATGGATGACCTGGAAGCGGGTATTCACGACCTCATCATTGTAGGAGTTGAATACGAAACGCTAAAAACTACGGTTGACATCAACCAAAATACGTCCAGAACTTTTCAATTGGCAGAGTTTCAGCAGGAGCTTTCGGAAGTAGTCATAAGTCAACGGCGTGAAGAAGTTTTTGCACTGAATCGGCTGAATCCGGTAGAGGGTACTGCCATCTATGCTGGTAAGAAATCAGAGGTGGTGCTCCTTGACCAGTTGGTAGCCAATGCTGCAGCAAACAATGCAAGGCAGATCTACTCGCAGGTTGTTGGGCTCAATATTTATGAAAGCATCGATGCGGGTCTTCAACTCAATGTCGGTGGGCGGGGGCTCGATCCTAATCGAACCTCAAACTTTAATACCCGGCAAAATGGATACGACATCAGTGCAGATGTGCTTGGATACCCCGAAAGCTATTACACACCACCAGCTGAGGCCCTAAAAGAGATACAGGTTATAAGAGGTGCTGCATCGTTGCAATACGGGACGCAGTTTGGTGGACTTATCAATTTCAAGATGAAAGATCCATCATCTAAACCTGTGGAGTTCACTACGCGACAATCCATCGGTTCCTTCGGTCTTTTCAACAGCTTCAATAGCTTAAGTGGGACCCTGGGAAAATTCAGGTACTACACTTACTTCAATTACAAACAGGGAGATGGATTCAGGCCAAACTCTGCTTTCGACTCAGACAACTTCTTTGGGAGTTTCGGCTACCACTTCAATGACAATACATCACTCACTGCAGAATACACCTATCTTCATTACCTCGCCCAACAGCCAGGAGGGTTAACAGACTCTCAGTTCAATCAGGACATCAACTGGAGTAATCGAACCAGGAATTGGTTTCAGGTGGATTGGAAATTGTATGCGCTGAAGTTGAAACATAAATTCTCTTCAAGGACTGATCTTAGCCTCACTCTTTTTGGATTGGATGCCAGTCGCGATGCACTTGGTTTCAGAGGTAATCCGTTTCGGATAAATGACAACCCTATTCTTCAGGTTGATGAACAGGATGCGGATGGCAATTTTTTCGAACCCAGGGATTTAATCAAAGGGAAGTTTCAGAATTGGGGATTCGAAACGAGATTCCTTTCCAGGTATAAGGTTGGCCAAAAGGATGCTGTTTTCTTGCTTGGACTTAAGTATTATGATGCGAACAACACGAGTATCCAGGGGCCTGGAACAAATGATGTTGATGCAAACTTCAATTTCGCTGCTGAGGAATACCCGGGTTACCCAAGTCAATCAGCTTTCACATTCCCCAACCAAAATGTTGCATTTTTTGGAGAGCATATTCTGTTCTTGACCAATAAACTATCCATTACACCGGGCTTCCGGTTGGAATCTATCAGAACGGAGAGCCAGGGAAATTATACCGATGTTATTCCTAATCTGGCCGGTGAGCCTATTGCCATAAATGATACGACTGACAACCGAACATTCAATCGGTCATTTCTTTTATTAGGTGTTGGTTTGAGTTATGAACTGAGTGATCGGACTGAGATCTATGCGAATATTTCCGAAAACTATCGCTCAGTTACCTTTAGTGACATTCGTGTGGTTAATCCTACATTTAGAATAGATCCCAATATAACCGATGAGAGTGGCTACACTTTTGATGGTGGAATGCGAGGTAAATGGAATGATCTCGTCTCTTATGATGTGGGAGCTTTCGGATTAGTTTATGATCAACGAATTGGAGATATCATTAATGACCGGGCAGAACGTGAACGAAAAAACATTGGTAAAGCATTCATCTACGGTCTGGAAATGTTTGCTGATATCAACCTTAAAAAATGGCTGATGCCAACTAATGAACAAACCAAGCTCAACTGGTTTGTCAATTTGGCTGCTACTTCTTCGGAGTATATCTCATCAGAGATCCAGAATATCAAAGGAAGAAAAGTCGAGTTCATACCGGACATCAACCTGAAAACAGGTATATCATTTGGATACAAGAACTTCCTTGGGAGTTACCAATTTACGTACCTGGCCTCCCAATATACTGATGCCCAAAACTCGCAAAAAGATCAGGCCAACGGAGCGAGAGAAGGTGTGATTGGACCCATTCCTTCCTACCAGATCATGGACCTTTCTGTTTCATATTCCTTGAATAAATGGAAGCTGGAGATGGGTTCAAATAACTTGCTTAATGAGAAGTATTTCACCCGTCGAGCGACCGGGTATCCGGGTCCCGGTATCATACCTTCAGAGCCCAGGTCCTACTACCTGACGGTCCAATTCAAATTGTGAGAAAAATCATTTAGAATTATTCTAAATAAACTTGGAAGGGAGCCAATCGTGAATTACGTTTGCGATCTATTTAGAATTAATCTAAATAATGATTTAACCTCAATGGATCAACCTCAAGCAAATTTCATTGCACTTCCGGTATACGAGCCTAGAGCATGTAAGAAGGTGAAAGATAAGTGTTGTAAGAAGTACAAGAAAAAAGGCAAGCATTGCAAAAAATGCCCAAAGCTTTTGTTGACAGACCCATCGGTTAATTTCTCCTCTAAAAAAGTCGAGGTAAACGCATAAGAAATGACGAAGGAAGAACTTTTTAAGACCCAACGTGCGAGCATCGAGCAGTGTGATTCCTCCGAATCCTTCTTCCTAACGTTTGATTCTGAGGTGATTGAGTTCCGCCTATGTGATCTTTATACATTGAGGAATAAAGTTCAGCGAATTGATATGATGGATTTGCTGGATGCCAACACTCCTGATGTTGAGATCATTCATTTGCCACACTGTGATCGTTTCCTTGTTTTGAGCATTCGTGAGGTATTGGAATTTAGAGAGCTTCTAAATGGAACCTTCAATATCTTAGCACTTAATAGTGCGGTTAGCCGAATCCTTAGACGGCACATCTTTAACTTTTGAGAAAGGAATAATTATGAAAGACATACTGAGAAGACATCACATTCTAAATGATGTCATCGTCGATATACTCAACAGGCAGATCAAAATGGAAGCACATTCATCAGCGGCCTATTTGGCAATGGCTGCATGGTGTGATGTGAGAGGCTATGACAACAGTGCTGAATTCTTCTTCAACCAATCGGACGAAGAGCGAAAGCATCAGTTAAAACTTTTCCACTACCTGGCTGATATGGAATGCGACGCGATCTCCCCTGCCGTGGGAGAATCACAACATGAGTTCGGTTCACTCCGGGAAGTGTTTGAAAAAGCGTTGGAAATGGAGATGGCTGTGACTGATTCCATCCATGAGATCATGGGAGTTTGTAGAAAGAACAATGATGAAGCTACTGAGGAATTCATGCGATGGTTTGTTCAGGAGCAGATTGAAGAAGAATACATCGCAAGAAGAGCACTCGAATTGTTCGATGTACTTGGAGAAGACAAGCTGGCACTTGGCATGTTTGAGGAACGTATTTTAGGTATTACCTACGCTGCGGGAAACGCACAATAACTAAAAAAGATAATATAATCTGAAGGCTCCCTTATGGGAGCTTTTTTTGTTTTGATACAAAATCCCAAAGTACCACTCCGATGCTTACTGAAATGTTGAGCGAGTGCTTGGTGCCGAATTGTGGGATCTCCAACACCTGATCTGCTGAAGCTACGATCTGATCCTTCACGCCATACACTTCATTTCCAAAAACAAAAGCATACTTTTCAGAATCCTTAGGAGAGAAATCTTGAAGCGAGATGCTTTCATCAGCCTGCTCAATGGCAATGATCTGGTATCCTTCATTTGAAAGTTGATCGGTTAAATCCTGAATGTTTGAAGCATGCTCCCAGGCAACACTATCCTGTGCTCCCAATGCTGTTTTGTTGATTTCCCGGTGCGGTGGTTGAGCAGTGATCCCGCACAAATAGATCTTCTCCACCCGAAAAGCATCCGATGTGCGGAACGCAGAGCCAACATTCATGGCACTCCGTACATCATCAAGTATAAGACAACAGTTGATTTTCTCAACTTTTTTGTACTCGTCGACACTTATTCTACCCAACTCTTCGTTCGTTATTTTCCTCATCCAATAATCAAGATTAATATTGCTCTCTAGCTCCAAAATTAATGGCTGGCGCAAAGACCAAGGATAAGGAAACCCCACTAATGAAACAGTACAATGCGATCAAGGCTAAGTACCCTGGTGCATTGCTGCTTTTTCGAGTCGGAGATTTCTATGAGACCTTCGGAGAGGATGCTGTTAAAGCAAGCAAAACATTGGACATTGTTTTGACCAAGCGAGCGAATGGGTCAGCCTCTGAGATTGAGTTGGCTGGTTTCCCCCATCATGCAATGGATTCCTACCTGCCCAGGTTAGTACGCGCCGGATATCGGGTGGCGATTTGTGATCAACTGGAAGATCCGAAAAGCGTCAAGGGAATCGTCAAACGTGGGGTAACCGAACTGGTCACTCCGGGTTTGTCGCTCAACGACAATGTGCTTGAGCAGAAAAAGAATAACTACCTGGCGTCAATATGTGTTGATGACAAGGAGTTCGGAATAGCTTTTCTCGACTTGTCAACCGGGGAGTTTTTTGTTTCTATGGGGTCTGAAGAATATGTCGACAAACTTATTCACGGGTTTCAACCGTCAGAGATCATCTACTCCAAAGCTGACAAAGCCTGGTACTTTGAGAAGTATGCAGACAATTATTCCTCTTTTGGTTTGGAGGAATGGATCTTCAGCGAGGATTTTGGATACGATAAGCTAACACAACATTTTCATGTAAAGAATTTGAAGGGCTATGGAATCGAAGGTTTGAAGCAGGGCATTATAGCAGCGGGCGCTATACTTTATTATTTGGATGAGACCGAACATAGTCAAACAGATCACATCAATTCCATCGCAAGACTTGATGAAAACAATTTCGTTTGGCTTGATCAGTTTACAATTCGAAACCTTGAGTTGTTAAATCCATCTCAAGTGGATGGCGTTTCCCTATTCGATACCTTGAATACCACGCTGACTCCTATGGGTGGCCGGATGCTTAGAAAGTGGATCGTACTACCGCTAAAGAGCAAAGAAGAAATCGATAAAAGAATCGACTCTGTTGAAGTGCTTACCAATGAGGAGGAGGTTCTTGAGTTGCTTCAGGATGGGTTAGAAAGAATAGGTGATCTTGAGCGGCTGGCCGGAAAGGTTGCTACCCGACGAGTAAATCCACGAGAGCTTAATCAGCTGAGAAAAAGCCTCTCAGAGATTGATCCAATTCGTGAAAGGATCAAGCAGTTTGAAAAACTAGGTGTTTTTTGCGAGCGACTAAGTCCGTGTGTTGAGCTTGTTGAGCGCTTGGAGAAAGAATTGCAGCATGATGCTCCATTGTTGCTTAACCAAGGAGGAGTGATTGCAGCTGGTGTGAATGCTGAGCTAGATGAGTTGAGGACCATTGCCACTTCTGGGAAAGACTTCTTAGCTGGGATCAGGGATCGCGAAATAGAACGAACCGGTATCACTTCCCTGAAAATTGCCTACAACAAAGTATTCGGGTACTACCTGGAGGTTTCCAATACGCATAAGGATAAGGTACCGGAGGAATGGATCAGGAAGCAAACACTGGTCAATGCGGAACGCTACATAACGGAGGAGCTCAAAACGTACGAGGAAAAGATCCTGAACGCTGAATCTGAGATCCAGATCATTGAGCAAAAGATCTACCTCGAGTTGGTAGAGTATACGATGACCTTTCTTAATGAGATCCAGCAGAACGCAAAAGCAATTGGTGAGCTGGATTGTTTGTCATGTTTCGCACATCAGGCTAAAAAGTATAATTACATCAAGCCGAGTATCTCGGACGAGAAGGTCATTGACATAAAGAAGGGCCGCCATCCGGTTATTGAACGCACCTTGCAATCAGGTGAAGAATACATTCCAAATGATGTCTTTTTGGATAACGAATCCCAGCAGATTATGATCATTACCGGTCCTAATATGGCTGGTAAATCCGCACTCTTAAGACAAACGGCGCTGATTGCTTTGATGGCTCAGATGGGAAGTTATGTTCCGGCAGGTTATGCGAAAATTGGCGTGGTGGATAAAGTGTTCACTCGAGTCGGCGCTTCGGACAATTTGTCTAAAGGTGAATCAACTTTCATGGTGGAGATGACGGAGACTGCCAGTATCATGAATAACCTCAGTGACCGGTCATTGATCCTGATGGATGAAATTGGCAGGGGAACCAGTACTTATGATGGTATCTCAATCGCCTGGTCTATTGTGGAGCACCTGCACAATCACCCGAAATTCAAAGCCAAGACTTTATTTGCCACTCACTATCATGAGTTGAATGAGTTGGCGAAAGACTTACCGAGGGTCAAGAATTTTAATGTTTCTGTCCGTGAAGTGGATAATAAGGTGATCTTCCTTCGAACCTTAGAAGAAGGAGGAAGCGAACACAGCTTTGGAATTCACGTGGCACAGATGGCTGGTATGCCCAATGAAATTGTCATCCGTGCCAACGAGATCATGAAATACCTGGAAAAGGAGAAGCTGACTGATGCGGATAAAAAGAAGCTTGAGGAACTACCTACTCAGCAATTTCAGATGAACCTTTTCGAATCGGACCCTCGGTTTGAGAAGATACTGGAAATCCTGCGAAACATTGATATTAATGCCACCTCTCCAGTCGAAGCATTGCTGAAGTTGAATGAGATGAAAGAAGTAATGAAAAGCAAAGCCTGAGCAGTTAGTCTGCCCAGGCAATGGTATTTAGTTGATATCTTCTTCCTTTTTAGCTTTCTCAATCATAGAATCAATGTAAGCGATCGTCCCTTCGTTTTGATTTGGAACCGTTTTCTTAGCCGACTCAAGATATTTTATTGCGTTCTTATAATCCCCTTGGCTTGAATAACCACGTGCGAGACCAATGGCTGTTGGCCAGGCACCCTTAAATCGCTTATGGTTCAATTTGAATATTTCAAAAGCACTTTTCATGTCCTCGTTTCTCACAAAAGACCCTCCAACTCCATGTGCCTGCCTTGCGTTGACGAAAGACTCTCCGACAAGTTTCTTTGCCAATTCTAAAGCTTCTTCGCCATCACCGTTCTGAAGAAGAATGCGAACTTTCGCATTTACATTGTAGAAATTGTACTCACCCATAGAAGGATCTGAGATCGATACATCAACCCACTTTCTGGCTATGTCCTCAAACCCTTTGCTTGATGCCCACAAAGCTGCAGAGGACCAATTGACAGATTCAAAAGTCTGGTAGCTTTTCAACTCACTTTCCAGTGTTGCCAGGATGATTTTATCATTTTCTGGAACCTCGATCGTGAAGGGTACCATGAGGTTTTCCCAAAAAAGGGCAGCAGTTGCAGCGTCAGGTTCGCGCTTAATGAATTCGTATGATAGATACTCATGAAAAGGAGCTTCTTCTGCATTAGTAGTTACTCTTACCACATCCAAATGAGGCTCATAAAAATAACTTCCCCAGGCACGTGTTTCCTTATTCAAAATAATGGTCCAGTCTTCATTTTCACGAGCGATCATATGAAGGCTATACTTTCCTGCGGCTACAGGTTTACCATGAAAATTCACGTCATGAGAAAACTCGATCGTTGTATTCTCGTTTGCGCCAGCACGCCACGGGGATGGATTGTCCGCTGAACTAGCAGCAAAATCCTGGTTGAACATACCATACTGTACGACCTTGCCCCAGATAGCTCCTTCTCTTCCCGCAACATCCGGGCTATTGTATGTGATCTCAACATAGGCAATCGGGCCGATGTATTGCCGAGCGACAGATTTTTGATTTTCTCCGTTTGGAGGTAGGCTCAGTTGTCCAAAAGTTTTAAGTGTGACAAATAGCCATAGACAGGTGAATAATTGTAGTTGTTTCATCTTGGTTGTTTGAATGAGAATTAGTTTAATAGGCTATAAAAAAATGGGCAGCTGAAGACCCTGATCAAAAAAGGTTACAGAAAGTAAACACCGACTAAACCTTTGCTTTGAAGTTTAGTAAGTTGATTTGATTGATGGTCAATATTTATGAGTAGTAATCTTGCAAATACTTCTGCTTAAGTTAAATTTGCAGTCCTTTTCCAATCAAGAGAAGGAAAAGCGAGAGTAGCTTCCTGATCCCGATAACTATCGGGACGGGAGTAGAGCAGAAAACAGTTTTGTTGTCGAATGCTCGAGGAAGCTATCTCGACAAAAGCGAGAGTAGCTCAGCTGGTAGAGCATCCCGATTTTTATCGGGACCAAAGTTGGGGTCCCCCAACCGCATGCTTTAACTAACTTTGCAATCTCTTCACAAGCGAGAGTAGCTCAGCTGGTAGAGCACAACCTTGCCAAGGTTGGGGTCGCGGGTTCGAATCCCGTCTCCCGCTCAGACGGTGACGTCATGCCGTCCCGAACTTCGGGGCGG
Organism: Cyclobacteriaceae bacterium; assembly: GCA_965267415.1. Lineage (GTDB taxonomy): Bacteria > Bacteroidota > Bacteroidia > Cytophagales > Cyclobacteriaceae > Ekhidna. The sequence continues at coordinate 2,632,291 of OZ253955.1, read as the reverse complement.
CATCTTTGTTTATTGCAACTATGCCTCGGTGGTGGTCCCGATAGCTATCGGGAGGTAGACACTAGGGTATATGCCTCGGTGGTGGAATTGGTAGACACGCAGGACTTAAAATCCTGTGGGCATTGCGCCCGTGCGGGTTCAAGTCCCGCCCGAGGTACTTTCAAAGCCTGATTTTTCGAGTCAGGCTTTTTCTTTTTTTAAAAAAATACAAACCTCACCTCCATCACCTTCCAGTCACGGTTGAAAAAATCCTAATTCAGCTCACCAGAAAACACCCATCACATTGCTAGTCATGGGTTCATCAAACTTATTGTATTCCGTTGTTTACGTTTTTAGTTCATTAAACGGTATCTTACTAGTAATACCTGAGAAACAAAATGAACCACTATATGAAAAATGTAAAATCAATTACTAGCAATCGTCTAACGATGCGGATGAACCGGTTTCTTGGTGTGATACTGGTTTTATTCATGGCTATTGGATGCCAGGAAGACCTTGGCAACCTTGAAGCAACCGAGAAACCGGAGGAACAACCTGAAATCTATGTTCAGGATGGCATACTTAGCTTTTCAACTCCGGAAGTATTTGAGACCACCGAACGAATGATGCAAAACATGGATAAGGATGCCAGACTGCAATGGTCAAAACAATTCGAATTTGAGTCATTGCTTTCTTCCTTAGTGCAAGCCAGGGAGGAGCAAGATCAAATACTCGAACGAATCGAACAACTTGAGAGTTTGGTAGTCAACATGAGCGATTTAGAGGTCAATCGTTTTATTGAGGCAAATGCTGATGAAATAAACCTATTGGAACAGCGGTTGGATGTATTCCCAGAGAAATATGCTCACCTGAGATTGGAGCATGATCTTGTAGTTGGCATGAAACTTCATAATCCGTTTGTAGCTAGCCTTATTGACATTCATGGATTTGTAAGGGTTGGGGATTATCTCCTCCAGTACACCGAAGACAAAATCAAGTTAATGCGGGAAACGGACAATGCCCGGGACAATTTGGCAAATGCTGAGACAACAAATGAGGAATTGGAGTTATTTGTGAGTGACATTGAGCAAGTCGCCCTTTTGGAAGGAGATAGGGGAAGAGAGGTAAATCAGAGCAAGAATTGTGGCTTTAATCTTAAGCCGGATGGGAGTAGTTGGGGGAGCGCGAATTTGGCCACTTCGAAAACACAAACAGCTAGTTATCGATGGGAAACTGCAACCAGATGCTGGTGTGCTGAGTATTCTGAAGGAGGAGGTGGCGAAGAAGGTGAAGAAGATGGCGAATGCCTGAGAACGGAATGTGAAACCTATCAAAGGTATGTTTTTGCAGGCTGGGTTACCAACAGTATTGTACTCACAGGAGGACTTGCAACGTTCAAAGAAAGTTGTTGGGTAGCCGGGATTTTTTGCAGAACCAGTTCACTAAAGTCAAATTTGTCCATGACCTCTCAAGGGTTCTATTTTAACGATTACTACCTTCAGTCGGAAGTCAGTCTCTTTGATGCAACTCAAATAAGTTTTGCAAGATCATATAACATTGTTCCAAACTGCGGCCCATGTCTAACTCCGAGTGATGGTTCCAGAATAGTGGTCACCTATAAGGCTAATTCTGGAGGATATCTAGGGAGTTGTGGTATTGAAGTTACCTTGTAAAACACATAATTTATACCAGTGATGGCAAATCCAGGATGTCTACATCCTGGATTTTTTTGTTCTGACCTAATCTAATATTTGTGTTTATGAAGAATGGTTTAAAACTTATTCTTAGCTTCTTACGTATATTATATACATTTATGAAAAATATTAAATGAAAGGTTCCAATATTGGTGAATTTGAAGAGCTGGTGCTCTTGATCATTGCAATCCTGGATGATGAAGCTTATGGGGTTTCAATAAAGGAAGAACTCGAGAAACAGAGCGGTAGAAAGATCAGCATCGGGGCAGTACATGCCTCAACAAACCGATTGGTTGAGAAAGGCTTTCTTGATGCTGCTTTCGGTGAGGTCACTCTCCAAAGAGGTGGCAAACGGAAGAAATACTACAAAGTGACCTCTTTTGGTCAGAAAGCACTTGGGGAAAGTCGTGATATGCGGAATCGCTTGTGGGATATGATCCCCCAATCATTTTTCAATGTAAACCTGAACAAGTCGTGAAGCCTATTCCTCCCAAATTTCCATTAAGGCTACTTCACCTGTTTTGTGACCACAGATTCCTAGAGGAAGTTGAAGGTGACCTGGAAGAACTCTATGAATTCAACCTACGGAAATTCGGTCGAAGCACTGCTACCAGAATGTATTGGGCGGATGCCATGAGTCATTTTAGACTGTACTTTCTCAGAAAAAAATCAATTAATACACTAACTCAAAATCAAACTGCCATGTGGACTATTTACTTAAAGATCGCAAGTCGGAATTTCTGGAAGAACAAACTCATTTCTACCATCAACATAGCGGGGCTGTCACTAGGACTTGCATGTTTTATCATAATATTCTTCCACATAAATGACGAATTATCGTATGACTCATTCTTGGATAACGGTGATCAAATCTACCGGGTGCTTAATTATCGTCCCGGTGAGGACACCCAGTATGATGCCGGAGGCCCACTCCCCCTTGGACCGGCTTTGAAGGAAGACTTTGCGGGGATAGATCGGTATGTAAGATTGTGGGAGGATTATCAGCCTACTCTTCAGGTGAAGGAAAATGTCTTTATGGAAGAACGTTTCGTGTGGGCTGATGAAGACTTCTTTGAGGTTATTTCATTTTCTCTAACTGAAGGGAATCCTGCAACGGCACTCATACAACCGAATTCCGTTATCCTGACACGAAGCATGGCCAAGAAATATTTTGGTGATGAAAATCCGATGGGAAAAACCATGGAATACAATGGTGGCCGTGGAGATTTGAACCTTTTGGTTACCGGCTTAATCGAAGATCTGCCTCACAATACTCATTTCAAGTTTGATTTTCTTGCATCCTTCAATTCTGTAAAACAACAAACTCACTGGGGTTCATTTAAACCTATCTGGACCTATGTAACATTAAAGGACGGTGTTTCTCCGGATCAGATCAAAGCTGGATTCCCCGATTTTGCAAAAAAACATGTCTCATATAGGGTTGAAGAAACTCCCGGATTCGGATTTGATCTTGAACCAATGAGTGAGATCTACATGCATTCAGAGGCGGATCGAAACATGAAGCCGCTCGGCAATCTTGACTCACTCTATTTATTGTCGATAATTGGTTTCAGCATTTTGCTTATTGCCTCCTTCAACTTTGTCAACCTGACTTTGGCTAATTCACTGACCAGGCTAAAGGAAGTCGGAATACGAAGAATCGCAGGAGCTCAAAAAGCACAGTTAGTTAATCAATTTTTAACCGAATCTATACTTGTAATTACACTTGCTTTAATAGGAGCGCTTGCTTTAGTAGTTCTTGCCTTACCGGTTTACAATGAGGTGTCTGGCAAACAGATTGCCTTTTCTAACCTGATTGATCTTCAGGTCTTGTATTACGTCTCCCTTGCATTACTAATCACACTGCTCGTTAGCGGCTTGTACCCTGCTTTTGCCCTGGCCAATGCGAAAGGGAACCTGGTCATAAAGCGATCGATTGATAAGGTCAGTGAAAGAACGGGACTTAGAAATGCATTCGTTGTATTTCAGTTTTTTGTTTCAGCGATTTTGGTGGTCGGTATTCTGGTCATCCGCCAGCAACAGCAGTACATCGTGAATAAGCCGCTCGGAATCGATAAGGAGAATGTTTTGGTTGTCCCGTATAGTGCCAATGTGAAAGTTCTTATACAACAACTACATGAAATGCCGGAAGTAAGAAGTGTGGGCATCTCTCAACGTCTCCCTGTCAACATAATGAACTACGATGGAAGAGGTTTTGAAGTAGAAGGAGGCCTGACAGTTGAAGCTCAAAGCTGTGTCATTGATGAGGACTTTCTGGAGACGTACAACATAGAACTTCTTGCAGGAAGGGATCACCTTAAAGAATCATCTAGTCAGTGGGAATTCCTGATCAATGAAAGCGCAGTTGCAGCATTTGGGTTTGAAACAAAAGAAAATTCACTTGGTAAGAAGATATTCTTTGATCGTGAAGAAAAAATCGTTGGTGATGTGATTGGAGTCTTTAAGGATTATCACCTTGAATCCTTACACGAAAAGATCCCCCCGATGATCATGTTCAGGAACATTAGTGATAAATGGTCATGGTGGGGAACTGACTTCATTTCAATTAAGTATCAAACCGCAGAATTACCCAGATTCCTTGAGCGCATAGAAGGGCACTGGAAGAATCTTAATCAAGGAAAGGCGTATTTCAGTTTTTTCATTGAGGATAGTTACCTGGATCTGCATGAGGCCGACTATCGATTCGCGCGACTCTTCAATTTTGTGACATTCATAGCGATTTTGATAGCATGCCTTGGCCTACTTGGACTGAGTACGCTCATTGTTAATCAAAAGGCTAAAGAAATTGGGATTCGAAAAGTACTTGGCGCTTCAGTATTGAGGGTAATTGTGATGTTATCCTCCAGGTTTGTCAGATTGGTACTATTGGGGCTTTTAATTGCCACACCTTTTGCATACTTGCTCATGAATAAGTGGCTGGGTGAATTCTCATACAGAATCACCATTGGTGCTGAACCTTTTCTGATAACCTTCTTGATGATAGTGTTTGTGAGCATGCTAACGATTGTATTTCACACAAGCAAGGCTGCCTCAGCTAATCCGGTCCATGTACTAAAGGACGAATAAACAGTAAAGCAAACCCTGATGATCATCAGGGTTTGTATCCTATCCTATTTTTCGCCAGGTGAAAACTTCCTGACCTGTCCCCGCATGTATGCCCAATTCTCTGACGACAGCCGAGGCTTCAGTATCCGAACTAAATTCCAGGTTGAAAAAGATGGACTGACCGGAATTATCTTCAGCAGCTCCATTGCAATCTGTTTCACCGTTATCAGCTTCAATACCTATGGTCAAAAGATGTGTAACACCGGAAGAAATTGTTTCATCAAATACATATCTGCCGGAGGTGATCTGCTCATTACTGGTGGATGTGAATGTGCCGTCCTCGTTGAATGTGTATTGATCATTGCATGGAACAAATTCCGGAGTTACTTCCCAGGTTCCAATTATCGAGCGGGTAGTCAAACCAGCATTATCATCGTCCCCACAACCAAATAGGATTATGGAGAGAAAAAGGGTGGTAATTTTTCTCAAATACATAGCGAATTTATTAGTGGTACTTTCAAGTTAATGAATTTTTGATCAAAAAGTAACCCACTAGATCTCAGCTACATACCAACCAGCTCTTTTGCCCAGTTGACAACTAATTCCTGCATTTTCGGATCCCATTTCCCTGGCACTCCATTGAATGAGTTATCTGGGCTTTCATGAAGCGTGTTCCAATGATCAAGCCCAGGATATTTGACTAACTGATGATCTTCATGACCCGCTTTTTCCAGTACCTGAATGATCATATCATTGTCAAATTCAGACATGATCCAGTCATTCATTCCATAAAGGATCCTTACCGGCACCTTTATTTTCTCCCATTCTCCAGCCAGGTCAAAGTCTTGAAGTTGTTGGTAATAAACCATGGGCCTTCCATACATGTGTTCAGGGGAGTGATAATTCAAACTTTTGATTGCCGGAAATTCCTCAATCACTTCTTTGTAAGATTTCTTTTGGATTAGCATTCCATAATAAAGAGGGATATAAGCTTCGTTCATAAGCTTGACAATGGAGCTCTGATCATTACCCTTCATTCTAAGAATTCTGCGCTCGATCTCCAGCATGTGCTCGAACCATGTCTTAAAGAATGTCCCGTCTGAGATCACTCCTGCAAATCCAAACTCGTTTGCAATTAGAGGAGCTAGTGCACTCCCCATACTGGAGCCGTAAACAATGATTTTGTTTGGATCCACGTATTCCTTTGCTTTCAAGGCTCTCGCAGCTGCCCGATAACCTTCCAGCTCTGTGAGAAAATCTGTAGATGCACAATCCCCTTCGCTATCTCCAACACCAGGCTTCTCAATTCGCATCACTACCATCCCAGTGTTTTCCACTACGCTATTGATCATTCGTACCCAGTTATTCATTCGTCCGGGATGGTTCTCAATCGTGGAACAACTCAATCCTTGAAGAAGTAAAACGGCGGGTAACCTTCCGGAACTATTCTTAGGCTTAGTGATAATGGTTCGCTGAGTAAGTCCTGCATCACTGGTCACTTGCTCATACAGGATGTCATGATCGCTATGTGTTTCTTGTCCAAGTTCATTGAGTCTTATGTCTCTTGTGAATGTTTCGTTTCCTCTTCGAATCAATAATTTGGTTGGTTCATTGGCTCGAATCCCATAGGTGATGCTGGTCCACAGTTCACCGGACATAACCAGTTTATCTCCAACTTTCAGGATAAGGTCATCCACCCGGATTCCAGCCCGGTCCAATGGACTATTCTTTTGAACTTCTGAGACTTTTGCTCCATACGATCCTGAATAGGATATGGATGCCTCCCAGGAAGCTCTTCTTTTCAATTCCTGTCCTGATGCCAGACTAGCAATGAAGATCAAAATGACTGTAAGATTTTTCATGAGTTTTTGTTTTTTTGACCTGAAACTAGCTTGCACCAATACAGCAATTCAGGAATTTATGTGACTGCTGGAGATTATTATGCGTAGAAGGATTTACCCATGACAAGCAATTCGATCATCAATAAGAATTTGTACCTTTTTAACTCAAGGATCTTTACTCATATCGTTTTCTGGATGGTCTATTATGTCACGTTCAGCTTGGTATGGGCCAAGGATGGAAACTATTACGCTTCCTTTGGTTTGGAATTTGTCCTTTTACCAATCCGGATTTCTGCTGCATATGTGACAATGTACTATTTGATCCCGAGGCTTTTGTTGAGAGATCAATTGACAAAGTTTGTAGGCTATTTGATCCTGACATTATTGTTGGCTGGGGTTCTGCAAAGGGTCTTCATTTACTTTTTCTATGAGCTATTCTTTGCAGACCAGGTGATCTCATTATGGGAAATAGAAGGAATTATCCGAGCAATGATCCTGGTAAACTCAACAGTTCTTCTACTCTCAGCCATTAAAATGTATCAGCATTGGAGAATCGAGTATGAGAAAAATCTACGTAACGAAGGAGAGCTGATTGAGATCAGATCTGAGAAACGTATCTATCGGATCAACCCTTCGGAGATCATTTACATCGAAGGATTGGGAAACTATGTGACTTACTATTTCGAAAACCGCAAACCACTTATCAGTTATAATTCATTGAAAGAGGTTGAAGCAGGCTTGCCAAGCACCTTTCATCGTATCCATAAGTCGTTCATTGTCAATAAAAACTGGGTGGAATCCTACACTGCGGATAATGTAGAAGTGAAAGGTAGGATCTTGCCGATTGGAAAGTCTGTCGAGCTAACATTCTGAAAGAAATCACAATAAAGCTGAACCTTTTATTCTCTTTCATCGTAATATTACGATATGGGAGTGACAAAAGTAGACTTGTTTACGGAAGAGCAGAATGAATTGGCATTGTTTGCCAAAGCATTTGCACACCCAGCGAGGATTGCGATCCTGGAGCACTTACTTAAAACCGATCAATGCATCAACAGTGATTTGGTACAGGAGTTAGGCCTGGCCCAGGCAACGATCTCTCAGCACTTAAAAGAATTGAAATCTATCGGGTTAATCCTTGGCACAGTGGAGGGAACGTCCATGTGTTATTGCATCAATTCTAAGATGTGGAACAAAGTGGAGGAACGTATGAACAGTTTGCTTCAGCAGCTCAAAGTGAGCGGCAAAGCATGTTGAAAAAAATTTGAAAGAATTCATCGTAAAATTGCAATGAATGGATGAATACAAAATACATACCACCAACATCAACAACAGCCTGGTTTTTTATCGGGCACTCTTTGACCGTATGCCGGATTTAATGGACCACTCAGGCATTGAATTTCAAGAGCCGACTTTTCGTCTGGCCATCAAAGAAGGCATTCCTTCATCCGATAGCAGTAGGCCTTTTCACTGGCCGGTTCAAGGGGATAAAGAACTGAAACTTATCCACCAGAGAATGCACCGCTTCATGGGTGCGGAGAAACTCAAGGAGATCTGTGATACGCTTGAAGATTCATTAGGATTGGTTGATCCTGATGGATACAAATGGATTATCGGAGTTTTTGATGAAAACCTCTCATTTGAAAAATGCTATGTAGAACTTTAATTTTAATAGATCATGGAACAGAAGACCGTATTTCCCAGAACACATATCTCACTGAATGTGAAGTCCATTGCTGATACAGTTGATTTTTATACCAAATTCTTCAATTCTGAACCTGCTAAGGTTGAGGATCGCTACACCAAATTCGAATTGGATGAGCCCGCTTTGACCATTTCATTTATTGAAAATGAGAAGGGAGTGAAGTCAAATTTTGGACATTTGGGCATCCAGGTAAAAACCAAAGAAGAGTTGAATGATAAGTTGAACCTGGCAAGGGGAAGTAAGATCGTTCAATTGGAAGAAATTGAAACCGCATGTTGCTATGCGATTCAGGATAAATTCTGGGTTAAAGATCCGGATGGGTACGAATGGGAAGTTTATCATTTCCTGGAAGACACTGGTGAAATGGGCGGAAGAGATTCATTGGAAAACGGACCTTGCTGCTCACCTTCTCAAAAGACAGAATCTGAAGGAGTTTGTTGTTAACAGAAACTTAAAGGTCGAATCAAATTCGGCCTTTTATTTTTACCTCTATGCTTTTCGCTGCAGTTCAATCATACATCACATCGCTAGAGGAATCTTTTTCAGCGCTTGCCGACGATAGAAGAAAAATCCTTGGTGAATTAGCTAAATACATTGATGGATCTGAAAATCCTAAACTGAATTTTATCTGCACACATAATTCAAGGAGAAGTCACATTTCTCAAATTTGGGCACATGTGGCATCCATTCATTATGGAGTTCCTGTTGCAACTTTCTCCGGAGGAACAGAAGCAACGGCTTTTCACCCGAATGCAATCGAAGCATTGAGGCGGGCAGGATTTGAGATCAATAAGCCAGGGGGCAAAAATCCTAGATACGAAGTAAGTTTTGGAGCTGACATGGATCCGATCATTTGCTATTCGAAAGCATACGATGATACAGCCAATCCATCCAGTGATTTCGCAGCGATTATGACCTGTTCGGAAGCAGATGCTGAATGCCCGGTCGTATTTGGTGCTAGCAAACGAATCAAGTTGCTTTTCAATGATCCAAAGGAATCAGATGGCCTTCCAAATCAGGACGAAGTGTATGATGAACGAACCCGTCAGATCGCTACTGAAATTTTCTTTGCTTTTTCTCAGGTCAATAAGGACTAAACAGAATTTTGTTTGATCAATTTTTGTTTACGTAATAAATAATTGATCATGGCAATCCCGACCCACCTCACACTTTCTATTCCAGATTCGGAACTTCCTAGAATTGTAGTCATTGGAGGAGGCTTTGCCGGGCTGAACCTGGTCAAAGGTTTGAAAAATGCCAGAGCTCAAGTAGTCTTATTAGACCGGAACAATTTCCATACCTTTCAACCGCTTTTGTACCAGGTAGCTACCGCCGGATTGGAGCCAGACTCAATTGCAGGGCCACTTAGAAGTACCTTCAAAGCAAATTCAAACTACTTCTTTAGGATGGTGAAGGTCCTTGGAGTGGATGCAGATCGAAATGAAGTGATCACGAAAGTGGGCAATCTGAAGTACGACTATTTGGTATTTGCAAATGGTTCTGCCACTAACTATTTCGGCAAGCAGGATTTCAGACAAAAGGTCTTACCACTAAAACGTATCGTTCACGCGCTGGATATGAGAAGTCATTTGCTCCAAACATTCGAGCAGGCGGTGATGACTGATGATCAGGCGAGACTAGACAAAATGATGAATGTAGTAGTGGTTGGTGGAGGCCCGACGGGGGTCGAAGTAAGTGGAGCACTAGCAGAACTAAGAAAACATATTCTTCCTAAGGATTATCCCGACCTGGATTTTTCCAAGATGAACATCCACCTGGTGGAAGGTACCGGTCGCCTTTTGAATGGAATGAGTGATACAGCCGGCAGAAAAGCATTGGCATACATGGAGAAATTGGGGATTGAAGTTCACCTGAATACCCGAGTGGAAGAATATGATGGAGAGGTCGTGGAGTTAAGTGAAGGCTCAATTGCCAGCGCCACAGTAATCTGGTCAGCAGGAGTGCAGGGAAGGATATTAGATGGGATTGATGACGAAAGCGTGGAACGAAGCAGGATCATGGTTGATGAAACCAACAAGGTACACGGTTATGATAATGTTTTTGCGATTGGAGATGTCGCGATGATGCAAACGGATGAGTATCCCTATGGTCATCCTATGCTGGCACCTGTAGCTATGCAGCAAGGTAGGTGGCTTGCAAAGAATTTCAAGCGAAGTTTGAAAAACGAAGAGATGAAGCCATTCAAGTATCTTGACAAAGGAACAATGGCAACCATCGGAAAAAACAAAGCGGTTGTTGATTTACCGGGAGGACTTCATCTTGGAGGTTTATTTGCCTGGTTGATCTGGATGTTTGTTCACATTATGTACCTGATCGGATTTAGAAATAAGTTGATCACACTCAATAACTGGGTCTGGAGCTACCTGACGTATGATAAAGGGACCAGATTGATCATTCGAACATTTAAGCGCAAACGAGAACCAGTTGTTAACAACTCTTAACACCGTCAATCCTTTCATATATCCTTACTTAAAATCATTTTTCCCAATTTGCGGTCATCTCATATTTTTGCATCCCTAAAATCTAGGTTAGAATGGAAGCGCAAGCGATAGATAAGGATCTTCAAAAAGAACACCAGGAAAAAATTGGCCAGGTAGTGTCAGAAGTTGGTAAAGTGGTAGTGGGCCAGGAGTATATGGTAACCCGTCTTTTGGTCGGACTTTTCACACAGGGACACATTCTGTTAGAAGGGGTTCCCGGAATTGCCAAGACCTTAACAGTCAACACACTTGCCGATGTTCTTCATCTGGATTTTCAACGGATCCAGTTTACTCCAGACTTGCTACCAGCTGATTTGGTTGGAACGATGATCTACAATCAGCAAAAGGCAGAGTTTGAGGTTAAGAAAGGTCCGATTTTCGCTAATCTGATCCTGGCAGACGAGATCAACCGTTCTCCGGCCAAAGTGCAGTCAGCTTTACTTGAGGCGATGCAAGAGAAGACCGTTTCCATTGGTGAGACTACCTACAAACTGGATCGCCCGTTCCTGGTAATGGCGACACAGAATCCAATTGACCAGGAAGGAACCTATCCGTTACCTGAAGCACAGGTAGATCGCTTCATGTTAAAAGTCCACGTTGGATACCTGGATAAGGAAAATGAACTTCAGGTGATGCGCCGAATAGCAGACCTGTCCTTTAGCCCGGAACCTCAAACGGTGCTTTCCAAAGAAGACATTTTCTCTATCAGAAATGAGATCAACCAGGTGGCTGTATCTGAATCAATCGAGCGATACATCATTGAGTTGGTCTTTGCTACCAGGAATCCAAAAGCCTACAAACTGGACCATGAGGCCCAGTATATCCAGTTTGGAGCCTCTCCAAGAGCTTCGATCAACCTAAACCTGGCAGCCAAAGCGATCGCATTCTTCAATCAGCGTGATTACGTATTGCCGGAGGATGTGAAGGAAATTGCCATGGATGTGATGAACCACCGTATACTGTTGAACTATGAAGCAGAAGCGGATGGAGTTTCCACAATGGATATCATTGAATCGATCCTGTCCAAGGTTCAGATTGGTAAGTAAGAAAAACCCCGTTTTCTTGCTCTAAAGTGTACTAACCCCACCTTACTTCACGATTCCTTAACATTCCTAATACAGGGGTTACAAACCTAATATTAGTTTAACGGTATCGTAACAATCGTTGCTGAAGGAGTTAACATAACCGCCTCACTTTTGCCCTTGTAATTGATTTAGAAAATTAACTCCTAATTAAAATTCAATCATGAGAAAACTTTTATCTATCGCGACCTTGATCACTGCGACCATTTTTATGGTATCATGCGGTGATGATGATGGAGGAACTGTTATAGTTCCTGGTGATTTGTCGATTACTGGAATTCCTGCTTCGGCTACAGTAAAACAAGGTGATGACCTAACTGTTTCTGGAGTGGCTCTTGCAGCTGGTGACGGATTCGCGACTTTCACTGTTTCTGTGGATGGAGGAACTGCTATTGATCTTTCATCACTAATTACAGCTGGTGAGACTTCAGCAACTGTCGATGTAACTCTTGGCACTTCTGATCTTTCAATTGGTGTAAGAACCTTAGTGTTCACACTTACAGATTCTGAAGATGACGAAGTGACTGTCCAACATGCTTTGACAGTAAATGAATTCGGAACTGTTTCTGTGTCCGCTAATATCACATCTGATGCTTCTTGGACTGCAGATAACGTTTACGTATTATCTGGACGAATTGCTGTTACTTCTGGTGCTACATTGAACATCGCTGCTGGAACGATCATCAAGGGAGAAGCTGGAACTGGCGCTAATGCATCGGCTCTAGTAATTGCGCAGGGAGCAACACTTAATGCTGCCGGAACTGCTGCTGCTCCTATTATTTTCACTTCAACAGCAGACAACATTGAGCCTGGATCGATCAATAGCCCAAACATGTCTGAAGAGATTGATGGCTTGTGGGGTGGCTTAATTATCCTTGGTAATGCACCAATTTTCGTATCTGGGGATAATGCGACTGCTAATATCGAAGGTATTCCTCCTTCTGATGCCAATGGTATCTACGGAGGATCCACTGCTAATGACAATTCTGGGACCCTTACTTACGTATCCGTAAGACATGGCGGATCAAATATTGGTGAAGGAAACGAGATCAATGGTATCACTTTCGGAGGTGTAGGGTCTGGAACTACTGTAAACCACATCGAAGTTGTTGCTAACCAGGATGACGGAGTTGAGTTCTTCGGAGGGACAGTAAGTGTTTCACACGTTCTTGTATGGGCAAATGGTGATGATGCAGTTGACACTGATCAGGGATATGCAGGTACTATTAATAACGGAATCATTATTGAGGCTGGAGACAGAGCATTCGAGCTTGATGGTGGTGAAGGTTCCGATGATACACAAACTAGTGTTCATACAATCTCTAACTTCTCTGTTGATCTAGGTGGATCAGGAGGTTCGATAGATGTTGATGATGACACAAACGTTACTATGTCCGGAATTTATTTCTATGGCATGAACGACAATACAACTCAGTTTTTTGATATGGTGGCTGGAAAAACTGGTATTACCAATACATTCACCAACATTGAAATAATCGATACTTGGGATGATGATGGAACACCAACCACTACGCTAGGTGACGTGTTCCTTGCTGCTGCTAATTCTACAATAGTAACATCAGCTACTAATGCTGGAGCAACAACATCTGAGTTTACATCTTGGACATTTGCTGACCTTAATGACGGATTTTAACTAACATTCAAATATTGATTATAAACCCGGTAGTGATCCTGCCGGGTTTATTGTGTATTTAGACTAACTAACATTTAATGATATGAGATCTTTACTGACGGCTTTATTACTCCTTTTTATGAGTGTTTATCTGTACGCTCAAAATGGTAATATTCGAGGGACGGTTATTGATGATGCTTCAGGGGAGCCACTATTTGGAGTAACCGTTCAGATCAAAGGTACAACCAACGGTTCCATCACTGACTTTGATGGAAAATTTGATATTAGCGTGCCTGAGGGTACCTATGATGTGCAGGCCTCTTTTGTCGGTTTTCAGGCAATAACAATTACCGGACTTAATGTTCAAACTGACAAAGTAACAGTCATTGATCAGTTACGACTGAAAGAAGATGTTGAACTACTTGAAGAAGTGGTGATCACAGCTGAGGTGGTTAAAACAACTGAAACAGCTCTTTTGACGGTAAAAAGAAAATCGGCAAGCCTAATAGATGGAATCTCAGCAGCTAGCTTCCGAAAGATCGGAGATAGCGATGCAGCATCTGCAGCCAAAAGAATTACCGGAGTATCGATCGAAGGAGGAAAATATGTGTATGTAAGAGGCTTGGGCGACCGGTATACTAAAACCTTATTGAATGGGATGGATATACCTGGACTTGATCCTGATAGAAATACCTTACAGATGGATATTTTCCCAACTAACGTGTTGAACAATGTAATTGTAGCAAAAACATTCACAGCTGACCTTCCTGCCGATTTCACTGGGGGTCTTGTTAACTTAGAAACAACAGATATCCCTGACGTACGAAATATGTCGGCTTCATTTGGCTTTGGGTATAATCCTTCCATGCATTTCAACAGCGACTATTTAACGTATGAAGGAGGAGGTACGGACTGGCTTGGGTTTGATGATGGATCAAGGGAGCTACATATTGCAGATGATGATTTACTTCAAGGGTCTAACAATCCAATTTTCTTATCTCCAGGTGAGCAGCAATTGTTCATTTCACAACTTCAGGGGTTTAATCCTCAATTGGCTGCCATGCGAGAGAGTAGTTTCATGGATTTCAATTTAGGATTTTCATACGGGGATCAAAAGGAAACTTCCTTAGGTACATTGGGATACAACTTTGCGGTTTCTTATAAGAACAATACGGAGTATTATGATGATGTGGAGTATAGTACATACCTCGTGAGACCAACACAGGAGGAGTTAGTGTTGGCGGACCAACGGCTTGGTTCATATGGAACGAACAATGTTTTGTTGGGTGGGTTAGCAGGCTTTGGTTTGAAAAGAAACAACTCGAAGTATCGCTTTAATTTCATGAGACTACAGAATGGAGAATCCAAAGCAGGGTCATTTGAATTAGTTCGAACTCCGGAAATAGGTACTGATCTTATAGGTTTTTCAAACAACTTGGAATACTCCGAGAAGGCTTTAACCAATTATTTCGTATCTGGCGAGCATTTCCTTAATACATGGAAAGTGGATTGGAAGTTTTCTCCGACGTTCTCGACAATATCTGATCCGGACGTCAGGAATACACTATATGAAAGACTTAGAGATGGGGATGGAGATTTTACTGGTGAAGTAGAAATCTCTCCGGGTAACACCAACTTTCCGATTAGAATCTGGCGGGATTTGGAAGAGTCTAACTACGCTGGTCGTCTTGATGCTAGAAAAGAATTCCAGGTTTTTAATGACGAGGCTAAGCTGAGTTTAGGAATAGGATCAACCCATAAAGACCGTAACTTCATCATTCGCGGGTTTGACTGGAATGTTAACCAGGAGGACTTTGTTGGAGATTTTGATGAGATTACTCTCGAAGAGAATCTATTCCCAAATGCTGACGGCAATTTCTTCCAGGCTCAGTTCTTAGGCGGTAACGTAAATGAATATGATGCTTCTTCGACTGTTAATTCATTTTATGTCTCGACAGAGGTAAAACCGGCCCCAAGATTAAAAGCTATTGTGGGTCTAAGGGGAGAAGATTTTTCCCAAAACTATACAGGTGTTAATCAAAGTGGTGATACGCTTAACAATGAAACAGTTATTGATGAATTCAACTTGTTCCCTACGGGTAATTTCATTTACAGCTTAAAAGAAAATCAAAACTTAAGGTTTGCTTATACCAGAACCATTGCTAGGTACTCATTCAAAGAAGCGTCCTTTATTGAGTACTTCGACCCACTTACAGACAGAACTTTCCTCGGCGCATTAAGCCCAATCACCAATCAGGGAGATACGCTTTGGGACGGGAATATTCGATCGACTCTTATTGATAACATTGATCTTAGGTACGAAGTGTTTGGGGAGCGTGGAGAGACTTTTTCATTATCATTTTTCTATAAAATGCTAAGCGATCCAATCGAAATTGTGCAATTGCGTTCAGCAGCTTCGAGTAAGACATTTCAACCACAAAATGTTGGAGATGCAACAGTATTCGGAACAGAAGTGGAGTTTCGCAAGAGCTTGAAATTCATTGATCCATCATTAACCAATTTCTTCTTCAATGGTAATGCGACATTTTCTGAATCAGAGATTACGATGACAGACCAGGAATTTGAGTCAAGGGTCGCTTCAGGACGTCCCGGACAGGAACTCGATAACAAGAGGGAGTTGCAAGGACAGTCACCTTATATAATAAATGCTGGTCTTGCTTATGATGGCTTTGAAAAAGGACTAGAAATAGGTTTGTACTACAATGTGCAGGGAAGAACGTTAACATACACAGGAGGTGTGAATGGATTTCCGGATGTGTATAGCGTGCCATTCAACAGTTTGAATTTTAGTGCTATCAAGACCTTCGGTCCTACTGATAATATGAGGCTTACATTTCGCGTAAACAATGTCTTGAATGATAGGCGAGAGTGGGAGTATGAAAGTTTTGGAGTTCCTAACGAGACATTTGAGGCTAGATCACCCGGAACAAGGGTAAGCCTTGGATTTAGGTATGAGTTCTAAATAAACAGATATATCAAAATATAAAGGGTTGTCTTAGACAACCCTTTATTATTACCTCCATTGGCTTGGACATTCATTCTGTTGGACTGGCCCCCCTGTCTTCCAAAGCTCTAATTCTCTGATTCTCAGTCTAGTCATTCTCACCATTTCCTTGCATTTACAAGGGTTAAAAATCTCTTTTCCAAAATTTTGCCTATAGTGGCGATCCCAATCCTTCGGATAAATGGCCCTTAAGTGTGTATCCCTATATTGGATCCAGAAGACTTGCTCCATATTGAATTCTTCTAGGAATTTGACATCAGTCGCATGCGTATCTTTAATTTCCTGTATCAAATCCAGCATCTGGCGATCTAACTGATCGAATGTGGCACAGGGGTCTGTATCCGCTGACTGACTGCATGAGAAAAAAATCAGTGTACAAGCAACAGTTGGGATTAAAAGCTTTTTCATTCCGAGATCATTTGAAAAGCGAATCTAGAATCTGAATGTTACTTGGATGTTAAGAAGGATGTTATTGATCTGTGATCACTCGGATCTCTCCCTTTAGCTTTTCGATTTCGTTTTGTTTTGACTTCAAATCAGTCAATGCCTTTTCTTTCTCTTCATCTAGTAGGGCAGATTCATAAGCGCTACTTAAGCGTTCAGCTTCCAACTCTCTTAGCTTTAATTCATCCAGATAGAATTGGATATAATGTGACTTTTTGAATTCTCTCAGCAACTCCTCTACCTGTACCTTGTATTTGCTTTCTTCCAAACCAACATGGAAAGTAACTACCCCAGCCTCATTAATTGTTTGGGTATAGATCCAAAGGTCAATATTACCGTCAGTTGTTTCAGAGGGTATCTTTACTTTATAGTAGGTTCTCATATCCAAAGGACTGCCAAACTTTCTCGCATATCTCCACCAACCCTTGCGTACCTCATCCCTTGTGAAGTCAAACGAACTGGAATAGCCTGTTAGCGTTTTCCCTTCTGCTTCGAAGCTTGTTGCTTCCAGTCCAAGATCAAATTTTTTCTGTCCTGAAATCAGAAAACATGAAAACAAAAGGGCTGTGACAAGGGTATTTTTATAAATTGATTCTTTCATGTCTGATACTTCAACAAAGCTACCTACCCAATCCCAAAAGATCTTGATTTCCGGAGGTTCCGGTTTAGTAGGAATGCAATTAAGTGAACTGCTAGCTTCACATGGTTATGAAGTAAGCCACCTATCTCGTAATCCAACGAATGGAAAGTACCCATCATTTTACTGGGATGTCAAAAAACAGGAAATCGATGAGGAAGCTGTCAAACATACAGATATGATCATCCACCTGGCGGGGGCAAGCGTGGCGGGCAAGCGATGGAGTGAATCCTGGAAGAAAGAGATCTATGATAGCCGGATTGATTCGACCCGATTGCTATATAAAACGGTAAAGGCTTACAATCAAGGATTGAAACATTTCATCTCGGCATCCGCTATCGGTTACTACGGATGGGATACTGGAGAAGAGTTGATAGCAGAAGATCATCAAAAAGGTGAAGGCTTTTTGGCTGATGTAGTAGAAGATTGGGAGAATGAGGTCAAGAAATTTGAAGAATTGAAGATTCCGGTTTCGATTGTCAGGGTGGGGATCGTGTTGAGTGAGGAAGGAGGAGCCCTGAAAGAGTTGATGCGACCAACTAAGCTTGGGTTGGGAGCCGCTTTAGGTTCTGGAAAGCAATACATGAGTTGGATTCATGTGGATGATCTATGCAGGATTTTCAGTCATCTGGTTGAAAGTAATGAGTCGGGTGTATTCAATGGAGTAGCTCCACAGCCTGTCACAAATAGAGCACTGAGTAAGTCAATAGCAAAATCGCTTTCCAGGCCGTTTTTCCTGCCCAATGTACCTGGATTTGCCTTGAAATTGCTGGTTGGAGAAATGGCAGTGATCCTGCTTGGTGGGAACAAAGTTTCAAGTAAAAAAATCGAGAATTCTGGATTTAATTTCCGTTTTACTTCGTTAGATTCTGCACTGAAAGACTTACTAACGTAAAGATGGAAGAGAAAGAAATCACGGAAGAACAGCGGGCAAAAATCATTGATGCATTCAAAGAGAGAAACTGGACGGAAATAAAAACCGCCAACTCCTGGGTGATCTTCAAGGTGATGGCAGAGTTTGTGGAAGGGTTTGAAAAGATGGCCAAAATTGGACCTTGTGTTTCCATATTTGGATCAGCTCGGACCAAACCAAGTAACAAATACTATGAGACAGCAGTTGAGGTGGCGGCCAAGCTGGTTAGGCATGGGTATGGGGTGATTACTGGAGGGGGGCCGGGAATCATGGAAGCCGGCAATAAAGGAGCTAACTCTCAGGGCGGTAAATCAGTAGGTCTGAACATCGATCTCCCTTTCGAACAGAGTCATAACATCTACATAGACAGGGACAAAATAATTGACTTTGACTACTTCTTTGTTCGCAAAGTGATGTTCGTCAAATATTCACAAGGATTTGTTGTCTTACCTGGCGGATTTGGGACGATGGATGAACTGTTCGAAGCGCTCACGTTGATACAAACGGAGAAAATTGGAAGATTTCCGATCATTCTGGTGGGAACGGAATTTTGGTCAGGCCTGGTCGACTGGTTGAAGCAAGTGATGCTGGAGCAAGAAAACAACATCAACTCTGATGATCTGGATCTTTTTTCAGTGGTTGATACAGCTACTGAAGCGGTTCAGGTAATAGATGATTTCTACAGCCGATATAATCTTACACCAAACTTTTAAATTCGCGTCTGCTAGGAAGATAATTCACCACGCATTCATTGAAAAAGAGAGAAGAAGTTATCGAGATAATTGGTGCGCGTGAGCACAACCTGAAGAACATCAATTTAAAACTTCCGAGAAATAAGTTGATCGTGATAACAGGGATTAGTGGCAGTGGCAAATCATCACTCGCTTTCGATACCATTTATGCTGAGGGGCAAAGGCGGTACATGGAAAGCTTTAGTGCTTACGCCCGTTCATTTATTGGCGACATGGAGCGTCCGGACGTGGATAAAATTGAGGGATTGAGTCCGGTAATTTCCATTGAGCAAAAAACTACCTCTCGGAATCCAAGGTCCACGGTTGGCACAGTTACAGAGATCTACGATTTTTTGAGATTGCTTTATGCTAGAGCTGGTGAAGCATATTCTTATCTTTCGGGAAATCGCATGACCCGTCAGTCTGAGGATCAGATCATTGATTTGATCCTTGACAAATTCGATAAAGAGAAGCTTACGTTGCTCGCACCTGTAGTTAAGGGGAGAAAGGGCCACTACCGGGAACTATTTGTTCAGATACGAAAGATGGGATTCACGAAAGTCCGTGTCAATGGAGAGGTGACGGAACTGGCTCCCAAGATGCAGGTCGATCGATACAAAACGCATGATATCGAAATTGTAGTAGATCGGATACTGGTTGCTACCAAAGACAAAGCACGTATCAGGCAGTCAGTCAATACTTGCCTGAAGCATGGTGGTGGAGTGATGATGATCCTGAAATCGGATGAGAGCATTGCACACTTTTCCAAGAACCTGATGGATCCAGAGACAGGCCTTGCCTATGATGATCCGGCTCCCAATACCTTTTCTTTTAACTCGCCTTATGGGGCATGTCCTGAATGTCATGGATTGGGAGTGATTGAAGAAATATCGAAGGACTCTGTAATTCCTGATCCTGAACTTAGCATCAGCCGGGGAGGTATCCTGCCACTTGGCGAATACAGAGATATCTGGATCTTCAAGAAGATTGATGCGATCCTTAAGCGAAACAAAGTCAACCTTTCGACACCAATTAAGAAGATCCCGGAAGAAGTGATAAATATCCTGTTATATGGAGACGATGTTCCAGTGGCAGTAAGTTCGGTGAAATACCCTGGAACGGATTGGAATACAAAGTTTGAAGGGATCATCAGGTTTCTGGAGAAACAGAAAGATGGTGGGTCTGAAAAGATCCAGGCATGGGTAAAGGAGTTCACAGATTCCAAAGTCTGCCCGGAATGTAATGGGATGCGGCTAAAAAAGGAGGCTCTTCATTACAAGATCGGTGATCGTAATATCGGCGAGCTTGGGGAAATGGATATCGCAACCCTTGGGAAATGGATGGGCAATATAGAAGCCCATCTCGATGAACGTCAAAAGGTAATTGCAACCGAGATATTGAAAGAATTACGAAAGCGGATTGGCTTTTTGTTGGATGTTGGATTGGATTACCTCAACCTTAATCGTCCATTGAAATCTTTGTCCGGAGGTGAGGCACAGCGCATTCGTCTGGCTACCCAAATTGGTACGCAGCTCGTCAATGTTTTATATATCCTGGATGAGCCAAGTATTGGTCTCCATCAGCGAGACAATGTCAAATTGATCCAGGCCCTTAAGGATCTAAGGGATCTGGGAAATACAGTGATCGTAGTTGAACACGATAAAGACATGATGCTTCAGTCTGATGAGGTAGTGGACATTGGTCCAGGAGCAGGCCGTCATGGAGGCAGTATAGTAGGGAGTGGGAACCCTGAGACTTTTGTAAAACTTACCAGTGCAACTGCCGACTATCTGAATGGCAAGCGAAAAATTGAAATCCCTGACGAACGTAGGACCACAAATGGGAAATGGCTTGAACTGTATGGTGCCACAGGACATAATCTGAAATCCGTTGATCTTAAGCTTCCGTTGGGCAACTTGATCCTGGTCACCGGGGTATCAGGGAGTGGTAAGTCAACCTTGATACATGATACGCTCTATCCACTATTAAAGAAGAAGCTTTACAAGAGTAGAAAGGAACCTTTACCATATAAAAAGATCGTTGGAGATGAACAATTCGATAAGATCATCGAAGTAGATCAGTCTCCGATTGGAAGGACCCCACGATCAAATCCCGCGACGTATACCGGAGTATTCTCAGATATCAGGAGCCTGTTTTCCGAGCTCCCGGAAGCCAAGATCAGAGGATACAAGCCAGGTCGGTTTTCTTTCAACGTCAAAGGAGGTAGATGTGAAACCTGTGGTGGAGGAGGAATGCGATTGATCGAAATGGATTTTCTTCCTGATGTACATGTCCCTTGCGAAACATGTAAAGGAAAGCGATACAATAGAGAGACGCTTGAAGTTCGATTCAAAGGGAAGTCAATCTCAGACGTCCTGGATATGACGGTTTCTCAGTCAGTTGAATTTTTTGCCAACCAACCCCGAATTGTGAAAAAGCTTCAAACATTGCATGAAGTTGGATTGGGGTATATCTCGCTGGGGCAACATGCTACGACATTATCAGGAGGAGAAGCACAACGTGTTAAGCTTGCTACCGAGCTTTCTAAAAAGGACACTGGTAAAACCTTTTACATTTTAGATGAGCCAACAACGGGTTTGCACTTCCAGGATATTGAGCACCTGCTTGATGTATTGCAGCGATTGGTAAACAAAGGAAATACGGTCCTTGTCATTGAGCACAACATGGATGTCATTAAGGTAGCAGATCACATCATTGACCTTGGTCCCGAAGGAGGATCAGGAGGTGGTGAGATCATTGCCCAGGGGACACCCGAGGAGGTGGCTAAATGTAAGAAGAGCTATACCGGTAAATTCCTCAAAGAAGAACTAAACCTAGCTTAGTCTCTCAAATAGTAGTAGTCTCCCAGGTAAGTGAACGCGTAATCACTGCTGTTGAGTATCAGGTAGTTGGATACCGTGATGTCATTATTGGCCACATCTTCTGCCTTGAATTCAGTAATCAGGCTACCTTGATAATCGTAAATTTTTACTTTGTCTTTGAGCGCTTCTTCAGCCAACACCATCATTTCAAGTTCTTCCTGATCAGTGCCATTAAGAAGAGAAGTTCCTGCATGCATACCTATAGCAATCAGGAAGCTAGTGAGTAATATTTTCATTCCTTATTTTATTTTGAGTTGTAGTCCTATTATGTGCTTACGGAGAATAAAATGGAGGGTTTTGTTAATTATTATTAACAAAATTTCAACATGTGCTTATCATCAAACGTCTTATTAGCTTAGCCTCAGATGACTAAGTATAGAATATATTGGATCTGCCAGATTTTGGGTTGGGGATCGTGGGGAGCGTTCCAGGTATTCCTCTACACGTTCGCCGAAAGATTCGATGTGGATCAGGTCATCGGTGAAGTATGGCAGGTGTTTTATTATGTACTTTCAACACACGTTTTCAGGGAAATAATTATCAGACTGAAATGGCTGAATCTGAAACTCGCCAGCTTGCTGCCCCGACTGTTGATTTCAACACTCTTGTTGAGCGGTTCAAATTATCTTTTCCTTCTTTTCATTCAATACTTTTCCGGCGGTGTAAGTCAGATTGACCTGATGATTGTGACGATGGCAATCAATATTGCCGGGTATTGGGTAGTCTACTTCCTTTGGACCATTTTCTACTTCACTTTTCACTACATCGATCGATACAACAAATCACTGAAAATGGAGGCCCAGGCCAAAGAAGCAGAATTGAATAACTTAAAGGCACAACTCAATCCTCACTTCATTTTCAATTCGCTGAATAGTATTCGCGCGTTGGTTGATGAGAACCCTGCCAAATCGAAAGAGTCAATTACTCAACTCTCCCATATCTTAAGGAACTCTCTGACGACTGATCGCAAGAAGCTGGTTTCTTTCAGTGAAGAACTGAAAACCGTAATGGATTACCTGGCACTTGAATCGATAAGATACGAGGAACGGTTGTCGATTCATTTTGATATAGATAGACGATCAGGAGAATACCTGATTCCACCCCTCATGCTTCAAACTCTCGTAGAAAATGGAATTAAACATGGGATTTCTAACTTAAAAGAGGGGGGGACAATTAGTATCTGTACAACAGCTAAGAAAAAACATCTTATATTGGAAATCCGTAACACAGGGCAACTTTCGAATGAGAAGAAGGGAAGGAGGGGTTTTGGTTTGGAGAACAGTAGAAAGCGGCTTGAATTGTTATATGAGGACAAGGCCGCTTTTAGTATAAAGAATGAGGATTCCAAGACGGTCTTAGCAACAATTTCAATACCCAAAGTATGAAGGCAATTATCATAGATGACGAACGCCTGGCAAGGAAGGAACTGATCACTTTACTCGAAAATCATCCCCAGGTTGAAGTGGTGGATGAGGCGGTAAACGCGGACGAAGCACTGGAGAAAATTGAAACACATGATCCCGATGTGATATTTCTTGATGTACAAATGCCTGGCAAAACAGGATTTGAATTACTCGAAAGCATGGAGCGTGTCCCCCAGGTTATATTCACGACAGCTTACGACGAGTTTGCATTAAAAGCATTTGATTTCAATGCATTGGATTACCTGCTAAAACCGATCCAGGCAGAGCGGCTTTCAGAAAGTGTGCAGAAGATCCAGATGAAAGCATCCAGAAAGCCCGGAGGAAGGGATCACAAGTTGGGAGGGGACGACCAGGTGTTTGTGAAGGATGGAGATAAATGTTGGTTTGTCAGGTTGTCAGATGTTCGACTGTTTGAGTCAGATGGTAATTACATCAAGGTATATTTTGAAAACTTCAAGCCGATGATCCACAAGTCACTCAATGCCCTGGATCAACGCCTGGACGATCGCACGTTCTTTCGGGCGAGTAGGAAGCACATCATTAACTTAGGCTGGGTAGAATCAATTGATACCTGGTTCAATGGAGGGCTGCTGGTTCAATTAAAAGGAGGTGAGAAAATTGAAGTAAGCAGGAGGCAGTCTGCCCGATTTAGAGAGATGATGAGTCTCTAGTCCTTTACGCTTTCAAGGAAGTCTTTTTCCACCTTCCAGTCTTTGGATAACGTAAGAATTGCGGTGGTTTCCATTTCAGTTAAATAGCCCTTGCTGTTGTTAGCATTCCAAACCGAAACCAAATGGTTGATCCGCTCGTCTTCGGACATAGTTGTGAATATTTTCTGAAGGAATTCACGCGACCTTTCAAACGCTGAAATGTAATCTTCAGCGATAAAATCATTCGCCCATTTCATTTCGCTCATAGCGTCTAGCTCCTTCGCAGAGTCCTCTAAAATCTGACGCTCCTCTTCATCCAAACCGTGATAGTGGAAGATGAGTGATTTAAGGAGCATGATGGCCTTTTTGGTCATTTCATCCATGGGGCTCAAAAGTAGCAGTTATTCCTCAAAAAACAGTTTCAGTGCGATTTCATCAGCTACTAAAAAACCTGTTCGTGTGAGTTTTAAATATTGGTCTTCTAACACCATGATGCCCTGGTCGATTAATGAGCCAATTGATTGTTGGCGTACAGCTTGTAAGTCAATTTCAAATGAATCAGAGAAACCTGAAAGATCAATACCGTTAATGGTTCTCAAACTTGTAAGAATGCGTTCGTTCATTAACTGCGTAGATGATAAATCTTCACGATCAAAATAGTTATCATTCTGTTGAAGTGCCTTGATATACCTAGCGTTGTTTCTAATGTTAAACTGTCTGGATCTGCCATCATAAGAGTGGGCACCAGGGCCTACTCCTAAATACGGTTTACCAGACCAGTAGGAGGAATTGTGTTTTGATTCAAAACCAGGCTTAGAAAAATTAGAAACTTCATATTGTCGATAGCCATGAGATTCAAGATGTTCGATAGTGGCCAGATATTGAGTGGCGGCAATTTCTTCGTCAAGCTCCTCCAACGTTCCACGTTGAACGTACTTTCCAAAAACCGTCCTTTCTTCAATCGTAAGACCGTAAATAGAAATGTGCTCAGGGTTGAGTTCCACCAACTTGCTTAGACTATTGTCAAAGTCCGAGGGTTCACCCTTGGGGATCGCATAGATCAGGTCGAGAGAGATATTGTTAAAACCGCTATCCCTGGCAAGTTTAAAAGCTTCTGTGGATTGATCAGAATTGTGAACTCTATTCATCCATTGCAATTGGCTGTTTGAAAAGCTTTGAATGCCAATACTCAATCGATTGATTTGATCAGCTTGGAACTGTTGAAGTTTCTTTTGATCCAGGTCCTCCGGATTAGCTTCAAGCGTTATCTCAACCGAGTCATCCAGTTGGTAATTTTCCTTGATCAACCGCAAAAGAAAACTTATCTGATTAGGGTCAAGTATGGATGGAGTTCCACCGCCGAAATAGACCGATTGAACAGGCTCGT
The DNA here is from genome assembly GCA_965267415.1 of Cyclobacteriaceae bacterium. GTDB lineage: Bacteria > Bacteroidota > Bacteroidia > Cytophagales > Cyclobacteriaceae > Ekhidna. The sequence continues at coordinate 2,606,697 of OZ253955.1, read as the reverse complement.
TAAGGTAACCTCTTCGACTCACCAACTCCTTTCCAAGGCTATTGATCATGTCTTCAATCAGTGTAAGATTTGTACTGAAATGGAAGTCACAGTAATGACATGCCTGACGACAAAATGGTATATGGATATAAATCCCTGCCATGTTTTAAGGCTAAATTGCAAACACTGATGCAAAGAAGTCTTTTTCTGCTATTCTTACTGACCTCATTTGCCTCTTATTCCCAAATAAGCACGCGCATTTTTCAAGATGGCAAATTAGCTGACGAAAAGGTATTTCGTGATACGCTTGAAATAACGAACTACGTAAGAAAGGCTCATCAAAAAGCAGTCTCTGATGGTTATCTATTCAGTGGTTTGGACTCAGTCTCGCAAAACAACTCGGGTATAAGCGTATATCTCCATAAAGGAAAGAAATCTGAGATAGAGGTTGATGGAATAAAAAATAAGAGTATTCCCAAAGGGATAAACAAAAGAATTCAAAGCCTAACAAATTCCGGTTATCCATTCGCATCAATAAAGCTGGATTCAGTAAGACTCACAAAAGAGACAGTCACAGCTCGAATGATTGAGTCAAAGGGTCCTCTCATCTTAAATGACTCTGCATTCTTTTTCAATCCAATTAAAACCAATCACCACTACCTCTACCAATTAATTGATCATGTGCCTGGAAAACCTTTTAGTGAATTAGAATATCATCAGGTAGTGATCAAAATGGGTCGATCTCCCTTCCTGAGATTAAGACGGCCAGTGGACTTATCTTTTCAAAAGGAAAGGGCCACACTCTATTTGGACATTGTTGAAGAAGAGAGCAACCGGTTTCAGGGAGTTCTTGGTTTGCAACAGGCAGAGGCACAATCCTCGGTGATTGGAAGTATTGACCTTTCAATCAATAATATGTTTAGATCAGGTAAAGAATTCGAATTGCATTGGGAGCGATTCGATGAGGAGTCCCAGGAACTACAGCTCCGCTACAAACACCCCTTCTTTCTGGACGCTAAGTTGGCACCAATGTTTGAATTTAATCTACTGAAACAGGACACGAGTTTCCTTACTCGATCTACAAGCTTAGGCCTGGGCACCTATTTGTCAGCTTCAATCGAACTTTCGTTGAATTATACAAGAAATGTTGGTACACTTCTAACGGACGAAGAGGAATTTATTTCTCAATCCAACTTCGCCGATTACACTTCGGATATTTATAGGATGCGTTTGAGCCAGGGGTATGCTGCCAAACTGGAGCAATACACAGACGGGGTTTGGTGGGGCCTGGGACTAGGTGTAGGCACCAAGCAAATTGATCAAAACCTTAGTATCCCTGATTCCTTTTATGACACATTAAAACTGCAAACAGACATCTTCAGTTTTGATTGGCAGTTTGCAATTCAGAAGAAGTTGTTCAAACGCCAGGCTTTCTACCAATTCTTTGAAGCCGGAATTATAGACAATGGCGAATTGCTCAGCAATGAACGGTACCGATTAGGAGGCCTCAATTCTCTGAGAGGGTTCAACGAAAAATTCTTTTTTGCCGACCGGTTCTTTATGAGCAAGTCGGAGTTTAGGTCGTTTTTTGAAAGAGGTAGTTATCTATATGTATTCTATGATCAATTGATCTATACGGATCGTGGATTTTCGGAAAGCCCTTATGGAGCAGGCCTGGGATTTTCTCTGGCTACTTCCTCCGGCCAGTTTAGATTTGCATTTGCGATCGGCAAATCAGCAGATCAGGATTTAGATCTCAGAAATCTAAAGGCTCACTTTGGATATACTACAAGATTTTAAATGATTAAAGTTCGACTGTTCGTCATACTCTTAATTACCTACGGTGCAGCTTTTTCCCAGGTAGATACAGTAGTGGTAAAAGATTACACCAAAGTACTGATCACCACAAATCAGGATGGGGGTATCGAAGCGGTGACGAACTGGTCTTCTGAAAGAAAAGTAGGATTCTTCCTAAACGAACTCCCAAGAGGCCAAATTCGAATTTGTAATGAGAATGAGTTATTCGTTTGGGTGAACGGGCAACTTGCAACTTCACTGGAAGGATGCAAAACGATCGATCCATCCTACCTCTTCTCACTCTCATCCAATGATACGCTGTTTGTCTCATTGAGCTCAAGTAAGCTCGAGGAGTTTAAGTGTGAACAGGTAGTTTACGAAAACTTCAAAGTACTCAGAGATGAAATCGCGCAACCTAGAAGTACACGGTCAGCCTTTGGTGAATTCAATGTGGTTGCAATCATCACCTTACTTGCTCTCTTTGCAATTTTTGCATCAAGCTTTCCGTCCCGCTTCAATTTCTTCATTAACAAGACCTTTTCACTAAAAGCGAGCTCCTATCAGTTTATCAATACCAGTTTCTATCATCGCGCCAATGTGGTGATGATCTTTCTTGTGAGTGCGACTCTTGCATTTGAGAGCATCTATATCAGTCAGAAGATTGACCTGAGAGTGTTCAATCTTCCTGCTGACCTTGTAGGATACCTTACCTTGTGGGGACAGATCACGGTATGGGTCTTTTTGTTCTATCTCATGAAGCGAGTGCTGATTCAAGTCATAGCTAGTTTGTTTCGAATGAGAAAACTCAAGGATTGGCAACTCTTCGATCTTGTCAATTTCAGCGGGTATTTCATATTGATAATGTTCATCATCATCCTGTGGGATTATCTTCTCAAACCGTCACAGGAAACCTGGATAAGCCCACACTTCTACTACTACTTTTTTGGTGTGTTAATACTATTTGAGTTATGGTTCATTATAAAATTTGTTATTAATTCTTCATATCAAAAACTGCTGATAATTTCCTACCTTTGTGCCACCGAATTAATACCTTCCATTTTGATAATGGGATGGTTCTTTAAATAGTTATAAACTTAGTGTCCTAAGATGAGTGCTACTGAAGATCTGTTAGTGTTGGATAAAGAGCGAGCAAGAGAAGTAAAAAGCATATTAGTTTCCCAGCCTGAGCCGACTGATTCGAATTCTCCATATCTCAAATTAGCGGAAAAGTACAATTTGAAAATTGACTTCCGCCAATTTATTGAAATTGATCCGGTTGATATCAGGGAGTTCCGAAAACAAAAAATTAATATTCTTGATCATACTGCAGTAATCTTCACAAGCCGTAATGCGGTAGATCATTTTTTCCGTCTTGCTACCGAGAGTAAGATTGAAATACCGTCGGATATGAAATATTTCTGTATCTCAGAACAGACGGCTAATTATCTTCAGAAGTACATCGTAATTCGTAAGAGAAAAATATTTACAGGAGAGCGAACAGCTGCCGATTTATTGGGAGTTATCAAGAAGCACAAAGATGAGAAATTCATCTTTCCATGTTCAAATATCCGAACAAACGAAATCCCTAATTTCCTGAAGGAGAATGAATACGATTGGTCTGAAGCAATCATTTATAGAACCGTTGCTTCTGACCTATCTGATCTTGATGATGTGACGTATGATGTTATCGCGTTCTTTTCACCATCTGGAATAGAGTCATTGTTCAGTAATTTCCCAAACTTCAAACAGAACAATACGCGAATTGCCGCTTTCGGACCAACTACTTCGAAGGCAGTAAAAGATGCTGGTCTGATCCTGGATATTCAGGCTCCTCTCCCCAATGCTCCCTCTATGACCGGGGCTATTGAAACTTATATTAGAGAGGCGAACAACATTCAGTAAGGGTTATTCATTTGTAAGCGTTATACTTACATTATGAATTCGTGGCTAAAGGAACGACTGTTTTTGATCACTTTCCTTTCCGGGTTTTTAGCAGCCGGGCAGAATGATTTTTTCTTCAATCACTACATGTTCAACCCATCCTATTATAACCCGGCTTGGGTTGGGGTTGAAAGGCAGGCTTTTGTAGCAGGCCATCATAGAAGCCAATGGCTGGGTTACACCTCCACATTCGATGGAAACGGAGGAGCTCCTTCGAGCCAATTGATCTCATTAGTCATTCCTGCAGAAGGAAAGTTTTCAGGAGTTGGTGTTTCGCTATCAAACGATCGGGTTGCGAATGTCACAAATATGCAGGCTCGGTTTTCAGTGTCCTATAAAAAGGATTTCAGGTTTGGTCAGCTTTCGTTTGGGTTGATGCCGGTTCTGTTTTCCCAGTCACTCGATTTTGGAAGATTCAGGTCAGTTGAACCGGAGCCTGGTCTACCTGAAGGTAAAGAATCTCAAATGAGACCAGATTTAAATGCCGGTCTTTATTTCCAATCCAATAGAAACTACTTTATTGGCTTCTCAGTCATTAACCTGTTGGAGCCGTCTTTTGATTTTGGGGCACAGTTAGCTTCTGGCGAATCATTCAACAATCAGATAAGTACCAACTATATAATAAGCGCAGGAACAGCCATTGGCATTTCCAGGGATTTCATTCTTAAGCCTACCACTTTGATTCGAACTGATTTTAAATCTTACACTTTTGAGTTGGGCGGAATTGCAATGTATCAGGACAAAATGTGGGGAGGTGTATCCTTTAGGAGATCTGAATCCGTTACACTTCTTTTAGGGTATAGCTTTCTGGAGGATAACCAACTCCGCTTTGGCTACTCCTTTGACTATGTGGTTAAGGATAGGGAAGCCAAGCAACCCACTTCTCACGAGATCTACCTAAGGTTCAATCTTCCGGATTTAATTCTTGGCGGTCGAAAAGCAGTAAAAACTCCAAGGTTTAATTTTTAGTCAGACCTTGAGAACTGTTCGTCCAAAAAAGGGACAATTCTTACCAGGATTTGTATTATGATTATATATTTAGGCCGGATAACGTACAATATTTCTTGGTAAAGTTTGTTTATTTTACATACTTGCATGTTCAATAAAGGTGTTATGAATAAAAAGAGTGTTTTTACAATATCTAATTGTATAATCCTTGCCTTTGCTGTAATTCTTTCAGGCTGTGGTCTTTTTGGCAACAACCAGGGAGACAGAGGTGAGCTTTTAGGAGCTCCGGATAGACAAGGATGGGAAATGACCAGGCCTTTTGGTATGGTCTCAGTGCCCTCGGGTACTTTTCACATGGGCCAGGCAGATGAAGATGTAGCTGCAACTCAAATCAACTTCAATAAACAGGTTACAATTGGTGCATTCTTTATGGATGATACGGAGATCACCAATAATGAGTATAGGCAGTTCACACAAAACATCACCGAAGGTTCAGAAATTGATTTACCTTCTGGATTTTCGATTGCGGATCTCATTCCTGACACAACTGTCTGGACTCGAGATTATACCCACCATATGGGAGATCCACTAGTTGTGTATTATTGGTCTCACCCGGCGTTTGATGATTATCCTGTCGTAGGAGTTAACTGGAATGCTGCAAAGTATTTCTGTGAATGGAGAACCAGATATTTGAATGAATATCGTTCAAGTGTCGGACTTCCAATTATGCCAAACTTTAGATTGCCTTCAGAAGCAGAGTGGGAATATGCTTCCAGAGGTGGAAGGGATATGGCAAAGTATCCTTGGGGAAATCCATATATCAGAAATGCAAAAGGATGTCTTCTGGCAAACTTCAAACCTGGTCGTGGTAACTACTTCGATGATGGATATGCATATACATCTCCGGTCGGAACTTATTTTGCCAATGAGTATGGCCTATATGATATGTCTGGTAATGTAGCCGAATGGTGCGAGGATGCGTATAATCCTTCAGCAATGCCACTTACCTGGGATTTGAACCCTACCTACTTCGATGAAAATATACCTCACAAGGTAATTCGAGGTGGATCATGGAAAGACATAGCCTATTTCTTGGAGACCGGTACAAGGACTTATGAGCATAAAGACACCACTAGAGCTTCTATTGGTTTTAGGTGTGCAATGACCTATCTTGGTAGGTCCTCCGGATACGAATTTTAAAATCTGAATAAAGAATAAATTTACTAACCTAAATAACAATAAAAATGAGCAAAAAAGGCGGATTTCAGGAGTTACTCTACTCCACCATAATGCCAAAAGTGTATGGAATTGGAGCGGCTGTTGTAATTGTAGGTGCACTTTTCAAAATCCTTCACATGGAAGGTGCTGCGTTGATGCTAACAGTTGGGTTATTGACAGAGGCCGTTATCTTTTTCCTAAGTGCCTTCGAGCCAAAGCACGCAGAAACTGATTGGTCCAAAGTATACCCTGAACTAGCAGATGATTATGACGGACCATCTGCAAAACCACGAGCTGCGGTACCTGTTGCCACAGGAGCTTCTGCCCAAATGGACAAAATGTTGTCTGAGGCCAAGGTCGGACCGGAATTAATCAAAAGCCTGGGAGATGGCATGAGAAACATGGCTGATTCAGCAAGAAAGATGTCTAACCTCAGTGATGCAGCTGTTGCAACCAACGAATATGCAACTAATGTAAAATCAGCTTCGAAATCACTTTCTGAAATGAACAAGTCATATGCTTCAGCGATGGAAGCAATGTCTGGCATGGCTGATGCTACAAAGGATACTAAAGAATATCATTCTCAGGTTTTGAATGTAACCAAGAGCCTTGGAGCATTGAACGCTGTGTATGAAATGGAGTTGAAGGATGCTCAAAGCCATACAAAAGCACTTAACAAGTTTTACTCCAATGTAACGGGGGCACTCGAAAATATGGCCGAAGCTGGTAAAGAAACTTCTGCATTCCAGGCTGAATTAAATAAGTTAACATCGAACATTTCAGCTCTTAATAAAGTATACGGTAATATGTTGACTGCAATGAGAGGTGGCGGCAATCAACAATAGTTAACCAAAAAACGAATTAATTATGGCAGGAGGAAAAGAAACCCCGCGGCAGAAAATGATCGGTATGATGTATTTGGTGCTTACAGCTTTGCTGGCACTGAATGTGAGTACCACGGTTCTGGACAAATTCGCCTTTATTAATCAAAGTCTGGAACAGGCTAATTCTGAAACATCAAATAGAAATGGTCAGACTCTTTCAGGTATGATCAAATCTGTGGAAGAGAAGGGAAACAGAGATGAAGACCGGGCAGTTATTGTAGCAGCTGAACAGCTAAGAGCTCGGACACAAGAGGTATTTGCTTCATTGGAGGAAAGCAAAGAAGCTTTCATTGCAGAGACCGGTGGGTATGAGGAGGGGCATGACGGTGACAGAATGCACATCAATGGTAAAACCAACTATGATAAGGTTGGCCATTACATGATGCCGAAAGAAGATGGAGGAGATGGTAATGGAGAAGCTATGCAGGCCTTACTTAATGGTTATGCTGATGAAATCAAGGCAATGCTCAAGAAGAACGGTGCTGATGATAAAGAACTTGCCAAATATCACAAACTGGCAAAGGATGCTGATGAAGATGAATACTGGAGTAAGGACCCTAATCAAAGAGGGAAAAAGTGGTCTCAGTTACAGTTTCATGATGCTCCTACCCATGCAGGACTAGCTACGGTTAGTGAATTTCAAGCTAATGTCCTTGGGTACGAAACTGCTGCTTTGGATTATTTGAAAAAGCGAGTTGGATTGAAAGATCTGACTTTTGATGAAATTAAGCCAGTGGTAATGCCGCAATCCAGATATGTAGCTGCAGGTACCAAGTATCAGGCAGATATGTTTATCGCGGCTTCAGCCTCAGGGTTGAACGATCAAATAAAGATGACCTATAATGGCAATGCAATCACTGTCGTCGACGGTGTGGGTAAAGTTGAATTCACAGCTACTCCTGGTAGCTACGACAAAGAGGGAAATGCCAGGAAGACATTTGAGGCAGCAATTACGGTTCCTTTAGGAGGAGGATTAGATACCACTTTCACAGATCAAATCGAGTATTTCGTTTCAAAGCCAGTTATTCAGATTCAATCCCAGTCAGTTAATGCACTGTATTTGAATTGTGGAAATGCTTTGGATGTGCAGGTTCCTGCTTTAGGAAATTCATATAATCCAAGATTTTCAGCCCAGGGTGGTGACGCGATTGCTGGATCTGAAAGAGGTTTGGTAACGGTTGTTCCAAACGCCAGAAAAGTGGTTCTTACCGTTTCTAGTAATGGTAATAGAATAGGTTCTAGAGAATTTGCTGTTAGAGCAATTCCTGCGCCGGAGATCAAGGCCTTTACTGATCAGGGAGAGGTGAACCTTAAAGATGGTATCTCTGCTCGTACCCCTAGATTGCTACTCAAAGCAATTCCTGATCAGAGTTTCGCTGAGTTCCTTCCAAATGATGCAAAGTTTCGTGTTGCGGAGGCTGAGGTGACACTTGTTAGTGGAGGTTTGGGAAGAGGGTCAGTTAGAACTGGAGAGCAAGTCAATTTGGCTCAAGTGGCAAGAAATGCAAGAAGAGGTGACCAACTCGTAATCGAGATAAAGAAAGTACAACGCCAAAACTTTAGAAGGCAAGTGGAGGATTTCAATCGATTTACTCGATTCATAAATATCTCCCTTAAATAGTTGTCAACAAAAACAGTGTTATGAAAAAATTAGGTTATGTAATTGTTCTTTTCATGCTGGCTTCAACTGGATATAGCCAGGAGCAGGCTCCTCTAATCAAGCCAGAAGTAGAAGAAGCTCAGGTGATGTTCAGAAAGATGGTGTGGAGAAGAATGGATCTGAAAGAGAAGCAGAATCGACCTTTTTTCTCATTGAATGGGGAGATATCAAGGTTATTGATCGATGCGGTTGATGAAGGATTGATTACTCCGTATCGTTCGGATTCATGTATCAACTTTATGCCGGACATCATTTTTGTTTCGAATATTTCAGTTGAGCAGGAACAGAACCCCTTTGTTGGTGGAGGATTCAATACGGGTGGTTTTGATGATGCACCGGCAGATAATCAGGATCAGGGAACTGATTCAGATGAACCAAGACTTCTGTCTATTCCGGAAGATCTCTTTTCTGTTCTCTATATAAGAGAGGAAGTGATTTTCGACCGGAATCGATCAAGAATGTATAATTACATTAAGTCATTGACACTGGCTTTGCCTAGGGATGCTGGGTCTCAATTTAACCCTGGAGGTTTTGAGAAGCAGATTGCTCACTTTGATTACAATGAAGTAGTTGCTTTGTTCAGAGGTCCATACGCTGACAAGGCCATTTATTATAATAATCAAAACCCGGGTGGTCACTTAAATATGAGTGATGCCTTTGAGCTTAGACTTTTCAGTGCTCCTATTACTAAGGTCTCGAATGATCAAGATTTAGATATTCGTCAGATATATGCTGATGAAATGGCTAGCGACCCAATGAGTGTGATAGTCATTCAGCAGAAATATGAGTATGACCTGATGGAATATGAATCTGAACTTTGGGAATATTAAATTTGCGTGAAAACCTAATCACCGTGATGATAAAAACTAAATACATACTTTCAGTTCTTTTAGTCTCGACCATTTTTGTCGCAAGTGCGCAAGTAGAACCTGGTACACTTACTGATCCTAGAGATGGTCAAGTGTATAAGACAGTGACTATTGATATTGTCTTGGAAGGGGACGTAACTGTGAAAAGAACCTGGATGGCTCAAAATTTGAATTTTGAAGTACCAGAGTCTTTCTGTTACAAGAACGAGTCAGCTTACTGTGAGGCCTATGGTAGACTCTATACTTTTAAAGCAGCAGTAGAAGCATGCCCTGAGGGATGGCACGTACCAACTATAGGTGAGTGGAATCTACTGTTACAAACTTTTGGAGGAATTCGAGAAGCCGGGATTGCGATACAAAAAGGAGGAAAAAGTGGATTGGACCTAATTCCTGGTGGGTTTGGTGATCCTGGAAGTATTTTCAAAAATATTGGCATTAGTGGTAATTACTGGGATGCTGAAAAGAAATCGGACAATACTTCTGGGTTGATATCTGTTCAGAAGGGATCTAAGGAAGTTTATCATAGTGTGATTGGTGACTGGCATAGGAACAGTTGTCGGTGTATCAAAGACTATTAAAGAAAATAGCATTCAATACCACAAGGAGATCTTATAGGTCTCCTTTTTTTATGGCGTCCTGAATGATTGTCGCTTTTGATTTTCCGACTAGTTTTTCGAGTTCTTTAAAATCGGATTCCTTTATCCTTTGAACACTTTTGAATTCTGACAGCAACTTGTTTTTACTGGCTTCACCTATGCCCTTAATACTGTCGAGAGATGACTTAAGGGAGCCCTTACTTCTTTTTTGTCTGTGAAATGTGATAGCAAACCGATGTGCTTCATCACGAATTTGTTGAATGAGCTTTAGTGACGTGGATTTCTTGCTAATGTGAATCGGGATATCATCCTCTGGAAAATAGATCTCTTCAAGCCGTTTGGCAATTCCAATGATTGGGATTGAACCATACAGCCCCTCTTCTCGTAACGCATCACAAGCCGCATTCAGTTGGCCTTTTCCACCATCTATTACTATTAGGTTAGGCAAAGCCAAATCTTCCTTTTTGAGGTAGGAGTATCTTCTACCGACTACTTCTTTCATTGATGCGAAATCATCAGGCCCCTCTACAGTCTTGATGTTGAACTTTCGGTAATCTGATTTTGATGGTTTTCCATTCCTGAAACAAACCATCGAGGCGACTGGATTACTTCCCTGAATATTGGAGTTGTCGAAGCATTCTATATGAATTGGTAAGTCTGGAAGTTTGAGCTCGTTCATGAGAAGATTTAGAATTTCAAGATTAGGTTGAACCTGTGACTTGGTTCGCTTCTCTTTTCGGAAGAACATGGCATTGCGGAGGGATAATTCTACTAGCTTCTTTTTATCACCAATCCTTGGAATAGTGATCTGGACACCTTCCCATCCTTCTACTGAAAGATTAGTTAATACATCCTGGTTGACGCTTGAGTATTTTTTTCGAAGATCGAAAATTGAAAACCGAAGGAGTTCTTCATCTTTTTCGCCGAGTTGCTTCTTCACTTCAACTGTCTCTGAGTTAACAATAGAACCTTCATGTATCTTGAGATAGTTGATGAAGCTACTCTTTTCATCTCCTACAAGGGTGAATACATCTGTGTTGGTGATTTTGGGATTTACGATCAATGTTTTTGACTGGAACTTGTCTAGAAGGTCAAGCTTGGTTTTGAAGTTTTGTGCTACCTCAAATTTCATCTCATTGGCCGCAAACTGCATTTTCTCACGATAAGTCTTACCTACAATGCCAATCTTTCCTTTTAAAATGCTTTTTGCATTTTCAATATCCGTCAGATAGTCACTTTCTTCCTGGAGACCTTCGCATGGCCCAAAACAGTTTCCAATATGGTACTCAAGACACACCTTGTATTTCTTTTGGGCAATATTGTTTTCAGATAAGTTGTATTTACAGGTCCGGATCTTGTTAAGCTTTCTCAGAAGATCCAGAACACTATTCATGGCCTTGACATTAGTATATGGCCCAAAGTATTCACCCACTTTTGGATCTATGCGCCGTGTTGAAAAAATTCGGGGAAACCGTTCGTTGGTAATACAAATACTTGGGAAGCTTTTATCATCCTTAAGCAGGATGTTGTATCGGGGTTGGTTTTCCTTAATTAGATTATTCTCCAATAATAATGCATCAAACTCCGATTCAACAATGACGAACTCGATCATCCTGATCTCACTCGCCAGCCGATATGTCTTTCTATTATCAAGCTTCGATTTGGTGAAGTAGCTGGAAACTCGCTTTTTCAAGCTCTTTGCCTTTCCAACATAGATGATTGTTTGATCCGAGTTTAGGAATTTGTAAATACCCGGTTTATCAGGAAGTCGTAGATACTCGTCTTTTGAAAATCGCTGGAACTCCATTACATAAAGTCATCTTCGCTGACTGTATCGTAATTCAGTGTGTCCGCAGGGTTTATGGCTTGTTGATATCTGTCGCAATCGAGCTCGATAGTGATAGGTCTTGAAGGTTGTTCGAAAGGCCCCTTGGTATACCCCAAGGATTGATCATCATATACTTTCATCATGAAACTTTCCCAAATGGGCATGGCAGTTCTGGCTCCCTGACCCAGAGGCCAATCTCTGAACCTAATGCTTCGGTCATCACCACCGACCCAGGCTCCCGCAGCAAGATCTTTAGTAACTCCAATAAACCACCCATCTGAAGCGTTGTTCGTTGTTCCTGTCTTAGCTCCGATTTCGTTATTAAACCTCAATGAGTATTCCAAACCACGGGCGCTACCCTCTTCAACGGTTCCCTTAAGCATATGCAACATAACATATGCAGTCTCTTCATTGATGGATTCTCTCTCGTCAGGAACAAACTGTTGTAGAAGATTGCCATTCTTATCCTCAATTCGTGAGATGAAGAACGGCTCTATAAATGTTCCCTTATTGACAAAAGTTGAGTAAGCTCCTACCATTTCAAAAACTGAAACATCGCCCCCAGCTCCCAAGCATAATGAAGGTACAGCCTGCAGTCTGCTTTGAATTCCAAGTCTTCGTGCATAATCAACAACATTAACCTCTCCAATGCGATTCATCATAAATGCGGTAATGCTATTGACAGAGTTTGCCATAGCACGTCTGATGGTCATTGTTTCGCCTGTGTATATTCCACTTGAATTTGGTGGAGTCCAGGTAGGTGGGTCCTGTCCTGGCAATTCAAACGTGAATGAAGCGTCTACGACTGGGAAGCATGGAGAATAGCCATTGTCTATCGCAGCTGTGTAAACGATTGGCTTGAAAGTAGAACCCGGTTGACGTTTTCCTTGCTTTACATGGTCGAATTTGAAGTATTTATGGTTAATTCCACCGACCCATGCTTTGATATGCCCGGTCCTTGGTTCCATTGCCATAAAGCCAGCTTGAAGGAATCGTTTGTAGTAGTTGAGTGAGTCATACGAGCTAAACAATGTATCTATCTCTCCTTCCCAGCTGAAGACCGTCATCGGCTTCTTGACATTGAGGTGGAACTCAATAGAGTCTTCATCACCATCGAATCGCCGGGAAAGTGAGCGATAAGCTCCGGTCCGCTTGATAATCGTTTCGAGAAAGCCAGGGATCTCCTTATTGTCATCATCAATCCATGGGTTGCCTTCTATCCAGTGTTCGTAAAAAGCTCTTTGCAAGGTATCCATGTGTTCGCCGACAGCAGCTTCGGCATATTCCTGTAGCCTACTGTCAATGGTGGTATAGATCCTTAGGCCATCGTCAAATAGATCGTAACCATTATCTCTTGCCCAGCTGATCAGATAGTTCCGAGCGACAGTCCTAAAATAGGTGGCAAGACCCTCGTTCTGATTGTCAACTCGATAACTTAATTGAATGGGTTGAGTGTTGAGTGTGTCGAAAGCTACCTCATCAATAATGTTGTACTTGGTTAGGTTCCACAAGACCTCTGTTCTCTTTCTCAATGCATTTTCAGGATTCAAGACAGGACTCCATCGAGTTGGAGCATTGATAACACCTACAAGTACCGCAGACTCTGCATAGTTTAATTGGGCGGGTAGCTTATTGAAAAAAGTTTTGGCAGCTACCTTAATTCCATAAGAGTTGCTCCCAAATTCCACAGTATTCAGGTACATGGCCAGGATCTCTTCCTTGGTATAAGATTGTTCCAGCTGGACAGCTATGATCCATTCTTTTATTTTAGTAATGATCTGTCCCACACCGGAGAATCGATATAGAGAGCCTCTTTTATCGCTATTGGTCCGGTAAAGGTTCTCAGCAAGTTGCATCGTGATGGTACTTCCACCTCCTTTAAAAGAAAATGTGAGCTTACCAAAGATCGCTCTTGCAAGTCCTCTTAAGTCGATACCTGAATGGTTCTTAAATCGAATATCTTCCGTAACCAGTAGCGTATTGACAAGCTCAGGAGATAATTCTTCATAGGTCACAGGAGTTCGGTTCTTTCGAAAGTACTTGCCTAGGGAAACACCATCGGCACTGATGAGTTCGGATGAGAGGTCGGGATCTGGTCGCTCCAATGCCTGTAGACTCGGCAGTCCACCAAACCAGCCAAATGCGTCCGACTTGACCATGAAGAATACAGTTGGTGTGCAAACAAATAGCAGGATAAATGCGATCCACAAAATCCTAACGGTGTATTTAACTATCCTTTCTCTCATTGGTAATGCTTCTCGAAAAAGTTCAGATATGCGGAAACATCCTTTGTTTTGTAAAAGATATCAAAGTTATCCTCGGTTATGACAAAGACCTCAATTTTTTCCCCTTTGAATTTGTCTGCTAGTGAAACTTTTTGAAGAAACATGTCTGTAAACCCTTCAGCTGTAGCTTTCCCGGGAAAATCATTTACGAGGATCATCGACTTGGTCTTGTCAAGAATCAAGTTTCCCGTCTTCAATGTCGAGAAGTTGTTCTCTTTTAAGAACTCATCAACCACCGAAGGGACTCCTGAAGTCAGAGAAGCTTTTATCGTATAAACGAGAACAAAGAAGTGTTTCTGATTGAAGTCTTCAATGAACCTGGCTCGAGCGCTGTTATATCGATTCTTCTGGAAGTCTTCAGAGGCCTGAAGAAGGTTATTGGCAAATGGGATCAATTCACTATTGGGAAATGATTTTGCGAAGTTCCCAATCTCATATTGATACTTGCTATTACCATCTCGTTTTCCAAGAGCTAAGATCTGCAATAACTTTATGTTATCACTGAATTCATTCTCCGGGCTGGAATACAACGCACTGTCAGACGCATAGATCACATAAGCGTAATTTCCTGACTTGTATTGATCATAGAGCCTGCTGTACAATTTCTTTAGTTTTTCACTGGCCGCAAAGCTTTCTTCCTGATAATTAGGATTTTCAACTAGCTTGGCGTAGACGGTTTCCGGATACTTCTGCTTAAGCAGCTCTCCTTTCTTCACTGACTCAGTAGGATCAAGTGCCTGATAAATAAGGAATAGCTGATAGAGTACTTCGGGTTCATATTCTGTTCCAGGGAATCTACTCAAAAGTATTTCAAAGGATTCGGCTGCATTTTGATCTTCTTCCAGACGAAGGTTATAGATATTGCCAAGTTGATAATAGGCTTCTTCTACCTCTGCCAATAAACGATTTTTTTCCTCTTCGCTGGATGGGACTTGTGAAACAAGACGTTCTGCTTCTTTAGCAACGTCAAATTCTTCCGGCTCTTTTGACTCACCGCCTGTATTTACTGGGCCAGCATTTGCCTGATTGCCTGAAGGAGCGATAGCTGCCTTGTTCTTCCTTCTCCAGTCGTCTTCCAGCGGTCGATCACCCCACTTTCTTATGAATTCATTTCTTCCTTTTGCTAAAGCATTCGTATTGGAGAAGTACCACACTGAATTTTCGGAGAGGGTCTGTATTAATCCACCCTCTCCTCCTGGAATGTTTGCAAGTCTTCTTCTGGCCGCCTTCTCCTCTCGTTCTTTTCTTTCTTTTTCAAGTTTTTGATTTTCCTCAACGATCGAAACAGCCAGGACCATTATGGAATCTTTCGGTAAAGTTGATAGATGGAGCAAGCTGTCGTTCTTATTTATAACATTTATTTGCTTGACAAAATCTTCCAGAACTTCCTGTCTGTTTTTGATTTGATCATAATTCTCCTCATCGTTGGGAAGAACGCTGACGGTGCTATCATAATAGCTCTTTGCAAGTGTGTAGTTTTTGAGGCTGTCATAATAGATTTCACCAAGTCTTAGGTACGAATAGGCCTTTTGTCTTTGATTTCCCTGACTTGATGCAATAGAGTGCTTATAGTTATCGATTGCCTGATCCAGGTGACCGTTGTTGAGTTCAAATCCTGCTAGCTCATAATAGATCTTGTCCCTGTATTCGGCATTTTTCGGGTCTCGAAGAAGGGTTCTGAAGTATTTCTGAATCCTGCGTAAATCGTTACTTTTGGCAAGTTCTGTAACCTGGGCCATGTAGAGTTTAGCGTAAAACTCCAGCTCATAGGTGGGGTGATTTTTTAAAGTATTTCTGTAGTACTTGAATGCCTGACTTTCAAATCCAAGCAAATGGTACACCTGTCCAATTATGAAATTGATCCGGGCCTTATCTGACGACTTTTGGATAAGCTCTTCTGCCTGTACCAGGTGATTGACCATCTTGTCCTCATCCTCTCTTTTTTGATGGAGATAGGCAGCATTGAGGTGAAAGGTCCGTTTGCTTCGGGCACTTAACTCTTCTTTTTCAAGATAATCTACAACTGCAATGCCATTGTTGAATTCATTAAAATCAGTGAATACTCGGATGAGTTCCGCTAGTGCCTGGTGCCTTGCGTTATCATCCTTACTCTTTGTGTTGACGTACTTAAATGTTTCAATAGCGTCTGGAAATTCCATTGCATAATACCTTGCCTTTCCCACAAGAATGTAACTATCGTCCTCCCATTTTGATCCTGGATGTCGCTGGATAGATATTGAAGACTTTTGAATACAATCCTCAATTTGGGTTTCCAATGCCGCTGACTGGGTTGAATCAAACTGTGGGAAAATTGGGAGTACTCGATTGTAATTCCATTCCTGAGCATCAGCAATAGTTTGCTCAATCTCCTTTATTCGTTCCTTCGCTATGAAGTACGAATTGTAATGTGCAGTCATATCATGGAAAGAATTACTTAATGGATTCTTTCGGTAGGGTGCACATGCGAAAGCAAAGATTAAAAGAAAGTAGACCGTTCTTTTCAAGCCAGAAATCCCCTTTTCAAAATTAAACGAGGTAATTGGAACTTTGGTGTAAAGATAAAACATGCATTGATTGCATAGATTTGCCAGTCAATTCAGACGGACCACTATGGGCTCACGCAAGACACTTAGCAACAGGCTTACCAATAAGTACCTTTTGATCATTCGGAATGAGGAGAACTTTGCTGAAAAGACCACCTTCAGCTTCAACTATGCCAGACTCTTCCTGGTAGCCTCTATTATAGGTCTTGCTCTTCTGGGACTCGCAGTTTACATTGTCACCGTTTTATTGGATCAATGGCTGGATCCCCGACATATGCAAATGGTTGCTAATCGCCAGGTATTGGAATTGTCCATGCGAATTGACTCTCTGGAAAGAGAAGTCAGCCATAAGGATGTTTATATAGAGAATATCCGAAAAATATTGTCTGGAGAATCAATCGCTGACACCTTGACACAAGGCCCTGAAACCAGCCTTCAATCTGCCGACATTTCGGAAGTCATTCAGCCCATTGACTCACAGTTCAGAGCAGAATTTGAGGGCTCAGAGCTAGAGAATCTATCCATTAATGTTTCCAGCTATTCGAATGATTTACGGGAAATCTACCTCTTTAGTCCGTTGGACGGAATCGTGACAGATGGATTTGATCCAAGAGAGGATCATTACGGGATTGACATAGTTGCACCGGAGAATGAACCAGTGAGATGTGCAGCTGATGGGGTGGTCATTATGTCCTCCTGGACCCTTGATGGTGGCTATGTTATCGCTGTTCAACATGCCGGCAACCTTGTTTCGGTCTACAAACACAATTCGGAATTATTCAAAAACGTTGGTAGTTTTGTCGTCGCTGGCGAGGTGATCGCGACGATTGGGAATACGGGTGAGTTAACATCCGGGCCTCATTTACACTTAGAATTGTGGCTCAATGGCAATCCCGTAAACCCCCAAGAGTATATAGCATTTTAAAAACGTAGTAATGTTGAATAAGAATCAAAAGGAAGTAGAAGAGTTAAGCAACTCAAGCAATATTGTCGGCAAAGGAACGATCGTGGAGGGTAATGTTGAAACTTTCGGAAATATACGTGTCGAAGGGAAAGTTGTGGGGGATATCAAAACCAAGTCCAAAGCTGCCTTTGGGCAGTCATCACTTGTAGAAGGTAGTGTACTGGCTCAGAATGCTGAAGTCGCTGGCAGGATTTCAGGAACAATTGAAGTTACTGAGCAATTGGTACTCAAGCCAACAGCCACTATAGATGGTGACATTATAACAAACAAACTTCTAGTTGAGTCCGGTGCTACCTTTAACGGGAAGTGTAAAATGGGAGTAAAGAGCAAGGAAATAAAAATTGGAAAACCGGAATCCCAAGAAGAAGTCCAAGCCCTCAAAGCTTAAAGAAGGCCCCAATTCTTACTTAAGGTATTATTCTTTCGTATTCGAAATTGTGGCGTTCAATATCGCCTGTATATGGGGAGGGATGGAACTAAGTAATCGATTTACACCTAATTCCAACCTCATCTTATTTGTAGGTATCTTCCTTGGGACAGCTGGTACGATTTATTTTTTGCTTAAAAAGGTCAATAAACAAGAGTGAGACGCTACCTTCTGTTTACCATTCTTCTTTCTGTCTCATTATTGGCTTGTTTTTATGTAGTGCAGAAGTTTCTGTTAATCGAGCTATTCCACGACTTTTTTCCCATCCTTATTACCTTCTTCTTCTTGCAGTCGATTGTCATTTCATGGATCCTCCGTCAGGGAGAAAAGAACAAATCCAGTTTTCCGATTTACGTGATCGCCAGTATCGGATTTCGAATGATCACCGGGCTTTTTTTACTGGTTGTCTTCTTTGTTCTTGAGGTAGAAAAAATCAGGTTACTGGCGATCCAATTTGTGATCGTTTATTTGGTCTACTTGGTATTTGAATTGATGGTGGTATTATCTAACTTGCGGCGAAATTAGAGAAGTAGATAATTGCAATGTTGAACTCCCACCCAAAAATGAATCGTAGATCACTGATTATCAATATCTTATCGATTTTATTTTTGTTGGTTTTAACCAACATTTCCATCGCTGGTGGAGGTGATGATGAAGACGGATTTAATCCTGGACCACTAATCGATCACCACATCAAGGATGCACACTCCTGGGAGATCTATCATGGACTTACAGTACACTTGCCTGTAATTCTCTATTCAGAGGAAAAGGGGCTCGATATCTTCTCCTCAGCCAACTTTTATGATGATCATCATGAAGTGATTCCATATAATGGTTATGTAATGGATCATGAGCATGTTATGCTTGAATCCGGAGCTCATGTGCTTGACTTTTCTATAACAAAAAATGTGTTTTTCCTTTTTGTCAACTCCGCAGTAATGCTTCTGATCTTTTTTGCGGTAGCAAGAGGGTACAAGAAAAACGCCGGACGAGCACCTAAAGGAATTCAATCCTTTTTCGAACCGATCATTCTTTTCATTCGTGATGACGTGGTGAAGCCAAATATTGGACCTAAGTACGAAAAGTACTTGCCATACATGCTCACCTTGTTCTTTTTCATCTGGTTTGGTAACCTGCTTGGTTTACTACCTGCAGCTGCCAACCTTACCGGCAATATAGCGGTAACTTTCACTTTAGCAGTTCTGACTTTGATCATCACGCTTGCTTCAGGAAAGCGAACCTACTGGATGCACATGCTGGATCCACTTGGAAGCTCAATGAGTTGGATAGCAAAAGTTCCACTTTACCTGATCCTGGTGCCGATCGAATTAATTGGAATTTTGACCAAGCCATTTTCCTTGATGATCCGACTTTTTGCCAACATCACTGCGGGACACATTATCATTCTTAGCATTTTGAGCTTAACATTTATTGCAGAGAGCATTGGTATAGGAGTGGTTTCCGCTGTTTTCGCATCAGTTATGAATTTACTTGAACTGTTTGTAGCAGTTCTTCAAGCATATGTATTTACCCTTCTTTCATCTATGTACTTCGGTGCAGCGGTTGAGGAAGCACATTAAAGACTTTTTTTAACCTATAACTAAATTAAAAATGGGAGCAATTGGAGCAGGTTTAGCAGTACTAGGAGCCGGTCTTGGAATCGGGTTGATCGGTAAAGGAGCGACAGAAGGTATTGCCAGACAACCAGAAGCTAGCGGAAAAATCCAAACAGCAATGATTATCTCAGCCGCCTTGATTGAAGGGGTTGCGTTGTTTGCTGCGGTAATTGGATTTCTTCAAGGAGCTTAATGACTAGTTTTTTCTGATCCTGTTCACATTAGGTGTCAGGATCAGGAATTTTTTGATTTAGTATAATAAATAGACAATAACGTGGAATTAGTTACCCCAGACATTGGTCTCATCTTTTGGCAAACGGTTGTCTTCCTGCTGGTATTTGCCATTTTGGCTTTGTTTGTTTGGAAGCCGATCATTTCAGCACTAAAAACCAGGGAACATCAAATTGAAGATTCGCTTCGAGCTGCTGAAAATGCAAAAGAAGAGATGGAGCAGATCAAGTCTGACAATGAATACCTGTTGCAGGAGGCTCGAATTGAGAGAGATCAAATTTTGAAGGAAGCCAAAGAAGAGGCGGTGCGTGTTATAGATCATGCAAAGGCCGAAACTTCTGACATCACCCAAAAAATGATTCAGGATGCACAGGAGGCTATTGAAGGTGAAAGAAGAGCTGCAGTGAAGGAAATTCGTGAGTTGGTAGCTGGACTTTCAATTGAAGTTGCCGAGAAGGTTTTACGCGAGAAGCTTTCGAATGACAAGTCTCAAAAAGACCTGGTTGAAAAATTCATCAAAGAACTAGAGATCAACTGATATGTCAGTTTCCAGAATTGCAGCACGATACGCCAAGCCGATCCTTGAACTCGCCGAGCAGAAAAAAGTCCTTGAAGCAGTGAAGGAAGACATGGAGGGCTTTGTTGCATTGTGTGAGCAAAGCCGGGATTTTGTGTTAATGCTGAAAAGCCCGATCATTCCTCATCTAACTAAAGCATCAATTCTGCGGAAAGCTTTCGAAGGTAAGGTTAATGATCTGACACTACAATCATTTGACCTGATCACGAGGAAGAACCGGGAAGCATTTCTGGAAGACGTAGCAAAAGAATTTCTCCTGCAATACAATGTAAGGAACGGCTTACAAAATGTTTCTGTCACATCGAGTATTAAGCTTGATGCGGATCACATGAAAGGTTTTGAAGAAATAGCCAGGAAGATTACTGGTAAGACACCTGTGATGCATCATAATGTTGATCCTGATATCATTGGAGGATACATTATCAAGGCTGGGGACAAGCAAATTGACCAAAGTGTAAGTGGCCAATTGAAAAATATTAAACTAAAACTACAAACAAAATAACCCGTCGCTGGCGGTAAAAGACACATAATTATGGCACAAGTAAGACCAGATGAGGTTTCAGCAATTTTGAGAGAGCAACTCTCAAATTTCAAGTCAGAAGCCGAGCTTGAAGAAGTAGGAACGGTACTTCAGGTTGGAGATGGTGTAGCTCGGATCTATGGACTTTCTAACGCTCAGGCGGGAGAGCTTCTAGAATTTGAAAATGGACTTAATGCCCTTGTACTTAACCTGGAAGAAGATAATGTTGGAGCGGTACTTCTTGGAGATTCAAGTGAGGTTGTCGAAGGCGATACCGTAAAAAGAACCGGAAAGATCGGTTCGATCCAGGTTGGAGACGGATTATGTGGCAGGGTGGTCAATACCCTTGCTGAGCCAATCGATGGTAAAGGCGACATTGTAGGAGAAACCTTCGAGATGCCGCTAGAACGAAAAGCTCCCGGGGTAATCTATCGACAGCCGGTGAATGAACCACTTCAGACTGGTATTACAGCGATCGATTCAATGATCCCTATCGGAAGAGGACAAAGAGAGTTGGTGATCGGAGACCGTCAGACTGGAAAAACGGCTGTTGTCATTGATACCATTATCAATCAGAAAGAATTTTATGAGAAAGGTGAGCCGGTATACTGTATCTACGTAGCGATAGGTCAAAAAGCTTCTACTGTTGCAGGTATTGTAGCTCAACTGGAGAAAGCTGGAGCGATGGATTATACCATCATTGTTAATGCTTCAGCTTCTGATCCGGCGCCTATGCAGTTCTTTGCTCCATTTACCGGGGCGGCTATTGGAGAATACTTCAGGGATACTGGTAGACCAGCATTGGTGGTATACGATGACCTTTCCAAGCAGGCTGTTTCTTACCGTGAGGTTTCACTTCTTCTTAGAAGACCTCCGGGACGAGAAGCATATCCTGGAGATGTTTTCTACCTTCATTCAAGGCTTCTTGAAAGAGCCGCCAAGATCATTGGTGATGACTCAGTGGCAAAAGAAATGAATGACCTGCCTCCTTCTTTGAAAGACAAGGTGAAAGGTGGTGGCTCGTTGACTGCACTTCCAATCATTGAGACACAGGCCGGTGACGTTTCGGCCTATATTCCGACTAACGTGATCTCTATTACAGATGGTCAGATATTCCTTGAAACCAACTTGTTTAACTCTGGTATCCGACCAGCGATCAATGTGGGTATCTCCGTGTCTCGGGTGGGAGGATCTGCTCAGATCAAATCAATGAAGAAAGTGGCGGGAACGCTTAAACTGGATCAGGCGCAGTTCCGTGAACTGGAAGCGTTTGCAAAATTTGGTTCTGACCTGGATGCAGCAACTCAACGAACCATTGACAGAGGTAGAAAGAACCAGGAGATCCTAAAGCAACCTCAGTTTTCACCTATGCCTGTGGAAGAGCAAGTTGCACTGATCTATACTTCTACTAAAGGATTTTTGGATAAGGTTCCTGTAAGCAAGGTAAAGGCTTTCCAAGTGGATTTCCTTGATGCAATGAGGTCTCAAGGTAAAGATGCTCTGGCAGACCTAAAAGCTGGTAAGCTATCAGATGAAGCTACTGGCAAACTGGAAGAGATCGCAAAAGATATCGCTTCAAGACATAACTAAGAAAGACAAGACCCAGGAATGGCTAACCTTAAGGAAGTAAAAGGAAGAATTCAGACGGTGACTTCAACTCAGCAGATCACCAAAGCCATGAAAATGGTGGCGGCTGCTAAATTGAGGAAGGCACAGGACCGGATCACACAAATGCGTCCATTTGCACAGAAGTTGACCGACATCATGAAAAATGTGTCGGCATCAAGTGGCGAAGTGGAAAATCCGTATGCCGAAGAGCGTGGGATTTCAAGTGTGCTTCTGGTAGTTATGAGTTCTGACAGAGGTCTTTGCGGGGCATTTAATAGTAGCATTTTTAAATACACAAAGGCGCTGATTGCTGAAAAGTATTCTTCTGTGGAGGCCGAGGGAGGATTAGAGATCTTGCCTATAGGGAAGAAGGCTTATGAGCATTTCAAGAAAAGACGCTACCAGGTTAACGATCAATTCCATCACCTCTTTGAGAGCGTGAATTTTGATGATGTAAGCGAAGCTGCGTCATTTGTAATGAATGCATTTACAGAGAGGCAATATGACAAAGTTGAGATCATCTTCAACGAGTTCAAGAATGTTGCTACTCAAATAGTGAAGAATGAGCAATTCTTACCAATCCAGGAGAGTGAAACTGAAGGAGAGGCAACTAATGATTATATCTACGAACCTACCCAGGAAGATATTTTCAGGGAGTTAGTACCGAAATCTTTAAAAATTCAATTCTACAAGGCGATACTCGAATCTAATGCCTCCGAACATGGTGCTCGAATGACTGCAATGGATAAAGCAACAGAGAACGCTGATGAATTGCTGAAGGAATTAAGACTTACATACAACCGAACACGACAAGCGGCTATCACAAAAGAGATCCTTGAGATCGTTGGTGGAGCAGAGGCATTGGCGCAAAGCTAATGTCATTTCGGTGGTATCAGAAGCTCCAACTGCTTTCCATTGATATCGTAATTGGAGCACTTGTGTTGCTCCATTTTTATTCCGGGATTTACCAGGTTGCTATTGATTGGCCCGTCTATGTCCTACTCGGCTTCAGTGTATGGGCTATTTACACAATTGATCACATCAGGGATGCCAATAAAGCGCAAGGAGCACTTAGAGCCAGGTATTCCTTTCACCTTCAAAATCAACGACTGCTTACCTATCTCCTGATCACAGGTGGAGTTGGCTCCTCATTGCTTTTACTGTTGATTCCAACTTCAATCATCTATTATGGGTTGATTTTGGTTGCGTTTTGTGCTTTCTATGCGCTCTTTCACAACCTGTTGGCCGGGATGGGTATTAAAGAACTATTTGTTGCTTTGGTTTATACTGCTGGTATTTTTGTTGCACCGGTTGCAGTTTCCGGGATGTTTGATCCCTACCATTTTGCATCACTTTTTCTTGTTGCTTTCATTAATCTCCTGATGTTTAGTTGGTTTGAAAGACGTGAGGATGAATCTGATGGATTTAAGTCAGCTGCTACTCAAATAGGAGGTGAAACTCTGGGGAAGTTGCTTTTGATCCTTCTGGCGCTGGGTTTAGCCGTTGCTATTACCGGGATTGCAAATGCAAGGGCTTACTCTTCGTATTACCTCCTAGCACTGGCAGTCTATTGCGGATTGATCCTTCGACCTCTCTGGACAAGGCAGGGTCAGCGTTACAGAATCCTGGGAGATGGTATTTTCCTATTGCCGATCTTGTATGAATTGTGGTGAATGACTTCAATCGTATAGCAGGATTGTATGATTTTCTTGCCCGAGCGGTATTTGGTCGGGGGATCGAGCGGGCCACCCTATCTCAATTGGGAATTATATCGCCAAATGATTCTGTTTTAATACTTGGTGGAGGAACGGGCCGGATCCTTAAAAAACTTCCGGTCACTCAACGAATCGTATATCTCGACAAGTCTGAGCAGATGGTCCGCCGTGCGAAGAAGCACTCTCGCGCTTCAATTGAATTTGTCAATGAAGATTTTTTGAGTTTCAGCGGCGATCAGGAGTTTAGTGTGATCATTTGTCCTTTTTTTCTTGATTGTTTCGGAAAAAACAGTTTTTCTACGGTTATTGACAAGGTAAAAGGGCTGTTAGAGCCTAACGGATCACTAATTGTGACTGATTTTCAGCCTGGAAATAAAAAATGGTTGGTCTGGATGATGCTCGCATTTTTTAGGATCTTTGCTAAAATCGAAGCGCGGAAGCTGCTGGATATTAACCAGTTAGTCCTTTCGGATGGGTTTAAAATCGAAAAAGAAGCATTTTTCCATCAAAAGATGATTTTTTCTCGTGTATATAGAAACCTTTGAGAAACAATGCTGTCTCTAATGGAGAAAGTGAGCACACAACAAACCATTCACAAACACCTGATCCTTGATAGCCAGAAGGGCGATCAATCGGCAATGTCGTCATTGTATGGATTGTATTCCAAGGCGATGTACAACATTTGTCGTCGGATGATGGGTGATGAAGAGGAAGCGAAAGACCTGCTCCAGGAGTCGTTTGTTGATGCTTTTCAGAAGCTACCGTCACTAAGAGAGGTGAATACGTTTAGCTCGTGGATCAAGCGAATTGTTGTGAACAATTGCATCAATGCATTAAGAAAGAAGCGATTGGACACAGCTCAGTTGGAGGAAGGGCAGGATTTTCTGGAAGATGAAGAGGACAACTATGAGTACGCACAATTTCAGGCAGCTCAGATCATGGAAACCATTGATCACTTGCCTGAGGGATGCAAAACGGTACTCAACTTATACCTTTTTGAAGGGTATGACCATAAAGAAATTGGCGACATCCTTGGAGTGACTGAATCAGCCTCCAAGGCGCAATACTGTAAGGCGAAAGCCAGAATTAGGAAATTATTAGAAGAAAGGAGTCAGCATGCGGGATAGTTTAAAAGAATACGTCGATTCAAGTCCGGAGGACTTTGAGCTTTACCCCTTCGAAGGAGGTTGGGATAAAGTGGCCGAAAAGGTTGCCCCGGCTAAAAAACGACCGAACCACTGGTTATTGGGAATAGCCGCAAGTTTGGCGATACTTTTTATCTCCACGGTCTTGGTTTGGTCAAACAGCAACACGACACAAGTGCCTGATGAAGTAGCGGAAATGGAGGGATTTTACCAGGAAGAGATCAACACCAAGATATCACTGGTAAAGAATCAACTGGGAGATGACCGGATCCTGGCCGATCTGGAAGCGATGGACGCAGCATTTGCTGAGCTGAAAGCGGATTTGAGTGAGAATGTTGACAATGAGGAAGTGTTGATGGCCATGATGGAAAACTACCGGTTGAAACTTCAAATTTTAGAAGAGATATTATCAGAGTTAGCGATCGAAAAGAGTGAAGAAGATCTATAACATATCGTTGTTAATGCTTTTTACAAGCTCACTTGCTTTTGCACAGGTGAGACAGGAGAGAGACTATCAAAAGTCTTATTCAGTACCTGATAATGCCAAGGTAGAGATTGTAAGTAAGTATGGAGAGGTGATCATTCAAACGTGGGACCTGGATTCTGTTCGATTTGAAGTGATCGTAAGAGCAGAGGGAAGAAATAGTTCTGTCGTTAGAAAGTCGATGGACAAGGTGGATATCAGGTTCCGCAAGGTAGGAAGTATTATCTCGGCGGAGACACAAGTCTCCAGCGGGAGCGGTTTTTTTGGAAACCTGATGAGTGAAGTAGAGGGAGTCGTTGGCCCCAACAACAAACTGAAAGTGGATTACCAGGTTTGGCTTCCTGAAGAGGTAGATGTGAGCATAGAAAACAAGTTCGGTGACGTCTACCTGGCAGACCTTTATGGGAAAATTGACCTTAACGTTTCGCACGGCGACATCAAGGCTAATCACATCAATGAATCAATGAATTTGAAACATAGCTTCGGAAAGGCATCCTTCGGGACGGTCAACGAAGCGACAGTAACGCTTCGGGGGGTAGAGATCGATATTGAGGAATCATCAACATTGAATTTTGAAAGTGGCAGCTCAGAGATAGCCATCGATAAAGTGAACAGGATCCAATTGAACTCGAGGAATGACAAGATCAAATTAATGGAGGTCGAGGATATTGTCTGTGAAGGATCGTTCACGAATTTGACGGCTGATTATATAGGCGGATCAGCACGGCTGGATTTTAGCTACGGTGATATCTATTTGAGTAGAATTAACCGTGATTTCAACAGCATTGATATTAACGGAAAATCCACTGATATAAACCTGGTTCTTAACCAGGCATCTTACATCAAAACGCATATCCAGGGCCCGGAAGATCGTATGATCCTTCCAAACAGCATGTTGACCATGCAAAAAGACATCCTGGATGATGACGGTTTGATCAGTTTGTCCGGTGAGGTAGGTAACACAAATACCAGACACAGCCAACTGCTGATAGATGCCGAAGGAGGGGAATTGATAATCGCCATTAAAGACACGCCTATTTTTACAGACAGAGACTAATCCATGCGCATCTTCCTTACTGTCTTAATTATGATGGCCGTCTTTGCGGTCAGTGGCCAGCAGCTTTATGAAAAATCTGCAGGTTTGCGACTTGGAAATACCTCGGGTCTGACCTTTAAAAAATTCACAACAGAGAGCGAAGCGATCGAATTGATGCTTAGCGGAAGAAACGAGGGGATGCAGTTTACGGCAATCTACCTCTTTCACCAGCCGATGGAGTTTTCATTCAACGACAAATTCTACGCACATTATGGACTGGGAGGGCATGTCGGTTATGAGCGCTTTGATGATATAGCCAAGACCCTCGTCAATGAGGCCGGAGATGCTTTTGTGTTTGAAGACAAGAGTTTCTTTGTCATGGGGATCGATGCAAGTTTAGGTATAGAATACCGATGGCTGGAAGTTCCAATCACGTTAGGATTTGATCTTAAACCCATGTTTAATTTCATTGGCATGCGTCATACGAGGGCCAGGTTTTGGGATGGGGCCATTTCATTTAAATACGTTTTCTAGCGAATGAAGAACCTAACCACCATTTTCATTTTCACCTTCCTCGCACTTTCTGCTTCAGCGCAGAAATACGTAGATACGAATGACCCCAACAATGAGGAAATCAAATCACTGCTCAGCAAGGGAAATGACCTGAATGGTTTCGGTGGAGTTGATATGAAGGTTGGAAACTTCATGGACGAGCGAGGGTTGCTTGTAGGCGCTTATGGTGGATTGTTGATTAATCGAAGATACTTATTCGGAGTAGCGGGATATGGACTGGTTACCAACCTGGAGTTTGAGGGCACTGTGCCCGGAGATTCTACGACAAAAGTTTTAAACCTACATGGAGGCTATGGTGGAGTGCTGTTTGGAGCGGCGATAGCGCCGAAGGAATTGATCCACATCAGTATCCCCATTGTGTTGGGTGCAGGTTCTTTTGAGGTGGTCGATAAAAACTTCTTCACGAATAACCTGGCTGACGCAGAATTTACTGTTGAGAACTCGATCTTCTTTGTGGTAGAACCCGGGATTGAAATAGAGCTCAACATCAGCAATAATTTCCGGCTAGGCTTTGGGGCCTCCTATCGATACATCACGGGAACGGAGCTCATGAATGTTTCGGATGATGATGTTTCGGGAGCTACCGGGATGATCAGCCTGCGCTTTGGTAGGTTTTAGAAAACTTTCTTAGCGACCACCAATTGAGGCTTGGAATGCTGATCTCTAAAGCCAATCAAAAAATAATCTCCCCCATCCTTCACCTTCATTTTCTTCTTAAGTTCAGTAGGGCTTAACGGATAATTTCGGGTCATCACATTGATCTGCCCATTGGTCAGGTAGCGATCAAGATTTCTTTTTGTATCTGTTTCGATTACCTCAAACATACGTCCCGGCCAGTCTTCAATGATTTGATCACTTGTAAAGAGATGTGTGTTCGGATGGATCTTGGCTAACCTAAAGTCAGTCCCGATTTTCTTGAAAGCACCCGCTTTGAGAATTGCGGCGTTGGGTTCAAAGAGGTACTTCTTCAGATTTCCCAACTCGCTCTCTTCATGCTCTTCATCAGAAATCTGGAAATCATATTGCTGGGTAGTTGAATCTAAATTGATTGTCTTGATCAAGGGTTCACCTTGATAGTTGAAATCAACCAGTAGCAAGAGCTCCTTCACTTCATTTTTTATGGCAACAATATGTACTTCTTTCACATTTCCGATCTCAGCCAGTGTCGCTTTCAGATCTAGCAACGGAGACAGCTTGATCAGTAGCTGGTTCGATGGGTCCTGAACCAATGGAAGAATTTCCAGTACATTGGGCGTGCAATCTGCGAGTTTGAAGACCTTTTGCTTATGATCATCCCTCCTGGCAGGATCAATGAAGAAGTGAGTATCCGTGAAGAGCCCGCTTTCCCTCAAAAAGGAGATTGCATCAGTGTTGGCTATTGAAATCGTTTTCCTGAGGGCGATACAGTTGTGCTGAAAGACACCAGCGAGTTGGGGTTCCTTTTCTACATAAGTTGTTTGCTCGAAATGCTCGCTCAGCACCAGGCAGTCCACGCCCATTCCACCGGTAAGGTCTACCAGTTGCTTTCCCATAAAGAAAGATTGCTTGTAGGTAGCCGTTCTTTCGGAGGAGGCCTGTTCGACGGAAAGCGGTGGAGGAAAAATGAGGTTGAAATCATTGACCCAGTTGTCAAGTTTGCCAACGGCTTTTTGTCTTGCAAGGAGCTGGTTAGCAATGAGCTTGATATGCGCATTAAATTCTCCAGGTGGATTAAGGATCAGTTTCTGAACATCAGCATTTAAATTTTCCCGGATGAACTCTCGGACTTCCTTTGAGGTCAGAAAATCAAGGGCATCCACGGCAGATCAATAGACCAGGCTATGTTCCGTCATGTACTCTGCGATCTGGATGGCGTTCGTAGCTGCACCTTTGCGCAAATTATCCGAAACGATCCAGAGATTGAGTGTTTTGGGCTGGGTCTCGTCTCTTCGGATCCGTCCAACGAATACCTCGTCTTTCCCCTCCGCATTCATAGGCATGGGATATTCATTCTGATTAACGTTATCGATCACCCGTACCCCAGGGGCATCTGCCAGCAGCGACTTCACTTCCTCAACGTCAAATTCTTTTTCAAATTCCACGTTTACTGCTTCCGAATGGCCACCGACTGTAGGGATGCGCACGCAGGTGGCGGTGAGCTCGATGGAGTCATCGCCAAAGATCTTTTTGGTCTCGTTGACCATTTTCATTTCTTCTTTCGTGTAGTCGTTTTCCTGGAACACATCGATGTGAGGGATCGCATTCAGGTCGATCGGGTGTGGGTACACTTTTTGGATGTCTTTTCCTTCCCGCTCACCGTGCAGCTGATCTACGGCTCCTTTTCCTGATCCGGTCACGGACTGGTAGGTACTGACCACAATACGCTTCATGGTGAAGGCATCATGTAGTGGCTTCAACGCCACCACCATTTGGATGGTAGAGCAGTTAGGATTGGCAATGATGCGGTCATCGATCCGGAGTACATTTCCGTTCACTTCCGGTACGATCAGTTTTTTGGAGGTATCCATTCGCCAGGCGGACGAGTTGTCGATCACGACGGCTCCTGCTTCTGCAAACTTTGGTGCGTGCTCCAGGGAGACGGATCCCCCGGCAGAGAAGAGTGCAATGTCCGGTTTGGCTGCAATGGCATCTTCCATGGAGAGGATCGGGTAGGATGCTCCATTAAATTCAATGGTCTTGCCTATGGACCGTTCCGAAGCGACCGGCAACAACTGGTCTACATGAAATTGGCGTTCGGCAAGGATCTCCAGCATTTTCTGCCCCACCAGGCCTGTTGCTCCAACTACTGCTACTTTCATATGCGCTTTATCTACATGGATGATAACGGGAGGCAAAGCTACTACTTTTAGAAACTAGCTAGTATGTCGTGAAGCACTTACTCTACCTGTCGATTCTCCTTCTCACATTTGAGGGGAATGCCCAAATAAATTCCTTTCCGCATATGGAAAGCTTTGAGACAGACTTTATAACTGGAGATAACTCTGAATTCATTCCAAACTGGACTGGGAATGAAGTAGCTGGATCTAATAGAATCTTTAAGTCAGAAGATGTCAGGACAGGGGCTGGTGCATTAGGGATTATTCCAACATCCAGTTTTGATGGTGAGGTTTTGATCAGCCTGGATATGACAATGTTTGAAAACGCTCAGATCAGCTTCTACGCCAAGTCCAATCAAAATGGGAATGCTAATTCAACTCGTCCTACATTGGTCTTCTTTTCGGTATCAATTGATGGAGGTGTGAGTTTTGGCGAATCAACTCAGATTGGAGATGAAACCACATTCCCCAATTCAGATGGAGAAACTTTTAACCAATACTTCTATGATCTGGATGCAATAGCTGATGATGAAACTGAGGTTGTTGTAAGGCTAATTGTAGAGCGTGGTAGTGGTAGCGGGTCTTCGGCAGAATTTGTTATGGATGATGTAGAAATCACTGCGTATGTTTCAGCCGGAGATATTGAACCCCC
This sequence comes from Cyclobacteriaceae bacterium, assembly GCA_965267415.1. Classification (GTDB taxonomy): domain Bacteria; phylum Bacteroidota; class Bacteroidia; order Cytophagales; family Cyclobacteriaceae; genus Ekhidna. The sequence continues at coordinate 2,575,785 of OZ253955.1, read as the reverse complement.
TGTCATCAGTCATGTAATAGCTGTTTCTTCTACAATGGTAGAAGTCATTTTCGATGAAGCGGTTGATGAGCTTACTTCTGAAATGCCTTCTAATTACTTGATAGGTAATAACATTAGTGTCCTTGAAGCATCTCTGGATGATTCAGATAACTCAATGGTTCACCTGACGACAACTTCAATGATAAATGGCTCATCCTATGTCATCACAATAAATAATATTCAGGATGTTTCTGGTAATGTTATAACGGCCAATTCCACCTTCAATTTCGAATTCATTGAATTGGAAGAAGCTGTTCCCGGAGATATTGTGATTAATGAATTTCTGTCAGACCCAGTGGAAAGTAATGATGACTTTGTAGAGCTATACAATAGATCAAACAAATTCATTAGTCTAAATGGGTGGAAGTTGAGAGACAAATCCTCTACTTCTTCTGGTTTTGATGATTTTCTTCTAAGACCCAATACTTATGTGATTATCTATGACAAGGATGCGACGATTGATTATGACGCATTTGGGGATGCGATTGCAATACCAAGTTTAACCTTGAACAATGATGACGATCAAATTGAGATCCTGGATGATTTGGAAAATCAAATCGTATTCCTTAGCTATGAAGAAACAGAAGAGGGGATCTCTCTGGAGCTGATCAACCCGGATGATCCTTGTATTTCTTTTAACAGCTACACCTTTTCGAATGCTCCCTCAGGGAGCACCCCTGGCCAGTTGAACTCGATGTTTGATGATACGCCAGATATATTGGCACCCACGATCATTTCATCATCTTATGATTCGAAATTGACTATCCTTTTCTCAGAGGTACTAACTGCTTCAAATTTTTCAGGGGGTTCTTTTTCGATCGCAGGATTAAGGATAGATAGAATTCATTCGGAAGAATTCTCTTATGCTTTAGATATTGTTTTTGAAAAATCACCCTTGGAAGGAGTAGCTTATGAAATCCTCATATGGGGGATTGAAGACTGCTGGGGGAATGTGATGGAACCGACTTCTATTGCTTTCGGAATCGGCAGATCTCCATCATTCAATGAACTCATCATTACAGAAATCTACTTTGACCCTGACCCTTCACTAGGGCTCCCCGAGACAGAGTGGATAGAGTTTCATAATCCAACAAATGATCTCATTACTACTTCTGGAATTGATTTGATAGATGCTACATCCACAACTAGAATACCTGACTTTACTCTTTCTCCAGATGATTATTATGTGGTAACCAGTAGCACTGATGGTAGTGAATTTGAGGGTATGAATGTTGTTGAAGTTTCAGGATTTCCCTCACTCAATAACACGGGAGAACAGTTGCTCCTTTTGAAAGCAGATACATTGATCTTTTCAATTGCTTATAGTCCACAGTGGCACGATGAAGATAAAGATGACGGTGGGGTTTCATTAGAAATGAAAGATGTGTCGAATCCTTGTGTGGAAGAACTGAATTGGGGAAGTTCCATCGATCCGATGGGAGGCACTCCGGGCAGACCAAATTCAATTCAAGAGTCAATTCCTGATAATTTTGGGCCTGAAGTAATAGACGTGATCGCAATTGCTTCAGATACCTTTAGGGTAGACCTAAACGAGAAAATTGACCCAATTTCAACTAAAACTGTCGCTGTTGACTTTAGTCCTGAGCTAGAGGTTGATACCACTTTTTTCAAAAATGAACTTCCGGCATCCATTTATCTAGTTATTGAAGGAGAATTACAAGAAAGTGATCCGTACACAGTAGCACTCAGGAATGTATTTGATTGTAATGGCAATGAGATCCAGGAAAATGAGACAGCTTTTGCTTTACCTACCCAGGCGAGTAAAGGAGAGATTTTGCTAAGTGAAGTGCTTTTCAACCCAAGAACAAATGGGGTTGATTTTGTAGAGATTTTCAACAACTCAAACAAATATCTGAGTTTAAAGGATTGGCAACTAGCAAGAATAACATCATCTGGAATTGGAGATGAAGAACCGATTACTGAGGAAGAGTTTGTGGTCTCTCCATCGGAGATTTTGGCTTTCACAACAGATCCTGACTTGTTGTTTTCGAATTATCCCAAAGGACATTTCGATCAGTTTGTTGAAGTAGATAAACTTCCTGCCTACTCGAACGATACAGGAAATGTTGTTTTACTCAATACATTGGGTGAAGTACATGAATTGTTTCACTATGAAGAAGACTTTCATTACGATCTTCTTGAGAGTGTTGATGGGGTGTCTTTAGAGCGTATTTCTTACTCAGGAGATACCAATGATCCGAATAATTGGAGATCAGCTTCAAGCACAGAAGGATTTGCCACTCCCGGTTATGAAAATTCTCAGCGGAAACAGGTGTCATCCATTTCTAATAACCTATCCATTGATCCAAAAATATTCATCCCTGGCAATGCTGGTTCCGGTCGGGACTTTACAACGATCAACTATCGTTTTGATAATCCTGGTTTGTTTGCGAATGTCCGGATTTACGATCAATCAGGGCGTTTAGTAAAAACTTTGCTCGAGGGGGCATCAATTTCCACTTCTGGATTTCTGCGATGGGATGGCACTTCCAATACAGGAACAATGGCTCGCCTAGGCTACTACATTGTCCTGTTTGAAGTCTACGATCAGGACGGGAATACGGACGTGTTTAAGGAAACTGTGGTCGTTGGGAGGGATTTTTAAAGTCATCCTACCTCTTCAAGTGGTAGGATGACTCACATAACAGGCTGACAGAAGTCAATCCATAGTAAGCGCTACACGCCTATCTTGCATACACAAACGGTCAAAAGCACTACTATGGGCGAGCTTCTGGACAAGCAGCACAAGTTTTACGTTCGCAACGAACAAGAGCTACTGGAGAAGTACCAGGGGAAATTTGTTGTCATCCATGATGAAAAACTTGTGGACTCATTTGATACCGAACGCGATGCGTACATTTATTGCGTTCAACATTTTCAGATCGGTACGTTTTTGATCCGGGAAGTTATTCCAGATCAACCTTCGAAGATTTAAAGTCCCTTGCTAACCCATGTGAATGGAAATAAATCAATCATGCACTTTATGATGTACACTACCTTGATTATTCCTACCAGTCTAACTGGTGAAAACGTTAAGTCACCGGGAATAATGATTTACTGAACTAATAAAAAATTATCAATTGATAAGTAATCATAGTTTAGCGTCAGCGAAAACCTAAGAACCCTGCTGAATTTTTTTAGAGTCTCACAAATCTTCTCTCCATGTTGAGTGACATGGAGAACTAATGTTCATTTTTTAAACCCGATCAACAAAAAATCATGAGGAAATCATTATTTACCCTATCACTATGCCTATGTAGTATGGCAATCCTCGCCCAGGATGAGGATTTTAATGTGAAAATTGAAGAAGACGACTCGAAATCTTCTACTGGGGGATTTGGAGCCGAGCTGGCTAAAAAAGTAAGCTTTGTAAACTTTAATGGCTACATAACCAATGAGTATTTTGCTCCTGAAGCAGGCACAAAGACCTTTGACAATCATTATTTCAACATTTTCATTTCGTCTCAGCTAACAGACAGGATATTCATTGAAGGTCAACTTGAGTACGAACATGGAGGTGATGATATCGACATTCGATATGCCTACGCAGATTACAGGTTTTCAGATGCTTTTGTGGTCAGATCAGGAAAGTTCCTGGTACCTGCAGGTCAGTTCAATGAATACCTGTACCCGGAATACCTGACAAAAACAGTGAATCGTGCCTACGTAAACAGGGAAATTTCACCTTCCGCATGGGGGGAAATTGGAGTTCAGGTGAGGGGTCGGTTGGCTTCTTCAGGTAATATTGTGCCGTTTTATACAGCCTACGTAGTTAATGGGTTAAGCGGAGATTCCGGTGCTGGCATCAGAAGTCTCAGAGGGAATTCCCGTGACAGCAGAACGGGGAACGATAACAAAGCGGTTGGTGCTTCTTTCGGAATTGACCTTGGAACAGATATTACTATCTCAACCAACTATTATTCCGGAAGATACACACTGGATGATGCGCTGAATCTCTCCATTTTCGGAGCTTCTTTTTACATGGACAAGGAGAAATATAGCATCTGGGGGGAATTTCATGCGGCTAATCAGGAAGCGTATAACGATCCTGAAAATGTGGCGCTTGGAGCCGTTGATCTTAAGAAAAACGGATTCTACCTACAAGGTGGGTACATGCTTACAGATAAGATCGAATCGATTATTCGGTACGATGAAATAACATTGGATGGAAGCCCTGATAATGATCGATCAAGAGTTACTCTGGGGGCAAACTATTACCTGGCCGAAACTGCTGTGTTTAAGGTCAACTATGAATTGGTAAGTGATGATGGTGCGGATCCAAATGATAACGTATTTGGTTTGCAGCTCTCCATAGGTTTCTAAGAATAAGCCTATGAAAAGGATATTAACATGTATGGTAATTTGGTTACTGGGGATAAGTAACAATTACCTTCTCGCTCAGGAGAGTAAATATCAGGCGCTGTACATTTTCAATTTCACAAAATACCTGAACTGGGACAGTGAGAAAGTTATCATTGGTGTCATGGGGAACAGCCAGGTACTTATTGAATTAGAACGGCTGGCAAGTCAAAATGCAAAAGTTGAGCTATTGAAGATCTCAGGAGCTGAGGCGATTGACCAATGCAACATGATCTTCTTGCCTTTGGCTCAGACTCGCAACTTTGATTTGATTCAAGCAGGTATTGGTGATGCACCCATTGTACTTGTATCCGAGGAAGAGTCTCTCATCAACAAAGGTGCAGAAATTGCCTTCTATACTGAGAATGATCGATTAAAGTTCGTTATTAACAAGACTGCCGTAGAGGAATCTGGTGTTCAGATGAGCACACGTTTGGCTTCTCTCGGCAGGATAATTAGGTAAAATCTATTGGAAACACACACACCTTCCCGTCGCACTAATATCTGCGATTGGAGGGTGCGTATTCCAATGTGTGAATGAAATTTATTTTAATTATTTGGTTTATAATATAAACTAATTTATAATTGCATCGTATTAAATAGAAAAAGACTGCCATGAGTAATGACGAGTTGACTAATGATGAACGCCTGACACTGATCGCTAACATGATCGGAGAGGCAAAGCACAACATTGCCCGGGGAGGAAGTTTTTACTTCTTAATGTGGGGATGGGTGGTAATGCTGGCGAATATCGGGCACTATCTAATTGCGGTAAATGATTGGTATGAGGCACCATACATCGTTTGGCTTGCTACCATCCCTGCAGCAATTGCATCCATAATTTACAGCGCAAGAAAACACAGCCACGCGAAGGTGGTAAGCCACCTGGATCGCTTGTATGGCCTGATCTGGCTGGCTGTGATGATTGGTGTTCTGGTAATCATCTTCTCATCCGGAGAGTTGACAGGTAATTTGAACGCAATTATTTTGACGTTCGCAGGAGTGGGAACCTTCATTTCAGGGTGTGCATTGCGCTTTACACCATTGATCCTGGGTGGAGTTGCTTTATGGGTTGCTAGTATTGTTGCTTTCAACTTGTCGCCAATTGATCAATACCTCGTGGGAGCTTTTGGTATCTTAGCCGGCTACCTGATACCTGGCTATTTACTTAAAAGAGCAGAGCGTGAGCGCATTTAAAGACCTGGACCCCTTGTTGCATTCCCAGCTTAGGCTGGCTGTGATGTCGCTGTTGATCGGAGTAGACTCTGCTGAGTTCGTTTTCATCAAAGAGAAGACAGGAGCTACAGCCGGAAATCTAAGCGTTCAGTTGGACAAGCTATCAAAGGCCGGATACATCAGTGTGACCAAGTCTTTCAAAGGGAAGAAACCATTGACCAGTTGCAGCATTACGAAAGTGGGTATCAAGGCATTTGAAGCGTATGTAAATGCGTTGAAGCAATACATCGAGTAAATTTTTTTGAATTTATAGTTTATAATATAAAGTAGTTTAAAATAACATGAAAAAATTAATTCCTATTATTCTGTTAGGCGTAGTTTGTGTCGGGAGGGCACAGACTGCACAAGAGATTCAGTACGCAGCATACCTGAAGGCCAGTAAGACGATGTGGGAGCGAAGCATCGTGTCAGCCGAAAAAGAAAGCGGCAGTGAAAGTTTCGAGCGAGCCATTGCGATGTACGGATTGCTGAACAACACCATGGCAAATCGAGATGAAGACACCTTCGATGAGAAATATGATGAAACAACTGATTTCCTTAAGGAGGTCATTGAGAAGAATCCGAAGGCCGGAGAACCTAAGGCTGTCCTTTCATCTATCTATGGGCTTGCTATGGGTTACAGTCCTATGAAAGGGATGTTCCTTGGGGGGAAGAGTTCTTCACTCATGGAAAGCGCAATGGAACTCAACCCTGAATCCCCAATGGTCCAAAAACTTTATGCAGGATCTAAGCTTTACACTCCACCTATGTTCGGAGGAAGTGTGGAGAAGGCTTTAGCTGCCTATGAAAGATCAGTGGCTCTTTATGAGCTGGGTGAAACCGAAAACAACTGGATGTACCTCGATACATTGGTTGGCTTGTCGATGGCATACTCCAAAACGGATCAGCCTGACAAAGCAAAAGCTACACTGGAGAAAGCCATTGCGATCGAGCCCGAGTACGGCTGGGCAAAGTCCATCCTGGCTTCATTGAACAAATAACAAGAGTGCAATGAGAGTTTTTATCCATTTCATATTGGTTGTTTTGACTGGAAGTATTCTTGCCCAGGATAAAGTCACCGGAAAGGTGGTAGATGCAGATACCGGTGAAGGTTTGATCGGGGCACACATCTATTTGATGAAGGATTGGAGAAATGGAACAACTGCTGGAATTGACGGGTCATTTGAGTTATCTCTTGACCTGAGCAGCGGTGATTCTCTCATTGTTACATTTGTCGGGTTTAAAGAGGTGTTGCTTCCGGTAGCCAGACAAATGACCATAAGAATGGAACCGATAGAACTGGTGGGTGAAGATGTGGTGATAAGTACTAAAAGACTGATAGCAGAGGAGTTCAAGTATTTGCAGGTCAGTAAGATCGAGATCTATACGAACCCTGCAGCTAAAGCTGACCCAGTCCTGGCAGTTAACTCACTACCCTCTTCTACCACAACAGATGAATCAGCAAACATCAGTTTACGTGGGAGTAGCCCGATTGAAACAAGCATCTTTTTGAACAATGTTCCCATCTACGATGCAGTGCGTTATTCTCAACTAAATGGAATTGGTACATTCAGCATTTTCAACACGAGCATTATCCAGGATCTTGTCGTCTTTCCGGGGAATCCCCCGTTGGAATTTGGAAACACTACTTCGGGGATCATTTCGCTAAAAACGGACGAGCGTGTTTTGGAAGGTAGCACTAACTCCATCCTCTTAAGTCTGGCTAGTATCGGAATTTCGAGGGAGCAGAAGATCAACAAGAATCAAAGCATCAAGTTCTTCTCCAATTGGCAGCCAAGTGGAGCGATCAAGGCTGTCAATGAAGCGGCGTTGCGAGAGATCAAATCCTTTGAATCCGGTGATCTTGGAATTTATTGGTACGGTTCTTCGAATGACCTCAATTGGAAAGTACTCAGCTACTCAAACATTGAAGGATATGAATTTAATTTCAGACATCCTTCATATAACGGAGTTTTTGATCAAAACAAAAAAAGGTCATTCCTGGTCTCTTCGGTAGAGAAGTCGTTAGGGAATGGAACCATCAGCCTCAACAATGGATTGACCGGAAGTGATGGATCCTTTGCTTTTTCCAATACTGCTTTCAATGTCGACAAATTTGATTTTTTTGGAAGCTTAAACTACCTGAACACAACTAGCAAATTCAGCTGGAAATCAGGTATCAGCTATGACTACCGACAGTCCTCGGTTGATGGGAATTTTCATGAGTTCTTTTATGCACTTGATGTTGATCATCCAACCATCTTTATTAATGAGACAGCCAAATCAAGGACACTTGAAGGCTTTTCTTACTTCAAGTACTTTCTAAGCGAAGCATTCACTTTAGGCACTGGACTCAGAAAAAACCTTCCGGTTGATGATCAACGAAGTTACCTGAGCAGTCAACTCAACCTTTCTTACACCAATGCTCCCTGGTCAATCATTCTTGGAGCAGGCAAGTATCATAAAAATGGGTTGATTGAGAATACCGGAGAACCTTTTGAATCTGAAAGCGACCAGCTTTCGGCTGATTTCAAATATGAAAAAGAAAACGTGCAGGTAGCACTTTCATTCTTTGGCAAAGACAATCAAATCGATAGTGGTTCATACAATGCAAATGGAATTGAGTTTTTCGTGGACTACAGGTTCTCTACTAAACTTAGAGCCTCGGCTTCCATCACCTGGTTGGATGCCAGTAGCAATAATATGCCAGACTACCAGTATGATCTAAGCTATTTCATCCGAGGAAATCTGGCTTATACACCCGGTAGTTTATGGACTATTGAAGCCATACTTGTTGCCAGGGAAGGCACTTCCTATAGTCCCGTTTCGTTAGCGCTTTTTGACACAAGCCTGGCTGCTTACGAACCGATCTATGCGGAACTTGACTCAAGGCTTCCAGCCTATTCCAACCTGGGTATTTCAGTTAGTAAGATCTTTTCGTTATCTGATCAAATGAACCTAATAGCTTTTGCCAGTCTGAATAATGTGTTGGATCACGAAAACATCCGAACGCAGATCTATAATGAAGATTACTCACAATCCACTCCTGCATTTTTCTCCAGGAGAACCAGCTACGTTGGAGTCATGATCAATTTCTAGTAGCCCCCCCAATACTTGCGAAGAAACCATTCAGAGGAGAAGAGAAGAAGTAACATTAACAAGACCCACCTGCTATCAATGAGTGGGAGGAAGTTCTCCGAACTTCGGATCAGGCTTTTGAATGAACGTTCATCAAGAATTCCCTTGAGGTCGTTCATTTCACTGTAGTGGACATACTCCCCATCGCTCACGGATGCAAGTGTTTTCAGTGTGTTATGGTCAGCGGTCAGATTCAAATATTCTTTGTTGATTTCCTCCACAAGGAACCTACCTGAATCCCGGTAGGTTTTGTCCCCAACAACGGTAGATGCTGAGTAGGTGTACAGTCCGCTACTTAAGGTGGGAACCCGAAATGAGGAATTTAATTCTGAGTCAACGAATTCAAAATCCGTTGATTCGCCATTCTCATGAGTGACTCTCAGTGAGATCCGATTTCCGTAGGTCCGTTCATAGATATCGTTATAAACTTCAGAATCAAAGACAATGGATTCCAGGTTTGAAAATGTGTTACCTCTGCTTCTAAACCTGAATTGCTTTTTGTCATTCTTGACACTTAGGAACTGGATCGTCTTAGTAATAAGGTCATGGAATTGCTCGGAGTTGCCATTAATTGCTGATTCCTGGAGCTTCCATTTCCAGATATTTTGGCCAGCAAGGATGGCCTTTTTTTGAGAGCCATCATCGAAGAAGGTGAGCAGCGGTTTGCTTGTTGAGATACTCCCCACACGCTGATACAGGAGAACTTCCGTAGGACCACTCACACTATAGTCTCCAAAAGGAACTTCAATCGGAGGTAAAGCTTCGAACACGCTCTGATTGTCCGGGATCTTGAATTTGGTGAATGATTGATTGAAAGTAGGCGTGATATTGTCGGGCTGAAGTCCGCGTTTCTGAATGCTGAAGAATGAAAGCGAGTTATTCATCGCATTCAATGAACTCTTGTCATTCAAGATATACCAGATTCCCGGGTCTCCTTTTGGATTATAGTTGGTACGACCGGCAAATGCCCCGTGATAGATTACTACATCATAGATATCCGTTGGAGCACTGGTACTCAATGAAGGAATGTAGTGATCAACTTTGTAATTGTCTGTGCTGGACAAAACGGATCTGATGGCCTTTACATCCGGATGAGGGGCCTGTGCTACGACAAGGATCTTAACCTGGCCGTCAATGACTTCCATGAAAATATCTTGCGAGTTGTTTTCTGTAACAAACTCATCGTTTTGAAGGTCAATTTGTACAGATAGCCTGCGCAAACCTTCTTCATCAGAGGTTATGGTAAATTCTTCTTCTTTGATCTCCTGATCCAGAATTAGCTGACGTTGGCGGATCACCTGTCCAGATTCCATCAAATTCAACGTCACCTCACGGTTGCCGAACCCCTGCTGGGAAATTTCCACACGAATTGGTGTTTCATTTCCTTTGAACGTGACTTTATTATATAGCACCCTGGAGATGTTAATATCCTTGGGTGGGATAGTATCACCTAAACCAACCGTGAATTGTGGAACCATAAATGGTCGGTAGATCGGGGAACTTCCACTGTTGAATATTCCATCGGACATTAGGATCGACCCGACCCAGTTTCTTCCCTCCATCTCACTTTCAATACCTGTCATTAACTCTGAAAGATTGGTGGTTGGGTAATCAAATTGAAGAGCGCCTGGATCACCAAATGATCTCATAAGGACTTCTACACCCTCTCCTTCCAGTTCATCAACGAGATCATCTAACTGCTGCCTAAACACGGTTGAATCCATTCCTCTCGCGACAACAGACTCTGAATTATCGACAGCTATGCTTACGATTGGTGCTTCGGATCTTGAGATCACCTGATTGATCAGCGGTTCAAGCAGCAGCAGTAAAAGCAGAAAAATTCCGACAAATCGAATTGATGAAAGGATCCGGTTTTGGATTTTGGTCCACGGCTTTTTGGAAATGCTGTAAAGCAACCAGGTCAGAGCCAATGAAGCGGCCACCAAAAGAAGGATCCACCATTCGGACTGCTCAAACTGAAGGAAATTTCTCTCCATGAATTGAAAGCTAATTCAAAAGGATGAATACGTGTAAAAGAAGATAAGGATATTACTTTATGATAGCCGAGATCTCGGAGCTCGATAGCTTGGTCAAAGCAATACGTTCAAATCTTCCTGCTACGAATGTAGTTCCTAATACTGTAAGCGAATTATCTGCTGTTGCCTTAATGGATGAGAACTTGTATGGATTTAAGAATCCAAGGTGTTCAACTCCAGCCACCTCACCAGTCGAGGCATCATAAAAGTAGAGTACGATTTGTCTTCCTTCACTTTCAGAGGCAAACACGGTGTAATCGGAAGCTCCATTCGTATAGGAGATGATCTTAGTTGGTGTGTAAGCTTTCAACTCAGCCATATCTCCTGGATACAGATCGACACTTGAAGTGGTTCCGGTAGTGTTTAACGTAGTTGATGCCAATTGGAAATTATCTTCAAACTGATAACCAGCAACTGCAAAATCACTTCCGGAAAGCGGCATAGCAGCACGGATGCCAGCATCGCTGGATTGTCCTTGCAATACTCCAAGCGGAGCATCCGTTAGGTCTGTGAAGACCAAAGACATACTGAAATTGTAAAATCCATTGAAGTAGTAATTGCCAGCAGAAATTTCGCCGCAGAAGAATGGTAGTGGCTGATCATTGATACCCAGGTAGTGATTGATGATCTCCAGTTCGACATCATTACCAGCACCAATCGTATAACTGTTACCAGACATGAAAGTGCCATCGAGCCCGATCGTGCTGATCTCAGTTGTAAGGTTAAGCGGATCGTAACTCAATAAGATCAACTCATTTGAACTCGTGATCGATGAAGCAAGCGGATAGTTGATCCCCCCAATCTGCGATTCAACAGTGATTTCAAGTTGTGGATTCACACCGATCAAAACGGCATCCAATGAGACAGGATCCATTACAAAAAGGTAAGTGATGCTGTCAATTAGCTGAATATCGCCAACAGGGACAACATAGTTTGTCAGTTCTATTTCCGATACAAACTCTCCTTCTTCGTCAAGTTTGATCAGTTGTGCTCCCATGAAGTCCGTATTATTGAGTTCGGTACCTGTCAGGATGATGTAACCATCCACCGTTTCGATCATATCAATTGGATTATAACCCAGATCCGAATTGGAATCATCGTAGATCTTGAAGAATGACTCTGTTGGACTCAACTCATCGTCGGAACAGCTAAATAGTAACGTTGCGCTTAAAACCAAAGTCAATAGGCTATGTAATCTTGAATGGGTGAGCATGTTAGTAGGCTTTAAACTGTTGGTCAATGAATCGGAAAGGGAAGACTAAGCTTAAGGTAATATTGATATCCCTCAGGCTGATGTCGTCGTTGATCTCACCGATCGAAGCAAATTCGTTTTGAAGAACATTCGGTTTTGTCACATCACTGAGTGCACGTCGATAGGATAGTTCGAACACAGTCCGAATATTCCAGTAATCCAGGTTTACACCTGCTCCACCACCGATCCCGTAAAAATTTTGAAAAGTGTCTTTGGCACCAATTGTAACTGTTCCAACATCAGAGGCGAGTGGAGTCCCTGATGAATAATCAACTTGTGAAATGTCCACGTCTTTTTGTGCGGAGATCACAATAGAATAGAAGCCACCCAGCATGATGAATGGACGAATTTTCCCTTGCCTAATGATATCGCCCTTGAACATCAATGGTAATTCAATCAAATCAAGCCGCTGTTCAGCATCGTAATTGGTTTCGAACCTACTATTGGCTGTTTCGCCTTCCCAGGTGTATTGACTGGAATTGTTGTAGCGAGATCGTTTGAAAGCAGGTTGAAATGAAGCTGAATATCCTTTGTGGTAAAAATTCATTTCCAATCCCATGTGAGCTCCGGGCAGGGAGAAGTCATTGTAGGATTTCATTAAGGTGTCCGCGGAGTAATTGATCGGGCTGAATCCGGTGTTCCTTGATTCGGGAAATGCCTGGGTGTAATTCAAACCCACTTTTAAACCGAGCCAAAACTGGGTGTCCAAAAAGGTTTCCAAGCCACCCTTCTTCGGCGGTTTCTTTTGACTGTATCCTACGGAAGAGACCGTGAGGACAAGTAGCAGTAAAACAATCTTACTTACGAACGACGAGTCTTTTCGTATCATCTAACATTTGTGATTTGGCTTTGACAAAATAGAAACCTGGAGCAAGATGATCCAGCGTAAAAGAGAACGTGTGCTCTCCAGGAGCAACACTGCGGTTCATGGATGAAACTACCATTCCATTCATATCTATCAGCTCCACTTTAACATCCTGGTAGTTATTGACAACAATTTTAGCCTGGGTGTAATTGCTGGCAGGATTCGGATAAACGGAACTGATCTGGTACTTCGACTTCACAAAATCCTTCTCGCCAAGCACCACATCTTTTATAAGATCCAATGGTTCATAATTCCCACCTTCCGGATTCGGACCATTGATAAAATCCCGGAAGAAAATATCGGTTGTGATCACATCCTGACTTACACCTAACCAATCATGCAATATGTTGGCATAGATCTGCCGGTAATCAAATTGAAGACCCACATTGTTTTGCGAAATATCAGGCACGGTTCCATAAATACCTGGATTAACTCCGAGCCCAAACATCATGATCGGACCTCCTGTTCCGTGATCCGTTCCGAAACTTCCGTTTGAACCAATTCTTCTTCCAAATTCTGACATGGTCAACGTGAGTACCCGATCTTCCAGCCCGCGTGATCTTAAATCAGACTGAAAGGCTCTCATCGCTGAAGAAATGTGATACAGAAGGGCCCCATGAAGACCCATGGTTGGTGCATTTTCCTGAACCTGGGTTGCGTGTGTATCGAAACCGCCCATCTTTACCAAAAAGACTTTGGTTTTTACACCGCCTGCCAACAGCCTTGCTACAAGCTGTAGCTGACCGGTCAACGGGTTGTTTTTTGCTCCAGTAGGGCTATTGAATGGATAGGTTTCCGGATACGTGACTGTAGTCTCGGCAGCAGATTCATAGATCTCAGCCAATCGCTTTATGTACGTTTCGGACTTGTCTTCCAATCCCAGGATCCAATTCATTTCCTGACCGTACGGAGAATCACTCAAAAAAGCTGGTGGATTTCCTCTTGGGTCAATTCCTTCGTCTTCGAAACCCTCTAGCTGATCAATGAGGTTGGCCAAATTGTTCGGACTGCTCCCCAGCGAAAGAGAAGTTGGAATATTGCCTTCCTGGTGGAAAAGTAACGAAACATCGTTACCCATTTCCAACGCCAGAGGGTCTGGCATTTCTGTGGTCGGAAAATCAGTTGGGTAAACGAGTGGTTCGTAATTTGATTTCAGATAACGACCGATCCACCCGGACGAGAAGAATTCATCCGAATCTCCACCCATGAACCAAATGTCTCTACCCCTGAAATGCGAGCCATTGTTATTTTGATAGGAGACTCCCTGAAAAACGGCTGCCTTTCCAACATCATACAAGTACTTGAAGTCATGCATATCTGGATGAACTCCGACCTGTTCTTCAGAGGCCACCGTACTGTCAAGCGGAATCAATGTGCGATTTCCAACTTTATATGGAATGGCAATGTTCGCTCTGCGACTATAGTATTCATCGTAGTTTGAAAGTGGGATAATGGTGTTCAACCCGTCATTGCCTCCATGAAGTTGTAGGATGATCAGTACACGATCATTGGTGCTTTGGGCAGCAAGGTCCTGTATGTATTGATGCGAACCAAGGACCTTCAGTGGTACTCCATGAAAGGCTATTGGTGCTCCGGCTGCAAATCCGACATTCTTAATAAAGTTTCTTCTTTTCATAGCTAATCGGTTTACATCAATTGATACTCTGGTGACTGTAAAATGGCGTTGAACAGGCTGGTTAACTGGTTAGCAACTACTTCATCATCCACTCCATTCATCCATCTGAAAGTCCACGCACCCTCAGGATCTGCATCAATTTGAGGAGAGAATAAGAATGCAGTTAAGAAATAGTTCAACCTTTCTACCGTAAGCTCTCCAACATCCGGAGTGTCAAATGTTAGACCTTCTGCAGTAGGTAAGAAATATTCAGATACAGCAATGATCAAGGCTCTCGCATCGCTGGCAATTGCATCAGAGAAATTGGCACGGACAAAACTCAAAATGTCAACCTGACCCATTTCCATTGCGGCTGTATTGGAGATCACTCCCCGGATAAAATTGTATCGATTTGTCAGGTAGTTCGTACTTATCCAGCTCCTGTTGAAAATAGGAAACTGGTGATATGCTGCATACCCCGCTACTTCAAATGGCTCATAATAGTCCATTCCCTGAACACCCAACTCGTTGAGTAACCCGGTCGTGTAGTCATAGTAATTGTCCAGGTCGGTTTCATAATCCGGAAGTGTGACCTCAAAATTTCGGATGAAACCTAGCACCAGGTCAATCGGCGACTTGATGATACTTCCAAAGTTATTGTCTGAGGTTCCTGCACCTGCTTCATAGAAATGCTCGCTCTTCAAAAGCGCTTCTAATACAGCCTGAAGCTTAAAGTCATTAGCAACGAATGTATCTGCCATGTCCTGGATGATGTCGCTTTGCAATGGCTCATCTATTTGATGATAGACGAAGAAGCGATAGATGTCACGGCAAATGTGAAGAGCCGTTTCATTCTGATCGTAGATAATGTCCACGAACTGGCTGATCTCATCCAAAACACTTTCTTCGGTTGGCTGCCCTCCATTCAATAGCGTTGGATCAGGTGTTACAGTCGCATTGCCAAATCGAGTACTAAAGGTCTTCGTTCCTTCCTCATGACTGGATGCGATCGTCCCTCCTCTTACTTCGCCTCGGGGAAGTCCCGTATCCATGTCAATATTGGCGAATGTCGTATCAATATTAAATCCTGAAAGCACTTCTGCACCAGCCTGAACATCTTCCTCCGTGTAGTAGAAGTAATCTCCTGTGAATTCCGGCTCAGGAACATTTCCCTCCAGTCCGCGACCAATGGAATACAGCTCCAAGAGTTCCCGTGCGTAGTTTTCATTCGGACTTCCTTTTACATTTAACCGGCCATCCAAAAAGACCAGCATGGCATTGTCCACACAGATCTTCTTAGTGAGCTGTTTAAAATTCCTCGGAACAATAGTGTCAGGGATCATTGGATCCCCGGATGGGACCGTAATGTCTTCAGTGTCAAAAGCAAACAGCCGAAAAAGCGCCTGTTGATAATAAAGGGACCTGGAGTTACCAACAACCGATTGCTTGGTCGTAAAATGGGTATGGAAGAAGAGGACCAGGCGCTCTCTGAAAATGTAGGCCAGCTTTTTAGCATCTTCTACACCATTCCCAAGCAATTGACCCAGGTGCCATGCAAGAAAGTAACGCCTTAGTTCAAAACCTTCGCTTGCAGAATTTCCGGTAGTTATCCATTCCTGACCGTTCAACGGATCAATTGGAAGAACGGGATCTGGTAGGTCCGTATCAAAAAGCTGAGTGACAGCTTCATCGGCAGTGAGGAGAGCAAACGCTTCGATATCTGCAATTGAGCCCCCATGACAGGTTCTTCTTAACAAATGTGCTGCTCTCTTCTTGCCAAGAGGACCGGTGAGTTCTGTTAGTGGCATCCTAGCTAGTTTTAATTCTAACTCCTAAATTGCGAATATATTATGAGATTAATGATAAAAAATCTTCAAATAGTTTAATATCCAATTAAATCTTGGCGATTTCCCTGTTTTTTGACTTAGGTAAGCATTCCCCCGTCTACCTGAATAACCTGGCCAGTGATGTAAGCGGACAAATCAGATCCGAGGAAAACACATGCATTCGCTACATCTTCCGGGGTTCCGCCTCGCTTCAAAGGAATGGCTTCTCTCCAGCTCTCCACTGTTTTCTCATCAAGTGCATCGGTCATTTCTGTTTCTATGAACCCAGGAGCAATCACATTACATCGAATGTTCCTTGAACCCAGTTCAAGAGCTACAGATTTGGTGAAACCAATGATACCTGCTTTAGATGCGGCGTAGTTGGCCTGGCCTGCATTTCCTTTGACTCCCACTACTGAAGACATGTTAATGATCGACCCACTCTTCTGTTTCATGAATGTTCGGGTTGCTGCTTTAACAGTATTGAAACAAGACTTTAGGTTTACTTTCATGATCTCGTCCCAATGCTCTTCCGTCATCCTCATCAATAAATTGTCTCGTGTGATCCCGGCATTATTTACCAAAACGTCCAATGAACCAAAGTCAGCAACGACATCATTGATCAATTGCTCGGCTGCTGCAAAGTCTGAAGCATCAGATCGGTAACCTTTTGCATTAACCCCTTTTTGTTTCAACTCTTCTTCTAGCGCCTGACCTTTTTCAACACTGGATAAATAGGTGAATGCCACGTTGGCACCTTGCTCAGCAAATTGATTAGCGATTGCTCTTCCAATTCCTTTGGATGCCCCGGTGATGAGGGCTGTCTTTCCTTCAAGTAGTTTCATTAATGTTTCGTTGCTTATCGTTCAAATATAGTGTGAAGCGATATATTGCCTGACCAATACAAATGGGTTTTGATCCACGATATGATCAGAGGCTTATCATAGGATTTGCAATTGCGGCAGGCATCCTTTTATGCTACGGTATCTTTCCTCATATAGGTAAAACCTTTGATAGCTTTCTCTATCTGGATGCTGCTGAAAAACTAACAACAGAAGGTCTTTATCATAAGACGTTTGATTCATTCCCACCACTTTATCCTGTCATTCTCTTTTTGCTTGATACCAATTTGATAATGGTATCCATTTTCAACATCATGTGTTGGGGACTTTTTCAATTCCTGATGCTATCGATCTCGTTACCTCAAATCGAAGATCGGTTCGTGAAGGTCTGCTTTGCAGTCACAATTTTGTTTGGAACTCCCATTTTCCTGGTACACAACTTTGTTTGGGCTGAACCTCCTTACCTGGTTTTGATTGCTTTATCCCTTTGGATCATTCAACAATCTGAGGATCGCGTTGGGTCATTGCCACTCATTCTGATAGGAGTAGTCTCCCTCAAATACATTGGTATTGCAGCAGTCCTGGCTTTCGGGTTCGTTAAGTTTCACAAGGCCGGATGGAAGGAAGCTCTGAAATTGACCCTACCTCCAATGTTTGCGTTCGTTCTTTTACAAATTCACACATTCTTACTGAGAAGTGATCTCTCAAGAATGGAATTGACTGAGGATCTCGATCTGGTTTCAAATGTTGTGACGATGGGGCAGGAAGTAGGACACTGGTTTTATCCTTGGCCAATACATTGGACCATTGGATTTGTCATCTCCCTTGTTGTTTTGGCACTATCTATATGGAGTTGGTTAAAGTCTGATGGGGCTTTGAAGTATGGTTATACATTGGTAGTAGCCTTTTACCTTATCGTACTATTCAAAGGAGACTTGATCATTGATGACGTTGAGAGATACCTCGCTCCAGTTTATCCATTCTTTATTTTTCTTACTTTCTCGCTGTTCAAAGAGCGATTGCGTATCTCACTTCTTTATCAGGCAATTGTTGCTGCAATCACACTTTACACGATCCTTCGAACGGTCAGAAACTGTTTGCAATGGCATGACCTTGCTTAGCAAGAAAAATGTTAAATAATGCCAATTTGGAAGCTTGCTGACATCAATTCACTGCTTAATTGATTAATTTAAATTAAAGCTCTCATTGAGATGTCCAGGATAATTCTCTTGTTTTTGGCCATTGTCATGCTTTCTCCAGCGTTTGGCCAGCGGAAGAAGCGACCGAAAGCGGTCATGTGGGACCAATGGTATGACTCGACTGCTTTTTTCAGAGGCTATCCACCACTTGTAGAAGGTTACGGTAAGCTGAGTGATTCGCTTTCGTTGGTTCATGATGGAATGACGATCTACGAAAATGAAGGGCAGTATTATCGAATCAATTGCCTCGCAGATTATTACTTCTGGTTTACAAGAAAATTCCCCTTCCTGTTCAAGGATGATATAGCGCATTATGAACAGCTCTACTTTGCGGGCAATAGCTTTCAAGTGGCTCGTTTTATAAAGGAAAATTATAAGGGGAGAAAATTTCCTGTGAAGTTTCGCTTTACCTCATATTACAGTAGTGTGGGGACAGTTCCCTCTGTAGCGAGAGCAGAGCCGGATCGCTTGCCTACCATTCCTAATCCGAGTTACCTCTCGGATCATTAGCCAAGGGTAAATACGGCATAACAATTGCTTGAATATTGATGTTATTCGATTTCAACCGACCTGTTATGAAAGCACTATTAGCTATAACCCTCTCCTTCACTCTTTCGACTCTTGCTTTAGCTCAGAAAGAAAGACAAAAACCCATTCGATGGAACCAGTGGCTGGATTCAGCTGCATTCTTTTCAGGACCCAATCCCCTGGTTATTGGGAAAGGGAAATACAGTGATTCAATTGCTTCTGTAAATAATGTTGGATTGGCTTTCGTATCCGATGATGGCTACTACCTGATCAATAGTACCGCCGATTACTATTTGTGGTTTACAAGGAGATTCGAGTTTCTTTTCAACCATGACATTTATGAATATGAGTTCTACTATGCCCTTCGCGACAGTTTGGGCATGTCGGATTTCATTAGACGTACGTATAACGGAAGAAAATTGCCTTTAAAATTCAGAGCATACTACGATCCCAATGAGACATCAAGTCGCAGAAGGGTTTCCAGGCAGAAAAACTCAGCTTTAGAGGGAAGTCCTAACACAAATTACGTTAATAACAGGCAGCGACAGCTTACAACAAAAAGCACGGGTAACACGCCTTCCAAGGCCGCCGGTTCCTCCGCAAAAAAGGGCAACTAAGCTTTGGTCATAAACCAAGGAACTAAGACGGATAAATGTAGTGTTCCAATGCACAGGATATTATCTTTGCGCCTCAATTTATAACAGCGAAATATATGGCATCAAAATATGATCTTATTGTAATTGGAAGTGGACCTGGCGGATACGTCGCAGCGATCAGGGCTTCTCAATTAGGAATGAAAGTCGGAGTTGTTGAACGAGCTGAATTAGGTGGTATTTGTTTGAACTGGGGATGTATTCCCACAAAGGCCTTGCTTAAGAGCGCTC
The DNA here is from genome assembly GCA_965267415.1 of Cyclobacteriaceae bacterium. GTDB lineage: Bacteria > Bacteroidota > Bacteroidia > Cytophagales > Cyclobacteriaceae > Ekhidna. The sequence goes on along the minus strand of OZ253955.1, from coordinate 2,555,966 downwards.
AGGTTTTTGATTACATCAATCATGCAGCTGATTATGGAGTGAATGTGAAGGATGCTAAAGCGGATTTCAGTGGAATGGTCAAACGAAGCAGGGACGTTGCAGATGGGATGAGTAAGGGAATCCAATTCCTTTTTAAGAAAAATAAGATCGATCATATTGCTGGTTATGGGACTTTGAAAAAGGGCAAGAAAGTGGAGGTTAAAGACGATAAAGGCAAGCTGACAACCTATGACGCAAACCACATCATCCTTGCTACTGGTGGAAGATCCAGAGAGCTTCCAAGCATGCCCATTGATGGAAAGAAGATCATTGGATACCGGGAAGCTATGGTGCTGCCGAAGCAGCCTAAGAAGATGGTGGTTGTAGGATCTGGAGCGATTGGTGTCGAATTCGCATATTTCTACAAGTCTCTTGGTACGGAGGTCACCGTTGTTGAATTCATGGATCGAATTGTTCCAGTGGAAGATGAAGAAGTGAGTAAGCAGCTGGAGCGAACGTTCAAAAAGTCCGGGATGAAGATCATGACCAGTTCCGAAGTAACGAAGGTTGACACCAAAGGAGCTGGCTGCAAAGTGACTGTGAAGACCAAGAAAGGTGAAGAAGTGCTGGATTGTGATGTGGTGCTCTCAGCTGTTGGAATTGCAACAAACATCGAGAATTTGGGCCTTGAAGAAGTGGGTGTGAAAACAGAGAAAGGGAAGGTCGTGGTTGATGATTTCTACAAAACAAATGTTGATGGCGTTTATGCGATCGGAGATATTGTGAAGGGTCAGGCGCTTGCACACGTTGCTTCTGCTGAAGGAATCCTTTGTGTAGAGAAGATCAAAGGAATGCATGTAGAGCCGCTTGATTATAATAACATTCCTGGATGTACCTATTGCTCACCGGAAGTTGCATCTGTTGGATATACCGAGAAGGCGGCTAAGGAAGCTGGATATGAGATCAAAGTTGGTAAGTTCCCATTCTCTGCATCAGGAAAAGCAAAAGCGGCTGGTGCATCAGACGGGTTTGTTAAAGTGATCTTTGATGCCAAGTACGGAGAATGGCTTGGTGCTCACATGATCGGTTACAATGTAACGGAAATGATTGCTGAAGCTGTTGTGGCTCGTAAATTAGAGACCACCGGGCACGAAATTATCAAGTCTGTTCATCCGCACCCTACTATGAGCGAGGCGGTGATGGAAGCTGCGGCTGCAGCCTATGATGAGGTGATTCACCTATAACAATAAGAAATAAATTCTGTAGAAGCCTGGTTAGTGAACTGACCAGGTTTTTTTGTGCTTCACTAAACCTTTTCTAATCCCAAGAGTCCAAATGGGAAATGGTTAGTGATGAAAAAGATGATCTTGTTACTTGTGATACTCGTCCTGCTTCTTTTTGGATTCTCGTGAAAGAAGCAGCTGAATGATACTTAGCCCAGCGCATCCTTGATGGTCTCGCCTATATCAGCCGGTGAATCCACAACATGCAGTCCGCATTCGCCCATGATACGCATTTTAGCTTCGGCAGTGTCATCCTTCCCACCAATGATTGCCCCTGCGTGACCCATTCTTCGGCCTGGAGGCGCGGTTTGGCCTGCTATAAAACCTACAACAGGCTTCTTGTTTCCATCTTCCTGGATCCAGCGTGCTGCATCTGCTTCGTATTGACCACCAATCTCCCCGATCATTACGATACCATCCGTTTCAGGATCTTCCATCAGCATTTGTACTGCTTCTTTGGTAGAAGTTCCAATGATCGGATCACCACCTATTCCAATAGCTGTTGAAATGCCTAAGCCTGCCTTCACAACCTGGTCAGCAGCTTCATATGTAAGTGTTCCGGACTTGGAAACAATACCAACCCTTCCTTTTTTGAAAACGAAACCTGGCATAATACCCACTTTGGCTTCTTCCGGGGTGATTACACCCGGACAGTTAGGACCAACTAGTTTTGCGCCCCTTGATTTTGCATAAGGCTTTGCGTGCATCATGTCCTTAACCGGAATTCCTTCGGTAATTGTAACGATGACTTTGATACCTGCATCAGCTGCCTCCATGATGGCGTCAGCGGCAAATGCCGGTGGAACAAAAATGATAGAGACATCCGCTCCAGTTTGCTCCACAGCTTCTTTCACTGTGTTGAAAACAGGCTTTTCCAGGTGGGTTTGGCCACCCTTGCCAGGCGTTACTCCTCCAACAACGTTAGAGCCATACTCAATCATCTGACCAGCATGGAAGGTTCCCTCTGATCCGGTAAACCCCTGAACAATTATTTTGGAATTCTTATCTACAAGGACACTCATAGGTTAGTTTTTCCGCAAAAGTATTTTAAATCCTCAGACTGACAATACTTCTGAAGAGGAAGTGCAAAAAGGTCGGCTAAAACTTAATTGGAATCGACGAGAGAACCTAGTCCGGTAATCTCAATATCGATTTGTGGGTTGCCTTTGTAGAAGATGTCCCCAGCACCGTTTAGAAAACCTGAAAGCACATCGGTAACATTGATCTCTGCATCACCTACTCCGGATAACCGGATATCGCAGTTAGTAGCTATGAAGCCAAAAGCCTTTAAGATGATAGACCCACTACTAATAATGATCAGATCTTCGGCAGATCCTGTCATATCAAGGTTCCCAACGCCTGTGATCGTGACATCCAATCGTTCAAGGTTTTCAAATCCATTAACCTCTACATCGTTCGCTCCGATCATGGTCAGTTCTTCAAGTTCAGGATTTGTGATTTCGAACTCAACTGTGACCTGATTGTATTCGCCATCTTCCAGATCAATGAAGAGCGTGTTGTCTTCCACAGTAGTGATCACAAGCTCCATCACGTTATCGTCAGCACTAACTGAGACCGATTGCTCAGATCCAAAAGTGATATCGGCGTTGATAGCACTGGAGATCTGAACGCTTGAAAAGGGTCCGAACTCTCTGGATTCTGTAATGATGTTTCCGGAACCGGTTATCTGAGGCCTGTCTCCGTCATCTTCTGAGCAAGAGGATACAACAAACAGTAGTGATAAGATCGATAGATTTAATAGCCATTTCATTTTTGGTCCTTTCTTTTACTGTATAGAGATAACAGTGTGGCAGGGCATTATCCGTATGTCTTAAAGTACAATGTGTTATCAAGAACCCCTAAAAGTAACTATTAGATTTTGTGATGCTAGCGGTTAAGGAGGTATTTGTCAATGAATTCCCTCACACATCCATCTCCTCCTTTTTGTGTAAGGACAATGTCTGATATTGATTTGATTTCATCAACAGCATCTGAAGGACAAGCAGTCAGACCTACTTCTTGCATAATATCCTTGTCATTGATGTCGTCCCCAATGAATGCAATTTCATCAGTCATTAGTTCGAGGTTCTCTTTCCATTGATTGAGGATGTCAAGCTTTGGATCATTACCTACATAACAAAAATTCATGCCGAGCATCTTAGCCCGGGTTTCGACCATCTTAGAGGCTGCACTATGGCTGATAATTCCAACCTCAATCCCGGCTTTGAGAGCTTCTTTGATACCTATACCATCCCTGGCATTGAATTTCTTGAATTGATTACCATCTTCCAAAATGTAAACACCCGCATCCGTCAGGGTTCCATCTACATCAAGTACGAGCAGCTTTATGTTGGTTTCCATCAGATTAGATATCTTCCTATTGCTTTAGCTATTGGCTGGAGTGTTGCGAACATTTCACGGAATTCGTTGAAATTAAGTTGCTGTGCCGCATCCGACTTTGCAATTTCCGGAGTTGGATGTGTCTCGATCAGCAGGCCTTCCACCCCCATAGCCAAACATGCCCTGGTAAGGTCTGCGACCCCATACCTGTAACCCATTGCATGGCTGGGGTCCAGAACGATCGGAAGATTCGTATATTCTTTGAGGAAAGCAGCCCCACAAAGGTCAAGCGTGAATCGCGTTTTGGTTTCAAACGTTCGGATCCCTCGTTCACAAAGCATCACATTTTGGTTTCCCCCGGACAGGATGAACTCTGCTGCCTGAACAAATTCCTGCAGAGTGGTCCCAAAGCCCCTTTTCAATAAAACCGGCTTGTTCGTTTGACCACATCTTTTCAGGATGCTGTGATCATACATTGCTTTTGCGCCGATTTGAATAATATCTGCATACTCGATCACCAGGTCCACGTGAGATGAATCCTTCACTTCCGTGATGATGTTGAATCCGTATTTGTCGCGGGCTTTAGCCAGTAGTTTCAGGCCTTCTTCTCCCAAACCCTGAAATGTATAAGGTGAAGTCCTCGGTTTGAAGCAGCCTGCACGAAGTGTTTTAATGTTAAGTTCTTTCAGCATTTCGGACACCTGTTCAATCTGCTCCCAGGATTCGATCGAACATGGTCCCGCAATCATCATCGTATCAGGAGAATTTCCACCGATAGTGTTCCCGCCAATTTGAATACTTCTTTTTTCGCTTTGATATTCTTTTCCTGCTAATTGAATATCAGATGAAGTAACGAAGAACTTATCCGTGTCTCCTTCAAGGTCTTCCGGTAGCTCCTTAAACCGGGAAGGGGTAATGAGCAAGTTAAGATCATCTTGGGCAAGCAGAATAAACGAATGCTTTTCGGCCAGCTGTTCTGCCTTAGCTTGGTCTACACTTGATTTCAGGTGTATGATCATGATTCACTTCGAATTAAGTTGATAAAGGATAATGCTCCTGTTAATTGATTTTGACTATTCACCACCGGGAGGTAGGAGATGAGAAAACTTTTGGAACGTATTAAGCTCAAAAGTTCTGATATTGTTGCTTCTTCGTTTACAGAGACAGGCGTTTTGTTAACAATCTCTTCAAGGGAAATCTGGTTCAGATCGTCCAGGTTGCTGAGCAGGCCTTTCCTTACGTCAGCATTGCTGGTAATACCTGCCAATAAACCATCCCTATCCTTAATCAATGCAAAGCCCATGTTGCCATGATCGATTTTCTGGATCGCCTCTTTTACTCCGAATTCACCTTCCACCAGAACCGGAGCATCAGTTTCATCAATCATAAAGTCCTTGATCTGAAAATCAGAGTGGATTACTGATGACCGAAGGTGCAACAATGCTTCACCCAAAGATTGATGATTCACAAGGAAGGATCCGGAAACAACGGAATGGACTCCTAACAAACGAAGGATAAATCCGGTCTCATCGTTCACCCCACCGTCCACATGGATGCCTTTGCCCTGAAACCTGTTTCTGAACTTTCGGATCTTCTTGAAATTGTCTTTTCGAAAAGTCCCCCCGCTTTGACCTGGAGTGGTCGTCATGATCAGGATGAAATCACATTGATCTTTATAAGCTTCGAAAACATCTACAGACGTGTCTGAGACGATCGCCAAGCCATATTTCACTCCTTCTACATCCGGAAAAGTAATGTGCTCATTCAAGTTCTCGTATTGAAAGGTGACCAGGTCAGGCTTGGTCTGAGCAATGTGATCAAAGTACTTTTCCGGGGTATCAGTGATAATATGAAGATCGACAGGAGTGCTGCTGATTTCCTTGATCTTTTTAATGTCATTAAAAACTTCAGGGTCGTCGTTACAATCGATATGAAAATAGTCGATGTGACACCTGTCCAGCTCCTGAACAAGCGCATCCATAGATCGTTCCTTGCTGGAATATAACGAGGCGGAAATCTTCATTTTTCCCTAGAGGTCGGCAAAGATAGTCCTGTTTTTATTGAATTAAGAAGCAAAATAAAATCTCAATAACTTGGCTTCAATCAATATTTTTTGCTGTTCTTAAACCGAGATTGGTCTGATTTTAGCTTATTGTTTGGAAAGGATTAATTGAACATTAACCTTTTGGCTTGTGGGATCCGATAATCGTTAAAGAAGGTTAATCCTCAAAACTCATTGGAGTAACAAGCGTAAAATTATTTTGTATGTAAATCCTCTTCATATTTACTTAGGTTTGTTAAGGGAGCTTTCGGGCTCCTTTTTTTATTTTGCTTCAAAGACCTTTTAATGCTAACAAAAACCAGGGAATTTTTAGGAACACAGGTAGACAACAGTCCACTGGTTTTGTTTCGTATGTTCTTTGGGTTTCTGGCAGCTGCCGAATCTTTTGGAGCGATCATGACTGGCTGGGTTCATGAAACGTTCATTGAACCTGAATTTACCTTCAACTTTATTGGTTTCGAATGGCTCCAGGTACTCTCTTCTCTCCCTGGGAACAGTATGTACTACTACTTTGGGATCATGGGAGTTATGGGACTGCTCATCATGCTGGGAATGTTCTATCGATTTTCAGCTTTCATGTTCTTCCTCATGTGGTCGTGCGTGTATCTGGCCCAGAAGTCACATTATAATAATCACTATTATTTATTGATGGTCCTAAGTGCGATCATGGCCATCATGCCAGCGCACAAAAGCAGATCCATCGATGCGAAAATGGGATGGACTAGTCCTTCAGACACGTGTCCACAAGCATGTCTCTGGTATTTCATTCTACAGGTAGGACTAGTCTATGTGTTTGCCAGCTTCAATAAGATCCATATCGACTGGCTACAGGCAAGACCTATTGAGATCTGGTTCCGCATGAAGGCCGGTTATTGGTTGATTGGCCCTTTGCTACAAGAAAAATGGCTTCAGTATTTTGTTGCCTGGGGTGGTGTGCTTTACGACGGAACGATCGTCTTTCTTTTGCTTTGGAAAAAGACACGAAAGCTTGGGTTCGCAGCATCGCTATTCTTTAACCTATTCAACTCAGCGGTCTTTCAGATCGGGATCTTCCCGTATTTGATGATCGCGTTTACGGTCTTCTTTTTTCCGCCGGAAACGATCCGTAAGATCTTCTTTAAGAAGAAACCGATAATTCAACCGGTCAAGCAATTGTTTTCTCCTGCATGGACCTATACTTTCATCTTGTATTTTGTGATTCAGGTATTGCTTCCGTTCAGGCCTCATTTATTCAAAGGCGATTCACATTGGACAGAAGAGGCTCACCGGCTCTCCTGGCGGATGATGCTCAGGGCAAAAACCGGGAGCTTGAAAGTGGAAGTGGTCAATAAAGAGTCAGGCGAATCTACTCAGGTCAAACTTTCTGAATATGTTGTTCGCAATCAACGTGGTTCAATGATCGGACAACCGGACATGATCTGGCAATTTGCCCAAAGATTGAAGCAGGAGTATGCCGAAAAGGGAGAAGACGTAGCGGTTTACGTCGAAAGCAAGGTTTCGCTAAACGGCCACCCAAGACAATACCTGATCGACCCGAAAGTGGACCTTGCAAGTGTTCCCTGGGAACCGTGGAAGCATGCAAACTGGATCATGGTTTACGACTCCTATTATGATTGATCTAAGAAGTGATACAGTAACCAAGCCAACCCCCGGAATGTTGGATGCGATGTTTTCAGCGGAAGTTGGAGACGATGTATTTGGAGATGACCCAACAGTAAATAAACTGCAGGAAAAAGTAGCCTCCTTGTTCGGTATGGAGTCAGCGATCTATTGCCCTTCCGGGACCATGACCAATCAACTGGCCATGCGTTCGCAAACTAACCCTCAGGAGGAGGTGATCTGTCATAAACACTCCCATGTTTACCTGTATGAAGGAGGCGGGATGATGTATAACTCCATGCTGTCACCAAAACTCCTGGAAGGAGATCGAGGAAGGTTATCTGCTGATGAAATAGCTACAAGTATCAACCCAATCGAGGATGTTCATTTCCCAACAAGCAAACTGGTAGTGCTTGAAAATACGATGAACAAAGGAGGAGGTAGCATTTATGATACAGCGGAGATCAAAAAGATCAAAGAAGTCTGTGACCAGAAAGGGTTAATTCTTCATCTGGATGGAGCGCGGCTGTTTAATGCACTTGTAGAAACAGGAGAAACCCCGAAGGAATACGGTTCCATCTTTGATACCATATCGGTTTGTTTTTCAAAAGGTTTGGGAGCTCCTGTCGGATCCGTACTTATAGGATCAAGCGAAACCATTAAGAAAGCCAAAAGGGTTCGAAAAGCGCTTGGTGGAGGTATGAGGCAAGCAGGGTACCTCGCCGCTGCATGTATCTATGCATTAGATAATCAAGTTGATCGGTTGAAGGAAGACCATAAAAGAGCAAAGGAGATTGGAGATCAGTTGTCTCGACTTTCATTTGTTGAAAGTGTCTTTGCTGTGGACACCAACATTGTAATTGCTCAGTTGGATAAAGCTCATGATGAGCAGTGGTTTCTGGAAGCTTTAAGAAAAAAGGAAATTCATGCAGTTCCCTTTGGTTCTCACCTGGTACGGTTTGTTACCCATCTTGACTTCACTGATCAACACTTGGAGCAGTTCTCCCAGGCACTTAGCGAGATCGCTTCGTAACCAGCCAGACACCCGTAAAAATAAATGCAGATGCCAGCAGGTGCTTGAACAGAAATACTTCGCCAAAAAACAAGATCGCTGTTATGGTAGCAAAAATGGGCTGTAGATAGATGAACGCTCCGACGACTGAAGAATCGACTCTTACCAATGTCCAGATGTTAAGAAAGTAGACGATCACCGTTACTCCTACTACTGCGTAAATCATCCCCAATAGTGGTTTAACTGGAAAATCAAGTGGGGAAACCGCTGATGCTTCCGAAAATCCGACAGGAAAAACGATAATGATAGCCAAAGTGAAGACCCAGGTCACAACAGTCATCGGTTTATACTTTTTCATTAGCGGCTTCACGATGACCAGGTAGCAAGCATAACTAGCTCCATTCATGAAGATGAGTACATCACCTCTCCAATCCCCCCTGGCCCCGCCAGCATCTGACTGATAAATGATGATGATCGCTCCTATTAATCCCAGTAAGATCCCGACTACCTTTTGTCTGGTTATTTTCTCCCCGATCAGCAGGCCTGCCCAAACCAGAACAAGTACAGGAGTGAGTGTCATGATGATGGACCCATTCACTGCCGTGGTGTAACTGATCCCTTTATAAAACAAAAGTTGATTGACTGCAACTCCAGTCAATGCGCACAGGAATAATCGAACTCCATCACTTTTCCAATCAATCTTTTCCTGCTTGAAGGCAAACATTAACCAGAAAATGATGGAGGATGTGATTACGCGATAAACAATGAACCCGAACGGACCGATGTATTCCGGTGTGACTGTCTTTAAGACACTGTAGTTTATACCGTACAAGAGACTTACTAGTGTCAGGGCACTATAAGTCTTTAGGTTAGTCAGATTCACGTCGCAAAAATATGCGGCTTATGGTATCTTTAGATTGAATAAATCTGATCCACCATGAAATACTTATTGATACTACCGATTCTTGCTTTTGCGTGCACTTCCAACTCTGATCTTGAGAGTGAAAACATTGCGCTAAAGGAACATATTGCTCAGTATGAAAATGATATTGAACAATTGAAGGATTTGGCAATGCTAAACAAAGCTGAATCAGAGCAAGCTATGCAGCAATCGTTAATGGCAACTGAAGAAGCCAACAAGCAATACAAACGAGCAGAAGAGGCTTTGAAAAAACTTCAAGCCTGTCGAGGAGAATGATGAATTCTGTGCATTCGTTGTATTAAAAATCTTCATCCATTTATAGATCATTCGGTTAACCAATTTGATAGCTTCGCGGCATGAGGTTGGGTCCTGTTTCCTTGTTTCTAATTCCGGCATTGATCTGGGGCTCTACGTTTTTTGTCATCAAGTTCCAGCTTGGTGTTGTTGATCCCACCTGGTCAGTTAGTTACCGGTTTATCCTGGCAGGGATCATTCTACTACTATACTCCAAAGTAAGTGGACTAAACCTTCAATTCTCCTTAAGCCAACACATACGGATCCTTCAACAAGGTATATTATTGTTCGGCTTTAATTACCTCTTTGTTTACATCGCTGAGCAGGTTTTGATCAGCGCCTTGGTTGCAGTTGCTTTTTCTACCATCATCTTTCTCAATATATTCTTCGGAACGATTTTCCTGGGAAAGCGATCAGAGAAGAAGACCTTTATTGGTGCCATCCTGGGAGTGACTGGAACCATCTTACTGTTCCGTCAGGAACTGATGGGGATCAAAGTAGAAGACCTTCCCGTTTTCCACTTGATCATGTGTTTTGGATCCGTGATCATTGCTTCGATGGGAAACATCACTTCGGCTTTTAACCAATCGAAAGGATTGCCTGTGATGCAAACCAATGCTTTCGGTATGCTGTATGGCGGTATCGTTATTGGGATTGTAGCAAGCTTCACAGGAGCTCCGTTGGTCTTCGATACCAGTTTTGAATACTTAAGTTCACTTCTTTACCTATCTCTTTTCGGTTCCATTTTCGCTTTCGGTGGCTACCTGACACTTATTGGGACAATTGGTGCGGATAAGGCAGCTTATGTCCTGATCGTCATTCCGGTTATCGCAGTTGTTCTATCTATTCTCTTCGAAGGATATGAATTTGGATGGCAAGTGATCCTGGGTGTCCTTTTCATCCTGGGTGGAAACGTCATCGTATTGAAGAAGTAGTAATTTTATTCCATGTTCCAGGATGTCTCACCTTTGGCCGAGCGCATGCGGCCCTCACAACTTACGGACCTATTCGGTCAGGAGCATTTAGTTGGTGAAAATGGAGTGCTGAGAAAATCTATTGAGTCCGGACAGGTTCCTTCGATGATCCTTTGGGGACCTCCGGGAACCGGAAAAACCACGATCGCTAATATCATCGCCAATTCGGTCAAAATGCCATTCCATACCCTCAGTGCTGTGAGTGCGGGGGTCAAAGAAGTGCGTGAAGTAATTCAAAAGGCAGGAGGAAGGCAGAAAGCGATCTTGTTCATTGACGAGATCCACCGGTTTAATAAGGCACAGCAGGACGCATTGCTCGGAGCAGTAGAAAAAGGAATTGTAACTCTCATTGGAGCTACGACAGAGAATCCAAGCTTTGAGGTGAACTCCGCATTGCTCTCGAGGGCTCAGGTGTATACGCTGAATTCATTAACCAAAGAGGACCTATTAAAAATCGTGAACAAAGCTATTGCTGAGGATTACGATATGAAGAAGGAGACCATTGAGTTGAAGGAAACTGAGGCATTGTTCAATCTTTCCGGAGGGGATGCAAGGAAATTGCTGAACCTGTTGGAGCTGGTCGTCAAGTCAGATGAAGGTAAGAAGAAGGTGGTAACCGACGAGAAAGTCATTCAGGCTGCCCAACGAAAAACAGTACTCTATGACAAGAAAGGCGAGATGCACTACGATGTGATCTCTGCTTTTATAAAATCGATCCGGGGGAGTGATCCTAACGCCGCGGTTTACTACTTAGCCAGAATGATCGAAGGAGGTGAAGATGTGAAATTCATTGCTCGACGATTGGTCATCCTTGCATCAGAAGATATTGGCAATGCCAATCCTACGGCCCTGGTTTTAGCCACCAACGCATTCCAGGCGGTCAACATGATCGGGTATCCGGAGGCACGGATCATTCTTTCTCAATGTGTGACCTACCTTGCTTCTTCACCCAAGAGCAATGCTTCCTATGCGGCTATCAAAGCGGCCCAATCGGAGGTTAATAAATCAGGAGACTTGCCGATCCCGATGCAGATCAGAAATGCACCAACCAAGCTCATGAAAGAGCAAGGCTATGGCAAGGGGTATAAATATGCTCATGAATACGATTCGAATTTCATAGACATGGAATTTCTACCGGAGGAGATCAAGAACACCAAATTCTATGATCCCGGTAACAATGCTCGTGAAGAAGAGCTCCGAAGATTTCTCAAAGCGCGCTGGAAAGACAAATACGGTTATTAAAACTTACCAGTCACTCCAAATTTTATCACTAAAAGGTCTGTAGTGGATTCCCTGGGAACAGTTTCAAAGTTCAGATCATCTCCGTCAAGATTTGCAGGATCATAGGCTGCTGGTGTTCCGGTAAATTCCACTGACCAGGATTCTGTGTCTGTTCCATCAAAAAATTCTGCCTTCTGCCCTTTGAAGTAGTTCACACGTAGATCGAGGAAGACTTTTGGGCCAACCTTGAACATAAACCCACCGCCATAACCATAGCTGAAGACCCAATCCCCAAGAATCGTTTTCCTTACAATGGTATCGTCATTCTCATCAGTGAATCGGTTGTCTTCAGAGCGATCCGTAATTCTTACATTGGTCGATATGTAGCGAAATCCGATCAATGCCTCTGCGTAAGGCTGCACATTGGATAATGGCGCAACTGCCCGCATGAACGTATGTGCCCCAAAGATGCTGTTGGTATTGACAATCCGGAGGGGGACCTCAAGGGTTCCCAATGAAACTCCCTGCAAAGTCACAATATTGGCTGAGAGATCCTCATTGTCAGCATTTCGGCCGTACACCATGTAATTCAGATCGATCCCCATGTAAAGTGGGAATCCTTTTTGGAATGGGAAGGCCACCGACAGGTCTGCGCCAGCTCCGGTTGCGTCCGTGTTTTGACGAAATTCATTTTGGGGAAGGCCAAGCGAAAATGCTAATGATCCCATTTGGGCCACAGAAGCAAATGCTAGACTACTTAAAAGGCAATAGGTGACTATCTTTTTCATGGCAGGTATGTTTGCAGTTTCAATATACAAAAAGGTTATAATTTCATGTTTAAGTCAAAATCCTTGCCAATTCAATAAGAAAGTATGTATAAAGCACCGGATAAATCGGTTTGGAAGGGGAGAAAAGATTCTGAAAGCCAAGGCTTTCTGTGCCATCATATTGTCCAAACACTCGATCTTCAAAGAAGTGAAAATGATAAGCCTGGCTTTGTTCTCTTAGGTTTTGAGTCTGACGAAGGTGTAAAGAGAAACCTGGGCAGAGCAGGTGCAAAAGACGGTCCGGACAGCATTCGGGCGGCTATGTCCAACCTGGTCGTTCACAAGGAAATCAACTTGTATGATGGTGGGAATGTCTCTTTGAAAGGTGAGGATTTGGAATCCGGCCAAGCGGAATTGGCTCGATATGTTAAGAACCTTCTTGAGAAAAGCCACTTTCCGATCCTTTTGGGAGGTGGTCATGAGATAAGCTATGGTCATGTGAAAGGAGCTCTTGATCACATAGACTCAAAAAAGAAGCTCGGAGTAATCAACTTTGATCCCCATTTTGATCTCAGAGGTTACCCTGATGGCCCACATTCAGGTAGTTGGGCGAAGCAGCTATTTGATGAGTTTGAGAACGTATCCTATTTCCCGATAGGGATCAATGAAGCGGTCAATCTTCCATCCATGTATGAACTGATGCGATCGAAAGACCAGGGATTCATCACGATGGATGAATTGCTTAGTGAATCGACAGAAGACCTAAAAGCCAAAGTAGAATGGTTCATGGATGGCGAGGATCATCTTTGCCTCACGTTGGACCTTGATGTGTTTTCTGCCGGTATTGCTCCGGGTGTGAGTGCAGCAAATGCTTACGGTGCTGGCGGTGAGCATATTAAGCCTTTGATCTCTGCAATCGCTAAATCCGATAAGCTGTTGAGTTTTGATGTGGCAGAAATGAATCCGGTTTATGATGACGGACGCACAGCCAAACTTGCTGCACTATTTATCCATCAGGTCATTCATGAATTGTAGTAAAAAACTACAATTCTACTATTTGATGTTTATCACGGTATGAGGAGGGTGTTTCGCTTGTGAATTTTTTGAAAGCGTTGTTAAATGCCGAAAGCGTGTGAAAACCACAATCGTAGGCGATGAATGCGATTTTGTGATTGCTGTTCTTGGGATCCAGGAGTGCTTTCTTTGCCTCTTCCACCCGATAGCTATTAGTCAAATCAGAAAAATTCTGATTCATGTGTGCACTGAAAAAATGAGAAAGCATATGTTTCGGAATGGAGGTCATTTCCGAAAGGGACGAAAGGCTAAAATCACTTTTTAGGTAAGGCTTCTCTTCTTCCATGATCTGGATTACCTTTTCGCGGTGCTTCCCAATCTGGTCTTTAGTGAGATTGAGGTTTTTGTACTTTTTCTTTTCCGCTCGCTCAGCTAGTAATTCAGGATTGTTGAAAACGATATAACTGATGTAGTAAATGATCAGTGAGTACACGATCGGGCCGGTCATGTATGAGTTGAGGCCCATGATGTAGTTGGTGAAATAGGAGATGCAGAAGAGAGCCACTCCAATATACAGATTCCTCAGCCAGGAAAATTGTTGACTTGCTATTGTTTTCAGCTTGACCAGCAGGTAGGCACTCCATAGCAAATAGCCAATTGTGACATAAAGCAAAAGCTTATATCCTCCTACATACCAGAAGTTGCTAAGCGTGATAAAAGGACTTGCAATAATCAGAGCAACTGCTGGAGATAGGATCAAAAACTTAGTGATGGACCTTACACCTGTTTTTAGTTTTTGCAAAAAGTAGAGTACCAGAATGGGACCAATAAATCCATGAGCTGCAAAACCCATGTTTAAAAATGCCATTTGTTCGATATCAAAGAAGTACCATCCGATCGATTTGATAAGACGAAGGGAAATAGCAAACAGTAGGAGGCTCAATAGCAGACTCCCTCTTCTGGTCGATCGATCAGAAGTGAACAAATAGACAGATAGAAAGAGGCTTTGAATAGCCCCTGCACCACATAGAATTAGCCAAAGTGAGTCCATTGACATATGCTAGAAACGGTTAATTAATTAATAAACCTAACAGATTAATTAATATGGATGTCAACACTTTCGGGTTTGCGTAACATAAGCTCATTTGCAATTTGCCTATGAGCATCCTGAAGCGATTATTCCATATTTCACACGATGAGTTTAAGCCAATGGTTTTCTCATTTTGTTATTTCTTCTTTTTGATGAGTGGATATTTCATCATGAGACCAGTTCGTGATGAGATGGGAATTCAGGCTGGTGTCGAGAATATGCAATGGCTTTTCACCGGAACTTTTATTGCGATGTTGGCCATCGTTCCCGTTTTCGGCCTCCTTATTCGCAAGGTGAGAAGAGATCGGTTGATCCCTGGCATTTATCTTTTTTTCGTGTTGAATATCCTTGGCTTTTACCTGGCATTTCAGCAGGCTGAGATGAAAGTGGTTTCTGTCGTTTTCTTCATTTGGTTGAGTGTCTACAACCTGTTTGTGATCTCCGTTTTCTGGAGTACTAATTCTGATATTTTCAAAACCAGTCAGGCAAAACGTTTATATGGTCCAATAGCTGCCGGAGGAAGTACAGGTGCCATTGTTGGCCCAACACTCACAACCATTTTAGTCAATCTCATTGGAATTGCAGATCTTCTATTGATTTCAGCAGCATTCCTTTTTGTAGCGGCTTTGTTTTCCATTGGTATATTCAGAAATGCTGCGTCTCTTGGATCGACAAAGATCAGCCGACCGATTGGAGGCAGTGTTTGGGAGGGCTTCACAAGAATGATCCGGTCACCCATGCTAAGGCAAATCGGTTTATTCATCATCCTTTATACCACTATTTCTACCTTCTTGTATTTTGAACAGGCACACATTATTTCGGAAGCCTACGCATCATCCGCTCAGCGAACGACTTACTTCGGCCTGAGAGATCTTACGGTCAACATTGCTACGCTTGCAGTTCAGTTCTTTCTAACCCATCGATTGCTGAATAAATATGGAGTAGGAATTTGCCTGATGATCGTTCCGGTCATTGCGGGGATTGGGTTTCTATTTCTTGGGATCTTCCAGTCTGTTGCCGCGCTTTTTGCTTTCCAGGTATTGTATCGATCGATGAATTTCTCCGTCCAGCGACCATCACGTGAACTGCTATTTACAAATGTGTCTGTGGAAGAGCGTTACAAATCAAAGAACTTTATAGACACGGCTTTATACAGAGGGGGTGATGCCATGAGTGGATGGCTATTTACGGGAATTTCTACTATCGTCGGGTCATTGCAGCTGGTTGCGTTCATCACGATTCCGATCGCATTGCTGTGGGCCATGACTGGTAAAAAAATTGGCCGATTATTCAATCATCAAAAAATCGTAAAACATGATCGAGTCTACGAAGAAATTATCGCGAAGAGAAGCGCTTAAGTACGTCGGGCTAAGTGCCGCTTACCTTTCTCTTCCTAAGTTTTCACTTGGGATGTCAGATCAGATCATGAAAAAAGTGATCCCATCCACCGGAGAGAAAATTGGAATTGTTGGTGTAGGAACCTGGCAAACCTTCGATGTTGGGAATTCTTCAACAGCGCGTGAGCCGCTTAAGCAGGTTTTGAAGATACTGGTTGAAAAAGGAGGAAGCGTGATCGATTCATCTCCGATGTATGGTTCATCCGAACAGGTCGTGGGAGATCTGACCAATGAACTTGGGGTCCATGACTCGATCTTCTATGCAACCAAAGTTTGGACCTCCGGAAAAGAAAGTGGGATTCGTCAAATGCAAAGCTCCATGCAAAAGATGCGGGCGAATCCGATGGACCTGATGCAGGTCCACAACCTCCAGGATTGGAAGACCCATTTAAAAACACTCTATGACTGGAAAGAAAAAGGAGTAGTCAGATATATTGGAATCACACATTACGTAGATGGGGCCCATAGTGACATGGAGCGGATCATTAAATCTGAGAATATTGATTTCATTCAAATGAACTACTCCATCATGGATCGAAATGCGGAGAAGTCTTTGTTGCCAACCGCCTTGGACAATGGTGTCGCTGTACTCACCAACCGACCCTACTTTGGGGGTTCTCTCTTTGGAAAAACCCGGGGAAAAGAACTTCCTGGGTGGGCCGTTGACTTTGATTGTAAAAGTTGGGGGCAGTTTTTTCTGAAATACCTATTGTCGAATCCTGCTGTCACTTGTGTCATACCAGGAACGTCCAAGCCTCATCACATGGAAGACAATATGGGAGCAGGTCTAGGAAGATTGCCAGACGATGCTGAGCGTCAAAAAATGAGAGATTTTCTTAAGAACTTATAAAACCAGAGAAAGAATGCTGAAGAATTACATCCTTACCAGTTGGAGAAACATCATCACCAACCCATTCATCTACCTGTTAAACGTATTGGGACTTGCAATCGGAATCGCTGCATTTCTTTTCATCGGGTATTACGCATACTATGAGTTTTCCTTTGATCGGTTCCATAAAGATGCTGACAGGATCTATCGGGTTAACCATATCATGAAGCAAGAGGGTCAGGAATCTTACTACTCTGCCGCAACTTTTCCACGGGTGGGACCAGCTTTAGTGGAGGAGTTCCCCCAGGTTGAAGCTGAATGTCGGCTGGAGTTGGCGTACTTCGGGGGAATTGCAATCGTAGATGACAAGCCTATTGAACACCAACAAATCTACTATGCTGAGAACTCATTTTTCGAGTTGTTTTCGTTTCCGTTCATACGTGGGGATCGGCAATCGGCGCTGATCCATTTGCATACAGCTGTCCTATCAGAGGAGGTTGCTCTTCAGCATTTTGGTACAATTGACTGTGTTGGAGAACAGATAACCATCAACACCGTTAATGGCTCCCATAATTATATGGTGACCGGTGTTTTTGACAACTCCCTGCCTTCCCATATGCCCATTACTATTTTGCTCTCTTTTCCTTCTTTGCTACAGGCCTGGGGCCCTGAGACAGACCGAAACTGGAGATGGTTTGATTTCATCACCTATGTGCGCTTAGCAGAAGGTGCTTCACCTGAAGAGATGGACAAGCAGTTTCCTGCTTTTATTGATCGGCATGGTGGTGAAAGATTGGGAAGCAGTCGTGTTGATTTTGATCTGATCCCCTTAAGAGACATTCATCTTCGATCAAATATCAACCAGGAGATGACGGCCAATGGTGACCTTGGAGCTGTTCAATTCCTTTTGATCATTGGCATCTTCATTCTGACAATTGCCTGGATAAATTACATCAATTTGTATACCGCGAAAGCATCGGAGAGAAGTCGGGAAGTAGGTATCCGAAAGGCACTTGGATCATCGAAAAAAAGCTTGATCACACAATTCTTTGTGGAGGCAGCATTTGTTAATTGTCTGGCGGTTCTCCTTGGGTTCTTAGGGTTTGTTGTACTCAATATAATCAGTGAACGTTACCTGGGGCTAAATCTGCCATCTGTTAGTGAAGCCCTGGCTATGCTAGCGATTGTGCTATCAGCCTTAATGTTTGTGAGTGTATTTTTTTCAGGAGCATACCCTGCCATCTACATCTCCAGGTTTAGGATACTTCCATCGCTTAGAGGAGATACTCCTTTGAATGCCGGTAGCAGGTTCAGAAAAGGATTGGTGATATTTCAATTCATGGCATCCGGATTCATGATCGGTGGAACAATTGTTGTCTACTCCCAACTACAATTCATGAATTCTACCCCAACTGGGGTAGATACCACTGACACTATTGTATTGAAAGTTCCGGACTTTTCAGGCGAGTCCGATAGTTATACACGATCGATCAGGGTACTGCAATCTGAGATTGCAGCGATCAGTGGAGTAAGTGAAGTTTCCATATCATCGGATGTCCCCGGGGCACAAGTAGGGTGGAGAGGGAGTTCAATTCTCATCAATAAACCAAACGATCGAAAAATAGTGTATAAAATGACGCTTGGAGAAAAGTACCTGAGCTTTTTGAAGGTGGATTTTATTAGTGGAAGAAATTTCCTGGATCAGGCCGACAGTCTCTCTGTAGTTATTAATGAAGAAGCGAGGCTGGAATACGGTTTTGATACTCCGGAATCTGCACTCAACCAGTATGTCACCTTCGCAGGAATGGATACCTTCAAGATCGTTGGTGTTATTGATAATTTTTACCAGGAATCATTAAAAGAAGCATTTAAGCCGACCGTATACTTTCGGATCAATGACGAGATCCAGTACATGTCAGTTCGGGTGGATAATGTCGAAACTGCATCATTCTTGAAGCTGGCAGAAGCGAGCTTTCTCGAATCATTCCCTGATACTCCCTTTCAATATCATTTTATGGACGACCTACTTGCTATCAGGCATCAGAAAGAACACACATTCAATCAATTGTTCAATGCGTTTTCCGGGCTTGCAATATTCATTTCATTCCTTGGCTTGCTGGGACTGGCTTTCTTTACAACAACCAGGAGAAGAAAAGAGGCTGGGATACGAAAAGTACTTGGAGCTTCAGGAGGAACAATTATCCGGTTGGTATTTTCCGATTTTGCGAAGCTGGTCGTGCTCGGTAACCTGATCATGGTACCGATCCTTTGGCGATTGGCTACCAACTGGCTAGGACAGTTTTCTTTTCATATCCAGTTTTCCTGGCTAATTCCCCTGATCACTATTCTATTGAGTTTGCTTTTCGCATTTATTTTCACATTCTTCCATTTGAACAAACTCAGTAAAACGAACCCGGCAGAAGTGCTGAAATATGAATGATCAATTGATGATGGCCGTCGCTTCAATCTCGATCAACATCTCCGGATCTATGAGTGCAGTTACTTCCACCATTGAGGTAGCTGGTTTTATAGATCCGAAAAATTCTCCGTGAGCACGTCCAAATTCAGCCCATTTGGAGATATCAGTTACAAACATCCGGGTGCGAACCACATCTTCCATGCGTGCTCCGGCCTTCTCTAGTGTTTCCTGGATGATCTCAAGACAGATCCTTGCCTGCTCATAAGGAGTTTCCCCAGCCGTTTTTCCATCTCTAACTGGAGCGGTGCCTGAAACTTCAATTGTATTTCCAATTTTCACAGCCCGGCAGTAGCCCACTTTATCTTCCCACGGAGCGCCGGAAGGGATGTTAGTTCGTTCCATTTATTTTATTCGTTTTTGTGCAAGTGTACATCCATTTGTGGAAACGGGATATTCAATCCTTCTTTCTCGAAACGTTTGTAGACTTTTTCATTCATATCGAAGAAAACTCCCCAATAATCTGACGCTTCTACCCAGACTCGTACTACAAAGTTTACGGAACTGTCAGCAAGCTCAGACAATGCAATAAATGGTTCAGGGTCTGTTAAAATTCGATTATCAGCTTTGATCAGTTCAATAAGGATATCCTTGGTCTTATCCGCATTGTCACCATATCCTACACCAAAAGTCCAGTCCACTCTTCGCCTTGGCTCGGTGGAATAATTGACCATGGATGAATTGGCTAACTGTCCATTTGGAATGATGATGGTTTTATTATCAGGAGTTTTCAGATAGGTATTGAAGATCTGAATAGAATTGATAGTGCCAGAATAACCGACTGCATCTACGAAATCTCCAACCTTAAATGGTTTGAGTAAAAGAATAATAACTCCCCCGGCGAAATTTTGGAGTGTTCCTTGCAATGCCAACCCCACAGCCAGTCCTGCAGCTCCTAAAACTGCTACAAAACTTGTAGCTTCAATACCAACCATTCCGATGACCGAGATGAACAGCATTATTTTCAACGTAGCTGAGATCAGGCTTCTTAGGAAAGGAGCAAGTGAAGGATCCACATCTCTCCTCTCCATTCCTCTTCGCAGAGCTCTTGAAATGATGCCAATGACCCAAAGGCCGATGATGAGGGTAACAATTGCCAGAACTACTTTAGGTCCGTATTGCCAGATTAAATCGATAAGGTATTGCGAGTACTTAGATGCTTCAGAGGTGACTTCTTCCATGATTTTGTTAGGTTAGTTAGTGGACTGTGAATATCCTAATTCGAGATGAAACGAGTGAAATCTTGTCGAATTAATTGAAAAAAAATCTATAAATAATTATATTTTTGATGGCTCAATTCGCTGGAACTATGAGGAAACCATTAATACTACTGCTCTTACTGGGTGCACTATGCCTTTTTTCACTGCCAGCCTCTGCACAAACCTGGTTCTCTGGATATGAATTCAGAAAGGAAATTACACTGAATGGAGTCGACATCAGCGGGAATCATACAGATTTTCCAATCCTGTTTCAGTTAGCATCTGATGCGGATCTTGCTGCGGATGCCCGTGCCGATGGTTATGATATTGTCTTTACTAATGATGATGGAATAACACAACTTGATCACGAACTTATCTCTTTTACCAGTGGTACTGGTGCCTACCTGGGATATGTCAAAGTTGATTTAACGAATGCCACCAATAAAACCATCTACATGTATTATGGAAATAGTGGTGCCAGTACAAACCCTTCTTCGACTAGTACCTGGGATAGCAATTTCCAGACTGTCCTGCACCTGCAGGAATCAGGAAATGGAACAACTGACGAATTTGTGGATTCATCTGTCAATGGGAAGCATGGAACCGGAGGTGGAACTCCAAATAATGGGCTAACCAGCGCTACTCCAACTCAAACCACGGGGAAGTTTGGATCGGCCCAGGATTTTGACGGAACTGATGATCGCATCCGGCTCCAAGGTATCAATGACGATTCGTGGACAGCATTTACAGTCCAGGTTTGGGTAAATCCGGACGATACCGGGGATGACAGGGTCTTTGGAAAATGTTGGGGAACAGGAGCGGATGATGAGACCTGGTTGCTGAGGCAGACCGGAGGTGTCATAGGTAGCAGAACAAATGTAAACAACGGAGGAGCTGACAATGATGCAGGAATCGATGACGATGACAACCCGATCGCTTATGGTACAGGTACCTGGTACCTTGCGGCCTATACCTGGGATGCTTCAGACAATACGGTTCGGGTCTATCTAAACGGAACTGAAGTGCAGACCGGAGCATTGGCAGGATCTAATCTGACTTTGAACAATGAACCTGGTGAAACGGATAATGCCACAATTGGTAACATCCCGGGAGGAGGAAGGGATTTCAATGGTCAGCTTCAGGAAGCTCGTGTTTCTGATGTTGCAAGATCAGCCAACTGGTTGTTAACCCAATACAACATTGAAGATGATCCGGCAGGATTCATTTCTGCAGTTGGAACGGAAGAGCAATGCGGTACCCCGGTACCGGAAGGAGGAATCGCCACAGCAACCTCGTCTACCATCCGTTCTGGTGAATCAACCACGATCACGTTATCTGGAAATAATACAACTCCATTGCAATGGCAATCTTCAACCGACAATGTGAGTTTCTCAGACGTTTCTGGCCAAACAGGTACAAGCTTAAACACAGGTACACTGACTGCAACTACTTACTATAGAGTTAAGGTAGGTTCAGCTTCGTGCCAGGTGCTTTCAACAACGGCAACTGTTACCGTACTTCCTCCGTTTGCCTCGGGTTACTGCTACCGAAAGAAGATCACCATTGATAATAGCATGGTCAGTGGTAGTGCCGATCTTACCAATTTCCCGGTTTTAGTTGAATTGACAGATAATGATCTTCGATCAACGATCAATAATGGGAATGTTGAGAATGTCAATGGGTATGATATCACATTTACCACCTCCAATGGAACAACAGGTTTAAATCATGAGATCATCTCATATGATGCCACTACCGGTGCATATTCGGCCTGGGTTAACGTAACTACTGTTTCTTACGATGTAGATACTGATATCTACCTCTATTACGGTAATTCAGGGGTTTCCGGAGATCCGTCATCGACTTCTACCTGGAATTCAAATTACGTGGCTGTCTGGCACCTGGAAGAAGATCCAAATGGTGATGTGGCAGGCTCCATACTGGATGCTACGAGCAACAACAACGACGGTCAACCCCAGGGAACGATGACAACAGCTGACCAGGTATCTGGTCAAATTGGAAACGCGATTGATTTGGATGGAACTGATGATTACATAACCGTTCCGGATGCTGCTAGTCTAAGGGTTACTGATAATACAATCACTCTAAGTGGCTGGGTGAATCTTGAAGGTGATGTGGACAATGATGAAGGTTTCATACTAAAGGGAGCAAACAACAACGAAAGCTACCTTTTCGGAACAGGAGGTGCTAACGAGCAAGTGAGGGGTCGCTTTATAAACAGCGGAAACAATTTTGAAGGAGGGTCAATACCAGAAACTGGTTGGAACTATGCGGTTGTGGTCTATGACGGAACGAATGTCATTGGCTATGTCAACGGTTTCCAGCAATTCAGCTCTGCCTTCTCAACGAATATTGATGATAGTTCAGGGGAAGTAGTTCTTCTGGGAACCAGAGCGGATCTGACAGGGACACGGTTCTTTGAGGGAATTCTGGACGAATTACGAATTTCAGAAGCTGCCCACACAGAAGGTTGGGTACAAACGGAGTACAATAACCAGAGCAGCCCTTCCACTTTTTACACCGTTGGAGTTCAGGAATTTCCTCATGATGGAGGAACAGCTACAGCAACAGATAGTGAGATTGATTATAATTCGAGTACGACTATTACATTGACCGATCAGGATGGGGGAGCTACGATCCTGTGGCAGTCCTCAACGGATAATATCACATTTTCAGATTTAGGTGGCGAAACGAACACTACACTAAATACAGGAGCGCTAACCCAGACGATGTATTATCGAGCTGAAGTAACACTAAGCGGATGTGACGCTTTTTCTACTACAGCTCAAGTCACTGTGCAGCCTGATTTCCTAAGTGGCTATTGCTACCGGAAGAAAGTGATCATTGATGGATCAAAAGTTAGTGGGAGCACCGATCTTACAAATTTTCCAATGCTTTTCAGCTCGACGGACCCTGACCTTCGAACTGTAGCAAACAATGGACAGGTCACCAATGCAAATGGATACGATATCAAATTCACTGATGCAAGCGGAACAGAGCTGGATCACGAAATTGAGCGTTACACCGCAGGCTCCGGGGAGTTAATTGCCTGGATCAGAGTCCCAACAGTTTCAGCTACAGAGAATACGACTCTTTATATGCACTATGGCAATACAGCCATTGTCACAGACCCATCAACGACCGGAACATGGGAGAGTAGTTTCAAGGCAGTTTGGCACTTGGAGGATAACTTCCTTGACGCGACTGCAAACAACAATGATGGAACTGAAGGAGCAGTGGGCAGCACGGATGACGAGGTGGGTGTAGTTGGACAAGGACGTGGATTTACCGGGGTGAATAATGGAGATAGTTGGATAAGTGTTACCAACAGTGCAAGCATTGATACGGACATCACCAGCGAGGTGACACTTGAAGCATGGGCCCGCTACTACCTGCCGGTTCCCCAGGATGCTCCTTTTATTATGAAAGCTCCTGCCGTTAACCAGGAAAGATATATGCTCGGAACAGATGGAGGGACAAACCCGGCAGCAGTGAACCAACGGGTTACTACCGGCTCAGGCCATTTCAGGTATGACAATGGTTCGGTAAATGCGGATTGGCATCATTACGTATTGACTTATGATTCAAACCTGGCTGCCAACCCTCGATTGAGCCTTTACATTGATGGGGTTTTAACTGTGACGAACAATGCGGATGGAAATATTCTAAGTGATAATACCAACCCACTATACATTGGGCGAAGATTGGACAATAGAAGATATCGTGGAGTTTTGGATGAACTTCGAGTTTCCAACACCGCAAGATCTGCTGATTGGGTGGCAACCCTTTATGCAAGTCAAAGCGATCCTTCCACTTTTTATTCCATCGGAAGTGAAGATTATGCAGGGTCCGGAGGTACTGCCACAGCCGATGATTCTACTGTAGATTTCAATACTGGTACAACAATTAATCTTTCAGGTCACGTTGGGACGATCCAATGGCAGAGTTCTACAGATAATTCCAGCTTCTCAGATATTGGCGGACAAACAAGCACGAGTTTGAGCACCGGTAACCTTACAGCGACCACCTACTTCAGAGCTGTTGTATCCAGTGGTGGTTGTGATGCATTTTCAAATACCGTTCAGGTGACGGTAAGGCCGGATTTCATTTCTGGCTACTCGTTTAGGAAAAAAATCACCATTGATAATACACAAGTTGCAGGTAGCTCAAATCACGCAGATTTCCCTCTCCTTTTTAGTACTACTGATACGGATTTAGCTCAGGCTAGCGGAAAAGTTCAAAATGTAAATGGTTATGACATCTTGTTTACCCTGGCTAGTGGTGCAACACTTGATCATGACATTGAGAAATATGACGGAACAACAGGAGAGTATATTGCATGGATCCGAATCCCATCATTATTGGTAAGCGCAGATACAGAGATCTTCATGTATTACGGAAACTGCAACTATGTCGGGGGAGATCCATCTACGACTGATACTTACAATTCCGGGTTCCTTGGTGTTTATCATTTCAATGACGATTTAGCTTCTACCACTGTAGTGGATGATCGCACAGTCAATGCCAATGACGGAACGGCCAATGGTACGATGAATGGAGCCGATGTGGTTGCCAGTCAAATTGGTGACGGGTTCGATTTTGATGGTGTAAATGACTACATCAATTTGGGAACTGGCCCGCAAACCACAGGAGCCGGAGCACGGACAATTGAGCTTTGGGCTCGTCCTGATGCTTTTGACAATGGTGGTGCATTCCAGGGAGGCACTATCGCCAATGATTTCTCTTTTCACACAGACAATGGAACCGATAATAACTGGTTCGTTGAGTTTGAAGCCAACGATGATGAGTTTACGCTGGTAAACAGCCTGGGTAATTGGCATCACTATGCGTTGGTATATGACGGAACAGATGTAAAACTCTATTATGATGGAGTATTGTTTGACAACACAACTTCAGCGCTGACGACCGGAGCAAACAACCTGGAGATCGCAAGGTGGAACGCAAATGAGTTTGACGGATTTATTGATGAAGTAAAAGTTTCCAATGTTGCGCGATCTGCAGATTGGATCCAAACCGAGTACAACAAT
Source organism: Cyclobacteriaceae bacterium (assembly GCA_965267415.1). GTDB lineage: Bacteria > Bacteroidota > Bacteroidia > Cytophagales > Cyclobacteriaceae > Ekhidna. The sequence goes on along the minus strand of OZ253955.1, from coordinate 2,530,439 downwards.
CAAAACAGTCCTGGCACCTTCTACGCAGTAGAGGCCGAGACCGCTGAGAATCAATGGACAGGAGCTAATGGAAATTCCAACTGGAATGAAGCTGGCAACTGGAGTTTCTGTGCCGTACCTTCTGCTTCCAATGACATCTTGATCCCTTCTGGGCTTACGGATTATCCCGTTTTAGATCAATCCAGGACAGTAGGGGTTGTCAACATAGAAACCGGGGCAACGCTTGACCTGGGAGGGTTCACACTAACAGTTGAAGGTAATTTCATCAATGACGGGACTTTCACAGCGAACAGTGGGACAATTGTCATGAGTGGATCGGCAGATCAAGACATAACTGGTTCTTCAACAACTGCATTCCATAATCTCACAATCAATAAAACCACACTGCCTGCAGAACTTAGGCAATCAGCAACAGTGAGCGGAACGCTGACCTTAACAAGTGGAAATCTTTCACTAAATGATCAAACATTGACCATCACAAGCACTGGAAGCATCTCTGGCGGAAGCAGTTCTGCTTTTGTAGTCACAGATGGGACCGGGCAGCTTTGCCAAAATGATCTCGGAAGTGCTGATGGAACGCGTGTCTTTCCTATTGGTCCCTCTGTTTCCAGCTATAATCCAGTAAGCATTGCGAATACGGGAACCTCGGATGATTTCTGTGCCAGAATTGCTACGAATGTTTATTCTGGTGGTACCATTGGATCGGGAAGCTTACAAACAGCTGATGCAATTGATCGCACCTGGTTTGTGGACGAAGGCACACCTGGATCCTCCAATGTTGTTCTCACGATCCAGTGGGAAGGAACACACGAACTAACCGGATTTGATCGAACCAATATGTTTGTTAGTCATCACACTGGTACACATTGGGAAACGTACGCAACGGGCATCAATGCATCTGGTGCTGATCCTTATACTGCCAGCGTTTCAGGAGTCACTTCGTTTAGCCCTGTAGGTGGCGGATCAAGTCCAAGCGTACTCCCAATCCAGTTGAAGGACTTCACTGCCAAGCTTGAAGGTGAAGGAGTTGTTTTGCTTTGGACTACAGCAACAGAGATCAATAATGAAACTTTTGTAGTGGAGAAATCTGGTGATGGTCTCTATTTTAATGAATTGACCAGAGTGGCCGGAGCAGGTAACTCTGATGTAGAAACCAATTACATCGCAGCTGATCCGTCTCCTCATATCGGACTTAACTTCTACCGGTTGAGGCAAGTGGATTTCGATGGTCGAAGCACCTATTCAAATACGATCTCTGTTCTCAATGAGATCACGGCAAAAGATCTGATCGTTTATCCTAACCCAAGTAATGGAAACTTCAGCTTGTCTCTCATGAACCTTGGATCTGAAACGAAAGTACCTATAGAAATGCTTGATCTATCTGGCCAGGTCATCTGGAGCGAGCAGCTTGAAGGAGGTTCGGATGGGAACCTCGAGATTGCTATTTCGAATAGTGATTTAGGGAGTGGCACCTATGTTATTCGACTTGAGATCAACGGAATAATTGTCCGGCGAAAAATTTCCATTCAGAAGTAGTCAAGAACTACCGTTCACGTAAAAACTCAGCGCGTCACTTTATGTATAGTGTTCACTTAAGAGCTGATTCATGAAAAATCCTATTTTTGTCGCTCACCTAAAAACTAAATTTTGAGATAGATGCGTGAACTAAACAATTTTCTTTCATTGATCGATAGCTACATTGGTAGCTCAGCATGGTTTCCTTATGTATTGTTAGGAACCGGTTTGTTCTTCACCATTTATCTCAAATTCCCACAAATAAGGTATTTCAAATTTGCCTTTAGAGTAGTTAAAGGGAAGTATGATAAGTCCGAGGACGAAGGAGATACCTCACATTTTCAGGCTTTGACCACAGCACTTTCGGGAACGGTAGGTACAGGTAACATAGCAGGAGTGGCATTGGCTGTTCACATCGGTGGACCAGCAGCTCTTTTCTGGATGCTGGTTACAGCCGCTGTAGGTATGTGTACCAAATTCGTGGAGGTGACCTTGTCCCACAAGTACAGAGAAAAAACAGCTGATGGCACAATGGCTGGAGGGCCTATGTACTACATGAAAAACAAGCTCAACATGGGCTGGCTGGCAGCCATATTTGCTGCAGCTACGGTGTTGTCTTCGTTTGGCACCGGTAGTCTACCACAGATCAACAGTATTGCAGATTCCATGAACTCTGTTTTTGGATTAAATGAAATGCTGGTTGGAGGAGTGCTAGCTATCCTACTTGGATTAGTGATTATTGGAGGTATTAAGCGTATTGCAGCTGTGACTTCCCGGTTGGTTCCAAGTATGGCGCTTATTTATTTCATTGGAGCCTTTGCAGTGATATTTTATAATGTTGGAAACATCGGACCATCACTTGTTTCGGTTTTTGCCGATCTTTTTTCAGGCTCAGCGGCTAGTGGTGGGTTCCTTGGTGCTTCTATAGCTTTTGCGTTTAATAGGGGAGTCAACAGAGGACTTTTCTCAAATGAAGCCGGTCAGGGTAGTGCCCCAATCGCTCACGCTGCTGCAAAAGCACATGAGCCGGTCTCAGAAGGGATGGTAGCAATACTCGAGCCGTTCATTGATACGATCGTTATTTGTACCATTACCGGCCTGGTGCTCCTGTCATCCGGGGTTTGGAAAGAGAAGCACTTCAACCAGTTTGATTACACTGATATGCAGGTTGTTCAGGGTGTTTTAACAGATAAGACGGATGAAGGAGTAGCCGAAATGTATGGGCACATTAGTGGGCAGGAACCGATACCGATGTTTGATGGATCACTCAATGTGATTGATGGAGAAATTCAGGATGAGGTGACTGTTATTAACGCTCGTTCCCTTGCAGAAAATGTTGTGATAAGGGATGTTGACGGAAACCTGGTAAATGGTTCTGTTGCCATTATCAATGGCAAACCTGAAGACCTGGACCTGATCTTCGAAGGTTCCTCCCTGGTCCATAGTGCTCCGCTGACTGCTGAAGCATTTACAAGGAGTTTCTTCGGTGAATATGGAAAATACATCGTATCTATTGGGTTGCTGCTTTTTGCATTTAGTACAGCTATTAGCTGGTCCTACTATGGTGACCGGGCAATGACATATTTGTTTGGGCCCAAATCGGTCAATTATTATCGCGTGGTTTATGTGGTAGGCTTCTTTATCGCCTCGTTTGCTGATACGACCATTATTTGGACACTTTCAGGGATTACCATTGCAGTTATGACACTCCCCAACCTCTTCGGGATCTTTATGCTTAGAAAAGACATGAAGGATACAGTGAATAATTACTGGAAGGGATTCAAGGACGAATGGCCGGGAGAGAAAACACCGGAGTAGATTACTCTTTGAAGAAGATCATTTTTTTCCCATCCATTTTTGATTGAAGATATCCTTTTTGAACAAGATCCAAGAGGTCTGTTCTAGCAGTTTGATAGACTACTCCGTACAAACTTTCGACCTCTTTAATAGTCATGATTACATCTGGTTCATGAATGAACTTGTGTAGTATTTGGGCTTGACGTTCGTTGACATCTTCAGTTTTGACTAACTGATATGCCTCCTTCTTTTCAGCTATTTGTCTCTTGACATATTTTTTAAATTCATCAAGTGCCTTGCTTAGGCAAGTGAGATTGTAATCGATGAAATAAGTAAGATCATTTTCGTCATATTCAGTATACAAATAGGCTCTTGAATACTTTGCTGGTGATTTTAGTATGATCCTTGAGATCGAAAGATATTCGATGATCCAATACCCTTGCTTCATCAAATACCAATAAAAAAGAGCCCTCGCAGTTCTTCCATTCCCATCTACAAATGGATGAATGTATCCGATCAAAAAGTGAAGCATAATTCCTTTTACGATAGGATGTATGAAGGTATCGTCCTTTGAATTGAAAGAATCACAAAGATCCTGAATAAGTTGATTCAATACTTTGTGATCCGGTGGGTCGTAGAAAACTTCACCAGTCAGTGCGTCTACCACCTTAATTTCATTATTCTTTCTGAAAGCGCCTTCGTATTCTTTCTTCTCCAATGTGTCTTTAGACACAATTGCATGGACTTCAGTTATTAGGCTTTTTGTCAACTTCTTATCCTTGATTTTTAAGATTTCTTTAATCGTGAGATAGTTGTTAAGGATCATTCGTTCAGAAAGTGTTTTAGGTTTTCTGTTTGCTCGAAGCATCTCCTTTGCTACTTTTCGGGTGGTTGATGCTCCCTCTAGCTGACTTGATGCGATTGCTTCTTCCATTATTGAGCTCAAGAGGTAGTGCTCCTTTTGATGGTCTTGGATAATTACATCAGATTGAATGGTTCCACCAAGATCTAGATCAAATTGATGTAACAATTCAAGTATTTTACGGGGGGTTGAATATTTTATGTAGATGCCTCCTATTCGAAGGTGAGAAAATGTTCTCAGTATAAACTGAGCTGCGTTCCATAAGTCTTTGGGGTCGTATTTTTGGAGACTTGGTCGATTCTTTGTTTTGTACTTGAAGTCTTCCCAATAAAGGTGATCCTTTTCAATCTCTTTTAATTCACCAAAAGCTTTACGATCATTTATAATTTCATACTTGATTACATTATCATCATATATGGGTGGCCTCTCTGGCTTCTTCATACTAAAATCTACTAATTTCTACTAAATTAGTAGATAATTATCAAAAACCTGCTAATTTGACATAAATTAGTAGATCTTGGTATTACAGGTTTTTCAGAATTTTGGCGGGTAACTTGGCTTTGATAAGCTCATAAGCATTGTCCAGTATCCGCTTCCATTCATTGGGAGGAATAAGGCTGATATCTTCAACGGATATCCATTTGTACCGTGCCAAATAAGGAGCAGGTTTCATGCTTACAGCATGTTGCATACGTTCAAAATCTTCATCATCAACTTTGAAAGAGGCAGTAATCGGTGTTTGATCTAATCCGAAAATGACAAACATTTTATCCGCTACCATGAAGGTGAGGTTTTCACCCCATTTCATTCCTTCGGTTACTCCTGGTTTTTTAAGACAATACTTTCTGATCTCGTCAATTTCCATATTTGGGATTCCCCTCAGCAAACGACTTGAAGTCTACCATGAAACTCATACTTTGTTTGCTGAATGCTTTTGAACCCCAAAAGAAAGCCATAATTTTCATAAATCCTGAAAACTGAAACTCGCTTTCTGAAACCCACCTGGTCTTATCACCTTCGTCTTTGAAATAGTTCTTTTGTATGTTGTGAACGCCCTGAACATCGTAAGTGCTGTGCATCTCATCCGGGAGCTTGTTTTCTGTGATTGTCTCAATCATTTCAAATTCCCGTTTGCCGGATTTAAAGCGAAACCTAGCCTTCGCACCTGCCTGCCCGGGAGCCCCTGATAGATGATCATAACTCATTAGACCCTTTTGCCAGTATTTCAGGTTGTCAGGATTATCAAAAAGTTCGATGGTTTTTTCCCTGGGCTGGTCGATGAGAATTTCGTTGGAATATTTCATGTCATTTTTTGATCAAGTTTATGACTGTTTGTTCATGAAGTCAAGCCGCCCAACTTAAATCATACTAATGGGTGATGGGAGGTACTACTTCTTTTTTGAAGATTTGGCCTCCTTATTAAAAAGCAGGCATTGGTCAACCCAATCGGAAAGCTCCTGGTCATCATCCCAACCCTCTGCACCTACAAAAGCATATCCTTTCATTGGCCGCTTGGTGAAGTCCATGACCCGTGCCCCTGGTTTTTTTAGAAAACTGTCGAATGCATGTGGCCCTACTCTAGCCATTAAATCATCTTTGACAACACCCAGACACATTTTGTTGTCTACCATGAAGGTTAGCCCACCCATCATTTCCTTTTCTTCATAGCCGACCTTACGGTCATTAAGCACATTTCTGATCCTGTCAGCGATGAGTTGGTTGTAAGCCATTATAAGAAGAAGATTAAATAGACGATCCCAAACGTGATGACATATTTCAACAAGTAGTAGATGAACTTGTTCTTTTGCTTCAAACGCTTTCCGACTAGCCGAAGCTCATATAGATATCTAAATGCTTTGTTGAGGTTTCCGGTTTTATCACTTTCCAGATTAGGGGAAGCTGAGGAGGACATGATGAACCAGGAGAAAAACTTGTTCCACCATTTGATCGGCCAGGTATAAACAGGTCGCTCGATATCACAGAAGAAGATCAATCGGTCCTTGTCAGTCTCGTTTTTGGCGTAGTGCAGATAGGTCTCATCAAAAAGAACTGCTTCACCATCTTTCCAATAGTACTGCTCACCATCAACATCAATGAAGCACTTGGGATCATTGGGTGTAACTAACCCCAGGTGATAGCGCATAGACCCTGCGTAGGGATCCCGGTGCTTTGGTAGCTCGCTTCCACCTGGCAGGACCACAAACATGGCTGCCTTCACGGACGGAATACTTTTTACTATTTCAATGGTTTTCGGACAGTGTTCCTGGGCTGACGGATGAAAGTCGTTATACCACTTTAGATAAAATCTTTTCCAGCCTTTTTTAAAAAAAGAGTTAAATCCAATATCGTTGTACGTATCAGACCGCTTGATCATTTCTGATTCCTTGAGTTTGATTGCTTCGTCCCGAATTGTTTGCCAGTTATTCTGAATTGGAGCAAGCGCAGGCATCAATTCCAGATTGATGTATGGCTTTTGAGGCAACTTGGAAAACAGGTACAATAAAACATTGATTGGGGCCATTAATGTTGAGTGATCCATCAACTGTCGAATGGGCTTGAATTTGACTTTACCACGAAAGTGAATGTACGCTGCTGATAGCAGAATGAAGTACAGCACAAACATGCGTGGCTCGGTTAGAAAGGTGAGTTGTGATGGCATATTCTGGTTCTTATCTTACAAAGTTGTTAGAGTATTGGGATTATAAAAAATACCCGTTCATTTTTCGGTTGTAACGCCTATCAAATCAAAATAGTTTTGATGTTATGAATGCTTCACTTCCAAGTACAGACGAAATGTATAATGCCCTACTGGACAAGGACTCTCATTATGAAGGAATATTCGTAGTAGGAGTCAAAACGACAGGTATTTTCTGTCGACCTACATGTACTGCCAGAAAGCCTAAAAAGGAAAATGTAGAGTTCTTTCATAATGTGAAAGAGGCCTTGAGCAGTGGATACCGGGCATGCAAGGTCTGTCAGCCTACGAAAGTGTTTGGAGAAAGCCCGGAATGGCTGACACCTTTGCTTCAGAAGATTGAAAAGGACCCGAACCGGAAATGGAAAGATTATGAACTGACACAGATGGGGTATAGCCCTACAAGGATCAGACGATATTTCAAAAAAGCACACGGAATTACTTTTCAGACCTACTTGAGAATGAGTAGAATTAACGGAGCTTTCCTGAAGATCAAAGAAGGAGATAATGTGACCTCAACTGCCTTTGCCCAGGGATATGAATCCTTAAGTGGATTTTCTGAGACCTTTAAGAACCTAACCGGATTTTCTCCAGGCACCAAAGGAGATGTGATCACAATCAATCGAATAGCTACACCTCTTGGCCCCATGATGATTGGGGTGACTAACGAGGGATTATGCCTGCTTGAGTTTACCGATCGCAAAATGCTGGAGACTCAAATCGAAATTTTGAAAAAGCGATTGGGATCGGAAATGATCACGGGCACTCATCCGATGATTGATCGGGTAAAGGCTCAATTGGATGAATATTTTGAGGGAACAAGAAAAGTGTTTGATGTTCCGTTGGTTGTACCCGGGACCGATTTTCAGGCAAAAGCCTGGAAAGCCTTGCTGGAGATCCCCTATGGAGTAACCAGATCGTACAAGCAACAGTCTGCTGTGGTTGGAGATGTAAAAGCAGTCCGGGCAGTAGCTCGAGCGAACGGTGATAACCGTATCTCAATCATCATCCCTTGCCACCGGATCATTGGATCAGATGGAAGCGTAGTTGGCTATGGAGGAGGTGTTCACAGAATACAATGGCTTCTCAAGCACGAGTTTGAACACCAATAAGACTACCACTCGATTTCCTTATCCACTTGTGTTGCGAGCATATCGTCGATCGTCTCACGCCGTTTGATAAGATGGACATCCTTGCCATTCACCAAAACCTCAGCGGGACGAGGGCGAAGGTTATAATTGGACGACATGGTTGAGCAATATGCTCCTGCGTTTCTGAACATGATCAAATCACCTTTTCGAACTTCCGGGATAATCCGATCCATTCCGAAGGTATCCGTCTCGCAGATGTACCCAACCACATTGTAGACTTTCTTCTCTCCATTTGGATTGGAAATGTTCTCAATCTCGTGATGCGCATTATAAAACATGGGCCGGATGAAGTGATTGAAGCCTGTGTCAAGACCAATAAAAGTGCATGAAGTAGTCTGCTTGATCAAATTGACCTTAGCGACGAAGTATCCGGCATTGCTCACCATGTACTTGCCGGGTTCGAATTCAAGGGTGTAGGTTTTCCCCTGCTTCTCGCAGAAGTCGTTGAATGATTTACTGAACTTTTTCCCAAATGCGGCAATGTCCGTATGAAGATCATCTGGTTTGTATGCCACTTTGAATCCACTTCCGAAATCGATATGTGTGACAGTATCGAATTTTTCAACTACACTGAAAACCAGTTCTGCGGCAATGATGAAGATCTCCGGATCAAGGATATCTGAACCGGTATGAACATGGATCCCGGCTACATTGATATTGAATTTTTTGACAATCCGCTCCACATTCGGTAATTGATGAATGGAAATCCCAAACTTGGAGTCGATGTGACCTACTGAAATTTTGTGATTCCCTCCAGCCATCAGGTGGGGGTTGACTCGAATATAGATCGGCGTATCGGGGTGATTCAAACCAAAATATTCCAACGCATTGAGGTTGTCAACATTTATTTTGACACCAAGTGCGATTGCTTCTTCATACTCCTCTATGGAAATATTATTGGGAGTGAAAAGAATTTCTTCCGGCGGATATCCAGCCCTCAAACCAAGGTGTACTTCGTAGATGGAAACACAATCCAGTCCGGCTCCCATCGATTTGAACAACTTCAGGACCGCCAGGTTATTAAGCGCTTTGCAAGCATAGTGCACCTTCAGCTTTTCGACTTTGAAAGCTTTGGTGAACTGCTCGTAGTTCTCACGCATTTGTGAAACATCATACGCATAAAGAGGAGAACCATGCTCCTCAACAGCCTGGATTAAGCTTGAGTTGTCCATGATCGATTGTTTAAAAGGATTGCGAAAATAACAATTGACAAGGCTTTCGCCCGAATTATTTTGCAAATGCTACCGCCCGGGTTTCACGTATGACCGTGACTTTAATTTGCCCGGGGTATTGCATATCCTTTTCGATCTTCTGAGAAATGTTAAAGGAAAGATCACCAGCCTGCTTATCATCTACATTTTCAGCATCAACCAGGACACGTAATTCTCTTCCAGCCTGGATCGCATAGCATTTGTTCACACCATCAAAACCTAGCGCAATACTCTCAAGGTCCTTAAGCCTTTTCATGTATTGCTCCATAATCTCTCGTCGTGCTCCTGGCCTACTTCCGGAGATGGCATCACACGCCTGGACGATTGGCGAGATCATTGAAGTCATCTCAATTTCATCATGGTGGGCACCAATTGCATTGCATACCTCATGGTTCTCTTTGTACTTCTTAGCCAGCTCCATTCCCAGGATCGCATGTGGTTTTTCAGGTTCATCCGGCCATACCTTTCCAATGTCATGCAAAAGGCCGGCACGCTTGGCTAGTTTCGGGTTAAGCCCTAACTCGCTTGCCAGGGTAGCACACAGGTTGGCTACCTCGCGAGAATGCTGCAAGAGATTTTGACCATAAGAAGACCTGAAACGCATCCGGCCAACCATTTTGATCAATTCCGGATGGATCCCGTGAATTCCCAGGTCAATCACCGTACGTTCCCCGGTTTCTACGATCTCTTCGTTAATGTTCTTTGTTGTCTTATTGACAATCTCCTCGATCCGTGCCGGGTGAATACGACCGTCCTGAACCAGTCGATGAAGTGAAAGCCTGGCAATTTCACGACGGACCGGATCGAAACCTGAGATGATGATCGCTTCAGGAGTGTCATCTACGATGATCTCAACACCGGTGGCCGCTTCCAGTGTTCGAATGTTCCTGCCTTCTCGCCCGATGATCTTACCCTTAATGTCATCACTTTCAATATTGAAGATCGACACGGTGTTTTCAATTGCGTGCTCCGTCGCAGTTCGTTGTATTGCCTCAATGACAATCTTCTTCGCCTCTTTGGTGGCCGTCATTTTCGCTTCTTCAACGATCTCTTTGATGTGTGCCGAAGCGTTTGTTCTCGCCTCATCCTTTAAGGTCTCCATTAACTGGGCCTTTGCTTCTTCGGCTGGAAGATTTGCGGCTTTTTCCAGAATGGCTACTTGTTGATTCTTCAGCTTCTCGTACTCATCCCTACGCTGACGAGCGATTTCCATTTGGTTGGAAAGGGTTTCCTTTAGGTTTTCTAACTCAGTCTCCTCTCGCTTATTTTGCTCAATCTGCTTATTGAGCGTACCCTCCCGTTGCTTGAGCTTTTGTTCATTGGTTAGCAGGATGTTTTTCTTTCGGGCGGCTTCATCCTCAAAGTCAGATTTCATTTTAATGATGTTCTCCTTGGCCTCATGAAGCTTGTCATTTTTAAGGCTCTCAGCCTTTACTTCAGCTTCCTTTAAGATCAGCTTGCTTTGTTCTTCCGCTTCCTTGATCTTCTTGCTGCCTCCCTTTGTACGGAATCCAATGAATAATCCAAGTGCCAATGAAACTAACGACCCAATTATTAGAAGTGTGGTTGACTCCATCGTTGTTTATTTTTAATCCAATAAACACGATAGTCCGGGGCTTAATTAAGGTAAATCTATGAGGTCGCGGTGATGAGCTGGTTTAATCTGGTGATTTCTCTAAGCGCAAAATCTTCAGTCGTTTCCGACGATTCTTCACGTTTTAATTTTTCAACCAAGCAATCAAATGCCACCATAGCCGCAAGGTCTTGAGTATCATCAATCCCAAATTGGTCCTGGTAGGTCTTTATCTTCTCATTGAGTAGTTTCCCTGCTCTTCTAATTCGCTCCTCATCCTCCGCTTTTACTTTCATGGGATATTCCCTATTCCCAATCCTGATTTTTATTGATAGTTCAGCCATTCGGTATCATTATTCTGCCAAATGGGCAATACACTTGTCTATCTCCTTAATATAGCCATCAATCGCCTCTCTCAGGTTTCCTGAGTCCCCGTCACTGACTACCATGTTATTCACAAGTTTACTGATTTTCATCTGATTTTGAAAGCTGTTAAGGTTGGTCATCTGACTTTCCACCTTAGTTTTCAGATCATCATTTTCAGTTTTGGCCTGTGATAGATCTTCTCTCAATTTCTTATTCTCACTGAGTACCAGTTGGATCTTTCTTTCCAGGTTCTGAATTTCTCTGTATAGTTCTTCGCTTGGCATTATCTTCTGATCACTGCTCCCAGTTCACGTTCGTACAAACTCATAAGAGCGTTCATACTCTTATCAATTTGTTTGTCTGTTAAAGTTTTGAATTTATCCTGAAGAAAAAAACTAATTGCATAAGCTTTTTTTCCTTTTTCAATTTTTTCTCCTTCGTAAACGCTGAACAGGTTCATGCGAGTTAGCAACTTTCGCTCTTGTTTAAACGCCAGACGCTGTATTTCAGCATAAGAAATGTTTTTATCAAGCACCAACGAAAGATCACGCTTAACCTCTGGGAATTTTGATACAGGCTCATATTCGACACCTGATTTGTAGTATTTCAGGATATTGTTCCAGTCAAGTTGAGCTGAAAAAACTTCTTGTTTAATGCCTCCAAGTTTTAAAAGCTCTTGTTTCAGGCTTCCTAATGAAGCTAAGACCCGACCTCCACATTTGATGACCAGGCCGTAAGAATATAACTCACTGTCACTCAGCGGTTCCGTTTCATAAGATCGAATACCTGCATACTTGAAAAGTGACAACAACGTGTTGCTAAGATCATGGAACGTTGATTTCCTTGTAGGATTCATCCAGTTGTCCTCCGAAGTATTACCGGTGAGGTACAATGAAAGCCATTCTATTTCTTCGAACTCAGTCCCCTTTTTTCCATAGGATCTCCCCAATTCGAAGAATTTGAGGTTAGGTCGCTTCCGGTTAACATTGAACGCAATAGATTCCAATGCTGTATAAACTGGTGAAGTCTTCATAATAGCGAGTTCCTCGCTCGAAGGGTGAAGCATGGTCACGGGATCAGCACCTAATGGAACCTTTTCGTAATAGGTCGGATTGGTCAATGAATTAGTCAGTATCTCAGAGAACCCTTTACCAGCCAGGTACTTGGAAAGGTCTTCATATACACGATAAGGTTCATATTTGTTAAACTCGGCGAGGTAATCCGTGGAGAATACGTCATCTAATTCTATTTCATTAAATCCGTATATGCGTAGCACTTCTTCGACCACATCTGCCGGACGAGTAACATCACTTCGATAGGCTGGTACAATAGCTTGAAACCCTGTATCCGTGACATTCTTTGTTTTGATGTTGAGCCAGTTCAGTATTTCGATGATCCGTTCATTTGGAATTTCCTTTCCAATCAACCAGTGAAAGTGATGAAAGGTCATCCCAATTTCTTTCTCTACAATCTTATTGGGGTAGATGTCGACAATCTCAGAAGCGGCATATCCGCCAGCGATTTCAAGAATAAGCGAAGTAGCCAGCTTAAGTGCCGGGATGGTCATTTCCGGATCAGTTCCTCGTTCGTATCTAAACGAAGCATCCGTTGAAAGACCGTGTCTCAGTGCAGTGGCTCTAACCCAATCTGCGGAGAAGTATGCAACTTCCAAGAACAGGTTTGTTGTAGTGTCCTTGATACCTGAGTTGACTCCTCCGAAAACACCTCCAATACACATTCCTGTTTCATTGCCATCACAGATCATCAGGTCATTGGCATGAAGCTTTCGCTCCTTTTCATCCAGGGTGGTGAATTTGGTGCCAGCAGGAAGTGTTTTGACAATCACTTCATTCTTCTTGATCTCATCTGCATCAAAAGCGTGCATTGGCTGACCAAGTGAATGAAGTACATAGTTAGTGAGGTCAACGATATTATTGATGGGCTCCAGGCCAATGGAACGCAATCTCCATTGTAACCAATCCGGTGAAGGAGCAACTTTTATACCCCGAATGGTGATGCCTGAATAGCGTGGGCAAGCCTCTGTATTTTCTACCTTAACCTTAACCGGATTATCTTCCTTGATATCAAAAGTTTTTGGTTTTGGCAGATTTAATTCTTTCTTAAAAAAGGCTTTTAGATCCCTGGCAGCTCCCATATGTGAGGTAGCATCTCCACGGTTTGGTGTAAGTCCGATCTCAATCACGTGATCTTCTCCGGTTTCGTAGAGATCAATAGCTGGTGTACCGTTAGCTACATCTGTGTCAAGAACAATAATTCCGTCATGATCCGTCCCAAGTCCAATTTCATCCTCAGCACAGATCATTCCTTCGGAAACTTCTCCCCTGATCTTGGCTTTCTTTATTTTAAATGACTCACCGTTGATAGGATGGATCGTCGTGTTGACTGTAGCAACCAGTACCTTTTGCCCTGCTGCGACATTAGGGGCACCACATACGATATGAGACAGCTCTTCCTTCCCAATATCTACTTGTGTGACCTTTAACTTGTCTGCATTGGGATGTTGCTCGCATGACACAACTTCTCCAACGACAATTCCAGACAGTCCTCCTGGTATTTTTTCGATCCGTTCGATCCCCTCAACCTCCAATCCGGTTTGTGTAAGGATCTCACTGATCTCTTCCGGAGACTCGTTAAAGTCAATGTATTCTTTTAGCCACTGATATGAAATCTTCATCTATCCAAACAATTGCGGTCGGCAAAAATAAGAACTCACAATGTAAAGGATCGGATGTCTGGAAATGAAAATGGCTTGGTTTCTCCAAGCCATTTTTAGATTAAATCATTTTATCCATGTCTTTTTGACAAAAGAAGGGCGCTGCTTCAACTTAGGCACCACAGTTGTTTTAAACCCTGATGACAAGAGATTATTGTAATAGAAAGGGTAAGTGAAAATTTTCCAGGCAAAGCTGAACTAGTTTGTATTTCTGTATTTTTTAAAAAGCCAGAATGGGAGATATATCAGTCCGATGTAAACAGCCAGGTACCATTTTATAATAAAATAAAGGGGTTGCAAAAGGAGTGGAATTTCTAATTTGAGCCACTTGGATAGAAGCTCCCAACCAGCCACCAATCCAAAACCAGAATAGATGGATATAAAAAGAATAAGAGCCATTCCTGCTATATCTGGCCTCATTCCCTTTATATCCATATACACCATGACAATAGAAAAGATGAAAGCGATAAACGCTATTAAGCCTACTTTTTGTAGTGAAGTCATAATCTTAGACTAAACAGCTTTTGCGGCACCCTCAATTGTTACAACAACCGGCCATACGAGAATAGCTCCGGTCAGGCCTGCAGCAAACCCAAAAACGTACCCTATATCTCTAGCCCATCCACCACCATTGATATCGATTAAATCCCTCTTAGCTAACACTTCGATTTTTTCTATTTCTTCAATGTTTCTCATAATCATTAACTGTTTCAATACATGTAATCAATACCTTCATAAAAACCCTTTGCAAACCCCTTCAGCGCCTCAGCCTGAATAATTGCAAACACAACAAAGACAATTCCTCCTTCGACATCTTTTAACTCTTCTTTTTTCAATTCAACTAAATTTTCCATTGTTCTTCTGTTCTTCATTTTAAATTCTTCACACTTTATTGAGGTAGTGAGAATCACCTGCAACAAAAACCGGTATGTTGTTCTACCAAGATAGTTGGGCTCTGTGCGGAAAAATTGCACTGAAAGGAAAAAGTGGTTGAGCCTCCAAAAATTCGGATGATCTCTTCATCCCTTAAGATTTCCAGAGAAAAATGGATATTGATTTCTCCATCTATATAGTAAAACGTTTTGTTTTTACGATCATATTTCAATTCTAAACCCAATGACCGAATGCTTTCCAGCATATCATAAAGGGTTCTTCGCTTGATTCCCAGTTTTTTTGCAAGTTCCGTAGGGGTCCCTGTTTTTTCCTGCCTGATCAGGCGGTTGAGTTTCTGAAGTCGTTCGATTTGATGGATGAAATTCATTTTTTACTTCTAATCTAGGTGTTAGGTCAAATCTCAGAGCCTGAGCTCTGCCAAAATGTTTTATAATATTCATTGGTACGATAGAGTAGCTTATGTTTACCCTCTACTTTGACCCTTCCTTTGTCCAGCAATATCACCCGATCCGCTGCTTCAGCAATTCCAATCCGGTGTGTGACTGCAATTACCGTCTTTCCTAGTTTCCGGAGTGTGAGCATGGTTTGAATGATCTGTCCTTCAGACTTGGTATCTAAAGCTGAGGTCGCTTCGTCAAACAGGATAATCTGGGGATCTGGATAAAGTGCACGTAAAATGGCTATTCTCTGACGCTGACCTCCGGATAAGTTTATTCCATGTTCGCCTAATTGGCAATTAAATCCTCCGGGAAGGCTGTTTATAAATCCAAGCGCTCCAATGGATTCAGCTAAATGAATAATCCGTTGGACATCCGGATCGAACTCGTTTACAGCGATATTCTCCAGCAACGTTCCGGAAAACAAATCTATTTCTTGTGGAACTACACTTATCCATCGATGAAGTGATTCTTCACTAATGCTATCAAGATCTATATTACCAACCAATACTTTTCCTCTGACTACAGGATATAGCTGCTTGAGGATTGCTATAATGGTGGATTTACCAGAACCGCTTTCACCTGCTATGGCAGTCAACTCTCCTTTTTTTATAATGAGGCTTAAACCATCAAAAACAGTATTTCTTGGCCCATACCGGAAGTTGACATCTTGAAATTGGATGTCACCCGGTTCCTGTTTGGTTAAGTTCAACTTATCAGTGTCATCGGACGTTTCCAAATCGATGATCTCAAATAGTCTGTCCGCAGCTATTCTCGCATTTTGATATGTTTTGTTAGCGCTAATCAAGCTACCGGCAGGAGCGGTAAAATAGCCGAGAATGGCGTAAAAAGACATAAGTTCTCCAGGGGTTATTTGCTGGTCAATTACGTACCCAGCTCCGATCCAAAGCAAAAAGATTGTAAAGCATCTTGAAATAGTTAGAGATCCATTAAATGAAAAAATATTATTCATCCCTGATTTGTACACTGATGTAAGTAGGTCAACAAGTCGCACTTCAGCCTTCAAGTTGGATACCTCCTTCATTCCGAAGTTTTTAATTGTTCTCATTCCTTGAAGAGATTCTATCAAATGCGATTCCAGTTCCGCGGTATTTTCCATTACTTTTCGTTCGACCTTTTTGTTGAAGTGATTCGAAAGAAAATAGATAACAGCATATAATGGAATCATTATTAAAATAACCAGCGCCAGTTTCCAGTAGTAGGTAAACATTAGTAGAAAGGAAAACAGCACCACAAAAAAATTGATTAAGATGTCAATACCCGTTTCGTTAAGAAACGATCGAATCTTAACAGCATCATTGATCCGACTAATGATTTCGCCTACCCGCATTGAATCAAAAAATTGTTGTGGCAAGGACAAAACATGTTGATAATAACCCAATATGAGTTTTGCATCTAATTGTTGGCCAACCTTGAGAACAAATATTGATTTGAAAATATTTATTGGAATTTGTACAATCAGCAACCCTAGCATTGCTGCACTTAACAAATTCAGAAGGTTGTGATTCTGAGAAGGAAATACGAAATCAACTATTTTTTGAATGTAAATGGCATTAGTTAAACCTATTAAGGTGAATATGGCTGCTCCTATAATTGCCTGAATCAATATTGATCGGTATGGCTTGAGAAGAAAGCGAAATCTGCTGTTTACAGCGACTTTCTCATTTCTTTTTTCGAATTTTTCATTTGGCGTGAGTAAAATGAGCACTCCTGACCAGATCTTTTCAAACTCTTCTTCCGTATAGACCACCAGTTTACCATAAGCGGGATCCATAACATCTATTTTAGAAGAGGAACTACGATAAATTACCATATAGTGGTGTATTACTTCTTTGATAATGACATGGGCGATCGCAGGTACTGGTATTTCCGGAATAGCAGTTATATCCCCTCGTACTCCTTTTGCAGAGAATCCCAGTTGTTCGGCAGCTTCCATAATTCCTAATGCGCTCGTGCCCTTTTTATCGGTTCCTGCGAGTTGTCTTATCCTGGAAACAGGTAACCTAAGACCATAGTGGTTTCCAATTGAAGACAGGCATGCAGCTCCGCAATCGGTTACATCTCGTTGTTTGACCAGGATCTTCTTCTTCATTAGATTTTGGGATTGAGCCAATTGTTAACTTTATCATATAGCAATTGGTACAACGATCTTTGAGCTATGTGAAAATTTGCTTGTACCGTCATACCTTTTTTCACTTTTCGAATGAATCCATTTTTTAGTGTGAGATGATCTTTATTTAAGGTGCATTCGACCTTAAAGTATGGTCTATTATCTATGAGATAGGCATCTGAAGAAATTTCAGAAATAGTGCCGGAGAGGAACCCCCAATCATTGGGATTGAAAGTATCTACCCTGAAGGACCCATTCATGCCCGCATAGAGTAGTCCGATATCCTTTGGTGATAGCCAGCAATTGGCTACTAGCGTAGTATCAGGAGTCAATTCAGCAACAATAATTCCTGCCTCTATGAATTGATTTACGCTTAGGGGTCTCGTATTAAGCAGTTCCCCTCTTGAAGGAGATATTAAAACATATTTTTGCCCTTCATTAGCAAGTTGATCTTTTCTAAATGCTAGATCCTTGCGTTCCTCTTCTAAAATGAGTGCTTTTTCTTTCCAAGAATTGATGGCCTGTTTCTTGAAAAGTTCAATTTCTGTTATGGACAATCTGAGCTTTACCTCGTCTTTTTCAAATTCAGATGCGGCGATAACTTTTTGGTCAAACAACCTTTTTTGTCTGTCATACACCCTTTTTATTGCTCTGCTGTTGACCTCAAGTTTCTCTAACGCGATTAGATATCTATTAAGGTCAATATTGAATGTAGATGATCGAATTGCCTTGAGCTTATGGTTTCCCCCAATAAGTTGTTCCAGATCGTTTGTGAGCAAGTCGATATCGCCTATTCTGATTTGGACTTGGTTTAGTTCTGCATCAATCAATGAACGATCAAAAAGCATCAAGGTATCCCCACTGGTTACTCTCCTGTTTTCATTGACCCGATACTCAACTAGTTTGCCATGAACGGGTGCACGCAGTTCATAACGTTTCATCTTTGTGTCGATCATACCAGTTGCAGAAGAAACGACCCCAACTTTAATGTAGGGGAGCGAAATAAGTACAATGGAAAAGGCTACTATTATTATCCGGTAAATTGCCTTCGAACGAGAATTAAGATGGAAAGTGTAATGCTCTATAGTAGAGCTTATGAATTCTTTTGGGAATAATTGCTTCATGCCACATCGAACTTGTCAAAATGTGGTCTATGGAAAAGGGCAGACTATCTAAGATAAAAACTGATGTATCCAATTGCAAGAAATCACGGCTACAATCAAGTTAAATGAGATCTATTTTTCCTTTGAGTTTAAAAATCCTTTTCACCTGCCTCAATTGCAACTGATAGAAAATTTTCTCTTGGGGGAAGCGGACAGAGATATTCGGGAACGTATGCGCAATAGGGATTGTAGGCCTTGTTAAAGTCGATCTCAACCCTGTCAGACTTACCGATCAACAGGTCGAGGTAGCGACCTCCACCATAAGTTGTTATGGCACTTGTTTCATCTGAAAAGGCAGTGAAGTATTGGCTACCGAAACCTAGTGCCTTGAGAATTAGCAATGAGTGCTCTTTTCCTTCCAGCTTGAAGTTGGCTCTGGCATATTTTAGGTAAGTAGTGTTTGTGCCGTCACTATTGGCAATCTTTAGCGTTTCACGACTGGATAATCTATCAAGGCGGGCACTGACTTTGTACTTAGGGTCTGGCTTGAAGAATTGGACGGGCTCGTAAGGAATGTTGTTTTGGAGAAATGGACTTGCCTCAGATGTTCTGAAAAAGTCATGACGGTCGTTCCAGTGGGTCTCAATGGATTGAATATATTCATCCGACCCTTCGGCGGATTGCCAGATAACATAGGCTACCAGGATCACAGGTATAAGGATGAAAGCAATCTTCTTCATACTAAGAGGTTTTGATCTGCAAAACTGAAAAAGTCTTCGTCAGTAACAATCAAATGGTCAAGTAAATTTATGTCTAACGCACTTCCTGCTTCCCTGATCTTCAGTGTAAGCTGCACATCTTCCTTGCTTGGTGTCAGACTACCACTTGGATGATTGTGCACCAGGACAATTCCGCTGGCCATTTCCTCGAGTGCTCGTCGAAAGATTATTTTAGGGTCAACGACCGTTCCGCTGACTCCCCCTTTACTGATCATCTCTTTTCTTATCAACTCATTATTGCGTTTAAGTAGAATGATCCAAAATTCTTCGTGTGATAGATCCATCAGATCCCCTCTGATGAATTTCCAGACATCTACGGAAGAATTCACTTTTACTTTACGGGTGGTTTCAACCTCTTTTCTCCTTCTGCCTATTTCCAACGCGCTTACGACGGACAGTGCTTTGGCTTCACCCATACCCCTGAATTTTTGCAAGTCCTTTACTGATAGCCGAGCAAGTTGGTTAAAGTCATTTCCACAAGCGTTAAGAATGTGTTGCGCCAATTCAACGGCTGACTGGTCTTTGTTTCCTGACCGAATAAGAATTGCAACTAATTCTGCGTCTGACAAAGAGGATTTGCCTTTTAGCAACAGCTTTTCCCTGGGGCGGTCTTCCTCCGCCCAATTTTTAATCGTGAGTTTACCAACCATTGATCTTAAAATAAAAAACCCTGCGCAATAGATACACAGGGCTCCTCATTTCAAGTGCAATTTTTTCTCTACAAGCCGGCTACATGCTTAGTAAGCTTTGATTTTATGTTCCCAGCCTTATTCTTATGAATGATATTATTCTTGGCAAGTTTGTCAACCATACTGGTAACCTGCACCAAAAGCTCTTCTGCCTGCTTTTTGTTGGTGGTCGTTTTTAGACGTTTGATGAACGTCCTGGCAGTTTTGTGCTGGTACTTGTTCCGTAATCTTTTTGCCTCGTTACTTCTAATTCTCTTCAGGGCCGATTTATGGTTCGCCATAATATTTTTCTATTCTGAAATTTCGGACGGCAAAGATAGGTGTTTTGGCTAGAAATAGAAACATATTCACAATTTGTTCTGAATAGATTTCGAGTTGATATTTTTTGTAGCATCAGTTCTGAAGATCAACCCTGCCAGCTTAGGTATTTTGGGGTCATGAAGAGGGTGTTGATCATCTTGCTTTTTGTGATCCCTACATTCACGAGGAGCTGGGGTTTTTTTGCTCATCAAAAAATCAATCGGTTGGCGGTATTCACACTTCCACCAGAGATGATTGGTTTCTATAAATACCACATTCAATTCCTGACTGAAAAAGCGATCAATCCTGACAAGCGCAGGTACGCCATTAAGGAAGAAGCATCCAGGCATTATATCGATCTGGATGTATATGGAGATTCAGCTGTATTCAAAATGCCAAGACATTGGAATGAGGCTGTTGAATTATACACAGAAGACACATTGTTGGCATACGGAATTGTTCCATATCACATTTATCGTGTAAGTCACAGACTGATAAACGCCTTCAAAGAGAAGGATGCATTATCTATCCTTAGACTATCTTCTGATATTGGTCATTATATCGCGGACGCGAATGTCCCACTTCACACGACGGAGAACTATAATGGCCAGCTTACTGGTCAATATGGAATTCATGGATTTTGGGAATCGAGACTTCCCGAGCTCTTTTTTGATCATTATGATTTGCTAACGGGCTCTGCGGATTACGTTGAAAATCTTCAATTGTATGCCTGGAAGGGGGTGGTAGATGCTCATTTGGCTCTGGATTCTGTTCTTAATATCGAGAAGCAGCTTACTGATCGATTCCCGGCATCCAAAAAGTACGGATATGAGGAAAGAGGAAATATTACGGTGAAAACCTATTCATTCGACTTTTCAAAAGAATATCATAAACAGCTTAATGGAATGGTCGAAAACCGTATGAGAGCTTCAATAAAGATGGTGGGAGACTTTTGGATGAGTTGTTGGGTAAAGGCAGGACAGCCTGATCTGGATCAATTAGTAGGGGTTGAGCCGAATGTTTCGGACACGATTAACAATGACAATCTCAATTTGAAATTGAGAGATCATGAATCTGGTTTTGTGGACCAGAATTAGCCCGCCATGACAAACAATGCCAGGATCCCGAGGAGTAGTGTGCCCCATCTGAGATAAAAAGCAAGTCGCGTTAATAATTCTACTTTCATATTTAGCAGCTTTAATTATTAAAGAGACTTAAAAGAGGGCACAATTGGTATTGCTGATACACCTAATTCATTCTAGGCATTTCACCTAACAAAAAAACCATCCGCTAGCTAGCGGATGGCCTCCTAATAAAAATCCAAAATGAGATTATCTATCCAATAGAAACTCTTTTGAATTCTGATACTGTCAATCCTTTGACCACACCATCAAGGTATTGTGCGATCGATTGTGAATTATCTTTTACAAATGCCTGGCTCAACAAAGTGTTCTCTTTGAAGAACTTATTCAGTTTACCCATAGCTATTTTTTCAATGATCTCTTCCGGCTTGCCTTCCTGTCTTGCCTGATCTTTTCCAATCTCAATTTCTTTCTCTACAATGCTCTGATCCACACCATCCTTGTCAACTGCTACAGGGTTCATTGCTGCAATCTGCATAGCAACATCTTTTCCAGCATCAGTAACATCCGTTCCGTTCACATTCTTCAATGCCACCAAAACACCGAGTTTTGAATTGGAGTGAATGTAAGGAACAACAGCTTCACCAGTCATCACTTCAAACGACTTCACTTCCAGTTTCTCGCCGATCTTTCCTGTAAGTTCGACAATTTTTTCCGCAATTGTCAGGTCGCCCAGGCTCATGCTGGTCAGCGATTCGATGCTGTCAGGCTTTTGTGCGAAAGCTACTTCGGCAATTTGATTGCCTAATTGGATGAATTCCTCATTCTTAGCAACGAAATCTGTTTCGCAGGTAAATGCAATAAGCGCACCCTCGGTACCGGCATCATTGGTTTTGGCAAAAACCACTCCTTCCGAGGTTTCTCTGTCCGCTCGTGAAGCAGAAACTTTCTGCCCTTTCTTCCTTAGGAGTTCAATAGCTTTATCAAAATCACCATCAGCTTCAGTCAGCGCCTTTTTACAGTCCATCATGCCAGCGCCGGTCATTTGCCTTAGTTTGTTTACGTCTTGTGCTGAAATTGCCATTTCTTTTCTAATAGTTTGTTTATGTATTAAATGCTTTTAAACAAAAATTGAACACCGCCGAAGACAATGTTCAATTTGTATCGTTGTGTTTTTGTTATTTCTTATTCTGATACTTCTTGCGTCTCGTCGGCTGCCTTTTTAGCTGCTTGTTCTTCCGCAGCAGCTTGCTCTTCCTTATCTTTCTTACGCTCAGCTAATGCTTCTTCAAGAGCTGATCCGATGTACTGAGTGATCAATTGAATAGATTTGAATGCATCATCATTTCCAGGAATAGGGAAGTCGATCTTATTTGGATCGGAGTTCGTATCCACAATCCCAAATACAGGAATGTTCAACTTCTGTGCTTCTGCAATTGCAATGTGCTCTCGCTTGATATCGATCACAAAAAGGGCTGCAGGCAGTCTGTTAAGTTCAGAAATCCCACCAAGTACCTTTCTAAGCTTATCCTTCTCACGGGTCATCATCAATCGCTCACGTTTGGCAAGGTTTTGATAAGACTCTTCTTTCATCATCTTCTCCATGGAAGCCATTTTTTTCAATGACTTTCGGATCGTAGAGAAGTTGGTAAGCATTCCTCCAAGCCAACGCTCGGTCACGTAAGGCATTTTCAGCTTTTGAGCTTCTGTTTCAACAACCTCCTTCGCTTGTTTCTTGGTAGCCACAAACATTACCTTTCTTCCTGACCGTACAATTGCTTTTAGTGCATTTGCTGCATCGTCAAGGCAAACAAGGGTTTTGTGCAGGTCAATGATGTGAATCCCGTTTTTCTCCATGAAGATGTATGGAGCCATAGCTGGATTCCACTTTCTGGTCAAGTGACCAAAGTGTACACCTGCGTCTAATAAATCTTTATGTTCTAGTTTTTTCATTCGATGGGTACCAATCTTATCGTTTACTGAACTGGAATCTTCTTCTTGCTTTTCTTCGACCGTATTTCTTACGCTCAACCATTCTGGAATCTCTAGTGAGGAATCCTTCTGATTTCAGCGGGCTTCTGAATTCAGTGTCAACTTCCGTAAGTGCTCGGGCAATTGCCAACCGCACAGCTTCAGCTTGTCCGGAAGGACCTCCTCCGGTTACGTTCACCTGAATATCGAAATTGCCATCCTGCTCAACTTTCACAAGTGGTTGCTTAACGATAGTCTGAAGTATTTCTGAAGGAAAATACTCGCTGAGTGCCCGGTTGTTCACATTGATCTCACCCTTGCCACTTGTCAGGTAAATTCGGGCTACCGAAGTTTTTCTTCTTCCTAATGTATTAATTCTGTCCATTCGGCCTTTATAGTTTTACTTCTTTAGGTTTTTGAGCCTCATGCGGATGCTCAACACCTTCGTACACATAGAGATTTTTGAAAAGCTGCCTTCCCAACCTGCTGTTTGGAAGCATTCCTCGCACTGCTTTTTCTACCAAAATCGTCGAAGACTTAGCCTTAACATCATTTGGTGTCTCAATGCGCTGACCACCAGGATACCCGGTATGTCTTACGTATTCTTTGTCAGTCCACTTATTTCCTGTGAGTCGGATTTTGTCAGAATTGATCACAATCACATTATCACCACAGTCAACATTTGGAGTGTAGCCTGGCTTGTGCTTCCCTCTGATCAACTTTGCTACCTCACTCGCCATTCGTCCAAGTACCTGAGAATCAGCATCTACGATGACCCAATTCTTATCAACAGTGGCCTTATTAAGCGATACAGTTTTATAACTATTAGTATCCAATTTCTAGTAAATTTTTTGTCTCAAAACCCTCCCTCTTGGAAAAGGGACACAAAAATAGAAGTTTCATTCTATAAATCAAACCCTATACACCTAATTAAATTTCCTTAGTTGCTTTACAAGTACTTCGAAATCTTTTGGGTACGGAGCTTCATCATTTGTGATCTCTCCATCCAGTCCTTTGAATGCAATTTGAAATGAGTGTAAAGCGACCCTGGAAATCATCGGACGCTCGTCTTCATCCTCCTTTTTATTATAGCCTCTTTTTAGCTGGGAAAGGTAGGCAGGCGAGCCTCCATAACTAGTGTCTGCGACAATTGGCGCATCGTGAAAAGCGAGATGGGTTCGGATTTGATGCATCCTGCCAGAAACAGGAAAGCATTTGACCAGGCAATGGAGCTTGAATCGTTCCAATGTCTGGATAAGTGTCAAAGAGGGTTTTCCATTCTTAAGATCTACTCTTGACCGGTTTGTGGTTGTGTAGATTGGTTCGGAGGCTTCAAAGTCATCAAATATTATCTTGCTTGCTACCACCGCATGATAGATCTTCTTTACTTCTCTATTTTCCAGCAGTCCTGCGAAGTGCTTGTAAGCATCATTATGATTTGCGATGACCACCAATCCGGATGTTTCTTTATCTATTCGATGGCAGATTTGAGCTTCCGGATTTTCCTTTCTTGCAAGCGATAACAGGTTAAGGGGTTCAGAGCGATCTTCCAGGCATGATAAAAATGGAGGTTTATTGATCAGGGTATAATCATGACTTTGAGACAGGATCATATCCGGATAACGGAGTTTTCTCAAACCCTTAGGAGTCCTCTTCATCATCATCGGACTCTTCATTAACCACGTATTCTATGTATTCCGCTCTTTCCAGATCAAAGTAGAATTTGGACCCCACTTTGAATTTGCTTTCTACATGGATCTCTGTATTATGCCCTTCCAGGATATGCTTCACAATTGAAAGTCCTAAACCTGTACCTCCCTTTTCCCTGGACCGACTCTTTTCAACCCGGTAGAACCGCTCGAATATTCGATTGATATCGCCATCCGGAATCCCTCTGCCATTGTCTTCCACAGTGGTCCTTACCTTTCCATCTACCTCCTTGAAGCTGACACGGGCCTGGCCGCCTTTCTTGGTATACTTGATAGCATTCGAGATCAAATTGATCATCACCTGGTAAATGCGTCGATAATCTCCTCGAACGATGATCGGTTTGGAGAATTTCTTTGGAAGTTTCAGTTTGACACCTTTTTTCTCAGCCTTATCATCCAGTTGATCCAGTACTTCATGACATAGTGCCAGCATGTCAAAGTTTTCAAAGTGCATCTTGATCTCCCCGGATTCAATCTGACTGATAGTTAGAATATCCTGAACCAACAAGTCTAATCCATCGAGGCTCTTTGCTGCTTTCTTCAGGAATTTTTTTCTAACTTCTTTATCGTGAATTGCCCCATCAAGTAAGGTGTGGACAAATCCCTGTGCCGCGAAAATGGGTGTTTTTAATTCATGAGAAACATCAGCGATAAACTCACGCCTGAAACTTTCCAGTTCTTTCAATCGCTCGATCTCTTCCTGCTTCTTTTCCGCATAATCTGTGATTTCCCTACTGATCGTTTTCAGTGGATTCACGGTTGTCTTTGTACTCTTTAAGCGGAATCCACCATCACTTATTTTTTTTAGATAGTTATAGATATCATCGATCTGTCTGAAGAATAAGAATTCCAGAACAAGTCGAGCCAGAATATAAGTAGATGAAAAGGCAAGTAGAAAGGCAATTACCAGTGCGGTTATCGGGACATCCGGAACCAAAGACAGGAAGGCAGTGGTGACCACCGCGACGCACACAGACAAGAGCAATGCTATGGCCCTCGAGTTAAACTGCATGCTTAAATTTAGTTCACTTCAAACTTGTATCCGACTCCTTTAACAGTGGATATGTAACCGTCACCGATTTTTTCCCGCACTTTTCGGATATGCACGTCGACGGTTCTGGCTAGCACATAGACATCTGTTCCCCAAATGTTGTGAAGCAGCTCGTCACGACTAAAAACTTTACCAGGATTTTGGGCAAGAAAATAGAGTAGTTCGAATTCTTTTTTAGGAAGATTGATTTTGCTGTCACCGTTTTTCACTGTGTAGCTTGTCCGATCCACCACCAGGTCACCAACCGTTATCTTGTTGGTCTCTTTGTTTTTTTTGGATTCTCTTCTGAACAACGCATTGATCCGACTGACCAGTGCACGAGGCTTAATAGGCTTAGTGATGTAATCATCAGCACCCATATCAAAAGCGGCAACCTCGGAATATTCTTCGCTACGGGCAGTAAGGAAAATGACAAAACAATTGGCTAATTCGGGGATCTCTCGTATCTGCCTACAGGTCTCAACACCATCCTGCTTTGGCATCATGATATCTAAAAGGATTAAATCAGGTAGAAAAGATTTTGCAATATCTACCCCCTTTATCCCATCTGGTGCAACCTTGACCTCATACCCTTCTTTTGAAAGGTTATACTTGAGTAGTTCCAGGATGTCTTCTTCATCATCTACTACAAGTATCTTTTGATTGTATTTACCCATTTTGAGCTTTACGGTTGGTGATTTTTGTTTTCCTCATGAGGAAAACATATCTCAAGTTTGATCAGCGATAACATGCCTTACAAAAATTGATTCAAGGTTATTCAAAATTAAGAAGAAATAAACGGTATGTTAAAAACGTAACAATTTGATAAAAATGAATCAATCTTTCCCATGAGCCACCTTCATTCCAACAATGAATTCTTTGATGTCTCCACCGTATTGTTCAGATAGAATGTTTCTCAAAGAGTCATTTGAAGAGTGGTACCGCTGAAAAGACATGAAATAGGCATTGTTGGGCCGACCATTTATGAAAATCTTGTGGTAGCGATTATCATGAAAGTGAAGCGTATCCACTGAGGCTATGATCTCATCGATCAATAGATGTTTGTCAAATGCTTTAGTCGAATCGGGTTCGCTTTCAGGGTAGGAGTTATAAAGGGAATCCAACAGCTCAAAGCAGTACAGCATGTGGTTGGTATAGGTCCTGGAGTCCTCATTGGACATGATGTATTGCTCCAATTCGTACGACCCTTTTCCAAACCTGGTTTCCAGAAAGATGATGGCTCCATGTTCCGCGACAAAAGATGCCAGGTTTTCATTGAATACAATATCGTCCTTTACAAAGAGTGTCGCATGGACCAGCTCATGAATGATCAGGTCAGCAAGGTTGCCTTCATTTCGAGTCAGCATGTTAGACATAATTGGATCGGAAAACCAACCAAGGGTGGACCAACCTCCTACTGGCCTGATGCGCACATCCCAGCCATCATTTCTTAATTCCTCCCGTTCCTTCTTGGCAGTTTCAAGATCGAAGAATCCCTTGTAAGGGAAAGATCCGAGTAGCGGGAAGGACCATTCCTTAGGAGTAAAGCTGTAAGGCTCACAGGCTGAGAGGTTCCATAGAGTAACTTCACCCTTCTCGTCGTAAAGAGTTGTATAGTTGTCAGAATCATACAATCCAATAGCATCTACTGCAAACTTTCTCACTTCTTGAATTAGTTGAATTTTACTTTTAAGGGAGTCAGGGAATTCCGGATCGATCAGCAGGTCCTCAATCGGTTCTGCACCATTAATAACCATCAATTGTCCCCTGGCCTGGCCAATTCCGTAGGATATCAACTCCCAGTAGAAGACAGAGGTGATGAGCAAAAGCGCAACAATCCCAAAAAGTATTTTCCTGATCATATCACAACTTTATTTAGTGTTTATCGTAAGTTACCTTGTAATACATAGTAACTTTTATTACCTTTAAGTATGGATTTGAAAGATCACAACCAAAATTTGAAAATTATAGGAAAGATCCTGTTGGTTTTGGGACTGATCCTTATACCAGTCTGGATATTCTCCTTTTTCTTCCTTGAAGCGTTTAGGGGATCCGATTCCTGGTTTGATATTGATGATATCCATATCTTTTTCCTACACATCAGGCGACCACAAGACTTACTCTATTTCTTCCCAATCTTTTACGGCATTATCAGTTCAGTCTTTATTGTCACAGGGTATGGACTGGCTGTGGAGAAGAGCTGGGGACGAAAATTTGCGATGGTACCTGCCGTATTTCTACTCTTCAAATTTCCTATTGGAACCGCACTAGGCGTATACATGATCTACGCCCTTCATACCAACGACAAACCCGAAACGAGTGGTGGATAATTTTTGCTAATATTTTTAGCGAAAGAAATTTTAAAGAACTATTTTTGTCGGGTTTAGTAACCCACAATATAGTAGTATGTCAGACTCGGAAGAAAAATTAAAAGCACTTCAGATCACCATCGATAAGCTTGAAAAGACCTATGGTAAAGGGACGATCATGAAGCTTAGTGATGAAAAGGTATTGGATGTCCCTGTAATTCCTACCGGATCGTTGAGTTTGGATATGGCACTCGGAGTGGGTGGTATTCCCCGGGGAAGGATCATTGAAGTTTATGGTCCTGAATCGTCTGGAAAAACAACGTTGGCTATGCATTGTATTGCGGAAGCTCAGCGGCAGGGAGGCCTTGCTGCTTTTATTGATGCAGAGCATGCATTTGACAAGATCTATGCGGAAAAACTAGGCATTGATACAGAAAACCTTTTGATCTCTCAGCCGGACAATGGTGAGCAGGCATTGGAAATTGCCGAGCACCTGATTCGATCCGGAGCTATCGATATTATCGTTATTGATTCAGTTGCCGCACTTGTACCACGAGGTGAGCTTGAGGGAGAGATGGGAGATAGTAAAATGGGTCTCCAGGCCAGGCTTATGTCCCAGGCTTTGAGAAAATTGACCGGAACGATCAATAAAACCGGATGCTCATGCATCTTCATCAATCAGTTGAGAGAGAAGATAGGAGTCATGTTTGGGAACCCTGAAACAACTACTGGCGGTAACGCCTTGAAATTCTATGCTTCTATTCGTTTAGACATCAGGAGGATTGGCCAGATCAAGGAATCAGCAGACAATGTCATGGGTAACAGGACCCGTGTGAAAGTTGTGAAAAACAAGGTTGCTCCTCCGTTCAAAGTAGTCGAGTTTGACATTATGTATGGAAAGGGAATCAGCAAGAGTGGCGAGATTGTAGACATTGGTGTAGAGCTGGATGTGGTCCAAAAGTCAGGTTCGTGGTTCTCTTATCAGGGTAATAAGCTTGGGCAGGGAAGAGATGCTGTAAAGCAGCTGATTGAGGATAACCCTGAACTGATGGAAGAGCTTGAAGATGCGATCAAGGCAAAACTTCGGGGAGAGGAGCCTGAGTCAAAAGCAAAAACAGAAGAGTCTAAACCTACACCAGAGTCAGCGGAAGCCGCGAGTTAGATTGGATTAATTTCTACTGTGTACGTATTGCAATAACCGGGTCTAGCCGGGCAGCCATAAGTGCCGGGATTATTCCGGATACAACACCGATGATGGCGGCCACTCCGAAACCTAGGACCGTATTGCCAAAGGTAAGAATGAGGTCGAGGTTCCCGAGATTGACAAAGGACAGGAGATAGACCAATCCAATTCCAACACCTCCTCCTATTAAGCTTAAGAAGATAGCTTCAAACAAAAACTGGAACAGGATAAAGTAATTCTTTGCTCCTAAGGATTTTTGGATCCCGATAATATTTGTGCGCTCTCTCACTGAGACAAACATGATGTTCGCAATCCCGAACCCTCCAACAAGGATTGAAAAACCACCAATAGCCCAGCCTGCAACTCCAATGACATCAAATGTGGACCCAATGATATTCATAATAGCATCCTGGCGATTAACCGAGAAGTTGTTCTTCTGCTTTGGGCGTAGACCTCTGACAGTTCGAAGAAGTCCTGTTATTTCAGCTTCCAGTTCTACAAGCCCTATATCATCCGGGCGTCCTTTTACACTTACTAAAGTCTCTACTCCACGATTCCGGCCTGAGTAGAACATTTTTTTGAAGGCATGATAAGGAACGTATAGTTGCTCGTCGTTCCCGGAATCACCGAAAATGGATTCTCCCTCTTCCTCCAATACAGCGATCACCGTAAATTTTAGTCCTTTCACCTTGATATCCTTACCAAGTGCGTCCCCGCTGGGAAAAAGCTTCTCTGCAATCTTGTATCCAAGTAAAACTACATTAGTTCCATTCTGAGCCTCTTGTTCGGTGAAGTAGCGTCCAAACTCAACATCACCTGACATGTCGTAAACATCCTGATGCGTGTAAGAAACGCCAAAAACATTAGCGTCTGTGAAGCTGTTGCTTTCGTGCTTGATCGTTTGTCCTCCAGTTACAGCGAATATGGTAATGCCGAGATCGTTCTTTAGATTTTTCTTTAGAAACTCATATTCGTCGTAATTGGTATAAGGCCGCTTGATGTATTCCCACCATTTGAAGTTGGGACCGAAATCATAGGGAAACCTTCGAATATCCAAATTGCTGGCATCAAGAAAACTCAGACTTTCTTTGATGTTTTTCTCCAGTGAGTCCACCATGGTAAATACTGCAATGATTGCAAATATTCCGATGGTCACACCAAGCAACGAAAGCGTTGTTCTTAGAATGTTAACCCGTAGGGCATTCCACGCAAATCGAAAGCTTTCAAGTATGAGTCTTATAACTAGCAAAATTGTAACTGTTAGTTTATCAAATTTAATTAAACATATTTGCTAATTTTGCGCTCCTTGTACTAAAAATACCTGCTTTCCTATGGGAATGAAATTATCCGAATTCAAGTTTGACCTTCCTTCTAGTCACATTGCTTTACATCCCATTGAAAACAGAGATGAATCCCGTTTAATGGTTGTCCATAGGGACTCAGGCGAAATCGAACACAAAGTTTTCAAAGATGTCGTAGACTACTTTGACGAAGGAGATGTATTTGTCATCAACGACACCAAAGTGTTTCCGGCTAGATTATACGGGAACAAGGAAAAGACAGGTGCGAAAATCGAAGTTTTTTTGCTGCGCGAGCTAAACAAAGAAATGAAGCTTTGGGACGTTTTAGTTGATCCCGCAAGGAAGATCCGGGTAGGAAACAAGCTTTATTTTGGAGATGGCGAACTGGTTGCTGAAGTAGTTGATAATACCACAAGTAGGGGCCGAACCATTCGCTTTTTATTTGATGGCGATCGTGATCAGTTCTATAAAATGATCGATACGCTTGGAGAAACTCCTCTTCCAAAGGAGATCAAGCGTGCGGCTGAACCGGAGGACCGTGAACGCTTTCAAACTATTTACGCTTCTAAGGTCGGTGCGGTGGCAGCTCCTACAGCAGGACTCCATTTCACACCTCAATTGATGAAGAAGCTTGAATTGGTCGGAGTAGATATAGCCAACATCACTTTACATGTTGGGCTCGGAACTTTTCGGCCGGTAGATGTAGAAGACCTGACCAAGCACAAGATGGATTCGGAAAACTACTGGGTAGAAAAGGAAACAGCCGATCGGGTTAATCGTGCACTGGCTGAAAAGACTAAGATCTGTGCAGTAGGTACAACTGCAATGAAGACGCTGGAGTCCTCCGTATCAGCGAACGGCTTATTGAAGGATAATTCAGGTTGGACAGATAAATTCATTTTTCCGCCTTATGACTTCAAGATCTGTGATGCCCTGATAACCAACTTCCACCTGCCGGAATCAACCCTTCTGATGATGGCTTCTGCTTTCGGGGGGTATGAGTTGATCAAAGAGGCGTATCAGATTGCGATCAAAGAGAAGTATAGATTCTTCAGTTATGGGGACGCTATGCTTATCATATAGAAGCATCACATCACTATCAAGCGTATGAAAAGAAACGCCATCATTGTGGCTGGCGGAAAGGGAACGAGGATGAAGGCCGACGTTCCTAAACAATTCCTTTTGGTTGATGGAATTCCAATTATCGTTCGTACGATCAACAAGTTTCTTGAACTAACGATTAACGATTTGATCATTGTTCTTCCTGGAGATAGTCTGGATCAATGGGAGGAAATATGGGGGCAATACCTGAAAGGTGTAAGCCTTCGAACTGCAGAAGGAGGGGAAACAAGATCTGACTCTGTGAGGGCTGGCCTATCATTGCTTGAAGAGGGCCTGGTAGCAATACATGATGCCGTGCGTCCTTATGTATCAACTGATATAATAGAGGCTTCCTTTGTGTCCGCTGAGAAGTTTGGAAGTGGTGTAGTTGCTATTCCGCTGAAGGATTCTATCAGAGAAATCGTTTCTTCTGAAAATTCGATTGCAAGAGACCGTTCGAATTATCGATTGGTTCAAACACCACAAACGTTCAAATTAGAAGAGATAAAGAAGGCATATGAGAGCGTAGGCGGAGCAACATTTACAGACGATGCGACGGTCTATGAGCAAGCAGGTTATAAGGTTCATTTGGTCGAAGGAGATGAGACCAATATTAAGATCACAACACGGGCTGACCTGAAATAAAAAAACTCCGAACTAACAGCCCGGAGTTTCATATAAAGTATTTCTCGAGATACCTAATATTCATCCTCATTGAAAAAGAAGTCCTCCTTCGTGGGATAATCAGGCCAGATCTCTTCAATATTCTCAAATGGTTGGCCATCGTCTTCAAGCTCTTGAAGATTTTCAACTACTTCGAGGGGTGCTCCGGATCTGATGGAATAATCGATCAACTCATCTTTCGTTGCAGGCCAGGGGGCATCTTCCAAATACGATGCAAGTTCTAGTGTCCAGTACATATCTTACCCTCTATTTAAAGTCCAATTTTTTCTAGTGCGCGCAAATATAAATTATAATTCAAAAAACAAATTCAGAAATAATTTCTGTCATTTTCAATGATAAAAATCATAGCGGAATACGAGAAAAAAAGTTGCTTAAAATGTCAAAAATCTCCTTTTTCCACCCATTCAAGTAATTTGTTTTTTAACTCGATCTTCTTCTTTTGGCTCTTTAGTTTGTTTTGCACCAGCTTATCAAAATTCCCATCTGTTGAAGAGAAGTTAGCAGAATTCTCCTCGTAGGTTTTCAGCTCTTGCTTATCTCTTGAGATCAAGTCCTTGAGAATTCCTGTTCTGATACTTTTTTTCTTGTCTGCATCCAACTTCTCGAAATCCTTAAACCTCTTCTTCGTAAGTTTATCGATAAATTCTCTTTCAGTCAGCAATCCGATCAACTCGAGTACTTCTCTTTTTGAATCACTCCTCCTTCGATCCTTGTATATATTCTTTTTGATTGATTCCAGTTCCTGGCTGCTTATTGTTGACTTTTTATCTTTCACATCGACGAGCTGCTTCAAGATATCAGAATAGTTGATGGAGGAAGCTTGACTTTTTGCTCGTAAGTGTTCATTAAACTGGGTTACTAGCGGTTTGAAAATTTCATTCGGGACTCCTCCAACGGATTTCCAGCTTTCTCTAAGTGACTTGACTTTCTCAAATCGTTCTTTTCCACTCAGTTTATTGATCTCACTGGCTTCTTTAACTAGCTCCTCATATTTCTTCTTTCGATGCTCAAGAAGCTTTTGCTTATCCTCATAGAAATTTTTCTTGCGATCGAAAAAACTCTTAACAACTTCCCAAAAAGCAGCTTCGAGCCCCTCATTTTTATCTTCTTCAGCAGCGCCCGTTTTGATCCATCTCGATTTGATATCATTCACCTTTTCGGTAGCCTCTCTCCAATTGACCGCCTCTACTGCTTCCTGCATTTCAAGCATCAGGGCGTTCTTGATCTCTGTATTCCTCGCACGGTTTTTTTGAATGATATCTTTTATGAAGGCCTCATGCCTTTCAATAGTCTCAAGAAGTTGTGAGTAGTCCCCAAGCCCATCGTGTTCTGGCAATTGCTCCTTTAGGTGCAGGAGCTTCATCAAGAAGGATCCCTTGTTTTCAGTGGCTTCAATTTTGCTGACCACTTCATCAACTTTGCCTTTTAGAATGTCAAAACGCTCTGTGAAGAAAGCTGCTGATTTCTGAATATCATCATCCCTTACCTCACCGATCTCCCTGTCTTCATGATCAGACCAGCCAGATCGGTAAAGCTTTCCATCTTTAGCATATCCAAAAGGAACTTCGACGTTTTCCAAGGGTGAGTGAATTACTAAATAGCTATATTCGATTCTCAATCAAACTTAAGCATGTCCGACGAAAAGATCATCTTCTCAATGTCGGGGGTCAACAAGATCTATCCTCCGCAAAAACAAGTACTTAAGAATATCTATCTCTCTTTTTTCTACGGTGCGAAAATAGGCGTTCTGGGGTTAAATGGGGCTGGAAAGTCTTCGCTTTTAAGAATAATCGCCGGGATCGACACGGAATACCAGGGCGAAGTTGTCTTCTCTCCGGGCTTCACAGTAGGTATGTTGGAGCAGGAACCGGAACTTGACCCGGAAAAGACCGTGATCGAAACGGTGAGAGAAGGTGTAAAAGAGATCAACGCACTTCTGGCCGAATATGAAGCAGTGAATGCGAAGTTCGCTGATCCTGAAGTTCTCGAAGATCCTGACAAAATGAACAAGCTGATCGAACGCCAGGGAGAGATACAGGAAAAGTTGGATGCTACCGGGGCATGGGAGATCGATCACAAGCTTCAACGGGCAATGGATGCGCTACGGACCCCTCCGGAAGATGCTGTGATCAGGAATCTATCCGGGGGAGAGAAAAGGAGAGTGGCACTATGTAGACTATTGCTCGAGCAACCGGATGTCTTGCTACTGGATGAACCTACGAACCACCTGGATGCTGAATCTGTCCTTTGGTTAGAACAACACTTGCAGCACTATGAAGGAACAGTGATCGCTGTGACACACGATCGGTACTTTCTGGACAATGTTGCCGGATGGATACTGGAACTCGATCGTGGTGAGGGAATACCATGGAAAGGAAATTACTCGAGTTGGCTGGATCAAAAACAAAAGCGACTGAAACAGGAAGAGAAACAGGAGTCTAAGCGTCAAAAAACATTAGAAAGAGAATTGGAATGGGTGCGGATGAGTCCGAAAGGCCGACAATCTAAGGCTAAAGCCAGGTTAAGCGCTTATGATAAACTGCTCGGACAGGAGGCAAGGGAAAGAGAGAAAGACCTGGAGTTGTATATCCCACCTGGCCCGCGACTTGGCGCCAAAGTTATTGAGGTAAACGGCGTGTCTAAAGCATTCGGAGATAAGTTACTTTTTGAGAATTTGTCATTCAACCTTCCACAAGGGGGAATTGTCGGAGTGATAGGGCCAAATGGAGCTGGTAAGTCAACGCTCTTCAAGTTGATAACCGGGAAGGAGCAACCCGATTCAGGAAGCTTTGAGGTAGGTGAAACGGTTGTTATGAGTTACGTTGATCAGGAGCATGATCAACTGGATCCCAACAAGTCCGTTTTTCAAACGATCTCGGAAGGGAACGAAGTGATAGACCTGGGAGGCAAGGAAATGAATGCCAGAGCTTATGTTAGTAAGTTCAACTTTACCGGACCTGATCAGGAAAAACTGGTGTCTAAGCTTTCCGGTGGTGAGCGGAATCGTGTTCATCTTGCTTTGACCCTGAAGCGTGGTGCCAACCTGATCTTGCTCGATGAGCCAACAAACGATCTTGATGTAAATACTTTACGAGCCCTGGAAGAAGCCCTTGAGAATTTTGGTGGCTGTGCGGTGGTGATATCGCACGACAGATGGTTCCTGGATCGGATCGCTACCCATATCCTGGCATTTGAAGGTAACTCCCAGGTATATTGGTTTGAAGGCAACTTTACAGATTACGAAGAAAACCGAAAGAAACGACTGGGGGATGAAGAACCAACTCGGATCAAGTATAAGAAGCTGATGGCCTAACAGACATGAACTAATAAAAAACCCTGACAGTATCGTCAGGGTTTGTTTTGCTTATTCCTCTTTCTTATCCGGGGTTTTTGCCGAACGTTTCTTTTTGAGCTTAATGGTAAGCTCCTCACTTTTTCCATCCCACTCAGCGTATAGTGTATCCCCTTCCTGGATCTCTCCCTTCAATATTTCCTCCGCTACCGGATCTTCCAGGTGTTTTTGAATGGCACGAGCAAGTGGTCGTGCTCCATATTGTGGATCGTACCCTTTCTCAGCCAGGAAGTCTTTGGCCTTCTTCGACAGGTCTATTTTGTATCCCATGTCAGTAATTCTGGCAAAGAGCTTCTGAAGTGTAATATCGATGATCTGGAAGATGTGTTTTTTCTCCAATGAATTGAAGATGATCACATCATCCAACCTGTTTAAAAATTCAGGACTGAACGTTTTCTTCAGTGCATTCTGGATCGTAGACTTCATGATCTCGTCCATGCTGTCTTTCTTGCTTTGTGTAGCAAATCCAATACCCGCACCAAAGTCTTTCAGATCACGAACTCCAATATTGGAGG
This sequence comes from Cyclobacteriaceae bacterium, assembly GCA_965267415.1. Lineage (GTDB taxonomy): Bacteria > Bacteroidota > Bacteroidia > Cytophagales > Cyclobacteriaceae > Ekhidna. The sequence goes on along the minus strand of OZ253955.1, from coordinate 2,493,965 downwards.
TCATGATGATCAACGTATTTCTGAAGTCAACCTTACGTCCCAATCCATCTGTTAGTACTCCATCATCCAGTACTTGCAACAAAATGTTGAATACATCCGGGTGGGCTTTCTCAATTTCATCCAGAAGGACCACACTGTAAGGCTTCCTTCGTACTTTTTCTGTAAGCTGGCCACCTTCCTCGTATCCAACATATCCCGGAGGTGCTCCGACCAATCTGGAAACAGAGAATTTCTCCATGTACTCACTCATGTCGATTCGTACAAGTGAATCTTCTTTGTCAAACAAGAATGATGAAAGGACTTTGGCCATCTCGGTCTTTCCGACACCTGTAGGTCCAAGGAAGACAAACGATCCAATTGGTTTTCTCGGATCTTTCAATCCTACCCGTGTTCGCTGAATAGCCTTGGACAATTTCTTAATGGCCTCTTCCTGACCGATTACTCTGCCGCTGAGCTCTTCACCCATCTTCAAAAGTTTGGAGCTTTCATTCTGAGCGATTCGCTTGGTAGGAATGCCCGTCATCATGGCAATGACATCCGCCACGTTATCTTCCCCAACCTCATATCGTTTGGTTTTCGTCTCCTCTTCCCATCGTGCCTTCTCATCTTCAAGTTGCGCGATCAGCTTCTTCTCTTTATCTCTTAGCTGAGCAGCTTCTTCGTACTTCTGACTTTTAACGACCCGATTTTTCTCTTTCTTCACTTCTTCAATCTGGTCTTCCAGATTCGTGATGATATCCGGAACGTTGATGTTATTGATATGAACCCGTGCTCCGGCCTCATCCAAAACGTCGATCGCCTTGTCCGGTAAGAATCGGTCGCTGATATACCTGTCGGAAAGTGTAACACAAGCACTGATTGCATCACTGGTGTAGTTCACATGGTGATGATTTTCGTACTTGTCTTTGATATTTTCAAGGATCTGCAAGGTTTCTTCCGGTGAGGTAGCATCTACCATGACCATCTGGAACCTTCGAGCCAACGCACCATCTTTTTCGATGTATTGCCGGTACTCGTCCAGGGTTGTGGCTCCTATACATTGAATTTCACCCCGGGCCAATGCCGGCTTGAACATGTTGGAAGCATCAAGCGAGCCAGACGCACCTCCTGCTCCAACAATTGTGTGAAGTTCATCAATGAAAAGAATAACCTCAGGTGACTTTTCAATCTCGTTCATCACCGCTTTCATACGCTCCTCAAATTGTCCCCGGTACTTGGTCCCTGCGACAAGTGAAGCAAGGTCGAGTGTAACTACTCGTTTTCCAAAAAGGATTCTAGAGACCTTTTTCTGTACAATTCGAAGTGCCAGTCCTTCAGCGATAGCTGTCTTACCAACCCCTGGCTCTCCGATCAGGATCGGATTATTCTTTTTCCTTCGACTCAAAACCTGAGCTACACGTTCAATTTCTTTCTCTCGTCCAATGATCGGATCAAGCTTGTCTTCCTCAGCCAACTTGGTTAGGTCCCTTCCAAAGTTGTCCAATACAGGAGTTCGGGACTTTTCACTTCCTTTTGCTTCTTTTCCAGCTCCTGATGGTCTGCCTGAACTACGGGAACCACTGGAGTAAAGCTGATCGCCTTCATCATCCGGATCATCTGTATCAGCTGATGCAATTGGATTTTCCGTTTGATACTCAAGCATCTCCTTCACCAGGTCGTAATTGATATCAAATTTCTCAAGGATCTGCGTTGCAAGGTTGTCCTCATCACGAAGAATGGAAAGTAGCAGGTGCTCCGTCCCAATCAATGAGCTCTTAAATATCTTGGCTTCCAGGTAAGTGATCTTCAGTACTTTTTCTGATTGCCGTGTTAGCGGAATGTTTGCAAGGTTCTTCACATTGCTTGTCGAAGTTCCCTTTGTGGCTTGCTCAATTGCAGAGCGAAGTTCTTTCATTGTGAGGCCAAGTTTCTTCATGACACTCACAGCAACTCCTTCTCCTTCCCTGATCATACCTAGCAACAGATGTTCTGTTCCGATATAATCGTGTCCTAATCTCAACGCTTCCTCTCTGCTCAGTGAGATGACTTCTTTAACCCTGTTTGAAAATTTTGCCTCTTTTGACATACTCTAGCGAGTTTCTATTTTAAAAATAATCGTAATACCAAGAAATACTTAGTGTTCGGGTGAAAAAACAAGTGCAATTTCAGATTTGTTCATTATGGGATTCTTTTTGGTCGAAATCCGGGTGAACTTAACCTGATACTTTAGTCCTCACGAAATGATAATGTCAGAACTTCTCCTGCTCGAGGGCCTTCGCACATAATCAAATCGACGATGCTAAGGTTAGGTACAAAACTATTGCCAAAAAGTTGAGAATAGGGGGTTGGTTGATAGATATTTCGATCAGAAAACCCAATTTTCGGGTGAATGGCTCCTCGGTAGTCCAAAATGTCGGAAGGAAGATCATCCTCGAATGTTGATGTCATTTCTAACTTAACTGACTTGTTTAATAATTTAAAACAGAGGTTCAACATTTGAAGGTCCAGATCAACTAGAAATTGAGTGTCTGATCGCCAGATGGATTGGAACTCCTCAGCGAAATATTCGAAGAACGGGGCCTTTCCGTAGCTGGAGTAAAATGCCCCCCAGTGATCTTTGACCCATCGCTGAGAATGATCGATCCTCACATCTTTGGTCAATGTCCCGTTAGCATAGGTTAGAGGGACAATTATTGGGAGCACCCGATTTGCACTTAATAAATAGGCCCGGTTGCGAAAGGTCTGCTTTTGAAAGCTGTCATTGACTTCCAGCAAGACATTATTTTGTTGATGGATCAGGCAGAAGTATTCCAGGCTGCCCAGGTAATGCGGCTCGAGGAGTAGCTTTTTCATCCGATTATGCCTGGATCTCCAAGTCCTTCCCTAATGATTGTAGGCTCATCACCAGTGCAATCAATAACAGTACTTGGGTTCACATCTCCATACCCTCCATCGACAACCAGGTCGACACGATTCTTAAATTCATCATAGATCACTTCCGGGTCAGTTGCATGATCGTGGATCTCATCGTCGTGGATAGAAGTGGTTATTATTGGATTCCCAAGTAGGTTCACGATCTCTCTCGGAATGTTATTGTCCGGGACCCGAATTCCCACGGTACGCTTTTTGGCATTCAGGATCTTTGGAACGCGCGAGGAGGATTCGAGTATGAATGTGTAGGGGCCGGGGAGGGCTTTCTTCATTAGCTTAAAGGTGGGGGTATCCAGATTCTTAACATATTCTGAAATGTGGCTGAGGTCGAAGCAAATGAAAGAGAGGTTAAGGTTTTTGGCTTTTATTCCTTTCAGCTGCTTTAATCGCTCAAGTGCCCTTTGATTAAAAATGTCACATCCCAACCCATATACCGTATCCGTAGGGTAAATAATAATTCCGTCCTTTCTGAGGATTTCAACAGCTCGTTCAATTTTTCTCAGCTCCGGGTTCTCAGGATAGATCTTAAGTAATTCTGCAGCCATATTCTCAGTGGAATACCATAAATGTAAAATATTTTTGCAGCCATGCGAAGAAAAAATTTGCTCGCCATTTTTCTGGTGATTTTCACGATGATGCTTTCATCGTTTGCCTTTTATACTTACCAGATACTTTACACGCCCAACATCCTGATCGAGCGTGATGATCAGCTGTTCGCTATTCCAAAAGGGAGCACCTTTTCGGAAGTGAGGGATCGATTGTACAATGAAGGGATCCTGAATGATGTGGTCTCTTTCAGTTTCCTATCAAGACTCAAAAGTTATGACGAAGAGGTGAAGGCTGGGATGTATTTGCTGAAGACAGACATGACCAATATTGATGCGATCAACCTGTTGCGCTCGGGTGCGGAGACACCAGTAAAGCTTACCTTCTCGAATGCGAGGCTACTGAATCAACTCCCAAAGATCCTGACACAAAACCTGGAGATTGATTCGGCGGATATGGCCGATTTGTTACTGAATGACACTATAGCTGCATATTATGGTTTCAATGATCAGACCTTCATTAGTATGTTCATACCAAACACGTATGAAGTTTACTGGACATCTTCTCCTAAGAAGATCCTGGATCGAATGAAGCAGGAATATGACAGGTTTTGGAATGAAAGCCGGTTGCGGAAGGCGGAGGAGCTGGGGATGACTAAAGATGAAGTTGCTACCCTAGCTTCAATCGTTCAGGGAGAAACAAACAAGATGGATGAAGCCGCAACGATTGCTGGAGTTTACATTAATCGTCTCAAACGTCAGATTCCACTGCAAGCAGATCCTACAGTCATTTTTGCAATTGGTGATTTCAGCATTCGGAGAGTGCTAAACAAAGACAAGGAGTTTGATTCACCTTACAACACCTATAAAAATTACGGGCTTCCACCAGGGCCTATCAGCATGCCGGGGATAGCTGCTTTGGATGCAGTGTTGAATTATGAACAACATCGCTACCTGTATTTTTGTGCGAAGGACGACTTCTCAGGCTACCATGTTTTTGCAAGGACGCTATCTGAGCATAATGTGAATGCCAGGAAGTTTCAACGAGCGCTCAACCGAGAACGAATCTATCGCTAATGTTCAATTATGAAGTACAACTTCGGGTAAGGTATGCCGACACGGACCAAATGGGGTATGTATACTATGGTAATTATGCTGCGTACTATGAAGTAGCCAGGGTAGAATCTTTCAGACATCTTGGCTATGCGTACAAACAGCTGGAAGATGCTGGCGTGATGATGCCTGTTCTGGAGCTGAAAACCAAATATATTAAGCCTGCCAGGTACGATGATCTGTTGACAATCAAAGTGAGCATCCCTGAAATGCCGATAGCAAGAATCAGGTACGAATACGAGATCTTCAATGAGGAGGGAACCCTGCTTAACAAGGGGGAGACCACCCTTGTGTTTATTGATATGAAGAGTAACCGGCCTGTCCGAATGCCGGAAGTAATGGGCGAGCTGCTTGCTCCTTTTTTTAAGTAGACTTAGGGTTTGGGAGAATCACTAATTCTAGTATTTTTGCGATCCAATTTTCATCAGCCTGCGCTAAAGCTTCGGCTGACCAGCATTTGGAACCAGTACTAAGGCTGGCAGACTTGCCGACCAGAACGGAGTGAAGGTTGGGTGGTCTGAGGGTTGATAAAATAGAGAAGTTGTAAGAGTGGTCGAACCTGCCTGCGGCAGGCAGGTGAGGCGGACCCGCCTTAGTAAACAAAAGAGAGTAAGAAAGCTACTCTAAAGATATTGCAGACCTGCCTGATGACGGTAGGCAGGGACCCAGAGGCGTGGCAGAGTGGTCGAATGCGGCGGTCTTGAAAACCGTTGTACCGCGAGGTACCGGGGGTTCGAATCCCTCCGCCTCTGCAAGTAATTGCCCAGCACATTGTGCTGGGCATTTTTGTTTTCAAGCGAATTGAACTTGTTTGGATGAGCGATGGAAACGAAAATAGTCCGAATGAATGCGAGGGGCAATTGCTTGAACTAGATACCTAAAACGAGATCGGCGAATCAATCCCTCTTTTTTCACTTCTTCATATAATCATGAAGTCCATCTCCAACCAGGATCTTTGGTGTGCATTTTTCAATCCTGGATTCACGGGTCTTTGATTGTTTGGGTTGGGAGAAGTGCAAGATATATCCTCTTTGCCGGCCAGGAGTTAGTGCCTCGAAAGCTGCCTTGAAGACCGGATCGTTATCCAATTTCTGTTGCAACTCATCAGGAATAGGTTCGGGATTCTTTTTAAACTCAACTTTCAGTCCAGCCTTTTCTACTTCGATCGCTTCAAAAATGTACGCCTTAATGGTTTGTTCCATTTCCGGGATCTGTTTGGCATCCGTTACTTTGATGTAGCGTGCAGCTTGGGTGTTTTCTCCGGGGGCCGTCAGTATCTTATCTATATCCTGCAGTAAGCTTCCTTTGAAAAAACTGACCACCGTAGATTCCTTGAGTGCACTTAGCATGAGCACATTTTTGCCTTTGTAGGTATAGCATGGGGCACCCCATTTCAGTTCCTCAGTCAATCCACAGTCAAGAATGATCCTTCTTAGCTCTCGAAGCTCATCCTGCCAACCATTGACTTTGCAGTCAGGAGTAGCGCCGTATGGGCAACGCATGCAACCATCTTCCAGGTATTTGTCAACTTCAGGGATCATCTACAGATGAAGGAAACAGACTTACAAGATACACTACTTCACCAGGATTTGCTTAACGTTTTCCGCCAGGTCATCGATGCTCTTGCATACTTCCGTAAAGGGTAATTCCCTGATCAGGTTTATTTCATTGTAGTATTCTTCTACGATGCTGGTCTGTGTTTGAAAGCTGATCCCGCAAATGTTGAAAATGATCGGGCTTAGGTTGAAAAGCTCCAGGTGAGATTCAAGTCCTAATTCCTTCAGTCCGAAAACAAGGTAGTTGAGCTTGATGTCTTCTTTGATGAGGTCAATTAGATGGTGACTAGATGCTTCTAGTTTCATGATCCTCAGGTTAGATTGCTAAACTAACACTATATTACTTATACCACAAATTTGTCGTTTTTTACCACTGTGCAACCATTCAATTTTCTCGTATGAAAGTGCGGGAGCAAGAATTCTTGGAAGCCTTAGGTAATCGTATTAAACAAATAAGAAAGGAGAAGGGACTTACGCAGATGCAGCTTGCTGTGAGGATAAATAATCATGATGAGCAGATTGGTCGAATTGAACGTGCAGAAGTTAACGTTTCAGCAAGCATGCTCTATCAAATTGCCAGAGGCTTGGAAGTGGAGTTGAAAGATCTTGTAGATTTTTAGGGAGTGCACAGAGTGCGTGACGAAAAAATCATGAAAGCTTTCGGTTCGAATCTCAAGAGAATTCGCCTTGACCAAGGTATGACTCAAGAGGAATTGGCTAACAAGGCAGATATTGCTTTCAGCTCTGTTGCTAGAATTGAAGCAGGAAAGATCAACACCACTATTAGTACTTTGGCTCGCCTTGCGAAAACATTAAATGTGAGTAAGAAAGAACTAGTTGATTTTTAAGATTACTTCGTCAAGTAAACCATTCATTCTGTATGAAATTGCGTGAGCAGGAATTTGTTGAGTCCTTGGGTGATAATATCAGGAAAATACGGAAAAAAAAGGGGTTGACTCAGATGCAATTGGCCGTAAAGATTGAAAACCACGAGCAAAACATTGGAAGAATTGAAAGAGGGGAAGTTAATCCTACTGCAAGCATGCTTTACCAGATCGCTCAAGGCTTAGATGTAGAACTGAAGGAACTAGTTGATTTCTAGTCTCTTTACTTCCCTAGTAAAGAAAACCGATAACCTACCATGTATTTCCCAACCACGAAACTTGAAGTATAATTTTCATGGTCTGTACCATTCAAAAAGCCTTCAGGTTCCCATTCGTGGGAGTTTCTGGCAAGCTCAATGAATACTGCTTTTTGGAGTCCAACAGCAAATTCACCTCGTATCCCTAATTCGTAGAACGTGGTAGACTTCAGCGGGTACACTTCACCATCATCATTAATTGATGCATTATACTCTGCATTAAGGTAGCTTGTCATTCCGAACCGTGCCATCGGTTGTAGGCTGAAGGTTTTTCCGATTGGAATGGAGTACATCAGCATTGCTGAGTATTGGACCCGGTTAGGAGAGTGCTTGTCGTAGTTCTGCCTTATCTCGATATTGTCAAACGTAGCTGCGGTCGAACGACCAAACTGATCAAATATTATTCTCCGTTCCGGTTCACCACGTTTGATATTCAACTGAGAAGTGTAATAGAAATGATTTTGTAAGGCAATGTTCACTCCAAAATTGAATCTTTTGAAGGTGTAGGTGGCCGTTGCACTGATTGCTTTTTCAGTAATTGGGACTGAATACCAACTTGGGTATCCAATGGTCAGGTCATCGTACGAGTATTCCATTTCTCCGGTTCCAATCCCGGCCGCAAAAGCAAGGTTGAACCCCGATCCGATACGCTCTTTTGGTTTCTTCTCGCGAGAGATCTGAGGTTCCGGAGGTGTGATCCAAAGCGATTCCTCAGAACCATTTATCTCCATAGTAATTAATCGTGGCTCATCTCCTGCGACAAGTCGAATTGGCCCTCTGTCATTTGTGAAATCCCTGTCCTGATCTCGATCTATAAAAAAGGTTATTCGACGTTTCTTATAATCACCAGCGAGCCACAGAATAACGATTGGGTTTTCCAGCTCTTCTCCTGTCAACCCGATCAGCACAGTTACTTCTTCGAAGCTTGAAAGGTTGGGGGGTGTGATCACAATGGATTGAGGAATGATGTAATCTGTAAGGGGTTGGATCCCTCGGAGGTCAATTGTATTTGTCCGATAAGGCAATTCGTAGAATTGAACCGATTCAATGGTTTGCTGCCCATCACCCAGTTGCATACGGAACTGGTCGGGCATCATAGTTACCTGTGCATAGGAAAAAGTAGCACAAGAGATCAACGCAATTGAGAAGAATTGTTTCAGGCTTTTCATTAGGTCTTAAGTTTTGGCCGCTTTCACATTACGGGTGTTTAACAATCTTGCTAAAACGATACCCTTAAGGGCCAAAATCATCATTTATACGATTCTTGTAAATATTTCAGTGAATGGCTTATTAGTGAATGGATAAGAGCCCGGCGAAAATAACAATCTTCGGCAAGGATCAAAATAGATTTAGTTTGGTGACCATGTCAGGATAGGATCAACGGTAAATAATGCTACCTGTCGGTCCCTTCCCCTTAGTTCAAACGATCCTTTGTTGATAGGAGTAAATTCTTCCTCCAGGGTTAAGTTATCAATGAGTTCTTCAGAGATCAGGATATCCACATGCAATTCATTACACATGTTTTGTATACGTGATGTGGTGTTCAAGACATCTCCTGTGAACAGGATCTCTTTCTTGATCAATCCTACCTCACCGGTTGAAACTTTTCCACAATGAAGTCCTGCTTTGAATTCCGGTACAAGACCAAACTGGGATTGGTAAAAGTCCCTTCGCCTTTTTAGTTTCTCTTTGATCAGGAAAAAACATTTAATGCAATTGTTGTTTTTTATTCCTTGCTGATACTTCCAGGAAACAACCATTTCATCCCCAACATACTGATAGATCTCCCCTGCTGTTGCTATGACAGCACTTGTCATATCTTCATAGTAGCTGTTCAGCAGCTGATAGTATTCCCTATGTCCCAATTTCTCTGCGATTGATGTGGAAGAACGCATATCCAGGAACAAAAAAACACGGTCCTCTTCCTTGGATTTGGAATACTTTCCAGTAAAAAAGTTGATGACTGCATTCATTCCAATGTGATCGACCATTTCACTGAAGAACAGGCTTATACCAACAGCCGCACCCAGGTATGCAATGCCGCTCAAAAAAACATAATGCCCAACAAAATTGATGACTGAGTCTAATACTACCGGATCGCTTACCGGGAGTCCGAAAATGATACTGTTAACGATCGTGGCTGATATGCCGAGTGAGACAGCCATGATCACCGTATATGCAAGTGTTTTAAAGAGTAGTTTAGTGATAAATGGAGCTTTCCTGAAAGTTCTCTTCACTAACCCTTCCTCAATGAGGCCTAAAAAAGTACCTAAAAACAGACCCAGAGATAAGACCATGATGAACGCAGCATCTGAATTGTAGATATTACCAGTAGATGGATAGTGTGTCGCATCTCCAAGTAAGCCCCGTTCAATGATGACGTACAACAGGCTTCCTAAAAACCAGATGACTGTATATGGGAAGACTTTCTTAAGAACCCTGGTGGACTTAGGACTTAGCATTGATCCTAAAATTACTTAATAAGATCACTTGGCGTAGGTCAGGGTTAACCCTCTATTCCTTTGAGTTCTGATCTCATTCGTTCGAACTGATCAGGTGTGCACAAACCGGTATCATTTAGGAAGTACAGGATGTAGTGGCAAAAAGAGGGGTCTAGTTCCATCTTACTAACTGATACAATATTGTCAAGAATAACATCCCTGTCCTCGCTAAGGTGTGTACTCATCCCCAGGAATCGTGGAAGATTGTATTCAATTGCAAGCCTTAAAAAGCGTATTTCAATGTTGTCTTGCTCTTGCTCAACGGCCATTTCCATCTGGCGTGCGTATTTTTTAACCTGGCTGAACTTGGTGAAGGGGCTCCACACAACCTGGGCTAGCATCGCTTCACTGACAGCCTGGTAAGCTTTAATGGTAGGATTGAGTGTAGGATGCTGTGTTAAGTATTCGTGAAAACCCCTGGACTCTTTCGGGTCCAAGACAGCTTTATGAAATTCCTTCCTAACCTCCTGGATCGATTGGGATGCACCTGGAAAGAAAACAAGCGAACAAAAGAAGATGATCAAACACTTCACATGGAGAACAACGCCTAAGTAGCCGGTATGTTTGGAAATTGATGAGTGACCGTCTTCTCAAAGACTTTTTAATTCAAACGTGTCTGCATCTTTTTGGAATGGGAATTCTTCTCTGAATTTCTTCAATGATGCACTATCAAGAGTACAGGTAATAATCTCTTCTTTGTCTGAGAAACCAAGTTCTTCTCCCAAGTAAGAGTAGACAGCAGAATGACCCAGATACTCCTTCGAGTATCCGTCTTCGCCTAACCGATTCACGCCAATACAATAACTCAGGTTTTCAATAGCTCTCGCTTTGAGTAATGTATCCCAGGCGTTGACTCGGGGTTTTGGCCAGTTTGCCACGTAGATCAACAGGTCATATTCGTAAAGGGTTGAACCATTCTTCTGTGACCGGGACCAGACAGGGAATCGAAGGTCGTAGCAGATGAGAGGAAGTATCTTCCAGCCTTTGTATTCTAAAACAAGCCGTTGATTACCAGGTGAATAGAAATCTCCTTCCCCGGCTAAACCGAATAGATGCTTTTTATCATAATGACTTGATGTACCATCCGGGAAAACGAAATAGAGGCGGTTGTAAAAATCCTTTCCGTCTTTGATGATATAGCTCCCGGTTATAGCAGCCTTTTTCTGAGTAGCCATTTGACGCATCCACTTGAAAGTCCTTCCACCTGCAGGTTCCGCCAGCTCTCGTGCGTTCATGGAGAATCCAGTAGTGAACATTTCCGGGAGCACGATCAAATCAGTTTTATCGATGGACCATATCATTTCCTCAAACATGGCCGTATTCGCTTCGGGCTTCTCCCAATGCAGGTTGGCTTGGATCAAAGAAATGTACAGGTCTTCCATTATCCAGGTACTTTCACACGATACTCAGCATCTGTCTTTCCCTTGCTGATATTTTGAAGCTTGCCTTTCAGTAGTCGTTTCTTAAAGGATGATAGATAATCGGTAAAAAGCACTCCTTCAATATGATCGTATTCATGCTGAATAATCCTGGCATGAACGCCTTCAAATTCTCTTTCGTGCAATTCCCAGTTTTCGTCATAGTAGCGGATCCTGATACTTGGTTGACGAACTACATCTTCCCGTATACCAGGAATGCTTAAGCAACCTTCTTCAAAGGGCCATGGATCTCCATCTTCGCTTAATATCTCTGCGTTAATGAAAGCCTGTCGTAGACCATCTTCTTCGTTTTCTTCCATTGGAGTACTGTCAACGACGAATACTCTAAGCGAAAAACCAACCTGAGGTGCTGCCAGGCCTACCCCTTGAGCAGCATACATGGTCTCGAATAAATTCTCAGTGAATTCTTTCACCGATTCATCTCCCTCTACTACATCCTGAGCCTTCTTTTTCAGGACTGGATCACCATATAGAACAATTGGAAAAATCATGAATTACTTTCTAAATACGATTGAAGAATGATCGTTGCACTTACCTTGTCAATATTGCCTTTTTCCCGACGTTGCTTTTTGGAAGTTCCTCCGGCAATCATCGCGTCAAGAGCCATTTTAGAGGTAAAGCGCTCATCATGCAAAATTAGTTCCTTACCGGGAAACCGCTTTTTAAAACGATTAATGAATGCATGTACAAGTTCAGTAGCATTGGTTTCCGAACCATCCGTGTTTCTTGGATCTCCAAGAATTATTTTATCTACTTGTTCCTTTTTGAAATAATCGTCCAGAAATTCCTCCAGCTGATGTGTGGAAACGAAATCAAGTGGGGTGGCTATGATGCCCAATGGGTCTGTTACGGCCAAACCTGTTCGCTTGGCTCCATAATCAATCGCAAGGATGCGCCCCATTAGTTAAGGGTGCTTATTTTCTTGATTTTAGACTTAACCTCAGATTCCAGTGAGATTGCTTTCGGGAAGAAGATCTTATTCTCGATCTCAGCGTGATAAAGCATCTCCCGATCAAATGCCTTGACCTCCTGTACCAGTACTTCTTCTTTTTGAGATTGAGGTTCCAATGATTCGATCATTGACCGGATGACTTTCATCTCATCGTCACCCTGGTGATGTTCGTATTCTCCTGTAAGTGAGAAAGTCTCAAAACTTAGTAATGGAGAAATTGGATTGGCTACAGAGCCTTTCAAACAATTACTCAACACTTTGACATACTTGAATACAGAGTCCTCTTCTTCGTAGATATGGCAAATGAAATCCTCCACAAACTCGGGCAGTAATGACTGTATTTCCTGTCGGCCTTCACAATGTTTTGCCAGGTGCGTAATGAACGGTAGTTTCTCTTTGATAAAAATGTGATGGGAATGCCGCAGATATTCGATCAATAGATCGATCGGATAAGATTCCAATTCTCTGAATGAAAGGCGGCTGCATCCATCAAACAAGTAGAAATTTTTGATGACTTTTTCCCTGTCTAACCCGCGTTCTTCGCAAACCTCCCTTAAAGAGCGATCAGGGTGCTCAAAAAATGAGATCCCAAGGTAGTGAAGTGCCCTTGCATACACATAATTCTCATCCACAATCTCAGAAAGGGTCTTTTCAAAAACCATAATTCAAAAATAGTGTATTCATAGGAGTCTCCAACAGTTTTTGCTTAGAAGCGTATCTAAATCAATACCAGTATTTTTGTTAAATTTTTAAGACGTGAGCAAGCACAATAACTCGAAACAGGCAATCAGACTACCGCTTTATGTTGCGATTGCTATTTCAATAGGCGTTTTTCTTGGCGCAAACATGGTCAACAGTTCTTCTACTCCAACGCAGGGTCTTGTCAAGAACTTCCAGAAATTCAGGCAGGTGATGACCTACATTGAAAATGACTATGTCGATGATGTGAACACTGATGAATTAGTTGAGAGTGCTATTAGCAACGTCTTAAAGGAATTGGACCCGCACACCGTTTACATCCCTCCTCGGGATATGGAGATTGTCGGGTCCGAATTGGAAGAGAATTACGAGGGGATCGGGATTGAATTCAACATTTTCAAGGATACCATTTTTGTCGTCACCCCACTAAGCGGAGGCCCCTCTGAGAAGCTGGGTATTGTTACGGGAGACAAGATCATCAAAGTAGATAATGAGAACGTAGCAGGTGTAGGGATGACGAACCGAAAGGTGGTTGAAATGTTGAGAGGGGAAAAGGGATCGGAAGTGCTGATTTCGGTTTTGAGAAAAGGAGATGACGAGTTGATCGATTTTACGATTACCCGTGACGAGATCCCTCAATTTCACGTGGATGTGTCTTACATGGTCACTGATGATGTTGGATACATCAAAGTCAGCCGATTTGCCAACTCTACCTACATGGAGTTTAAAGCTGCGATGCTTGGACTACAGGAGCAGGGAATGAAAAAAATGGTGTTGGACCTGACCGGCAATCCGGGAGGGTATTTACAACGGGCGGTTCAAATGGTCGATGAAATTCTGGCAGATAGAAAAATGATCGTTTATACTGATGGAAAGGAAAAACGATATTCTGAAAAGCATTATTCAGGTGAAGTAGGAGAGTTCGAAGATGGAGCTATTGTCATCATGATCGATGAAGGTTCCGCTTCTGCTTCTGAAATTGTTGCCGGAGCTATTCAAGATCATGATAGAGGCTTGATCGTAGGGAGAAGGTCTTTCGGAAAAGGACTTGTTCAATTGCCGATTGATCTGACCGACGGATCGCAACTCCGACTCACCATTTCAAGATATTATACACCAAGTGGCAGAAGTATCCAGAAGGACTATAACGGAAGCCAGGAGGAATATCACAGAGAAGCCTATAACCGATACCAAAATGGAGAGGTATATACCCTTGATAGCACTAAGGTTGCCGATAGCCTGGTATATAAAACTGCTGGTGGCAGAATCGTTTACGGTGGAGGGGGCATTACACCAGATTACTTTGTTCCACTGGACACAAGTGGAAGTAGCAGCTACCTGAATAAATTGTTCAGCACGAACTCCATGCAGGAATTCACTATTAACTATGCGAATGAGAATAAAGAAGCACTTGAAGGAATGGGCTTGGATGAATTCAAGAGTTCTTACAGTGTTTCCGACAAGGTTTTGTCGGATCTTGTCGCTAGTGCCACATCAAATGGATTGGAGTTTAACGAACGCGAATTCCAAAAATCCAGAGAGCTCATTCGATTGTTGACCAAGGCCTATATCGCACGTGGGATCTGGGATAACGATGGGTTCTATCCAATTTTTAATCTGCAGGACGAGATCTACCTGAAAGCCATTACCCTGGTAGAGGAATCACAAAAGTTGATACAAAGCAACTGATCCTTGTAACCATTACAATCAACCCAAGTATTTCCAATACAGTCGGGCGTTAAAAACAGCCTATTTGTATTGATTGATAGCATTTAACACCTGACTTGTAATTTTTTATAAGGTGCTATGCAACTATTGAAGAATGCGGATCATCTTATTTGTAAAGGTTAGGTTTTCAACGTCGACTTGTTCGACAGGAAGTTTAAAAAAAGACGCTTAGTTGAGATAAAAGAAAAATCCAATGCAACCCAAGTTCAATAAACTCATAACTTTACTCTTGCTCCTGGGCACATTTGCCTTCCTGATGGAGGCTGAGCAAAGGCTCAAGAGTTTTGCAAGGACTAATTTATCCGACTGGGCGTCTCTTCTTCCAACAGAAAATTCCAAGCAAATCGGTGCTACCATTAACCCATTTGCTCACAAAAGTCTGTTTGCCTCATTGAAAACAACCCAACCTGTAGACAAACTGAATACCAAATCCAATTAGGGTTACATACTTCTTCACTGTTTTCTATTGAATAATTGATCTACGAATCGGTTATTTTTGTTAAAACTTGAGAACAGATTATGAGTAAAGAGGAGTACCTGGATTTTCTTGCCAGCTGGCAGGAGATCGTGTTTATCTTAGTTTTTGTAGCAGTAGGCCTTGCGTTACTTAACTACCTATTGTTCAAGGTAAAATACGTATCACTTAAGACGTATAAAGAAAAATTTGACCTGGCAAGCGAGCGGGAAACCAAAATGCTCTTTCGTACGCATTTGTTCATTGCACTTGGCATTTTCCTGATTGCCAATACGATGAGTTATGAAACAATGCAGCTCAAAAACACATGGTTTTTCATTCGATTGTTTGTAGCATTCAGTGTTGGGTTTCTTTATGGATATGTCGCACATCTGGTGCTTAAATTCTACTATCCGGGCAAGCTTGAAAAGAAGCTTCGGAGGTTGAGATATACACCAAGGGTAAACCCTAACAATGGGCAAAAAATGAAGTTGCTTAGTGAGGAAGAGGAAGATGCTTACCTGGATGAAGGAATGCAGGCGGAAGAAAATGTTTTCTCGGTTGATTATGATGTTTGGATAGATCCTTCAACCGGGTTTACCAAAATTGAAAAATATAAAGGACATCTAAACGCACTCGAATGTGATCGGTGTGGCTTCCAGACATTGAGATTGGTAAAAGAAGAAGTGGTGAAGGAAGCAACTGATACCGACGATGGTGAATTGTTCAAAGAATTCAAGTGCTCTTACTGTAACAGGATCAAGCGGAAAACGGTTGTCCTATCACATAAGATCAAAGAAAAATCAGACACAGCACGTTTGATCGACGATCCGCTGGCACATGATAGTAGAATTTCTGTGATAAAGATTGAGATACACGGAAATAAAGGGGAAATCAAGGAATTTGATTTCCAAAACCTTGAACAAGCCAGGCATTTCCTAGAAGAATTTGATTTTGAGAAATTAGAGGAGGAAACGTACTAACTTCACCTCATGACTCGAAAAAGACTTGGGCTCCTTTTAGGGCCCATTTTATTTATAATCGTTTTCTTTTTCCAACCGTTTCAGGATCTCACCACTGAGGCTAACGCGGTACTCGCTTCTACACTTTGGATTGCTACCTGGTGGTTATCAGAGGCACTGCCTATTTCCGCAACCGCACTTCTGCCAATAGCTATTCTCCCACTCTCCGGCGGAGCTCCAATTGCTCAAACCACAGCTGCATACGGGGATAAAATGTTGTTCCTATTCATAGGAGGATTCATTATAGCCATAGCGATGCAAAAATGGAACTTGCATAAGCGGATCGCCTTATCCATCATTTATGCTGTGGGTACCAACTCGCGATACATTGTTCTTGGATTCATGCTTGCGACAGGACTGCTCTCAATGTGGATCTCCAATACGGCAACCACCTTGATGATGGTTACAATCGCTACTGCCTTAATCTCAGAGATGCGCTCGCTTACCGGGGAGTCTGGAAAGATCTTTTTCAAGTCACTTCTATTGGGAATAGCCTACTCAGCCTCTATTGGAGGGGTAGCGACTCTAGTCGGTACACCAACCAACCCGATCTTTGTAGCTGTTGCCAAACAACTTTATGGCACAGAGTTTTCATTTGCCACATGGATGAGTTTCGCCCTTCCTTTTTCATTGGTCACACTTGCTTTTTGTTGGATATTGCTAACCCAATTGGTTATGCCTGTAAATAAGGTGGAAATGCCATTGGGAAGAGAGAGTATTCGAAATGAATTACAGGCAATGGGTAAGATGAGTTATGAAGAAAAGGCGGTTGCCATTGTGTTCGTGTTAATGGCTGTGGCATGGATCACTCGCTCATTTCTTTTGAGCAAATTCATACCTGGGATCAATGATACCGTCATAGCGATAGCCGCTTCCTCCTTCATGTTTATCATACCCTCTAAGAAAGATGGAAAAGCATTATTATCATGGGCAGAGGCAGAGCGGCTTCCCTGGGGTGTGATCATCCTCTTTGGTGGTGGGCTTTCCATCGCAGCTGCTTTCCAAAGCTCTGAGTTGGCACAGTGGTTAGGATCTCAATTGACTGCTGTCCAATCATTGCATCTGTTCCTGATCATTTTGATCATTACCCTATCGGTTAATTTCCTGACTGAAGTAACATCTAATGTGGCAACAGCATCGATCATGTTACCGGTTTTAGCAGCTCTTGCGGATGCAATAGGTGTTCATCCGTTCCTGTTAATGATACCGGCAACAATGGCAGCCTCCTGTGCTTTTATGCTTCCGATTGCCACAGGTCCGAACGCCATCGTCTTTGGATCAGGGGAGTTAGAAATGAAAGATATGGTACGTTCAGGGGTTTGGCTAAATACCGTTAGTAGTATTCTGATAGCCTTATTGGTTTATTCCGTCCTACCCTTCTTCTTGTAGGCAGCTCGATTAGAATTGGCAATGTAAACGCCTATTCCTACAGCAACCATTCCGATGTAGTGCATCAGGTAAAGCGTTTCACCATCAATAACTCCCCAAACAACTGCTACTATGGGGATCAGGTAGGTTACAGAAGAGGCGAAAAGCGGATCAGTAATTTGAAGCACTTTATTAAAAAGAATAAGTGCAATGGAGGTACCCAAGATACCCAACAGGCTGACATAAAAGGTGGCTGTCCACATCCCATCGACGGTGGTGAGTCTACTCCAATAGTCTGTAAACCCAAACAGGTATATAGCTGCCGCAGGCCCTACGAAAAGTAAGGAAGCGCTTGTGACTGTTACCGGATGCAGATGTTCCAGGTGATGTTTGATCAGGTTAAGGTTGATTCCGTAGCAAATGGTAGCCAGCACTACGAAGAATGCATAAAAATTGATATTTGAAAGAACAGACCCCTTTCCTGCAGTGATAAGAATGGCAGTACCGACAAAACCTACCAGGATGCCAACAAAGACTTTGGGTAACTGCTTTTGCTTGTAGACAATCAGTGCTACAAGAATGGTGAAAATTGGTGTGATAGCGTTGATTACACCTGTAATAGAGCTTTCCAGATTGGTCTGTGCAATAGCGAACAAAAATGAAGGCACCAGGCTGCCCAAAAGCCCAACAGAAAGTAGGTACGGATAACTTTTAGGAGCTATGCTACCAAATCGTCTAACAGCAGGAGGTAATAAGAAAAGGAAGGCGGCTACAATACGCAACGTTCCCAGCTCAAACGGGTCCAACCCCAGAAGGCCTCTTTTAATAAGGATGAAAGAACTGCCCCAAATGAGTGCAAGAACTATCAATAAGGTCCAGGCCAGCAGGGACGTTTTCTTCATGGCCGCAATATAGAGGGATTTTAGTACGAGTCTGAATGAAGTGAACTAATAGCTGTGGGCTAATTCACCAAATAATTCCGGGATCTTCAAAAGTGTTTCTTTGACTTCCTGGTAAGATTCTGAAGTTACCAGGGTTGTTCTGACGGGCTTGAAATTTGGAATACCTCTGAAGTAATTGGTATAGTGCCTTCTCATTTCCAGCAAACCTTGACGCTCACCTTTCCATTCCACGGAAAAATCAACATGCTTGATTGCTACACTTACTCTTTCATCTAATGTAGGAGGATCGAGTAATTCTCCAGTTTGAAAAAAATGTTTGATCTCATTGAAGATCCATGGATAGCCGATGGAGGCACGACCGATCATGATCCCGTCAACACCATATCGGTTTTTATATTCAAGAGCTTTCGAAGGGCTATCTACATCACCATTGCCAAAAATTGGAATATGAATGTCCGGGTCGTCCTTCACCTCGGCGATGTAAGACCAATCCGCTTCCCCTTTGTACATCTGCTTCCGGGTTCTTCCGTGGATCGTCAAAGCCTTGATCCCTACATCCTGTAGTCGATGCGCTACTTCTTGTATTTTGATCGTAGAGTGGTCCCACCCAAGTCGTGTTTTTACCGTAACAGGTTTGTTGACCCGCTTTACAATTTCAGCCGTCATCTCCTGCATTTTGGGAAGATCCAATAGAATTCCGGCACCTGCTCCTTTGCACGCTACTTTCTTGACCGGACAGCCATAATTGATATCAATGATCTCAGGGTTAGCTTCTTCTGCAATGGCTGCAGCTTCGCGCATAGATTCGATCTTGTCTCCGAATATTTGAATGCCAATCGGACGCTCGTAATCGTAGATATCTAACTTCTGAACACTTTTCTCCGCATGACGGATCAAACCTTCTGAGGAGATAAATTCCGTATACATTAGATCTGCACCGTTTTCCTTGCAAACCGCACGGAACGGCGGATCGCTCACATCTTCCATTGGAGCCAGAAGTAATGGGAATTCTCCCAACGCTATGTCAGCAATCTTTACCACAGATTTCCTATTGATCGGGCAAAGTTAGCTTAACTGCCCTAAAGGCTATATTTGCCGGATAGCAAATTCAACACACGATATACTCAGAAACCAACCTGATGGTACTCAGACACTCAGAGCCTGGTTGTTTTCGCTTTTGCTTGTGGGTTATGTGTCTATCACCATGTATTTGGGTAATAGTGGTGAAGTGGATGAAGACTTGATCCTTGCTGCTGATCCTGTTATGCTTTTGGTACTGCAGGGAGTCTTTTCAGCTTTCATGTTTGTAGGAGCTTCACTACTTTTTGTAGCGGTAGCTCTCAAAGTTCCGGTTAGAGAGTTCTTCCCAAAAATTTCGCTCTCCACATTCGGGCTTACGTTGTTGATTGCCGTCTCTTTTATGATAGTCAACAGTGCGATCGGTGAATGGAACATGAACCTGGATTTCCCGGATTCAGCGTTTGAAGATTGGGCAAAACAATCGGAAGATCAGTTAAAAAAGTTGACGGATCATCTTGTTGACTTTAAGTCATCAACTCATTTCATACTGGCACTTATTGTGGTAGGTATTATACCGGCTATTGGAGAAGAACTCCTCTTTCGCGGACTTATTCAGAGTCTTCTTTCCAGGGCTTTTGGTAATCATCATGTGGCTATCTGGGTGAGCGCTTTCATTTTTGCCGCCATCCACATGCAATTTTATGGGGTTGTGCCCAGGATGATGCTGGGGGCAGTGTTCGGTTATCTTTATCATTGGTCTGGAAAGCTTTCAGTAGCTATGATCGCACACTTTATTAATAATGGACTTGCTCTTTTCCTACTTTACATGGCCCAGATGGATATAATTGAGGTTAGCCCAGAGCAAATGGAGTCCTCTGCTCCCTGGCCAGCTGTTGCTGTTTTCGGTGTGATCACTATCATTGCCATGAATGCATTCTACAGAAAACATCGGGAGGTGAATGAATAACTGGCAGGCTGTTTTTAAAGATGAAAGACTTCATCGGGCAGAAATTGTCAAAGCAGTGCTGGATGACAATGAAATGCATCCTGTGATCGTCAACAAGAAAGTGTCACAGTATGGATTTGGAAATTATGAAGTACAGGTTGCGCCTGATTTTGTGATTCGCGCTATGAAAATCATTAAAGAAGATATCAAATTTGAGTAAGTACACAGACCTGGCACCCCGCGTAGCTTCTGCTTTAGTTGGAGCGACGATTATCATTGGCTCACTGATGTGGAATGAGTGGTCTTATTTCGTTGTTTTTCTGATCATTTCCTGTTTGACAATGTGGGAATACTACCGTTTGGTTAGGCTTCAGAGCTATCTGCCGATACGGCCACTGGGAGTTGCAATAGGCGCCCTGTTGTTCACCTTCAGCTACCTCATAGAAGATGGAATTCTTCCTTCCAACTATTACATGGCGTTGTTTCCTTTAGCCTCATTCGTTTTCCTGGTCAAGCTTTATAAGAAGAACGACGTTCACCCATTCATTAACATCGCATTGTTTTACCTCGGTATCGTTTACGTAGCGGTTCCTTTTGCTTTGATCAATATCCTGATCTTTCATACAGGTACCTATTCCTATGAGATATTGATTGGTCTTTTGATCCTGACCTGGGCAAATGATATAGGTGCGTATTTCACAGGAATTGCTTTTGGGAAGACCAAACTTTTTGAGCGGATTTCTCCGAAGAAATCATGGGAAGGAAGTGTAGGAGGGGCTGTTTTTGCGACGACCTCAGCCTTTATCATCAGCCTTTACTTTGAAGGCCTTAGCATCGTGGAGTGGGTTATTATCGCAATCATCGTTGTTATTGCCGGAACCTATGGTGACTTGGTGGAATCACACTTCAAGCGTACGATGCAGATCAAGGATTCAGGATCAGCAATCCCTGGACATGGGGGCTTTCTCGACCGTTTTGATAGCTTGCTTTTAGCTGTTCCATTCGTCGTAGTTTTCCTGAAATTATTCTAGCCAGAAATAGAATTCATTTTAGCTTTGCACAAATTTTTTCAACACACCCCAACTCTCTCATTTTAAAACCCACATGGCTTATATAGAACCTGCTCCTATAAAGGACAGAGACAATCCTTTCGAGTCGATGATGTCGCGTTTCCAGATTGCAGCCGAGCACCTTGGCCTGGATCAGGAAATTTATGATGTGTTAAAAACTCCTGCCAAACAAGTAATTGTTTCATTGCCTGTTACCATGGACGATGGATCAATTAAAGTATTTGAAGGATATCGAGTGATCCATTCAACCATTCTGGGCCCATCTAAAGGTGGAGTCCGGTATGATATGGATGTGAACATAGATGAAGTAAAAGCTCTTGCAGCCTGGATGACATGGAAATGTGCTGTGGTTGATATTCCATACGGGGGCGCCAAAGGGGGGATCAAATGTAATCCACGTGAAATGTCGGCAGGTGAGGTGGAGCGTCTTACCAGGGCATTTACTCAAGCCATGCATGATGTATTTGGAAAGGATCGTGATATTCCCGCACCGGATATGGGAACAGGCCCTCGAGAGATGGCATGGATGATGGACCAATACTCCAGAAATCAGGGGATGACCATTAACTCTGTGGTTACAGGTAAGCCGATCGTACTTGGTGGGTCTCTTGGTAGGGAAGAAGCCACTGGCCGTGGAGTAATGATCTCTGCGCTGGCAGCAATGGAAAAAAGAAAGGTGAATCCTTTTAAGGCAACATGTGCAATCCAGGGATTTGGGAATGTTGGGTCCTGGGCAGCAACACTACTGGAAGAACGTGGAGTGAATGTTGTAGCGATCAGTGACCTATCTGGTGCGTACTACAATGATCAGGGGATCAATATTCATGAGGCTTATAAGTATCGAAATGAAAACAACGGAAGCCTGGAAGGCTTTGGTGGGGCAGAAAAGATTGATCCGGAGGAACTTTTACTCCTTGATGTAGACGTACTGGTTCCTGCAGCAATCGAGGATGTGATCACCAAAGAAAACGCAGATAAGATCAAAGCAAAAATGATCGTTGAGGGAGCCAATGGGCCAACCTCTGCGAAAGCAGATGCGATCTTGAATGAGAAAGGGGTCCTTGCGGTTCCGGACATTTTAGCCAATGCGGGTGGTGTTACTGTATCCTATTTCGAATGGGTACAAAACCGTCTGGGGTATGGTTGGACCAGGGAAAGAGTGAGCAGGCGTTCGGATCGTATTATGAAAACTGCTTTTGACAAAGTTTACGCTACTGCAGAGGAGTATAATGTGAGCATGCGTATTGCAGCCTACATTGTGGCGATTGATAAAGTTTCCAAGACCTATAAGTATCGAGGGGGATTTTAATCTCTCAATTGGGGCCAAGCTTAAGCCAATGCGAATTCATAAGGAAGGATACAAGATCATACCTATTGCAGGAATCATTCTCGGCCTGTTGTATTGGTTACTCTATTGGTTAATTCCGATTTACTTGATTCAATTGACCCTGGCCGTTGCGGCGGTCATTTTCTTCATATTGATTATCAGATTCTTTCGGGATCCGATTGTAACCACTCCTGAAAAAGACGGGATCATTTACGCACCTGCTGATGGCAAAGTAGTGGTAATAGAAAAAGTCTATGAGCCCGAATGGCTGAAAGAAGATCGGATACAAATTTCGATTTTCATGTCCCCACTCAATGTACATGTGAATAGAAGTCCTGTTAAGGGGAAGGTCGACTTTTTCCAATATCACCCTGGGAAATACCTGGTTGCCTGGCATCCCAAGTCAAGCACTTCGAATGAACGAACTTCCATTGGCTTCAAAACAACATCCGGAGTTGATATTTTGATGCGCCAGATTGCTGGAGCTGTAGCCAGAAGAATTGCCTTCTATCCCAAAGTAGGTGATGCGGTCCAGCAGGGAAGTTCAGTGGGCTTTATCCGCTTCGGTAGTCGGGTAGATGTCTTCTTACCGCTCAATGCGGATATTAAAGCAAAGATTGGAGATATCACCAAAGGGGGAGTGACGGTACTTGCTGAGTTGAAATGAACCCATCAATAAGAGAAAAAATACTTCAGGTTTGCGACAAGAAGATCCAAACCAAAGGAGATGAAGTTGGTCTCTCTTTTTATGCATTTTTCGAAAACAAAAACGACAACCCGGAGCTTTTAATGGAAGTCGCCGAGTGGTGGATCATGGAAAACAAATTTGATCACTTTGAGAAAGCGATTAAAATCAAAAAGGTGGTAGAAGCTATGGGCTAAGTTTGGAACCTAAGTCCAACTACTAACTCGACGCTACTTCCTTGTATAATTAGGTGCCTCCCTGGTAATATGAATATCATGCGGGTGACTTTCGGTCATACCGGCTCCTGAGATCTTGACGAAACGAGCATTTTGTAAATCCTTGATCGATTGAGCACCACAGTATCCCATTCCTGCTCTTAAACCCCCTGTCATTTGATATAAGACTTCTTGTACGGAACCTTTGAATGGCACCCGACCAACAATACCCTCGGGGACTAGTTTTTTGATGTCATCTTCAGCATCCTGGAAGTAACGATCCTTCGATCCTTCTTCCATGGCTTCTACAGAACCCATTCCCCGGTATGATTTGAATTTTCTTCCTTCATACAGGATCACTTCGCCCGGGGCTTCTTCTGTTCCAGCCAAAAGTGACCCGATCATGACCGTGTTTGCACCTCCTGCAAGGGCCTTTACTACGTCTCCTGAGAACCGAATCCCTCCATCTGCAATAATTGGAATGTCTTTTCCTTTAACTGCTTTGGATGATTCGTAAACCGCACTCAACTGGGGTACTCCAACTCCGGCGATCACCCGAGTGGTACAAATACTACCTGGACCCACTCCAACTTTGATTGCGTCCGCGCCTGCTTTTACTAAAGCCTCAGTTGCCTCCTCAGTTGCGACATTACCTACGATCAACTCCAGATCAGGGAATTCCTTCTTCATCTTCTTGGTCATATCAATGACTCCCTTGGAATGACCATGAGCAGTATCAATACTTACCAGGTCTACCCCGGCATTTTTCAATGCTTCGATCCGGCCTGTAATGTCTGGGGTCACACCAACTGCAGCTCCCACTCTTAACCGGCCATATTCATCCTTGCAGGCATTCGGCCGGTCCTTGTTTTTGAGAATGTCTTTGTACGTGATCAGTCCAGTTAGCATTCCTTCTTTATTGACGATCGGTAACTTTTCGATCTTGTATTTCTGAAGGATCTCTTCTGCTTCACCTAATCCAACCTCGGCAGAAGCAGTGATCAGATTTTCCTTGGTCATGATCTCTTTGACCGGACGGTTCATCCGTTTCTCGAATCGAAGATCTCTGTTAGTGACGATCCCGATTAGCTTTTTATCCTTATCAACTACAGGGATCCCGCCAATTTTGTTTTCACTCATTATTGCTTCGGCATCTCCAACCTTGCTGTTTACATCCAGTGTGATTGGGTCCAGGATCATTCCACTCTGAGACCGCTTCACTTTTCTAACCTGTGCAGCTTGTTGCTCAATACTCATGTTCTTGTGAATGATCCCAATACCACCTTCCAGCGCCATTGCAATTGCAAGTTTGGATTCGGTTACAGTATCCATTGCGGCGGAAACCAGTGGGATATTCAATCGAATATTTCGCGTGATCT
Organism: Cyclobacteriaceae bacterium; assembly: GCA_965267415.1. GTDB lineage: Bacteria > Bacteroidota > Bacteroidia > Cytophagales > Cyclobacteriaceae > Ekhidna. The sequence continues at coordinate 2,468,993 of OZ253955.1, read as the reverse complement.
GTGTAGACGTATCCGCGTCTCTTGGTAGTACTTCGGAATAGCCTGGGAGAAGAAGCACATCGTCATACGTAAGTGCTTCGAAAAGGAATTTATCGTTTGTGGTCATAGCAAATAATGAGTAACAATAACTATTATTTGCCGCGCAAAATTACGGTGCTTCTTCAGATTACGTACTATTTTACTTTCAATATTTTTGTACATATGGAATTATGGCGCTCATTCATTGAACAACTTTCCACGACTTCTGAACTGGAGCTCATGGCGGTGATCACGGGAATTGCCAGTGTTTGGTTCAGCAAGCAAGAAAAAATACTTGTGTATCCCATAGGAATCATAAGCGTGACCACTTACATCTTCATCACCTATCAACATAAGCTATATGCTGATGCCGGTATCAATGCCTACTACCTGGTGATGAGTATTTATGGGTGGTACAATTGGAAAAATACCCAGATAGGAGCCAATCAAATTCCAATAACTCAAAGTACCAGGGCCGGACATATTTTGAATGTATCGACCTTACTGGCAGCTTTCTTTATTCTTTGGATCTTATTGGTTCGATTCACGGATAGTGACGTGCCTATGTGGGATGCCCTTACCACTGCTTTTGCCATTACTGCCATGTACTTAATGGCATTGAAGAAAATTGAGCACTGGTATTTCTGGATTGGATGCAATCTTTTGTCTATACCACTTTATATCTATAAAGGATTGCCATTTTCGAGTTTTCAATTTATGGTGTTCTCCTACATTGCGATCATGGGATTGTTATCCTGGAGAAAGAAACTTTCATTCGAGAAAAGTTTATAAAAACTTGGTTAAGAAAATAGCCATTATAGGCCCCGAATCGACAGGGAAAAGTGAGCTTTCACAGCATCTGGCACAACACTATCATACGGAATGGGTCCCGGAGTTTGCTAGATTCTACCTGGATCGATTGGGACGGGAGTACAATCAGGGTGATCTTAAGACAATTGCTGAGGGTCAAGTCAACTGGGAGGAGGATAAACTGGAAACAGCAAACGAATTCCTCTTTTGTGATACCAATCTGATTGTGATCAAAGTATGGAGTGATCATAAATATGGAAATACGGATCCATGGATACTTGAAAACCTTCAAACACGTTCCTACGACTACTACCTCCTTAACAACATTGATCTCTTTTGGAGGCCCGATCCCCAAAGGGAGCATCCAAAATTGCGGAAACATTTTTTTGACATCTACCAGGACTATCTGGAATCAAATTCACTTCCCTACGCTATTGTCTCAGGCTTTGAAGATGTTCGCAAGAAAAACGCGATTGAAGCCATCGAGAATTACTTCAACTAATTGGCTTTAGGTCTTCCTCATAACGTTTAGATTTGCATCTATCAAAAAGGGGTGCCGATCCTGTCCCGACTCGTCGGGATCAGGGCATCAGGCTGAGATCATACCCACGAACCTGATCCGGATAATGCCGGCGTAGGGAAGTATGATAACCATTGTGGGAAGTCCCCACTTCCTATGGTTTAACTTATTTAACAAATAAGAAAATGCGTATTCTTTTTTCTGCAAGCCTGCTTGTGCTTGTGAATGTCCTATTTGGACAAGACTCTCTAAAAACGATGACGTTGGATGATGTCACTGTTTTTGCGACAAGGGCAAATGAAAAAACACCGATGACCTATTCGTCGGTATCTAAGGAGAAGCTTAGTGAAAGGAATTTGGGACAAGACCTCCCAATTCTTTTGAATTTTACCCCATCAATTGTGACAACATCAGATGCTGGAGCAGGAATTGGTTACACCGGGCTTAGGATTCGTGGAAGTGATGCTACCAGAATTAATGTGACTGTCAATGGTATTCCAGTCAATGACTCGGAATCTCATGGAGTGTTTTGGGTCAACATGCCGGACTTTGCATCTTCCCTTAATAGTGTTCAGATCCAACGTGGAGTAGGAACCTCATCTAATGGGGCAGCTGCTTTTGGAGCAACGGTAAATCTTCAAACCAGCAATGTTTCAACGAGTCCTTTTTTTCAAACAGATAATAGTGTTGGGAGCTTCAATTCATTTAAGTCGAATGTCACTTATAACACAGGCCTAATCAATGAAGTGTTCAATTTTGAGGCACGTTTATCGCGTATCGCCTCTGATGGATATGTTGATCGGTCAGCAGCCGATCTGAAATCATATTATCTATCAGGAGGAAGGTTTGGTAAAAAGACCATGTTGAAGTTGGTACTCTTTGGTGGTCAGGAGGTTACTCAGCAGGCCTGGTACGGTACCCCGGAAGCGCGACTTACCGGAGATCCGGATGCACTTCAGGCACTTATTGATCTTGGTGGAGAGTACAGTACTCAAGAACAATTAGATAACTTGAGAAACTCTGATCGGAGATTTAACTATTACCTATACGATAATGAAGTGGATGATTACAGGCAGGATCACTATCAGCTACATGTTGGTCACTCATTTTCAGATCTTTTGAATTTCTCAGGAGCCTTGCATTATACCAGAGGTAGAGGATTTTTTGAGCAGTTTAGAGAAGGTGATGACCTGGCAGATTATGGTCTCGGTGATATTGTTTTTGGAGGGGATACGATCACCTCTTCAGACATTGTAAGAAGAAGATGGCTGGACAATCACTTCTATGGACTCACTTACTCATTCAACTATGCCAAAGACAAGATAGACGTTACATTGGGAGGGGCTTACAATGAATATAATGGAGACCACTTTGGTGAAATTGTCTGGGCCCAGTTCGCAGGGAATGTAGATATAAGAGATAGGTATTATGAAGGTAATGGGGTGAAAAAGGACTTCAACAGTTATCTAAAATTGAATTATTCGCTTACCGAGAAGATCAATCTCTTTGGGGATGCCCAGGTAAGAAATATTGACTATGTGACAAACGGTTTGGACAATGACCGTGAGGCATATGATGTCGACACGAATTTCACTTTCTTCAATCCAAAAGTTGGACTTACCTATTCTTTAAGCGAGAGGACCAATCTATATGCTTCATATGCAATTGGGAATCGTGAGCCGGTGAGATCTGATTTCATTGATGCGGATGTCGGAGAGGTCCCGGAGCATGAAACATTGAGAAACCTTGAGATGGGTATTAGGTCATTTGGTGAAGACCTCTCTTATGAAGTCAATTTATTCTCAATGAACTATAAGAACCAACTTGTTCTAACTGGAGAAGTGAATGATGTAGGAGCCGCCGTTCGCACGAACGTTCCCAAAAGTCATCGTATTGGGCTTGAGTTGAGCGGTGCTTACCGGTTATCTGATAATCTAACATGGTCTGCTAATCTCACCTTAAGTCAAAATAGAATTGACAGCTTTACGGAAACAGTTTTTGACTATGGAGAAAACTTTGATGAATTCAACGTCATTGAGACATCTTTCACTGATTCCGACATTTCATTTTCGCCAAACGTCATTGCTGCAAACGATATTAGTTACTCGCCACTGTCAGGCCTTACCTTCCAACTTTTGACCAAATACGTTGGAAAACAGTTTCTTGACAATACATCCAATGAAGACCGAACCATCAAGGCATTCATGACCAATGATATTCGTATTGTCTATGATTTTAGACCTAATGGATTAAAGAATGTTGGATTATCGTTATTGGTAAATAACATTTTGGATGAAGAGTATTCCTCTAATGGTTACACCTGGGGATTTTATCATGGGAGCAATCTTTATCAGCAAAACAATTACTTCCCACAGGCAGGCACCAATTTTCTGTTGGGGCTTAGTTTGAAATTCTAATTGATTGGGGCTGCCTGGAATTATCCAGGTAGTCCTTAATCTGCTTGTTCAATCTCCACCCTTTCCAGCTCCGTGTTGATCTTATCAATTTCAGATTGACTCAACTCGAAATCCAACGATCGGGCATTTTGTTGTGCCTGTTCTGCATTTCTGGCTCCAACCAAAACAACCGCAATCCCTGGTCTTTTTAGGGTCCACTGAATAACAAGCTGTCCAAGTGTTACTCCATGATCGTCTGCAATGGGTTTGATCTTTTGTAAAAACTCATTGGTTCGTGTCAGGTTAGGTTCTTTGAAGAATCGAGTAGTTGGACGATGATCATCGTCACTGAATTTATAGTCCGGAGTGATTTTACCAGTTAGTAAGCCTCGTTGCAATGGGCTGTAAGCGAGAATCCCAATCTCATTCTCGAGGCAAAATGGAACAATGTCTTTTTCAATCTTACGATATACCATACTATAAGGGGACTGGCTGGTCGCAATGGAGGTCACTTTCATTGCTTGCTCCATCAGGCCAGTATGGTGATTGGATACACCGGCAGCCCGAATCTTGCCTTGCTTAACCAAGTCATTCAATGTCTCCATGGTCTCCTCGATAGCTGTAGTTGCATCTGGTCGGTGGATCTGGTACAGGTCGATGTAGTCAGTATTCAATCTTCTTAAGCTGTCCTCTACTTCTTGGATGATCCCATCCCTTCCTGTATAAGAATACACTTTCTGTTTTCCTTCACCTGGAGAAGTACCATCAAAGAGATATTCGCCTTTGGTAGTCTTCCAGTTGAGACCAAATTTGGTCAGGACCTCAACCTTATCCCGTCCGACTTCTTTGATCAACTTTCCTACTACTTTTTCGCTATGTCCAAGCCCGTAGACAGGGGCAGTGTCAATTGAAGTTACCCCTAGTTCAATGGATCTTCTCATCGCACCGAGTGCTTCTTCATCATCGGTGCCACCCCAACTCATTCCTCCGATAGCCCATGCCCCGAAGGTGATCGGTGACACCATCACATTTGATTTCCCTAGTTTGACTTTGTTCATGTCTCAATGATAATAAAAAAGCGATCCGTCGGCCAACGGATCGCTCAAACACAACTCAAAAAACACTATTGACCTAAACTCATACTCTTTGCCAAATCAACCAGTTCAATAAATTCACTTCGATAACCAAACTCATCTTCGCCTTTGGCAGACTTTGCCATTTGGAGAACATTGCTGAAAGTCAAGTCTCCTTTAAACTCAGAGTCCCTGAGAAGCATTCCAAAGCCCGCCACAGCCATCGACCAATTCAGGTTTTCACTTGACTGACTAACCTTGTTTTTGACCACCTCGGTGATCAATTTGCTTTTATCACCATCAGGCTCTTTGTATCTGAATTTCACAGTTAACAATTCATCTTTTGAAGAAGAAACTGAAGTGTTTGTGATGTCCTGATACTTAAGAGGATCAATGTCTTTCACAAATTGGCTTTCAATGCCGACTGGGATGATCTCATACAGAGCTGTGACTGTATGACCACTACCCAATTCACCGGCATCTTTTTTGTCATCATTAAAATCTTCATCCTGAAGCATACGGTTCTCATACCCAATCAATCGATAGGCCTGAACTACAGAAGGGTTGAACTCAACCTGGATCTTCACGTCCTTGGCAATTGTGAAAAGTGTTCCACCAAATTCATTCACCAACACTTTCTTCGCTTCCCTCAAATTATCGATGTACGCATAGTTGCCATTCCCTTTATCTGCCAGGGTCTCCATTTTGGAATCTTTGTAGTTGCCCATTCCAAAACCTAAAACGGTAAGGAAGATCCTATCCTTTCGCTTTTCTTCAATCAATCGCTCCATTTCAGCATTGCTCGAAGCTCCAACATTGAAGTCTCCATCAGTGGCCAGAATCACGCGGTTATTTCCACCTTCAACAAAATGTTCTTTAGCCAGCTTGTACGCCAGTTTGATTCCGGCACCTCCTGCCGTTGAACCACCGGCCTGTAAGCGATCGAGTGCCTCCATCATAGACTTCTTATCATCTCCATTTGTTGGAGGAAGTACCACTCCGGCTGCTCCGGCATAAACGACAATTGAGACTTTATCTTCAGGTCGTAATTCATTGGCCAATAGTTTGAATGAAGATTTAAGTAATGGAAGCTTGTTCGGAGAGTTCATAGATCCGGATACATCCAGCAAGAACACGATATTGGAAGGAGGTAACTCATCCAGCTCAATCCGCTTGCCTTGTAAGCCGACCTGGAGGATTAAATGATCTTCGTTCCATGGAGCCTGGCTTAGTTCCGTGTTAATGGAGAATGGATCATTGCTCTTTGGATTTTTATAGTCGTAACCGAAGTAGTTGATCATCTCCTCGATCCTGACGGCATCTTTAGGTGGAAGCTGTCCATTGTTAATGAATCTTCTTACGTTGCTGTACGATGCAGCATCGACATCAATCGAGAAGGTAGAGAGTGGTTTGTCAAGAACTTTTCTGAAGCCGTTCTCATGAATGGTGGCATATTCTTCCGTGTTATAGTAAACATCAGGCTCGGAGACCATCATTGGAGCACTGAAAGCCATATCATAAGAAGCTCTTTGACTCTTTTTGTATGCCCCACGAATGTTTTGTTCTTCCGCCATGACCTCCATCTCCTCAACAACCTGTGGAACCAGCTGGACATCAATTAGCTTCCTTGATTTAACAGTGATCTCCTTGGTTCTATAACCGGTATAAGAAAAAATTAAGACCGATCGTTCGTTTTCTACTTCAATAGTGTAAAACCCATTGATATCTGTGGTAGTGCTCTGTGAAGTACCTTTTAATAGAACGGTCACTCCTGCAAAGCCATTTCCATTTTCGTCGTAAACTGTCCCGTTGATGAATTTGGCATCAACCTTGGACACCAGTATTATTGATAGAATGATTAGCAACTTTTTCATCTCGTCTATTTTTGACATTGAGATGCAGGGAGTTGAAGTATTCCATAAAAATTTTCTGATTTTTTTTGAAATCATCTAAAACCATTACGAAATCAGACGAGGAGGTCCTTTTTGAGTACCGTAAAAACGGGGATCCTAAAGTGCTTGGTGAGCTTTTTAATTCGTACATGCACCTTGTTTATGGATTATGCCTGAAGTACTTAAAATCAAGAGAGGACAGTCAGGATGCTGTGATGTCCATTTATGAGAAAATCAGCGAGACCCTTTTGAATACTGAAGTAAAGCATTTTAAGAGTTGGCTCTATATGGTTAGCAAGAATTATTGCCTGATGGAGCTTCGAAAAAGAAATCCTGAATCAAATGCTTCCGTTTTTATGGAAAATACAGAGCTAGTGCATCTTAATATAGAAGAAGATCTCATTGACGATCAATTGGACGCATTGGGTGAGTGTATAGAAGGATTAAAAAATGAACAGAAGGAATGTGTGAGGTTGTTTTACCTGGAACGGAAAAGTTACCAGGAGGTCACACAACTTACCGGAACAGACTTGAAAAAAGTGAAGAGCAATATTCAAAATGGGAAACGAAATCTGAAAATTTGCCTTGAGCAAAAGAATGTCAAAGCGTAAGAACGATAAGGAACAATTCGAAAACTACCTAAAGGGTCAAATGACACCTCAGGAAGCTCATGATTTTGAGCGTTCGGTTCTAAACGATCCCTTTGAGCAAGAAGCATTGGAAGGTCTTGAGTCCCAGGACCCATCGATTGTACTTTCGGATATCAGCAAGCTTCAAAATAGGACCAACAGACCTGCAAAATCAGGATTTAGTTGGATGAGAATAGCAGCAGCTATTGCATTGCTGGTCGTTAGTTCATTTGTCATTTGGAACGTCATTCAACCACTTCAGGAGCCGAATGAACTTGCTATGGAAACGGAGCAAGCCGAACCGGAATCTTCGGCTGAAATGCTAGATGAGGAGGAATACAAAGAAGAGGATGCCTTTTTTACTGAAGATGTCATGGAAGAGCCAGCAGATGAAGCAATTGCGATTGCTCCTGCATCTTCACCAAACCAGTCATTGGACGCTGGACCGGTTGTTCAGGAGCAAAGCATTAAGCAAGACATTCAAAATGAAGAAGTAGAAGAGTTAAATAAAACTTCTGATGTTCAGGTGGAACGGTTTGCTTTGGCTGAGGACTTTGCAGATGATGCTGTTGAAGAGAATGAATCTCAAGGAGAGGCGGATGTATCCAACTTTGCCGCTGGAGCGTCATCTCAAATAGCTGTTGCCAGTGAATTCGTTGAATCGGAACGTGAGGAACGTATCCAGTTTTTGGATGAAGTTGTTGAAGAATCAACTACTGAACCTGCGAGAAGCCGTGCTTTTGCGAGAGATTCGAAGAAGAGTGCTCCTGCAACTGCTTCAACTCCTCTTGGCGGTTTGGCAGATCGAAAACAACCAGAGCCAGCTAATGGATATGATAACTATCAGGAATACCTCAAAAGTGAGTTAAGATACCCCGAAGAAGCACTGAGAAATAGCATTAAAGGGACAGTTACTCTTGAACTGACAGTTTCGGAAGGTGGTTTGATCAGCAACATTGAGATCAAAAGAAGCCTTGGCTATGGATGCGATGAAGAAGCCATACGTCTTGTTAAAGACGGGCCCGCCTGGCTGCCTACAGCTAAAGATGGTCAGTCGCAGGAGGATCGCGTCAAGGTTAAGGTTGACTTTGAATTGTAAATTTTCCGATCCCTATCCCCAGTAGTATATCTAAAATTTTTGAATGTAGTTCGATTGTAGAAAGCATTGTCTGGCAAATAAGCTGACATATAACTTCATTGGTAAGAAACTATTCATTAACGAACCGTTTCTTATCATGAAAAAAATATTATTTCTAATAGTTGTTGCGCTAATTGGGTATAGGTGCAATCATCATAGTGAGCCGAGTGCTGTAGATAATTATTCCAACAAAAAGGCTGAGCTTAAAGCTCAGTTGACAGAATATGATCAGCTTCTTGCGAGTTACAGAGATGACTCAGTTTCGTTATTAAACCTTAATGATGGGTACTATCCAAAATTTAAGTCTGAAATAGTCTCAAGAGGAAATGACGAAAAGCTTAAATCAGTCTTCCCTGAAATAGAGTATGCAATACTCAAAGGTGTTGAGATCAATACTTCTATTCATTTCACAGAAAGTCAAGAACGAGTTTTTTCGATTATCGAAAGCTCACTATTACAAACTTCTAATGACATTGAGAAATACGGTTTGAGAACTGCTTCGGACTCGATTTCAATCGACTCTGTGTATGCCTACTTCGATAACTTCAAAATTGTCCTGGAGAATGACTTGGAAATAGAGGAAGGGTATATTGATACTAACGAGAACCTGACGGAATCTGAGAAACTAGCATTAGTTGCCTCCAGTATAGTAGCCCGGCAGTCTATTGACCACCTTTGTTGATGGCTTGCTCGAGGATTTGATTCAAAGTGACAATCAATCAAGGGGTCGCTTGTTTAGAAGACTTAAGAACTGGTTTAAAAGAACTGCAAATACAGTTGCTACAGTTGTGAATAGATCGGTTAGGGGTGCAATAACTGGTGCAATGTTGGGATTTGGGATAGCAGGAGGCGTAGGGTTAGCATTGGGAGCTATTGGGGGAGGTATTTTGGGAGCAGTGGAAGGCTTAGATTGTTACAAACAAAATACGTGTGTTACGTGTGTCTTCTGCCAATCAAATCCGAACAAACCGTGCCGAAAGCGACCTGGATGCTAATTTTTTTGTTGTTGACTTTTAACACTAAGGGAGATTCTCCCCTAGTGTTTTCCTCTTTTGAAACCTTCTCTGATTCTCTCAAGAAACAACAACTTATTTCTAGTTTGAAGTTTCAGTATGAACTTGGAACAGATTGGTACCTGGATGGGAATCACTTTCACACAGCGATTCTTGATCAATTTCAAATTGAGGGTATTGGAGAATTATTCACTACTTATGGACGCTCACTTTCATTCGGATTACCAGACCCTTATTCCAATCTATCATTTGGTTTTAATGTAACTGACTATTTCTCAAGTCCTATTGAAACTACAGTTAATTCCGGTACCAGGTCCTTGGATATTTCCGGTAATTACTACGGGATTTTTTTGGAGAAAAGTTTTTTTCTCAGTGAAAGAATAAAGCTCCATTCAGGAGGAACATTTCTTAGCAACACTATGAATGTTTCAATTAACCAAAGATCCACCAACATGACTATTCAACAAGCATTCAATTCATCGAAAGATTTAAAACTTGCTTACATTAATAATTTAGCTGGAATGTATTTTTCACTCAATTATGTGATCACTATAGGAGGAATTCATCATCTAATCATTGGGTGGCAGTTCGAATACAAATACATATTACCAATTGACATTGAGTTATTTAACTCAAGCCCAGTTAATCAATGGATAATCTCAGGAACTTCAACAGCAATTAACTTTCCTTATTATAGAAATCATATTCTGAAGAATGCATTGACGATAGCTTTTAGAACTAATTTTTAATTCTACTATAATAGAGAACTGTTGCCACTGAGTATTTTACCAACTTCAGACTTATAATTCCTACCGATAGGGATTTCCTTTCCCGCGATCTCAACATGATTGCCTGAAAAAGCTTCTACCTTGTTGATCGGAATGATGAATGATCGGTGTATCCGTAGAAAGCAGTCCTCCGGAAGTTTTTGTTCGATATAGCTGATCTTCTGAAGTGTCACGACCTCTTTTCCATCAACAGTCTTTACCCGAATGTAGTCCTTCAGGCTTTCAATGTAATTGATGTCCTTAAGGAAAACCTTTACCATTTTTCGATCTGCTTTCAAAAACAAATAAGGTTGACTTTCTATTCCCTGATCGGCATTTCCGTTGGAAAATGATGGATTTCCATCTTCATAAATCTTATTAATGGCTTTTAGAAAACGATCAAAAGCAATCGGTTTGAGTAGGTAGTCTAAAACGTTGAATTCATAGCTTTCCACTGCATATTCCCGATAAGCTGTAGTGAATATCACTTTTGGTGCCGGATCCAGGATCTTCAGGAATTCAATTCCTGTAAGCTTGGGCATTTGGATGTCAAGAAAGAGCAGATCTACAGGTTTTGACTTCAGAATGTCAAATGCTTTCACAGCATTGTCGCAAACTGCTACCAGTTCCAGGCTATCTACCCGCTCGATGTAAGATTGTAAGACTTCACCTGCAAGCGGCTCATCATCTACGACTAAACACTTTATAGACATATTAGAACTCTATTCTCAATACGACGAGAAACGAATCATTCGCGTCATGCATTTCCAACTGATGCTTATCAGCGTAAAGTAATTCCAGCCTTCTCTTTACATTTTTCAGGCCGATTCCCTTTTTGTAGTTGAAGTCATCTTTCTCATTGCCGTTCTTACTTTTACTGTTTTCAACTTTTAAGGTTAAGGATTTTTCTTTCAATTCTAAGTCGACGTGAACCCATGACTCGTTTAATTCTTCACTTACACCGTGTTTAAAACTGTTTTCCACAAAGGGAAGGATCAACATTGGCGCAATCTCTAGCCCATCTTCCTCACCATGTACGTTAAATGAAACATCCAATCGTTTGCCATAGCGGATCTTTTCTAACACGATATAGTCTTTAACCAACTTGATCTCTTTCGAAAGCGGAACCAGGTCTGCGTTACATTCATAAAGCATATAGTTCAACAGATCAGAAAGTTTGAGTACGACCTCCGGTGCATCTTTTGACTGTTTGAGTGTCAGTGCGTACAGGTTATTCAATGTGTTGAAAAGAAAATGAGGGTGAACCTGTGCCTTTAGAAAGTTCAACTCAGCCTGAAGTTTGTCCTGTGCTAACTGTTGGTTAGCCTTTTGAGCAACATACCAGTATTTGAACCACTTGATAACTACCGCAAGAACAAGAACGGGATAGACTTTTGTAGTATTTTTCAGGATCTTACCAACGTTGATAAGCTCTGGAATGTAATGGGAATCCGGCCAAAAAAGGTCCTTCTGGAACCAGACATAGTTAAACCACATCATGGTGCTGAAGAAAAGAATAACAACGATCAGATAAGTCAGAAATTCCAGGTATTTCTCCTTGAACAAGTACCTCGGCATCAGGAAATAGATCGTGAAGTATACAGCTGGAATTTGAACCAGTGCATCTGATAGTTGGATCAGGTATTGCCTACCATAGTCTTCTTCGAAACTCCCATACACCAAAGAGAAGAAGGTGATGTAGACCACCCAAAAAACAAAATGCCATAATACCCTTGGCGATTTGAAGAAAATATTTTCTAATTCAAGTCGAGCCATTACAACTCCAAAAAACCCAAACTTATGGATTAAGTTTCAAAATTTCGAAATGATAGACCAACGACAGGTTAGTCATCCTAAACCGTACCTGATCACCGACGAGCGACCATTTTGGCCCCTTAATGTCATTTGTCAAGTTAAAATACTCTGTTGTCTAAAAAGCCAGTAAACGGGCAACATCAGCTTCTGGAATGGGTATAAATCCGAAACTCAAGCCAAATCTCATGAAGAAGCTGGTTATCGCTTTATTGATCTTATCCATGCATCAGTCGTTTGCTCAGACTGAAACCAGGGAGCAATTCAGGTATACCATTGTGAAGTCTGTAACCCCGGTGGAAATAGATGGAAATGTATCGGATGATGCCTGGAATGGAATAGATCCAATTCCGCATTTCATCAATCACTGGCCGCTCGACTCAGGTCAGGCAGATGCGTTGACCGAAGTGAAAGTGACGTATGATGATGACTTTCTTTACGTCCTTGCAGTTTGTTACGATGAAGGTGAGCGTGTCGTGCAATCCTTGCGAAGAGATGATGACGATGCACATTGGAACAGTGACAACTTCACTGTCGTCATCGACCCAATGAACACTAAGCAAAATGGTTTCATGTTTGGAGTAAATGCCGGGGGATCTCAGATTGAAGGTCAGCTGAATGTGAATGGCCCCAGAACCAGGTATGATCAAAATTGGGACAATAAATGGTATTCAGAAGTAGTGAGCTATGAGGACCATTGGGTAGTGGAGTTAGCAATTCCATTCAAGACATTAAGGTATTCACCGAACAACTCAGAATGGGGGATCAATTTCATTCGGGGGGACATGCAACGAAATGCTTACTCGACCTGGACGAGATTCCCGCTGAATTATGGCGGAATCGATCTCAACTTCATGGGGACTCTTGCGTGGGATGAAAATCCAAAGCAAGCATCAGGTAAAGTTGTTTTGATTCCATATGTAGCTGGCGGGACTAACAGAGATTTTGAGGAAGAAGAACAAACTACCTACCAAAGAGATGGAGATACCGGATTGGATGCCAAGATCGCGGTAACAGGTTCATTGAACCTGGACCTTACGGTCAACCCGGATTTTTCTAATGTTGATGTGGATCAGCAAGTCACCAACCTTTCCCGTTTTAGCATTTTCTTTCCTGAGCGTCGAAATTTTTTCCTTGAAAATGGAGACATTTTTTCCAATTTCGGCAGCTGGCAAATCACACCGTTCTTTTCTCGAAGAATCGGACTCATTGATGGTGAACAGGTCCCCATTACATACGGAGCAAGGTTGACCGGCAATGTGACAAATAACATGCGTATTGGGGTGATGAATGTACAGACCAGGGAATTCGATTCGCTGATGGCACAGAATTATTCTGTGGTTGCCGTTCACCAGCAGGTTTTCGATCGATCTGTTATCAAAGGGATCGTAATGAACCGGCAGGCAAACGAAACCGTCGATGAGGGACAATTCGCTAGAAACGGAGGCTTAGAATTTGCTTACATCTCGAAAAATGGGAAACTGAATAATACGGTCAGATTCCATACAGCTACCACCGATGAGAACCTGGGAGACAACCATTTCTACGGATTTAGTGGGAATTACAACGGTCGCAGCTTACGCTCAGGATGGACGCTGGATGTTGTTGGTGAAAATTACATTACCGAGTTAGGGTTCAATCCTCGTATTGAAAACTACAATGCTGAAACAGAAGAGACCGTTCGTAAGGCATATACACGAATCAACCCCTGGACAGTGTACAGGTTTTTCCCGGAAGAAGGGAAGTTGAATTCACATGGCCCAAGAACGTGGCATATGGTTTGGCTAAATCGGGATGGAACGGGACTTAACGAAAGATCTCATGGATTCGCCTATGACTTTATATTTAAGAACACTACTGAATTGAGATTTCAGGCCCAGGTCAGGGAGTTGAATTTGCCTGTGCCTACTTCGCTAATTGGTGATGATTTCACCCCACTTCCAGTTGCCAATTATCAGTTCACAACTTATTGGATCAATTATCGGACAGATCGTAGAAAAGTCTTAAATGCGGACTTTCGGGTACAATTTGGAGATTTCTTTAACGGCACCAGATTCAACACTTCGACGGGATTGAATTTCAGAGTTCAACCATGGGGTAGCTTTAGCCTGGTTTATGATTTCAACCGTGTTCAATTACCAGGAGAATTTGGAACTGCAGATCTGAATTTGGTACGACTTAACTCTCAGATCAGCTTTACCAACGCAATGTTCCTGACAACAGCAGTTCAATACAACTCGCAAAGCGAAAACTACAATTTCTTTACGCGATTCCAGTGGCGCTATCGACCTATGTCTGATCTGTTTTTAGTTTATACAGATAACTATACTACGGAAGGTTTGGAGATAAAGAACAGACAGATCGTTTTTAAGGCTACTTACTGGCTGAATTTGTAGCCCTTACCATGCGATCTTTTCCTTGCATGTCTTTATAGGTCTCAACGTCAGAATATCCAAGTGACTCCAGCATCTGCTGAATTGGGGCTCCAAAATTCTCATGTATTTCAAAATAGAGTAGTCCTCCATCTTTTAGCGTGGTGAGACCTTCCCTGGCGATGGTTTGATAAAAACCCATTGGGTCTTCATCAGGTACAAAAAGCGCAATGCGGGGTTCAAAACCAAGAACGTTCTGATGCATTCCAATTTGTTCCGACGATGGGATGTATGGAGGGTTGCTCACCAGGATGTCCAGTTCCCTGATATTCAATTTTGATTGAAGAATGTCGTGTTGAATAAAATTGACGATGGCACCATGCTGATTTGCATTCTCGGTGGCAATTTGGACAGCTTCCTCGGAAACGTCTGTTCCATAAACGGTTCCTCCTAATTCTGCTGCTAAGGATACAGCGATGCATCCACTTCCAACACCAATGTCCAAAATTCTGGGACTTGTGATCTTATTCTCTTTGATAATCAGTCTGACCAGCTCCTCAGTTTCGGGTCGTGGAATCAATACAGCCTCAGAAACTTTGAACTTTCTCCCATAAAAATCCGCACTACCGGTGATGTACTGGATTGGTTCATTCATCTCCAACCTTCGCACATAATCATCAAATTGGTCGATATCAATATCAACCTGCTTATCGACTAAAACATCTTCTTTACTAATTCCAAATTGATCTTCCAGAAGCATGAATACAATGTTCTCTGCTTCCTTTTGATCGTATATTCTATTTAGTTCTTCCGATGTTTCTCGCCATATCCTATTGACAGACTTCATAGATAATACGAATTTAGCCTAAATGTCACAGCATAAATTCATGCATCGAGCTCTTGAGCTAGCTGAATTGGGGCTGGGGAATGTAAGCCCCAATCCTATGGTTGGCTGTGTGATTGTCCATAATGGCCGGATTATCGGAGAAGGATATCATCAAAAGTATGGAAGTCATCATGCGGAAGTGAATGCCATAAACTCCGTTCGGGAAAGGGATAAACTAGCTGAAAGTACTTTGTTTGTTACACTTGAGCCCTGTGCGCATCATGGAAAAACCCCACCCTGTGCTGACCTGATTGTTGAAGTAGGGATCAAGAAAGTAGTCATCGCTACGAAAGACCCTTTTGATCAGGTTAATGGTAGTGGGATGGATAAACTAAAAAGTGCCGGGTGTGATGTATCCGTTGGTCTGATGGAAGAAGAAGCCAGACGTTTAAACAAGCGATTTCTCACATTTCATGAAAAGAAACGCCCCTTTATTGTTCTCAAATGGGCACAAACATCGGACGGATTTCTGGCAAGGCCCGGCGGTGACTCAAAGTGGATCAGTAATCCGTATTCCAGACAACTCGTGCATAAGTGGCGTTCTGAAGAAGACGCAATTCTGGTAGGAAAGAATACAGCTTTAATTGACAATCCGACATTAACTACAAGGGATTGGGTTGGTAAGAACCCGACACGTGTATTGTTGGACAGAGAATTGGAGGTATCCAAAGACTCAAACATTTACAATGTAGAAGCACCAACCCTGATCTTTAATTCGAAAAAGGATGGAGCTGAGAATGAAATCGAATTCATTAAAGTCAATGACTTATCTATTCAAACCATCACTGAGCATTTGTTCAACAGGAATATTCAGTCTGTCATTGTAGAAGGCGGAGCACAAACATTGAACTCTTTTATCCTGGAGAATTGTTGGGATGAAGCACGAGTTTTTACTTCACCAACTAGTTTTGGAGACGGCATTCTGGCACCAGCGATCAATGGTGACCTTGAATCATCTGAAGCTATTTTTGAAGATCAATTAAGAATCATAACAAACAACAATGGCTGAAGACCTGATCATCCCGGACGAGGCTACAAAGACTCAGAAATATGAATCACTATATCCCCAGATCAAGGGGTTAGTCCAGGATGAACCCAACCTGATCGCTAACATGGCGAATATTGCTGCTGCTCTGAAAGAAGGAATGAACTTTTTTTGGGTTGGTTTTTAC
The DNA here is from genome assembly GCA_965267415.1 of Cyclobacteriaceae bacterium. Lineage (GTDB taxonomy): Bacteria > Bacteroidota > Bacteroidia > Cytophagales > Cyclobacteriaceae > Ekhidna. Next base: position 2,452,495 of record OZ253955.1, on the reverse strand, counting down.
CTTGTTGATTCGCAAGATGAATTGATTCTAGGGCCGTTTCAAGGACCGGTGGCCTGCACCAGGATCAGGAAGGGAAAAGGTGTTTGTGGAACAGCATGGGAAAAGTCTGAGACAATTCTTGTTCCTGATGTAGATCAGTTCCCCGGACACATAGCTTGCAGCTCTGCCTCACGATCTGAAATTGTACTCCCTGTTTGGAAGAACGATCAGGTCATTGCTGTTTTAGATGTGGATAGCGATCAACTGAACGATTTTGATGAAGTTGATCAAAAACATCTTGAAAAGATTATTTCTTTGCTCAAATGAACTACCGGACCCTTTGATGTACAGTAAACTCCTGAACTTCAGAGAACACCCCCTGATCAGAGATTCCATTTAAGTGAATGAAGTAGGTTCCTGATTCATAGGATGTCCTGAATTTCATTTCTTTCGCTTCATCACCTGCAAGATCTATGCGCTCATTCCAATAGAGCAATGACGAAAAGGAGATGGTTTCTTCATCAATGACGTAAGGCTTGTTTTCTTTCTCATCATGTCCCTGAACGGCTATTATATTTCCTGACACTTGAACTGTACCTGGATCGAATGCATCATTCATTTTGAATACAATAATTCCTCCGGTCCCCGCCTGACGGAATGGTTTTATGCTGCTCAGGGAGGATATTACTCCGATTGAATCAATTGCGCTTTGATCAAGACTGAGAATATAGTCCTTGTTGTAAGTGGGAACGCCATCGATAACGAATAAGACTGGATTCTTCAATGGTCTGGGTGTCTCATCCGGGACAATTCGAACACGATCATCTTTCACCCGCACACGTGGCAGGATCTCGTGCAACATTTCACCAATGGTGCCGAATGTGACAAATTCATCCGGATCCACAACATGGTTGCATCGATCGATATAGGTATCGTTTTTGGATTTCGAAGATGACCTGAGTGTTCCTTTGTATGGGCTGAAAGCATTGTTGATAATATTGTTTTCAACAAACCTGCTTACATCGATGGATATGGAGTCCTGTGACTCTTCGGAACTTGTATAGGCCAGTTTTTTTACATCAATTTGTTCAATGCCATATTCAGAGCCAAGAACAGACGAGAATATGCAGAAAAACTCAGATTCATCAGCTCGTAGTTTGATCTTGAAGTTCCCTTCGCTATCTGTTCTACCAGTAGTCGAAAACAGTGTAGATGGGATGAGCACGTTGAAGGGACGATCTTTCAATGGCGTACGATTTTCACCTAGCAAGGTGCCCTCTACCTGAATAGAACGTCTAGAGGCATATGGATCTTCGAAGACAACATTATTGAACTGTTCTGGAATAGCAGGTTGGCGGTTAGAGATCGAAACGTTGACCACAGCCTCTTCCAGTCGATACTTTCGTAGTAAAAGTTCCAGGTTTACTTCCTGGTTGGTGAATATGGAGTCCGTCAAACCTTTTACGTTAACTAGCTTCCCTTCTGCTACAGCGGAATTAGTGCCAAGAAAAGTTTCAGTTGATTTCTGTGGTTCGACCACTTGAATGGATGAGGATCCAATAGGTACGTGACCTGAATGAAGGAATATAGCGTATGAACCAGGAGGAAGGTCATTGGCAAGTTTTATAACTTCAGACCCAACCCCGTCTTTTATCAAAACATTTCGATGATGTGTGACCACCTCACCATTGACCATACTTAGGCTTACAAGCTCATCTCGTCTTTTAAGACCAGTCAGTATGGTCAATCGAACTTCCTCTCCTGAGAAATAGAAGGACTGATCTGTTGCAAGGCAATAGTCCGCCTGACCAAAAACTGAAGCGGATTCAATGATTAGGATTGCAAGTATGATAAAAGCTTTAACAATTCGCATGTGCGGTTCAATTATTTATGAAAACTATTACTGATTGGGACTGAACATAATGAGCTCCAAAAAAACCAAGCACTTGCTCAGTGGGGTCCGTTGTGTTTACGATATTTCCAAAAATTTGAAAGGGTAACGGATCAAAAACTGATCCTTGAGAGTTAATCTGATCATCTACCTTTTTGTAATAATTATAAGCTTCTTCTCCGAACGTATGGAAGAAAGCAGTATAGGTGAAGGTTCCAAGGCTTGCTGCAAGGTGGATCAGTGGAAAATCATCAAGAAATTCATTTGATAAATTGATGCCCTTTGCTGGATCTACTACTTTGCCAAACCCCGACTTCTCAATAAAAAGCCCACAATCCGGTATTATTGGAGGGCATGAAATCTCCCAAGTAATACCTACGTGACTGGATGTATTTGGTAAACTCAGATTCCCATACGTGTTTAACCAGGGCCTGAGAACCAGCTGCTGGATGAAATTGAAAGCTTCTCGATCCTCTATTTCATAATAGATTGAGTCGATCGTTATGGAGTCCATCATCATTTGAGCAGATGACTCATACGTTCGGTCATTGATCCCAACATGAAGTGTATATGATCTGCCAACAAGACCTCTAAAAATCGGGGTGGTCACGTATACCCCATCACCGGTAGGGTTTAAATTCTCAACATTTCCCAAATCATCTGTAATCCTAACAGTAGCTCCATCTACAGAAGGTGGAAGATCTATTGAATTATTATTGAAAGGGGCGGTTCTGGAAATAGTTATCTCATGCGGGCCAAACTCATTCGTGATGTAGCCATCTATCACCAGGAAGTCCTGGGTTGATTCAAAATCGATTTCAACCGGATCAATACAGCCGAAGGTCAATGTTAAAATGACTAAACTCAGTTTTGATATAGTTGATTGCTCAGTCATATAACTACAAACACAAAACTCTGATATTGAATGTTTCTTGCACTGAAAAAACCCATTACTACCTCTTCCGGATTACTTTGATTGGAGATATTTCCATAGATCTGAAATGGCAATGGATCAAAAACAGATCCTTGTGAGTTCCTTTGTGAATTAACCTGTCGGTAATAGCGCAATGTTTCCTCTCCAAATGAATGAATTTCCAGATCGAAAGAAAGATCAAATTCTGTATACGCTAATGGAGGCGGATTTCGCTTCCATTCAATAATGAAATCAAGCGGAACTTCTTCAATGAATTCATTTTCAAAGTTTAATCCTTTTTCTGATCCGTTAAGTTTACTGTAGCCAATGACTCGCCTCCTACCCGGACAGTTGTCGAAATCAGGGAAGCAGGTCATACTCCATGTAAATCCGACATTGGAATTTTCTGTAGGAAGAGAGAAATCGGAATAGACTCTTAGGATATTCTCTGTATTCCCGCCGTAAAGTTTTGATTCGATTAGTAAAATTTCAAAGTATAGGGAGTCGAGAATAATGGGTTCCTGAATTTCCTGCGATGTAGAAACATAGACATTTTCACCATTCTCAACGGTGAGTGTATATGATCTTCCAACCACACCCTGGAATGAAGTACTTGTCAAATAGTCACCAGCTTCTCCTGGAACCAGATCTTCACGATTGCCTTGATCATCTTCTATGTAAACCGTTGCTCCGGTCACTGGAGGAGGAAGATTAATTTCATCATTGTTGAATGGCGCAGTTTGTGAAACCTTAATTACATGTGGGCCGAAATCGGTAGTGATAAACCCATCAATGACAAGGTAACTTTCCTGAGATTGAAATTCCAATTCAACCGGATCAATACAGCCGAAAGTCAATGTTAAAATGACTAAACTCAGTTTTGATATGGTTGATTGCTCAGTCATATAACTACAAACACAAAACTCTGATATTGAATGTTTCTGGTGCTGAAAAAACCAAGTACTATCTCTTCCGGATTACTTTGATTGGAGATATTTCCATAGATCTGGAAAGGCAATGGGTCAAAGACTGATCCTTGCGAATTTTTCTGTGCATAGACCTGTCGATAGTAGCGAAATGCTTCGCCTCCAAGTGTGTGGATTTGAAGATCAAATACTGGATCCGAGTCTGGGCTAGGTGGAGGATCTCTTCTTTTATATACAACAATATAATCAATAGGGACTTCTTCAATGAATTCATTTTCATACTCCAAGCCTTGCTCTGCTCCGATTAATTTACTGAATCCAATGGTTCTCCTCCTTATTGGACAGCCGTCGAAATCGGGGAAGCAAGTTATGCTCCAGGTAAATGCCACACCTGAATTCGTTGAGGGAAGAGAGAAATCTGAATAGACTCTCAGGATATTTTCTTCATTACCACCATAGCGCTTTGTCTCAATCAGCAAAATTTCAAAGTATAGGGAGTCCATAATAACCGGTTCCGGAATTTCCTGAGGTGTAGAGATATAGCTGTTCTCTCCATGTTCAACAGTTAAAGTATAAGACCTCCCAATCACTCCCTGGAATGAGGCACTTGTCAAATAGTCACCGGCTTCTCCTGGAACCAGATCTTCACGATTACCTTGATCATCTTCTATATAAACTATTGCTCCTGTAACCGGGGGAGGGAGATTGATTTCATTATTATTGAATGGCGCAGTTCGTGAAACCTTGATTGTATGAGGCCCAAATTCAGTAGTAATGAATCCGTCGATCACGAGATGGCTTTCTTGAGACTGAAATTCCAACTCAACCGGGTCAACGCAACCGATAAAACTGAGAGATACTATGGCTATAATTACTCGCATCCTATTAATCGATTCTTAGGTTATAAGTAATTGATGGAAACCATCTTCCCAGGACAGAAAGCTGGTAAGCTACAGGTGAACTCGTATTTCGCTGACCGATAAATACGGAATACGCATTTCTTCTCCCATAAAGGTTGAAGACTGAAAGTGTCCAACTTCCTTTTAATTTTCTGTCCTTTCTTAGTGACTCGTCTATTGTTAACGATATGTCCAGACGATGATAATCGGGAATTCGGTATTGATGTCTGTTGGCAAAGTGTGTTACAAAAGTCCCATTGGTAACATAGCGAACCTCTGGTCCGGTGAAAGGAACTCCCGTACTGAAGACGAAATTTCCGCCTACTGAAATCCTTCTATTGAAGTGATAGGTTCCTGCCACTGACAAGTTATGTGGACGATCATACTCCGATGGGTACCAATTCCCCTCGTTGACTGTTTCTTCCTCAGATGCACCATTGATCTGCTTTCTGGTCCTTGAATAGGTATAACTCAACCATCCAATTAGACGGCCGGAAGTTTTTCGAAGATAAAATTCAGATCCATAGCCCTCCCCATTTCCAATGACAATGGCCTGTTCCATGTTCGGGTTCAGTAAGATCCTCGAAGCATTCTTATAGTCAATTACATTATCGAGCGACCTGTAGTAAAGCTCCACAGAGGCTTCAAACATGCTCGCTCGGAGGTTCCTGAAGTATCCGATTGAATATTGATCATTCCTTAGTGGTGCTAGAAACTGGTCGCTGGCTTTCCAAACTTCGATTGGCGTTATACTTGTATTTGTTGATAAAGAATGGAAGTATTGATGATTCCTGTTGTAGCTAGCCTTCAAGCTGCTCAATTCATCAATGGTGAGCCGGATAGAAACTCTTGGCTCAAGGTTGGAATAGGCTTGGATAACCTCTCCATCACCAAAGGTTTGAGAGCCTATGACATTTTCACTGTTTCTGGGAGAGTCAGGGCTATAAAGATTCACAGCCCTTGGGCCCAGGTAGCGATAGTTATTGAATCGTAAGCCGGCTTCCATGGAAAGCTGGTCATTGATCAGAAATTCAGCCTGCCCAAAAACGGAGGTAAGGTCCGCGTACTCTTTTTGGGCAAGAGCCAGTTCCGGGAAGTCTGAACCAACGCTGGTAAACTCACCTGGATTAAGTGTAAGGTCTTTGTATTCCCCTCCGGCTTCAAGTTTAATGTTCGGTCCTGGATCGTAAAACAGTTGCAAGCTTCCTGACTTGTTTCCGATCCCACTTTGCAGATTGTAGTCAAAAGGGTTGACCTGACCGGTTATATTGAATTTGTAGTCTGACAGTGCTCCAATAGCCCGAACGGATAGCTTGCTTGAAATGATCTGATCCCAGGTCACAGAACCTGTTTCCGTGATCCAACCATATGTAGTATCTGCCTCAAACTTGAATTCATCAAAACTGCGATAGCCTGAGAAGGTTAGTTTTCCGTTTTCACCTGCCCGCTGAACCACTTTTACATTTAAGTCATTGAAATTTCCACGGCTGTTGAAGACCTGAATGTTGTTTTGATTCCTGAGCAGGTGATTGATATAAGAAACCCTGCCAGCCAGAAGTATGCTTGTTTGATCTTCAATTACAGGGATCTCGGTGAAAACCTTACTGGAAGCAATACCAATTCCTCCCTCCAGCTTGAAGTCCTTCATCGATGGCTCCCTTGAATTGACAACCAATACGGATGAAGCTCGCCCTCCATAGCGTGAAGGGATCGTACTTTTGAAAAGTGTTGCCGATCCAATGAACTCTGTATTGATATTGGAAAAGAAACCAAACAAATGGGAAGCATTATAAATGGTGGCACCATCAAATAGGAGCAAGTTCTGATCGGTATTACCCCCTCGAACAGTAAAACCCTGAGAGCCTTCCCCTGCAGTTGAAACTCCCGGTAGTAACGTCAGGCTTTTGATCACATCAGCCTCTCCATAAAATGAAGGCAACTTTTTCACCAGATCAGGCGAAAGAGAGATAACACCAAGACTGGTTCCGGTAACGTTACTGGAAGCATCTGTCTCAATTTGTACTTCTTCCAGCTCCCTTGAATCCTCAAATAGCTTCTGAGTATAACTGCCATCCCCTCTAACAAAAACATTGGTACGTGTCCGCTCATAGCCAACGTAAGTGGTGGATAGTGTGTAGATACCTGGTTTGATACTTAGAGTGAGATTGCCATTCTGGTCAGTTACACCTCCTCTACTAATCTCATCTATGTAGACACTTGCTCCGATAAGCCTTTCGTCATTGGCTCCATTGATTACGCTAATTACAAATTCAACAGAGCTTTCTTCCTGGGCACTTTCTCCAATGACGATTAAGTCTTCTCCAAAAGCGGCTTCCAGTTCTTCGTTGGAAACATAGAGTAAAGGATTCGATGGAAGGATAACAATAAATTGATCTCTGTAGACGATTGATAGATCATTTTGTTGAATAATAGAGGTTAGGAAAGACTTTAGGTTCCTTTCATTTTGATACTCAATCGAAATCCGATTGGTCCATTGCTTCTTGGTAAGAATTTTGACTTTGTTTTCCTCTTCAATCTTTTCCACGAAAGATGTCAGGTTGCCGGAGAAGTCAGCGGATAATGATAGCTCCTGTGCCCAGCCTAAGTGGGACAGCAAAACGAAAATGACTACAATAAATGATCTATTCACAACAATTAAATTATGTCATCATAGATCAAGGTGAAGGATGAAAAGGTCCCTAAAGATAGGTAAGATGATCTCTCCCCAATACCGTTTTCTAACAAATCTTCGTGTACAAAGTGTATACAAGTCCCATTTTGGCTTAACATTCTTTAACTCAACATAGGTGGTTGTAAAAAAGGCTCATCTTGCTAAGGCTCTCTATTTTTGCAGCTTATGTCGGATAAGCTCAAAATCAGGCTAAGCCTTCTGGGAGCAATATTCTTTTGGCTACTGTTTGCAGCCTCGAATATTTACTTGCTCTTCATCGAAAGCTATGAGATGAAGGTAGAGCTTTCTGACTTTCTTCCTCAGCTCTTTTTCACGGGGTTTGTCCTTTTCACGTTCACGTATTATCGGTATGTCATAACGAAGGCGGACACCCTCAACTTTACCGACCTCCTATGGAAGGTTTTTATAACGGGACTGATCACCACACTGATCTCACTGGGTATTCGATTCTTCTTCACCTTCTTCGCCAACAGCAGTATTGTTGAAAGTCCATTAACAGTCAATTTTTTCTATAATATTCTTCTCGGTCTGGTCATTGTTTACACCATTTCGACAATGGTCGTTTGGAAGCGACTGATCTTATATCAGAAATCAAAGAACCTTCTTCAATTATGGACCTTTTTTGAGATTGCACTTTTGGTCAGCCTGGCCTATGATTTTCTGGACCTTGAGCTTTTTAGTACCAATTTCAATGTAGGGTTGATCATTCTTTCCTGCTTCTCCATCATTCTTGTATTCAATTTAAAATGGATTGCCTACCTGAACTTTCGGCAGAAGTGGAAAGGGATCCTTTTCATACTCTTGTCAGGCATCTATTTATATCATTTCTTCCTCAACCTGAATGACTTCAGGACAACAGGGGTCTTGGTAATGGACCTGCTTGATCGTGTTTTTGTATGGGGTGTACTTGAATTCTTATTCCTCTATGCTGCTATCTCGATTCTTGTAACACTTTTCAACTTACCTACTTCTTCCGTTTTCGAACGTAAGCTCAAGGAGGCCATTGATTTTCAGAAGTTGAGTCAGTCTATTCCAAGAGGTGAAACGATTGATCAGACGTATGAGATCCTGTTGGAAAGTTCGATGAGTGCCGTGTTTGCAGATGCAGCCTGGCTTGAGGTGAAAGAAGAGGATGGAGTATTCCAGTCAATACGCAATCTGAAAGAATCAGATATTCAAAAGATCAAAGAGAAGATCAAATCACAGACGCTGAAGGACATTATTTCCTTTGACTTCCACAAGGAACTTAACCCATCCCGTTTGAGTGAGAACCTGAAAGATTCAAAATATAAATCAGTAATAGCACTACCAATTCATGTCCAGGAGAAGCAGATTGGTTTCATTGTAATGCTCAATGAAGTTTCGGATGCTTTTAATAGTGAAATGATAAACATTATCACCACGTTTGTCAATCAGGCAAGTATCTCTCTCGAAAACCTGGCATTGATCAAAGAATCGCTTGAGAATGAGCGTTACAAGGAGCAATTGAAAATTGCCAAGAACGTTCAAAAGAGTTTGCTCCCAAATGAATTGGTTACCGGGGATGACTTTGAGGTTGATGCGTTTTCAATGGCTGCCGATGAAGTAGGAGGAGACTATTATGACTTACTTCAAATTGACAAGAATAAATTTGGGTTGATCATCGGTGATGTTTCCGGGAAGGGTACCAGCGCTGCTTTTCAAATGGCTCAACTGAAAGGTATTTTCCACAGCCTTGCAACTCAAAAAATGTCTGCCGCTGAATTCCACATTCATGCAAACGTTGCACTTAGCAACTGTCTTGAGAGAAGTTCTTTCGTGACAGCCAGTTATTACATTATTGACACTGAAAAAAAGAGTATCGAGTTCTCCAGAGCGGGGCATTGTCCATCGCTTATGTTTTGTTCGAAAACAGACAAAACCGATTTTCTTAGCAGTGAAGGAATGGGTTTGGGTATTATAAGAAACTCATCGTATTCAAAATACGTTGAAAGCAGCACACTCGACTACTACAATGGCGATACGATGCTTCTGTATACCGATGGTATAACGGAAGCAAAGAATGAGGATGGAGAGCAATTTGGAACTGAGAGACTCAAAAACTCCTTTAGCAGCCACGCAAAGAAAGCACCAGCCCAAATAAAGGAAGCGATTAAAAGAGACTTGGCCGGATTTACCGGAGAATTTGAAATCGACGATGATTATACCATGGTCATAGTAAAGTTTAATGCAAACTCAGATGGTTAACATAACTACAGAGAAGAAAGAAGACGTACTTATCATTAAGGTTGATGGAGATATTGATGCGGGATCGTCCATTCACCTGGACAATGCCTTTAAAGAAGCATTGGAAAGTGGAGAAACGAAATTAGCAGTCGACCTTACCAGACTTGATTATATCTCGTCTGCTGGCCTTGGTGTTTTTGTTTCCTATATAGATGAGTTCAACATTAAGAACGTAAAGTTCGTATTGTTCGCTATACAGGAGGCAGTAAGGCAGGTCTTTGAAATTTTAGGCCTTGAAAAGCTAATAACAGTAAAGCAAACAGAAGAAGAAGCAGTAACGGCACTGAATGAGTAACAAGATTACGATAACGTGTGAGAAAGACGAGCTTACTCGGATTCGACAGTTTGTCGCGGATGAGTTGGAGAAGAATGATATTCCAGATCTGGAGGCTCATAAACTGGTCCTGGCTGTCGATGAAGTATGTGCTAACTTAATTATCCATGCCAACAATTGTGATCCGGGGAATAAAATAGAGTTGGATCTGGCATTTTTCCCAAAGCAGATCATCTTCACATTCCGGGATAGAGGTGTGGGTTTTGATATTAACAAATATGAATCCCCAAGCATGGACGAACTCATCTCTTCCAGAAGGCAGGGAGGTCTGGGTCTTCTTCTTGTGAAGAGAATTATGGACAAAATTGAGTTCTCAACTGAAAAGAATTACAATATTTGCAGGCTTGTAAAAACCATCGCTTAAATGTGGCGTGCACTTCTCTTATTAATCCTTGCAATTGGCTGTGATTACATTCAACCCAGGGAGCCTGAAGCTGTAAGCGTAATTGCTGAAGTTGGAGGCGAAAAACTCACAGAAGACAATATCCTCGGACTGATACCTTCCAATCTCTCACCAGGAGATAGTACAACATTCGTTGAGAAATTTGTGAACGATTGGATCAAGAAGCAACTGATGATCAGTAAAGCGAAGGAGGCGATCAATTTTAATGAGGCCGAGATCCAACAGAAAGTACTGGAATATCAGTATGCTTTGATGGTTCATGACTTTGAGAAGCGGTACATTGATCAAAATATCAACACAGAGGTTTCAAACAGTCAGATCGAAGACTACTATGCCGAGAAGTCTGAGAATTTTATCCTTCGGCAAAACCTGGCCAAGTGTTTGTACATAAAGATCCCATCATCGGCACCCAACGTTCCTCGATTCAGGAGAAACCTTCGGAACTATCCGCGAGATTCAGTGGAAATTATGGACTACTCGAATCAGTTTGCCATCCGAGCGTTTTTGGACAATTCCATATGGGTGAGTTTTGAGGAAGTATTGATGGAAACACCATTGAAAGACGTCTCGGACAAGACTCGGTTTTTACAATCCAATAACTCCATTGAAGTCTCTGACGAAGATTATGTCTATTTTCTTAAGATCTTTGAATACAAGGTGATAGGTGAAATAGCTCCTATTGAGTTTGTAAGGGAAAACATTGCCGACATCATTATTAATAAGCGAAAGATTGAGCTTAAAAGAGAATTGGAGAAGAATATTTATGAAGAAGCAAGGGCATCAAATGCGTTTAAGATCTATAGTAACTAGTATCCTTTGTTGCATCGGATTTTTTGGATACTCACAGGATTCTGAGGGTGGAGTGATCATTGATAAGATTGCAGCTAAAGTTGATGACTACATTGTTCTTAAGTCGGATGTAGAGAAAGCTTACCTCGATTTTCTCTCGCAAGGAGAGTATCGAGGACCGAATGCAAAGTGCGAGATCCTTCAACAGCTGGTGGTCAACAAAATGATGATGGCTCAGGCCGAGATCGACTCAGTCATAATTTCTGATATTGAGGTGAATGACAATCTTGATCGACGTATGTCTGTCATGTTACAGCAATTCGGAGGTGAAGAGGAGGTCCAAAAAGCATACGGTAAATCTATTGATCAGATCCGTTCAGAAGTCTTCGATAACATCAAAGAGCAGCTAACAATCCAAAGAATGCAGGGTGAGTTAACGGCTGACATCAAAGTCACACCTGCAGAGGTGAAAAAGTTTTATAAGGAAATACCCCTGGATTCATTGCCTTACTTTTCGACAGAAGTTACTGTTGCTCAAATTGTTGCTGTTCCGAAGGCAGGCGAGAAGCAACGGAATAAGGTAAGGAATCAAATGTTGCAGATCCGGGATCAATTGGAAAGCGGGAAGTCTTTTGCAGAGTTGGCCAAGATCTATTCTCAGGATCCGGGATCAGCGGCACGTGGAGGTGAACTACCATTCTACAGTCGAGGAGAATTGGCCCCTGAATATGAAGCAGCAGCTCTTTCATTGAACCCCGGAGAATTGTCCATGCCGGTTGAATCGCAATTTGGTTTTCATTTGATTGAACTTTTAGAAAAGAGAGGAAACACTTTTAGGACAAGGCACATACTCATTTCTCCAACCCCTGATGCGGATGATTTTAAGAAGTCAGAAATGTTTTTGGACAGCCTTCGAAACATGATATTGCTTGATTCGCTTTCTTTTGAAGAAGCCGCCAAAGAGTATTCCGATGATCAGTTGACTGCTAACAGTGGAGGATTTTTTCTGGACGAGTCAGGAGCGGCCAGGGTTTCTGTTGAATTATTGGACCCTAACATCTTTTTCACGCTTGATACCATGCAAACTGGAAACATTACTAAGCCTATTCGATTTCAGCAACAAGATGGTACCTATGCCTACCGTGTGCTTAATTATGTTGATAAAATTGCTCCTCATCAAGCCAGTTTAAGAGATGATTATCAAAAGATTGCGGATGCTGCATTAACCCAAAAACAAAATGAACGAATTTCACGATGGTTTGAAATTGCCAGGAATAATGTTTACATCGAGATAGATCCTGAGTTCGATTATTGCAACCTGGTGGACTAAAATACGATTAAGGATAGAATGACAAACAAAACTGCTGAAGTAGCTCTAGCCGACGAACTTGCAGAGAACTTCAAGAAATTAGAATCGGAGATCTCCAAAAAAATAATCGGGCAACCAGAGGTCGTTCGTCTGCTTATCACTTCACTCTTTTGTAATGGTCATTCCTTACTAGTCGGAGTTCCAGGTTTGGCGAAAACATTACTGGTTCAGACCGTTGCAAAGTGTTTGTCCCTTGACTTCAATCGAATTCAGTTCACACCTGACCTCATGCCGTCGGACATTTTGGGTGCAGAAACCTTAGATAAAGAAAGAAACTTAAGGTTCATTAAGGGGCCGATTTTCTCCAATGTGATCCTAGCCGATGAGATCAACCGGACTCCTCCTAAGACGCAATCCGCACTTTTAGAATCCATGCAGGAAGGTATGGTGACCATTGCAGGAAAAGGTTATGAATTGGACAAGCCGTTCTTCGTGCTTGCTACGCAAAATCCAATTGAACAGGAGGGGACTTATCCATTACCAGAAGCTCAACTTGATCGCTTCATGTTCATGATCAAGCTGGATTATCCCAAATACGATGACGAGATTGATATCATCAAGCAGACCACATCAGATCAAGGGGAGGAGATTAATGAAGTCCTTCACAAGGAAGACATTCTATCATATCAGTCACTGATAAGGAAAGTGCCTGTAGCAGATAATGTTTTTGAATATGCTGTTAACCTGGTAGGGAAAACGCGACCTGATGAAGAAAGAGCTGCAGATATCTCCAAAGACTACTTAGAATGGGGTGCAGGGCCCAGGGCTGGTCAATTCCTGATCCTAGCAGCTAAGTGTAATGCACTTATAACCGGAAAATATTCGCCTGATATTGAAGATGTGAAGTCTGTCGCAGTACCCGTGTTGCGCCACCGAATAGTCAAAAACTTCAAAGCGGAAGCTGAGGGAGTTTCGGAAGAGAAAATTATTTCTGAATTGCTCTAGTAGAATGGTTAATTAGTTGAATAGTTAACTAGTTACCAATTAACTTAATCAACTACTCAACTGGTAAACTCTCTAAAATTGTTTTAAGAACCTAAGGTCATTTTCAGAAAACAATCTAAGGTCATCCAGCTGGTACTTCAACATCGTAATTCGCTCGATTCCCATTCCGAAGGCAAATCCACTGTATTTGGTTGAATCAATGTTGCAGTTCTCAAGTACATTGGGATCCACCATACCTGAACCAGCAATCTCCACCCAGCCGGTTTGTTTACAAATCTTGCAACCAGAGCCTCCACAGATGAAGCAGCTGATATCAATTTCAGCACTTGGCTCTGTGAATGGAAAGTAGGACGGACGCAAGCGGATCTTAGTGTCCTTGCCGAACATCTCCTTAGAGAAATGATAGAGCGTGTGTTTTAGATCTTTGAAGCTTACTGTTTCTCCTACATACAACCCCTCCACCTGGTGGAAGAAACAATGCGCTCGAGCTGAGATCGCCTCATTTCGGTAGACACGACCTGGCATGATCGAACGAATCGGTGGTTTCTTTTTGTTCATCAATCGAATTTGAACATTCGAGGTATGCGTTCGGAGTAGCACATCCGGATCCTTTTCAATGAAATACGTATCCTGCATCTCCCTCGCAGGGTGATTTGGTGGAAAGTTTAGTGCAGTAAAGTTATTCCAGTCATCGTCGATCTCTGGGCCATCTTCTACATTGAATCCAATCCGTTCAAATATTTCAATGATCCGGTTCTTTGTTTGTGTAATAGGGTGAATGGATCCTTCCTCGTTGTAAATGGGAGGAAGTGTAACATCAATTCCTTCTGTAGAAACTGAGCCTGAGCTTAGTCCATTAGATAATTCCTTTAAACGTTCAGATGCGAGATTCTTAAGTTTGTTTAGCGCAGGGCCTAATTCTTTCTTTTGATCTACAGGAACCTTTTTGAAGTCTTCAAAAAGCTCATTGATCACGCTCTTCTTGCTTATGAATCGTAACCGGAACTGCTCAATTTGCTCAGCTGATTCAGCAGTATATGAGGTTATCTCCTCTGAAATATCTTTTATCTTGTCTTGCATCTCTTAAAATCGGATGCAAAAATAGCAAATAATAGAAGTGGATATGAACTAGGCTGATTTGCTAAGCTTTATTTCAGAGGCCATAAGACTGGCTGTACGCGCTGCTTCTTTTCGCATAACCTTTAAATCCAATCCAACTCCAATAATCGTAATGACAGAGAAGATGGAAGCGATTAGTACGGTATCTCCAAGATGTTGGAAAAAGAGTGCAAATGCCAAAGCAATCACATTGAAGGAAATCATCACAATCGTTCCCTGACCATGATTCAATCCCAGCTTCAAAAGGACGTGGTGAATATGATTTCTATCAGGAGATAGGGGTGATTTACCAGTATAGAACCTGATAAAAAAGACTCTGAGTGTATCGTATATTGGTAGAATGAGTAATGCAATACAAAGCGATACAGGAGACTCTAAACCTAAGCCAAAGGAAATTGATTCAGGTACCATCAAGAATTTCACTACAAGTGTTGATATCATGAAGCCTAGCGTCATGGAGCCAGTGTCCCCCATGAAAACTTTAGATGGATACCAGTTGTAGAGAAGGAACCCTAGAACTGCTCCGCCGATAGCAATAGATACTGTCGCATTGATAAGGTCTCCAATACTTAGGAAGTACCACCCAAAGAAAAGGGTGATTAGTAAACCTATACTTCCAGCTAACCCGTCAATTCCATCAATGAGGTTAAAAGCATTTGTCATAACCACAATTACGAAAATGGTGAAGACTTCATTAAGCCCATATGGAAAACTGGTGACTCCAAACAGTCCATTCAATCCTTCAATTTTCCAACCTCCAAAATATACAACTAGGACAGCCGCAAAGATCTGAATGATCAGTTTGTGCTTAGCAAGTAAGCTTGAGAGATCATCTCTTACACCTAATAGGAAAATTAGAAATGTAGCACCAATGAAAAACTTCTGACTAGCCAGGTCAACAAAAGACATGGATAACAAAAGAGAGAAAACAATTCCGGCAAAAATGGCTATTCCTCCAAGTGAAGGAGTGCTTACACTATGGATTTTTCTTTTATCAGGAATATCCAAAAGATCGATTGACCTGAACAGCTTAATGATCACAGGCATCAAGGTCATTGTTGCCAGGAAAGAAGCTGTTATTGCGAGAAGTATAGTCATTGCAGGCGATTAGAAATTCAAAGTCAAAGTAGGCTTATTGATATTAAATATCCAAGATTTAGTAGTACAATTTCGGTAGAATTGATAATAGCTTAGTCCAACACCAACATTTAGCTAATAAGCATTCTCATTGCCTTTGATAATAGAGAGGATTGTGAGGATAATAATTTTGAAATCCAGGATCAGGGACCAGTTTTTTACGTAAAAGCGATCAAGCCTAACACGACCACTCATCTCGCTGAAGGCCGCAGTTTCGCCTCTGAAACCTTTGGCTTGCGCCAATCCTGTAATTCCGGGTTTTACAGCATGTCTTTGCCAGAAGCGATCGATTTTAGGTTGAAATTCTTCATTAAGCTTAATAGGATGAGGTCTGGGACCAACAACTGACATATCTCCAAGAAATACATTGACGAATTGAGGCAACTCATCGATAGAAGTTTTTCTTAAAACATTTCCAATTTTAGTAATCCTTGGGTCATTTTTTTGAGCCTGCTTGAAGTCCGCATTTTTTTCATAAGTCATGGTGCGAAACTTCCAGCACAAGAAGTCCTTATTCCCCTTGCCGTGCCTTTTCTGCCTATAGAATATTGGGCCTTTGGATTCCATCTTTATGAGTAGCCCAATGATTGGAACAAGCCAGGAAAGAATCGTTATTAGAACAAGTGATGAAAAAATCACGTCAAAGAAACGCTTGACGTATCTGTTTAAGATATTATCCAGAGGGATAGTGTTTACATTGATGATGGGGATATTCCCAAACTGTTCAATAGAGAGATTATAGCTAACTAAGCGACTGAATTGTGAGACCAAATTAACTTTCATCAAATTATTCTCTGCAAAGTCAATGATCTCTCTGACTCGATCTTCCGTCAAATTAGGAAGGTGACAAAAGATAACATCAGTATTTTCCTTGATGGCAAACTCCTCTAGGTTTTCAATCTTATCATCTGCTTCACCTTTGTCATCCAATACACCAACAAGTTTGTAACCTAATTCTGGTGTTTCTTCAAAATACTGAGTAAGATTCCTAGAAAGGTCGCCCGCACCCACAACAAGTACATTTCTAACATTGTAACCCTTCACTCGATAATATCGAATGGTATAATGCCAGATACTTCTCCAAGTAAGGATAGAGGAAGTAAAGACCAAATAAGTAATGAACAAGAACTTCCTAGAATAATCAACAGGTTGAATAGCAAACCAAAGTGCAAAGACGATTGAAAGATTAATCACCAAAGCTGTTAGTACCTTATTAAGGTGGTCGAGTAATTTGGAATTCCGATTGATCTCTTGAAGACGACTTCCAAAGAAAACCAACAACCAAATCACATTGAGAAACAGCTGAAGAATCTGGTAGTTTTCATACAGGTTTATCGATCCAAAACGGAGATAATTAGCGCTGTAAATCCCCAGATTCAAACAGATTAAATCTGCCAGCAAGAAGAGGGCGGGAAAGAATCTTGAATATCGGTGATGGTGAGGCATCTATTTGTCTTTGAGTTGCAAAACTATAAATACTTCACCAGTTGCTTTTATCCACCTCAGTATATACACGTTTGATGCCTTCTTCAAGAGAAATCAAAGGCTTCCATCCTAGATTAGAAATCTTTGAACTATCGATCAATTTTCGCGGAGTTCCGTCTGGCTTGGACTTATCAAAAACCAAATCTCCTTCAAACCCTACAATCTTTTTGACTATTAAGGCTAGATCATGAATGGAAAGATCACTGCCAAACCCAACATTTACTATACCCTTTTCTGAATATTCTTGCATGAGGAATATGGATGCGTCTGCTAAATCATCAACATGAAGAAATTCTCTTAAAGGGTTTCCACTACCCCAAATAGAAACTTCTTTTGCATTGTCTCTTTTTGCTACATGGAATTTTCTTATCAAAGCTGGTAAAACATGAGAATTTTGTAGATCGTAGTTATCGTTGGGTCCGTACAGGTTGGTAGGCATGGCACTAATGAAGTCCACACCGTACTGATCACGGTAAGATTCACACAGCTTTATCCCCGCAATTTTTGCAATAGCATAGGGTTCATTGGTTGGTTCCAGAGGTCCTGTCAATAGACTTTTCTCCTCTATAGGTTGGTCTGCAAGTTTTGGATAGATACATGAACTTCCTAAAAAAAGGAGCTTTTCAACGTTATGCAGGAAGGATTGATGAATTACATTGGATTCAATCATTAAGTTCTCATAAAGGAATTCACCTCGGTAGGTATTATTTGCTTGAATTCCTCCAACTTTGGCCGCTGCTAAGTAAACGTACTTGGGCTTCTCTGAATTAAAGAATTTATTGACTGCAGCTTGATTTGTTAAATCTAGCTCTGATGATGTCCTTGAGATAATGTTGTTGAACCCAAGACTTTTTAGTTTTCTAACGATAGCAGATCCAACCATACCTCTGTGACCCGCTACATATATCTTGTCATTCTTTTCCAAAACTATTCTTCCTGGTTTAACACGTTATGTCCTGCCTTTAAAAGCATCTTATCCTTTTCAAATAATGCGATATCAGATTCAATCATTTCCTTAATCAAATTTTCAAGACTATACTCGCATTCCCATCCCAATTGTTCTCTTGCTTTTGATGGGTCTCCGACTAATAAATCCACCTCAGTAGGTCTAAAATATTTAGGATCTATATTGAGAATTTCTTGACCTTCTTTAAATGCATATCTTGCATTGCTTGCTGATTTGACAACACCAATTTCATCAACACCTGTACCATTAAACTCAATTTCTACTCCAACTTTTTCGAGTGACTTGATTAAGAAATCTCGGATTGAAGTGGTAATTCCGGTAGCCAATACATAATCCTCAGGTGTGTCTTGTTGAAGCATCAACCACATACCTTTCACGTAATCTTTAGCATGACCCCAGTCTCTTTTAGCATCCAAATTTCCCACGAATACCTTCTCTTGAAGACCTAATGCCATTTTGGCGACTGCTCTCGTTATTTTTCTTGTAACGAATGTTTCTCCTCTTATTGGTGATTCATGATTGAATAAAATACCGTTACAAGCAAACATGTCATATGCTTCTCTATAATTAACAGTAATCCAGTATCCGTAAAGTTTAGCTACACCATAAGGCGACCTAGGATAGAATGGTGTCTTTTCAGTTTGCGGGACCTCTTGGACTTTGCCATATAACTCTGAAGTAGAGGCTTGATAGATTTTTGTCTTTTCAGTTAATCCCAATAATCTAACGGCTTCTAAAATTCTAAGAGTCCCTATTGCATCGACATTCGCAACGTACTCAGGAGTATCAAAGCTGACACGAACATGAGACATAGCCCCAAGATTGTAAATTTCATCAGGCTGAACTTCTTGAATTAACCTTGTAAGATTCATTGAATCCGAAAGGTCTCCATAATGGAGGAAAAGTTTCGTCCCAGCTTTGTGTGGATCTTGATATAAGTGATCGATCCTATCAGTATTGAAAAGAGATGATCTTCTTTTCACACCGTGAACTTCATACCCCTTTTCAAGAAGAAGTTCGGCCAAATAGGCCCCATCTTGGCCGGTAATTCCAGTTAACAAGGCGGTCTTCATTCCAATATCAAATTTTGTGACTTTGATCTTTTACTGTTATTGCTGATTTCCAATCCTCTAAAGCACTTTCAAGTGAGAATAAAAATTTATAATTAGCCTTCAAAGCATTTTCTGGCACAATATTAGTTGAATGATACAACTTTTCGATTCTTCTTCTATGAACATTGTTTGTGAAACCTATTGAGTTGAGTGATTCAAGAATGATAGCAGCTAAGTACATCAACCTGTAAGGCAGAATTGGAGTAAAAACCTTTAATCCAAAAACCTTTTTAAAAGCAGATACAATATCCTTCATTTCACTTCTTTGAGTGAAGGAAAGATTGTAAACATCCCACTGCGTCTCCTCTTTTATTAGAAACTCGATAAAATTAGTCAACTCCTTTACATAAATGTTAGACTTAACAGTACTTGACCTACCAATATAAGGGAAGAATCCTTTCTTGAGAGAATTTAACAATCGAGTAAAGTTTGCGTTTTCGTTTTCCCCAAAAACAACCGCTGGACGAATAATTTTTAGACATCTATCTGTATTCCCCCCCTTCCATATTAAGAGTTCCTTTTCTGCTAATAATTTAGAAATTCCATATGCAGTGTTAGGGGAGGTTTCTGAGCTTTCCTTTCTAGACTCATCACTTGCATGATAGACCATCATGGTACTTGTGAAAAGTAGATTTTTTACTTTCACTTTTTCACACCAAAGGATCACATTTAAAGTTCCTGTGTGATTTGTCTCAAAGTACTCAATCCACTCAAAACCAGGGTCTTTACTAAGAGCAGCTAAATGTATGCAAGTGTACTCTGCTCTACTTAGATCAATATCAATTTTCTTTCTTATGTCAAATTCATGAAATATTATCCTGTCGCTAGAAATAGATGGTGGATTAAGATCAATAATTATAATTTGGCTACTAGGGAATGAATCTAAAAGATGATTAACCAAATGTGTTCCAATAAACCCTGATCCACCAGTAACTATGAAATCCATTGTCATTCAATAATTTTTTTAAGCACAATTTCTTTTCTGAAATTTTTCATTAATGGGTTACCACATCGTTTGGACGAAATTATCTCATGTGAATTTGAGGATTTTTGTTTGGATATTATGGCTTTTTTGATTTCTGCTTTAAGCTTATGGTATTGCCATCCATCCACAAAATGAGTAGACTCAAAAGAGTTTAAGATGTTGTGAAGTTCACCATTCTTTTCTCCAATAGCTATTATTGGCACTCCTGAAATAAGAAGATTAGGAAGCTTTGAGGGAAGTGAGCCTTCATTGCTCCCCTCGATCTGAGGAATCAATTGGGCATCTGAACTTAAGTATAAAGCAAAGAGCTCATCTTCATCTACAAGGTCGTGAAAATTTAATCTGGGATTGGACTCTTTATTCTTAAGATCCTCATATATAGGTCCAGAGGAGAAAAAACTTACCGAAAGATTGCTAAACTCTGAGCATAATCGTTGGCAATATAAATATAGCTCGTAGGGATTTTGTTTTTCTCCGAGGGCTCCTGAATAAACGAGGTGAAATTTATCTGTTTCTGCTAAAGTTTCAATTCTATGTGTCTTACCAAAGTCGGTATCAATCGAAACAAATGGGTATGAAATGAAGTATTTTATCGATCTTATCTTAAAGTCACTAACAGCCCTTTGATACATTGATTCTGACAAAAAGATATTTAGATCGCTGTTTGAAAGAACTGTTTTTTCCACTTTTTTCACCAAAACATTTATCAAGTTTCGAAGCAAACTTTTATTTGATGACAAGTAGACGCTTTGCAAATCGTGTATAACGGTAACCTTCTTTGATCTTTTGGGAAGTAATTTTAATGCAACTAAAGCAAACAAACTAGGAGGAATCACTAGCACAACAAGATCAAATTGATTTCTTGTAAACAAAAGTGACCTCAGGATGAATAAGGCAAACCAAATCTCTAATACAATTCTTCGCCAAATCGGTTTTCTGGGGTATGATATTAATTTTCCACCTCGCACAACTTTAATTCCGTCTAGTTCTTTGTATTCAGAGTTTACTTTCCAATCTGGATAAAATGGATAAGAGCAAATTACTTTCAAAGAGCATTCTTGTTCTAGAAGCATCTGTGCCAGATGGGTATTATACTTTCCAGTTGAAATTGGTTCAGGATAAAAAAATGGACTGAGTAATAATATTCGCTTCAAAGCATCAAAAATTAAATCAATTGAAAAAACTATCAGTAGGCTTTGATTAGACCTAATAAAATGGTAAGACGAATTTTGATCTTAATGAGCAATGAGTTCGGGCTTTTATTAGTAGTAGGAGACGCATTATTATCATGACGTCTATATAGCATCAGTGGCTCGTCAAGGATTTTAACATTATAAAAGCTTATAGCAACCATTCCAATCCAGTAGTCGTGGAGCAGGTATTTGGACTTAGGAAAGGGTAATGCTTTTTTTAACAATCTTCTATCAAGACATAAACAGCATCCTAAAAAAGAATTTTTGTGAAAATTTTTTAACCAATTCTTATTGACATTGTAAATATCAAAAAAGGTTTTATTTGAGAGATTCAAATTACTATCTGTCACGTAACAATTTGATAGAATCAATTGGCAATTGTTTTTTGCCATTATTTCTACCATCCTATTGTATTTTGAAGGTAACCACACATCATCCTGATCACATAAGAAGATTATCTCTCCGCTAGAGCTTTTGATTGAATTTTCAAAGTTATGGGATGGACCTTTCTGGCCACTATTGGTCACGATTTTTATCCTTTTATCGTTGAATGATTTCACAATATCAATTGTTCCGTCAGTTGATCCGTCATCAGAAACAATCACTTCATCCTCACTGTTGATCTGCTTTAATACTGACTCAAGCTGTTGCTTAATGAATTTTTCACCATTGTATGTAGCTAGACACACGCTGTTCATCTTCTAATTCTTTTAAAACGGATTTGTGAAAGATAGTACGGTAACAAGAGTGCTAAGGCACTCAATGGAAGCATTAATCGATTCAAAAAATCTCCAAAAACGCTGAGGAATAGAATATACGAAAACATTCCAAACAATATTGCACTGAAGTAGCTTCTATTGGCCTGGTAGAAGTGATTAACCATCGAACTGATAAACCCTAGAAGCATGACCGGAACAAAAGCCAATAAGCCAAAATCGAACATGTAATTGGTAAGCAAAGGATAGACGTTAATATTTCCACCTAGGCCACTGTAATAGATTCTCATATTACCTATGATATCATCAACTTGAGATCTCAACAGCATGAATGAAGTCATTGAGCCAATACTGCGGAGACCGTATGTCTCAGTATATCCATTCTCAAAGTAACTTCCCATATGGGTTATATTGATAGCAAAGTAGGTGTTTATCCAATAGAATGCAGTTGGTAATTCATCATAACCTATTCGTGAATAAAGTTTAATATAATCTCCGGATCCTGTTCTAATTGCAGAGCTCAATAGAAGCAATGTAGATGCCAGAACTGTATAGATAATAACCTTCTTAAATGGTATAGGTCTAAAACAGTTTAACAATCCCACAAAATAGAATATGGTCATGAACAACACATTTTTTGTCAGCTGACTAAGTGTCAATATAAAGCCGATAATAAAGAGAATAGCATAGAATTTTTTTGACTTTGTAATGAAGTTAAGTGCTAGACTTGCCCCAGCATAGGCAGCTAATGTTAGAGTCAGATAATGCACATAAGAGACAAACTCAGTTCTATTTGAATAAAATCCTTCTTCCTGTGCAGCCAATAGAGGGACAAACCCTATTACTTTGATCTCATATATGTACCCAGCAATGCACAATAGCAACCCAAGTAAGAAATAAACTCTAAAGCTTCTGCTGTCCAAAATGTGCTGACCTTTTTCAATAAGTGATTTGAGTTCTACAGTAGAAATAGTAGGGGTCATCCAAGTTGGACGTTTGCGTAACTCAATTCTTGAGTATGCCAGATAACCCAAATTGAAAGTAAGGATTAAAAGAAGTAAATAAAAAATGAACTCAGACGACAAGTCTCTTTGAACGCTGCTTAAAGAAAGCAAAGCCATCGAAAAGGAAAGCAGCCATGCCACATTGAAGAAGAGACTTAAGTCAAAAATTTTATTTACCACTATGTGGTGATAGATAAGTTGACAGACTATAAGGAATAAGATGCAACTAAGTATGTAGTTATAGGGATTATTAGTTGCAAAAGGCAGAGGCAGTGTAATAAATGCAATGAAAAGCAAAAAGGAGATCAGAAAGACAAGCAAATAGCCAAGCAATCGTATCCTAGTCATTTGAAAACTTTCATTAGATTTTTATATCCAAATAGCTCTTTAATTAATCCTTCATATGTGACTTTTTTCTTGCTCAAAGCCTCTATGTCTGAAGAATTTTTGTAAATAATAGATGCCTCATTGAAGTAAGTCTTGCAATATCTGGCCGCCTCGCCAACGTATTGGCCAACAATCACTTTGATGCCGGAATTCAAATACTCAACAAATTTGACACTGAGCCTTGATTCCCAGTCATCTGTCTGATTCATAACTACTACTCCATAGTCACAGCATTGAATGATTTGCATTAGCTCTGTACTTGTTGCTTTTGAAGTATCAATTATATTAACCCCACTACTTACTAATGCTGTATTCTTTCTTAGGTTCTTGAAGTCTTGTGAAATTACAATGCAATTGTAATCATAAGACCTACATTCATTGAAAAAGGAACTGTATAAATCCACATTATTCCATCCATTATTTAATGATCCAAAGTAGACAATGTGAATCTTATTAGTATCGAGATCATACTTTCTCTGTATGTCCTTTTGCTGTTCACTGGTCAATGGGTTAGTAGGTGTCGCATAACATGGTATTAACTCCACATCTACTTTGTTATCTATGGATTGGTAATACTCTTTATGAGATTTTGATACAGCAATCACTTTGTATGCATGATTCAGTATTTTTTTCTCAATGTCAATCCAAAACCTAAATATCCTTGCATTTTTTTTTATTAATCCTGCAGTGACACTTTCCTGAACAAACATACTCCTAGAATCAAAGATGTATTTGATCTCTCTTTTTTTTTCTTTCAACAAAAAAGTAACGTAAGAAGGGAAATAACTTCTTGCAAAGACATTACTGCCATTAGGGATATGAAATGATAGAAGAGAACTATAAAACCTTCCTAAAATGGGAATTAAAACATGCAATCTGTTATATAAAAAAAATCTATAAGGAATAGCAAAAGGTATGTTTATTACCTTTATATCTTTCGCTTTATAACTTTGCCCGAGCTTACAGATATTGATAATGATAGTTGATGAGCCAAAATTGCTACGAATTGGATTTATGAACTGACTTTGAAGTAGTCCTGATGATAGGTTTTCATTAATTACGAAGAAAAAAGTACTGGTGGACTTAATCGCCATGAATTTCTGAGAAGTATTCAGCAAAGGTAGGTCTTACAAAATCAAATTTTTTTTGAGTGATTTGAAAGTTTATGTCTTTGTAGGTAGAGTAAAAGAAACAACTCTTCGGATAGTATTTTTCCAAAACTGGTTTGGTTCCTTTTTCTTGTAGTGGAACAACATTTGCAATTTGGTAGTGATAAAACCTGTTGGGGATATTATACTGATCAAATTTGGAAACTTCTGTTCCGTCTATGTACATGTGTAGCATACCACAATCGTATTGAGCAAGTGTTTCATAGAATTCTTTAGCATTATCCAAGTCAAGTGGTTTTTCTATGAAAAATTGATTTGGGTATTTTGTTGCCAACTCCTCGTACTTATTGTTCCCGAACCTGTCATCGTAGATTTTCAGCGTATGTAAGTGAACAACATTTCCAAGTTCTATCATTGATTTAATGAAAGGAATGTAGTACAACCTTGCTCCTGATCTCGAATCATCACCTTCACTAAAAACTCTACCGGCTAGGATGGCTACATGCAACTTATTGTCGTTATCAGATTTTTTTGAGACATTAAGGGAACCTATAATTTTATGGGTATTGCTATAGTATCGTGCATCTTCGTCTAAACCAAGATAAATTTTCTTATCTGAGAGATTTATGCTTGGATATTTCCACTTCAGGAAATCCAAATTCTCTTGACAAAAAACACTTAAACTTTGACAGTACTTAAGGTTTAAATACTCAAGATGATTATATGCTAACCTAGTTTCCTTATAAGACTTGTGAAATTCTTTATTGATAAGGAAGGGGTATATCAAACAGGTAAGAAGGTTTGACTCGTCAAAATCGCAGAAACTTGAGTGAATGCTTTGAAAATTAGTTCGTGCTATTTTTGACAGCCTTTTCCAAAAAATTAGCCTAAGCATAACAAGTCCAACAGTGACTAATATTTTGGATTTGGACTTTCTACAAAAAAACTTCCTGATACCCTTGTATATAATACCACCCGGTGATGTTTCACTTCGAAACAGATAAGTAAAGGTTAAGTTCTTATATTTAAGAATATTCGATTTATCCATGAAATCATCAAGCATCGTGATTTCATAAGAGGATGCTGCATCATTGAATCCCTCCAACATTCCAAATTTGTTGGATGAAATTTTGAGGATCGATTTCATTCTACTTCTTTTCTTACTCTAGCAAGAGCCGATCCAATAACTTGATGCATATCATAATACTTATACTCAGCTAATCGGCCTCCAAAGATCACTGATTCTTCTTTGTCAGCCATATCCTTGTATTTAGAATAGAGGCTTGAATTCTTTGAGTCATTAATTGGATAATAAGGTTCATTACCTTGAGTCCATTTCTGTGGGTATTCTTTAGTAATAACAGTTTTTGGTTGAGTGCCGAACTCAAAATGCTTGTGTTCATAAATTCTTGTATAAGGGATTTCAAAATCTGTATAGTTAATAACTGCATTTCCTTGATAATTGTCAATGTCAAGAATACTGTTTTCAAACCTTAAACTTCTATACTCTAGTTCTCCATATTTATAAGAGTAGTACTCATCAATTTTGCCTGTATAAACTATTTTGTTCGAGATAGATTCAAAATATTCTCGGTTATCAAAATAATTTGTATTCAATTCAATTGGTATATTTTCTAATAGTCCTGATATCAACTTATTGTAGCCTCCAATTGGAATTCCTTGATACTTATCCCTAAAATAGTTGTTGTTAAAAGTAAAACGGACTGGTAATCTTTTGATTATAAAAGCTGGTAGCTCCGTAGCTTTTCTTCCCCATTGTTTTTCAGTATAGCCTTTTATCAGTTTTTCGTAGATATCTTTTCCGACAAGAGAGAGCGCCTGTTCTTCCAAGTTTTTTGGATTCTTTATGACCATCTTTTGCTTGCTTAAAATCTCCTTTGCTTCTGATGGTGTCTTCACCCCCCATAGTTGATAAAAAGTATTCATATTGAAAGGAAGATTGTATAATTCTCCTTTATAATTAGCTATCGGGCTATTTGTATACCGGTTGAACTCGACAAATGAATTTACATAATCCCAAATCTTTTTGTCATTCGTATGAAATATATGTGCACCATACATGTGGACATTTATACCTTCGATTTCTTTGCAGTAAACGTTCCCGCCTTCATGAGGTCTCTTATCAATCACAAGACATTTGTATCCTGATTTTGTCAATTCATGGGCAAAAACACTTCCGAAAAGTCCTGACCCGACAATTAGATAATCAAACTTCATATGTTATTTCACAATTAAAGCAACTTGCTCATTGGTTGAATTGTAAGTGAGATATTCATAATCCAAGCCTCTCGATTTAATGAATTCTTGAAAGGCCTTGAACTCCCCATCTCTCCATCCTGGATAGTTGAAATATTCATCAAAAACAATTACTGTCCCAGAGGCGATCTTGCTTCCCAATTGTTCAAAAATTGTAACAGTAGATGAATAGAGGTCACAGTCAACGTGTAAGAATGCGATTAATGATTCAGGATGTTCAGCGATAAAGCTTGGAATCGTATCATCAAACCATCCTTTGATTAGTTTGACATTGCTTTGAACGATTGGCAAGTTACCTTCCAAATCAAATTTCCCTTTAGGAAATGCGTCTCGCCAATCCTCAGGTAATCCCTCAAAGGAATCAAAGCCAAAAATTTCTTCATCTGTAACTGTAGAGATTATGTTAATTGTTTCCCCCATCCAGACGCCAAATTCGAGATAAAGGCCGTCAAGTTTCACATTTTTGATTGATTGAATAAGCACCTCCTCTTTTGTTGTGACTGACTGAACATTACTCATGTTTTTGTCGATATAGTCACATGTTTCGGCTAATGCCCTTTTTTGGAGCTCCAGTTTTATATTTCTTGCTTCAATTAGATTAGCATGTTGAGATAAGGTATTGTACTTCTCTATAATGCTTAATTTCAATTTCCTTAGTAAGCCCATAGGTTTAGGTTAATTTTTCAAGTAGATTTCAGTTAATGGTCTATATCCCTTGCTAAGGTTAATTTGATAGGATAAATTTTAATCTTTCCAATTAGTCCAAATTAGCGCAAGTCAGATTTCAAAAGTTGCGATAGTTTGTTTTTGATCATTATCACTTGTTGATCTCTGAATACTAACCAAAGAGTTCCAGCGTAAAGGAGTAAACAGCATATGAAAAAAAGGATGAAGGTAAGCGAGGAATTTAAATCTAGTCCTTTCATTGAAACATAGATCGGATAAAATAAAAGTGTTAAAAAGCTATATCTCAGGACCATTATAATTCTTGGCAAAGGTAAGTCTTTGTAGTGAAATCGACATATTATCATGCTTACCAATGCCACCACCCCTTCAGCAAGTAATGTGGAATATGCTGCACCAGATGCTCTCAAGCTCGGGATAAGAATAATATTCATTGTAAGATTGATAGAAGCCCCAAGAAAAGCAATAAGAAAATATGATCTTTCGAACCCGCCCGCTACTAAAAGCTGGGTCGCGTATAAGTTGCTAAGTCCAACAAAAATCACAATTGGAGCCAGTATTGCCAATAGTTCAATAGCACCTGTATACTCATTGCCAGCGAACAGCATAATTAGTTCGTTTTTAATTATCAAAAGCCCTCCAGTTAATGGTATGGAAAGGAATATGATAAAATCCAATGTTTTTTTCGTGGCAGAGTAAATTGAATTCCCCTCATCTATAATTTTTGTCAGAATGGGAATCATAACCAATCCAATTGAAGTGATTATAGATTGAACAACTTTAACAATTTTCAGAGATATTGTATAATTTCCTACATCCTCCATTGAAGCCATCAATCCAAGCATGAACTTATCCATATGGATATAGAATCCCACCATTATTTGAACACTAAAAAGTGCGAGAAGCGGCTTATAGTGATGCAAAAATGTAAGTCTTTGCCTAAATGAAATCAAGGATCTCGAAAAATAAATACCAAAAAATAGGGACGCAACGGTATCGAGTGACAAAAGAACGTAATATACCCAATAGTCTGATTCTGATTTTACGAATAGGAACAAACAAATTAATATCGCTACTCTAGCAACAATCGTCCGAGTTGCTATAATCTTAACCCTATGGATTCCCTGAAATAACCAATCCAATACTCCAACATTAAGTAAGATATAACCGAAGGAAATCCAAACAAGAGTTCCACTTTCTGGTATTAGACTAGGAAAGATTCTTAATATTATAGAAAACGTAATAAGTACTAGACCCGTATTGATTACTTTTATTATTAGTAGTTCAGTAAAAGTAGATTTCAATTTGCGAGGGTTATCATAAACTTTCCCAATTTCACGGACACCATAAACTGAGAGCCCTAATTCAGTAAAAAGAATTATATATTGAATAAGCGAATGGGTATAACTTACTACACCCAATTTTTCAGCACCCAAAACTCTCGAAACATATGGAAATGTTATAAGCGGAAACAAAAGAGAAGTACCGACTCTTACTAGGGTATAGAAATAGTTTTTTGAGGAAGAGTCAGTCATCTATCATAAAACTCTTGTAATAGTCTCTTGAATGTACTGCTGATTTTCGAATGATAACTCCGGATACATTGGAATTGAGATTATTTGCTCTGAGTATTTTGAAGCAATTGGAATATCGATACTGACGTAGTTAAGGTGTCTATAGGCTGGTAATAGGGGTAGAGGAGTTGGGTAATGAACTCCTGTTCCTATTCCGTGGGATGCTAGTTCATTTCTCAATTTGTCTCTTCTCTCTGTTCGAATCACATAAAGGTGATAGACATGATCAGCAAATTCGGCCACTTTCGGAACAGCTATTTCCGGTAGATCTTTTAATAATTCGTTGTAGGTAATTGCTAACTCTTTTCGCTTCTTAGTCCAATCAAGTATGTATGGAAGCTTAGCACTCAATATGGCGGCTTGAAGTCCGTCCAACCGGCTATTAATTCCCTCTATTTTATGTCCATGCTTTGTCAGAGCTCCATGATTAGCAAACATCCTGCACCTCTCTGCCAACTCATCATCATTTGTAACTATTGCCCCTGCGTCACCATAGGCTCCCAGGTTCTTACCAGGGTAAAAACTAAAGGTTGCTACATCTCCAAAGAGGCCGACCCTTCTTCCTTTGTATTCAGCAAAGTGGGCTTGAGCACAATCTTCGATTAATCTTAGATCATATTTTTTACAAAGCGCTACAATAGGGTCTAGATCTGCTGGGTGTCCATATAGATGAACAGGGATAATTGCCTTTGTTTTTTCGGTGATCTTTTTTTCGATTCGATCAACATCAATGGTGTAATGGTCGGGTTCTATATCAATGAACACTGGAGTTGCGCCCGCCTGGCTGATTGTTTCAGAGGTTGATATCCAACTATTGGCGACCGTAATCACTTCATCTCCTTTGCCGACACCAAGCATTTTCAGGGCTATGTAAATAGCGTCGGTTCCATTGGCTACTCCTATGCAGTGATTTACTCCATACAACTTCGCATAATCGTTCTCAAACTGGTCAACAAATTTACCTCTTATGAACGCAGTTTCATTTATAACTGATTGAATGGCATGATCAACCTCATTCTTAATTGTGAGATATTGAGCATGTAAATCAACGAATGGGACTTTCATAAATCTCTAATTTTTTTGGCTGGGTTTCCCGCATAAATTCCTGGGTCAGTTATGGGCTTGGTTATCACGCTTCCAGCTCCGATAACAACATTGTCACATATATCCACTGGAAGTACTGTCGCATTGGATCCAATAGAAACATTACTTCCGATTTGTGTTGATTTCCATTTGGAGATATCTCCCATTGCAGGCCCCCCACCAGAAAACAGGTCATTGACAAACATAACCCCGTGACCTACAAAGCAATTATTTCCAATAGTCACAAGCTCACAGATAAATGAATGCGATTGGATTTTACAATTATCACCAATTCGAACATTCTTTTGGATTTCCACAAAAGGGCCAACGAAGCAGTTATTTCCGATTATGCAACCGTAAATGTTCGAGGGATTAACAACTTTAACATTTTCCCCGAAAGTAACATCAACAATTGATGATTTTAGTTCTTGAGGCCTTTCCATCCGGAGGAGGTATAGATCTTATCAATTATTTCTACTGTTTTAAGCCCTTCAAACCCATTAGTGGCAATTCGTCCGGTTCCCGAAAGAACATCTACTACATTGGCATAAACTTCTCCGTGGTTAGACATTGAACCTTGATATTGACCATAATTATTTGGAGGATTTCCAGGTGGAAGTCCTTCAATTACAAACTCCTCGATATTTTGATACTCTAACTCATTTAGGTATTGACCTCCAATTTTCACAGTTCCTCTTTCTCCGAAAATGGTCAATGACCCCTCCATATTCTTTCCGTAGCTGTTTATCGTGTAGTGAATTGAACCCAAAGCTCCATTATGAAACTCCAGAATGGCAACTCCATTGTCCTCAAATTCTACAATTCCATCATGTGCATAATTGCCATACATTCCTGATGCGGATTTGATATCTCCTACAAGCCAATATAAAAGGTCTACAAAATGACTGAATTGGGTATAAAGTATTCCCCCATCCATTTTCTTGGTGCCTTTCCATGAGTTTTTATAATACGCTTCATTTCGATTCCAAAAACAGTTCAACTGTACAGATAAGATAGGTCCAAGCTTTCCCTGATCTATGGCTTCTTTGACTGCTGCAACTGGTGGATTAAACCGGTTCTGCTTTACAACGAAAAGTCTTTTATTCACTTTTAGTGAGGTATCGATCATCTTTCCGCATTCGTCTACGCTCATCGCCATTGGTTTTTCGCATAAAACGTGAAATCCTGATTCAAGCGATTTTATGGTATGCTCAAAGTGTAGTCCATTCGGTGTACATAAACTGATCACATCGGCATCGACCTCTTTCAACAGATCATCTATATTATTGAATGGTTTAGTGTCAAAGTTTTTTGCAAACTCAGCTAGCCTTTCGGACTCAATATCACAGCAACCAACCAATTCGCCGTGATTCATTATGTGCTCTGCGTGCCTATTGGCAATACGACCACACCCAACGATTGCAAATTTCAATTTATCCATTCAGATATGTAGGTTTCTTGGTAATGAGTCAACTTATTCTTTTCCGAAGATCAATGGAGCCAGTAAAATGTAAAATATCGCCGTAAACACACCGAGAAACGTGAAGATTATCATAATAACCATCCTACTTGGTTTAGCCTTATCTTCGGGTATTCTTACTGGCTCCAAAACTGTAAATACTGGTGTCTCTTCTTTTACCTTAATTTTTGCTTGTTCCAATTGTGAAGCTAGCCCCTTATATACTTCAAAAGAAATATCCATTTCATTCTGAAGTCTTTGATATTCAGTCTGAACAATGGAGGTCGTAATGTTGCGGTTTCTGTCAGTAAATCTTGCTAGCCGGTGTTGTTTTCTTTCATATTCTTCCTTGACCTCCAAGAATTGATTTTCAATGAATATCAATTCTTGTCTCGCCTTTTCGATTTTGTAGTCTGTCACTCTTTCTGTAAGAACCTCCACTAAATGTGCAGTAGTCTTTGCCGCAGCCAAGGGGTCTGGTAATTCTGTTTGAATATCAATAATTCCGGTTCGTTCATCAACGCTCACAGAAAGGCGGTCTGAGTAATCTTGAATGATTTCCCAATCATCTTTTGACAGTCTCAACATTTCATCGTTAGAGCCAGAGTAATCATTGCTTGATGAGATAAACAGTTTTCTGATCTGTCCTGGCAGGCCAATGGTATATTTTTTGATCCACCCCAATAGCGATGGTCGATCAATGTCTTTCAAATAATTGTAACTAGATAATGTAGTATCAAGCTTCTCGAAGTAGATTGGCGCATTGATCATGTCCGTTAAGAAGGTGGTGCTTCTTACTATTTCGGGATAAAGCTCTGGAGTAAGAACACCAGAACTCTTCATATCCAAGTTAATACCGGCCAAGCCTGCTAATCCTCCAAATCCTCCTAAATCAGGAAGGTTTCCTTCCTGGCTTTCAGGTAACAATCTACATGATGCAATGTACTCGACCTTAGAAGTAAAAGCTATTATAAGCCCAATGGCAATGAAAACTGTAGATACCTTGAATACAAAAATTCGTTTTGACCAGATCTCCCTAATCAAATGAATTAAATCAACTTCCTGATCAGCTTCTTTTGCCATACTTTAATTTGTATTGTTGATCTGAGTGATTACCAGAACCAAAGTTGCCAATGAAGATGTAATTCCTAGGACTTGCTGAATATTCAGAGGAGTTCTTTCTCTCATTCTTTTTGGAATAATTATTTCAGCCCCAGGCTCTATTGATGGAAAGTTCCGAAAGAATAATAACCGTTTAGTTTGCTGCGCAGAACCGTTAGCATATATTACATATGATTTGCCTGGGCGGGCATTATCCGCAAATCCGCCCGCTTTCGATATGGCGCTTTTGAAACTCATGCCCGGTTCGTACCTTAAGGTGTTAGGATATAAAACATTTCCCCTAACATGCACGGTTTGCAGCTCTGTGGGAACACTTAATACATCGCCCTCCTTTAAGATTAGGTCGAATTTTGAACCCGGTGATTTTAGTGACTCTTCAAGGTTGATACCGATATTTTCAACCGCTCCCAGAAGATCAATTTCATTCTGGGTATCTCGTTGCTGTAATTCCTTCAATCTTTCAGAGCGATATTTGTCGGCCTCTAGGTCGTCATTATCTATGTAGATAAGGCTATCTACCTCCGGTTGATAGAATTCAGTACGTCTAAGTATAGTTGCTCCTTTGAGATAAGCATATTCCGTTGGGCCACCTGCTCTTTTGATTAAATCTGATATCTTATCATCCCTTGTCTCCAAGGCATAATATCCAGGATATAGCACCTCACCCTCAATTTTTACCAGTTTCTGCTCCTGGTAGAATGAAGATCTTTTGATCAGCACCACATCAAATGGCTTTAGCTCAAATGTCGAAGCTGAATCTGAAAGATCAAGATCTTTATTAATCTCGAAGGTGAATATTTCAGCAGAGCGACCAATTTCTTTTTGATCATAATTCACTTGTCTTGCTACCTCGACAATCGATTTATTTGCTGACTCTTTGAAGCCGCCTGAAATATTGATCAAATCTTCGACGGTCATCTCTTCTAAGAAAGGATAAGTACCTGGGACCCCAACTTCACCGTTAATTTGAACCGTTAGTTCTCTTCTAAGGTCAAAAATCGAAGGTATGATAATTCGATCTTCGTTTTGAAGGAGTAGATCTTGAGACCCATTCATAAGTTCTCCAACATTGAATGCAATATTTCTAAGGGTAAGATCGGGGTTTTGTCGAAACACATTGCCTCGTCCTTTAAATGCATCTTCTCTCAATCCCTCAGCTTGGCCAATAAGGTCGGAGAGCATCATGCCCTCTCTTAGTTCATAATTACCTGGTCGCATGATAGCTCCAGCAATATTTACCCTATTATCAAACCGGTTAATAACCTGTCCAATGTTAATTGAATCTCCATTTTGGAGCAATGAACTACTAATATTGTCCTTAGTTACCGTAACAATGGATTTCATTCGACCATTTTTTCTTTCGAACGAAATGGTTTCTTTGTATGCATCTCCTTCAAAGCCACCTGAGAAATTGATCAGACTTTCAAGTGTCTCGCCTTCAATTAATTCGTACATAGCAGGATTCTTGACAGCCCCCGTCAGACTTACCCTATTGACAAATGGATCAACAACTACCTGATCTCCGTCCTGAAGAATGACATTATCGTAATTCGTTTCTTCAAAAAGGTATTTATACACGTCAAAAGTTGCAACTTCATTGCCATCTCTTATCAAACGAATCTGTCTCAGTGACCCTTTTTCAGTAGGTCCACCAGCAAGGTAAAGGGCATTCATTACACTGGAAAATGAGTTTAAAGTATACGTGCCAGGTCGATCAACCTGACCAACAACATTGACTTTAATCGCTCGAATATTCCCTACCGTTATCTGGGCATAAGTGTTGCGATTAGGTCCTCTCAATCCTGAATAAATATTTGTTAGTTTGCTGAAGATTCTCGATCTGGCTTCATCCACCGTGATTCCTGTTACTCTTATTGGACCAATTCCTTGGATGATGATTTGTCCATCCGGGGAAATCTCTTCGCGATAAGTGATTTCCGAAGCACCATAAACATCAATAATTAATTCATCCCCAGCTCCCAGTATGTAGTTTTTTGGAGTTGGTATGTTCAGCATGCTTTCAAAGCTGATCTCATTTTCCATCTCAAACATGTCTAATCCAAAAACCCCAAACTCTTCGGTCTCTTTTTCCAGAAGATCCCTTAGTTCTAGGTCTTGAATATCAATAAGTAACGGGCCTAATGGATCAACTCTTAAGCGGCTATCCTTTTGATCTAACGCCTCTTGAATTCCTCCAGCTGCATTGGGGTCTAACTCAAGAATTCTAGCTCTCAACTTAGATATCTCAGATTCAGGCATTCCTCGTTGCCTTGCTAATGCTTCTAATTGAGTCTGAGACATGCCAGAAGATTGAGCTCGCTGTATGAAAGCTTGCACCTGTTCATCTGACAATTCATCTACATGTAAATTCTGTAGTTCAATGCTGTTGATATCCTGGGCACAAATCACTGTGGTAGAACATAAGAACGCAATCAAACTATACCTTAAAAATTTGGAAAACATCCCCGGATTTCAATTAAGTGGGCAAAACTATAAAGTATGGATTTAATAAATCCTTTTTGTTGTAAAAGAGTGGAGTTTGCTGATCTTCCAATGTAACCGACCCTCCCGCCTCCTTAACAATGATATGTGCTGCAGCAGTATCCCATTCCATTGTTGGACCAAATCTCGGATACACATCTGCCTCACCTGAAGCGACTAAAAGAAACTTCAAAGAACTACCTTTTGATAAAATCGATGGACTATTCATTTTCGAAACAAACGCTTCCGTTTCAGGGCTCATATGGGATCTTGAAGCAACCACATTAATATTACGATCCATAAGACCCTTCTTCGAACTCTTAAGTTGGGTCTCTACTTCATTCTTTTCAAGGAAAGCTCCTTGACCTTCAATAGCCCAATACAATTCGTCGAAAACAGGAGGGAGCACTACACCAAGAATGGGCTTTGATTTGTGAATAAGAGCGATGTTGACGGTAAATTCTCCATTCTTCTTGATGAACTCTTTCGTTCCATCCAGTGGGTCAACCATCCAAAAGTATTCCCACTTTGAACGTTCTTCATAGGGGATTGTCCTTCCTTCTTCACTTAGAATTGGTAATTTGGTTTGCTCAAGATGCTTAACGATGACTTTATGTGCTGCTTGATCGGCTAAAGTTAATGGGGAGTTATCGGCTTTTGCTTCTATTGAAAAATCTCCTGATTCGTAGATTTTCAAAATTTCAACACTTGCTTCTTTTGCCGCTTGCTTAGCGACTTGAAGTAGAGAATTCAAATCCATCTTTAAATGATCATTCCAGCAGCAACAGTTTCGTTCGTTGCCTCATCAATTAATATTATACTACCTGTTGTACGATTCCTTCTATATGGATCAACAAGCAAAGGTTTTGTTGTTCGAAGTTCAGCACGGCAAATATCATTGGCTGTGATATTCTTGTCTTCTTCATTCCTATGAAGTGTGTTGATATCTAATTTATACCTCAGTTCTTTCATCATTGCCTTGGCTTCACATGTAGTATGACGGATGGTATACTTGGCACGCGGTTGAGGGCCCTTCTGGTTTAGCCAGCATAACATTACCTCAATATCCTGGACAGGTTCTGGTTGATTATTTGTCCGAACAATCATGTCTCCTCTGCTGATATCAATATCGTCTTCCAGAGTTATTGTCACAGACATTGGTGCAAAAGCTTCTTCGACTGATCCATCAAATGTGTCAATCGACTTTATCTTCGAGGTGAAACCGGATGGTAAGACAATTACTTCATCACCCGGTTTGAATATGCCTCCTGAAATCCTTCCGGCATACCCACGATAATCGTGATACTTTTCAGTTTGTGGTCGAATTACTGTTTGAACGGGAAACCTACAGTCAATGTGATTGTGGTCACTTCCTATATGTATATTCTCCAGAGTGTAAAGTAAGGTTGATCCCTCAAACCATGTCATTTTATCACTCCTATTTACCACATTGTCACCCTTCAATGCACTAATTGGAATGAAGCGAACATCCTTGACATCAAGCTTAGATGCAAAACTTTCAAAATCATCTTTGATTTTTTCATACACTTCTTCGCTGTAGTCAACCAGGTCCATTTTATTGATGCAAACAATGATATGAGGAATTTGGAGCAATGAGGCTATAATTGAATGCCTACATGTTTGTTCAACAACACCGTTTCTTGCGTCAATTAGTATCAGTGCAACGTTAGCTGTTGAAGCTCCTGTTACCATGTTCCGGGTGTACTGAATATGCCCAGGAGTGTCGGCAATGATGAATTTTCTTTTTGGGGTTGCGAAGTATCTATAAGCAACATCAATGGTTATCCCTTGCTCTCGTTCAGCCTTAAGCCCATCAGTCAACAGAGCCAAATCAACTTCAGACTTCCCTTTCCGTTCGCTTGTTTGCTTAACCTGATCTAACTGATCCTCAAAGATTGATTTCGAGTCATAAAGCAACTTTCCAATTAAGGTGCTTTTGCCATCGTCTACACTTCCAGCGGTGGTGAAGCGTAGGAGTTCCATATCGAGATAGCTATTGGCATTGGCTGTTTGCATTGGCTTAGTTTTTTTCATTGATAATTTTGCTTCTAAGAGCATTGAGTTGCTTTGAGATCTTATCAATGGAAACAATGATCTCATTCAATTCTTCATTTGAAAGATATCCAAGCTTGTTCGAAACGATTAACTGGGTCTTAATTTCAAATGCCGATCCTAAGGAAATTTCAATGAACCTTTTGAAATCTTTTTCAGAGGATCTACTACATCCTTCAGCGAAATTGGAAGTTATCGAAATTGAGGCTCTTTTTATTTGGATCGTTAATCCAAACTTTTCGTGCTCCGGAAATGAATCTGTGAGCTTATAAAGTTTGACGGATAGCTCAATTCCATCATTCCAAATATCATATTTTGTAAAGTCCCTCATTGCTAATGGCCAATAGCTAACGCGAAAAGCCAATTAAAAATATCCTTCCTTTTTTCGATCCTCCATGGAAGTTTCAGAACGTTTGTCGTCGGCTCGATTCCCTCGTTCGGTATGACGAGCAGCTGCGACTTCTTCTACAATTTTTTCCAATGAGTCAGCATCTGATTCAATTCCACCTGTAATGGTGATGTCTCCAAGCGTCCTGAATCTCATTTTCTTCTCCACAACTTCTTCAGAGTTATCAATTTGGATGAATTCAGACATGGGTAACCATGTATTGTTCCTCCAGATCACTTTCCTTGTATGAGCCAGGTACAAAGAAGGTATGGAGATATTCTCAGATAGTATGTATTGCCAAACATCCATCTCTGTCCAATTACTTAATGGGAATACTCGAAAATGCTCTCCATAA
This sequence comes from Cyclobacteriaceae bacterium, assembly GCA_965267415.1. Classification (GTDB taxonomy): domain Bacteria; phylum Bacteroidota; class Bacteroidia; order Cytophagales; family Cyclobacteriaceae; genus Ekhidna. The sequence continues at coordinate 2,414,380 of OZ253955.1, read as the reverse complement.
TTGTGTCTCCCATTGAAGATATTCCACAATTCAGGCCGCTGATTCTTGGGATCCCATTGACCAAATTCATCACGATGAGAAAAGAACCTTTCTTTTGCTCGTGCTTTCTCCTCATCTCTTCTGGCCCCTCCAATGCAGGCATCAAATTGCTGTTCTTCAATCGTATCTAATAGGGTGACTGTTTGGATTGCATTACGGCTTGCATTCTTACCCTTTTCATCGGTTGCTCTTCCTTCATCGATAGACTTTTGAACTGAGCCTACGATCAAACGAGCGCCTAAGTCTTTAACAAGATTATCTCGAAACTCAATCGTTTCAGGAAAGTTATGACCTGTGTCTATGTGAACCAATGGAAATGGGATTTTAGCTGGGTGAAATGCTTTCCTAACAAGGTGAGTTACAACAATGGAATCTTTTCCACCTGAAAATAGTATCGCTGGATTTTGGAATTGAGCGAACACTTCCCGCAAAACGTAAATCGATTCTGATTCTAGTTCTTTTAAATGAGTAAGGTTATAATTCTTCATATGGCCAATCTCGGTTCTATGATCTCTTTTAGTCTTTTTAAACCAAGCTCTAAGGTATCAGTGTCAGTATTGATTGTTATATCTGCCTCATCAGGCTCCTCAAAAGGAGAATCAATTCCTGTGAAGTTAGTGATCTCACCGGCTCGGGCTTTTTTGTAAAGTCCTTTTGTGTCTCGTTGCTCACAAACCTCAAGTGGACAGTTGACAAATACTTCGAGGAAATTCTTTTCTCCGATTAAATTTCTTGCGGCGGCTCGATCACTTTTGAATGGAGAAATGAATGCAGTTAAAACTATCACACCCGCATCTAGAAATAAGCGTGAGACTTCTGCTATCCTTCTGATGTTTTCTTTGCGACTTTCCGCTGAAAAGTCCAAATCACTGTTCAAACCTTTTCTGACATTGTCGCCATCAAGAATATAAGTGTTGAATCCTTCAGTGTACAAGTAGGTTTCAAGGGCACTTGCTAAAGTAGACTTGCCTGAGCCTGATAGACCAGTAAACCAAATCACTATTGGCTTGAAGCCGTTTTTCCTGACACGATCAATATGCTTAATCGAGTGAGAATGTGGGATGATATTTTGTTTAAAGTCTCCCATCTACCAACTTCTTATCAAGGACACTTTTGACATCAAAAATTACAGGCGTTCTTTTTCTGATTGAATCCCAATTCATACCAAGTAGCTCTCTATGGGCTACTGCTAAAATGATCGCGTCATAGTTGCCATCTATTTTGCTGGCAAGTGATATCCCATATTCTTCTTGAACCTGCTTGTTATCAGCTTGTGGATCGAACACCTCAATATTTACATGATAAGTCTTCAATTCATTGTAAATATCAATGACTCTAGTGTTTCGGGTATCAGGACAATTCTCTTTAAAGGTGAATCCTAGTATCAGTACATTGGAATTGTTACTCAGCTGATTTTTTTCTCCCATTAATTTGATCACTCGCTGAGCTACAAACTCGCCCATCGAGTCATTGATCTTTCTTCCGGAAAGAATCACTTGTGGCTGATACCCAACTTCTTCCGCTTTCTGAGTAAGGTAAAACGGATCAACTCCGATACAGTGGCCACCAACTAAGCCTGGCTTAAATGGGAGGAAGTTCCATTTAGTTCCTGCCGCTTCAAGAACTTCAGAAGTATCAATATTCAAACGTTCGAAAATGAGTGCCAACTCATTAACGAAAGCTATGTTTATGTCGCGTTGAGAGTTCTCAATAACTTTTGCAGCCTCCGCTACTTTTATTGAAGATGCGAGGTAAGTCCCGGCAGAGATTAGTTTATTGTAAAAATCATCAACAATTCGTGCTGTTTCTTCAGAACTTCCACTTGTCACCTTCAATATGTTGACAATGCGGTGTTCTTTATCTCCCGGATTGATTCGTTCTGGCGAATATCCGCAGAAAAAATCCTGATTAAATTTCAGCCCACTTTGTTTTTCCAATATTGGAGCACATATCTCTTCAGTGCAGCCTGGAAATACAGTTGATTCATAAACAACGATATCTCCTTCTTTCAAAAGTTTTCCTGTAGCCTTGGAAGCAGATTTTATCGGCTTTAGATCAGGGTTTTTGTTTTCATCAACCGGTGTGGGAACGGTAACAATATAAAAGTTGCAGCTTTCGAGATCATGGATGTCAGAAGAAAAACTTAGAGAGTTTGATTGCTTAAGTTCTTCATTATCAACTTCGAGCGTTTTGTCGATCCCGGACTCAAGCTCTTTGATCCGCTGTTCGTTAATGTCATAACCTATTGTTGGAAAATGTTTACCACTTTCAACTGCAAGTGGTAAACCCACATAGCCAAGCCCGATGATACCTACTTTGTATTCCACCCTTTTTAAGAATCAGGGCGCAAAAATAGGCCTAAAATTTCACCCTAATACTTTCTTTTGGAAATAATCAAGTGTTGGCTTAAGCCCCTCGGCTCGAGTAAATTTTGGTTCCCAATCAAGTACTTCTTTTGCCAATGAGATATCAGGTTTTCTTTGCTTTGGATCATCCTTGGGTAAATCCTCATAAATAATCTTTGAATTGCTTCCTGTTAGTTTGATAATCTCTTCTCCAAATTCCTTGATGGTAATTTCCTGAGGGTTACCAATGTTTACAGGATGAGGATAATCGCTCATTAACAATCGGTAGATTCCTTCGACTAAATCATCTACATATGTGAATGAGCGGGTTTGCGAACCGTCACCAAAGGCTGTCAGATCTTCTCCTCTTAAGGCTTGAGAAATAAATGTTGGTAGCACCCTTCCATCATCAAGTCTCATTCTTGGACCGAATGTGTTGAATATTCGTACTATTCGAGTTTCTAATCCATGGAAAGTATGGTAAGCCATGGTCAAGGCTTCCTGGAATCTTTTTGCTTCATCATACACACCTCTTGGTCCTACTGGATTGACATTCCCCCAGTAATCCTCTTTTTGAGGGTGAACTAATGGGTCTCCATAAACCTCAGAAGTAGAAGCGATCAGCATTCTGGCACCTTTGTCTTTTGATAGGCCTAAGCAATTTAGTGTCCCAAGCGAACCGACCTTCATCGTTTGAATGGGCATTTTCAAATAGTCGATTGGACTAGCAGGTGAGGCAAAATGCAGTACATAATCTAATTTGCCAGGTACGTGAACATACTTCGAAACATCATGATGATGGAATTCAAAATCTTTATGCCCCATTAAGTGTTCGATGTTGGATATGTCTCCAGTTAGCAAGTTGTCCATTGCGACGACCTTGAAACCTTCATTGATGAATCGATCGCTAAGGTGAGATCCTAAAAATCCTGCGCCACCTGTGATAAGAACTTTCTTTTGTGTCATTTAAAAACTAAATTCCGAATCTTTGAAAAAAGGCAATTCCTTGTCTTTTTCTGATAGTGTTATGTCACCCTCCGACATTCCCCAACTGATATTCAGGTCGGGATCATTGTAAATAATACCAGTGTCATGTTCAGGAGAATATAATTCATCGACCTGGTACATTAACTTGGCATAATCAGAGAGTACTAAAAACCCATGTGCCATTCCTTTTGGCATGTAAAAATGCTTCTTGTTGTGGGCTGAGAGCCTTACCATTGCATATTCTCCAAAAGTAGGAGAGTTTGGTCTGAGATCAACGGCAACATCTAGTACCTCTCCTTCAATGCAAGAGATCAGTTTAGCTTGAGATTTTGGAGCCTTTTGGTAATGCAGGCCTCTCAAAACACCTTTAGACGATCGGGACTGATTGATTTGCTTTACATGAAACTCAAAACCTGTCAGGTCACTGAACTTAGCTGAATTGAAGCCTTCATAAAAGTATCCTCGCTCATCTTCGAAAACGGAAGGTTCAATGATCCAGCAATCTTCCAAATTTGTTCTTTCTGCTGTCATTGATTAAGTACTTTAAGTAAGTATTCACCATACCCGCTTTTCTTGAGTTTGTCTGCCAATAATTCCAGTTGGTCAGATGATATAAATTTCATTTTGTAGGCTACTTCCTCGATGCATCCAACTTTAAGTCCTTGTCTTTCTTCTAACACCTGCACGAAATTGCCAGCTTGCATCAACGAGGCAAATGTGCCTGTGTCGAGCCATGCTGTACCGCGATCAAATACTTCAACATTTAGTGTGCCCTTATTGAGAAAGTAATTGTTGATATCTGTGATTTCCAACTCACCTCTTGGGCTTGGTTTTACATTCTTTGACACCTCAACCACTTCATTGTTGTAGAAATACAATCCAGGAACGGCGTAATTTGACTTTGGCTTTTTTGGTTTTTCTTCAATGGAAATTGCTTTTCTTTCGTTATTAAATTCTACAACCCCATACCTTTCTGGATCATTCACGTGGTAAGCGAAAACAATTCCACCACTTGGGTTTACACATCCTTGTAATTTCCTTGAAAAACCAGAGGCATAAAAGATGTTGTCTCCTAGAATCAATGAAACACTATCCGAACCAATGAAATCTGCTCCGATAATGAAAGCTTCAGCAAGTCCCTTCGGTTCTTCCTGAACAGCGTATGAAAACCGACATCCAATTTGAGAGCCGTCACCAAGTAAACTCTCAAACATCGGAAGGTCTCTGGGAGTGCTAATGATCAATATTTCATTTATTCCTGCCAACATCAAGGTTGAGAGGGGGTAGTAGATCATGGGTTTATCGTATACAGGAAGCATTTGCTTACTCACTGCATAAGTTAGTGGGTGCAACCTGGTTCCTGACCCGCCGGCTAATATGATCCCTTTCATCTGTTCTCGTAATGGGTTTCGTAATACCTAAGGTATTCACCTGAGGTGACATCCTTCAACCACTTTTCATTTTCAAGATACCACTCAACTGTCCTTTCCAAGCCTTCCTTAAATTGTAGGGAAGGTTTCCAGCCTAATTCATTGGAAAGTTTTGACGCATCAATCGCGTATCTCATGTCATGCCCTGCACGATCCTTAACAAAGGTGATTAACTCTCTTGATGTACCAAGTGCATTGCCCAGTTTTTCGTCCATGATGTCACATAGCAAGTTCACTAAATCTATGTTTTTCCACTCATTGAAACCTCCGATGTTATAAGTTTCTCCAACTTTCCCATTCTTGAATATTTGAAAGATCGCTTCAGCATGGTCTTCAACATACAACCAGTCCCGTATATTTTGGCCTTCTCCATAAACAGGTAAGGGCTTCTTGTTCCTTATGTTATTGATCATCAAAGGAATCAACTTCTCCGGGAAATGGTACGGCCCGTAATTGTTTGAGCAATTAGATATCACATATGGTAACCCGTAAGTGTTCCCGTAAGCTCGAACGAAATGATCCGAGGCTGCCTTTGAGGCCGAGTAGGGTGATTTTGGATCGTAGGATGTTTCTTCTGTAAAAAAGCCACTTTCTCCTAATGACCCATAGACTTCATCTGTTGAGACATGATAGAATTTCTTTCCGGCTTGATCTTTCCAGCTATCTCTAGCGGAATTTAATAGTGTAACCGTTCCAACAACATTTGTTTGAATGAAATCCATAGGATTGGTGATGGAACGATCTACATGTGATTCTGCGGCTAAATGTATTACTCCATCAAAATTATATTGGCTAAAAAGATCATTGATTAATCCTTGATCACAAATATCTCCTTTAACGAATTCATAGTTTTCGCTATCCTCAACATCTCGCAAATTTTCCAGATTACCAGCATAGGTGAGTTTATCAAGGTTAATCACACGGTAATTAACAGTCCTCACAAATTTTCTGACAACATGCGATCCAATGAAACCGGCACCCCCTGTTATTAAAATGGTTTGTTGATTCTTACTCAATTCGATTTAATATTATTGTAATTCTTATACCAGTTCACAAACGCCCTTACTCCGTCTTTCACATTCGTACTTGGTTGATAACCAACTGCTTCTTTTAGTAAGCTAACATCTGCAAAGGTATTAGGAACATCTCCGGTTTGCATAGGCTGAAAATTGATTTTTGCTTTGATGCCTAACTCATTTTCGATCGCCGAAATGAAATCCATCAATTCCACAGGTTGATTGTTTCCTATGTTGAACAGATGATAAGGCGCGAAGCTTGAAGCAGGATCCGGATTTTCTGAATTCCATTCATTATTGCCTTTTGGAACATAATCGATCAATTGATAAATGCCCTCAACTATGTCGTCAACGTAGGTGAAATCGCGTTTCATTTTACCGTGATTAAAAACATCAATTGGTTTTCCATCAAGAATAGCTTTTGTGAAGAGGAAAAGCGCCATATCTGGTCGACCCCAAGGCCCATACACTGTGAAGAATCTCAAACCTGTAACAGGAAGCCCAAAACTTGAAGCATATGTATGTGCCATCAATTCGTTTGACTTCTTGGTCGCTGCATAGAGAGAAATTGGATGATCAACTGTTTGTCCGACACTAAAAGGCATTTTAGTGTTTGCCCCGTAAACTGAGCTTGACGAAGCATAAATCAGGTGCCCAACGTCATTGTGTCTACAAGCTTCTAGAATGTTTAGAAACGAGGTGATGTTTGAATCGATATAAGCATGGGGATGTGTTAGGGAATAACGTACACCAGCCTGGGCAGCAAGATTGATCACTCTTTCAACCTTGTGCTTTTTAAACACATCTTTTAAAGCATCATAGTCTTTCAGATCCTGGTGGTAAAAAGAATAACCTCGTTCTTCCTTTAATATCTCGTTACGACTTTCCTTAAGAGATACCTCATAGTAATCATTGATCGAGTCAATGCCTACAACTTCAAAGCCCTCATTAAGAAGTCTTTTTGAAAGGTGAAACCCAATAAACCCGGCGGAACCAGTAACCAGAATAGGATTTGATTTTCCCAAAAGCTGAAATTTTATGCAATGCTAATTCTATCCCTATCCTTATGCAAGACTTGATCGGTTCTGACTGTACTTTTGCTGCGTGCAGGAAATCATCCGACTCTTAAAAAAAGATTTCATCATTGACTGGCGTCAACAAAACCCCATCTCAGGGATTTTGCTCTATTTAGGGTCGACCATTTTCACTTCATATCTGGCCTTCAATGGGATCATTAGCATTGAAGTTTGGAATGCTCTTTTTTGGATCATTCTGCTTTTCACAGCTATCAATGCGATTTCTAAAAGCTTTGTACAAGAGGAATCCAGGAGCCTGTATTACTTTTTCTTAACTAAGCCAGCAGATTTAATTATTGCCAAGCTTATATACTCTTTTGTTTATCTACTGGTCATTTCACTAGTATCTCTTTTGGTTTACTCTGTCCTCTTTGGTAATCCTATTCCCAATCATTCACTCTTTTTATCTAACCTTTTACTTGGTTGCCTTGGCTTATCTTCGGCTTTTACCATGATCTCAGCGATTGCTTTTAAAGCGAGCAATCGATCAATCATGATGGCCGTTTTGGGATTCCCTGTCATCGTTCCGGTATTGATCCTTTCCATTAATGTTTCTTCCCGAATACTTGAAGGTATGATCTGGTCACAAATACAAGGGAACATCCTAACTCTGGTCTCAGTGGATGTAATTATCATTGCACTGACATTTGTTTTATTCCCTTTTACCTGGAAGTCATAATGGGTTATTTATTGAGATCAGAGTGGTGGAAATGGGCATGTATAATCTTTTTGGTTTACACCGTTGTGGCCGGATTCCTTTTTCCTGTTCCACGACTTCCAATACTTAACGAAACCATTCGGGTGCTTCACTTTCATGTTCCGATGTGGTTTGGTATGATCTTGCTCTTTTTAGGCTCTGTAGTTTACGCAGTAAAGTACCTGAGATCAGGTAACTCTTTATTTGACATTTATAGCTTTCAACTGGCTAACATGGGGATCGTATTTGGGGTGCTGGGGATCATAACCGGAATGTTCTGGGCCAATTACACGTGGGGTGAACCCTGGAGTAATGATCCAAAGCAAAATGGTGCAGCCATTTCACTATTGATCTACCTGGCCTATTTCGTGCTGAGGAAATCAATTGTTGATGACCAACAGAGTAATCGAATCTCGGCTGTATACAACATTTTTGCATTCTTCATGATGGTGCCTCTTCTCTTTATTCTTCCACGATTGACGGACAGCCTTCACCCGGGGAACGGAGGTAACCCAGGTTTGAATGCTCTTGATATGAATAGTGACCTGAGAAAGGTTTTTTATGTAGCGGTAGTTGGGTGGACATTGCTAGGGTATTGGATAACAACCATTACTATTCGTTTTTCGCTAATTCGACAAAAAATTGATGGGATATAAAATCTTTTTGACATTAGGAATGTTTTTGTGTTGGATTATATCCAATGCACAAGTCCAGATGGCTGATGACTTCCGAGGGGAAGGTAAGATCTATGTGGTTATTGCAGTTGTACTGGTCGTTCTTCTTGGGTTTTTTGTGGTGCTTTTCAGATTAGATCGGAAAGCTAAAAGTTTAGAAAAAGAGATCGAAGAAAATGAAAACTAAATACATAATCGCAATCGGTGTTATTGCCATTGCAACCATCATTGTGACGACTATGGCTGGAGATGCCAGCACTTATGTCACTTTCAGGGAGGCGAAAGAACTCTCTTCTAATGGCTACAAAAAAACCATTCATGTGGTTGGAGAATTACCACGAACATCTTCAGGTATCATCACTGGTATAGAGGAAAGTCCGGATAAACTTTCTTTCAAATTTGATATGGTTGATGAGAATGGATTTACTCAGCGTGTATTGCATGCCAATCCTATCCCTACAGACTTTGCCAAATCTGAACAAGTGGTGATCATTGGAGCGTATAATGGTGAGAATTTCATCGCTGAAAAAATACTGCTCAAGTGCCCTTCCAAATACCAGGAAGAGCCGAGTTTGAGTGCTGAACTCTGATTGTCTAGCGAGTTGATATGATCCATTACTTCGAAGGACAGCTGGGGCACTTTTTTGTAATACTTGCATTCGTAAGCAGCATTCTTGCTGCTTTTTCATTTTACAAGGGCAGACATCAGGTTGAGCATTGGGCATCTTTCGGTAGCAAGGTTTTCTATATCCACGCAGGTGCTGTTGTTGGGATTGTGGCCGTGTTGTTCTACCTGATCAATAGTCATTATTTTGAATACCACTATGTATTCAGTCACTCTTCGAGGCTTTTACCGGTTTATTACCAAATCTCATGTTTCTGGGAGGGTCAGGAAGGTTCCTTTCTACTTTGGATGTTCTGGAATGCCATTCTTGGCATTGTTCTGATCAGCACCAATAAGTTTTGGAAAGCGCCTGTCATGTTCATCATGTCTTTGACACAGGTCTTCCTAACATCCATGATCCTGGGAATTGTGGTATTCGATATCAAGATTGGCAGCTCTCCCTTTATGTTATTGAGAGATGTAATTGATGCTCCCATTTTCAAAACCGATCCAAATTTTGTTCCTGATGATGGGAATGGATTAAATCCACTTCTTCAAAATTATTGGATGGTTATTCATCCTCCCACGTTATTCCTTGGGTTTGCTACGACTGTTATTCCATTTGCTTATTGCCTTGGCGGGCTAATCATCGGAAAGGGAAAAGAGTGGATCCGCCCGGCACTTCCATGGGCACAATTCTCAGCGCTTGTTCTTGGAATAGGGATTCTTATGGGTGCTTATTGGGCATATGAGACATTGAACTTTGGAGGCTACTGGAATTGGGATCCGGTAGAAAATGCCATTTACATTCCATGGTTAGTCCTTATTGCAGCGATCCATGTGATGATTGCATACAAGAAGAATGGTTCAGCTTTGAAGCTTTCACAGATACTTGTTGCCGCAACTTTCATATTGATTCTTTACGCGACATTTCTAACTCGAAGCGGAATTCTTGGAAATTCATCAGTACACTCATTTACAGATCTTGGATTGTCTGGCCAACTCCTGATCTACTTACTTGTTTTCATAATTCTGTCTATTTATTTGATAGCCAGGATGTGGAATTCAGTTCAAGCATCAAAGAATCAGGTATCTCCGTACACGCGAGAATTTTGGATTTTTTTAGGAGCAGCTGTGCTTTGCTTTATGGCTTTCCAGGTTCTTGCGGGAACATCAATCCCCGTTTACAATTCTATCGCAGAAGGGTTAGGGTTTCAATTAAACATGGCCCCATCGACCGACACGTATAAGGCATACTCCATTCCTCAACTGATCTTGGCAATATTCCTGGCCATCTTTTCAGGAACGGGTCAGTTCTTCTGGTGGCAGAGAATGGATCAGTCGAAGCTCCTGGCTAAGTTGAAAATCCCATTCTTGTTATCCCTGGTGATTTCAGGGATCATTATTGTGATAGGAAGAGTTACTGAACCTGTATACCTGGCATTGTTGGTGGCATCTGTTTATTCGGTGATTGCAAATAGCACCATTTTGATTTCACTGGTTAAGTCTAATTTCAAGCTGTCTGGTGGATCAATCACTCACATCGGTATTGCTTTGATGTTGATAGGCATTCTCTTTTCGTCTGGTTATTCAAGAATCCTTTCAACCAATTATACTTCTATGGTATGGAGTAGTGAGTTTCCAGAGGAGATGAATCTGAACAACTTACTTCTGTTTGTTAATGAGCCCAGGCAAATGGAGAATTATTCAATGCTTTACAAAGGTGTAAGAAAGTTGACAAAGGAAGTTGGAATGGTCGATGAGAATGAATTGATCCCTACGGCTTATCCATTAAAATATGTGCGCAGGGATTCCAATGGGTCTGATACAGTGACCCTTATTAATCCTGAGAATAGTTACTTCGAGATCCAATACACTACTTCAGCGGGCAAACAGTTCACATTGTTTCCACGGGTCCAGATCAATGAAACCATGGGAATGACGGTTTATTCCCCTGATATCTACCGAACAGTGTCAGCGGATATGTACACGCATGTCAGGACTTTTCCCAAGCCAGCAGTAGAGGAGGATTGGAGTGAACCGGAGGAAACAAAGGTCAGGATCGGCGATCGCTTTTTTGTGAACGATTATGTTGCAACACTGGAAACACTTGAGCGGATCTCTGAAATCGATGGAAATCCGATCGGGGAAAATGATGTAGCTGTTAAAGCATCTATAAGTATTGAGGGAGAGTATGAAACTTACTTGGCTGAGCCAATTTTCATTATCAAAGACCAGGAATTTGTGGGTCGTGTTGATGATCATATCAATGACCTTGCGTTTAGGATTTCAATTCAAACTATTTTACCGGAGGAAGAATCAGTCGTCTTCGCTATCCAAACAACACAAAAAGACTGGATAATTCTGGAAGCCGTCAAGAAACCATGGATCAATTTACTATGGCTAGGGACCTTTCTTCTGGTTATCGGGTTCAGTGTAGCCATCCAGCGACGGTATACGGAGTTCATGAAAATGCGTGATAAGGGAGTAGAAGCCTGATCAATTCAGCTATTTTTACTCTATGAGCAAGGTAGCTATCGTTGGTTTTGGAAATCTGGGCTATCATCTTGCTGTAGCCATCTCAAAAAAACATGAAGTCACGGTCTTTGGTCGAGTCCCTGAGGATGACCTGATCAAGGATGTAGATACCCTGGATACTTCAGAGTTTGACTTTGCGATACTGGCTATTCCTGATGGGACCATCAAGGAAGTTTCAGATTCCTTAGATCAATCGGATTGTATTGTCATGCATACTTCCGGATCACGTCCATTGGCCGATCTATCAAAACATTCCAGAAGTGGCGTGATGTATCCCTTACAAACCTTTACAAGAGAAAAAGAGATCAACTTCAATTCATTTCCCATTTTTATCGAAGGAAGTGATGATTCGGATAAGGAGATATTCCGGTTCCTTAGAACCTTCAGTGGAGACATCCGCTTGATGAATTCTACCAATCGAGCTCGACTTCATTTAGCAGCAGTCTTTGCGTGCAACTTTACCAATCACATGTATCATATATGTGACAAGCTGTTAGAACCTATGGAGCTCTCCTTTGCGGAAATCAGACACCTTGCTGACGAGACGTTGGAAAAAGCAGTTGAGCTTTCCCCTGGAAAATCTCAGACAGGACCGGCAGTTAGAAATGATGTGGAAACTATAGAGGCACATCTTTCAATGCTAGAGACTGAGGACTGGAGGGATATATACAAACTGATTTCGGAGGATATTCGTAAATCACATCAATGATCTTCCGTTTCCGAGATATTGCCGGGTTTCTTGTAGCCAGCAGGATACCAAACCTCTTGATTATAGGATATACTCAATTGGCAACCGCAATTTTCCTGATGCAAAAATCTCAGGATCAATGGTTCAATTTTCAGTTTTTACTGTTGATCATGAGCACTTCTATGATAGGAGCAGGAGGATACATCATCAATGACTATTTTGATCAAAAAATCGATATGATCAACCGACCAAACCAGGTAGTAGTAGGAACAAACCTGAGGAGGAGGCTAGCGATCCTTTCTCACCTTGTATTGACTTTAGGTGGGGTGGCGATAGGATTCTACATTGATCCGTTTGTCGGATTAATTCACATATTTTCCAGTGGTGCTCTCTGGACTTATAGTGGAGGGATTAAGCGGGTGTTGTTGCTAAGTACACTTACGATCTCCTTCCTTACCATTCTAACTATTCTTCTGGTAATGGTGTATTATCGAGAACTGAGTCTCCTAGCTATTGTTTATGCACTTTTCGGATGTGCAGCAATCTTCATCCGTGAGACACTCAAGGATATCATCAGTGCAAAGGGGGAACGCATATTCGGAATCCAGTCAGTGCCAATCGTCTGGGGAATTCGAGGGGCTAAGGTCATTATTTACCTGGTTTGTTTTGCGGCCATTGCTTTGCTTTTCCTATATCTGCTGGCTATTCAAAACTGGACTGTGCGGATCTTTTTTATGGGATTGATTCCCTTTATTCTGTGGTTTTTATACCGCTTATTTGTTGCTGACAAGATCATAGATTTTAAACGTTTAAAGCTGTTTGTAGACCTGATCATAGTGACGGGGTTGACAAGTATTGTGTTGGTCTAAAACATCTCTTTGACCGTGTTGAAAGTGAATTCTCCAACTTTCCAAACGACAATGACTCCCAGAATAATGCTTAGTAAAACCTTGATGGATGTGGCCAGAACAAAACCCAGAAAGGATCCAAATCCCGATTTGAATGCTGATCGAATGTGATTCCCACCATACAAATCTCCAATGATGGCACCTAGTAACGGACCAATGATGATCCCAAAAGGAATAGGTAAAAGCACGCCCGCCACTAAACCAATCATTCCACCGATTACACCAGCTTTTGTTCCTCCGAATTTCTTTGTTGCCGCAACAGGAAGAACATAATCGGCTACTAAAACAATAACTGTGATAATACCCCAAACAACGAAGGAAGTGGTGCTAAAGGAAGTTTCACTGGAGATGTAATGTGCAGAAATCATGGCGCCATAGGAGAGGACTGGCCCCGGTAGCGGTGGTAGTACTGAGAAAATGACACCACCAGCGATCAGTAAAACAGACAGCAAGATCAAGATAACTTCCATTTCAAAATCCTTTGAAGATTGAATTTTTGATTTCAGGCCATTCTGACTTAAGAATGCTATACACCGCTGTGTTTCTTCTGATTCCACCTTGGGTGGAGCGATGGGAACGTAAAGTTCCATCGTGTTTTGCACCAATCTTCTCCATTGCCCTTCGTGATCGGGCATTTCGTTCATCGGTTCGAAGTTCCAGGCGCTCAATGTCCATCTTTTCAAATGCATGTTCCAACATTAAGAATTTCATGTGTTTATTGATGCCAGCTCCAATGTAATCATGTCCCAGCCAGGTCCACCCGATCTCAATGCCCTTTTCTTCCCAGTCGATGTTGCCATAACTTGTAGATCCTATAATTCTGTCTTCTTCTTTCAATCTAACAGCATAGGACATTTTCTTCCCATCGTGAGACTCGTTCAGCCTGCTGGTCATCCATTTGGCCATTTGATCCGGCTCGTATAGATCTTCCGTGTACCAGGTCCAGATATCCGGATTTTGGCAAATAGCTTTCATCGATTCAATGTGTTCTGCTGTAAGTGGTTCAAGTGAAACTCGCTCATTTGAGAGGCTTACATAATTATCATGCATGCAGTTAAATTACGATACGTAAGGACAATTCAAACAGGAAGCATAAAGAAAATTTCACAGTGCGAGAATCAACCACAACGAACACGAAGAAGTCACAATAGACACAAAGCCTCCAATATCAGAAAAATTAACTTAGTGGCCTTTGTGACCGCTTAGTGTCATTGTGGCAAAAAATTATCTTAATTATCAGGAATATTCGAAAACGCCGTACTCTGATTGGATAATCAATTCTTTATTCTCTGACGCTTCAACTCTCCCCACTACTTGTGCCTCCACATTAAAAGACCTGGATATCTCGATAACCTCATCAACTGATTCTTCATGGACGTACAATTCCATTCGATGACCCATATTGAATACCTGGTACATCTCCTTCCATTCAGTCCCACTTTCCTGCTGGATCATTTGAAAGAGCGGAGGAACAGGTAGTAAGCTGTCTTTTATAATTCTGAGATTATCAACAAAATGAAGGATCTTCGTTTGCGCTCCTCCACTACAATGGATCATCCCATGAATCTCCTGCCGAAGCTCATTCAGAATGGATTTTATAACCGGAGCATAAGTTCGGGTGGGGGAGAGAACTAGTTTGCCAGCGTCAAGCGGAGATTTATCCACCTCATCAGTGAGTTTTTTGGATCCTGAATAAATGAGATCCTTGGGAACGCCATGATCGAAGCTTTCCGGATATTTTTTGGCATACTCATTACTAAAAACATCATGTCGAGCCGAAGTGAGTCCGTTACTCCCCATTCCCCCGTTGTATCCCTGCTCGTAAGAAGCCTGACCGTAGGAGGAAAGGCCAACAATCAGATCCCCTGGTTCTATACTGTCGTTGGCTATTACCTTTCTTCTAGGCATTCGAGCAGTCACTGTGCTATCTACAATGATTGTTTTGACTAAGTCCCCAACATCTGCTGTTTCCCCACCAGTAGAATGAATATCAATGCCATTGTCACGCAGCAACTGGAGCGTTTCTTCCGTTCCTGAAATGATTTCCGCAATCACTTCTCCAGGAATTAGGTTCTTATTTCTTCCAATTGTGGAGGAGAGGAGAATGTTATCTGTGCAGCCAACGCAGAGCAGATCATCAACATTCATGATGATAGCATCCTGCGCAATCCCTCGCCAAACGGATAGATCACCGGTTTCTTTCCAGTACATGTAAGCAAGTGAAGATTTTGTGCCAGCTCCATCTGCATGCATGATTGTGCAGTATTCGGCATCTCCAGCGATATCCTCAACTATTTTGCAAAATGCATTGGGAAATAATCCTTTGTCCAGGTTTTTGATTGCGGCGTGGACATCCTCTTTTTGTGCAGAAACACCTCTTAAGGCATAGCGGTCAGCCATGTGTTTTTTCTTGCAAAGAAAATCCTTTTCTTAATTTCCGTTATTAGAATCTTTGAAGAAGCGGTCATACTCGTCGACTTCATCAGGCGGGAGATCATCAATACGATCCCGAGGATTATATCTTAGGACTTTGAATTCCGTTCTTCGATTCCGTTGGTGCTCTTCTTCAGTTTCTGCATTCTTGACAATCAATTGAGATTCGCCATATCCCTTTGCGACAATTCTGGCTGAAGCTACTCCCTTGTTGATAATATAGCGAACAGCAGATTGTGCTCTCCTTCTTGAAAGATCCATGTTGTAATCGTCCGGAGCTCTACTATCTGTATGAGACCCAAGCTCGATATAAATTTCTGGATTGTCATCCATGATCTGCACAAGACTGTCCAGTACCAAAGCAGCATCTGGTCGAATGTCTGCCTTGTTCAAATCGTAGTAAATATTATTAAGTACCACAGCCTTTTCGATCACGATGCGTTCCATCAGGATCTTGGTTTCAAAATTGACGTTGGTAATGAATTCCGTGAGTGTAGCTCGATCAACTGTTTTTCCAATAGTGCTGAAATCTTTTCTTGTTGTGAAATAATCAGTCTTTTCACCAATCAGGTCATAGTGCTCTTCGGTGTATACGCGGAAGTTGAACTTACCATCCGATCCGGTGAATACTTCATCTATTACGTCACCATTGTCTGCGGTCAGAGAGACCTTTGTATTGGGAAGGATGATCTCATCACCAGCATCATCAGTAGTAACTGTTGTTCCTGATAAGAAATAGTTTACGACTTTCAAATCGGGATCATCATTTACATAGGTGTATATGTCATCATCGCCCTTGCCACCTCTTCTATTTGAGGTAAAAAAGCCTCTTGTCAGGTTGTATTGATACAATCCAAAGTCATCAGACGAAGAGTTCATCGGTTTCCCCAGGTTCTCAATTGTTATATGACCTCTTTGACGTACGGCTCTGAAAATATCCAGTTTGCCAAATCCGGGATGTCCGGTTGAAGAAAAGTACAGGCTGCCATCCTGGCTTACGTATGGGAACATCTCATCTCCAGGTGTATTGATTTCCGGACCAAGATTTCTGACATCTACCCACCGTCCTCTTCTGTTGATAGTTGCTGTATACAAATCTGTTCCGCCATATCCGCCTTCCCGATCGGAAGAAAAATAAAGGGTATGACCATCCGGACTCAATGCGGGTGTAGAGTCCCAAGCATCTGCATCATTTATCGACAAAGGGACAGGCTCAGACCACCTTCCATTTCGATACCTGGAAAAAAACAAGTGAACCTCAGAATAGCCGGTTGCCCTTCCATCATTTCCTTTTGCAAAAATGATCGAACTGCCGTCTGGCATAATTGCAACTGAACCTTCATTGGTATCCAAATGATTGATGATCGGATCCAGTTGATCCAGTGTAGCCAAATTCACATTTGCTCCTTTTGTAGCCACACGATAAATATCTGTATAGGGTGTGCCGGTTGTTCGATAGATCTTTCCTCCATCCCGGTTTGATGTGAAATAGAGGTAATTATTATTGAATACGGGTGAGTACTCCGTACTAGCTGTGTTGATATCTGTAAGATTTTTTACCCGGTAATAGTTGGTCACTTCGTGTAGGTCATCCAGCTTGCCAAGATTGTGTAATTCCTTCTCAGCCATTTTCTTGAAATGTGGATCTTTCGCTTTAGGTAAATACTTGTCAAGAACCACCCGTGCCTCTTCGTACTTCTGTTCAGCTTTAAGGCCCTGAGCGAGATAGAGGTTCACCGACTCATCTGGTGCTCCCTGCTTAATTGCTTCCCGATAAAATGGAATTGATTCGTGTATCCTGTTGGAATTCCTGAATGCGTCTGCGACAGTCACATTTTCTGTTGGGGTATTCTTTGCAGGATCATTTCCCAGTTTGGTGATCACAGCATCATACTCACCCTTTTCAACACTTTTTTCCACCGAACATGAGATGGTGAAAGCAACCAACAAGAACATTAAAGAATTACGCATACTCAATCAACGAAATTTCGACTAGAAATGATACTAGTATAAAATTAGTAATTGCTTAACAAGATGAACAGCAGTTGCCCTAATTAAAATACCTGTTCAACCAGGTCAAGCCACTATCAGTCAGCCAGTTCGATTTAAATTCTCCCAGGTTTTTTACTGTGTTATCGAAGACCTTCGTTGAAGCAGAAATAATATTATTGCTTGCTTGGTCCTTAATTGAGTTGAAAGGAATCAATTCGATTTCATCGTTGATCAGAAAGGCAACTTTGTTATTGTTCATAAATGAAATTCCCAATTGGCTTTCCAGGTTTCTAACGAGGTTCACAGAAGCATCAATACTACACCCACTCGCCTGACTGAAGCCCTCATCAACTGTTATGATCAGGAACTGATCACGCTCAATTTTAAATGAAGCCTTTAATCCATTTCCGTGGGCAGCCCAACCTGTCAAGAATTCGTCAGTGTCATTCGCAATCAACTTTATTTCCTCGGCAGATAGTTTGCGCTCAGCCTGGTAGATCCAGAGCCTTGAGTTTTCCGGCATTTGGTCAAAAGGTACTAACATGGTTTAGGATAAACCTTCATGTTCAGCAATGAGTTCCGCCAGGTCTTTGACTTTTACATCACTTTCGCGTTCCTTGTTTTTTACCCCATCAGACATCATGGTCAGACAAAATGGACATCCAACAGCAATGGTATCCGCCTTGGTGGCAAGTGCTTCTTCTGTTCGCTCGATGTTGATATCCTTATTTCCAGCTTCAGGCTCCTTAAACATTTGGGCACCTCCTGCTCCACAGCACAGTCCCTTTGTCTTGCACCTTTTCATTTCCACCAGCTCTGCATCTAATGCTTCCAAAACGGCTCTTGGTGCTTCGTAAACATTGTTTGCTCTTCCCAGGAAGCATGAATCATGGTAGGTGATCTTTCTTCCCTTGAATGTTCCACCGCCCTGAAGGGTAATCTTTCCTTCATTTATTAACTGTTGCAGAAATTGAGAATGATGGATCACTTCATAATTTCCGCCTAGCTCTGGATATTCATTTTTAATTGTGTTGAAGCAATGCGGACATGCGGTCACAATCTTCTTAATCTCGTATCCATTGAGTACCTGAATGTTGGCCATCGCCTGCATTTGAAACAAGAATTCGTTTCCGGCTCGTCTTGCCGGATCACCTGTGCAAGTCTCTTCTGGCCCCAAAACAGCAAAGTTGGTCCCTATCTTGTTCAGGATTTTCACAAAAGCCTTCGTAACACTTTTATATCGATCATCATAAGATCCTGCGCAACCTACCCAAAACAATATTTCAGGTTTTTCGCCTTTAGCAGCAAGATCAGCTACGGTTGGAATTTGAATTTCGCTCATGCTTCGTCTTTAAGTTCGTTGGCCCAATTGAATCGGTCCTGAGCTCCAAATTTCCATGGAGCAAAGTTTGTTTCGATGTTTTGGAACATGGCATTCCAGCTGGCAGGGGATCCTGACTCTTCCATTGCCACGTACCTCCTGGTTTGTAGAATGATATCCAAAGGGTTAATATTTACCGGACACGCTTCTGTACAGGCATTGCAATTCGTACATGCATTGATCTCTTCTTTTGTGATATAGTCACCCAGTAGTGATTTGCCGT
This sequence comes from Cyclobacteriaceae bacterium, assembly GCA_965267415.1. Classification (GTDB taxonomy): domain Bacteria; phylum Bacteroidota; class Bacteroidia; order Cytophagales; family Cyclobacteriaceae; genus Ekhidna. The sequence goes on along the minus strand of OZ253955.1, from coordinate 2,395,349 downwards.
CATCCAGCCCATTTTTCCCGACTTCTTCTAACCGATCTCTTGTATCCATCATGATCTTTCTGGGTGAAAGTTTCTTTCCGGTAAGATTTGCAGGGCACTCGGATGTACATCGACCGCATTCCGTACAGGCATAGGCATCCATCAAATTCTTCCAGCTCAAATCATTCACATCTTTAGCACCGAATCTCATACCTTCCGGAGGAGGAGCACTTTCTCCTTCAACAGGCATTCCCAACATGATCTTTACTTCGTTAGTGACCGCATCCATGTTATCCATTTGACCTTTTGGTTTGAGAGATCCATAGTATGTGTTTGGAAATGCCATGAAGATATGCAGGTGCTTAGAGTAAGTGACATAAAGCGCAAAAGCAAATATGCCTACAATGTGAAACCACCAGGCACTGCGTTCAATGATCACCAACGAGGCGGTATCCAAGGAGGCAAGAAATGAGAACATGGCTTTACTGATCACCAGGTTTCCTGTTGGTGGATAATGATAGGAATCACGGACCTGAAGAACCTGGTCTGCGCTATTCATTCCAAGGATTGCTGCCATTAGTAAGATCTCGATCACAAGAATCAGATTTGCATCCAGGGTAGGCCAGCCAACCATCTCAATCTTGTGAAACCGCTTGACTCTTAAAACATTTCTACGGATCAAAAAGAAAACGCAGGATACCAAAACACCGAGTGCGAGGATCTCAAAGAAGTTGATCAGAAACCCATAAAAGCTGCCGAGATATGGAGCAAAAATGCGATGTGTGCCTGCAAGCCCATCGATGATAATTTCCAACACTTCAATATTGATAAGAACAAACCCTAGGTAGATCAGTAGGTGAAGAAATGCAGGGATCGGACGCTTAAACATTTTCTTTTGTCCAAATGCTACAAGGATCATGTTCTTTAGACGAGTGCCTTTGTTGTCGGACAGATCTGCTGCCTGTCCAAGCTTAATATTGTTCGCGATTCTCTTAACTCTTTTGAAGATCAAAAACGCGAAGAATCCGGCTACTAATAGAAATATGATTTGGGAGATGTACTGCATACTTAAATTTCCTTTCTCAATTCAGTTTTAAAGTTTTTCCTTTTCACAGAATTCTCTAGTTTTGCCCTCTCATTTTTTGGTGCTGTAGCTCAGTTGGTAGAGCATCGGACTGAAAATCCGTGAGTCGGTGGTTCGAATCCACTCAGCACCACCTTCAGAAAGCTGTCCGCCAATCGGCGGATGGCTTTTTTTATGCACAACTCTCAACAAACATCAAGGATTCGATCGAATCCCTGCCTGCCGGTAGGCAGGCGCTCAGCACCACTCTAAATATAAGCTTTCAAGCAGTAATGACTGAAAGCTTTTTTTATTTCCCGAAAATAAACCAACTCACCTAATTAGTATGCATGCATACTAAATTTTTGGATTTGATTTCACTTACATTTACAGATGACAATACCTCGCCCGGATTAACCAAATAATACTATGGCAACTCTAATTCTCAGTCAATTGAAACTGAAATACCGGATTGCTATCCTTTTCTCAGTCATCATAGTCATTGCCCTGGGGTTCACCATTTACGCTGGAATGGCATATAATTCACTCCTGGACAACATGGTAGTGGATGGTGAGAGCGAAATTTCGCCAATAGCACTGGCTTCTGAAATAGAAGGCATAAGAACCAACACTTATCTTTTTATGGGTTTGGTCATTCTGGCTTCCATAATCTGTGCCTGGCTTTTTACCAGAAATCTGATGAATGAATTGGGAGTTGAGCCTTATGAAGCATCACTAATCGCCTCTAACCTTGCTATTGGTAATACCGGATTCGAATTGAATAAGGAAAAGATCCGCGGACTTTATAAAGAAATGCGGACGATGATGATGAACCTCGGACGAATAGTCAGGGAGAGTATACAAGTTTCAGATAACCTTGCAAACTCGGCGGAGGAATTTTCCTCGGGATCCCAGAAGATCAGTGAGTGGGCCAACGAACAAACTGCTTCCGCTCAGCAAGTCGCAGCTTCGATGGAAGAAATTGTTTCTTCGATTCAAATGAATGTTTCAAATGCAGAAGAAACCGAAAAGATCAGTCTCAAGGCTACTGAAGAGATCACTGAGGTTAACAATGCGGTGAAAGAAACTGTCAACAGTATGAACACAGTTACTGAGAAAATTAAGATCATCGGTGAGATTGTTCAGCAAACAAACATACTGGCACTCAACGCAGCAGTGGAGGCATCACGCGCTGGGGAACAGGGGAAGGGATTTTCAGTTATTGCTACTGAAATCAGAAAATTGGCTGTCAAGAGTGGAGCGGCAGCTGAGGAAATAGAAGATATCATCACCTCAAGTGCGAAGGTCGCTGAAACTTCGGATCAACTTTTGAGTGGAGTTATTCCTGACATTCAAAAGACCGCACAGCTCGTTCAGGAGATTGTGAATGGCTCCAAAGAACAAAATCAATCCACGGAGCAGGTAAATAATGCACTTCAGCACTTAAATGAGTTGGTGCAACATAACGCTTCTGCGGCTGAAGAAATGGCCAGCAGTAGTCAGGAGTTGAATGCACAGGCCGAAAGCCTGAAGGAAACCATGTCCTTTTTTAAGAGAAACCAGTCCTGATCATGGATTTAGTCACTGAATAATTCTTTGAATTTGGATAATTAAATACCGATCGGTATATTTGTGCTCTTATAATGCGAAATCCTGAACATACTAGGCAGTTGATCATTGATAAGTCACTACCCATTTTCAACAAGAAAGGGTACAATGCGGCCTCTTTGTCTGACATTACCAAAGCGACCGGCATTACCAAGGGGGCGATCTATGGAAACTTCAAGAACAAAGATGAAGTGGCAACAGCGGCCTTTGAAAGAGGAGTTTCGATTGTGATGGGACAAATTAGCAAAGAGATTAAAGCGAAGAGTAATGCTCCCGATAAGCTGAAAGCCATGGTCGATTACTATGCAGAATATGTAAACAATCCGCCTATACCAGGTGGTTGCCCCATTCTAAACTCTTCAATTGAAGCAGATGATAACCTTCCGTTTCTCCGAGCCAAGGTAATTCGCACCATTGCATTGATCAAGGATTCACTGGTTAAGATCATTAATCGTGGAATACTTGAAGGTCAAATAAAGAAAGATACCAACGTAGAAGAATTTGCTGTCATGTTCTATGCGACTATTGAGGGAGCAATTTCACTTTCCAGGATTGAGGGAGACGGAAGGTCGTATAGGTACGTACAACAATTTCTTAGCAAACTAATAACAGATATGTCGGTATAAACTATTTTTTTAATTAGTAATATACCGATTGGTATTTACAACAGCGCTATGAAAGACAAAACATATATCGAAATAGAAGGGGAAGACATGGAGCGGCCTACAGATCGACCCCCTAAAACGAACTGGAAGATCGAATTGATCAAAAAGGGTTTGGGGGTGTTGCAACATGCGTCCCCCAAAAAATCGGCAGAGATCATCTGGCACTACTTCACTATGCCAGGTAGAACCAAGTTTTCCCAGCCACAAACGGACTTGCTGGAGCGTGCTGAAATCATCGACTCAAGCTATCGTGGAGATCGGATCAAAGCTTACCGCTGGGGAACTGAAGGGCCAAAGGTATTAGTATGTCATGGCTGGAGGTCTAAGACAGCCGATTTTCGCAGAATGATCGAAGCATTTCTTCAGGAAGGATATGTAGTTGAGGGAATTGACATGCGGGCACATGGTAATTCAGGAGGTAAACAAACGGCTTTGCCTGAATTTCGTGATGTAATCAAAAACCATTTTGTAAAGCATGGGCCCTATGAAATAGTAGTCGGATACTCACTTGGTGGGATAGCCTCTGGATTGGTCCTCAATGAAGTAGCACCGGTTTTGCATCCTAAGCAGTTTTATATTCTTGCCGGGCCTCCGTATGTCAGATACTTCTTCAAGGATATTGTTACAGAAGTTGGCTGTAAGGATTCTGTCTATGAGGCCATGTGCGACCTGGTAAATGAAAACTACCATCAGCCAATCGAGTATTTCGACCTTAGAACCAAAAGAGATTCGCTCAATCACATAAGGACTCACCTTATGTATTGTGAGAATGATAAGATGATCCCTTTTGAGAAGGGACAGGAATTGGAGGCCTCCTGGCCTCATGCGTCCTTCGTTCATGCGAAAGGATTAGGACATTACAAGATCGTAGCTAATAGCTCGATCATCGATTACATTATTACAACTTCCAAAAAATAGTAAAATGATCAAGTTTTGGAACGAAATCGTTGAAACGCTGGAATTGGTGATCTATCTCATCAAATCAGAAAGTTTCATGCAGGAACTGATTGAATTTTAAGAATTTTCAAAGATCGAACCATTAAACGACGTTCTGTTGAAGAATTTCTATTATTTGATCGATATTTTATTAAAATTTAATATTATCACTTTAAATGATATTAATTTTTCATTAAAATCGTTTAATCATTGATGTTTTTGTAAAATTGTGGGCTTGTTTCTACACGAATGACTGCCCACAATTCCATGTACCTTCCGGATTTTGAGCATGATGCCTGCGGTATTGGGTTGATTGCCCAGATCGATAAGAACGGGAGCCATCAGCTTGTCCAGGATGCTTTGCAAATGTTGGAAAACATGGAGCATAGGGGAGGCTGTGGAGCTGAGCCTGAAACAGGCGATGGTGCAGGGATCTTGACTCAGATTCCATTTGATCTATTTAGAAGTGAAATGCCGGATGGGACATCTGACCTCAGAGAAGAAGCTTTTGGCGTAGCTATGGTCTTCTTACCGAAACCAAACTGGGAAGAAGTTCTGGATCAGTTTGTTCACGCCACCCAACAGCATGGGTTCAATGTGCTACACATCAGGGATGTGCCTGTTGATAGCCTTCATGTAGGCCCAAGTGCCAGGGAAAATGAGCCCAAAATACTTCAGGTTTTTATTGAGCAAAGCCCACTTAATGGGATTGAGCTTGAGCGGAAGCTGTACGTTTTGAAGAAGCACGTGTCGCACACGATTGGATATCAACATCAGGACTTTTATGTTTCTTCTCTTTCAACTACCCAAATCATCTACAAGGGTCAGTTAAGAACAGATCAACTCAAGTTGTACTATAAGGACCTGAGTAACCCGAATTATACCTCGTCTTTTGCAATTATCCATTCCCGGTTTTCTACCAACACGTTTCCAAAGTGGAGTTTGGCGCAACCATTCAGGTACATTGCCCACAATGGAGAAATAAACACCATCAGAGGAAATGTGAATAAAATGCAGGGTAAAGAGGCTTTATTGGAATCTTTGCATTTCTCTGCTGAAGAGCTTCAAAAGCTCCTCCCCATTTGTTCAAATGATCTTTCGGATTCTGCCAACTTTGATGAGTTGCTGGAATTGCTCGTCATGGGAGGTAGGCCACTTCCTCATGCACTGATGATGCTTGTTCCGGAGGCATGGCAGTACAATCGGCAGATGGATGAGAAAATCAAGGCTTTCCACAAATACAACGCGTCAATCATGGAGCCCTGGGATGGTCCGGCCGCCCTTTGCTTCACTGATGGACACCTTATTGGTGCTGCACTTGACCGAAACGGACTCAGGCCTTGCAGGTACACGATAACTTATGATAATCGATTAATTATAGCCAGCGAGACAGGGGCGCTTCCACTCAATCAAAAACTGGTAAAATCAAAAGGGCGACTTGGACCTGGTAAGATGATCATTGCTGACCTGGATCAGGGGGTTGTCAAATTTGACCAGGAAATCAAAGAAGAGATCGCTGAAAGAAAGCCTTATCAGGAATGGGTTGATGTACACAGGATCAAATTGAGATCTCTTCCGGGACCATTCACTGATCCTGTATTTATTGATGATTGCAGGCTGGAGAAACTCAAGGTTTCCAATGGCTACACGAAGGAACTGATTGAGAAGATCCTGGTCCCGATGGGTCTGGAAGGGAAGGAACCCATTGGTAGTATGGGACTTGACATACCCCTGGCAGCTTTAAGCCATTTTCCTCAGCATCCTGCCAACTATCTCAAGCAGATTTTTGCACAGGTGAGCAATCCTCCTATTGATCCGATCCGGGAGCGTATGGTAATGTCGCTTTTTACTCGGTTGGGAGATGGTAAGAACATTCTTTCAGAAGAGCCGAAGCACTGTCATCAGGTGCACATAACCCGCCCAGTGTTACGCCCCAAGACCTTTCAGAAGATTTTGGAATTGACCAGCCAGGGGTTCCAGCATCAATTTGTCGATATTCTATTCGATGCTCAAGAAACACTCTCCGAAGGAATTGATCGGGTATGTCAGGAAGCGGAACAAGCGGTATTGGATGGGGCACAAATCCTGATCTTATCAGACCAAAACTCTGAAAAAGGTCGTCTCCCAATTCCGTCTCTTTTTGCCACCGGAGCAATTCATCATCATCTTATAAAAAAGAAGTTAAGAGCTAAAACCAGTCTTGTTGTTCATTCGGCAGATGCTGTCGAAGTTCATCACTTTGCAACTCTGATCGGTTACGGAGCAAGTGCGGTAATGCCGTATCTCGTTTTTAACGAATTGCGAAAACTAGCGGAGCACAAGGAATTGGATTTCAATATAGTCTCAGATAATTATGTAAGAGCTGTCGGTAAGGGGCTCCTGAAGATCATGTCTAAAATGGGCATTTCCACCTTACAGTCTTACCAGGCTTCTCAGATCTTTGAAGCGGTAGGTATCTCTTTGGAAGTAATTAATAAGTGCTTTCTTGGCACTACCTCTCGTATCGGAGGAAACAATTTTTCTCATTTCGAGGAAGATATAAGGGACAATCATGCCAGAGCGTATGCCTCAAAGAGTGAAATACGTCATGGGGGTATTTACAGTTGGAGGCGAAATGAAGAGGAACACCTGATCAACCCGGAAACCATTCATTTACTCCAGAAAGCTACCAAACTTAAGGATTACGATCTTTTCAAGGAATATTCCTCTCGGGTGAATTCCTTCAATCAACCTGTGAGTATCAGGCACCTGCTTGAGTTCAAACCATCAAAGGCAATTCCTTTAGAAGATGTAGAATCAGAAGAAAAAATATTAAAGCGTTTTGCAACAGGAGCAATGTCTTTCGGTTCCATCTCATGGGAAGCTCATACGACCCTTGCTATTGCAATGAATAGGATTAGGGGCAAGAGTAACAGTGGTGAAGGTGGTGAAGATGCATCCAGGTATAAGCCTCTTGACAATGGTGACTCAGAATGTTCAAGAATAAAACAGGTAGCATCAGGAAGATTTGGAGTTACCTCTCATTATTTAAACAATGCCGAGGAGATACAGATAAAGATTGCACAAGGAGCAAAACCAGGGGAAGGAGGTCAGCTGCCAGGCCACAAGGTGGATATTAACATAGCTAAAGTCAGGATGTCTACACCTGGTGTAGATTTGATATCCCCTCCTCCGCACCATGATATTTACTCCATTGAAGATCTGGCGCAATTGATCTTCGACCTTAAAAATGCAAATCCAAAGGCGAGGATCAACGTGAAACTGGTATCTGAAACGGGTGTGGGAACCATAGCAGCTGGAGTTGCGAAAGGTTATGCAGACGCTATACTGATCTCCGGAGCTGATGGAGGAACAGGTGCTTCACCTTTGAGCTCAATTCGACATGCAGGTTTACCCTGGGAGATGGGATTATCTGAAGCTCAACAAACACTGGTCAAGAATCGATTAAGGAGCAGAGTAGTTCTTCAGGCGGATGGCAAAATGATGACCGGAAGAGACTTGGCCATCGCTACCCTGTTAGGTGCTGAAGAATGGGGTGTTTCTACCGCAGCACTTATCGCAGAGGGGTGTATCATGATGCGCAAGTGCCACCTTAACACGTGCCCTGTAGGAATTGCGACACAAGATGAAAATCTAAGAAAGCTATTTTCTGGCGATCCTGAGGATGTGATCACGCTTTTTCAGTTTCTTGCCAGAGAGCTTCGTGAGATCATGGCTTCATTAGGCTTTAAGACTGTTAATGAAATGGTCGGTCAAAGTCATCTCTTACAGCAAAACAGTTCTATCGATTCTCGAGGTATTGACCTGTCTGCTTTATTGGATTACGAATTTGCTAACGATACGAGGTATCACTCACGTGACCAACAATCGCTTGTTCATCAGGTACTGGATACATGTATATGGGAGGATGTAAAAGAAGAGATTGAAGCTGGGGAGATCGCGATGTACGACTATTCTATTAAGAATACGGATCGGGCGGTTGGTTCAATTGTTTCAAGTCACATCTCAAGAATGCATGGAAGCCAGGGACTTCCGGGAAGTCAGGTCAAACTGAAATTCTATGGTTCAGCCGGACAAAGTTTTGGAGCGTTCCTTGTAAAAGGACTGAAGTTCACACTGGAGGGGGATGCGAACGATTACCTTGGGAAAGGGTTATCAGGAGGACGGATCATAATCCATACCCCTCGAAACGTCAGGTTTCATGCCAGGGAGAATACCATCATCGGAAATGTTGCGCTTTACGGAGCGACAAGTGGTGAAGTTTATATTAATGGGATTGCTGGTGAGCGGTTTGCAGTAAGAAATTCAGGAGCAGTTGCTGTGGTGGAAGGTGTCGGAGATCATGCGTGCGAATACATGACTGGTGGTACGATCCTGATCCTTGGACAAACAGGTAAAAATTTCGCAGCAGGAATGAGTGGTGGAGTAGCCTATGTTCTTGATCCCAATGGCCAACTAAGAGGAAACACCAATATGGAGATGGTGCTGTTTGACTCATTGGATGAAGTGGATGTTTCAAGAATACGCAAGTTGATCATTAATCATCTCAGACATACCTCATCAAGCCTGGCCCAGGAAATTCTGCTTGATTGGAATCGGTACATCAACCATCTGGTGAAAATTATTCCGTTTAAGTACAAGGACATCATTCAAAAGAAGCGAACCGAAATTCCAATGACACCAGTGTATTAGTTATGGGCAAGCCAACAGGATTTATTGAGTATGAGCGGGAGCTTCCTGAAAAGAAGGAAGTGAAGGAACGCTTAAAAGACTATGAGGAGCTTTACCTGCCCTTTCCGGATGAGAAAACGGTTGAGCAGGCAAGCCGGTGCATGGATTGTGGCGTACCATTCTGTCATTCAGGCTGTCCCTTGGGGAATAAAATACCTGATTTCAATGATGCGGTTTACAATCAGGATTGGGAGCTAGCTTTTTCAATCCTTAAGTCGACGAATAACTTTCCTGAGTTTACCGGGAGGATCTGCCCTGCGCCATGTGAGGGATCTTGTGTGCTGGGAATTAACCAACCGCCGGTTTCTATTGAGCACATCGAAAAAAGCATTGCTGAAAAAGCATTCGAGCTCGGACTGGAGAAAGTAAACCCGCCGGAAGAGAGAACCGGAAAAAAAGTTGCGGTAGTGGGTTCAGGTCCGGCAGGTCTTGCTGCGGCAGACTGCCTAAACCAGTCAGGTCATTCAGTCACTGTTTTCGAACGCGACAATAAGGTTGGAGGACTCCTTAGGTTTGGGATACCGGATTTCAAACTTGAAAAGTCAGTGGTTGAACGGAGAATTAAAATGCTTGAGGAAGAAGGGATCGCATTCAAGACCAATACAAACGTCGGAGTGGATTTGAAGGGTAAGACACTACTTTCTTCACACGATGCAGTGGTGCTTTGTGGTGGCAGTACAATTCCACGTGACCTCCCAATTCCAGGCAGAGACCTGGGTGGAATTCATTTTGCTATGGATTTTTTATCACAACAGAATAAAGAAGTTTCCGGATTGGGATTTCAGGAAGATAAGATCACCGCTGAAGGCAAGGATGTAGTAGTCATCGGTGGAGGAGATACCGGGTCCGACTGCATAGGTACCAGTAATCGACATGGAGCTAAGAGCATCTTGCAAATCGAGATCATGGACAAACCTCCTTTGGATCGAAGTGAGCAAAACCCTTGGCCGGAGTGGCCAATGATCTTGAGAACTTCTACTTCTCACGAAGAAGGTTGTGATCGGGAGTGGTCCTTGTTGACGAAAGAATTTGTTGGCAAATCCGGAAAGTTGACAGGTATCAAAATAGTTGATGTATCCTTTGAATCCGGAAAAATGATCGAAAAAGAGGGGAGCGAACGAGTTATTCCTTGTGATTTAGTGCTGATAGCTGCCGGTTTTGTTCATCCGCAAAAAGAGGGCTTGCTGGAAGAGTTGAGCGTTGATCTTGATGAAAGAGGTAATGTTAAAACGACTGATTTTAAGTCCAATGTTGAAAAAGTATTTGCAGCAGGAGATATGAGAAGAGGACAATCGCTGGTTGTTTGGGCCATTGCAGAAGGAAGAAAAGCCGCTGCGAAGGTGGATTCCTTTCTTCAGGAAAAAGAGTAAAACATGCCCCATTTCAGAGGCATGCTTTCGTAGCTGGTTAAACGGTTGTTCTTAAATCGCTAACAAATTCTTTTTCAATTGCTATGTGTTGTTCGCCATGGTACCCGATATCCATTCCTTCTAACTCAATTTCTTCATTGATCCTGCCTCCCTTTGTGAATAGGGCTACTGCTTTGAAAACGACAAACGTTCCAAGTGCAGAGTAAGCTATGGTCGCACCTACGGACTTCAATTGTATAAGTAACTGACCTGGATTACCATAGAATGCTCCTGAGGAAGAAGGGTCTATCAATGGTGTAGCTAGCAATCCGGTCAGAAGTGCTCCTGCAATTCCTACCAGGCCATGCATTCCAAATGCATCCAGTGTATCGTCATGACCAAAGTATTCTTTCAATTTCACCACTCCAAGATATCCAACCACACTGCCTACTGCTCCAATAATGAAGGCTCCTGAAACATCGACGTATCCGGCTGCCGGAGTGATAGCAACAAGTCCTGAAATGGCTCCTGAAGCTATGCCAATTAATGTTGGTTTCTTGATGATGAACCATTCAATGAGCAGCCATACGATTCCGGCTGTGCAAGCAGCTACGTTGGTAACTAGCAACGCACTCGCTGCAGAAGCATTCGCCCCGTAAGCACTTCCTCCATTAAATCCAAACCACCCAAACCAGAGCAGTGCCGATCCAAGGATCATGAACTTGATAGAAGATGGCTTTCGTTCCTCATGAAGATTTAGTCTTCTCCCTATGATAAGAGCGAGTACAAGTCCCGACACGCCGGCATTGATATGAATGACTGTTCCTCCAGCAAAGTCCAGGTCTCCTGAAAGGAATCCTTCTGACCCCCAGACCCAATGACAGATCGGAGCATAAACCAGTAAAACCCAAAAAACTGAGAACCAGATCCAGGTTGAGAATCGCATTCGTTCTATAACTGATCCACTTACAATTGCCACCGCGATGGCAGCAAAAGTTCCCTGGAAAGCGACATCCAAAAATTTTGGAATATTTGCTCCATCTACAAGGTCATTGATCCCTATACCCTTGAGCATGAAATAATCAAACCCACCGATGAATTGATTGCCCTCTGAAAAAGCAAAAGAATACCCCAGTATCACCCAGGCCAATGTACCCGTGATAAAGGCTGCATAGCTCATACCAACTGTGTTCAGTACGCTTTTGCTTTGTGTTAATCCGCCATAGAATAAGGCGAGTCCGGCTGGGGTCATCAGCATAACAAGTGCCGTAGCTATCAGCATCCATGCAGTATTACCTGTGTCGATGGATACCGTTTCCGGTTGGGCAGAAAGAATCATTGGGGTGAAGAGCAAAAGGCTCATTACAATTTTGGGTTGGTTCAATAGATTCCTCATTTCATTACAATTTTTGCAAAACTTAGTTGATTCGATTAAAAATCGGACCTTAAAAATACATAATTGTGCAAAATGATTAATAATTGATTTAATTATTAATGTATAAATCCGTTTTTTACGTCAAATGAATAAATTGAAGGGTATTTTTTAACGAGAAATTGCTGCGTTTGTAAAATCCCTTCTTGGATAAGGTTTGGAAGGAAGTCCTAACGAATAGATTTTAAAGCACCAATTTCTTTGGGGCTTAAGTGGCGGTATTTTCCTCTGGGTAGATTTTTCTTGGTTAGTGAAGCAAACATTACCCGGTCAAGTTTTTTGACATCATAGCCAACATGTTCGAAGATGCGTCTTACAATTCGGTTTCTCCCCATGTGGATCTCAACGCCAAGCGAACGATCATCTCCTTCCAATATGGCTAATTCATTTACTGAAGCAAGTCCATCGTCCAATGTCACTCCCTCAAGTACTTTGTTGAAGTCATCTTTTGTGATGGGTTTATCTAGTTCAACCTGGTAAATCTTCCTTACTTTATGTGAAGGGTGCGTAAGTTTCTTAGCTAACTCACCGTCATTAGTGAAAAGTAACAGGCCGGTAGTATCTCGATCGAGGCGACCTACAGGGTAAATACGCTCCTTGCAAGCTTTTCCAACCAGCGTCATTACAGTCTTCCTTTCCTGTGGATCTTCGGTGGTTGTAATGAAGCCCCTGGGTTTGTTCAATAAAACATACTGGAGCGTTTCGGACCTTAGTACTTTGCCTTTGTACTCTACCTTATCGGAACGCTTCACCTTGAAGCCCATTTCCATCACTACTTTTCCATTGACCTTGATCTGACCTTCCCTTATCAGGTTGTCAGCGTCCCTTCGGGAGCATACACCTGCATTGGCAATGAATCGGTTGAGTCTGATTTCTTGGGGTGTGCCGGAAGTCTTCTTCTTTGGACGCTTCATTCTTTGTCCGTACCTATCACGTTATCCTCGGAAGCAAAATCTTTGGGTGTAGGAAGTTCTTTTAAATCATTGATCCCAAAGTAATCCATGAACTTTTGACTGGTGCCATAAAGAAGCGGCCGACCGACTCCTTCAGACTTTCCTTTGATCTCAATTAACTCTTTTTCTAAAAGTTTTTGAATGGAGTAATCACAGCTGACTCCACGAATCTGTTCAGCTTCTGTTTTAGTGACAGGCTGTTTATAGGCAATGATGGAGAGTGTTTCGAGTGCCGAATTCGAAAGTCGCTTCTTGGATTGTTGCTTAAGCAAAATTCCAATACTTGCCTGGTACGCTGGTTTGGTTAGAAACTGGTACCCACCTCCCGATTTGATCAATTCAAACGAGAAGGTGTCGTCTCTGAACTTCTCTTCGATGGTTTTAAGTCCATCTTCAATGTCTTTTGACGGTACATCCGCATCGAACATTTCTTTGAGACAACTCTGAATTTCAGTTTCTGTGACTGGCTTTGGCGAACAAAACACCAGCGCTTCGATATGATTGGCCAGGTAGTCCATTAGGACTTGTTCATCTTGGCCTCAATGCTGTGCATGGTGTGAGGAACTGCTTTTAGTCGTTCCTTGGATATCAACTTTCCGGTATCTACACAAATACCGTAAGTTCCGTTCTTGATTCTTACCAATGCATTTTCCAGGTTATTGATAAATTTTTGCTGACGCCCTGCTAGCTGGCTGAGTTGTTCTTTTTCCGCAGTATCCGCACCATCTTCAAGTGTCTTAACAGATGAAAAACTATCGCCCGAATCGTCAGATTCTCGAGTCAAAGAAGCTTTGAGTGTTTGAAGTTCGTTGCGTGCTTTTTCCAGTTTCTCGTTGATCAGATCTTCAAACTCCTTGAGTTCCTTGTCCGAATATCTTGTCTTTGCCTTGGCACTCATTCTCCTAGTGTTTTAACTGTTTCGAAAAAAAGAAAACATGCGAAAATACCCAGAATGATTGAAATGAAGCAAGACGAAAGCCGAATGATTCAGGTATATTTTAGTATGAATTTATGCTGAGTGTCACTCAATATGGCTTTTGACCTACCCAGTTACCTGGAGGATCATAGTTGCAAACCCAAATATCCATTCCATCGCATTCAATCTTTGCACAACCTACTCTTTTAGTTGTTTTCCAGACGATCTGGGTATAATGACCACACATTTCACCCGGTTTACACTTGTTCTTATCATAGTTGTAAAATGCTTTCTCACTGGCCCAGGCATCCACCACATCCTTTGCATCAAAGTAACCGGTAGTGCCTGTGAAGAGGTTTTCACCATAGTCGTTATCTTGACTATGCTCAAAGGCACAGCCTTTTTGCTTCAAGGCAACTGCCCATTTGGCGGCTACTTTAGCCAGGTCTTCAGACCATTCTAGTTTTTCATTTACCCCGACATCCTGCCTCCAATAATTATGAGTGTTGATTACTAATTGAATTTCTGAGCCTGTAAGCTTCGTTTGGTCTAAATCTCCCGGGGACGCGCTTAGTAACCATACGGCCAATAGATATGTGATAATCATTGTTAAAGATTTTGGAGCTGATTGTTTGGATTGTAAAATAAAGTGTGCTCTGTGAACTGAAATTTACGGAATTGGCAAGGAATTTGATATTGTTATGAATGTGTTAGATAGGTTGTTTGAGTTTTGGTTAGTTGGTAATTCCGTCCCGATTTTTTCGGGACGGTTTTTTTTGAATTAATGGTCCAAAGATTGTCATTAGGTTCGTCAAGATTTATAACTTGAAGAAATTTCTCTAAGCAATTGGGAGCTACGACCATTTCCGGGACTGACTTACTGCAAGCCTTCAAACAAACAAGAGCACAGACAAAATTCCTTTGTGAGACACTCGAAATAGAGGACTTTGTTGTTCAGCCGATTGTTGATGTCAGCCCGATAAAATGGCACCTTGGACATACCACCTGGTTTTTTGAAAACTTCATTCTTGTCCCCAATTCAGAAGGATACCAGCCGTTTCATCCCAAATACAACTATTTATTTAACAGCTACTATGTAGCAGCTGGAGAGCGTTGGGTGAGAGCGAATCGAGGACAGCTTACCAGGCCAACGGTAAAAGAGATCTTTCGATACCGGGAGTATGTTGAGGAACACATGATCGCTTTTCTTGAAAAACAAGCCATCACGGCTGAATTGAGTAAAGTAGTTGAGCTTGGAGTTAACCACGAACAACAGCACCAGGAGCTATTCTTATATGATATCAAGCGGATTTTGGGAGATAATCCACTTAATCCGGTTTTCAGGACTCCTAAACCTGCACAATCGAGTGATAGAAAAACAGACTGGATTAAAGTAGATGAAGGGACCTATGAGGTTGGCTATGAGGGGGAGAGGTTTCACTTCGACAATGAGGAAGGGGTTCATAAGGTCTTTCTTCACGAATATGCAATTGCAGATGGTTTAGTAACCAATGGCGAATACCTCGAATTCATGAATGATGGAGGCTATGAATCCTTTCAGTTCTGGTTTCAGGAAGCGTGGGATTGGGTGAATGAAAAACAGGTGAAAGCTCCAAGGTACTGGGCACTGGAAGAAGGTGAATGGTGGCATTACACTCTTGGAGGTTACGAAAAGATCTCCATGGACGATCCGGTATCGCATGTTTCGTATTATGAAGCTGATGCCTTTGCCCGATGGAAGGGCTGTAGACTTCCAACAGAATCCGAATGGGAAGTGGCTTGTAAACTGACGGAGCAGGAAATACCAAAGGATTCAAATTTTGTAGAGCAACAATTTTTTAAGCCAATACAATCTGAAGGACCAGGATTTTTTGGGAACCTTTGGGAATGGACCTCTAGCCCTTACACCGCTTATCCATACTTTAAGATTGCGGCTGGAGCGCTCGGAGAATACAATGGAAAATTCATGGTGAACCAAATGGTTTTGAGAGGAGGTTCGTTCGGAACTTCGAAAAATCATATTCGAGCGACCTACAGAAATTTTTTTCACCCCCACCTGAGATGGCTGTTTAGCGGTATCAGGCTAGCTAAGCACATATAATTGAATGAGCAATAATCCAGAGGAGTCGCTGGTAGATTCCGTTTCCATATTTTCCGAAGATGTATTGAGGGGACTTAAGGCTTCAAGCAAATCACTCCCTTCCAAATATTTCTACGATGCTAGGGGTGATGAATTGTTCCAGCAAATTATGCACCTTGATGAATACTACCTGACAAGAAAGGAGCTGGAGATATTTGAAACACACAAGGATGCGATCTTAAAAACAATTTCTGATGGCCTCCCTTTTAGGATCATTGAACTAGGAGCTGGAGACGGGCTCAAAACAAAGATCTTGCTGAAACATTTCATTGAGAATGGAGCAGATTTCACTTATACTCCCGTGGATATATCCGGAAATGTATTGGAGATATTGGAAAATAATCTAAAAGAAGAGATCCCTGGGTTGAGAATAGAACCATACGAGGGTGATTATTTTGATGCCTTGGGAGAAATTTCAGATAGTCCTGAACGTGATATTGTGTTCTTTCTGGGATCGAATATTGGAAATTTCACACATGAGGAGGCAGTAGGTTTTCTAGGGGACCTGAGGTCCACGCTCAAACCTGAAGACATCTTGTTTATGGGGGTCGATCTGAAGAAAGATCCTTCAGTGATTCTCTCCGCTTATAACGATTCGAAGGGAGTAACTACGGAATTCAATTTGAATTTGCTTGATCGCATCAATAGTGAACTTGAAGGTGATTTCGATCGGGATACATTTATCCATTACCCTTATTACAATCCTCATACAGGAGAGTGTCGAAGTTATCTAATCAGCAAGATCCGTCAGGAGATTAGAATAGGAGAGGAAAGAATTTCTTTTCGACCTTGGGAGTCCATATTCATGGAGGTCTCAAAAAAATACGATGAGATACAATTGGTCAAACTCGCAGAGAAAACGGGTTTCAAGTATGTAACAACCTTCAATGATGATCAGCATTGGTTTGCTGATGTTGTTTGGAAGAATCAGATTGAGTGATTTCGAGATTGTCGATTAATTGTATAACCCACTTACTAAGATTCCTTCGATAGATACTCTAATCTAGAAATCTGCAGTTTCTTGATCATGAAGGCATTGATGCTGCAACAGCATTTATGAAAAAATCACAATGAAAATCACATTAACTCTTCTACTGAATCTATTAACGATAGTCTCGATTTCTCAAAATCTAACTAATGTATCAGGGCCAATCGAGGTGATCGGAATTACATTAAATGTTGGAGATAAGCTTATTGTGTATGAACCTCAAAATTTTCAAAAAACATATGAATCAATATATACCAACCAGAAGTTGACAACAAAGCGATCAAGAATCACCGAAATTGATGATAAGGCATATGACTTTTCATTGGTTGAATACACTATTAAAAAAATCAAAAAGTCGTCTGATGGAAGAATCGTTCTTTCCGACGGAGGACTTTTCCCCAATTTTATCGATATCAAAGCAGCTCTTGAGAATGGAGAAGTGATTACTAAAGAAGAACTGTCAAACAGGCATAAAGAACGTGATCTTCTTAACGATTCCACAGCTTTTGTTCATTTTATAAAAAGGTTTAATGGAGAAACAAATGAATTTTGGAAAGACTTTGTGTATACCTATCAATACGAACTCTACAAAAGAACGCACGAAGATGAATTCGAATTCTATGGTGTCGTCAATAAAGCGGGGGAGTTTCTCCTTGAGGCCGCTGAGAGACTTGATAACTCAACGATTTATAGTGCCAGTGTTGAAGTTGAATTAGATGATTATGATTTCTCAACTAACTCGTTCAATTTTATATGGAAAGGAAACCATTTCAAAATATTCAGGTCTTCATCATGGTGCAAATGTGCCTTAGATGAGATCAACTTAGAATTGTCTAATCTGGAAAAGTTCAGAAGCATTTCAGTCCCGTTTGAACAAGCAAAAGCATTCATAGCTAATCGGAAAAATAAGTACGGAAAAGTTGACAGAGATGTCTACTTATGGGTCAACTTGAAGTTGACTGACGACCTCAAATTTGAAAATAAAAATGCTTTAATAAGAGGGATCGTTCAATCTATCGAGGTTTTCGCTGACGAAAACCTTATTAATGGGTACTTGGGAACTATACCTAAATGAGTCACCTCACTCAAGATCGTCTACTTTCCTCATAGTGAAGTGCCCAGAGGGGGAGTCGAACCCCCACGTCCATAAGGACACTTGGCCCTCAACCAAGCCTGTCTACCAGTTCCAGCATCTGGGCAATAGAGATGCTTTGATCACTCAACTTGCGCGCCTGCCTGCGGTAGGCAGGTCTACCACCACGTGCGCAAATTAGGAACTCAAAATTAGTTTGAGGTAATTACAATGACTATTAAAAAGGAGATTACTCTTCCTCTTTGTGATCTTCAGGCTTATCCAGAATGACCCCATGGTGTCCGTAACTATGGGTGATTTTCTCAGTTTGAGCAAGCAACAAGGCAGAAGTAATGAAGACCATGTGGATCACGATTTCCATAACGATACCTTCCGAACTTGTCTTCTCTACCGCTTCCCGGTAGTCTATGAATGTCTTCAAGAGTTGAACCCCGGAAATGGATGCCAATGAGGTCGCCAGTTTAATCTTAAGTTGACCGGCATCAAGATTTTCCAACCACAATGGTTTGTCATCATGCATATCCACATCAATTCGGCTGGTGAAAATGGAGTATCCCCCAATCGTCACCATCACCACAAGGTTCATTACCATGGAAATATCCACAAGACTCAATATGCCAAGCATCATTTCAGTCTCATGAAATTCAGGTGTATGCTTGATGATGTGGAGTAGTTCCTGAAAGAATTTATAGAGATAAAAGAATGACGATATTATCAGTCCTGTGTAAAGCGGTGCCTGGACCCACCTACTCCAGAACATGAATCCTTCGAAGAAATTCTCAAATCGTTTGATTGGTGAAAGTTGATCACTCATACTACTAGTAGTCGGTTAAAATCAGACCTGAAATATAGGACAATATTAAAATTACCTCTGCGAAATAACATAAAATAACCTAATGTTCATCGAATAGTACCACAGTACCTGCCAGATAATCATGAAACCCTTTACAGCGTTCATTGAAAAGGATCATGACAAAGCCTGTGAAGAACATCAATAGGGACGCAATTTTAGTAAGGTTTCGGATAATGGCCCACAAGGCTTCATTCTCTTTTCTTTCATTCTCCACATGGATCTTACACCATCTCTTTCCCGGAGTAGCTTTCCAATGACTTAGTTCGAATGCAATGTGATACGTAAAGTAGATAAGCGAATAAAGTATCCAGTCGTATGAAGACGGTGGAATAAGGAATGTGATTCCGTAAAGCAATACTAGAATTGGGATCAGGTCAATGTTGTGTGCGAGCAACCTTCGCGAGAAACCTGCATATTTTGGCTCGTTTAGGGCCATTTTTTCCTATTTTTAGGTTGAAGTCAAGTCGAACTTGAGGAAGCACAAAACTATACCATCGAAAAATTCTCTACTTATCCTTCCGCTGAACTGGATGTATTCAATGGATAGCATTTATCCATAGTCCCCGTGGAATGACCTGATCATCTTTGAGGAAGGGGCCTGATGGGGCCCTTTTTTCATGTAGACCAGAATGTAAGAAGAAAAATGATCAGGCGGTAAAACATCTGGGCAGTAACAATACCTAAAATTATTGCTACTCCTCCGGCTATGGCCCAAAGCCAATTGACCTCAAGATATTTCCTGAAGCTTAGGACGCCATAAATCGCAGGAACGATGAGAATGAAAGACAAAAACCAGATCCATTGGATAATTGAAAGTGACTCTGGCAATAACGAAAGTAGCAAATCATCGATGGCATCTCCGATTGAAATACACAACAGAAAGAATGTAAAAAAGTGGAAAGTAAAAACGAGACTGTCAAAGTAGAATTCCCTTTTTCTGAAGGAAAGTGCATACACGAAAAGCGCAATCATTGGAATATTTAAGATCATGATGGTCTTGGAGATCTGGTCAGAGGACTTTCCATATTCCAATGAATAATCCTCGATTGAGATCGACTTTTCATTGATTTTTTCTTCTACCATAGAATTTGCGGTACTGCTGTAAAACTGATAAGTGATCTGGTCATGTAAACTCAATGAATAATCAGTGATTGGGTTGAGAAAGAAATAGATGAGATTGGCGAACAAGAATAAGGTGACGGGGGGTACGAACTTCTTGCGTTTACCTGTCAAAAATTCAAAAGTCATTCGGCCCGGATTGAAAAACAGGTATCTCAGACTGATCATGAATCTACCGTCCAGGAAGAGGATATTACCAAAGAATCCAGCAATAAGAGTTGACAGGGACCGGTCTGTCTCGTCAATAACTTTTTGACCGCAGCTTTCACAAAAGGATCCGGAAATAGTGGACCCGCAATTCAGGCATTTAATCGTTTTGCCGAGTTGGTCGTGTGGCATGGTTAGTTGGTAAGAGTCAAATATAGTTGGCTATGTTGCAATCGATCCTGTGATAGCCTACTTTTGCCAGCCCAAATTGCCGAAGCGGCGGTCCCGATATATATCGGGATGGTAGACCTGCCTACCGCAGGCAGGCGCGCACGATGTGCGTTCTCGTTGTAGATCTATCGAATAAACCCTTGGCACATTTTGGGACACTTGCCAAAGTGGCGGAATTGGTAGACGCGCACGACTCAAACTCGTGTTCCTTCGGGAGTGAGGGTTCGACTCCCTCCTTTGGTACGATAAGCCTCTGATTGATACAGTCAGAGGTTTTTTATTTTCAGAGTTTACGTGATTTCTAGTTTGAAGCAGTATTTGCAGTGTGTTTTTCAGCACAATAAGTAGGACAAGGGCAGATCATTCACTCTTTCAAGTCATCTCGCCATTTAACTTATACGAATTATGTGGCTACTTATTAGAATTTAATAGTTGCCTAATGTCTACATCTAGTGTTTCGGCTATTTTAAGCAAGGTTTCCAATGAGGGCTGCATTTCATTTCGGCACCATCGAGAGACTGTTGTGCTGTTCTTCCCCAGTTTTTCAGCTAGCCATTTGTTTGTTCTGTCTTGTTCGGCTAACACTACTTTGATCCTGTTAATCTGATTTTTTGTGCCCATATGAATCTTCTAAGGATGCATTCGAGGCAATTAAAGCAATAAAAACTTCTTGGAAAGTGCTCTTTTATATTCGTAATTCTATATATTTAATTCGTATTACGACTATTTATATATCTTATAAGATATATTTAAATCTTAATAAGCATATTGAAAATATTTTATTTGATGGTAAATGAAATCAATAATCGAAACGGAAGATCTTCCTTTCTTCAAGTTATCAGACAGTCAGGATTTGATCTTATTTCTGATCAAAAAGGAGTTGCAAGGAACCAAATTCACAATGGAGTTAACCCGGCTTGGGTTTGACTCAGCGGTTTACAGTTCAGGTTTGGGTGTTGTGATTTTATCTCTTGTTGGGTTTAGTAGTAGAAGCGATGAGTTATGGGATTGGTTTGTGAAAATGATTGATTCATTCGCTGAGAAAGTCGACTTGATGGACGGTGCAACTGCTCATGAGTTAGCGTTGGATGTGTATTTTGAATTGCGCACCAAGCTTCGGTTTGGGGAGTAGCTAAGACTTTAAAAAACACCAATTACTTTCAATAATGCAGCAAGACCACTTAATCCAAGTATTGTGTAAACGGGGATGACAATAGCTTGTACATTTTCCATGATCTTTAATCGCTTTGATGATTCTTGATGAAGAGATATAAGTTCGCCGATTAATTCGTCATGCTGTTTCACCTTATCTTCTATTTAATGAGATGACGATACCTTTCTTAAAGGTACTTTAAACGAAATGAATTAAGAATGTACTTTTAGGTATACATCCAATTCAGGAGGGGAAAAACATACCCCTTCATGGGTATTTTTCACTTTTTGGGGTGCTTGGTTATCTATTATTCGGGTTGAATTTTTTATCTTAACGTGATAACCAACCTACCATGCTTTCACCAGCCCACTCTCTCGTTCTTGCGATTTTATCGCTCGCTACACTATTTCCAATAGTGAATCAGGCCCAGGATCTCTCTGAGATCAACCAGGGCTCAAGCATCATGCATCCTAAGGTGAGCTATGACGGAACGAAGATGGTTTACCTGGCCAATTACTACGGATCCTTGCGACCGTACATCGCTACAATGGATGCCGATTCTAACAAATGGAGGAATCCAGCACAGATTTTTTCCGGTGACGTGGCTGAGCTGTATGAGGTCCAATATCCTCAGTTGAACTTTGATAATACCAAGGTCTACTTCTCTGCTCGTTCAGCAGACAAGCCAGATTTTGATATTTACTATTCTGAGCTAAAAGGAGGACAGTGGTCAGAGCCACTTGAAGTCCCGATGGATATCAATACAGATGTAGATGAAATGGCACCTGCTGTTTCGGCGGACGAGAAGAAAATTCTGTTTACCAGACCTCTGCCCTTGGAAGCCAAGGCTGATGAAATTTGCAAAGAACTTTACCTCAGTGAATTGACAGAAACCGGAGCCTGGTCAGAACCGGAACTGCTCCCCCCTTCCTATAATACCGGCTGCTTATGCGTTCCCTATTTTGCCAGGGATAATAAGACTTTCTTTTTCTCTTCCAGGGAAGAAATTCTGGATCCGGAAGGCAAACGAATCTCACGGAACCAATTCAATATTTACTGGGCCAAAATCGATGGCTTTTTCCGATATAATCCTCGACCGTTACTTTCTGCTGTTGGTGAGGAAGATGCGGTATCATTCTCTCTTGATCAGGACAGTACATTCTATTATGGTTCAGGAGACATTTTCGCTAAGAACGAATCGAAGCGCACTTCCCAAATTGTAAGCCGGCTCCTTGGCAGAGAGTTTCACCCTAGTGCCATGACACTTATTTCCGGGAACATTAAAGATCAGTCTGGAGCTCCGCTGGAAGCAACTGTCCAGGTGATCAACCCATATACTACTAAGGTATTCCAGGAAGTAAATGCGAGCGAGGAAGGAAATTACCAGGTATTTGTTCCAACTGGAGATCAATTTTCCATTTTGGCAAAGCAGGACGGATATTCTACGCAATCGCGATTGATTCAAACAGAAGGAACACGTTCACAAAATGATTTTGAGCTATTTCCACAGGTGGCGGTTACATTCAATGTATTTGATGAGGAATATTACTTCCCTATCGTCGCAGATGTTGCGCTCTACGACAGTGCCTTTAACAGTGTTGCTTTGGAATCGTTTTCTACTGAATCCGGTACGGACATAGCCCTAGGCAAGGAGCTAAACATTGTATTCAATTCTGAGGACTATTTCTCCGATACCCTTAACCTGCCTTTCGATCAGGAAGTGATCTTTGACTTTTTTGATTTTGATATTGAGTTAAGACGAAAAGTCAAGATGGTTGATTTCAGTTTTACTGATGATGAGACCGGCAACAATTTGGGACTGGAGATCATCGTGTACAATGTCACACGAAACGAGAAAACCAAGCGGGTAGTGAAAGATGGTAAGATCAGCCTGGAGCTGAGAGATGGAGAAGTTTATGAGATCAGCACTTCAGCACAGGGCTATAGTTATTACACAGCAGAAGTGGATCTTTCGAAGGATGATACTCCGACCGAAGTAAATGCTGAACTTCAATCGGTTGAGAATATTTCAATTGTACTCAACAATATCACTTTTGAGTATAACTCCTACACCTTGAATGCAGGCTCATATGAGGAGTTGAACAAATTAGTTAACTACCTGAGCGAAAACAATGATTACCGGGTTGAGATCGCTGCTCATACCGATAACTCAGGTGCGGATGCCTACAATCTCCGATTATCTAACCTCAGGGCAAATGCAGTTCTCGAATACTTGCAGGATAATTCGATCAAGAAGGATCGGTTAATTGCGAGAGGGTACGGAGAATCCAAGCCAATCTATCCGAACGATAATGAAGAAAATATGGCGAGAAACCGAAGGGTTGAATTCAAAATCCTAGATGACGAATCACAATGAAAATTTTAGCCACACTAACATTCCTTTTCATTTCAATAACCTCAGGGTTTGCCCAGTCATCAGAATACAAGAAGCTGCTGGCAGAGAAAGACGTATTGGATCCGGAAGTTTATTTCACCCAACTACAGGAATTCCAAAAAGCCAATGTGCAATTTGCCAACGTTTATTACCAGCTTGGAAAGATCGAGCTGAACAACTTCTCGGGACTTGACCCTATCGTTGAGCGTGTTGCTTCCAGGCAATATATCCATAATGTGAAGACCAATTTTGGCCTTACAAAAAATTACCTTGATGAGCGGGAGATCGTACGAAACCCGGATTGGTACGATGCTCCGGAGATGAAGAATAAAGACACGTTGATCGCCTTTACGGTCAAGAAGCTGGATGATAATTACCAAGCTTCTATCGATTATTCAGAGGCATATGAAAAGCTGATCTTCCATTATGACGAGGCGGTTACCCATTATCTAAAGGCTCGAGAGGATTTCATTGCGATCAATAATAGTGCAGATAACCTACGACAACTATTCCTGGGAGCAGATGATGAACTGAAAGCTGCGGTTCGTGCCGTGGGGGTCAGCTTTGACTCATCGATGTACAACCTGGACATATATCGAGACACTTATCAACTGTTGCCTCACCCCAAGAAACGAGTGGTGAACGTGATCCTTCAGGAGATAGATCATTTCAGAATGAATGGCATTACACCAACCAATTTTCTGGCGGATAACATTGTCATGTGGGATTATAAAGGCTGGTCAGATAGATTCCTGGATCTGATCAAAGAAGAAGTGGACGGGTTGCAGGAAGAGATTTCCAACGCCTACCAATTCTTTACCACCACGAATGATATGATGATGACGGGTGATGATTGCATTCAGGCAAATATTGATGACCTAAAGTTTCAGCGGATTGTCAACCTGATCACCAAGTATGACAATGAATCGGTCTTGATCGATATCTTCAATTACCTGATGTCCAAGCTTAGTTATGGTAATTTGCTGATTTACGAGCGAAACTGTAACGTACTTGAAGGCCTACCAACCGATGACTTCCTTTCACGAAAAGCGAGGATCTATCAAAACATCTATGGTGCATTTAGTAGTGCCGACAGCCTCAACAGGGAAATCATTGAGTCAGGTCACTCACAGGAGTCCTTTCAGTGGTTCTTTGATCGCTTAATGACCGGGGAAAATGCAAGTACAGCATTTGCGAATAGTCAACAACAGGAAAATCAGCAGGCTTTTAAGAATGAATTACTGAACCTGATCAGCTATCGTAACCTTCAGAGCTTCGAGTCTGAGCCTTTTAGCAGCTGCTATATGGAACAAGACAGTATCCTGGTTTTGAGTGATGGAACAGAGATTGGAGAGAAATTATGTGTCAATCGAAAGGTCGACTTGAACGATAGCCTCAGTTTACTTGTGGCAAGTAAGGGCAAGACAACATCCTTGCTCGGTGTTCGATCTTTGGAAGAAGATTTTGAGGTACAATGGAGGCAAAGTACTTACAAGGACGATGAGGTCGATTTCTTTAAGGTAATTTCTGATAGCTCCTTTGTGTACGGAGGAATAGACAAAACCAGTTGGTTCAAACATGTCAATGTCAGTGGAGCCGAGCGATCAGTGATAAGCCTGAAATCCTCTGATAGCATTGTGAGCATTGGTTACAATGACCTTCAAGGTATTTTCACAGTAATACAAGCTAGCAATACCACATATACTTTCTCCTCAATCAATTTTGCCGGAAAGGTCCAGGGAAGTATGACATTGGATCTTCCAGGGACTTTGGTTAACATGTGGCAGCAGGATCAGTCCCAATGGTACTTTTCTCACAATGCTGGGGAAGAAAATTCAACAATCACCGCCCTGGTTGTAGACCCAATCACCAAAGAAGTCACCGATACACTTAACTACCAGCTTGAAAACACACTAGTCAATCCACTATTAATCAAAAATGATAATGAATCCATTACGCTGGTTGGAAGGAATCAGGATAGCGAAGAAGAACTGATCTATGCGTTGATGGACTATCAGGGAGTCATCAGAAATGAGAAGATTTTTTAAAGCCAGTTGCTTTTTACTCTTGCCGATGCTAGTCTTTGGGCAGGAGCAGGTAAATTTCGAGGCAGAAGTCCAACGTATCGATTCACTAATTGAAGCAAGAGATTATCAGGAGGCTGACACCTCCCTGATTATGCTCAGACAATCGCTGGAGAACACCTCCTTGCTTGCTGAAGATACAGTCCAGTTATACTTCATTTCAAAGCTGGCTTTTGTCAATTACCGACAGGGTGACTGTAAGAACACTATTGCCTTCAGCAAGGAGGAAGTGGATATTCGAAGGACTGTTTATGGTGATGATGATCTATTGACCTTATCCGCTTTTAGGAACCTCGGGGTGTACTATCTGAACTGTGACTCTGTATCTCGAGCCAAAGAGACTTTGGAAGAAACACTTTCCCTACATAAGCAACACTTTGATGGGCCAGATGAAGTTTATGTCAGAACTCTTGATGACCTGGCATTTACTTATGGGAAACTAGATGAAAGTGAACTGGCTATCCAATCGTATGAGGAGCTCATCTCACTGCTGGGGGACGGGAAAGGATCTTTTTATCTGCATGTGATTGAGAACTACAGCGCCTTCCTGATGTCTTTGGAGAAATACGAAGAGGCATCCGTTTTCTTTGAAGACCTTAAAGATCCAATGAGATCAAAGGCTGAATATCCGGTTTTCCTAAGAGACTATTACAACGTATTTGTTCATGTAAAGGACTATGTGCGAGCACTGGAAACTGCTTCTCAGATCGCTTTATTTTGCGAGACTAATCAATCTGTATGCTCATCAGTTGAAATAGATCGAAGGGCTTTTATTTTAAGTAGTGCCAGATTGTCGATGCTGCTGTCAAAGTACGAAGATTCAAAACGCTATTACAGTATGGCTGAAGCAGAGTTTGCGGAAGATCCGGTTACTTTCATTACAATCCTGGGAGAAGAGGCGCAACTCTTCGAGTTGATGGGTAGCAGGGGACTGCAGCTTTCGAAGCTCAACATTGCCATAGGCATGCATCGAAAGAACAACATGACGGATAGCAGTTCTTACTCAAGAACTGTCCTGCAATTGGGCAAGTTGTACACTGAGATCGGCAGATTTAAGAATGCAGATGAATTGTTTACCACTTACATCAGGGACCTGGAATCGAAAGGGGATGCTGCAGATCCTCTACAACTGGCAACTGCTTATCAGTCGTTGGGAAATCAACGCTACTTTTTACAGAACTTCAAGGACGCTGACCTGTACCTGACAAAGGCCAAAGAGTTACTTGACGCAAAAGGATTAAATCAAACGGATGAATATGCGTCTGTTCTAAATAGCCTGGGCGCCCTTTACGAAGGGCTGGTTAATTACAGACGAGCTGAAGGTAATTACAGAGAGGCATTGAAGATCGTATCAGATGAGCCATCCGGCTTACGGATCTCTTTGGCTTCCAATCTGGCGAATGTGCTGACCATAACTGACCCTTCGAATGATTCGATCAATTCGTTGTTAGATCAAGCCATTGCATGGCAGCTTGAACTCACCGGAGAATCACATCCAACTTACGCCAATATGCTTGGAAACAGAGGAGCTTATTACCAGGAAAACGAACGTTACGAAGAAGCTGAAGAAGATCTCAATCAGGCCCTTAAGATCTTTGAATACACAGTTGGAGATGATCATCCTCAATACCTTACCTCAAAGGCAAACCTGGGCTTACTTCTTGAGAAAATGGATCGTAAGGAAGAAGCTCTTGATTTGACATTGGAGACGAAGCAGCTTTACGACAAATACTATCCAACTACTCATCCCGGTGCGATTAGATTGCTCAACAACCTCGCTAACCTTTACATCAAGATGGAGCGCTTTGATGATGCAGAGCCATTGCTAATGGAATTATCAACTATCCAGGTCAAGGAGATCAATGACTCGTTCAGCTATTTGTCTGAATCTGAGAAGAAGAGCTTCGTTGAGGAAAAGAAAAAAGTCCTGGACAATTTCAAAGGGTATGTAGTAGCCAGGACTGTAAATGGTGCAACACTTCAGCCGGAAGTCATTCGCAAATGGTATGATTTAGAGTTAAGTACGAAAGGGATATTATTGAACTCCACCAAGAAGGTCAGGGATCAGATCTTCAACAGCGGCAATGAAGAATTGATTGGCTTGTTTTCGGAATGGACGGCAGCCAGGAAACAGATCGCTGACATGCAATCATTGAAAAGTGAGCAAAAAGCGGCTAACCAGATAGTAATTGATAGCCTATTGCAACGAACAAATGGCCTGGAAAAAGAGATTTCCAGGATCTCCGCAGATTTCACCAGTTCGTTCAAAAACACCGCTCCCACATATGAACAAATCAGATCTAACCTGGCACCAGCCGAAGCATCTGTTGAAATCATTCGAATGCCGATCGAAGGAGATGCTTTGTATGTGGCCCTGATTGGTACCGCTCAATCCGAGTTTCCCGAAATCGTTGTTTTGGGTAAAGGGCAAGATCTTGAAGGTAAGGCATTTACGGGCTACAAGAATAAGATCGCATTCAAGGTAGAGGATGTCACGGCGTTCGAAACCTATTGGAAAGCAATTCACACGTACCTTTCACCGAAAGGAGTGACGAAGATCTACTATGCACCTGATGGCGTTTATCATAAGATCAGCCTGGTCACCTTATATAACCCTACTTCCAATAACTACTTATTGGATGAAGTACAAATCGTTCAGTTGACTTCCACCAAAGATCTTATCGGGATCAAGACAAGTGAAAGTGCCGCCTCGGATGTTACCGAGGTTCTTCTTGTAGGAAGGCCCTCGTATAAGATTGGATCGCTTCCGGAGGCGACCACCACATCTGTTTCCAGGGGAATTGGGATGCATGGAATTGCGGACTTACCCGGCACTGAGGAAGAAGTGCAGGAAATTGGGGCAGTCCTGGAAAAAAATGGAGTAACCTGTAAAGTTCGAATGAGGGAGGAGGCGAATGAAAAAGAAATCAAGGAGTTGCTCAATACCGAACTGGTTCACATTGCAACGCACGGGTTCTTCACGGATACAAGTAATGATCAGGGAAGCTCGGATCCAATGATCAATGCAGGGCTCTTGCTTGCAGGTGTTAGCAACCAGGCAAATCCCGACGAGGAGGATGGGATCCTCACGGCATATGAGATCATGAACCTGGAACTCTCCAACACCAATATGATTGTTTTATCTGCTTGTGAAACAGCGCTGGGTGAGATCGCCTCTGGCGAAGGAATTTACGGACTACAACGTGCGTTTTTTGTTGGTGGCGCAAAGACACTTATCATGTCTCTTTGGAAAGTCGATGATGAAGCCACCCGTGATCTGATGACGGCCTTTTATAAGGAATTCATGAAGAAGGGTAATAAAAGGGAGGCATTTCTTACGGCTCAGCAAAAGATTAAAAAGAAATACAAATCACCAGTCTACTGGGGTGCTTTTGTCATGTTAGGGGGTTGACATTTGGACCGTTGTTTATTGAGGCATCCAGAATTATTTTGAATATTGACCAAGTTGATTGATATTGGGGCCCTTTTTAGGACAGAATCGTGTTTTTTGGTTGGTTTTGATCGGCTGAAAAAGTTGTTTGGTAGAAATGTTGGTAACCCGGTATTCTTATTTAACTTAGGTTTGAATCGGCAAAAAAATGAGTGATTTCACTTGTCTTATTATAGAAGACGACAAAGCCTTTTCTGATATTCTTGAAAGCGTTATCGAAAAGATTTCGGAAGTTAAGGTTATCGGTGTTTGCGACAATACAGTAGATGCTGCAAAAAGGCTTGAATTAGATAAACCTGATATTCTTCTGCTTGATGTGAATATTTCAGGTCTTGAAGGTCCTGAGATATTGGAAATGACTGATCATAAACCCAAGACTATCGTTATTACCAGCCACAGTCAGGAAGTCATGGAGAATTATGATATAGATTACGTGGAGTTCATTCAAAAGCCACTCAGAAGTGCGGATCAATTGGTTAATGCAGTTTATGAATGCATCAACCAGGTTTGATCCCTGTGTGTATTTTGAATTGATATATGGCGTTCAACCTGATAAGGCGTATTCTTAAAATAGGTCTTCAACAAACTGTACCCATCCTGGAGTACAGGAAGATCCTTATCACAAACTATCTTACTTTTTTCTGTATAGGAGGTGCCGTTTGCATGGGAGTTGTTTCCATGGCCACCACTTTTCTTAGTCAGGCTTATATCTGTTTTACTAGTGCCGCCTTCTACCTGCTGGTATTTTATCTTAATCGTGACAGAAAATACCGAGCTGCCGGAGCTTACTTTCTGACACTGTCGATCCTGACGGTTATTGCACTTGCTTATGCTTCCATTACAGAAGGAATGGAGACAGGTGTGGAAAATGTCTTGCTGGTTTTAATTGGTGTTCCGCTTCTGATCCTTGATGGCAAATGGAAGAACATCACCTATTGGATAGTCCTACTTGTGTTGGTCGGCATAAAAATGGCTCAATACAGGTACATCGGTCAGGCTTTTGATTCCAGATTTCTGATCAACCTACTCTATGTGGTTTTTGCTGCATGGTTTCTATACGTCGTGCTTTCATTTTTCAAACGTTTGCTTTCCAGGGCTGTTGAAAAAACGAATGAACACGAAAAGACCCTTTACTCACTGCTGGACAATGTGCCTGTATTTATGGCATTAGTTGATAAAGACGGGACCTACCGAATTGCCAATGAAAATTACGCTGAACTTTTCGGTGTGGACAAGAGTGATATCATAGGAAAGAAGCGAAGCAAGACTTTGCCACAAAACATTCTGGATAATCACGAACCGTATTTTAGGATGGCTTTAGAGGGAGAACCCTCCTCCTTCCTTGAAAAGAATGTGATGCCAAGAGGCGATCATATGTATTCGAAGGGGAAGTATGTTCCTATCAAGAACGAGCAGGGCGAAGTTGAATCCATCAGTATTTATGTGGATGATGTTTCAGAATTAGTGGAAGCTGAAGAATCACTCAGACGTGCCAACGCCACTAAGGACAAACTCTTCTCGATCATTGCTCATGATATTAGAAGCCCGCTAAACCTGTTTCAAAGCATCCTCAACGTGAGTAGCGACAGGATTATTTCCAAGGAAGAATTCCTGGTATATCAGGATGAACTGAAAGGACGACTTCAATCGCTAAGGGAGCGATTGGATGAGTTGCTTCATTGGGCCCGGATGCAAATGGGAGGGATCAATGCCTATCCAAGCGAGGTAGATGTGAATGTGGTCGTAAAGGAAAACGCGGACTTGTATAAAACCTTGATCACTCGTAAGAATATTGAGTTTCTAATGGACCTCAAATCTGAGGTTGATGGTTGGATAGATGAAAACCACTTGCAGGTAGCCATCAGGAATATTGTGCATAATGCGTTGAAATTCACGGAAGAAGGAGGTTCGATCCATGTATCAACCTCACAGGATGATGAATCTGTTTTAATAGAGATTGTTGATACGGGAGCCGGTATGTCTCCGGAGATTGTGGATTCGATTGTTAAGAAAGAGATCCAAAAATCTGAAGTTGGCACAAGCGGGGAAAAAGGTACCGGCCTGGGCTTAAGCTTGAGTCTCGGCCTGTTGGAAAAAAATCATTGCATTGTCTCACTCGAAAGCGAACCAGGAAAAGGATCAATATTTAGGATCTGGATCCCCAAATCTGACATAAACGATCCGGTGACTTCAAACTGACCTGCCCTGAAAGGATGACCAAGTGTCCTTTTCGAGGCTACTCGTTAAAATGCTTCCCTGTTGATCAAATAATCGGTACCATCTGTCTCCTTTTCTTAAAAAATTGCCCTGCTGAAGGGTAAGGTCAACATAGATTGAATTTCCAATCTACTTCACAGAAGATGAGAATCGAAAATCTTATTAAGTATGGGGTCTTGATGATCCTGGGTTCAATCATTCTTGTAGTCGGAGTACATTTTGTCTTGAAACTAGGCATGAGCTCTCCTTCAAAGAAGCAGGACCCAAAAGTTACTTACGCTACAATTCGGGTTCCAGAAAACTATAACCTTCCGAAGCAAGGTGGGATTAGTTTGAACTATGCAGTTTTAAAAGCTAAGAATGAGACCACAAGTTACCCAATAATCTATCTGACCGGTGGCCCCGGCAGCAGTGGAGTTTCAGAAAGAAGGATCAATGCTTTTTCAAACAGTCCATTCAATTTGGACAGGGATATCATTCTGTTAGATCAGCGTGGTACGGGGAAGTCTTCTCCACTTCCCAATTTTGACAAAGAACTCTACGAGATTTTCGCAGGGGATTTGAATTTGGTCCAAGAGCTCAGTGAAATGGAAACATTGCTGGATTCTATCCATGAAGTGATCAATGCTAGTGGAAGACTCATTTCCAACTATAATACACGCAACAATGCTGAAGATGTGAACCGCTTAATGGAGCACCTGAAGTATGAAAAATATAACCTTTGGGGTGTATCATATGGCACTCGTCTTGGCAGAGTAATTCAGGATGCATACCCTGAGAAAATAAATAAAGTAATTTTTCAGGGCCCAAGTACCGTGGAAGGTGATTTTCTGGTTGATCGCATAAATAACTTCAGCAACTCACTTAGGGGTGTTTTCACAGCAATTGATACGCTTGATGAACAGGTATCGTCCACATTTGATCAATATGAGCAAGCAATCAGGGACCTCAAGACTACCCCATGGACGATTACGCGTGGTGATGAAGACTTTGTCATCAACGCACAGGATGCCATCTATTTTGTGAGAAGATTGCTTTATCGAAACAATGCTGTTGAGACAATTCCTATTCTTCTAAGTTCTATATCTGAAAGAGATTCTGTTAAGTTCAACAACATAATCAATGTGAAATTTAGCTTCATTGGGATCAACTGGTCAATGTTGCTTTCGCTGGAAAGCTATGAACAGCAGGAATACCCACTGGAGGATCCTACATTCGATCCTTATGGATCTAACAAAAAGGTATTTCCTGTGGGATTTGGCTTTCTGGAGTCTTTTTTTCGAGCCGGTATCAAGTGGAACAAACCAATGTTGTCTGCTGAAAAAGGTTTTGGAAATTCTTCCGTTCCCACATTAATAACTGTCAATTCTCTTGATCCTGTGACTCCTCCATCTAATGCATGGCGTTTTATGGAGAACCTTCACAATGCCTCTGTAGTTGTATTAAATGAGTGCGGACATGTTCACCTTATGGATAGGACGTGTCAAGACAGACTTTTTTTGGATTTTCTGGATCACGGTACTCTTGGTTCATTCAGGGATTGTTTAAATGTCCATACTGTTCGATCTATGTTATAGATTGATCGAAATTGAACAAACAAGCTGTTTATAGGTATTTGTAACTATCTGATTGTCAATTTTTTAGATCTCGTGGTATATTAATTGTACTCTTTAAAGAGTCGACAACCTATTATACCATGCACAACGATCTAAAATTCACTATTCGAAGGATCTTTAGAAATAAGACCGGTGTGATTATCAACACCATAGGTCTCACAATTGGCATTTTTGTAGCCATCCTTCTGGTCAATTTTTTCATCCAGGAATCTACCTACGATCACTACCACTCCAAAGCCGATCGAATTCACAAAGTGATAAGCAGGGTAGCATTTAGCGAAGGTCAGTTCAAAAACTTTGGGATCTCTTTAGGTTCTGTTGCTGCTGATTTTAAGGAAGGATTTTCACAGGTTGAGGATGCAGTAAGACTCTACGGTCCATTTGAAATTGAGGCGGATATTTCTGAGAGAAGGTATAATAACAATGAAGTTCTGTTCGCAGACTATTCCTTCTTCGATGTTTTTGATTTTCCCGGAATATCTTCCTCAGCATTTGATTCGCCAACAGATGCGATTGTTAGCCGACAATTTGCAGACAGGCTTGAAACAGATGATCCTATTGGTACCCAGGTATCCATTGAAGACATTTCCTATACGATCGCAGCGGTTGTTGATATTCCTCACAATACTTCTTTTCGATTTGATGTGATGATCCCTTTGGAATCTGATCCTTTTATCAAGGATATCGAAGATGGCGGGCTTGAATTCGAAACGTTTGTGTTGTTAAGTGAAGAAGGCAATAATTCAAATACTATTGAACTGCTTAAAGGGCGTTATGATGAACTTACAGGGAGTAAATGGCCATTATATCAATCTGATAATTTCCTGATCCCACTAAAAGAAGTCTACCTAAGTGATGGTGTAACCAGTCGGTTTGGTAATGGAAACAGGCAACTTTTAGGCATTATTCTTTCCATTTCATTCCTTGTAATTGCACTGGCTCTGATCAATTATATCAATATTCAAGTTGCTAACAACCACAGCAGGACAGCAGAACTGAAACTCAAAAAAATCATGGGAGCTGGTAAGATGGTTTTGATAAAACAAGGGGTTTTGGAATCACTTCTTGTCATTGGCTTTTCCTGTTTGGCAGCAATCTTCCTGTTGGAGTCATTCTACAGATCTTCGTTTACCAGCATCATTGGAGATCAGTTGGTTTCTATGGAACACTGGCCATTAAATTTTTGGCTGGTCTTTGCACTGATCATTCTTATTTCAGGAGTTATTTCCGGAGCTATTCCTGCTATAAAGCTTTTCAGCTTGAAGTCTATCACGCAGCAAAGCATCAAAGCAAAGAAGCTTGGAAAACTGACTGTATCGCTTGTTATTTTTCAATTCTTTGTTTCCAGCTCTTTACTAACAGCCATATTATTCATAAACGCTCAAATGAATTTCATGAGGGGTCAGCCTACGGGATATGATTCAGAGCAAGTGATCGTCATTGAAAACCTAAGCGAAAAGCATAAGGAAGACTATCAATTGATCAAGGAGCGATTGGAAGGGCTGTCAAGCATTCAAAGTGTAGCCGGATCACAAAATAAACCAGGTAGTGGAGCAAGTGGCCAGTCAATTTATCGGATGAGTCAAACAAAAGAGGACGGCACTTCGATTGCCCATATTCGTACCATCGATGGGTATGCGGAGACCCTGGGGTTGGAGTTTATTGCTGGTGGAGATTTCACGGTTAAGCCATCGGATGAAGTGACGCAGTTTATTCTCAATAAAACAGCTGCTGATATGCTGTTTACGCCAGACGAAGATCCTATCGGAGAGCTGGTTAATATGAGTGGGAGAAAAGGACGAGTGGTAGGTGTAGTTGAAGATTTTCACTACCTCTCCTTTCATTACAAGATCAGCCCGCTGGCGATCAATGTAGAACAACCACATAAGCTGACTTTAATGGCGAAGGTAAGTTCGGATAATGTCGACCAAAGCCTTGAGTCAATTGCCAGTGTCCTCAGTGAAGTTGACCCATTATATGTTTTCGACTATCAATTCCTAGACGATCAGTTTGATCAACTTTATCAATCCGAACTTAGAGATCAGAAGATCATTACCTCATCAACACTTGTTGCATTGTCCATTTCTATTATGGGTCTTCTTGCGCTTAGCATCTTTGTGATCAACTCTAAACTGAAGGAGATCGCAATTAGAAAGGCACTGGGAGGAAGCAATGGACACATCTTTTATAGGCTATCGATTAACCTGATTGTCTGGATCTTTATTGGAAATCTTATTTCCATCCCCGCTTCCTATTATGTCACAAAGAATTGGGTTCAGGATTTTGTTTATCAACTTGATTTACAGAACCTGATCTGGATGGTTCCGGTTACAGCTACATTAACGCTACTTGTCGCTTTACTAGCGGTGATCAATAAGCTGTACAAGACGATCAACCTAAATCCGATAGTCTTTCTCAGGTACGAGTGATTCGTCCGGAATCATTCGTTTCCTAGCTATTCAGCTGGTTGAATATCTTTCAAAACAAGCGTTCAGCCTTGAGAGATGCTCTTGTATGTAATGATGTTGATGCCGTCAGATTTGTATGGACGGTAATTGACATGAAGATCCAACCGCTATTTTTGTGCACCAAGTATGAGGGCACCGCAACAACTCGTCATTTTCCTGCTTTCTTGTTGTGTAGGGATTCAGGCTTTGGCTCAGGCTATTGAGATTCGTCGAACACCACAAGCTATAACGATAGATGGGGTACCTGATGAGTTGGCCTGGCAGGCTGCTGATTCTGCTTTTAACTTCACTCAGAATTTCCCTACAGATTCACTACCTGCCCAAGCACAAACGATTGCCAAAATATTGTACGATGATAATAACATCTATGTACTTGGCATCATGCATAATTTACCTCAGCCACGTAACT
This sequence comes from Cyclobacteriaceae bacterium, assembly GCA_965267415.1. GTDB lineage: Bacteria > Bacteroidota > Bacteroidia > Cytophagales > Cyclobacteriaceae > Ekhidna. Next base: position 2,359,353 of record OZ253955.1, on the reverse strand, counting down.
ATATCACACCTTCACTTCGACGAGATTTTCGCGGACCTGCCAATGATAGTTTTTCCGTCGTTTTTGACACGTTTTCAGATCGTACCAATGCAGTGTTATTTGGTGTGAATCCATTTGGCGTAATGAGAGAAGCGCTCATTGTCAATGGAGGATCAGGAGGAGGTAGTTTTAGCATGGATTGGGATAATAAGTGGTACGCTGAAGCTCAGCAATTTGAAGGTTATTGGGTGGTGGAAATGGCCATTCCTTTTAAAACACTGCGCTTCAATGAAGGAGCTGACTCGTGGTTAATTAATTTTTATCGGGTAGATAGCGAATATGCGGAAAGAAGTGCATGGGCACCTGTTAAAAGGACTTTTCCGATTTTCAATTTGGCGAACAACCGTGAATTGATTTGGGATACTCCTACTCAAAAACCCGGAACGAATATTTCGGTCATTCCATTTGTAGCTACGAATACGCAAAGAGATTTTGAAGAAAACACAAGTGAAGATCTTAAACCTTCTGTTGGTTTTGATTTGAAGTACGCAGTTACTCCGGGGCTCAACCTGGATCTTACTGTAAACCCGGATTTTTCGCAGGTAGAAGTGGATCAGCAAGTTACAAACCTCGATCGATTTGAGATTTTCTTTCCTGAAAGAAGACAGTTCTTTCTTGAGAATGCAGACCTGTTTTCCGGTTTCGGAAATAGAGGTACCCGGCCTTTTTTTTCCAGACGAATCGGAATAGCCATAGATACGCTGACTGGACAGAATGTTCAAAACACGATTCCTTTTGGTATGCGTTTGAATGGAAAAGTTTCTGACGATTTACGTTTGGGAGTTTTATCCATGCAGGCAGGTAGTGATGCTTCTATAGGACTGCCCTCATACAACTATTCGATGTTAAGCTTACAACAGAAGGTATTTAGTCGCTCAAATGTGAGCTTATTCGCGATCAATAAACAAACGTTTGAATCATCGAGTGAATATGATACCGCCTCTTTGAACGAGTTTAATCGAACATTGGGAGTGGAATATCGATTGGCCAGCATTAACAATGTTTGGAATGGAAAAGCATTCTACCACCGAACTTACGGACCGGAATCAATGACATCACCGTATGCGGCGGGTCTTTTTGTGAATTATGATATTCAAAAATGGTCGGTCGATGTATTTTCTCAGTTAGTTGGATCAGGTTATGATCCGGAGGTTGGTTTCGTTCGGAGAACGGACATCAGACAATTGGCAACCACCACTCGGTACAGGTGGTTTCCGAAGGGTGGGGGTATTCAGTGGCATGGTCCGGCTTTGGATTTTGATATGGTTGGGAATGATACCTATGGATTTCTTGACTGGGATTTCAACCTTCAATATGAGATTTCTTTTAGAAATACTGCTACTTTTTGGGGACGCCTCCGCAAGCAGTATACCTATTTATTTAATGCCTTTGACCCAAGCGGTACTGATGGGGTGGAGCTCGCTGCGGATACTGAATACACAAACTATCAAATCCTTGCCCGTTATCAATCGGACCAAAGAAAGAAGTTTTTCTACCGACTAAACACTCGATCAGGTCAATACTTCAATGGAGATCGAATCAACCTGGAAGGCTCAATTGGATATAGGTATCAACCGTTGGGTTTTACCTCTATTGACTTTGCTTATAATCGGATCATTCTACCGGAACCATATACCACCACATCACTTTATCTGGTTGGCCCGCGGTTTGATTTCACTTTTTCAAAGAGCATCTTTTTGACCACATTTATTCAGTACAACAGCCAAATAGAAAACCTGAACATCAATACTCGTTTTCAGTGGAGGTTCAAGCCAGTCTCTGATATATTCCTGGTATATACGGATAATTACTTTGCGGATCACGAAGGCGGATTCCTTATAGGTCAGCCACGCACAAGGGCTTTCACATTCAAGATCACCTATTGGCTGAATCTTTAGTCAGGAGTTGATAACGGGATTTTTTGATTTCTTACAAGGCCTGTCTGATTCCGTGAGCTATAGAACAGTTAACCACCGTTTTGAAATGAAGGTTGTCTCGCCCATTGAAACAAAAAAGGCATTGATTTCTCAAAGCCGATGTGATTCGTCTGGGGCCTGTCTGCCGACAGGCAGGCTCGATCGGAGTGGCGTTCCACCCCAGGACCCTCTCCTTGCTCCAATAAAAAACCCATCCTAACGAATGGGTTGGTGTGATTCGTCTGGGGCTCGAACCCAGGACCCTCTCCTTAAAAGGGAGATGCTCTACCAGCTGAGCTAACGAATCGTCCTTCTGTAAAAAAAGAAATGCAATTCAAAGACCGTTCTCTAAATTGCGGATGCAAAAATAGATAGCTTAAGTCAAAATACCACATGATCATGAGATTAATCCTGCTGACATTATTAACAGGATCCATGCTCATCACTAAAGCTAGTGAAGAGAGACTTGAAATTGCCGATTCGCTATTCGTACAGCAGAAGTATACGGAAGCATTTGAGGAGTATCATTCGGTTTTCAACGATGGAGGGTACACCCCATCTATGTTGCTGAAAATGGCTTTCATCCAGGATGGCCTGGAGAATTATGCCGATGCACTATTCTTTCTTGATCTGTATTATCAGCAGACAGCAGACAAGACAGCTGTAGTTAAAATTGAGGAGATCAGTCAGGAAAACAACCTGAATGGATTTGGTTACAATGACATGCATTTCTTCAAGGCGCTGTTGAACCGCTACTACTCGCTTGTACAGCTATTTTTCATCTTGATGTTATTTGTGATTGGTGGGTATATGTATTTGCGAAAGAACAGGCGTCCGGTAACAGCAGCTGTTTTCCAATTGATCATATTGTTCCTGCTCTTTTTTCATACAAATAGATTGTACCAGGAAGAACAAGGCATCATAACCAAGGATAATACTCTTTTACGCAATGGTCCTTCGGCTGGAGCAGAGGCTATAGAATTGATAGGCAAAGGCCACAAGGTGAAGATATTAGATAAAACAGCCGTGTGGACAAAGATCCAATGGCGAGGAGATGTGGTGTATGTCCGAAACGGAAGGATCAGGTCACTTTAGTGGAGAATCAGGCTCTTTCTTCATCATTTTGTAGATCATCTTATCCAATCGTGACGGGATGATTTTGTTTAAGAAGACAGCCATTTTTCCCTGGAAGGTTAGGATAAGATCACGCTTCTTTTTTTGATGTGCCCGAAAAGTTCGGTCGGCTACTTCCTCAGAGGTCATCATCTTTACTTCATCTCGCGGAGACTCTCCCTGAGATTTCCCATCAGCAGTTAAAGCAACGTTTCGGATATTGGATGCGGTGAACCCAGGACATACCACAAGAACATGCACACCTCTTGTCATTACTTCTGTTCGAAGGGACTCAAAAAAACCTTGCATTGCAAACTTTGAAGTAGAGTAGGCCGTTCGTGCCGGAGTTGAGCGCCAACCATTGATTGAGGAAATAGCAATGATGCTTCCTTTTGACTCTAACAAATGAGGAAGCGCATACTTCACAGCATAGATCGCTCCATAGAAATTGATATCCATTAGTTGTTTAAAAACCTTCAGATCCAGGTCTTCGAATAGTGCCCGCATGGAAATCCCGGCATTGCAGATGAGAACGTCAATGCGTTGGAACTTTTTGATTGTTTCTTCTACCAACTTTCGGTTGTCATCCTCTGAAGCAGAGTCAAGGTATAGCGCCAGGTATGAATGACCTTGTTGAGTTAGGGAGTTCTCTACTTCCTCCATCCGTTGCTGATTTCTCCCGGTAAAGACTACAGCGTAACCTTCACTGGCATACTTTTCTACAAGGGATTTCCCAATGCCTGATGACCCACCTGTTACAATTGCTACTTTTTGCATTCCTTAACACTAACTGGTATAACTTTTGCCAAGATAGTCACAACCTAAAAACTTAGTTAAATTTTCCCTGGGTTGTGCAACCATAGTCATAGTTAATGCATTATACCAAGGAATTCACACCAACGCTAACTGATGATTAGACTACTACTTCTGTTGCTATTTGCGTCTTCGTTTTCTGCGTATGCTCAAACAGGCCTCAAAGGGCTAATCAGAGCTTCGAACGGAGAAGAATTGCCGTTCTCCACGATCTATATTAAAGGAACAACAAACGGAACCACAGCCAATGGATCGGCTGAATACTTTCTGAGAACTCCACCGGGCAATCATACGATCGTCGTTCAACATGTTGGGTTTGGAGTTGTCGAACGGGAAGTAACGATCGGCGATGGACAGGTATTGATCATTGATTTTGAACTGAAGGAGCATGCCCTTCAACTCCAGACAGTGACCGTAGTAGCCGGAGATGAGGACCCTGCCTATCGGATCATTAGGGAAGCGATCAAGAAAAGGAAGTTTTATGAAAATGAAGTCAAGGCGTTCAGATGTGATACATACCTGAAGGGACTTCAGCGATTGGATAAGCGACCTGAGAAGTTCCTTGGGATGAAGATCACCATAGATACCGGAATCGTATACCTTTCAGAATCGGTTTCTGAATTTTCGTTTGAGCGCCCAGACAAGATCAATGAGCGGATGATCTCTTCTAAGGTCAGTGGAAATGATCAGGGGTTTAGTTATAACCAGGCCTCAGACTTCAATATCAACATCTATGAGAAAAGTTTTGACCTAAGTGGGATCATGGAACGCTCACTGATTTCTCCGATATCTGGCCAGGCATTTATCTTTTATGACTTTGAATGGCTCGGATCCTTTGAAGAAAACGGAGAATTGATAAACAAAATAAGGTTGCTTCCAAAGCGATCTACTGACCCGGTTTTTGATGGAGATATATACATCGCTGAAGATAGCTGGAGACTTCATACGGTTGATTTTCTGGTGACCAAGGACCGTGGAATTGAGTTCGCTGACTCCTTGAGAATCAACAAGGTATTTGCACCATCTGAGAATAATATCTGGATGCCGATCTCTCAACGTTTCTCGTTCATATTCAAAGCGTTTGGCTTTGAAGGAAGCGGATATTTTGTAGGAGTTTATTCAAACTATGAGGTTGAGCCTAACTACGATCTCTACAAAGACGAAGGGCTTTACACTTCAACTTTTGATGGTGCAGATCAGAAAGATCTTTTTCAGGAGGGCGATTTTACTTCAGAAGTACTTTACGTAGAAAAGGAGTCCAATGAACGGGATTCAACGTACTGGAAAAACATCCGACCCATGCCCTTGACTCAGATTGAAGTTGAGGATTATCATATAAAAGACAGTATTCGGATTGTTAAGGAAAGCACTCCTTACAAAGATTCAGTTGATAGTGAGCGCAACCAGCTATCGGTAGGCAATGTGCTTCTGTCTGGCTATACACATTACAATAGCGTAGAGGAAAAATATTGGTCACTACCTGCTATTACCGGGCTTTTTCAATTCAACACAGTAGAAGGATTTGTTCCGGAGTTTCAACCAACACTCTGGTGGCAGGAAAAAGAACGAACCAAATATTGGATCAGGCCTTCATTGCGATACGGGGTTTCAAACGAACGCTTCAATGCGAAGGTTGATGCCAGTTACCGAATGCTTGATGATAATTTCACACGCATTTATGCTGGTGGAGGACGGTACATTGCACAGTTCAATGAAGAGGGAGCGATCAGCCCGTTCATCAACAGTTTTATCACGCTTGGCAGTGGTGAGAATTACATGAAGCTGTTCGAAAAGTCATTCGCCTATGTTCGTTATCAACGCGAACTGGTAAATGGGATCCGAATGAACGCCCGGATGGAATACAGCTCTCGAGATACGCTAACTAATACCAAGCTGGACTACTATTGGGTTCCAACCAGAAAACTAGAGTTCACCCCGAATCAACCATATAGTGAGGAGCTTAATGGGGGAAATGAAGGAGTGATTGGAACAGGATTTCCCACAACTAATGCGCTAACAGCTTCTGTTAACTTCAGAATTCGATTCAATCAGAGATATGCCACGCGACCGGATAGGAAGTTTGTTTATTCTTCCAGGTACCCGGAACTATTTGTGACCTACAAGCGAGGTTTTGTTGATGTGAATTTTGATTTCATAAGCCTTCGGGTAACGGATGATCTAAACCTTGGGCTAACCGGCCGCAGTAGTTATGCCATAGAAGTGGGCGGATTTCTCAACTCTTCCTCTATGACTTTTGTGGATTTCAAACACTTCGCTGGTAACCAAACAAACTTCAGCCAGGTTGATAAGGAGTATCGCTTTGAGCTGTTGCCTTTCTATACGTTCAGCACAAATGACTCATACATTGAGGCACACTTTGAGCATCACTTCAACGAGTTCATTTTCAACAAGATCCCATTGGTGAAAAAATTGAATCTACAGGCTGTGGCATCTGCTAACTACCTGAATACCCAGACGCTTGGCAATTATGTTGAGCTAGGCGCTGGTATAGAACACATATTTAAATTCATGCGTGTAGACTACTGGTGGGCCTTCAGGGATAGTGAATTCTTTGGTAATGGGGTGAGGATAGGAGTAGGCTTCTAGCTATCTCATGAGGTGGACATAACCCTTAAACTCCGTATTGGTGTACTTGATCAGGTAGTAGTAAACGCCTGAAGGAAACTGCCCGCCGTTCCATAGAAAATCCCGGGATTCGGATCTGAAAACCGTGTTTCCAGCCCGGTTGTTGATCACGATGTATTCAAAGGAATTGTTACAGTTGTTTGCTGGCAGGTTTTGGACCGGATCAAGATTGCCATTCAGCTGGAACGTATCATTCACACCATCTCCATTCGGCGTAAAGACGTTAGGAGGAAGAAACTCGGATTGTCTTTCCCGGTCATCAACAATTTCAAAAGTGATCTTCAAAGTATCAATATTACTGATTGGACAGGCATCATCGACTACCTGAAAAACGACATCCTGAAGTGTGCTGTTTTCTCCAAACCTTAACAAGGAACACTCGGGCTGCCATTCCAGGAAGGAGCTTACCCGCCCTGCCCCAGTGGCAGGCTCAAAAACGAGGCTTGCGGAGGCTGGCTGACGGAGACCATCTGCGAATGACAAAATTAGGTTATCCGTATTGTCCTGATCGGTAGCAGCGATCTCAATTCGAACATTTTCGTTGATTCGAATGGTTTGATTTCTAGCAATGCTTTCAAATTCCGGTCTGAAATTAGCTGGATAGTTTACTGTGATGTTTGCTCTAAGGGTGTCAAAATTTTTGACTTTACAGAAGTCATCGTCATCTCCAACAAAGAGCAATTCAAACTCCTCTCCATCTGCATACAGATTCGCATCACATGCCAGGTCCCAGGAGAAGTTTGAGGAAGTCGAAGTATTTCCTGCTGCTTCAGCGAATGTCATTGGATATGAGTCCGGATTGAAGTTTCCTCCTACAAAACGAAGCGTTACATCATCACCGTCAGCATCTGTGACTGAAACATCAAAATCCAGGGTTTGGCCGAGATCAATCGCATTAGGAATTGCCACGCTTGGTGATACTACCGGGTCAGTATTAGGCGGAAGGATCACGTTTGAATCTATGTATAATGTATCCGGGTTTGGTTCCAGGCACTCGTCGTTATCGTCGATCAAAACCGCCACCTGAAAATTCTGCAACTCGGTAAAATCAAAAGTCTGACAATCTGTATCCCAGCTAAAGGTTCCTGTGATACTTCCTGCGACACTGTTTGTGATGTTCAGATCAAATCCATGGACTGTCGGATCTTCTATGTCCTCTATGTACAACGACATGGTCATTTCGTCACCATCTGCATCGGTTGCACTTATTGATTCTTCATATCGAGTACCCTGATTGACATTGATTGACTTACTAGTTGTAGCCGTGGTTGGGAAAATATTAGGGGGAGGTTCTACCTCAATCGTTAACCGCATGGTATCCAGCTGAGGCAAAGGACAAGCGTTATCTCCTGCGATCAGGTCCAGGATGAAAGGCCCCGAATCAACTGGAGGACAATCGGGTATACACACTTCGACCGTAAGCTGGCTGTCCATGGGTCCAACAGGGATCTGATTAATTGTAAAGATCTCATTCAGGTCTTCATCAAAGTTTACACCCTCAGCTCTTAAAGTAATGGTCTCACCGGGAGTAATATTTGAAACCAGGAAGTCAAAGCATTTCGCATCTGCTACGGTGTAGTTGAGCACATCCGTCACCGGGTCAAAGCCGGGATCACCGGGTATGTCTATATCTACCACAGGAGGATCGGGGGGCTCGCAACCATCTATCACCAACATCTGAAAATCTCTTCGTGTGCGTCCGATCCGTTCTCCATCTCGGTATTCGTCCACCTGGACTGAAAAAACATACAACCCTGTAGCTGCCGGTGCTACGGTTAGCAATCCTTTATTGCTAATTGAAAGTGCCGGACTTCCTGTTATTTGGTTGGTTTCGGAGAATCCGGAAGTGAATTGCACCTGGATATGAGGTTGAGGTTGAGGCACCGGTATGGCTGAAGCAGCTGAAGTATTCAAAGGAGTGGTCATTGAATAGACCAATGAATCACCATCCGGATCTACACCCGTAAACTCAACATAGTAAAGCTGGTTCACACATGCATAATCACTCAGTGGCTTAAACAGAGTTGGAGACGAGTTGACAAAAATGGAACCGTCCTTCATCAGGGGTGGTATCTCCAACACGTACTTGATCCCGGTCGCATCGGGGTTCACAATATTGACTATGTCTTCATTTCTGCAGCATCGTTCCCAAACGATTTCATACCCTTCAGGATCATCATAGTCGAAGGGGTCAAGATTCACATCTGCTGACCACAACACACGGGAAGTTTGCAACTCATCTATAGTACATTCAACATTGGTATATTCTACCAGTTCCTGGGCAGAGAGCGGCAGAAGATGAGTAGACATCAATTCATTGTCGCTGTTTCTGAAAATGTAAACAGTGATAAAAGCCTCCGGTCCGGGATTAAATGTCTGAGCTTCGTCAAAGTACTGGATCAGGTTGATCCGGTAGGTACCATCACTTAAGTAGATGAATTCCAATTCGCCACCCACAATGTGAAAAGCTTTGGCAGGGATGAGTAGAATCCCCAGAAGCATAGTCAGTAGTAGCTTCTTCATTTTAATAGTAAACAATGAAACTAAATAAAACCCTGCAAACGTAGGGGTATCCAAGCTTAATTTTGCGGCATGAAGAAAGGTACTGTTCTGGAGAAACTTACGATTGAAGATATCTCCACAGATGGAATGGGTGTTGGACGTATCAACGGACAGGTAATTTTTGTTCGCAATACAGTGCCCGGAGATTTGGTAGATGTCAAGGTGCTTGGTAAGCGAAAAAAAGTATTGCAGGGAATGCCAGAACGCTACAGGGAGTATTCAAAATATCGTTCAGAGCCCTTTTGTAAACATTTTGGTACGTGTGGAGGGTGCAAATGGCAACATATGAGTTATGAATCTCAACTTAAGTTCAAAGAAGATCATGTGAGGGGAAACCTTAAGAAAATAAGCGGGCTAGACCTGCCAGATACTATGCCGATTATCGGTTCCTCGGAGAACAGGTACTATCGAAATAAACTGGAGTATACATTTTCCAACAACCGCTGGTTGACCAGGGAAGAAATAGATTCAGGAGACGAGTATTCCAGAAATGCACTTGGATTCCATATTCCAGGGAGATTTGACAAGATCCTTGACATTGGCCATTGTTACCTTCAGGGAGATCCTTCCAATACCATCCGACTTGCGCTTAAAGAATTTTGTGATGAAAGGAAGCTCGAATTCTTTGACCTCAAGCATCAATCCGGTTTCCTGAGGAACCTGATTATTCGTACCACCTCTACCGGAGAGGTCATGGTGATTCTCCAGGTCTTTCGAGAGGATGAGAGACTAGATACGGTTTTATCATTCTTAAAAGAGCGCTTTCCGGAGATCACTTCATTGATGTATGTCATCAATCCAAAGGGGAATGACACTTTTCAGGATCTTGAGGTTAAACTGTTCAGTGGAAGAGATCATATCATAGAAAAAATGGAAGGCCTTTCATTTAGAATTGGGCCTAAATCCTTTTATCAAACCAACTCCCAACAAGCATACGAACTTTACAAAGTAGCTGTGGAGTTTGCAGGTTTTAAAGGAGATGAATTGGTTTATGACCTTTATACCGGAACGGGAACGATTGCCAACTTCATTGCTTCTAAAGTTGACAGAGTAATTGGTCTGGAATATGTGGAGGAGGCGATTGAAGACGCGAAAATCAATTCGTCGATCAACAATATTTCCAATACGGAATTCTATGCGGGAGACATGAAAGATCTCTTGAACAACGAGTTCATTGGCTTACACGGGAAACCTGATGTCATAATAACCGATCCACCACGGGCAGGAATGCATCCACGGGTTACTCAATTGCTTGCCGAGCTAAAATCGGATCGAATAGTTTATGTCAGTTGCAACCCGGCTACCCAAGCACGTGATCTCCAAATACTAGGAGAGTCATATGAAGTCAAGAAGATCCAGCCGGTTGATATGTTTCCTCATACCCAGCATGTGGAGAATGTTGTTTTGTTGGAGTTGAGAAATTAGCTTGAACAGATATACCGGTTTATCTGTTGGGACGTTTTTCAACTAATACTGTGAATGGAATTCACATAATTCCTATTCATTAGCTTGAAATTTTATTCTAATCTCATACCTGTTGTAACACCTGCTATTTGGCTGCATCCAATTTGCTAAAGATCTTGAAATGCACAATCCATTAACACAGAAATATTCCGAAGAAGAAAACAAGGAGCTGGTTCGTAAGTCGCTAAGTGGAGACCGCAAAGCACTTGATCAACTGGTTCGATTGCATCAGCCATTTATCTATAACGTAGCCTGGAAAATGTCCTGGGAACCAGATGATGCGCTTGATCTAACTCAGGAGGTTCTTATCAAAGTGATCACCAAGCTTTCTCAATTCAATTTTGAAAGTCAGTTTCGTACCTGGTTGTATCGCATTGTGGTCAACGAGTTCCTGATGACCAAAAGGCGTAGAGGAGAAAATCAATTCTCTACTTTGGAAGATCATGGAAACCGGTTAGATGCAGTTCCGGATACGGATTTGACCATCGAAGAAGAAATAGAACTCAAAGAGCTCACACAAGAAGTTCAATTCAGGTGTCTTTCAGGTATGCTCATGTGTTTAACCAGAGAACAGAGGCTAATTTTTATCCTCGGGGATACGTTTGGTATTGATCACAATATTGGTGCTGAGATATTTAATATTTCCAAAGAAAACTTCCGGGTAAAACTTCACCGTGCTCGTAAAGAATTATGCAATTTCATGGATAAGAAGTGTGGTTTGATTAATCCTGACAATCCATGCAGATGTGCTAAGAAGAGCAAGTATTTCCATAAGAAAGGCCTTCTTACTGAAGATAAAAAGACTTTCAATGTAGGTTACAAGACTAAAATGCTCGATTTTGCTTCTGAGAACTACAAAGCCTCTACTGAAGCTGTTTATCAAAAGCACTCAGATTTTTTTCGAAATCATCCGGCGAAAGATCAATTCGATGCAGACACGGTAATTGAAGAGATTCTTAATGACGAAAACCTGATGCACTATTTTCAATAGAATATAGAACTACAAGTTTTCATTTAGTAGGTATTTAAAGCCGCACCTCTCCAGATGTGCGGCTTTTTTATGCTGTGTTTGTAACACCCTACATTCTGCTGAATCCAACCTGTATAACAATCAAATTTTGCATTTCAAATGAAAGAAACACTAAGAGGATTTAAAATGGATGAGGTAGAAAATGAACCACCGGAAGTCCAGGAAGTATTTAACTGGTACAGGGAGAATTTTGGTTTTACACCCAATCTGTCGAAGGCACTGAGTGCTGCTCCAGCAGCTTTAAGAGCCTATTGGCTTACACAATTAGAATTGTCCAAGCATGGGTTGTTAACTCCAGCCGAGCACAACATTATACAGATGTCTATTGCAGTTGAAAACAGATGCAAATATTGCACATCTGGTCATCAAATGGCAGGGGCGCAGTTCTTTGGATCGGAACAAGAAGACCTTGAAGCGATCAGGAATGAAGGAGGTATTCCATCACCAAAATTTGAGGCCCTCCGATCATTTGCTCTTGAAGTATATCGAAACAAAGGTCGTGTTGCAGATCAGGTGTTGGAAGATTTTCTAAAGGAGGGTTATACCAAGGCGCAGGCGATTGAGGTGATCACAAATATAGGTGTAAAGGTCATGTCAAACCTGACTAACCAACTGACAATGGTAGAAGTTGATGAGCCATTCGCTCCACTTTCCAAAGGGCTTTTTGAAGAAGTCATGAATTGATAATTGAAACAACTAATAATAAACAAAATGAGAATGAAAAATTTAATCTTATTAATGGTTGCTTTGACTGCAGCTGGAAGTTTTAACTCAACGTATGCGCAGAACGCCGACGCAAAAAAGACCTATACCAAAGTCGTTGATGCATCAGCTGATAATGTATGGTCGGTTTTAAGAAAAATGGACCAAATAGACAAATACACAAACACGGTGGCACGTGTTGAGTGGTCAGGAAATAAGGGTGTTGGTGGTTCGAGGAAATGCTTTGCGCCTGATGGCCAAGGTTACTTCAAAGAAAACATAGTGGCCTATGACGATACCAATAGAACGTTTACATATTCCGTTGTGGAGGGTGTTCCGGTCAAGGGAATGATAAACTCCTGGAAAGTGGTCGACTTGGGATATATGAAATCAATGATTGTATGGACAACAAACTACGATGAGTTTATGGAGAATCCACAGATGACCTTCGATCAGTTTATGGGTTTCATTGACACCTCGCTTAATGAGTTTGTTGGAAATGTGGTGGCGGAGGCTAAAATGTGAGGAGTCCGTCGAAGTGTGGTAGTTCTGCTATCACACTTTTTTTATACTAAACTGATAGAAAAAATGGTAAAAAAGAAAAAGCTATTCGGATTTATTACCGTTGCGGCAATACTTGTAGTTGCACTATTCATTGCCCAGTATAGATCACACCTGTCCGTGATTCATATTGAGGGAGAAGTCTTTATCCCAAAGCCAGCGGCAGATGTATGGACCTACATTGCCACTGATTTTGACAGGATACAAGATTACTCGGCCGGCGTACAAAAGTCTTATTACGTAAATGGTCACTTTCAATCTGTTGTGGGTTCGCAAAGAAATTGTGAATTAGTGCCAGAGGGTTTTGTAACAGAAGAAATCACACTGTTAGACATTGACAATCGAACGTTGCAATTTGAGGTAACCGATGGGAACATACCTCTTAGTATGGCAGTTGGAACCTGGGAACTTTACGAAGTTGAGGGAGGAACCAGAGTGGTCGAAAAGGCTGACTTTATAATGAAGTACTTTTTCATGAATAGCTTAGCTAGATCTAATTTTCAGGAAGGAATAAATCAAAATCTCGCGGGGTTAAAGAATCTTGTCTTAACTGGTGAGCCAGCAACACCGGATAATATTTCCTCCATCATGTCAAAATATTGGGAGAAATAATGGAAATGGTCAGTGCAACTGAATACTATCCAATCACCCGGCTTCATCAAAGACTTCAAGTCTTCATTGAATATGTGAAAATAGCTGATTCCGAAAACGTATGGTTGCTCTGTGAGACATCTGAAGAAATAGTATTCAGATATCTCATACCTAAAAAAAATGTGGTGCATGGCATTGTCATTCCTTCAGAAGACCATAGGCAGGACGGCTCTATTTCAACACTCCTACTATCTGTCCAGTATCCGTATAAAATCGAGATTGACCAAGTAGGATGGCTTTATACTGGGCTACAGTATGAAAGTGAGGAACTTGGTGAAATGATTGCTTTTAATTCGAACGAAGTTAGTTATCGTTTAGACCCTGTTTAGTATGAGTGTAGTTTCAAGAAAGGTTGTGATTCTAAGTGTACTTTTCTTCATCGAGTCTATGATAGTTTTTTCTCAACCCGCCGAGCTGGCCGAATATGGATTTGTATTTGGTGACAAATGTGGTCGAGTCTTGGATTCTTCTATTGCGAACGAACATCTTTCCATTCATCTGTCGTTTCCGGAACGCCGCACACTGTGTGGAAAGCTCCATGAAAATACGCTAACAGGCACATTTGATGGTCAATCATTTACCATGGCATTTGAAGTAAGCGGTAGAGGAAAGGGCTTTTTGAATGATGGAACCGAACTTTTGATGATCAAAGGTTCACAAACAAACGGCCATGAGCTGGCGCAAACCCTGGGGTCAATTGGTCTACTCAATAAATTTTACCTTAGACTTCAACAAGAGAAAGTTTCTTACGATGAAGTTATCGGTTTCTATATGGAGAAAAACGCAAGTTCTATTCACATGAAACTGGTTTTCAAAGCTGCAAATGTTACTCAGCCTAGCCAAAGACTTATTCGTATCACTGCTGGTTTGGTAAACGGCGAATGGGATTTGGTTAGGAAGTGAGACAATTCTATTTCCTAACTTTTATCGGAAAGGAAATATTTCTCATTTTATTCCCATCTGAAATGAGAAAAAACTGAGAAATGAACATGATTTTGTCCGAGGGAGTTAGGTCTCAACAACAAGCAGCCTCTATGTGCAATAATGGCCGATTTTAAACCAAACAAAACATCTCATGTGGAGAATGTGGTTTTGATGGAGTTGAGGAAGTAGATGGGAAATTTCCAATTAGATTTGGAAAGGTGTTGTATTTCACTGGGCCATGACCAATCTACAAATTCTCCAAACCGCTTTCAAAGAATTTGCCGGTATGCCGGAAGAGGCGTTCAATTTATCTTCAAACCACTGGCATGAAAAGTCCTTTAAAAAAGGAGAACTCTTCAATAACTATAAAAATGTCTGCAAAGAGTTGGGATTTATTCTGGACGGCACCTTTCGTTCGTACATCATTGACTATAAATCCGGCGAAGACAAAAACCTGTTCTTCTACTCTCAAAATGGATTTGTGACCGCTTACAAGAGCTTCGTCAAGCAAATACCATGTGAATATTATACGGAAGCGCTGACGGATGCCAGAATCATTTGCATCAATATTTTTGATCTGCAAAAACTATACAAACAATCCCATGAGTGGGAATGCTTTGGACGCTTAATCGCGGAAATGGCTGCCAATATAGTGATTGAGCGAATGGAAAGCTTCTTATTGAAATCTCCGGAAGAACGCTACCTCGAGTTAATCGCATCACACCCTGACCTTTACGAAAAAGTGCCTCTCTACCATATCTCTTCTTACCTGGGCATCCAAGGGCCGTCCCTTAGTAGAATCAGAAAAAGAATTGCAGGCAAATAATCGATTTTAACCTGGGTTAAAGAAATTCATCTCCTCGCTTTTCAGCTTTGTCTTGTTATTAAACGAGCAAACGACATGAAAACAGCACGTCTCTTCTTGATCATCGGAATATTGATCGGAACCCAAACTTTTTCTAACGCTAAATCTAAAAATGACATGAAAAAAAATATTGAATCCAAGACTATCGTGTTTGTACACGGACTATTCTTAAATGACGAAAGTTGGAAAGAATGGGAAACTTACTTCGAGGAAAAAGGATACACAACGTACGCGCCTGTATACCCGGGACATGACGGAGATCCATCAGAATTACGAGAAAATGCACCTGATCATTTGGGCAATGTAACCTTCACGGATGTAGTAATGCGTATGGAACAATTCATTCAAAAGTTGCATGAAAAACCCATTATCGTGGGACACTCCATGGGTGCATTAGTAGCTCAGAAGTTAGTTGAAAAGGATTTAGCAGAAGCAGCTATCATCATGAGCAGCGCCCCTCCAAAAGGAGTGATCACTACTAAATTCAGCTTTGCAAAATCTAATATGGGATTACTTAATCCTTTCAAAGGCAACTCTGTGCACTATCCGACTAAAAAATGGTTCCATTATGCTTTCACCAACACTTTGTCAAGAGAAGAATCAGATAGAATCTTCGACCGCTACGTAGTACCTGAAAGCAGGAACATACCACGTGAGACATTGAAAAAAACAGGAAAGATAAACTTCAAAAAATCTCATGCGCCCATGCTGTTCATCTCCGGGAAAGAGGATCACATCATCCCTGCCTCATTGAATAAGAAAAACTTCAAGCGATACAAGGACGAAAAAAGTATCAGAGAACATAAAATTTTTAAAGGCCGTGATCATTTTATTACTGGAGAAACTGGCTGGGAAGAAGTGGCTAACTACGTATACCAATGGATCAACCGCAGTTAAATTGATTATTAATAAAGACTTGTCAGGAGCATAATTTGGAACGCCCAGCTTCGAAATGAAGTTGGGTGTTTTCCTAATGTCTCATTTTATTCTGGTTTCGAGTCTCACTAATCAAAGCTCTTTACGAAACTTGACCGATTTTTGGAACTTTGTGATTTCAGCTCAGTAAGTGCCTTATTGCCAGATCGCTATCAAAACAACACTTCAGATTGTCTTAAGCTAATTTCAACAGCGAAATTCATTCAAGCTTCCTCGAAATGGATAAAATTCATGTGCTGCCGGTGTTTACTTTTGGTAGAATACAACAAACAGAATTATGGACGAGATTATACATGTTAAAAGTATCGCTGAGGTTTACGGCTTTCTACATGCCGATGCACCTTCTCATCCACTGATAACTGTGATTCGAAAGTGGCCAAAAACTGATCTTGATTTATCAAAAGTGAAATTCACTAGCGATCTCTATTACATGGCCATGAAACGAGAAATCAGCGGAAGCTTTCAATACGGTAGAAATTCGTATGATTTTCGGGAAGGCACTATGATTTTTATTGGTCCAGGACAGGTAGCCAATTTCTCACATGCTGTTCAATTTATGGATACCGAAACTCCCTCTCTTGGCTGGACAATTCTTTTTCACCCTGATCTAATAAGGAAGTCGGAGCTTGGCAGGCTCATAAATACCTATTCATTTTTTGAATACGACACAAACGAAGCACTTCATCTATCTGATAAAGAACGAAATTTTTTAAACACCCTTGTAGATACCATTGAGCAGGAGATCAATCAAAACCTTGATCGCCATTCTCAAGAATTAATCGTACAAAACCTGGAGACCATCCTAAAGTATTCCAGTCGGTATTACGACCGTCAATTCTATACGCGAACCAACCTTAATAAGGATGTAGTATCAAAGTTCGAAGGTTATCTAAGATCTTATTTTGATTCTGAGCTATTGATGGAAAAAGGTATGCCTAGCATCAATCAGTGCGGGGAAGCACTTAATCTGTCAGGCCCATATCTCAGTGATTTATTAAGAACGGAAACAGGTAAAAGCGCAAAAGATCACATTCATTCCCATCTGATCAACCGCGCAAAAACTATTCTACTGAATTCCACCAATTCTGTTAGTCAGATAGCCTATCAGCTAGGGTTTGAATATCCTCAGAATTTTAGTAAACTGTTCAAGTCTAAGACTGGGATGAGCCCAAAAGAGTACCGTCATCACAATTAATGTGGTAATCAAGGATCGTAAATCAATTTGATAAAATCAACAAAACTATGACTGCTACAGACGTTTTTTCCTTTGTCAACTTCATCGCCATGTCCATGTGGCTTTTAATGATTCTACTACCAAAATGGAATGCGACCCGATTTCTTATGGATCATAAGTTAATTCCACTGCTACTATCTCTAGTCTATGTAGTTTATATTTCTCTGGCTATCCAGACAGGAGGTGGAATGGATTTCGGAAGCTTGGAGTCAGTAATGGCTTTATTTACTAAAGAAAATGCGGTTCTCGCCGGATGGGTGCACTATCTCGCTTTCGATTTGCTCGTAGGAATGTGGATATTGGATCAGAACAAAACATTAAAAATACATCCGCTAATCATAGCACCATGCCTGATCGCAACCTTTATGTTAGGCCCCTTCGGCTTTCTGCTTTTTACGATCGTTAAAGCCGTCAAAAACAAACAAACCATAGGCTAATTGCATGGGCGAGTATACGCTTGGAAAGTTAATCACACCCAAGCCTGGGATTACTCCAAAAAGCAGTGGAAACTTAATTGATATGATTTTTCTGCGAAATTCATTCAACACACAGCGAAACGGATAATAAAAGTGTAGTATGTATTTCTTCTTTTGAAAAACAAACAAAAAGAAGAAATCATGAAAAAGACAGTATTTCAAATTGTGAAAGGCAAAGATCTGACTGGGAAAGTTTTTTTGATCACAGGCGGGTATTCTGGTTTAGGTGCGATCAGCACCAAAGCACTACTTTCGGCAAATGCAACAGTAATAGTCGCAGGTCGAAACGAAAGCTCACAATTAGATTTTGTCAAGAGCATTGACGAGGATCCAAGTGTAAGATTTGGAGAGATGGATGCTTCTCATACCCTGGACCTGGGGAGCCTTGAATCTGTAAGAAATTTTGCGAACTATGTGAAAACCAAATATTCGGTCATTCACTGTTTGATCAATAACGCTGGTGTGATGTTTACACCCGCCGGAAAAACGAGAGATGGATTCGAAGTACAATTTGGAACTAACGTAATCGGTCACTTTCTTCTTGCAAAGTTACTTGTTGACATTACGAAGAGACAGGTTTGGCTTTCTTCCAAGGGACACACAAGACTTGGATCCCCTCGGATCGATCTAGATGCAATCACCAAAGTTGATGAATCTGAGTATGACACGGTATTCCGATATCAACAGTCAAAACTTGGAGACATATTGTTGGCCAAGCAATTTGACATGCTTTATCCCCATTTACGTGCATATTCAGTTCATCCAGGAGTTGTAAAAACGAATCTTGGTCGCCACATGTCCATAGGTAAGAAACTCGCATTCATGATAAAGAATCCAGTAGCTATCATGACTATGAAAGAGCCAGAGGAAGGTGCTATGACTCAGGTGATGGTTGCAATACTTCCAGAATCGGATTTGCATAATGGCGCTTATTATGCCGATTGTAAAGTGTCAGAAGAAACTGAAAGTGCTCGTAATATGGAAGATGCGAAAATGCTATTTGACTATTGTGATAACGTCACAAAAAGCTTCCAATGATTTTGACTGTTCGAACAGCAAAGATGCAAATGTGACTTGTCTTTGCTAGCACTTTTCTCATAACAAAACAACAAATAATATGTACGTAGATAGAGTTTTCAATCCATTCAGGATGATAAGGTTGACCCTAGGAGCAATCCTGTTTTTCTTACTTTATTCCACATTGATTACGTCACTATATTTCTTTTTTGACTTTCAATGGCTTAAAATTCCATGGGTGCCGCTGACATTACTTGGAATAGCTCTTGCATTTTATGTCGGATTTAAGAACAACTCTGCATATGACAGAGCATGGGAAGCTAGAAAGATCTGGGGAGGGATTGTAAACACAAGTAGAAGTTGGGCGGCAATGATAACGGGGTTTGTAACTGATGAATATGTAAAAGAAAAAATTTCGCCAGAAGAGATAAAATCGATACATAAAAGGTTGGTTTACCGTCAAATCGCATGGTTATACCGTCTAAAGCGACAACTTAGGATTTTGAAAGAATGGGAACATGACAGAAAGTTCAATAGAAATTTCAGAAAGTATGTTGAACTGCAATTCCCGACAGAGACACCTGAAAAAGAACTACGGCAACTTCTGAGTCAGGATGAGGTCAGCAAAATTCTATCAGTGAAAAACGGATGTACTCATCTTATTCACTTACAATCGGAGGATCTTAAAAAACTCAAAAGGATTGGCTTAATCGATGATTTCAGACATATGGAATTGCAAAGCTTGATAACCGAACTATATACGCTTCAGGGTAAATGTGAAAGAATTAAAAACTACCCGCTACCTCGACAATATGCATCATTAAGTGTCTATTTTTTAGCAATTTTCATTTTCCTGCTTCCAATGGGTCTGCTTTCTGCCTTTACTGCCCCTCAATTTTCAAGCAGCACGATTTGGGGAGTAATACCTTTCACTGCATTGTTAGGTTGGATATTCTGGTTAATGGAAGGGGCTGGAGATTATACTGAAAACCCTTTTCAATCACTAGCATTTGACGTTCCAATGACCTCACTTACAAGGACAATAGAAATTGATCTGAAAGAGCTGTTGGGTGAAACTGATTTACCGGGAGCAATTGGCCCAAAGCGTGGCTTCATTGTATAAAAAGTAAGTATACCTCTCTGACCCGGTTTGGAGTGTCTATACCGAGCATAAGCAGCCAATTTCTTGATTTTAGATATACCTCGTCGACAACTTAAGTTATCAGATTGAATTTTCTAAAACGGGAACCCTCTTGAAGTAAGGCGAAAAAGAAATGTTTTGGAAGTGAGATTCATATCTTTTTGGCGATAAGAAGGAATTACCAGTTTGTTTCCTATCTGAAATGAGAAAAAACTGAGAAATGAACATGGTTTTGTCTGAATCTTGTCCGAAGAAAAAACTGATCAGATCTAAAAGGCCTATTATGAGCGGTTTTAATCCAACTAAACCCAGCTCGTGGAGAATGTGGTTTTGATGGAGTTGAGAAAATATGCAAGACATTAAGAATAAGAAGCCGAAAATCTGTCTTTAAAATCAGGTTCATGAATGGTTATCAGGTATGTCATTAGCATTCTTCAAGACGTAATTCAAGGGTAGAAGTGAAACACATTGGTAAACATTTGAGTTACCTTCAGTCGATTTACAGACTTGAATTTGCTTCAAATTCAACCCCTTGAACCGTGTTTTCTTCTAAAGATGCTAACCATTCTAAAACTTCTTGAATCAGTTTTCCACTATATTTTGATTTACTTGTCTCAAAACAATACCCCGACGATTCTCGAAAAGAATGACTTACCCCTGGAATAGTTTCGGTGTGAACATATTTATTACCTTCAATTTTGTTGAGATTTTTTATGTTCTCATCAAGCCAAACTTTGGTATCATACTCAGCGAATATTAACAATAGCGGGACCTTAATTCTCATCAAATATGTTATTGGGTCAAAATCTTTATTGATCTTATAATTGTAATATGGACCACTGGATGAATCGACACTCTTGCTTTCGATTTCCTCAATAATCTTGGTAACCTTTTTCTCTGCAGTAAGCGAATCCGTTCCATCACACCTAAGTTCTGAAAATTCATCCTGAAAAATCTGATCGGCAAATCCTTGAGTCGATCCTGCCATTGAAATAGCAAATTGGAATGACTCGGACAATGCAGCAGCCGTTTGAACAACATAACCGCCATGACTGTGACCAATTATTCCAATATTCTCAAGATTTTTATTCCCTTTCTTCAAATAATTCGCCAGATCAATAAGATGGTTAGCCTCTTGGGGAATAGTTTCCATTATCCAATCTCCGGTTGACTTTCCAACTCCTGGTTTATCATAAAAAACTATTTCATATCCTTGACTAGCGATAAATGGAATTAATACTTGATTTGAAAATTTTGAATAGTTAGTACGATAACTGCTTACTGATGAGCCAACGACAAAAATGACAGAGGTATTAGCTCCACCTGATTTCGGATATATCCTTAAGCCTGAAAGCTCACTTCCAGAGCTTAAAGTTGAAAACTCTTCCATTGAGTATGACTGAGGAATAATAATCTCAGAAACTCGATTGCTTACATAGGCTGTGGCCAATAATACTACTACAGCACACATCACGACCACAAGAAAAACTAAGATTTTGTACACCGTCCGCCAAGAAGATTTTCTGATTAGTTGAAAAGACGCTAAAACAAAAAATATTAGAATCGTATAAATCAAAAACCTGTTCTCGGCAATCAGGTCATAGTTCTCACCCAAAAAAATTATGATGCGATTCACGATATCAAAAAAAAAGGATTTTCTGATGGTAAAATTCATAATTGTAAATAATAGACAACAATTAGTCATATCCGATCTCCAATCATGAAAGCATCATTCCAATCAATTAAGATAACGGGCCACTTCAGTGAACTAATTGAATCTTGCTGGCGATTTGAGTCTGGTCGAGATTGGATTGGCACACCTCATCGCCTACTTCCCATATTAGCTTCTGAATTGATTATTTGCTCAAAAGGCCACTATTTCAAAGTGGATAATTCAGGTAAAAAAATTAGTGTTAATAATGTTCATTTGACCTCAAGTTGGGATTCTGCTTTAGACGTAATTCTTAGTGAATCCATGGTTGTATATGGGGTTCGGTTTCAGCCATGGGTTAGTCATAATTCCCTCACTGGCCCTTTTGGGGACTCGTTCTTTGAAATTGCAGAAAAATTTCGGGCGCAAGAAGATCTAAGCAAATCGCATTTTGGAAGACTGGTTAAAGAATTTGATAATTCTGTCTCAGGAAGGTTCAATTTCAAAACTGACGAGATCCTTAAATCTGCCATACTAAGATTGAATCAGAATCCAGCTTTATCAATAAGAAACGAATCTTCCGAGTTGGGCATTAGTCAAAAGACATTAGAAAGAAAATTTATAAAGAACCTGGGGCTTACGCCCAAAGAATACGCCAGGCGCAAAAGAGCCACTTCCGCAGCATTAAATTTATTTTCAGGGGAAAACGTATCAAATGTAGTTTCAAAATTTGGGTACTACGATGCTTCTCATCTTCACAAAGATCTGAACTCAATAGCAAATTGCCCTCCTTCTAAGGTTGTGGAGAATTTTGGTGAGCTTAACAAGCTGGTTCACAAAAAAAATGAGTTCCCCATTAAATCATAACTGTCCTTTCGTAGTTACATAATCTTTCAGGTATTTTAATTCAATCCATGTCAATTAATAGGCTCCTCTATTGGAAGTTTTGAGAACGAGAGAACTGAGAACTGACACGCCTTTTATCCACTTTTTGTACTTCCAACATGTTTTCCCTTCTCATTTCTTCTGAGGTTTCCTGTTGTCTTCCTCGAATCGTCAGGCCAGTCTGAATTTAGTCAAAATGTTCTTTCATGAGGCCAATTATTGAGACCGATTTATGAGGAGAGAATACTAAGAAATCTTGCTTTTTTGGATGATGCAAATCATTGATTGATATCAGATCAAGCTCGTCTTTTATCGACGTGGCTAAATGAGGCCACAAGGAAGAATTATAACAATGATAACACTAAGAAATCATGAAACAGTTAATTTATTTATCTGTGTCTCTATTGATCATATCTTGTTTACATGCACAGGATCAGGACAGGATTCGTTTACAGGATCATCTTTTTTTAGAAGACGGAAAAGTTATCCAGATCAAAGATCGGGATCAACTTCAGCTACGAACCAGATTAACACTTCGAGACGGGACCAATGTCAACGCAGACGGTAGCTACCAAACGAAGGAAGGGCACAAGCTTCGTTTACGAGAAGGAGAATGTCTGGATATGGATGGCAATTGGTACAAATCCAGAGATCAATTTCAACAAAAGCTGAGGGTTCGCACAGAAGCTATGAACCAACTCTATTTCGTTTTTGAGGATGATAATTTGGTACGTGTCCGCAATCAAGAGCGTAACAGGCTTCAAGAACGCGTTGAATTGGAAAATGGTGCTGTCCTCAATCCCGACGGGAGCTACAGACTCAGAAATCAGAACCAAATTCGGTTGCGAGAAGGTGAATGTATTGATCCGGAAGGAAATCTGTATGGGACTGAAACCCAATTCCGTAAGCAGGCACAAAGGCGTTTGGAAGCACTTGGGCAGGAACATTTTATGTTTCAGGACGGTCAAACCTATCGCGTACAAAACCGCGAGCAAATACGATTGCGGGAGCAAATGGCACTTAAGAATGGGTTGGTGATCAATCCCGATGGCAAGTACAAAATGAGAGACCAGGAACAGGTTCAACTACGCAACGGAGAATGCATAGATCCCGACGGAAATTTCTATCAGAATCAGACACAATTCCGGAATCAGACACAAATACGATTGCAGGCCATGAATCAGATGCACTTCCTTTACCAGGAAGGCACGTTGTACCAGGTTCAAAATCAGGAACGATCCCAGGTCCGGGAACGCTCAACTTTGCAAAATGGAACAATAGTAAATCCGGATGGGACGTACGGACTAAAAAACCGGCAACAAACGCGACTAAGAGAAGGAGAGTGTATTGATTTTGAGGGGAACCAGTACCGGACCCAGGTACAATTTCAGCAACAAATGCGGACACGTTTGCAAGCCATGGCTGAACCTCATTTTACATTGAGGGATGGACTGATGTATCGCAATCAAAACCAAGTACAAACCCAACTGCAAGGTCAGTGGATGCTGGAGAATGGTGCATATGTCAATGCGGATGGAACATATAAGCTGGAAAATGGCAAAAAAGGAAAATTGAAGAACGGTGAATACCTTGATTGGGAAGGACGACTCTATCAAAATCAAGAGCGCTTCAGGGAAAGAATGGAGCAAAGAGTCAGGGAAAGAATGGAGATGAGGAGGCAGGATATGATGGAGCGAAGATTGGGTGAGCCTAGGAAACGGGGAAAAAGTCAGGACTAATTTTTAGCGATCGGCTACAGCCTGATTTTGGCATCTTCAGGTTGTAGCGATTTGATCTATGCAGCGGCATGAAAGCACATCTCAAAATCATTATGACAGCTACGTTCTTTGGTTTGGCTTCTTTGGCGGCAGCACAATCTTCTATGAGTGCGTTGGACACCACCGACGCTTCTTTTACACAAGTTGCTTTGAGATACAAAAGTGATTACTATTATATGGGACGTGCAGATTCGGCAAGGGCACCTTACATGGTGTCATCTATTGGTTATTACCATAAATCTGGATTCTCATTGAATGGCTCTTTGTCTTACCTCCTTGCTGATAACCAAAACAGAGTTGATCTCTACACATTGTTTGCCGGATATGATTATTTCGGTAGAAAATTCGCGACAGGAGTTTCGCTTACGGAATATTTTTTTAGCGATGAAAGTTACTCCGTTCAAGCTACCATGAATACCTTTTTAGGGTCTTACGCAGGATATGACTTTGGCATATTTATGCTTCTAATTGACGCTGGTGTAGGCCTTAGCGACAACACTGATTTGTTCTTGGGAAGTGAGATCAGCCAAACATTTTACTTACTCAAAGATAAACTACTGATCACTCCCTCTCTATATACAAACCTTGGCACGCAACACTACTCCAATGAATACTACATGGAGCGAAGTATGACTACAGGCTCAAAGAAAGACGGAAAAGGTAGAGGGTCAGGTTCAGGAGGTGGGATGAACACTACCGGAGAAATAAAGATATTGGAATCAGAAAAATTCAGAGTGCTTGATTATGAGACTAGTTTACAGGCAACTTATAAGCTTGAAAAATGGCGGTTCACTGTTTCTTTAACATTCTTGTTTCCGGTGAATCCTTCGACAGTCGTAACAGACGAAATCACATATGAAGAGAATCTTGAAACAGGATCTTACTGGTCCACAGGCATTAGGTATACCTTTTAAAAGAGATATGGTACAGCTGCCTGGCTCCTCCTGGAGAGATTGAATTCTTAGAATTTGAAATCATAAATCAAACCAACCTTCAAAGTGATATCATGTAGATACGTCCCTACTTCATACAACCTTTTTACAATGTATCCACACCAAGTAGTAAGTTGGCTATAAAATTCTATTCAAATTTTGATTTATGAAAACATTGGATTTTAAACTTTATCGCGTAATTATCCCCGTGCACGATATTGAAAAAGCTGTAGGATTTTATAGCTTGATTCTTAAAGATGACGGGATGCGGGTATCTCCGGGCAGGCATTATTTCAATTTAGGTGGGACTATTCTTGCCTGTTATGATCCAGTGGCTGATGGAGATGGTTCTGATAATTGGTCATTTCACCAAAACCAATATGTATATATTTCTACCAATGGCCTGACAGAGGTATATCATTCAATAATGGAATCGGAAGGCACTTTGCTGAGTGAAATAGAAGAAATGCCATGGGGAGAGAGACTTTTTTATGCAAAAGACCCATTTCAAACTCCTATCTGCTTTGTCGATTCTGGGTCCGTGTATTGGGGAGAAAAGTCATGAAATGAGCTAAGGACAGTAAAGGATTAAAAGATGCAGGTGAAAACTTCTTTTAAGAACTTAGTTGACTTCTATTCGATCAAATGAAAATTATTACCTGGAAAATCCATTTAAGCTCAAGTTCAAAAAAGCTCTTTCGTATGTTATCAACAGACAAAGGAAGAGAAGCTTTTTGGTGTGAAAGGTCGTCTGAGTCTGAGAATCAAATCCTTTTCTTATTTCCGAATGGAACGGAATATAATGCTGCAATTCATGAAAGAATTGAGGGTAAGCTATTCAAGCTAAACTATTTCAACTCATTGGTAACATTTGAAATAGATGAAAATGCCGATGGCTCTTCTGATGTTACTCTCACAAACACACATGTAGCTGAAGATGAATACGATGAAGTAAATGCTGGATGGGTGTCCGTTTTAATGAATTTAAAGGCAGTCACAGATCATGGTGTTGACCTTAGAAATCATCACAAATTGAAGACTTGGGATCACGGGTACGTGGATAACTGAAAGGATAGGAGAAATGTCACCAGGCGTTTGAATCCGGACTTGTCCAATTGGAACTCAAATCAGGAATGCTTAGGGAATGCTATTGATCAAAGGCCAGCCGAGTTTCATTCCAAACATGCTTGGCTATTGCCACTGCTCCCGATTTATTGGGGTGCAATTGATCGCTTTGAAAGAATTCCATCTTCCCCTGAATTGGATCCAATAAAAAGGGCAGGAGCGTTACGTGTTCCTTGTTACATATCTCAGGGAACAAGGCTTCATATTCTTTTTCATAAGGAGAATTAGCTTTTGCCACTCGGGAAGTTACATGTCGCTGAAATATCTTCCCCTGAAACAAGTAGATAGTAATGTCCGGATTATGGTCTTTCGCTCTTTTGATTACGGCAGATAAGTTTTTCTTGATATTCGTGCAAGGGGTGTTGTAAACCGCATCGCTAATTCCCAACGCTATGAAAAGATAATCGATTGAAATCCCACTTTTGATAGCCTTCTCTAGTTGCAATAACCCATCTCTTGATGATGCTCCGGGAGACGCTACATTGTAGAGAGTTGTTTCTTTTCCATGTGTTTGCAATAGCCGGTTGTAGACTCCTGGAAATGCATCTGAAGCAGGCAGACCATACCCGGATGTCAAACTTGCACCTAAGAATACAATTGTTTTATGAGAACTGGTTTCAGGTACCATGCAGAAGCCCAGGCTTAAGAAGATCAATAAATATTTCATGGATGGATGTTTAGACAAGAGGTATCCAATTCATCATTTGGGTTACTCATAAATGAAATCATCAGCTCATTTCTACAGTTCGTACTACCTCCTGCATGACCTCCTTCGTCAAGAATAAATAGTTTGGAGTTAGGTAGTTTCTTCTGATACAGATGGCCAAATTGAGGAGGTGTAACAGGGTCAAACTCATTGATCGTAATAAGGGTAGGAATATCAGATATTTTGAAAACGGCAGATTTATCTTCAACTACGTGATTATGCCAATTCATACCCGCTCTGTAAAAAGCATCAAACGTTCCAAGCTTGACAGGTAACAAAGGCACCTCGTGGTAAATACTATCAATCTTATAAGGAAGATTTTTCGAGTTAAACATTTCATGCCGTTCCACAGACAGCCACATGGAAGAGTTGAATCGGTCTACAAACGAACGCTCGCTGGCAATAATCTCCTCGATCAGTTTTCCCTTTCCCTGTTCAAGTTCTTCAATAAGCTTTGGCACTTTGGTTCTGGAGTCATTCCTGTATAAGGCCAGCCTTATTAAGTAAATAGCGTCCTGTGAATTGATATAAAATGGGGAACCATTGAATGACATCTCAATTGGTTGTTCCTTGAGACGTTCAATCATCTCCAGGTATTTACCTTTCAAAGGTTGATACTTATGATTCCCTTCATGGTATTGGAAAACCTTATCCAGGGCAGCTGTATAATTCTGAATACGATCGATTAGAAAATCACCAACCATTGGAGATGGAGAGTTCAAGACAACACTATTGATCAGATCAGGATATTCATCCTGGACGATTCTTGTCAATCTGGCTCCATAAGAAACGCCATAGAGGTTATACTTCTCATAAGGCAGGCTTTTCATTAGTACACCGATATCCGAAGCACTTTGGAAAGAATTGTAAAACCTTAATCCAATATTTTCATTCTCGCACTTTTGCTTGAATTGAGCAATTAGCTGCTTTATCAGATGCAGCTCTTCCTTAGCATTTGCGTTTTGGGCCATTATGTTGAAGAGTGACTCACTCATATTTGGTATAGCCGAAGAATACCCAATGCCTCGTTGGTCGAAAAGAATGATGTCACGTGTTTCTCTGATCGGGTGATCCATCCAGATATTGATGATTCGTTTTGTGAGTGAATTAGCACCGGGACCACCCATCAGGAATATCATTGGATATTCATTGCTCTCGGTTTGTTTTGCTCTGAGGATTGCGTATGCTAAACTTATTGATCTACTTTCCGGATCTTCATGATTTTCTGGAATTGGAATGCTACCTTTCTCAAGGTCTGTCAACTCAGGAAGCCATTCAATTATGTCTTGGACTTCCGACTTTTTCGGAGATTGACAACCAATAATTAAAAGGAATATCAGTAAATAGTAGCAGTAGTTTTTCATGATCCCAGTTGATTGCTAATTTCCAAATACCTTCAGCTACTGCATGAGAAATAAGACTGGATGGTAATATAATGGCGCTGAGTAGCTATTATGGCCCACTGAATCCTTTAACTAAGTGTCGATACGAGCAGTTAAAGGAGCATCAAATCTTTGCGTCCCTTCATCTACAGAGCTTTTGTAGCCTTGATAGCTTAAACTTTTGATTCGGCCTGCATCATTTCCAAACCCGCTCGTCTAAGGAGTCAAACGAAACTTAGTCAGATGAGAAGAGATGATTTACCCGTAGCAATAATTGGTGGAGGCCCGGTTGGTCTGGCTGCCGCAGCACAATTGACGAAAAGAAATATTCCTTTTGTATTGTTTGAAGCGGGGGGATCGGTTGGGCAGAATTTTCTGTCATGGGGACATGTCAGGGTTTTTTCACCATGGCGTTATAACATAGACAAAGCAGCTGCAGAGTTGCTCCACGAAATAGGGTGGGTCGCTCCTGACCAGGAAGAATTACCTACTGGCAAAGAGCTCGTTGATCTATACTTTCAACCATTATCAGAACATCCTGAGATAGCTCCAGGGATACTTCTTAACACACGGGTTATTTCCATCGGAAGAAAAGGAATGGACAAGATGAAAACATGGGGGCGCGAGGAACTTCCCTTTTCGATCAAGGTAGAAAAGGAGGGAAGTATAGAATACCATGAAGCCAGGGCTGTCATTGACTCCTCAGGAACCTGGAATCAGCCAAATCCAATTGGGTCCGGAGGAGTATACGCGGAAGGTGAGGAAGAAATGAGTGATCATATTTTCTATGGGATTCCCAACGTGAAAAATGATGCACTTGACAGGTACAAAAACAAGAACGTAGTTGTAGTTGGTGGAGGGCATTCCGCGATAAATGCTTTACTCGATCTCGCTGATGTGCAGGAGCAATACCCTGACACGAAGCTTAATTGGGTGCTGAGAAAGGAAAACCTTGAATTGGTCTATGGTGGTAAAGAAGATGATGCATTGGAGGCAAGAGGGGCTCTGGGGATCCGGATTGAAAAGCTGGTCAATAGTGGAAAGCTCAACGTTTATACTCCCTTTCGCATTTTGCAATTGGACAAAAAAGAAGACGAAAAGATCAACGTTTACGGGGAGTTAGGAAACGAGCAAAGGGTAATAAGCAACGTCGATGAAATCATCAGCAATACTGGCTCAAGACCAAACCTGGATATCATCAGGGAGATCAGGGTTGACCTGGATGCTTCCCTTGAATCAGTTTTTGATCTGGCTGAATTAATAGATCCTAATGTTCATAGCTGTGGGACTGTCAGACCTCATGGTGAAAAAGAGCTACGGCATCCTGAAAAAGATTTTTACATCGTTGGATCAAAGAGTTATGGAAGGGCACCAACGTTCCTGATGGCCACAGGATATGAACAGGTTCGCTCGGTTGTGGCCTACCTTGATGGGGATAAGGAAGCAGCGGCAAGGGTAGAACTTGACTTACCCCAAACCGGAGTATGCAGTTCGGATTTGGGAGATGTAGCTGGTGGAGCATGCTGTGGTCCTGCAAAAGAGGAGACAGTGAGCGCTGAGGCAGCATGTTGCGGTTGAAACGAGGATCATGTTGTTAGCGAAAAGCATTTCCATGAAAAATGTAGATAGCCTTCCATTCAGGGGGGCTTTGCTTGCTAGTGGGGTAATGGCTTTCTCAGGAATAGGAGACGCATTGCTTTACCCGGTCCTGCCAATCTACGGTGACAGCATGGGCTTCTCCATGTTCTTTATTGGTCTCCTTCTATCAGTGAATCGATTCGTAAGGATTCTGGCGAATACATTCATAGCGAATGTTGTCAACAGGTTGGGGATGAAGAAAGTCTTAATTGGCTCCTCGATCGCCGCAGCTTTAACAACAGCTCTTTATGGACTACAGTCAGCAGCCATTGTTTTCCTGGTCGCGAGGATCGCATGGGGGCTGAGTTACTCCGGGTTGAAAATATCAACTCTAAATTATGCCGCTGGTGCCACGGGTAAGTCAGGACTGGCCTTTGGGATGTCAACTGGTATAAAGACTTTAGGTGTCCTTTTTGCCCTGTACGTGGGGCCAACTTTCATTGAATTCTTCGGGATCACGAATGGCTTCTTAGCGATTTCAATTGTAAGTGCTATCGGAATTGTATTGGCATGTATGCTTCCAGGGGAGGACAAAAGACTTTCTGAAGTCAGGGTCCAGACAAGAAAAACATTTGCTCCCAATTCAATCAATCTACTGGTCTTCATTCTTTCCATAACGATCGATGGAATACTTGTGGTCGTATTAGCAAGCCTGCTGAGGGGAGCATACTTTGATACAGGATCACTGTTGGCTGGTATTGCTTTTTACCTGCTGTTGAAACGGCTATCCGTTCTTGGTCTTTCCTTCATTGGTGGATTCATGACATTTAGTGTATCACCTATGAGATTGTTCCAGGTCGGGGTGGGGTTCTGTATAGTAGGAATTCTTATGATTGGCATTGGTTTTACGATCACGGGAATTGTTTTGGCTTTCTTGTTCAATGCGCTTGTTATCACATTTTCACCATTGATAGCTATTCAAAAACAAACGGAGGATCAAAGTTCATTGCAGGCCATTTCGGGTGTCAGCACATGGTGGGATCTTGGTGCAGCCCTTGGTGCTTTTTTGGGGATTTACCTGATTGAACTGGTAGGCTCTGAATATTTATTCCTAACCCTCTCTGTATTAATGACATTAGTATTTTTTAACTTCATTTATCAAAATGCAAACACAGGTAGAACAACTATATAACCCGCTCTTACTGTATGTGAAGAAGAGGATAAACAGCAAAGAAGATGCTGAGGATATCACTCAGGAGATATTTTACAAACTATCAAAATCCGACACGAGTGATGTGAAGAATCTAAAAAGCTGGGTATACACCATAGCTCAAAATACCATAACAGACTACTACCGAAAGCACAAAGTAGACACAGTCGACGTTGAGATGAATCCAATTCTTGAAGAAGATGAAGGAATGAGTGCTGCTAAAGAACTGAGTAGCTGCATTACATCGTATGTTGGGATGCTGCCTGAAGAATACCGATCTATTTTAACGCTCTCAGAGTTGGAAAATGTACCCCAGAAAGAGATCGCGGAGCGGCTCAATATGAATTATGTAACTGTGCGTTCCAAAATCCAAAGAGGCCGTAAGAAACTAAAGGATATGTTTTCGACGTGTTGCACCATTATACAGGGGAGTAATGGTAGCATATTGGAATACGTTTCCAAGGAGGATTGGGAAGAAGGCAATTGCAGCTCCTGCAGTTAAAACAATCCATCAAGACCGCTTCTGGCGGTTTTTTTTGCTTACGTCCCCCAGTGAATGCATCATTCTACCAAGTCCACGTCTTAGCTGAAAAAGGAAATCAAAACTAAGTAAGCATATGAAAACAAGAAGATTAGCTATAGACGAAACCATTGGTGAGCGATCAGGCGGATGCTGTGATCCAACAATTGGGAGCGATGTTAAAAACGATCCTTGCTGTGAACAACCTTTAGACGGTTCTTCATGCTGTGATAAAAGTGCAACCAGGGAAGCAAATGTTGCAGCAACAGGTTGCTGCTAATGCGAACTCAAACCAGATTAAGCATATAGGCCCCATCACAGGGGCTTTTTTGTTTACCTGGGCTGATCACCAGTGTTTCTGAAAGTAAGTTAAGGCACTGTAGACGTTAAGTATTTGAGCCGTAGCAATGCTTTTACTACATTCGGCACAATAACGCCAAAGATCAGGATGTAAATGAAGGTCTATGATAACATCATTATCGGAGGAGGACAGGCAGCTTTATCAGTAGCCTATTTTTTTAGACGATACAAGATAGATTATTTAATACTGGATGATAAGATGGAACCAGGTGGATCATGGTTGAACACCTGGGACAGCCTGACACTGTTTTCGCCAGTCCAGTACAGTACACTTTCAGGATGGATGATGCCTCAGGGGAAAAACGTATATCCGGGGAAGGATGAATTCATTGAATATCTAAGAGCTTATGAGGAACGTTATGACTTATCGATAAAGCGACCTGTTAAAGTAAAAGCAGTAAGAAAAGTGGAAGATCGTTTCGAGGTAGAAACGAACGGTGAAACCTTCTACTGCAAAACGTTGGTAAGTGCAACTGGCTCAAGTGATCCTTTTATCCCGGCGTATCCGAAAGCTGAGCATTTCAATGGAAGTCAAATTCACTCATCTGACTATCGCAGGCCAGGAAAGTATGAAGGCCAGCGTGTCCTGATCGTTGGAGGTGGAAATTCCGGGGCTCAAATTCTGGCAGAGGTTTCCAGGGTTGCTACTACACAATGGGTTACCCTAGAGGAACCGCGGTTTTTACCTGATGACGTAGATGGACGCTTCCTTTTTGAGGAGGCCACCAGCAAATTCCTGAATAAACCATCCGGAAATAAAGTTCAATTTTCCCTGGGAGACATTGTCATGTTGGAAAGTGTAAAAGAAGCAGCCACCCGGGGTGTACTCAAAGCCAGAAGACCATTCAAGGCTTTTTACGAAGACGGTGTTGTTTGGCCGGCTGGTGAGCATGAGCCGTTTGATGCGGTAATATGGTGTACAGGGTTCAAGCCAAACCTGGAACATTTAGCTCCGCTGAACCTCATTAAGAACGGGAAAATAGAAACCACCTATACACGATCGATTAGAGAGCCAGACCTTTGGCTGGTAGGTTATGGGAGTTGGACCGGCTTTGCTTCCGCAACGATCTACGGTGTTGGGAAGACAGCTCGAAACACCGCATTGGAGATTAGTGAGCGTCTCAAGGAAATTCAGCTCGATCATTAAAAAATTGTATTCAGCTGCATCATTTTCAGATCAACTCGTCTATAGAGCTGAAAAAGCTATTTCTAACAAAAAAAAACGAGAGATGAAATACAATTTAAAAGCGCTACTGATCACTGTTCCCATCGTATTCTTTGGATTGAGTGCGCATAATGTAACTGCACAGGAAGCCAAGAAACCTACGGAAACAGCAGGATGCAAACCTTCAAGCTGTAGAGGTGCTAAAACGAAATTTGGCGAAGCTAAGGTGATCACTGAGCTCAGGGAAAGTTTGATAGCAGTGAAAGCTACCATGGAGAAATCAGAATCTCCCGCTTTTGATAAGAGATCCTTCGATATTGAGGGTATTGTCGGAGAAAGCGATGAAGAAAGCCTAAGCATAATTGCGCGGGAGGTAAAAATCATGGAAGGTGAACTCAGTGGAAAGCTTAACCGTCAGTTTGATGAGTTTGAATTACCGGGAAGCAAAGCGCAGCAGGTAAAATACCTGTCTGGTCGAATACAAGATCTTGAGAGCTTATTATAAGGAGCTCCATTTAGTCAAACTGATCCCCAATCTAATTGGGGATTTTCTTTTTAACTCCTTTCAAAACCAATGATCAGAAAGTTAGTCAGTCTGTCAATCGCGCTTAGCTTTATAGTGCTGTTGATAACCGGAGTACTCTCCTATTTCCAGGCATATTCACGAACCACGGCAACACTTCATACCGTGTTCGGTTTGATCTTTGCCCTGGGTGCATTATTCCATTTGCGGAACAATTTCAAATCCATCAAGGTGTATTCGAAAAGCCGTTTACTATCCATCATTTTATTAGTTGGCGTTACATTTTTTATAAGCGCTTACTTGCAAAAGGCACCATTTAAGAACATGATGGATTTTGGTGCTCAGCTAAAAGCAAAGGAGGGTAAAGAGTTGAACTTCTCCGAATACGAAATCATTGAGATCAATACGGATAACGACATTGAACTCACCATTGACCTGCTTCGAGCAGAACACTTTTGGCACCCACAAATTGCAATTTGGACTGAAGATACCACCGGAAATTTCCTTCAAACGCTTTTTGTAACTCAGGCTACCGCGAAAGGCCTGTTCTTTGGAGGTCGGAGTAAGAGTAACTTCAAGGAGTTTGATACACAAAAGGATGCGACAGGTGAGTACAGAAGAGTAGATGCTCTTCCGGTTTGGTCTCACAAAAGAGGAGTTCAATATTCGGATGGCATGTATGTTCCGACAATAGATCATCCACTTCCTGACGGTATCAGTGGAGCCACCCTAAGTGATAATTTTCACATGACAACTTCTTCCGATTTTGAGCAAAAATTCAACTTACGAATTGAGATCAATGTTGCCTTTGACGATAACGAATATTATTCTGAGTTTGATTTTCCGGATGATGAAGTATTTCACAGTGGTACCGGACAGCTAGGCCAGCCTTCCATCATATTTGAGACCTCCATTGATATGAGGGATAACAAAGATTACTATTTGATGGAGCTGATTGGACATGGGCACCACTCCGGACAGTCCGGTGAGCTTTATGAAGACCTGTCTACCCTGACTACAGCATTGGAGCTGGTAGAGCGAATTGTAGTTGGCATCAAATGATCCTAATAAAAAAGTACCTCGAAGTACCAGTGCTGGTGATCATATTCGGTGCATGTACGAGTAAAGTTTCAGAAGACCAAACCCGTTTATCGAGAGTTGATTTCAAATTAGCAACTATGGAGGGAGAACCAATCTCTGATCAATCTTTTGATAAGAAGACGCTGATTCTAAATGTATGGGCGACCTGGTGTAAACCTTGCATAGACGAAATGCCAAGTCTTGAAAAGCTGATGAAGAAGCTACCGGACAATTACATCTTGTTAGTAGCCTCAAATGAGGATCCGGAAAAGATCCAAAGGTTCATCGATCGATATGATTTTGATCTTGAGTTTATCCGGCTTAAGGATCGTCCGGAAGTTCTAGGCATTGATCTGTACCCAACCACATTTATTTTCAATGCAGAAGGCGAAATTCTTCAGACAATTGAAGGAAAGAGAGACTGGGAGAGTGTGGCGTTACCCTGAGGCTTCATCACACTTCAGATCAATTGGAAATAAACTGGATGCCACTTTCCTTAGCCATGCTGTTTATTTGCGTGGTATACTTCTCCATCGTTTTGGTCAAATCGGAGATTTCCTTATCCAGTTCCTTCTTCACAACCTCGAAAAATTCCTTTGCCTGGTTAGTTGGAGGATAATCACCACGCTGAGTATCAGCAAGCAGAAATGCGAGACGATTGTTGATCCTGATCCCAAAATTCAATGGATCCTGACGACTCTGATTTTTTGTCATGTGAATGTTATTCTCAATCACTGACAACTCATCTCTGTACTTCTCAACCGTACTCTTGATTGACTCATTACCTTCACTCTTTTTGATCAGGTAATCCAGGTCTCCTTTCACTTTCCGGATATCAATAATGGCCTGGTTGGCCCGACTGACTTCATCTCTCACCTTAAGAAGAAAGCTCAACTGCTCCTCGTATTCTGGCTGGGTAGTTGATAGTCTTGGGTCCGTTACGATCTCAAACTCCTGTACAGTTTCCACTCCATTATAGGTCAGCCGAATATCATATTTTCCGGGAACGGCTTTTGGACCTCTGTTAGGTGAAGAATAAAGGACCATTCCTTCAAAGGAAACAAAGCCCGCATACCTCATGTCCCATATGAGCCGGTTGCCACCACTCTTTGGCTCAAGCAGCTTGGTTTTAACATCACCTTTAAGATTTTCCTTTTTGTTGGAAAATGAACGAATGACAGAACCGTCTTTGCCGAGAATGTCAATGCTCACTATGTCATCCTTGGAGTAGTTCTTTAGGTAATAATTGATAATCACCCCGTCCGGATGGTTTTCACCGTTTTTGAGTTTGTTCGGTCTTTGCCAGCTTCCTGATTGAGCTGTTCGGTAGGTGGCATCTGGTTTGTACAAAATTGCTTCGTTGTTAGCAATTTCAGCACTCAGCTGATGGAGTGGGGTCAAATCATCGATCATCCAAAAGCTCCTGCCATGCGTTGCGACAATCAGGTCATTTCCTTTTACATGCAGATCGCGAACAGAAGTGATCGGAAGGTTCAATTGGAATGGTTTCCAGGACTTTCCATCATCAAAGCTGACGAACATTCCCCACTCCGTTCCACTATAAAGAAGCCCTTCACGCGTTTTATCACTCCTAATTGCTCTGGTATAGTAATTCGAATTGATACCATTGGTGATCAACTCCCAGTTTTGACCGTAATCATCTGACTTATATAAGTATGGTGTATAGTCCCCAAACTTGTATGAAGTGGCAGCCACATAAACAGTTCCTTTCTTGAATGGGCTTGGATCAATGCAGTTGATCATATTCAGTTTTGGAGACATTTTTTCCGGAGGAGTCACATTTTCCCAGTTCTTGCCCCCATCCCTGGTTACATGGATCAATCCATCATCGCTACCGACCCAGATCACCCCTTCTTCCAATTCAGATTCTGCTATTGCAAAAATGTTGGCGTAAAATTCCGCCCCGGTATTGTCCTGAGTAATTGGTCCCCCGGAGGATTCGATCGTCTCAGGAAGATTTCGGGTAAGATCTCCCGAGATGGTCTGCCAGGACTGCCCTCCATTAGTGGAAAGATGAAGGTAGTTCGAGCCCGCATAGAGTTTACTGGGATCATTTGGACTGAACATGACCGGGAAATTCCAGTTGAAGCGATACTTCATGACCTCCGCACCTGATCCGGCCGGATTATCTGGCCACACATTTACAGACCGTGTCTGATCAGTGGAGTGATCCTTCCTCATCATGTAGCCCTTGAACGTACCACCATAAACTATATCATTATTGTTCGGGTCGGGGGCCAGATGCGCACTCTCACCACCAGCGGATGGCTCCCAATCGCTTTCTGCGATCACTACTCCGGATGATCGATGCTTTATTCTGACCGTGGTATTATCCTGCTGAGCCCCGTAGATCCGGTAAGGAAAGGAATCATCCGTAGTGACCCGGTAGAATTGTGCAGTCGGTTGGTTGAAATAGGTCGTCCAGTTCTCTCCACCATCATTGGAGACCTGTGCACCTCCATCGTCAGCTATCGCCATTCGTTGGTTATCGTTAGGATCGATCCACAGGTCATGATGATCCCCATGTGGAGCATTTTTTAATGTAAAGGTCTTGCCACCATCAGTAGAAACGCCGTAGCTGACATTCATGATGAATACCTTATCCGCATTTTGTGTATCGGCATATATTCTGGTGTAATACCAGGCTCTTTGTCTTAAGGCCCGGTTGGAATTGATCTTTTTCCACTTATTACCGCCATCATCTGAACGAAAGAGACCTCCATCCTCGGCCTCAACCAACAGCCAGATCCGTTTAGAGTTGACCGGGGAAATAGCTATGCCGACAATGCCCCATGGAAAGTCAGGCAACCCATCGAACTCAGAGATATCCTCCCAAGTCTTCCCAGCATCGAAGCTTCGGAAGACCTTGCTATCAGGTCCGCCACTATCCATTCGATATCCATTTCTTTTCATTTGCCAGGTAGAAGCATAGATTATCCTGGAATTGTTCGGATCCAGGATCACGTCTCCAATTCCCGCTTTATCTGAGACATACAAGATCTTCGACCAGCTTTGGCCACCATCTGTTGACTTGTATAAACCCCTTTCAGGATTTGGTTTCCACAGATTTCCGATCACTCCGACATAGAGTACATCAGGATTTTGAGGATGTATCCTTATTCGGGAGATATGTTCAGACTTGGGAAGCCCGATGAAGGTCCATGATTCACCTGCGTCTGTACTTTTCCATAAGCCTTTACCGGAGGATACATTTCCACGTAATGTTTGCTCACCTTCTCCAACGTAGATGATG
The DNA here is from genome assembly GCA_965267415.1 of Cyclobacteriaceae bacterium. Taxonomy (GTDB): domain Bacteria; phylum Bacteroidota; class Bacteroidia; order Cytophagales; family Cyclobacteriaceae; genus Ekhidna. The sequence continues at coordinate 2,321,094 of OZ253955.1, read as the reverse complement.
TTAGGATCAGATTCGCTTACAGCTACCGCCCCGATGCTACCACCAAAGTAACCATCGCTAATGGATACCCAGGTGTTCCCGGCATCTTCTGTCTTCCATACGCCTCCGCCAGCTGTACCCATATAATACAGGTTCCGGTTGTTCACTACACCGGTTACTGTTCCTGCCCGACCACCTCTAAAAGGTCCGACTAGCCGATACTGGATTGAGTTGTACAAGCTTTCATCGTATGTTAAGTTTTGGCTTGAGCTCCCTCGCCTTTGGGCATCTGAGGAAACGAGATACAATGCAAATAATGCAGTGAGGAAGTATTTAACTTTCATGGTTAGATAGGTTAGATGATAAGACTTTTTCTGGTCGGGATTTTTGAAAAGTATGGAATAATGTTAGTATGTGCAACATGGCTGCATATAATTACATGAATGGCGAAGATTTCTCTTAAACCCTTGTTTCCATCGACCCCTTACTTGATCATTCACCGATTATTTGATTGCAGAACAGTTGATGGTTGTGACTTTATATCATTAACTTAAATGGCTCAGTTTGTCAATCTGATTTCAATTGAAGAAAGTCCTTCCATCACTAATGCTTCTACTTTGCTTATCAAGTCTTGGGCAGTCAAGGATTGACAGTATGCGTCTGAGAGCTAACTCATTGGGACCTGATAGTCTGAAGGTGCTGACCTTCATACGCCTTGCAAGGGACTTCAATAGAATCAACTACGATTCTGCCCTGCTATATACGAAAAAAGCAGAGAAGCTATCAAGGCAACTGGGTTCAGAGGATTTCTTAGGTAGATCTAAATACCGTAAAGCGACAGTTTATATTCAAAAAAATGAACTGGATCTCGCAAAGGCAGAACTGGACACGGCCATCTTGTTATTGGAATCGAGTGATAATAAGCAACAGCTGATGGGTGCAAAAATTGGAATGGGCAGACTATATCAAAGGCGTTCTGACTTTGATCGGGCAGTGACACTTTTTTTTGAAGCCTTACCATTGGCTGAAGAGATAAAAGATAGAAACTCAGAGGCCAGGATCAAAAATTACCTTGCATCGATATACAACTACCAGAAGCAGTATGACTTATCTATTTTCTATTTCCAGGGAGCCTTGAAACTGGTTGAGCAGTTAAACTTTAAACCGGGAATTTCTGCTGTACTTACCAATCTGGGAGACGTCTACTTAACAGTGGAGAAATATGACAGTGCCATTATTTATCAACGAAGGGCATTAAAGATAAAACGGGAACTTGGAGATAAGCTGGGGACAGGACGAGTCTATAACAATTTGGCTAATGTTTTTGTGAATTCAGGGTCTAACCTGGACTCAGGTATTTACTACTATGAAAATGGTCTGGTTTTAGGAAAAGAGATCAATGACAAGCAACTTATTGCATTGAACCTTTACGGACTAGTGCGGTCCAACTTTATCAAAGGAGATTTCAGACAGGCTAAAGGCTCATCAGATGAACTTCTCAAAGAACTGGATGTGATCCAGGATCTTTCACTCGCAAGTAAAAGCTATGATCAAATAGCTCTGGTTTACGCTGCATTAGGTGATGTGGAAAAGTCTCTTCAATTCCATTCAAAAGGCCTGAAACTCTCGGATTCGCTCCTGAATACGGAACGCATTCAACTTACCAATGAACTGGAAGCCAAATATCAGAATGAAACCAAACAAAGGGCCATTGATTTGCTGGAAGCTGAGAACCAACTCCAGGAATTGCAGATCACCAAAAGGCAGAATGAAAGAAATGGTCTGATCGTACTCTCAGTTGTCGTGCTTTTAATGCTCGTATTATTGGTCAATCAATACCGTATAAAGCAAGCTGCCAATAAGCAACTCCGTGAGCTCGACCAGATCAAATCCACTTTTTTTGAAAACCTATCGCACGAATTCCGAACTCCGCTTAGCCTGATAATAGCTCCCATCAAGGATCGATTAAAACAGCATTCAGGAAAGGATGAGGAGTTTTTCAACAGGATGCTGAGAAATGCCGAAAGCCTGGATGAACTCATCAAACAGTTGCTGGATCTGGCCAAACTGGAAAAGGGCAAGTACGAGATGAAGCAAGAGGTGCTGGAAGCATCACGGCTATTTAAGGTTATCGCAGCATCGTATGAATCATTGGCGGTGATGAACGGGATAGATTTTGAAATAGCCATTCCTGACCAGGAACAATGGTTGGAACTTGATCAGGATCTTATCAAAAAGATCTGCAACAACTTATTGAGCAATGCTTTCAAATTCACGCCGAAACAGGGCTCAATACGTTTCAAGGTATCTTATAATGAGTTATTAAAGATAGAAGTATCAGACACAGGTCCCGGTATCCCTCGAGAAGATCAGCATCGGATCTTCGATCGATTCTACCAGGTTGAGGGTCCCAAAAGTACCGGAACTGGTATCGGGTTGGCCCTGACCAAAGAGCTGGTGGAAGCCGCAGCAGGAAAAATAGTATTGGAAAGCAAACACGGTGAGGGTACAAGTTTCATCGTTTCCTTGCCTATCAAAGTGGCAGTGCCGCAAACCTTGGGTCAATCGGAAATGGCTCACAAGGCTGAGCATCAAGAGATTGTGGTTGATCCTTCTTTTTCACCGGAGAAGCAGAACCTATTGATCATTGAAGACAATGCAGACCTTAGATCCTATGTGTCAGGATTGTTCACAGAGGATTACAATGTTTATACAGCCACCAATGGTCGGGAGGGTGTTAAGGAAGCCATGGAGACAATCCCGGATCTGATCATTAGCGACATCATGATGGATGAGATGGATGGATTGGAGGTATGCCAACACCTTAAGTCTGATCAAAAGACGGATCATATTCCGATCGTTTTACTTACGGCGCGAGCTGACCAGGAAACCAAACTCACCGGCCTGAAACATGGCGCGGATGCTTATTTGCTTAAGCCATTTGAGTCTGAAGAATTAAAGGCAATTGCTCAGAACCTGGTTGTGCAACGTCAAAAATTAAGAGACAAGTACACGGAATCAGCCGCGGAAAAAACGAGCGAACCGGTAACGCACCCTTTCATCCAAAAGAGCGAAGAGATCGTTCAGCAATACCTTTCCAATGAATCATTCTCGGTGGATGATTTTGCCCGGGAAGTTGGAATGAGCCGCATGCAACTTCACCGCAAGCTCAAGGCAATGACCGGGCTTTCCGCTACCGCCTTCGTGAGACATCATCGGTTATCAAAAGCCCGGAGGCTACTCGAGCAAGGAGAACCAGTCTCACAAGTAGCTTATGCAGTAGGGTTCTCCAGTTTGGCCTATTTCACCAAAAGTTTCAAAGAACAGTTTGGAAATGTCCCTTCCCAGATCGGTAAAACAGTAGACCAACCGATTGATTGATAGGAAAGATCTCAAAAGTTACATTAGGGTAAAACCTTGATACATCTGCGTTAAACGAACTCTTTGAGCAAACGGAACTTCGGGTATCGAACCAAAAAGTTTGTTGCCATGAAATACGTATTCGCGCTACTTCTCTTCTTTTTTAGCTTCTCATTATTTGCCCAGACCAGCCTAAGTGGAACCATCTCAACCAATACCACATGGGGTCTTGTAAATAGCCCGTATGAAGTCACCGGTGATGTGACCGTGCAATCAGGAGTCACTTTGACCATAGAGGCCGGGGTTGTCATAGGTTTCCCGGTCTATTCCACAGATGTGATTGTAGAAGGGACACTGATTGCTGTTGGGACAAGTATGAACCCGATCACATTGAATGGACCCGGAGGAATTGACCTATCGGAGAATAGTGTTAGTTCTCAAGTAGCTTATATGCAGTACAATGGAGTAGGGGCTACCAGTGGTGGGAGCACAGACAATACATTCGGAGCGGGGATTTCCATTGGGGGTTCAGTTTCAAGTTTTACCAATGTCACTTTCGATAATTGTATGACTTGCCTCACAATCTATAACAATGCTTCGCCGACCATTGATCAATGTACATTCGATGGTTCTACTACTGCTGGTTTAACATCAATAGAAGGAAACCCGGTTATTACCAACAGCAATTTTGATAGCCATTCCTTATATGGAGTTGAGTTTCGATTAGGAACTCCTACGCTGCAAACGAACACGATAAGTAACTCTACAACCGCACTCTATCTCAATGGTGTGTTGACTAATCCTGTGATCGAGAACAATACCTTCACCGGCAACACCAGAGACATTATCACCCACCCGGAATTACTGGATGATGAACTTTATAATGGAAATGGTTTTACAAAGGTCTTCGTCAATGATCGAACGATCAACGCTTCAACCACCTGGCATAAAGTAGAAAGTCCGGAAACCTGGGTTTTTGAGGGGCTTGGTCTCATTCAAACAACTACCGGGATCACCTTGACCATGGAGCCCGGATTCGAGATCAATTTGACCCACTATACACATGATGTTGAAGTGGAAGGAACGCTAGTCGCCAACGGAACTGTGTCTGACCCGATCAAAATCAATGGCCCTGGGGGTATTGACATTTCTGAAAACAGCACGAACTCCCAGGTGAGCTACCTTCAGTATCAGGGAGTCGGAGCAACCAGCGGTGGCTCTGCAGATCGGACATTAGGGGGTGGACTATCTATCGGAGGGATCAATGCTTCCGTCTCGAATTCTTCATTCCTGAATACCATGTACGGGCTAGTGGTCTACAACGATGCAGCTCCTGCAATCAACGAAAGTGTTTTTGATGTTTCAAATACGTATGGACTCTTATCCATGCTGGGGAATCCCACCATCACCAACAGTGATTTTGACAATCACCCTACCAATGCAATTGAATTAAGAGCAGGGTCTGTAACACTTCAGGACAATACGTTCGACAATAACGGAACTGCACTTCGTATTACCGGAGTACTGAGCAATCCGGTAATTGAAAACAATACATTTACCAGTAATACAAGCGACATCATCACTCATCCGGAATTACTGGATGATGAATTTTACGATGGAAATGGGTTTTCCACGGTATACGTTGGTACTCAAACGATCTCCGCATCAACTACCTGGCATAAAGTTCAAAGCCCGGAAACCTGGACTTTCCAGGGATTGGGTCGCATTCCTACGAATACCGGTATTACACTAACCATGGAACCCGGTTTTGAGATCACTTTAACCAACTATACGCACGACATTGAAGTAGAAGGGACGTTAATGGCTGTTGGAACTGAATCTGACTCTATCAAAATTAATGGCCCTGGTGGTATTGATATTTCGGAAAACAGTACCAACTCCCAGGTAGCTTATTTAAAGTTTCAGGGAGTTGGAGCAACCAGCAGTGGCTCTTCGGACCGGACGCTTGGTGGGGGGCTTTCCGTAGGGGGTGCAAATGCAATGGTGCAAAACTCTTCTTTCCTCAATAGTGCTATAGGGATTGTAGTTTACAATAACGCATCACCTTCAATCTCAACTTGCGAAATAGCGACTGCCGCTAGTTTTGGGATCCGCGTCCAAAACGGAACTTCAGCACCGGTCATTGATAACACAAGTTTTTCCAATACAGCCATTCAAGCGATACAAAACCTTGGATCAGGTACTACCATTGCGACCAGCAATTGGTGGGGTGACCCTACCGGCCCTTACAATATGGCAGCAAACCCCACAGGATTGGGGGAAGAGGTGTCCGATGGGGTCACTTTTGATCCATGGCTAACTACTGATCCATTGCTGGAAATCAGTATTGATTCACAGCCAACAGATCAATTGACGTGTGAAGGAGGAAATGTTGCTTATGCGATTTCAGCTTCCGGAGCGAATAACCTTACCTACCAATGGCAAATAGACATGGGTTCCGGTTTTGAAAACCTTATGGATGATGCTACTTATTCCGGTACTAACACCACTCAACTTACAGTAACAGCACCGGCTACCTCTTTAAACATGACCTCCTATCGTTGTGTAGTCGCTGGTGATAATGCAGACGATGCGACGAGCGATGCGGTTACCCTTGAGGTCACCTCATTGGTGAATATCACTGCTCAACCTGTAAACACAGAAGCTCTAATTGGTGAGCAGGCGATTTTATCAGTTGCCGCCTCTGGAGATAACATCAACTACCAATGGCAGAAAGATGGGATCAACATATCGGGAGCTACTTCCAGTGATTTGACCATCTCATCATCATCAAAACAGGATGAAGGAATGTATCAATGTGTCATTTCAAATGGGTGCAATTCAATTACGAGTACTGAAGTTACACTTTCGGTGTGTGAGCCGGTTAGTATTTCAAGTCAACCGCAAGACGAAACGATCAATGTAGGAGAATCTGTAACCTTTGATGTGACTGCAGAAGGAGATAACGTAAGCTACCAATGGCAAAAGGATGGGGTAGACATTTCAGGAGCTAACACCGGCACGCTTTCAATTGCATCTGTTCAACTTTCGGATGCTGGATCATATACCTGCAGTGTTACCGGTGACTGTGGTACAATCGCTAGTGATGAGGCAGTTCTGATAGTGAACAAACCTTTGAATGTAAACGAAGCGGGAATTCAGCTTATGGTCTATCCCAATCCTTCTTCCGAAAAACTTTACGTAGATGGATTGTCATCTCGAGCTGACTGGTCCATTACCTTCATTCATATTTCCGGGAAAAGTGTGCATCAGGAGCCCCTAATGAAAGGCCCTAATCAAATAGAAGTATCCTCCTTACCTAAGGGTGTTTACCTGATAACTATCGGAACTGGTAAGGAGGAAGTTTTTAGCGAAAGGATCTTGATCAAATAAGTACTGTTGAATTAATCCCTCACTGGTATCATATTGTTAGTATCCACCGGAAAGCTGTCGTATTTATTATACAACTTGAGGTACTTCTCGGGATCGATGGGTTTTTCACTTAGGGTCTCATAGAGCCCTTTGAAGAATCCTTCCCTGCTCTGAGAAGGATTAAATATCAGCATCAAGCTGACCTCTTCATCGGTATCATTCCTGAAACCATGAGGTGTAAACCTGGGCGCGTAGATCACTGTGCCAGAGGTAGCCCGATGAACAGCTTCGCCCACTTCTACAGTCAGGGTTCCTTTGGTGATCACAAAGGTTTCATCCATGAAACGATGATAGTGCAGTTTGGCACCTATCGCCCGGGGAGCCAGATCGATCTGGTAAACACCCAATTGATTGTTAGATAGTTCACTCGTCACTTTCAAAGTAAGAGTAAGTCCGTTCATGCTAAATTGTTCACCCTGCTCTGATGAGAAGATGACTCCCTGGTTTTCCAGCTCATCTTCAAAGTAGTTTTGTTTTACGTCTTTCATTCGTTTAGTACTTTTTGAATTTCAGTTTTGATTTTTTCAGTTTCCCTGAGGAAGACCTCTTGTTCGACAATGCCCTCCTGTGTTCCTTCGAGGGAAAATTGTGCTTTAACACTTATCCCCATGAATTCCAGGATACTTTTTAAATAAGGGTCCTGGTAATCAAGTTGCTCCATTGGGGTATCCTTGTAGACATTGCCTTTAGTAGTGATGGTATAAGCCGTCTTTCCTTCGAGTAAACCCTTGTATCGACCTTCTGCTACCTCAAACGTATATCCATGACGGACCACCTGATCAACATACGCTTTTAGTACGGATGGTATATTCAGATTATAGAGAGGACTACTCACCAGAATGTCATCCGCTTCCTTCAATTCTGCAATCAAGGCGTTTGATAATTCGGTAGCCTCATTCATTTCATCATGCTGATGAAAGCCTTCAATGGTGCTTTGCTGAATGTGGGGAATGTCTTCCTCGATTAAACTTTTGTTCAGTACCTGCCCACCGTGGTTTGCTTGCAACCAACAACTTTCAAAATGGTCAGCTAGCTTTCTTGAGTAAGAATTATGCGCTCTTGAGCTACAGTCGAGCCTCAATAGTTTTTTGTTTTTCATATCATGTCTTTTTTGCCTGGAAGACATTGTGGCAAAACAAAACGTGACAGACCTACACAACTTTTCAGATTCGGAACCAGGGACTACTGAAGATGCCTGAGCTTAATTGGATCTAAGATGACATGTACGCTCTTGATAGAATTATTAATGTCAAACTCAAAAACCTGGCATACGTGCAATCTGCTTTTCACAGAATAGAGTAGTGCTGGTTGATGATTGACTATAGCATGTTTCACATGCATTTTGCTTTGAAAACGATCATGGACATAGAATAACAATTTAGCCACCTCATTTGCACCCTTGCAAAAATCAGTGACTACCTTAACCTTACCACCCCCATCAGCTCGGAGCACAATGTCTTTTGTCAGCAAATGCTGGAGGGTCTCCAGGTCCTTATTATGAATGGCATTTGTGAAGTGGTCCAGTTGCCGGAAAAGCGTTTGGCTTTCCTCTTTTGTGTATTTGATCGTTTGCTGCGTTGAGACGTTCTTCTTCGCACGACTTAATAGCTTCCGGGAGGACTCTTCAGTGATAGACAGCACATCGGCTATTTCGTCATGTCTGTAGGAGAATGCTTCCTTCAAAATGAAGACAGCTCGTTCCTTTGGGTTGAGCCTTTCCAATAAAAACAAAAGGGAATAGGAAACCATGTCTTTGAGTTCGGCAGTAAGGTTGGTACTATCTGTTGTTATCGGAGACGGAAGCCACTCATTCCTCTTGTCAGCATTTTGTTGCTTCTTCTTGAGGTTGATGGATTGATTGATCACACTCTTGATCAGGTAATTTCTTTCATGATCGGGCTTTACCTTCTTATCCGAGTATTTCAACAATACATCCTGTATGGCATCCTCAGCATCATGTACCGAACCAAGAATGTTGTAGGCGTAAGGAAACAGGTCAGACTGGTAGTCCTTCATAAGCTATGATTAATGCAAGTTCTTCTATTAAAGACAATTGAAGATCAGAAAACGTGACTGGTTTTTTTATGCGTTGCATATACACGTTAAAATTGCCGAAGATTTCATTTGAAAATGGACGTAAGTACTATCGAATTTCAGGTTGCAAGTCTTGACGACCTGGAAGCTATGGAAGCCATCAGGGAAAGGGCTTTCAAACCGGTTTTTGAATCATTCAGAAAGATACTCGGTGATGTGATCTATGAAACAGCTCAAAGGCCAGAAGATATCACGCAAAAAGAGTTGTTGAAATCATACTTTGAAGAGGACAGTGTATGGAAAACCTGGAAGGTCATTCATGATTCTCAAATCATTGGGTTTCTCACGATACGTCTGGACGCAGAACAGGCGGTAGGTGAAATTGGACTCAATGCAGTAGATCCAAATTTCGCTGGTAAAGGAGTAGGCACCAGGACCTACGATTTCGCTATTGATGAAATGAAGAGAGCCGGAATGAAAGTCGCCACCGTAGCTACAGGTGGAGACCCTTCTCACTTACCCGCCAGAAAAGCCTATCGAAAGGCGGGATTCAACGTAGAGATCCCCAGCGTTTGGATGTGCCAGGAGCTCGATTAAGCTCAGCCTCAATCCATTGTAGTAAAATAGTAGTAAATGCTATTGAGTTGTAGTTCATGACAACTTAGCTGCTTCTCGTGACAGCTTCGCTACTGTTCGTGACAACTTAGCTACCTTCAATGACGACATAGCTACCTCCAATGACAACTTAGTTACTACTGCTGACGAGATAGTTACCTCTCCTGACAACTTAGCTACTACTACTGACAAGATAGTTGCCTCTCCTGACAACTTAGCTGCTACTGCTGACAAGATAGTTGCCTCTCCTGACGACTTAGCTACTACTGCTGACGAGATAGTGATAGCTTCTGACAGAATTTTGTGTTTCTCTCAGGATGAGCCGGTATAAGCTGTTCAGATAAGGTGCCTTGCGAAGGGAATTTGGTTTTAAACGAAATAGATTTTCGAATAAAAAAACACCTTTAGCCCACAAAAGGAGAAATTGTACCGGTAGCGGAAAAAGATTCTGGGATGGCTGATTATTTCAGCAAACTGAATAAGCTGATTTCTTAGTTTTGCGAACTTCAACTACACCCAATCTGAAACGTATGGAAAACAACTGGACATCAGAAGAAATTGAAAAGATCTACAACACCCCTTTGTTGGAATTGGTCTTTGAGGCCGCAACGGAACATAGAAAATATCATGATCCTAAAGAGGTACAGGTGAGCAGTCTGATTTCCATTAAAACAGGAGGATGTCCGGAAGATTGCGCCTATTGCCCTCAGGCTGCCCGTTATCACACGGATGTCAAAGTACATAAGCTCATGGAAGTGGATGAGGTCAGGGCCCAGGCAGAAGAAGCAAAAGAACAAGGTGCTTCGCGAATGTGTCTCGGAGCTGCCTGGCGTGAAGTCAGGGACAACAAGGACTTTGACAAAGTACTTGAAATGGTCAAGACAGTAAACTCCCTGGACATGGAAGTGTGCTGTACCCTCGGGATGCTTACCGAATCCCAGGCAAAAAAATTAGCCGATGCGGGTCTCTATGCATACAATCACAACATCGACACATCGGAAGATTTTTATGAAGATATCATCTCCACCAGGAAATTTGACAACAGGATCGAGACCATAGCCAATGTAAGAAAAGCGAATATCACAGTTTGCTCAGGAGGCATCATAGGAATGGGAGAATCAGCCAGGGATCGTATTGGTATGTTGAAGGTACTCGCCAATATGGAGGTTCACCCTGAGTCCGTTCCAATCAATGCATTGGTTCCTGTTGAAGGAACACCACTGTCAGAACAACCCAGGGTTGCCTCTCATGAACTAATTCGCATGATTGCCACAACCCGAATTGTGATGCCGAGATCAGTCGTGAGACTATCAGCCGGAAGAGAGGGAATGTCCATGGAAGCACAGGCTTTATGTTTTCTTGCAGGGGCTAATTCAATTTTTGCTGGCGATAAACTGTTGACCACACCAAATCCGGATTACCAGGATGATCAGCAGATGTTTGACATCTTGGGACTTGTATCCCGGGAGCCATTCAAATATGAAAGAACGGAGACGGTGAATGAATAGGTATCAAAGGGAACTGCTTGAAAGAAAGGAATCACACTTACTCAGAGAACTTCCTCACCAAAGCTGTCCGATAGACTTTTATTCCAACGATTATCTCGGGATGGGAAGATCCGAAGAACTTCACCAATCCATTACTTCGACTTTTAAGGAACTACCTGTTCAAAGAAACGGATCGACGGGCTCACGCTTGCTGAGTGGAAATAGTAGTTGTGCTGAAGAGATTGAATCGATGATTGCCGCATACCATGAAGTAGAATCTGCACTCGTATTCAGCACAGGTTATGCAGCTAATGTTGGACTTATATCAGCGATCGGGACGCGAGGGGTCTCGATCATTTCAGACGAACTCATCCATGCCAGCCTGATCGACGGTATCCGATTAGGTTTCGCGCAACGACACAGGTTTAAACATAACGACCTTGACAACTTGAGCTCCAAACTGACTTCTGTGTCAGGGGACAAGATTGTCCTGGTAGAATCATTGTATTCAATGGACGGAGACATTGCACCTCTGAAAGAGATCCTGGAATTGTGTCAAAAACATGGTGCTGAATTAGTAGTGGATGAAGCACATGCTGCAGGAGTTTTAGGCCCAAAGGGGAAAGGCCTTTGTCATGAAGCTGGGATTCAAAATGATGTCCTGGCCATTGTAGTGACGTATGGTAAAGCGTTTGGCACACATGGAGCAGCAGTTTTATGCGCTTCATGGTTAAAAGAATACCTGGTCAACTTTGCCAGATCCTTCATTTATTCAACCGCTCCCGGGGATCACCAAATGACGGCCATAAAATGTGCCTACAAATTTGTTGAGAAAGCTGATGATGAAAGAGATCAACTGGATCATGGTATTCAATATTTTGTGAAAAAAAGAAATGAGGCAAGCGAATTCCAGTGGATACCATCAACCACGGCAATTCAATCATTGATCATACCCGGAAATGAGGCCGTTAAAAAATTTTCAGATAGGATCATTGAAAATGGCATTTCCGTTTTGCCTATCAGGAGTCCGACAGTTCCCTCAGGAACGGAAAGATTACGATTTTCTATTCACTCCTTTAATAATGAGGTAGAAATGAATAAGTTATTTGAACTGGTCACCACATGGGAAGAAGCATTATTGTAGCAGGAATAGGAACGGAGATTGGGAAGACTGTGACTTCCGCAATTCTTTGTGAAGCCTTGGAGGCAGATTACTGGAAACCGGTTCAGGCGGGTGAATTGGAGAATTCAGACTCACACAAGGTTCAGGCACTTATAAGCAATGAGAAGACAAAGATCCATCCGGAAGCGTATTCACTAGGATCTCCAATGTCTCCGCATGCAGCCGCTGAGATCGATGGCTTAACGATCAACTGTGATCATCTGCAAATCCCTGAAACCGACAACAATCTCATCATCGAGCTTGCTGGTGGACTCATGGTCCCGTTGACGAAAAATTACCTCAACATTGATTTGGTGAGTGAATTGAAGTTCCCAGTCGTTTTGGTTTCCAGCTATTACCTGGGAAGTATCAATCACACGCTGCTTTCGTGGGAAGCACTTGTTTCCAGAAATATTGAAGTCATTGGTATTGTTTTCAATGGGGAAAAAACACCATCCACCGATGAGGTTATCCTTCACCGTACCCAAGCTCAATGCCTTCTCGAAATCAAAAAGGAGCAGGAGATCAAAAAAGAAACCATAAGAAATTATGCGAATCAAATCAGGCTTTAGTGAGGAGGAGATCGCATTCGACCGGAAGAATGTGTGGCATCCATATACCTCTGTCCTGGATCCTTTGCCAACGTATCCGGTTGTCTCCGCGAAGGGGGTGCGATTGAAGCTTGCCAATGGAAACGAATTGATCGATGGAATGTCCAGTTGGTGGACCGCCATTCACGGATACAATGTTCCTGAACTCAATGCAGCTGCTGAGGATCAATTGAATAAAATGGCTCACGTAATGTTTGGTGGCATCACCCATCGGCCAGCCATTGAATTATGCCAGAAACTTGTGGGCCTTTCACCTGAGGGCCTTGACCATGTGTTCCTTTGTGACAGTGGTTCCGTTTCCGTTGAAGTGGCGATGAAGATGGCTGTGCAATTTCAAAATGCGAAAAAGCAAACTGAAAGAACCAGGTTCATGACCTTTAAGCGAGGCTATCACGGGGACACTTCGGGTGCCATGGCCGTTTGTGACCCGGATACCGGCATGCATCACCTCTTTTCAGACTTTCTTCCAAAACACCATTTTGCAGATCCACCTGAACTTGGATTTGATAAAGAACTTAGCCCCGAAGAAGAAGTTAGGTTGCGCCAATTCTTTTCAAATCATGCGCATGAGTCCGCTGCATTCATTCTTGAACCCATAGTCCAGGGGGCAGGCGGAATGAGGGTCTATGCTCCGGATTACCTGAAGGTAGTAAAGAGGTTATGTGAAGAACATGGAATTCTCCTTATTGCAGATGAAATAGCTACTGGTTTCGGACGCACCGGAAAACTGTTTGCATGTGAGCATGCAGCTATTACTCCGGATATTATGTGTGTTGGAAAAGCACTGACTGGTGGATATGTCTCTCTTGCAGCGACACTGTGTACGACCACAGTAGCCGAAACAATTTGTTCAGGTGACGCAGGCGTTTTCATGCACGGACCAACATTTATGGGTAACCCTTTGTCTTGTGCTATTGCAGTTGAAAGTTTAAATCTCCTGATGAGCTCGGGCTGGATGAATAAAGTGGAGGCGATTGAACAGCAGCTTAATTCAGGATTGGAACAGGCCAAATCATACAACTCCGTAGAGGATGTTCGGATTATTGGAGCTATTGGTGTGGTGCAAATGAAGAAAGATATTCCAGTGAAAGAAGCTCAGGAGTTTTTTGTGGAACAAGGGGTGTGGATCAGGCCTTTTAAGGACCTTCTCTACATCATGCCACCTTACGTCATTAATTCCGACGACTTATCACAAATTATCCATGCAATGCTTCAATATTGCAAACTCAATTAGAATCACGAATGAAAAATCATACGCTCGAAAACTCTATCCGACAGATCGTTGATCAGCCCGAACTTCATGCCAAATGGTTGAACACGCTTTCAATGATGGAAAATTGTGGAGCACGGAAGATCTCTGCCGGTGAACATAGCCAAAAAGTAGATCTTATAGTCCTTAAACATGCCGCAGAAGAGGCAAGGCATGCGTATTATCTTAAGAACCAGATCACGAAAACAACATTTGACGGGTGCGAAACCTATGATCCTGCGTCCATTCTTGCTCCCGTACATAGCTTCCAGTATCTGCACCAACTTGATGTTGCAATCAGTAGATTTTTGAAAAAGCGCCTGAATTTTACCGGGACATCACTGAAGTATGCTTCTTACCTTCTGGTCACCTATGCGATAGAGGTCCGTGCTGATAAACTCTATCCAGTGTATGAACAGATTTTGAAGGAAAAGCAAAGTAACATCAGCGTGCGAATGATCATTGCGGAAGAAAAGGGTCACCTGGAGGAGATGATCGCTCAAATGGAGTCATTCTTTGATCAGTGGGAGGATTTGGGAACCCATGTAGTACAACTTGAAAACAAGTTTTACAAAGAATGGATCGATGCACTTGAGCGTGAGGTTCAGGAATACTATTCTAATTTACAGGAAGTGGTGTAGACCTGATCTGATCTGAGAGTCTGGTTTTACTTAATTTGATGATTAAAATGGACAGATTCTCAACTTAGCTAAATATCAAATCGAATTATGGAGAACGATCCTGAATTAAACCCAAAATACCTGGGTAGCATTTCGTCAGACTTTGTCAAAGTTGCCGAGAGTCTGAAAGAAGCCTCTTATGCGATCCGTAAGCAGGGGTTTTCCGACTTTCCTATTTTTCCCATGTGCCAGGTAAGTCAGCCGATCGGGCAGGTTTTAGTAGAGAAATTTCAAGCCGAAAATGACTGGCATTACTACGCATCTTTTGTGGAAGAATTTGTTCAAAGAGGTCTGATGGCTGAGGAAAAGATCTTCAAGGAAAGCTACAAGGATGCTGATGAGTTTTGTTGCCTTTTTGTGATAGACAAGGAGTTCACCAACTTCCTCTTCATTCCCTATCCTGTTGATTGATTTGCGTTGTAATACATTTTGTATTACATTTGCATCAAATTGTAGGAGTTATGTTAAATGTCAGACTAGATAGTGAGCTTGAGAAGAAGCTGAAGAAATACAGTCAGGAAAAAGGTTTGTCCAAATCTTCTATCGTCAAAGAGGCATTGGCCCGTTACTTTTCGAAGAAGGAGATGGAATCCTCACCTTTTGCCTTAGGCAAGGATCTGTTTGGCTTAGAAGGTAATGACGATGCTGATTCATCAGTTGAATACAAAAGCAGGTTGAAAGAAAAACTCCGTGAGAAACACGCTCATTGATGCCGGACCGCTTATTGCACTCTTCAATAAGAGTGATAAGTATCATTTCGTTGCTATGCGTTTTTTGGAGGATTATCAGGGGACATTGTGGTCTACCTGGCCCGTACTCACGGAAGTGTCCCACATGCTGGATTTTAGTACTCGTGTTCAATTTGCCTTTCTGGAATGGGTCCAAAGAGGAGGGGTACGGCTATTTGATCTGACAGAAGACCATATGGACAGGATCTTTCAATTGACAAGAAAATTTGAGGATGTCCCGATGGACCTTGCGGATGCCTCACTCATCGTAGCGTCTGAGGTTAAGAATATCAAGGAAATTGCGAGTATCGATTCTGACTTTTACATCTACAGGGACATACGCAATCGATACCTGACCAATATTTTTAAATAGCCTGAGGCGTAAACATCTGATTATTCAATGACCAACCTTTGGGTAGAAGCCAACGCTCCATCTACCTGAATCGCCAAATTATAAATTCCCTTATTATACTCTTCCAGGTATAAGATTTTCAAATTGGAAGGTCCACATACGGAGGATGGAAAATGAGAGATTTCTCTTCCTGCGAGATCATAGATATTGAACCCAACTTCTGATAAGGGACTGATGTTGTCAGGCAAAAGAACCCGTATAATCCTGTCAGAGACCGGGTTAGGATAGATTCTGAATTGATTTCGAATCTCAGCTAATCCCAATGCTTCTTCTTCATCCACCTCTTCCACCACAATGAATTGACCCATCATCCCTCCATCTTCGTGAGGTAGGATGTGACAGTGATACATATAGGGGACCTCAGGATCGGCAAAATCTTCGAATTTGGTGATGAAACGGACTGATTGATTGCGTTCCACAAGAACCACATCTTTTAGACCTTGCTCATTGGCCGGAGGCGTAGCGCCATCAATATCCAAAATATAGAATTGAATGTCGTGAATGTGAAAAGGATGTGCTGTGTTGGTATTGTTTGTGATCGTCCAGATTTCAATATCGTCAAGCATTACGGTTTCATTCACAAAGTCGATATCAAACACGACATTATCCAGACTAAATGGATTACCCATTCCGCCTCCATCCATTGTGATCGTTCGTTCATTATCAGCCTCGCTTTCATCCCACGGGGTATGTGTAGCCAGGGCCGTGGAGATAGTTGTGACCGGACTTGCAGTCTGAGCACCGACGCGAATTTCAAGAAACTGAGTGTCCTGGTTATCCAAACCGGTAGCACCACCTCCACCGCCTCCCGGAATTCCGGCACCCAGTTCGGAAGCATAGGTAAGCATTGAAAGTGTGCTCCCATTGTCGGTGGAGAAATCAACTACTAACTCAGCACGTTCTCCGCTTGAGAGCCTCACTCTGTTCATTTCAACAGGAGCAGTAAGGAGCCCACCGTCTGAACCGATTTGATAGAAATTGCGGTTGTCTCCAAAGCCCAGGTTCAATACGCGCTCATTTGAGCCGTTTAGGACTCTGAATCTCACCATTTGGGATGGCACCTCAAGGTAGGGGTCAAGTGTTCCATTCACCATGAAGTGAGTGTCATCTCCTCTTTCATCTAATTGGTTTTGAGCAGTAAAGCTTTTTCCCTGAATGATCAGAGGGAAATCGTCTTCTCCATAAGTCCTAGGTAAAGTCAAAGCAGCTTCGTCAGTCGATCTGATAATGATCATGCCAGCTGCTCCTTTGCTCACATGCTCGTTGGTTTTTTCATGAAGGTGTGGATGATACCAGAATGTAGTCGCTCTATCCAACACCGTAAACTGTGGATTCCAGGCCATTCCGCTCTCGATGACCGTGTGAGGTCCACCATCATTTGCAGGAGAAACATGCATCCCATGCCAGTGAACAGTGGTTGGCTCGTCAAGGGCATTATTTACAGTTATCGAAATGTCTTCTCCACTATTGAATATCAGTGTCGGTCCCAGAAAATCACCGTTGAAACCAACAGTCTCGGTGGTTTGTCCGGCAAAGAATTGTCGGGTAGACTCATCGATTGTTAGATTAAAAGTGGTCCCAGATAACGTAGAAGGTATGGAAAGTTCATTCGTAAACTGTCCGTAAAGCGAAATGGGAAAGAGCAGGAGTATTAAGGCTTTTTTCATTAGGTAGAATTCAAACCTCAATATCCGGTGGCTCGGGAGAAATTCAAAGATGGGGTGGGTGGCATTTGGGTGTCAAAAAGGGCTCAATTCCTATGACAGATGCCGTTCCATAAGTTTCTGTTCTACATCTTTTAGGCTAACCCCCTGGTCGATCAATAGCACTAACAAATGGTATAAAAAATCGGAGGATTCTTCAATCAATAAATCATTTTTCCCATCCATAGCTTCAAGAATAAGTTCCGTGGCTTCTTCTCCTACCTTTTGGGCAATCTTCTTGGTGCCTTTTTTAAAAAGGGAGGTCGTGTAAGATCCTTCAGATGGATTTTCTTTTCGATCCAGTATAACTCGTTCCAATTCGTGCAGAAAACCTTGTGGTTCCTTATCTCCAAAGCAGGTATACGTCCCTGTATGACAGGTAGGTCCTTCCGGGATCACTCTTATCAATAAAGTGTCCTGATCACAATCCTCCTGGATAGATACGACATGGAGAAAGTTACCGGATGTCTCACCCTTTGTCCACAATCTTTCCTTCGACCGACTGTAAAAAGTCACTTTGCCTTCTTCTTTGGTCTTAGTCAATGCTTCCTCATTCATGTAACCAAGCATCAGTACCTGACCTGTCGAGTTGTGCTGGATGATAGTTGGGATGAGATCGGATATGGAATTCATTTGATTTAGAGATTTAGAGATTTTTGGATTTTTTCGATTTGGAGATTTTTTCGATTTAGAGATTTTTTCGATTTGGAGATTTTTTCGATTTAGAGATTTTTTCGATTTTAGGATTAATTCGATTTTAGGATTTTTCTGATTTGGAGATTTTAGGATTTAGAGATCTTTTCGATTTTCGTCGATCATTGGAACAATTCTGAAATCAAATCCATCGAATTAATCTTACAATCGAACCAATCATTGACTTCTATATTCTTACTTGCACATTACTGTTTCTTAGTTCATTCTTAAGTACCGGTATTGGAATTTCCCCAAAGTGAAACACACTTGCTGCTAAAGCTCCGGTAGCTCTTGTCTTTTCAAAAACCTCTCTGAAGTGATTGGAAGTTCCTGCTCCTCCGGAGGCAATCACTGGTATATTCAAGGCAGTTGAAAGCTGATTGGTCAACTCAATGGCAAAGCCTTCTTTGGTCCCGTCATGCTGCATTGAAGTCAGCAGAATTTCTCCTGCGCCTCGTTCTTCTACCTCCTTTGCCCATTCAAAGACATCCCGATTGGTTGCCTCTCGTCCTCCCTTCACAAAAACCTTCCAATTGTTTTCAATTAATCCAGCATCAATGGCAACAACGATAAACTGACTTCCAAATTCACTGGAGATTTCATTGACCAGCTCAGGTCGTTTTACCGCTGCTGAGTTTACGGAGACTTTGTCGGCACCTGCTTCCAAAAGGACTTTAGCGTCTTCAACTGAGGAGATTCCTCCCCCAACAGTGAAAGGAATATTGATTTCCAAAGCAATTTTGTGAACCAATTCAGCAAACGTTTTTCTTCCCTCCACTGTAGCAGTGATATCCAGAAACACTAGTTCGTCTGCACCTTCTTCTGCATATCTTTTTGCTAATTCTACGGGATCACCAGCATTTCGTATGTTGACGAAATTCACCCCTTTGACTGTCTGGCCATCCTTAATATCAAGGCAGGGTATGATGCGTTTCTTGAGAGCCATTGGATTTTTAGATTATTTGGATTTTAGATTTTTTAGATTTTAGATTTTTTAGATTTTAGATTATCTCGATTAACGAATTGATCGATTGATTCGATTTTTGGATTGACTTGATTTTGGATTATTTTGATTTATAGAATTTTGATTGACTGGAATTTCTTCTTGCTGTTCCGATAGAGGCGACAATAATGCTGAGGATTTCATTTGCTTCGCTCCACATTGGCTTGATCTGACTATCGCTTTCGGGCTTTAACTCACTAATGAGTTCCAGGAAAAACATACATTCATCACATTCTTCTTCAACGATTTTCAGTTTGTAAATGAAGTCCCTTCCGGATTTAGCTCTACAGGCTGCTCGGTAGTTTGCTCCTACTGAACTGGATGCGCGTATTAATTGGTTGGCATAAGGTTTTAATAAGGAGTCAGAATAAATTGAAGAGCAGAATCTCGCTACATCAGCAGCAAAGCCCTTCGTTCTTGTTTTTAGTTGGTCAGCATTCATGAACTGGATTTTTTGATTATGGATTCTCCATTGAGAGTGACCGTGACCAATCCATGTTGACTTGTTACTGAAATTAGTCTTGAAGTTCATAAATCCAAAATCTACAAATCCATTTAATCAAGAATCGCTCAATCGAACAAATCTCTCAAATCCCTTAATTGAATAAATCCTTCATAAATCGCTTTCCCAACAATAGCTCCCTCAAGACCTAACTCCTTCAATCGAATTAAATCGTCAATCGATGAAACACCGCCACTGGCAATCAAATTGATCGATTCATTCTCTTTAAGGATATTTTCATAGAGCTGAAAAGAAGGCCCTTCCAGCATTCCATCTTTTGCAATATCAGTTGAGATGACATACCTAATTCCTTTTTCAACATATGATCTGATAAACGAATTGACCTCCAGCTCTGAGCCTTCCTGCCATCCTGATATAGCGATTTTACCATCTTTGCTGTCTGCACCTAGAATAATTCGTTCGCTTCCGTAAGTAGTTAGCCATGAGGTGAAACCCACTGGTTTCTTGACAGCAACACTTCCACCAGTAACTTGGGCTGCTCCTGACTCAAAAGCTACTCTTACATCCTCACCAGAGCCCATTCCACCACCGTAATCAATAACAAGGTCAACTTTATTAGCCAGTTTTTCGAGCACTTTCCAATTGATCACTTTGCCTTGTTTAGCTCCATCCAGGTCAACGAGATGAAGATATTTCAGCCCTGCATCCTGAAAAGCCTGAGCAACTTCAAGCGGGTCTTCGTTATATACTATTTTGGTTGCATAGTCACCCTTCGTAAGCCTTACGCACTTTCCTTCGATGATGTCAATAGCAGGAATAATTCTCATTGTCTGATTTTAGATTGGTTGATTTTTAGATTGTCTCGATTTTGGGGTTGATATGATTCTTCAAATTCCAAACCATAATCGAATGATCTCTTAATCGGTGGCCTGATTCATAATTCTCAAAAAGATCTTTCAAGCTTCAAGAAATTCTTCAACAGTTTTTCACCTACTTCAGCTGACTTCTCCGGGTGGAATTGAACACCATAAAAATTGTCCTTTTGAATAGCAGAAGAAAATGGCAATAAGTAATCCGTTTCTCCAATAGTATCAGGGCCGGGCTCTACATAATAACTATGAACAAAATACATGTCAGAAGTCTTTGATATTCCGTCAAACAATTCGCCGTTAACCCTTGTGAAATTGTTCCATCCCATGTGAGGCACAATACCTGAAGCAGGAAACTTTCTTACCTTTTCAGCGAATAGTCCCAGACAGGTGGTATCGTTTTCTTCTGAGTAGGAACATAACAGTTGCATTCCGAGACATACACCCAGAAAAGGTTGCTTTAGATCCACGATCAATTGATCAAGTCTCTTTTCTTTTAAGTAGGTCATTGCTGTATTGGCTTCACCCACACCCGGGAAGATCACTTTATCCGCAGACTTAATTGTTTCAGGGTTATCCGTCAATTCAGCCTCTGATTCTAGGCGATTCAACGCATTGAGCATAGATCGAATGTTTCCAGCATTGTATTTAATTACTGCGATCATAATACACCTTTAGTTGAAGGAAGCTCATCTCCTGTTTGATTCACAGCCATTCGAACGGCTTTCGCGAAAGCTTTGAAAATAGCTTCCACCTGGTGGTGATCATTCGCTCCCTCCGCTTTCACATTGATATTACACCTGGCCATGTCCGAAAAAGACTTGAAGAAGTGAAAAACCATATCCGTTGGCATATCACCGAGGTTTGAAGACTTAAAAGAAGCATCCCATTCGATCCACGGCCTTCCGCCAAAATCAATAGCTACCTGTGCCAGGCTGTCATCCATTGGCAATAAAAAGCCATAGCGTTCAATACCTTTTCGATTTCCAAGCGCATCATTAAAAGCAGTGCCCAGAGCCAAAGCTGTATCCTCAATCGTATGGTGAGCGTCGATAACCAGATCCCCCTTCGATTCAATTTGCAATCCTATCTGTCCATGCCTTGCAAGTTGTTCCAACATGTGATCGAAAAAAGGAATTCCGGTTGAGATGCTCGAATTTGAAGGGTCGTCCAGGTTAACTTTCACTTTAATTTGAGTTTCAGATGTTGATCGAACACAGCTTCCAATCCTACCTTCTGACTTGAAATCTACGCCTCGAAGTGCTGCAATCAGTTGACTGTTTTCCTCCGAAGTACCAACAGTAATCCTTAGTGCTCCTGACACCTGCCTGGATTTGTTGCGCACGACAATACCTTTACTCACTAATTGATCATAAACCTTTTTGGCATCATCAAATTGAACCAATAGAAAGTTGGCGTTTGAAGGAAAGACTTTCCGAACCATTGGCAATCCGGTTAGAATCTCACTCATCTTCGAGCGCTCGTTTACGATATTGCTCACTTGTTTTTTGATCTCCTCAGGCCTGGATAAGGCAGCAAGCGCCTCCTTCTGGGTGAGTTCATTGACATTGTAAGGAGGTTTGATCTTATTAAGTATTTCAATTACCTCAGGGTCACCAATCCCTACTCCAAGCCGAATACCTGCTAATCCAATCGCCTTGCTGAAAGTCTGGAGAATGACCAGGTTCGGAACATTTTCATTGATAAGTGTGCTATCCGCGAAATCGACATAAGCCTCATCCACCACTACCAATCCCTGAAATGAATTTGCAAGCGTTATGATCCGATCCTTAGGGATGGAGTTGCCGGTTGGATTATTGGGAGAGCATATGAAAATGACTTTGAGTCTTTCATCATCCACTTGTGGCTGTAATGCCTCAAAATCAATTTGAAAATCAGCAGTTAGTGGTTCTCTTATAATTTCCACATTGTTGATGGCTGCAGCAACTGCATACATGTCAAAAGTGGGGTCAAAAACGAGTATTTTGTCTTTGCCTGGCTCACAAAATGCTCGAATGATCAGGTCAATCAGCTCATCACTTCCATTACCAAACATCAGATCCCTTCCATCAATCCCCCGGTAGGCTCCAAAGGCCTGCTTTAAGACCTTCATTGAAGCATCCGGATACCTGTTTAAACCAAAACCATAAGGATTTTCATTAGCATCCAGAAAGGTTTCCGCCTCACCGGTAAACTCATCCCTAGCACTTGAATAACTTCGAAGTTCCAGGACATTCTTTCGGGTGATCTTCTTTACATCAAACATTGTTTAGTTCTTTTAGTCTCAGTGTAACAGCATTTTTATGAGCTTGCAACTGCTCGGCTTCAGCCATGCGTTCAATGACTGGTCCAAGAGACAGGATCCCTTTTTCGGAAAGCTCCTGGAAAGTGATCTTCTTCATGAAGCTATCCAGAGAAACACCGCTGTAGGATCTTGAATAACCATTGGTTGGAAGTGTGTGATTGGTTCCACTGGCATAGTCACCTGCACTCTCACAACTCCACCTGCCGAGAAAAACACTCCCAGCATTCACGACTTTCGGAGCTAGTTTGCTACTATTCCGGGTCGCGATAATCAAGTGTTCAGGAGCGTATGTATTGCTGAAGTCAATGGCTTCATTTAATGAATTCACGAGAATCATTGACCCGTTATTCAGTGATTGAGTAGCAAATTCCTTTCTTGGCAACTGATCCAATTGGGATACTAATTCTCTATTAACCTTCTCTAATAGCCCATCGGAATCAGTGACCAATATAACCTGGCTATCAGGTCCATGCTCTGCCTGGCTAAGGAGGTCAGCAGCTACGAAGGAAGGATTAGCTGATTCATCTGCAATGACCAATACTTCGCTCGGACCGGCCGGCATGTCAATGGCAATTCCTTCTTGCTGAGCCAGTTGTTTTGCGGCTGTCACGTAGCGATTGCCTGGTCCAAAGATCTTATTCACTTGAGGTATCGATTCTGTTCCAAAAGTCATTGCCCCGATAGCCTGTGCTCCACCCGTCAGGAAGATTTCCTCAATTCCCAGCAATTGTGCGGTCCACCCAATGATTGGATTGACATCTCCCTTGTCATTCGGAGGAGTACAAACAACAATACTCTTACAGCCAGCCAGTTTTGCAGGTATGGCCAGCATCAACAAGGATGAAAACAATGGAGCGGTTCCTCCTGGGATGTACAATCCCACATTTTCAATTGGTACGGATTGCTGCCAGCAAGTGATGCCTTCAGAAGTCTCTATTTTCCTGGGTTCAACTCTCTGAGCTTTGTGGAATTTTTCAATGTTCTTTTTTGCTGTCTGAATAGCTTCCTTCAGATCCTCATCTACTTTGAACTCACGTTCCTTTATTCTCAGATGAATATTCTCTGGAGCACCTACCTCATACTTAGCATTGAATTTTGCCAGTGCCTCATCGCGATTCAACTTCACTTCACTAATAATTGAGGAAACTGTTTGAGCTACTTCATTATCTCCAATTTGAGGTCTTTGAATCAATTTCTGGAGCTGTTCCCGGTCGGGATTTCGGTAAATAGTCATCAATTGGTTGTTCATACGATCATTTTTTCGATTGGACATACCAGAATCCCTTCCGCTCCTTTTTCCTTCAACTGATCAATCACTTCCCAGAAAGCATCTTCTTTGACAACACTGTGTACACTACTCCATCCTTCTTCTGCTAATGGCATGACCGTAGGACTTCTCATACCGGGAAGAAGTTTCATGATCGCCTCTAAATTGTTGTTGGGTGCATTCAGCAAAATGTATTTGTTCTCTTTAGCAGATTTTGCTGCGTTGACCCTGAAAAGAAACTGATCCAGAATTTCTTTCTTGTTCTCGGACAAGGTCGGCTTGGAGATCAATACTGCTTCACTTTTCAACACTTGCTCCACCTCTTTGAGGCCATTGGTTAGTAGTGTGCTCCCGGTACTCACGATATCCAGTATCCCGTCAGCTAAGCCTATACCAGGAGCGATTTCAACACTTCCGCTGATCTGCTCGATAGAAGCCTCAATCTTGTTTTCATCCAGGTATTTTTCCAGGATGACAGGGTAGCTCGTTGCGATCTTCTTCCCTGAAAACCACTCTGGGCCGGAATAGTCAACTTCCCGCCTGACTGCCAGGGATAACCGGCACTTGGAAAAGCCTAATCGCTTGATGACGGTGACTTCCTGTTTCTTTTCGATCACTTCATTCTCACCAAGTATTCCCAGGTCAGCAACACCTTCAGCTACGTATTGAGGAATATCGTCATCACGGAGATAATAGATATCAATAGGGAAGTTGCCAGCCGATGACTTCAACTTGCCGCCATTGTTGATAGCAATGCCACACTCTGCCAAGAGCTCAAGACTCTTCTCATTGAGTCTTCCGCTTTTTTGAATTGCAATTGTTAATCGTTCATTCATTTTTAGACATAAAAAAAGCCCTGACGGTACCGTCAGGGCTTGATTGTTATTTTATACAACTACAGCATCACCTGATTACCGCCTCCCTGGAGAAGGTGTAATGATGTGCATGATGATGTAGTAAAGTAATATTCATAATTATGTTGCGAATATAACTCGCAAATTTAGAAATGGTTTTAACCGTCGTATCTTTTTCCTACTTCATCCCAATTGATGACGTTGAAAAAGGCTGAAATGTAGTCTGGTCGTCGGTTTTGGTAGTGCAGGTAATACGCGTGTTCCCACACATCCAATCCGAGGATCGGTGTGCCATCACAGCCTGCGTTTGGCATCAATGGATTGTCCTGGTTTGGAGTTGAGCAAACTTCAACACTTCCATCACCTTTCTTGCATAGCCATGCCCAGCCACTTCCGAATCGTGTAGCTGCAGCATTACTAAAAGTTTCCTTGAACTGATCGAAAGATCCAAGGCTTGAATCGATAGCTTCTGCAAGCGCTCCGGATGGCGTTCCACCACCATTCGGACTCATGATTTCCCAGAAGAGGGAATGATTCCAGTGCCCTCCACCATTGTTTCTGACAGCAGCATTATCTGAGTGATTTCTTATAAGGTCATCCAATGATTTTCCTTCCATCTCAGTGCCCTCTATTGCGGCATTCAATTTGGAAACATAAGCAGCATGGTGTTTGCCATGATGTATTTCCATGGTTTGTGTATCAATATGTGGGTTTAATGCATCGTGAGCATATGGTAGGTTTGGTAATTCAAATGCCATAAGTTTTCCTTTTAAGTTTTAGAATTGATTATGTGAAAGTAACAAAAACCAACATGGTTTAGTTGCCTCGGATTCTCTTAAAGAAGTCCTTGATCAAAACTTCACATTCACTGGCCATGATTCCAGTTACCAGTTCAGTCTTTGGGTGAATGATCTTCTTGTTGAAGTTCATGAAACCTCTTTCAGGATCTAAAGCACCGATCACCACTTTTCCCAACTGGGTCCAGAACAAAGCCCCAGCACACATGTTACACGGTTCAAGCGTCACGTACAATGTGCATTCATTCAAGTATTTGGAACCCAAATAATTCTGTGCGGCGGTTACGGCCAGCATTTCTGCATGTGCTGTAGCATCCTGGAGCCTTTCAACACGATTATGATCCTTTGCGATAATGGTTTTGTTGCTAACAACCACTGTGCCGATAGGAATCTCACCTTCATCGAATGCTTGTTGTGCTTCGTTCAGCGCCTGTTTCATGAAATGTTCGTCACTATGGATTGAGAGTTCCATTAGTTGATCCGAATACTTTCCATCATCTCCTGAGCAATCCCTTGCCACTCATTCATAATTCTGGATTTGCATCCGAAGTTGAATAGAAGCACTTGGTCGTTATATGAAGTATACTGAATGTAGGTGTAGTTCCTGTGGGTTCTTTTACCACTGAAAGTATTGTCATCTCTCACTACAGAAGTAAACTCAAAGACAATGAATTCACGGCCATTGATTTTCTTAATGTCGTCTTGTATGAATTCTATTTCATCAAACAAGGCATTCAGGCTTGCTTTGTAGAAACCGTATACAGTTTGCGTGTCGTTGGAGGTCCATTGCATCGGGCTATCATTGACTCCCAGAGTAGCATCTTGCATCTCTGTGGCATACATGGCCAGTGGAACTTTGGAAGTAGCAAACTTTCGCATGCGATCCTGGTCAGACATGTTAATGAAGTTTGAAGGGATCTTCAGTGTTATGTCATCTCCAATTTTCGTTGTGACCATTTTCTGCGAGCTGGCATAAAAGCTTACCCAGATCAAAGCGGATAGGAATAAGAATCTCATGCTTCAAAGCTAAGAAGTCATGGCTAATTTGAAATGCATCTTACCTTTGCGACTTCATTTTTTGAAACAGATAGAAACAGCCTAGAAATGCTAAGAACGCATACCTGTGGGGAACTTCGGATAGATCATGTCGGAAACAAGGTGACCTTGTGTGGATGGGTCCAAAAATTACGTGACAAAGGAGGGGTCCTTTGGATCGATTTGAGAGATAGGTACGGGATCACACAATTGATCTTTGAAGAGGAAGTGACTGACCCGGGGTTAATAGAAAAAGCTAAACAAGCCGGAAGGGAATTTGTACTTAAGGCTGAGGGAGAAGTAGTTGAGCGCTACTCGAAAAATGAAGCGATACCAACCGGAGATATTGAGGTGCGAGTATCTGGTTTGGACTTTTTAAATGGGTCGAAGGTGCCTCCGTTCACTATAGAGGAAGATACGGATGGTGGTGAAGACCTTCGAATGAAGTATCGCTATCTGGATATCAGAAGAGATGCAGTTAAGAGGAAACTCGAACTACGGCACCTGATGATGGAAAAGGTTAGGGCTTATTTAAGTGGTGAGGAGTTTATGGAGGTGGAAACCCCGTACCTCATCAAATCCACACCTGAAGGAGCACGAGACTTTGTAGTTCCATCACGGTTGAATGCCGGAGAGTTTTATGCACTGCCGCAATCCCCACAGACCTTTAAACAGCTGTTGATGGTGGGCGGCCTTGATCGTTACTTTCAAATCGTAAAGTGTTTCAGAGATGAAGATTTTCGCGCAGATCGTCAGCCGGAATTCACCCAGATTGATTGCGAAATGTCCTTTGTGGAGCGAGAGGATGTTTTAAATACATTCGAGGGAATGGTCAAGTTCCTCTACAAAGAGATCAAAGACATTGACCTGGGAGATTTTCCAAGAATCCCATACGATGAAGCAATGCAACGATACGGTTCCGACAAACCTGATTTAAGATTTGGGATGGAGTTTGTAGAGTTGAATGATGTTGCACAAGGCATGGGGTTTGGCGTTTTTGATAATGCAGAACTAGTAGTCGGGATCAGTGCTGATGGATGCGCTGAATATTCGAGAAAGCAACTTGATGAGCTTACAGACTTTGTGAAAAAACCACAAATAGGAGCTAAAGGGTTGGTTTACGTGAAGTACAACGAAGACGGGTCTTTCAAATCTTCCGTTGACAAGTTTTTTGATCAGGGAGCACTTGCCAAATGGGCTGAGAAATTTGATGCTAAACCTGGAGATCTTCTGCTCATCCTGGCTGGTGAGATGAATCAGACCCGTAAAGCACTTAATGAATTGAGGTTGGAAATGGGCGATCGACTCGGTTTAAAAGATAAAGACAAAGTTGCCCCGGCATGGATCACCGATTTCCCACTTGTGGAATGGGATGAGGATTCTCAACGATATCATGCAATGCACCATCCGTTTACATCTCCAAGTCTTGAAGATATGGATAAGATCGAATCTGATCCTGGTAACATCAAAGCAAACGCGTATGACTTGGTTATCAATGGAGTGGAGGCAGGAGGAGGCTCCATCAGGATACACAATCGGGAACTGCAGGAAAAGATGTTTAAAGTTTTGGGATTTAGTGATGAGGAGGCGAAAGAACAATTTGGATTCCTTATGGGTGCCTTCGAATACGGCGCTCCGCCACATGGTGGAATTGCCTTCGGATTTGATCGACTTTGTGCTATCATGGCTGGTGAACAAAGTATCCGGGATTTTATTGCATTTCCGAAAAACAATTCCGGTCGTGATATTATGATCGATTCACCTTCCAAAATCGCTGATGAGCAGCTCAAGGAATTGAATATTAAGCTCATCGAGTGATGTTTGTAGACCGTATTTAGTTCTTTTTTTGTAATTTTCATTGCTTAAAATCGCCTTATGACCAGGAAGTTTTTAGTCTATTCAGCGCCATTCTTCTTAATTTTTGCATCCCTGTCACTTTTTGAGCCCTGGCTGTATAGAAATGTATTTGCCAGTACTTCGATTCGGAACCTAAAGGGTAAGGAGTTTGAGATCATTGCGCACAAAGGAGCCTCTGGAGTAGCCCCGGAAAACACAATGGCGGCATTCGAGAAAGCTCTCGAATTGAAAGTAGATCAGATAGAACTGGACGTTCGGCATACTGCTGATGAAGAGATTATTGTTTTCCATGATCAACGATTGGATAGAATTGCCAGAGATACCCTTGGAAACCGTGTTACAGGTGATGTCCATGATTATACATTAGCAGAGATCAAGCAATTCGATGTAGGTTCATGGTTTGATTCAAAATTTGCAGATCAACGAATACCTACATTGAAAGAGGTATTGGATTTGGTGAATGGCCAATGCAAAGTGCTTATCGAGATCAAGCACATGGATCATCCACATTATCACGATTTTGCCGAGAAACTTGTTGAAGTGATCCATGCTGAGCCAAATGGACTGGATTGGATCATTCTTCAGTCATATGAAGATAAGTACCTGGTTGAGGTTCATGACCTTGATTCCCTGATCCAAACGAAAGCGTTGGTTGTGGGAGAGGACTCAGCACCACTGATCGCATTTTACCTTGAGACACGTGTGCATTTGGGACGTGCGAAGGAAGACAATCGACTGAGCGCCTTGAATCCGGATTGGACGACTCTTTCCCCTCGTCGGATCTTTAGGATGCACGCCAGAGGCTATGATGTGTACGCCTACCCGGTGAATGAAAGGGAAGACATGATCAAAATGCTTAATGCTGGTGTCGATGGTATCATCACCGACTACCCGGATCGTCTGATCTCACTAAAAGAAGAGATCAGCCGCCTGAAGTAGCCATATTCTTCAGCTCCGCTTCTGTAGCGATAAACCCAAAGGCATCCCAACTGGGACTTTCCATGACTTTCCAGAATATGTTCCTGGCATCATCGATCCGATTGTTTTGAAGGTACCAGTTACCAATTCCGTATGCCCGAGTCGGATCCAGGCTGCCATCTTCTAGAGTTGCGCTTTGCAGCAATTCATCTTCTGTTTTCAATCCCTTGAAGAGCAATAAAAGATCTCGGTACGCATCGTTTTCGATGACTTCCATATCTTCCTGGATCTCAGCAATGGTTGCAGAGGCTAACTCGTCATTGCCAACTCTCCTTGAAGCCATATAAAGCCAGTAACTGGTAGCAGCCTTTAAGTCATTGTTATTACTGTATTCCATGCATTTCTTATATGCAGAGACGGCTTTATCAAATCTTCCACTTAGGTACTCTGCAAGGCCAAAGTGATACCAGATGTTAAACTTGTCATTTCCAAGTGGCTGATTCAGTCGATTTGGTTGCCCATCCGGTTCAATTTGATTGGGCGCACTGGTGCTTTTGAAAGCTGCATTTTCATAATCAGCAAGGGCCTTGTCCAATTGACGTGTCGAGATATAACGATGACCTCTGTGCCTTAGTAACCGATAGGAATCAGGATATTTAGCTAACCCATCTGTATAAATGTCGATCGCTTCAAGATACCTTCCAAGGTAAGCAGCTCTTCTGCCGTACCAAATGATTAGATCCACGCTATCAGGGTTTGCGTCAAGGTTTGCTTTGGCTTCAGCAAGGTTCTTTTCCAGCAATACCCGGGTTGTAGAATCTATCTTCTTTGGAGGCAGTTCATCACCAAAAAAAGAGGTGATAACTGCTTTAGCTGGTTCGGAGGTTTCTTGTTGGTCAGTATTGCCCGAGGGTTGACAGGCAACAAGTAGGACCAGGAGAATGGCAAGGTATTTCATTTGTTTTTGGTTATTCGAAGTGTAAAGTTTATTTGTCCCAGTTAGGATATCCCGGTTGCTTGATGTCAATACCATCCTTCGCTTCTTTGACGATCTCACGAACATCTTTCAATAGTTCTTTGGCATCATAGACTATTCCATCCTTAATGGTGTAGGTAACTCCACCAACTCGGGTTATTTCGTTATCCTCAGTGAGTTTGATGGCTCCTGTTCCATAGAGTACTTTGAGATTTGCAAGTGGGTTTTCATCAATCAGAACAAGATCTGCAAGTTTACCCACTTCTACAGTTCCAACCTCTTTGTCCATACCAAGAGCCTGGGCTCCCATCAAGGTTGCTGATCGAATAACCTCAAGTGGGTGAAATCCTGCTTCACGTAGCAATTCCATCTCACGGATATAGGCAAAGCCATAGAGTTGGAAAATGAATCCTGAATCAGATCCGGTCGTCACGCGCCCACCTCGATTCTTATATTCATTCACAAAAGTCATCCACAAACGGTAATTCTCTTTCCATGCTACTTCATTTTCCGTTCCCCAGAAATGCCAATAAGAACCGTGTGATATTTTGCTTGGTTGGTAAAAACTCACAATGAAGGTAAGGTGTACGCCCTGTGCCAGTCAGCGGTACGCGCCCGCATCAAGTCCCGGCTTGCTTCATAGATATTGAAAGTGGGATCTAGTGTAAAGTCAAGTTCGAGAAGTCGATCCATCACCTGGTTCCACTTTTCTGAGTAGGGCTTGGCGGCCTGCTTCCAGAGTTTGCCGGCTTCCCCAAATCGATGTTGTTCATTCTGATAGTTATAGTCCAGTGGATAATCCTGAACAACACGATCATCAAAAAGTGCTTCCGGCAATCCATACCAATGTTCCATTGAGGTTAACCCGGCTTCTGCGGAATGAAGGACATTCCACCAGGCAACATTGAGTTGAGCATGATGACACGCTGATCGTAAACCAAGTCTTTTATTTTCTTTCAGCGCTGCTGCCATTACTTCAGGAGAAGCTCCAAAAAACTTGATCCCGTCCGCCCCCCTTCGATAGTTCGCTCTTGCCCAGGAGATCGCTTCTTCTGCATTGGTAATTGGACCTTTCAATACTTCAGTTCCGGGATTTCGTTCACCAGGCAGATTTCTTTTTATAGGAACGTCTTCCAGGTTTTGACTAAAAGAAGTGTAAGCCAGTATTCGTGGGGCTGTTATCTCATTTTTTAGACTTTTTTCCCTGTGTTGTAACACCCAATCCAGTCCATTTCCAGCTGATGGATCCCTGATGGTAGTGATCCCGTGAGCCAACCATAACTTGAACACATACTCCGCAGAGGTACCCTGACTTTTGCCTCCGATATGTCCGTGCATATCAATGAAGCCAGGTAATACATACATTCCTTCTGCATTTATTTCCCGCCCCTGACCGTTGAATTTTGGCCTGCGATCATCTTTGATCTCAACTCCGGGGTAACCAACGACCTGTACACTAGTGATTTTGTTATTTTCAATGACTATATCAACAGGACCTACCGGAGGAGCCCCGTTCCCGTTGATGAGGGTTGCTCCTCTTATGATTAACTGTTCAAAAGGACCGTCACCCTCTGTCCTGGAAGGAGCAGGTGTAATTTGTGCGGTCACATGGAAAATCAAGAGAGTCAGAAGTGTGGCAAATGGAAATTTCTTCATGGGTTTGTTATCTTTTCAATCCGATTTTTTAAAAATAAACAATCTAATTCCAACACTATGGCTCTCACCCCATCTACAATGATGCCGCTCGGCACTGAAGCACCTGCTTTTAACCTTCCAGATGTGATCTCGGGAGAGCGAGTAAGCATTCAGCAAGTCAGGGGAGAACACGGTTTGGTAGTCATGTTTATATGTGCGCACTGTCCTTATGTAAAGCACCTTGAAGTAGAGTTAGGTATTATGGCAAGACATCATGAAAACCTTGGAATTGGATTTGTTGGTATTTCTTCGAATGATGCTGATAATTATCCTGAGGATAAACCTGAGGGATTGAAAAGGCAGGCAGAAATAAATGATTTTTCATTTCCTTATCTCTATGATGAAAGCCAGGAAGTAGCAAAAGCCTATGATGCGGCTTGTACCCCGGATTTTTTCCTTTTTGATAAAGATTTGAAATGTGTCTATAGGGGAAGATTTGATCCGAGTACTCCAGGAAACAATGAACCTGTAACGGGAGGGGATCTCATAGCAGCAATCAATGCACTTCTGGAAGGAAAACAACCACTTGATGAACAAATTCCAAGCATGGGATGTAACATTAAGTGGAAGGCTTAAATACACGCTTGTTTAATCGGGTAATTTCAAACTCCTGAAGCATTTTGTAAATTGCCGATCCATTTATGGAGTATGAGTATTCAGGGAAACATTAAAGTTGTAACTACGCATCAGCTTCAGGAGATGAAATCGAAAGGTGAAAAGATCTCCATGCTGACTGCCTATGATTATTCGATGGCCAAGATCATTGACCAGGCAGGTGTGGACGCGATCCTGGTTGGAGATAGTGCCTCCAACGTGATGGCTGGAAACGAAACGACCTTGCCGATCACTTTGGATCACATGATCTGGCATGCTACTTCCGTCGTTAAGGCCGTGAAAAGGGCTTTAGTGATCGTAGACGTTCCATTCGGAAGTTATCAGGGTAATTCATCTGAAGCCTTACGGTCGTCTATCAGGATCATGAAAGAGTCAGGCGCACACGCCGTGAAAATGGAAGGTGGTCTTGAAATAAAAGAAAGTGTGCAACGAGTTCTTTCTGCTGGTATACCGGTAATGGGACATCTCGGATTGACCCCACAATCTATTTACAAGTTTGGAACTTACACAGTTAGAGCAAAGGAAGAGGCAGAAGCGAAAAAGTTGAAGGAAGACGCAAAACTCCTGGAGGACCTGGGCTGCTTTGGAATGGTACTGGAAAAGATACCGGCGGCACTGGCGAAGCAGGTTTCCGAATCTTTGACTATCCCGACCATCGGAATAGGAGCTGGCCCTTATGCAGACGGCCAGGTGTTGGTTGTTCACGATATGTTAGGAATAACTCAGGACTTCAAACCACGATTTTTAAGACAATATGCCGACTTGAACAAGACAATGAGTGAGGCAGTTACCAATTATGTATCAGACATTAAATCCCAAAAATTCCCCAACGAAAAAGAAAGTTATTAAGTCAATCATTTGAAGTAATCAATGTCGAAAATTATTTACACACACACTGACGAAGCACCTGCTTTAGCAACCAAATCACTTTTACCGATCATCAATGCTTTTACATCTACCGCCGGGATTGAGCTGGAAACAAGTGACATTTCTCTTTCTGGCCGGATTATAGCCAATTTCCCGGATTATCTAACAGAAGATCAGAGAATTGGTGATGCTCTGACTGAACTGGGTGAATTAGCCAAAACACCGGAAGCTAACATTATAAAACTACCTAACATAAGTGCTTCGATCCCGCAACTCGCTGCAACGATCAAGGAGCTTCAAAACAAAGGTTATGCCTTGCCTGACTATCCGGAAGAACCTAAAAACGAGGAGGAAGTAGAGATCAAGAAAAGATACGATAAAGTAAAAGGGAGTGCTGTGAACCCTGTACTTCGGGAGGGTAATTCTGACAGGAGAGCACCAAAAGCGGTTAAAGAATATGCGCGTAATCATCCTCATTCTATGGGAGCCTGGAGTGGTGATTCCAAAACACATGTTGCAAGCATGTCTGAAGGAGATTTCTACGGAAGTGAGCAATCCACTACTGTGGCTAACACCGGTGAAGTAGAAATTCAACTGGAAGGAGCTTCTGGCACACAGGTATTAAAGGATGCTATCTCATTACAAGCCGGAGAAGTGATCGACACATCCGTGATGAGCCTTGAAAAGCTGAAGACATTTATCGCCAACGAGATCTCAGATGCGAAGGCTCAGGGTATCCTCTTCTCGCTGCATATGAAGGCTACCATGATGAAGGTTTCTGATCCTATCATATTTGGAGCTGTAGTATCGGTATACTACAAGGAAGTTTTTGAGAAATATGGGGATCTCTTAGAAGAATTGGGGGTAGATCCTAACAATGGAATTGGTGATCTCTACACGAAAATTCAAAGCCTTGACCAAGGCAAGCAAGATGAATTGAAAGCCGCAATTGATGCGGTCTATGGAAATCGCCCTGACCTTGCAATGGTCAATTCCGACCGTGGGATCACGAATTTGCATGTTCCCAGCGATGTGATCATTGATGCTTCCATGCCTGCGATGATCCGTACATCAGGACAGATGTGGAACAAGGACGGAAATCAACAGGATACAAAAGCGGTTATTCCTGACCGATCGTATGCTGGAGTTTACCAGGTAGTGATCGATGACTGCAAAGCAAACGGAGCGTATGACCCAACCACCATGGGAAGTGTTCCGAATGTTGGATTGATGGCACAAAAGGCGGAGGAGTACGGCTCGCATGACAAAACCTTTCAATTGAAAGAAGGGGGCGTTGTTAAAGTAATTGACAGTGATGGTAACACTCTTCTCGAACAACAGGTGAATGAAGGAGATATCTTCCGAATGTGCCAGGTGAAGGATGCACCGATCAAAGACTGGGTTAAGCTGGCAGTGACCAGGGCGAAAGCGACTGGTGTACCGGCAGTATTTTGGTTAGATAAGAATCGAGCGCATGATGCGGAATTGATCAAGAAGGTTGAAAAGTACCTCCCTGAATACGACACTGCAGGTCTGGAAATTCACATCAAGTCTCCAGTGGAGGCTACACGGTTTTCTGTTGAACGGATCAGGAAAGGACTGGACACGATCTCAGTAACCGGAAATGTTCTTAGGGACTACCTCACTGACCTGTTTCCAATTCTGGAAGTGGGCACCTCAGCTAAGATGCTTTCCATTGTTCCTTTGATGAATGGTGGAGGTCTTTTTGAAACAGGAGCAGGAGGTTCTGCTCCCAAACACGTTCAGCAGTTCGTTGAAGAGGGTCACCTTCGCTGGGATTCATTGGGCGAATTTTTGGCACTAGCTGTTTCATTAGAGCATCTAAGTGATCGGTTTGATAACTCTCACGCGAAAGTCCTGGCTACAGCCCTGGATAATGCAACAGCCAAGCTTCTGGAAGAAAACAAATCTCCTTCACGTAAGGTCAACGAAATTGACAATCGGGGAAGTCATTTTTATCTGGCGATGTATTGGGCTCAGGAGTTGGCCAACCAAACGGATGATGAGGAATTAAAGTCCAAATTTGCTCCGGTAGCTAAGTCGTTAGCTGAAAATGAGGAACGGATCAATGAGGAGCTCATAGAGGCACAAGGTTCAGCCGTAGATATCGGCGGTTACTATCATCCCGATGAAGGTCTGGCCGCCAAAGCGATGCGTCCCAGTCAGACATTGAATGAAATAATTGAAGCTGTTTGATCTCAGAATGCTCGACGATAGCCGAGGCTGAATTGAGTGATCCTGAGCCTTGAAAGCGCTCTATCACCAGAAGTCCCTGGAAATCCCTTAGGCTTCCATTCCTGCCTGTTGGTTGACCATGTGACATTGAATAGTTGATTTCGTCCAATAACAAATTCAAGTCTGGCTCCATACTCGAAGTAGGGACTTAAACCCAGACGATAGGATTCGTCTCTATACCTGTTTGGTTTGTAAGTTGGTTTGATGTATTGAGTCAATCCTGTTCTGAAGACGGGGTGAAATTCAACTCGTCGGCCGAGTATTACTCTGCCCGCCCCTTCGAAACCAAACTGTACTTTGTTTCTTGGATGTATGTCCCTGTTGACACCCTGATTTGATGGAGCACCCGAATTATAGGAGGCATAGTTATAATGATTCTGAAATGTTGCTCTAACACCATAAATGAAGTACGACGTGTACCTAAGAAAAGACAATCCAAAACTTTTTTCGGTGGTGTTGACCTCATAGGTATTGCCAGGACGAATGTCATCCTCTGCTTTGTAGATAAGATCTCCACTTCCTGCTCCGATGTGCGCACCCAAAACAAATCTGTGATAAACAGCTGGGTGTTTAGCGTTGGATTGAACCCGCTCTGCAGGAGCTGTAAGCCACAAGGTAGATGGACTTCCTTTTTTTGGTGTAATCATTATCTCAACCGGAGGCTTACCTCGACTCATTCGAATCGGTTTCAGATCATTATTGAAGTTTCGGTCCTGATCCTGATCGACAAAAAACGTAATCGTATTTTTTCGATAGTTGCCGGCGAGCCAAATGATCATTTTGGGATTCATGGGAGTTCCGGTAAGTCCTATGAGAACAACAGTGTGATCAAAATCCTCAAGGTTTGGTGGAATGATGTCAACTGATGATGGAATATTGTAACCCGCCTGAAACTTTAGTGATCTTAAGTCAATGGTTGAGGATCGATAATCAAGTAGGTAAAATTCAAACTCATTATATGTTTCACTTGTACCAAATTGATTCGAGTGAAGGTTGGCCCTTACTTCATCAGGTAGAATCGGAACCCCGATTGAAGGGCCTGTGGCTATTTGAGAGTTTGCATGGTATACAGTTATAGTCCAGAAAGCAACGAAAGTCGCAATTCTTCTGATAGAGTTTCGAATTGTGATTGAAACCGGACTCATAGGTAGGAATAGGGATCTATGTGATGCCCTATTCCAAAGTTACGATAGTTTTTGAACTTTTCTTTCGAGAATAGTCAGCCTTTCTTCGAGATCAAAATAGTTAGATTCAATGAAAGTGTAGAATTCGTAATTTCTTTTATTTAGATCTTCAAACCCCTTTTGAAGAAACTTAATGCTTGCTTCGATCTGGTTTCTGCGTTTTTAAGCTCCCTTTTGAATTCGGATCTATCCATACCTTAAATGTAAGGGAGTAGGCGGATTAACCCATTTGAATCTCGCCTACAAATGATATCCGGTTATTCTATTTTTTCGAATAGCTCGCCATTTCTGGTTCGAGAATATCCTAAGATTTCATTTCCTCTATTCCGCTTGAAGAAGATGGGATTGTTTTCTGCATCTATGAAGAAATCTTTTGCTTCGTAGTAAACTGGTCTTGATCTTCCATCAACGATAGCAATGAATTGTCCTGAATCCTGGAGCTTTAAGTTGACTGATAATCCATCTTCAAATTCGTAGGTGCCTGCATATTCCAGAAGCTGTTGTTTTGAAGCCTTAGGTTTATAAGGGTCTTCTTGTGTTAAGGTCAGTCCTTCTCCCGGCTCCCAATTTTCATACTCCATGTAATAAGCGGTTCGGTGTGCAGCACTAACTCCTTGCTGTTTAGCGACAAGATGAAGTGCACCGTCAATTCCTGCCGAAACTCCTGCAGTAGTAATGACATTGCCATTATCCACGTATCGTACATTCCTACGAACATCCACTTTGGGAAAGTTTTCTTCCAGGCCATCTAGTGCATTGTGGAATGTAGTAGCAACTTTTCCGTCAAGGATCCCGGCTTTAGCAAGGATGAATGCGCCTGTGCATACGGAAAAGTAATTTTTAACATTCTCCTGGCTCTTTACCCAATCGATAACCTCCGGATCGTTGGTTGGTCCCGAGGAGCCTCCCCCAAAGAAAGCGAGCATATCTGCTTCCGGTGCATCTTTGATACTATAGTCAGGAGTTACATTGAGGATACCCTGAGATTTGATAGGTTCTTTGGTTTTTGAAACGGTAAAGACCTCATAGCCGGCATAAGCAAAAACCTCCATCGGCCCTGCAAAATCCAATACTTCAACTCCGTTTTGGAGGTAGAAAGCCACCGTTTTAATTTGATTCTTTTTGATTAATACCATATTGCAATGTTCGCATACCCCAGGCTGATCAAACTCTTCCTCATCGCAATGTCCTCCGCAAGGTGGACATACGTAGGTAGAACTTTCAGCAACAGGGTCTTGGCCACTAGCCAGATAAAATACTGTTAATGTGAATAGAATTGTTATTGACCTTTTCATTTTGATTGTGTTTAAATCAAAAGTAGATGGCCTTGCGATGAGTTAAAAGGACATGATTGCGCAGGAAAAGGACAAATATTTAGACCTGCGAATTAATAGCATGAGGGAGGACTGACTTATACTTCCTGAGGATGGCTCTCAACTGATTCGAGCTGTTGAGCCCGCAGCTTTTGGTAACAGCATCAACCTTATTTCCTTCCGCAAGCAGTTGGACCGCCCGCTCAACCCGTAGTTTGTCGAGGTATTCACCGATCGTAATGCCAGTTGTTTTTTTGAAAAGCCGGGTAAGGTTACGGGGGCTCATGTTGACCCTTTCTGCCAACTCCTCTGTCTTGATCTTCTGGTCCAGGTGTTGAGCCAAATGATCTTGTGCCTGATGAACCCGGTCTTCCAGGTGATTGCGGTATTGAAGGAAAACACTTAGCTGAGGATCCTCTTCCGTACGTCTCAGGTAAACGACTACCTCCTTTGCGATCTTTGTTGCGAAGACCGGACCAAATTGCTCCTCAAGCAAATAAAGGGCTAAGTCAATGCCTGACGATACACCAGCACTTGAGTAGAGGTTTTCATCAATTACGAATAGTCGATCCTTTAAGAGTCTGACTTTGGGAAAATCCCGTTGGAATCGCTCAAAATACTTCCAATGAGTAGTACACTCACGGTTATCAAGAATTCTGGATTGAGCAAGCAAGTAGGCACCGGTACACACCGAACAGACCTTTGCTCCATTTTGATGTTGAACTTTCAGCCACTGATTGAAGGCTTGATTTTGCTCTTTGAAATCAGGATCATTTATCATTTTGGC
Organism: Cyclobacteriaceae bacterium; assembly: GCA_965267415.1. GTDB lineage: Bacteria > Bacteroidota > Bacteroidia > Cytophagales > Cyclobacteriaceae > Ekhidna. The sequence continues at coordinate 2,281,888 of OZ253955.1, read as the reverse complement.
TTCCAGCCCAGGAATGATCAACCAGTCGTTCTTTCTTAGGGTATGCTTGTAATAGGGCTCCAGGTGGCCAAGCGAAATCCCTGCACTTGACATTTCTTCCTGGGTTTCACTCAGACTGATGAAGTAAGAATCGATGGGTGCACCATAGTCTTGCGCTTCGTAAAAAATATGCACGGGCCCACTTATATCCAGCAAATGCACTTCTGGAGGTACGAGGAAAAAGGCCCGATATCGTTGATCAGTTTGCACTGATCAAATGTACGAAACTCACCAGATCAGGATTCAAGATGCTTATGAATAGCACTCATGTCCAGTCTTCCCATTCCGTCTTTCACAGCGCCTGCATACAGCTCTTTCACAAGATTGCCCATATACAACGTCATTTCGTTTTCATAAGCTGTCAACGATGCGAGGTGAAGATCTTTGTGCATCAGCTCAAGTGGAAACTGAACTTCCCAATCGCTGTTTCGAATGTTCTCAGCTTTGAGCTTAGTAAAGGGTGCTACAACAGGAAGATTGGGAATGACATTCAACAAAAACTCTTTATCAATTCCCATACTTTGACCAAGCAGAATAGTTTCAGAGAAAGCTGCCATATTTAGGCCAAGCATCAGGTTCACAAGCATTTTGAATGAAGACCCTTTTCCTGCCTCACCAATATGTAGAACTTTGGATCCCATGTGATTAAGGAGCGGCTCCACATCCTTGATGTCATCCTGACTTCCTCCAACGAAAAACACAATTTCCTTGTTCTCCGCCTGGTTTTTTGAACCAGCTACCGGTGCGTCAAGAAACCGGACCCCAGCCGTTTTTGCAGTTTCAAATGCTGCGAGCGAAAAGGAAGGATTAACGGTTGAACAATCCACCCATAACGAGTTAGGCTTCATGTGATCCAAAACTTCTCCCATCATAATCTCCTCTACAACCTGAGGATTAGAAAGCATTGAAAAGACAATGTCTGCGTTTTCAACCGCCTGAGAAGCGGAAGGGGCACTAACCGCACCTTCCTTTTCAAGTTCTCTTACAGGTTCGATCGATCGATTGTAGACTATTAGATCTACGCCTGCTTTTAATAAATGACCAGCCATGCGACTGCCCATGATGCCAAGTCCTATAAATGCTACTTTCATTGTGCTAAACTCTTGAAGTTATCCTTAAAGAAATACAATACTGAGACGGTCATAATTGTCGGAAACACCCAAATTCCATTACCAGGCATGTCATGAGCGAGGTGAAAAAGAACAATGTTTGCAATGATCGGAAGAAGCATCAACGTACCTATAAACGCTGTTCGTGGAATTAGCAACATGATACCTCCGACGATCTCTATGATGGCTACAAACCTGAAGAGGTAAGTAGTAAACATCGCTCCCAGGAATGTCTGGGCTGCCGGATCAACCGGCGGATCGATTTGGATGAATCCAAGAAACTTGTTCAGACCAAAAATGATCATCGGAAGACCCAATAATAGTTTGGTCACTGAGAAAATGATTTTATGTGTGTCCATAATTCTTTGTTTTGGATGCAAAGTTTCAGGACCCTGGAAAGATGAAAAATGAACCAGGACAGGAAATTTAATTGAACTGGTTCAAGATTTTGAAGCCAGCTTCTTTCGGATCTTGCTGAGAAACTCGGGTGTCATTCCCAAATAAGAAGCCAGCATGTACTGCGGAACACGCTGAGTGATCTTAGGATACATTTGATCAAACTCCAGGTAGCGCTCTTCTGCCGTTTTGCCTAGATTAGATAGCACCCTCCGTTGAGAATAAGCAAAGGCTTTTTGTGCCACAAGACGAAAGAACCGTTCGAAAACAGGGTAATCCTTGCAGATCATTTCAGTATCTTCATAGCCTATTTGCTGAATGGTTGAATCTTCAAGTGCCTCAACAAAAAGTGTTGCCGGAGTTCGGCTGGTATAACTGTAAAAATCACTGATCCACCAATCATCAATTGCAAGCGCAATGGTGTGCTCATTTCCATCCGGAGTGATGAAGTAAGATCGCAGTGCACCTTTGACGATGTGTGATTGATGGTTACAAATAAACCCTGGCTGCTCGATGAATTGTCTTCGCTTGACCTTTCGTTCCTTCACTATTTCTACAAATGCTTTTTCCTCATGAGGTTTTAGGGGAACAAACCGATTAATATGTTCAATGATTGCCACACTCATTGAGGAAAATTTAACTCCGAAAGATCAATTGAGCTTAATTGTCAGCATAATTGCTCAAAAACATTAAATTCGGCCATGGATATTATCCGAAAATCATATTGGAAACGCAATCTCCGCTACCTTATAATTTTGCTCACGGTTTGGTTTTTGGTTTCATTTGGAGCCGGAATTCTCTTTGCCGAGGAGCTTAACACGATTAAAATTGGAGGATTCAAACTTGGTTTCTGGTTTGCTCAACAAGGCTCCATTTATGTGTTTATTATTCTGATCTTCGTCTACGTTCGATTAATGAATCGACTGGACAAGGCGTTTGATGTTGACGAAAAATAACTCAACCTAAACTAACCCAAAATTGGATTTACAAACCTGGACCTATTTAATAGTCGGCCTGACATTCCTGCTTTATATCGTGGTAGCATGGAGGTCACGCGCCGGATCAACAAAAGAATTTTACATCGCGGATAAAGGAGTTCACCCCTTGATCAATGGGATGGCCACAGCAGCGGACTGGATGTCTGCGGCATCCTTCCTTTCTATGGCTGGCCTGATCTCATTCATGGGATACGGAGGTGCTCAATACCTGATGGGGTGGACCGGTGGCTATGTGCTTTTAGCTTTGTTACTAGCTCCTTACTTAAGGAAGTTTGGCAAGTTCACCGTTCCGGACTTTATAGGAGAAAGATATTATTCCCAACAGGCACGTGTTATTGCACTGATCTGTGCCATCTTCATTTCATTCACCTATGTTGTTGGTCAGATGAAGGGGGTTGGAGTAGCGTTCGCCAGGTTTCTCAATGTGCCCTTCGATACTGGAGTGCTGATCGGGATTGGGATCGTATTCTTCTATGCGGTGTTGGGAGGAATGAAAGGAATTACCTACACGCAGGTAGCACAGTTTTGCGTACTCATCTTTGCGTTTACAGTTCCGGCAATTTTCATTTCTATTCAGATGACAAACAACCCGATTCCACAGTTAGGATTTGGGGGGCAGCTCTCGGATGGTACATACCTGCTTGATAAGCTGGATCAACTTTCAGTCGATCTTGGGTTTGCAGAATACACAGCTACAAACCCCTCCAATACGACGAACCTTTTTTTCATCACAGCAGCCTTGATGTTAGGGACAGCAGGGCTTCCTCATGTTATCGTTCGATTCTTCACCGTTCCAAGGGTGAAAGATGCTCGGATCTCGGCTGGGTATGCATTGCTTTTTATTGCTGTGCTATATACCACCGCTCCGGCTATCGCGGCTTTTGCCAGAACCAACCTGATCCAAACCGTAAACAATGCCGAATATGCAGATGTACCGCAATGGTTCACCAATTGGGAAAGCACCGGATTAATCACCTATGAGGATAAAAACAGTGACGGGAAGATCCAATATGTGGCGGATCCTGAGGTCAATGAATTAACCATAGATCGGGACATCATTGTGCTTGCTAATCCGGAAATCGCCAATCTGCCCGCCTGGGTCATTGCATTGGTGGTAGCAGGTGGATTAGCAGCTGCTCTGTCTACTGCTGCAGGGTTGCTGCTGGTTATTTCGACTTCAATTTCACACGATCTTCTAAAAAATTACCTGGTTCCGGATGTTTCCGAGCGAGGTGAACTGAGAGCGGCAAGAATATCAGTTGCCCTGGCTGTCATAGCAGCAGGCCTGGCAGGATTGAATCCTCCGGGTTTCGTGGCACAAGTCGTCGCTCTGGCATTTGGGCTGGCAGCATCTTCCTTTTTCCCGGCGATCATCCTGGGGATTTTTGACAAGCGAATGAATAAGCAAGGAGCCATCAGCGGAATGGTGATTGGGCTCCTTTTTACAACGGTCTATATCTTCTATTTCAAACCTCAACTTGGGGGTCCGGGCACACCTGATCAATATTGGTTTGGCATTAGCCCGGAGGGGATTGGGACACTTGGAGCGATCATAAACATGGTAGTCTCTGTAGTAGTCTCACGACTCACACCTCCACCACCTCAATGGGTACAGGACATGACAGAAGTAATTCGCTACCCACGCGGATGACGTTCTAACTAAATTTCGTAATTTGAAAAAAAATCTAAAAGCCATGAATAGAATCCTAGCCATCTTGACCTGCCTACTGATTTCAGTTGTATCATTTGGTCAAAAAGACAAAGACCGGATCATTAAGAACCTTGATGCTCAAATGGATAAATATGGTGATATCGCCAAGCAGATCTGGAATTGGGCAGAAGTGGGTTACCAGGAAGTGAAAAGTACCGCTCTTCTGAGTGAAACTCTTGAGAAAGAAGGATTTAGCATTGAGAAAGGGGTGGCAGGGATCCCGACTTCCTTTGTGGCTGAATATGGTTCTGGCCAACCGGTCATAGCCATCCTGGCGGAGTTTGATGCTTTACCTGGTGTTTCTCAAAAAGCCATTCCAACCAGAGACCCGGTCATTGAGGGAGGAGCAGGTCATGCTTGTGGGCACCATTTATTTGGGACCGCTTCCGTAGCTGCCGGGATTGAAGTAAAGAAATGGCTGGAGTCATCGGGGAAGAAAGGAACTGTTCGGGTTTACGGAACACCAGCTGAAGAAGGTGGAGCTGGAAAAGTATACATGGTGCGGGCCGGACTGTTTGACGATGTGGATGTCGTGCTACATTGGCATCCAGGTGATGGTAATGCTGCAAACCCAGGCTCTTCATTGGCCAATAAGTCAGCTAAATTCCGATTCTATGGTGAAGCTTCACATGCCGCAGGATCTCCCGAAAGAGGAAGGTCTGCATTGGATGGTGTGGAGGCCATGAACCACATGGTGAACATGCTTCGTGAGCACGTACCCCAGGAAACCCGAATTCACTATGTCATCACAAGAGGAGGCGAAGCACCAAATGTGGTACCTGCATTTGCAGAAGTTTTTTACTATACAAGAAATCCGAAAGTGCAGAATGTTAAAAAGATCTTTGAGCGAGTGGTGAAATGTGCTGAAGGAGCAGCATTGGGTACCGGGACTACCATGAAATATGAGGTGATCCATGGTTTGTATAATCTGTTGCCTAACGAAACGCTAAACCGGGTAATGCACGCCAATCTTGTGAAAGTTGGTGGAGTGAAATACGATGAAGAGGATACCAGGTTTGCCAACGAGATCCTCAAGACATATGAGGGAGACTACAGCCTTGATGAGGCAGTAGCTATTGAGCCGTTCACCACAGCCATTAGAAAATCGGCTGGTTCCACAGATGTTGGAGATGTGAGTTGGGCTGTTCCGACAGCTGGGATGAGTGCGGCAACCTGGGTTCCCGGAACATCCGCCCACACCTGGCAGGCTGTAGCTGCAGGAGGCACCAAGATTGGCTTTAAAGGATTGATCGTCGCTGCAAAAACAATGGCGCTTACAGCCCTGGATATCTACAATGATCCCAAGATCGCAGATAAGGCAAAAGAAGAACTGGTCAGGCAGCAAGGAGAAGGATTTGTTTACGAATCGTTGCTTGGTGATCGAGAGCCTCCATTGGACTACAGAAACTGATCTCTTGGTAGTCGGAGTTGTAACGTTTTAGATGGTGAGTTCATTAGCTACATGGAACAACCTGGAGTTATTTGAGTTTTCTCCGTATGAAAATCTTTAAGCGAATCATGCTCATTTTCTTTTCAACCCTCCTGATCCTGATTCTTGGAGTGATCATTTTCTTTCGGACCGCACCACAAATTGGCAATCAGCCCAAGGGAGAACGATTGGAACGGATGCAGGCTGCACCTAACTATAAGGATGGCGTTTTTGTAAATACCGTTACGACTAACATGAGTATGCCTTTCAGTACAGTCAGAAAGGTCGTTCGTGAACAATTTTTTAGTGATCGCAAACCAAGATCACCTCAAGAAACAATCAATACACAACCTTTTGATGAAAAAAGGTTTACTGGTATCAGTAGTGATACACTTGCATTTACCTGGTTTGGTCATTCAACCATCCTTTACCGCATCAATGGAATCACCATTCTTGCCGATCCTGTGCTTGTAGGAGAACGTGCATCAATGTTTTCATTTCTTGGCCCAAAGCGATTTGCTTACGATAAACATATCAACCTTGATGAACTGCCTCCAATCGATGTGGTGATCCTGTCCCACGATCATTATGATCATTTGGATTACTCAACGATAAAGGCGTTAAGTAAATCCGTTGAACGGTTTTATATGCCCTTGGGTATGGGCTCACATTTGGAACATTGGGGTGTGCCCGGTGAAAACATAACGGAACTTAACTGGTGGGATGAAATATCTTATAATGGTATTCGATTCATACTGGCACCAACCAGGCATTTTTCCGGGCGAGCATTTACCGATCGATTCAAAACCCTGTGGGGATCGTGGGTCATAGAATCGGAGAACTTTAACCTGTATTTCAGTGGAGACAGTGGTTACTTTCCAGGGTTCAAAGAAATTGGTGAGAAGTACGGTCCTTTTGATATCACATTCATGGAGTGTGGAGCATATAATGAAGCCTGGAGCGAAATACATATGTTCCCGGAGGAGACAGCCCAGGCACATTTGGATGTGAGAGGAAAGCTGCTCATGCCAATCCATTGGGGGAAGTTTGACCTAAGTCTTCATCCCTGGAAAGAATCGGTAAACAGATTGGAAGCAAAAGCTGAATCGCTGGATATAGAATTGGTAACACCTGAAGTAGGTGAGATGGTACTGATCCCGGATAGTTCCAGTTTTGATCCCTGGTGGAAGAAGTATCTATAAAGTCAATCTCTGAGCAACTCCATTTCATTCAGAAAATTGAGGAGGAAATAGAAATTGGTAATAAACCTTTTCTGCTCAGGAAGTTGAGGATCTTCCTCGCTCGACATATATAGAAAGAACAAGTCTTCCAGGTGCCTCCGCATCACTGATGGAGGAACAACTTCAAATAAATTCTTGAGTTCGGCAAGCATCTTTTGCTCCGACTCAAATTGGTCAAGTGGATTCATATACTATCGCGACAGCCGGTCGATTTTCAATTTCATTTCCTTCCTTACCCTCAGGTAATTCTTGGCCATGGTCATGATAGTAGTGTTGTGTCTTTTGCCTTTACAGACTTTTCGAATGTAACCAACGGTAAATTCCTTACCGTATTTCTGGGAAATTAATGATTGAATCTCACGGAAATCAGCCTCCACTAAGTCATAGACTTTCTCAATCGATTTGGACATATTTGTCCCATAATTTCGGACAAATATTGTAGAAAAAAACTACAATAACAAACAAATAACTACCAATTAGCTACAATTGAGTATCTTTAACCATAATGTACGGTTCTTCACGAAGCAAATGGGGCTAAGTCAACAGCGTTTGGCGGACCATTTAGGGCTAAAAAGAGGAAAAGTGTCAGGATACTTTTATAAAACACAAGCGAAACCTGGATTTCACAAGATACTAAGAGATGAATTTAATCTCGATATTGGTAGATTTTTGACCATTGAGATGGACGAAACAAACTACGCTACATTTTTTGTAGAAAAAAACGACAATTTAACTACAGTTTCTGATCCCCCCGGAGTGTACCGAAGATCTGATGCCATTGACTTTCTGCTCAAGGCAAAGAGTGCAGAAAATGAAGTGGAAAGAAACCACCTGATAGATGAAGCTATAATAGCCTTCGGAGAGCTGATCGATGAGAACAGCCGATTAAAGGATGAGCTGGTGGAGTCCTTGAAGAAGAAAGCCTAAACTATCTTTGTAACTGAAACGTTTGTTTCAGTATGCCCAAATCAGTATTATTTGATCGTGAAGAGGTGATCAACAAAGTAATGCGCCTCTTTTGGAGGAAAGGATACAACGGTACCTCCATGCAGGAGTTGGTAGATGCTACCGGACTCAACCGGTCTAGTTTTTACAATTCGTTTGGGGACAAATTTCAATTGTTTGAAGAAGCCCTCACGAGTTATCAGCGAATGCAAAATGATAAGATCGAAAAGATCAGTACCGGGTCCACTTCACCGGTCGAATCTATCAAGCAATTGTTTTACGAAGTGCGTGATGAGATCGTCACAAGTATTGAGAACAACGGGTGCTTCATTTCCAATTGTACTTCAGAACTGAGTAATGAAGATCCCAGGATTCGAAACTTCCTGGTAAAGAATATGGAAGGAGTTGTTAAGCGATTTGAATCACTGATAAAGGAAGCTCAGAAACTCGGAGAAATTGATACCTCAAGAGATCCACGAGCACTGGCACTTTATCTCTTTTCAAGCCTTCAGGGGTTAAGAGTCACCTCTATGATTGACCCGAATATTCAGGGAGTCACAGATGAAATTTTGAAGGCACTATAAATTTTTTTCAATTTATTTGAAACGATTGTTCCAATGTTCCCGTTATTTGGACTAATCATTTCAAATAACCATAAATCATAATGGGAAAACTAGATAACAAAGTTGCACTGATTACCGGGGGTAATAGTGGAATAGGCTTGGCCACAGCCAGACTTTTTGCAGAAGAAGGAGCTAAAGTGGTGATCACAGGAAGACGTCAGGAAGCACTTGATGAGGCAATCAGTTCGATAGATGGTGATGTGACCGCTGTACTCGCAGATGCGAGCAATGTATCCAAAAGCAAAGAAGTCATTCAAAAAGTGGTGGATGCCTATGGGAACATTGACATACTATTCCTGAATGCTGGTATTGCACCGTTTATGCCAATCACTGATATTACTGTGGAGCATTTTGATGAGTTATTCAATACAAACGTGAAAGGCCCATTCTTCACGATTAAGGAGTCAATACCTTACTTGAATGAAGGAGCTGTCATTATTGGAAACACATCTGTAGTGAATCAGAAGGGATTTGAGGGAACCAGTGTCTACACTGCCACCAAAGCAGCCTTTAGGTCTTTATCACGAGTGTTGGCTAACGAACTAAAAGAGAAAGGAATTCGAACCGTAAGCGTTGCTCCCGGACCAATCGAAACTCCTCTTTATGGTAAGATCGGACTACCTGAAGAGCAGGTGCAGGCAATGGGAGAGTCGTTTTCTCAGATCGTTCCACTTGGTCGATTTGGCGAAGCACAAGAGGTTGCCAAAGCTGTGCTGTTCCTGGCATCTGAAGATGCCTCTTACATCAACGGTGTAGAGCTAGCAGTAGATGGAGGACTAAGCCAGGTCTAAGAAATATTGTGTAGAAGGATTGTGGGTTACAAGCTGGGTGCGTGCGCTCAGCTTTTCTTTTTATAAGATCTCTCCAAGTACCTCGATGCAATGTTCATTTTCTTCAGGACGCCCAACACTGATTCGAACACAATGCTCCAGTGGCCCTAATAACGGACGAACAAGTACCCCTTTTTCCATGAGTTTCTGAAAAACCCCATCAACAGTCTTCTTGTCTTTCCAGACGGTCATGACAAAGTTTCCATAGGAAGGAATGAACTTAACGCCCAATTTCCCAAGCTCGTTATAATAATACTTAAGGCCTGCTGAGTTGTTGTCCAGTGTCTTTCTAAGAAACTCTTCATCTTCCAATGCACCCATTCCTGCTGCTTGAGCAAGTGCTGTTGGTTCAAATGTCAACTTTGCTTTCATCATAGAATCGATGATCCGCTCATGACCTATTCCATACCCAAGTCTAACTCCCGCAATACCATATGCTTTGCTGAATGTGCGCAATGACAATACATTGGGATAACCCATACCAAGGGTGTCCGGGAAATCATCCACCAGGTCGGTAGTGAACTCATAATACGCTTCATCGGCTATGACCAAAACGTGTTCAGGAACATGCTGCATGAAATCTTCAAATTCAGCCCGGTTGATCATCGTACCGGTAGGGTTGTTGCAGTTGGCCAGGTAAATGATCTTGGTATTTCGGGTGATCCGACTTTTGATGGCTTCCAGGTCAAAACCATATCCCTCCGTCATCGGCATAGAAACACACCGGATGTTGTTGATCCTGGCCCAATTGTAGACGATCATAAAACCACCCTCGGAAGTTAAAAACTCATCTTCTCCGCAACAGATCGCGCGTATTGCCAGCATAAGCAACGACTCGGACCCATTACCCAGGATGATTTGACTTTCAGGCTTATTCAATCTGGCCGAAAGAGCTACGCGGAGGTCAATGCTAAGCGGATCCGGATAAAAGTTGATCTGCTCATAGGCCTTGATCACAGCTTCCTTTGATTTTGTTGAGTATCCCAACGTATTTTCGTTATTCCAAAGAATAGCGACTCTATCCCAACCAAACTCTTCCTGTAACTGGGGGATCGTTTTTCCAGGCTGATAGCTTTTGATCGCAGCTATATGGTCGGGTATTTGAATGTTCATCTTCGTGCGAAAATAATTGATTTGGTGGATGACAATCCTATAACCAACATTCAATGGAACTGGTTTCGAAACTTGTGGAAAACTAGGAGCGAGAATGTCGCGCTTCCATATTAGTTTTGCCAGAATTTGTTTTAACCTGAACACTCAGGCCACTTCAATACACACCTCATGCCAAAAGATACAAGCATTAAGTCCGTTCTGATTATCGGAAGCGGACCTATTATTATTGGTCAAGCCTGCGAGTTTGACTATTCCGGTTCACAAGCATCCCGATCATTAAGAGAAGAAGGAATTGAAGTTACACTGATCAATTCCAATCCAGCCACCATCATGACTGATCCTGTGACGGCTGATAATATTTATCTGAAGCCGCTGACCAAGCAGTCTATACGGGAGATCCTGGAGAAGCATCCGAACATCGACACGGTGCTTCCCACCATGGGAGGCCAGACGGCACTCAACCTCGCAATCGAATGCGATAAGGCAGGAATCTGGGATAAATACAATGTCAAAATGATCGGGGTAAATATCCAGGCGATCGAAACGACAGAAGATCGGGAGAAATTCCGATTGAAAATGAAAGAGATCGGAGTGGGGGTGTGTAAGGGAGAAACGGCAACATCCTTTTTGAAAGGTAAAGAGATTGCTCAGGAGATTGGATTTCCATTGGTAATCAGACCTTCGTTCACATTGGGAGGTTACGGAGGTGGATTTGTCAATGATGCAGATGAATTTGACAATGCGCTCAATGCCGGTTTACAGGCTTCTCCAATTCATGAGGTGTTGGTAGAGCAAAGTATTCTTGGTTGGAAGGAGTACGAGTTGGAGCTTCTCAGGGACGACCTTGGGAATATCATTATCATTTGTTCCATTGAGAACTTTGATCCGATGGGTGTTCATACCGGTGATTCCATCACGGTAGCTCCGGCAATGACACTTTCGGATACGGTCTATCAGCGGATGCGGGACATGGCTAAGACCATGATGAATGCTATTGGTCATTTTGCGGGTGGATGTAACGTTCAATTTGCCGTGCATCCCGATACAGAAGAGATCATTGGTATCGAGATCAACCCACGAGTTTCCAGGTCTTCTGCTTTAGCGTCAAAAGCGACTGGTTATCCGATCGCCAAGATCGCAGCTAAGCTCGCCATTGGATATAGCCTGGATGAGCTTAAGAACCAGATCACAAAAACAACTTCTGCCTTCTTCGAGCCAGCCATTGACTATGTGATCGTGAAAGTACCGAGATGGAACTTTGACAAGTTCAAAGGATCTGATCGTAAACTTGGACTTCAAATGAAATCTGTTGGGGAGGCAATGGGAATTGGACGTAACTTCCAGGAAGCCTTGCAAAAAGCCTGTCAGTCATTGGAGATCAAGCGAAATGGATTAGGCGCTGATGGTCGAGAGCTGACCGATCAGGATGCTATTTTGAATAGCCTGGAGCACCCAAGCTGGAACCGACTGTTCCATATTTATGATGCATTTAAGCTTGGGATCCCATTCAAAACGATCCAAAAACTCACTAAGATCGATCCATGGTTCTTGTACCAGGTCGAGGAGTTGATCGCACTCGAAAAGGAAATTGAAAAAGAATCAATTGAAAGTATTTCCAAAGAATTGCTTCTTGAAGCTAAGGACAAAGGATATGCAGATCGCCAGATTGCACACCTGTTGAAATGTCTGGAAAGCGAAGTATATAAGAAACGAAATGATCTGGGTATTAAGCGAGTCTACAAATTGGTGGATACCTGTGCGGCAGAATTTGAAGCTCAAACGCCTTATTACTATTCCACCTTTGAAGATGAAAATGAGTCCATCGTTTCGGACAAGAAGAAGATTATTGTGCTTGGTTCCGGACCAAATAGGATCGGTCAGGGGATAGAATTTGACTATTCCTGCGTACATGGAGTCCTGGCTGCAAAAGAATGCGGTTACGAAACGATCATGATCAACTGTAACCCTGAAACAGTTTCCACTGACTTTGATGTGGCAGATAAGCTGTATTTCGAGCCAGTCTTTTGGGAGCACATTTATGACATCATTTTACATGAGAAGCCTGAAGGGGTCATTGTTCAATTGGGAGGTCAAACAGCACTTAAGCTGGCAGAAAAACTTGATCGATACGGAATCAAAATTATAGGAACAAGCTTTGAAGCCCTGGATCTTGCGGAAGCAAGGGGAAGGTTTTCTGACCTGCTGAAAGAGCAAGAGATCCCTTATCCTCAATATGGCACGATAGAAAATGCAGAAGAGGCGGTTGAGCTTTCCAAAGAAATTGGATTCCCACTTCTCGTTCGTCCAAGTTATGTCCTGGGCGGACAAAGTATGAAGATCGTGATCAATGAGACGGAGCTGGAGCAACATGTTGTAGATATTTTGAAGGATAAACCTGATGGTGAGATCTTACTGGATCACTTCCTCGAAGGTGCGATTGAGGCAGAAGCGGATGCGATTTGTGATGGAGAAAATGTGTACATCATCGGTATCATGCAGCACATTGAGCCTGCAGGTATTCACTCCGGTGATTCGTATGCAGTGCTGCCTCCCTACAATTTGGGAGACTTTGTGATACGTCAGATTGAAGATTACACAAAAAAGATCGCGATAGCCTTGAAGACTGTTGGCTTGATCAATATTCAGTTTGCGATCAAAGACGATAAAGTTTACATCATTGAGGCAAATCCAAGAGCTTCCAGAACGGTTCCATTCATTTGCAAGGCGTACAGAGAACCTTATGTGAATTACGCAACTAAGGTGATGCTGGGAGAAAAGAAACTATCGGACTTTGATTTCAAACCTTACAAGCATGGCTATGCTATCAAGGAACCTGTATTTTCATTTCACAAATTCCCGAATGTCAACAAAGAGCTTGGGCCTGAGATGAAATCTACGGGCGAATCCATTTACTTTATAGATGATCTAATGGATGATTATTTCTTAGAAGTGTATTCTGAACGAAACTTGTACTTAAGTAGATAGGTTTATACTAGTACTATGTTAAAGGTCCTTATAATTCTTGTTTTGACCATCTACCTGTTCTACCGGGTAGCCTCTTTTCTATTTAGAGTGGTTTTTGGAGGTCCAAGAAGTCAGTTTTTCTATCAAAGCCAACAAAGGAAAGCTCCTAACGGCAACATTAATGTCGATCAGGTTCCCAGGAATAAACAAAGGAAGAAAAAAGGATACGAAGGTGGAGATTACGTTGATTTCGAAGAAGTAAAATAAAGAAGGGCCCCAAATGGGACCCTTCCACCAACCTAACCTAATAATGAGGTACGGATCACCTCAATTATGGAAATCTTAATAATTCTGGCTATCGGGCCTAAATAGATGCTGAACTCCAATATGAAAATTTCAACATTTATTTGAATTATATGTATGTAAACAAACTACATACGTACCCCCAAAAGCTTTTGGATTTTTTAAAAAATCTTTCTGTGGTACAGAAAAGAAACTGTTTAGTTTTGTCCCTTCAAAAATTAACCGATGGCCTGGTTTAAGAGACAAGACAAAGGGATACTAACCAAAACGGAGGATAAGAAGGAAGCTCCTGATGGACTTTGGTATAAAACCCCAAAAGGGAATATCATCCACATGAGGGAGTTGAAGAACAACTCATACGTTTGTCCGGAGGATGATTACCATGTACGAATTGGCTCAAAGGAGTACTTCGAGATCCTTTTCGATAAAAATGAGTTTACTGAGCTTGATGCAGAGCTAAGCTCTGGTGATCCACTGAAATTTGTGGATACGAAAAAGTATCCTGATAGAATAGCCGCCACACAAAAAAAGACAGAGCTTAAGGATGCGGTCCGAAGTGCCCATGGCAAAATGAACGGACTTGATATTGTGATCGCTTGTATGGACTTTGCTTTCATTGGCGGTTCAATGGGATCTGTTGTTGGTGAAAAAATTGCACGCGCGATCGATCATTCCTTGAAGCATAACATTCCATTCTTAATGATCTCTAAGTCCGGGGGTGCCCGAATGATGGAAGCAGGATTTTCATTGATGCAAATGGCGAAGACTTCTGCCAAGCTTGCGTTGCTTTCGGAAAAGAAAATTCCGTACATCTCGTTATTGACTGACCCAACAACAGGGGGAGTAACTGCTTCTTATGCAATGCTCGGTGATTTCAACATAGCAGAACCCGGAGCATTGATCGGGTTTGCTGGCCCCAGGGTTATCAGGGAAACTATAGGTAAGGATCTACCTAAAGGATTCCAGAGCTCGGAGTTTGTTCTCGATCATGGATTCCTGGATTTCATCGTTGATAGAAGGCAACTCAAATCCAAGCTCACATCTCTATTAAAAATGATCGATTAACCCGAACCTTCGTTACTCATTTTTGTTGATAATAATGTGTAAGTGAAAAAGCAATTGTGGATCAATTAATCCAAGTCCTTAATCTGCTATATTTGCTCAAATTTGTAAAGAACTAAAGATTTTAGGCATATGTCCTCTGTAGTTGTAACGGCAATCATCGCCTTTTCTATTCTCATCCTCCTATTGGTTTTGGTATTGCTTTTTGCACAGTCAAAATTGGTGCAGTCCGGACCGGTAAACATTACGGTAAATGGAGATACTGACAACCCAATTACCACATCAGCGGGTTCTACGTTGCTGTCGACTTTGTCAACTCAAAGTGTGTTCTTGCCGTCTGCTTGCGGTGGTGGTGGTACATGTGCAATGTGTAAGTGTAAAGTGATCGACGGAGGTGGAGATGTATTGCCTACGGAAGTTGGACACTTAAGTCGGACCGAACAGAAGGAAAACGTGAGGCTTGCGTGCCAGGTGAAGGTACGAAGCGATATGAAGATCGAGATTCCGGAAGAGATCTTTGGTATCAAGAAATGGGAAGCGACAGTGGTACGGAATTTCAACGTTGCTTCGTTCATTAAAGAATTTGTAGTGGAGATCCCTGAGGAGATGGATTATCAGGCCGGAGGATATATTCAAATAGAGGTGCCGAAATGCGAAGTTGATTTCAAAGACATGGACATCACGGCACATCCTGAAGAACATGATGATCCTAACAAGTTCCAGTTAGAATGGGACAAGTTCGGTTTATGGGATCTGAAAATGAAAAACGACGAGACGATTGAAAGGGCCTATTCCATGGCTTCTTATCCTGCGGAGGGTCGTGAGATCATGCTAAATGTTCGGATTGCTACTCCACCTTGGGATCGGGCAAAGAATGGTTGGATGGATGTAAATCCGGGAATTGCTTCTTCTTACATCTTTGGATTGAAAAAAGGAGATAAAGTAACGATCTCAGGTCCTTATGGTGAGTTCTTTATCAATCCGTCGGAAGCAGAAATGCTTTACGTAGGTGGTGGGGCTGGTATGGCGCCAATGCGTTCTCACTTATACCATTTATTTAAGACCTTAAAGACGGGTAGAAAAGTGACTTACTGGTACGGTGGTCGATCTAAGCGGGAGTTATTTTACCTGGAGCATTTCTTAGACCTGGAAAGAAACTTCCCGAACTTCAAGTTCTATGTAGTGCTTTCCGAGCCGCTGGAAGAAGATAACTGGAAAGAGAAAAAGAGCCTTGAAGACGAAGGCGATGGTTTCTTAGGTTTTGTGCACCAGGCGGTGATCGATCATTACCTCAGCAAACACGATGCACCTGAAGAGATCGAATTGTACTTCTGTGGCCCACCATTGATGAACCAGGCTGTGCAAAAAATGGGAGAAGATTTCGGAATCCCTGACGAAAACATTCGATTTGATGACTTTGGAGGGTGATCGACCCATTAAAGAAATTGAAACCCGCCAGCAGGCGGGTTTTTTTGTGTCTTAAAGCTCACTAGATCATTATCAATTCTCAATTAATTTAGTGTCCATGGACTTAAAGTTGTTCTTCGATCCAACTGAAGTAGATGTTGATACTTCATCATCCTCTTTTCAATCTTCGATTTATATCAACCGCAACAAGATGCCAGATCACCAGGGGCTTGATATTGCACTGATCGGTTTGAATGAATTTAGAGGTGAAGGCGGAGATAACAAGAATACGCAATCAGCTGACGAGATCAGAAGACAGCTTTATCAACTCAGGAAAGGTTTTGGAGATTATGGCATTATCGATCTTGGCAACTTTCGAAATGGGCCAAAACTGGAGGATACATACCTGCGATTGAAGGAAGTAGTGGCTTACTTAATGGAAAACAATATCGTTCCTATATGCTTCGGTGGCAGTCATGATTTGGATATTGGTCAGTTTCTGGCATATGAATCAAGTGGAAAGCTCATCTCTCTCTTAAATATTGATCAGTGCATTGATATAAAAGAAGAAGGACCCGATAGCTATAGTCACTTAAACAAGATCTTCAGTCACAATCCTAACTTTCTATTTAGCTACCATCATCTGGCGTACCAAAGCTACCTGGTAGGCCAGGAAGACCTTGAACTCTTGAATCGACTTTCATTTGAAGCCACGAGACTAGGGACGATCAAGGAGAACATTCGGGAGATGGAACCTTACATAAGAGATGCGGATATGGTTTCCTTTGATCTTTCCGCAATTCAGGCGCTTTACGCACCAGCTTCTAGTGGAGCTAAGGTCTACGGACTAACAGGTGAAGAATCCTGTCAACTAAGTTGGTATGCTGGCCAAAACGAAAAACTTAGCTCCATCGGATTTTATAACTATGATTCCGATAGAGATTCAAAGGATATGAAAACGGCCTTTGTACTAGGTACTATGATCTGGTATTTCGTAGAGGGCTTTTACCATAGAAAGGGTGACAAGAGCTTCATCGGCAATGATTATCTAATGTATGAAGTCCACTTAGGAAGCGAGCCTGAAACGATTCGATTTTATAAGAGCAAGAAATCAGAAAAGTGGTGGATGGAGGTTCCGAATCCTGAAGGGGATGGAGCATTCAATAGAAGTAGGATGCTCGCTTGCAGCTATAGCGACTATGAATTGGCACAAAGCGGTACAATCCCGGAAAAGTGGCTGAATTTCTTCTATAAAAGTTAGCGACTGGATCTACCTTTCCGGCATGATGATCCAGAGAATGATGTAGACCAGAACGCCTGGAAAAGCGGCGCTTAAGATTGATAATAACAAGTAACCGATCCTGACAAGAGTGACATCCAGTCCTAAGTATTCAGCTATTCCAGAGCATACTCCACCTAGTACTTTATCTTGAGACCTGTATAATCGTTTTGCCATTGCCATCGCTTATTTACTTTAAAGATGTAAATTTTTTTGCTAATGTTTGAATCAAGTCCACCCCTGCAGAATGGATGGTTCCATTCAAGTCAGAGGGGTTCTCGATAGTATTGACCTTGGGTTCTTGCGGGGCAATTGATTGAGCTGAATAGAATGAGCTGGCATTCAATGTCAGGATACACGCCAGAAGGATTCCTAAAAGGATCAGGAGTGTACGGTTACGGTTGATATGTGTTTTTCTTATAGGCACATCTGATTAAACGCAAAGTCTGTGCCAGAAATAATTAACTCATTGATTGACAGTAACTTAATTCAGGCCCTAGTTGAGAAATTGTTCATTTATGAACACTGAATTTATGTATTTGATACACTCTTGATACAGAAACAAAAAAAAGGTACCCCGCTTACGAGGTACCAATCACCCTAATCACACGCTGTTCCTAAACAGCAAGAATCTTTAGATCTTTATATAATTGAAGTTCACACCTAACATATCGGCGTAATCTTCACCTGTTTCTTTCATATCATCATCACATGCTTCGTAATACCAATTGATGGTGATGTTCTCCCCATTGAGCTTTCTGGTAGCCAGTTTTTTTAAAATGTCCATTAAGCATTTGGAGCTACTGGTATTGAAATATTCAAAAGCGAAGTTCGCAGTGAATGATTTTGCCCCACGCTCAAAAGCACTTTCGATCCTTTGGAGGATGGGGTGGTAAAATGAGCGAGAAGAACATGGAGATGATCGACCTCTAAACTCCATGATACCTGCTCTAAAATCAAGTTCAAAAAAGGGAGTGATAGGGGTTGATTCAATCTTCACGTTTGTCTCGTTCATTCGGTTGCTGGTTTATATTCTTAAAGACATTACAAAGTGAATACAGAATATCCAATGAGAATCTGCGGGATTCCTGCAAAATCAATTTGGGTAAAATGACTACATGTTCCTCTGTGTTTTTCGTTAAATCCTATTCGAATAGTATCTGGAGGGTCATTTCGTCTTATCTTTATTAAGTTTTTCCAGCCACTTGAATACCACTTCACTATATGATACTGAGCTTCTTGCCAGTGATCTCTTGGATCACATCCCGTTAGGTATTGTTCACTGCGATGTTCAAGGGGTTATTTCCAGCGTTAACAAAGCGGCTCTTCAGATCCTAAGCCTGGACAAGAACCAAATTGAAGGAAAACACGCTTCAGATACAGGATTATCGTACGTGGATCAGAAGGGTGCACCTATCGCTTTTGATGAATTACCCGTGAATCTGGCGCTCACTTTGGGAAAGGAAATTAAGGAGTTTGTTTATGGAGTGGTTCGATCTGCAGATTCTGTTATCTGGATATCGGAAAGTGCTAAGCCACTTGTAAATAGTGAAGGCCTGCACGTAGGAGTCATTTCAAGTTTTTCAGAAGTGTCGGAAAACACAAGCCCGAAGGGTGTTGCTCCCAAGCCTGGTGACAGAAGACATCATGAAGGATCGATTCAAGCGGTATTTTGGGAATGGTCGATTCTCAAAGAAGAGATGATCTACGTGGGACCAAGAGTTAAGGAGATACTTGGCTATTCTGCTGAAGAAAGAGGTCAGAAAGGCTTTTGGGAGTCAAAGATCCATCCGGATGATCGAAAATGGGCTGTTGAGTTCCACCAGAATCAGGTAGATCAAGGCAAGAGTCATGAGTTTGAATATAGATTCCTTCATGGTGATGGTGAGTACATATGGGTAAGAGATATCATTGATGTAATAGTTGAAGAAGAAAAAGCGGTGAGCCTGCGGGGTTTGATGATGGATATAACCCATCAGAAGGGCCTTTCTAAGGAGCTAAAGGAAATAGAAGTTCGATACAAAAACCTGATTACTGAGGCTCCTTTTTCGATTAGTATCTATGATCCTAATGGCAACCTGATCACTGCTAATGATGCATTCGAATCCATTTGGGAAGTCAAGGCGAAAAACCTTATTGGAAAGTTCAATATACATAAGGAAGACCGGCTCAGCACGGCTAAGATGCAGCACGCGGTTAAAAGAGCATTCTCCGGAAAGAAAGGGCAATTCTCAGTGCAGTTTGAGACAGTTAATGAGAATGTCAAAGATCTTCACATCAAATATTTCCCAATCTACAATACGTCGAATGAGCTATTCAATGTCGTTTTTGTAACGGAGGATATTTCAGCCAGACAGGAAGCTGAGAAAAAAGCTAAGATGGGGGAAGCATTGCAGCAGGGAATTCTGAACTCACTGGAAGATGCCATCCTGGTCGTGGATAAGGACGGCACCATCTTGAGTATTAATAAACGCCTGGAAAGCTACCTTCAAAGATCACCCTACAAGGATGTTGAACTTGGAGGGAACGTTTTTTCATTCATTGATTTCTTCGAGGAAAAGGACCTTCTTCGGACAGGTTTGGAGAAGGTGTTAAATCGTGCATCAACCATCTTTGATTACGAGACCAAACTGGCGGATAAGAAGTGGTATAACCTTAAAGTCACTCAACTCAAAAAGCCGTATGGTGCGGTGATATCATGGCAAAACATAAATACCCGGAAGGAAATTGAAATTGCGCTGGAGAAGTCGCTCAAGAAGTATCGAAACATTTATAACCGTGCGCCTGTGATGATGCACTCCATCAATTCCAAAGCGGAGATTATGAGTGTCAGTGACTTTTGGCTGGAGAAGATGGGCTATGAGCGAAAGGAAGTGATCGGAAGGAAATCGGAAGAGTTTTTGACCGAGTCTTCAAAGAAGAGTGCTGATCAACAATTAAAGGAATTCTTCCAAAAGGGCCATCTCAAAAATGTTCCTTATCAGTACAAGACAAAGAGTGGAGAGATACTGGATGTTTTGCTTTCGGCGACCTCAGAATATGATGAAGAGGGAAACTTTGAGCGTTCGTTGGCCGGTATGGTTGATGTCACCGAATTGAGGAAAACGGAGCGGGAGCTGCTTGAGAGTAGACAAAACCTGCTTGAAGCACAGCGGATATCCAAGATCGGTAACTACGAGATGGATTTCAAAGCGAACACGCTGACCCCTAGTTCCGAGATGGTAGCCATGATGGGGTTAAAAAAATCGAGCCTGAACCTTGATATCCTTAATAAGCTAATCCATCCACAGGACCTGGTAGAGTTTCACCAGAAGCTTGAGCAATGCCGGAAATCAGGTCATGACTTCTTTCACATCTTCAGGATCCACCATTTGAAGTCCAGGAAAGTGCGATGGATATCAGCTCGTGGAAAGGTGATGCCAAGCCCTCAGGGAGCCCGTGCCACAATGATTGGGACCGTTCAGGATATATCAGAACAGAAGGTGGCCGAGGACAAGATCCGGAGACTTTCTGACAGGATCTTACTTGCAACCGAGCTTGCGGAAATTGGTGTTTGGGAGCATACTGTTGAAACAGGTGATGTATACTGGGATAAGCAGATGTACGAGATCTTCGAAGGAGCTGACAAACCGTTAAATGGGTTTGAGGAATTGCGGGAATTTGTAATAGAAGAAGACAGGGAGCTTCTTGAAGAACTGTCCCAAAAGCTTGAAAATGGTGCTCGTTTCATTGAGGCAGATCTAAGAATGCTTATCAATGACCGAGTCAAGTATTTACGTACCTACACCCGGATCATAAGAGATTCTGATGCCAGGGTCACCAGAGTGATTGGCGTAGTATATGATAACACCAGGGATAAGGAACTACAGGTTAAACTTGAAGGATCACTCGAAGAAAAAAACATCTTGTTGAAGGAAGTCCATCACCGGGTTAAAAACAACATGCAATTGGTCTCATCCATCCTGGCCCTGAAGTCCTATGACCTGAAAGATGAGGAGTCAAAAGAGATCTTTTCAGAAATCAATGAACGGATCAAGTCTATGGCTGTGATCCATGATCAACTCTATAAATTTTACAATGTTTCAGAGATCAATGTTTCTGAATACCTCAACCATATTGCCCGTGAACTTCGGGTGCTAATGGGTCCGGAACAGGCACAGATTGTGGTGGATGCTGATGATAAACTATTCGAAGTAGACAAGGTGTTGCTATTTGGGCTAATAGTGAGCGAGTTGGTCTCGAATGCCTTCAAGCATGGATTTGGGAAGAAAAAGAAAGGTACGGTTCAAGTGCTATTCAAGGATGATGGTGATTCCAGTAGACTAGCTGTGATCAATGATGGATTTGAAATACCTCAGGATATACTTAAGCGTAAATCAACAGGCTTAGGGATCTCACTTATTAAAACATTTGCCAAGCAGCTGAACGGAGAAGTGGAGTTGAGCGATGAGAATGGATTTCAGATCACTTTTTAACTAAAGTGAGGTGAATAATCCAGGATGATCTTGACCATCCCTGATGTAGTTTTAGCCCCTATTTTTCTCATGATATTTCCTTTATGCGCATTGACGGTACGGACGCTTAGACCAAGATGAGAGGCTATTTCTTCATTGGTCATATCCTTTAGCATAAGATTTACGATATCCATTTCCCGGGAAGTAATCGAATCGACTTTTGAAGCCATGTCGTTCATCTTTGGCGAGAATAAGATCGAGATCATTTCCTCGTCATAGTAGATCTCATTCTTTAAGGACTCCTCCATGGTTCTTAAAAGAGCCTCCGGTTCCATATCTAATGATACAATACCATTGATGTCGTACCTCTTTGTATAGCTGATCAGGAAAGGTCGAATGTGTCTTGCAAAGAGTAATGTTGGACACATGCCCGTGAATTTTTCACACTCGGTCGGAGAGATAGTTTCAGTATCAACGACGATCAGATCCAGACCATCAGTTGGGTTTATCGCAAGTTTGAGTTCATGTGAAGTTGAAAACTCCTTCAAAAACAGAAACAGGTAGTTAGGGAGAATCGAATTTTTTGATGCAACGAAAATATCAAGCACCTTCATTGGTTTTTTGATTAAATCGCAGAAGAATAGGCTGCTAACAAGTTATATTAGTACACAACCATTATGGTAAACTTATGGGAAAAATTCTAGTTGCGGAAGATTCCTTGATTGTCAACCAGCATATAAGAAGAGCACTTGAATCAGGAAGCCATACAGTCCTCTCAGCATTTTCCGGCAGAGAGGCTATCGAGATTGCTAATGAAAAATCTCCGGACCTGATTTTGATGGATATTATGATGGAGACAACTTCCGATGGGATTGACGCAGCTATCGAAATAAAGGAGACTATTGACATCCCTATCATTTTTCTAACCGCCCTTACTGACGAACCTACGCTAAAGAAGGCGAAGATTAGCCAGCCCTATGGATATGTGGTCAAGCCATTTAACGAAGCTGAATTACTATCAAATATTGATGTCGCTTTATACAAAGCAGAGGCCGAACGATCGATCAAGGAAAATTCGGAACTATTTCAGGTAATTATCAATTCAATTGATCATGCCATTATCCTTGTTGATAATGAAAACATGATCAAGTATACCAATTCGGTAGCCGAGGAGTGCCTGAGTGAATCATTTAACAATTTGGTGAATAAGTCAATTGATGAATTTCTAACCTTTAGAATTAATGGGCATTTCGAAGCGACGAGTAGGTTACTAACAAATCAGGTTTCCATACCGGAAGAATTTTCAATCAAAGGATCTTCCATGATCTTTGGTGATTGCGAGATCAAAGAAGTATTCATCAAAGAGCCATGCAAGTTCCTCTTTTTTAAAGACATCAGTGATCGGGTCAAACATCGAAAAATGCAGGAGGAGCTAAAGACACGGAGGGTTTCATTGCTAATAGAAGGTCAGGAAAATGAACGTGAGCGTATTGCACGTGACCTTCACGATGGAGTGGGGCAGTTAGCCAACGTAGTGAAGATGACAGCCAGCAAACTAAAAGTTGGTGATGAACTTACCGATTCCATAGATCTTTTTCTTGATGAGATCAGGAAAGTGACAGAAGGACTTCTGCCCTTGCGCTTGAATGATTTTCCACTTGACGTGTGTCTTAGCGGACTTGTTGATCAGGTGAATAGAAGCAGTGATATTGATTTCTCCTTTTCATCAAGCGATGTTCCGGAGGTTTCAATGAATAACAAGATAAATATCTATAGGGTGACGCAGGAAGCATTGAGTAATATTTTGAAACACTCTAAGGCGGTTAAAGCGTATATTCAAATTAACGGATTTGAAGATCACTTGCAGTTGACTATTGAGGATGACGGAGTGGGTTTTGAAAAGGAAAAGAGGAATGAAGACACGACACATCATGGTTTGCAAAACATCCTGTTTCGAGCAGAAGTTATGAATGCAGGAA
The DNA here is from genome assembly GCA_965267415.1 of Cyclobacteriaceae bacterium. Lineage (GTDB taxonomy): Bacteria > Bacteroidota > Bacteroidia > Cytophagales > Cyclobacteriaceae > Ekhidna. The sequence continues at coordinate 2,258,006 of OZ253955.1, read as the reverse complement.
TTGATATTGAATCTTCTGAAGGGAAGGGGACCTTTATTAGTTTGAAAATTCCAACTATTAATGCAAAAAACTAAACTCATACTTGTAGAGGATCACGAATTAGTCCGAAAGGGAATATCCAGTATTCTCAAAATGGATAATTCATTAGAGATATTGGGAGAGTATGACCGACCTAAACATGCCTTTGAAGCACTGCATTCCGGGATGGTTCCCGACATCATTATCATGGACATATCCATGCCTGAGATGAATGGGTTGGAGGCATCCAAAATTCTTGAGAAAGAATTTCCTGCGATCAAGGTAATCATATTGAGTATGCATAAAGATGAGGAGTACGTGCTCGAAAGTTTGAACTACAATGTTTGTGGCTATGTGGTCAAAGACAGTGTTGCAGATGAAATCCTGGTGGCAATTGAAAAGGTGGTGAATGGAGGAAAGTTTTTTAGCAAGGTTGTAATTGATACGGCGCTCAACTCATATAAAGGAATCAAGAAAGAGCAGAAAGCAAAGCAGGCGGTGCAATTGACCGAACGGGAACTTGAAGTCCTGAACCACATCTCTGATGGTTACAAAAGTCAGGAGATTGCCGAAAAACTATTTATCAGCGAGCGTACGGTTGAAGCCCATAGGGGAAACATTATGAAAAAACTGCAGGCAAAAAATATGGCAGAGCTAATCAAAAAGGCAATCACACTAGGCCTCCTGAAGGGAATTTAAGAATCCTCGTACAACCATCTAGTAATATTAACTAAGGCTTTTCTTGGGTTAGCCACCATTTTCTCCACCAGACTCAATTCTAAATTTGTTAATGTATTCGGCGGGGGGATTTTGCACAATATCAACCAGCTATGGAACTTTTCAACCAGTATCCGGTGCAAGTCTTCCCCCAAATACAATGATCTTGGTCTTATGCTAGCTGGGTTGCAAATACATATCAAAGCACTAAATGCGATAATACCAGACAGTTTTATCTTCATTCTGGATAGCACTGACAGGACCTTCATTTATAAGTCTTCAGATTGCACCGAGGCAATGGACGAGATTCTCAGGTTGGAAAAAGAACATGGAATTGAGAATGTGGTTGACAACAAGAAAGTGTACAATCAAGAGTCGATGGATCACTTTTGCATGATCAGGCAACTTAGCGGGCATACCTTCCTCGGTTTCTTTGTCTTGAAAGAAAAGATTTCAGATTTCAGAATTAATAAGGCTCAGGAGTACTTCCTTTTGACACCCTGAGAACCGGGGAAACCATCACATTTGATACGTGTTAGTTAAATTCAGCTATTGAATGAAGTACTCTAGCACAGAAGAAAAATGGAACATTGGCACGCATGCACTTGGAGCAATTGCAAGTATTCCGGCGACTCTGTTTATGATCATCAAGTCTGAGGATTCAAAAAGCTTATGGGCCTCCATCATATTCGGGGCTAGTTTGTTGGTACTCTATGCGGCGAGTACGCTATATCACTCGACAATGGATGAGAATAGAAGAAAGCAGATGCGTATTGTTGATCATGCAGCCATATTTATATTGATTGCTGGCACTTACACACCAATTTGTATGATCTCAATTTGGGATTCATCCGGCAAGATTCTTCTGATTGCCATTTGGTTTGTTGCTGTTTCAGGGATTTCACTGAAACTATTCTTTACCGGTCGCTTTGGGAGAGCTTCAACTATCCTGTACATTTTGATGGGCTGGATGGCCGTATTTGTCATCAACCCTCTGCTTAATGTTTTCTCAACTCAAGCATTACTTTGGTTACTGGCAGGTGGAATTAGTTATACCGCAGGAGCTATCATTTACAGTATCAAAAGGCTCCCATTCAACCACGTCATTTTTCATTTTTTTGTATTGGGAGGAAGCGCCTGTCATTTTGTGATGATCTACAGCTTCGTCATTTAATGATTACACTCATGCCAACCATCCCTTCTTGCTTGATGGTGTATCCTGGGCTGTTGGAGTTAAATCCCAGGTCGCTGACCTTATGGTTGTACCCTTTTTGGATGATGAGGTGATCTGTTTTGTCAGCTCCCAGTTCCTGATGCACGGTATTGTGAAGTCCGAATTGTAATACTTTACTTGAAATGAAATCACCTCGTTCTGTGATGTTGATTGAATTTGTGAAACCATTTTGGTGTAACTCAGCTGAATTACTGGTTCCCAACTGGCTTAATACAATATCAGTAGATTGCCCAAATTGACCTATGATAGCAGAATTGCCCATATTCATAGGCGAAGATTGAATAATAAATGCCTTATTATCAATTCCAACTTGCCGCAAGTAGATCTCATCATTCAGAAGTGTCAAACCGTGATTCTCGTTTCTCTCTGATTTAGCAGCCTCCTGGTAGATCGGTTCGGATATTGGCTGACTGTGTGTCAGGATCCTAAAGACCAACAACATCAAAAGAGTTAGAATTATTCTGTCTGCAAGTTTCATGATCTTAAAGTTTAGTTAAGCAGGGGGTTAGTAACCCCCTGCTTAGTTTAAAACGGGCAACATCAATTAGTTTGATTGAAATACATGCGAAACGTTGCTTACGCCATTTTGAATGCTTGTGGCATTGTTACCCATTCCGTTTTGAATATGCAAAGAGAAGTTGCCACTACCTTCTTGCATTTGCATGCTTTGGTTTCTGCATCCGAACTGAAAACCTAATGCGTCATTGTCGCCAATTTGGATCTGTTCAGCCATGTTTTTACCACCTAATTGAATTAGGCCTGCAAAGTTCCCATCTCCGTATTGCTCCTGAACAGCTGTGTTGCCATGACCCATTTGGAAAATACCAGCAAGGTTTTCTACACCATACTGTGCTTGAGTGGCTGTATTGTACTTTCCTTCTCCATTACCTTCACCTTCTCCCTTGTGATTTCCCTTTCCTTCTTTATGCTTACCTCCACGACGACCAATCTGCATTACATACGCATCATTGTTTTGACCATGTTGCATCTGATCGGCCATGCTGTATTCGCCAAGCTGTTTTGCCCAGACATAGTTTTCAGCACCAGTTTGTAGTTGGTTGGCCATATTGTATTCGCCTAGCTGCACCACTTTTGCTTCATTGAAAGCACCATGCTGCTCAATGAATGCTTTGTTGAAGGAACCAGCTTGATATATACCGGGATCTCCACTGTAACGTGGGTTTGTGCCGGCACGGTTACCTTCGCCGTATTGGGCGATTTCAGCTATGTTGTCCTCACCTCCTGCGGCTACCTCGGCATTAGCTACGTTGCTTACTCCATTCTGATCTACTCTGAACAAATTGCGTTGACCATTAACCGTTCTTAAGTAGGAGTAGTTTTTATCTCCTTTTTGCGAAACGAAAGATTGATTTTCATTACCGGCCAATTTCACCATACTGTAGTTTTCATGCCCCCTTTGTTCTTGTCTGGACATGTTGTCAGAGTTGTAAGCGTCGGCCTGCGCATAGTTTGATTTTCCATGCTGATCCTGTCCAAAGTCGTTACCATCTTTTCTTTGATTGATCAAAGCGTAGTTGCCATTGCCTCTTTGTTTTTGTGTGGCAATGTTCAGTGTTGGAAAAGGATTTCCCCAACTTGTGAACTCGTTTTGATAAATCCAACCTTCGTTCAGGCGACCTTTTTGGTCCTGATCCGAAATGTTACCTGATCCATTTTGAAAAACACGAGCGTAATTCTCGTTGCCTTTCTGAATTTGCTTTGCAAGATTGCCGTCTCCCAATTGGAAGATATAGGCACGTTGCATTTTCCCCATCTGTGTCTGAACACCCGTGTTGTTAGTACCATTCTGGTCTGTAAGCGCGAAGTGATCATCACCATTTTGATCGACATTGGCATTATTACCTTCCTGTCCATAACTCAATACAGCCAACAGATAAAAAAGGCCAATTAACATTACATTTTTCATGATAATATCCTTTTAAGTTTAACATAATTCCCTAGTTCCCAAACTAATTGAGATACTATATATTAAACGTTTTTAGGGCTTCAAATGAGGAGATCTTACCGCCCTATCAGTCAAAGGTTTTGTTGATGTTAGTCAAAAGAAAAATTGACAAAAATGACTTCTGATTTGATGAAAAAATGACTTCATAATTTGATATGAAAAACGTTGCCTTGTGGTCACAACAGCATGGATAATGGTCTGTGGAGAACGTTGATGATGAAGTGTCCACACTGGTCCTGCATGTTTTTGGCTAGCCGGTATTGCTTATCCGGTTTAGTCGTTTGTTGTCCAGGATTTTTACGATATGATCCGATTCCTCAATGATCCCATCCAGCTTTAACTCTTTGAAAAGTCTTGAAACACTCTCTTTGGATGTGCCTAATATTTGAGCCACATCTGTTTTGCTAAGTGTAAGTTCAAAGGGGTTAGATTGGTAAATCTCCTCGTTGAGATGGATCAATAGTTCAGCAAGACGTCCATGGATATGCTTTGTAGAAAAGGAAAATAACTGGTCAAACATATTGATCACATCCTGATTGATGTATCGAATCATTTCTTTGGCAAAAGAAACATTGTCAATGATCAACTCTTTGAATTCAACCATATCAATCAAACACACCTGGGTATCCGACAAGGCCTCAGCTGAAAAATGATAAAAACCATTGCTATAAAGTGATTGCAAACCGATGATATCGCCTTTCTTTTTCAAGGCCAGAGTCGATGTTGAGCTATCATTCTCCTTATAGATTTTTACCAGTCCGGAGCGGATGCAAATGATACTTGAAGCAAAGGACCCCTGTTTACAAATTGTTTCACCTTTTTTATACTTGAGCTCTACACGATTCTTGTTTAGACGTTCGGCTTCAGTATCTAACAGGATATCTTTATGTACTTTTCGAAGAGTACAGTTCTTGCAGTTATCTCCAGTGCAGCAATCATTCATGGTTATTTCCAGTCAGGCATTTCGGCATCCTCAAATAGTAGGTTTCTACCCGTTCCATCAAGATTCATTTCGTAGACGGAGCTCACTCCACTACCATCGTTCAAAGCGTTGGTAAAAATTATTTTTGAGCCAAATGGTGAAAAGCGAGGATGCATATCATTGGTGCCTTCCGGCTTATGGCCGGATACCTCATCAATTATCATTGTAGCTAGATCGAGGATGTATATTCTGGAATCAAGTTGTCTGCCATCAGGTGAGTCAAAACCGGAAAAGTCTCTGGTATACATCACTTTTTTTCCATCAATTGAAAAGGTTGGGTGTTCTATAATACCTGGTAAATCATCAACAATTCGAAGTGTATCACTTCCGTTTGAATTCATGATGTAGATCTCCCCTTCGTAAATCAATGATCCAATTGTTTGAACAACGATTTTATCAGTACTTCCAGAGTAGTCCAAATCACCGAAGTGTCTTCCCGACGGAGCGGTAGAAATAGGAGTAAGATTTGCCCCTCGACGATCAATGCTGTATAAGATGTCATAATGGCTGTACAGAAACCCGCCATTGTCCGGCCACCAGCAAAATTCAGATCCATTGCTATGGAATCCAGCAACGGGAATATTTGTGATCTGCTCATTATTCTCTCCTTTGTAATTCATAAGGTAAACCTGATTTTCCAGTGTGCCGTTGGCTGTGTAGGCAATTTCCTTTCGGTCTGTACTATACCTGGGACTCAGGCTATTAAAAAGAGTTCGCGTAATTTGAATTGCCTGAGTTGCACTATCATTCGATGAACAGATTTGATAGTTGCCAGTTGACTTTGAGGTGTACAGGAAACGATTATCTGGAAAATCCAGCGTCGTAAAATTCCATATGTCCCCTTTGGATTCTCCTCCTGTGCCGGACTTGGCGTTGACTTGCCAGAAGTATGTGGTCTCGTATCGTAGTTCATCAACAGTTAGAAATGTATCTGATAGATTGAATGAACTGAAAACGATGGAGTCAATATTCGACTCGTACACAAATACATCATAACTAAGGGTATCGTCAATTGAAGGACTTCCCTCCCATATCAGGGTCACCTCTCGCGGCTGTGCTTTAGCTCCCGTTGAGGGAGTTGGGTTCGTTACATGGTCCGGTATACTGAACTGTCTGTCCATTTTGATTTCTACTTCTGCTTTGATGCCTTCTGCTACAGTGACATTGACAAACGTTTTTTCATAGCCTGGAAACTGTGCGGTGAATGAATATTCCCCAACCGCTATCTCAGGAATTAAGAATGCTCCCAAGCTATCTGAGATTACCACACTGGAGCTCGGATTGGTGTCGATCTCAACTCCTGATAAGGGACGGTCATTAAAACTATCTGTCACTATGCCTGAAACTGAACCAAAAGAGTCTATTTGAATAGGGTCTTCTAGGCATGAAGCGAAAACAAATGGAGCAAGGCATATTAGCCAAATCGTCTTGATTTTAATCCTATTTGCTTTCATCTTGATTTTTGTTTGATTTCTTTATTTTTCTTCTTAGAGCGCTCTTTGGCAGTTGCTCTTTTTTGGAAATAATACCTAAGTCCGATCTTTCCCTCCCACAGGGCATCATTGTAATTGCCGTGCTTTACTCTGTCTAAATCGTCATCGAAAGAATATCTATAAGCAGCTCCTGCCACAAACCCGAACCGGTTTCTAATAAGGTGTTCGTAACCAAGTTCTCCTATTAAGTAAGGGTACACATTGCTAAAAGCCGACACGTTTTCTTCGAGGTTGTTATCCACCTCAATCATGCTTCCAAAACCAAACCTCAGATAGGGAGTGGACTGAATATCAGGAAACCACCTGTGGTTGGCTGTTATTTCTGAGAAAAGAATATTTGATTGATAATTATTTTTTGTGCCAATAGTACCATAACCAAGGGCTACATTTAGAGCTACAGGTCTGTTAGAAAACAGCTCTAAGTCGACTGCTGGACCAGGAAAAACCTTCCTTTCCCCAAGATCCCCGGTGTAGTTTCTTCCAGAGAAATAACCTCCGACTGATAGTTGAGATCTACGCTCTCTGAATTGTGCACCGAAAACATTTGTAATCTCATTTTCCTCTTTCTCTTTTTTGTAGGAAGCCATTACCTCACCATCGAGATCTTCAGAATTTTTGAAATTCCACAATCCATCCATCGCTCCTTCCAGAATCAGGCTTATCACTGCTTTTTCAATAGCTTCTCTCACAGCCATTTCACTAGGTTCGTTATATGTGAAGCCTGTTTCTGCTTCGAGCAATCGCTGAAAATCAACGAACCGAAATATTCCTACATCTACTTGCTGTGAAAGAATCGTCTTTGATGTATAGACTGTTTTAAGTATTCTACCATTACTGGTTGAAATTGCTCTCAGATAGATCGTTATTCTATCCGTTCGGTATTGGCCGGACGATCCGGCTCCAAAGTATCGGGCTCCGATCCCCCCGGTCATCAAGTTTGAATCAAATGAGATGACACCTCCTTCCAGAATTATTCCGCCAAATAGTAGCGGTGGAATTAATGGCTGATTTTGATTTTCTGTTTTCTCGTAACCACTTCTGCTTGACCGAATGATCTTTCTTTCATTCAATAGATTATTTAGCCCTTCTCTTTCAATCGGAACAAACCAGTTTGACTCTTCCAGGGATCGTAGCAATATTGAAGTAGCACCTTGTGTTACAGCTGTTGACCAACTAGAGCCTGCCTCTGTATCCTTGTATTGTCCGGTCTGGTCTTTGAATTTGTATACTGCAACGACAATTGGTTCTTCAGGGGCTGGCAAAGATCTGAGAACCTTATACTGAGCAGATTCGACTCCCAATCTTGCTTGTGTAGTTCGCACTGGTTGATGTAAGTATTGACTACATCCGGTGAAAATCAGAAGCAAAATGAAAATTTCTAACTTCTTCATTTTCTTCAAAATGTTGGTACTGTCACTGTCGTTGTGCTACCAGTGAATACGTCCAAAATACCAATGTTGACCCCATCAATTCCGTTGATGATTTCAATCTGGTAATTGCCGATTTCAAAGATCCCTTCATTTAGGGTCCCATCTGTGTTAAACAAGTCTCCGATGAGAGATCTCGATAACTGGCTTAGAAGCTGCCGGTTCAGGTCGTCTTGGAAGTCAAGCAGGGGATCTGTCTCGAAAAGACTGGCATTTGGGTCTACGGTAAAGTCATTTTGTGCTTGTGCCTGACTTAGTAGCCAGTTGTAGTTAAAGGTATCACCGCCGAATGCAGGATTCTTGGGTTTGTACCTGAAATCTTGTGCCATAATGGGTGTTGAAGCAAGCCCGACTAATAATAAGTAGGCCAGTAATTTTGTTATATGTTTCATCTTCGTATCATTTTGTCTCTTTAATAAATCCCGGAACCCGAACGATCACTACTCTCGAGTTCCATCATAATTTGCTGGTAGTTGAGTATGTATTGTTTTGTTATTGCCTGAGCGTACTGTGCCAATTCCTCCAAATAAGAAGTCCGGGGTTGCAATACATTTTGAAAAACTTCCAGGTCATTGACTTGGATCAGGATTTGCGTCGTGTTGATTCTGAATGGCCTCTCGGAAATAAGAATGATGAAACTTCCATTTGTCTTTGGCCATGAAAAACTTGATGAGAAATAGTCGAGAAAATCATTTCCATGCTTGGAGATCATCGAACTGATTATCACTTCGCTGATATCCAGGTCATGAGAGTTATTTTGTTTTTGATCTGATAAAGTAACCTGCTCCAGCAGGTTCATGAGGCTGGACTCTGTTTGTTTTTTTTCGGTATAAGTGGAGTCTGTACCTGTCTTCTCAATTTGTGCAAATAGGGTGGAGGTAGGAATGAGAACTATAGCTAAGCACACAATTAGAATCCATATTCCTTTAATGTAAAGGCTAAAATTACAGGCGATGTAAATCATTAATCTTTAGAGTTGGTTTGACGAAATCCTCATCGCCAATATCCATACGGTTTACTACTTTGAAAATGATTCGCATTATCGAGGGGGCATGATCCTGATCATTTTTATTTGCTACCCAGGTCATGATTTTAGAAGCTGAATGCTTATCCTAATACTTATTGAAATAATGCGTTTTATCAACCTGTGATTGTAAGGTCGAAGAGCTGGATTTAAGGATAATGGGAGAGAAGAAATATGGTTGTCGATCTCACCTTATTCGACTCAAAATCAAATTGCTCAGGATCAGCTCTTAAGCACGATCTATTTAGCTAGCAACGTTGTTATCTCGGAGGGTTTTCCGGACATTGAATTGGGATAGACTTCTCATCCATGGAGATAAAAAAACCCACCAATTATGGTGGGTTCAATGTGAACTCGGAGGGATTCGAACCCCCAATCTCCTGGGCCGTAACCAGGTGCATTATCCAGTTGTGCTACGAGTCCAATAGTCTTTGATATATTCTTTTCCAACACCAGACTTCAAGTATTTCTCTCTTCGTCTAGCAACAATCCTTGTTGTATATTGTTCAATCAGTACAATCTTCCAAGGTAGATACCCTTTTGTTGATCTTGTTCTGCCTGAATTATGCTCTTTCAATCTCCTATCTATGTTTTCAGTCATACCTACGTAGAAACGTCCATCCTTCTCTGAGCGAATAACATATACAAACACTTTCATCATTTCAATCAACCCGGTGCATCCTGCCTGCCGGCAGGCAGGTATCCAGTTGTGCTACGAGTCCAATAGTCTTTGATATATTCTTTTCCAACACCAGACTTCAAGTATTTCTCTCTTCGTCTAGCAACATCCTTGTTGGATATTGTTCAATCAGCACAATCCTCCAAGGTAGATACCCTTTTGTTGATCTTGTTCTGCCTGAATTATGCTCTTTCAATCTCCTATCTATGCTTTCAGTCATACCTACGTAGAAGCGTCCATCTTTCTCTGAGCGAATAACATATACAAACACTTTCATCATTTCAATCAACCCGGTGCATCCTGCCTGCCGGCAGGCAGGTATCCAGTTGTGCTACGAGTCCGGAACAGCCAACGTTAATAGCTGTTAAAAAAGGACTGCAAAGCTAACCAAAAGCATTCTAAAAATTTTCGTTAGCCAACCATGATTCTATATTTGCCGAAATTTTAATTTCTATGAAGTCTTTGTGTGGTGTTCTGTTGGTACTGGTAGGATTTTTCGGACTGGCTCAGGAAAATCAGTTTAGCAGACCTGACATTCCAGGAGAGCTGATGCTTGACATTGGGATCAATGCATGGTCTCAGGTTCCTGATACCCTGGACCGAAAAGGATGGGCATCCAAGTCTGTGGGTATTTACTATATGAAGAGATACCCGATAAGCAATAAGCTTTCATTCTATCCTGGTATTGGCCTGGGTCTGGAGAAACATGGCTTCCAAAGTGCAGCCACTTTCATTGACTCTGCCGACTATATTGATGCGCTTCCATTTTTTGGAATCACTAAGAACAAACTTGCAATCACTTATTTTGATATCCCCATTGAATTCAGGTTCCATCCCAATGGAACAGAGGATGGTGAAGGGTTTTTCATAGGGATCGGTGCTATGGGTGGAGTTAGAATGAATGCGCACACGAAGTGGGTCTATGAGGTTGATGGAGACAAGAAGCGTCAAAAGGTGTCAGGTAACTTCAATCTTGAAACATTTCGATACGGATTTCAGGTCAGGCTAGGGTTCAGGGGGATTCATCTTTACTACAAGTCGTATCAATCGACCTTGTTTAACTCTCCAATACAGGAAGCGGACCCTCAAGTCCGGACTATAGGTATTAACCTTACTGGTTTCTAGCCAAACAAAAAGACTGCTCCAAAGCAAAATGCGAATCCTAAAATGGATCCTAACCATGACTCACTGGGTTGATGATAGCCGAGATAGAGTCTTGCAGAAGTAGTTAGCCCTGCCAGTAGAATAAACACATAGAGAAAGTCCTGAATCAGCAACCCCCTCGTTAATATCAATGCGGCAATGATGCCAACACTACCCCATATTGCTGTGCTATGAATACTGATTTTGATCCATCGGGTAATCAAGAATAGCAAACCAATCAGTGCTGTCACAGCAATGATAATAAGAGAGAATGGTGGACCAAGTTGGAGTTTGGTAATAAACAGGTAGGTAGAAAGACTGTACCAAATGAATATGAACAGAAAAGGTAGCGGGCGCTCTTCTCTTTCTGTTAGTTCGAGGCTTGAGATCTTAGAAAAAAGCCTTAGAGAAAAGATACTGAATGCAGGTATCAAGCAGGTGGTCAGGAAAACCGCAAGAATAAAATAATTAACAGCAGCAGCCTGAAATGCGAAAAGTTCAGGAGCTCGTTGTGTAAGGATAATGCTCATATATGTTGCCATCAATAGGGGATGACAAATGAGAGAAACAAATTGCATCAATATTCTCACAATTCCTTTCTTAGTCTGGCAACAGGAATATTGAGCTGCTCTCTGTACTTAGCTACGGTTCTTCGAGCGATGTTATAACCACACTCTTTCAGACTTTTTTCCAGTTTTTCATCGGAAAGTGGTTTGGTTTTATCTTCCGCTTCTATGATCTCTTTCAACTTATTCTTCACTTCCCGGCTACTCACGTCTTCGCCTGACTCAGTAGAAATCCCTTCCGAGAAGAAATATTTTAAAGGAAAGATGCCAAACTCGGTTTGAATGGATTTGCTGCTGGCTACTCTTGAAACCGTAGAGATGTCCATTTGGATCTTGTCTGCAATATCCTTTAAGATCATTGGTTTCAACTTGCTCTCATCTCCTTCAAGAAAGTAGTCATATTGAAAGTTAATGATGGCTTGCATCGTATTCAACAAAGTTTGCTGTCGCTGACGGATGGCATCAATGAACCATTTTGCTGAATCCAGTTTCTGTTTGATGAAGGAGACTGTCTCCTTTAGCTTCTTATCTTTCTTGTCGCTTTTGTCATAGGCCTGAAGCATTTCGGAGTACGAGCGACTCACTTTTAGTTGAGGTGCATTTCTGGAGTTTAGTGAAAGTTCAAGCTTGTCATTGTTGTTGACCAAAATGAAATCCGGGATAATGTATTGTGTTTTCACCACCTCATCACCGGTACCACCGGGTTTCGGGTTGAGCTTCGTGATCTGGTAGATGGATTCACGAAGTAGCTCCTCATCATCTACTCCTAGTTTCCTGGCGATCTTGTCATAGTGTTTCTTAGAAAACTCATTGAAGCAGGTATCGATGATCCGACGGGCTATCTGAATTTCTTCCTGCTCGTCATCTTTTCGCTCTAGCTGCAGTGACAAACACTCCTGGAGGTTTCTTGCACCAATCCCCGGTGGATCGAATGTTTGGATTTTGAATAGCAGCGTTTCTAATTCTTCTTCGTCTGTCTCGATTCCCTGTGAAAATGCCAGGTCATTAACAATGGCATTTAAATCCCTTCGAATGTAACCATCCGAATCTATGCTTCCGATTAGTTGCTTCCCAAGGACCTCTTCCCGCTCATTCAGCTTAAGATATCCCAATTGGGAAATAAGCAATTCATGTAAAGTCTTGCCGACAGATAGTGGAGATTCCTTTTCTTCCTCGTCAGGGTTTCTGCCATCTCCCTGCATTTTGTATCCGGCATAATCATCTTGCAGATACTCCTCGATGCTATCACGCTCATCTACTTCGTAATCATCATCATAGTCGTCACTTGTGTCTTCCGGATCCTTTTCTTCCTGCCCTTCTTCCAGCGCCGGGTTGATCTCCAGTTCCTCTTCTACACGGGCTTCAAGTTCAGCGGTAGGCACCTGCAATAATTTGATGAACTGAATCTGTTGAGGAGACAGTTTTTGTTGAAGCGTTTGCGTAAGAGATAACTTTTGCATCGTCAATTACTAGAGAGCCCAAAATTATCACATTCGTTAGTTTTGCGACCCAAATATTTTGAGTCGGAAAGTGGATAGAACCAAGCGAACTAAAATTCAGAAAGTCCTGGCACAAGGAAGTGCCGGTCAGGAGATATGTGTCAAGGGATGGGTACGTACGAAGCGTGAAAGCAAGAATGTGGCTTTTGTTGCTTTGAATGATGGTTCAACGATCAAGAATCTGCAAGTTGTACTGGATGCCGGGACATTTGATGAATCTTTTCTCAAACGTATTGCTACAGGAGCCAGCCTTTCTGTAATTGGTAAACTTGAAGAATCACAAGGTGCCGGACAGTCCATTGAACTCGTGGCTGGCAAAGTAGATGTACTTGGAGAAGCTGACCCTGAACAATATCCACTTCAACCGAAACGACATTCACTCGAATTCCTAAGGGAGATTGCTCATTTAAGACCCAGAACCAACACGTTTGGAGCCGTGCTCCGGATCCGCCATGCGTTGACCTACGCGGTACATTCGTTTTTCGACGAAAAGGGGTTTCTGAATTTACATACACCAATACTTACATCTTCAGATGCTGAAGGAGCTGGAGAAACCTTTAAGGTCACTACCCTTGATTTGAATGCTATTCCGAAGGATGAAGATGGTAAGGTGGACTACAAGCAGGATTTTTTTGAAAAGGAAACCAACCTGACCGTTTCGGGACAACTCGAAGGAGAACTTGCAGCGCTGGCAGTATCGGAGATCTACACATTCGGTCCCACCTTCAGAGCTGAGAACAGTAACACCACACGGCATCTCGCTGAATTCTGGATGATTGAGCCGGAGATGGCATTCTATGACCTTCAGGATTCCATGGATCTGTCAGAAGAAATGCTAAAGTATTTGGTTTCTTATGTCCTTGAGCATTGTATTGATGATCTGGAGTTTCTGGATAAACGTGAGCAGGACGAGGAAAAATCCAAACCTCAACATGAGCGAAATGAACTATCCCTGTTGGAGCGGTTACGATTTGTTGTTGAAAATGATTTTGCCCGGCTAACCTATACCGAAGCGATCGAGATCCTTAAGCGTTCCAAGCCCAATCAAAAGAAAAAATTTCAATTTCTGATCGAAGAGTGGGGAACAGATATTCAATCAGAACATGAACGATTTCTGGTAGAGAAGCATTTCAAGAAACCTGTGATCCTTTTTGACTACCCTAAGGACATCAAGTCGTTTTACATGAGGCAAAACGATGATGGCAAAACAGTAGCTGCTATGGATGTACTTTTTCCAGGTATTGGTGAAATTGTTGGGGGTTCCCAACGAGAGGAACGTTTGGAACAGTTGGAGCGTCGGATGGAAGAAATGGACATCCCTAAGGAAGAATTATGGTGGTACCTGGATACTCGAAGGTTTGGCACAGTTCCTCATAGTGGTTATGGACTTGGATTCGAACGAATGATCCAATTTATCACTGGAATGAATAATATCCGAGACGCTATTCCATTTCCTCGAACTCCGGGTAATTGCGAGTTTTAGCCAACCTTTTAAGCGGTAATTTGTAGTATATTCGATGGTATACAAGCCAGAAGGTTATGGAGCGATTCTTATATTTTTTTGAAAACCTGACGACCGTTCATAAAATGGGTTGGGTCCTGATTTGCCTGCTTTTTTTCTGGGCATTAGAGACCATCATTCCCCTATTCCGACATAATTACAAAAAATGGAGACACGATGGCGTTAACCTGGTTTTCTTTCTTTTTTTGGCGATAATTAATGTACTCTATGGAGTGGCTTTAGTTGCAGTTTCAGGCTGGATGAGTCAAAATCAATTTGGGCTTTTGAATTGGGTTGACCTTCCGATCCTGGTTGAGTTAGCGGTTTCGTTTATCGCTTTGGATCTCGTGTCCCAATACTTTGCCCATTACTTATTGCATCGGGTCAAGTGGATGTGGAAACTTCACATTGTTCATCATTCCGACACAAAGGTTGACGCAACAACAGGTGTAAGGCAACACCCGATAGAATTCATTTTGAGGGAAAGTTTTGCATTGATCACTTTCACGATTTTCGGAATGCCCGTTGCTTTTTATTTGTTCTACAGGATCGTTACGGTTTTTTTCACGTATTGGACTCATGCCAATATCAACCTGCCTCAATGGCTGGATAAAACATTGAGTTACGTGATAATCACCCCGAATACACACAAATTTCATCATCATTTTGAGCGTCCTTGGACAGACACCAATTTTGGGAACGTCCTTTCAATATGGGATCGAATGTTCGGAACCTTTGTGTACGAAAATCCTAAGGATATCAAGTATGGTCTTGATGTGACTGACGGGACAAGAGATGAAGATCTTGGTTACCAACTGGGTCTGCCTCTAAACAAAAGCATTAAGACAGATTATTGAAGCATCGACGAACACCGCGTTTTTCCTGCCATACTTCCATTCTCGTTGACTATTCGAGCAAATTAAATTAGTAACATAGTAACATACATTATATGTTGCTATGAAAGTCACTAATCAGTTATGTGTGTTATTTTTTTTCGCGTGTACATCCTGCGAAACGAACCAACCTGCAAATCAACAGTACAGCTCACTTTACAAACCAATAGTCAACAAACTGGGAATACAAGGGGACTGGAAGTCAGCGATTGAAATTGCCAACTTGGAGCTAAAAAATCGAAAGCTCACCGTAGACGATAAGTTATTCTTCCTATTCTCATTAGGAGATAACTATAGGTATATGGAAGAGTACGAGTTAGCTGAGCAATATTTCAAACAAGTGATTGAACATCCCAATTCTTCAGATTATCAAGAATATCTGGGAGAGGCGTACTATGGCTTAGGTGATCTCTACTATATAAAATGGGGCTATTTCGGAGAAGAACAGGCATTAGAGTCGGCAATGATATTTCTGGATTCTTCAATGTACCTAGCTAAAACAAATAATCTCTTAGCACTTGAATCAAAGAATCTTTACAGGACTGGAACTATTCTTCAAATTCAAGGGGATCATGAAAGTAGTATTAGGAATTTCCGAAGAGGTCTTGAGATCTCGTTCAACATCTCAGATACGGCCGGAATGATCAGGAATGACGTGCACAAAGCAGCAGAACTAGAACGGATGGGTTTGCTGGACTCATCTCTATTTCATGATAAAAGATCGTACCTGTACGCAAGTCATCAAAATCGTAATTATTCTGAAGCTCACTCACTATGCAATTTGGGCCAATTCTATTTTAACCAGGGGAAGTTAGATACTGCCAAGTGGTATTTCGATCGAGCAGAATTTGTATCTGAAGAGTTGAACCAGGGGATTGTATTGTGTCGAAGCTATTACAACTTAGCGAGGTTCAACTTGCGAGTTGGTAATGATGAGGTGGCAAGAGAGTACCACCAAAAGGGATTAAGCCTGGCTCGGCAAAAAGGATACAGGAACTATGAAAATGTCTATGTTTCTCTAGGTGAAAGGCTGAACTAATGGCCCGGCAGCCTGCCTGCCGCAGGCAGGGAATCGACCGGGGTGGGCTCCTTCGCTAGAGCTATGACGCCAGCGAGCGTCCCACACTGCATCTAAAGTTTAGGAGACTTAGTAGCCCCGGCAGGAATCGAACCTGCATCTAAAGTTTAGGAAACTTCTATTCTATCCATTGAACTACGGGGCCAAATAGGCTGCAAATGTAGAAAAATCAATAGGGGAAGGCAATGAGCAGCAAAATTTTCAATTTTTACGTAAAAATCTATTCTATTGATAGGTTTGGGTTGGTGTTAAAGATCGGGGAGGTTGTCTCTCGCATTGTTGTCCGTAAGCTTCATAAGGTGTTTAGTTTCTACATTGATTTTATAAATCTCAAAATCCCCGTCCCGATTAGAGTTAAACACCAATTCTTCGCCATTGCGACTCCAAACACCCCCCCAATCTGCTGCCGGATCAGATGTAAGCTGCTCAATACTTGTTCCGTCAGCACCTAACAAATACAGATCTGAATTACGATCATGTATTTGCCTTACTACAATCTGGTTTCCTTTAGGGGACAATTCCGGGAAGGTTGGTGATTGGAGGTCAAGATCAGTGATCTGTCGCACGTTACTATCAGTAACATCAATACTCCATAATTCAAATGTGCCGCTACTGTTGGATACGTAGAGCAATTGTTTTCCATCAGGAGACCATGACGGGGTAAAATTCTCAATGCCTTCCATAGTGGTGAGAAGTCGAAAATTGGAACCGTCAGCATCTATTACCCCTATTTCATGTGTTCGATCCATGGTATCATAATAAGTAAAGGCTATCAAATCACTTGTGGGCGACCATGATAAAGAAAAATCCGTGGGTAACCCGGCTGTGATTCTAACTACGTCAGAACCGTTTGCTTTCATCACGTAAATGTCAGGGTCTGCCTGTCTATCACGTGTAGATTTAAAGGCAATTCTACTTTGGTCTGGAGACCAGGTCGGGCCAAAATCGGCAGCAGGATGGTTGGTTAAATTGGACTGATTGCTTCCGTCCCCATCCATTGCATAGATTTCCCTGTTTCCATCCCTGTCAGATACAAAAACTATTCTTTCTGATCCTTCTGGAGCACTGCATCCGACAAGGAACAATGAAATAATAAGAATCTGAATACTTTGATTGCCTGTCATAACTCCGCTAATAATCATTCAATCCGATCATACTCCCAGTCGAGTCCTTCAAACCTGATTGCCTCAATGAGTCTTTTTTTAGTATTTAAGTACAACAGTTGAGTGGCGGAACCCCCACTCAATCTTACTTTCATAAGTGTGCTTTGTGCACCATTAACTTCAATTTCTTCCATACCAAGTATCTCCATCTGTATGTCATGAAATTTGCCCGTCATCGTGTCAAAAGTTTTATATGACAAGGACTTGCCTTTTTTATACCTCTTGAGCAGAAGTGGATAGTAAAACAAGGTGGTCATTCTTTCGAAATAAGGTACAGAAACTGTTGTGTCAACTTCTATTACCGGTACCTGGGGGTGATCGGGGAATTTTGAATAACCACTAATTCGATTATCAGCCCAAACAAACTTCGTGTCAATTGGAAAACCACTCACCCTACCAGAAATAACATTACTCATTATGCTGTGATCAGGATTAAGAACTGTTACTATTTCCTCTGTCATGATAACCTGGGAAGAGCTAACATCGGTTTTTTCTCCTAGCACTAAGCTATCCGCATAATTAGTTAAGCTAAACCGGGAATAGCCAACCGAATCCCCTTTCTGAGACACCCTGAAAAGCATCTTAAAATTTTTAGGTTTTAAGGTGGGAGATGCCTTGTATGGTAACAGTCTCATGCTTTGTGAAAATCCTATGTGGGATACAATAAAGAATAATATGAACCACAACTTCCTGGATAGAATAATCATCTTAATCAATTTCTATTTCTAAATGAGTCACAGTTTATGCGAACTGCAATTTTCGCAGGGTAAAAAAATTGCTTAATTGATGATCTTAAAACCTTAATAATTAGTAAACAGGAGTCAAGTCAAAAAGTCCAAATTCCTGAATTAATACCTTATCATGATTTTGTCTGTGGGAAACATCAAAATCCAAATGCTTATTTGAAGAAATAAAATTCTTAATGGCACCATGAAAAGATTAATTAACCTTATCCTATTGATATCCAGTTTGAGTATATGCTATGGGCAATCCGGAAAACAATGGTATTACAACATTGATGAAAACAATATCGCTTTAGACGGCTTTGATGTGGTAGCATATTTTGAGGAAAATAAAAGTAAAATTGGTTCTAGTCGCTATACCAGTGAATATCAGGATGTAGTTTATCATTTTTCTTCTGCGAAGAACAAAAAATTGTTTGATCAAACTCCCGAAAAATATCTCCCGGAGTACGGAGGGTGGTGTGCTTTTTTTATGGGTATAGATCAGCAGAAAAGCGGAACGGCTCCCTCCAGGGTTAAACCAGATCCCACTCAATTCTTGGTGCAGAACGAGCGTCTTTATCTTTTTTTCAAAAGTCAACGACAGAATTTGATCGAGAGATTTGAGAGTTCAGTAGATTCCGCAATTATTCGTGGAGATATGTTCTGGTCGTCCAGAGTAAGACTGGCTTCTTCGAGTAACGGAAAGCCTGAGGGTTTGCATCCCACAGCACGGATGGAAAACCTACTTTGGCTGCCATTTATGGGTAGCTGGGAAGCTGAAGCAAGATGGTGGGCAGATTCAACTGGTACAAATTGGGGAGGAACTAAAGGAAAATGGGAATTTACCTACGGTTTCGGAGGGTTTTGCATCCAAGACAACTGGTGGCCGGAAGCAAGTGGCCCCTTCTCAGGTACAATATCGGGACCGGCCATTCGAGGTTATGATCCAAGTGCTGACGAGTGGCATATGACGTTTATTCCAGTAAACCAGCCAAGATCAGCGACCTGGTTAATGACGGCCAAATTCGTTGATGATAAAACCTTGGAGGGAACAATGGAAAACGTGGATTGGAGAGGTAGAAAATTCTTACAAAAAATAATTTTTAAGTCTGTGTCAGCGAATGAATTTATCTGGCGGGCGCATAGGTCTTATGATGGTGGAAAAACCTGGAATGAGAATGTCATGGAAACAGACTGCATAAGAGCGGATAGTTGATCTTATATTTGGATTGATGGAGTTCAATGGGTTCACCACTGCGCTTATTGTTGGAATCATTCAGGCCCTTTATTTGATATCAAACCTGATGCTGAATGGTGAAAGAAGGAGAAGAGTTTCCAATAGAGTGCTTTCCTTACTCTTAGCAGCCATAATCTTCTCTCTTTTGTTGAGGTTAGGATACAATACTTCCTTATTTATTCGCTACCCTCATTTATCTATTGCTGGTGATTTCATTATGTTTTTAGTAGGACCGTTATTGTACTTCTACATTTGCTGTTTGCTATACCATGATTTGAAATTTGAACGCAAAAAATGGATACATTTTATACCGTTGGCCTTATTTCTTGCGTCCTTTATCTATACATTGAAATTCTCAGCTCACGAATTACTCAAAGCAAATTCAGCGGGAGGGCTTCATTTATACTATTTTGTGATCTTATGGGGAGGCGCTATCTCGCTTCTTGTATATACTTATATGGCTTATAAAGAGGTGATTCTGCATGGCAAACGACACCTGCAAACACGGTCAGATTTTCCAAGAACATCCTATTTGAGATTTATTCTGGGAATAGTTATAGGTATTACGTCTGTTTGGATTATTAGCCTTATAACGCTTCAATTTTCCGACAATATCGTTTTGAGTAATTATATATATCAGGTGATCTTCTTACTCACCGTGATGTTAATATTTGTAATGAGTTATTATGCGATGAATGCTCCTGAATTGTTTATTCTTAATCAGGATCAATCTAAATACAGTCATTCCATGTTGAACAGGAACGACTTACTAGATATAAAAATCAAGCTTGAACTTTACTTTGATACTCAAAGACCCTACCTGGACCCGGAACTGAGTCTTTCCGATATTGCTAAAGAAATAGATACCAATCAAAGTTATCTGAGTCGTGTGATCAACGAATCATACGGAAAGAATTTCTTTGACTATGTAAATGAATATAGAGTTAAATTTTTTATAGATCGGGTCCTGAGTGGTTCATTTGATCATTTGACTTATTCTGGAATCGCCGTTGACTGTGGTTTCGGCACAAAGGCGACTTTCTACAGGGCTTTTAAGAAATTAACTTCACGAACACCAAAGAAGTATTTCAGCGAGATTGAAGAGTATTCTCAAGCATAGGGAGGACAGAAAGTATCGTATCTAAAACAGACGACCTATTTCTCTATGGAAAGAAAGTAAGGGAATCCACATCCTGTGCTCTGAAATATCCTAATGCTCCGTTTGACATATTTCCTTGAGGAGAAGCAGGTCTGGAATCTAATATACTACCCCTCCAATCTGTCTCCAGGAAAACCGATCTTAGGAATGAATAATAACGGTCAGAAATCGAGTATTTTTTTTGGGTTACGGATATCCTGCCTCTAACGTACCTAACAAACTCAGTTGCTTCAAAGTCGAATACTCCTGTGGGTTCAATACCTGGGTGTGTAAAAATTTCAAAATCTCGCGGCTTTGCTCTTCTGAGTATTTCCCTGATAAAAGGATCAGTCTCGTTATCTAATACTGACTGAGGAATGGTCATGGAAAATTCGTATTTGTTAGGCATGTCAAACCCAAACTGATGCTTTCTGTTTTCAAAATCAATTGAAGTTCCGCCCTCAACAACTTCAAATACGTCCAGGGGTTCCTTTGAGGTAAGTCCTATAAGGGTATCTGTGCCTATGTAGCTTGTTCCATTAACTGAAACTGTTAATATGTAAGACTTTCCTACTTCACCACTTATTGTATCGGTTAAATAGATACCCGGAGATACTTCGTTCATGACAAATAATGAAGAACCATCAGTTATATTAACATTAGCTCCAGTTATGTATTCTACTGCGCTTGCATCATTTACATTTCCGTAGCTTTGAGATAATGTTAACTTAACCTCATGCCGTTTTCTTTCAGTGGTAATTACTCCATCAATCACCACTTTTGCGCCATGCGATTTTACGTATTTATCAATTTCTTCTGATTCTATGCATGAGATTTGAAGAACCAACAAAATTGTTACTATCCAATTTTTCATCCTAGAATTTAACATTATAGGTCACTGAAGGTATCACGGGAAAAAGCCATGTCCTCTGCGCTTCTATTTGTTGTGGCTCGATCACCTGGTTATTTTCGTTTCTCCTGGGCAAGAAGTTGATACTCATTGGATTCTTTCTAAAATAGGTATTATACAAGCCAAAAACCCATTCGCTTTTCCATGATCTATTTTTGCCTTTCCGGGGTGTGAGTGTAAAGGAAATATCCAGTCTGTGAAATGTTGGTAACCTGTCTTCGTTTCTTGTGGAGTATACTGGTACTCTGACATCTTCATGAACGAAGTAACCATTAGGAAGCGTAATGTTCCTGCCTGATGCTAACACCCAATTTCCTGACATCTTCCACTTATCAGAAATTTCATATTGGCCCAATACGCTTATGTCAATTGGCCGATCATAAGGGGCTTTGTACTCCTCGTTATTGTTGATTTCCGGTATTTTGAATTGAGCTTTTGAATAAGTGAAGGAAAAATTTCCAGTGAACCGACCGGTATTCTTAGAAACCAAAAACTCTACCCCATAGCTTTCACCATTACCACTTCTTAACTCATTTTCGATATACGGATTTTGAAATAGACGAGCGTGATCGACAAAAT
The DNA here is from genome assembly GCA_965267415.1 of Cyclobacteriaceae bacterium. Taxonomy (GTDB): domain Bacteria; phylum Bacteroidota; class Bacteroidia; order Cytophagales; family Cyclobacteriaceae; genus Ekhidna. The sequence continues at coordinate 2,236,034 of OZ253955.1, read as the reverse complement.
CTACCACGTGCTTTAGTTGTTTATAATATACGGCCAGGCCAATACTATATTCATCATTATTGTACCTTCTATCCCACCCTACAGACACCTGATCAGCCACCTGAGGTTCAATATTTCTATTAGAAGTAAGATAAATGTCTATGGCTGTAAAAGATTGGCTGGAATTATCTATCACTTGCAGGTATTGTCTTGTCCGAGAATAGGCTAATTCAACTGACTGATGCGGATTAAGCTCGTAGCTCAATTTTAAGCGAGGCTCCAAGCCAAAATTCGAGTGCCAAATTCCGGCATTATGAGAGATTGAATCTATCACTACATTATCCCCATACACATATTCTTTCGTATTCCCCCTATTCAGGATGCCGGAATATCTTAAACCAACTGAGATAGCCAGCTTTTGAAGCATTATTGTGCTGTAGTCTACATATCCTGCTGATTCAATCGTTCTCGATTGGGGAATACCGGAATCTTTGTCAGATCCTCCAAACCCTGGTTCTATTGTATGAAAAACCACTTCTGACCCCCAATCAAAAGTTGAATTAAGACCGGGAAAATAGCTCATATCAAGTCTTGCACCTATGTCATTTACCTGAGAATTCCAGTCGAAACTATTAGACGCATTGAAATAGCCAATGGAGTATTCATAGCTGCTTCCTATTAAACTGAGGTTAGAAAATAGATTTGGACCGAAAACATGATTCCATCGTAATGTTGTTGTTTTATTACCCCATTTGGCTTCATACTGATCGAAAAATCGCAACTTATCCCGGCCAAAGTACCCCGACAGGTACACCCTGTCACTCGGTCCTAAAATGAAATTCACTTTTCCTGTGAAATCGTAAAAATTCACATTATTGCCTCCGTCATCGGGGCTTAGGTTGATAAGGGCATCCGCATATGTTCTTCTGGCCGAAACCATAAATGAACCTTTATCCTTTACTGTCGGCCCCTCGAGGACCAGATTACTCGCGATCAACCCTAAACTTGTATGGCCTCCAAAGCTCTCAGTATTACCTTCTTTCAGCCTGACATCAATGACAGAACTTAGTCGCCCTCCGTAGCGAGCAGGAATGGCTCCTTTAAATACACTTACCTTATTAAGGGCCCAGGGGTTAATGGAAGAGTAAAAACCAAACAGGTGTGAAGGATTGTAGACCTGTGCCTCATCAAGGAGAAACAAATTTTGGTCTTTTCCTCCACCTCGAACATAAATGGCGGAAGAGCCTTCGCTTAAAGTGGCTATACCCGGCAGAAATTGAAGTGACTTGATGAGGTCAGGTTCTCCTACCAGTGAAGGTATCTCCAGTACGTTTTCCCGGGACAAGGTATAGCCCGATATCAATTCCTGAGTAGGTAATTCTATACCTTCCGCGCTCACCGTCACCTCATCTAATGTATTTACTAACTCTTTCAGGCCAATATTGACCGTACTATCCTGATTCGTGGTAATGCGGATTGTTTGGCTTTTATAACCTACAAAACCAAAACTGATGTCATAAACTCCTGAATCTAGAACAAGTGCATAGAACCCATAATTGTTAGAAGCAACTCCCTTGCTTGTTCCTACCAGGAAACAATGAGATCCAATCAATGCTTCACCTGTATTCGCATCGAATATTCTTCCTCTTAATACAAACTTTTGCTGACCTTTTGCGGAGAAGCTAATGCTGAAGTAAATGAGACAAAGAAGGATTATGTTAAGATTTCCAATTGAACTTTTCGCAGTACCCATATTCTCTTAAAGAGATTGCGATATTGCAATTAATTCTAAGACAGTGGGTTACTATTATTGCTAATTCTATTGAGCTTTGATTTCCAGAATTTATTCTTACTTCAAAGTCTCAAAGTTTTGGGAATGCTGAGAAGGAGCCTCATGGGGTAAGTATGAAGCAAGAATTTCGGGTTAATTCTCTCGTATGCTATCTACAACGCTTCTATTGGCAACTTCATAGGCATTATAAATAATTGAAAAAAGCACCATAGTTAAAGTAATGCCCAAAGAAATAACAAAAGCTGTTGGCGGTATTATGGTTCGATAGGCAAAATTATCCAGCCACCGGGAAGCAAAATAAATGGTCAAAGGAACCGAAAAAACAAACCCGATAAACACAGGTAAGCTAAAACTCTTTATAAGTATTCTTATAAGTCCTGTTTTACTAGCGCCAAGTGCCTTTCTCATGCCGAACTCCTTGTTTCGTGCGTTACTTGTGAACAGTATTAATCCATAAGAGCCTAAACAAGAAACTATAATGGCAAGGATTGAAAAATAACTGAGCAGCTTTCTAAACCTCTCTTCATTGATATAGGCACTTTCTAAATTTTCATCTAAAAAAGAAAAATCAAATGATTTATCAGGATATGTTGACTTCCAAAGCCTATCTGTAGCAGCTATAGTTTCTGCCCTTCCTTTACTTACTATTCGTATGGAAAACATATTATATGCAGGTACAGAAATATCAATTACGATTGGCCTCACTGATTCATTTAGTGCAGCGTAATTAAAATCTTCTATTACTCCTATAACAGATCCAGATTTTCCTTCAAGTGAGACACTCTTTCCTATCGCCATTTCTGGAGAACCAAAGTTAAATGCATCTACCGCTGAATGATTGATTATAAATGATTGCAATTGATCCGAGCCGGCTTGTTCCAAAAAATTTCTACCCGCCAGAATTTCAATCTCGTATAGATCAATGAAGTTGTAGTCTACCGATAAGCTAGCACAATATAAATTGTCTTCCCTGGTAAAACCCTCTGGGATGATGTTTCTGTTGACAAGTCCAAAACCGGGCACACTAGATGATGCAGCTGACTTCAACACACCAGGAATTGAAGAAGCAGATTGCTTAAACCTGTCAATCTTGATGGCCGCAAGTGAGTCTATTGCTCCAAATGCATTGTTAAAATTATTGCTTTTGATAGGCGCTACTATCACATGGCTTTTATTAAATCCGAGATCTTTGTTTGTTAAAAATTCGTATTGGTCATTAACTATTATCGTAGCAGAAATTAACATTATTGATAGAGCAAACTGTACTGACAATAAAGATTTTCTAATGAAGTTATTTCTCTTAGGTTGAGATGAAGCTTTGAAGATTTTTAATGGCGAGATAGATGTTGCCATCAAAGAAGGATAAAGCCCGGAGATGATACTTGTAATGATTACCAAGCACAGAAAGCCTCCAATTACGTTGAATGTAAATATTCCTTCAGTCGTGAGTTGTTTACCAGTAATCTCGTTCAAATACGGTAGTAAATCAATTGCCATGATCATAGCCACGACGGCTGATAAAACACAGAGAATAAGTGACTCAACCATAAACTGGAACACTAGTGTATTTCGCGATGCACCAAGTATTTTTCGCATCCCAATTTCTTTTACTCTTTTTAAATATTGGGTCGTACTTAAATTGATGAAATTAAAGCAAGCTACCAGAAGTATAAAAAAACCAACTGCAGTGAATATATATATAAACTGAGCGCTCCCCGCGGGCTCTGCCTGTCCGTTAATGTCATTATTAAGGTGAATATCGTGTAGTGGTTGAAGTTCAAAGTGTTGGCCTCTTTGTTGGTTTTCAGGTATGTTCTCTATTACAAAATCTTCAAGCTTATTGTTAACCGATTCAAGGTCATTGGCAGAGTTAAGTAATACATATGTAGCAGAATGTGACACCAGCCAGTTCCGCTGAAAATTTCGTTCAATTCTCTGTCTTAACTCATCCGGTTCCAAATCATACATATTCCCGTAAGGAAGCAGCATGTCAAAATGTATGTGCGAATTGGAAGGAAAATCCTGAAACACGGCAATTATTTTAAAAGGTTGACTGCCCTCAAGAATCAGTGATTTGCCAATTGGGTCCTCCTCCCCGAAATATTTTTTGGCAATTTCTTCGTTGATGATACCAGTAAATGGTGTTTCAAGTAATCCTTTTATTGGACCGCTCACTTGTTCAAAAGAAAAAATCTTTAAAATTTCGGGATCGACAAATCCCACGCGACTTTGCTCATAAATATCTTCAACATCATTATTCACTTTCACGCTAGCACTTCTGAGGTAGATGCGAGCCACCTTATCAATTTCGGAAAAATATTCAGGTAGGTGCTCTTTCACAATTGGTGGAACACGAGCTATATCATAAGACCGCAATTTGTATCGCATGCGATAAATCCGATCTGAATTCTCATGAAACGAATCATAGCTCATTTCATCAATAATGAAAATATAAATTAACAAAGTGCTGGTCAGGCCTGCTATCAATCCGAATGCATTTATGAAAGTGAAGATCGAATTTGACTTAATGTTTCGGAAAGCGGATTTCAATAAATAAATCAAGGGTTTTTCTTTTGGTTAAATAATTATACTGACCTTAAAGGGTTAATGAGGATACATAATTGCTAACTAACATGCCTCTGATTTTATGAATAGCTACATTCATGTAAAGCCAACTTGAAACTTTGTTACGTTACATATTGGTCAGTTTACTAAGCAAGTTTGTTACCCTTTGATGTTTAAGGCTCTCGTAACTTCATTGATACCATAACTATCTCTTATGTGCACAGCAAAAAATCGTGCTAATAGCATTCGAGTGCTTAAGAGACATTCGCACTTTTCGTTATTCACCTCTTTGGGTTGGTAGTGCACACCAAATAAGTGATCAAAATAACACTAGACTTAACTAAATAATTAACTGCATGAAAAACCTTATATACTTTGTTTTCTTCATACTGCAACTATTGGCTGTAGTCTCATGCAATTGGGATAAACCCACAGAAATTTCTAGTCATGACCGTAGACAAATCCGCTATCTGGAAGATAGTATTGCGATGATTCTGCCACGCTATGGCTGGGAGGAATATGAATCGGTTTTCGATAAAGATTATACAAACTGGTACATGGAATCAGATGGAGTAAGGGAACGGCAAGAGTTTCTTGACAGGGTTCAATCCTGGTTTGACGATGGTAATTCAGCGAGCTCAAGTCGTTCCAAAATCATCGATATGGTTCCGCTTGATGATAATATGGTTTTATGCTTAAGTGACAAAACCGAGATTTTTGCTTCTGAAAACTCAGATGTGATGGACAGTGTCAGATTTCAGTTTGTAAGTATTTATAAGAAGGTGGATGGTCAGTGGAAATTATATTTTACGGCTTTTAAATAATGAACCTCAATCTTGGCTTTTACGCCAATCATTGATTTTTGCAATCAATATTGCATCTAGCATATGAATCTTATACTAAGATTGGATAATGTTTTATTTATCCACCTTGATCTCGAATGCACATGATAAGATCTTCCAACCATTGGTCATTTTAACCAATGTATAATACTCTTTTCCGAAATGCGTCAACTTTTCGTCTTTGTAAGCTTTGTAGTGAGTTTCAACTTGTGCAATTCCATTTTCAACCCATTTTACACTTATTGAATCAAAGTGCTGTTGAACATCAATTTTATTTAGCTTCCAATTCTCTATAAATTGTGCCAACCCACCAGCGGTATGTGTACTATCTTTAACAGGCTCAAATGCAATTCCATTGTAGGTTCCATAAAATAACGCTGATGGTCTCGCAAATACGGAATCTATCAGATTAGAATTTTTGTTATTTACTCCTTCAGCGATAAGCGAGATCGTGTTAATAATTTCTTTATCCTGAGCAGTGGAAACAGATATTAATCCAAAAGCAAAAAAAGCACTTATAAATTTTCTCATTGCTATTTTTATTTTTTCATTATTTAGAAACATCATCAATTATTGCCTGAACAAAACCCTTCTCCTTTCAGGGGCATCTGAAAAACTAATGGTAACCAATATTGCTAATTTGGCTTTAAAGATTAAGTTTTATCACATCACTTTTGATTTTGAGGATTTAGATAAAAAAGCTCGATGGTTTATTACCATCGAGCCGTTCAAAACCCAATAATCTCAAATCACCGCTCTCCATTTACAAAACCTTATTCGAGAGTATCGATAATAGAGTATCGATAAAGTGATTAATGAAATCAATCTTACCACACTTCACCACGATTTTACGACTGACATAGCTGAAGGTGGTTTACTTTATTGCTAATTGTGTCAATTGCAGTTGGACTCAAGAAAAGGAGAGGTCTGAACGAAAGGTCTTGACCGCTAAGAAATATTCATGTTCTTTCGAATTCGTCTCTGAGGATCAAACTATAAATCGCATCAATTATTTGACATATCATGACCATTGATGTAATCAGCAATTTTGGAACCCCCGGAAGATTAACTTGACTCGTTTCTTCGAAGAAAATATCTTCTATATGAAACGAATATTAATCGTACTCATAACTATTATTTCTTTCGATGCATTGGGTCAGGAATACAAGGTTTACAGGGCTCTGATAATGAGAGGAACTCCCTATGCGGATTTAACGCCCAAGGGCATGGTAAAAAATGGTGAAGATAGCCCAGTCGATAATTTCAAGGCCTATTATGACGAGCACGACCGACTTGTTAAGCTAGAGCACTACTTTTTTAATCGAATATCAAATCAAATGTACGACGGCAATGGATACCTCTCCTTTGGTTCACCATTGATCAAAATCTCGTATATCGATAACAAAGAGATCAGGGAATACTATGATGCTGCCGGTCAGCCATTTAGAAATAACAATGGAGTTTTTAAGGATGAATTCACTTTGGATTCTCAGGGATTCAGACAGTCCCTGATTTACTTTGATAGTGTAGACAGTCAGATCACCAATACTCGAGGTGTTTACCGATACGAGTGGGAGACCAGGGAAGACGGCAGGTATGTCATAGAAAAGAGGTTCGATAAAAATGGCAATCTTGTCACTTTGTCCGACTTTATGGATTTTCTTGTCACCCATATGACTTTTTCAGAAAGTGGCTATCGCACCGGGTTTATCAATTATGGCGAAGAAGGGAAGCAAGAAACTACGAGTGATGGACGCAAAATTTCCAGAACACAGGTCACATGGGACGAACTGCTTGGTAATGAATTAAGAATTGCTTTTTTAGATAATGAAGGCAATCCAAAAAATCTTGAAAAGATTGAATCTGCTAATGACAATTACGGACATGCTTTTGAAGTATATGATTGGGATAGTCTCGGAAATCAAATAGGTTTTAGAACTCTTGATGCCAATGGTCAATTGGTTAACAGGGCTAATCAAAGTATTGCCTATCAATACTTTCCAACAACTTTTAAAGGTCTTACTGATGTGTTGATCAATTATGACCAGGGAATGGATATGGCTCCCGACCAGAGAGGAGTATATCAAACAAAGTTTGTATATGATAAAAAGGGCAACCTGGAAAAAATGATGTTTCTCGACCAATACGGAAGACTCATGGCCGGAATCGAGGGAATTGCCTACCAATATCAGGAAAATGATGATCAAAACAGGCCTACGCTGATCTCTTACCATCGAGTGAATGGTGAGCTTGTGGAAACACCAAGAGGTACTGCAAAGGTTGAGTTTTCATACAATGAAGATGGTGATCGTACGATGAAGCGGTATAATAAAAACGGCGAATTGATCCAGTAATCTATTCATCGACCAAAAAGGATAATTGAAAACTTTGAAAGCCAAGTTTTTGCAAATAATGATTATGCTTAGAAACACTTTGAAAGTTTTGCTTTAGAAAAACGACCAGACAACTTGGCTTCTTTACTTTCCAATTAGTGGGATTGGTCGCCGGACTGAATGTTTTTCTATTGGTCTTTCCATTTCACCAAATTGAAACTTCGTACGATTCTCAATACGAAGGCTCAGAAAGGTCTACAGGATTGAAAGAATAGATAAACGGGGTGTGACCGTACACAACATTACTACAGGGTCTTCTCAAATGTTACCTCAACTCATTGAAAATGCAATACCTGAAGTCGAATCGGTTGTAAGTATCATTAATTGTAATACCAGCGTAACAACCTATTGACTTATTTCCTCTGTAAAGTATTTCCGATAATATCTCCAAAAGGTATCAAAGCATGTATTGATACCTTATCGGTCTTGATTTGGCTAACTCCCGAAACGATTTTTCGTCCATTAGTAAGCTCAAATTTTAAAAAGGTCTATGAGAGAACTAAATCAAGTTTTGCTTCTCCCTTTATCTATCGATTTATCAGCTATAGTTGGGAGCGGAGCAATCAAACAATGCACTAGTACCTACCATATCCAAAGAGTGATAATTGTCAAAGAATTCATCGATGAGAACTTCAGAGATGAAGTTAATTTGGATGACTTAGCCATGGTAGGGGCTATTTCGAAGTTTCATCTGATCCGTTTGTTCAAGAATTTGATAGGAGAATCTCCATATCAATATTTGCTTCATAAAAGGCTTGGATTGGCAGTTCAATTGATGAAAAGTGAGTCGTTAAACATAACTGAAATAGCATTTAGTTGTGGATTCAATAGCCGGAGGTCTTTTTCAAAAGCTTACAAGAAGAAATTCGGCTATAGTCCAAGTCATCATGTTGAACTAGTTCAAGCTGGAAATGGATTGGGAAGGTACTTGGAGAGTGACTACAACTTCAATACTAACGTGATTATTAAGAACTGAATTTAAAAATGCCTGTGTTTGTGGATTTGTTCAATTTTAGTTGTTGCTATTATAAGAGGCAAGTTACTTATGAAGGTGCTGAATCATAGATATGTTATTGCGGTCGATGATATGAAGAAGTCATCAGACCAAAGAGTCCTCCTCAAAATAGACCTTGGGGAACTAAAGAGTTCTCAATTCAGACAGTAGATGGTCATAGAATAATGATTGGGCAAGAAGTCTAACCTAACTGGTGCAGAGAATTTATGTGTTATGGTTAAATTATTTGTCCCGAGAATCAATAAACCTCCTGATGTAAATAATTAGGATAAATCCTCTTGTGAACTTTTCGAACTTCTTGAATAAGTAACGCCCGAAGGTCCTCGATCCCAGTTCCATCCTTAGCAGAAATTGCGATGGAAGCAACGCCATTGGCAGGAGGCAATTCTTCCACCTGATCCATTTTATTGTAAACCTTGATGGTTTTTATTTCTGAAGCTCCGATCTCTGCCAGTGTTTGCTCTACCACCTGAACATGATCCTCATGCGCCTGGTTGGAGGCGTCAATAACGTGAAGTAAGATATCCGCTTCACTAACCTCTGCCAGGGTCGACTTGAATGATTCAATCAAACCGTGGGGAAGTTTACGAATGAATCCAACGGTATCGGAAAGTAAAAATGGTATTCGGTCGAGTACCACCTTTCTGACGGTGGAGTCTACCGTAGCAAAAAGCTCATCCTTTGCATATACCTGCTCCTTGCTGAGCACCCGCATCAATGTAGATTTCCCGGCATTGGTATAACCGACAAGAGCCACCCTCACTATTCCCTGCCTTGACTTTCTCCGTGTACTTGATTGCTTTTCAATCTTTTCTAACTTCTTCTTGAGCACATTGATCTGATCCCGAATGATCCTTCGGTCAGTTTCGATTTCTTTTTCTCCCGCTCCACCTCGTGTTCCCGTGCCACCTCGTTGCCTCTCCAGATGGGTCCACATTCTGGTAAGTCGAGGTAATAAGTATTGAAACCTTGCCAGTTCTACCTGGGTCTTTGCCTGGGCCGTCTTTGCTCGTTTTAGAAAAATGTCAAGGATCAATAAACTCCGATCGTATATCTTCAACTTCAGTTCTTTTTCGAGGTTCCTGAGTTGAGATGGTGAAAGATCATCGTCAAAGATCAGGACATCCATTTTCTCGGCCTGGCAATACGTCTTGATCTCCTCCAACTTTCCCTTACCAACAAATGATCTTGGATCTGGGTGATCCAGTTTTTGTGAAAAACGATGTTGAACATCAATGCCCAATGTCTGTGCCAGGAAGGCAAGTTCATCCAGCATTTCATTGATCCGCTCTTCACTTTCAGACTTGGAAGCAAGTGCTACTAAAACCCCTCTTTCGTTCTTTTTCGCAGTTTCTATCATATATCCTTGCAAAATTAATAGCTTAGGATTTGATAAAATGCCAAAGGACCCGAAGTGAAAATTGCTTTTGTAACCAATACATGCTGGAATATTTACAATTTCAGGGAAGGTCTGGCAAAACATTTCATACAAAGAGGAGATGAAGTTATAGCTCTGGCACCCACAGACCAGTATACTCAATCCATCAAAGAGTGGGGACTTCAACATTTCCATACACCGCTGGATCAGACAGGGACCAATCCAATTAAAGATCTGGCATACCTCAACCACCTCAGGCGCATCCTCAAAAAGGAGCAACCAGATGTAGCTCTTAGTTTTACCATTAAATGCAATATCTATTCGTCTCTTTTATGGAGGACCACAGGCGTTCCGACAATATGTAATGTAAGTGGACTTGGTACCGTTTTCCTCGTCCGGGGCTGGTTGGGAAAGATGGCGATGGCATTGTACAAACTGGCTTTTCGATACAGTCAGCATGTTTTCTTTCAAAATGAAGATGACAAAGCCTTGTTCCTTGACCACATATCATTGAATGAGCAAAGAATCGAACTACTTCCAGGGTCGGGTATAGATCTTCAGAAGTTTAAGGTAGTTCCACTGGAATTAGGTAATGAAACAAGGTTTTTGATGATCGCCCGGTTGATCGAAGAAAAGGGCGTAAGGGAGTTTGTTGAGGCTGCAGTGTCTCTTAAAGGCAATCCAAAAGCTCGATTTACATTAGTTGGTGATTTGGATGAGAATCATGCGAGAAGTATTCCGAAAGAAGAGCTGGAAGGATGGATCGGGCAGGATATAATTGAATATATTCCTCACACCACAGACATAAAATCGATCATTAATAAGAGTGAGATTGTTGTCTTACCTTCATACAGAGAGGGAACCCCTCGTACACTGCTAGAAAGTGCGGCTATGGGTAGACCTCTGTTAGCCACGAATGTTCCGGGCTGTAAAGAAGTGGTTGTCGATGGCTTTAACGGCTTTCTTTTTGAAGCAAAAAACGCAAGCAGTCTCATTGACAAAATCAAGCTTTACATGGCTATGAGTAACGATGAAAAACAGTTAATGGCCAAAAATTCACGAAAACTGGTGGAAGACAGGTTCGATGAGAACTATGTAATTCAAGCTTATGTAGAAGTAATTAGCCAAATAGTCGATAATTGAGGCATCATCCCTGTCTTTAACCTATTTTTGTCATTTAACAATTACTTTAATGTTCCGCCCTATTCCTGTTGTTCTCATCGCTTTATTGTGCAGTTGTAAGGCATATAAACAAGATATTCTTTTTCAATTCGATGATAATTTCACTTCTAGCGATCTGGCAGAAGCGAAAGAGAAAGTAGATGCCAATTATTTGCTTCGAAATGACGATGCACTTCAATTAGATGTCTTTACTAATAAAGGTGAGCGCTTGATTGATCCCAACTTTGAAATGATTACTCAAGGTAATATTCAAGGGCAGCAACAGCGGGATGTTTTCCAATACATTATTCAGGCAGATGGTTCAGTAGAATTTCCTATTGTAGGAAACATGAAGCTAACCGGTATGACACTTTTTGAAGCAGAGTTGAAGGTAGCTGAGAAGTTTGAAGAAGTTTATATTGATCCTTTTGTTAAACTCAGAATTGCTAATCGGCGTGTATTTGTTTTGGGATCACCCGGTGGTCAGGTAATACCAATTCCAAATGAAAATACCTCGTTAATAGAAGTGTTGGCAAGTGCGGGAGGCTTACAGCTGGGGGCAAAAGCCCAGAATGTAAAAGTCATAAGAGATGAGGAAGTTTTTTTGGTTGACCTGAGTACTGTAAGTGGAATGAAGGCCAGCAACATGAATGTCGAACCGGGTGACGTTGTATATGTCGAACCGTGGCGAAGACCATGGTTGGAGACATTGCGAGACATATCACCTGCTTTGAGTTTGGTGACGAGTGTATTGACATTAGTGGTTGTTACTCAGAATCTATAATTAGTGAACCAGGAATTACATACAAATGGTAGCATCCAGCAAGAGAAGGACTTTTTCGAGTCTTTTGATCTGGAGCGGTTCTGGTATGTACTGAAGCGGAGTAAATTCTGGATTGCAGGATTTATTATCCTGAGTGTCTCCCTGGCCTACTTATATGTTCGCTACACCAAACCATTATATAAGTCAGAGTCGATTATTAAACTTGAGTTTGCGAGTGAAGCAAATGTTCTCGGACTCGCTGACGCGGTGAACACGCAGGAGCTTAACGAGATCTCAGGCGAAATTGAATTGATCAAATCAAAGCTCTTTTTCTCCAGAGTAGTGGATATGGCGGACCTTGGGGTATCCTATCATTTGTATGGAAGATACCTGACAGATGAGCGTTACAAGAACTCTCCATTTGTCGTTTCACATAAGATCCTTAACGATCGATATTACGACTATCCATTTGATGTTGAAATTGAAAGCGGTGAAGAATTTTTCCTGGTATATGACAAGGATGGCGAAGACGTTAGGAACAAGCACCGGTTCGGAGAGGAAATTCGGACACCTGACTTCAACTTCCTAATTGAAAAAACAGATTTTTTCCAGGATGATCTTACAAGGGATTTCTACTTCACTGTCAACAGCAAAGAAGCCCTGATCAATTACCTGCAAAGCAATGTCGAAGTGGTCCCTGAGAATCTAAATGCCAAAACCATCAAGGTTTCACTTGCAGATTATAATCGCTACAAAGCACGAGACCTTGTGAACCTGATCGATGTTCTTTACCTGCAGTATACCAAGGAAGTGAAAAACCAGGCATTGGAACTTAAGATCAAGTTTCTTGATGAGCAAATAGAAAAAACAGAAGCAAAACTTCAGGAATACGAAAACTACTTTGAGGAGTTCACGATAGAAAATAGAACCACAGACCTTAACAGTGACCTCAAGCGAACGATTGAACAATTAGCATTACTTGATTCTCAACGATTCAGTCTCAAGAGAAGAATCATTGAGGTAGAAGCACTTCAAGATCAGATCAGTTCGGTCCAATCTGTATCTGTCAGTCCCATATCGATCGAACAGTTGCCTCAAGCACTTGGTGAGGCACTAGATGAATACATTGAATTTTCACAGGAGCGAGAACTAAAACTCAGCTCGTATAATGAAACCTCCTATATCGTTCAGCAAATTGACTTGAAGATGAATAAGTCCAAAGGCAATTTGACCACACTTTTGACTGGTTACAGGGAAACATTGGATGACCGATTATCACTAATGGAAAGTCAACGATCAGCATTGGAATCCAGCTTATCCCAGCTGCCATCTATGCGGACAGAATTTGGAAAGAACAACCGCGTCTATTCCCTGGAAGAAGAATTCATGCTTTCACTTCAGCAGTCCAAAATTGAGCTGGAAATCACAAGAGCAGGAACTGTGACTGATTTTGTGATCCTGTCACCTGCTTCTTTACCATCTATTCCGATCAAGCCTCAGAAACTGCTGATCATAGCGGCGGCTACAGTTATTGGGATTGTAATAAGCATTGTATTCTTGTTGATCAGGTACCTCGCTCATAATAAGGTTGCCGGAATCAAAGAACTGGAGAGGTTGGTAGATGTACCTGTATTAGGAGCCATTCCGAAATACAATCATCATGACCTTGAGGTGACTGCACTGGTTGTGAAGAAGGATTCCAAATCTTCGCTAAGCGAAGCGCTTCGAACCCTTCGAACCAACATGGATTTCATTGACTCCACGAATGGCTCGAAGTTGGTTAGTGTTACTTCCACCGTTCCGGGGGAGGGAAAAACCTTTGTGTCTGCCAATCTTGGTGCGATTATAGCAATGACCAACCAGAAGGTCTGTGTGATAGATATTGACATGAGAAAACCAAAAGTTCATCTTGCCTTCGGGGGTACAACTTCTCAAGATGGTATGAGTACCTTGATTACCGGTAAGAGTGATCTCAAGTCAAGCATTCAAAAAACGGAGATAGACAATCTGCATTTCATTTCAGCCGGTCCAACACCTCCTAACCCGTCTGAGTTGTTGTTGCAGAAAGAGTTCGATCAGTTGTTAGAAGAGTTGAAGAAGCAATATGATGTTATTATCCTGGATACACCTCCTGTTGGCCTTGTAACTGACGCTCGCTTGGCCATGGTAAAATCCGATGTGCAACTCTATGTGCTTAGAGCTGATTACTCGAAGAGAAGTTTCTCCAAGGTATTGAATGATTTGAAAGCCACTAACCAATTCAAAAACATGACTGTGGTCTTGAATGGAATTTCAAATACACCTGGTTACGGTTACGGCTATGGTTATGGAAATAACTACGGTTATTTTGAGGATCATACAAAAAATTCCAAAGTGATCGGCGGCTTCAAAATCTTCTTTTAATGCTTGGGAGAAAAAAGAAGACAGCCAGGAGTCCGATTGTTGATATTCACTCACACTTAATACCAGGAATTGATGATGGGTCGGCTTCTATAGAAGATTCCATCGCAATGATCCAGGGTTTAATTGAGCTTGGATACACAAAGGCAATTACTACGCCTCATATTCATCCACATTACCCAAACAATTCACATGAAATTCATGGAGGACTGGAGTTGGTCCAAAAAGAACTTGAAGAAAGAGAAATTGATTTTGAGTTAGGAGCAGCTGCCGAATACTACGTGGATGAGATCTTTATGAGCAAGGTGAAGTCGGGTCATGAGATCTTAACGTTTGCAGATCAATATGTTTTGGTCGAATCCTCATTTTTGAACAAGCCGCTAATTTTTGAGAATTGCTTGTTTGAACTTCAATCCAAAGGGTACCATCCGGTGCTGGCTCATCCTGAACGTTATCGCTTCTTGGAAGGTGATCTGGATTGGCTTTTTCGGCTAAAAGAGATGGGCGTTCGTTTTCAGGTTACGATCAGTTCTTTTGCAGGTTTCTATGGTGCTAAACCTAAGCTTATTGCTAAGGAACTTTTTAAGAAGAAAATGATTGATTTTTTAGGATCAGATTTGCATGCCAAAAGCCACATTAAATACCTGCATGAAGGGCTCAAAACGAAACAGGTGAGCCAACTATGTGAGGTAGACCAACTTATGAACCAGGTGTTGGTCTAAACTGTGGAAAACTTTTCAGGGCGATTGAAGTGTTTTTTAATGTAAAAAACTAAATTGAAACGATCGTTCGCACCTAAACGTATCATCTCGAAATGCATGAAGATCATAAACGTAAGGAAGAGAGGGAGTTGATCAGAAAGTACGAAGCTTTCATTAAAAACAAGGAGAATCACTACTTTGACGAAGAAACATTCGTGCAGATCATTTCTTTCTATTCGAATAGGGAAAAGTACAACCAGGCACTTAAGGCGGCCAGCGTAGCACTTGATCAATTTCCGTTCTCAGTGGATCTAACTATTGAGAAGGCGGATGTTATGGTCAAATTAAACCGCGCACAAGAAGCAATTGAGCTGATAGACTACACATTGAATGTTCAACCGAATGATCCTGAACTATTGATCCAAAAGGGTTCGGTACATTGCGTATTGCAAGAGTTTAAGGAAGCAATTGAATGCTATGAGGCGGCTGTTACTAACGTTGAAGACAAGGACGAGATCTATTTCAATATAGGCATGGCATATCAGGGGCTTGGAAAGTACGAAGAGGCGGCCAAGCAGTATAAAAAAGCAATTGAAATTAATATTCTGAATGAAAACGCGCTCTACGAACTGGCGTATTGTCTGGACGTTTCGGGTGAGTTGGAAAGCAGTCTTTCCTACTATCAAAAATTCATAGATCAGGATCCTTATTCAGAATACGCCTGGTACAACATTGGCATTGTACAAAACAAGCTTGGGAGATTTGCGGATGCCGTTGATTCCTATGAGTTTGCAACAGCCATTGATGAAGAATTCAGTAGTGCCTGGTTTAACATGGGTAACGCACTGATGAATGTCGGAAGATACGATCAGGCATTGGCAGCATATCTCAAAACGTTTGACCTGGAAGGAGCCTCTCCGGAGACTTTTTGCCACATGGGAGCTGCTTATGAGAAGCTGGAACAATACGAGTTGGCAATTAAGTATTATCAGAAAGCGACCAAGTTAGATCAGATGTACCATGAAGCCTGGTATGGTGTTGGTGTTAGCTTGGCATTGCAGGAGAAATGGTATGAAGCGATCCATTTCCTAAACAAAGCTCTGAAGCTAGATACTGAAAACGCGGTATACTGGAAGGCTGTTGCAGATGCTGAATATAAAACAGGTAACCTGGTTTCCGCATTGGATGCATATCAGGAAGCCAGCGAGATGGACTCGGAAAACCCTTTGGTGTGGCTGGATTGGTCTTATGTGTACTATGAGCAGGGTGACTATGACAGGGCCATTTCTGTTTTAGAAACCGGATTGGATGAGTGCCCGGATAGTGCAGAAATGTATTACAGGGGGGTAGTTTACCTGATAGGATCCGGTAATTACAAAAGTGCAATCAATCGACTTGAAACAGCCTTAATGCTGGATTTTGAAGGCCATGAGTCGCTATTCGAATTCTTTCCCAACCTACCAACACAGAAAGCCCTCTATCGAATTATCGAGCAATTCAGGAAAGACAAGGAATAACTTTTGTCGGATAAAGATAATTTATGACTTTTGCGGCTTGTTTGGCTACACCAACCAATAAGCATGGAGAGCAATTATTTTTTAAATAACCTTCCTGAACGAACCTCCAAACCGCGCTCACAGGGATATACCATGGTAATGGATAAAGGACTGAGCTTGCGTGAAGTATCAGACCTTATTGAGGTAAGTGGGGAATATATCGATATTGTAAAACTAGGCTGGGCGACCTCCTATGTTTCACCAAACCTTAAAGACAAACTGAAGCTGTATTCAGAGGCTGGAATTCCGTGTTACTTCGGAGGTACACTATTCGAGGCTTTTGTTATCAGGGATCAATTCGATGACTATCGCAAGGTTTTGGACAAGTACCAAATCAAACATGCCGAAGTATCCGATGGATCCATTGAAATGAATCACGATGATAAGTGCGAATACATTAAAACTCTTTCAGAGCAGGTTACTGTCCTAAGTGAAGTAGGCTCTAAAGATGCCGCGAAGATCATCCCTCCTTACAAGTGGATTGAGCAAATGCAGACAGAGCTTGAGGCAGGAGCATGGAAGGTGATCGGTGAAGCCAGGGAAAGCGGAAACGTTGGATTGTTCAGAGATTCTGGCGAAGTAAGACAAGGGCTGGTTGAAGAGATCCTGACACAGATCCCTATGGAGAAGATCATTTGGGAGGCTCCTCAAAAGGCACAACAAGTATGGTTCATCAAGCTTTGTGGGTCAAATGTAAACCTTGGAAACATCGCACCGAATGAGGTGATCCCGCTGGAGACAATCCGTCTTGGATTAAGAGGAGATACATTTAATCATTTTTTGAAGTGAGTCCCGTCGTAGAATGAATTATTTCATTCTCTTTCTTAAAGGTATTGCAATGGGCGCTGCGAATGTAATTCCTGGCGTGTCCGGGGGAACTGTAGCTTTCATAACCGGAATATATGAGCGTTTGATCCATGCGCTAAAGCAAATTGATCTGGAATCCTTAAAACTTTTATTCAGCGGAAAGTTTCGACTGCTTCTCGAACGCATCGATTTCAACTTCCTTCTTGTACTTTTTCTGGGTGTATTTGTGAGCATACTGAGCCTGGCCAAAGTACTCCTCTTTGCACTGGAGAACTATGAAGTTTGGACCATGGCTCTTTTCTTCGGATTGATTTTAGCTTCCGTAATTGTCGTCTCAAAACAGATAGAGCACTGGAAAGCTCCCGTGGTGATCACCTTCATCATTGGCTTGGCCATAGCCATAGCTATCGCTTTCCTTCCCCCTGCACAGCCGAATGATAGTTCGATCTACCTCTTGATTTGCGGTGTTGTGGCCGTTTGTAGCATGATCTTGCCTGGGCTGTCAGGTTCATATATTCTGTTATTGATGGGGAACTATGCATTGGTACTTCAGGCGGTGAGTAGTTTTAGTTTTTCGATCCTGCTTCCGGTCCTTATTGGATGTGTTGTCGGGTTGGTTGCATTATCAAGGCTGCTCTCGTATCTGTTTGCTCACTTTAGAAATGAAACAATTGCCATTTTAACTGGATTCGTCGCTGGCTCATTGTTGATTATCTGGCCGTGGAAAACAACCCTAACTGAAAGCTTCAATGGTAAAGAAAAGCCTGTAGGCTATGTCTGGGACCTACCCATGATCGATTCGGGTTTCTTTATTTCCCTTCTATTAGTTGCTGTTGGAATCTTGTTAGTCCTATGGATGGAACGGCGCTCCGAAAACAATATCAGCTAGGGGTCACATTTTGTTAAGTTTCAGGATTAATTTAGGGAGACCCTAATTTACGTATGAGAAGATTTGGACTAGTAGGCTATCCTCTCGGTCATAGCTACTCTCGTGACTACTTCGTTAAGAAGTTCAAAGACCTTGGTTTAGAGGATCACATCTATGAATTTTTCGAGATGGAGTTTCTGAATGAGTTCCCTGCTCTTTGGTTGACACATACTGATCTTGTTGGTGTCAACGTAACCGTACCACATAAAGAGAATGTTATTCGCTTTCTTGATCACCAGGATATCAGCGTCATCAAGGTGGGCGCGGCTAATGTGATCATGAAGAAAAAAGGGAAACTGGTTGGATACAATACCGACTACCTTTCTTTCAAGGAATCCATCAGTAAATGGATTGGGAGATTTAAGGGAGAGGCGCTGATCCTTGGCTCTGGAGGTTCGTCAAAGGCTGTCCAGGCAGCTCTCGAAGAGTTATCTATTGATTGCTATCAGGTATCCCGCTTGAAGTCGAAAGGAGATTACACCTATGATCAGCTTTCTTCCCAACCTGAAATAATCAAGCGTTTTCATCTGATAGTCAATGCTACTCCGCTGGGAATGCACCCTAACAATGATACTTTTCCTGAACTCCCATATGAAAAGCTTACCAAAGAACATTTTTTGTTTGATTTGGTCTATAATCCGGAAGAAACAACGTTCATGAAGAAAGGAGCTGAAAATGGAGCGAAAGTCAAGAATGGTCTTGAAATGCTTGAGCTTCAAGCAGAAAAATCCTGGGATATCTGGAGTAAATAACTAATGGATTTCAAACTAATTTCCGACTATGAGCCTACAGGAGATCAGCCTCAGGCAATAACCCAGTTAGTGGAAGGTCTCGTCACGGATGAACCTTCTCAAACCCTATTGGGTGTTACAGGTTCAGGCAAGACGTTTACGATGGCAAATGTGGTGGCTGAGGTGAATCGTCCGACACTTGTTTTAAGTCATAACAAAACACTTGCTGCCCAGCTATATGGGGAATTCAAACGGTTTTTTCCGGAGAATGCAGTCGAGTATTTCATTTCCTACTACGACTATTATCAACCGGAGGCTTATATACCAACAAGCAATATTTACATCGAGAAAGACCTTTCGATCAATGAAGAAATAGAAAAGCTGAGATTGAGTGCCACCTCTTCTTTGCTTTCTGGAAGACGAGACGTTATTGTAGTCGCTTCTGTTTCCTGCATATATGGAATTGGAAATCCTGAAGATTTTGGCAAGAATGTAATCAGACTTCAGGAGGGTGATAACATACCTAGAAATAAGTTCTTATTTGACCTGGTAGAAATACTATATGGACGAACGGAAGAGGAATTTAAGCGAGGGACCTTTCGTGTGAAAGGAGACACAGTAGATGTTTTTGTGGCGTATGCCGATTTTGCTTATCGATTCATTTTTTGGGGAGATGAAATAGAAGCAATTCATAGAATTGATCCAATTAGTGGAGAAAAGCAAGCCGAAGAACGCATGGTCACTATTTTTCCTGCAAATCTGTTTGTGACAGATAAAGATCAATTGCAGGTAGCCATTCGTGAAATCCAGGATGATATGGTTGAGCAGGTTCAGTTTTTTGAGGATGAACGCAGGTTCCTGGAAGCGAAGCGACTCAAGGAACGGACCGAATTCGATATCGAAATGATCCGGGAGATCGGCTATTGTTCCGGAGTGGAGAATTACTCAAGATATTTTGATAGAAGAAAACCCGGACACAGACCCTTTTGCTTGTTGGATTACTTCCCTGACGACTACCTGATGATCATTGATGAAAGCCATGTAACTATACCACAGGTTCGAGGAATGTGGGGTGGTGACAGAAGCAGGAAAGTCAATCTGGTCGATTACGGTTTCCGGCTTCCATCGGCATTAGATAACAGGCCTTTGACGTTTAATGAGTTTGAAGAAATGTTGAACCAGGTCGTATTCGTCAGTGCCACTCCTGGTGAATATGAACTCAGAAAATCCGAGGGGGTCATTATCGAACAGTTGATCAGGCCAACAGGCTTGTTGGATCCGGTCATTGACGTACGTCCAAGTCTCAATCAAATTGATGACCTGATGGAGGAGATCCAGCAACGAATTGAGATGGAAGACAGGGTGTTGGTAACCACGTTGACGAAACGGATGGCGGAGGAGCTGACCAAATACCTGTTGAATGCAGGTGTGAAAACTAAATACATTCACTCAGAGGTCGATACATTGGATCGGGTGGAAATATTGAGGGAGTTGCGGCTGGGAGTTTTTGACGTGTTGGTTGGAGTGAACTTATTGCGGGAAGGCCTGGATTTACCTGAAGTTTCTCTGGTGGCTATTCTTGATGCAGATAAGGAGGGATACTTAAGAAACGAACGTTCATTGGTGCAAACCATTGGTCGGGCAGCAAGGAATGAACGAGGAAAAGTGATCATGTATGCTGACAAGGTCACACAATCCATGAAACTTGCTATTGACGAAACAAACAGGAGGAGGTCCATCCAGATGGAGTACAATGAAGAGCATGGTATAGTCCCAACCTCTGTGAAGAAAGACAAGGAGTCGATCCTTAAGCAAACAGGTGTTGCCGACAAGAAAAAAGGGGCGAGAAAATACTACATAGAGGAGGAGCAGTCAGTTGCCGCCGATCCGGTAGTTGCTTACATGTCATCTGATCAGTTGACCAAGCTTGCCGAAGAGGCTAAACGTAAAATGGAAAAAGCAGCCAAGGATCTTGATTTTATGGAAGCAGCAAGGCTAAGGGATGAGATGTTGGAGATTGAAAAAATGATCAAAGAGAAAAAATAGTTTTCTGCCATTCTTTTGGAAAAACACAGTTACTATAGGATACTTGCCTCTCAAAACAGGCTAATATCCAAATAATTAGCCTCAGTATTTAAAAAGTCCCAAAGCTTCTTAGTATGTCGAAAATCACTGCGTTTGGTACCTATGCCCCGGAAAAAGTTGTTGATAACCACTACTTCGAAAGTCTTATAGATACGAATGACGAGTGGATCGTTACCAGGACAGGTATCAAAACACGAAGGTTTTCGGCCGAAGACGAGTATAACAGTGACATGTGTGTGAAAGCGGTCCAAAACCTGATGGGCAACTCAGGTAAGGAGGTGAAAGATGTTGATTTTGTCATTGTCTGTACAACCTCTCCTGATCATACAATGCCAAACACAGCATCTCAGGTACAGTTGAAAATGGGAATTGAAAATGCGGGTTGCCTCGATATATATGCTGCGTGCGCGGGGTTTGTTTACGGACTCCAGATCGCACATGGTTATGTAAACTCCGGCATTTATAAGAAAGTATTGGTTCTTGGGTCTGAAACCTTGAGTAAGATCACGGATTTTACAGATCGTGCGTCCTGTATTCTATTTGGAGATGGAACAGGAGCTGCAATCGTAGAGCCAGCTGATGAGGAGCATTTTCTTTCGTTCAACTCCGGAACGGATGGTGATTACGGGCAAGACCTTTACATGAGTGCCAAAAAGGCTGAGATCAATGGTGTTGAGATAAAGCCTCATAACAAGATCATACAAAACGGCAGATCCGTATTCAAGTGGGCTGTTAGTAACATTCCCAAAAAGATCAGGGAATTGGCCAGTAAGGCAGATCTTTCACTTTCCGATATAGACTATATCATTCCTCACAGTGCTAACCTTAGAATATTAGAAGCCATTTCTAAGGACCTGGATTATCCAATGGAACGTATTCCACAAAGCATTGTCGAATTTGGCAATACTTCATCAGCTTCCATTCCACTTGCTTTGAACAAGGCAATAAATGATGGGCGAATTAAACCTGGAAACATCCTGCTAATGATTGGCTTTGGAGGAGGACTTACCTTTGCAGGGACAATTGTGAGATGGTAGCGAAAGAATTCTGATCAAAAAGCATCTAATACCAATGAGACTATTTCTTGTTGTAATGGTATCAGTAAGTTTTTTGAAAAGTGCGGCTCATGATTTGAGGATTGCTTATTTCGAAATAAGCAAAAAGGAGGCAGGTTATGAATTAGTGGTCCGTTTTGATCGACAGGATATTCTCAAGGAATTAGGGGCTTTTAGTGAATTAGATGTAGCTCTTACCAGTTACCTGGCAAGCCATTTATCACTTCTGTTTGATGGCGAAAAGGTGAACTGGCAGGTTAATGATGTGACGATGGACCAACTTTTCATTCAAATGAAGTGCAGTTTGCAAACCAGAAGGAACCAGGTGTCAACAATCAATGTTTGGAATACATGTCTTATTGATGCGGTAGAGAAGCACGATAACATTGTTATTTCGCAACTGCATGGTAGAAGTAGGTCTTTCAGACTTAATAGAAAGCGGGAACAAACAATAATCAAATATTGATTGTTAAAATAGTTACTCCTGAACCATTATATGTATTAGATTTGTAGGTACTACTAGGCGGTAGTAAGTTTTTTCCCGATGCTAATCGGGATTGGTGGTGAACAGAGCGGGCAATTCTTGTCCGCTCTTTTTTTATGCTTTCTTTTTCAATCTTTCCTGGATTTTTTCGCTTTTCAGCTCTCTAAGTGCATCTGAGGCAATCCATCGGGCAGACCTAGTTTCCTGGGTTTTGATTTGTTCTGCCCAATCAATGGCCAGTTTATTCAGATGTAAGTTTCTCTTGCCAGCCTGTCTTAAAGCCCAGTTGACAGCTTTCTTTACAAAATTCCTGTCATCCCAGGCTTCTCGTGCCATAATTGGAAAGAACTGCTCAATGGTAATGTCAGGAAGCTTCTTGTCAAGGATAAGCCCCACCATGGTAGCAAACCCTGCTCTTTTCTCAAATTCCGGCTCCCGGGCTGACCACTCAATTGCTTTTTCCAACCCAAAAGATGTTTTGGGAAAGATCTTCATTCCCAGGGTGTCACATACATCCCATGAATAAAGCTCTTTAACCCACTCCTCTGCAGTTTCCACCGCAACCTTCTTGGGCTCCATTAGGAGAGTTGCCAGAAGTTTTGCTTCGTGAATGGGTTGGTCCCAAAGCGCCTCGGCCAGTTTCTGATTGCGACCGATTTCCTTTCCGTATGGTTTAAGCTTGGAATTTGGAATACCCAGTGCTTGAAACGTGTCTATCCCAAAGTAGGACATTTTCTTGGTGAATTCCGGATCAGCCATATCCTGAAGACCTTGAAGGATTTCTTCAATTGATTTCATTTCTCATTGATTCTGGTGTAAAAATAAATGCACCATCAAGAGGGATAATGTGAATTGGCATTTTAGCGTTAGCAGCTTGTCTACGGATTGCACGGCAATAACTTAAGGTATTTCGACTACCAATAATGAGTTGGTTGAATTCAAAGTGCCGGTTTAGCCAATCAATGTTTTTAATAGCCGCATTCTCTACAAGACAGATATCTGCTTTTATTCGAGTGTTAAAATCCAGGTGAAACGTGGTTGAATCGATGATCAGTAATTTTGTTTGACCAACTGTACCATACAAAAAATCCTCTCCACGGATGAATTCGTCAGATTGACTGAAGTTTTGAATGGATGAATGGATTGGATCAAGGTGAGAAGCCAGTCGGTTAGGATCAATTTGAAAAGCCAACAGTTCCAGATCACCTTTGGAATAATGATCAACAAAAAGGGTAGCTTCATGGCCTTTGATATAGTCAATTGCAGTAGTTCCCTTGATTTCGTAGAAAACCAGTTGATGTTTTTGAGATTGACCATAGTTCGCTTGAAAATCATTTAAGATCAAGATTAAGAAAAGAAAGAAAGAGACGATCAGAGTTTTGAATGACTTCTTGTGTAGTCCCCATATCAAAGCAATGGTAATGGCGTAGCTCAATACAAGCGCAAACTGGTCCAGGTAAATCCATTCGATGAGACTAAAGGGAAGTCTTTCAACCCACATGATCCCCCCGTTCACCAGGCCTATGAAATAAGAAAGACACTTGCCAAGGAGGATCGCTGCTGATTCGAAAACCGGATCAATCAGCAGCATAATAAGTCCAGTGATCAGAATTACCGTAGCAGCAGGGATCACAATAAGGTTGGAGACTAAGAAATAGGTAGGAAATTGATGAAAGTAATAAGCAGTTAATGGAAAAGTTGCTAATTGAGCGGCAATGGAAACGCATGTAATCGCCCAAGCCTTGTCAAGTATCCACGAGGGACAAACGATAAGTCGGTAGATCTTAGGTTGGAGATAAACGATTCCGAAAACTGCAGAAAAGGAAAGCTGGAATCCTACGGAGAAAATAAGATATGGATCATAGACCAACAAGATGAAAGCAGCCACTCCGAGTGAATTGTAAATGTTTCCTTTAGTACGATTTACTTCTCCAAGGGCGACCAGTGAGAACATGGTGGCAGCTCTCAGGACCGAAGGTGATAATCCTGTAACAGCGGCATAGAACCAGATTGCAGTAATTGAAATGCAGGCAAAAAGAAATCTACCAGCTCTGAAGGTTTTTAGTCCCCCCAATAACGACTTAAGAAGAAGGTAAACAATACCAACATGTAAGCCTGATACCGCGAGTACGTGCATTGCTCCAGCGGCGCTATATGCTTTCTTAACATCATTATCCAGGTGATCTTTTATACCAAGTAGAAGCGCCTTGGCAATGCCGTTTTCTCTGGAGCTTGGGATGTGTTTGTCAGTGATGTAAGAGGCTTCTTTACTGATGTTATTGGCAAACTGAAGAATGAGATTAGGGGACCTTTTCGAAACCACCTGAATGGCTTCTCTCCTGACGAAGGCATGGCTATAGATGTTTTTTCTTGACAGGTATTTCTTGTAGTCAAATTCGAAAGGGTTGTTAGGAACCGGAACTTCATGGAACCTGCCTGCTACTAACACCTCGTCCCCATAGTCCAATACGGTATGGTTAGAAGAATCTTTTCTAACGTAGAGGTGAATGATCCCGGAAGTTTTTTCATAATGATGATCTGTTAGGAGAAGATTAAGCTGAAGATCATATCGGAAGTGATTGGTTCGTTCGTTAACCGGACTTGCGATGACACCAGAGAATCCAGCAATTATTGATGGGTTATGGGAGTAGTGATTACTTGCAAGATCGAAGTATTTATCATTCGTGATAGTGTATCCGAGAAACAGGAAGAGAACCAGGAGAAGACCTCCATTGATATGTCTTAGGCTATAAAATCCCTTGAACCTGGAAACAAGAAGGGATATGATCATCAGGATCACCAGGACCACCAGACTCTCATTCACGTATGCTAATTCATGCCGGTCTCGAAGAACAATTCCACCGATCAAAGCGATGGATAGTCGGATAAATGGATACGAATTCCAGAAGTACATGAGCCCTTTGTAGAGGGCTATAGTGATTTGAACAAATTAGAAAAATATCCTCGGGGAGAATCCCGGACAACCTACTACATTTGATCGACAATTCTCTTACAGGGACTTGTGCATTAAGTAGTGCATTATCCCACATTCCTCGAATTGATCGCCTTCCTTCAGAAAGCCGTATTTCTCGTAAAGAGGCACCGCATCTAATTGTGCATGCATATAAAGTAGGGTTCCGATAGAAGCATGCTGATGGATATCCGCAAGCGTTTTTTCGACCAGGGCACTTCCTAAACCCATTCCTCTAAGGTTTTCTTTCACAGCAAAACGTTCTAGTTTGATTCCCTTATCGGTCTTTCGCCAGCGAGATGCTCCGATAGGCTGATTGAATTCATCGAGAGCTACAAAGTGATGACTCTCACCTTCAAATTCATCGAATTCCTCTTCCTCCACGACCTGCTGCTCTACGATGAAGACCTCTCTGCGAATTTGAAAAGCCTTGCGCTGTAGTTCTCTCGTGTCAGCCTTTATCACGCGATGGGTCATTCTTATTGTATGCTTTGATGATCGACTTAACTAATTTATGTCGAATAACGTCACTGTCGTCTAAGGTTACAAACCCAATACCTTTCACATCCTTCAGAACATTGATTGCTTCAATTAAGCCTGAGGTTTGGTTCCTTGGCAGATCAATTTGAGTTCGATCTCCTGTGATGATAACCTTGGATTCCGGACCCATCCGGGTCAGGAACATCTTGATCTGCATGGGAGTCGTATTCTGAGCCTCATCCAAAAGGACATAGGCATTGTTCAGAGTCCTTCCACGCATATAGGCTAATGGAGCAATTTCTATTGTGCCATTTTCCTGATAATACCTGAGCTTTTCCACAGGAAACATATCACTCAAGGCATCATAAATAGGGCGTAAATAGGGATCGATTTTTTCTTTCAGGTCTCCGGGAAGAAACCCAAGATTTTCTCCTGCCTCGACAGCCGGCCTGGTGATGATAATTTTTCTTACTTCCTTATTCTTAAGCGCTCTAACAGCCAGTGCTACGGAAACATAAGTTTTGCCAGTACCTGCCGGTCCTATAGCGAATGTCAGATCATTTTTTTCAACGGCCTTGATCAGTTTCTTTTGATTGGCTGTTTTAGCCGATATTCGGATACCTCTGGTTCCATGAACCAATACTTCAGATTTACCCGGATCATTTTTGTGATTCTCTTCCTTGGTTACAAAATCCTTGACATTTTCATCAGTCACCTTGCCATACTCATGATAGTGTGCAAGCAGTGAATTAAGGATCTCATTGATTTTTAGGATTTGGGGAGCCGTACCTTTAATTGTGATCTCGTTTCCCCTGCTTACGATTTTGCTGTTTGGAAAAGCCTCAGCCAGCGCTTTTATGTTTTGATTTTCTATTCCCAGGAAATCAACGAGCGAGACATTTTCGAGTGTAATAACTTTTTCGTGCAATAAAGGATCTGTTTAATTCTACGAGGTTGAAATATATAGCTTTGCAGAACAAATTTATAGATTTTATTCCCTCAAATGGCGGTAATCACCTTCATGTCTGATTTTGGGGCGGATGACCATTACGTGGCAGCCGTGAAGGGAAAGATCTTTGCGCGTGAGCCCGAGCAACGAATTGTTGATATCACGCATTCCATTCGTCCGTTTGATATTTCTCATGGAGCCACGGTTTTAGCTTCTGTTTTCAGGGATTTCCCAAAGGGAACTGTCCACCTGGTTTCGGTGGATGCAGCAAAAGAGTTGTCACCCGGTATTGCAATCGAACTGGAGGGCCATTATTTCATTGGTTTTGATTGCGGGCTTTTTAGCATGATCTCTAAGGAAAAGCCAGCACTAATTGTTCAACTGAAGGAAATCAAGAGTACATTCCCTGCACGGGATTTACTGGCGGATCTTGCAGTAGACCTGGCAAAAGGAAAAACCTTATCTGAATTGGGAAGCCCTGTTGATCAGATCAAGGAGCTTTTTTCTCGTCAACTCAAAGTGACCAAGCGGGAAATTGTAGGGAATGTAGTGAACGTGGATCACTACGGTAATCTCATTTCGAATATTACCCAGGAAGAATTCGAAACCATTCGGGGAATAAATGGCAGTGCCGTCAGGTTTGTGATACGGTTCGGGCGTGAATCATTTGACCAGTTGCATGAATATTTTGCAGATGTGGATTCAGGAGAATGCTTTGTATTGTTTAATTCGATTGGACAATTACAAATTGGAATAAATAAAGGGGATGCTTCGCAACTGCTTGGTTTAAGCATAGATGCCCCTATTCATATAGAATTCGTAACCAATTAACGGATGCTTAAGCGTATTGTCAGAATGGAATTCCAAATAGAGAAAGTCGATGACTTCCTTACTCTTTTCGCTGAAACGAGAGATAGGATTGCTGCTCAACCTGGATGTACACATGTAGAGCTTTGCAAAGACCCCAAACTGGATCACGTGTTCTATACCTTTAGTTTATGGGAAGGTGAGGAGGACCTGGAAAACTATCGGCAATCGGAACTTTTCATGGATGTATGGGCAAGGACTAAAGCGATGTTTTCAGGAAAGCCCCTTGCCTACTCATTGGTACCTGAAAGGGACTAGTTACTGCTAATACTCAGCATTCTAAGTGCTTCTTTACCAAGATTATCGATCACAATTTGCCGGTATTGAGGTGATTCAATAAACCCGGAATTGAAGAACTCAGTAAGTACAGGAGCCCAGTCATTATTCAATGGCATAGTGATCCCATACTTGTCACCTCGTAGGTCACCAGCCGGATGCCTTTTGATTGGGTTGCCGAGCTTCAGGTATCGTAGGTAGAAAATTAGATCTACGAAACCGTAAGCATCCGGATTTTCAGCAATCGCTGGAAGTAACACATAAATGTTGTCGTGAAACTCCATTTTCATGGACGGAAAGTGCTGCTCTTTTAATGCTGTTAACCTTCGATGGTAAGTTGTGGATTGAATGGTGTAAGCCACTTTTGAGTCGAACTGCGTACTGATTTGATCCATGCTAACAAGTGTTGGAACACTACTGTGAGTGATCAGAACTGATACGTTACTAATATAAGCTGGACTGAATTTGAGAATTTTCTTTCGCTCCTCATTAATGCTATGACTCCCAAGTCCAAAGACACCTCCTTCACCGTCTACAATATCCTGTGTGAATTGCTTGAAGCCTTTTTTCACCCCAACAAACTCACTGGTAATAGTAATTCCATGTTTTTGCTCCACGTAGAGCTCAAACTCTTTCATTAGATCAACCAATAATCCCTCTACTTTGCCGGAAGCGTTGCGATTAGCAAGACCGTTATTGAATCCAGTAGGGGTAGCGGTTTCCTTAAACAGGTAGGTGAGGTTAGCTTTTCCAGATTCCTTAGCGAAAGCAAAACGATCGCCTTTAGCCTGGGAATAACTGAGTGATATTGAGATAAGCAACGAAAAGATCGTTGCAAGTGGTCGGATTTCCATAGTGGCTCTTTGTTAGTCAGTAGTTGCCAATTAGCAATTTCTTATATAAAAATAATAACAAATGCCTGATAACGTCACCTAGGATATTCGATGCTAGTAAGTATAAAAGTATTGAAGTGTAGCGCTACTTGCTTAGCTCGTGAAGCGTTTTTCCGATGTTCCTTCTTAGTCTAAACCACCAAAGCCTCCATGTTAGAAGAATTAGGAGTGCAGAAAGTCCTCCCGAGTAAGCCAGGATCTGATAAAACTTTGCCTTTTTCTCTTGCTTTTTTTCAGCTTCTATGGCGATCAAAACACTTCGAAGAGAGCTGGTTTCGATCATCTCCTTAAGTACATCCATTCGTTCGATATACTTGGCCTGCTCATCTATTTGTTTTTCAGCATATTTCATTGGCTGAGCCGAAACCTGTTTTAATAATTCAAAAAGTTGAATGTGATCTCTTTTTAGCCGTTGCTCTTTGTAGAGTAATTCTGCTTCAGCAAGAACTCTCAACGCATCGCCTTCCTTGTTTTGCAAGATGTAACATTCACCAAGGTCCATTAATGCTATGAAGTGATTTGCTTTGGAGATTTTCATCACCTCCAGCAAAAAATTTTCCTGTTGGATGTAATCCTCCATTTGGTGATAGACTTCTGAGATATTCTGTAAAATGTCCCCATGGATCCTACCGGAAACATTTTGGCTGAGTGCCTTTCGATAGTAAACCAGGGCTTGTTCAAACTGACCGGTCCGCTTTTCATGCAGGCCCAGTTGGATATAAACCCGAGCTTTCCAGAGAGCGCTTGAACCTACTTTTTCTTCCAATTCCACCAGGAGTTTGAGCGCCTTTTCAGGATCGAATTGCATAGTTGATAATGCAATGTTGTACTCCGTACTAAATCCGCGAGAGTTTTTGTATGCGTAGGACGACTGGATTGCCTGGTTGTAATAGCCTACAGCTTCTTCATAGAGTTTGTAGTTATGAAGGATTGCCCCACGGTTTCTCCACAGGGCACTTTCCAGGTATATATCAGAAGTATCTGCCTTGTTAAGATGATCCAAGGAGACATCATAGCTTTTGAATGCTTCTATGTCCATCCCATGTTTTCTAAGGAGAACACCTTCCTGATATTTTGCTAGTGCCAGCAAGTAGCTAGACCTGCTGTTATCTAAAGTAGCTTTGACCAGGGAATCGACTTGCTGTTCCTCTAACTTCAGTACACCGTTGTAGTAAGCTATCAGTGGATGTTGGGCCGCAGAGAAGTTACAGATAAATAGCAAGAGAAATCCTAACCTGAACGGGGCGAACATTAAGGTTTTCTCAAACTTCACAATGCTATTTTAACACATAATGGAAAGTAAACCAAAAAAAGGAGAATGATCGTTGAAACATTCTCCTTTATTACTTTCTTAATCAGCCGGCTTTGGAGCCACCATCCTCATCAGGATCAGTTCCTCCTTCAGTACTTTCTTCACTCGGGACTTCAACTTCGTCCAACATTGGATTGATCGCTTCCTCTTTGCAAGCGAAGAGTCCAAAAGAAATGATTACCACAAGGATAGGTGAGATAAACTTTTTCATACGTCTTAGATTTAAGGTTTAAAAAAAACTCAATTTACTTACCGTTTTATTCAATACCGTATCAATTCAAATGTTTTCTGCTAACTGAATTTTGCAGAAATGGTTTTGACTATGATCTTTTGAATCAGAGTAACCTGATGTGATAATACTGATCAGTTAATATCAAAATTGAGCTAAACAGAATCACAAGAAGTGTTGTCCATACAATGAATCGGGTTGAATACGCCCACTTCCTTGTAATCATTAAGACAAGAAGAAAAAGAAAAATGGAAACCGCAAAAGGAAGTACGTAAGGTCCCAGGCCGATACTTTCGCTTACTCTTCCTTCGTCATTTATGTTAAAAAAGTTGACGATGGTAGCGACTATTCGCATGTAGAATGGTGTGAATAGAAAAGGGAAAAGGTCTTGAACTGGCCTTTTTGTTAGAAGGAAAAACACCACCAAAGCCTGAATGATTGTTACTACCGGCCCAGCCAGACTAACCAAATCTTTGTGCCAGGGGTATGTATACTTTTCATCTACATTAGAAACCGCGTTGAGTGAAAGTTTCATTTCATATCCCAAAAGCTCTCCCATTGCCCAGTGAGCAAATTCATGAAGCATCCAGGTGAAGATCACCGCAACCAAGGTGAGGAAGATGTATCTTAATGTCAATGGTGTTTTCATATTTGAGGTATATAAATTCCCCTGCCTGACCAAAAGCAGGGGAAAAACCAAAACCTAAATGACTGAGGGTCCTTGACCCTCCATGACCAATTAGATATCCTTTTTATTCAAAGTCGGGTTAGTCTTTTCTGATCGAACTAAGCCCTTTACTATCCGAGGAAACTCGTGGGTTTCCTCTATATCGTATGCTGCTTGCGCCTATAGCGTCTGCTTCCAAATCATTACTTGCATATACCCTGACAGTAGATCCGCCGACAGCTCGTACATCAACATCTTCTACTTCAAAACTGAAGGCACTGAGTTCCGAAGCTCCAATGATATCAGCTTCCATGTTTTCAGATTTACCTACCAATGTAAGTTCCGAAGCTCCTGCGATATCTACATAGGTATATTCTGTTTCTATGTCTGCCCAGACTTCAGAGGCACCTTCTACTTTAAAAGTGATCTCCTCATTATCAAAACCTCGAACGTCACCTTCACAAGCTCCCCGCACAAAGAGGTACTCCAGCTCCGGCATTTCGATGTATATCTTCACTTTGTCCCAGTGCTCTTCTCTCCACCACTTCCAGTCTTCCCGAGATTTTATTTCAAGTTCATCTCCATGTTGGATCAGAGCAATATTATCAAGGGCGTCCTCATCTCCTTGTAATTCAATTCGGTAAGAGTCTCCCTGGCGGATGTCGAAATCGAACAGCGATATGATCCTTAGCTCATCAAAGTTTGTGAACTCATAGCTCTGACTCCTGGAACCGCCTCTTCTCTCATATTTAAAAGAAGAATCTTCATTCTCATCACAGGTCAGGCATCTAATGCCCCCTTGATCAAAAACCCAGTCGTTATCTTCCATTTGCCAGGAGCGATAACCTCGGAGGTACAGCGTGTTTCTCAAAATATCAGCTAGCTCGTCTTCCATCCTGAAAACCTGACCATAAGGAATAAAGAAAGTGGCCTCTAACCGCTGCAGCCTGAATGGTGTGTCATTATCGAAAGACAGTTCGTTATCAAAGTAGAAATCACCATTTCGTTGTTCTACGAAGTAATCAACTGCGCTCGCATTTTCTCTTGCGGCAGAACGCGTAGCTCCCCTGGATTCAAAATCAAGCTTGAGTAAATACGTACTGTCAGAATGACCCCTGAGTTTGAGTTCTACCCCTTCATAACCGAATCCATAATCAATTTCATTCAGGTAAAGTGTAGGTGTTTCATCTGTTACTTTGAACGTACGTTCTTCAATGTAGCTGTTTTCTGTACTGAAATCCCTGATGAATGTTGGTACGGAGAAAGCCAGCCCAATAAGCCCTAATAGCCACAGACCAAACATTGACCATCCGACAAACGGTCTGGTGACCATCTTCCTGGTGATGATTGACAGTCCTCCCAAGGCAATGGCCAGAGAAGGAACCATGGTTACCAGGTAACTTGAGATGATCGTAACAGTACTAAGCGATCCGATCAAATAATCTGCAGGTAAAGTACCAAATTGGATCAGGTGTTCCATCGAACCACCAAGCCCTAACAGGACAAAGAATGCCATCGTGAAACAGATCATCATAACAAAGCCCAGGAACACCAGGAATACTCCAACTAAGATCCGCAGGGCTTCTACTGCAAACTTCAAAAGTGGCCCCAATAATTCACCCAATGCCTTGAAGATGATAGCAATTAGACGGAATGGGAAAAGCAGAATCTTAACAAATACGTTTTCTTCACCTTCCCGTACATTGAGGCTCTTCTTCACATTCTCTTCGATATTGGAGATCGTTACAGGCTCACCTTGCATCTGCATTTTTTCAGTGATTGTTTTGGCCTCCGGAGTAATGATCCACAAGATTATGTAGGCCACTAGTCCCGCTCCTCCCAGGAATATAGAGACCACAAACAACACTCTTATGATGATTGTGTCTACCCCAAAGTATTGAGCGATCCCACTACTCACCCCACCAAGAACCCTGTCTTCAGAGTCCCGGTAAAGCTTTTTGACTGCCTTATCGTCATCCAATTTGTCGCTGGCAGGAATAGCAATCCATAGAACGATGTAGGCGACAAAAATGAATGTACTCAAACCCCAGAAAACAATGTTGAACAGGAATGCCAGGAACAATAACCTTACCCAGATCGGATCAATCCCAAAAAAGTGTGCCAGTCCGGAAGCAACCCCACCAATCACTTTTCTCTTGGAATCCCTGAAAAGCTTTTTATCAGTTGTTTCTTTTTTCTCTGCTTTTGGTTCTTCTTCTGTGGTTTCCTTGGCAGGCTCCTCTTCAGGTTCCGTTTCAATGGCAGCATCAAAATCTTTGGTAGTTCCCATGATGTTGATCAATTCATCGACATCAACTTGGCTGATCACCTGTTTGCCTTCATCAAGTCGTGCAAGAAAGATCTCAGCAATTCTACCTTCTATGTCTTCAATGATTTCCTTGCTGTCTTCGAAGGTGGAGAAGTAACTGTTCACCGAATCGAGGTAATTTTTCAACTTCTCGTATCCATCTTCCTCGATATGGAAAATGATTCCCCCGATGTTTATGCTTATATTCTTCTTCATGATTTCTTGCTTGTCTTACTTGCTTTCTTGTTGGCGATGATTTTTTTGGTTGAGCTTACTAATTCGTCCCACGTCTGATCCAGACCGTTGAGAAATTTCTGACCATCCTCGGTCAACGTATAATACTTGCGCGGGGGGCCAGAACTGGATTCCACCCATTTATAATCGACAAGTCCCGCTTTTCGCAGGCGAGTGAGAAGTGGGTACAATGTCCCTTCCACTACCATGATCTTGGCAGAGGTGAGTTCCTCCAACATATCCGAGGCATAAACCTCACCACGAGAGATGATATGCATAATGCAAAACTCCAGGATCCCCTTCCTCATCTGTACTTGTGTGTTCTCAATATTCATCTCAAAATCTTTACCTTTACTAACTCAAAGCCACCTCTAATTAAGCGACGTTCAGAAGTGTATACGTAAAGGTACTTTGTATGGCCAAGTACTAAGCGAAAAAATGTACACAAGTCGTGTTTTTCTTTATAAAATCATATTTTAAATTAAATTAGTTATATAAAATACGATTTTTGACACTTTATCGTAGAATAGATAAGGTTGGTAGAATCCTATGTGTACTCTTGAATGGGTGTAGCTAACTTGCAATTGATTCGGTTGATATGAGGTATTTTGTATTTGGGATTTTCCTGTTGTGCGGGTCTTCTTTGTACTCCCAGGATACCTCTTTCGAGGGTGATCAGACACCAAAATACAGCAATGAATTTCTGAATATCGGTGTGAGTGCCAGGTCATTTGGAATGGGATTTACTGCTGTTTCATTTATAGATGATGTCACATCAGGCTTTTGGAACCCAGCCGGATTGAACGACCTCAAATCTGATCATCAGCTAGCATTGATGCACTCATCATACTTTGGTGGTCTTGCCAACTATGATTACGGTGCCTTTGCTACCTCTGTAGACGAAGAAAGTAAAGTAGCCCTATCTGTGATCAGATTCTCAGTTGATGATATCCCGGATACCCGATTTTTGGTTGACGTAAATGGCGCAATCAACTATGACAACATAGAGTTTTTCTCTTCTTCGGATTATGGATTTCTTTTTTCGTATGCGCGGAAGTTGCCCTGGCAGGGTGGGATCAAAATTGGAGGAAACCTGAAAATTGTTCACCGGACCGTAGGTAGCTTTTCAAAGGCCTGGGGATTCGGGTTTGACGTTGGTGCCCAAAAGACTTTCAAGAAATGGAACGTTGGTATTGTCGCCAGAGATGTTTTAGGCACTTTTAATGCCTGGTCTCATAATGCGGAGGAAGTGGAAGATGTTTATGCACTTACCGGAAATGATGTTCCCGTCAATTCAGTAGAGATCACCCTCCCGAGATTGGTTCTGGGGGCTTCACGTTCATTCGAGATAGGAGATCAATTTGGGTTGCTGACTTCAATGGACCTTGACTGGACATTTGATGGTAAACGAAATACTCTTTTGAGAACCAATCTACTTTCTATCGACCCAAAGGTGGGACTGGAGTTTGACTACAAGCAACTAGGATTTCTCCGACTAGGCATTAATCAATTCCAGCAAATAAAGGATTTTGATGGATCTACCTCCTGGACAGCACAACCAAACCTAGGTTTGGGATTACAGATCAAAGAACTGACCATTGATTATGCTTTAACAGATATCGGCGATTTAGCTCCCGGTTTATTTTCTCATGTATTCTCCATAAAAGTTGATTTCTATGTTGAGAATAAGTAGTTGTATATCGATCTTGATGCTTTTGCTTTCCTTACCAGGCAAGGCTCAGTTTGGTATTGAATGGATCGACTTCACCCAGCGATATTTTAAGCTTAAGGTAGTTGATGATGATTTTTATCGTGTTACATCTGCAGAGTTGGCGGCTGCTGGGTTTCCGGTAAGTACGGTACCTGCAAGTAGGATTCAGTTGTTTCGTCGAGGGGAGGAAGTTGCGATTGCAGTAGTAGCGAACGGAGATGGAACGTTGAATTACCTTGAATTCTATGGTCAAAGGAATGATGGGTCCACTGATAGCCCACTTTATGATGTTGGCGACCAACCTCATACCTTCTATAACCTCTTCACTGACACGGCTACTTACTTTCTTACTTATAAGTTGGGGAGTGAGAACGGTAAGCGAATGGTATTTTCATCCGATCAGGATGCTACGGGATTAACCGCCGAACCTTACCATTTGGAGGAAAGTATTGATCTTGAAACCTCTACGTATGGAAGAGGACTCCAATTCAGTTCTACATTCACATTGAGTAAATACGATGAAGCCGAAGGCTGGACTGGTCCCTATGTTGGCAAGGGAGGGTCGACCGATCACAGTTTCGTACTCCAAAACCGTGTGACCGGGACTGACCCAAGTTGTGATTTTGTTTTGATAGGTGGAAATAGCTTGGCTCACAATGCTCAAACTAGTGCAGGTCCTGATGCAGGATCATTGACTACATTGGGCTCGACGGTATTTAATGGGTGGGGAAGTACCCTTGATGGATTTACAATCTCTGAATCGAATATTGGTGCCGGAGGTGAGTTAACCATTCGAGTATTCAGGGAAGGATTTCCGGATGAAGCTGACTTTATTTCAGTTGCCTACATGCGTGTGACTTACCCACAAACTATTTCAGTTGGAGCAAGTGAGAACAAGGTGTTTACATTGGGCACCCCAGCAGCTGCGAAGGCATATCTGAGAATTAGTACAACCAATGCTGCCGGAACTTCTGTTTATGATATCAATGATCCAATCAATCCTATTCGAATTGCTACTACCAATTTTTCTGACAGGGTCGAGGCAGTGATCCCAAATTTTGTCAGTGATCATAAGATCATGGCTGCAGCTAATCCTGCAGCTGTTGAATCAATTGAGGAAGTCACTCTTACAGAACCTGATCTGACAGGAAAGAACTATTTAATCATTACTGATGAGCGGCTTAGAGTTTCCGGCGATCCAATCAATGATTACAAAATTTATCGGGAGTCCACTGCCGGAGGAAGCTACAATGTCTCTATTGATGAAATTGATGATATCTACGATCTGTTCAATTACGGAGATCCTTCTCCGCTAGGGATTTGGAATTACATCAGGTATGCCGTTTCTGAGGGTAGTCCGGAGTATGTATTCATAATCGGTAAAGGCTTTACTCCCAACACTAATTATTATCGTGGGACTCAAACCACAGTGAATGTCCCCACTTATGGGCTTCCAGGTAGCGACTTAATGTATACGCTCGGTATCAACACTGATCCTAACCTCCCCGGCATACCGATCGGTAGACTTAATGCGTTCACTACGGCTGACGTGACCGCTTATCTCAACAAGATCATAGAAATGGAGGCCCTTCCTTTTGATCAGCTTTGGCGAAAAGATTTTCTTCAGCTGAGTGGAGGATTCTCGGCTGGCGAGCCGGAGCAATTTGCCAGCTACATCCAGAACTTCACAGATGTACTGGAGGTAGATTTCATTGGCGGTCGGGCATTCAATACCGCTAAGAAAACAAGCGAGGCAGTTGAGTTCATCGACGTAGCTGACCGGATCAACCAGGGAGTAGGTTATGTGACCTTCTTTGGCCACTCAAGTGGCACTGCTACAGACATTGAGATAGGCATTGTTTCGGATCCGGAATTCGGATTTATGAACCGTGGTAAATACCCGGTGTTCCTGGTTAACGGGTGTAAGGCAGGAGAGATTTTTGGAAGTGGCTCAACATTTGGTGAGGATTGGATGAGCACACCTGAACTGGGAGCTGTGGCTTTCATGGCACATGCAGATTTTGCGATTGCCAGCACCCTTCGTAACTGGAGTAACCTATACTATGACATTGCTTATGCCAACGATGTTTTTATCGGGCAGTCAATTGGCAATGTCGTAGTAGAAGTGTCTTCACGGTACCTGAGCAATTTTGGGAGTGGAGTTACAAGTTTGACCCAGATCCAACAAATGCTACTTCAGGGCGATCCTGCTTATAGAGTGTTTGGAGCAGACCATCCGGACTACCATATTGATGAAAATAGCTTGTATGCAGAAGCGATCATTGGGCAGCAAGTCCTGGCTAATCAGGACTCCTTTAAATTGAACATGATCGTTAAGAACTTTGGTAGAACAGTTTCCGACTCATTAATTGTTCAGGTAGATCGCATATTTCCAGATGGAAACATGATTTCATATGTTGAGCGATTCGAACGTCCACTACGACTTGATACATTGGTTATGTATCTACCCAACGACCTATCTAATGAAAACACGGGTCAGAACGTCCTGAACGTTAACCTGGATCCGATTAACACGGTCACGGAGCTCAGTGAATCGAATAATACATCCAGTCTGGAATTACTGATCTTCAGCGGGAACACGTCACACCTTATTCCGGTTGATAACGGAGTAACAAGCAATCAACAGGTTGAAATGGTTTGGCAATCAAGTAACCCATTGGAGTCAGAGAGAGGTTATGCATTAGAAATTGATACTTCACCCGATTTTGATAGCTCAAACAAGCGATCCTTTACGGTGAATGGAGAGCTGATCATGAGGCATACTTTCGATTTCAGTCAGTGGAGTTTGGCAGATAGTTCAACGGTTTTTTGGCGTACACGGTATGCAGATCCTGGCCCGGATGAGTCCAATGATTGGGTAACCACTTCCTTTTCCATTGTTGGAGGAGTTCCTAATGGTTGGGGTCAGTACACGAACGATCAGGTAAATGATGCCACTGTTACAGGTGTTGAATACAACGCCGGGAGCAATCGTTGGGAATTTATTCAGTCCGTTACACCCATAGATATTTTCACTTTTGGAGTAGACAATCCACTGGTCTATGATGATATTCAAGCCATCGTTGGCGGACTCGACTTTATGGTCACTTCGGAACCTATTGATCCATTCTGTCGAACCAATACCCTTAATGCCATTGCCTTTGACAAAGAGAGCGGTGATCCCTATAAACCCTACGATTCAGGACTTGTTGGTGTCTTCGATCCGGAGGTATGTGGAAGGCTTCCGCAAAGGATCTACAATTTCACAGAGAATGACCTTCTCGTCGATGGCGATCTTCAGACAGTGATT
This sequence comes from Cyclobacteriaceae bacterium, assembly GCA_965267415.1. GTDB lineage: Bacteria > Bacteroidota > Bacteroidia > Cytophagales > Cyclobacteriaceae > Ekhidna. Next base: position 2,197,192 of record OZ253955.1, on the reverse strand, counting down.
GACAACATGCGGGATGGCGATCAGATTGTGCTATTTAACATTGGCGACATCACGTACTCTAACTGGAATGCGACGTTCGAAACCACTTTAAATTCAATTGGGATTAGTTCCGCAACCATAGCGGCGCTTATTGATGGCCAACCGATTATCTGTCTTGGTAGGAAAGGTGATGCTCCTGGATCCGCCACAGTTTTGGTTGACAATGGAGGCGGCTCTCCTGTCAGGGAACAAAGCCTTCGACTTCAGGATAATGTGATGGGAAGCTTCACCAGTGGCACCATTCGAACAAAGGAAGTTGGGCCTGCTCGAAATTGGATTGACTATGCCTTTAACATCACAGAAGATGCAAATGATAATTATTCATTAAATATTTATGGAGTTGATATAGATGGTAACTCCAGTCTGATTCCGGAATTTGAGCGTTCACGTGCAGAAACCATCGATGTGAGTTCCATTGATGAAACAGTTTATCCGGAGCTGGAACTTGAATTCACCTTTGACGATGAAACGGACCTTACTCCACCTCAATTGAACTTTTGGCAACTGAGTTACGACTTACCTCCTGAAGGGCTTGTTTTCCCGGCTAGCAAAAGTGGTTCAACATTCCAGGAAGGTGAGAATGTTTCTGTTGATCTATTCTTTTACAATCTTTCAAACCTGGATTTCACAGATTCATTGGATGTGAACCTTCGCATGATCAATCAGAATTCAGCTAGCACACAAACCGGGTCTATGAGGATAGGACCTCCGACAACAAATGACACTACCGCTTTTACGGCTTCCTTTCCATCAATAGGATTCTCTGGTGCAAATAGCCTGGTAGTGGAAGTGATTCCGAACGAGAACGAAATGTACGATTTCAATAACCGGTTGACGCTTGCGAATCAAATTGAAGTGATCCCGGATGAAACTAACCCAGTATTGGATGTTACTTTCGATGGGGCACACATTCTTGACGGTGATATTGTTTCACCAACACCCAACATAGCCATCAGAATGCGTGATCAGAACCAATTCCTGATCAAAGACGATACCACTGGTGTGAATATATCCTTACGGCTGCCCGGAGAAGCCAGCATCTTTCAACGCGTTAACTTCTCTGATCCGACACTTGAATTCACTCCGGCAACCGAATCTCAGGATTTTGAGGTGACCTACGCTCCGGGACCATTAGATGACGGAGTTTACGGTTTAAGGATACAGGCGGAAGACGAATCAGGAAATCAGGCTGGAACAGAGCCGTATGAGATCAACTTTGAGGTGATCAATGAATCCTCTGTGACTCACTTTTACCCCTATCCAAATCCTTTCTCCACAAGTTGCAGGTTTGTATTCACGTTAACCGGAAGTGTAATTCCGGATCAGATCAAAATACAGATACTCACGGTTTCAGGAAGGGTAGTTCGAGAAATCACCCAGGATGAAATTGGCACGATCCGGATTGGTAACAATATCACGGAGTATGCCTGGGATGGTGGAGATGAATTTGGAGACGTATTAGCTAACGGGGTGTACTTTTACAAAGTATTTATCAATTCTAATGGACAAAGTCTTGATCGCAGAGCCACCAGTGCAGATCGTGCATTCAAAAATGGATTTGGCAAGCTCTACATCTTAAGGTAATGAAATCACACACGTTTAGGTACTTCCTGGTACCCTACCTCGTTTTCTTTATTTCCGGGATCATGCTAGTGACAGCTTACCAACACGGTGATGCTGTGATTTGGATGAATACTATTCAGAATGACCTGTTGACCTTCTTTTTTAAAATGTGGACCTTCGGTGGAGATGGGATCTTTTATGCACTAGTTGCGATAGGCTTATTGATATGGAAGAAGAGGTATGGTCTGATCTTTGGTTTGGTTGGAATTGTTCATGGCTTGATCTCATGGGTAATGAAGCAATTCATCTTCAAGGGTACACCAAGGCCAAGGAAATACTTTGAGGGGCAGGATGTGTTAAATCTAATCGAGGGCGTTAGGATCCACGATTTCAACTCGTTCCCATCGGGTCACACCATGTCCGCTTTTGCTATTGCTACATTCCTGGCGCTGACCTTTGAAAAGAAAGGATTATCGGTCCTGTTCCTACTCTGTGCGGTCCTTGTTGGAATTTCGAGGATGTACCTAAACCAACACTTTCTAATTGATGTAACTATTGGATCAATGATCGGAGTACTGGTCGCAGTTACTTTGTATAAAGCATTTGAAGGTTATCTAAAAGAAGACCTACTCACCGAAAGCCTTTAGGATCACAGTCGTTGTTCCGTCGAACAAGTCTGGTTCCCGGGCAATCTCCTCGTAGTTGAAGCCTGAAAGAAGTTCAAGGTATTCAGGTCGAGTGAAAACGATCGTTTCTTCTTTCCCATTTAAGTAATCCCGCAAATCATCACCTTCAAAAACCACAGGGATGAATCGATCCAATGCATGTACATAGCCCGAATTCAGCCTGGAAAAGCTGATCATATGTGGTTCATCTTTGATCAGAGGCATAGTCCTGATCACTGGATTTTGATTGTTAACCTGAGGAAAAACGAAATAGAAGAAAAGCTGATGCATCAGGAGGAACCCAAAACCAACTGTCAGGATCGCTGCTGAAATTCTTTTTAGAATCAAGAACGTGATTGCAGTAAGAGCAGCAATCGGTAATGGAATAAAATACCATTGTAGGTGGGTGAGGTGACTTATCTCCTTGGCATTGGCTATTCCTGGCTTACTTCCAATGAAAAGACCAAAAGCTACTAAAGCATAGAAGATCACGGATAGCCATGTCCATTTGGAATGTTCTGCATTGAGTTTGGACAAATAGAAACCAAGAATGATAGCGGCAAATGGAAAGATCGGTGAAGTATATCCCGGAAGTTTGGTACTGGCAATCGAAAAGAAGAAAAGCATGCAAGCCAGTGATATCAGGCAAAACACCAGCAGGTCACTTCTTTCTTTGATCGCACTTCTTATTGCTTGAATTATAAAGATTGAAAACGGGAGCAGCATTCCGAGTGCGTACGCGGTGGGGAGCCAAAAACCTCCTGAATGCCCTTCCTTCGGGGCATTGAAACGATTGACATTATGATCAAGAAAAAACCCTTGAGTCCATGCTCCATCGGTGGCCTGATGAACGAGGTAGTACCAAGGCCCTGCAATCAACAAAATAATGATGATACCCAAAGGAGGATTCAGCATTAGCAATTCTCGTGCCGTCATCTTCTTTTTGTAGATCATATAGAAGAAGATCCCCATCCCAGGAAGCACAATAGCTATCGGCCCTTTGGTCAACACACCTAAGCCAACCGCGATGTATGCGAGGTATAAGAATTTTCGTTTTTGAGTTTGCTCGTAATGGAAGTAACTAAGCAAAGTCAATGCGATGAAGAAAATGAGGTAAGGGTCTGGTACTGCCAAATGAAACTGTGCGACGAAACCAAGTGATGAAAGCAGAACAAAAGAAGAAAGTAAGGCTGCCCGTTCACTTATATAAGTTCTTGCAAAAAGGAAGGTCAATATGACCGTCAATACGCCAAACACTGCCGAAAAGAAGCGTGCTCCAAAAGCCCCGTCACCAAACACCGCATAGCTTAGTCGCATGTAGTAATAGTGAAGAGGTGGTTTATCTGTTCGAAGATAGGTGTTGAAGGTAGGTACTACCCAGTCGCCACGATCAGCCATTTCCCTCGCACACTGTGTATTCTTAGCTTCATCCAGCATATAGATGGAATAGCCACCAATATTCGCGGAAATGATCACATAGGATAATATGCTGAGAAGTAGGAGTTTCTTTCCGAATGACATTAAAACAAAGAAGTAAGCTTCATGGCTGCTCCCTTATCACCTTTGATCTTCAATTTCCCGGTCATAAAGGCCATCATCACATTAAGGTCCCCGCTAAGTATTTTTGAAAAATCTTCAGCGGTCATTTCAATCGAAAACGGCGCTTCACCTTCTTCGTTAGAAACGACTGGAGGGGAAACAGTATCATCAAGATGTACTACGCCATCTTCAAACTGGAAGTTGGCTTTGCCCTGGAACTTTCCACTATGAGTTTCTGCTAGCGACTTGATTTTGTTGGTAACTTCTTCTAATGTCATTGGACGGGTTTTTTAGGTATAAAATTTACTTCAAATAATTTGGGCCACAATTTCCCGGTAACAAATATTCTACCATTAGCATTGTCATAGGCGATACCGTTTAATACGTCTGCACGTCGAGCTTCTGCTGAATTTAACAACCCGCTCATATCAATGTTTCTCACAACAGCGCCGGTTTCCGGGTCTATTACAACGATCAGATCCTTTTGATAGATATTGGCATAGATCATTCCATCAATTATTTCCAGTTCATTCAGATAATCAACTTTGCCATTAGTATCATAGACTTCAAACTCCTCAATGACAGAAAATGAGTTTGGATCTCGAATAGCGATCTTTTCAGAACTATTGGTCATCAGTAGTTTCCCTTCATATTCAGTTAATCCCCAACCCTGACCCTGATAGCTAAATGTGTTGATTCGCTCAAGATTTTGATCATACACAAAGCAGGCTCCAGCTGTGTAGGTTATTTGATAGAACTGATCATTTAATATTGCCAACCCCTCCCCAAAATAGTCATCAGACAAGTTGATTTGGGTCACTGTTTCCCCTGATTCAATATGCTTTTTTTCAAAAGTTGAGCTTCCATTTTGACCGGTGCTCTCATACATAAACCCATCGTGTATCAGCAGACCTTGCGTATAGTCATTGGGGTCATGAGGGAAGGTGTTTACGATTTCATAAGTATACTCTTCCGGGGGATTGTTGGGGAGGAAAACAACCTTCGCCTGGTGTGACTCTTTTTGCTCTCCGAAGTAGACAGTGGTTCTGATTCTAGTACTTCCTACACGACTACTTGTTGCATCTAAAGTAAATACCGGATCTGTGAATACTTCACGACTTCCGCTCAATTCTACTATTATCGAATCAACTGACTGATCACCCGGATTGATTTCAACAGACACCTGATCACCCATAGAAAATTGCTGGTTTTGCTTCGGAGTAACAAGCTTGGTTAACTTCCTAATCCGTGGGGTAGCTGGTTTTTCTGCCTTGTCATTTTCTCCGCATCCTGCAAACAGAACCAACAGGATCAAAAAAGGACATATTTTCGACATGCGCCAAAATTAGTACGATTGCCAAAGAAGCTCAGTAAAAGGAAAGCGATTTTATGTTCTCCGCTCGCTTTGACTCATCTTCATAAGTGTAGGTACGGATAAACCTTGATAAAGGACGGAACAGACTACAACTATGTAGGTCATTGTCACGATAATCTCTTTTCCATGGAAGTCAGTAAGTGACAGTGAAAGCGCAATAGGAAGGCCACCTCTCAATGCACCCCACGTCAGCACTGAAATAGTGTTCCGTTCAAAATTGTCTTTAATGGACATCATCTTGATAGGTAAGAAAACACTCAACCAACGTCCAAACAACACGATACATACTGCGAAGAAACCTGCTGCTATAAAATCCAATCGAAGATCCAGCACGAGCATTTCGAGACCTATTAAAACAAAGAGCATTGCACTAAAGGTCTCTTCAAGGAGATTCCAGAATTTGAATACATAATCACCGGCAGCACTGGCCACATGGGTACTTCGGCCTTCGTTTCCGATAACCAATCCCATTACTACGGCCGCCTGCTTGGCAGAGACATGGATGAACTCAGCTAATTGTGATCCAACCATGACGATCGCAAGTGTGATCAAAACCTCAACTTCAACTGCGTCATTATCGACATACTTTAGTAGTCGATAGCCCACATAACCCAGGAATAACCCAATGAAGATCCCTCCGCCGATATCAGCGATAACGATATAGGCCGTTTCAAACAAGGTAAGTGTATGATCTCCTGCTGCATGTGCAATATCAAGGATCGTCAATGCGAGTACAACCGCAATACCATCATTAAATAATGATTCTCCTGCAATCTTAATTTCCAGGTCTTCTTTCAGGTGAAAACGCTGGATAGTCCTTGTCACAGCAATTGGATCTGTAGGTGATATGAGCGCACCAAATACCAGGCAATAGAGGTAATCCAGGTGGATGCTCATGGCTGAGAGCATGAAATACACAAGTGTCCCAATGATCACCGTGGACAGCATAACTCCCACGATAGCCAGCACGAGGACGGGTCTGCGTTGGCTGCTTAATTTCTTAAAATCTATATTGAGTGCTCCGGAAAAGAGCATGAACGTTAATACAATCTGGTAGAGGACCTCTTCAAACTCGTATTCTTTAACATGTTCTGCTAAATGCAACTCAGGGAAAAGGTTTCCTACAACCAGCACCATGATCGAAAGTGCAAGAGCCAGAATCATCAAACCGATTGATGAAGGCAGTTTCAGGTAGAAAGTATTTATAAAAATAAATGCTCCTGAAAGGAAGATGAATAAGGCGATTATATCTAAAATATCCACTTTATTGGAGTTTAGGCGGATTTCACCCGCAAATTACTTTTAAAACCAATAGCATGCGCTTTTTGTAACGTAAATGAGTGGTTGAATTGTGTGTCACCATTCATCAACAATTGATGTCAAATTATGTTCGAACACACTATTTTAGACGCAGAGCAGCTGTTTCAGATGCTCGACCAGCCAGCGGACTGATCATGGTTTGGGTGGTTTACCTTCTAACAGGCTGATTTACAGGATCGAAGATAACTTTTTTTATATTTTTTAGCAAAAAAATGCTTTTTCAGTGGAAAATGACTTGAGAAATAAGTTGATCATGCTAGATGAGGAAACAGACCACATTTTTGAGGAATTGGAACATGTGGACCCTCTGTTACATACGAAGAATGGTAAAGGGTGGTCACTTATCCAGGTGCTGAGTCACTTACAAATGTCTGAGGAAGCCTCCCTTAACTACATGAAGAAGAAGATCAAAGCCGGAGAGCAAATGCCAAAAACGACCTGGTGGAATAAGTTCAAAATGTGGTTTACCTGTGGATTTTTAAGCAGCTCACTAAAATGGAAAGCACCTTCATACATAGCCAATCCCCCTGGCGATTATTCCCTGAACGACATAAGAAGCAAATGGAAAGAGACTAGAGAGGCTATTTGGAAGTATGTTGAAGAGTACCCAAGGAACCTTCTTGATCGGACAGTGTTTAAACATCCAATGGCAGGTCGCCAGGCACTGAATGAGGCAGTGGATTCATTGATTTATCATCAACGCCACCATGTGCACCAAATCAAACGTATTAGGAAGGAACTCAATAGCTAGATGCTGGAAATAAAATCAATCAAACATGTTTACGGACCTGATTCTCAACTGACCTACCCGGATTGGCAGGTAGACAATGGGGTCCACAGTATTATTATTGGCAATTCAGGTTCGGGGAAAACAACCTTGCTCCACTTGATCGGTGGGTTGATGACAGCTGAAGAAGGGGAGGTTTGGATTGATCAGGTTAGTATCAACTCATTGAGTCAGACGGAACTTGATCGGTTTAGAGGGGCGCATATCGGGATTGTTTTTCAAAGACCTCATTTGGTAAGTTCATTATCTGTATTGGAAAATCTGAACCTTGCACAATACCTAGGAAAGAAAAAGATCAATAGAGGCGAAGTGAGGAAAATGATGGAGCAACTGGATATTCTTCATTTGAGTTCAAGAAAAGTGCATCAAATCAGTCAGGGACAAGCGCAACGTGTTTCTATCGCCAGGGCCTTACTGAACAAGCCGAAATTGTTACTTGCCGATGAGCCAACGGCTAGTCTTGATGACACAAACTGTCAGAAAGTAGTGCAACTGTTAAAACAACAGGCCGAGTCGTGTGGATCCACCCTTATAATTGCGACACATGATCACAGAGTAAAATCTGAATTTGAAAATCAACTGGTGCTATGAACATTTTCACATTAAGTTTTAAAAATGTCATAGCAAAGCCGCTTAGCTCACTATTGAGTTTGCTGCTCTTTGGATTCGGAGTAAGTATCATTGTAAGCATTCTATTGACAAGTTCATTCCTAAAAAATGAGATCAATAAGAATGCGAGTGGAATTGACCTGGTAGTAGGAGCGAAGGGTAGTCCTCTTCAGATCATCCTTGCAAGTATTTTTCATATTGACTTTCCGACAGGAAATATATCGCTGAAGGATGCAGAAAATTTATCAAAGAACAGATTGGTCGCGTCTGCTATACCGATGGCACTCGGTGATAGTTTCAAAGGTTATCGTATAGTCGGTACAACTTTAGCATATCCTGAACTATATGAAGGAAAACTTTCTTCTGGAGAATGGTTTGGAGGTGAAATGACGGCTGTGGTCGGTGCGGCAATAGCGAGTGAACATTCCATCGGTCTTGGCGATGAATTGGCGAGCGAACACGGACTTGCGGAGGGAGGAAGTGGTCACGACGAGCATCCATTTAAGGTTGTGGGTATCCTGGAACCATCCGGAAGTGTACTGGATCAGTTGATATTGGTATCTGTAGAAAGTGTCTGGCATGTGCATGGCTATGAAGAAGAGCATGACCATGAGGAGGTAGGAGATTTACATGATCTTGTGACTATTGAAAAGCTCGGAATTAGTGTTACCAAAGAGCAATTGGAGGAGCAGGACATAACAACTTTGCTTGTAAAGTATCGTTCACCAATGGCTGCTGTACAGCTTCCACGCATTGTAAATGGAACAAGTAATCTTCAAGCCGCTTCACCACCTTATGAGACCGCTCGCCTATTCAATATCATCGGTGTAGGTGTGGATGTGGTTAACATTCTGGGAATTGTCATTATCGTTCTGAGTGCTGCTAGTGTCTTCATTGCATTGATCAACTCTCTTAAAGAGCGTAAGTATGAATTGGCAATTATGCGTTCAATGGGTGCTACCCGAGGCAAAGTTTTTGTGATGATCCTTGTCGAAGGAATTCTCCTGACCTTGATCGGGAGCCTGTTTGGCTTTGCCCTTGCACATTCGGGTTTTATAATTCTTGGCAATTCTTTGAAGCAGCTTGGAGGCGCTGACTTACTTTTCATCAATGAAGAGTGGTATGTGCTTGCAGGGAGCTTAATTGTAGGTATTTTTGCGTCGATCATACCGGCTTTTCTAGCCTACCGTTCAGATATTTCTGAAACTTTAGCTCGTGGTTGATCGTGGTAAGACACATAAGCAAGAACGATGAAAACTTTACTTCTTACAGCATTTTTAGCAATCTCTTTCACCTCATTTGGGCAGTTCCTTGACTCAGGAAAAAACTGGGACACCCTGGCGGATGTGAAGTATGAAAAATCTCATGACGAATACGGAGAGATTTATGTTCCCAAGTTTGGTGAAGATGTGATGAAAATGAACGGAAAGCAGGTGGCTTTGAAAGGATTCATTATTCCATTTGAAGGAATGTTCGAACCCAATCACATCATTCTTTCATCACTACCAATTGCATCTTGCTTTTTTTGTGGTGGTAGCGGACCTGAGACTGTTGCCGAAGCTTACCTAAAGGAAGAAGTAAAATACACTGCTAAACCAGTTACTGTTACAGGCAGACTAGAATTGAACAACACTGATTACGATCAGCTCATGTATATCCTCAAGGATGCGGAGGTAACTGTTGACTAAATAACCTATCATGAAAAAATTTCTCCTAATTACGATTACAGTCCTTTGTTTTTCATGTCAGTCAAACAAGGGTGAAGTTGACTTAAAAGCGTTGAAAGATGAGGTTTTCGAGATCCATGATGAAGTGATGCCAAAAATGGGTAACCTCAGAAATGTCAGAAAAAGCCTGATGCTTCAGGCAGATTCTCTACAGGCAATTGATAGTTCTGCAGCAGCAGTATTGATCAATGCTTCTGATGCAATTGCAGCAGCGAATGAGGGGATGATGGATTGGATGAGAAACTTTGACCCCAATTTTGAAGGGACCGATGAAGAAGTTTTGAAATACCTTAATGATCAAAAAGCTTCGATCACGAAAGTCAGGACTGACATGCTCGAATCGTTGGAAAACGGGGAAAAGCTACTCCAGAATTAGTACTCAGCGCATTCATCAATCCACTGATCTACATCCTTCACTCCGACCAGGCCACCCTCGTTGCCCCAGGCATTGAGAATGAAAGTTAGTACCTCAGCGACTTCCAGGTTTGTGATCGGATTTGCTGGCATCATTTGGTTATAGGTGACCCCATTAACCTCAATTTCTTTGAATTGACCATTCTTAATAATACAGGCTGCTCTGGCAAAATCTGCCATCAGGTAGTCCGATCCTGCTAAGGGTGGATAGAGGGCAGCCAAACCCTTTCCATCTTGTTGATGACAGTTAGCACAATAAGTTGAATACACTTTGGCTCCTTCTACCTGGTATTGTTTCAGTCGTATCTTATCTCTGGAACTCAGGTTTTCAGACCCCTGTGGTTTTTCAGAGCTACCACCGCAAGAGACCATCAGTACACAAAAGAGAATGGAGGTAAGCTTAGTTAATAGGTTCATATTCCTTAAGTAGTCGGTTTATATCTTCAAGCAGGATGTCAACCTGGTCTTCCAGCGTTCCGTCATAAATACCTCTGATCCTTCGCTCCTTATCAACCAATAAAAATGCTCCGCTATGGATGAACCCTCCTGGTGCATTCGGATCCTCGTCAGCCATGACCATGTAACTGGTTTCGCCAAGGTCGTAAATGTAATCCGGGTCACCTGTTACGAATTTCCATTTGCTGGATTTTACACCCAACTTGCTTGCAAAGTCATTTAACAAAGCAACAGTATCGTGTTTTGGATCGATGGTGTGAGACAAGATTGCCACTTGCTCGTTATCCTCAAATTGCTCGTAGACTCTCAGCATTTGTTGCTTCATCTTTGGGCAGATGGTAGGGCAAGTGGTAAAGAAGAAATCAGATACATACACCTGATTCTCAAAAGTCTCATTTGTTACCCCGCTGCTGTCCTGATCAACTAGTCTGAAATCCTGAATGGTGTGATAAATGGTATCACCTTCCTCATAAAAGGTACGTCCGTAAATAGGCAACTTGTCAGATGTGGTTTTCATTGAGCAAGCAGCGGCCACCGAAATAATGGCGATCAACACGTATTGTTTCATTGTTTTCTAACTCTTTTATAGATCTTAATAGCTACCATTAGAACGGCAGCAAAGCTAACAAGACCAAGGGTTCCCCAAATCCAGTTTAGCTCATTTCTTAATACAATTAGAAAAACAATGGCAAAGAGTAAAAGGGTCGCCACCTCGTTGAAAATCCTTAGTTGCATTGAACTATATTTTACTTCTTGTCTTTGAAGGGCCTTGTAAATACGGTGACAGACCATGTGATAGATAAAGAGAAGAAAGACAAAGCCGAGTTTAATATGCATGAATGGCTGTTGCAGCCAACTGGGTTGAAGGACTAACAGCAATGGACCGAATATCAGTGTCAATACAGCCGATGGCCAGGTGATGATGTACCATAGGCGAGTTGACATCAATGACAACTGGTTCGAGAGAATGGTACGGTCCGGGTCATCTTTACCCAGAGCGTCTGTATGATAGATGAACAATCGTACGATGTAAAAAAGCCCCGCAAACCAGGTTATAACAAAAATGAGGTGTAAGGACTTGATATATAGGTAAGGCATTTTGGATTGAACTTGTTCTTAACCGTTATTGTTGGCAAATTTGAAGTTGATTTTGTGTCCTACCAAGAAAGCGTTAAACCTTAGTTACTAATGAGCGAATCAACAAATATCTGGTACTTCGAAGATACGGATTTGTTTGAGGTGTTATGCCCTAAGAAAACGCCATATATGGAAAACAATCATCCTCCTGGAGTCTACAAGAAGGATGATTTCATTTACTTCAAGGATCAATCTTCTGAGAATGTGTACATGGTATCAAGTGGCCGGGTGAAGATTGGGACCTATGCTGATGACGGAAAGGAAATTGTCAAAGCCATTTTGGCGAGAGGTGAGGTTTTCGGAGAATTGGCTCTGGCAGGGGAACAACGAAGAGAAGATTTTGCGCAAGCAATGGACAATGATACAAGGGTCTGTGCCATGACAATTGATGATTTGCAGAACCTGATGAAGGATAATAAGGAGCTTAGCCTGAAGATCCTAAAGATCGTTGGATTCAGATTACGCAAGATGGAACGCAAGATCGAATCGCTTGTCTTCAAGGACGCTCGAACCCGAATTGTTGATTTTTTGCGTGAAACAGCCGAAGAAAAGGGTCAAAAGGTAGGTTTTGAGATGATGATCAAGAATCACCTGACGCATAAAGATATTGCTAGCCTTACAGGAACCTCGAGGCAAACCGTCACCACAGTGATGAATGAGCTTCGTGATCGCAACCTAATTAATTTCGATCGTCGACGGATACTGATCCGGGACATGGAGAAGCTGACTTAAGTGTCTCGCACTTGACTCAACACATTCGCCTCTGTGGCGTTTCTTTGGAAAAATTTCCAATACATGAGGATCATTTCATTAGCAATACTACTTATGGTTTTTGGAGCTAAGGCTCAGGAAAACCTTCAGACTTATACCCCATCAATCCTTTTTGACAAAGGAGATTGGGAGTTCAAGAGCTTTCAAAACGTTTATACTCAAACAAAGGCATTTAATGCCAGTGGAGACAAAGTAGCAACCACTATAGGAAGACAAACCTGGACCACCTCAATCAATCAGTTTTTATATGGTCTTAATTCGAAAGTAAACATTGGCGTTGATGCGTGGATTAAAAACGCTAACTATCAGCAAAACGGGATTGAATCACGTACAGCTTTGGTTGGATTCGGCCCAAAGATCAAAGTTGCTCCATTTAACTCACTTAAGAGACTCTCAATTCAAAGTACGTTCCTATTTCCTGCAGCTGTGGAATTGGAAGGCAGAACGGATCGTAGTGATGTATTCCTCAACAATGATGGCCACCTGTGGTTAAGCCAGATTTTCTATGACCTTCCACTGAGTGAAAAATGGCAATTCTTTTTCCAACAGGCATTTTGGTATCACATCGTACGGGAATCATTCAGACAGAATGACTATTTACAAACGCAAACAAGCTTCTTTGTTAGTTACTTCCCAACTCCTCGCTGGACCTTTTATGGGATGTCGGAATACTTCCCAACGCATTACAATGATACACTACAAAAAGGTGAGGGATTCTTCTCCTATTTTGTTCAATCGGGACTGGGAACAAAGTACCAGTTGATCCCTAATTTGATCGAACTTGAGTTTTTGTATACAAATTTCTGGAACGGAAGTGAAGGACAAGGTGCTGGCGAAACTATAAATTTGGGTATCCGTGTGATACGCCAATAAATGCTTAAACACTACCTAGTTGTTTACATATTGCTTCTTTCATTTGTTCATGCGTTTGGGCAAACAATTAATTCGATCTCATTTGATGGTCTGGGACGAACTAAAGAATCTTACGTAAGGCAGTTCGTAAACACTGTACCTGGCGATCTACTGGATTCAGCTAAGCTTGAAACAGATCGACAGACCCTGGTGAATCTTGAAATATTTGCTGATGCTTCTTTCACAGTTGAAGAAGGTAGCGAAGGGTACAATGTCACTTTTTACTGCAACGAACTTCACACCTTGTTGCCAATCTTCAGTTTTGGAGGGATCCGGGAGAATTTTTGGGTCCAGGCAGGGCTGACAGAAGTAAACCTAAGAGGTAGAGGAAATAAGCTGGTCATGTATTATCAGTACTATGATCGGAGCTCCTTTGCGACTCACCTGACATTCGATCGAATCAAGCAATCCACCTGGGGAGTGAATATCAATCTTATTCATTGGGGAACATTGGAGCCACTTTTTTTTGACGGAAACGTGGTGGAGTACGAGTACGATAACAACACCTTTGGTGCAACGGTTGTTAAGCATTTAAACTTTCGGGATAAGGTCGAATTTGGTGGAGCGTATTTCACTGAGCATTATACCAAGCACACGGAAGGGGATTTCCCCGGCGCTCCGGATGAAGTCGATAAGCGCAAGATCCTTGGCAAGGCCAATATTGCTTTAAATAGAGTGGATTATCACTTTTATTACCTCAACGGATGGCACAATCAGCTGAACATACAAACTGTCCAGTCTCTGGATAACGATCCTGAGTTTTACATTTTTTTCAATGATCACAAGAGATTCAGAAGAACCGGAGCAAAAGGGAACTTTGCTTCACGCTTGCGTGTGGGTTTAAGTAGCAACCAGGAAAGCCCGTTCGCACCATTCGTACTTGATAGTTATCTGAACATCCGGGGAGTAGGTAATCGGGTGGATCGAGGAACAGGAGCGATCATCTTAAACCTTGAGTATCGACATACCTTGATGGATAAAGGAAAAATTGCTATTCAGGGTGTTGTGTTTTCAGATATCGGTTCCTGGAGAAATCCAGGAGGAGGTTACTCTGATTTTGGCCAGTTGGCAAACCAGGAATACTTCGCCGGAGCGGGTGTTCGACTCATCCAAAAGCAAATATTCAATGCGATCTTCCGGATCGATTACGGTTTCGATCTTCAGGATAGAGAAGTAAACGGGTTTGTTTTGGGGATTGGTCAGTACTTCTAATGTCTGCTTATAGCTAGCAGATGCCCAAAAAACACATTATATATTTTCAATCCATCCGATTCCCTCAGTACCAGATCCTTATCTATTAATTGATTTAAGTTATACTTAATTGTGCTTTGGGGTACACCAATCTCATGACTGAAATCGGCCGACAGTGGTTTATTGACTGGTGAGTGATTTGCTATTCCTTTAAGAATTTTCCACTGATCACTAGAGACTAGTTTTCTAACACTGAAGTAGTAGAATTCATGGGCTTTCAGTACTTCTGTTTTGATTAATTGAAGTGAAAACTCTTGCCCGGCACTGGAAAACTCATACAATTTGTTAAGCGCAAATTGAACATAGTAGGTATGATGTCGGCACCATCGGATGAGACTGGTAATTATTTCATCATTGCAATTGGGTAGAAATTTTTTAGCGAATCCCAGGTAGCTCGATTCGGGGATATAGCCTAGTGAGATATTCTCGGTACTTTGATAAAATGGAGCTTTGGCTTCTGCGAATATTTGTTCCATCAAATGGTTGGAGCTTCCACTAAAAATGAATCGTACAGATGGATAACTCTGGGTGATTGACCTGAACACTGCTTCTGTATTTTGTTCAGGATAGTTAAGGATTTGTTGAAATTCATCTATTGCTATGACGAAGTTGTTTTTTGGAGCAAGTGTGATGAGTTGAAATACTTCTTCGAGGGTATTATCTGAAGGACGTTCCTTAAATGAAAACTCCACTTTTGGTAATCCTGTGTTTTCATCGATTCCAAGTGTTGCTCCTATTTTAGATAGCCATTGGGCAACCTGACGAAAGAGGTTACGGTCCAATTCGTCTAGCCTGGAACTTATCGCATTGATGAGAAGCTTGATGAGATCAACCTGATTCTCGGTTTTTTCAATGTCTATGAATATGGGTATATATGTCTCGGGAAGACTAGCTAAGGAATGATGTATGAGAGCCGTTTTTCCAATTCTTCGAATATTGTAAACATTCAGATTCCTTCCATTCTTTATTCCGGAAATAACCTTTTTAGTTTCCTCTTCACGATCGCAGAAATACTCCGGACCGAAATATCCGGTTAATAGAAATGGATTTGAAGGCCTATTCATTGCAAAAATTACGCAACAAATATAATGCAATGTTTATTGCAGTTATTTTACAATAATAAAATTAAAATAGTTATTGCAAATAAATTGCAATTCAGTAATTTTCCTCAAACTCATCTACAGGACCTTCTTCCTCGCCCAGCGATTCCCAATCAATATCTGTCTGCTTAAGATCATCCAAGGTATCTACATCCAAGAGCTCTGGAAGTTTATAGGTACTTAGCTCAAGTGATTCGGCTTCTCCAAGTAATTCTTCAAGTACTTTATCAGTACTATATGCTTTGTCTTGGAACAATTGAGGAAAATATTCCTTCATTCCCAATAAATAATAGCCACCATCCTTTGCAGGGCCAACCACTACATCGTGATCTTCCAGCATAGCAAAAGCAGTCGAAATTGTTTTGGAATCCAGATCATAGCAATCGCTTCCGATAATAACTACTTTCTTATAGGAGTCAAATGCTTCATCGAATGCCGTACTCATTTTCTCACCAAGATCATTTCCTTTCTGTACACTTACTCCAAACTCCTCTGTATCCCATACATCCTCAATCTCCACATATTCGGAGTAGTAGACTGTCTTATCCACATCCACTTTCCTTGTGATTTGATTGGTGTGCCTGACGAGTTCCATATAAACATCAAGCGCACGGTCGATCCCAATTTCTTCTGCAAGACGTGTCTTCACCATCCCCGGGATCAGGTTTTTGACGAAGACCATTAACAAACTATCACTCATAAACTTTTATTCCATTAAAGAGCCAACGCGACCATGATTTATTGTAAGTGTGAACACTGTCTGTGGGTTGATTGTTCTCATCAACTACTTCATATCCGTTGTTCTTCCAGTCAAAAATACCTCCGTAAAGGTTCTTTACATTTTTATACCCCATCTTTTGAAGCTTTTCCCCGATACGTTCACTTCGATAGCCAACAGAACAGTATACGATTATTTCAGTGTCCTTATCAATGTGCTTGACATCAACCTTACTGAAATTATCGTAATCGATCATTTGGGCACCCGGAAGATGACTCACTTCAAATTCTCTTGGTGAACGTGTATCCAATAGCACTGTTTCTGAATCGGTCCGTATTGAATCTGAAGTGATCAGTGGGACTGTATTTCGATACAGTTTTCTCATTGTGTTGTCAAAAGAATCCTGACCACAAGAAGGGAAGACACTGATCAAAAGCAACGTTAGAGATGAGATAGTTGATTTCATTTATCCGATAAAAGGAATTTTCTGCCTTTAAGTTCCATAAGCATTACGAACCAGACGATTGCGTACTCCAGGATGATCCAAATTGGATTCAGGATATACCTGTCATCTGTGTAACCAACATAAGTCACAAATATTACTAATGACCAAACGATTGGAAAATAATAACCGGATAAAATACCAAATGCGATCAGTGGAATTGAATACCATGGATGAACGGTTGTGGTGAAGGAGAGATATGTCAGCAACACAAAAAGGAAAATCTTGGGTAATTCCCA
Organism: Cyclobacteriaceae bacterium; assembly: GCA_965267415.1. Classification (GTDB taxonomy): domain Bacteria; phylum Bacteroidota; class Bacteroidia; order Cytophagales; family Cyclobacteriaceae; genus Ekhidna. Next base: position 2,180,068 of record OZ253955.1, on the reverse strand, counting down.
TTGGTTCTTTGAACCTAAAATGGAAATCGTGATAATTCCTAATGTTGAAATGATCGACAATAGTGGTCCAATGCTGGCGATTTTATTGTAGCCATAGATCCAAAATCCAACCTCACGGACAAGGTAGTAGATACTGGCATTGAATTCGAACTTCCGGAAGTAAAGGTCCAGACTACTACTCATTCCACTTATAAAAGAACTGTTCAACAGGGGAAGCAAGGTCAGTAGGCCAATTACGCCTGCTAAAATTCCTATCAACCATTTTTGATTTCCTAAACCCTTCAGGAATGTGGCAGGTAAGTAAATAAACGGTAAGAGTTTTATTCCCACGGCCATGCCTAACGAAAAGCCGGAGCCTATTTTTCTATTCTTCTGAAAAAGATAAATGCCTCCCAAAATGAAGAAGATGGTTAATCCTTCAAAATGAAGATTTCCAGTAAACTCTAATATGACAAGTGGGTTCAAAAAATAAAGATTCGCAAGCCATTGTGGCTTTTGGTAGTGTTTCAGCAGTTTCACAAGAAGCCATACAGAACCAACATCGGCAAGCAAAAGAACAGCTCGCATTAGGTTCGTGGAAAGCAACCAGCTATCACCCCCCAGTTCAACACTCAACCAAAAGATCAGCTGGTTGATCGGAGGATAGATTGTGAAATACTCAGGGGAATTGAGTCGCCCGTAAAGCGTGGCAGTTAATCCAGGGATATTCTTGTCAAGGTAGAAAGACGGAAGATTCTCGAATGGGTTGATCCCATGTGAAAGAAGTGTTCCATCCCATATAAATCGAAAAACATCATTTGAGAGAGAAGGAAGTGAAAGAAATAATAAAAGTCGAGATAAGATTCCAAGTCCGACTAGTAGTTTGAAAGATGGTTCCTTTCTGACAAGAAACCACGAGCTACCAAAAGCAGCCACATAGGTGGAAAAGAGAAGCAGAGATTCAGTTCGGTGAATGGTATTCCCGATGAGAAAAATAGCAACAAGAAAAACCAGGCTAGCTGGAATAAATTGCCTCGGATGCTCAGGCATGCCTGATTGGTTTCACAGAGAGTAGAAACACATAGCTAAATCCGATCGCTAACATTAAGTGAAAAAGCATGAGACCGTAATCCTCCAACTTAAAGCCAGAGAAAATACCATAGACAAAATAAATGGCTAACACTCCTTCCATGAAGGTAACAGGTGTCAGGACTTTTTTCAAGTAAATATTTCCCTGCCAGGAGTCCTTCTTCGAAAGGATATTGAACTTGGGAGTTCTGACAAATGGTGTTTTGATACCCAGGTAACCTTCAACAACAGCTATCGAGTTATGTAAAGCCATTCCCATGGAAAAAGCCAGGAACATGGGGAAGTTTTGCATGAAGTATTTGAAGGTGTATTCCGGGTTAGTCGCTTTAGCAGCCACCCAATAAAAAAATCCCATTGCCAGAAAGCCAATAAGGAAAATGCTTCCAAGGTCAAAGATGAGCCCAAGGTTGGGGTTGTACTCTTTGATATATAACATTGGTATTGACAACACCGCAGCAATCAGAAGCAAAAGGAAAACAGAGCTGTTCAATAGATGAAAAACTGCCCTGAGCTTGTGGATCAATGGAATCTCAGAAGCTAACACTTTCCGAAGAGTTTTCCTTGCGGTTTCGGCGGCACCTTTGTTCCATCGGTACTGTTGGGACTTTACTGCAGGAATGACAACCGGAAGTTCGGCTGGTGATTCCACTTCCTCTCTGTAGACAAATTTCCAACCTTTCAATTGTGCCCGATAGCTTAAGTCAAGATCTTCAGTCAGTGTATCATGCTGCCACCCTCCGGCATCAACGATGCACGTCTTTCTCCAGACTCCCGCTGTTCCATTGAAATTGATGAAGCTGCCTGCAAACTCTCGTCCTTTTTGTTCGACAGTGAAATGTGCATTTAGCCAGAATGCCTGGATCTTGGTGAGCGCACCATAATCTGTATTCAAATGGGACCACTTGGTCTGTACCATTCCCACTTTTTCGTTTCCAAGTCTTGGAAGCGTTTTTTGAAGAAAGTCTGGTTTGGGAACAAAGTCTGCGTCGAAGATGGCAAGAAATTCTCCTTTTGCCTGCTCCATTCCGTACTGTAACGCACCGGCTTTGAAACCAATTCTTTCTGGCCTCCGAATGTGTTTGATATCAAAACCGTTTTTCTGGTAAAAGGCAACTCTGTCAGCTACGATATCAACGGTTTCATCCGTTGAGTCATCCAATACCTGGATTTCAAGAAGGTATTTCGGATACTTGATCTTTGTAACAGTATCGATAAGTCTCTCGACTACATAGCGTTCGTTGAACACGGGCAATTGAATGGTCACAATTGGATACGATGATAGTTCCACCAACTCATCCTCTCTAACACGCTTGGACCTTAGGTAATGCCAGGCCAGGTTGAATTGTCCCAGGCTGAAAAGGCAAATGATCAGAAGGGTAAGGCCGTAAACTGTGATGACTAACCACTCCACGTGTTATAGGTATTTAAAGATCGTATATATGATTTTATATCCTGCTCCGAGTGTTCCTTTCACCGTTCCACTAACTTTTGAAATACCTATTCTCTGACGATAATTCACAGGAACATCAAGCGTACGCAAATTTAGCTTAGCAGCTTTTAACTGCATCTCCACTGTCCAGCCATACGTCCGATCCTTCATGCCAATTGTCAGCAAGCTATCATATCTAACAGCTCTAAATGGACCAAGATCGGTGAATTTCACTCCATAGAACAGTTTTATCAATGTAGTTGCCAACCAGTTTCCAAAGATCTGTTGAGGGGTCATAGACCCTTTTTCCTTTACTCCAAGCGCTCTTGAGCCAATGACTAAATCTGCTTTGTCATCCATAATTGGTTGGACCAGATCAGGCAATTGATCCGGATAATCCGAATGGTCACCATCAAGAAACACAACAATATCTGGCTTTGTATTTGAGTCGGCAATATGACTTAAGCCCCTGAGACAAGCATTTCCGTATCCTCTTTTAGGTTCCTTGAGCGCCGTGGCGCCTTTTGATTTAGCTTGAGCATAAGTATCATCTGTTGACCCATTGTCCACTACGATAACCTCAGAGACCCATTCTTTCGGAATCTCATCGATGACTAAGCCAACGGCATTTTGCTCATTGAAAGCCGGGATTATAACCCTGATGTCAGGTTTTTTCAAGTGGCTGTTTTATTCAGCCCGCAAAGATATTCACCTGGGTAGAAAAGTAGTGTACTACCCAAGACATAGCCGTAGTGTTTCCAGATTGCTAACCTTCTTCGCGAAGTTTAATCTCACCACTATTCACCCACATGGTTTTGGTTTCTTTGAAATCTAATTTTCGCTCCTTAATGGTCTCCAAAAACTTCCATACGGCAGTGGCCCTATCGGGAGTTAACGAGAGGATCAGGTATCCATGGTCTCGCATATTAGTGAACTTGAGATGTGGGTTGATGTCCGAATTCACAATCTTCTTTTCATGTTCAAGAACCATCTCATTATCAAATCGCTCGTTAGAGTTAGCAGAATTGATAGAGGTTGTTCCGAACTCAACTGCAAAAGCGCCTTCTCCGGTCTCCTGGTTGTAATTTTCAAAAGGCCTATTGGTCGCTTCAAAAGCCCAGGCAGTATGTGTGTCTCCTGTAATAAAAACAACGTTTGTCAGCTTGTTTTCAATTATTGCATCTGCAATTTCCTGTTGCTCGATTGGATAACCATCCCATGAATCCAGGTTGATGCTGAAGGTTTCATGTCCCCAATTGAGATACGAATAGATCACCTGGTTTCCAATCACTTTCCATTGCGAGGATGAGTTGATCAGGTTATCGGTCAGCCAGTTCAACTGTTCTTTCCCAAGCATTGATCTGGACGGATCGTTTAAGGAAGGATCGTCAAGACTATCTGCTTGCTGAGTTCTTCCTTCAAGTCGTTCATCCAGCATGATCAGTTCTGCGAGCGAGCCGTAGTTGAACTTCCGGTACAGTTTACCTCCTTCCCGGATTGGTAGCCATTCATAGTAGACCTGGCGAGCGATCTGTTTCCTTTCTTCGTAGCTGCCTTCATCATCCTGGTGATTTTGTGCACCGTCCCTATATGAATTATTGGAGATCTCATGATCATCCCAGATATTGATAAACGCATGATTTGAGTGAGCTGCTATCAGGTCTGGGTCAAGGTGATATTGGGAGTACCGTGAGCGATAGTCTTGCAAGGATAAGATCTCACGAGCAGGTATTGGAGGTCGATTCATCGTGGTGTCACCATATCCACCAGGTGCATATTCGTAAATGTAATCTCCAAGGTGAATGATCGCATCCAGTTCCTCAAGCGCCAAAGCACCATAGGCATTGAAGTAACCCCATTCATAATTACTGCAGCTCACAACTCCGAATTTTACCTCATCTGAAGTTGCAGAAGCTGTTTTCGTTCGACCTGTTGAGGAATTAGTGCCAAGTGCTTTAAATCGATAGAAGTACTGTGAGCCGGGGTTTAATCCGCCAACATCAATTTTTACAGTATAATCCCGACCAGGATTGGTGGTGAAGCTTCCTGAAACGATTGGATTATCAAAATCTTCATTATCCGACACTTCCCACGTTCCTTCTATTTCAGGTAGCGAATCCGGTGGAGTTACACGTGTCCAGATAATTACTCGGTCCTGAAGCGGGTCGCCTGAGGCAACTCCATGATAGAATGGAGCCATGGATTCCTGCCTCAAGTGTGCAGTTTCCTCAATGAAAGGAGGGTAACTCACCTCAGTTTGACAAGAGACAACTAGAAAAGTGATTAGAAGTAGATAAAGCGTTCTCATAACTGTCAGGTTTGGAAAGCAAATTAGTCTCAACAAGTGAAAGGGATGTTAAGGGCCTGTTAAAAGAAGAAGATTTGAATGAAGTGTCCAAATAAGCTGATCCCCGTCATGTAAGTAAAAACTTCAATGATAGGGTATCAATACAAAGCACAGTCTTCAGATCCCGTGAAGCGTCGTAAGGCAGTTAAGGGGAGCGAGGAGTTGACAATTATCTCAGATCAAGTAGCACTTGATCCTGATGGACAGCTAATGGGGAATAGCTTTAGTACACAGCTTACTGCCAGTATGATGAATATAGAAAAAGCCCTCTGTGAAGCCGGATCAAAATGGAACGATGTTATTCAATTAAAGATGTATGTGGTTAACCTGAAGCCGGAACATAGTCAAATAGTGAACAAGGTTATGGAGCGAATATTCATTTTTAGAAAACCACCGGTAAATACACTAATTGGTGTTCAGAGCTTATCGAGGGAAGACTTGTTTATCTCCATAGATGCGGTTGCGGCTAGTTAAACACAAAAAATTCAATGATGATGAAACTTTTATTTTTGTTTTTAGTATATTGATATATCAATAATTAACAAATCAATTTTATGAAAGCTTTATTGTTAATCGTATGTGTACTGGTAGTAGCAGTGGCTACTGGTCAGTCTAAATCCTCTGATCCTAAAATTGCTGAGGCTGTGAAAAACTATTCGAAGTTTGGAGACACCCATGATGTCTCTGGCCTTAACCAGATCCTTCATGACCAACATCGTTTGGTATGGAATGATGGAACAAAGGCACCATTTATTGCTGACAAGTCCAGCTACATTGCGAAAATCGAATCCAAAGAATGGGGTGGAGATAAGCGAACAGTCTCTATTGAATCAGTCGAAAGTTTTGATGGAGTAAACGCATCTGTTAAAGCAGTACTGGATGGAGAAAAAGCACAAATGCGTTCGATCTTTTCACTAGTAAAGGCTGATGGAGAATGGCGGATCATTGAAGAATTGGTCAATGCATCATTCAAGTGATTACTGAGATTTCTACTATACAGGAAGTAGAACCTAAACTGCAGCATCTCGACCCAGATTTATTATTGAAGTATTCCGCATTCTCTCAGGTGGTTAAAGTCAAGAGTAATCAATTGGTGTTTATTTCCGGTCAAGTGGCGCTAGACAAAGAGGGCTGTTTGGCTGGAAATGACTTTTGCACTCAGTTGTCGGCTAGCTTATCTAATCTGGGAAATGCATTGACTGCAGCGGGTACTCAATGGAGCCATGTGATCCAGATGAGGATTTATATTGTGGATTTAAAAGCAGAACATCGGTTTGTGATCGGAAGCGAGCTTGAGAAAATTTTCGCAAACCAAGCTTGTCCGGCCAATACGTTAATTGGAGTTCAACGCCTGGCTCGAAAGGATCTGAGAGTTGAAATAGAGGCTATTGCAGCTTGTGGGTAACTCGTTATCTTCGATCCAATGAATGACGAAGAACAACCACTGGAGGATATCTATTTTTTTTGGATGGATAAGGCCATGAAGGCTCAGCGAAAGGCTACAAACAAGTTGTTTAAGGAGCTTGGAATAAGTCTGACTGCTGATCAATGGATCATTCTCAAAAGGTTGAGTGAGGAGGAAAACCTATCCCAGCGAGAGCTTTCCGAAGCGGTTTCAAAAGACCCTGCCTCTATTACTCGTTCATTGGACATTCTTGAAAAAGATGGATTGATCTTCCGTCAGAGTGCTGATAGGAGAAAATTTCTGATTCAACTGACAAAGGAAGGCAAGGCACTTGTAAAGAAAGTAATCCCTGAAGCGATCAAGTATCGTCGAAAGGGAATAGAGGGTGTTTCTGAACAGGAGCTAAGAACGTTTAAGAAAGTACTTGATACCATTTACTTGAATTTTAACAAGTAAATCTTGATTTATCAGTGCCTCGATCGAATTACTTGGCAACCTCAAAACTGTCATTGCCCAGAAGGATAGGTTGGTTGAATCGCCCTTCTTCATCTCGATTTTCTAGATTCAATACTCCTCTCGGACATACTGCAGAGCAAACTCCACAACCTACACAAGATGAGCGGATAATGTTCTGCCCTCTTTGGGCATACCATCTAACATCAATTCCCATTTCACAGTAGGTACTGCAATTCCCACAAGAGATACACTGCCCACCGTTGGTAGTTATTCTGAACCTGGATTTGAACCGTTGAACGAAACCAAGATAAGCTGCTAGCGGACATCCAAATCGACACCATACACGATTACCCATGAATGGATAAAAGCCAGTGCCCACAACGCCTGAAAAAATTGACCCAATGGCAAAACCATACGGCTTTCTTAAATAATTGTAGGTATCAATTCCTAGAATTGTGTTCGTTCCCGTGATGAAGTTGTACAGGACTGCACCGGTCATCAAAACGGCAAATACAAGTACGGCATGAATGAGGTACCGCTCGATTTTCCAGGCTTTCAAAGATTTATCAGAAAGGTGCCTGAAAGGATCACCAGCAGTTTCAGCTAGTCCCCCACATCCACAGACCCAGGAGCAATACCAGCGTTTTCCAAAGAAATAGACAAAGACCGGTACACCAACTACGATCAGCGTGATCCCCCAGGCGAACATGAAAATTCCAATGCCTCCTGAGGTTGTCAGCATACTAATGTGCCAAGCATCGAAAAAATCGTAATCCAACGGCCACATGTTTTTAAAGTCGAAGTAAGGTTGATTTAGCCGAACAAGAATTTCGGGGATAAGAAATGCAAAGGCAACCTGGAAGAACATAACGGAGATCGTTCGGAATATCTGGTACTTGCTATGCCGATATTTGATCAGCATTCTTACCCCCATGACAACCACAGCGAACGTGTACAGAAAGCCATAAAGAAACCATTGACTGGATTGCGCTCCGGGGTTGATCAACTTTTGAACAGGGTCAACCAAGATGATCCAGTTGGTGATGTATGCCGGGTAGAAATAGAGTAAAATGTAGAATAGAATCAACAGAGCGCCGGTAAGCATACCGATCCATCCCCGGTTATTGAGCGCATTGAAGAAGATCCCGTTGTGTTTTATTCCTGGAGGGCCGGCTAATTGAACTTGTGGAATGATGAACATCAAGGCACCGACCGCACCGACGATAAAGACCAAAATGAATAAAACCGGTGTTTGATCAACAATAAGCCCGCTAGTTGAAGCTCTTGTTAATCCTCCAACATAGTCGTCATAAATGACCTGATCCCACTTCTGTTCTGAACGCATTTGAGCGTTGATTTCATCAACAGCACTTTGAATGTTATTGGCAAATGGAATGCTTAGCGAGAATGACTGCCCAAAACCATGAGCCAATGCACTTCGAAGATTATCAAAATGCTCAGTTTTAACATTTGCCTTTAGGATATCCTCGGTAAGAGTATAATTGGAAGAGAAGAATAATGACAGGAAGAGTCCTAAAGAGGCAAGGAAAAGGAAAAGTCCTGTGTATCGAACAATTTTCATAAGAGTCTAGGCAAATAGCTTTTCTAAAAAATTCTTTTTTCTTGGGACGATCTGTTTATCCGGAAACTCCCTGTTGAACTTCTCCTGGATTTCTCCTTCCCAATGGGTGAAAAACTCCGGATCGAAATTTGCCTCCGGGAGGTTCTGGATGATATAATCAAGTGTTTGCTCTTCATTGAGCCACCGATCCCAAACTTCATGTCTGTTGCGGATCCCGAAAAGGTTAACTCCAAGCACCTTCAAACTTTCTGTCTCATAGATGACTTTGATGCATTTCTTCCTATCCGAACATTCCCAATAAAACTCACTGCACCCCTCTGGGCAAGTGGGAAGAACTGTTCCATAATTCTGATACTCGATATCAAAGAACTTAGCAGAATTAAACCATACTCCGGGTTGGTATGCTGTTTTAGTTCCTGTAATGGTTCGGGCAACCGTCTCACCCATCATACGCCCAACATACCACACCGCCTCAATTGGTCGCCTGTGAGAAGGAGGGTTTCGAAGTTGAGCACAATCTCCGATTGCAAAAACATCTTGAATGTTCGTTTGCAAATGTTCATCTACCAAAATTCCGCGATCAGTTTCCAATGTTGTTTCCTTCACCAGATCGATGTTTGGATGAACGCCAACGGTCAATCCTACGAATTGGCACTCGATTACCTCACCGTCTTTCGTTTTTATTCCCCTTACTCGTCCGTTTCCATCATCAAGGATCTCTTCCAGTTCCGTTTGCTTTCGAAGATCAATTCCATTTTCAGCAAGATGATTATCGATCAAGCTGCCTTCTTCTTTTGGAAGCATGTTTCCCCAGAAATGTGCTTCTCTAATAAGATAGGTTACATGAATACCCCTGGAATGAAGCATTTCAGCCATTTCTACTCCAATCAATCCTCCCCCGACGATCACTGCTGATTTTGCATTCTGAGTGTTTTCTTCCATCAACTGCAAATCTTGATAACTGTAGAGACCCTGAACCCCTTTTAGCTCTTGCCCTGGCCATCCGAATAAATTTGATTGACTACCTGTGGCCAGGATCAACTGATCATAGGGGAGGGAATCGTTTTCTCCTAAGTTGAGTTGCTCATTGTCAAAGTCAATGGATTGAACCCAGGCTTTCTTAAGATCAATATTGTTTTTCAGCCAAAACCAGTCTTCATATGGTTTCGTGTTTTCGAAACTCATGTGACCCATGTAGATATACATTAAGGCGGTCCTTGAAAAAAAGTGATCAGTTTCACCAGAGATTACGGTGATCTTGTTGTCAGATAATTTCCTGAGATGACGCGCTGCTGTTATCCCCGCAATTCCATTTCCAACTATAATGGTGTGTTTCATGTCTTTTAGATACGGTCCAATTATACGGGACCATTGTTTCAAGATAGATATAGAAGTAGGCGAATGTCAAATGATTGACATAAAAAGATTGGAACAAAAAGTTGAGAAAATCGGTATAATAGATACCACATATTTGGTGATTAGGTGAAACGGGTGGGTAGACGATTTTTTAAGTCGTCTTCGGTTAGGTTAGGTTACGATTATCCCATCCAAAAAAGGGGCCCCTCGGGCCCCTTTTTAAATGTTTTTGCTACAAAACAATTTCCTTCGGCAGGTGTAGATAATCGTGAACCATGCCCTTTTCAATCAGATCCCGTGGCTGACCTACAAGTATGGGTTTTTGAAAATCAACGCACCAAAATGATTCACAAACCTTTGAAACCAACTGGATCTCATGTGTTGAGATCAAAATTCCCTTACCGGATGATGCAATCTTTCTGAGCAACTCAAGTACTTCAATCTTATTCTTCAAGTCAAGATGAGAAGTTGGCTCATCCAGAATGATCAAAGGAGTATCCTGAGCCAGAGCTCTTGCAATCATGACTTTTTGCATTTGACCGTCGCTTAACTCAAACAATTTCTTGGTCGCCAGGTAATTGATCTCCATTTGTGTGATGGCTTGTTCAATAACCTCTTTATCTTCTTCTTTTAATGTACCAAGCCATCCGGAATGCGGGAATCTTCCTAATGCAATCAACTCAATGACACTTAGATTGAGCGATTCTGGTTTGCCGGTGAGAACAACTGAAAGCTTCCTGGCCAGTTCTTTACTTGATAGGCTATTGAGCTCAAGTCCATCTAATATCACTTCTCCACCAAGTGCTTGCTGAAGACCACAAAGTGTCCGTATCAACGTTGACTTGCCCACTCCATTCTGCCCGATGAGTCCGGTGATACTTCCTTTGGAAATTTCAAGATTCAGATCGGAAAGCAGTGGCTTATCCTGCGAGTAGCCAACTGATAGACTTGAGGTTTGAATCAAACTCATCAGAAAGAGTATTTGAGGTTGGACTTCCTGAGAATTAACCAGATGACGAATGGAGCTCCGAAGAGTGATGTGACAGCATTTATTGGTAGTGTCTCCTGATATCCAGGCAATTGTGCGATGATATCGAAAACCAATAGTGCTATTCCACCAAGTAGAATAACTAAAGGTGTAAGCAGCAAATGATTCCCGGTATTGAAAAGCATCCGAGCCACATGCGGAATTGCAATACCAATAAAAGCAATCGGACCACAAAAGGCTGTTATTCCACCGGCCAGCAAACTGGTATTTAGAATAATTAATACCCGGGCTCTTTTGATATTTAGCCCCATAGACTCAGCATATGCTTCACCGAGTAGCAAGGCATTTAAAGGCTTGCTGAGAAATAGTGAAAACAAAAGTGAAATAATTATGATTGGCGAAAGAACGCTCAATTCTGACCAGGTTAAGCTCCCCAAACTACCAAAGGTCCAAATAATGTAGGCCTGAATATCATCTGCCTGGCTGAAATACTGAAGAATACTTACCAGGGAACTCACCGCTGCTCCAAACATCAATCCAACGATCAAGAGCGAAAGACTATTCCTGATTCGATAAGAAGCAATAAGAACAGTTGATAAAACCAGGAAGGATCCCAGGGCAGAGGAACCGATCAGCAACCAGCTTCTGCCAAGACCGGTGAGGCTTAAGAATCCTCCTAACCAAACCCCCAGGAAGATGACTATGGCTGCTCCCAGGCTCGCCCCTGAACTGATCCCCAATATGAACGGCCCAGCTAGCGGGTTTCGAAAAAGCGTTTGCATCTGTAGCCCGCTGATACCCAAAGCACTACCAGCCAATACAGCAGTCAATGCTTTCGGTAGTCGGAAGTTCTCCAGAATATTGACCCAAATATCATTGGAGGCTTGCCCTATGATATAATCAATGATGAAATAAAGCGGGATCTGAACAGATCCAAGTTTTAGGCTTAAAAGAAAACAAAGGATCAGGATCACCAGGAGCGTGATGAAAACACTTTCCCATTTTTTTCGGGACTTATCAAATTCGGTCGTGATCATTCCAAACGCTGAAAGTAAATGGTTTCATAATCGGGAAGTTGGTCCTGGTGCAGGATCTTGATGAGATCGGCCAAAACCAGATCGGGTCGTGCATACCCGGATTCAAAGAAATCATAGCCACCATGCTTGCCCCTCTTTTTGTTATAAGAGTATACCTGATTATTCGAAAAAGCATCAAAAGAGGCGTATCGCTCATCCTGGCTGAGCAACTCATCTCTCGTGTTGATAGTAGAAGTGCCGATCCAGAAATCTGCATTATTGGCCCGGTCATAAACAGATTCAAAGCTATGCTCAATCCAGCCAGAACTTGAGTCAGTCGCCCAGATATATTCTCCTCCTGCATCGTCGAGAAAGATCGAAGACCAGTTCTGCCCTCCGGGCAAGAACCAGGTATCACCATAGACCACTCCACTAAGTACGGTTGGAGTTTCCGTCATAGAACTCCCAATTGTCCTTAAGCGGATATATTCAGATTCTATGAATGAAAATATGGAATCAGCTTTCTTTTGTTTATTCAATAGAGCTCCAAAAAACTTGATCCATTCTGCTTTGCCGAGCGGTGAGCTCTCAAGAAAGTCAGCATTGTAGATAACCGGGATCCCGGATTGTTGGATCTTATTCAATGAATTTGATTCTCCTCCCATGTCAAAAGCGATCACAGCATCCGGATTTAAACTTAAAAGCAACTCCATATTGATGGAACCTCCAGGTCCCAGATCAGTGATCAGCCCTTCTTCAACCCGTTGCATAAAAGCTTCCGAACTGATCAGGTTTGTACTAGGAAACCCTACAAGGATATCAGTTTCGCCAAGCAGTTCCAGAAACGGCAAATGAGAGGTGGAAGTACAGACAATTTTTTGATATTTTTTGCTCAGATCGTAACGAATACCGTTGCTGGCCCCAGGCCAGGGTTCATCTACCACGACGAAATTAGATTCACCCAACTGCTCAAAATGAAACGTGGTGGCGTATTTCATTTCTTCCACAACAGGTGATCCACCTTCACCTGAAGTGTTATCGGAACAAGCCCAAAGCATAACAAGAATTAGCCAGCTGTACTTCAACATGGTTCAAAAGTAGCGAACGAAGGTTTTTTATGGTTAAGTTTGCGACGTTGTTGGTTTCTATCCGCCGACTGGTGGAAGGAATTAAAACGGGAATTCCGTGAAAATCGGAAGCTGTCCCCGCAACTGTAAGTTCATTTATTGATTTGGACATATCACTCCACTGTCTAGTCCCGATAGCTATCGGGACGGATGGGAAGGAATTCAAATCAGAACAAGCCAGGAGACCTGCCAACACCTTTTTAAATTCTAAGCTTCGGGTGAAAGCAGAGGAAGGGGAATACTCCATTCTTTCTACGAGGCTCATAGGTAATTCAAAAACTATGAGAAAATTTTATTTAATCATTGCATGTACATGCATAGGTTGGACTGTCAAGGCACAGGACTCCTTAAAAACGGTATCACTCGATGAAGTAGTGGTCACCGGAACTAAATCAGCAATTCCGATTGAAAAATCGGGGAAGTCGATTTTCAAGCTTTCAAGAGAAGAAATTGAGGCTAACTCAGGAAAATCTGTTGAGGATATTTTGAATGAAGTGCCAGGCATCCAGATCGATGGCAATTTTGGGCCGGCCGGAACGAACATTAGTTATTTCGTAAGAGGCGCTTCAAGTAAGCGAACACTTATTTTGATTGATGGAGTGCCGTTCAATGATCCTTCAGGAATCAATCAAACCTATGACTTAAGGCTGTTGGACCTTGATCAAATTGAATCAATTGAGGTTTTAAAGGGAGGATTAAGTACACTTTACGGAACCGGAGCAGCCGCAGGTGTGATCAATATAACCACGAAAAAGCCTAACGGAGAGTCATTTCAGGGATCAGCTTCGATTGACTATGGGAGCTTCAACACACTCAAACCAAGTCTAAATCTTAGTGGAGCCAACGATGCGCTGAGCTATTCGTTTTCAGGAGGATATCAACAATCAGATGGGTTTTCTGCGGCGGAAGACCAGACTGGAAATGGAGGTTTTGATGAAGATGGTTTCAAAAGCTACAATCTCCTGGGGAAAATGGGATATGATTTTAGCGATGCATTTTCATTACAACTAACCACAGCGTTGGACGATTTTAATACGGATTTTGATGGAGGAGCTTTCTTTGACGGGGATAATACTTCTGAGTATTCCCAGTGGAGGATAGGCTTAACTCCAACTTATAAATGGACTGGTGGAAACCTGACTGCCAACCTTTTCTATAGTAAGCTGGACAGGCTGTTTAATTCACCGGATTTTGCAGACCCTACCCAACGCTTCATTAATGAATACGACGCGAAGACTACACAGGCTGATTTTATTTTAGACCAAAACCTTAGTTCTACTATAAAGCTGATTGGAGGGATCAACTATCAAAACTCTGCTTTCAGTCAGCCATTGGTTCCGGAAACAAATTTTTCAATTGTTGATCCTTACGTTTCATTCATTTATGATCAATCCAATTTGAACCTTCAGGTTGGAGCCAGGGTCAACAATCATAATGAGTATGGTTCGCAGGCCGTGTATAATCTGAATCCATCCTACTTAATAAATATTAATGAAGGAACTGATCTAAAGGTCTTCTCCTCATATTCTACATCCTTTATTACTCCTTCACTTTTTCAGCTTTACGGATCCTTTGGCAATCTCGCGCTGCAACCAGAAGAATCCCAAACCTTTGACCTGGGGACAAGCTGGTACGGAGAAAGTCTGACTGTTGATGTTGCATACTTCTATAGAAAAGATGAAGATCTCATTGATTTCAGGTCCTTGTTTGATGACGGGGGAAATTTCATTGGTGGAGAATACTTCAATACCACCAATAATATAGAAGTGGATGGGATAGAGGTTTCGGCGAGGTACTCCATCAATTCAACCATTCAATTAAGCTCAAACTACTCCTACCTGAAACCAATGAGTGATGCGGTTCTTTTCAGGGTTCCCAAGTACAAGTATGGGTTTTCACTTTCAACTCAACCGGTTGATGGTTTAAATGTGGTCTTGAAGCATAATCATACTGGCAGCAGAGTTCAACCAGTATTTAATAATGTGACCTTTGAAACCGATAATGTAACCACAAGTGCTTTTGATCTTGTGGATCTTTTTGCGTCTTACAGATTCAACCAAATCGAGGTTTCCGGAGCAATCAACAATATTTTTGACGAAAAGTATGTTGCGATTGTTGGTTTCAATACAATTGGAAGGAACTACTCATTGGGAGTTAAGATGGACTTTTAAACAAGTCGTCCACTGCTTTTCTAACCGATATTTTTTGGGAGGAGATCATCTCCTCCCTTTCTTTTATTTCTTGACTGTATTGAGTGTAGAAGTCCTCCTTAAGTCTGGCTTCAATCCATTCCTGAAACCATTTAATTGCCTGCCGATTACGATTTTGTGTTAACCAGCCAGAGTCGCTCATTGTTTTTCTGAACTTTTCAATCGATTTCCATGCCTCCTGAATGCCAACGTTTTCCAGGGCGGAACACAATTCTACCGGTGGATTCCAGCCGGATTCTTTCTCAGGAAAAACATGAAGGGCATTTTTATAGTCCTTTCGCGCTCTTACGGCTGATTTGATATTATCACCGTCGGCTTTATTGATCAGGATATGATCAGTCAATTCCATGATCCCACGCTTTATTCCCTGAAGTTCATCTCCTCCGCCTGACAACATAAGTAAGAGGAAATAGTCTACCATGTCTTTCACAACCGTTTCACTTTGACCCACGCCAACTGTTTCCACAATCACTAATTCATATCCGGCTGCCTCACATAATAGAATAGTCTCGCGTGTTGTTGATGCAACTCCTCCCAGGCGGTCTCCTGCAGCTGTAGGCCTGATAAATGCGTTGGGATCATTGGATAATTCAGTCATTCTTGTCTTGTCTCCAAGGATACTTCCCCTGGTTTGGCTGCTACTGGGATCTATTGACAAAACCGCTACTTTCACTCCAAGAGAGGTGATGTGCTTGCCTAAACGCTCAATGAACGTGCTTTTTCCAACCCCGGGAACTCCTGAAATACCAATTCTGAAACTTTTTCCTGTATGAGACTGGACCAAATCCATCAGTTCAGCTGCCATTTTTCTGTCTTCAGAACGTTTGCTTTCAATCAATGTAATGGCCTTTCCTAGCGCAATTCGGTCATTTGATAGCAGGTCATTTAGCAGGGCTTGTAGATGAATTTTAGGTGTTCGCCGAAAAGTTGAATCACTAGGCATTCAATTAAAGTTAAAATTGTTTAATTTCAAGAAAAAATTTAAATCTTCCAATTTTGGATTTGCTCACTTGCGGGAGAAATGATTAATTGCACATAGTTCGCATAAATCTATTCACCCTCTAAAAGTAAAGCAATGTTTAGGAGATTTTGGCTAGACGTCATTCTTGGAACGGTTTTTATTTTGGGCTTAATGGGGCTTTTTTCAAGTCTCTTTGCCTTCAAGGTCTTTGACATAATGGATCCGATAGGAGAAGCTTTCAGTGACATGGAGTTCACCGATATCTACTTCTCTCAGCTTCTGGATGATCCGGTAGCTGATCAAGATGTGGTATTAGTGAATATCGGTTCTGAACCACGCGCAAGTATTGCCATGATGATTGATTCGATCAGTCAGCATAATCCGGCAGTAATTGGCGTTGATTCGTTCTTCGATTTCCCTAAGGAAGATACTTTAGGAGATTTTATGTTGATGGAAGCGTTGGGAAGAGTAGAAAACCTTGTGATGGCCGTTAAGGTGCTTTACAATTATGAAACTGACGAGTTTGATACATTGAGAACATCTTGGCCATGGTTTACATGGAATTCTGACTCTGCACATGTGAATTTGATTACAGATGCGAAAGTGCAGGAAGATCTGAAGATGTGTAGAGAATTCAACCCTGTACTGGTAATGGCAGATGGAAGTAGCCAACCGGCTTTTGGTGTGAAGCTCGCTTCATATTTTGCTCCCGAAAACACGCAGCGATTTCTTGAAAAGGCACGCGAAGTTGAAGTGGTAAAATATAGAGGTAATGTACTTGACTATGGTGCAACTAAGTTTGGTACGAAGTTTTTCGCATTAGATGTTCTTGATGTGTATGGTGGAAACTATGTACCTGAAATGATTGAAGGGAAAGTGATCATTTTCTGCTACCTGGGCGAGTACCTGGGGGACAGACGATCACTGGAAGACAAGTTTTTTACACCACTGAATGAGACTTACATCGGTCGCGCATTTCCGGATATGTATGGAGGTGTTATTCATGCTAACATCGTTTCGATGATCTTAAATGAAGATTACATCTATTACCTAACTGAGATGCAGACGTGGATTTTGACAATTGTTGTGCTATTCCTCAACATTATGGTTTTCTCCTGGATCTATAAAAAATTACCTAAGTGGTACGATGGTATCACTAAGTTGATTCAAGCCGTTGAGTTTATCGGCTTGATTTATGTAATGATTTATGTTCTTGATTATTACAGTGTGAAGTTGGATCTTACCATTTTGCTGTTTGCCATAGCAGTATCAGGAGATGGTTTGGAGGTGTTTTATGGAGTAGTCAAGAATTCGCTTTCGAGAGAGGGCAGAAAAGAGTTGTTTAGAATATCACGTTTATAAATTGCAAAACACCAATCAAATTGGAATTATCATGAGAAAAGTTGTTTCTACTACAATTACACTAATGCTTGTTTTCGCCGCAGGTATAGCCTATGGACAAGGATACACCTTTAGAGTGCTTGCCAATAAAGGCCAAAACCAGGTGAAAAAAGCTGGAACCACCGCTCCCGTAGCGCTTAAGACAGGTGCTACATTAAACGCTGGTGATGAGTTGATTGCCTCTCAGGGCGCATATATCGGCCTGATGCATAAATCCGGTAAGACCTTAGAGGTCCGAACTCCCGGAACCAAATTGGTATCTGATCTTGAAAAGCAGGTGAATACTAAGTCTGCAAGTGTTTCAAGTCGATATGCACAGTTCCTAGCGAACAAGATGAATGAAAAGGAAAACACAAACTATCGTGCGCGACTGAATGCAACAGGAGCTGTTTCAAGAGCTCTTGCTGGAGACGCAAGCATTAAAGTGTTGCTTCCTAATCAGGTCGAAGTGATCGGAGATAATGCGATCGTTAGCTGGGATAGCCCTCCGGGAATCGAGGAGAATGCATATGTAGTTACCGTAAAGAACATCTTCGATGAAGAGATCTATAAAGAAGAAACTAATGGGAACTTTGTAAATCTTGATTTCACAACTGAGCAGTTGAAGAATGACGAGGGTCTCTACATTCTTACTGTAAAAGCGAAAGAGAACCTTGAAGTTACTTCCGGAGATATTGGAATTAAGAAATTGAAAGGTTCAGATGCTTCTCAATATGAAGAAGGTTTAACCGCTCTTCAAGGAGAGGTTGCAGAGGAAAGCCCGTTGAGCAAAGTAATTTATGCTTCCTTCTATGAAGAGAACGGTCTTATCCTTGATGCTTTAACTAAAATGGAAGAAGCTATCCAAATGGACCCTGAAGTATCTGATTTCGAAGAATTGAAGAAGGATATTCTTGAAAGAAACGGAATCAAAATCTTCGAAGAAAGGAACGAAGAATAAGAAACTATAAATCAATATTGAGCCTGGGTTTCAGGATCCAGGTTCTTTTTAGGCTGATCTAGTTGATTGATTAAGTGATGGAAGATTAAGGGAGCCTAAATACTGAAGAAGAATTGTAGATCCATAGCAATAATTCTCATCAAAAAACCCTGACGGAACCGTCAGGGTTTTATTTTGTCAATACTTTTTAATGTTCAGCTTAATCTAAACCGATCATCACGAATGGTCCCCAATAGATTGGATCTCTGTATTCATTCCTGATCTCTTTCTTCGCATCTATGAAAGCCTGTCGCTTATTACCGGTTTCGATCCATTTCCTATAGAACTTAACCATTAATTGCTGTGTAGCTTCATCACTAACCTTGAACAAACTCATGATGATGGTTCTGGCTCCTGCAACGAGGAAAGCACGTTGAAGTCCGTAAACTCCTTCACCTGCCTGTAATTCCCCTAATCCTGTTTCACACGCAGATAAGACTACAAGATCTGTTTGATCTAGGTTAAGGTTCATTGCCTCATAGGCTGTTAGAATTCCATTATCCACATTATAATTAAACCTGGTTTCATTCAAGATATCACCAGCGCCTGTAAGCAGGAGTCCGGTTTTCAACAATGGATTATCATATGCCGCACTCTCATTGAACTCCTGATCAATAGAAGAAGTTTTTGATTCATCCTTAAAGAATCCATGAGTGGCAACATGGAAAATTCGCGGATTGGAAACTGCTTTCATGGAAGCTTCTGTTGCCAGGTCTTCAGTATAGAGATCCGTTTGCCAACCTTTTCGGTCAAGGAGGTCATTGAGTTCTTCTATTTCCTGTTTTGTCCCGGGAAGAGGACTAACCACTTCTGCGTTAGCTTGATTCAATCCGGATTCCGGAAGTGGATTGCCTGGTTTGGTGCTTACATAAAATTCAGGATTACCAAACATCATCGCATATTCATCTTCAGCCACCACCCTGGTTTTGATCTTGTTTATGAAAAGATCTTTCGTGTTACTCACCAGGGTGATATTTGAGTTATCAATGACGTATTTACCGTCAGGCGTAGGGATGGCTTCCAGGTTTATTTGGTTATACACGCCATCTGGAGATAGGTATAGTCTGGAAACTGTGCCGATCTGGTGCTCAATAGGAGCCCAGAACTTATCGTAACTGAATCTATCCTGAATTTTAAATTTGATACTGTTTCGGTACGTTTTAAGGTAGCGTTGCTCGAGTTCTTCTCCATCTTCCAGTAGTATCATTTCTGGCTCAGAACCGCGATTACCTTTCACATATAAAAGGGCGTACATGACCGAATCTGTGAAGTTGTGATCGAACAACCGGAAACGGACCATCTCAAGCGCCACTTCATTATCATTCAAGGAATTCTTTACATCTTCCCAAACTATGACTCTGCTATCTGCGCTTTCAGCGAATAATTCTGACTTAAGACTCAGATTCTTTTCAATCAGTTCGACATCATTTGATAGTGCCTGTGGATCAATGCCATTGGCAGCAAGATCTTGTGTCGTCATAGACAAAGCTGCTGTCAACAATTCCTTTTGCTCAATCCATTGGTTGTACATATTGATGAGCTCCTCGTCATTACTATTCATAATCCGCTGACGGACTTTGATTGAAGAGTTCAATAGAAGGGCTTTCGTAAGCAATGCGTTATTGTATAGTTCACCAATGTATTTAGCACTTCTGTTACGGCTAATTACCAAAGTGTTGTAAAACTCATAGTCCGATTTAATGGTATTCCAGAATTTTGCCTTTTCCCGTTCACTTAAAGCAGGGAAATAGTCCTGAATGAAATTCTTGTAATTAGCAAGTACCTCTTCCATCTCGTCTTGCGATTCCTTAAATCGGGATTGCATGAAATAGGTCTTACTAAGTTTTGACTGGACCTTTACGAACTCAGGGTGTGTCTTGTTAAATACACGCTCGTACTGCTTACGGGCATTTTCGTAATATTTTTCTGCTTCTGAGTAATTCTTTTGTTTATAAAAAATGTCTCCTTTCAAAACAGCGGCACTCGCAGCATTAATATTGTTTCTCTTCCCGATCTTTTGAGCCCATATAGTCTCAGCCTGATTCAGGTAGGTAGTTGCAAGTGTATAGTTTCCGGCGGCTATATTGGCAATTGCCATGTTCTTCAGGGTCTCTGCATACGTCGGATTTTGAGATCCGAGTTTTTTCCCAATAATCCGTTCTGCTTCCTGGAACAGTGACTGAACTTGTGTTAGAGGTTTCTCCTGGAAGAAATATACCAATGCTAGTCTGGAGGTTGATTTGGCTACATCAACATGTTCTTCACCAAATGTTGCCTTTTGAATTGAGATGGCATTTTTCAATAAAGTTTCAGCTTTATCAAAGTCACCGATAGTGATATAGACATCAGCTAACTGAAGAATAGAAGGGACCACTTTTGAGGACTCATCTCCGAAAGTGTTGATCATTATGGAGTTGGCGCGACGTGCGAGCTGTTCGGCTTCCGTATAGTCTCCCTTGATGAGATTCAGCCTCGCAGTAAGTGTAAGTGGTGCATTCAGGTGCCGACTGGTCGCACCAAATTGCTGGTTCTTTTCTTGCAGTGACTCGGTCAGAACTTCCTCTGCATCTGAGTAGCGACCGATATTCAAATAAAGACCTCCCAGGTCATCAATATAATCCAGGCCAGACGTTTCAACGGTCAACACGCTGCGATTTTGAAGCCTGTCTGACTTGTAGATGTTATCTTCAGCTTCATCAAACTCACCTTTAATAGATAGCAGTTTCGCCTGAGTGATCAATGCACCCGCCAGGTAGGCAGTTGCTTCTTCCACTTTTGACTCATCCATGATGTCGATTGCCTCATCCAGGTTGGTTGTTGCTTTCTCGTATTCACCGATGTTGATCTGAAGGTTAGCGATCTTCTCCAACTCGTTTCCATATTCAATATCCCGGTTGTCATACTTCTTTCTGGCGGCAAGCAGAGCCTGGTCAAGGATTTCGGATGCTTTCGCATAATTATCTGACTCCTCATAGAAGGTGGCAAGGTGGTTCAGGATATCCAGGTAATCAACATGACCGTCGGTGATTTCCGGCTCTACTTTCCCATGCCAACTCTCCTGGTAGATCTTTTCAGCTTCAGGGAATTTATCACTGAAGTCAACATAGTAGTTAGCCAGTTTCACCTTGGTTAAGTGGTAGCTGGGTGCCTCTGTGCCTAGCAGTTCTTCCTTAATCTCCAGGATCTGTGTTTCATATCCCTCTGTGTTCTTGTGTTGACCCGCTAATAATGCCACTCTAATTGCGAACTCTAACAAGTCAATTCGCTCCTGATGGTATCGAGGAATGGCCGGTTCATCCAGCAATACGTTGACTTTATCTTCCAGCTTTTTTACGTCCTGGTCGGCAAGGTCAAAGTTGAGATCCATCTTTTCCTCCGCAAGGTTATGAATACTCGTTTTTTTGAATTCTCTAAGTGCTTTTTTGAAATCAGCAGTTGTGATCTTAAGCCGTGCTCTTTGGCCATTTCGGTAATAAGCTCTCATCAGGTTGGCCTGCATGGTCATTACCGTGTTATGAGAGTAGTTATACCGTCTGATTGCCCATACATAAGCGTCTTCAAACAACTTCACTTGTGCGTCAACGGCCAGGCCATTTTCTTCCAGAAGTTTCGCGTTTAGAAATGCATTCTGAGCCCACAAAAGGTGACTTTTCTTCATATTGTCACCTATCCAATTTTGGTTGAATACAAATGCTGAATCCGCACTGAGATAATCTCCCATGTGCCGGAAAGCATTTGCTTTAACGATCAATAGCTTGGCTACTTCGGAGGTTCGATCTTCTCGTTTGTTTTTACTTCCTTCGGCTGCCATCGCTCGACCCATGTAATAGTCCATCTGGCTATTCACGAGCTTAATGGCTTCACTGTAGAATCCTTTTCCAATCAAAACCTGGGCTCTTTGCACTTGAATACCAGCTGTGATGTCCTCTATGAGTGATCCAGCAGCTTCAAATGCTTCTTCAGCCTGGTCAAGATATTGGTCAGCAAGTCGATAGTTACCATAGGAGATAAGCACATCTGCTGCTTCGACTAAAATAAAGCCATGTTCAGCAGATTCAGCACCATTCACCTCTACACTCATGGCAATGCCATTTTCAAGTGGCTCCATAACTTCTACCAGGAGCCCTAAGCCAACGTTGATCTTGGCCTCTTTAATCAAACCGATGGCATTATAAGGATTATTGGGACCAAGTTTTTTGGTTGCCTTTTTTTGCATCTTAAGGATGCCACTGCGAGCTTTCGAGTAATCACCTACTTCGTAGCTTGCCTCCGCCTTGTCAATTGCTTTTTGATATTGTGCTGTGGCGGGAACAATAACAAAAAGACATACTACTACGACGATGAATTGTAAGTATTTCATGTTTTTTTGGATTTTGGGGACAATAAAATTATCGAATTGCTAGGACTCTTTTGCCATCAGCTTATTAAGAATTTTACAAGCGGCAGAGGCGATGACGGTGCCAGGACCAAAAATATCAGAAACTCCCGCATCATATAAGTGCCGATGGTCTTGTTCCGGGATAATTCCACCTGCTACAACTAGAATGTCTGGTCTTCCAATCTTAGCCAGTTCCCGGATCAATTCCGGGATCAAAGTCTTGTGACTACCTGCCAACGAAGAAGCGCCCACGATGTGAACGTCGTTCTCTGCTGCTTGTCTTGCGACTTCCTCCGGAGTTTGAAATAGAGGTCCTACATCTACATCAAAGCCAATGTCAGCAAAGGAGGTGGCGATAACTTTCGCACCTCTATCGTGACCATCCTGACCCATTTTGGCGATCATGATCCTTGGCCGGCGGCCATCAAGTTCTGCGAACTCATCTGAGAGCTTAAGAGCCTGTTTAAATTCTTCGTTGTTTTTGATGGAAGAGGAATACACGCCGGAAATAGTTCTGTTTACAGCTTGAAATCTACCGAAAACGTTCTCCAAAGCCATGGAAATCTCTCCTAGTGTCGCTCGCTCCCTGGCTGCTTCTATGGCTAAAGAAAGGAGATTTGAATTGCCAGCCGCCCCTTCTTCCAGGTTCTTCAAAGCAGTAGCGACTTTCTGTGGGTCTCGTTTCGCTTTGATTTCACTGAGGCTTTCAACCTGGTTATTTCTCACCTCTTCATTGTCGACTTCTAAAATATCAATTGACGTATCTTCATCGGTGAGATACTTATTGACACCAACAATTACTTCTGTTCCTGAGTCAATACGCGCCTGTTTTTTAGCCGCAGCTTCCTCGATTTTCATTTTAGGGTAGCCTTGTTCGATGGCCTTGGCCATACCTCCCATCTCCTCCACCTCAGTGATGATCTTCCAGCTTTCCTTTATTAGTTCTTCTGTGAGGGATTCTACGGCTTTTGAGCCTCCCATAGGGTCAACAACCTTTGTAACGTTGGTTTCACTCTGAAGATAGATCTGCGTCTCTCTTGCAATCTTGGCAGAAAAATCCGTCGGCAAAGCAATGGCTTCATCCAGGGCATTGGTATGGAGAGATTGAGTGTGGCCTAATACTGCAGCGAGTGCCTCGATGGTTGTCCGTGCTACATTGTTAAATGGATCTTGTGCAGTAAGGCTGTATCCGGATGTTTGACTGTGAGTACGCAGGGCAAGTGACTTATTGTTTTTTGGATTGAAATCTTTGATAAGCTTGGCCCATACAACCCTGGCAGCCCGAAGCTTTGCAATTTCAGTAAAGAAATTCATTCCGATTCCCCAAAAGAAAGAGAGCCTTGGAGCGAAGGAATCTATATCAATTCCTGCTTCAATTCCTTTCCGAACATACTCTAACCCATCTGCGAGCGTAAAAGCCAATTCCAATTCTGCTGTTGCCCCAGCTTCATGCATATGGTAACCGCTTATGCTTATCGAGTTGAATTTAGGCATGTTGCTGGAGGTGAAAGAAAAGATGTCGGCAATGATCCGCATGGATGGTGCAGGAGGATAGATATAGGTATTGCGAACCATGAATTCTTTAAGAATATCATTCTGGATCGTTCCCGTAAGTTGTTCAACCGGTACACCTTGTTCCTCAGCTGCTACTATATAAAAGGCTAGAATCGGAATCACGGCTCCATTCATGGTCATGGAAACCGACATTTGATCAAGAGGGATCTGATCAAACAGGATCTTCATATCTTCCACCGAATCAATGGCAACCCCTGCTTTACCAACATCACCCTTCACACGATCGTTATCGCTATCATAACCTCTATGTGTTGCCAGGTCAAAAGCAACAGACAGGCCTTTTTGACCGGCCGCAAGATTTCTTCTGTAAAAAGCATTTGATTCTTCGGCAGTACTGAAGCCAGCGTATTGCCTGATCGTCCATGGCCGTGAAGCATACATGGTTGCGTAAGGACCTCTTAAGAAAGGAGGTGTGCCTGCAGAAAAGCCGGATTGAATATATTCATTAGGCATGACTCAGTTGCTTTTTTGATTCTTCGATCAATGCATGTGTCAATGTTTCAAGGTAGTATGAACCACCACATTGATCCGAATAAGTTTTGATTCCCGATTCTTCCCGGATCAGATTGCCCACGTTCCTGCTGATCCTGGCACTGCCTTTGGCTTCATGAAAATCTATCGAGTTAGAGCCTCCAAGAATACTTGCTAATCCAGCTGTGGTATTTAAAAACCATTGATGGTCATCATTATCATCCTGCTGAATGGAAGAATGAATGTGAACTGAATTTGGGTCGAGTGTTAAATGATCTTGAAGTAAGAACCTGATCGACCGAATGGTCGCGATCTCGAGGAAGAAATCTTTGAAGGAAGTTCGTGTAACATAACCGAGTTGTGACACACCACTGATGATGTCAACTATTTGTGAAATGGCACTCGCATTTTCTGAACATTGGTAGGCAGTCCGGTGATTTTTTGATGTCACAAATCCGTTAAGTTTGTTAATTTCATGTGAAGCTTGCAAGTCTGCAGATGTGACAAATGAAATGTCGCATATATCAGTTATAATACCGTTAAGGAGAAGTTCAGTTTTTGGAATTCCAGTTGATTGAAAGATTACACCATCGCACCCTCCTTCAAGTGCCTCCAACGCCATTTGATTGGCGGTTTTTTCATCCGTGATCTCAATCTTCTGATAGAGTTTCCAGTCGAATGGGCGAAGGTTTTGGAAGAAATTCGTCAGGTATTCCAACCCTTGAAGATCTGACGCATCGTAGTACGGATCCACTTGAATAGATGGTTCAATGTGCCATTGAAGCTGGCTGATTGGATCATCATTTTTTAGCTGATTTGCAGCTAACGCTACCCAGTCTGATTTTGAAGTGCTTGGAAAATTTTTAAGTTCGAGATCGCTCAATTTTGCCAGAGTATTTTTTTGCTGTTACGAAATTAGACCAGAATTGCTATGTTAAGAAAAATTGTATTTTTTGAAGAATATTTAATTGAAATCGCTGATAGTTTATCTGATTCATTGTTTTGAAAAAGTCAAGAGCAAAACGCATTTTTTTTAGAGTTTTTTTTGATTCATATTTGATCCCCCTCTTGAAGAAGAGGTACCAACAAGCCTTGATTACAAACCACAGAAAAACTGCTCGCAAATGCACGATATAGTATGGAAAAACTGCCTCAACTACATCTCAGAACATATTCCTGCACAAAGCTATAAAACGTGGTTTGAACCCATAAGACCCTTAAAGACAGAGGGTAACGTCCTTACTATTCAAGTTCCGAGTCAGTTCTTTTACGAGTGGATTGAGGAGAACTATGTGCATGTGATAAAGGACGCTATTGCAACAGAAATGGGCCCAGGAGCAAGATTGGAATATTCTGTTGTCCTTAAAGACAAGGAAGAAGACGAAAAAAACCAACCTATAGTAAAGTTTAACAACCTCAAGGACAGGGAGGAAACAGCTATTAAGTCGAAGGATCTCACTTTTATTGACGACCTGAAAGCAAAATGCAGTTTAAATCCCACCTACCTCTTTGATAATTTCATTGAAGGTGATTGTAACAGACTTGCCAGATCTGCTGGGTTTGCTGTCGCACAAAAACCTGGAGTGACTTCCTTCAATCCGCTAATGATCTATGGAGGTGTAGGTTTGGGTAAGACACACCTGGTTCAGGCAATTGGTAATGAGATAAAGGCAAAGGAACCTAACAAGCGGATCATCTATGTCGCTTCGGAGAATTTCACAAACCAGTTTATCGATTCGCTTAAGAATAATAATGTTCAAAACTTTATTGCTTACTATAGAGATATTGATATCCTGATCCTGGATGATGTCCAGTTCTTAAGAGATAAGGAAAAAACCCAGGAGATATTTTTCCATATTTTCAACTACCTCCATCAGGCTGGTAAGCAGATCATTATGACAAGTGATTGTGCTCCGAAGGATTTGAAGGGACTACAGGAACGATTGGTGTCAAGGTTTAAGTGGGGACTAACCGCTGACCTTCAGCAACCGTCGTTTGAAATGAGAATGGCGATCATTCAGAAGAAGGTTCAGGAAGATGGAATAAAGATCCCGGATCAGGTTCTTGAATACATTGCTTACACCGTTGATACAAACATTCGTGAACTTGAGGGCGTCATCGTTTCTTTGATCGCTCATGCTTCTTTGACACGAGTGGAAGTAGATCTTGAACTGGCTAAGAAAGTTCTGAAAAACATTGTTAGAGAGATCGATTCGGAGGTAGGAATCGATTACATACAAAAGACGGTATCTGATTACTTTCATGTTGAGCAAGATGACCTGAAAGCGAAGACCCGGAAGAAAGAGATCGTGATTGCTCGTCAGGTTGCTATGTATTTCTCCAAGGATTACACCAACCATTCATTAAAGTCGATCGGATATCATTTTGGAGGCAGAGATCACAGTACGGTTATCCACGCTCTTCAATCTGTGGATAACATGATCGATACAGATGCCAAGTTCAGGTATTCTATTGACGAGCTGAAAAAGAAGCTTAAGATGCGAACTGCGTAATCAGCGCCTGAAAGGATAGTAGACCTTTCTCCCCCTTTCGTCGATTCCGATTATATCAAATCTTCCCCGGATGTTTTCCAGGACATCAGCTAGTTCCTCGGGATCATCTATTCTTCGGCTATTGATTTGAGTGATAATGAAGCCTTCGGGAATAGAAAATTCAGCAAAAAATCCACTGCGATCGTATTCAACAACTTTCACACCACTGGCAATGCCCAGGAGATCCCGCTCCACTTTAGAGACACTTTCGAAGGTTGCTCCAAGCTTCTCGGATATGAATATGTTTCGTTTAATTATTCCAGTTGTACCCTCTCTATTGGTCAGAGTCACCTTTTTTGAGATCATTTTTCCATCTCTTTCAACTACCAGATTCAACTCATCCCCCGGGTAGCTGTTTGCAACAAGTTCTTCCAGGTAAGCCTTGTTTGAGATCTGGTTGTTATTCACACTTCGTAGTACATCACCTTTTTCAAGTCCCGCTTTATCAAATGCGCCGGCTCGCAACACATCTGATACGATGACTCCATCCAGGTCATTGATTTCCAGTCTTTCAGCAATGTCACTATTGATGTCAATAAACTCAGCACCAACAAACGCTTTCTGAACTTCACCATACTTGACCATATCGTTGAAGATCTTCTTGACGATGTTTACAGGTATTGCAAATCCATATCCGGCGTAAGATCCTGTTCGTGAGAGTATCGCTGTATTGATCCCAATTAGCTCACCTTGAGAATTGACCAACGCCCCACCACTATTTCCCGGGTTGATAGCCGCGTCTGTTTGAATGAAACTTTCAATTGGGAATTTGTCCCTGAGTATGTTAATGTTTCGGCCTTTAGCACTGACGATACCTGCTGTGACGGTTGAGGTCAGGTTGAATGGATTCCCAACCGCTAATACCCATTCGCCAACATTCACTTCCTCTGAGTCACCTAGATCTATAGCTGGTAATCCTGACCCCTCGATTTTTAAAACTGCCAGATCACTGCTTGGATCTCTTCCAATTAGTTCAGCAGCGTAACTCCTTTTGCCGGTGATAACTGTGATCTCATCCGCATCATCAATCACGTGATTGTTGGTCACGATGTAGCCATCTTCGGAAAAGATCACACCGGATCCACTTCCGACGCGTTGAGAGGAGCGTGGCTCAAAAAACCAATCCATCCATCCTCCAAGTCTGTATTCATACTCACTTAACGTTTCTATGAACACCACACTAGGAGTACTTCGCTTAGAGGCCTCAATGAAATTCTCATTTGGGATCGACGAGTTCTCAGAGACAATTGCGATTTGTGGTTCTGCCAAATGTTCTGACTCGGCTATTGAAATCGGACGAGGTTCAGGAGTACTCATGGATTCAACCAGTGAATGTGCTATAACCAATGCTCCAAGCATTCCTCCAGCGAATCCAACTATCAGTGTTTTAAGGAAATTTTTCATAATCTATCTCAACGATAAGAACTACAAAAATCGAAAAAATGATTCCTTGAAGGTGTTAAAAAATGCAAACATTTCCCGGTCCATCAATTGAGTGGCAAACAAGCTAAATTTGCGGTTTTGCCGCAATTTGAAAATGCATAGTAATGAGTAGACTCATGATCCAAGATCATATCTAACAAAGTCTTAAAAACTCAGTTTGTAAAACTCAAATGACTGCTTACTTGAAATCTTGCTTACGAAGAATCAATTTAATTAAATGAGAAGGATTGCAATCCTCGGGTCCACGGGTTCTATTGGAACCCAGGCATTAGATGTTATTTCGAGACATCCTGAAAAATTTGAAATAGAGGTGCTAACCGCTCAGAATAATGCTGACTTGCTGATTAAGCAGGCAATTGAATTTCAACCGAACTGTGTGGTGATTTCCAACGAAGCTCTCTATCAAAAAGTGAAGGCTTCTCTTGACAAGCATGATATCAAGGTTTATGCCGGGGAAAAAGCCCTGACTTCTGTAATGGAAATGGACACCATTGATATGGTCCTAACTGCATTGGTAGGATATTCCGGACTTTTACCTACGATCAAGGCGATAGAAACAGGGAAAACCATTGCATTAGCTAATAAAGAAACATTAGTGGTTGCTGGTGAACTGGTAACCAGCCTCGCCCAGGACCGTGGAGTTAACATCCTGCCGATTGATTCTGAGCATTCGGCAATCTTTCAATGCCTGGTGGGAGAGTTTCATAACAAAATTGAAAAAATAATACTCACAGCGTCCGGAGGGCCATTCAGGGGAAAATCCGTGGATCAACTGAGTGAGGTTACCAGGGAGGAAGCATTGAATCATCCGAACTGGGATATGGGTTCCAAGATCACGATCGACTCAGCAACAATGATGAATAAAGGGTTGGAGGTGATCGAAGCGAAATGGCTTTTTGGTGTGACACTCAATCAAATTGAGGTAGTTGTTCATCCACAATCGATCATTCATTCACTGGTTCAGTTTGAGGACGGCTCAATGAAAGCACAACTTGGACTGCCGGATATGCGTATCCCTATTCAGTTTGCACTTGGATACCCTGAACGGGTGAAGGCGGATTATCCGAGGTTTGATTTCCGCAACTATCCTGCGCTGACTTTCGAACAGCCGGATCTAAGGACATTCAGGAACTTAGGACTTGCTTTTGAAGTTGCAGAAAAGGGTGGAAATCAACCATGTGTATTGAATGCAGCAAATGAGATTGCTGTGCAGGGATTCCTGGAAGAGAAGATTGGATTCCTCGAAATTTCGGATGTGATTGAAAACTGCCTGCAAAAGGTGAGCTATATTCGCACTCCGGTTTTGGAGGATTTTGTAGCATCTGACAAAGAAACAAGAGCATTGGCGCTCGAAATGATTTAGAATGGAAGCATTAATTATGGTAGGACAGCTGTTATTGGGGCTGTCAATATTGGTTGGGTTACACGAGTGGGGCCACATGGTGGCAGCCAAGTCGTTCGGAATGCGAGTGGAAAAATTCTCAATTGGCTTTCCTCCTAAATTATGGGCAAAGAAGTTTGGCGAAACCGAGTACTCCATCGGGGCGATTCCCCTGGGTGGATTTGTGAAGATTACCGGGATGATCGATGAGTCATTGGATACCAAAACTCTTGGTGAAGAGCCACAACCGTATGAATTCAGAGCCAAGCCAGCCTGGCAAAGGTTGATCGTAATGCTTGGCGGCATTATTGTCAATGTTATCACAGGAGTTATCATTTTCATCTTTATTGCATACGCTTCCGGAGAATCCTATCTACCGAAGCAAGAGCTGGATAAGCATGGAATTGTGGCATATGACCTTGGAGAGCAGCTTGGATTTAAGACTGGTGATCGGATCGTAAACATCAATGGGCAACACTACGAACGATTCGCTGATATTCTAAGTCCTAGTGTTTTGATGGGTTCAGATAACTACTTCATGGTAGATCGAGCTGGCGAACAACTCAGAGTTGAGATGCCAAATGACTTTGTGGAGAAATTATCCAATAAGAATGCTCCATCGGTTATCATGCCGAGATCACCTTTTTCAGTCGGTTCTGTTCTTGCAGGAAGTAATGCTGAGAAGGCAGGACTGCAATCAGGCGATCGGTTTCTGGCGATTAATGATAATGAAATCAAATATTTTGATGAATTGAGCATGGCGCTTGATACGCTGAGGCAGCAAACAATCAAAGCGTCTATCTCACGAGAGGGGAATACGATTGATATTGTGGCAAACGTCACTGAAGACGGAACACTGGGTTTCTACCCTGATCTGGAACTCAATTACATAACAAGGAACTATAGCTTTGGTGAATCACTTGGTGTCGGAACGACACGAGCGTTTTCAGTTGTTTGGCTCAATATCCAGGGACTAAATAAAATGGTAAGAGGAGAGGTCTCTGCAAGGAAATCAATGGCTGGTCCGATTCGAATAGCTACCATGTTTGGAGGAACCTGGGACTGGGGTCGTTTCTGGTACCTGGTTGGCTTGTTGTCAATGGTACTTGCATTTATGAATCTTCTTCCTATACCAGCCTTGGATGGCGGTCACGTCATGTTCCTTTCCTGGGAAATCATCACTGGAAGAAAACCTTCGGATAAGTTTTTGGAAGGAGCTCAAAAGATCGGAATGGTCGTGTTGTTGAGCCTGATGGCTTTTGTTATTATTAACGACACCATTAGCCTTTTTTAGAAATCATTTTCCAGCGGTCCGCTCTGGACGGTTGGTGCTTCACGATAGATCTCGAACTCAACGCGTCGATTCAACTTGCGGTCCTCATCCGTTTGTTCATTTTCGATAATAGGTTGTGTACTTCCGTATCCTTCAGCCTGGACACGGTCTTCAATGATCCCGGCAAAAACAACGATATAGTCTCGAATGTTTTGTGCCCTTCTTTTAGATAGGTCAAGGTTTCGCTCAGGATCGCCTAAAGAATCCGTATGTCCGGATATCTTCAGTTTAAAATCAATATTATCGTAGAGAAAGTTGACAATCTTATTTAAGTCTGCATACATCTCTGTTTTGAGATCAGATTTCCCAACATCAAATTCAATCGATTCAAACTTGACCCGACTGGCCAGAGGTTCAGTTACTTGGTTAAGTTCAAGTGGGCCATCGAGAAAGAATACTTCCTCAATTCGGAAAAAGTCATCTCCCTGAAGGATCAACAGGTAGTTTCGTTGATCAATCAATTCAAATTCGAATGAGCCATCAGGTTTGAGAAACTTCGGAGCAACTTCCAACCCCTGGTCCAGATCTATGATCGATACAATGCCTTGAAATGGAACCCCTGTTAGTGAATCGGTTAGTGTTCCTGTCACTGAGGTGGTTGCCAACGGCTGAGCCTGCATGGGTAATGGGAAGGAATAGATATCCTGCTTGTTCAGGTCCCGGGTAGATGATCGGGCATAGAATAGAAGTTCAGATTCAGAATCTATCGTGAAGTAGAATTCGCTTCCTCTTCCGTTAACCAGGGGGCCAATGTTTTGAGGTTCTGTCCAATAGTTATCAACCCGATAAGACTTGTAAATATCAAATTCCCCGAAATTATAGAGCTGACCATTCGAACTAAAGTAGAGCACATCGAATATCGGATGGTAAAACGGACTCACATCGTTGTTGCGTGTGTTGATCACCGGTCCCATATTCTTGGCAGGAGACCAAATGTTACGCTCGTCCCTTGTGGTATAGTAAATGTCTGCCAAACCAAAACCACCTAGTCGATCAGATGCAAAATACAAGGTGTCACCACTATGTGAAAGAGCCGGGTGAGAATCCCAACTAATACTGTTGACGTTGGTGCCGAGTGTTTTAACAGGTCCCCAGGTACTATCCTCCTGCATGGTGGTAATGAAAAGATCACAATCCCCATAACAATCGATGCAGTCACACCTGGAAAAGACCAGTGTTTTCCCATCTCCACTCAGACAAGGAGATCCCTCATTGTAATGAGTATTAAGCTTATCAATCGGTTTTGCCTTTGACCAGGTTCCATAAGGATCCTTTCGACTGAAATAGAGATCTTCATCTTCCCTGAAACGAATGGTTTCGTCCACTTGCTTGCGCTTAGATGTGAATACAAGGATGTCATTGTGAATGTTTAGAGAAGGTCCATAATCTGCCCTTGTGCTGTTGACGAGCATACCCATATTGAGAAGAACTCCTCTTGGGGGTCTTAGTGTATCGATCAACTTTCTGTGCTCTACCAATTCATAGTAGTAGTCGATCGGCACAAACTGTTCTGCTGCTTGCTTATTCAGTGAGTCATAATACAATTCAATTTCTTTGATGTCGATCCCTTTGTAGTGATGACGAAGTACCATTCGATACAAAGTTTTTGCTTCGTCAGGATCTCCGAAGAGTTCGGTCATTTTTGCCAGGCGCCAGATAAGCTTGGTGTCCTTGTAGAAATTTTGTATCCCAAAACGCTTGACATAATCCTTTAAGGCATCAAAGAGTTTTTCCCATTCCTGGTCACGGTCGAGTTGAATGATCCGTTCGAGTTTTTGTTTGCTGTAATACTCAGGGTACTTGTTGACTCCCTCGAAATCGTAGACATTAAATACTACATCCGATGGAATGGAATCGGTAATGATTTGTACCTCTTTTCTTCTGTTCTGAGCCGAGGAAGAAAGAAAATGCAGCGAAAAAAGCAGGCACAGAAGACGGAGAAGGTTGACTCTCATACTGTCGAATCGTCAGCAATAATCCTATAACGGAATAAAGTTAATACTATTTGCCATGGTTTGCATTTTGGCATGCAGATTGACATTTAAGTACATTACGCCCTAAAAGGGGTATTTGTTAAGGAAAATCTGCCACTTTGGCATTAAAATGTTCGATAGAGAAATCAAATCACTTTTTTTAACGGAATTTGGTGAGGGTGACTCTGAAGAAATGATCCAGATCATTTCTCCTGAGAATACCCAGGACCTTACCGAGGATAACCTTCCTGAAACTTTATCTGTGCTTCCAATCAGAAACACTGCACTGTTTCCTGGTGTGGTTTTGCCAATTACGGTAGGTAGGACCAAATCGATCCGATTGGTAAAGAAAGCCTATCGCGGGGACAGAATAATTGGGGTAATTGCTCAAAAGAACACGAAGATCGAAGACCCGAAGTTTAAGGACATGTTCAGTATTGGAACAGTGGCCAAAATTCTCAAGATGATCGTTCTCCCAGATGGGAACACTACAATCATCATTCAGGGTCAGAAACGATTTAGTATCGAATCCCAAATCCAGGAAGATCCACATCACCAGGTCACTTTCAAGCTGATTGAAGACATTCCTTCCAAACTGAATAAGAAGGAGGAACAAGCGATCATTCAGTCATTGAAAGACACGGCTTCCAAGATCATGGCACTAAGTCCGGAGATCCCCAGGGAAGCCCAAATTGCCGTAGATAACATAGATAACTTCCAATTTCTTACTCATTTCCTTTCTTCCAACGTAAACGCTGAAGTTGGAGAAAAACAGAAACTACTAGAGATCAACGATCCAAAGGAGCGAGCAGAACTTCTCCTGCAGTATATGTTGAAGG
The DNA here is from genome assembly GCA_965267415.1 of Cyclobacteriaceae bacterium. Taxonomy (GTDB): domain Bacteria; phylum Bacteroidota; class Bacteroidia; order Cytophagales; family Cyclobacteriaceae; genus Ekhidna. The sequence continues at coordinate 2,145,798 of OZ253955.1, read as the reverse complement.
ATATGCAGATGCTTGAGTTGAAGCAGGAGATCCAGGAGAAGGTACATACGGATATTGATCAGCAGCAACGGGATTACTTCTTGCGGAACCAGATCAGAATTCTTCAGGACGAACTAGGCCAGGACGGACCGGATCAAGAGGTAGAGGCATTAAGGAGGAAGGGAGACGCAAAAGACTGGCCGGAAGAAGTTGCTCAGCATTTTGATAAAGAACTGGACAAGATAAGCAGGATGAACCCTGCGGCAGCCGAGTTTCCGGTTGCGATGAGCTACGCTGAATTGCTTGTCGACTTACCCTGGAATGAAGTAACAGAAGATAATTTTGATCTGCAAAACGCCAAAAAAATCCTTGATCGGGATCATTTCGGTTTGGAAAAGGTCAAGGATCGGATCATCGAATACCTGGCTGTTAGAAAACTGAAAAGGGACCTAAAAGGTCCAATTTTGTGTCTCTACGGCCCTCCGGGTGTCGGAAAAACTTCATTGGGTAAGTCCATCGCGGATGCACTAAACCGAAAGTATGTGAGGATGTCCTTAGGTGGGGTGCATGATGAAGCAGAGATCAGGGGTCATCGTAAGACCTACATTGGAGCAATGCCCGGGAAGGTTATTCAGAACATCAATAGATCCAAGTCTTCTAATCCTGTTTTCATTCTTGATGAGATCGATAAAGTAAGTTCAGACTTTAGAGGAGATCCTTCGTCTGCCTTACTTGAAGTCCTTGACCCGGAACAAAACTCAACGTTTAAGGATAACTACCTGGAGGTTGATTACGACCTATCCAAGGTGCTTTTCATTGCTACGGCAAATTCTTTGGAATCCATTCAACCTGCACTGAGGGACCGAATGGAGATTATCGATATCAGTGGCTATACTCAGGAGGAGAAAACTGAGATTGCAAAAAAGCATCTGATCCCAAAACAACGAAAAGAACATGGCCTGAAATCAGGAGACGTAGCATTTGACAAATCTGCGATCGCCAAACTGATCAATAGTTATACGCGAGAGTCCGGCGTAAGGAACCTTGAGCGTAGAATCGCTTCAGTGATTCGGAATGTAGCCAAATCAGTGGCAATGGAAGAGGACTATGAAAAGAAGATCACAGATGCACGGGTAAGAGAAATTTTGGGTCCTGAGATCTTTGATCGGGATAATTATGAGGATAATTCGGTTCCTGGTGTTGTGACCGGGCTTGCCTGGACACCTTCAGGAGGAGATATCTTATTCATCGAATCTTCGCTTAGCAGAGGAAAGGGTAAATTGACTTTGTCTGGTCAATTGGGTGACGTGATGAAAGAATCGGCTGTAGCTGCACTTTCGTATCTTAGGTCACATTCGGATGAACTGAATATTGACTACCGGATCTTTGACAATTACGACCTTCATGTGCACGTACCTGCCGGAGCGATACCGAAAGATGGGCCATCTGCAGGGATAACGATGTTGACTTCATTAGCTTCAGTGTTTACACAACGAAAAGTGAAAAAACAACTTGCAATGACCGGTGAGATCACCTTGAGAGGGAAAGTACTTCCTGTTGGAGGGATCAAAGAAAAGATCCTTGCTGCACGGAGAGCGGGAATCAGGGAGATCATCATGTGTGATCGGAACAAAAAAGACTTGGAAGAGATCAGTGAGAAATACCTCAAGGGGCTTAAGATCCATTTTGTAGAATATGTACCAGAAGTACTGGAACTGGCGTTAACCAAGCAAAAAACATCGGATCCCATCGAGTTCATTTTACCCGAAGAAACGAAAGCTTGAAGTTCCTGCTATCAATAGTTATTGCTATTCCTATCATCTCGATTGCTCAGACTGGTGGGGAAAGCGGATACGTTGCTTTGGACCTGGTCACCAATCCAAGGACTGCAGCTTTATCGGGATCTTCTGTTTCGAATGCGGATGGAGACATCTCCCAGTTTTACGAGAATCCTGCTGTGCTTGATTCTGTGGAGTCCAGAGATATTTTTTTCAATGTCAATCCATATTTCGCAGATGTATTCGTCTTTAGTGGAGCTTATGCATTTGACGTGAAGGAATTGGGACCTTTTGCTGCTGGATTGACTTACATAGATTATGGCTCCTTTGAAAGAAGGGATGCCTCCGGAAACCTGCAGGGAACTTTTGATGCTGAGGATTATAGGTTCAGTCTTGGTAAAGCTCATCAATTAGGCCCTATGACGGTTGGATTAAACCTAAATGTGGTTCACTCGTCCATTGATAATTTCGGCTCAACTGCAATTCTTGGAGATGTAGGTGGAATTTTCCGGGTCACCAACAATTGGACATTTGGCTTGGTGGTGGCCAATCTTGGCGGTAGAATATCCAATTACACGGAACTTATTCCTACAAGCATCCCCCTGGATGTAAAGGTTGGTACCACTTTCAAACCTGAGTACATGCCTTTGCGGTTCACGCTTTCAAGCGGGAATTTGACTCAGCGAAATGTGGTGGAGGAAAGTGTGAATGAAGGAAGATCCAATAGGAATTTGGAGCGGGTACTGAGGAGGATAAATATGGGAGTAGAATTGCTCTTAAGCGAAAATTTCCAATTGCTTTTTGGCTATAACCATAAGCGCAAACAGGAACTAAGACTTGAACAAAGAGCAGCTGGTGCCGGTTTCTCTTACGGACTGATGATCCAGGTAAAAAGGATACAACTGAGGTTCAGTCGGGCAACCTTTCATGCCGCAGGAGGGTCAAGTTTTATTAGCCTTCAAGCCAATTTAAATGACTTTAAACGTATCTTGTAAAACTTTATGAACGGAGATTTAACACCAAAAGAGATTGTAGCAGAGCTGGATAAGTACATCATTGGTCAAAATGATGCGAAGCGAAATGTAGCGATTGCATTGAGGAACCGGTGGAGGAGAATGAATGTACAGGAAGATATACAAGGTGAAATTGTACCGAACAACATTTTGTTGATCGGTGCCACTGGGGTAGGAAAGACAGAAATCGCTCGGAGGTTAGCAAAGATCGCAGATGCTCCATTCACTAAAGTGGAAGCCTCAAAATTCACGGAAGTAGGTTATGTAGGCCGTGATGTGGAGAGTATGGTTCGTGACCTGGTAGAGCAGGCGGTGAACATGGTTAAAGTAGCCAAGAAGGAAGAAGTAAAAGAAAAGGCGGCTGAAGCTGTTGAAAACATCATTCTGGATGCTTTGATTCCTCCCTTGAAAGGGAGCCCGCATCCATATGCTGTAAAAATGGGAAGTGATGAGCCGGAAGATGAGGTAGAGTTGAATGAGCAGACACGTGCCAGGTTTCGAGATAAGATCAGAAACGGAGAGATGGATGACCGGAAGGTTGAGATAGATGTCTCACAAGCCGCAAGTGGCAACCTGGGAATGATTGGTGGCGCAGGCATGGATGAAGCTTCAATGATCAACCTTCAGGAGATGATCGGCAACATGCTTCCGAAGAAAAAGAAAAAGCGAAAAGTCACCATAGCAGAAGCCCGGAAGATCCTATTGGAAGAAGAGACTTCCAAAATGATCGATATGGACGAAGTGAAGGATGAAGCTATCAGTAAAGCTGAAAATACCGGGATCATATTCATCGATGAGATTGACAAGATCGCAAATGGTGGAGGCTCTGGCAAAGGCCCGGACGTGAGTAGAGAGGGTGTGCAGCGAGACCTTTTACCGATAGTGGAGGGAAGTGCCGTTAATACGAAGTACGGGGTGATCAACACGGATCACATTTTGTTCGTCTCAGCAGGTGCATTCCATTTCACCAAACCATCTGACCTCATTCCTGAATTGCAGGGACGTTTCCCTATTCGTGTTGAACTGGACAATCTTACGAAGGGTGATTTTCTTCGTATTCTAACAGAGCCAAAAAATGCTTTGACCAAACAGTACATGGCATTGGTGGCTGCAGAAGATGTTTCGCTCACTTTCCAGGATGATGCATTGGAAGAAATTGCAGAAATGGCCTTTCAAATCAACGAGGAAGTTGAAAACATTGGAGCCAGAAGACTACACACGGTAATGAGCAAATTGTTAAATGAAATTCTGTTTGACATTCCTGATACCATAGGACCCAATGCTCAGGTAGTGGTGGATAAAAAACTGGTGCAGGACAAACTGCAAGGGTTGGTCAAAGACAAGGACCTAAGCAGGTATATTCTCTAGAAGAGTGGCTAAGTATTCTTAGGCACCTGAAAAAACAGCTGCTTTCCGGAACCGAATGTGACATTTCTCCAGGAATCAATTTCTAGCGAAATCCCAACAACCCCGCATGTTGGAACATTGGATATGGATGTACTAGCTATTCGGTTGGCAAAGTCTGTGAAGCCAGGATTGTGTCCGAAGATGGCTAATGAGTCACACTTTGGGGCTTTTTTGACTACCTCGAGAATTTCTGATGACCCTGCATGAAACAGGTTTTTCTCTAGTCGAATATGACCCTCGTCAATCCCCCATTGATCACAGATAAATAAAGCGGTATAAAATGCTCGACTTGCTGTGCTGGAAATGAGTACTTCAGGAGAGGAATAATTGTTGGCCAGGTATTTCCCCATTTTGATCACATCTTTTCTACCTCTTTTTCCAAGTGGTCGATCATGGTCATTCAGATCAAATGCCCACGAGGACTTAGCGTGCCTGACGATATAGAGTGTTTTCACTAGTTCACTTCTTCAATTACACGATTATACAACACCTGAACCCGTCGAGCATTATCCCCTTCAATACTCTTGATTTGCTCAATTTGTTTTGCGGATGCAGTTCTTATCTCTTTCAATACAACCCAGTTCACAGTTTCTGTATACGGGGGTGTCGTTAGCGAGCCACGATAGTTATAAAAGTCCTGCAAGCTTTCCGGGACCACTTCAGCAGCGTTCACATACGTGTCTGCTGACTCAAAAACCTCACCCTCTTCGCTTGGAACAACTCCGAGGAACGAGTCAAGAAACTCGCTATTCTCACCTTCATCAAAAAACACTCCGATTACCAGATACTCAGGCTCTTCTTGTCCTTCCTTCTCAAGTGTATGAACAATATGCATTTCCATTGCATAATGCTCACTATTGACCATATGCTCTGATGGAGTATGGAAATGGAACTGCTTGAACTGATAGCTACGTCCATCATAGGTCACATAGCTGCCGGAATCATACTCCACCTCAACCGTATGTCCAAGGTTAGCAACACGTTCTTTCGATGTTTGGTAGTGAACCAGTATTTGATGAGATGAGGCAACTCCGGACCCAGGTATAATATTGACTGGGGATTGCATGTGACAATTGATGGTTGACAGTTCTTGAACGCCTTCTTTTACATACCCACAAGATGCTATCAGGGAGACAATCAGTAGGTAAGTAGTGGCTTTCATACTGAAAATATAATCAGTCAGGGAGGTAGAAGTCAAATCCAAGTTGTTGCATGCACTTAAAATGTCCTTTAGGACACTTATCAAAACCAATTTTAGAACATGGTCTGCAACCAAGATTGTTGTTCTCAAAAATGGTGAATTGAGTCCTATACGGGTACATTCCAAATGCAGGTACCGTATTTCCCCATATTGAATAGATCGGCTTCTTAAAGGCAGCAGCAATGTGCATGATCCCGGTATCGTGGGTAAATACCCAATTGGCTTTAGATACGATCGAAGCAGACTGGTTAATTGAGAACTTACCACAGCCATTGAAAATGACCGTCTTCTTGTTCAACTCTTCAATTTCCTTCTCTTCCTGCTTTGATCCAGGCTTGAAGAAAGCTTCGATTTCGTCTGCAATGGCTTTGTCTTCCTTTCCTCCGATCAGTACAACAGGCTTGTTGATCCGATCGCACAATTCGATCATTCGATTGACCGGCAATTGTTTGGTTTTGAATTTTGCTCCAACTACGAAAACCGCATACCCTTTCCGATGTGAGTCGGGAAGCCAATTAGGCTCCACTTCATCTTTATCAGGAATAAAGTAATCTAAACCGAGGTTATCCATCCTAACGTCAAGTGGTTCCAATGTCTTCATGTATCGATCAACAATGTGAACATTGGGAAGTAAGTTGATCTTAAAGTTGACCAATAACCATTTTTGGATGTTAAGCTTTTTAAACGTGACGGCCTTCTTTCTCAAGCGAAATTTCAATGTTCTTGTCCGCAGATTGTTATGCAGATCAACGATCAGATCAAAATTTTCATCTTTTAACTTTTTTGTTAGTTCACTCAATGAACCGTCGAGAAGATGGATCTTATCAAGGTATGGATTGGCAATGAGCACCGAGTGATATTCCGATTTGGTGGCGTAGTGTATTTCTGCATCTAATTGCGTCTTTAAAGTCCTTATCACTGGAGTAGTTAAGACAATATCTCCGATAGAGGAGAATCGAACAATTAGAATTTTCATAGGCTCGCAAAATTAGAAACAACTGGCTTTTTGTTACTTTTAATTAAAAAAACAACATGAATTATTGGTTGATAAAATCTGAGCCAGGCACCTATTCCTGGGATGATTTCGTGAAACTCGGAAGAGATCATTGGGATGGGGTGAGAAACTTCAAAGCGAGAAACAACATTAAAGCGATGAAAGTGGGAGACCTGTGTTTGTTTTATCATTCTGTTACAGAGAAATCAGTCATTGGGATTGCCGAGGTTGTTAGGGAGTACTATCCTGACCCAACGACAGATGACCATCGCTGGTATGTTATGGACGTTGTTCCGGTACGGAAATTAAAGCGACCGGTAACACTTGCTGAGGTTAAGGCGGATGAACGATTGGATCAAATGAAATTGGTCACTCATTCCAGGTTGTCTGTACAGCCGGTAACAAAAGAGGAGTTTGATATTATTCTTGAACTTAGCGAAAGTTAGGGGTTAAAATATCTGCATTGTTTTCAGAATATGAGAGTATTACTAATTGCCATCTTGATCATTCCATTTGTTGGTCTTTCACAGAAAAAGAAAAATCAGAAAGACACCAGCATGTTGCTCTCACAGCCAAGTCGTATTGAGTTTGAAGTGGAGAGAGACAGAGGGGATTTCTTTGTGGTTTCAGGTGGTGAAGATGGAATACTTGTGGTCGAGGATACCCAAAAGGGTGTGAGTGGTGGAGGCTTTGAGTGGAAACTCCATATGGTGGATACCGCCTTCAATGTAGTTTGGTCTAAAGCTTACGCTATCCCGGCTGGAGGGAGCTTGCTAGGTTATGAATACTTCGGAGGTAAATTCTTTTTACTATTTAATAAAAGCCGGTTCAGGAGTGAGGATCTGTTGGTTTATCAGGTAAGCGCGGATTCGGAAGAATACCTGACCTATGAGATCTCAACTGTTTTTCCTGTAGATATTTCACATTTTGAATCTGTAGGGGAAACGCTGTTGATTGGGGGTTATGCGAACTTCAGACCCGTTGTGATAACCTACAATATCAATGACAAGATTCCACGTGTAGTTCCGGGGTTCTATGACAGTAAGAATGATATGCTTGACCTGGTCGTGGACGAAGAATCTCAACTGTTTACAGTAATCCTGACTGAGAAAATGCGTAATAAGAAATTTACTGTACGGGTTAAGACGTTTACAGCAAAGGGAGACCTGATCCAGGATAACCTTGTAAATCCAGGGGAAAAGAAGAGCCTGCTGGATGCGGCAAGCACTACGTTTTCGAATGGTTTGCAGTACATGGCAGGAACGCACTCAAAGAAGTCTCCGTTTTACAGCCAGGGTTTTTACTTAAGCAAGTTTATTAATGGTGCTCAGCAGTTTAACAAGTACTACCTGTTTGCCGATCTTAACAACTTCTTTAATCATTTGAAGCCCAAGAAAGAGCAGCGTATAAAAAACAGGATCGAGCGAAAAAAGGAAAGAGGCAAGGTTAAGAAATTCAATTATCGATTGCTAGTTCACAAGATCCTCCAGAGGAATGATGAATTTATCATGATAGCTGAGGCCTATTACCCTAGGTATAGTTACGGAACAAATAGCGGAACAGCTTTCAGTCCGGTTGGATTCACACAAAATACCTATCGTGGATATCAACCGTTTAACCCTGACTTTCTCGGGTATAAGTATACGCATGCCGTAGTAGTGGCTTTTGATAGAAATTGTAATATTACCTGGGACCACACTTTTAGAATAGAAGACATTCAAACCTATGTTCTTGATGAAAATGTGATCGTTACTCCAATAAGAGATAAGATCATCCTTACCTACCTGGAGGAAAACGAGATAAGGTCAAAAGTGATCCAGGGGGATGAAGTGATTGAAGGACGCACATTCAATCCGGTGAAATTATCCTTTGAAGCAGACGAGATCAAAACGAGAGACCCACGACTTGAAGGAATTGAAAAGTGGTATGATGAAACGCTTTTTGCGTATGGAATCCAAACCATCAAAAATGAAAATGGAGTAGGCGGGAAGATCAACAGAAAAGTCTTTTACCTAAATAAAATTCAGTTCGACACCAGCAAGGAATTCAATTAACATTGAAAGACTTATTTTTGCGTGAGATTTTATCATGCAAAAGCGTCTGCTTTTCGATAGTCAACTCCTCAAGGTCACTATCAGCCGATTGTGCCAGCAACTCATTGAAGTTCATGAAGATTTTACTCATTCCGTAATCATCGGGATGCAACCTCGTGGGATTTTCCTGGCTGAGCGAATCAAATCCGAACTTGAAGGACTAGGTAAGCAAAACATTGACCTTGGTTTCCTGGACACCACTTTTCATAGAGATGACTTTCGTAGAAGAGATGAGCCGATTGCAGCCAGCCAAACCAAGATCCCATTTCTGATTGAGAATAAGAAAGTCATTCTTGTGGATGATGTTTTATATACCGGCCGAACGGTTCGTGCTGCCCTGGACGCAATGAGTACGTTTGGTAGACCGGCGAAAGTGGAATTACTTGTTTTGGTGGACCGCATTTACAGTCGGCACATACCTGTGGAGGCAAATTACGTCGGTAGAAAAGTCAATACGATCCAGTCACAAAAGGTTTTAGTTGAATTGGAAGAACAAGGAAAAGAAGACAACATTTGGCTAATTAATAAGGAGGAATGAGTCAACTTAGAACCAAACATCTCCTTGGAATAAAGAACCTCACGCGAGAGGAAATAGACCTTATTTTTCAAACGGCTTCAAATTTCAAAGAGGTCATTAACCGGCCGATCAAGAAAGTCCCTTCTCTCAGGGATGTAACAGTAGCCAATGTCTTTTTTGAGAATTCGACACGCACTAAACTGTCTTTCGAGTTGGCAGAGAAAAGATTATCGGCTGATGTTATAAATTTCTCTTCATCCGGAAGTTCAGTTAAGAAGGGGGAGACGTTGCTGGACACAGTTAATAACATTCTTGCGATGAAGGTTGATATGGTCGTGATGCGTCACTCAAGTCCCGGAGCTCCACACTTTCTTTCTAAGCATATCAACGCGAACATTATCAATGCAGGTGATGGCACACATGAACATCCGACACAGGCATTACTCGATACCTTTTCAATCCACGAGAAAACAGGCCAGGTAGGGGGTAAGAAAGTGGTGATCATTGGCGATATCCTTCATTCAAGGGTAGCGCTCTCAAATATTTTTGCATTGCAAATGCTGGGAGCAGAGGTAATGGTTTGTGGCCCTGCAACATTATTACCAAAGCATATCGCTGAACTTGGAGTAAAAGTCGAAACTGATGTGAGGAAAGCACTTCAATGGTGCGATGTGGCTAATGTACTGAGAATACAATTAGAGAGGCAGCAAAGTAAGTACTTCCCGTCACTGCGTGAGTACGCTCAATACTTTGGAGTGAACAAACAACTACTTGATTCGCTGGATAAACAGATCACTATTTTACACCCGGGACCGATAAATCGAGGGATTGAGATCACAAGTGATGTGGCAGATTCCGAACATTCCATTATACTCCAACAAGTGGAAAATGGAGTAGCAATTCGTATGGCCGTACTGTATCTCCTGGCGGAGACTTCTCTCAACTAAGAGTCTACAGATCAATAGTTTAAGTATACATTATTTATTAAATGGCATATAATGGTCATGAAGGCAATTTGTTGCCCGAAAAATTCAACTGTATACTCTTTTTATACCGTGGATTTTGATTCGAAAATTGACAATCACCGTACGTAGCAATTACCATTGTTCTACCAAATTCAGGCAAATGGTATAAAAGGAGTTTATAACTAATAAATTGAATCATCATGAAGTTCATCAGTAAGTTGGTTTTGTTGGTTTTATTATCGGGGATGTACGGATTTGAATCAAAGGCCGGTTACATAAGTTCTACGACAGACGTACTGGTCTTGAATTCAGAATTGGAGGATAATACTGAAAGTCAGGTGCTAATACTTAGCATCAGTGCTATATGCATTTCTGTGCTCTTCGTGCTAATGCTTTTACAATTCATCAGGCTAAGAAGGGTGGAGAAAGAACATAAGGTAAAAGCAGATAGGCTTAAGGAAGAACTAACCCAAAAGAAGGTTGATTTGCAGACGCAAGCCATGCATTTGATCCGGACCAATAATTACGTCGGTGAAATTGAAGAAAAACTAAGACAGTTAAAGCCAATGATGATCAATGGGCATGGACTGGAAGTGCAGCGGATCATCAATGATATAAGGAATTACAACAGGCAGGAGAGAGACTGGAAAACATTCAACTACTATTTCAATGAATTACAAGCAGGTTTCATTGACAAGCTGAAGGCGGCATATCCGGACCTTACTTTAAGTGAGCTTCGCTTATGCGCATTGATCAAAATGAACCTGACCAATATGCAGATTGCCAACATGCTTAATGTTGCAACACGGAGTTGTGCGATGGCGAAGTATCGGTTGAAGAAAAAGCTGAACCTTGGTGAAGATATGGAGCTTGGAACTTTCCTGATCAATCTCGATTTTTCAGAAGAGATGCAGTCTGCATAAACACTACTTCCAGTGCTTGACGAGCTTCCCGAATGAAGTCTTTCGAAACTCAGCTGGCTGCTTCTCATTCAGCAATTTCAAAGGTCCGCGTTGTTCAATAAGCTTCGCAAAGTTTTCCTCACGTTGACTATACTGTCCTTCATTGGCATACGTGGTGATCAGCATAAATGTAAAAGGAGCTTCTTCACTAGGTGTCGTTTCGAGTAGTTGATAAGAATCAATGTATTTTTCTGACAATGCCATCTCTCTTAAAATCTTCCAGTTGTTCTGATAGTAATACAAAGCTTCCTGTTTGTTATCATTCAGCACCTGAACAAAATCCATAGTTGAGATCCGATCATCTTGTTGTCCAAAGCAATGGAGTACGAAAACCAGAGAGAAAATGCTAAGTATTTTTTTCGTTGGCTGAGCTTGATTCATGTCACGGTTTACGTGTTATTAAACAATCGTGTTGCACATGCTATCAAATACAATTGAACATGCATTACTTTGAAGTACCGTGTACCCCAAATTCTACCTCTATAAGCGTATCAAGGATGCGAGGATCTACATCGATCGGCACTATGCAGAGCGGATTGCTTTGGGTCAGGTAGCGGAGCGAGTGTACTTATCCAAGTATCATTTTTTGCGACTTTTCAAAGAAGCGTATGGAACTACTCCACGTCAGTACCTAAAGCAAAAAAGGATCAGCAAAGCGAAGGAATTGCTAGCTAAGGGGTATTCCGTTACATCAGTTTGCCTTCAGGTTGGTTTTGAAAGTGTCCAGTCCTTTTCTCATCTCTTCAAGAATGAAACTTCACTAACTCCATCTTCCTATCGAAAGCTTCACAGTGCCAAATAGCAACTTTCGATAAATCTCTTCCAGGCTTAGCCTACAGTTTTACCTGAAAAGACGGATGAATGTGATTTATAAAATCAATTGGGTATTGCTTATCCTATTGAGTATTTCTACTGGAATATTCAAGATTCTCCAACAGGAAGCCGACATTCAGCTTTTCGAGGCAATCGGAATGAGTGTATGGATGACGACCGTGTTGGGTGTTGTACAATTAGTGGGTGGTGTTTTGCTGATACCCTCAAAAACCAGAAGAACCGGAGCGATGATTATGATGCCAACGTTTGTGCTGGCTTCTGCAGCAGTATTTGTGAATCAACTATTGATCTTTGGTTTTGTATCATTGGTTTTTATTCTTATGGCTTATTGGGTATTCAAAAGAGAATCCCTAAGTGAATCAAACTAAAAGAGATGGCATATTACGTTATTACCCGAACCTACATCGATGACCCTTCAACAAAAGATCAGGTGATTGAAATGGCCAAAGACTCTGCTGAGATCTTTAGACGACAACCTGGTCTGATCGAGATGAATTCGTTAGTGGCTGAAAACGAAACGCATTTGTCCACTTACCTTGTATGGGAAAATGCAAAAGCACACCTGGCTTGCATGGAAAGCAAGGACTTCAATAATGTGACCGTCAAATGGACCTCCTTTATGGAAGAAGGTAAGATCCGGTTTGAATTGGAGACTTACCAGCAGATGTAGTCGTACTACTCCATATCAATCGCACCTATTCCCGCTTCTTCCCACAATTGCTTGTTGAAGATAGGAATATCGCTACTTAACCAACCATCTGCCTGTGCTTTGAGCTTAGTCCACTGCTCATCCAGTTCTTTTTTACGATCCAGTGAAGGCTTGTTCACACGGGGTATCGTACTTTCTGTTCGGTTGATCAAAAACATGTATTCAGCAGTGAACTTATTGGGGAAATTCTCCACATCGTCGTATGCTTTGGATTTGCGTTGAACCATTTCCTTGTCCCAGCTGTCGAGTGCTTCGATTAGGGAAGTGCATGTTTCCTGTAACTCACCATCAAGCTTACCTTTGATTGTTTTCAGCTGTTGTTGAATATCAAACAGTTGATTAGTTATCTCATGCATAGTGGTTAGGTTTCCTTCCATTTCAGACATGAGCTCATCATATTCCTTGAATTGAGAATCACTGATTTCAAATGAAGGATTTGCCAAAACCTGACCTTTAGCTTCAATAACCTGGTCACTAAACTTCAGGCGTAATCCATACTCACCAGGTACTACTTTGTGCCCTCGATAACTTGCTTCAATGTATACATTAGGCACTCCTGGCATGATCGGGTTTCGATGATTCCATACAAATCGATTCAATCCCTCTTTCTTCGTTAGTGAAGGCGCAGGCGGAGGACCTCCGTCGTATCGCTTATAGCTCTTGTCTTTTTCTGATGAGATCGTTCTGATCACCTTTCCACTACTGTCCGTGATTTCGAGCGTCACCTCTACATCTTCTTCCAATTTCGGAAGCTCATAATAGATCACCATACCGTTAGCCGGATTAATACCAACGAATGGATTAGTGCCTGTTGAGGATGAAACGTTGCTCGCACTAAGCGGGCTGCCCCAGGAGCCGTAGGTTGATGTGGCAGGTTCGTATAGCTTGGCAGCCTTATTCGTCACTTTTTGACTCAACAATTTAAGGTCATCCAGGATCCAGATTGATCTCCCGGAGGTACCAACGATCAGGTTCCCTTTGTGAACCATCAAGTCTGTAATTGGTGTGACTGGCAAGTTCAATTGAAAAGGTTCCCAGTTAGTTCCACCATTCCAGGATATGTAGACTCCTTTTTCGGTTCCTGCGTATAAAAGGTCCCTTCTGTCTTTGTCTTCCCGAACAACCCTGGTAAAGCTTCCATCTGGAATTCCATTACTTATCTTTTGCCAGCTCTTACCATTGTTAGTGGTTTTGTAGATGCCTGGCTTGTAGTCGTTGAATTTATATCGTGTGGTAGCAATGTATACAGTCGAAGGGTCATGTGGAGAGACTTCAATGGCATTGACCAGGCATTCTTCCAGGCCCTTTGGAGTAACGTTTTCCCAGTTGTTGCCACCATCTCCTGAGCGATAAACGAGTCCATCGTCACTTCCGGTCCAGAAAACACCGGTTTGATGTGGAGATTCGATCATGTAGCTGATCGTACCGTAATTTTCCGCACCTACCGCTTCATTTGTATACGGTCCTCCACCATCACCTTGCTTGTCATCCTGGTTTCTGGTTAAGTCAGGTGAGATCTCTTCCCAGGTAACTCCATTATCCTTTGTTCGAAGTACCAATTGAGCACAATGGTAGAATGTGCCCCCATCCAGTTCAGACCAAATGATCGGCGCATTCCAGTTATATAGGTATTTCATATCACGAGCTGCACGACCCAAATACTGGATAGGAGCTGTCATGACATTGGTGGTGGCGTTTGTTTCCATATCCTTAATGTTGATGGAACCTAGGTAACTGCCTCCCATCACATATTGAGGATTATCCGGATCAAAAGCTAAGAAGGCACTCTCACCCCCAGCCGAAGGTGCCCAGTCTGCTCGATCAATGCCACCAAATGTCGACATGCTTGCTATCCTTAAAGAAGTGTTGTCTTGCTGACCTCCGTAGATGTTGTATGGGAACATGTTATCTGCTGTCACACGGTAGATCTGAGCGGTAGGCATGTTAGCTTGTGTTGACCAGGTTTTTCCCTGATTGAAGGTAATAGCTGCTCCTCCGTCATTGGAGATCACCATGTTCTTGGAATTAGCTGGATTGATCCACAGATCATGGAAGTCCCCATGGGTACCGCTTAAGCGTTCCCATGATTTTCCTCCGTCGATAGATCGTAAGGCAGGTGCGCTTAGTACATAAACAGTATTTTCATTTAGTGGATCAGCAAATACCTCGGTGTAGTACCATGCACGTTGTGTCAGACGATTATCACCGCTGACGAGGCTAAAACTTTTGCCGCCATTTCTTGAAACGAAAAGGCCCCCTAGGTCTTTATTTGAGTCACTTTCCATCAACACGTACACCAAGTCAGAATTTGCGCGTGAAACCGAAACTGCCATTTTCCCTTTTTCTTTAGGAAGTCCTTCTTCGATCTTGTTCCATGTTTCTCCTCCATCAGTACTTTTATACAGACCACTTCCTTCACCACCACTTAGTACCATCCATGGCATTCGTTGATGATGCCACATTCCGGCATAAAGAATATCCGGGTAGTTCATGTCCATCGATAATTCACTACATCCGGTCAGGTTATTTACAAAAAGGACCTGTTTCCAGGTATTTCCTCCGTCTGTGGATTTGTAGATTCCTCGTTCATTGTTGGGTCCATAGAGAGCTCCCTGAGCCGCAACGTAAACAATATCCGGATTGGAAGGATGAATGGCAATACGAGCAATATGCTGGGTTTTTTCCAGGCCCATTTTTTTCCAGGTCTTACCAGCATCTGTTGATTTGTAAACTCCATCTCCATAAGACGTCATGACCCCTCGTGGAGCATGTTCGCCCATTCCTACATAAACAATGTTAGGGTGTGATTCCGAAACAGCAACAGCTCCGACAGATCCGGTTTCGAAGAATCCGTCAGAAATGTTGGTCCATCGCTGACCGGCATCTGTAGTCTTCCAAACCCCACCTCCAGTGGTGCCCATATAGTAAGTAAGCGGATCGCCAACTACTCCTGATGAGCCAACTGAACGGCCGCCGCGAAAAGGGCCGATACTACGATACTTGATTGGTTTGTAATATTCTTCTGCAGTTTGGGCAACAACAGCAACTACAAAGAGGAATGAAAGAATGGAAAAGAATTGCTTCATGATCACAGGTTAAGTTGAAGCAATAAATATAGCCTTGAACTTTGAGCTTCTGGCTACTGATTATTTGAACGGTCAAATCAGTCGTAGATCACATAATTTACTTTGTCTACTCCAGTATTTCCGGTTTGTTCGTCATAGGCATAAAGGGTGATTTCGTATTGTCCAGGCTGCTTCAAATCGAAAGATCCCTCGAACAAATTGGTGGAAACGATCGCCATCGATACATCAGTCAACCAATCACCATTCCTTTTAACGATGGCCTTAACTTCAAACTTCTCCGAGTCCCACAATCCATTCTTATTGATCGTGCACCCACACATCATGACCATGTTCGCCCTGATTTTGAAAGGGTCATCCTTAATCTCATCCAGAGCAATGTAATGGTGAGTACGTGGTTCAAGAATGTCTATGATGAAGCCTGATATCTCGAGTATTACACCATCACCCAGGATATGCTTGCCTGGTATTAGCCAGAGTTCGGTACTTGCGTTGACTCTGGCTTGTTTGTTACTAATAGGTGAATAGACTTCAATTCGGACGAACGTTGGTTCATCAATATCAATTGATGCTTCAAATTTGGCCGTCTTTTCATCCGCTATCGAAAGATATCTTTCCTTAGGAGTACTCATGATCAACTTCGTATTGCCAGTTGAACCTTCCGTTTTACCCCGGGCAAGGATCTGACCGGTGAGTTTATCTTTTATGATTACATAGGCACCACCTAGAGATGATCCTATGAACTTGGCATCTTTTGCCTTCGCCCGAACGATGATTTTTGTCTCTGTAGCTGAAAGCGATGTAACTATCAGCGCAAATGTGATGATTGAAAGTAGTCGTTTCATAGTTGCTTTCTTGAGTTCGTAACCAAAGTTGGGCCCTTGTTGGTTCAATACCTAGCGGAATAATCAATTGGTATTAATTATTCATTTGCTTCTCTATTCATTTTATACAAAACTGAAACTAATTGATTACATTCACGTTTGTATAAAACACTATTAAATGATATGGGGAAATTAAAAGGAGGAAACATCGGTGAATTTGAAGAGCTTGTTTTACTAGTAGTAGGGACACTTACGGATGATGCGTACAGCGTTAAGATTCGCAACTTCATAATTGAAGAGACCGGAAGAAAGGTGAATATCAGTGCAGTGCATGAAGTGTTAAAACGCCTTGAAAAAAAGAGCTATCTAAAGTCACAAATCGGAGGAGCTACCGAAGAGCGGGGTGGCAGACGGAAAAAGCTTTTCTCATTGACGGCAGAAGGAAAACAGGCATTGGATCATTCGCGAGAGCTTCGTAATGGACTGTATAATCGCATCCCGGAGTTAAGTTTCAAATTCAGTCTTCTCTCATGAAGCCCCCAAAAATTGCAGACCGATTTCTAAAATGGTTCTGTCGGAAAGACTTGTTGGAGTTTGTATATGGTGATTTGCACGAACTCTACACCGAGAGGCTGCACCTGAGAGGGAGACGGTATGCAGATTTAGCCTTTTACTGGGATGTCATTCGGGTTTTCCGGTTATCCAATATTCGAAAAGTCAAAAACTCAAATACGATCATGTTTAAAAATTACCTAAAAGTCGGATTCCGCAGCTTAAAAAAGAACTGGATCAATTCGCTAATTAATATTTCGGGGCTGTCTCTTTCAGTAGGCTGTGCAGTCACCACATTTCTATTTGCCGATTTCTTTTTCAATCTTAATTCCATTCATTCCAACAGGGAAAACATTTACCAGGTCATCAGCCACATTGATGAGAATAGCAAGGATGTTTTATACGGTCCTTCTCCAATGATCATTGGAGATCGATTGAAAGAGGATTTCCCTGAGGTAGAAGGCAAGGTTAGGATGCAATTCTTGAGAGGCAATGTCAAATTTGGAAGCAATGTCTTTCGAGAGTTAATTCTATTTACTGACCCTTCGTATCTGGAGGTGTTTGATTTTCCTTATGAAGGCAGAGCCCTGGTTCCTGGTTCAATTCTTATCAGTACTGAAATGGCCAAGAAATACTTTGGGGATATAGAGCCAATAGGTCAACGAATGGATGTTAAGTTCGGCGAGGAGAAGTTGTTGCTTGAAGTTGTTGGGATTTTAGGTGAAGTACCTTCTAATACTACTTTTCATAGGCAACTGGTCATTCACCTGGATCATTACTTCCAATTGGAAACAGCTAAGAACAATTGGATTGATGAGGCAAAGGCAACTTTTGTATCCCTTGATCCGGAAACGAATGTTCAGGCCTTCAACTACGAGCTTGAGAGTTATCAAAAAATTCAGAATGAAGCGAACCCATCCAGTCCTGTACGAGCTTTTGAACTCATACCATTTACTCAATTAAGCGGACAATCAGACTTGATCCGGGATGCCATTGTTCATGGAAATGAGAAAGGTGGTACTATAGGTATTGCAACTACAGGTATTTTATTGATCCTGTTCGCATGTTTAAACTATGTCAATATTGCAATCACTTCTGCGAAAACGAGACTCAAGGAAATTGGAGTTCGAAAAGTGATGGGGGGTTCCAGGAGTGGTATCGCACAGCAGTTCCTTACAGAAAATTTTCTTACCTGTTTCTTTGCGATGGTCATAGGAGTCATACTTTGCTACTTTCTTCTGCTACCTGGATTCAATCAATTTTCTCCAGTTGCTATCCCTTTCAGTTTTTCTTCTATTTCAACAGCCGTCGTTTATTTTGTTTCACTCTTTCTGATTTTGGGGCTGCTTTCAGGAAGTTACCCGGCCTTTTACATCTCACGATTTCAAACATTAAAGATCTTTAGAGGGGAGAATGACCTTGGAGGGAGAAACTATCTAAGCAGAATTTTATTGACATTCCAGTTTTTCCTGGCGATTGTGACAATTCTTGGATGTTTCATCTTCGCTGACAATTCATGGTTTGTCAAAAAAGTAAGTTGGGGCTATGATCCTGCCGGAATACTTGCGTTACCAATAGGGGAAAAAGCAACGCTCGAAGCGATGCGTACGGAAGCAGCCAGAAATTCGAATGTGCAAATTACAGCTTCTTCATACGGACACTTAGGTGTCAATAATAATTTGGTTCCATTCGAGTACCAGGAAAAGAAATTCAGGGTCTTAACCTATGATGTTGAACCTGGCTATCTACCGGCGATGAATATGGTATTGTTAGGAGGACGATTTTTTGAAAAAAGCGGAGATGATCAATCTATTGTTGTAAACAATCTTTTCGTAGAGCAGATGGGATGGTCTGATCCCTTGGGTCAATCTGTTGAGTTCGATGGCGAGCGAAGGACTGTAGTTGGTGTAATTTCAGATGTTTATCACGTCTTCTTTAGCGATGACATCAAACGTCCGATGATCATAACGAGCGGTCAAAAGGATCCGAACCATCTCATCGTCAAAGCCTCTGAACATGCAGTTGTTGGAGTGAATGATTATCTCAAAGAACAATGGGGTACAGTGGCTCCATTTGATCCGTATGTCAGCGTTTTCCAAAGTGACATCTTTGATCGGCAATATGATAACGTGGATGCCAATGTATCGTTTATGATGACACTCTCTGTCATGACCATTTTCCTGTCCTGCCTGGGGCTTTACGGATTGCTTGCTTTTGTTCTTCAAAACCGGCAAAAAGAATTTGGCATACGCAAGGTTTTAGGTGCTTCACCGATCGCTATCATTAAGCTTGCAAACAGAGAGTTTATATGGATTTTGGTGATCGCCTTTGGTTTGGGTGCACCAGTAGGAGCATTGTCAATGTTCGCTTTTGTGGAAAAGTTTTTCACCATATCCAAGCCCTTTAGCCCGATACCTGTTTTGGTTTGTGCTGTTGTGATGAGTTTTACGATCCTCATTACCGTCTATGCTCAAATAAGAAAAGTAGTACGTGTTAACCCGGCGGTTACCTTGAAAGCAGAGTAATCCTTTATTGTTTTCATATTTTCCTATCGTTTTTCAGCTAATCCGGAAGATGTGAGTGTTGCAAACCATCAATGGATGTAGCGTCTCACCTGAATGCATTTTTCGTTCAGAAAGATGTAAGGCCTATTCAGACCTTCTGTGATCCTATTCAGTTTGTTTTTTGATCATAAGATCTCAGCAAGTCAAACTTTTGTCAGAAAAAATGAAACAATTAATTAAACATTTTCTAATGATGTCAATCGTTCCGGCTTTGCTCCTTGGTAGCATCGCTTCATGCGCTTCCGATGGAGGGCAGACAAAAGATAAGAAGTACTACCAGGTAGTTATGATCTGGGTAAAGGACCAGGAAAAATTCCATGAGTACAGTGAAAAAATGGGCCCAATAGTAGCCAAGTATGGTGGGGCAGGTGAACGAATTATCACACCTGTTTCTACATTTTATGGTGGTGCTACCGGGAAGGGTCTGGAAGCTCCACACATGGTAAATATTGTGTATTATGATAGTAAGGAAAGTTATGAAGCCTTTGAGGCAGATCCTGATTTTCAGAAAATTGTCCACTTAAGAAGTGAATCCATTGAAATGGCGGGAATTGGTGGTTTTGTGGAAGGTGGAGAACTAACACCGGGTGATGTGGCTAACCGACTTTACATGATTGAATTCGCATACTATAGCGACGAAAATGGTAAAGCATATAAGCAGTTTGAGAAGGATGCCAAATCTTACTATGCCAGACATCAGCTTAAGAATGAACGGATCCTTAAGCCAGATGAAGTCTTTGGATCTATCGAGATGCCAGACAAAGTGTCAATCAAGTTTCTAAAAGATAAAGCTCAGAAGCCATTATTGGAGGAGGACCCTGAGCATGAAAAGGTTGAAAAGAATTATGGAGAGGCCATTAGAGACCTCATTTGGATAGAAGGTCAGGCAGCTTTCGTGAACATGAAATAAGTGGTTTCGTTAGGTTTTATGAGTGTAGAGGAGTGACTTTTACAGTAACTCCTCTTTTTTAATTTGATCCAAATGGAGCGTAAAAAACTCAATATCATTGTAATCTTGTTTGTCGGATTTGGCATGCCGATTTACTACAAAATCAAGTTTCTTATCCTGGGCTTGGTTTCCTTTCAGGAGATCTGGAATTGGACTTTTCTTCTTGAAATTGGTTTTGGTATGATGCTTTCAGCTTGTGTAGTGTATTCCCACGATCGGTTGATTTCTTTTCTGAGAAAAGTGTTTCCGGAAGGCAGACGGAATGTATCAAGGTTCATCATCCAATACCTTACGTCAACACTTGTTGCTGTTGCGGCAGCCGTTTTATTTTCGGTCGGATTCTGGAATTACATTATGAAGATGCCGATTACCTCTGAGTTTATTTTTGATTATGCCCTCCTTGGGTTCATGATCCCCTTGATTGTTAATGGTGTTTCGGAGAGTCTCTTCTTTTACGGACTATGGGAAAAGACCACCATGGAAAAGGAGCGTCTGGAGAAGGAGAATATACGGGCGAAGTATGAAGCCTTACAAAGCCAGATCAGTCCTCATTTTCTGTTCAATTGCTTTAATACATTACACGTGTTGATAAAGGAAAGCAGGAAGTTAGCTTCAGACTTCCTTCAACAGTTATCAAAGGTCTACCGCTACGTATTAGAAGTACATGATGTGGAAATGGTCCGTATCAAATCTGAACTGGAATCGTTGCATTCCTACCTGGAACTGATGAAGCATCGTTATGGAATGAATATCAAGCTGGATATACAAGTGACTACCGGGGCGTTTGATAAATATGTGGCTCCCCTCACCTTGCAGATGTTGATGGAAAATGCGTTGAAGCACAACCAGTTTTCTGAGGAAAGCCCTTTGAATGTCACCATTCAGAATTCCGATAACTGGTTAATCTTTGGAAACACCCTAAGGAAACCCGTCTACCAGGCGAGTGGTACGGGGACAGGGTTGAAGAATTTGATGTCGCGCTATTCCCTGCTGACAGGAAAGGGGATAAAGGTTGAGGCCGATGAGGAACGTTTTGAAGTAAAGATTCCTATGACAGAGATCTCTCAAATATGAAATTTATCATTATTGAAGATGAATCGCCTGCTGCAAGAGGCCTGGAAGACCTGATCAAACAGGTTGTTCCTGACGCTACACTCCTGGCAATACTTACAAGTGTTGAAGACTCTATCAAATGGTTTCAGGAAACCAAGGAAGAACCTGAACTGGCATTTTTCGATATTCAACTGAAAGAAGCACTTAGCTTCGAGATTTTCAAGAAAGTCAAAGTCAAATGCCCTGTCATTTTTTGCACTGCCTATAATCAGTATGCAATAGAAGCCTTCCAAACGAATGGAATTGACTATTTACTAAAACCGATTGAATTAGACGATTTGGAAAGGAGCATTTCCAAATACCAAAACCTGAAGCAATCCTTTCAGGAGTTGGACGTGGCGCTTTTTCAGAAGCTGGAGAAATTAGTTGATGGGCAGTATAATTCAGGTAAACAGCGTTTTCTGGTGAAGGCTGGAAAAAAATTCTTTCATGTCAACCAGGATAACATTGCGTATATCTATACAGCCAACAAAGTTGTTCACCTGGTCACCCATGATAACCGATCTTTTGTCTTGGACCATAACCTGGAGGAAATGGAACAGCAATTATCGACTAGTGATTTTTTCCGGATCAACAGGCAATACATTGTTTCTATTGGTAGTATCCAAAGTGTTGAAAATGATTATGGAGCTTACCATATCAACCTTGTGCCTGAGACGTCTGATCTTGTTAACGTGAGTAAATACAGACTGGAGAGTTTCAAACAGTGGATGAACGGTCTGGCTGGCGATAGTTCCTGGTTAGATGAGAAGGCCAAGTAAGATTAACCTCGTTGCATCACTGGTAGAAATCGCCCTTTCGGATAGCTTTCAATTTTGTCGAAAGTGACAAAACCCTGGCTCTTGTAGAACCCTTCTGCATTGGGGTCTGCTTCAACTATGATAGGTTTATCGTCTTGCACAAACCTTTCAATTGCAACTTGAAGGAGTTTCTTGCCATACCCTTTCCCGATGTATTCTGGGAGGACCCATAGATGCAAAACCTCATAGTTATGTTCCTCCCTGGAGATCGAACAGAACCCAATAGATTGACCATTGAGTTCCGCAAGTAAAACATTCTGTCTTGCTAGTTTTTCCCGGTTGAGTGTTAGTTCATCCCGCCAATTCTCGATCCATTCTGCCGGATACCCCCAGTGGGTTTTGGATAAGATGCTGATGGTATTCAACGCCTCAATGTCTTCTTGCCGGGCTATTCTAAATTTCATTTCTTCTTTTTGTATACAAATACCGGTTCCTTGTAATTCGGATTTTCTTCATGACTGTGATTATTGAATCCATTCTTTTCAGCCACCTTGATCGAAGCAATGTTGCTTTGCACAATCGGGGCAACTAAGGTATGACAATTGGTTTCGGAGAGAATGTAGTTGCTGAGCGCGTCTAAGAGTTCTGTGGCATAACCCTTGCCCCAAAATTCTGGAAGAAGGGCATAGAATACTTCTGCTTCACCCCCTCCCAATTCATTAAACCCTGTTATACCGACAAACACTCGATCACTCATGCTTTCAATAGCAAAAGCATTCAATGGATTAACAGTGTCATAAGCCTCAATAGTTGAGTTCAGGAGAGTCTGAGCCCCTTCTCTCGTCTTCACATCATCGGGGAAAGCCATATTATTAGTAATCGAATCATCGCATAGTATTTTAGCAAGTTTGTCTTCATCATCAGGCTGAAACCTTCTGACCCTCGTGCGGGGAGTAACAAACAATTCAAAATTCATAACCATAAGGTTTGCGATTGTTCTATTAAGTTACTTCAATGGAGACCAGGTACGAAAGAATAGTTTGTATTTACCTTTTTCTTTTCGCCAGATATTCAAGTACTTCCTTTCAGGAATAGAGTTTCCGTTTTCATCGATCACAAATGTCCCATACTCAAAAAGCATATTCTTTTCTTTATAGGTCTTATTTATCGTTACTTCCCAAGCAGTAATGTCATTTTTATCCAGGAAATAATTTATCACTTTCTCGACGGCCTCTTTTCCTACCAATGGTTGTCCCCCCGGACCATAGAATGTAACCTCAGTGTGAAGCATATCGGACATAGCAACGGCATCATCCTCTAACCCGGAAGTACGATACTGTTCGGAAAGCACTTTAAGGTTCTGATCGATTTCCTGTGAAAAAGCCGAAAAAATTACCACAATGAAACTTGTTGTGAGAATAAAGATCTTTCGCATAACTCTTTTGTACAAAAGAAAGATCACTTACGCACTTTCCACTACTTCAAAGAGTTGCAAAAAGTGTACAATGAAAATGATGGGATCATTTGATAAGCAATACCCGGGGGTTTACAGGATATAGCCACTCGATACCTCTTTCCGTAATTACTGCGTCATCTTCGATCGGCACTCTGAGCTTTCTGCCACCCCATTCAGGGAGCTTGGTGTAAGCAAAAAACTCAATAGAGATCAGGTTGGAAGGTTTCAATACATAGCCCATTCTGACAGGATTCCAATAGGCAATAGATGGCCCGATCCCATGGCCCCAGTTCCCTACCGAGTGGCAACCGACGATCACATCCGTTTTATCCAGGTCCGTATATTGGTTGAATCCCTTCATTCGGTTAAACCCTGCTTTGGTCAGCGCTTCATAGACCTGTTCCTCCGCTTCTTTGGCAGTAACTCCGGGCTTGATCGTTTTCTGGATGATCTCACGGACTTTTATGCCTTGATCAAATGCATTCTGAATACCCGGAGGAACAGTAGTTTCCCCCTCTTTTAGCACATAGGCTATTCGTTTCATGTCTGTGAACATATTCATGATCCCGACTCCCCAGTCGATCATGAGGATGTCCCCCCGCTGGATGATCCGGTCACTGGATGTTGCTTCAATCCCTTCCGGGCCTGTGATGTAAACGGACGGCATTCCAAAGGAGGAGCCTAAATTGTGCTTAAACTGTTGCTCTTTCATCCACCAGGCTACATCCTCTAAAGTTGTCACTCCCGGTGTGATCACCTCGTTTGAGAAAGCTCTTTCCGCAATGGTGTATGACAGATCACCGGCTTCCCCATAAATGGCGATTTCACTAGCGACTCTTCTGGACCTGAAGTCCGAGACGAGTTTCTCAGCGGAGACAAAGCGTTCTTCGTATTTCTTACCCAGTATTTCTGCCAGTTCCAGGTAGGTTGAGTAAGTCAACCCGTCTGCTCCACCAATATTCCTGGAGATATTCAATCCGATTCGTTTTGGGTCACGTTCTTCAACAAACTCTTTAAGCTCACCAACTGATCCAAAGTAATCATAGGCATCTCCTTCTTTAAGTAGATATCCATCGATACCCAGCGATGCGCGTTCGATCCGGTCACCACCTCTGTCCGTGAAGATGTAATAGCCTCCAAATGAGCCTACATAGCCTTCACCCATGTCGGAATAGAGTGGATCCAGGTTGCCTTCCCTGTTGGTAATGATCCACATATCAACGTTGTTTTCTCTCATGACCTCCGGCAAAACCAGGTCGAACTTATCGTTGCGGACCTGGTTCATTTTGCGCCATCTGCGCATGGCTTCCTGGCTATATGAAAATGTGCTGACTAATACGATCAGGGAGGTTAGGAGGAGCTTCATATGCATTAGGTGTTTGCATTTAAAGATAAGGTAGAAATTTGCAAGGGTTGACGACCTCAAAGAGGACCAAAAATGTGTGTCAAGAAAAAAATTATCTTGAAAGCTAGCCTTTGTCAGAGTCTAGTGAAGAGAACAGGATAGCTGACAACTCCTCGACCAATTGATCTTTGGCTGATGGTGCCTGATTTGCCAGGATGATAATCGCTTTATCCTTGTCGATGTACCTCACGATGGAAGATTCGTAACCCGGCCACAAACCATTATGATCAAGTCGTTTTCCGCAGTTTTTTCCATTGATCATATAATTCTCCCTGACATACCACCCAAACCCATATTGACTAGAGCTGTCATTGGAAAACCGAAACGGCTCGTAGGCTTCCATCAAGGCTTCCTGACTAACAAGTTGATCTGTATAAAGAGCCCGATCCCATTTTAGAAGATCAGCAGTACTGGAAAGAATGCCAACACCTCCATACAAAGAATCAGACCAGGCCATTCCAAAGGAGGAAATGAAAATGGAGTCTTTCGGATTGAAAACCTTCCCAAATACATAGTTTTCCATTTCCTCACCCTTGTATTTCTGTGAATAGATACCTGTGTTTTCCATACCTAATGGATCGATGATCTGCTCTTCCATAAATTCGATGTAATGTTTCCCAGTGGTTTGCTCAATGATCAAGGGTAGAAGAAAGTAGCCAAGGTTTGAGTACTCCCAACTTTCACCTGGCTGGAACGATAGTTCAGGCTGTTCATTTTCCAGGTATTCCAGAATAAAATCATTGCTGTAGATCTTGGTTGGATCCATATTGGATCCTGCCCACATGAAAAACTGCCTCTCTGATAGTCCTGAGGTATGAGTGAGCAAGTGCCTGATCGTAATGTTTTCGTAAGGAAGTTTGGGGAAGTAGGTGATTAGGTTATCATCATAATCAATTTTTCCTTGCTCCTCGAGTTGCATGACAAGGTTGGCGGTGAATTGCTTTGACAGTGATGCAATCTCAAAAACGGATTGCTGATCAATCATTTGAATGGAATCAAGATTTTGGTATCCGTAGTTTTTGTCTAGTACAATTTCTCCATCGTCAAAAACCAGGACAGAACCACTAAACATTCCTGACTTATGCTGTACAGTCACAATACTGTCTAATTGATCAGTAAGGATTCTAGACTTGTCTGTATCCGTTGGTTTATTTGCTTGTTGGCAGGCAATGGCAAGGCCAAGAATAGCCATTAAGGGGAAAATTCTTTTCATAATTCGAGTTTCCCCAATTCGACAAGTAATTGGCGTAAGGGGTTACACATAGTGAGCATGGATAAGTGCCATCCAGTTCTTTGAACAATGACCACATAAATCCTATTCTAACTTCCTCTTAAGAAACCTAATAAAGGCAGAATTAAACTTAATCACCCCTGCTTGACTTAAGTGATTCTCATCGTAGAAATCAATGCTATCTATTAATGTAAGTTGACCGTTGAAATTGACATATGAGCCATACGTAGAATCCATAAGCTCTTCAAAATTTAGTAGACTAGATGACTCGTACAGTTTTTTAGTAATTGGTGCATAAACAAGAATTAGCTTAATTTCTTTTTGTTCAAGCAAAGCTGTAATGCTCCTAAATGCCTCCATCTGAGGTGGGATGAAATCAAAGTCCCCTAACTCAATACCTCTGGGTTTGTAGCTAGATTTATCCCTTTCGACAAATCCACCGGTCACGTAATTATCATTATGGTACGAAATTTCTCTTGGACTTAATCCTAACAAAGTCTCCCATATTTTAAATACCAGAGTGTTAAATATGTGAATGCTCCTTTGCTTCAAACCTAATTCCATGATTTGTCTATCCAATGGACTATTTGCAATGATGTCCGCGCTAGATTCAATACCATCTAGTTCGAACACTTTTGGATAAACCTCAAACACGACCAATTCAGGACTTAAATGCTCAATGTATCTTTCAAGTAGAAAGTGACTTTGGATTGGAGTTTGAGCGCTGGAACCCAAGTTATAGGTGCTATAGCCTTCTTTTTGAAAGATCCTTGGATCGAACCCTCTATACGAATGAGAAGATCCAATGAATAGGATGTCGATGTTATTGAACTTATCTAAATCATCCAATCGCTGCTTTTGAAAACCACTAGTGGGAATTGTAATATTACCAAGAAATTTTGATGGAACAGTTATGCTCCATAACAATACCAATCCTAAATAGGAAAGTGAGATGAAGAGGGATCTAATGATTATTTTCTTAATGGGTATCATCCTTAGAACTGAAAATAAATAAACACAGAGTTACCTGTTTTTGCATACATTCCAATCATGAAGACTATCAGAGCATAAAATGACCAACGGATTAATTTAGGTTTTGAAGCAAAGAGAGTTTGAATAGCAAAATCATCGTTTCTACCCCACCATTCAATTAGCAGCATAATTATCAGCATTACCGATGCGATAAGGAATAGTTTTTTGTGAGGTCCGACGATAAGCTCAAAAGAGAAGTTGACGTAAATGTTGCTCACATATTCAAGTGCCTGAGGGGGAGTATCAAATCGGAAGAACACAAATGCAAATGTCACAAGGATAAAGGTTGCCAACATATTGATAGCCTGCTTGAAGGTAGGAAGAGATTGATCTTTTTTGATTTTGACTCTTTTGTTGAGTTTACCTCGCATTATAAGCGGGAAGTAGAAAAGTCCATGCAACAACCCAAATATGACATAGTTCCACTTCGGACCATGCCAAGCTCCAATAGCAATGAAGTTGACAATTATTGAAATCATCAAGCCGGATTTACCCCAGTCTCGTAGGGCTATATTTATTGGAGTGAATACATTCTCCGTCAACCATTTTGTTAAGGTAATGTGCCACTTTCTCCAAAAATCAGCTATGTTTTGAGCAAAGAGAGGAAAGTCGAAATTTTTTGAGACCTTGAACCCAAGTAGTCCACCTACCCCAATTGCTATATCAGAATACCCCGAGAAGTCCGTATAGATCTGGAATGTGTAGATCACGGCCCCATATAAAAGAGTGAGACCTGATTCTTCCTGATAATTAGTAAAAATATAGCTGGTGAGAACATTACAGTTGTCAGCAATTACCAGTTTTTTGAACAGTCCCCATAAAATGATTAAGCTACTTGCTTTAATTGCTTCATAACTTATGCTTCTTGCTTTAATAAGCTGTGGAATGAAATGATTTGCTTTGTCTATTGGTCCCGAGAGTAATGTTGGAAAAAAGGATATGTAGTTTAAGAATGTAACAACATTGTTGGTTGGGATCATTTTCCCTCTATTGATATCAAAAACGTAATCCAAAGCTTTAAATGAAAAAAAACTGATTCCAATTGGAGCAATAACCCTCAAAAGAGGTACGTGGATACTTAAACCAAGAGTGTAAGCAAAGTCGCTGAAAGATGTGATGAAAAAGTCATAGTATTTTAAGATGACAAGACCTCCCAAACATTGAATAATCGAGACAATGACCAATGGCCTTTTTATTGACGGCTTGGATTCTATTAGTTTTCCTATATAAAAGTTGATCAAGGAAGTGATAAAGAGATAAACAGAAAATTTCCAATCCACTTGAAAGTAGAAGAAATAACTTCCTATCAGAAGAACTAAATTTTGAAGTTTAAGAAATCGCCTACCGATGGACCAATAGATTATAAATAGGGTTGCTGTGAAGAACCAGAATTCAAATGTGGTGAAGTACATTGGTTCTTACCTTATATGTTGACCTGCGTTTAATGCCAAATCCTGACCATTCAGATGGCTCGAAGCATACACTAAAAATTTTATTACATCTGCTGCTTCTTCAACAGTTAAGAATTCTTTTAATGCGTGATTCTCCCTCGCATGATCAGTGAGTCGCGCATCGATAGAAGAAGTGAGGCTCGTTTCCATGAATGATGGAGAAATGGTGTTTGAGGAGATGTTATAGCTAATGTTTTCAATGGCCCATAATTGGGAAAGCTTCTCGAGATATGCCTTTGAAGCTACATAAAGCGATGAGCCTAAAGGTGGGGCATCAATTAATGCGGAGGTTAGAACAGTTACTATCCTCCCAAATTTTTTGCGACGAAATAGCTTAATGGCTTGTTGTGTGATGGCAATAGTCGGTATAATATTCTCTTTGAATTCATCTTCAAAACGGTCAGTTGAGATTCTATGAAAATGAGTTGTGGTTACTTCTCCGCTATAAGCATTGTTGATTAATACATCTATATCCAGATCTTCAATTCTTGTAATTAGATCATCAATTTCATTTTTAATACCAAAATCACACTTAATAAAGTCAGTGTTATGAAATTGGTTTTTTATCTTTTCTGCCTCATCCTTGGAATTTCGGTAAGTAAAAAAAACTTTATTGGCTTTATCCTTTGCCAAAGCTATTGTCGCGGCCTTTCCCAGGCCCGCAGAACCTCCGGTGATTAATATGTTCATAGTAATCCGATTTGAAATCTTCCTTTGGCAACCACTTTTTCTGAGTTTAGATTTCGAAAAGCAAACTTAAACTGAAAGGCTTTCACACTTGCATGAGCTTCAATAAGTGTACATTCTAGAAGCAATGAGTCATCAAGGTAAACAGGTGCCTTGAACTCAGTTCTTTGCCAGTGGATAACGAAATTTTTAAGAGGTAAACATTCTCCTACGAAGTAGGATAAAAACCCATTCAGAATGTTGCCATGCATTACTTTGCCCTGAAATCCGTAGCTTCTGGCAAAACTGTCATTGGTGTGAAGTGGGTTTCGATCATTGAATGTTTCTAAGAAATTTTGATATACCGATAATGAAACTACGAACTCTTTTTGAAAAGTATCATTAAGTTGCAGCATAGTAATTAAATACCCTTGCCCTCCATACAATCAATCATTTCGCCAACGCTCTCCCAACTTTGTATCTCCAGTGATGAAAACTTAATCTTAAATGCATTCTCAATTGCTACTACTAACTGAATGTGGGTTAGTGAATCCCAACCTTCAATATCTTTAGCAGAGGTAGAATCATCAATTGAGATATCATCTTCGTCCAGTACTTCAATGAATATATCATTGATTTTGGATAGAACATCCTTCCTTTCAAGGCTCATGCATCAAAATTAATTGGTTATTTTTTCTATAAAGGTAGTTCTTGGTTGATATGGGCGAATCAGTAATTCATACCTGTATTCAGATAGTTTTGAAAATCCAAGTTCTGAATAGTGGTTTTTTACTAATTCATTCTTTGCGGTAGGTAGATACTCTCCAACCAAACGCTCGTAACCCATTGCTTCTGAATTCTCTATCATATTATTTAAGACAAATGCTTCCATACTTCGCTTTAGAACACGACAACTCATGATCCATGAGTCAATAAATAGTGAAGACTTGTCTAAGGGGTTTAGGATAACAAAAGAAATAAGACCATTGTCTCCAAACTTATCCTCAAGAGTGAAAGCCAGTGTTAGATAATCTTGGTTTTCACTTATTTCTTGAATTTTATGTTGATCGTACCGAACGGTCCTAAGGTTGAACTGGTTGGATCGTTGTGAAAGCTGTGCAACTCTTGGAATGTTGAATGTGTTGAATGTTTCCACCGATGATTTCATTTCTAAGCTCTCCAAGAACTCATTCACATTTGTAAACTTCTTGTTTTCTTCTTTTCTCCTTGCCTCTACTCTGTAGAATTTGGTTCTGAACCCATCCTCTTCTGAGTGAGAAATTGTATCGAACAAGTTGAGTTTGTAAAGGAACTCTAAGTAGTCAGCAGGATCAGTAGGTAAATCAGGCACGGTAACTTCTTGGAGGTTTTCTCTTACTATCTGTCTTTCGACTGGATTATCATCAAGAAATACCATTGATTCAAATCCTATGTTCAAAGTTTCCTGAATATATCTGATGTTATCAGCCTTGTTTTCCCAGTTCGCTACGAATAGCGATATATCATCAAGCCTCAACACCATGTCAGGGTGCTTCTCAAAAGGCTCTTTTGCAATGCTTTCATTGTTCTTGCTGCATATTGCTAAAACGATTCCACGATTTTTTAGCTTCTTGACCCAATGCTGGAATTCGGTAAAGCATTTACCTACTCCTAAGTCCCCCAATTGGATATTCTCTATTCCATCGTCACCTATAACTCCTCCCCAAAGTGTGTTGTCCAAATCAAGAATTAGGCATTTCTTGGATTTGCCGTACAAGGATGCTATCAACGAAACAGTCTTGTGGCTAATATGCGGTAAGACGTTTAGGCTGAATACCATATCAGTATTGGCATAAATAGAAGCCTGAAAGAGCGCGTCTCTTCCTAAAGTATTTTGAATGGAGGATAAATCTATAAGGTAAAGGTTGGGAGATTTGATAACGTATTCTGAGAGTAGGAAATTAAGTTTTCTCAGTTGGAACAAGAAAGATGCTTCGAGACTAGCTCCCAGGTTGCCAAATACATTATCATCGATTTCGTTGAAATTGTAAATAAGGATTTTTGCAGGTGAATTATCCTTTATTGCTTCAAACAAATTCTTTAGTTCTTCAAATTCTATTTGTGCAAACTCTTTTTGCCTATTTATCTCGGTTTTATTAAACCGACTTAAGAGTTTATGTGATGATTTGAATAGAATTATTATGTCGGAACTTTGATCATATAACTCAGACACTGGATCCAATACTTGTCTTTGGATCTGATTGTAGTCTGCTTCCCAAACATTAATATCGAAATTGAATTCCGTACCATGGCCTTCGATTGCCTGACTAAGAAATTGTGTGGCTGTATCACCAAGTATTGCCAGCTCTAGGGTTTTTCCATTAGCAGGTGGATTTTTGGATTTTTTTGCAAGTTTTTGAAAACTTATCATGTCCTGGCAAGCGTTTATTGTAAGCCCGAATCTAGGGAAAATGGAAATAATGAATCAAAGGGTCATTGATTTCATTCCCTTTTCCCTAAAGACTTGTTGAAAGTATTAGCTTGAGTTACCTATTTCGACAGGATCCCAATTTGCTGACCTTGTCTCACCTTTTGAGAGGCGAACCGACCTTTTTCGAATAGCAAAAGGACCGTTGAGCCACCGTACTTGAAATGACCCAGTCGGTCTCCTTTGTTGATGGCAACCTCATTTCCCGGGCTAATGTCTTTGACCCGATCTTCAAAGCCTACTGATCCAATGGTTTGCAAGCCGATCGGGATCATGGCAATGTATCCGTATTCTTCCGTATCAATGATGAAGTATCCGTGTCTGAAGTTTTCAAACACGCTGTAATCCTTATTGTATGCAACATTCCCATCATTGATTATATCCAGTAGATCCGGCATGCCAAATAATCGGTCACCAACAGATTCTTTGGATTCAACCAGTGTTCCTGATATTGGTGCATGATAGTGATGATAATTATGAGGGAGCAAAAACACAGCAAGGGCTGTCCCGCCTACAAAATGCTTGGCGTAAGTGGAGTTATCAAGTAAAGCGTTCAGAGTCAACGTCATTCGACCTTTTGTCGGGATCTCACCATCTAACTCTAATTGATTGTTGATCATATTAATTACTCCATCTGCAGGTGAAATGAGAACAGAATTATCATCCACTCCATCAATAGGCCTGGTACCAGGTTTCAGATCTCGGATAAAGAACTCATTGAAAGAACCAAATCCATCTTTCGGATTCACGAACTCTTCATTGTTAAGTGATGCGTCTGCCAACCAGACGGCAATTGCTTTAGCGGATTCCGGGCTGTCCATGTATTTGCCTCGTGCCTCAATAAACTCCAGGGACCAACTTCGTCCGGGTTCTCCCAGGATGAATTCCATCCCTGCCGGATTCTTGTAGTATAGAAAAGTGAATTTGATGATCCGATCCAGCCCGTCGGTGGTAGTGGGTAAGAAATAAAACCATTCGTTAAGGAAATCATAGAGATCATTGATGTCACTTCCTTTCCACGGATTTGGTGATCCATCCTTTAAAGGGTGGACATTTTCAAACATTCGGTCTGCAGTTCGCCGAAAGTTCTTGTCGCTTTCGTACAATGATCGCAGCTTTTCTACTGGTGAGCAATCGTTGTTTTGTGCCAGTGTTTTCGTTGAGAAAACGATACTTAGGAGAATGATTAGATATGTGATTCGCATAGCGTTTTGTTTTGATGAAACAAAGCTATCAGTCAGTGATATGAGTCAGGAAAATTCCAGGTGCACATGAGGTGATCAATGGTTATATTTCGTTGGTATTCAATGGATTAGATATTTAAGGAATTTTGTGGGGCATTAAATAAATTCATATCGGGTAGTAGTTCTTTTCATTTGATTACTTGATTGCATCGTATATGAATACCCTAATTTCGATGTTCAAATACAAACCAAATGATTGAAGTAAGGCATCTAAAACTGATCGATGTTGTTGCCAAAGTAGGCTCGTTAAGTAAAGCAGCTGAAGAGTTGTGCTTAACACAATCTGCATTGAGTCATCAGCTTAAAGAACTGGAATCCCGTCTGGGAGTGGAGGTATTTCACCGCGTCAATAGTCAGTTGCATTTTACTCCGGAGGGAAAGGAACTTCGTGATGCTGGCAGCAAGATTTTGGATCAGTTTGAAAAATTGGAACGAAGAGTTCAGGAAATAAACCAGGATCAACTAAAACGTTACGTTCACGGGTATTCGGATGAGGAAAGTAGTCGTTTAAAGGACCAGGCAGAAACTATTGCAGGTCTGCTTCATCATGATTCCTCCTGGGATCCTGACTCACTGGTCCTTGAAGTTGGTTGTGGTGTTGGTGCGCAGACCAGGATCATCTCTACCATGAATCCTGAAGTCAGATTTGTTTCCGTTGATATTTCTGAAAAATCACTGGCTCAGGCAAAGGAAACAATTGAGTCTCTTGGAATTAGCAATGTAGAGTTTAAACAGGCAGATGTCTTTAACCTTCCATTTGAGAATGATTCGTTCGATCATGTATTTATCTGTTTTGTATTGGAACATTTGGATCAACCTGAAAAGGCACTTCAGGAGATCAGGAGAGTAACAAAAACCGGTGGTACGTTGACTGTGATTGAAGGAGATCATGGCTCCACCTATTTTTATCCTGAAACCCAGGCGGCCAGAAAAACCATACTGGCCCAGGTAGAACTGCAGAAACAAGGCGGAGGAAATGCCAACATTGGCAGACAGCTTTTCCCAATCTTGACTGATGCTGGTTTTTCTGATGTAAAAGTAGATCCTCGTCAGGTATATGTGGATCAATCAATGCCTGAGCAAATGGAGATGTTTGTCAGGAAAACATTTGCAGCTATGGTTGAGGGGATCAAGGAAGAACTGATCTCTCAGAAACACATTTCCCAGGCAGAACTGGAGCAAGGGATACAGGATATTCTAAAGACCACTCAAGGAGGGAGTTTCTGTTATACTTTCTTTAAAGCTATTGCTAATGTCTAGTATTACGAGGTTGGTATTATAGAAAGGATCGCCCTATCCACCTCATTAAAATCAATGATTTGTTGGTGATCCCATTGGCTGTAGTCGTCATTGTTGGAGTTCACAATGATGACCTTTCCGGCTTTGGCGTTTTCGGCAGCTTTAATTCCTGAAAAAGAATCTTCGAAAATGAGCGCTTCCTCTGGCTTCAATTTTAGATTTTCAAAAGCTTTTAGAAACAATTCCGGATGGGGCTTAGACTTTGTTTTAAAATCACTGTAAACGACCAACGATCTGTCAAAGTACTGTGCCAGTCCAAGTTCTTTGAAGTAAAAGTCAATATTGAAGAGTGGTGCGGCTGTAGCGATCGTATATTGTAGATCGTTCCTCTTTAGGAATTCAATAAACTCAACTGCTCCGGGAGCGAGCTCCATCTGCTGATCCAGACACAATTGCTGATAGATGCTTTCCTTTTGAATACTTAACTCCTGTAGCTCATTTTCTACCAGTTTTTTGTTGAAAAGGTTGTTCAGAATTTCTGCATTGTTTTTACCGTGGATCCGCTCGTTTTTTTCTCCATCACTTAGTAGTATGTGATGTTTTTCTAGAAACTTATCCCAGGCTTGATTATGGATGTGTGTATCCCAAAACAGGGTCCCGTTGAAATCAAAAACAACTCCTTTGATCATACCTTTTGCTTCTAATTTTAAAATCAAAGGTATGGCTCAGAAGATGCTGGGTTAACTGGAATAGGTGAACAATAGGTCAGCGAGTTATAATTAGTCCAGTCATTCAGGAAGATGTTTCAGAACCGATATGACTTATTCCTTCGTTAGCATGCTAATCAAAGATACTTAATTCTTCATGCCCGTCATTCCTGCGAATGCAGGAATCCCAAACTAGTGAGTGAGATTCCTGAATTCCGCTAATGCTCCATCAGGAATGACGGTAGGGGTTCAGTGCGATTCCAGTTTAAAGCCCTATCGACCTTCATCAAAAATTCAATAAATCGCTTACAGATATACCAAGTCCTTTAGCAATTTTCATGAGAGTAAGAAGTCTTGGGTTAGTTTGACCTTTTTCTATTTTATACAACTGAGTTCTTCCGACATCACAGAAGATGGTGAATCCTTTTTGATCAAAGCCTTTTCCTTCTCTCAATTGCTTGATTTTCAAGCCAAGTGCTACAAGATACTTTTCTTCTGTGTTCACTATTGCGATAGGATGTTCAATTCTTGGTAGAGTGAAGTAATTCACTGATGTCAACATCAAGAACGATGGCCATTTCTCTAAGAAACTTTAAGGACGGTTGGGTCTCGTTATTACAAATCCGTGTAATCGTATTCGGCGTTTTTGAGACCATTTTAGCGAAATCTTTGTGACTTATATCCTTCTCAGCTAGGACAACTTTTAATCGATTAATCTTGATTTTTCCGGCCATTAAATCGTGTATTAATAGCATCAAATTAAGTATTATTTCATGCCAAATTAGATGCAACTCCCTCATCCTCAACTTGTTGAATTATTAATATCACATTTTAATGTATTTATTAATACATAATATGTATTATATAGTCTATATTTGGGATTATACGATAATTAGAATTTTTCAAAAATCAGAATGAAAACTTTATTGGAAACGAAGGATTTCCCCTTCTTTAAATTATCTCATGATCAAGACTTGATCCTATTTCTGATCAAAAAGGAGTTGCAGGGAACAAAGTTTGCTAAAGAGCTGGATCGAATTGGATTTGACCAATCTACCTTCTGTCCGGATCTCGGTGTTGTGATTATGTCACTAGTTGGCTTTAAGGAAAGGAGCGATACACTTTGGGAATGGTACATGGAAGTGATGGATGCTTTTGCGGATCAGGTTGATCTTTGGGATAGCCGAACAGCTCATGAACTAGCATTGGACTTTTACATCGAATTAAGGGCGAAATTAAAATCGAATTAATCGCTGAATCCTCAAATCGACTAATCCTCCAATCCCAATCTCATTTCTACCAAATTCTTCTTGTAGCCTGCCTTTTCGTAAGCCTTAACTGCAGATGAATTTCCATCATAAACCTCTAGTCTAAGTTCGACAAGGTTTTTTGACTTGGCCCAATTTGCCATTTCATCCAGTATCAACTGGCTAATTCCCTTGCCTCGGTGTTCCGGCTTCACATACATAAATCCAATGTAGCCATGATGATCAAAAGTTTGAAATGGTTTGGATTGCTGGATTTTGACATATCCGGATCCCACAACTTCATCATTGACAGCAGCAACTACAACTTCGGCACGATCTGACTGGATCAATTCTTTGAGGTCGTAGTAATTAATGTGATCTGGTTTTAGTGTAGGATCAAATGGTCGCTCAGCCTCAATGATGCCCTGCTCGAATTCAAGCAGGACGTCTAGTTCTTCCAATTTAGCAGGTCTTAAAACAATTTCGCTCATAAGCGGAAAAGTATGCCCGACCGGTTTTCTTTCCAAAGAGTAATTGATGTGTGGACTACTCTTCCTTTTCAAGTTGAGCGATCTTCTTTTCAAGTTGTTCGATTCTCGTCTGTTGAGCCTTGTTGAGCTTATTCTGTTCAATAAGATACAGTGTTAGTTCCTCAATTTTTTGAAGCAGCTTGGCATCCATTTCTCCGAGATAAATTCCGTTTTCAGTTACTTCCGCTTCTGAGGGAACATCTGGCAAGTGTCTGTTTTCAGAAATATATTTTTCGACTTCATCAAGGGTTCGAAGCTCATAATCTTTTTCAAAGACAAAGTCTGACCAGCCAGAAGCTTCCACTTTTACTTCTCTAGCTCCGATAGAGCCTTCGACGGCTAGTTTGTGGGAGCCGGTTGTAGTGGTGCCAATTCCCACGTTACCGTTAACACCATTCATAAACATAATATTTCCATTACTACTTGAACCGAATGATCTGAATAGGATATTCCTTGGAATACTATTCTGAGTTCGCTGAGATGTGGAAAGCTGAATCGTATTGTCCAATGGATCATCTGTTATTTGGAATACATGTTCATTGTCAGTTCCTACTCGAATATTACCCATAACATCTAAATGAGCGCTTGGAGTCATTGTGCCTATACCTACATTGCCACTTACACCATTCAAAAACATTATGTTCGTATTGCTATTTGACCCGAAGGATCGGAAGAGAATACTCCTTGGGGTGCTACTTTGTGTTCGTTGGGACGTAGAAAGTTGGATTACATTGTTAGGCACATCATCAGATATTTGAAGTACATGCTCATCATCTGAACCTACTCGAATACTTCCTTTTATATCCAGATCAGTTGTAGGTACATCCTGTCCAATTCCTACATTACCATTATTATAATAAATGGAATTTCCATTGGCTGTCCACAAAGAACTTCCTCCAGTTCCTCCTGAAGGGCTGCCCGGGTCTTGATAGAGTAGTTGAATTTCAGCATCAGTCAATACTCTGTTATAAATGGCAATATCATCAAACTTCCCTTTGAAAAACCTACCTGAAGCGTACCTTACATCTTTTCCAATATGCATTTTTGTATTAGTGAAAGTTGGTAACTGATCAGGTTGTGTTTCGGAAATTGAAAGGTTTCCATCCAGATAGATCTTTATGGTAGTCCCATCAAACCACATGACAATATGATACCAAGTATTAGGAATTAGTGTGCCTGTATTAACATTGGCATAGTCAGCCCAAAAACTAAAACTATTAGCTGGTTTTCCATTTGTGTACACCTGATAGGCATGAAACAACCATTTCCAGTTAATAGTAGTCGTTGAACTTAAACCCATCCCTGCGCCAATTTTAAGCGCTTCAAAATTCACCCAAAAAGAGATGGCGAGCTCATTTTGAGAAAAGTCCGAATAAGGATTTTCTATTGAGATGTAATCATCGATTCCATCGAAGTAATATGCCGCATCAGGATTTCCATTTCTATCTACTGCGAGTGAAGCACCATGAACGACTCCATTAGAGTTGTTACCGCTTTCGTCATTTGGATTTCCTGAAAAGGTCCACCTACCAACAAGACCATTTGTAGGTATTTGACTGAATGTAGTGAATGATGAAATGAATAAAATGAATAATAGTTTTACTTTTCTCATGATGTGATTGTTAATGTTCCTCAAAGGAGCATTGGTTGAGTGTTTGGTGAACAATTTGCGAATAATGGTTCAAGGTAATTATTACTCATGAGACATTCAATCAGTTCAATGAAAAGCAATTGTTAAAAAGCATGGACACAACCTTAGTGAAAACTCATTAGATCAATGTTGCCAAATCAAATCCTTCAACATTATTGGGGCTATTCCGCTTTCCGCCCATTGCAGGAGGAGATCATCCAATCGGTGCTGGATGGAAAGGATACATTGGCACTATTACCAACGGGTGGTGGTAAATCCGTCTGCTTCCAGGTGCCTGCACTCTGTATGGACGGGATCTGCATTGTGATCTCCCCGTTGATCGCACTCATGAAGGACCAGGTAGAGCAGTTAAGGAACCGGGACATTAAAGCTGCTGCAGTTTATTCCGGAATGAGCCGACGAGAGATTGACATTACCCTGGATAATTGCATCTACGGAGGTTTCAAATTCCTGTACATTTCGCCCGAACGTTTGAAAACGGAGTTGTTCCTTGAACGAGCCAAGCAAATGGAAATCAGCATGCTGGCGATCGATGAGGCCCATTGTATCTCCCAGTGGGGCTATGATTTTCGTCCACCTTATTTGGAAATCGCGGAGTTCAAAAATGAGCTTGGAATCAAACGTGTGATCGCTCTAACTGCTACAGCAACCAAGGAAGTCAAAGAAGATATCTGTACCAGGTTAGAGTTAGAGGACCCGGAGATCTTCCAAAAAAGCTTTGCTCGTAAGAACCTTTCATACTCAACCTTCAAACTGGAAGGTAAGCAACAAAAATTGTTGGAGATCCTTTACAATGTCCCCGGCACAAGTGTAGTTTATGTTCGAAGTAGAAAGCGAACCCGTGAAACTGCTGAAATGCTTCAGCGAAGTGGTATTTCGGCCGATTATTATCATGCTGGATTAAGCGGAGTGGATCGTTCAAACAGGCAGGATGCATGGATCAACAACCAGATCCGTGTGATGGTGGCTACCAATGCTTTCGGAATGGGGATCGATAAGCCGGATGTGCGGACTGTGATCCATCTTGATCTTCCGGACTCGTTGGAAGCTTACTACCAGGAGGCTGGTCGCGCAGGACGGGATGAGAAAAAAGCGTATGCAGTGGCATTGTTTGATACCCAGGATACGGCAGATTTGAAAGAAAAGGTAGAGAAGTCAGCAGTAGGGATTGAAGAGATCAAACGAACCTATCAGGCCCTGGCGAATTACTACAAACTGGCTATTGGGAGCCATGCGATTGCAAGCTTCGAATTTGATTTCGAACATTTCGTGAAGACTTATAACCTTCCTTCAATTCCGACATTTGCTGCACTTAAGAAACTATCTGATGAAGGGTTGATCCAACTGAATGATGGGTTCTATGAACAATCCAGGCTTCATTTTCTTCTTGATAAACCTGCTGTTTATGAATACCAGGTTGCGAATCCCAAAATGGATTCAATTATTAAGACAGTTCTGAGGTTATACGGAGGTGAAGTCTTCAGCGGGTATCCATTGATAAAAGAAAAGGATATTGCTTCACTGCTTAAAACGGATGTGCTCCAGGTCTCCAAATGGCTGCAGTTCTTGAATGACCAGGAGGTTGTTGACTACCAGGGGAGCACTGATTCCCAGCGTCTGACTTTTCTAACCCCTCGCCAGGACCATACCAAATTGCCAATCAACCAGGGACAGATCAAATGGAGAAAGAAACTGGCGATTGAAAAGGCCCAGGCAGTAATCGATTATATGGAATCCGGTGACTGTCGCACAAACATCTTTCAGCGCTACTTTGATGAGAAGCCAGAGAATATTTGTGGCATTTGTGATAATGACTTGAAGAAAGAGCGATCAGAGACTTTATCGAAATCAACCCTTCAATCAGCCTTATCTAGCGAGTTTAAACCTGTTGAAGAGATCAGACGGAATCTCAAAGGAACATCAGCTGAGGATGTTCTTTCTGTTTTGAGAGTCCTGATGGAAGATGGTGTGGTGGAAGAGGAATCCGGAAAGTTTCGACTGAAGTAGAATCATTAAATCCCCAGGATTTTCGATATTCCTTTTATCTACATTGGGAGTTTTGTGAATTGATCGTTATTGTTTTATATATCGTTGTTATTAGTAGGTCACCTAAAGTAACTTTATAGTATGAAGCAGGAATGCGAGTTGGTTTTTCCATCTTTTCTTCAATTTCAAGACGATATCAAAAGATATATTGAGAAAAGACTTGGGGATAAAAGTTTGGCAGAGGACATGACCAATGACCTGGCAATCAAGCTGTGGGATACTTGCGAAAAGCTGCCGGATGTGAAAAATACTAAAGCATGGCTTTTTCGTATCACTAACAACATGATCTATGATCATTACCGAGCTATCTCCAGGGAGAAAACCAAAGAACAATTTACAGATCGAGCAACTGACTCGGAAGATGGCAATGAAAAAGAAATGAACGAGATCATTGAAAATTGCCTGGTGAGCCTCATTCCTGAAGTCTCCAAAACCTACCAGGAGGCACTTGTATTATCTGATGTAGAGGGAGTTAAACAAAAGGAGATAGCAGAACGACTTGGAATAAGCTATTCTTCCGTCAAAATGCGGGTTCAACGGGGAAGAGTCCAGTTAAAGGAATTATTCAAAGAAAACTGCAAAGCACTTTGTCCCTGATCAATCCGGGTAAACCAACATTCTGAGTGCCCCACTTCCCAGGTTACGAGTTACAGATTTTTTGTGTTCTGTTGATCTGAGGTAATCATCCAGAAATTGGCTGAAAACCACTCCCCAGTCTGAGTCCATGGGCATGACCACTCCATACTGGTCACCGGATAAATCACCTTCAGGATGTCTTTTCAGAGGTTTTTTTGCTCGTAAATATTCCAGGTAGTAGCTGATGTCAATGAAAGCAAAGGATTGATCGTCATTTGAAACATTTTCCACAATTTGATAATCGGAGGGAACCTGCCTGATTGTAAGACCAGGAAACCTTTCTTTCTTTAGTTCAAGCAATCTGTTGTGATAGGTAGAGCCCGGAACGGTATAAGCTTTCAGACCCTTGAACTCTGAAGCAATCTTATCTATGTTGGTTAACGTCGCAACATTTTTGTGTGTGATAAGAATGGAAATGTTATTCAACACGCCCTGACTGAACTTCACGTACTTTTTTCGCTCTTCGTTGATGGAAACCGTGTTCACACCAAAGATGCCTCCGGATCCATCCCTGATCGCATTAAGAAAAGGCTGCAAAGCAGAGCCCCCTACATTGTGATAGATCCCCCTGGCACTTATCGCATACTCATCCATTAGAAATGCCTCAAAGGCATCCATCATTTCAACGTAAAGCCCTGCTACTTTTCTGTCTGAGCCCCTGGTTGCAAACCCCTCAACGTCAGCATATACGTAAATCAATCTTGCACTTTTAGTCTCTTTGGCGGTAGCGAAAGAATCACCAATCAATTGACCAACAGATCCAAGTGCGTGAAAGAGCATTGCCCCAAGGATAATTGACTTCCATTTCATCATCTAAAGATTAAAGACCTATGATTTTACCAATTCAGTAATTCCTTCTACCAGTTTATCCAGCTCTGATAACCTAGTGAATAGGTGTGGAGTAACTCTTACCCCTTTGACTGGTAGATCGTCCGTATTTGCAGTAAAAATCCGGTATTTACCATACAGATACTTAGTAATCTTATCCGGAGTAATTCCATCAATACTGAAGTTGGAAATAGCACACGATCTGCCTGGTTCGAGAGGTGTATTGATTTGGACCCTGTCAAAATCTTTTACCTTATCTATCCAGTAGTTTTTCAGGAAATTCAGCCGCTCCTCTTTCCTCTTTCCTCCAATCTCCTCGTGAAAGGCTATTGCTCGTTTGACAGCTTTAG
The DNA here is from genome assembly GCA_965267415.1 of Cyclobacteriaceae bacterium. Taxonomy (GTDB): domain Bacteria; phylum Bacteroidota; class Bacteroidia; order Cytophagales; family Cyclobacteriaceae; genus Ekhidna. The sequence goes on along the minus strand of OZ253955.1, from coordinate 2,103,335 downwards.
CACTAAGCGGTTGGATGGTCCCGATTCGTTCAAGTTTTCGAATGTCATCGTCAGGGTAGCTCATTTCCCCGTAAAAAGCCCACAGCTTGGAGAGTTTGTCAGGTTTTACATAAAGCAATCCTCCGAAAGGACTGCACAACCACTTATGCAAACTCACCATGTAATAGTCTACATCCAGGTCTGAGATCTTGAGATTGACATGTGCGTATGCATGGGCAGCATCACAAATGATCTCCATTCCATACTTTCTACCAAGTGCTGAAAGGCGTTGAACGGGCATGACCTGGCCTGTGAAATTAACCATATGGGTCAGGTGCAGGTACGTTGGTTTTTGCATGGACCGAATGGTCTTTTCGTATAAAGCAACTATCTCATCATCACTCGCACCCACCGGAAATTCGATCATTTTCAATTTGATCCCTTCTCTTCGTTCCCGATGGCGATATTGATGAATAGCAGAGGGGTAATCATGCGTGCAAAGAAGTACTTCTTCATTGTTTTCAAATGGAAGCCCATTGATTACATAAGCCAATGATTCGGTCGTATTTCTTGTTACTACAATTTCATCGGCTTCACATCCCGAGAACCCTGATATGGCCTGCTTCGCTTCGTTGAGATTAGTCTTGAATTCTTCACGCATGTATCTCGCTGTTGTAGCGTTGACATATTTGATTCCCTCCAGGTGAGCTTCCTGAACTTTTTTGGGCATGGGTGAGTAGTAGCCGTTTTCAAGGTTGATGAAGTCCCGGCCTGGCATTTCATACTCATTGGCAATTCTGTCCCAAAAAGCATTTTGTGTTCCTATCAGGTCAGTGTCTGGATCAGTCATTGGTGTATCGTTAGCGTATGTTTTATAGAATGGAAGAATAGAAAATGCAGAGGCATACGTCCCGGCATTTTTGAGGAATCCGCGTCGCTTCATTTTGATTCTTGGTTGTTTGGTTCGCTTTTAATTTCAGGGTGAAACCCTATGAATACTCCATAGTCATAGGTAAGCGGCTTTTGGCCTTCAACCGTGGCTGAATCTTTAGTGGATTTTCTATTGAATAGTCTGAAATTCATCTCGCGTTTTCTGTATTGACGCGAGAATCATAAAAGGGACACACATTGGGTTTTGGAAATAGAATTATTGGCGAATTCACGTGAATGAGCCCAATGGTCCTTCTGGAAATGCAGGTTACTCTTCCAGCGCTGCAACCCCAGGCAAAACTTTGCCTTCCATGTATTCCAGGAGGGCTCCTCCACCTGTGGAAACGTAGGATACCTGGTCACCATAGCCAAGGTTATTAACAGCGGCGGCAGAATCGCCTCCGCCGATCAATGAAAAGCCGCCGTTTTGAGTAGCAGTGACAACAGCTTTGGCAATTTCATTGGTACCATTCGAAAAGTTACTCATCTCAAAAACACCCATTGGGCCATTCCAAAGAATCGTTTTTGACTTTTCAACAACTGCTGAAAAAACAGCTTGAGCCTCTGGTCCTATATCCAATCCCATCCAACCATCAGGGATGGAATGATTATCTGCAATTTGCGTGTTTGCAGAATTGTTGAAATCATCGGCAATGATAGAATCCTTTGGTAAATGCAGTTCAACGCCTTTCTCCTTTGCTTTTGCGATCAGTTCTTTAGCTAAGTCAAGTTTATCTTCCTCTACGAGTGAGTTTCCAATTTGCCCTCCAAGAGCTTTGAAAAATGTATAGCACATCCCACCACCAATGATCAGGTGATCAACCTTATCCAGCAATTGCTCAATGATCAGGATCTTATCTGAGATCTTGGCTCCACCCATAATTGCAGTGAAGGGGCGTTCAGCATTTTCAAGGACCTTTTGGGCGTTATCCAATTCCTGCTGCATTACAAATCCACAACACTTATCTTCAAAAAACTTAGCTGCAATTGTTGTAGAAGCATGCGCGCGATGCGCAGTTCCGAAGGCATCATTGACATAAATGTCCCCTAATTCACTCAATTGTTTTGCAAATGCTTCATCTCCTGCCGTTTCTTCTTTATAGAACCGGACGTTTTCTAGCAGCAGTACTTCTCCTGGTGCCAAAGACTCAGCTTTGGTTGTTGCCGAATCCCCAATACAATCATCAGCAAACTTCACTTCAACTCCCAGCTTGTCAGAAAGATTAGGGATAATGTGTTTCAATGAGAATTTGTTCTCAGGCCCTTCTTTCGGACGCCCGAGATGGCTCATTAAAATAACTGATCCGCCATCGCTTAAGATCTTCTTTATCGTCGGAACAGCAGCGTTGATCCTGGTTTCATCCGTGACCTCAAATGAATCATTAAGTGGAACATTGAAGTCTACTCTTATCAATGCTTTTCTTCCGTTAAAATCAAAGTCTGTGATGGTTTTCATAAGGGATTTTTTCAGGCCGCAAACTTAAACTGCAAACAGCAATTATTTTGTCCGTTCGATAGTAAACTGAACCAGGTGCTCAAGGCTTGTACGATAGTCTGAAGGGGGCAAAGAATTGAGAATTTCTTTTGCCTTGTTGTGAAAGGACTCCATGACAGAAGTTGCGTACTCAATTCCTCCAGATGTTTTCACAAAATCGATCACTTCATGGACAACTTTCGGTTTCTTTTCACTTTTCTTCACCAGCCGCTTGATCCTGCTTTTTTCACTGCTCGATGCTTTGCTAAGCGCATGTATCAGGGGGAGCGTCATTTTCTTTTCCCTAATGTCGATCCCTGTCGGCTTACCGATTTCGAAAGCGCCATAATCAAAAAGGTCGTCTTTGATTTGAAATGCCATCCCAACGTTTTCTCCAAATTCTCCCATCTTTTGAATGGTTTCACTATCAGCACCGGCAGAAGCGGCTCCAACTTTGCAGCAAGAAATGATCAAACTAGCTGTTTTTTGACGAATTACGTCGTAATAGATCGATTCGTCAATATCCAGCCGTCTTGCTTTCTCCATCTGAAGCAATTCTCCCTCACTCATTTGCTTTACAGCCTCTGTGGTAATTCGGAGTAACTCGTGATCGTCATTATCCATGGAAATGATCAATCCCCTGGCAAGAAGGAAGTCACCAACTAAAACGGCGATTTTGTTCTTCCATAATGCATTAACTGAAAAGAACCCGCGTCGGTAATGCGCGTCATCCACGACATCATCATGGACCAGGCTTGCGGTGTGGAGAAGCTCTATTAAAGACGCTCCTCTGTAGGTTGCCTCGGTAATCTTTCCAACAGTACCGGCACTCAAGAAGACAAACAAAGGCCTCATTTGCTTACCCTTTCTACGCACGATGTAGCTCATGATCTTGTCGAGTAACATGACCTTGCTTTTCATGGACTGACGAAACTTTTTTTCGAATTCAGCCATTTCGGAGGCTACAGGTGATTGTATGTCTTTTAGCTTAAGCGGCATCTAGGTGCAATAATAAAGATGTTAGAACTATCTTTCCGCCTGATTTGCTCGCTAGCTAATGGGTAAGAAAAAGGTCAGATATTCCGAAATCATACCTAACAAAAAGGATTGGCCGATTGTCCAGCTTTCGCAGGATCGAAAGGCTTTTATGGATGAGGTTGCTTCGGATGCATACGAAAAATTCACAAAAGAGAAGAACGGTACAATCCGTGAGGAGATTGAGATGACCATTCATCGGGAGAAGCTTCGAATGAAAGCCAATCCCTGGAAGGTAGATCCTCCGGATGAACGCGCTTATTGGAAGCAAATACAATCAAGACTTCTTGAAGTTGATATTGATGATCGGGAAAAGGCAAGGCAAGAAGAACTGAAGATCTTAAAGGAAATCATGCGACGATATGCCGAAGAGATCTCAGGAAATTTCAAGAGGTCCTATTATCGTTTTGCGCAGAGCTTTGTCACCTTTGGTTTTGCCAGGCTATTGAATGCGGCACGAGTTAAAGGCTTATTGGCACTTTTTAGCAGGCAGTTAGATCTGGATGACAAACTTCACATCGTTGGGGAAACAGAGCACATAAGGAAGTTGTCGAAGATTGGAACGGTCGTCATGGTTCCAACTCACTTCAGCAATCTTGATTCAATACTTATTGGTTGGGTTATTCAGTTTCTGGGACTACCGCCATTCATTTATGGAGCCGGGCTAAACCTCTTCAACATCAGGATCCTTGCATATTTCATGAATAGCCTGGGAGCCTATAAGGTTGATCGACGGAAGAAGAACCCCATTTATCTTGAGACCCTTAAAACCTACTCCAACCTTGCCATTCAGCGTGGTTGTCATAGCCTGTTTTTTCCAGGAGGTACCCGATCACGATCAGGGGAGATTGAAACACGTCTGAAAATGGGTTTGCTTAGCACGGCAATTGAGGCACAGCGCGAACTATATGAGAAGGCGGATAATGGTCACTCAGTGAGGAAGGTTTTTATTGTTCCTGTGGTGATCAACTATCATTTTACATTGGAAGCGCCTTCCCTGATCAAGGAACATTTGAAGACCACTGGTCGTGAGCGTTACTACGTGGAGGCAGATGAATTCACCACTTCATACAAGATCGCAACTTTTATGTTCAAGTTCTTCACAAAAGGGTCGGACATATCCGTAAGCATTGGTAAGGGCCTTGACATTCTTGGGAACCAGGTCGATGATGAAGGCAATAGTTTTGATAAGAATGGCAATCCAATCAATCCAAGAGACTATTTTCTACGAGGAAACAAGATTACGGTTGATAAACAACGTGAGAACGAATATGTTCGAGTTCTTGCTGACCGAATCATTGAGGAATACCATCGCTATAACCGGATTTTTGCAAGTCATCTCGTTGCTTTCACAGCTTTTAAAATGCTGGAACGAAAGCATGAGAAGCTAGATTTGTACAACGTGTTAAGACTCCCTGATGAAGATCTATTATTAGACTATGATGAGTTCAAGGAGAATTATAAGCGATTGAAGAAGCGGATCGAAAAGTTGCGGAAGAAAGGGCTAGTCAATATTGCTAATCACATGAAGGAAAAGGCGGACAAGTCCATCCTTCATGGGCTTAAGAATCTGGGCTTGTATCATGACAAGCGACCATTAATTCGAAAAAAGGATAAGATCATCATCCAGGATACCAATACCTTGTACTATTATCATAACCGCATGAATGGATATGGACTCGAAAAGTTCATCTAAAGAAGTGATAGGGGTGGTTGGTGCCGGAAGTTTCGGTACAGCCATTGCAAATATCCTGGCGGAAAATTCGTCAGATGTTTTGTTGTTTGTGCGAACGGACGAAAAGGCTAAGAAGATCAATGAAACACGGGTAAGTTCCGGGCAAAAACTTGCGGATAACATCCGGGTTACAAGAGACATAGGGCAGATTGCACAAGAGTGCGAAATCATATTTCCAATGGTCCCATCGGCCAATTTCAGGGACATGATCATATCTCTTGCGCCTTATTTGAAGCCATATCATGTACTTATTCATGGCACGAAAGGATTTGACCTCCATATTCCCAAGAAAGAAAAAATCACCAAGGACAATCCTTTAACTCGCGAACACGTCAAGACCATTTCTGAGGTGATCAAGGAGGAAACCTCTGTCTTGCGGGTTGGATGCCTTGCCGGACCAAATTTGGCTAAGGAACTTGATCAACGAAAGCCTGCTGCAACCGTGGTTGCATCTCATTTCGATGAGGTCATTTCAATCGGTCAAAGGCTCTTAAAAAATGATCGTTTCATGATCTATGGGAGCAGTGACTTAATTGGAATTGAACTATGTGGAATTCTGAAAAATATCATTGCAGTTGGGGCCGGGACTATCAGTGGGATGGACCTGGGAGAGAATGCAAAGGCTTTATTCATCAGTCGTGGGTTAGTGGAGATGGTTTACATCGGTAAAGCGTTGGGCGGTAATGCGCAAGCTTTTCTTGGCCTGGCAGGAGTTGGGGACCTGATCGCAACCTGTACATCAAACCTGAGTAGGAACTATTCAGTTGGCTTTCGTCTTGCGAAAGGTGAGTCACTCGAAGAGATCATCGATTCCATGGAGGAGGTGGCGGAAGGGATCAAGACCATAAATATTGTTAATCAACTTGCTGAATCGTATGGGGTCAGGTGTCCAATAACTGAAACGCTTTATAAGATCATTCATGGTGAAATGACTATTGAAAAGGCTCATGGCTATCTCATGAACTTTCCATTCAGAGCAGAAATCGACTTTCTGGAGTAGTTAATTTGCCAGCGCACTTATTCGTTCCCTAAGTGGAGGGTGTGAATAGTGAACAAATACAAAGGCTGGATGTGGAGTAAGGTTTGATAAATTATCTGCGCTTAGACGTTTCAAACCATCAATGAGTGGTGTTGCCTGATAAGTCTTCTTTGCATAATCATCTGCTTCAAATTCGTTCTTACGACTCACAATATTTCCGATAATACCTATGATCGTTGAGATTGGAGAGTAGAGGATCCCAAAAGCCAACATATTGAGATGAAGCGCAGAAGTCTGTCCACCCATGGCCCAACTCACCTCAGCGTTGAAGACCATTAAAGAGAACAGGTAAAGCATGAATCCCATTAGCCCAATACTGAAAATTGTGCTGAAAATGATATGCTTTTTCTTGTAGTGCCCGACTTCATGTGCAAACACAGCGGTCAATTCTTCTACACTGTGTTTTTCGATCAGTGTATCAAACAAGACAACCTTTTTATTTCTACCTAATCCGGAAAAAAATGCATTCCCCTTACTTGATCTCTTCGATCCATCCATCACGAAGATGTTTTTAAGAGGGAAACTGACCTTGGAACTATAGGACTGAATGGAATTCTTAAGATCTCCATCTTCCAGAGGTTTTAGCTTGTTGAATAGAGGAAGGATCAAAGTGGTGTAAAACATGTTCATGAAAAGCATGAAGCCTGCCATAATTGCCCAGAAATAGATCCAGAAACCACTTCCAATAGCATTGACCAGATAGATAAGCACACTGAGCAATGTTCCACCGAGAATGATGGTCAGAACATATGATTTGATTTTGTCAAGGATGTAGGTTTTGGCTGTCATCTTGTTAAAGCCGTACCTGGCTTCAATGACAAATCTGCCATAAAGTGAAAATGGAGTTCCAATGATGTCCGTGGCGATAAATAAGATCCCAAAGAAGATCAGAGTCGAAACCATATCTAGTGGCGAAAAAGTCCGAACCCATTCATCTAACCAACCAAACCAGCCGAAATAGATGGCCAGAAAAGTTAAAGCAAAGTTGAAGCTTGCTGTTATTGAGGCAAATCTCGAAATGTCAGTTTGATAGGCCTGAGATCTTGCGTATTCTTCTTCATTGTAAATCCCATCAAGTTCCTTCGGGATCGGTTTTTTGGAACTTTTTCGGTTGAGGTAACTCAGGGTTCGTTCAAGAATAAAATCAAACGAAATGATGGTGAGAAGTAATATGAAAATGGTCTGTTCGGTCATGCTGGGTGTAATTAATCGTTCTACGACTTAAACAGAAGGACGATTTTATTCAAAATTAGATCAAAAAATAAATGGGATCGGGCACTTCAAACTTCGAATATGTGCCGGGGGTTTGCTTGGATCAGCCAGTGAGAAGGAATAAGTAATTGAGATTTCATGTGCTCCTCCGGTACCTATTCCAAGGTCGGATACGGTATAATCATAGCTGTAGCCAAAAGTGGCGCGTTTGCTTTCAATCCCAACCATGAATATGATAGCCTCACTATTAGCAATTCCATCGGTCTGTTTGATAGGCAACCCACGATACCATAAACCCACGATCATTGGAGGAAGTGTTACATAAGCTCCTACATCCAATTGATCAAAATCACCTTGCAATCGGTAATTGAAAGTTGGAGTTACACTATAACCCTTGGAGGTGCTTGTATTTATTCTTGGGCCAAATGGGATTCGATATCCGCCATGGAACGAGACTCGTTTTGGAAGTGGAGCATTACCACCTGCTATAGATTGATTTGGTTCGGTTACATGATGGATGGCACCTCCAAACCAGATGTTCGGATTGTAAATGATCCCACCAAATGAAAGGTCAAAGAAATTAGCCCGTAAGCCAGTATTGAATACCTCCTGGGTTGTAGGATTTATCAATCCAGTATTATCAAATTGATCGCCGAAAGTGAGTTTGTTGAAATCCAGGTCCCGCGAAAAATAGGCAGCTTGAACTGCAGGTCGAAATGTCCAATTATAGTTGAGATTCAATTGGTAAGCATATTGCAGCCCCACTGTTGTTGATTGTAACCCTGCAATTCCTTCTCGATCTCGAGTGAAGAGCAAGCCTACACTACTGTAGTAGTCTTCGAAGTGGTAGTCCACGTAAGCAGAAAATGTTTCAAAATTAGCTTCCAGGTTTGGCCATTGCGACCGGTAGTTGATACCTAGCCTCCCTTGCTGATTAATACCAACCAATGCAGGGTTCAGGTAAAGGGGCGCGGCATAGTACTGAGAGAACTGAGGGTCTTGTGCCATCAAAGTGTTCTCTGAGGAGAGAACTCCAACTAAAATTGACAGAATCAAGACCTTCCTAAGCATTAGAAACTAAGATTAAAGTATCGCGGACCAAATTAGAGTAAATAATACAAATTGTACAGAGATTAGTTAGTAGTTGTAAGTAATCAAACGAACATTCTCACGTTTGTATTTTAACGGTATTTTTACAAAAGTTGTGTATGAACCAGGACATCCGGATGATTCTGAACCCCTATTTTTCTTGTAGAGCGAAGTATTTGATCGTCATCTGGTTTGTTGTTCTTGGACTCTTCTCCCAGGCGCAAAACGTCACAGAGACCAGGTGGTACTTTGGAAACTCAGCCGAAAACCTGGTATTCGACAGAAACGGTCGCGATGTATATCTCCAAACCGACCAGGCTACTCCTTTTGGCAATGCGGGAGCGGTAACGATCACAGATCAATTCACTGGCAACCTGTTGTTCTACACGGACGGAACCCAGGTCTTTGATGTATCACACGCTTTGACTCCTGGAGGAACCGGACTGAATGGTGACCCCACTATCAATGTCCCTGTGGTGACTGCTCCGGTATCCGGTAATCCGGGACAGTATTATCTGTTCACCAATCCTGGTTCAAGTGCACCTAATGAAATTCAATATTCCATTGTTGATAACAGTGTCATTGGTAATGGGTCAGCACAATTTCCATACGGAGATGTGATCAGCCTCAACCAGGCAACCGGTTTGACAGATCCAGCAGAAGCTATGCTTATTATTCCGGAAGGAGATGGTGAGACGTTTTGGCTGCTTTCTCAGAATCGCACCACCTTTGAAATACAGGTTACCGAAATCAATAATGGAGGGATTGGTGCAACTGTCCCTTACGATTTTACAGATGGATCCACTCCGGGATTCGAAGCTTCTCACTTTGCATTCAACCAGGACTCATCGTGGTTGGTAATGGCTCCAAAGACTGCCAACCGAAACATCTGGTTCATGACGTTTGATCCTGTAGCGGGTGTTCCAACATTTGGACGCCAGTTGCTGGGGACCGGATTTAATGATAGTGCTTTGGAGTCGGTATATGATGTGGAGTGGTCTTCTGACGGCTCGAAACTTTACTTCTCTCGTTTTGGTGGAGCGGGAGATGTTGCCAATGTTTACCAAATTGATTTCAATGATCCATCAAGTACAGTAAACCCTGTCCTGACCAACCCTATCAATCGAAGTTATGGATTGAAACGAGGGATTGACGGAAGGATCTATCATTTGTATCAAGAACTCTCTACGTCAATTTTTGGATTGGGACGGATCAATCGACCGGATAGTATCATTGACTCTGTCGATTATCAGCAGGTGGTCTTTTCACCAGATTTTGCAGCACAGCAGTTCCCCGAGTTCACGCCAGGATATGATTTTAGCTTTGACACCCTGGATTTTCATTACATCGATAGTTGTAATGATAACATTACCAAATTTTTTCCGGTGGTCGAGCCGATCCCTCAAAACCTGATTTGGGATTTTGGTGACGGGTTAGGTACTAACGCATGGATCCCGACGTATCAATACCTCAACCCCGGAGGGTATATGGTCAGTCTCACTGTGGAGATTAATGGAATCGTACAAACAGTGACCAAGCCGGTTGAGATCCTCAATACCGATCTTATGGTTGATCTTGGGAATGATACAACGATTTGTGTTGATGAAATCCTGACACTGGATGCGGGACCAGGAGATTCCTACCAGTGGAGCACCGGTGCGCAAACCCAAACCATTGATGTAGATACAACCGGAACCTACTGGGTGGAAGTGACCAATGCAGCCGGTTGTACAGATTTTGACGATATCATCGTAACGGAATACCAGGTTATTCAGCAAACAGCCAACCAATGGTATTTCGGACAGCAAGCAGGCATTGAGTTTACCAATGGACCATTAGCCATATTGGATGCCAATAATATGATGGCTACTGAGGGATGCGCTACTATCTCAGATGTAAACGGGGACCTTCTTTTCTATACCAACGGGTTTACTGTTTGGAATAAGGAACATGGTGTGATGGTCAATGGAGATACCATAGGTGGAGACCAACCAGCAGCTCAATCTGCATTGATCTTACCCTTTAATGGCGACCAAACGATGTTTTACATTTTCACAACAGAAGATGTTTACGGAGATGGGGAATATGCACTTCGGTATTCCATAGTCGATATGAAAGAAGACAGTGCAAGGGGGCAGGTCATTGTGAAGAACATAATGCTTATGGATAACAGCACCGAGCGCGTGACTGCTTCCGGATTCACCGGAAATGATTATCTATTGGCTCACGAATTTGGTAACAATACATTCAGAGCTTACAGTACCAATTTTCTTGGATTAAGTGGGGCGGTGTACTCGCCAACTGGTGAGGTACACCAATTCATGGACGAATTGAGTGCTACCGGGTACATGAAGTTTTCACCTACGCTGAACAACCTTGCAGTCAACATTCCAGGGACAGACCAGGTAGAGATATTTGATTTTGACCCAGCGACTGGAGCTGTTTCAAATCCAAGACTGATAGATACCGGTGAAGCCACTCTGTATGGCCTGGAGTTCTCCGGAGCAGGCTCTAAACTTTATCTGACAACAACAGGAGCAGGTTCCAAGCTGATCCAGTATGACCTGGATAGCCTGAATTCGATGGATCCGGTTGGAGATATCTCTGCAACCAAATACGATGGCTATACTCAAGGTACGGATTATGGTGCCTTACAGATCGGACCTGATGGCGTGATTTACATGGCAGTGGATAATTCTGGAATGATAGGAACTATTTCTAACACCAATGGTGATGATGATGGAGCTGGGTTCAACCCGGCAGGCTTTGATCTCCAGGGCCGAACAAGTGAGTTGGGGCTTCCGAATTTTGCCCAGAATCAAAACACACCTTTTCAGTTACCAAGTATGACCATTACTGCTGGGTGTGCCGGACAGGAATCTTCGTTTGTAGGTGTTGGAAGAGATAACACCATTGAAAACTACCTGTGGATCTTTGGAGATGGGCAATCTTCCACGGAACAGAACACATTCCACACCTATGATTCTCCGGGGACTTATGTAGTTCAGCTAGAATTAAGCAACCGTTGTGATGTAGATACTATTCTTAGCCAAACGATCGAAATCTTTAATATCCCTGAGCAGCCAATGGTGCCGCCTGATACGGCACTGTGCGATACGCCAATTGTACTTTCAGCCTGGGATGTTGATAATCCCGATTTCAGTTATTACTGGTCAACTGGTGAAACAACCCGCCAGATCTCTGTAGCTGACCCGGCAATCATAGATGTGGCCATCATCAACAATGTAACTGGCTGTTCTTCAGATACGCTTCAGGTATTTGTTGCGGACGCACGTCCACCGGTTGATTTAGGACCAGACCTAACAATTTGCCAAAGTGATCCACCCACAACATTTGATTCTGGCATACCCAATGCTACTTATTCCTGGGCTATTGATGGAGTAGTTTCAGGGACAAATAGAACATTTGATGTGGTGACAAGCGCAGCTGGAACTTTTGAGTATACAGTGGAAGTGACGAATTCCTTCAATTGTGTTGCGCGTGATACGGTCTTGGTAACTATTCTTGAAGAACCCGATATAACCATTGCTACTAATCCAACTAGTGCTTGCGGGGCAACTGATGGGGATATAAATATTACATTCAACTCAGCCGGAAGCTATACGTACACCATCACCGGCCCGGTAAATTTTGGTCCGGTCAACTTCGATGGCCCAGGAACGGACAACAATGCCGGGATTTTTTCAGGAGGCAATTATGTAGTTACTGTAACCAATATTGTTACTGGTTGCTCGAGGGTAGAGCTAGCCCAAGTAGAAGGACCTCCACTGTTGGGGATGTCAGTTGTGGCCCCTAATGCCTGTATTGGAGATGGGACGATCGACATAAATTTTGTGACTCCACCGGTGGCCAATTTTGACCTTATTATTGACTATGAAGACGGAACTCGAGTACTATCCACTACCTTGACCACTCCTCACGTAAATCCGGTAATATCAAACCTTGACACGGGAACTTATTTTATCAGTGTAGAGGATGTTACTGCTCCTTTCTGTGTGGAAACAGAATCAGTCAGGATCCAGCTTTCAAACCCACTGCCAACTTACAATTTCGATGCAATCCAGGAGATCTGTGGAACACAGGGAGATATTTCTGTTACTGATGGGAGTGGCGCAACATATACGTGGACTGGTCCTGGTATCGTCGGATCGAATACAGGTGAAACAATTACGGTTGATCAGGCGGGGACCTATCAGGTAACCGGAGATGGCGCAGGCTTCTGCCCATTAACCGAATCAATAGAAGTTATTTTCAACACGGATCCTGTAGTTGACATCAATGTAGGAGGCGATCCATGCGAGGGTCAGGTGGTCCTTCAGGCAGACGTAACGAATGGAAGCGGCAGTTATGTTTTCAGTTGGAGTGATGGATCCCAGGCGCAATTCAATACAGTGAGTGTGAGTGGTACCTATACAGTTACCGTGGTAGATCAGTTAACAAGTTGTTCAGTTGTTTCTGCACCTGTAGATATTACTATCGAACAAAATTTTGAAGTCTTTGTAACACTGGAGCCGGACTGTGAAAACAACGGAAACATATTCTTAACTGCAAATACCAATTACTCTGATCCGGATTTCATTTATGAGTGGAGAAACAGTGCTGGGGATGTATTACCTGGTTCCGATTCGACCATTACAGTCACTTTATCTGATCAATACTCGGTGACTGTTACAAATGAGACCGGAACGTGTGTGGTTTCGGATGTTTTTGATGTAGCAATTGTTCCGATTTTACCTGAGGAGTTGATTCTACCTCAGCGTGCTACTTTTTGCTCTGCTGACCTGAATAACCCGCAAGTCGACCTTGATCCTGGAATTTTTAACACATATGAATGGCGACTGCTTCCGAATGATGCCATCATTTCTACAGACCCTACATTGACCATATCAACCGAAGGCACTTACGAGGTGACCATTTTTAATGGATTTACGTGTACAAAAGATACGGTGAATGTCCAGGAGGATTGCAGGCCGGTGATTCATGCACCAAATGCATTTTCTCCTAATGGAAATGGGATCAACGAGGAATTTTTTGTATTCCCCAATGATTACGTTGACACCTTTGAGATTTTCATTTATTCCCGTTGGGGTGAGTTGGTGTTTTATTCGGATATTCTGGATTTCCGTTGGAGTGGAATTTATCGGGGAAGTTTATTACCTGTCGGAACTTATGCGTATATCATGAAATTCACCAGTAACTTAGAACCTCAATTGGGAACCATCGAACAATATGGCTCGGTTGTACTTATAAGATAGTAGGAAGATGAGTTATTTTGATCTCGTATATAAACGTTTGTTTGGGACGCGTTCCTCGATCCTGGTGAACGAGGTGATCAAAAGAAGTCAGTCTTTTCTCAGGAAGTCTAACGCCTGGAAGGCCTCAGAAATGTGCGAGGAATACCTGAATGAGATCTGGCAATCGTATTTCTGGCGTAAGAAGGGGATTGATAAAAATCCACAAGTGTTGATCCTCGAATCTTCACGAAGTAATGGGCTAGCCATCTCATACCAGCCAGAATTCAATAAGTATCATTTTCACTACCTTTTTGACTACCTGGCGGATAAGGTAAAAAAACTGGATTACCGATTAGTGACCAGTAAGCTGACAATGAAGGAACGTGGAGATCATGTGGAAACTAGGGAGATGCACTACCTCAAGCCCAAGAATGATTTTACTACTCCTCGCGATCAGAAGTTTGGTAACGTTCAAATCGAATTTGTAAGTGTCAATGATCAGCCATCCAGAATTCAATTGATTGCGAACACATATTCTGACAGGAACTATAAGGAGCCAGAAAACTTTGAAGATCTGGCACAGTACATCTTTTCAACAGACGAAAACATCAGCAAATGAAAATAGCACTTCTATTCACAATCTTTTTTTTCAATTCAGGTCAGGTTGAAACTAACGAACAGCTTCTGCCTACCAAACTAAGAGTCACAGTTATAGATGGTTTGGGAAACTTTGTTGAAGGAGCGTCAGTTTCGATTTATGAAACAGAAGAGGATTATCGTGGGAGTGTGAATGCGGTCGCAAACTGTGATACTGATAAAAAAGGCAGAGTCACTTTTAAAGGGGTGAAACCTATTGCCTATTACATAGAAGCTAAACAAGGAGATAAGAACAATAACGGCGAAGGGGTAAAGACAGGCAAACTAGCCGAGGGAAAGATTAACAAGGTCAATACAGTTATTGAATAGTGCACAGGGTCCTTCTCGTATGTGCAGTAGCACTTGGTTTCTTAATAAAGTTCCCGGTCAGGAACTTCGACTACTTTATTGAACTTAAGGAGAAATCAGAGTTTGGTCTGGAAGACCTTGACGGTAGACTAGCCTACGAACAAATGCTCACAGCCAACCCGAGTACGGGTAGGGTTCCTAATAATATTCGTTCTGCAGAGCTTGCTTTTGCCAGGCAAATTGACGTTAGAAACACTCGTCTAAGAACGCAAGCCCTCGATATTGCTTCAGAGGGACCTTTCAATGTAGGTGGGAGAACACGGGCTGTTGCCTTAGATGTTCGAGACGAAAACATCATTATCGCTGGCGGGGTTTCCGGAGGAATTTGGAAAAGCATTGACGGAGGAGCAACCTGGGTCAGGAAGTCAGATCCGGAGAACAGGAATAGTGTTACTTGCCTGGTTCAGGATGTGAGACCTGGCCATGAGGATACCTGGTATCATGGTACAGGAGAGCTTTTTGGTAACACAACCTCCGGGGGAAGCGCTACATTTCGGGGAAACGGTATTTACCGATCAACGGATAATGGTGAAACATGGAATGTGATCCCTTCCACTGTCGACTCAGAACCATCCGTTTTCAATAGCCAGTTCCAATACATCTGGGATATCGTGATCAATGAAAGCAACCTGGTGGAGGATGAGATTTTGGTTGCTGCTTTCGGAGCAATTCTTCGTTCATTGGATGGCGGAAACACCTGGATGGTTGAAGTTGGACAAGAACTGTTCAATCTTGATCCGTCTATTGATTTGAATGACATTAATGCTTCGTTTTTTACCAGCCTTGAAAGAACTTCAAATGGGTTATACTTTGCTTCACTTTCAACCTTTAGTAGCCCTGACCCTGACTCTCCGAATGCAGGGATCTATGTTTCACAAGATGGTGATAATTGGACGGATATTGCCCCGTTTACTGCGGGTTCACAATATCGAAGGGTGGTTATGGGGCACGCTCCATCTTTACCTAGCCGGTGTTTTTTCCTAATCGATTCATCACCTACTTTCTTACTTAGATACGACTTGAGCGGGTTTAATTCCGGTGGGCAGCCTGTTGGTTCCTGGACAAATTTGGCTGATAATGTTCCTGCTTTTGGAGGAGAACTGGGTGATTTTGATAGTCAGGGATCCTTCAATATGATTCTCAGAGTAGACCCTAATGATCCCAATACGGTATTCCTGGGAGGCACTAATCTTTACCGTTCAACAGATGGTTTTGCCTCAAGCGAAAATACCAGTTGGATAGGAGGTTACAATCCGGAAGGTGGGTCCAGTGTTTACCTCAATCATCACCCGGATCAGCACGAGGTGATCTTCTTTGATTCTGATCCTGATAAGCTTATTTCTGCAAATGATGGTGGGCTAATGATCACCAATGATTTTAATGCAGACTCCATTATTTGGGAGAGCATCAACAGCGGCTATGTAACAACACAATTCTATACGATCGCTTTGTCTCAGGAAGAAAATGATGATTTCATGCTAGGAGGAATGCAGGACAATGGAACTGACATTACTTCTGGTTCCGGTTCATGGTCCGGAGTGATCGGTGGTGATGGTGGATATACTGAAACTACTCCGGGTAAGAGTTTATGGTTTGCTTCCTTCCAACGAGGGCAGACGTTCAGGATAACACTCAATAGTGATCTGGAGACCACTTCTTTTGCCAGGGTAGACCCTGAAGGCCTGGTCAATGCACAGGGGTCGAGCTACTTGTTTATCAACCCATTCATAATTGATCCAACTAATCCCAATCGAATGTTTATTGGGGGAGGTAATTATCTGTATGTCAATCAAAATGTTTCACAGATCCCTGGGGGTTCACAAGAAGGATCGAACCTTGGATGGAAGCGATTAGACGACTCAAGAATTGATTTCGGCGTGGTTTCTGCAATGGATATTTCCATAGATGGTGCCACGTTATATGTAGGTTCGTCGGATGGACTGGTAAGAAAAGTAACGAACGCAAATAATGAGTTGGAAATAGCTGTCGAAGATGTGACAGGTACCATCTTCCCAGACAATGCTTACATTTCGAGTATTTCCATCAACCCGGATGACACGGGTCATTTACTTGTTGTGTTTTCCAATTATGAAGTTCAGTCGGTATTCGAGAGTACAGATGGAGGAAGTTCATATACAGATGTGAGTGGTAACCTGGAGCAGTTTCCGGATGGTTCAGGGAATGGTCCTAGTGTCAGGTGGTGCGAAATAATCCCCAAAAATGGTGGTGACTTGTATTTGGTAGGAACTTCAACCGGACTCTATGCCACAGAAACCACAGATGGAACCTCTACAAATTGGGTTAAGGAGTCACCGGAATTGATCGGTAGCGCTGTGATCACAATGATGGATTACCGAACATCTGATGGAAGACTTGCAATCGCCAGTCATGGAAATGGAGTGTTTACAACCAACATCGCAGATTTCAAAAGCCTGGATATAGTTCGGGAGAGTGAAGATTTTCAGCTGTTAGCTGCTTACCCTAACCCCTTCAATCAATCAACCAGGATTGAATATTCAATTCCGGAAGATGGAATTGTTCGGGTAGACTTGTTTTCGGCAAAAGGAGAAATGGTCCGCAATTTACTTTGGGGGCCTCAGTTTTCAGGGACCAATAGTATAACCTGGGATGGTACCAATGAGTCTGGCACAACAGTCACTAATGGGATCTACCTATACAGAATACGGTACAAGGGAGGTGTTAAGACCGGAAGGATTTCTTTGAGAAACTAGCTAACGCAACGTAAACACCAGCATCGCATACGCAATTATCAATACCCAAAAATGATAATTGATAATATTAGGAATAGCTCCTACTTCCATTAGAACCAATAGCAGGGCAAGTAAAACGGAGACGATTCGAATAGTATTTTTGGTGCTTTTCTTCATTGATCAGGCTTTTCTACTAATGTATGGAATCTTTGGTGCTTTCTCAACAAGATGCTGACATTTGCACCTCGTTAACATGGCGGAAATAGGCACGGATATTCAAAAAGCTTCGGAGCTGCTCAAGAAGGGAGAACTTGTTAGCATCCCCACTGAGACCGTATATGGATTAGGAGGTAATGCGCTTGATACGAAGGCTATTTTGAAGATTTATGAAGTTAAAAGCCGCCCAAAGTTTGACCCATTGATTGCTCATACTAATACGATTGAAAGAGTTGAGGAATTAGTAACACAAGTCCCCGAGAAGGCAAAAACACTTGCTGAAGCATTTTGGCCAGGTCCACTAACAATGCTTTTCGACAAAAAAACTTCCGTACCAGATTTGCTCACCAGCGGTCTGGACCGTGTCGCTGTACGCATACCGGATCATCCGATCACGCTGAAGTTACTGGAGCAACTCCCTTTTCCGTTGGCAGCACCTAGCGCAAACCCATTTGGTTATGTTTCACCAACAAAAGCCCGGCATGTCAATGATCAGCTTGGTGACAAAATAGCATACATACTTGATGGCGGTGATTGTCGGGTGGGGATCGAATCAACTATTGTTGGTTTTGAAAATGAAGAGGTGGTTGTTCATAGACTGGGAGGAACGGAGTTGGAAGCAATCAAGGAAGTAGTGGGACCGGTAAGGAAGGCTATTATTCAAAGCTCGAATCCGGTAGCCCCCGGGATGTTGAAATCACACTATTCTCCTGGTAAACCTATGATTTTAGGTGACATAGAGGCAAATCTCCTCAAATTCAATCCTTCTGAAGTAGGAGTCATATCATTTACAAAAACCTTCAATATTCCCTCGGAAAATCTATTTAGATTGTCTGAGCATGGTGATTTAAAGGAAGCGGCAGGTAATTTGTTTAGAGCACTCAGGGAGCTTGATAGACCGGAAATAAGGGTTATTCTAGCAGAGAAGGTTCCTGCAAAAGGTCTTGGACTCGCAATTAATGACCGATTGGAACGAGCTGCCTACAGCCCGGATGCTTGAAGCAGAAGCTTTATCAGATCGTGATTGTCTTTATATAGTACAACCCCAATTGGGTTACGTATAAATTATTTGTTAACTTTTAAGGGAAATGCATAAACGGACGAAACCAAATCGATATGTAACTAGTTAACATAAAGACCACTAATTTATTGCTATGGAAACCAGCTATAATCCACAGGAATTCTCCCTCCTAAATTCCGTTGTTTCGAAGTTTCTATTTGAAAACTCTTTTCGAAGAAATAGAGGAAGGCACTTGAGTGCAAGAAGCTTCAACTTTTACAAATCCGATGTTAAACCACAAAACCGCCCAGTTAATGGAAGCCACTAGATTAAACAAAAGGGTTCTTAAAAAGAAAGCCAGAAAAGATGAGGAACCCGTCAAGGTCATTAATGTTCAGTATCAGAAAGAGCTCAACTTGATCATAACAAGGGGATCATCCATCAAGGACTACTCTGCTCATAAATATGATATCGTTACAGATAATATCAATGAGCACTTCCGAATGAATCGATCACTTCATTTGTATTTCAATTACGATTACATCGATAGCTCTGCGTTCCAGTTTCTGAATCCTATTGTGGAGTTGCTGAATGAGTTTAATGCAAAGGGTAAATCTGTGAGACTTTTCTGGAGCTGCCTGAGTGCTGGTGATGACGCTCACAATCTTGGGATGCAATTGAAAGAAGCGGCCGAATTTGATTTCAATATGTAATCAAAAACAATAGTTTCAAATTCCTGCCTATTTGATTACTTAAATCAGGCTTTCTGCGATATTTACGGTCAGCCCAACCGGTTAATTAATGGATAGCAGAATTGAAACATTACCTTCTTACTTTGATGCATATCAAAAAAGTGTAGATGATCCTGAAGGATTTTGGAGCAGTATAGCTGAAGAGTTCACCTGGAGAGAACATTGGGATAAAGTACTTGACTGGAACTTTACTGATCCGGATGTCAAGTGGTTCATCAATGGGAAACTGAACCTTACAGAAAATATCTTTGAACGCAACCTCCCTTCCAAAGCAAATGTCCCGGCGATCATCTGGGAACCGAATGATCCGAATGATCCCAATCGGATACTGACATACCAGGAGTTGTTTGAACAGACGTGTCAGTTTGCCAATGCTATGAAAGCAAATGGGGTTGGAAAAGGTGATCGGGTGATTATCTACATGCCGATGGTCCCTGAGACAGCCATAGCTATGTTGGCCTGTGCGAGAATTGGAGCGGTTCACTCAGTTGTTTTTGCGGGGTTTTCGGCAACCTCACTGGCGGACAGAATAAATGATTGTGAAGCGAAGATGGTGCTTACTTCTGATGGTAATTTCAGAGGAGCCAAGCAAGTTCCGGTCAAAGAGGTGGTTGATGAAGCACTAGAAAAGACTTCTTCAATTGAAAAAGTGATTGTGTTAAAGCGGACAGGAGAAGAGGTGAAAATGCATGCTGGAAGAGACATTTGGTGGCATGAGGCAATAGACGGGCAATCGACTCATAACGAGGCTGAAGTAATGGATGCTGAAGACCTGCTGTTTATTCTTTACACATCAGGTTCAACCGGTAAGCCAAAGGGGGTTGTTCATACAACCGGAGGATACATGGTGTACAGTTGCTACTCCTTTATCAATGTCTTTCAATATGATCCTGGTGATGTTTACTGGTGCTCAGCAGATGTGGGATGGATTACCGGTCATTCTTATATTGTCTACGGACCGTTATTGGCAGGAGCTACAAGCCTGATGTTTGAGGGTGTTCCCACTCACCCACACCCGGGAAGGTTTTGGGAAATAATAGATAAATACAAGGTCAACCAATTCTACACAGCTCCTACGGCCATTCGTGCATTGCAGGCTTTTGGATTAGAGCCTCTGGAACCTTATTCTTTAGATTCTCTCAAAGTGATCGGATCTGTCGGGGAGCCTATCAATGAGGAAGCATGGCATTGGTACCACGGTCATGTTGGCAAGGGCAACTGTCCATTGGTAGATACCTGGTGGCAAACCGAAACAGGTGGAATGATGGTCTCAGCACTAGCTGGATTGACTCCTAATAAGCCAGCACATGCCTCATTACCATTGCCTGGAGTTCAACCCATTATTGTTGATGCGGACGGTAACGAGCTAATAGGTAATAATGTAGAAGGCAACCTGTGCATCAAGTTCCCATGGCCTTCGATGCTAAGAACCACTTATGGAGATCATGAGCGGTGCAGGCTGACTTATTTTTCGACTTACGAAAACCTTTACTTCACTGGAGATGGGGCCAAGAGGGATCATGATGGATATTTGAGGATTCTTGGAAGAGTAGATGATGTGATAAATGTTTCAGGTCACAGGATGGGGACCGCCGAAGTTGAGAATGCAATCGATGAACATCCCCATGTAATCGAATCTGCGGTTGTAGGCTACCCACATGATGTAAAGGGCCAGGGGATTTATGCGTATGTCACTTGTGATAATGAGTCTGTATCCGGCGACACCATTCAGCAAGAGATCATAGAAACAGTTCGAACAATTATTGGGCCCATTGCTAAGCCAGATATTGTTCAAATCGTTCCCGGGCTTCCAAAAACACGTTCTGGTAAGATCATGCGGAGGATCTTGAGGAAGATTGCCAGCAATGAACTTTCCAATTTAGGTGATACCTCTACATTACTAAACCCGGAGGTCGTCGATCAGATTGTCGAAGGAGCACATAAGTAGCTCATTAAAAGCAAGTTGAGACCAGCAATAGTCACTACCAATAGCTTTACCCCGTGAAATGATTTACTTTTGCCGCCCCACTGTTGGGTAATCAGCTAACGTAATGACCGCTTGCTTTCAATATGCCAGAAGGACAAGGTTCGTCCTCATATGGTTGTGTGTTCTGGGTTTTCTTGAGATTCATGCTCAAACTGCCAAGATCACGGGATCTGTTGCGGATCAGTTTGGCAACCTTCCAGGTGCAAGAGTGGTTGTTGGTGGGACATCAATTATGACCGCAACCGATGTTGGCGGTAATTTTTCACTTTCATTGGATCCAGGTGACTATACACTGACTGCCAGCTTTGTGATGTATTCTGATATGAGCCAGGAAGTAAGCTTAAGTGCCGGAGATTCTTTAAATGTGGAGTTTGTATTGGCTTCCGGCTTTGTACTGGATCAGGAAGCCTCTGTGGGAACAAGATCCAGACCAAGGACCCTTTTAGAAACCACTGTGCCAATCGACATCATTTCCCAGGAAGCTATCCAGAGTTCGGCACAGATAGAACTTGGTCAGATTCTACATTATACGACAGCTTCATTTCACTCGACCCATCAGACAATATCTGATGGAACGGACCACATTGACCCGGCCACTCTAAGAGGATTGGGTCCGGATCAGGTATTGGTACTGATCAATGGTAAGCGGAGGCATACAAGCTCTTTACTAAATGTGAATGGAACTCTTGGGAGAGGTACGGTAGGAACTGATTTCAATGCTATTCCATTTGGTGCAGTAGATCGAATCGAAATATTGCGTGATGGGGCCGCAGCACAATATGGTTCCGATGCGATTGCAGGAGTGATTAATATTGTTTTAAAAGAACAAACGGGGATCACACACATTGACAACCGTTTTGGAATGAATACGGAAGGAGATGGAGAAACGGCTTTTTTTAGTGGGAATGTGGGATATGCTGTCGGTGAAAGTGGATTTGTCAATTTCACATTGGAGTACAGAGATCGTGAAGCAACTAACCGATCCGGTAATTACATCGGCCATGTCTATGACAACAACGATCCTGCTCTGGATGCATCACTGATCAGTACAAGAGATTTTTTTGGCCAAACAGGTTATTCTGGCCATCGTGTGATGGAAGTAGGCAATTCTGCCAGTCGAAACATTAGCTTTTTTGTGAATGCAGAGATACCGATCAACAATACGACAACATTTTATGGTCACGGTGGTCGAAATTTTCGGGATAGTGAAGCAGCCGGATTTTATCGGTTTCCAAAAGACAGTACGCTTGTGGTTCAGAGTTTGTACCCAGATGGGTTTTCTCCGCGAATCAGCGCTGATATTCAAGATGATGCGGTGACCTTTGGTCTTCGTGGTATCAAGAATAACTGGAATGTTGACATCAGCAACACTTCCGGCACGAATCAGCTTGATTTCAATGTAACCAATTCAAACAACGCTTCACTGGGAGATGCATCACCAACCAGATTCTATTCAGGAGGTTTTATATACAGACAAAATACAACCAACCTGGATATTTCACGCACCATGAACTGGGCTGAGGGGGTGAACATTGCATTTGGAGCTGAAATGCGAATCGAGAACTATGAAATCCGAGCGGGAGAGGAAGCTTCCTGGGCAAATGGAATGGACACATTGTTCATCGGTACGACTGCATTGGCGAAGGCACCCGGGGCTCAACTTTTCCCGGGATTCCAGCCTGAAAATGAGTTGGATGAGTTTCGGACAAATAATGGCTGGTACCTGGATATTGAATCAAAGCTGACAGATAAATTATTGGTAGGGGCAGCCGCCAGACTCGAGTCTTATTCGGATTTCGGAGATCAGGGAACGTGGAAGCTTTCGAGCAGGTACAAGATCAAAGAATGGCTGAGTATCAATGGGGGGCTTGCGACCGGGTTTCGGGCTCCATCACTTCACCAGGTATATTTTAACAATATTAGTATACAGTTTATCGGGGCTGATGCTGTTAGAGTAGGGACCTTCAATAACCAAAGTACAGTGGCAGCAGCCTTCAACATTGAGCCCTTAAAAGCAGAACTTTCCAACCACATTAGCGCTGGTTTGGCCTCTAAGATCGGGTCAAACCTGACATTGACCTTCAATTACTATTCCATCAAAATAAAGGATCGTATCGTACTTTCAGGACGGTTTGATTCAGGCTATGAAAGTATTTTAAGTCCCCTTAATGTCGGGGCTGCTCAATTTTTCACCAACGCCATAGATACACGGACCAATGGAGCAGACCTGGTTGCTACCTACAAAAATCAGGTTGGAAGGGGCGAGTTATTAACCTCTCTATCAGCAAATGTGACTGACACTAAACTGGATGGTCCAATTGAAACTTCTCCGGCCCTGGTGGGCCAGGATGAAACTCTTTTTAACAGGGAGGAAGTTTCCAGAATTGAAGCTGTACAGCCTAATTTCAAGATCATTTCATACTCATCTTATAAGCTCGGCAAGTTCTCCTTTTACCTAAATAATACTTATTTTGGAGAAGTGAGATACGTGCATCCTGACGATGGAAATGCGTCAGATTGGGTAGTGAATGAGCTCACAGGTGCAGTTGAGACCAGGGATCAGGTGTTTACACCTAAACTTGTCAGCGATATTTCGGTATCCTGGCAGTTGAGTGATTATTTCAAAGCCACGGTTGGTGGGCATAATGTTTTCAATGTATACCCTGATCAGCACACGCATTCGTCAAACATTTCGGATGGCCGGTTCATCTACAGCAGGCGTGCTCAACAATTTGGTGTTAAGGGAGCACATTACTTTCTGAAGTTGGTGCTGAACCTCTAAACTAAAAAGGGGATGGGTCTTAAGGGATTTCTTTTCATTGCTTTTGGATTTATGGCTTCATTTTCCTGGGGCCAGGAAGAACTAATTAAACGTCGGCAGAGGGCGATCTTCATTTACAATTTCACACAACAACTCAGCTGGTCAAATTCTGAAGAATTTGAAGAGTTTACGATAGGTGTTATGGGAGATGATCCGTTGGTTCAGGAATTGGAGAAGATGAGAAGTGAGGGCAGAACTGTATATGGGAAGCCCATAAAAGTTGTTGGATTTAAATCCATCAGAGAAATTGAAAATGCCCAACTCGTTTATGCTCACAAGCGATACAATTTCGACATCAACCGGATCCTTGACAAGGTAAGAGGAAAGAATACATTAGTTGTTTGCGAGAACTACGGATTCAATGAGTCTATGATCAATATGATCGATATCGATGATTCATTCCAATTTGAGATCAACGAAAGTAAGTTGAGTCAGGAACAGTTTACTGTCTCACCTTCCTTGCAACGATTAGCAATTGATTCGGAAGATCGCTGGCAGGCATTATACCTGGAATCAAAGAAATCTTTAGAGGAAGAGCGTGAAACAGTTGCCGAGCAACGTGAGCGCCTGATCAAACAGGAGGCTTTGTTGCAGCAGCAGCATAATCAAATCGCAGCGCAACTCGAACAAATCGATGCTCGGAATATAGAAGTAGAACGATTGAGAGTGGAGTATGAGGGATTAGCGGAGAAGAATGAAGAGCAGCAAAAGCTGTTTCTTGAGAACGAACAATCGCTTCAGCAGGTAAGTGATAGCCTTGATTCACAGCGTCAGGGACTTGAGCAGCGAAAGGAAGAAGTTGATCGATTGGACAGGATCTTACTGGAACAAATGAACCTGTTGTCGGAACAGGAAGAAGAGATCGATTCACAAAATCAAGTGTTGAGACAGCAACGTGCGGCGCTTAACTATCAAAGAAACTTCACAATCCTGTTTGTCATTCTTACCATTTCAACAATCACAGCCGGAGTTTTCATTTGGAGAAGTTATCGAATTAAGAAAAGGTCAAGTGAAGAGCTTGAAAAGAAGAACAAGTCAATTGAGGCAAAATCAAGAAAGCTTGAAGCCCAAAATGAAGAGATGGAACAATTTGCATATGTCGCAAGTCACGATCTACAGGAGCCACTGAATACCATTTCCAGTATTGTAAACCTTATCAATGTCGATAAGCTGGATGATGTTGGCAAGAACAGCTTTCAATTTATTGGGGACTCAACAGAGCGAATGCGTCAATTGATCAGAGGATTACTGGAATATTCCAAGTTGGGTCAGGATGTTGCGTTTGAAAGAGTGGATTGCAATAAAATTCTGGAGAATGTCCAGGCCAATCTATCCAAGGTAATTGCAGATACAGGTACAAAGCTTGAAGCGAACGAGCTGCCTGTCGTAAAAGGGCATGAAGTGAAGCTATCATTGTTGTTTCAAAATCTGATCAGTAATGCAATCAAATTCAGGAAAGAGGATGAGCAACCACTTATTAGGGTAAGGGCTGAAAAGTATAAGAAAGGAAAGAAAGGATCTTTTTGGAAGTTCAGTATCTCTGATAATGGGATCGGGATCGAAGACAAACATAAGAATAAGGTTTTCGCAATTTTTCAACGACTTCACCCCAAATCAAAATATGAAGGAACAGGAATAGGACTGGCGCATTGCAAGAAAATTGTGGACCTGCACGGAGGCTCCATATGGGTCGAGTCCGAATTAGGCAAAGGAAGTACGTTCTTCTTCACCATATCCAATTGATCAGGTAGGTTGACTTGATCGGTCATTTCAAAACGGTTAATTGAATTGCCCAACATCCTGGGCAAAATCACTAACTTGGTATATAGTCAACCACGATTATGAATCTGGCCAGGATCTCGCTTGTTTGTCTAGCTGTGCTCATGAACTCTTTGTTGATGGCTCAGTTAGTTGAGAGAAATAAATTGGTGGTTGCCTACGTCTATTCCTTTGTCAAGAACATTGAATGGCCTAAGCCACCTGATGTATATACGATCCAGGTGATTACATCTGATCAGGATTTGATCGAGGAATTTATTTTTTTAAGCCAATCCAAGAAACTGGATGGTCGTGATATTAGGGTCATAGCTTCCAGATCAGCCATTGTTCCTATTTCAGCTAATGTGGTCTACATCTCTCCTGAGTATAGAGCTGCGGTGCCTTCCATTTTTGACCAGGTCAATGGGTATCAGATCCTAACGATTACGGATGGTCTGAGCAACCAGCGATTCGTCATGATCAACTTCAAAGAAACAGATGACCAGAGGCTATCTTTTGAGATCAATAGCGCCAACATTATTAATCAGAACCTAAAGGTTCTTCCGAAAATGGTATTGTTGGGAGGTACGGATGTGGATGTTGCTCAACTATACAAAGAAGCTCAAAGCACCACGTTGGAATTGGAAGCACGGATCAATGAATTGCAAAAACGATATGATTCAATCGAGTCCAACATTGTTGAGAGTAGAAAAACGATACAAACACAACGTGGGCTGATCAGCAATCAAACGGAAGAGATAAACAATCGACAGGAAATCATCAATCGACAGAATAGCTCACTGGATAGCCTTCGAAATGAGTTTTCTGTATCCGAAGTAAAACTCGACAGTCTCTCGAGTATTCTAACAAGTACAGAAGAAGAATTGGAAGGCCTTCAGCAAGCGATCAAGTCTCAACTGAGTCAGATTACGGAAGGTAATCAGACATTGCAGCAGCAACAGGTGCTTATTGATCAGCAGGATGTGGAGATCCAAAGGCGTGAATCTCGGGTTCAGGAAATGGTGGCTGTAGTGGATTCACAGCAAAACCTATTGATCTTGACTATTTCATTTTCCGTGATCGTAGTGATCTTTTCTCTGTTGACATACAGGGCGTATCGGGCACGAAAGAAAGATGCCAGGATGTTATCCGAACAAAAAGAGGAATTGAAAAAGCTCTTACAGGAATTGCAAGAAGCCCAGACGCAACTTGTACAATCTGAGAAGATGGCATCACTTGGCGTATTGACTGCCGGGATTGCACACGAGATCAATAATGCAATCAACTTTGTGTATTCCGGTATTCATATTATCGAAAATAAGTTTTCTGAGATCAAACCTGTGATCAAGCGGGTTAAAGGGTTGAAACAGGAGGATAAAGTCGTACAGAAGCAAATTGAAGAGCTCATTCGATTGAAGGATGAGAATAACTACAATGAGGCCCAGGATGTCATTGCCCAAATGATAGAAAACATTCGGATAGGAGCGGAAAGAACCACCGAAATTGTCAAAGGCCTTCGTACATTTTCACGCACAGAGACTGAGGCTCTCACGGAAGTAGACGTCAATCAGGAGCTGGAAGTGGCCTTGTTGCTTCTTCATAGCAGATACAGGGATTCCATTCAGATCGATAAAAAATTAGCCGAGAATGTTCCGAAGATTAAAGGTTACCAGGGACAATTGGGACAGGCATTTATGAATATCATTGGGAATGCGATTGATGCGGTAGAGGCTAAGGGAGGTAAATCAAAGATCACGATCAGCACAGCCACCAAGAAGAATAACCTGGTCGTTACTATTAAAGACAATGGGATTGGGATGAGCCAAAGAGAAATAGACAAGATCTTTGATCCATTCTTTACTACCAAGAAGGTCGGGTCTGGGACCGGATTGGGGCTCTCAATCACTTTTGGTATTATTAAAAAGCATCATGGAGTGGTAGAAGTGAACTCATCAGAAAATGCTGGGGCGGAATTCATAATTACCCTACCTTTAAGTTAACCATTAAGTACCACTCATGAACGCCAAGAAAACCTCTATCGTTTACCTTGATGATGAGGAAATAAATCTGGTCCTTTTCAACGAAATGTTTAAAAGGGATTTTGATATCTATACGACCACATCGCCGACAGAAGCTCTCGAATACTTACAACACAACGAAGTTGACTTTGTACTCACTGATCAGTTAATGCCTGTCATGACAGGAGTCGAATTCTTGAAAGAACTTGATGGAATTGACCTTCCTTCCTCCACTACTCGTGTAATGATCTCAGGATTCACACAGGAAGGAGAAGTAAACGAGGCGTTGGAAAATAAGCTAATTGACAAGTTTGTGAGTAAACCCTGGACGTATCAGGGGCTGAAGGACCTCTTGATGGAAACTAAAACCTGAACGTAACTCCTCCTGTTAAGCGGACCGGGTTTTGTGGAGCCCCATTGGCAAATTCAACTTCAGACGACCCTCCTCCCAAAGCTGCTTCAGGATTGGCTCCAATATTCACGTTTCGGAACCGTTGATCTGTAATGTTTCTCCCGCTAAGAGAAAAAGTAATGTTGTTTTTCAATTGATAGTTGATATTGATGTTCAACATATGGTAGCCATCAAGTTCCTGGTATTCTGTATCATTAAGTGAGATGCCATCATTGTTTTGATCCTTGACAGTGTTAACCCCTATCGTGCGTTGATTGCTTATCAATGCGAGTCTTGTATTGATTGATAGTGGTCCGTTTTTCAAAGTAGCACCAATTCGCAAGATTGAAGGCGAGACACCAGGTAAGTTTCGTTGCATCGAGGGTCCGACCTCATCAATGTCGATACTACCTTCAACAAGACTTGAAATAATAAAAAAATCTCCACTCCAATTTGATTGTGGCCTCCACAAATAGTTGACCGTGATCGAGCCTCCATAAATACTGGATTCTCCCAAGTTGTCATTTATTTGAATGATATCAATTGGGTAAATCTCTCCACCCAGTGTGTAATTCCCTCCAGGATATAACGAATTCACTCTTTCTGGATTGGTGAGGTTGGTGATCGGACTTATGAGCTGATCAATATTGGAATAGTATCCCGATACATCAAAGCATAGATTGTCAAGAAGAAAATATTTAAGGTTGATCTCCGTAGTAGAAATGGTTTGTGGTTGGAGATTAGGATTAGGAAGTTGGAAGAACCCGGCATTGTAGGTGAGTCCGCCATCGTCCGTATCAAATGTTCCGAAACGATCAAACATATTTTGTGGAGATGGAGCAAGAAAGGCGGTTCCGTAAAGGAGCTTTCCGGTAAAGCGACTGGATGGATTGTACACAATTCCGACTCGTGGATTGATTGTCCGCTTGTAACGCTCATCTTTATCCAGACGCGCTCCTGCAATTACGTTCCAGTTCACTGCACTCCAGTCCACCTGGACTAACCCACCAACATTATTATAGGAAGTTGTGATAAGTGCGGCAGGGATGCCACTCGGATTGTTGGGAGCGATACTGTTAACGATAATGGCATCTTCATACCTATCCCTGATCACCTGGTTGGCCAGATCATTGCTTCTCGGAATGGAGAAGAATCGCTCGAATGTTGCTCCAGTCGTAATTTTCAATCGCTCGGCTAAAGGAAAGGTAACAAGTTGCTCTGCTTTGAATTTCCAGCTTCTCGCATATTTATATGCTGGCTCCATTGCCGTAAATACATTTCTGAAGTTGGATTTACCATCAAGACGGTACGTGCTAAAGGTTAATTGTGAGGAAGAAACTAAGTCACCTCTTTCCATCAGATACCTTCCTGTATACATTTTAACGTCATGACCGAATAGCTGACCTTCGTTGTAAACAGCATTGCTTGGTGAATTAGCGACTGTAGAGGGGTTGTGTGCGTGATTACCAAAGAATGTAAAGCTGAAATCTTTATAACCAAGCCTTCCGAATAGACTGACTGCTTCGAGAGGGAACCCTTTCTCCGGATCTACTGGTGTACTGGGTTGAATAGGGCCGAGAATGGTATTAAAAATACCGGTCTGAAGCTGTTCTTCCATTCCAACGAACTCTGTTGGATAAAACTTACTTAGATCAGGTTGCCGATCGATAAATAAGGATTCGCCTATTGTGATATCCCAATCATCCGCAAAACTCTTAGTCCAGAACAGGTCTGTATAAAATGAACCATACATCCCACCATGAACTGATCCTTGAACAAAGTCGCCGGACTCTGGTTTTTTCGTAACGATGTTGACTACACCGACAAAAGCATCCGCTCCATAGAGTGATGAAGATGGACCATAGACAACCTCAATTTGTTCGGCGAGATGAACTGGGTAATTCTCAAAGATCGATACGATCTCATTGGTTGGTGATGATATCCTGACCCCATCCAGAAGTATGATCAGTTTATCCATGTAACGAACTCCTCTTACCGTAACGTCATTTAGCCAGCGGGGGTCAACCCCTCTGTCTACCTTGAAATTAGGAAGGTCCTCGAAAACATCCATTAAGCTTTTATAGCCCCTTTCTGCAATGTGCGTGGAGGTAATAACTGTAATATGTGCTGGAGCATCATCGGCTTCCTCAGCTACTGTCCGTGTGGTCGAATACACTGATAAGTTTCCCAGTTCCTCAAGTGTTAGGTCATAAAGATTTACCGTATCAGCCACTTGAGCGATAGTGATAGCTGGTGAGAATAGTGAGATCACTATAAAAGATGACACAAATCGGATCATGGATGATTCACATTCCATTAAAAGATAACCAATTTAATGTGAAGATGTGCTTTCAAACATGACCAGCAATTTCGAATATGTAGGCCCTGGGGTTAAGGGAAATTCAACTGAGCCTGTTTTAAGATCGTTATTATCACGGGAAGTAATTATGATCAGGTTCGCTTTACTGTCATTCTCAGC
Organism: Cyclobacteriaceae bacterium; assembly: GCA_965267415.1. Lineage (GTDB taxonomy): Bacteria > Bacteroidota > Bacteroidia > Cytophagales > Cyclobacteriaceae > Ekhidna. Next base: position 2,072,449 of record OZ253955.1, on the reverse strand, counting down.
AATCGTATGTTTTGCTGTAACTGCACAGAATTTTGGTGTAGGAGAAATTATTGATACTGTTAGAACCAGTGAAAATGATCACACATTTTCACTTTATCTGCCTTCGGAATACACCAATGAAAAAGAGTATCCACTTGTTCTATTCTTTGAACCGGTGGCCCGTGGGAGACTTCCATTGGAACTATACAAGGGATTGGCCGAGAAATATGAAATCATTCTGGCCTGCTCGAATGAGTCAAGGAATTTTCTACCTCCTGTTTTTTCCCTCAGAGCTGCTGAGGCTATCTTATCACAAGTATTTGAAGATCTTTCTGTTAACAGGGGTCTGGTGATTACATCGGGGTTTTCTGGCGGATCACGTGCCTCAATGATGGTCGCTACTCAGACACGCGTTGTGACAGGAATTATTGGGATCGGAGCAGTAAAGTCCATGTTTGCAGATCATTTATTGGAGTCCAAGCACGGAATACCATATGCGGGAATCGCAGGAAACAGGGATTTTAATTATGCCGAGCATTATGAAGCTGAACAGGAATATAAAGGCCTGGGTATTCCTAATATTCGACTGATCGGGAATCATGAGCATGATTGGGCTACTCCGATGGACTATGAAATAGCATTGATATGGATGTTGTCCAGGTTGGATCCTACTCGTTCGGAAAGTATTCTTGATCCAGGGTTAATAAATCAATATTTGGTGAACGTAAGAGATTCCATTTCAGCTCTCGATGCATATCGGATTGGTGAGTACTTCAAAAATGATTTTGCTCTTGAACTTACTGACCTTGGCATAGATGAAAAGTCAATCAGGAAGGATGAGAAGAAGCTCGATCAAGCAATCGTCAAGGAAAACCGACTAAGAAATCAACTGAAAGACTCCATCGAATTGGCGCTTAAGGGACCTGCTGATAGAAAGAAGAATAGCGCGCTGAATTGGGTATTGCTGGAGGGGAAAAGCATGAATCGTGCGATCGAAGTGAGCAAAAGCAAAGGCCAGATGGATAAGTATGCGATGTATCGAAGAGTGCTAACGATGGCAGCAGGGGTTGGCCGTGAATCTCATGAGCAAGCGTTGCTCAGACAGGATTTTGAATCTGCAAAAGTCGGAGTTGAGATATGGACCCTACGAAATCCCAATGAAAATTATCTCACCTGGACATGGATGAGATTGTATGCTCAAATGGGAGATGTGACAGAAAGCCTGAATCACCTGGATAAGTTGATTGCGGCAGGATTCAAAAGAGGGGAATTGCTAAAGGCGGACCCTTCGTTTGATATACTCAAAGAAACTCCTCAATATAAGCAGCTGGTTCAAGAAAATTGAAGCTCATTGAGCTGCTTTGATGATGTCTTTTGGTCTAAGGATACTCTTCTCATTTCCTTTCAAAGCCACGTTGATCATTGCCTGACCTATCTGGGTAGTATTGACCACAGAATTTGGAGCGAGAAACTTGACCAACTTCACCAGCCACATGAAGTAGTCATAAATAAATTGATATAACCGTGTTCTGGATTTGATTCCCCGCAATGGAATAATAGCCCCTGGCCGGAACATGAAAGCTTGTTTGAACCCCAGTTTCAATAAGTCGTTCTCAGTTTTTCCTTTCACTCTGGCCCACATGGAGCGACCTTTTTCGGTAGAGTCAGTTCCTTCGCCAGAGACATAGGTACAGGTCATTCCTGTGTTTATCTCTATAAGAGCTTTAGCCAATGCCAACGTATACTGGTAAGTGATCTCGGTATACTTTTTCTCGTTCAATCCTGCCGAGCTTATGCCCATGCATAAAAAGCACGCTTCGTATCCAGTCAATTCATTTTCAATAGAGGAATAATCAGTGAAATCCTTGTGTATGATCTGTTTCAACTTAGGATGTTCTATTTCCAACTCTGACCTTCCTATCGTCAGAACACCTTGCACCCGATCATCATCCAGGCATTCGTGGAGAACTCCCTTTCCTATCATGCCAGTGGCTCCTGTGATAATAACTTTCATAGTTCCTTGAGCAAAGATCGGCCTTCTGCACGTATTACCGAGAGCCAATGTGATTCACGTTCAGTTATTTAACCTGGCTCAAGAGAAGAAGCTTTGCTCGATGTTCTGATTTAATTCACTTTTTCCAATGACCTAGCTCCTTTCAATCTGGCTTGCTGATTACTATCTCTGTATTATGGTCATTTGGGGACTAATTCTTGCAATTGTAATTGCTTTTATCGCGTGGTTGCTCTTCACTACATTGATCATTAGAGTTGATACGGATAGAGGCATTTATGATCTAAGGTTGGTTGGACTGATGCGAATGAGGTTTGATCTTGACGATCACGGCTTAGTTCTTCACTTCTATATTCCGCTGTATCATTTCAAGGTTTACCCTTTGAGGTTTTCTGAAAAGAAGAAGGAAGATAAGCCAAAGAAGCGATCAAGGTCATCATCATTCAGCGGAAGGAACATCCTCCGGGTAATTCGATCATTTAAGGTTAGCGTCTTTCAAGTGAAGTTGGATACGGATGATTATGTCCTAAATGCATACCTGGTTCCGGTCAGTCTTTTTTTACAACAAAGAGGACTTGATACGGCGGTCAGTTTTGCAGGTGATTCATACGTACGCCTTGAATTGAAAAATAGCCTTTGGAGAATGGGGAAGGCTTTTTGGGGACTTGGAAATAATTAATGTTTCACACTTAAATACAACACAATTATGGAAATGCATGTAGATGAGCTATTAGAAAAGATCACCAGCTTCATCAAGTCGGAGGCAACAACAGACACTGTTATGGGAGATCCCTTTAAACTGGGAGAATTTGAATGCGTGCCAGTTATCCGAGTCGGAGTAGGATTTGGAAGCGGCGGAGGGATCGGGAATTCCCCAAGCAATAAAGGTAAGGGTGAAGGAGGAGGAGCTGGTGCGGGAATGGGCATTGAACCAATTGGTTTTTTGGTGACCCGAAATGATGAAATATCATTTCTTGGTGTCAGTAAAGGAAGCAAAGGAATAGCTGCTGCTTTTGAAAAAGTACCTGATCTGGTTGAAAGAATCATGAGTAAAAAAGAGAAAGAGACAGCTTAAGCCTTCTAAGATGTAACCTAATGTCAGGGGTTTGGTACATTATCAAACCTTTGACATGTCAAGATTAGTTTGGATTTATACGTTCTGCCTGCTTGCCGGATTGAATTGCTCGGCACAGGCACTGTCAAACTTCAAAGCACATACTGTTTTCCTTTCTTCAGATGAATTGATGGGTAGGGGAAGTGGCACGAAAGGAATTCAAGTAGCAGCCAAGTACATTGCAGTCCAATTTGAAAGTATAGGACTGGAACCTTACGATAGTTCTTTTTACCAGTTGTTTGAGGTTCCTGATCAGGAATCTGCAGAGCGAAATATTATAGGGATCATTCGTTCAGGTCGACCCACACCAAGGTCTATTGTTTTCATGGCTCATTATGATGCGTACGGCATCATCAAAAAAGAAGGCGAGATAGATTCAGTTTATAATGGTGCCAGAGACAATGCAGTCGGCGTGGCAGCATTGATTGAACTAGCAAGGATGTACAAACAAGAAACTCTTCCTGAACAGAATCTTGTCTTTATTGCTACAGCCGCAGAGGAATTTGGGACACATGGAAGTCGTTTCTATGTTAATAACCCAAGCTTCCCGATCGAGAATATTTCAATTTGTCTCAACATTGATGGATTCAATGTTTCCGGGATCAGGGAGGATTTTTACATCATGCCCAGGCAGGGAATTGATTTTGAAGATGATATCGTTTCCATAGCTTCTAATTCAGGGTGGATCTATAACCCACCCGATTGGGTTGACGGAATGAATACCAGTTTTGATACGGCGCCTTTTTTGGCAAACGGCGTTCCCTCGGTAACCATTTGGATCGGTAACCAATTGAAAGGTGGGGGAAAGGCTGAATGGATCAAATTCGGAAGAATACACACTCCTGATGACGAGATCAATGAGCTTTGGAACTGGGAGGGAGTCAATGACCACCTGACGCTATACAAATCTATTGCTGATCATTTTTTAACGAATGATCTGAAAATTGAGGTTGTAGACAAGGAGCTTTTTAAAGATTGAACTACTTTACATCTGCCAACTTCATTGATAACTGAGAAGCAAATTTGAATGACAAGACTTCCTTTCGACTTAGTTGTTGATCAATATAGCTGAGGCTTGTAAGGCTGATGAGGCTTTAATCCTGGATTGCTCCATACTGGCAAGGTTCATTTCATAGCGTAACCGTTCAGAATCACTATTGAAATTTACCATAGATCCCTTATCGCAAAGTCCGGGTGATTCTGTTACGATCAGCACCGAATTGCTCATGGCATCTTCACTCAGCTCATTGAATTTTTGGGTTGCTTCATTGGCAATAAAGAGCAGATTGATCTCAGACATGTAATGTTGGGAAGAGAACTTTTCCGCTTTGATGGTCTTGCCATTGATTGTTTTACCAGTAACAAGTTGATTGAATTCACTTAAAAGTGCGTCATTTCCGAGTATTGCAATGTGGTAGCCATTTGCAGTTTTTTCTTGTGGCCACTCCATATCTCGAATAAACTTGTAGATAAATAGGGCTTTGTACTTCTCATCTTGCCCAAAGGTTTGACTAATCAGTGATACACTGATTAGAGCGAGCAGCATGTATTTCATTGTCAGGGTGATTAGGGTTTCACTCAAGTTTCAGAAATCAATCTACTGAACTTACCCCATTATCAAATGATAAAATCGACGAAGTTTTAGAATTATTCGAGGACTTCTTTTGGCTAGCAACTGATGTAGGTCAATTGTCTCTTTAAGTATACTTTTTTTGATTTGTTGTAGCTTGAGTTCCCAAATACCTTAACCTATGAATTGTACCCTTGGAAAGATCTACCTTATCACCATTACACTTGTAGTTGTGTCCTGCAATACAGAAGAGATTCTGACTGAGGCTGACTACCGACGTGCTGAATCATTCCTTGCAGACAAAACGGAGGGTTTAGTTGATGGGCTTATTGCTGAACAGTATTGGCAGGTTGATGATCAATTGATCTACACAGAGACATTTGAATCGGGTACTCGATATATGCTGGCTGACCCGTCTTCAGGTGAAAAAAATGAAGTTTTTGATCACCAACAACTTGCCCAAAGTCTATCTGAAGCAATAGACGCAACGTTAGATGCTTACGACTTGCAGATCTCTGAATTGAGGTTAAATGAAGGAAAGCTAACGTATCAATTCGGACAAGAGTCGTTTACTACAGACCTGAACAATTATGAAACGCAAAGAACCGGATTAGTTGTTTTGGAATCAGAAAGCTTGTCACCGGATGGTAATAAAGCAGCCTATATCAAAGATCATAACCTTTGGATAAGAGATACTCAGACTGGTAGGAATACTCAAGTGACCTTTGATGGCTCGGAAGATTATGGCTATGCTACTAACAATGCCGGATGGATCCGAAGGGATACTCCTGTGCTACTCTGGTCAGATGATTCTAAAAAAATTGCGACATTTCGACACGACGGTCGTCGGGTTGGAATGATGTATCTGTATGATACCCAAGTGGGGCATTCAGAATTGGATGCCTGGCGTTATCCACTTCCAGGCGATGATTACATTTTTATGATCGAGCGGATCATTGTGCACCTCGATGGAGCAAGCCCAAGAATAACCAAGTTGAACATGCCACCGGATCCACACCGATCTACTACGAGCGATCATGTTGCTTCCTGGCCGGACTGGCGTTTTCTGGATGTGGCATGGAGTTCGGATAATGCCGTTCTTTCGTTCGTTTCTTCATCAAGAGATCACAAAAAAGCACTGTTGCAAGTGGCTAATTCGCGAACTGGGGCTGTACGACCAGTTTTGAATGAAGAAGTAGATACCTACTATGAGGGAGGATACAGTTCGGAGAATTGGCGGGTATTGACTGAGACCAATGAAGTTATCTGGTTCTCTGAACGAACAGACTGGGGGCATCTTTACCTGTATGATCTCCAGAGTGGTGAATTGAAAAATCCAATAACCTCGGGAGAATGGGCGGTGTTGGATGTTCAACGCGTCGATAAGGAAAAAAGGCACATCTATTTTACAGGATCAAATCGTGAGGATGGGGATCCATATTTCCACTACCTGTACCGTGTGAATTTTGATGGGAGCGACCTCACCTTACTCACACCTGAATCTGGACATCATACAATAGAGTGGTCAGCATCTGGAAATTATTTCACGGATAGTTACTCCACGCCCGATACTCCTCCAATCACGGTTATTCGTGACAATGAAGGTAACGTTGTGATGGAGTTGGCCAAAGCGACTATTTCCCGCCTTGAAAACGAAGGTTGGGTTCCGCCAATACCCTTCACTGTAAAAGCCAGAGATGGCAAAACCGAACTATACGGATTGATGTATACACCATCGAACATTGATGAATCGAAGAAATACCCGGTACTTAACTACCTCTACCCTGGCCCACAGACAGGCAGTGTTGGAAGCCGATCCTTTCGTGCCTCGAGAAGTGACAAGCAAGCCGTTGCGGAGCTTGGTTTCATCGTGGTGGAAGTAGACGCTATGGGAACTCCTGGTCGATCAAAGTCATTTCATGATGCCTACTACGGAAACATGGGGGATAATGGACTTCCCGATCAGATAACGACCATTCAGCAATTAGCAGAACGACATTCCTTCATGGATATTGATAGAGTTGGTATCTGGGGGCACTCCGGAGGTGGTTTTGCCTCAACTGCAGGAATTTTAAAGTATCCGGACTTTTATAAAGTGGCAGTTTCCAGTTCAGGAAATCACGACAACCGCAACTACGAAGATGATTGGGGTGAAAAATGGCATGGCCTTCTGGAAAGAAATCCTCAGGCAGTTGCTGATGATGGAGAGGCAATATCAGGTGAAATACCTAACGTGATCGAGCGAGACAACTATGATAAACAGGCAAATCAATTGCTGGCAGGCAACCTAAGAGGGAAACTGCTTCTCGCACATGGCATGCTTGATGACAATGTGCCACCTACCAATACCTTTCTTGTAGCAGAAGAACTGATCAAGGCCAACAAAGAATTTGATATGCTGATGCTCCCAAATTCACGCCATGGATATGGTGAACACTCCAAATACTTCCAGAAGAAGCGATGGAACTATTTTGTGGAGCATTTGAAAGGAGTGGAGCCAATCCATGACTTTACATTTGAAGAATAATAGAACCAACCTAAAACGAAGTTAATATGAAGAAGCCTGTTGCATACCTACTGATCGTTATCGGAATTGTGATGATCTATTTATCTGTGAAAGCCAACATTCTGCCTCCCGGATTAACCGGTCTTGGATTTATTGCAATTGCAATGGTTTTCCTTGGTAAGAAAATGTAGTCAGATACTCTCAGAATAAATCATCGTGTACTTTTTGCGGTACTCTGAAGGTGTACAACCCGTATGATTTTTAAAGGCGGTATTGAACGCCGATTTTGAGTTGAATCCAGCTTCAAAATAGATTTCCTGGATGCTTTTTTGAATTGAGCCCGGATCCTTCAAAGCATTTTCGCACTTTCGGATCCGTTGACTGTTGATCACATTGATAAATGAATCACCCAATCGATGATTTAGATATCGTGAAATGTGATGTGGAGAAACCTTGAGTTCGTTGGCGACCTTTTGCAAACTGATCAATGGATCTGTAAATACATCTGGTCTTGAAAGGTAAGGATCCAGTTTGCTTTCCAAACGTTCTATCACAAAGGAGGGCAATTGGACTGCTTCCGAAATAGCTAGCTTCTGGGTAGCAATGCAGTAGAGCAGATTGCCCGTACCAAGTACCATCAATACCTCTGCTACAGTAAAAAAGACCCACGCAACAGGCTCATCGATCATGCCCACAAGTTGCCAAAGTGTAAATTCCAGGATGTGTATCATTCTGGAAAAGGTGAAAACTTTCATGAAAAAAACAAGTCCTGTCAGGTTTCCATTAGCTTCTGATTTGACTCTTTTGATCAGGTTAAGTCCATAAATCAGGTATCCAATAGGGTGTAGCGACTGGCTAACAAAAAGAGCGTCATAGATCAAATTGATATCTAAGAGCACTAGCATCAGGGACAGGAAAGCAGGAGAGAAATGAAGGTGAGAAAGCCCTTGTTTCCCTAACACATTCCTCAATCTCGAAACGAAAAGTGGACCGATGATCAACATTACCGGAATACTCAGGTGATACAACAGGTTGGAAGCTGAAGTTAGCTCTCTCAGCCAGGGAGTGAAATAGATGAATCCGACTCCATTAAGAGCAAGAAGTAACCCTATTGGCCAACCAAGAAGAAAGGAAACCCGGTTTTTTCGACTCGTCAGAACGAGCAGAATAAGGAAACAAAGTCCAAAGTGTAGGAAGAAAAACAGACTCTTGATCCAAAAAAGCTCTTGCATGGCAGTTTAACAAATGAATGGTTCTACTTACGAAATCCGAACGGAAGAAGGTACGAAATTCTTCAGTTTTAGCACATGAAATTGATCAAAAGAACACTCGTCATGCTGATGGTCATTGGGACGCATATAGGGATAAGTCAGGAAGTCGAGATCATAGGGAAAATTAAACTACCGAAAGAATATGTAAGCAGTGAATCCAGGTTGACAGTAACCAGTGAGGGTAGTTTGGTAGCGGCAATTTTGTGTGTGAAGCCAGAGTCGAAACCACCGCATTATACAACGCTCACTTATGAAAGTATGGATTTGGGTAAGACATGGAAACGTGCTCAAGCAGTTGAATTTCCTGAAGCAGCAGATCCATGGATTATTGCAGGACCAAATGGTACCATGGTTCTGTGTGATATCAGTGAGGGCAATGCGTTCCATATGAAGAGCCAGGTTTATGATGGGAGTCAGTGGCTGGATCCGCAATCACATGGGTATGGGCACGACCATGGAATAGTAATCAATGATGATGAAAATACTTACCTGGTATCAACTCAAAATGAAGGATGGAACAAGAAGTTGTATTTAGCTGAAATGAGAAAAGGGCAATCCCGATTTGGAGCTGGTCAGGCCCTTGAGATCTTCAATCGTTCGGATTTCAGCGTCAAGCAACCTGTTATTGTTAATGGAAAACTCTACATCCCAATTGCATTAAGAGGAAGCGTGATTGATTCTGTAAGTACAAAACCTTTCCAAAACATGTCGTCCTGGCTGGTGAGTTACGATCCGGCCAGTAAGAAGTTAAGTACTCCTGCTTTCATGACGAGTCGATCCGGAGGAAGGCATCATGTATTGCAGGCCAAGGATGAAACCTTGTTTTATGCTTACACTGATGTTAAGCGTCAACGTCTTGAACTGATCTGGAGTGAGGATACGGGAAGGAAATGGTCAGATCCGTACTTGCTCAACGATACACTTTCTTCTGACTGGGTGAACCTGGATGCCATGATCTTTTATGAAAACCATTTGATTGTTAGTCATACTGAGCGAAAAGAGGAAGGATATCAGAAGTATGTTTCCCTTGTAGCTACTGACAATTCATTCAGTACAAAGAAAATTCCCGTTGGGGAACTCAGTAAGCCGGATGATTCGAATGGATGGGTAAAGAGGGCCTGGCCACAAGGGGGTGATTACTGCAGTATTGTCCCAGCTCCCGGAGGTTCTGTATATCTATTATGGTCATACGCACCTGAAGGAAGGTTTTATCCCGTCATTGCAAAAATTCAAGTGAAATGAAATTGTCAACAGCATTAGTGATGCTCCTAAGTCTGAATCTGGGAGCTCAATCAATCAATAAACTAAAGAAGAAATCTATCACATACCTTGATCACCGGGCACCCGAGCTCTTTGCCTGGAGTGATAGCCTGTGGCGTTACTCAGAACCTTCTTTTAAGGAATTCAAATCTGTAGAACTAATCAAAGGGGTGTTAAGAAGTGAAGGCTTTGAAATAGAAGACGACCTGTCCGGATTTCCAACGATGTTTATGGGCTCATATGGCACGGAGGGGCCTGTAATCGGGATTTTGGGAGAGTCCGATGCTGATCATCCGCTTGTCAACAAAAAGGTTCCGTTCGACCTCCCAAACTCAGATTTTGGACATGGTGCCGGACACAACTTGCTAGGTATTGGTAGTCTCGGAGGTGTTTTAGCGGTGAAAGAACTCATTGCGAATGGTCAGTTGAAAGGTACTATCCGGTACATAGGTAGTACGGCTGAAGGAGGCTATGGAGGTAGGGTATTCCTGGTCCGGGATGGCTATTTCGACGATCTGGATCTGGCAATCTTTTGGCATCCGAGCCCGGTTACCACTGCAAGATTGTCTAAGTGGGATGCGATCATAGACGTGAAAATTGAGTTGAGTGCCGACAAAGAGTCTGAGACAATTGGATTGATTAACCGGTTTCTGAATTCCCTGGATTCTATAAAGGAAGAAGACCTATTGATCAGACCAAAGATAAAGACAGGTGAATTTGATCTTGCGATTTCAAATGTGACTGCAGATTTATTGCTCAGAATTGAGCATCCTGAACAACAAAAAGCAGAATCAGTTTTGGCCGAGATACAACAACTTTTAGCAACGGATACTTCTGCTGTTACATCCAACCTCCAGGTTTTTCGATCGGTTCATGACTTTATTCCTTCCTTATCCGGGAATGTAATTGCTGATCAAAACATTGATTTACTGGGGCCAAGAGAAGTAACCCAGAGAGGAGTAAGCTTTGGTAGCAGCATCTTCTTTCACGCCGGGAAAACAAAGAAATCGTTCCTGCTGGAAAAAATACCAATGAGTACTTCAGCCTATCAAAATACCTTTTATGGTTATGGAAGCGATATCGGAGATGTGAGTTGGAAAGTTCCTGAGATCTCCTTTGTAGTAAGTTGCTTGCCACGAGGACTTTCAATGAGTAATTGGGAGGGAGCTGTTTTTCACAATAGTGAATACTCGAAAGGGGGAATGCTTTACGCTTCGAAAGTGATTGCCTTGAGTGTAATTGATTACCTGAAAGACCCTGAGCTACGAGAACGTATTAAGGAGGAGCATCAGTCTAGAATTAAACATATGGATTACCACCCATTGATCCCTAAGGAAAACCCGGATCCTGAGACAAACAGTAAAAGAAGCATCTACTAATTGAATTATTGGCGAGCTTAGGTTGTTATTGATGTCCGGTTATTAGTCGGTTGTAACATACATATTGTCATTACCGTCTGATAACTTTAACTATATAACCAACAGGCTGCCATGATCTACAACGGAAAAGAAGTGGAATTCCCTGCGGTAATGCAGGTGAGTTTCTTTAAGGTTATTGAGACTATCAAGGAACTGGCACAGGATGCCGACAAGGATACTTCCAACTATGCCAAAAGCATATTGAATGAGGTAGAAAAACATCCTGAGTTGGTAGATGGAATTGAAGACCTCTCCCTGCTCAAAAAGCATAAGAAGTCGATCCAGAAGATGAGTAGGTTGCTATTTCCGGAAGCTTTACTCACAAATGAGATCAAAGCACTAACACCCCCATTCCATTTTGAGCCACTTTATACTTCAACCCGGTTTGATAACATTGTAAAAGCTTCAGGGGAGGCGTTTGAATTCAACATGAAAGACGTAGATGAAGACACGTTCTACCTCTATTGCTGTTATTTCATTTTGGGCAGTTATTTCGGTTTTCCTGTTAGTGGAGGTAATGTCCAAAACATTGAAATTTTCGATAAGAATCAGAATTTGACACGAGTGTACAAGCTCCTGATCAATGCTGATCTGATGGAATTCACTCCAACTGAAAAGGCGGTAGAAATTACCCGGGAAGATTATGAAGAGTTGATCGACAATTTTGGAGATATTGAGCTTTGGAAAAGGAAATTCCCACCAAATAGCTGGATTATGCGCGGGGTTTGTATCCTCAACATGGTGGACATCACCCTGAACAATTCCTTCGATACAATTACTTCAAATCTACTTGTGAAATCAGCGGATACGTTTGAGCGGATCAGGTCGGGTATCAGGAGTCTGCTTGGAAATGCAGAGCTAGAGATTGGAGTACTCATCCTTGACAACAACAAGCTTCAAACCTTGAATAAAGAGGATGTGACGAGCATTTTGCTAAAAAATGGAGAATGGCTGGATTGCTCAGCAGATCTGTGCGACTATACCTATGGGCAGTTGATGGAGAAGAAAGAACCATTGGTGATTTCCAACACAGAAAAATATCACCAGTTTGCACAGGGAGGACTTTCAGGGAAAATAGCTGCATCCGAATTTAAGAGCTACATCGTCTCACCACTAATGCATGAAGGCGAGTTGTTAGGTTTTATGGAACTGGCTTCCAAAGAAAAGTATGTGCTTAATAAAGGCACCTTGAGTCTCCTTGGAGAAGTATTGCCAATCCTGTCCATGGCACAAAAACGATTCATGGATGAAGCTCAGAATCGTATTGAGGCAATCATTCAACAAGAGTGTACAACTATTCACCCTTCTGTTAAGTGGAGATTCGAAGAGGAAGCCGAGAAGTTCATGAAGCAGCAAATGAATAATGAACAGCCGGTCTTTAAGGATATTGTTTTTCCCAACCTCTATCCACTATATGGCCAGATGGATATCAAAGGATCATCTGTTAGGCGCAATGAGGCTGTTGGGAAAGATCTGATCAAACAATTGAACGGAGCTGGGAAAGTGTTGAAGGCAGCTCTGAAAGACACACAAATGCCTGCTTTTGAAGAATTGATCTTCCGTTTGGATAACTACAAGTCGGACCTTAAGAAAGGACTTTCTGCAGGAAGCGAGCACCAAATCCTAAGTTTCCTAAAGGCTGAGGTATATCCGGTATTTGATCATTTGCAGGAAACAAATTCTATTTTAAGAAATTTGGTGGATCATTACTATTCCCTGCTTGATCCGGAATTGAAAACGGTCTATGAAGCAAGGAAGAAATATGATACAAGTGTTAACCTGATCAATCAGCGATTGGCTTCATACCTGGATCAAAGACAGGAAGAAGCTCAGGCTATGTTCCCGCACTACTTTGAGCGTTACAAAACCGATGGAGTTGAATACAACATGTATATCGGGCAATCGATCACAAAGGGCGAGCAATTTGATCCGGTATATTTAAGGAATCTTCGGTTGTGGCAATTGATCGTGATGTGTGAAATGGAGAATGAGTTTCGCTCTATTCAAAATGAACTTCACACGCCTATTGAGATCGCATCATTGATTTTGGTTTACAGTACCTCTCTGGCAGTCCATTTCAGGATGGATGAGAAACAGTTTGATGTAGAGGGTGCTTACAATGCCAGGTATGAGATCATCAAGAAGCGGGTAGATAAAGCACACATCAAGGGAACCAATGAGCGAATCACGCAACCTGGTAAAATAGCCATCATTTACTCTCAGGATCAGGATGCGAGAGAGTATCGGACATACCTTGACTTCCTTGCTGCAAAGGGATACATCAAAAAAGGCATTGAGGATGTAGAGTTAGAAGACCTCCAGGGCGTAAGCGGTTTACAGGCATTACGTGTTGAAGTAGCCTATACCGGAGAATTAACAGTTGATGAATTGATTGAAGCCATTGAGGGCGGCAATTGAATCACCCACTTTCGGTAGCTGGAAGATTGACCTTTAGTGTTTGACTGCCTTTTTATGTAGTACGCTTACCAGCTTTACCAGGTCCTCAGATTCAAACGGAAGTTGAATATAATGGTAAGGCCTATCCATTTTCAAGCCTTTGTTTACCACCATATTGAGGAAGATCACAGGTGTGAGATCACTTAATTTATTGGCCATCAAATACCAGCGAAATCGCTCTCCATCAGGGTCTTCTGAATTGTTATAAATGATCAGGTCAAATTGCTCTGAATTTGATTCGCTGAAGTCCTTGATTGAAAAAAATAAGGAAATAGGATAATGATCCTCAAGGTTCAGGATTTCTTCAAGATTGCTGCCTAGCGCCTCATCATCTGAAATAATTGCGATCATGAAGGCAAATTAGAAGCAATTTTTTGCTTTAGATTATGATGAGTGTCAGTATTTGGAGTGATTAATTAACTCGATTTGGAATAGTAAGGTCGAAGGTGCTCCCAACCCCAGGTTCACTGACAAATGTAATTTCCCCTTCCATTATCTCTACATACCGCTTGATGATGTTCAGGCCGAGTCCGGTTCCCTTTATATTTCCAACATTATTCGCTCTGAAAAAACGACCGAAAAGTCCCGCCTGATCCTCTTCAGGAATACCAATACCTTCATCCCTGATCTGAATGTGAATAAAGTCTTTTATCACACAACTCAGGTCAACCACCGTTCCTTCTTCTGAATATTTGATCGCATTGGATAAAAGATTTGTAAGACACGCCTTTATAAGTACCGAGTCGGCAACTACAAGTTGCATGCTATCAGGATAAGATTTTCTGATCGTTTGATCATCTTTAAGGATGCTATCCAATTCTTCACAAACTTCATCCATCAAATGAAGGAGGTTGAATTCTGTAGGACTGTCTTCAACCATTCCTTCTTCCAGTTTTTCAAGGGACAGGAAGTCAGATAGAATATCATTGAGGTTTCTGACTGAATTAACAATCCTGCCGGTATGTTTCAGTTGTGAGCTGATATCTCCCCGAGCGATGTATTTATCAATTAAACCTGCAGAGGAAAGGATGGTGCTTAATGGGGTTCTGAATTCGTGAGAGGCAATGGAAATAAACTTCGATTTTAAGTCACTTAACTGTCTTTCTTTTTTGAGGGAATCCTGGAGTTGTTGGGTTCTGAGTGCAATCTCCTTTTCCAATCCCGTTGTGTATTTTTTTTGGTTGGTAATGTCAGTAATGAACGCAACTGTCAATAATTCACCGTCAACGGTATATGAACTCAAGCTTATCTCAACCGGAAATTCTGTCCCATCTTTTCTTAAAGCGTATAAATCTTTGCCAGAACCCATTGCCCTTGGTCGGGGGTCCTCCATGTATCGTTGCCTGTGATGTTTATGTGTGTTGCGATGCTTTTTCGGTATCAGCATCTCGATGTTTTTTCCACTTAATTCCACACTTGAGTATCCAAACAGGTTTTCCACGTTTGGATTCGCAACGACAATATCACCCACTTCATCCGTCACCATTATGCCAATGGTAGCATGATTAAAAAGTGCTCTAAAGCCTTGTTCACTTTCGAAATGAACCGGGGTAGCATCCATTTTCCGTAGCGTTGTTGGGACATTCAAATCAAGTGAATAATGCCCAAATTCAACTTGACTATTGTCAACAAGGTACTAAATTCCTGATAAATCTAATCCCCGAGTTTGCTAATGGTGGCTAAAGAATGCCTGTTAATGATCTCAATGCTTTTTTCGGAGGTTTTGATCAGCCCTTCCTTTTCAAGTTCTGCTAGTTGACGACTAACTGTTTCCGGAATGGTTCCTACCATTGATCCCAGGTCCTTTCTTTTGATCTTAACCACCCCAATGTTTCCATTCTTCTTTGCTTTCGCCTTATCTAAGGTTAACAGAGCCGCACAGATTCGTTGCTTTACAGTTTTGGAAGCCAGATCAACCATATCATCTGTTGTATCAAGGTAGCGATCACATATTAACTTGATTACGCCATAAGCAAAATCATTGTCCGTTTGAATAGCCTTTAGAAAAATAGGCTTGCTAATAAAGTAGATCTCAGACGCTTCCAGACAGATGGCAGTTGTTTTATAGGACCAGGCTTTCAACAAAGAAAGGTATCCAACAAAATCATGTGATTGCGCTACACGCAAAATAAGTTCTCTACCATTGGAGCCAATCCTTGTGATCTTTACAGACCCTGACTTTATATAGAATATGCCCCTGGGTATTTCCCCGTAATTATACAAGTGATCCCCTTCTCCGTAATGCCGTGTCACATTAAACCCAAAACCGGTTTTCTTTTTGTGAAGTTTTTCGAGTTTCTCGAAGAGAATTTCGCTTGATGTGCTCAAATACTAAGGTTTTGATAGATTGGACTGTGCGTGTAAAACTACAGTCGAAATCTTACTATTCAATTAGATTTTTGATCAGGAGGTATAAAACTAAAGCCCCACCGAAAGGTAGGGCTTTGACTGACTAACATAACCTGCTCACTAACCGAAGCAACTTATCTCTTTATCCATTGGACAGTTGATGTTCTGCCACTTGATGGTTGTATGGCTCTTTAGTTCTTTTTCTTTGGAATGCATTGGAAATGAATTGATCAAAACCAGAATTGATCAATGCGATAGCAAATCCGACTAACAATCCGACCAAGCTTCCTACCATCAGTCCTACTGATGTTAATTCTGTTGTTTCCATAAGGACTCCTATGTAGGATCCGATTTTGGCTCCTATAGCTCCTCCTAACATGAATCCGATAATAATTGCGCGAAGAATTTTCATTTTGAATTTTTTTTCGAGTGATAAATGAGTTTATTATGCTATAAGTATGAGATAGTAGTAAAATGGGATCCCTATCATCACGTTCACCGGGAAAGTGATGCCTAATGCCATGGGTAAGTACAAGCTTGGATTGGCATCCGGAACTGCCTGCTTCATTGCTGCAGGAACTGCAATGTATGAAGCGCTGGCTCCCAGGATCGCAAACAGTAACTGGTTCCCAGCCACGTCGGTGATTTGCATACTTATGGCAAGTGCCAATAGCCCATTAACGAATGGCATAATGGCTGAGAAAAGGAAGGGGTACAGTCCTTTCTTTGATAACATAGAAGAAATATGCTGACCACTTGTGATTCCCATATCTAATAAGAATACTGCCAGAAATCCTTTGAAAATGTCTGTAGTAAACGGCTTGATCCCTTCAGCATGTTCAGGGCTTGCAAGAAACCCAATGAAGAGACTACCCAATATTAAGAGAACACTACCATTGGTGACAGAATGCCACAGAATATTGGATAACCCCGAAGAATTTCTCTCCTGATCTCGCTTGAAATAGTTGATGAGCAAGACACCTACGATAATTGCAGGAGCCTCCATGATTGCCATTACTGCTATCATGTGTCCGTTGAAGGTGACTGCTTCGAAATCAAGGAATGAAGTAGCTGTAACAAAAGTGACAGCACTTACAGAGCCATAGGAAGCGGCAATTGCACCAGCGTTGGCGATGCTCATTTTTCGTCTTAATATGAAAAATGTTGCCAACGGAATTGAAATTGCCAAAAGGATTCCCAGGATCAAGCTCCAGACTATTTCCATGTCCATTCCACTGTGAGACAATTCTTGACCTCCCTTGAAACCAATGGAGAGTAGAAGGTAGATGGAAATGAATTTAGAGCTATTCTCCGGGATTTTGAGATCGCTTTTGATCTGAACTGCCAGGATTCCTAGCAGAAAGAACAACAAAGCGGGATTGGTGATGTTCTCAAACAAGGTTTGTACTTCCATTTGATCAATTCGATATTCGAATGGTCGTTTGTTTAGTGTAGGTTACTTCTTTACCAAGTGCTTCAGCCTCGAGTAAAAAACTATGAAGTGCCATTTGAGAAAGTCCTTCAACTTCAACCACATTGTCGTCCACCCAATTCATTTTGGAAGGGTTAAACTCACCCTTCGATCGCATGGTGGACTCAAATAGCTGAGCCATTGAAGGAGCATCTTTTTGAGCTGCACTTTTTTGCATTTCGGACATTGCATTCGGATGATGAATTGTCGATTTCATTTGAATAGACAGTTCTTCAACTTCAGTTTGCACACCGTTACTAGATGTATTTTCCTGGTGTAATTCACCTGTAATTGCATCTGTGATACTTGACTTGTTTAGTACTAGTGACATAGCTTTTATTTGATTTAGTCAACACAAAGTTGAACCTTTATATTCATAAATTATTATTTAAATATTTTATGTTATACATTAGTAATAATATATGAATTACACACTCCACCAACTTAGAATATTCCTAAAAGTGGCTGACTGTCAGAGTATTACGAAGGCTTCCGAAGAGTTGTATTTAACACAGCCAGCTGTTTCAATTCAATTGAAAAAATTGCAGGATCAGTTTGAATTGCCATTAACTGAGGTCATAGGTAGGCAGCTTTACATTACAGATTTCGGGCAAAAGATTGCTCAGGCGAGTCGAAAGATCCTTGAAGAGGCCGATGCTATTAGATATACTATCGACCAATATAAGGGAATGGTTACTGGTAAGATCAAGATTTCCGTTGTGTCGACGGGAAAATATGTCATTCCCTACTTTCTGAAATCGTTCATGGATAAGTATCCCGGAGTTGAGATTTCAATAGATGTTTCAAATAAGAATAAAGTGATTGAAGGGCTACTTAGCAATAATAGCGATTTCTCATTGGTGTCTGTGATCCCTAAGGAGGTTCCGATCCACTCAATTGAATTGATGGAGAATAAGCTTTACCTGGTGGGAAGCAGTGCTTATTCTGAGCCGGTTAAGAAATTAAAAGACCTTGAGAAGCTAACATTATTGTTTCGTGAAGAAGGTTCTGCAACTCGAAATGCAATGGAGGAGTTTCTTGAGCAACACAAAGTTCCTGTTGGAAAGACAATGGAGCTTGTGAGCAATGAAGCTGTCAAGCAGGCAATCAATGCAGGCATTGGTTTTTCCATCGTGCCATTAATTGGCCTTCGAAATGAACTTGCAATAGGAGGTATGAAAATCATTCCGATGAAAGGGCTTCCGATAATTACGAATTGGAACCTTGTTTACAATAAGGGAAAGAAGCTGACCCCAGCTCATGAAGAGCTCATACGCTACATCGAAGAGAACAAGAAAGAGATAGCCAAAGAGCATTTTAGTTGGGCAGTTGACTAATAATTGGCTTGACTAAACATAAATAACTATTTAAATTAATTATTGTAACAATAAGTAATAGTTAATGCTTTCTAAAGCAGTTTTTCAATGCCTAAATCTAGGTTGCTAACCCTGTAATTTCTGGAAAGATCGATCTAATTACGTCGATTAAGATTCTAAAAGAGCATTTTTGGCGACTGCTATAAATGGTTAATATCTCTAGGGAAGAGATCATATCGTTTTATGTAATAAATAATTGAATTGTCCCTCAGAGCACCAATTCCGCTCAGCCTGATTTTTATCATCTTGTCTGGCGAAACCAAAAAAATTAGTTTTGGTTGAATAATAGTAATACTATCAAGATTCATATTAATGATTTACGGAAAAGTTGTATGTCTATTATTTGCCGCGCTCCTGAGTTTTCAGGGACTTGCAGTTCACTTTGATGAAGATTGGTTGCGGTTAGGTAAGCAGTCCATTGCGAGACAGGAGTTTGATCTGGCGGTTCATTATTTCTCAACTGAGATTAGGAATAACCCTCAGAATGCATTGGCTTATCTGGCACGAGCAGAGGCATATCGACTGAAAGGAGAGATGAGGATGGCGACAGAGGATAAACGTAGGGCATATGAAATTGATCCAACTCATGTGGAGCAATTGCTCAGGTTTAAAAATCAATTGATCCATATGAACCATGAGGTAAACTAAAACAAGAAGCTATGAAGCGAATGAAATATCGAATATTAGAAGCATCCTTTCTCCTTGGAATGATCTTTTTGTTTTTTCTATTAACTATAAGCACCGCCAAGGGTCAGCAAACCAATGATTACAAGGATTTCAGAAAGGCATTGTTAGACATGGAGCATGAAGAAGTGAGTGAAGAGATGAATGTCATGCCTATGGAGTTGAAGAAAGCGAGGGGATACAGTTTAGACCATGTTGTACATCCTCAAATTACTATACTTCCGGATAAAGACAATCAAGAGCTAATGGCTCCTACAGTTAAAGTACGATTAAACAACATTTCAAATAATTAACAAGAACCCAAGATGCCGGAGCGATCATTGATTGGTTATAAAGCGAGCAGCGAGTCAGTGGATGGATAGTTGTCCCGCTCCGGTTTTTTAAAATATTTCGAAAAAAATATGAAAGCAGAATTAGTTGAAGCCCCAGAACTGGAAAACGAAGTAGAAGCCAAAGTCAAAGTTGCGGTAGCAATTGGTGACGGTATCGGTCCGGAGATCACTCAGGCCACTTTGAAGATCTTGAAAGCGGCGGGAGCCCCGATCAAACCAGAATTCATTGATGTTGGCGAGTCGGTGTATTTGTCAGGTAACACTTCCGGAATTGCAGATGAATCCTGGGATATCATCAGGAAGAACAAGGTTTTACTGAAAGGCCCCATAACCACTCCCCAGGGTAAAGGATATAAAAGCCTGAACGTGACCATGCGAAAGTCTCTGGGATTGTTTTCGAATGTTCGACCTGTACAATCACTATCGCCTTATGTCAGGACCCACTTCCCTGAAATGGATGTCGTGGTGATCCGGGAAAACGAAGAAGACTTATATGCAGGTATTGAGCATCAACAAACAAACGATGTAGTACAATGTCTGAAGTTGGTATCAAGGCCAGGTTGTGAACGCATCATTCGATATGCTTTTGAGTATGCACGTGCCTACGGGCGAAACAAAGTCACGTGTATGGTGAAGGATAATATCATGAAATTGACCGATGGGTTGTTCCATCAAGTTTTCAAGGAGGTCGGAGCTGAGTATTCTGACATTGAACAGGAGGTACAGATCATTGACATAGGCACAGCCAGGTTGGCTGCTAACCCTGAGAAATACGATGTGGTAGTGACTTCAAACCTCTATGGCGATATTGTCTCAGATGTGGTTGCAGAGATTGCGGGATCAGTGGGTATGGCCGGATCAGCAAATATTGGAACTGAGATAGCCATGTTTGAAGCGATCCATGGTTCAGCTCCTGATATTGCAGGACAAAACATTGCGAATCCTTCCGGGTTGCTTAATGGTGCCGTCATGATGCTTGCACATTTGGGCTACCAGGAAATTGCGGATAACATTAAGAATGCCTGGCTCAAAACCATTGAGGATGGCATTCACACCGGAGATATCTATCAAGAGGGTTTGAGCGAGAAAAAAGCTACTACCGAGGAATTTGCGGAAGAAATTATCGCAAGGTTAGGGCTACAGCCTACTCAACTTGCTTCAAGCAACCTGTCAAGTGGAACAGGTAAAATCACAATACCTGAATATGTTCGGGAAACCAAGCGGAAAGCATTGGTGGGAGTTGATGTCTTTCTGGATTCAAAAGATGAGAACGTAGATGAACTTGGTAAAGCACTTGAGGAGATCACAACCTTTGGACTTAAGCTTAAAATGATCACAAACAGGGGTGTCAAAGTGTATCCAAATGGATTGCCGGAGACCTTTTGCACGGATCATTGGAGATGCCGGTTTGTTTCCAGCAAATCAAATGTGATTTCTGACCAACCTGTATATAGTGAAATTGACTATGATCAGGTGCTTGGATTACTTCTTAAACTGAACAGTCAGAGTTTCCAGGTAATAAAAACAGAAAACCTTTATCAGTTTGATGGCATCAGGGGCTTTTCACTGGGGCAAGGTGAGTAACAATTGAATAAATAATAATAGGATCTTGATTAGGAGTTGATTCTTATCCAGACGTTATCCCGATTTATACTTCCTTTAACTCCTATGACAGAGAAATCCCGGAACACTACCCGGGATTTCGTTTTTTTTCGGAAACTATAAAACCGTGTTTTAAAGCTTTTTGAGGGCGTTTTTTGGTTAGAATAGCTTTCAATTAAGAGAACTATGATATCATAAATCAAACATTATCTATCAATTACCGTTTATCGAATACCATTATTAATAGTATTACTATTATTTTTAAGTATTTAAATTAAAAATTGATAGCATGCCTGCATTACAATTACTGATGAATGAGAATCTTTTCGTCAGAGATCCTCAGGAAACAGGCTTGGGAAGAAAAATTACCCGGGAAAGTATAGCAATGATCGATGAACTGGGATTTGAAGGGTTTACTTTCAAGAAGCTTGCTGCCAGGATTGACTCGACTGAAGCATCTATTTATCGATATTTTGAAAACAAGCACCGCCTTCTGGTTTATATCATTGCCTGGTATTGGAACTGGCTGGAATACAAGATTGATTTTGGAACTCAAAACATTAGTGATCCTGTAGAAAAACTGAAAATCGCTCTTCGCATACTTGCTACGAAAAAAGAGCGGGATCCTTCTTTTCCGGATATTGATGAAGAAGCGCTCTATCGAATTGTTATCTCAGAATCTGACAAGACTTACCTAACCAAGCAAGTTGACGAGGACAATAAAGAGGGGCTTTTTCGAGGATTTAAATCGCTTTGCAAAAAGATAGCATCATTTGTAAGCGAGATCAATCCTGCTTTCAATTACCCCCATTCGTTAATAAGCACAACACTACAAGCCGCTCACCAACAGCTGTTTTATGCTGAGCATTTGCCTTCACTGACCGACCTTAATAAGGATGATCGGGAATTGCACAATAAGGATGCTGAATTTCTTCAAATCATGGTGTTCAACACCATCATGCAACACTGATCCTACATGAAAAGCGACCAGATCATACAACTTATCAGGGAATCCTCTGAGATCCTCAAGCAAGACTTTGATGGATTAGCGCTGACGAATGTCCAGGCTTCACCTCGTTCCTATGACTTTGAAGACAAAGCGGAATTTATACGAGACCTGGTAGAAGCGGCCAACAAGCAGCGCATCATCTACTTGGAGAACAGCCTTGAATTAGAAGAGTTTAAAGCATTCATTGAGGATGTGGAGATCCCAATCGTGGCATTTGAGGATGCTGAGGATGAACTCGTACCAATTATCTTTTATAAGGATAAGCGAGATCACAGGGTTATTCACGTTCGGGAAACTAGTTCGCTATCAGAAAACTGGGGTGAAGACTCATTTCCTAATCTTCATTTGGAAGATGGAAAAGTAGCCTTTCTGGGTGTTTTTTCCTACAAGAGTTTGGTAAGTGATGATACAGAAGATGGTGAGGAAAAGAAGAAATTAAGTCCGGTTCAACGACTGATCAGGCTGCTTTCGGAGGAGAAGAAGGATATCATGTATATCTATTTCTATGCTTTTCTGATCGGGTTGATCAGTTTGACATTACCGGTAGGTATCCAGGCAACGGTCTCGTTGATATCAGGAGGGGTTGTATTTAGTTCGGTTTACTTGCTTATAGGTCTGGTCATCTTAGGCGTGTTGGCAGCAGGGGGATTGCAAGTCATGCAGATAACCCTGGTGGAGTACTTGCAGCGAAGAGTTTTCACCAAAGCCGCATTTGAGTTTGCATTTCGTATTCCGAGGATCAAGGCCGAGGCATTGTTCAATTATCATGCACCTGAACTGATGAACCGGTTTTTTGATGTCCTTACGATCCAGAAAGGGCTTCCGAAACTTTTGATCGACCTTTCAGCCGGGATCATCCAGATACTTTTTGGCTTGTTGCTGCTTTCCTTCTATCACCCATTCTTTGTGTTTTTCAGCCTCTTATTGATCGGTCTGCTGTTCTTCATTTTCTATACCACAGGACCTAAAGGACTGAACTCATCTATCAAGGAATCAAAATTTAAGTATCGGGTAGTATACTGGTTGGAAGAACTGGCGCGAACCATCAACTCATTTAAGCTATCTGGAAACACACCTCTGCCATTAAGAAAGACAGATTACAATGTAAATAATTATCTAAAGAATCGTCGAATACACTTCTCCATTCTCATTACCCAATATTCGTTTGTGCTGTTATTCAAAGCACTGGTGACTGGCGGACTCCTGATCATTGGTACCATCTTGGTTGTTCAGCGAGAGATCACACTCGGGCAGTTTGTAGCGGCTGAGGTGATCATCATTTTGACATTGAGTTCTGTGGAGAAGATCATTATGTATATGGATGTAGTCTATGACATGTTGACGGCCGTAGATAAGATCTCCCAGGTTACGGACCTGCCTTTGGAGAAGAGTGGTGGATTAGATATTCCAAAACCTTTGCTGGAAAAAGGATTCCATGTTCAGATCAAGGATCTCAAATACAAGTTTCCTGATAAGCCGAATTATGTCCTTAATGGTATCGATTTGGATTTTAAACCGGGTGAACGCATATGTATTTCAGGTAGGGGAAGTTCTGGTAAACGGGTACTTACAAATACCATTGCCGGGTTCAATAATCACTACGAAGGTATAGTTACAGTTAATGGATTCTCGCTAAGAGATTTGGACCTGATGAACTTACGGGATAAGATCGGAAAGAACGTTTCCCAGGAGGACATCTTTGAAGGAAGCATATTGGAAAATATCATTTTGTCCAAGCCTAACGCTGATCCCTCGGATGCTATCTGGGCAATCAATACCATTGGGATAAGTGATGAGATAAACTCTATGCCTGATGGGCTTGATACACAAATGGTGAGTAGTGGTAAGGGTCTTTCTAATGGAATGATCAATAAGATCATCCTTGCGAGGTGCCTGGCCAAACGACCAAACCTATTGATCCTCAACGATTTCTTTAACGACTTTTTAAAATCAGAACGTACTGAACTGATTCAAATGCTTACACAGCCTGAGCATTCATGGACGTTGTTGGTTGTGTCCAATGATCCGGTA
Source organism: Cyclobacteriaceae bacterium (assembly GCA_965267415.1). Lineage (GTDB taxonomy): Bacteria > Bacteroidota > Bacteroidia > Cytophagales > Cyclobacteriaceae > Ekhidna. The sequence continues at coordinate 2,048,009 of OZ253955.1, read as the reverse complement.
GTCATGGCAACTTGTGATCGGATCATTCTGATGGAGAAAGGAAAGATCAAGGCAGATGGCCAATTCTCAGAACTGGTCAAAGCTGGTGAATTAGGGGACATTTTGAACTAAGGTTATGCAGCATAAGCAAGAAATAACAAGCTCTGAATTATACACATTGAAGACACTCCAGACACCAAGTGCCGGCAAGCTACTTGCCAAATGGTTAATGGGAATGTTTGTCGTCTTTTTTGTGATATTGTTCTTACCCTGGCAGCAGAACATTCGGGGCACGGGGAAGGTCACGGCTTTTACTCCGGACAACCGACCTCAGTCAGTAGAATCTGCCATAGCAGGTAGAATCTCGAGTTGGAAAATCCGGGAAGGCCAATTCGTTAATGCCGGGGACACCATCCTTACACTTAGTGAGATCAAGGACAAGTATTTCGATCCGGAGTTACTGATTCGTCTGGAGGAACAGGTTTTTGCCAAAGAAAGAAGTATTGAATCCAAAAATGCTAAGGCTGAAGCACTAAGAAAGCAGATTACAGCCTTGCGAAGCGCTTTGGATGTAAAATATGAACAGGCACAAAATAAGCTAACCCAAACGGAGCTCAAGCTTGCAAGTGACAGTATTGATTTTCTAGCGGAAGATGTCCGATTCAGCAACTTCAAAAACCAGTATGATCGTAACAAGACGCTCTACGAAGCAGGAAACATTGCGTTGACCAAGTTTCAGGATGTGGAGTCGAAGTACCAGGAGTCAAGAATGAAGATCGTTTCTTCAGAAAATAAATTTTTACAAACAAAGGCGGAGTTGGTTAATGTTCAGGTAAATCTGGCAGGTGTTCAGGCAGAGTACCAGGATAAAATAAGCAAGGCCGAATCAGATCTGAATGCTACGTTGGCGGATGTTTACGAGGCTGAAGCTTCTTTGGCTAAACTGAAGAATGAGTTTGCTAATATGAAGATCCGGAACACCCAATACCAGGTGATCTCTCCTCAATCCGGATACATTGTTAAGGCCATGCGAGCAGGCCTTGGAGAAACAATAAAAGAGGGAGAGGCAGTAGTAACGATTATGCCCGCTAATCCGGATGTAGCCGTCGAAATGTATGTGCAGGCTATGGATGTGCCACTCCTTTCTAAGGGTCGTAAAGTTCGAATCGAGTTTGATGGCTGGCCGGCGCTTCAGTTTACAGGATGGCCAAGTGTTTCGGTTGGAACCTTCGGAGGGGTCGTCCAGGTAATTGATTACGTCAATAGCAAGGGAGGGGAGTTTCGGATATTGGTTACCCCGGATCCGGAAGACGACCCATGGCCGGGAGTTTTACGTCTTGGGTCCGGTACAAAAGGCTGGGTGATGCTGGATAATGTCCCTATCTGGTATGAGTTGTGGCGACAACTCAACGGTTTCCCTCCAAGCTTGTATGAGGAGCCTTTTGATCTTGCCGTAGATAAACCAGAGGAGGAAAAGGAAAAGAAATGAGACTAGCTGGGATCATAATTCTTGTGCTCACTTCATTGGCACTTAAGGCCCAAAGCCCAGACAGTACTACTGTTCTTACTTTCGATCAGTTCTATGGTCTGGTCATTAGCAATCACCCGATTGTACAGCAGGCAGAGCTACTTACTCAGGATGCGGCTCAGCAGTTAAGGCTTGCACGAGGGAGTTTCGATCCTAAGCTTGAAGGCTCCTGGGACCTAAAAGACTTCAAGGAAACAGAGTATTACAACATCGCAGACATTGCATTGAAGATCCCAACCTGGTTCCCTGTCAACCCTAAAGTTGGATTAGAACGAAACCGAGGTGATTTTCTAAACCCGGAGAGTTTTATTTCAAATACTACCGACAACCAGCAGGTTTATGCAGGAGTGTCCATTCCTATCGGTCAGGGACTTTTCATTGATCAAAGAAGAGCTACGCTGCGCCAGGCAAAGCTGATGCAGGACATGGCTGAAGCTGAGCGGGTTAAAGAGATCAATAAAGTGCTATTGAAGGCAGTTAAAGACTACTGGCAATGGTATTATGCTTATAACAACTACCAGCTCATTCAGCAAAGCATTGTTATCGCGCAAGACATCTTTGATCGAACAAAGCTGGCTTTCGAGTTTGGAGAAACAGCTGCCATCGATACGGTTCAGGCGAAGATTGCACTGCAATCAAGACAGATCGATTTTCAACAAGCGGATATAGATCGGATCAAAGCTGCACTTCACTTGTCGAACCACCTATGGTCTCCGGATGGCGCTCCGCTTGAAATTGTAAATACCGCTCGCCCGCAGGAACCGTCAGCAGATACATTTGACCCTGAGGTCCTTGGCCAGTTGGTAGAGATGGCAAGACAAAATCATCCGGAATTGGTCAAGCTGGATTTGAAAAATCAGTCCCTCTTCATTGACAAGAGTCTGGCAAAGGAGAACCTGAAACCAAGACTTGATTTTGACTACTTTCTTCTGGATCAGCCACTTACTCCTAATGGAGAGAGCAATGATTTGAGCTTTAGCGATAACTACAAACTTGGCCTGGCTTTTGAATTTCCGATCTTTCTAAGAAAGGAGCGAGCGAAGCTTAATCAAATAGATCTTAAGATTCGTGAGAACTATTTTGAACGAAGTTTTAGGGAAAGAGAGATCCTGAATGACATAGGAGTAAGGTACAACACGATCATTACTACAGGTAACATCCTTCAGCAACAACAGGATATGGTAAACAATTACCAGCTAATCCTGGATGCTGAAAGACTTAACCTGCAAAATGGAGAGAGTGATCTATTCAAGATCAATGTCCAATTTGAAAAACTAATCAATTCACAAACTAAACTTTTTAAGCTTCGATCCGAATACCAGAAGAACATTGCCAGCCTATACTGGGCAGCTGGAGTAGCTAATCTTGGTATCCAGTAAGTTTATTATTACCACTTCTACAGCATCAGCTTCACCTGAACATAACCATTTCGTCCTGGTCGTAATATTTGACCGACATCAAAGTGTTCGCGGAAGGCTGTGTCTGTCAGGTTCTCAATTCCACCACCTATGGACCATGTTTGTTGGCCAACAAACTGCTTTGAAAACCTCAGATTAATTACTGTAAATTCAGCCGTCCTGCGCTCATTGAACTTCTCACTTATCCGATGTTGCGCCTGTGACCATTCTACTTCAGGTTGAATGTTCCATCCCTTGACCACCTGGGTAATGGAGTAGTTCAGTTTTAGCGGAGGGATCTGTGGAAGCGGATCTCCTTCAAAATCTTCACCATATACATAATTGAGATCCAGTTTTCCAGAGAGAGTCGGAAGGAACTGTGTTGTCATTGAAAGCTCACCACCTGCCATGACCGCCCGTGCGGTATTTTCATTCCACTTCACTCCCAGGGCCCCAATGGTCATTGCACTTAATGATGGATCATAAATGCCGATGATGTAATCCCTGAAAAGGTAGCTAAATAGTGCACTTTTGACCCTCACCTTTGAACCGGCAGCTTGATGACCAAGTTCAAAGTGGAAATTGCGTTCCTTCTTCAGGTCAGGATCTCCAAGGTAATCATAGCCATCAACCCGGTTAAACAGGTAGAATCCATATTGCTCTGAAGCAGTAGGTACTCGTTCCCCATAGGATGCTTTAAAGCTGATCTCAGATCCGGGGCTTGTCTCCCAAACGTATTGAGCTGAAACATTTGCAAGCAATTCATTCCGATTATCCATCCCGCTTTTATCAAACACAGAAAGCTGTCGCTCTCCAAAATCGCTGGAAATGTGCGATGAAACCTGCTCCAATCTTCCACTGGCTATGATCTTCTGATTTGGAGTCGTCGCAATGGTTTGCTTAAGCTCTATCCCGGCGATCGAACGATGGATATCCGGCCAGGTAAGCATGAACATTGGCAATTGGTTTGGCTCATTGGGATACATTGTCATTTCCGCATGCCAAAAACTCTTATGATAATCAGCTTTGATTTCCAGGTTTGAACGATCTGTTGAAAGCAGGTGTCCCCGAACGAATCCTCCGGTTGTTCGTGTGTTTCCAGGCATGTCCATATGCATGGCTACCGAATCCCTTTTGGTATCGTCCATTTCATGATTAATAAAATTGTGGTAGACTTTGATCTCGGGGTCTTTCAGGATCCAGAAATCATCAGTTAGATAAGAAAGCCCAAAAAGCTTTGCACGAGCAAAAGAGACATCCATTGGTAGTGCTGGGTATCCGACATCACTGGCATCATCACCGACAAAGTCAAAAGCAATCATATCAGAGTCATTTACCCGGTAGTTGATCGATGTGGTATAATTCCACTTTTCAAATTGTGAATACCTCACCTCCTGTCCGTTTCCATCGGTGTAGTTCTCTGCTTTGCGATGAACTCCGGACACTCTGAAAGCGAATTTGTCTTTTGAGTAATTCACGTCAAGTGCCTGGTCAAAGCCATTGGACACGGATGAATAATTGGTTAGGAATGATGTTCTTATTGGATTATCGCTGTTGAATACCGGTTTTTTTAATCCAAAATTGATGCCCCCGCCAGTTCCACACCCCATCATATTCGTTTGACTGCCGAAAGTCACGTCGAGACTCTTCAGATTGATCGGTTCGATGTAAGAGGAAGCAGGATCCATTTTGTCCGTGCATGCTCCGTAAATCCGCATTCCATCGATCGTCAAAACGTATCGTTCTGAGGTAAGTCCTCTAAGCATGGGTTCATTAGCGAAATTCCCTCGTCTCACCATGTTCACACCACTCAGGCAATGCATCATCTGATCGGTGCAGCGCATATTCATCAGCATTTTGGGATCGTTGATCAATCCCCTGCTTAGAGAGTCCATAATGGTAACTTCATCAAGTTCCATCTCAATGCCGATGTACAGCTCATTTTTGATAGAATCCAGCCATGCTTCGTAGAGCTCCTTGTCAGATTGAGCGAAGCAAGGCTGGACCCCAAGGATCAAAACCAAAAGGAAAGTCAACTTTTTTGCGAGCCTTTTCATGAGTCTAACCTATTGGAAATAAATATCGAAGTAGGGTTCACCACATACATTGCCAGCCTGGCTCATGGTTAACCTGATTTGCCAATCACCGGTCATGGTAAAGTTGACTTTACCCATATAATGCCCGTCGGCTGTGTGAGATGGAGCTACATTGTTTGGAGACCCATGATCCATGGAGACCATCCAGGGTTCCAGTGCGAACTCCAGGTCAGTCACAGCAGGCCATTCCATCATACTTTCTCTCTTGAACACAGCTATTTCCAGATCATTTTGACCTACCTGCGGATCCTTTGGACCCAGGTATGCGACAAAATATTTGGTCATTTCATCCATAGCGCTTGTGAAGCTTACCATTCTGGCATACTCCGGAGATGCCACTTCAACGGGTACGGAAACGGTTGTTCCATTGACATCAAAGTCAACCCTCCAGGCTCCCATCTCACCGGATGGCATGACAAAAACAGGACTAAAATCGAAAGCTCCATCAGTGAAAGTTGTGCCATTAGGAAATTCTATTGGACTGGAATGAGACATGTCCATCATGTCCATCATTGGAGTGACAGTGACATCTCCAGATAATAGTGTTCCGTTAGCATCTTCGATCTTCGCAGTGATGCTATTGTATCCTACGAAAAGGGCTTCTGAAGCATACAAGGTTACTGTTATTCCGTTTTCAGTAGCAGTCGCTACTTCAGATAATTCAGTTTCAAATGTTGGTTGTGGGTCCTCGCTATCTGAGCAAGAACCTATAAGGGCTACAATTAGCCCGAGGGTTAGTAGTCTTAACGTTTTCATGTTTGAATTTTATTTGTTGAAAGAAAGGATTGAGGATTGGCCTTTTCTAGATCGGGGGCTTCAACAAGTAAAAATCAAACGGATTAATGTAGTTATTTATCCAAAGGGATTGGTGGTCTGTGTAAGTGTATGCCGAATTGAATGAAACCTTCTGAAAGGCGATAAGGTATTCGTAGGTGATTGGGAGATATGGAGTTGTTTCTTCACTCTCACTGCCCATTTTAAGTTTTTGAGCGAGGATGCATTTCCCATCACAATTCAGTTCGGGTCTGCTTTTGTTTTCACAATGCTCCATATAGAAATCGGAATTGAGATAGTAGTCCACCAGATATGCGGAACTGCACATAAGGTGACAGGTTATTGAGATTAGGAGTAGGTAAGAGATTGTGAGTCTCATGACATTGCAATGCTATACTTACAAGCAACAGATTGGTATGACATGAGTCATATACCCTTGTGATATAGGACAATATCAGAAAACCATTAAGCTACCCAGGTAGTTGCTTTAGTAATTGATCGATTCAATTAGAAACTATTTCTAATTTCAGACCATCTTAGAAGAACAGATTCCCACTTGAACTATGAAAACCAAACTGAACAATTACCTTCTTGCAATCTTAATTGCTACGATCTATCTCATTAATCCTCTTCATGCCCAGGAAAAACAACGAAAGGGAAAATTTTCACACATCGATTTGCTGGAATTGCGAGAAACGCTCTTAAACAACTTATCTGATGATGGTTTGATCATGGATGGAGAACCGTTTTACCTCTCGCTAACCAAAAATGCTATTACCATCAATGAAGTTGATCTGGATGATGCGATGACCGATAGATACCAATCCCTGCTTGCTCCATTTAAGATTGGAACCGGAACAAATCGTACGGTTTACATAAGTCCTCGAGGAACCGCTGTTGGGGATATAAGCAGCGAGGGATTTTCCGGGATTTTTAAAGGGTCGTTTGACGATGGAGAACTTTCCGGGGTAAGGCAGCAATAGCCCTATTTGTCAATCCTGAAAAACAACGTTGGCTTTTCATTCTCGATTCGCTTTTCAGTGAATTTCATGCCGAGTCTTTGGGCTACTGATTGAGATTCCGTATGTGACTCGTCTGTGGCTGCAAGCAGATAGCTGAAGCCAAGCTGATTGAACGTATAGTCAATGACGGCTCTACTCGCCTCAGTTGCATACCCTTTTTTAGTGAAGGCTTCAAGGATTGCATAGATCAATTGAGGCTGAGGTTCGTCGAAGAAAAACCAGAGCCCGGCATAGCCAATCACTTCTTTACTATCCTTTGAAAGGATCTTCCACAAGCCATAGGCATCTTCCCGGAAATGAGCCTCATTCTTTCCCATGATTTCCTTAGAAACTTCCTGACCGATAACCTCATCGTCCCATAAGAGTTTTCTTACAAAAGGGTCAGTATTTATCCGGTGAAATAGTTCTTCATCCTTAGTGGTAAATGGAATGAGCTCAAGTCGCTCAGTTGTGAGTGTTGGATACATGCATTGTGAAGTTAGATCGGAATACCGATATGATGAATGTCAGGGGCCTTGCTGAATAAAGTGCTTTATGCTTTATATTGAATTGAATTCTATTTGAGTTGATTCGATATATAAACAATAAACCTAACCTTAATACAACCCATTAATGTCAAACCCTTCCGACCTTGAAATCGCTCAGGCTGCCCGAATAGCGCCTATCGATGAAATAGCACAAAAACTTAATCTTGACTCTCAGGACATTGAGCATTATGGAAAGCATAAAGCCAAGATCCCATTGGACTGCATTGATGAATCGAAGGTAGCCTCAAGTAACCTGATTTTGGTAACGGCAATTACTCCTACTCCGGCAGGGGAGGGAAAAACAACAGTATCTGTTGGATTGGTTGACGGACTCAACCGAACCGGGAAGAAGACGATCGCAGTACTTCGTGAGCCTTCACTTGGCCCGGTCTTCGGTATAAAAGGAGGAGCCACAGGAGGAGGACACTCTCAGCTGATCCCGATGGAAGATATTAATCTGCATTTCAATGGGGATTTTTCAGCGATAGAGAAAGCAAACAACCTGCTCTCCGCATTGATCGACAATAACATCTATAGCCGTTCCAGGAACCTGGGTATCGATCCCAGAACAGTAAAATGGAGATGGGCAATGGATATGAACGATCGCTCGCTGAGACACATTGTCACAGGACTTGGGGGTAAAACTGGCGGTTTCTTACAAGAGTCCGGTTTTAACATTACTGCCGCATCAGAAATCATGGCAATTCTTTGTCTTGCCAAGGACCTGACAGATTTAAAGGAACGTATAGGAAACATATACGTAGGAGACACTTTTTCAGGGGACCCAATTTTTGCTAAGGACCTGAATGCTCAGGGAGCGATGACCGCATTGTTGAAAGATGCCGTTAAACCAAATCTGGTTCAGACACTTGAGGGTAACCCTGCCATCATCCACGGTGGGCCTTTTGCCAATATTGCGCAGGGTACTAATTCTCTGATCGCGACCAAAATGGGGCTTTCCCTGGCAGAATATGCGGTAACAGAAGCAGGTTTTGGGGCTGATCTTGGCGCTGAAAAATTCTTCAATATCAAGTGTCGAACGGGTGGGATCAGTCCAAAGGCGGTGGTGATTGTTGCCACAATTCGGGCATTAAAATATCATGGAGGTGTTGCTAAGGACGAACTACAAACCCCAAATGTCAATGCGGTTGAGAAAGGGCTTGCAAACCTTGAAAAACATGTAGAGAACATTCAGCGATTTGGGGTCCCACTTGTGGTAGCTATTAACAAGTTTGCAGCGGACACAGAAGAAGAGATCCAATGTGTAATTGATAGATGCAATGCATTGGGAGTAGCAGTTGCTGAAGCAGACGGATGGAAAAATGGAGGAAAGGGAATGGAAGAGCTTGCTCAGAAGGTGATTTCAGCAACTGATAGTTGTAGCCAGGAATTTAACCCCACATACGCTTTGAACGCGACGCTGAAACAAAAAATTGAAGCCATCGCAGAACAGATCTATGGTGCAACAAAGATCACGTACAGTGCGAATGCGGAAAGCATTTTGAGGCGGGCGAATCAGCTGGGCCTGGAAGATTTTCCGATTTGTATGGCGAAGACCCAGAATTCGTTCTCGGATGATGCCAAATCATACGGGCGACCGAAGGATTTCACCATTAACATCCGGGAGGTGGAAATTGCCTCGGGTGCAGGGTTCATTATTCCTATAACAGGAAAAATGCTAAGAATGCCCGGATTACCGGTTGTACCTGCTGCTGAGAACATCGATATCGATGCGAACGGGGATATAACCGGCTTATTTTAACTTGTTTTACTGCAATAAAACCGCTTAACTAACTAATCACTCATGCAAACCATATTAGGAGCCGGAGGTGCTATTGGCAGGGAATTGGCCAAAGCATTGCCGAAATACACTCAGAACATCAGGTTGGTTTCCAGGAACCCCGAAAAAGTCAATGAATCAGATCAATTGTTTGCAGCGGACCTGACAGATAAGGACGAGGTTCTTAAAGCCGTGGAGGGATCAGAAATTGTTTATCTCACCGTGGGCTTGCCATACAATGCGAAAGTTTGGGAACAAACCTGGCCGGTGATCATTGATAATGTACTGGAAGCTTGTAAAGTGCATCAATCCAAACTTGTCTTCTTTGACAACATCTACATGTACGATCCAAAGTCTGTGAGTGAGATCAGGGAGACAAACCCGGTTAATCCTCAGAGCAGAAAGGGCAAGGTCAGAGCTGCGATTGCAAGAAAGGTCACTGATGCCTGCGATGGAGCAATTGAAACGTTGATCGCTCGATCTGCAGATTTCTATGGCCCTTCCATTGAAAACGTAAGTGTACTTACGGAAACTGTTTTCAAGCCACTAAGTGAGGGTAAGAAGGCTTCTTGTCTTGGAAGTGTTCATAAGATCCACTCATTCACTTACACCCCGGATTCGGGAAAAGCTGTGGCGTTGTTAGGCAATACGCCAGATGCCTATGGAGAAACCTGGCACTTACCCACTTCCAACGAAAAATGGACCATGCGGCAGTTTATTGAGTGGATTGCTGATGGTTTCAATGTTGAACCAAAATTTCAGGTTGCTGGAAGATTCATGGTAAGCCTGTTGGGACTTTTTGTTCCGATCATGCGGGAGATGAAAGAGATGCTCTATCAATACGAACAGGATTACTTCTTCATTAGTGAGAAATTTGAAGAGCGGTTCGACTTCAAACCCACTACTTTCAAAAAAGGGATTGCTGAGATATTGAAAATTGATTACGATAAGTAAGTTAGCTCGACATAAGCGGGCTTTTGCTTAGCTTTCTCCTATGAATGCTCAAAGATTAAGAGCCGGCATCACCAAGGTCTTTTGGATAACAGTAGCCTGGACCATTTTCTCCATTTTTCAGTTTTTTATTGCCTATGGATCGATCATGGATTTGGGGTTTAAAGTTCAGGATAGGGAGTTATCCAGGCTTTTCTTAACAAGCATTTTCAGCGGGGTACTGGCTGGTGTGTTGGGGGGGAGCATGGTTGTGTTCTATTGGGAGCGATGGTTGAGAAATAAACCCTATGGCTGGGCCATCAGAAACGGTGTGATTTCATATATTGGTATTTTTATCCTGGTCGGATATCCATCAAATTTATTCTTTCAGAGCAACCGGCTCAATCTTCCGGTGCTAAGTCCGGAAGTACTTTCGGAAGCTCTTAAAAGGCTCTTATCTCCAATGACCTTAATTCCCCTGACCATATGGATGACGGTAGTCGTGATCACACTTATTGCGTTATTGGTCAATGATAAGTATGGCCCGGGGGTCTTTAGAAAATTTTTGCTGGGCAGGTATTTCAACCCTAGGAAAGAAGAGCGGATCTTTATGTTTCTCGACCTACGGTCATCAACTGCAGTTGCAGAAAAACTAGGCGAAGAAAAGTACTTCTCTTTTCTCAAAGATGTTTTCAAATATGCTACTCCCTCTATCCTTAAATACAAAGGAGAGATCTATCAATATGTAGGTGATGAAATTGTTGTCAGTTGGGAACTGGGAACTGGTGTGAAAGATGCTAACTGCATCCGCTGCTTCTTCGAGATACGGGAATCGCTTGGTAAAAAGAACTCCTATTTTCAGGATAATTACAACACATTTCCTGAATTCAAAGCGGGGATCCATTATGGTCATGTGATGGCAGGAGAGATCGGTGTTGTAAAGAGAGAGATAGCATTCTCCGGGGATGTACTTAACACAGCGGCTCGAATCCAGTCGAAATGCAACGAACTCGGCGCAAACCTGCTGGTGTCCAAACATATGATCGAAAGGTTACAGCTTGATGAGCCATTTGTTCCACAGGAAATGGGAGAAGTTGAGCTTCGTGGTAAGCAGGAATTGGTGACATTGTACGCCCTGGCATAAGTCAATGATACTTAGGTACAACATATGCTGCGCCTAAGTACCACTGTCTCATTCTTCACCTCAAACAAGGGTTTAGCTATCCTATGATTTTCTCGTCGCGCAACTGCTGATGCCAAATGGTGCGTAGAGCGGACAGAAACTTATAAAGCTTGTTAGTAAAAAGATACCTGCGACTGCTAACAAGACAATCGCCAATGTACCTGAAATTACATTCGTGAAGTATAGGACTGCTAAAACGATCGCAATCAATGTTCTGATGACTCTATCGGTATTTCCCATGTTCTTTTTCATGACTTGTGGGTTTTAGTGTTTGACTTTCCTTTATTGACATCAAAATTCGATACCAGAAAATGGAAAAACAGTGACTAAAGTCACACCTGATTCAGATGAATACCCTTCTCGTTTTGAGAAACCACCCCTTCTGCTTCCAGTTTCTTGATTACACGGCTTACAACTTCTCTCGCAGTACCCAGTTCATTGGCAACTTCCCGGTGCGACATCTTGAGTGGGTTGTGTCCGGTGATCTTCACTTTTTCTTCAAGGTAGCTTTTCAGGCGTTCATCCAATTTATTGAAAAGCAGTGCATGAATGGTGGATAGAAGTTCGGAATATCGGAGGTTGTATTGCCTGAAGAAGAGGTCATTGAGATCATTGAACTGATGCGTCCATTCTCTTATTTTCTCGAAAGGTAAAAGGAGTACTTCTGTGTCTTCTTCGGTTTCAGCAATGATCTTGCTGGGCTCATTGCCAAGAACCGCCGCGAACGACATGATACAACTTTCTTGTGGTCTGATATAGTATAGAAGTAATTCCTTGCCATCCAGGCGTGTAAAAACTTTGAGTAATCCTTTAAGAACGATCGGGATGACTTTCACATATTGTCCATCTCTTAAAATAGTTTCTCCTTCAGCAATTTTTTGGATCGAAGCATCACTAGCGATCTCTCGGATGAGTTTATCTGACAGCATTGGAAGTTCTTTCTTTACAATATCATAGTCTAGTGCCATTAAGTAAAGCTAGCGAGCAAAAGTTGAGAAAATACCTATTGCCATATAGATGTCTCAATCTTCCCTATGATAGATTGTGTTGTCGGCATAACAACTGGATACTTCCATTACTTTCTTGTCATTAAAGGTTAATCTTATATCTCGATAATCCTTATAACAAAGTGTGGTTTCTGATAAGGGAACCAGCTCAAAGCGTCGAGTTCCAATGACCATGTAAAGGGAGTTTTTCGCCCATTCAATGCTTCTTTCATCACCATCAGCTGATTTGAATCGACCCGTGAATTCTTTAAGTCGGTCTGTTCCAAGTTCAATACTTGTCATTTTTGGATGATCCAGGTCAAGCAACATTGAGATCATATCACATGTAAACGCCGCACATCTAATATCTTCCAGGTTGCTAAGGATGCCAATAAAGAGTTGTTCCTGTGGAAAATAAACTGCCCTGGAGCTAAACCCATGAGTTCCACCATTGTGATGATAAAGTGTTCGGCCTGATTTGTTTGAGACCTTCCATCCAAACCCGTAACCCTCTTTATATGGCGTGAACAACTTTGTCCGATCTGAATCAGTGAGTATTAGGTCCTTTGTAAAGGATTTAGACCATTTGACCAGGTCATTTGTGGTAGATAGTAGGCCACCTGCGGAATAGCCGGCCGGGTCCTTGAGTTTATCATTCATCAACCTTCCTTCCTTGAGTCGGTATCCTTGTCCACGATTTTGAATGATCACCCTTGGGTCATCGTAAAAGGAGGTAGTCATTTTCAGCGGTTCAAACAAGTACCTTTTCATAAACTGATCATAGGAAAGGCCTGAGACAACTTCAGCGATTCTTCCAAGCAAGACATAACCAAAATTGCTGTAACGATATTGCTCACCCGGATTTGATTTCAAGGAAGCATCCTGATTTTGCTTGAATACCTTTTCGATTTCGAGGTAAGTATCCTCAACAGGAACCGCATCAAGGTCTCCGAAGTGATCCGGTATCCCGGATGTATGATTAAGAAGTTGAGACACGGTAACCATTCCCCAGGTTGAGGGAACTTGAGGCAGGTACTTCCCAATAGGATCCTCTAGTGATCGGGAGTCATCCTCCCCAAAGAGCTTTAACAGAGCCATAGCAGTCATAGGCTTGCTAAGAGAACCGATGCGATGAACGGTGGAAGGACCATTCCGGATCACATGTTCATGATCTGCATAACCATATCCCTTATTAAGAAGTACTTCAGTTCCTTTCACCACCACAGCAGATCCGCTGAAGAAACCTCGTTTTTCCGCTTCAATCAGATACTCATCGATCTCCGTGGTTTGACCATTTGTGACAGAGGAGCACATCAGGTAAGCAATAAAGGTCAATAGAAAAGTTGATATCGATTGCATGGCCAATTCGTTTCTGATCCTAATTCTAGGATGAAAAGGAGCTGGAAAAGTTGTAAGAAATAAAACCCTTGAACGAGAATGAATAAAGTTGACTTGTTAGTGGGTAGCATATTTTCCTGACCTCCTTTTATTTAAGCACCAACTTATTTGAGCACCAACTTAAACTCATTAATGAATGGGACATTCAAGATGCATCTTTCTTCTTTTAACGATTATGCTTCAGGCGGTTGTGGTTTCCCTGGTCACTGCCCAAACACTACAACGAAGAGGGCTTTGGGATGCCTCTGTTTCCTATTGTGCCGATCAATTTGGAGCTTGTGTCTCGGATGTGTTAGACAATGGTGCTGCTGAAAATGCAGGACTAATAGATGGAGATGTGATAGTCCGGATAAACTCGGAACGACTGACCGATTATATCACATTCGCTCGAGTCAACCGTTCACTTCGTTCAGGTGATGCTGTTGATCTGGAGGTTTACCGTTCCGGGCAGCTTTTCCGGGTGAGTATTGAATTAACTCCTGCTCCTATGGATACTTATGATGGAGTGGACTTTGAATACTCAAGCCTAACCACACCTCGGGGTTATGAATTACGAACGATTATTTCCAAACCTAAGGGGACGAGGGGTAAGCTTCCAGTGGTCTTTTTCCTGAAATGGCTCACCTGTTCGCCGATAGAGGGGCGAGGGCCGCAAAGTGGGATATCAGTAGTCTTGGCAGAGCTCGCCAAAGCAGGTTTTTTGGTCTATCGGGTCGAACACCCAGGAACTGGTGATAGCAACGGTCCGGATTGTAGCACACTTGATTTTCACACTGAACTTTCGATCTACAAGGCCGCATTTAAGAATCTTAAAAACCTTGATCAGGTAGATATGGATAACATATTCCTGTTTGGCTACAATGCAGGTGGGGTACTCGCCCCGATGGTTGTGAATGCAGTTCCGGAGATTCAACCAAAAGGATTAGCTGTTAATGGTACCTGGGTTAGGACATGGAATGAGCACATACTTGATCAACAACGACGAGTGCTTACCTATCTTGGAACGGAATGGAAAGATTTCAACAAGCAGATGAACCAATTTGCTGAGTTTCATACGGAATACCTTGTGAAACAAAGGCACCCGAAAGACATTGTTAGCCAGTCACCACATTTAAAGGATCAATGGAGTTACCCTTCATTTGACCATCAGTTTGGCGACAGACCAGTTACTTATTATCACCAAATGAATCACCTCGATATCCCTGGGGCTTGGAATGACATCAAAGTTCCGACTTTGATTGTTTACAATGAATATGATTGGATCGTTAGTGAAGAAGACCACCAAATCATCTATGATATTGTGAGTTCAAACAATCCGGATGAAACTGAATTCATCAAAGTTCCAAAGACTGATCACCTTTACAAGTATTATAAAGATGTAAACCTGGTGGAATCTTTCAATAGCAATTCTACTACGACCAGTCCTCGTTCGTATGAGGTACTTGTGGAGTGGTTTAATAAGAAGCGATAATCCTGTAAGGAGGTATACATTCCTTCGAGCCAGGAATTAGTTGCCTTGTTCTCATCTAGAACCAACCGACTATGAAGGCACTGGAATTCATGAACAGATATTAGAAAGGAGAAACGGAAGAAATCAATTAGTAAACAATGGGTGTAGCTTTTGGATACACCCATTGCCTATTTATCATAGCTTGTCAATTTGGCGCTGAGTAAGTCACGATATCAATACCTATTCCATTGGGATCCTGGATGGCAAAGTGTCTATCTCCCCAAGGCTCGTCACGAATTTCGATCTTGATCTCTACGCCTTTCTGCTTGATCTCCTCATAAAGTTTATCTACGTCTTCCACTTCGATATTCAGATACATTCCTTTTCCATCAAAAGCAGGTTGAAAGAGCGGTTGTTGGGATGGATGGTTGGGAAGTAAAAAGCTGATCTGGGCCTCATGACCAGGAGTGTGCATCAAAAGGTAAAATTCATTTTCGAACGTTACTCCAAACCCCAGGTAATCCTGGTAGAACTGTTTGGTTTCTTTCAATTTTTCGGTTGTAATTCCTGCGTTTAGTTTCATGTGTTTTTTTGTTTGAGTTTCTAATTTGTTTTGGGCCTGGCAAGTACCAACAATGGTAATTGCACAAAAAATGATTGATACTATTCGTTTCATACTTGTTTATTGTTAATGATGAAACAAAGCTGGTGGGTGTCAGAAACCTGAAATTGTAAGAATCGGACAAAGTGCTAAGGCCCGAAAGCTCGATTGGGAGTGACCCCATAAAACTCTTTAAACTCCTTGATGAAATGAGCCTGATCATAATAGCCTTCATCAAAGTAGATCTTGTTGTTTTTCAGGCTTTGAGAGGAAGGTTTTGAACCCAAAATATTCTGGAAACGGATGATCCTGGCGAATGTCTTAGCGGATTCACCAAAATAATAGCCGAACAATCTGCGGAGCTGACGTTCACTAACTCCAACGTTCAGTTCAGAAACATTCAAATGCCCCCTGGCTTCCAGGATTTGGTTGACAGCATTTTCAAATCGATGATCCACCTCAGGAGGTGTGATTCGTTGATCGAGGAATCCGGTAAAAGCAGAATCAAATAGTTTTTTTGCCTGCTCAAGATCAAGTTTATGAGCTAAACGCTCATTAAGTATGGTGTTAAGGAATGGTTTAACTTCTGACAAAGGAAGAAGCTGATTTGTCAAAGTATTAGCTGGAATATCAAAAAGGATCGGAAAACCTATGGGAAGGAATCGAATGCCGATGTAGTCAAAAGAATAGGAAAGATCATATTCAAGATACTTGGTAGAGAAACCAGTAATGAAAATTTGATCTTGGTTGCTTTGTTCGAAAAGGATATCAATACAGCCATCTGATACAACACGATATAGGAATGGATCATCAAGTGGTTCGGTGGTTTTTAGTTGCCAGTAGCAATAGATGTAATTCTGGAGTTCGGAAATAACTTTGGTTTCCTCATAAGTAACCAAAGGTTGATTACCTAATGCAATGCTGGGTTGGTATGGTTTGAAATGGGTGTGGATCATTAACCTACAGAATCCTGACAAAGGTCATCTAATTAAATAAATGCCAACAATTCCCTGCTATCTTGCTGCTTCTTTTTTAATCATTTGACATGAATATCACGATCATTGGTTTGGGACTCATAGGTGGATCATATGCCTTGTCATTGAAAAAAAGGTATGAAGACCTTCACATAACAGGCTGGGATGCCAATCAATCGCATCTTGATAAAGCAATGGAGTTGGGTATTGTAGATCGGAAAGGGGATTCAATGGGATCTGCCATCGAAGAAGCTGATTGGATCTTCCTGGCCATTCCTGTCGATGCTATTGAAAAAATACTCCCTGATACACTCGATCTATTGAAAGAAAATCAGATCTTGGTAGATTTTGGATCCACTAAAGCTGCAATTTGTGAGGTCGTTGCAGGTCATTCGAAAAGAAATCAATTCATTGCTGCTCACCCCATTTCCGGCACGGAGTATTCCGGTCCGGAGGCGGCATTCTCCAGTCTTTTCGAAGATAAGGTGATGATTGTTTGCGATCCGGGAAAAACAGATCCTCAGTTCATAGAGCAATTCAGGAAGCAATGCAAAATAGTAGGTATGACCACTTCCTACCTTAGCTCAGAAGAACATGACATCCACCTGGCGTACGTTTCACACCTGAGTCACGTCATTTCGTATGGATTGAGTAGGGCAGTACTTAAGAAAGAAGAGTCTGAAAAGCAGATCCTGGACCTGGCTGGTTCGGGATTCGAATCTACCGTTAGGCTTGCCAAGAGTTCTCCTGAAATGTGGACACCAATCTTTCTGAAAAACCAAAAGGCGATGTTGGAGGCACTCAACGCTTACATTGGGCAGATCGAAACCTTCAGAGACTTATTGAATGATAAAAATGCTGACGGGATCCGTGAGTATTTGAGCAAGGGCAGGGTGATCCGCAAGATCCTGGATTGACAGGCTTTACTTCTTTGTCCCGTTCTTCAGGTTTCTTCTAATCCTACTAAGTGATGTAGGAGTAACTCCGATGTAGGAAGCCAAATACTTTTGAGGGATCCGTTGCAGGTAGATGGGTTGATCCATTAGATCCAGGTATCGTTTTTCTGCAGAGTCCTTTTGCAAAGCAGTAAACCTCCTTAACAGGTTTAAGATTACATCTTCCCAAAAAGAACGCATGATCTTTTGAAGCTCCGGGTACCGATCATACAAATTTGTCAACTCGGATTTATCAAGGGACAGAACCTCACTGTCTTCGATGGCCTCCAGATAATAATCTGATGCAGTCTCACCGAGAAAGCTTGAAAGCTCGATTGCGGAATTGTTCTCAAAAGAAAACCAAACGGTAATCTCAACTCCATTGGATATGTAATAAAGCCTGACGCACCCACTGTTTACAAAAAACAGTCGGTGGCAGACTTTACCTGGGATCAATAAGAACTCATTTTTCTTAACCTGTGCTGATTTTAACTTATCAACCAGTTCGTCCATCCCGTCATTGGATAGACTACCATATTGCTCTACGAATTTTCTGAATCCTAAACTCACTTCATACTGGTCTCTGCAAAAACGTCGTTCGTTCTTTTTTTCATCTCTTCAGCTATTGTCTGGCTAGCTTCGTCATGGGTATGCAGTTGCTCGATGATGTTGCGATAGCTTTTTGCATCTCTGTCCTGGCTTAATTTAAAAACATTATCCAACTCCTCAACTTCAATTTCAAAAGCAACGATTGCCTTCATTACTCTTTGTTTGTAATCATCCGGAAGATTATCAAAGTAAGTGGTTGAATTATGATCGTTTTTTTCAAAATGAAGGGATGTCTTGCGAAGCACCGCATCCAATGCTTCTCCCTCCAGGAACCTGATGGTGCCCTTGGCATGCACACTCATGTAGTTCCATGTTGAACCCTGGTACGGATTGCTATACCAGGTAGCGCTCACGTAAGTATGAGGTCCGGTGAACACTGCCAGCACGTTGTTATTATGCACGAATGCTTTGTGATGATCTGTGTTTTTCATGATATGGCCACTTAGAAATTTGCGACCATCTCGCTCTTCCAGGAAGATGGGTATCTGGGTAGCTACAGGTTTGTTTTCGGAATTGCATCCTGTTATGAAAGCAAATGGATGCTTATAAATGAATTCCTTGATTGCATCCTCATTGCGCTCCTTGTGATAGGGAAGATTATACATAACACACTTCTTTTAGTGCAAAGCTTCAAATGTTTTTGAAGAAAACGATTGTCATAGGACAATTAACAATTGGCCGACCTTAATTGAGGTGAATATTGCAATGGTAGCTACCTATTCCAACCGGTAGCCAAGAGACAGCTGGAATGTTCGATTCTGGTATCTGATACTTGACCTTCCTGCCGATTGCCCATTTTGATCTAACAAAATGGGAGGTTCGACTACTGATGAGAGCCCATGTATATATCGAACTCCAATTCTCATTTTTTCAATTAATTGATGACTGAAACCGGTAGCAATACCCAAATCCATTTTGTTGTCCCAGATGCTCGAAACATCTATGGTTTCAGTGTCTAGTTTCGATTTAGCCGATAACAGGAAACCAAATTCAGGTCCTAGTTCAAAAGACAACTTATTGAAGCTATAACCTGCTATTACCAAAAAGTTCAGGTAATTGAGATGAAGAGTTCCACCACTGAGAGACATTGCATCAATAGGATCGAATTGATAGCCTTTGCCAGAAAAGATCAGTTCCGGGCTAATTGAAAACCTGTCGGTAAATTCTACTCTTGTAAAGATTCCCGCATGGTAACTGAAGCGGTAATCATTGTTTGGGTTTGGAATACTTGTGATTACGTTATTGACGTAATTGATACCTGCCTTCAGTCCAAACTGTGTTTGTGCCTGTGCTTTTGATATGGAAAAAATGATTGTCGTTAACAAGAGTAACCTGATACTCTTCATGGTGCTGATTTTTACTCAACTTAACGGATCGGTTGTGTCGCATAGCACAAAAAGGTAGTTACACTTGGTATACGCTTAATTAAGTTCAGTAAACATCCGTGAGCATTTTAAGTTAGCTAGCAGTGACTATTTCACTGCTTTTTCAACTTCCTTTCTGGACGTTAGTTGGCGATACTTGATCGTATTCCTCCAGATACTTATATAAGCTTCACTTTGTTTGTCAGGATGTACCCCATGGTTGCATTTTCGAATCGTAATTAATTATTGATTTCCCCTAACAAATCGCGTCCCGTACGAAATGGATCTCATTGTACCATGCCAACCACCGTACGGTCGGTAGGCAATTGGGCTGAAAGGGTTAAACTCATGATACTCTCTGCTGTATCCATAAAACCCACCACCACGAAAGCCCACACCACCTGATTCCTCATTACCGGTGGGCCAATCATCATTTGTGGCTTTGCTGGAGGAAGAGATGATTCCATCACCATGAGACCCAATGAAACTCCGGCCGGTAGGATGACCGATGGAAATCAATCGCTCCCAAAGACTTCCTGCCAGATCCATAACCCAATAATAGGAGGCTCCAAAGTACGCTTTACTGTCATCATCCAGTTTGGATTCGTCCCAGTCATTGACCATTACAAGTCTTCCGTCAGGGTTTGGAAGTCTTTGTATCACTAATTTGTCATTGGAACCCCAGGGAAAATCACCTTTCTGTTGTTCGCCTGTGCCTCTGGATGCTTTGGTAAACTCGAACTCGGTCATCGGTCGTAGACCTGCCCAATCGGCGTAAGCCATCGCATCATCCCAACTCGTAAATCTGCATGGCTTATCCGGATGTAATGAGAAATATCGACTGTCTCCTTCCACAATGGTTCCTCCTTGACTTGCGTAATTATCTATACTTAAGATCAGTCGATCAGTGATCTGGTTTGAATCTAAGCTATTCAGGAAGTCAGCGTATTGCCCCTCTGTTAATTCATATTTCATGGTGTAAAACGATGAAAACCCCTTAGGGAATGAAGCAGGAAGGGTTCCTTTTTGATCGCCCTCGTACCCTTCGTTTACTTGATAATAAATGTCACCGTTGGGAGAAACTTCTAATTCCTGAGATTCCGAAGTGATCGATACCGGTCCCGAAGGGTCCCCCTGCCTATCAGGTTGATAAAAACTTCCGTAATCCAGAGCCGTTTCACCTGGATCTCCCACTTCAAAGCCGCCCTCCGGTATTTTGACCATTTCAATGCCATATGCATTGAGCAGGGAACTTCGGGTATTGATCTCTTCAAAACTTTCAGGATCTAGCGAAATTTTAAGAGTGACTTCAATTTTCCCCCTATATGTGGCAGATGGAAATACAAAAAGCCCAACACCATCTTCTGGAATTTCGAAACTTAATTCACTTCCCGAGAAAGTTGAAACAACCTCATGTCCTTCCTGCAATACATTGACATGACGGTAACCACCTTCATTAAGCAATACCTTAAAGAAGAGCCAGGCTCCGTCACTGTTCTTGTCATTATTCCAGGCGTTATCCCATTTCAAATTGAAAGTGCAGTAGGCTTGATCATCTTCGATATATAAGATCGCCTGTGTCACTTCCAGGTTTGATGCATAACTAGTAACCGGAAGTATCAGGTATAGAAGAATAGTTTTTTTCATCTTGAACTTGGTTAGGCAACACCAGAAAAAACGGAATTTTAAGAGTTTAGATATTTATTTCTCAGCACAGTCTTGAATTAACCATTCAGTTGAACGATGATTCCCATCACAGAGATCAACAGACAAAGAGGCGCAAAGAATCGTGTGTCACGCTTTCCAAAAGGTGTATTCCTTACTTTTTTGAAGAAGCCTACGTATTTAAAATCCCCGATAGCTCTGAGTAGAAAAATTGCCGGAATGATCCAGCCAACAGATGTTATGATCCATCCGGGTAATTCCAGGTTTACAAGTCCTGATCGGTAGGTATAAAAAAGTCCAAAGATAGCTAGCCCGATACCTACGATAGCGCTATCAAGTTTGCCTGGACTCATGACCCGCTTTCCTTCCTCATTTGTCGGTATGGCTTCCGCAAAACCCAATGTGCCACCAAAAGCCCAACTGAAATGGATGATCGCGAGGGGAAGAAAAATAAGACTAAGCAGGATGGATAGCATGAGTGTTAGTTTAAGCCTGTCAGACCTGGTCTCATTTGGTTTTATATGCCATCAAATGATCATTGATAGCAGAAGCTACTTCTTCGTAATTACCCTGGATCAACCAGTGGCCACCTTCTATTTCCAAAAAGGAATAGTCTCCTTTCATGTATTGATGATTTTCATTCGCGGCAAATGCACTGATCGCCAGGTCCCTGTTCCCCCAGATGAACAGGGTAGGGGTTTCGATAGCCCCAATGGGCTGCCCTTTGCCTCTACCAATATTTGCCCGGTAATAGTTGAGCGCTCCGGTAAGGGATCTTTTTCTTCTGAAAACTGACAAATAATCTTCTAACTCCTCAGGGGAGCTACGTTTCCACAACCTCCTGAACCCCTTAAAATCTTTGTGCCGGATCCTAAGCTCGGGGATAATTGGCAACAGAAACAAACCAACGTAACGACTCTTCTTTTTTTGTTCCGGATCGACCTTATAAGCCTTTCCAAAAGCCTTACTATGAGGTACGGACAAAGCGGTCCAGCTAATAATTCGTTGGGGGTTTAAATAGGTAACAGTCCAACCAACGATGGCTCCCCAATCATGACCTATAAGGTGGAACTTAGCAATATTGAACACATCAGCAATGCCTAGAATGTCTTGAACAAGGAGATTCATCTTGTAGTTTTTCACTCCTTTCGGGCTAGCATTCTCGCTGTAACCTCTCATGTCGGGGGCAATGCAATAGTAACCTTTGGAAGCCAACTCAGTCATTAGCCGAGTCCACATGATAGAGGTTTCCGGGAATCCGTGAAGCAGGATTACAGGGTCATCTCCTTCCTGACCGGCCACCCGACAGTTGAATTCCAGATTACCAAGCTTGATTTTTCTTTGTT
The DNA here is from genome assembly GCA_965267415.1 of Cyclobacteriaceae bacterium. GTDB lineage: Bacteria > Bacteroidota > Bacteroidia > Cytophagales > Cyclobacteriaceae > Ekhidna. The sequence goes on along the minus strand of OZ253955.1, from coordinate 2,025,465 downwards.
CAGCCATAGTTATTTTTTGATGACTCTCAAACTAAAGAAGATTAGAATACCTCCAGTAAGGAACATGAGTAAACTGTAGACAGCTGGCGCAATTGCGTAACTGGTATTGGAGAGGAGTACAGTGGCAATCGAAATAGCAAGGGTTCCGTTTTGGATCCCGCTTTCAATAGAAATGGAAACACCTTGTTTAAAAGAGAGCTTCATCACTCTGGCGGCAAGCAAACCGAGACCCATGGTCGCAAGGTTCAGTACAAGTGTAATTGTCCCAGCTTGTGCCATGTAAGAAGGGAGCTTATCAATCTCTTTGACGATGATCCCAACAAGTACCAGGACAAAAACGACTGCCGAAGCAATACGGACAGGACGTAACATTCTGTCTGCAAATGCAATAGCGTTGGCTCGGGTCAGCATTCCCAATACGACTGGAACGATCACAATGATAAATACCTGCAGGATGGTTCTGACAACATCCAGCTGGATAACGGTTCCTTGCCCAAGGATCAGCTGTAAGCCGAGGTTGATGACCAGGGGAATCGTAATCAATGTGATGAAACTGCTAATGGCCGTCAAACTGACAGATAATGCGAGATCACCTTTGGCCAGGTGTGTAATGAGGTTAGAAGTAGGCCCACCCGGACAAGCTGCTAATATGATGACACCTATCGCGATTTCCGGCTTAACCGGGAATAAGATCACGAGGATGAATCCGATAGCTGGCAAAAGAATGAGCTGATTCACCAGGCCGGTTAGTATGGCCTTGGGGGTAACGAATATCTGTCTGAAGTCATTAAGTGTAAGGGACAGCCCCATACCAAACATGATGATGAATAAGGAGGCCGCAAGAATGATGTTGGAGATGTTGTCCATGGGTCAGGTTTAGGTTTACCGGCTTAAGGTAGTGCTTTTTTAGATCTCCTAACCATCCTTATATGGATTGTCATTGTAGAGCTTTGATCATTGGAAGGTCACTCTGAACCTGCCTTTACCGGCTTTGCTCTGCCACAAGCTCTTAACATTTCATTCCGAAAACTTTAGGGTTTTATTAACAGCCTGCCTTGTATCACAGCTTTTCATTTGTCCGAAACAATTTGAACAGATATGAAAAACCTGATTACTTTATCCATTTTTTTAAGCATTCACTCGCTTCTTGCCCAACCGCTCGACCGAACCTTTGCAAGAGCTGATGGTGCTGTTAATCTTTTAGGTCAAGTCACCTTAGATCGGTTGAAAGAAGATCCGTTTCAAGAGTGGTTTCAGCAGTCATATGATGAATACGCTGTTGATACAAGAACGATCATGTCCATTTCATTACCTGACTCCATCACTGTTTTTATGGGAACCTGGTGTGGGGATAGTAGGCGGGAAGTGCCACGTTTCGTGAAGATGCTGGAACAAACGCAGTTCGACCTTGATAGGCTCAAAATCATCAGTTTGAACACCGGATTCCAGAATTACAAACAGGCCCCGGAACGTGAGGAACGAGGAGCAAATATTCACCGGGTACCAACATTCATTTTGCATGATGTGAACCAGAAAGAAATAGGAAGGATCGTAGAAAGGCCGGTGATTTCATTAGAACAGGATCTCAAAGATCTGATGGAACGTAAGCCCTACGAAACATACTACGTCGTGGCGAATGATCTCATTGAAAAGTTTGAAACGTATTCAGTCAAAGAACTTAGAAAAAGGATGTCTTCCTTGATCAAAGAATATGCCGGACAAACTGCTCATGAGCACGAATTGAACACCTATGGGTACGTGCTTTGGACATCTTTTGATCTTATGAAAGCTGAATTTGTCTTTGAATTGAATGCCAAATTGTACCCGGGATCATCCGTTCCATTCAGTGCATTGGCAAGGTTTAAGGATCAGATGGGCAAACGCAAAGAGGCGATGACTAATCTTAGGAAAGGCCTCACCAATGATCCTGAGGATGAACGATTGCTTGCTATTCAGGCTGATATGGAATGACCAGGCTTTGAATGCACCTTTGCTCCTCTGACCGTCATTCCTGCGAATGCAGGAATCTCAAACTAAAAATGAGATTCCTGAACTCACTACGTTCGTCAGGAATGACGTATTATAGTCTACTTTATATGATCATAAGGGAACGCTCGCGTCATCTTGAGTTGGCCTTGACTCGGTGAAATGACCAATCTTGGCATTGCTACCAGCTTACAACTCAATTGAAATGGTTACATTTCAAAAATGAAACTTATTCCCATTCTCACCCTCTTTATTCTTCTTTCTTGTACCCCTGAAACGCAGGAGATCCAAGTAGAATACATTGCGCATGCAGCCTTCAAAATTTCTCACAATGACAAGAGTCTGCTTATTGATCCGTACGCAGATACTACCTGGATCGGCTACTTCTTTCCGAAGAACATTTCTGCAGACGCTGCGCTGATCACACATCCTCATTACGATCATGATGGTGGCAGGTTTCGAGGCATAAAACCCTATTGGGAAGATCAACTGGAGATCATAGAAGAACCGGGAAAATACCAGGTTGGAGATTTTAAGATCACCGGGCTTAAAGGCAAGCACTGCGATCCATACGGAAAAGAATTTGATCAGAAGAATACGATCTGGGTGATTGAGGTAGCAGGATTAAAGCTCGTGCACATTGGAGATAATGGGCCTTTGACCCAGGAACACTATGATGCGATCGGCACTCCGGATCTGTTTTTTGTACCTATCGATGGTGATCATCACATTCTTAAGCCGGATGAATTAGAGGAGGTTTTAAGCACGCTGAACCCGAGGGTTGCCATTCCTATGCACTACCGGTTACCTGATCTGGAAAGAGATGGATTTCCAAGAGGAGGGCTTAGAGAGATTGATCCGTACCTTGAAGGAAAGCAACACGATAAGCTGGCAAGCAACACAAAAACGTTTAGCAAGTCAACACTTTCCACCAACTCCGGTATCGTTGTATTCCAACATTCGGAAGACGTGGTAAGTAAAAAGCCCGATATGAATGTATCAGGCTCTAAGGATCTTCAATAGTACCTAACTAAAAGTTGAACGAACCAACTGCTTTTTCGCACCCTTCCCAGTTGATGTTGATGTTTGCATCGTCCAACAATAATTCTTCCGGCTCCAGGAGGTCAGGGTAGCCGGTCCATCCGGCTGTTGGGCCATAAAAATTCCCAGACCTGGCTTCAGGATCCATAGAAGCTCTGATGATCCCTGTAGCTCCATCCTCCGCAGATTGGGCCTGATTCATAAACTCTGAATTTGCATCCATCCCACCGACAGCAGCAGTAGTCGCCTGAAGGTTGGTTGTCGATAGCCCTGGATGAGCAAGTAACGGAGTTATGTTTGAAACGTTGGCCGCTTCCAGCTTCCTTTTAAGTCCGTAAGTAAATACAGCATTGGCAAGTTTGGTCTGATGATAGCGTTCCCATCTTGGGCCCTGGAAGTTGTTATTCTCTTCTTCAGTGCCATCTCCACCGAGGTTACCACCTTTTTGCTCAAAGTAATCGGCTACCAGTGGACCACCCAACCGTGCCATTGATGAGTGGTTTACAATTCTTGCCTCCTTGCTTTTCTTCAATAATGGGAATAACTCTTTTGTGATCAGGAAGTGAGAGAGCGCATTGGTCTGCATTTGAACATCGTATCCATCATTGGTGGCTTCATCTTTCATTGCCATCACCCCGGCATTGTTCACCAACACATCAATTACGTCATATTTTGACTTTATGCTTTCTGTTGCGCTCCTTACACTTTCAAAGTTTTGTAAGTCACAATCAACAGCATCGAACGTTCCATTAGGAACCGATTCCCGGAGTTGTTGAAGTGCATTTTGAGATCTTTCGCTTTTCCGGTTGAGAAGAATTACTGTCGCTCCCTTTTTGGCAATTTCTCTTGCGCAAACGAACCCAGTGCCGCTGGTAGTTCCTGTAATGGCTACCACCTTGCCAGTCATATCTTGTCCATGGTTTGCTAGAACCTCCTGTAAATGCTTTGTTTGGATTTGATTACTCATGATTCTTTTCTTAAAAGTTTGATGACCCAAAGGTCCCACGCAAAGGGTGATCACAACCACACAGACTGCATAGAGTCTAACACAAAATGCAGAAGCTACTTTTCACCTCTGTATTCAAGTGGGGTCTTGCCTGTTTTAGATTTAAACAAACGGGTGAAATAGTGCGGATAGTTAAAACCCAGGTCATAAGCGATCTCGCTAATCGATTGTTCAGTTCCCACCAGCATGTTCTTGGCCCGTTCGACCACATATTCATTAATATGATCCTTTGGCGATCTTCCGGTTTCCTTTTTGATCAGGTCGCTGAAGTAGTGCTGAGACAGGTTAGCATTATCTGCAAATAGTTGAATAGAGGGCACTCCAAATTCCAGTGCTTTGCGTTCCTTATAATAGTCTTTGAGGTCTTTTTCGAATCGGGAAATAATGTCTTTGCTTTGGCTTGTGCGTGTATTGAACTGTCGTTCGTAAAACCGCAAAGAATAATTGAGCAACAGTTCCAGGTTGGACACAATGACACGTTGGCTGTGGCTATCGATGCGTTGCTCATATTCGTTCCTGATGTTGTTGATACAATCCGTTACCGTTTTCTCTTCTTCTTCTGACAGGTGAAGCGCTTCGTAGACATCATAGTTGAAAAAGGAATAGTTCTCAATGATCTCAGCCAGGTGCGTGTTGCGAATCAAATCAGGATGGAAGTACAGCATCCACCCCTGGATCTCTCCCAATTCGACTTCACGGATCGTGGTATACACTTGGCCTGGAGCAGAAAAGACCATCAATCCTTCGTCAAAGTCGAATGAGTTTCTTCCATATTCAAGGCCACAGTTCCGGTCTTTGATCGAGATCATGTAAAGATTGGAGGCCGATTTACGACCAACAGCTGACTTGGGTACCTCCAGTTTGGAGGTATCAAGCAAAGAGATTAACGGGTGTTTGGGCTTGGGATATCCCAGCATTTGATGCATTTCCGCGAGTGATTCAATTTTTTTGATGCTATTTGCCATGATTGAAATGCTTTGATACAAAGTTCTGACAGGTACTAAAAACAGGTTAACACAAAACGCTGAAATGCTTACAGAGTTTTGTAAAAGCCTATCTCGCCTCAGTTCATGCGCTATATCGTTCGTTATACACCTTCCGCTTCAATTCCCTAACTTTAAATAGACCTAACCAAAGCAAAAAATTATGAGGGGATATGTAAATATTATCTGGCTCACCATGAGTTTAGTGGTGATTTCTTGCAGCACTAAATCCACCTACGATCTTGCGATCAACAATGTAAATATTATTGATATCGAGACGGGAGACATTGTCTCCAGTCAAAATATTGGGATTACGTCAAATCGAATATCAGTAATAACTGAAAATGTTATTCAGGCATCAGATGAAGTTGATGCAAGTGGCCAATTTGTAATCCCGGGGTTATATGACATGCATGCTCATATTCTCTATTCCAAACTCCCTCAGGGTGGAAATGGGATTGATTACCCCTGGAGTGAATATTTGAATTTGATGTTAGCAAGTGGGATTACCGGGTATAGGGATATGTGGGGTGAAATTCCTTTGGCTCAGCGGGTAAGAAAGGAATCCAGGGAGGGCAAACGCTTATCTCCCCGGTTCACAATTACGGGGAATTTCATTAGCAACGTTACCTGGTTTCCCGGCTCTGTTGTTATCACCGATACTATGAGTATGAAGCCGAAGGTTGATTCGCTAATTGACCTGGGTGTGGAATATCTCAAGGTGTTCAATCTTGAGCCAGAGGTATTCAGGGCATTGATGTCTTACGCTAAAGAAAGGGAGATAGAAGTGGTCGGGCATGTGCCAAGAAAAATGAGAGCTTCAGAAGTAAGCACCCTGGGGTTAAGGTCATTTGAACATCTCATGGGCGTGGTAGCCGAGTGTGCAACAGGATTTGAAGAATTTCTTGAACTGGCACAAACTGAGATAGGTGTGGACATCACCCTGTCAAACCATCCGCTATTAACAGAATTGGATATTGAAGCCTGTACTTCACTGGCTCAGCTCTTAAAAGAGAACGAAACCTGGATTGTTCCTACGATGATATTGGCTGACACCAAAGTGAAATACATCGATGATTCTGTCGGTCTTTTTCAACGGCCCTATGTGAAGAATTTGAGTAAGAGCGACATAAAATACATGAAAGGGAATTTGAATTATTACCATCGCACCTCATCAGAGGAACGCTGGCAGGTACTGAGAGACATGCGTGCTATGCGCTTGAAAGTGATCAAACTACTAAACGATAATGGAGTTGGGATTTTAGCTGGCAGTGACTTGACCAACCCTTTGGCAGCACCCGGATTCAGTATATACAAAGAAGTGAGTTTGTTTAGAGAGGCTGGTCTTTCTCCACTTGAAGCGCTCCAAACTGCTACCATCAAACCTATCAGGTATTTGGGTGCTGAAGATAGTTTGGGTTATATCAAAGCCGGATACATTGCTGATTTGGTGCTGTATGATCAAAACCCACTAACGGAATTAAGCATTGAAAATGTTCAGGCTGTGGTCCTGAATGGATTATTACTCAACCGGACAAAGCTTGATTCCCTTGAATCATTCTCGCGAGAACAATTGAAAAATTACAGTGAGTCTTATCCGTAATGAATTGGTGCTTGCTGCCTGTCTATTGGATAATACAGAATTAAGTGCAGCATCATCCTAGAGAGTCACTCTGAACCTGCCTTTGCCGGGCAGGCAGGCTTGTTTCAGAGTCTTATCACTTGGACGGGTTGTAAGCGCGCACTAGCTAAGGCCGAGCGATTGCTGGAATTTAAGATCTACTACCATTGCTGAACTGGGTTCCCGTCAATTGCCCAGGGAAACCCGGTTATTCCTTTTGCCTTCATGCGTTCGATAAGCTGAGCCGTATGATGCTGTAGATGTCGAATGTTATTAACGTGAAGTTCCAATCGCGAATAAGGGTACCATTCAAAGCCAGAATCCTCGCTTAATGGTAATGATGAAATAGATGTTTCCAAATCACTTTCTAAAACCGTGATGAAAGACAAGACTACCTCTTTTGCATTATGACCTTCCACTATTATTCCCTCTTCAGGGTTCTCCCAATCTTTAGTACCTCCCAGGCTCTCAGCTCCCTCAATCGCATCAGCCCAAGGAACGTAGCTTTCTAAATTGGCTCCCAAATAGAGCTTGGCTGACCAAAGTGCATGATAGGCGATTTGCCAATTTGGATTAGGATATTCATCAGTGTTCCACTGACTATCAGGTATCTTTTCAATTGTTTGGCGTAGCATCTGGAATGCTGCTTTGTATTGTGATTCCAAAACTTTATTGATCATATTATTATCCATGACTGTCTCATTAGCTTGAGCATATACTTTATAATTTGTCATCAAGACAATTACCAGAAATAATCCTTTCATCTTTTTGATACAAAGGAGAGAGCTAATGGTCAGTAAGAATTGTACAAAATGGACATTTTAATATCCAGATATTTTGAAGAATTCGGAAGGAGAGTAACCACTAAAACCTTTGAATTCACGAATAAAATGGGACTGATCATGATACCCATAGGAATGAGCAAGTTTGGTCAAACTATCGTAGCAGTTATGATTCTTAAGAATGGTTTCGAATCGTACAATTCTTGCGAATAACTTAGGGTTGAAACCTACAAACTCCTTAAACAGCCTATTAAACTGCTTATGTGAATAGCAAAAATCGTTGGATAGTCTTTCAATGTTTATGTTACCATGACACTGCCGAATCCTTTTGGCTGCCTTTTCCATGTCTTTGAAGTCAAGTTGACATCTTGATAGTTTCAATTTGAGAAATTCAGTTACTGTATTTATGCGGTCATCCGTGGTAAGAGCGGTCGCCATCTTTTCGTCAAGCCACCTTCCTTCATTTCGCAGTAACTCCTCGAGAGAGGTGAATTCGTTATTCAGCCGGGAGGTTGGAATATCAAAGAGTAAGGGAATGCTGTGAGAATAAATCGAAACACCAAAGAGGTTATGAAAATCGCTTGTAGCGTATTGCCCGGAACAGGAGGTCTGACCTTGTACAGATGAGAACAAAAATTCTGCGTCGAGTTTATTCCCTCTGAAGGCAAAGGCAATCTCTGTTATACTGTTGGCAGTCGCAAAATAAGTAGACTGAGTATCATGTGAATATTCGTCCCATGTTGCGGTCCAAAAATGGCTAACATACTCTTTGAGTTCTTTACACGGTTTGATTGTTTCAAACATCATATGTAATGCAGGTCATGCATCAAACGATCTCAGTTATAAGTAGTTGCGTGGTTTAGCACTTAACTCCAAGCTGAGAATCCCCATTCTAGCGCAGCTCTTTTGGACTTGAGCCTATCAAGTCGATTGATGCGCAATTGACAGTAAGTTTATCCGTTTTCTACTTAAATTTTTTGCTCGGCTCAGTCTGATAGATCGAATTGATTTCAACCGAATTCAAAGCGATATTTTTTCCAGTAGATTTCATCTTGTCGACCACTTTGGCATTCGTATTTCCCAGGTTCGATGTATCCTGCAATGGGTTATTGTACAACATTACATCAGTTAGACTTTCCAGGTTGTCGGATTTGGTGATATCACCTGTAGGTTTATCAAAATGTCCACGTATGGCTTGTTCAAGATAAAAATCTGATATTTCAATTTTCTGACTAAATACAGATGTGGATAAAAGGATGAGTAAAATTCCAAAGTGTGGCTTTGATTTTTTCATAATGTTATGCTTAGTCTTTTTATTGATATCTGTTACGTTCTAACGAACAGATATAGCACGTGCCTCTGAACCTATTCAACATCTACTAAATATTGGTTTTGAGTGTTAGTGACAATTGGTTCAGTAGAGGGTGCAGCCGACAAGGCATGTGCTATATCGTTTTTTAGCAATAGATCAAATAGTAAGAGCTAATTCAAACTTCACTTATCTAGTGGTATATATCTTTCTTTAATTATGTTGAAATGATGGATTTGATGTGCTCTTATTGTCAATCCAATGGTGTGCAAAGGCATTTCATATTCAAAAAACACGCAATTGGTTTCAAGGATCTTTTTATTGAAAGATTCAAACATCATGATTGTTGATTGACGTGCAATCCGAAGCTCGTTTACCAGTTGTTCAATCGACAGTTCATCTGCATTTGAGTTTTTACCCATGATTTCCTGGTCATGTGCACCTGGTATAGATCCTTCGCCACGAGCAAAGATGATAGCCCTAAAACACCAGATTCTTTCCCAATCAATGAGATGCTGAAGTATTTTATGAATGGTCCATTTATCCTTTTCATAAGTTTTTAAGCCAATTCTGGTTAATTGAGCAATGTCCAATTCGTTAATTTGATCCAGACTTATTTGTAATGCTTTATTAAGTTCCATGCCCCCGTTCAATTTCAAGACATAGGCTAAAAATTCCGGGTTCTTTTTGACTTCTTGATTCTTCATAAACAATATATATGTTGTGCTTAATTGATGTAAGATCCGTGTGTGATCGCAGGTGAAATCCTGCTAATTCAAGCTGATTATCCTAAGTGCTAAAGCATATGGATAACCAAACTGAAAAGCCTTAACGGCCATTATCAGCGCTGATAAGACAACACACGAAAAGTTGATTAATAAAATGGGTTCGGAAGAACATCCGAACAAAAGAGTATTAGCCCCAAGTCCCGATAGTTATCGGGAGACTAATAATTAAGCTACTATAAGTTTCAGAATCACTTTCAAAATATGGATCATTTATGTGCATTAAATATATGCAATTTGGTGTAACCATGTGACCCAGCACTTGCTCGGGTGTCTCCACGCGGTGCTATAAAAGCAAAATCAGACATGATTAACTCTCACTTTTGTCTCTTATTTTCTTTTTAATAAGGACTATTTGTCCAAGATGGTAGAACGTATGTTCAATGATTACATCAATACTTCTATAGTATGAACCATACTCTTCTTTTACAAAAACATCCATTAATCTTTGAGAGTCCATATTCTGAACTAGTTGGATGAAGTTTTCTGAATCCTTTGCCAATTTTTCCTTTCTCAGGTTCCAATCTCTTTCACTCTTGATTTCCGGTGCATCAAAGCTGTACTTATCCCTAATGGTAAGATCCCCGCCTTTAAAAACGTCCATAACTCCAGACAGATAATAGTTGATATGGAAAGTTATACTCGCAATCGTATTAAAGTTTTCCACCTTCTGTGTGGCTTCTGTCCACGTCAAGTCTTCTATCTGTTCTTTGAAGTTCGTTCCAACAACCCATTTACCACTTAAAAAAACCTCCCTGAGTCGATCTGCTAAGTATTCATTATAATTCATAGTGAGTTTTTATTGCTTACAACTAGTATGTGAACGCAATCTAAAAAATGTGCCCTGAAACGTTTTCACGCCATCTTTTTGAGTCACTTCCTTAACCCTTTGTCGGTGCGTGCCTGACGGCAGCTTTATGCCAAATTGGTTATTTCATTGAAATCATCAAGGTTGGTTGATTTCCAACATCGGTCTTTCTGAAGTTTACAAAGGCAGAGCATTCAAATATGGCTTGCATTATTTCAGGAGCTTGTTCCTTAATTAGATTTCCTTTTTTGATTTCAATGAGTGTTGGTTCAGATGAGAGTTCATCAACACAATCAATCCATGCATCCATATTCTCTCCATAATAATCAGGAAAACTTAATTGAAATTTACATTCGGCATGGAAGGATTTCCAATCGGTTATTTTATTGCCTCTGATTTGGTAAACCCTCATTTTTTTGTGAAGCACTTTTGCATATAACTTCTAGCTGAGATGGGTATGTCTCCCGACTCGTCGGGCTGTTGAAAAACTAAACTAGCAAAGCTGGATGGGAACGCCAAGTTTAGCATTTTGTCCTATCATGGGTTGACTTTTGTTCGCAGGAATAAATCTCTATTCCTCCATAAAAAATAGGTTGCCCAGAGTGAGATCAATGCAAAAGGTGAAAACAATACTAAACCAGGTGAAAGTGAATTTGCGGATAAATCTCTCACTATCACTACAGTGAATGAATACCAGTAAAGGACATTTGCTAAGAGTGCGGCTACCCAACCAATTTCAGTCTTCTTCCAAAGTCCTATTGATCCAATGAAGAGGAGTGGAACAGATAATAGTAAATCGGCAATTCCAAATCCGTATGTTGTGGCAAGGTTTATTCTATCAGCAGCACTAGCTTCTGAAGCTATAGCGGGTAGCTTCGTCAGGATGATGATCCAAAACGATAGATGTAATATGGAAGCAAGCCCGTTGATCAATGCAATTGTTTTGATCCAAAAAGTTTGATTAGAAGCTGATTTTTTATTCATTTCCTTAACGTTTTATGCGGGGGTTCCGGGACTTTATGTTTAATGATTCCACAACTAAAAATATTGAGTAATCTCAAAAAGTGTTACAGTTGAGGTTGTGACCCGTACACCATAGTGAAAACACTTCGCTCGCTTGAGTGTCCCAAGTGATTTGATTACTTATAATATTCAATTACACGTTCTATTGTGGCTTGTAATTCACCATCTTCGAATTGTTGTAAACTTGTCCAATTGCCGTTTTCATCTATCGCCAGAATTTTATTTGAAACGATCAATTTTTTCGATTCTTCCGTGGGGTAATGCATGTAAAAGTTTTCGACAAATCCTGTTTCATTATACTCATAACTCCATCCCATTGTAAAAGAATTGTCGGCATTTAAGCGTTTTTTGAAGATTAGGTTCTCCAGATCATCATATTGATAGTGTTGTGTATAATCACCTGCTTTGGAGTCAGTGTAAAATGTCAAATTCAAGAGATTATTTTTATACTCATGAGTATAGGTATGGTAATTTGATGGTTGGCCGTCAGTAAAAAACTGTGTAGAATCTTTAATTAGTCGTTGCTGGCTGTCATAATACTGGAACAGTATCTTGATAAGATTACCTGTATCGTCAAAAGTCTCTTGTTTTTCGAAACCTCCATTCTGGAAGTAATATTTTACCAGAATACCATATTTTCCATTCGTGATATTCTGTTGTTTTACTAGTTGTCCACTTTTAGATATTTCGTATTCAATCTCAAACTTTTGATTTTTCGAAATATTACTAACAAGAAGTAAATGATTACTTGAGTCTACACGAGCGTGTGTAGTGCTAGTTCTGATTTTTGTCGTGATGCCTGATTCCAGTCTTCGCAATTGAGTTTCGTTAATAACTATTTTTGATACTCTGGTTTCATCAAGTACTCCATGAAAATCAAACTTAGTTTGAGCAATAGCTGAATAGCTTAGAAGTGAAACAAGAAATAGGATTAATGAACTATTCATATTTTAATCTTTACTCAGCTCGCTGATTATGCATAACTAATGCATAAACGTAATACGAATAACCGACACCTACACTCGCTCGGGTGTCACGAGTGAGGTATAAAGAAGTGACAATTAGGATACTTGTATTAATCTTTCGGCTGAAACCATGTCTGCATACCTCGGGCATGTAAACCGACAGGCAAGGTAATCTCAAGATTGAGATTGCTTCTCCGTCCCGATGCTTCGGGAACGGATCGTAATGATGTCACAGAATCAAGAACAGCTTTCGGGCTGGCTTTTTTGTTTGTGTTGGAATATTGAAGTGTAGTTACAAACTACACTTAGTTGAGAGTTAATTACACACAACGTCCAGATAAGCTCAGTGAGCATACCTTCTAAAATTGTTTCTAAAGTTGCTGTTTCGTATTGAAATTGATTCATAGTTCAATTTGCTCATTGAGCTTATCAATTGTTATATGCCTTCTTTACTCAGGTAGAATTCCACCATTCACTTCGATAATTTGTCCGTTCATGAATGAATTCATCATAATTGAAACAGCAGTCTGAGCAATATCCTCAGATTCTCCTAAGCGTCCGACAGCAATAGTTTTTTTTGTTTTGTCGAAAAGTTCCTTTCTATCTGAATCCTCCATAAAGTCCCAAAATCCACTATCTATAAAACCTGGCCTTATTACGTTGAATCTTATTGGATCAAGTTCAACCGTTAATGCTTTTGCAAAACCTTCTACAGCGTGAAATGCAGCTGTCACAAGCACTGTTCCTTTTGTAGGTTTTGTTGCAAAGCCTCCAGTTATAAAGGTGACCGATCCGTCTTTAGAAATCTTCTCAATTCCAATTTTTGTGATCATATAGAGGCTCCAAAACTTTCCGAAAATGTATGTCTCCTTTATTTCCAATGGTGCATTCCTGAAATCTCCTGTTCCACCTGGTGCAGCAGTTATGAAAAGATGATCTACCGATGCAATGGATCCAAATAGTTCAGAAATGGATTCACTGTTTACAACATCCACATACCTGCTTTCAGCATTTGAAGATAGTTTTGATATTGCTTTTGCGTTTTTTTCATTGTTGTGTCCAGCAATGAAAACTTTAGCTCCCAGAGATTCCGCAAGTTTTGCAGTTGCGAGTCCCATTCCAGTTGCTCCGCCAATTATGAGTATGTTTTTGTTCTCTAGGTTCATTTGTTGCTGTCTTCTTTGTGGCACACGACTAGTATATAAACGTAATCTAAAAAAATGTGCCTTTGAAACGTTTCGTATGCCATTTATTTCTTGTACTTCCTTTTAAACTTCTTAAATGGAGTGTAATGAGTATTACGAATTTTAGAAGAATATTGGAGGTTAAAAGGATAGCGAAAGAGCTGTAGCTACCTAAACCTCCCCAAAGAATTCATTCAAACTTATTCCATGAGCATCTGCAATTTTTAACAAGGTCTGCAAAGTCATGTTCGCACCGGTTTCCGCTCGCCAATATTGCATTCTCGGAAGATTCTTTTCGTTGGCGAAAGTTTCGTACGAGGAGTAACCAGCATCAATACGAAGCTGTCGGATACGTTCAGAGATTTTCCTAATGCGTGGATCGAGCTCTTTTTTTCCCATGATTCGAGATGGGAAAGTCTTGAGATAATTTCTTTTTTGTTACATCATATATGGTACATTTGTGATGATGGAATCTAACTCCAATCTAACCGCTCTCGAAAACCTGCTGGAACACAACCCTCCCGCTCAGCTCCGCACCAGCCTGGAAGACCTATTCTTTTCCTACCTGTCAGAGAAGAATGTGGTGTTGCCTTCTGATGAGCTTGTGAGGGATATTTACTTTTTGGTGTTGTTTTTACGGGAACTAGAGTAGTTGTTCATTTCTTTTCCTTGATGAAAAGAAACGAACCAAAGAAAAATCAAGGGTTGTAAACCATTCGCTAAAAAATTGAGTTGAACCTGCACGCAAAATCAAACCTGCCTGCCGGGCAGGCTCACCACCTACGGCGGCTCAAACAGTGATTTTGCACGTCAATCATTTTGACTCAATTTTTCCTATCCGCCTCCATTGCATTTCGTCGGACAGGGCGCTCATGATTTAAGACCCGACTAATCGTTGTTTCGCAGCGTTAAGCTCGTTCGCTTCGTAGAAGCGATTCGTCAAAACCTCGGGGCGGGATGGGGTGATGGCCGGGATTAGGTTTTGACAAGTCTTTTTGGTCACTTTTTGACGACTGAAAAAGTGACAAGAAAAAAAGATAATGTCTATACACCCAAGGGGTCGATCTTGCTTCACTAAACTCATTCTCGAAGTATTTCAAGAGAAGCTTTGTGAAGACTGCTAAAAAATGAATGAAAATAAAATGCTTCAGTTGCTAACTGATAACTGACTGGTTTCACCAAATTTAAACGTAGATTCTAATTATCCTAGGTTTGGATTTAGTTTGGACATTGACCTAACCAACAACTTGTTTATTCCATCTCAATCACTTTGATCTCCTTATCAACCAGGCTTTTAAACCGTTTCAGTTCATCGCGATTCTTAACCTCATAGTGCATCGGGACCACCATGTCAGGGCCAACCTCATTAATGATTTTTGCCGCCTCTTCTTCATTCATAGTTAGGTTGTCACCGCCAATCGGAACCAAAGCAACTTTGATGTCTTTCAATTCTTTCATTTCGGGGATGTAATCTGTATCTCCTGCATGATAGATCCTTAGGTTATTATTCATTGTGAGAATGTATCCGACATTACCTTTTGATTTAGGGTGTGCTTTAATCCAAAGGAAAACCGACCGGGTATTGTACGCAGCTATGGTGTTGATATCGAATGCTTCGAAACGCAATTCTTCCAAAGGACTGACAATTCGTATATCGTTTGTGATGCCCTTCAACTTTTTGGAAACTCCTTTCGGACAAATGATGACCGTTTCCGGTTTCAGAAGCTTTGTAATGTCGGTTAAGGAAAAGTGATCAGGGTGCGAATGAGTTATCAATATATAATCCGCTTTGTCTAATGGGTCTACTTCTACCGGGTCAATGTAAATAATGTCATTGTTGCTTTTTATCTGAAAACTGGAAGGGAAAAAATGTGATTTGTTCACTTTGATCGTACCCCAGGTTTTCAGCGTGATATTTTCTCCAATATCGACTTGCTGTGGTATCGGATTCCGTTTTTCACTTACACTAATTTTTACCATGGTACAACTTTGAAATAAGAGGATTGTAAATGCATAAAGTATGGATGAAGAAAGTCCTGTTTTCATTTTTAGCCCTTGCTTGTTTTGGAAGCCAAATCAATGGTGCTGAACAGTCAGGATCAATGATGTAGGTCACCTAAATACAGAATAAAAACCAGGTGTCTGCCAGGGGCAGGATTTCAATCTTAACTGGTAAATCATTCATTATTTCTCATACAAAACATGAAAAAATAAAACCTTGTAGTGCAGTTGTCGTATTTATTTTTCATACATTTAATGAATAAATAAAGATCAGATTTTATGAAAGGTACCAACTTAGGCGAATTTGAAGAGGTGGTCTTACTTACAATTGCATCACTGCTTGATGAGGCATACAGTGTAAATATCGTTGATGAGATAGGCAGGGTAACCGGTCGAAAAACAAAGCTGGGGGTTGTACACGCTGTACTTAAGCGTTTAGAAGATAAAGGCTTGATTACTTCTGAGCTTGGAGAACCAACGAAGGAGCGGGGAGGTAGACGTAAGCGGTTTTTCCAGGTCTCACACGTAGGGAAGATTGCACTTCTGAAATCCAGAGAGCAGCGGGACCGATTGTGGAGCATGATTCCTGATGTTGTTTTCCAGGGAGTACGATGAAGAAGGAACGGACACGCCCACCACGGTGGATGGATAAAATTGTAGAACTCTATTGCAGGCCGGAATTGCTAGAGGATTTACTGGGAGATCTTCACGAGTACTACGGGCGAAATCTTCAAAAAAGCCGATTAAGAGCTAACCTGATCTTTTTCATTGATGTGATCAAATTTTTCAGATTGTACACAGTTCGTAAACCCAAAATATTTGAGCGCATGACTTCCTTTAACCTTTTTAAGAACTACTTCAAGACCTCTGTCAGAAGTTTAGCCAGAAACAGACTATTCTCTTCCATTAACATTATTGGACTTGCAATTTCCATGTCGGTAGGGATCTTAATGATCACCTATATAAGTGAGCTTCTCTCGTATGACAATTTTCATGATAGATCGGATCGTGTCTATCGAGTTATAACTTCTTATAAAGGCATCAATGATTCAGCGGAGGAGATGTACGCTTCTACTTCGGTGTTTATTGGAAAAAAGCTAAAGGAATACTCCGGTATTGAGAAGGTGCTGTTGATGCGAAGGAATTTCAGAGAGGACATTGCAAAAGGAGAGAATATGATAAGTGTGAAAGGACTTTATGCATCAGAAGAATTCTTCGATGTGTTTTCATTTAAGCTCCTATCCGGAGATCCTTCTACTGCCTTAAGAGAACCCAACACAATAGTTCTTACTGAAACGACTGCTGAGAAGCTTTTCAAAAAAAAGAATCCTGTTGGTGAAGTAGTAGAAGCTGGTGGGGAGCGTTTCACTGTAACTGGTTTGATTGAAGATGTTCCTATCAATTCTCATATACAATTTGAAGCCCTGGCATCTTTTTCCACAGCTGAAAATGCTGCCAGTAAAAATGGAAGTTCCAGTTTTCTTACATGGCAAAGTATTTGGATGAATTATGTGTACCTGCTGTTGCCTGAAACACATGATAGAAACACAGTTTTAGCTGGTCTTCGAGAGGTGGCTTCCGAGGAGAACGCCAGGAGGGACCACTATACGATCAATTTTGCTTTGGAAAATTTGTCTGAGATAATGCCTGGAAAAGACCTCAACAACAAGATAGGGTCGGGAATAACCTGGCAAATGATCAATATGCTTGTCACGCTAACGATGATCGTCATTATCTCTGCGTGTTTTAATTATACCAACTTATCTATTGCAAGGTCTCTTAGAAGGTCAAAGGAAGTTGGGGTTAGAAAAATTGTAGGTGCCAGCAGAGGCCAGGTTTTTCTTCAGTTCATTACCGAGGCGATCATTATTTCCTTTATTGCACTGATCATTTCGTTTGGTATTTCTCTGCTAATCAAGCCTGAGTTTGTACGGGTACTTTCAAATGGAATGAAGGTGATGATGGACTTTCAATATATTCATATTACCTACTTCCTTGTCTTCTCTGTTGCAATTGGGATCATGGCGGGATTTGTCCCATCGTTAATCCTTTCGAAGTTGGAGGCCATTTCAGCACTCAAGGATGCCTCAAAATTGAGGCTTCTGAAAAAGATCAATCTCCGCCGGGTATTGATCGTATTCCAGTTTACACTCTCCATCGCTTTTATCATTGGATCCACTATATCCTATCGGCAATACAAACACTCGCTCAACTTTGACCTTGGCTTTAGTACTGAGAACATTTTAAACGTTAACCTCCGTGGCAACAATTCGGATATCCTGTTAGCTGAAATTCAAAAATTACCCGAAGTAACCAGTTATTCACGTTCGGCTATGATCATGAGCACAGGCGATACCTGGACAGAGCGTTTCAAATACGAGGATCCATTGGATTCAGTGGCTGCTCATGTAAATTATGTAGATGCCAACTACCTGCAGGTACATGACTTTGAGTTTCTTGCCGGTGGAGTTTTTCCTTATGATTTAAAAGGTGATCAGGAAGCCAAATACGTTATAGTAGACAAACTCTTTGTTGAACGACTTAATTTCGAAAGCCCTGAACAGGCCATCGGAGAATTGGTAACACTCCCGCTTAGGAAGGAAAATTCCAGGCTGGAAATTGCTGGTGTTATCGAAGAATTTCAATATGCTAAAATCGAAAGTAGGAGGAGACCTACGGTGTTTTTTCAAGGTTCTAATGACTCGTATTCATATCTGAACCTTGTTGTAAAAACGGACGATATCTTCTCATTCATGGAGGAATTGGAAGCGGTTTGGAAAGAAATAGATGCGGTTCATCCATTTAGTGCTGAGTTTTATGATGACAGGATCAGAGAGTCGTATGCAGAATACGTCATCATGTTCAAGGTTTTTGGATTCCTGGCCTTCCTGGCAATTTCCATTGCTTCAATGGGGCTGCTTGGCATGGCCGTATTTACAACAGAAACCAGGATCAAAGAAATAAGTGTACGAAAAGTGATGGGCGCTACCGAAAAGCACCTGGTCTACATTCTTTCGAGGGGTTTTGTTTTCATGCTCATTACCGCAGCTTTCATTGCAATGCCACTCACTTACCTCTTTTTCACGTCCATTGTGATGGCAGATAATGCCAACCGGATTACGATTGGCGCTTTCGAGTTGCTCTCCGGTGTGGTATTGATTTTCACCCTCGGGATACTAACCATTGGTGGGCAAACATGGAAGGCTGCTAAAACCAATCCAGCTGAAATGTTAAGAAATGAATAAGAGACGGAACACAGGATAGAAGCTATCTGCTTGATAGCTGGAAAGCTCTGTTTGATTATTTGCTACTTTGGTGTAGCTAATCAGTTACCCATAGCTTATGCAGACCTTATTGTATCAGGCGGCAGACATCTTCTTCATCGTCTTTCATACGGTACTCATCCTGTTCAATTCTTTCGGATGGGCGATCAGACGTTTTCGAAAGTATAACCTGTTTACATTGATGGCTACTGTCTTTTCATGGTTTGTGCTTGGCATCTGGTATGGCTGGGGTTATTGCGTATGCACGGATTGGCACTGGTCTGTGCGGGATCACCTTGGCTACACAACTGAATCGAACTCATACATCAGTTTTTTGATCATCAAGTTGACAGGGATAAAATTCCCGGAATCACTAGTTGACCAGGCAGCTATAATTGTTTTGGTTTCCAGTATTATCCTCAGCGTCACATTCAATGTTCGGGATTGGAGGAAAAAAGGAAGTGGTGATTAACCTTCGCTCAACACTTTTTTCACCCTCTCTGCTGTAAATGGCATATGATACAGATACTTTCCGGTGAGTGAGGCAAATGCACTTGCAATTGCTCCACCAATCGCTGGAAGGGATGCCTCACCTATCCCTGTTGGTGGGAGGGGAGATTCAATGAACTTCACTTCGATCAGGTCCGGTGAATCCATATTGCGCAGGAGTTGGTAATTGTGAAAATTGGATTGTTCCACCGATCCGTTTTTGTAGCTGATACGTTCTTCCAGCACACTGCTGATACCCATAATGATCCCGCCCTCTACCTGTGCCAATGCATTGTCGGGCTGAACGATGAGTCCTGCGTCCAGGGCCATCCAGACTTTTTCAACATTGATCTTTCTGGAGCTTTCATCCAGGGATATCTCACAGACACATGCTGTCACCGCACTACGTTCGCAAAAACTGAAGCCTCTTGCTTTGGAAGGTGTAACAGAAGACCCCCAATTGCTCAACGCTTCCACTTCTTCGATGACCTTCAAAGCTCTCAGATCAGAGATCATGGTCTTCCGGTATGCGATTGGGTCCTGACCCGCCTTTCTCGACAACTCATCCACAAATGCTTCGATGGCAAACTTATTTGCTCCGTGCCCTTCTGCCCGCCAGGAGCAGGTACGGACAGGTTCGTCTACGTATTTGGAGATAATTCGCTTGTGAGGGATGTCATAAAAGGGGATATCAGAACCTGTACTGATCAACACTCTGCCAGGACCCGTAGTGGCATAGTTCCAGGTGACGATCTTTCCGTTTCGATCAAGTCCTGCTTCTATTCGCTGAAGCGTAGCTGGTCTAAACATTCCTGCTGCTACATCGTCTTCCCGGGT
Organism: Cyclobacteriaceae bacterium; assembly: GCA_965267415.1. Lineage (GTDB taxonomy): Bacteria > Bacteroidota > Bacteroidia > Cytophagales > Cyclobacteriaceae > Ekhidna. The sequence continues at coordinate 2,005,382 of OZ253955.1, read as the reverse complement.
CCATATCAATTTGATAGGACGTGTTTGCTTCAATGCAATCTCACAGGCTTCCAGCAAAGTGTCCCGTTTCGTTCGTCGGCCAAAACCACCTCCGAGGTAGCATCGATGGATCGTCAAAGCATCCTCTTCCATTCCCAGTGCTTTGGCAGCATCACGTAGTACACTGTCAGGTGCCTGGGTGCCAATCCAGATCTCTGCTGATTTTCTATCTTCACTTAGTGCAACCGTAACATTGAGGGGCTCCATCTGGGCGTGATAGGTGAAATCATTATAAAAACTTGCTGAGTGAGTCTCCGCAACCCCTTGTGCATTTTTGATGTCACCGACTTCATGTACCACGTTGGTTTCGATGTTGGGGTCGGCGAGATTGCGTTCGTAGTTTTCAAGAGCCGATTCACTATTGTAGCCCTTGGCATCTTTACCATCAGTCCAGGTGATGTTAAGTTGAGCCCTTGCCTGGCTGACCTTTTCGAATTCTTCGCCGATCACTGCAACACCGGTTTCCAGCTCCATCACGTCCAATACTCCAGCCAGATTGAGTATTTCATTTCGATTATTGACCTGCGGTTTGGTTCTATAAATCGACCCCCGTTCGATTACTGCGTAGAGCGTGTTTTCAGCGCATATATCCAGCGAATATTGCGCACTTCCATCAATTTTTTCAGGGATGTCCCTTCTGGGAACATAGGTCCCAATGATCTCAAAATCGTTTCTTGCTTTCAGGTCATCTTCAGTTACCTCTGGGAGGGTTTCAAGGGGCATACCATTCTCGGCAAGTTCTCCAAAACTGACCTTCCTGTTGGAAGATCGCTCATGTAAAAAGCCTCTTTGTGCATAAACGTCCGAGGAGTTGACACCCCATAAGGTAGCCGCCATCTGCTCCAGTGTTTTTCGAACCTGTGCACCTGCTAGTCGCAATTTCAGGTGAAAACCTTCCACTGCGTAGCTACCGACGATAGCCATCGTATTCCGGTAGCCCCAGCCGTCGTGCCCATAGATGTCTGCATCGATCGGACTGTCTTCGATTTTCATTTTCGACCAGTCAGCTCCCATTTCTTCCGCAACCATTACCGGAAGGGCAGTCATGGATCCCTGTCCCATCTCAGCGGCAGGGTTATAGATCACAACAGTTCCGTCAGTTAGTAGCCTTACCCAGGCATTAACAGGAATTGTTCTGATGTTCCCATTTCGATCGGGAATGGAACACATCTGCCCAAGCGGTCCCAGGCTGACAAGGAACGTTAGCCCACCACTTATTTTTAAGAACTTTCTTCGATCCATTGCAGATTCATTCATTGGACTGGATCACTTTTTGGATTGTTTTGTTGACTCGGTAGTAAGTTCCGCATCGGCACAAGACCCCACTCATGCTTTGCTTGATCTCCTTTAGTGTAGGGTTTGGTCTCTGGTTCAACAATCCGGCAGCCTGCATGAGTTGACCCGACTGACAGTAACCGCATTGGGGCACTTGCTCCTTGATCCAGGCCTTTTGTAATGGATGATCCCCAGTCTCAGAAAGTCCTTCAATGGTGGTGACCGATCTACCTTCCAATGTTGAAACAAAGGTCATACATGAACGAATAGGGTGGCCATCAAGATGGACGGTACATACTCCACACTGGGCGATACCGCACCCGAACTTTGTTCCGGTCAATCTTAATTTTTCGCGTAAAAACCAGAGTAGTTTGGTATCTCGTTCTACATCTGCTGTGACACGATCTCCATTTAGCTTAAAGTTTATTTTCACAAGGTATTCTCTTTTTGAATTAAACCTACGTGATCGGAGTAGCTGAATAAATGGGTTTAATTAATGGCTATGAGCGATTAATTAATTAGCATTTATAGGTTTGTCATTAATAAATGGTTTTTCCCATTTATTAAACTAACATTAGTCATAACCAGACAATACAAGCTGTGATAATTTCGACTGTGATTAATACATCTTTATATGAAAACGAATGACCGATACAACATCCATAATCTGAAGGGGAATATGATCGGATACCTCCGGGTAATTGATAAAGAACGAGTTGAGATCTATGATAACGACGGGGATCACACCCAATATGGTTCATTTGTAGACGAGAACCGCTTTAACATTTACGAATTGTTAGGTAAGCAGATAGGATATGGAAAAGTAGTCGATAGTAGTCGTTTTGATCTTTACGATCAAAAAGGAGATCATTACGGTTACGGTACTATTGTGTGAATTGCTACGTTTTATGTTCCTATGCACCTAAGAACCTACCTGCCACTCGCTCTAAGTTTCATCTTATTTTTTCCACAGGCCCAGCCTAAATATGATCCGGTAACCATATTCGATGAACTCTGGCAGACATTCAGCGATCGATATGCCGGGTTTGAACCTCGTAGGGTCGATTGGGATCAAATACGTACGGTTTATCGTTCTATGGTGAATTCGGAAATGTCTAAGGAGGCCCTTTTCGACGTTTGCTGCCAGATGATCTCTGAATTGAATGATGCACATACGGCACTCATGGATGAATCCGGTAAGCAGCTCAAGCTTTGTAACAGTAACGGCTTTCCTGATTCAACAGTAATTTTTTATCGATATGGAGGAGAAGAGGCATTTGCTGAGTTTGTTGATCAGGCTTTAATTCGAAATGGGTTTAACAAACCAGTCAGTAGCGAAAAGCATAATCATTACAGTACAAATGGAAGGTGGGGTTATGTCAGGTTGAACCGGATGCATAAGAGCTATGAGGGATTTGCTGCAGCTTTGGAAGAACTCAGGAATACGGAAGGACTCATCTTAGACATTCGATCAAATCCGGGAGGTTCTGATAAGTACCTACATCAGGTTGCAGGGAGGATGGTTAACGTAAATGAGGTAGGGCATTATAAAGAAACAAGAAAACCGAAAACCGATACATATTCCGAATTGAAACCCTGGAATATATCACCTTATGGAGATTGGCAATATCTCAAACCCGTGATCATCCTCACAAGTGATTTTTCCGCCAGTGGAAGTGAAGTCTTTACCATGACCATGAAACGGATGCCACATGTCACAGTAATCGGTACTAACACAAATGGATCACTTTCTCATATGAGTGGTTTTAAACTAAAGAATGGTTGGAGAGTATCATTATCCAACAAGAGGACCTACTCCAGGGATATGGTCAACTATGAAGGGAAAGGAGTGCCTCCTGATATCTATATTGAGAATATAAGCCTTGAAGAGGATGAAGTGCTACTGAAAGCGCTGGAAGTGTTGGAAAGCAATTGAAATCCTATTTTTGCTGTAATCGCCCTAATTCAAGAACCGGTTCATGTCGGAAGAACAGATCCTTGCGGAACTACGATCCGGGAGTCAAAAAGCACTCCGTACACTATTTGATACATACTATACACGGTTGACACATTACGCCATTCGTGTCATTGGTGACCCATCTGCTTCAGAAGAAATTGTTCAGGATGTTTTTATTTCGGTTTGGAATAATCGACAGAAAAGTGAGATAAAAGACGCCAATTCCTACCTGACCCGTGCAGTCAAAAATCGATGCATCAATCATATCAACGCCAATCACCCAATACACGATGAGGTAGATAATTTTCTTTCTATCGCTGCTGATTTTTCAGCAGATACTTCACTGGAATCAGCTGAATTGGCGGGGGCAATTGACTTGGCAGAGAAGCAACTTCCGAAGCAAACGGCGCTTGTTTTTGGCCTTAGCCGTCATACGGAACTGACCTATCCTCAGATTTCAGAAGAGTTGAATATCTCGGTTAAAACCGTAGAATATCACATCTCCAAGGCATTGAAGCTTATCCGTGAATTCCTGATCCAAAAGGAGATACTGTTAGTGCTCTTGACTTCCCTGATAGTATAGCATTTAGATAAACTTCAAAAAAAGTCATTTTTCCACTAGGGTACCTCTTGGATATCCTGACTATTTAAGTGACAAAGCTTAAAAAGATGAATAAACCAGAGTATTCAATCATTGCGAAATTCCTAAAAGGTCAAACTAATGAAGAAGAAACAGCTGCTGTTGAATCATGGGTAACAGCATCGAATGAGAATCAGAAGGAATTTGATCAGTTGAAAACCATTTGGGAAGAAAGAGGGGAATTAGCTTCCTCTTACAAGCCAGACCTGGATAAAGCATGGACAAGAATAGAAAGGGGTACAAGGAGCCAAATCATGCCATGGATCTATCGGGTAGCTGCTGTACTTGTTCTTGGACTGGGAATTACCTACTTCATGATGAATACGGAATCGGAAGCTTCCAAAGGAATGGTCGCCCAAGCTGAATTTGTAGCCAACGAGGGTGTCAAAGAAGTGAATTTGCCAGATGGGACATTGATCACATTGAATGAAGGAGCTACTATTAGCCATGAAGCATCCTTTGGGGAGGAGGAACGAAGGGTCAGGTTAACAGGTGAGGCTTTCTTTGAAGTGAGCAGGGATGAACAACGCCCGTTCATTATTGTCACAAAGTCAACTACTACACAGGTTTTAGGCACCTCGTTCAGTGTCAACCCGACAGATGAATCAGTTACTGTTACGGTGGTTTCGGGAAAAGTCTCCTTCCGGGATAATACTCATCAGCAGGCCGTAGTACTTACGCAAGGAGAACAAGGAAATTATGACCGAGCTTCCGGTGAGGTATCTGAGACACTCAATGATGATCCAAACTTCCTTGCTTGGAAGACCGGCAAACTTGTATTCGATGATGCTCCAATCGCTCAGGTTGTAGCTGATCTCGAACGATTCTATAAAGTAGCATTTGAACTGAACACACCAACTACAGAAAACCTTACTGCCTTGTTTGATAATCAATCCCTGGAAGAGGTGCTGGCTATTATCTCAGCCACGCTTGACCTTGAGATTGAAGAACAGACACCAAACACTTACTACATCAACTAAAAACGAAAATTGAAAAGGATTATGAAAAGACTCTACTGCCTGGTAGCATGTTGTTTTTTTCTGGTGGCCTATCCCCTGATGGGTCAACCGGAAGACCGGCTGCTTGCATCAGCTAAACTTGGCCCTCAAACCGTGAGTGTCAATCAGCTTGTCTCACATCTCAATCAAATAGATGGTATCCAACTTTCTTATAGTAAAGAGCGACTACCGGAGAAGGAGATTGAAATCTCAGTCGCTGATCTTACGGTTCAGGACCTACTTGATCTGCTGGTTGAAAAAGGAGGGTTAACGGTCAAATATGTTGGCAAGAACATTATTCTGAAGCCGATCCAGCAGGAAATGTATACGATCAGTGGTTTCATCACGGATGAAGCTTCCGGGGAAGTAATGATTGGAACGACAGTACAAGTGAAGGGGACACAAAAAGGAAGTATCTCTAATGTGTACGGCTTCTACTCAATTACTCTACCCAAAGGAGATTATACATTGATCTATTCTTCACTGGGATTTCAGGCAAGAGAGCTTCCAATAACGCTGGATCAGGATTTAAAGATTGACATGAAAATTGCACCGGAGACCACAGTTCTTGAGGAAGTGGTCGTGACTTCCAAATCTCCGGATGAGAACGTGACCAGCAACCAAATGGGCTATTCAGAACTAAGCTCAGAATTGATCAAAAATGTACCTGCATTACTAGGAGAGGTTGATGTGATTAGGGCCATCAAGTTGCTCCCTGGAGTTCAAATGACCTCTGAGACCAGTTCCGGTTTCAGCGTTCGTGGAGGTTCTCCTGATCAAAACTTGATCTTGCTTGATGAAGCGGTAGTTTATAACCCTTCACACCTTTTGGGATTCTTTTCCACTTTCAATAATGACGCAGTGAAAAATGTGCAATTCTACAAGGGAAACATGCCGGTACGTTTTGGTGGTCGGCTGTCATCATTGTTAGATATTCGGATGAAGGAGGGCAATAATCAGCGATTTACCGGAAGTGGAGGGATCAGTCCGATATCAGCACGACTGACCCTGGAAACACCCATTGTGAAAGATAAGGGATCGATCATTGTTTCAGGCCGAAGGACTTATGCCGACTTGTTGGCACGAACATTTAGTAATCGGGAAAGCGTGGATAACTCGTTGCTGTACTTTCATGATTTTAACATGAAAGCCAACTACATACTCGATGAAAATAACCGTGTCTTCGTATCCAGCTATGCAGGGCGTGATGTATTGTCGTTTGAGAATAGTGCTGGTACTTTCTCGACGGATTTCCGCTGGGGAAATCTTACCACTACGATCCGTTGGAACCATGTATTCAACAAGAGACTGTTCTCGAATACGTCTCTAATATTCAGTGACTACAATTACAAACTTGGGGCAGGCATACAGGATTTCCGGTTTGACTGGAAATCAAAACTTCGGGATTACACAGCGAAGGTTGATTTCGATTACTTCGTTAACACCAACAATACGCTGACCTTTGGCGTTTCCTCAACCATTCACCGTTTCGATCCCGGAGAGGTAACAGTAAGTGGGTCCAGTGATGATGGAAGTGTAGCGATCACCAAAAGTCGCTCCTTGGATCATGCAGTCTATATTGGCAATGAACAACGCCTCACAAACCGAATTCAGTTGGCTTATGGAGGACGACTCGGCATTTTTCAGAATATCGGAGAAGGAATTGAATACAGATATGACTCAAATTTTGACAGGACAGATTCCATTTTCCATAGCAAGGGGAACGTCTTCAATACGTATGTACGTTTTGAGCCAAGGTTTTCAGCAACCTACCAGTTGAATAATAACGCTTCTTTGAAAATGAGCTATGCCCGAACGACTCAGTTCATGCATCTGGCTTCTAATAGCATTTCAGGAACGCCGTTGGATATTTGGTTTCCCTCTTCTCCCAATGTGAGACCACAACTTGCGGATCAGGTTTCAGGAGGATATTTCAGAAACTTTTCAAACAATAAATTCGAGTTTTCTGCAGAAGCTTACTACAAACACATCTATAATCAGATCGATTTCAGGGACCATGCTAATCTTTTGTTGAATGAAGAGCTTGAAAGAGAACTGAGGGTTGGGAAAGCCTGGTCGTACGGTCTGGAACTGATGCTCCGAAAACCAAGTAGTAGATTTAATGGGTGGGTGAGTGTGACGCTCAGTAACTCGTTCCGAAAGATCCCCGGAGTGAATGAGGGTCGTACCTATAGGTCGAGCTACGACCGACCTGTCAACTTCACAACGGTCGCAACTTACGAATTCAATAAGCGTGTTTCCATGTCTGCCAACTGGGTCTATTTCAGCGGGCTGCCGTTTACAACACCAAGTGGAAGGATGTACTACGGGAATGTCATTGTCCCAACATACACAGAGCGAAATGGAGACCGGGTACCGGATTACCACCGGTTGGACCTTGGGCTGACGATTGAGCAAAAGAAAAATGAAAACAGAAAGCTTAAGGGCTCATGGACTTTCTCGGTCTACAATGCTTACGGAAGAAAGAATCCCAACTTCATCGCATTCCAAACAAGAGAAGGAACCAATCAGACAGAAGCCATTCGCTACACCATCTTCAGATGGGTTCCTTCGATAGCTTACAACGTTAGATTTTAACAGCAATGAATCATACAGAAAACAAAACAAATACTTTGATGCCGAACGCCTTACGACTTCTTTTTGCATTGGTTTTAGTGGGTCTAATGGCTTGTGAAGAGGTCATCGACTGGGAGGTTGGTAGTGACCAGATCAAGTTGGTCGCAGAAGGTCGGGTGACTAATGAATTCAAACGGCATCAGCTTGTCCTGACACGGACCGCCGACTATTTTAATGCGGCGGATCCGTCCGGGATTGAGGGCGCTATTGTACGTGTTAGCGATGGAATATCCACTTATAATTATGTGGAAGAAACACCCGGGACTTACGTGTCCGAGAATTCATTTGCCGGAGTTGTTGGCAGGACCTATACACTTTCGATCATATTAACTTTTGAGTTAGCTGGAGCATCAACTTTTGAGGCTTCCAGCCTGATGATGCCATCGATGGAGATCGATTCAATATACAATGTGAAAGATCCTGAATTTGATGAAGACACTGGCCTTCAATTAGAAGATAGTATTTATACTGTCGGAATATATGGACAGGAAATAATTGGAGTTGACAATAGCTACATGTTTGAAGTCTATAGCAATGACATTCTGGAAACCAATACGGCTACAAACCTGGGTTGGTTTGACGATGACTTCCTGGAAGACGAATACCTGGAAGATTTCCTGATCTATGAAATGGATAGAGGTTTTGAAAACGACTCCATTACTGTGCTGATGTACACGGTCAGTGATGAGTATCTCGAGTTTCTTGAGGCCTTGACTACAGAATCCGAAGGAGCTGAACCACTGGGACTTTCAGGACCTCCTGCTAACGTTATTGGCAATATCACAAATGGAGGGTTAGGCTATTTTTATGCTGCTGCATTGGACACGGTGATTACGATCCTCGATTGAGAATAGTCACCGTCCTGAATGCAATCGTATATTTGCAATAAATGTTTTGATATGCGTATCCGGACGGAGGTGACCAGTTCATACATCGAAGAGCAAGATCACAAAATTGCAGCGATCGCTAATGCGCTTTCTCACCCCTTGCGGGTAGCTCTTGTTCGCTACCTGGACGAGAAGGACAAAGGCCAGGGCCTGGATAATGAAACATGCAATAAAGAGCTGGTGGAGATGTTTGATTACTCACAATCCACCATGTCTCAGCATGTGAAAGTCCTTCGGGAATGCGGACTTTTTTTAACACAACCGAAGGACAAATTCACCTTTTATTTCCTGAACCGGGAGCTTATGAGTGAATTTAATCAGTTCATTTCCCGCTTTGTCGATTAGTCATTCATTGTTAAGAATAACCGTTGGATTTGTAACAATTGCTCTTCTTACCTGGTAAACCAGGGTTAGGATGGTGATCAGTAAAACGAGCCCCAGCGTCTCGAATAGAAACAGCACATTCAGGTCAATTTGATAGGCAAAATCGCTTAACCATCGGTTCATTAGGAATTGAACCAGTGGCCAGGAAAGCACACAAGCCAGAATCGCAAGTACCAGGAAATTAAATCCAACCAGTTTACCTACATGGAACAACCGTGCTCCTAATACTCGCATGATACTTATTTGTTTCAGACGAAGGTGAATTGCGATGGAGCTTAGTCCATACAATCCCAACAGAGCGACGAAGATGGCCAGTCCCGTGAACAGTTGAATGAGACTTGAGAATTCTTGCTCGTTCTTATATAAAGTGGCTAACTGATCATCCAGAAACTTATATTGAAAGGGATATTCATTATTTGGGAAAACTACCTGCCAACTTTCTTCAATGGAGGCCATGGTAGCACTCAAATTGTTCGTCTGAAATCTGATCAACATGTTTCGTGGTTCAACAAAGTTGATGACCAGTCCCATTGGTCCAATTTGGTGGTGAAGAGATTGATAATGGAAATCGGAAAACATGCCAATGATCCGGAATTCATTTCCTCCTGCAAAAATCACGTTGGCTCCAACCGGATCATCCAATCCTAGTGATTCGGCGAGTGTTTCATTGACTAACAGAGCCTGTGTGGAATCAGACCGGATCGTCGGATCGAAGAATCGTCCGGTTTTCAACTCCAGATCCATAAATGTTGTAAACTCAAAATCAACTCCGAAATAGGCAGTTTGGATGGTTTCATTTTCAGGCCATTCTTTCAGTCGAAGCGGACTTCCGCTGGAACTACCATCCATCGGTGGTCCAAATGTGACACCTGTAATAGCCGGATTGCTTTTCAGTTCATTTCGCAAACGTTCAAGTTCAGATTCCACATTACTTCCCCGGAATGGGAGTGTGAGAACACCTTCCCGATCGTACCCTAGTTCCCTGGTTGAGAAATGGTTGATCTGGGCGATAACGATCAAACTGATTGCTATCAGCGAAGCTGAAATGGTATACTGCGCCAGTAAAACCACATGCTTTAGGGAGAATTTAGAGGTCTTGATACCCAAACGATTTTTCAGTAACGCGATAGCAGAATAGCCTGAGAAAATAGCTCCGAGGTACATTCCGGTAACGATACTGAATAGTAACCCAAGGGCCATGACGATCCCAAAGACCAATGCAATGGTATTCAGGTTAATAGTAGCGAGATAACCTAACTGGCCGAGTACCGCTAATACAATAAAGCTTATCAAGGCTGACAAACCGATCAATACCATGGTTTCGGTCATTAGTTGACCAATGATCTTTCCTTTTGATGTTCCCAGTACTTTACGAATGCCCATTTCCTTGGTGCGTGTTCTCATGAGGGCCGTTACAATATTGAGGTAGTTGATCAGAGCAATTACGACGATCAATGCTGCTACAATCCCAAGGCTAACGATGTTCTCGTAAGTATTGATCCTGAATAACCCACCTTGCGGGTTTGCTATCTCTGAAGATTTCAAATAAATGTCATAAAGAGGCTGCAGCTCCATAGTGGCAACACTTGTTGGACTAGGAGGGCGATTGTCAACAAACATCTTTGACAGTTTGCCTTCCAGTTCTTCAATGTTTGCACTTTCATTCAACTGAACGTAGGTGAGAAATCCCAACCATCTCCAACTTGTCAGATCAGCCAGACTTCCACGACCAGGTTGATAGGTAATGAAAGAAATAAGGAAGTCGAATGTGAAGTGAGTGTTTTCCGGTACGTCTTCTATAACAGCACCAACATTGAGGGTTAACTCATCATTATATCGAATGGATTTTCCTATGGGATCGTTGTTGCCAAAATACTTGTGAGCCATACTTTCTGTGAGCACCAAAGAATTGGGAGTTGATAATATGCTGATCGGATCCCCCTGAATGGCTCTTAAATCAAACATCCTTAGAAAATCGGGCTCAGCGAAAAAAACCCTTTCCTCGTAGAAGGATTTCTCCCCGTCAAACATTAAAACATCATAAGCGTACCTCAGGCGTGCAATCCGCTCGATCTCCGGGAAACTACTTTGGGCAGTTGGTGCCACGGCAGGAGGGATGATCGGGTAGTATGTTAGTCTGTCAGGACGTTCATATCTTACATTCATTCGATAGATATGCTCACCTTCTTCATATTGATGATCTACGCTGATTTCTGCATGAATGTAGATAACAATGGCGATGAAACTTGATAATCCAATTACCATCCCAAGGATGTTGATAATGGAGTAATTCCGATACCGGCTTAAAGACCGGAATCCTACCTTTAAATAATTACTGAGGAGTCCGTTGAATGCGTTTTTCATATTAAGTAGCTTTTAGGATTTTATTTCCATTCACTTCTGGCTTTAGCCAGGTCGTTCCTGAAATCATCATTTTTCATCATAAGGGAAAGCATTGTGTGCGCAATGATCCTGGCGGCTTCTTCATCGCTGGGGTAATGAATACCCATGATCTCCCGTGATAGACCTACTTCAAACGCCAGATCCAGAAACGCCTTCCTTCTTTCGGGCATCAATTCACTCCAGGTAAACGCCTGGATGTATGCCCATAACGTATGTCCGCTCGCAAATGAAGGATTGGGAACCCTTCCCATAGATTCTAGTGTCGGTTCCAGGTGGTAAGGCCTTGCTCGTAACAAATGATACTTGATCGTGAACTCTATGATCCTTGCATCGCGTGTGACACCTGCCAGCAACCTTGCTGTAGCCGGGTAATCTGCAACATCACAGTCATCCAGGATGGACTGACACTCCCAAAAGAGGTGTTCGGTATTGCCAAAATTGTTGTTTGACATATCTAATGGCGGCCAATAACCTATACGTGCAATCTCCAGGGCACGTTTTTTATCTGACAGAGTTCGTTTGGCTTGCCATTCCTGCAGATATTCCAGTTCGGCCTTGGTTTGATCCGAACTATTGGCCGGAAACATCCTCAGAGCTTTTAATTGCACTACATCTCCATCGCGTAAGTAGGTAGGCTTCCACCCAATGAATTGTTGCCCGGTAGCTCGACCTTCCATTGGAAAAGAGATGTCATCAAGATCGGAGCGAGTCGTATTTGGTCGATCGTCGAGTGTTGAAAGCTGTTTGTAATGTTCTTGTATTAGCTCCAGGGGATGAATACTTTGACCCATCAGGTTGAAATTAGAAAACAAAAAAGTTGTAAAGGATAGTAGGATTAGGTATTTCATTTTAAATCGTTTAGACACGATATACGATTTAATTTCGATAAAGTTCGTCTAATTACGATTTGAATCATTAGTTTTATGAATCGCAATTAAACGATATGAATTATGAGTGATAAGAATACTTTACCTATTGCTATTATTGGTGCAGGGCCTGTTGGTTTGGCTGCTGCAGCTCATCTAAGCCTCCGCAACCAACCATTCATGATCTTTGAGATGGGCCAAGAAGTAGCTGATAGTGTACGTAGCTGGGAGCATGTGCCGATGTTCTCACCATGGCGGTACAACATTGATAAGTCGGCGCGGAAGATTTTGTCGCATTACGACTGGAAACGACCCTTGGATGATCACTTACCAACCGGAAGGCAGTTAATAGAGGATTACCTGGAACCCCTTTCCATGACCAATGAAATCAATCCTTATATCCATCTCAACTCAAAAGTCCGGGCGATCACCCGAAAGCGGATCAATAAAATGAGGAATGCCGGTCGGCAATCAGCTCCTTTTGTTCTGCAGGTGGAACAGGAAGGGTTGATTAAACTCTTCGAGGCGCGGGCTGTGATTGACGCTTCCGGCACCTGGAAGCACCCGAACCCTGCTGGAGCCAATGGTCTTCCGGCAATTGGTGAAGTTGAACATCATGACAAGATCTATTATGGAGTACCCGATGTACTTGGTAAACATAAATCGAGGTATTTGAATAAGGACATTGCTGTGATCGGTGGAGGACATTCTGCAATCAACGTGTTACTGGAGCTTGCTGATTTAGGTATCGGAAAGCTGGACTGGATCCTCACCAAATCGCATATTCAAGATGCTTATGGTGGTCTGGGAGATGACGAATTACCGGGAAGGGGTTTAGTTGGTCAACGGGTGAAAGAATTAGTTGATTCTGAAAGAATAGCGGTTCATACACCATTTTTCACGGAGCACATCCGTTCAGCTGATGAGAAACTAGTTGTCATTGGTCAGTCAACTCAGGGTGTTGAAGAAGTGCAGGTCGATGAGCTTATTGTCTCCACGGGCTTAAGGCCTGACTTAAGCTTTCTGAAGGAGTTGAGGCTATCATTGGATCCGAGCATTGAAAGCCCGATAAGGCTTGCTCCATTGATTGATCCTAACAACCATAGTTGTGGATCAGTAGCACCGCATGGAGAAGCAGAGTTGCGCCATCCGGATAAAAATTTTTATATCGTCGGAATGAAGAGCTACGGTCGGGCGCCGACGTTTTTATTGGCAACCGGATACGAACAAGTACGATCAATTGTGGCTGGATTAGCTGGAGATTGGGAAGCTGCCCGAAAGGTACACCTGGAATTGCCGGAATCAGGTGTTTGTGGTGTTCCACCTGCCGTGGACCCTAACAATTTGATCGTGGAGACAGCATCAAGTTCCTGTTGTGAGTGAGCATTAGTGGCTACCTTGCAGATTTCAAAATCACTCAAAAATGAAGGAAGACAACTACCATTTTGACTCTCTCTCTGTACATGCCGGAAGTGACCCAGCCGCCTTTTCAGGAGCGATTTCTACCCCGATCTATCACGCATCAACATTCGCATTTCCGGATGCAGAAAGAGGAGCTGCGATCCATGAAGGTGAACATCCGGGTTATTTCTATAGCCGGATCCAAAACCCCACACAAGAAGCATTTGAAAAGGCATTAGCGATTCTTGAAAAAGGGGAAGCTGCCATTGCCTTTGCTTCAGGAATAGCTGCCATATCGAATACATTATTGACCTTCCTAAAACACGGAGATCATGTTGTTGCACCGGTTTCAATTTATTCATCTACCAGCGGATTGCTGAATCACCTTGAGTCCGCATTTGGTGTTGAAGTCTCCTATGTAGATGGGACTGATCCAAAGGCATATGAAGGAGCAATTCGGGAAAATACTAGGCTACTTTACCTGGAATCTCCTGCCAATCCGACGATGAAACTCTGTGATATCGAGCAGGTAGTGGCAATTGCCAGATCACAGCAGCTAATCACAGTAATGGATAACACATTTGCCACGCCGTATAATCAGCAACCACTCACTTTGGGAGTTGATGTGGTGGTCCATAGTGTGACCAAGTATATCGGTGGACATGCTGATCTTTTGGCAGGAGCGGCGATCGGTAGTGATGAATTTGTGAAAAAATGCCGGTGGAAGATCAATAAATTCTTAGGAGGTGTACCATCTCCTCAAACGTCCTGGCTGGCTCATCGCGGATTGAAGACATTGGCATTGCGTATGGAACGGCACAATGAAAATGCGATGGCTGTTGCCCAATTTCTGGAGACTCATCCAAAAGTGATCAAGGTACATTACCCGGGTCTTGCATCACATCCTCAACATGAATTGGCCAAAAAGCAGATGAGTGGTTTCGGAGGTATGATCTCATTTGAAGTCGCAGGAGTTGAGGAGGGTCGAAGGTTAGTAAATAATGTTAGTCTTTGTACGCTTGCGGTATCACTGGGCGATGTATCTACACTGATTCAGCATGCCGCCTCCATGACCCATGCAATGGTAGATCCTGAACAACGGGCATTAGCGGGCATTACAGACGGGCTTCTTCGCTTATCGGTGGGCATAGAAGACAAAGCTGACATTATTCGGGATTTGGAGAACGCATTGACTTTTGTTTAAAATGATCAATCTTTCGGAAATTGATGTTTTGATAGATAGCCTTTCACAAACGCCATTCATTCTATCAAACCTATTGAGGGGGATTCCGAAGGAGCGTCTAAAGGAAGTGAGAAGACCAGGGAAGTGGACCATTCACGAAAACGTGTGCCACCTTGCTCAGGCTGAGGAAATGATACATCATCGATTCCAACTTTTCAAAACGGACCCACAACCAACGTTTGAACCATACCTTCCGGGTGACACGGTATCTGATTCCGAGTTAATAAATCTTGATCTTGAAGACCAACTTTTGACCTTTGATAAGTCAAGGAAATCGACAGTTGATTTGCTGGGGAGCTTTGAAGATTTTCACTGGGAGAAGCAGGCGACCCACCCACAATATGAAGAATACAATGCATTGATCCTTTTGCGACACACATTGATGCATGATCATTTTCATATGTATCGAGTGGAAGAACTTTGGCTGACAAAAAAAGAATTTTTATGAGTGTTGAACAATTAAGAGAGACTTTAGAACCATTGCTCTGGTTAAAGGGGAGTTGGACAGGAAAGGGTTTTGGACAATTTCCTACGATCGAAGATTTTGTTTATGAAGATGAAATGGAGTTTGAGGTTGATCCTGTGGGTTATAGAGACGAACCTCTTATTTTATTTGAGGAAAAGGCATGGGTCTTTGAAGGGGATAAACGAATTTTTAAGCACTGGGAAACAGGATACTTCAAACCAACAAACGATGGTCGTGTTCACTTTTATGTGTGTCATAATACGGGTCGAGTAGAAGTGTCTTATGGAACATTTTCAGAGCTAAATAGGGATAAGAGGTCTTTTAAACTTGTTTTGGAAAGTGATTACGTTCGAAACGAGGAAGGTTTGAAGAAGACGTTGAGCAGCACGAGAGCCTTCACATTCAAGGACAATATGCTGGAGGCTGCTCAGGCCATGTCCACAGAAGACTTACCGGCCAACGCCAGTCACTTGAAAAGTTTGATGCACAGAGTGATTTGACATTCAGATCTTCGGTACAGTAGTGTCTGAAATGCAAGCTTTTTTACAGGGAAATTTGATCATGATCTCATTAATTCTTCTACCGCAACCCTTGCAGATTGAGCAGCTGTATGAACATTTCCCCAATCTTCACCGTCCGTGTAAGCATCACCGGCAAATAAAACCTTATCTACAGAATCACCAAGTACTCTAACAGTTCTCCAATTCTCATCATCAAATACATAAGCCCCTTTGATAAATGGCTCATTGGACCAATTCTGGGCAATATGTTTGATGTAACCAGGTGTGGCCTGACCACTAAAAATGGTGTCCAATTCTACTAGCATAAAATTCAACAGTTCATCCTCCTCTAAGAAGATGTATTTACGTGCGGCCGAACCAACAGCGAAAAGTCCAAGGATGTTTTTGCTGCTTTGCTGGCCATAACCGGCATCATAATATAGTTGCTGACCATCAGAGGTAGGAGTAATATCAAATTCTGTGATCGGGGGATAGAACTTATCGGAAAACTCAATGAAAGCTTTAAAACCTTCCCACACTGTTACATCATTGATTGCAACCGTTTTGTATGCGGGTAAGTCCGGTTTGAAAACAATGTCTCCATCCTGAAGCACCTTTAGAGGCACGGATACGATGACCCGGTCTGCCGAATGGGTCTCCCCATCGGATGTTGTCACAGTAACCTGATCAGAGGAATAGTCAATTGACTGAACAACTTTGTTGTAAGAAATATTTTGCGAGACAGTTGGAACAATGTATTGGTCAAAAAAATCGAACCAGGTTGAATTCACAAACTTGAGGTCTTCTACCGGTCCCAGTTTACTCATCTCCAGCTCTCCATCTTCCCAATAGCCATAGTCATCATTGGAGTTGTAACTCACCGTTTCCACATTTACCTGGATCGAAGGGTCGTTAAGAATTTCTTCAAATATGCTCGAATCAGCATGGATCCATTCTGCACCTAATGGAATAGGGAAGTCTGCAAAATTTTCGGTTCGTTTCATCCTGCCTCCATAATTGGATGAGGCTTCCAATATTTTGTACTCAATCCCTTGTTGATCCAACAGGTACCCGGATGAAAGTCCCCCGGCTCCTGCACCAATGATCAGGACGGAGCCTGTAAATCTTGCTTCTGTTTCATCTCCCTTGCAGGATGAGAACGCACTTTGAAACGGCAGGCCTATTCCGAGGATACTGCATATTTTCAAGAATTCAGAACGCTTCATAATTATGTAGGCTATGAACGAAAATTATAGAATAAGCGTGTGATTAACACGACTTATATCAGTAAAAAAGCCGGCAGTTATGCCGGCTTCCATCACTCACGTTTCGAGCGAACCACCACTCGAATTCTTCTCGCTGTTTATTTCCTTATTTGATGGTTGAATCGTACTCAACGAACACAAATGGCAGATCCAATGCTTCGCTGTAATCTTCTCCTACCTCCAGCATATCATCGTCAAAACTTTCATAGTACCACTTTACATGGATTGGAACACCACTATCTCGCCTGAACTTGATGATCCTAAGAAGATTAAAAAGGCATTTGGAACTGCTCGTATTGAAATACTCCAGGCATATTTTCACGTTCAAACGTTGAAGATTTGCTCTGCTGATCGTTTCCAGTAATCGGGAATAAAATCTTAATGAATTCTCCGGACTGGATCTTCCTTTGATAGCTAAGAAACCATTTTCAGGACTGAACTTTATAGCTGGCGTAATCGAAGTGGATGTGATAAAAAAAGGCTCCATGTCTTTGAATTTTTATCAAAGTAGATGGAGATTGAAATGAATTTCCTGGTTTTTAGTTAAACCGCTGAGTTGCTAGTTGAAAGTACCTAAATCCTCGGTGATCAATCGAGAAATAGCTTAGTAAATACTTCTTCATTCATTGCTCCTGAAGGGAAGAGATTATTATCAGTTTGATATGTGATCAGGGAGTTTTGGGTATCAATACCAAATAATCCGTCAAGTTGGTGAGGGTATCCCTTCTCAATCAATTTTTCCTGAAGCATCCAAACAAGTCTGTTATTGTCACCAATTTGCAGTGCACTTAGGTCTTCTTTGGTAATCCCTGCCTTAACGAGTTCGGTTGGTAGTCCGCTCTCTATCCGAATGATCTCGGCATTAGAAAATCCTTCTGATTTTAATTGATTGGATCCCTCAAGCATTTGTTCCAAAAAAGCAACACGGGATTGCAAACTGGTGTAATATTTGGCAGCATTGATCTCACCGACATTATCCATATCCGGGAACCGAACATCAACACCGGAGGTCCTCCATTGCGAACGTGCAAAACTTCCTATTTCAAACACTTTGCTGTAATACTCTTCCAACAGTGATTGATCGTGATAGTTAATGTCGATCGATTCGCTGATCGCATATTCATAATCCGCAGGAGGATTGAACCGGCGATAGTTTTTGTATTGAAAAAACACGATTGCCAGAAGCGAGATAACAATGATTCCAACGATTAATTTTTTCATTTCTAAAGTGATTTAAAATGTCTTTCAATTTGTTTTACCATCATCTTTTCACTGGTAGTGTCTTTGGATGAATGATCCTTCACAAACTTCAGGATACGTTCGTCCAGTTGACTTTTGAACGCTGCGGTCATATTACCACTCAAAGCAACCGCCACGTAAAACTTGTTGAAGGATTGTACATAGATGGAGTAGGTCTGATAAGCAACGGTCTCAAGTTGTTCATTCTCCTGAATGGAATCCTCAACAAATGCCTTTATTGCGGTAAGCATACCTGCGGTCATATCCTGATCGAGCACCTGTGTTCGGGCATAGCTCGCCATTAGTAAGCCGGATCCCTCTTCAATGATGAATATTTGTTGGATCTGTGCCTCTGTTGCTTGTTGAACCACTAATTCGTTGAAGCTGACTCCTTGAACCATCGCTTTCATACGAAGTATTAGCATATCCCACGAGAAAAGGGATTCCATCTGTCGGTCGATCTTTTCCGAGAGCACGGCGATTTCCTGGGCCACATATTTTTTGATCATTTGACCAATAATTGGAAATAAAGCCTGCACTACCTCATCCTTTGATTCCTTTATCTGGACCTTCAACGTCTGGGTGATGGTCGGACCCAGTTTTTCCGGCATGATTGTGACCATCTTATTCACAATCTGATCGATTTCCTCATCAGGCACCTCTCGGTTGGTCAACGACTCTTCAATACGGTGATTGACATCCTTGAGCTCACTGCTAAGTTGCTCGTACTTCTCCCTTTCTTCTTCGAAAAGAAGCTCCTTTAAGGTTGTCAATCCCTGAGGGTTATCCATTTTATTTTTGGATGGATTTTGCCAATGAGCTGAATGCTTCGGCAAGCGAATTCCTGTCGACTTTATCCTCGGCCAGTACCTTTAGTTGTCCCTCGATTTCTTTCAGACGATCCTCCAGTTTACTACTGAGATCATCCAATCGTTTGGATAACTGACTGTCGGATTTATCAAGCTCCTGCTTGAGTTCCCTGATCTCCTGCCGGTATTCTTTGACATTCTGACCAAAAAGGAGATCCCGGACGGCATCCAGCTTGTTCAGTTCTTCCTGGGTTGCACCATCGGCATTGGTTAAACTTTCTATATGGTTATCTTTTTTCTCTGCCATAGTTTGAAATTTTTGCGTGACTGATTAGAGCATGTTCATTTTATCAAGCAATTCCTGCTTATACTGTTTGCCGATAGGTAAGATCTTATCAGCAACGTTTACGCTCATTTGTTCAATGTTCTTGATCTTATTGATCTGGATGATATAAGATCTGTGTATTCGAGCAAAATTATTTACTGGTAATTGTGGCTCGATATGTTTCATTCGATTATAGATGATGTAGGTCTTTGATTCAGTATGAACCTTGATGTAATCACCGTATGCCTCGAAATAATTTACCGTATTCAAATCAACATTTACAAGGATGTTGTCCGATTTTAAGAGCACATATTCTGAAGTCCCTGACGCAGACATTTGTTCGTAAAGCCGACTGATGATCTCATTTTCTTCTCGTATCTTTTTATGCTCACGCTCCAGTTTATTGGTTGAAATATCCCTTACGTTACGTTCTTGTTGCAGTTCAAAAACTCGTTGATACTGCTCGGCATAATCATAGAGGAGTAAGAGAAAATGGTCATCATAACGACTGATGGTGATATCAAATTGTGAATGATATCCGTTGATCACGGTATCTACACAATTGAATTTTAGTTCCTCCTTTGGGCTCAACCCTCTGATGACATCCTCCATTCCCAGCAAGAGATCAACAATCTCATAAATGTTTTCCGTTCCTGCAGTTAGGTCAAACATTGTGTTGTCTGATTCTTTGATCAGCCCGTCGGCATCAAAAAGGACTGCCTGGATCTTTGATTCAATAGAACTGAACTTAAGTTCTTGTAGATTCATATCATTTGCTCTGCTAGGTGGGTGAAAGCCTCTTCTACATTATCTCCGCTCATTGCGCTGGTCGTACGGAAGTTGGTAGTTACTTCTGACCTAATTTCTTCCAGTTGGTCATCCTCGATAAGGTCTGACTTATTTCCCAGGACAATGGTTTGAATGCCAGGATTCTGCTTTTGGATATCGAAAAGCTGGTTTTCAAGATCGACGTAGGTTTCTTCTCGGGTCAGATCAAATACATAGATCAGGCCCTGAGCTCCTGTGAAATAAGATTTTGGGATCTTCGAGACCGTCTGCTCACCTGCTATATCCCAAAGTATCATGTTTACGGATGTACCATTAATGCTAACGATTTTCTTGTCAATTTTCACCCCAATAGTGGTCAGGTATTGATCGGAAAATTTCTGATGTACGAATCTCCTGATTAGCGAGGTTTTTCCCACCCCGAAATATCCGGCGACTATTACTTTCTTGGCAATTTCCACGTGAGTGTAGGTTTTTAATCAGTCCCCAATATTATGTAGTTCATGTGGTTTTCAGGCAGGTTATTCGGTGATGGTACTAAAATCCTAGGTGAATAATTGTGATTGCCTGTTGGATATGGACCTTATCAACGTATCGATACATTCATTGGCTTTCATTTCTGCCGTGAAAAACTGTACACTCAACGAAAATCCACGAATCCTGGTCTATCATCCACTTATTTGGCGCAATACCCTTAAAAGTTACGCTTATGCTTTTACTAAACGCACTCAATATCATTGGATTAATCGGGATTGGGATAAGTATGTTACTATTATGTATAGGCTACATTCCAATCGATAGACAGATGTGTAAGATGGCTAATTCCCTGAATGAATCAAGTCAGGAAAATGAAAAACTGAAACGACAGCTTGATCATTTGCGTGAGCGATATGGGAAAATGACATCATCCAATGAGATGCTGCGGGAGCGGTTGCTAAACAAGAATAGCCTGCTGAAATATACCAGCGAAGAACTCGTCAGGCACAATGGAGAGTTAATGCAGTTTTCTTTTACAGTCTCACACAATCTCAGAGCTCCGGTCGCTGCATTGAAGGGCTTGCTAACAGCCATAAACAGTACTGAGCAAAACGAGGGTAAAATCGATTTGCTAAGTAAGTTTCATGATGTGGCTGAGAACCTGGATGAGATCGTACATGAACTCAACGATATCACAGGCATAAGAAATGATGTTTACAAGAAAAAGGAAATTATCTCACTTAAGGAAGTTGCTGAAAACGCGTTGAAAACTTATAAAGAAGAAATATCTGCTAGCGATGCTGAAATTAACCTAGACATTTCAGCCAAAGTACACATGTTCACCAACAAACCAGCACTTGAAGGAATCTTGTCCAATTTGATCGGTAATGCGCTAACGCATCGTAAACCCTCTGAGGCACCAAGAATTGTGATCTCTAATGAAAAAACAGAAGGAGGCACGATTATCAGGATCAAGGACTTTGGAAAGGGGATTGACCTTGAGAAGTACGGCGAAAAGCTATTCAAACTGTACTCGAGGATCAACTGGGATGTTGAAGGAAGAGGTACAGGACTGTACATCAGTAAGCTAATGGCCGATTCCATTGGTGCGAAGATCACAGTCGAAAGTCAGGTCGGCGAGTGGACCGAATTCAAGTTGATGTTAAAACATTCTCATGATGATTCAAGTGAGGTTCTATTCGAAAATGATGCGGTAGTTATAGACCTGAATAAGGAATCCAATCAGCTGGAAATGAAATGGAATAACAATATCCGGTTTGGTGATTTCAAAGAAGCTTGTATAAATGTAAACTCTTTGATAGCTCAGTATGCGAATGAGAAGCTGGTCATTGATGTGTCCGATTCACCCATTCCTTCTGAGTTCATTAGTTGGGTACGAACCAACATTATTCCCATTTTATCTTCATCGCTATTAGATGTTAGGCTGGTGAGTAATCCTGAACATATAAAGAAGATCGAAGCAGAACTTTTGCTTTGTGCGGACGCTCTGGGGAAAAGGCATACCAGAGCTTCCATCGTCGAAAAGGATCCGGTAGCGTAATAAATGCTTCATGGATCAGACCAGGGAACATGCTAGCCAGACGAGTAAAACAAGCGTCTACCTTGAAAATCCAGTCAGTCACCGAATAAAACAGATCTCAAATTCTTTAAAGACTGAAATTCACACTTGAGATTAAGTTAAACCAAAGAATTATGAAATCACTATTACTAATTACACTGACCTGTTTAATGAGTGCCGCCTTTGCACAGGAAGCAAACCCAAGGAATAAGGCACAGTACTTGCTTCGAATTACTGACTATTTTGATTGGGGCGGTGAGAACATAGAGATCGGCTTTATTGGTAAGTCAGAAGTTGCAAATGAGACGATTTACCTGGCTGAGTATAAAGTGGATTTTCTTATCAGACAATTGAAAGAAAATCATCTGCAGGAGAGCACCGAATGTCAGTTGCTTTATCTGCCTAATGAATCCTCACATTTACTTGAATCGGTACAAAATGCAGCTTATGGGAAACCAATCCTGATAGCTACTGATAACGAGGATCTTCTCTCCAAGGGTGCTGACATTGCCTTCTATACTGAGAATAACCGATTGAGGTTTGCCATCAACAAGAAGGCCATTGAAGAAAGTGGAGTGAAGATGCAAAGCAAATTATTAGCTCACGCAAAAGTCTATCAATAAGTCATGGGTATCGATCAATTGATGAACCTCAAGTTAAGCTATGTCATTCTTAGAGAAGACATGGGAAGTTATGTAAGCATCAACAAAACTGAGAAGATTATTAGGATTGAGTGGAATGGGATTGTGGATGAAGAAGTAGCAAAAAACATTCTGACTGTTGGAGCTGACCAGATAGCAAACGGAAATGCCACAAGCATACTACTGAATAGAAGGAATCTGAAAGAATTTTCAACAGCTGCGCGTTTGTGGATCAAAGAGGATCTACTTAAGAACAGAGCCAAAGCCTTGGTGAAAAATGTAGACAAAGTCGCAACAGTGAATTCTGTCAGCAGCATGGGTGCCATATTTGCCAACTTTATCAGTTCAGCGATAAAGCTGGTTTTCCCGAACCTTTCTATGAAAAAATTTCAAACAGAAGATGAGGCATTGGAGTGGCTTTTGAAGCCTTAGCTCTTTTGGAATTAATTATCCATACCTGAAAACTCTTCAAAGCTTTGCCCATTCATCATAAAGATGATAGATCCTACAAGCAAAAACATGAAGATCAGAAGGCTGGTCCATAACAGCGCTTTCTTGGGGATCCATTCACTTTCAATGTTTCTGGCAACATTTATGAATCCAGGTAGTGCGAGTGGTAAATTGTGAGTTCCGAGCACCATTAGAGTTGCGGCGGTCCAAAAGTTCAGACCCATCATTTTCTTTTTGTCGACCTCATCTTCTGAATTGCTCCACTCACAATAGAGCAACCACCAGGATGGAACTCCAATTGAGAAACCCAATGCATACAACAATGGAATTGATCCTTCAAGGGTACCAAGCCATAGTTTAGTTGTTACTGCAAGCAGGTGACCGAAAGCCATGGTGCCAATAGTTATTCCAAACAACAGGTTCAAAGTCATATCTATCTTACGGTCCCTCGTTGCACTCTTTCTTTGGTATAAGGTAATTACAGAGCCAAGTGCAGCCAGGAGCAACGAAAATGCAAGCCACTTACTTTCATCAATGATTAGTTGGGCTATTTGATCGAAAATGTTCATCTGAAAAAGGTTTGTTTAACATGTTTCACGTCGCAGTTAGCTCGTGGTTTGGTGGTTTTCAAAAGTTTTGGAAATTGGTTGACACCTCTGTTTCAGGCCTTACTAATTACCAAATTTCTAAACATAAGGTTTGCTTGAGCATATAGCTTAAGCGTTCATTTTTGATGATGCACTACTCCCGGTCTCGGGAGTAGTTTTTTGGGACCACTTCATAAATGAAGCAATCTCACTCATGGGATGAAACAACTGTACTATGTCAGAAAGGAAAAACTAGAGTGGAGGGACATCCCGATACCTACCATCGAACATCCTGTTGAAGCATTAGTAAGACCTTTTGTAGTAGCCCGTTGTGACATTGATAATGTCTTTTTATTTAACAACATAGACCGTCAGATCCGAATCGGGAAATTTCTTGGCAAAGTGGATCCCAAATTCACAGAGATATTTGGTAAGCTGTTTAAAGGGCCATTTCCTATAGGGCATGAGTGCGTTGCAGAGGTCCTTGAAGTAGGCGATCACGTAAAATGTTTTAAGCCTGGAGATGTAGTATCTGTCCCATTCCAGATATCGTGTGGCACATGTAGCAACTGTTTGAATGATTTAACCGGATTTTGTGAACGTGTTGAAACACATGCCTCTTATGGGCTTGGTAAACACCTGTCTTATGGAGGAGCACTCTCTGACTTACTTAAGATACCCTTTGCTGACGCGATGCTTGTTAAAATTCCAGAAGAGATTGACCCTGTTCAAATTGCTTCATTATCCGATAATATCCCGGATGCCTATCGTCATTTGAAAGTATTGGAGAAAGACAATGATCAAGCTGTTTTGATTATAGGAGGCAAGGCGAAAAGTATAGGGCTTTATACGATTTTATTGGCCAGGGCGATGGGAGCAACTCGTGTCGACTATGTTGACCGGGACCCTGAGAGACTTAGGATAGCGCTAAGCTGTGGTCCGGATAGGATCTATGAACATTTCTCACAGATCGATCAAAAGTATGACCTTGTGGTAGATGCCAGTTCTACTCCAAAAGGCCTGCAATCCGCGTTGAGTATGGTAAAGAATAGTGGATTACTCTCCAGTTCGGGCATCTATCTTAGAAAAGCAGACCTCTCACTCATTCAAATGTATGGGAATGGTGTAACACTACAATCCGGCTGGTCAAATGCCCGATCGGATGCAGAAAAGGTACTCGACCTTTTAAAAACCACCTTTATCGATTTCGGGCTTGTCACGTCAAGGCTTGATACTTGGGATAACGCCATAGAGGCATTTCTTTCGGATACCACTAAAGTGGTTGTGACGAGAAACAAGATGTTTGTTAAACCTTTTGAGTTGGCCTAATAAATGAGGAGGTGAAGTAAGGTGATCAGTATCACCAATGCAATGAGCCAATCGACAACATGGGTAATTGTTTTTCGCATCAGTTTACTGAATTTGAAGGATCGAATTGAAAAAGTGTGTGATGGCAGCCTGGCTGCCATCACTTTGGACAAAAAATGTCCGTTCCACTTTCACCAACTCTAGTTCTTTACAAATGCTGTTGATTGACCATCAATGATGATGAAGTATACCCCATTCGGTATATCACTTACATTGATCTTTGCATCCAAGTGACCATCAAAGACGACCTCCTTTCTAAACTTTCTCCCAAGGATATCAATGATTGTAAGGCTGCTCGAGAAAAAGGTTCCTCGAACGTGAATGAGATCCTCTGCAGGATTGGGATAGACAGAAACAGGGGCAGGATCATATCTCAGAAAGGCCACCGCCAACAGATCTTCGGCCCCATCAATATCTACTGCTTTAAGCCGATAGTAATTCTGTCCAACTGTTGGATCCGAATGTGTGTAAGCATATTTCTGATGTTGAAAATTATCCGTACCTGACCCTTTGATCCTGGTCAACTCTGTCCAGTTTTCTCCGTTGGGGGACCACTCGATAAGGTAATGACTGTGATTCCATTCGCTTACTACTTCCCAGGTTAGCACCACATTCCCATCCATTATCTCATGACTAAAACTCAGAAAATTCACAGCCAGCACACTTTCGGTGGTCACACTAATCTCTGTAGATCTTCCAGACTCATTACCTGCAGCATCAAGAGCTGTGACAAGAACTGCATACGTCTGCCCTGAAGCCAGCCCCGTGATGGAGGTTGACGTA
Source organism: Cyclobacteriaceae bacterium (assembly GCA_965267415.1). Classification (GTDB taxonomy): domain Bacteria; phylum Bacteroidota; class Bacteroidia; order Cytophagales; family Cyclobacteriaceae; genus Ekhidna. The sequence continues at coordinate 1,979,377 of OZ253955.1, read as the reverse complement.
GTATTTACTGATTGAACTGCAACACCACTGACAAATACACGGTAAGAAGCTACACCAACATTGTCAGAAGAAGGGTCCCAGCTTAGATCGAAAGAGGTACTTCCAATGTTAGACGCAACTACATTCATGGGTGCGGATGGAGGGGAATTGTCTGTATTGGACAATCTCATGGCCAGATCAACCGAAACAGAAGGTACATGGATAGATTGCTGAACTCCGGCAGTAAGGTTAGTCGTCCCAACTATGGATCCCGTTGAGGGGTCAAACCATTCTGCAGTGCCGGAAATTGGAATATCCGCGGTGACTACAATGTCACTTGAGGGAACGATTGAGCTTAGGGATGTTTGTGGGTTATATATATAAAGGTAGAGTTCATCGGAACCAGACAATGCATAAGCACGTGCTCCGGCACCATTACCACCGGTTATGCTCGTGTTTTGAGCAATGGTTACGTTAGCACCAACGATGCTAGTGAAACTATGAAAATGACGGTAGTAGTTCCTTAGCTCATTATCGAAGAAAGTTCCTAAGAAGGAAGTCCTATCGGTATTCCAGTGCTGTGCCCAAAATAAGGAATGAGCTTCCATGAAAAATGTTACCCATATTCTTGCTCGTGTCTTTGTTTGCTCCTCACTTATCGCTGTAGGTCCCGCTGAATAGGCAAGTGAGGTGATGTGTCCTGCTTCGCCAAAAACGATAGGCTTATTGAATCCGCTCTTCGGGCATGGATTCCCACTACAAAATCCACCATCTTCCGTAAGGTTGATCACATGATCACGAGCAATAATGTCGGCAGTTGTTAGGTCAGTAGCTGTGAAGTAGGTGTGAAATCCTCCATAATCGATATCTACGTTATCGTAGGGCACATAGCTCGCCGTAACCATATGACCATAAGGGTCAATGCTTTTGATGTATTGCGCCATATGACTTACCCAGGCATTTGTATAGAAGCCTTCATTGAGAAGTTCCCAAAAATCCACAAAGGCTCCATACCTGGCGACAATGTATCGATAGTATCGTTCGTTTGCCGGTATTGCATTGATGTCACCAATTTCGAAGTACCCTTCATAGGGCATTCTTCCAACGGTTGGGTCAACGGGTTTGGGAGTGTCTCCAACCGGGTCGAGCATGATGCGTACTCCTCTAGCCCTGAATGCTCGGATGAGATCATCCAGCCATTGCCCCTTGATAATACTGTATTGGTTTTCAGTTGTAGCATTGATGGAGTCCTCAAAAAGGCTCCAACCGGAAGCATTTAACAAGCTGATTCTGGTGAAATCAGCACTTGATTCGTCTATGATCATAGTGAAATACTCTTCCATGGTATGATTTCCTGTTATGGATGAATTCACTTCATCCGGTAAGAACCAGGGAAAAAGCGCACCAGGAGGCTCTGAAGCCCACCAACCTGGGATTGTTGTATTACCTCTCAATGCTTCTGGATCAACCGGATTAGGTTCGGCTGCACCAGTCACTCCAACACCGACGAAGAGTGAGTTGTCAGCTTCGTAGACAAGTCTGAATGGATTGGTTGGATGTTGCCTGATAAAACCTCGTTCCCCTACCTCAATGGATAAAAAATTACCTGACCCAACATTGGAACCGTTTAGGGTAAGTGTAAACGAGTAATTTCCGATTTCTTCAGTAGCAAACCGTACTTTCCAGGTGTCAACATCATAGTAAAACCCATCTACCGTGACTGTATTGTTAGTAGGACTGGTGAAACCGGCCTGAACAATGACATTATCCCACGGGCTTGAGTAGGATGCATCATCATGATTGAAAGTGATCTCAAATACCGTATATCTACCAATCACATTTGGATATGTGAGGTTTGAGATTGTCGGTTGAGCATTAAGCCTCCAAACCAACGCAAGAAAAGTGATCAAATAAAGGACTGAAACTCGAATTGATGAAGTCTGGAACATAGCTATAGCTGTTTGTCAGCTCATTAGTAAGAATCAATCTGGTCATGTCAACTTTTTTTGAAAGAATGACCTGGTAAGCCTGCTTAGTAAAATGCCCCAAATTTTGGTCAACAGGAAGGGGAAAAGATGGACGCGCGTTGACCTTTCGGACATTTTGTTCACCAATGGAATCAAAATGCTAAGGTTCTAATCCCATCGCTCTATGTATCATATCACAAACCAGCTAAGGAAAGCCGGTGTATTGCTATCCATTTCATGCTCTTCATTCTTCTCGGCAGCTCAGGATTCAGAATTTGTTAAACCTGGATTCAGCTATGGTGGGCGATTAGGTCTGGCCATTCTTAGTCTTGGAAACAGTCAACCATACACCGGGGAAAGGGCTGGGTTTTATATTGGAGGAGTACTTGAATACGCTCCAAATGCCTGGCTGTCGATCCTGGCAAAACCCGGTTATGCTCAATATGGAGGTAGAACCGGGGATTTTACCAACGAAGCATTGTTCTTTCAGGAGTCAGTCGATCCGGGACCCATTTTCGAAGAACTACCAACTCCGGAAGAAATTCCGGCGTTTGACCATCGACTCTATGCCACTAACAGTACGATCTCTGTTCATTCAATAGAGCTGCCTGTTGTTGCAAGGTATGGGCGCGATCTTGAGAACTTAAGACTGTTTGCAGGAGCCGGGGTTTCTGTCAATTATCAGGTCTGGGTATCAGAATTTCTTGAGCGGACCTATTTCCTTAATCCCTTCTTTATTTCTACGGCAGGTACCGACAATGCTACCCAGAATTATGAACCATTTCATCTTGGTGGCCTGGTTGAGATAGGAACAATATTCAGATCAGGAGAAGAGACCCGGTTGGTACTGAACCTTAGTTATCAGCGCGGACTCACACCATTGAGAAGATCTTTTAGCTATTTGAATCTTAGCGAAGTTTCGAGCCACTTATATGCGGATCGCTTTTCGCTCGGATTGGCCTTCATGTTTTGAATTCTTTACCCTTAATAATTTATGCAAATGCGATTACTTACCAATATCCTTATTCTACTCTGCTTGATTTCCGTATCCTGTCGAGATGGATTCACGGAAGAAGATGCTCTAAGAGCCCAACAGGAAATAGACCTTGCAATTTTTGTGGTCGACCTGGGGAGCGATTCACGCCCTCCTGTGGTCGGAGCTACGGTTTCAATCAACCAGGGAGGGGAGGTGCTTACTGCAACTACCAATGATAATGGGGTAGTTCAGTTCAACAACATAAAGATTGGAAGTGTGGTCTACACGATAGAAGCTACCAATTACCTGACCATTACGGGTTCAGCTAGCGTCAATCCTAACAGTATACGCGTTTCCCAGGAGGTGCTTGAAGTCGGTACCTATTCAACAGATAATACCCAGGACATGGCCATCGTAAAAGGCCAGATCACAATTGAGACGGATGTTACGAATCTTTCGAGGGAGAATGCCGAAGGTGTTACAGTGACCCTTCAGGCAATAGTTGACGGAAAGACGTTTGAGTTTCAGGCTGTCACAGATGCTGAAGGGAAGTACGAGATCATGATCCCTGTTTTTGCCGGGACCACCGTCACTTATCAAATGTCCGTTCCCGATATCGAGTTGGATCAAACCATAGCGATCAATAAGTTTCAGGATGAGCCAGGCACTTTTCTTCAGGAGAACCCCGTCTTGCCAAGGATCGAGCAGCTTCCAACGGTATTTTCCGTATTCAGGCTTCCCGAAGATGCTGCTCGCTCAGTTACTTTAAATGATGACGTGAGGTCTATGTATGCGCTGGCTGATCCGCCACCATCAGGTGGTACAAGAGCCCTGGTCTCCGGAGTGACGACCAATCCCTCCGGCGAGATCACATTCCTGGCATTTGCTTCGGGAGGTGATTATACCGGTGATGCTGACGGTATTGTCAGAATAGAGATTGTAGGACTGCTTGGTGGGTCAGGAGGTATTTTGGATATTCCCTTAGGTGGGGAGACTAACCTGATCGCAGCTTACAATGCAGCATTAGCTGGAGGACAGATCTCGTTTCCAGTGGGTTCCGGTTATACACCAAATAGCACTGGAACTAATGATGATTTGAACCTGATAGCAGAGGCGCCCGGGAGTGAAGCAACCCTCTTTGGTAACTTCATAAGCCTGCAGCTTTTCCGTGGTGCGGTTGTTTACCAGGATATGTATTACGGAACCGGCATTTCGAGAGAGAGATTTATCCAGTAAGCTGGACAACCTGATTAAGATTCAGATATAGTTTTTCTTTGTTAGTTGATTTTGCAATCCTTGAAGGTCTATCATCATTCGGTGATAGACCTCTTCTTTATTCTCATTACTTGGAGAGATAGTTTTTCTTTGATCCACCTGAACGTACAGCAAGCACCAAGGCGAGTGCCAGCAATGAGACGAAGATCAAGGTATAGAACCGGGAGCCGTTATCATTTTCCAGACGGCCATCAGTGCCTAAGAAAACCATCGAACTCCAGAAATAAGGGTGAGAGGTCAACTTATCCGAGTCATTCAAGTAATCCAACTTTGCTTGTCGTAAGGCTGTTTCAAAAGTGTATCCGTCTTGCACGTAAGAATAAAATACCGCCATTAGATCCTTAGTTGATTGATCCGGCACCTTCCAAAGTGACATAATTACATTAGGTGCCCCCGAGTAAGCAAAGCTCCTGCCGATACTCATCACACCTTCGCCTTTTACCATTTTTCCAATGCCTGTTTCACATGCGCTGAGAACAATTAGGTCAGAATGAACTTGAAATAGCATAATGTCTGCCATACTCAACCTGGCAGAATCACCCTCGGAAACTCCAAAGTCAAGGTAGGAATCGAGGTAAGAATCCATGTCATATTTAAAATGGGTGGCCAGGTGGATTACACTACGATGCTTCGAAGCTTTTTCGAAACGTTCGACGGTTGCATCTTCTCCAATCCAGATATTGCCATGCGTTAGCCTACCAACTTCTCTCACTTCGCTCACCTGATATTTAAGATCGCTTTTGGGTGCAAAAGCAGAAAGAGAAGAAGTCTCCCTTCCATTATTCTCTGGCCAGAGCATGTTGAGACTGTAGCGTATGGTGTATTTCTCCAGGAGAAACTTCCTTCCCTTCTCACTGATCAGCAAACTTTCGAATGGTATTAGACTGAGCATTCCATCCGGAACGAATACGAGGTTAGTGACTGAATCCAAAGGATCAATAAGTGGAGATAAAAAGAGCTTGTAAAGCTTTCGCGAATTGCTTTCCCAGCTGGATTTCTTCTTTTGCAGGTTGGTGATGTAAGATGAGATGAGTTCTTCGCCTTTTTTCCTATCCAACCGGAGAACATCATCACGCTCTTCTGAATGGTACAATAAGATGATTTCGTCTTCTTGAGTGATCGATTGAACAAACGCTGTGCTTTTATCAACCTGATCGAACAGACTTACATCACCATCATGAAGTATGTCAGCTTTTAATCTCCAGGCAAGATCGTAATCTGACCTGTAAGCTTCCTGTATGGAGGCAAGCCTTTGTTCATTCCTTTGCAAATCCCTCGTATTTCTTAGTCGTGTGGATCTATCCAGCCCACCATATGCTGCTATTTCGGCAAGCCTGATCGAATCCGGAATGTTTAGCCTTTCAGCGACATTGACCTGTCTCAGGTGCTCTGTAACCAACCGGTATTTTCGCTTGTTTGCAAGCAACATAGCCTGTTCGAAATACAAGCGATCGTTAGTCAACTCATGCAGCCTGAGCGCTGTATTCAATGCACTTTCATAAGTATCGTCTGTTCGACTTGCCCAATGCAATTTGGAACGGTCACTAATAAACCTGGACAGGCAACTGTTGACGTAGTTGACCAGAAATTGGTAGTAATCCATTTGTTCCTTTAGAAGTTCAGTGTTTGAGGAATTAGGGTATTCTTCTGACACCAATTCAATTCTTTTCTTAAGGATCCTGTACAGGCTTTCATCTGGCCACAGATTATGACAATTCACCTGCGTAATGTCTAATTGATCAACAGAAAACTCACCTGTTAGCAAGACCAGGGCACTGTCATACTGATAGAGCGCTTCCCGGGTGTTACCTATAGATTTATACAGGTCACCTTTTGAAGCAAACAGATCTGCCATCCTTCTTGACCTGTCAAATCCCCAACTTGAGAAGTCAGAAATAACCCCGTTCATAACTTCCAGTGCTTCCCGGTATCTTCCTTGTTGCTTATGTATGTCTGCCATAGAGATGGCCAGTTCTCCCCAGGGATTATCAGTAACCTCGTTCAGGTAGAAGTATGCAGAATCTGGCATTTCCATTCTCAAGCAGGCTTTTATCAAAGCTGCATAGTGCCTGGTCCTCCAGAAGTTTCTTTTTGATTCTGCGGGGTATTCAGTTGATTTTTCAAGCGCCTTTTTCAATTGTTCCATCAACAGGAGATATTTTTCCAGGTTTGGATCAATGGTGAATTTTACCTGACTGACAAGCGAATTCGCATAATGATATCGATGACTATCCTTGCCTAAAGCAAACCCATAGGCCTCACGGCAATCGGAAAAATACTGGATTGCCTCTTCGTAGTTTCCCATAAAATGATACACCGTTCCAAAATCCTGCAGAAGCTTGGCAAACTCCTGAGATCGAATGCCATAGAGCTTTTTTCCAATAGGCTGAGCTTTTTGATAATAGTAGAGAGCCTGTTCAAGAAATTCCGTCTCCCAGGCATACAAGCCCGCTTTGGAGTAGTACCAATATTGATCTTCAGTGGAAAAGGAGGGAGTATAAGTCTCCACTTTTTCCAGGAATTTCAGTGCGGGATACGTCTTGCCGGTATAATAGCAAGCTTTTTCATAACGCTTCACGGCCTCTATATCGCTTAATACACTTGCTTTGTGCTCCAGCCTGTCGAAGTAATATATGACACTGTCATAGGAACTGGTATTGAAGTAACGTTCTACGAAAAGGCTGTCGGAAGCCTGTACCATGAAATGAAGGGTAATAAAAGCTAGTGGAAGAGATGTCTTGATCTTCATTTTAGATGAATCGGTCTGAAAATGTAGTTCTTGCTTATTTATGTGTTGGGCATCTGAAAAGCGGCAACACCCTAACTATTTGATTTAAAGAACGAAACTTGGTACTTCTAAAATAGAAAAGGTCAACAAGGCCTCTTTGTTACAAACAGGTCTAAGAGGATACGAAAGAGGGAGATCAGTCTAATTCATTAAGGATGGCTGTGGCTCTTTTTGTGTATGATGAATTTGAAGCAACGATCTTCTTTAATACTCCCTTACATTCCTCTCGTCTGTCAAGTTTTAAATAACTGAGCGCGAGGTACCACTGAGCTGGCTCTGCAAAGTCACTGCTGAGTGTTGTGACCCACCGGAAGCTTTCGATTGCTGCAATTTCATTATTAGTCTCAAGCTGACTAAGACCCATGTAGTACCTAAGTGGTACATCGTCAGGGTAGGAGGTAAGTAATATTTCAAACCGTTGTAAAGCCAGGTCATAGGCCTGGTTTTCATAAAGTATGAAAGCTTCGCCATACGATCCTGTTTCCATCTCCTCACTACGGGTATTGCCATTGACTACATTATAATAGGGTTCATAATAAGTCATGAAAAGGCGCTCTGATGGATTTGAATTCAACCGAAGAGTACCAACTATTCCGAATATAATGAGGAAACTTGCCGCAATGGATACAATCAGGATCTTCTTTGGAAGACTGATCCCAATAGACCGCTTGGTGTCCTTTTCCAGGCTCTGTAGATACGATTTCATCTCTCGGTCGAAATGACGATCGATCCCTGCGAGTAGTGCTTTATTCAGCACCATTTCCCTTTGAAAAGCCTGGTCACTTTTCATTCTTTGCTCAAACTTGCTTGCTTCCTCACCAGACAACTCACCTAATAAATATGCTCTTACTTGGTCAATGGTTGGTTCCTTTTCGTTTTTAGATAGTTTCATCTTGATCCTTAGTAATCTTGGTTCTGAATTGGTCAATCAAAAAAAGTCTTCCATTTTAAATTTCTCAAATACCGATTTTAGTGCTTTCATACATCGGGCCTTTTGGGCTTTCACCACATTGGGGTTCTTGGATTTAACCTCTCTTCGGATTGCTTCCAGGGAATAACCGTGGTAATAGTATAGCCTTATGATAGATCGGCATGGCTCTCCAAGATCGGATATCTTCTTATCAATGAATTTCTTTGCCTCCTCCTTTATATCGTTAAAATCAATTGGATTTGGATGTGCTATTTCATCAAATTCATTGTCTGTGCTTTCGAGTCGCTTGTTTCGTTTTATCCTGTTTAGAATAAGGTTCTTGCCGATCGCAAAAAGATACGTCTTGGTTGAGTAATTCAATTCATCAACTTTTCCAGCAACGAGGTTCTTGTAAAAACCGATGATCGTGTCCTGGTAGATGTCTTTTACCTCATCGTCGTTCAATGAGAAATTGAACTTTGCCCAGTTAATGAAAGAATCCCTGTTGGCTTTATAAAGAGAAGCCAGGTACTCTTTTTCACTTTCTCGACCTTTTTGTAATGAACCTTCCCGAAAATGTTGATTCTCGGAACAATTATTTGTTGACATTTCCAACGTGGATATGGGTGAATTGTGGTTTTGACTATCGAATTTATGCTGGTTGTTATTTCACAACAACTGTAGAAACGGACTTTCTCTATTGGATAGTGCCAAAATTTGAAGAATAATGAAAGCCGTTGACCTATTAAAGTCTTGGTTTACTAATTCAAATTGGCCGGCTCAGAGTCAATGATTTTTGAGCCAGGTTCTCCATTCTCTGGTTTGAAGTACCTTAGCTTTCCAAGCAAGACATCTCTGAATTTTAGGATAGCAGATGGACCTGGACCTCATTTTTCATGTACTTATTGCTTACGGTGCTCTCCAGGCATTTTTCCTTTTTGCCGTATTGCTTGTCGGACGAAGAAGCATTGCAACCAATTTACTGGCTGTTTTCCTGGTGATCGAAGGATTTACCCTTTTCGAACGCTTGCTGGCTGAAACCAACCTGATGACGCAATTTCCCTACATATTGGGAATAAGCTATCCGATCAGTTTCCTTAAACCTCCCATTCTCTACTTCCTAACCCTTTCCATTGTTCAGGCTGATTTTAAACTCAAGAGGAAACACATTTTTCACTCCATCCCTTTCTTCTTGATGGTATTGCTCAACGTGCCATTCTATTTGCTCTCATTTGAAGAAAAAGTAGCCTCAGTAGCAGCTTTCATCACGTATGTGCCAGCCTACAATAGCTTCAACTTTTGGTTCTTTCTCTCCTTTTTCGCTTACATAGGAATCTACCTGTTCTTTAGCATAAAAGCCTTAGAACAATACCGTGTTCATATCAAAAGTAACCGACTCGCAAACTGGTATTTGCGGGTCCTGTATCTATATGCCGGGCTCTTGTCCATCATGATGATCCACTTTCTGCTAAGGCCAACAGGTCATGTTGAATTTCGGTATATCAATGAGGTGAGTATGTTAATGATGACTTTTCTCATCCAATCAATAGCTTATGCTTTTCTCACCAAGTCCAAGCTCTTGGAACCATCAAATGGACGCTTTATTAATGATGTGGCACAGCTATCCAGGGATGTGGAACTGATCCGGAATAAGTTGGAAGGAGAAAAAGCATATCTTGATGATACCCTGAATCTGGAAACATTTGCATCATCATTGGGATTATCTAAAAAACATGCTTCCGATGTGATCAACCAGAGTTTCGGGGAACCTTTTAAAAGCCTTATCAATCGGTACCGCGTCGATGAGGTCATCACTTTAATGAAGAAGGAGAAAGGACAGACTGTTCAGTTGATCCAATTTGGATTAAGGTCGGGTTTTAATAATAAAGTCAGTTTCTACAGAACCTTTAAAAAACTTACCGGGAAATCCCCTTCTGATTTCTATCAAACCATCCTAAAAGAAAACTAAAAAAGCAGGGTACAAAATCGTTTGGTTACTTGGCGCTGACAGGTATTTCCTAAACTAGCTGGAAAATCAAACTGAACTAAACTGTTTATGAAATTTGAAGGACACATTAACATTGATGAGTCGATTGAGACAGTCACCAAACTCTTTGCTGATCCAAAATTTCTGGGAGAATACCAGGAGGGATTCGTAAAAAAGGAATTGAAAAGCGGAGAGCCAGGTCAACCTGGAGCAGTATCTAAAATGTATTACCAAAACAGGAAGCATGAAATGGAACTTACCGAGACCATCATCTCAAACAAACTCCCCAATTCATTTGAGGCCTTTTATCATCATAAACACATGGACAACACGATGAAATGTGAATTCAGTGAATTGGGACCAAAGAAAACAAGGTATAAGGTAAAAGTTGACTATACCCGGATAGATTGGGTGATGCCAAAACTGATGGTAACTCTTTTTCCGGGTATGTTCCGAAAGCCTGCCAGAAAGTGGATGGAGAATTTTAAGCAATTTGTAGAGAACCAAAATCAAACTAAGTAATGTGGGAAGAGCAATTAGCATTTTATGATGAGCTGGTAGCAATGAATCCCAATTTCGAGCGAAAAGGGAAGACAGTACCTTACACCTCAGCTAACGGACATATGTTCTCGATCCTGAATAAGGATGGCGAATTGGGAATACGGCTCTCGAAGGAATCAGGGGAGCGATTTATGGAAGAACATCAAACTACCAGGTTTAAATCTCATGGAGCGTTTATGCGTGGGTACGTTCTGATCCCAAAGCATTTGTACGAGGATATGGACCTTCTTTCAAAGGTCCTCCAGGAAGCCTATGAATATGTGTTGAATCTTGAGCCTAAGTAAATTCGAGGTTCCAATCATTCGATCCGTAAACTATTTACCGGATTTGATGTTGCCGCACGTATTGAGTGATAGCTCACTGTAATGATCGCGATGATGACTGCTACCACACTGCCAACAACAAAGAAGTACCATGACAGATCAATTCGATAGGCAAAATTGTCCAGCCATTTGGTCATAAAATAGATGGTGGTTGGAATGGCCAATACAATAGCAATACCGACTAGCTTTAAGAAATCCGACGAAAGCATTTTGACGATCTTGTGCTCCGAAGCTCCGAGTACTTTTCGTATCCCAATTTCTTTTGTACGCTGCTCTGCTACAAAAGAAGAAAGTCCATACAATCCAAGGCAAGCAATACCAATAGCCAGTAGACAGAAAATCAGGATGAAGCTATTCAGTTGCTCCTCTACCTTATAGTATTCGTTGAATTTGTCATCGAGGAATTCATAGTTGAACGGCAGGGAGGCTTGCCACTCCGGCCAACGTTGTTCCAGACTCGCAATGACCGAGTTGGTTTGTTCGGGAAGTACTTTCACCAATATACTCTCACTATGGGTATTGTGAATGATCAATGGGTCAATTGGTCTTTGAAGCGAGTGATGATGGAAGTCTTTCACAACTCCAATTACGACACCTTTCTTATCCATTCCCCAGTCACCACTATGGGTGGTATAGTACTCAATGGATCTGCCAATTGGTTCCTTCCAGTCTTCCCCATACAGTTCCATGGCCAGCTTCCATCCGCTTTCATTTAAAATATAGGCATTGCTATCGGTAGGAATTTCTTCTGAGAACGTTCGCCCCATCAACAACTCTACTCCGAGGGCATCCAGTGTATTGATACCAACGTAATAGCCCAGCCAAGCATCACCGTGGGGATATTCATACTTTTCTGCATCAACACCTTCAAACTTGTAACCCCAGTAGTAAGCATTGTCACCGGGCACCTGTCGGCTGGCCATCACAGAAGTAACTCCTGGTAGCTGTTCAATCTCGCTTCGAGCTCGATCCCAACTTTGCCTCAAGGCTGTCGGACTGCCAAACTTCATGACCACCACATCCTCTGGCTGAAAGCCAAGGTCTTTGTTTTTCACAAATTGCATTTGATTATAAACCACCATCGCGCCAATGATTAGCACAATGGAAATGGTGAACTGAAAAATGACCAATACCCGTCGGATTGATCCTCTTCCGCCTTTTTTATTCACCTTACCGGCAAGCACGGAAATAGGCTGAAAAGACGAGAGAAAAAGGGCCGGGTAACTGCCTGCGATCACGATGGTGATCATGGCTAACACAAGGATCATGACAGCCACGGGAAGAAAGTCCTTCAATGCGATCATTAGATCAATCTCAGCCAACCGACCAGCGGGAGGAATGACGATGACCAATATGAGAGTTGCCAGGATCAGGGCCATAAACGTCATGATGGCCGATTCGGAGAAGAACTGCATGATGAGTTGCTTGCGGAAAGCGCCCATTACTTTGCGAACACCTACTTCCTTTGCTCTTTTGGACGATCTGGCTGTAGCTAGGTTCATGAAATTGATGCAGGCAATCAACAGGATGATCACAGCGATAGCCGAAAAAATGCGTACCTGATTTGCATTTCCATGCTCTGCATAGTCTGTTCGCAGGTGATAGGAATTCAGATATAGATCTTCCAATGGCATAAAATCCATGTATCTGGCGGTATCCTCAGCATTGTAATACTTATTCCACATTTCCAGGTACTTGTCTGCCATCATTTGAGGATCGGTTCCCGGGCTTAGCTGAACATAATTACCAATCCAGTCATTAGGCCATTGTTCCAGGATATTAATGGTGGGGTCATCGTAAAGTAGTTCAAAAGGAACAACCATATCAAACTGGAGGTGGGAGTTGAATGGAACATCCTCAAAAACCGCTGCGACTGTAAAACTCCGTTCCACCCCACGAAGCACTCCGTCGATTTTCATGGGTTGACCGATCGGATCGGACTCCCCGAAGTATTTTCTGGCTGTGGAGGCAGAGATCACCACACTGTTTTTGTTGAGTAAGCAACTCATGGGATCTCCCTGGATCAATGGGAAAGAGAAAAAGCTGAAGAAATTCGAATCAGCCATGAGGATGTCCTGGAAGTATACCTCCTGGTTAGCGAGTGTCACTTTTGATTCGGTCTTCCATGGGTGGATCCGGATGGAGTTAATTACCTCCGGGTAGTCACGCTCATATGTTGGAGCAGCAAGCGCATTGATGAATCCATAGACATGTTGAAGACGATAAATGTCTTGCCCATTTTCATGGAATTTGTCGTAACTGGTCTCAATTCGTATGAACAGGAAGATCAGGAATACGCAGGCCAGGCCGATACCGAGCCCACTGATGTTGATGATAGAATAGGCCTTGTGCTTGAATAGATTTCGAAAGGCTATTTTGAAGTAATTCTGGAACATACTAATTGAGTTTGACGATTGAAATTTTCTTCCACCCCGATACATACGGACATAGCGAAATGCTTCGAGGAAGTAAATAAGGTTTGCTCGTACTTTGCCTTTGGATTGGACATTTGCCTGAAACTCTTCTACCATATCTCCGGCGATATCCTCGTACAATTCCTTGCTAAGGATGTTCGATACAAGCCACGATGCAAATCTTGGTGGACGGATCATAACTTATTTGAATTCAGGGATCAGGGTTAAGAGGTTGCTCCAAAGCGCATCTCGTTTTGATTTGAGCTCCTGAAGTGCCTGGAAACCTGCCTGGGTTATTTCGAAATACCTTTTTCGCTTTCCGCCTCGCTCCGGAGTAGACTCTCCAAATTCACTTTTCACGAAATCCTTTTGTTCTAAGCGATTTAGGACGGTATGCACCGAGCTAAGGACCACCTTTCGATTCATTTTCTCAACCAATTCTTTCTTAATGGCAGGAGCATAAGCTTTGGGGTGCAAGGATCCGACAGTCAGTAAGACCAGTTCTTCGAGCTCACCCAGATGATCACCTTTCATATTGTTCTGATTTGTCGACTTAATGATACGAATAGAAATTGATAATGTTCTGATTTGTCGAAATAATTTGAAATTCATTCATGATACAAGCTAGGTGATCAAGGTTTTCCACCTCTCATCACTGAATTACTCCTATGCTAAAATCATACATGCAACATTATTGCAGGTAAAACTTGTTTCTAATACTTTAGCAATTCGAGCTAGACCATAGAATGGTTATATAGCTCATGATACAAGAAACGTTCAATTAGAATTTCAATGCTGGAAGCAGTTAATCTATCAAAAAAGTATGGCCCACATGAGGCGCTTGCTGATCTAAATTTAACAGTCGCACCGGGTGAGGTGTATTGTCTGCTCGGACAAAATGGTGCCGGGAAAACAACGACCATTAACCTGTTTCTTGGTCTGATCGATCCCTCCGGAGGTCGAGCGCTGATCAATGGTACGGAAGTGAAAGCGGGTACGAATACCAACCAGATGATTGCCTACATCCCGGAAGTTGTTCAGCTCTATGGAAACATGGATGGCATTGAAAACCTTGATTTCTTCAGCAGACTATCCGGTCACAAGCACACAAAAGAGGAGCTAGCGGCACTGTTGGAAAAAGCTGGTCTGAAAAAAGCGGATCATACAAAGAAGCTTTCCTCTTACTCGAAAGGAATGCGTCAAAAAGTGGGTATTGCAATTGCTCTATCCAAGAATGCACAGGTAATATTCATGGATGAACCGACTTCAGGATTGGACCCAAAAGCTACAGACGAGTTTACTTCCATCTGCAAAGAGCTTGTTGCCGAAGGTAAATCCATTTTCATGGCAACACACGACATTTTCAACGCGGTAAATGTGGGCACGCGAATAGGGATCATGAAGGAAGGAAAGTTGGTTCATACTGCGGAGACCAACAGCATCAGTGCGAATGAGCTACAACAACTCTATCTAAAGACCATATAGAGATAGGGTTGAAAATCATCAATTCAATGAATAAGTAAGAGGTATGCGAATAGAAATACTGATGTTGATTGCCAGGCACTTTTGGAGAAGTGTTTTCAAAACCAGGACCATCTACCTGATGATGATCGTTGTAGGTGTGTTGCTCATCTATGCAGCCTACAGTGGAATAAGCTATCATGAACAGAACCATTTCCGGACGGAACACCAGGAAATGGCACGGAAAAGTTGGGAGGAGAATCCCGATAAGCATCCGCATCGAATGGCGCATTTTGGATCATTTGCTTTCAGAACGAAACATTTTCTTAGCACCTTCGATTTTGGGATCGAGAGCTTTACCGGAAATGCGGTCTTCCTGGAGGCGCACAAGCAAAACATGGTGAACTTCTCTGAAGCTGGTTTTTCTACCGGTCTTCTCAGGTTTGGAGAGCTTAGTATGGCCATGATCCTTCAGACGATCCTGCCACTGATCATCTTTTTCGTTGGCTATGCTGCGATTGCGTCTGATCGGGAAAACGGAACTCTGAAACTGCTCTTAACACAAGGAGCCAGGTGGAAAGAGATCTTGTTCGGAAGATCCATTGGATTAACAGCGATTGCCTTTCTCTTCACATTTCCCTTCATCTTAGTTACACTAGGCTTGCTCTTGGGTGATGATCATGCAACCGGGGATGATTGGAGTCGATTTTTGGTCATTACCATAGTGTACCTGGTATTTGCTTTTGTGCTGAGCCTAGTAACTGTCGCTATTTCGACTGGAAGTCAATCATCCAAAAATGCTCTGGTTAAATTGTTGGGCTTGTGGCTCCTAATGACGGTTTTGCTCCCAAGAACTTCTCAGGCGCTTGGAACCTATTTTTTTCCAACGCCGACCAAACTTGAGTTCCGATCTGCCATCGAGGATGAAGTTATCCAGAACGGTGACAGCCATAACCCGAATGATCCGCACTACCAGGCGCTGAGGGATTCTGTCCTGGCAGTACACCAGGTGGAAGATGTCGAAGATCTTCCCTTCAATTATGGTGGCTTTGTAATGAGCAAGGGCGAGGAATTGAGTGCCAAGATCTACAACAAACACCATAGCCGGTTGCTTGATCAATACCGTAAGCAAAACCAGTTGAACCGATGGCTGGCGATCATCAATCCGTACCTGGCAGTAAAGAACCTATCCATGGCTTTGAGCGGAACCGATTTTGAATCCTATGTGGATTTTCAAAATCAAGCTGAAAGCTATCGATATAACCTGGCTCAAACGATGAATGAACTCCAGATTAAGTACATCAGTCCGAGCAGGGTGAGTGGATCGGAAGGAAAGTCACACGTTGTGAGTCAGTCGGAATGGAAAGCATTTCCCGATTTCAGGCACAAGTATCTATCAATAGGTGCTTCACTTGGGAATGAATCTGTTTCCCTGATCTCCTTGCTTATCTGGATTTTTCTGTCCATTCGAATGATTGTGGTATTATCAAAAAAAGCTAGCGCGATTTAAGAGATGTATTGGTTAATGTTTAGACAGTTTCTAAGGACCCGAACCTGCATGTTGGGTCTGGCGATGATCTTAGTACTCGGGATTATTAGTATCCTGATCGGACGGCAGTTCCTTGCTGACGAAGAACAAATTACTGCCCAGGTCGTCGAAAGCCACCAGATGCACCTGGATCGAAACCTTGAATTTCACAGTGATGACATCTCCTTGTTGCTTTATTACCTCGAATTTGTGTTGGTCAATCCGACTCGTGAGCTCGCAGCTCTAAGTATTGGTCAAAGAGACATCAATCCAAGTGTGCAAAGTGTAAATATTCGAACACTGGAAGGCCAGCGCTACGATACAGACCTGGTGAACCCTGTGAACCTGCTTCATGGGAACCTGGATCTGAGTTTCATTTTCCTGTATGTGTTTCCACTGCTGATCATTGCCTTTTCGTACAACCTTCGATCAGAGGAGGAAGAGTCCGGTACCTGGAGGTTGGTTGGCGTAATGTCCCGGTCAAAGTTTCAATTTCTTGTTAGCAAGTTGTTTGTAAGGATCGCCCTCTTACTAATTGCTATGCTTCTGCTCTGTTTCATCGCCACTTTGGTACTCGGCATTCCGTGGGATGCTTCATTCCTCACATTTCTAGCAACCGGAGTACTTTACCTGCTTTTCTGGTTTGCACTAAGTTTTTGGATCGTTTCATTAAAGCGGAGCTCTGCAGTCAACGCCTTGACCCTGCTGGCGATCTGGTTGGTGTTGGTGATCTTACTCCCGGCTGCTTTAAACAACTATATCGCCAATAAATACCCGGTGCCTGAGGCACTTACCACAGTGATCAAACAACGTGACGGCTATCACCAAAAGTGGGATACCAATAAGCGAGAGACGATGGAAAAGTTTTATGCTGGTTACCCACAGCTTGAAACATATGGTTATCCGCCTGAAGAAGGATTTAGCTGGAGTTGGTATTATGCGATGCAGCACTTGGGAGACGCAGAGTCTGCCGAGCAAAGCGAGATGATGCGATCCAGGATCCTGCAACGCGAGGAGACCAGCCGGGCATGGGCCCGTTTTGTACCTACGATGCATACCCAGCTTGCATTCAATGATGTTGCCGGTACGAGCCTTACCGATCACATGGACTTTCTGGAAGAAACCCGAAGTTTTCATGAACGGATCCGCATGCATTTTTATCCAAAGATCTTCACCGATTCAAATGTCAGCGAAGTGATCTGGGAACAATTTGAACCGGAATATCTCCCGGTAGAGAATCCGACGGGTTTGGGCAGTACCCTGTTGCCTTTGCTTATTGCCACGCTGATCTTTTCGGGGTTGGCATTAGTTAATCGAAGAGGTGTATGATCCGGTGTTAGCAGCGCTAATGGTGACGAAGGGACATCTTAAAGCTCAGGCGGACCATACCTCACAAAAACCTTTTGCGATAAATACCCTTTACCGCCATCAAATACTTGCGTCCAGCCATTTTTCCTGAGGTATTTTGCCAGGTAGTGATTCAGGAGTCCATGAGAAACAAGTAATGTTTTCCCATTTTCGGAGGCATTCCTTTCCAGGAAGGTCACTGCCTCTCTTGCTCTTTTCTTTGCTTCGGAAATGCTCTCAATACCTTTTTTATTAAGCCCCATTAGCCAGAATACACGTGAGCCTGTCAGCCACCATTTTAGTGGGAGTTTGATATTTGGAAATGAAAAGATCTTTCTTTCAAACTCCCGGAAAATAGCATCTGCTCGTTGATCTTCGGGCCTTTGAAATAGTTGTTTGGCGGTTGAAATAGACCGGTTAAGTGTGCTCGTGAAGATTACGTCAATCTCATCGTGGTTTAAACTGACTGGATCATATTCCGGGGGGTAAACGCCTACCGTATCATATGCTATAATGAAACTCATCGCTTCTTTTCGCTTCCTCCATCCCTTTTTGTCAACCATAGGCTCTCCGTGTCTCAAAAGAATGATTTGTTCCAAATTGGAAAGATCCTCCAATAATCCCATCTCTTCCTGTACAAACCGGATTGTTACAGGCTTTTCTTTCGATTGTTTTTCCAGTGTTTTATAGTGAGCTTCCAAACGCTCAAACTGTGCACAAGCGGAATTGCAAAAGAGAAAAAGTAACAGTGTTACTGCAAGCTTATTGTTCACTACTAGTGGTGTGTTTTTCTAGTGTTGAGAAAACCGGATACTATGGAGCCAAGTTAAAATAATCTTTTACTTCAACCAGCTACTGTTTCTGTTTGATCCCGGTGTACGGGCTCGTAGGTTCACATCATTAACTAATGATATGAATAGAATTGATAGAACGAAGAGTATCTCCTGGACGGCACTACTTTGAAAAGTAGTTTTCAAACTACAAATCCAAAAGACAAATAAATCTCAAATTGCAAATCTTCAAGGCCCAACCACTTCCTGTTTTTTGTTACCCTGAACCTGCCTGCCGTCTGTTTCAAGAGGAACAAAGGAACCCTGCCAATAATATTGTCTTTCTACTTTCTACCCTCTACTTTTCTACTTATTCTTCTACGTCCATTGAGTCTTTTCTACAGAAGTTGATACCTCAATAGCAACGTCTGATTAATTAATAGATCATGGTTCGGATGGACAGCCTCGTAAGTTCATGTCATTAACTAATGATATGAATAGACTATTATACTTATTCGGGTTGATCCCGGCCTTTACACTCGCCCAAACAAATAATGTATTACTCAATAAGCTTGAATTTGGTGATTACTCATCCGGTTATCAATTGATCCTGACTTATGATCAATCGAGACCGCCGTTGGAGGAGCAAGCCAGGCAGGATGGCCGGATTGTGCCGATCTACTTTTGGTACCCGACCAACAAGGCTCCCCGCACTCCAATGACCTTTAGAAGTTACCTCGATGATCTGGCTTATTCACTAGGTTCTGATGTAGCGGAGGTCCAGGTGATTAACAAGTCAGAAGAATTATTTGCTGATTACCATTTTGATTCACCTGATTCCATACTCAAGGCGTACATGAGTTTGGAGATCATCACAAGAGCGGGAAGAGATGCACGCATTGCTGATGGAAATTTCCCGGTGGTTGTGTTTAGTCACGGACATGTCGACCGATGGTGGGTATGGGGAGAGTTTTTGGCAAGTCATGGCATTGCAGTAGTGGGTACTCCCAATGCTGGTACCTTTCGCAAAAGGCATGAAATGGGCCTTTCCGGACTGGAAACTCAGATCAGGGATGCGCAGTTTGCAGTATCAGTGGTCTCACAAATGGAGTCAATTGATGAAGGATTGGTTGTAGCAGCTGGTAGCAGCTATGGAAGCTTAACAGCAGCTGGTTTTGCAACACGAGATAAGCGAGTGAAAGGAGTGATCAGCCTGGATGGGATCATAGCAGATGTCAATGAAGGTGAACTACTCACAAAAACTCCCTACTTCGACTACCAACGTTTTACGACTCCTATTTTACACGTTCATAGTGGATTTCATTGGAGCAGCAATTACACTCTAATGGATCGGTTGAGCTTTGCGGATCAATACCGGATCGAAATGAAGAGCCTGCGACATAGCGATTACCACTTTGAAGGAATGGCTGATCTGTTTGGGTGCAATTTTCGAGGAGGAGAGCTTATGGATAACTCCAATGGGTTTAAAAGCCTGACGGACTATGTGCGGGCATTCATTAAGGGAGTCACAGCAGATCAGGATCAGCTTGAACTTTTGAAGACGAACCTGGATGATGTTGTGGGCACAGTGTTTATTGAAGGGAGGGGAGAGGCCTATGCAGCTGAGGAATTGTTGGAAGTGATCCGTTCCAAAGGGTTTGATGAAGTGGTTAGGATCTATCAGGCTACTAAGAAACAAAACCCCCGACCTTTTTCAGCGGAGACCTTCTATGAGGTAGGGCTCACTTTGCATCGCTACCGAATGCTGCAGGAGCAGATCGAATGGTTTGAGTACTATCTCGAATGCTACCCACAATCAGCTGATGCCTACTACCGGTTGGCGAGGTTATATGCTTTGACTGGTAATCCTGAGTTGGGTAATGAGATGCTCCGGCAGACCCGGAATGTGATCATGGTTGATCCATATATCAGTGATGACCGGAAAGTGTATTTGCTCTCGAGGGTGGAGTTTTTTTTGAATAGGTAGTATACTATCTATCCTTCGATAAGCTCAGTTCATCCTGAATGAAATGAAGGATCTTTCTTCTGTTTTTTGAAAAGACTCTTCTCCGCCAGCCGGCGGAGAAGAGTGACACCATAATTTGTTGCTCCTTTCTACCTTCTACTTTCATCCGCCGAAGCTTAATGCGGAGGCGGGCTTTCTACTCTCGTCCATCGAAGCTTGTAGCGAAGGTGGGCTACTCAGACCTCAAATTCTCAGCGGGATTTTCATTCGCAGAACGTGTACTTAAAAAACTCACAATAAGCACACTCACCAAAAGCACAATGATCCCTGACACAGCGAATGGAACAGCACTGATGGCGACTTTGTACACGAATTGATCCAGCCATTGGGAGAGCAGCAGGTAGGCAATTGGTGCAGCTATGGCCAGAGCTAACAAAATGATAATGACGAATTGCTTGTTGATCATCATGAGAATGGAACTGAGCGAAGCACCAAGTACCTTTCTGATGCTTATTTCTTTCGTTCGCTGCTGCAGCAACAAGGCAGTTAAGCTAAACAATCCAAGTCCACAAAGGATGATGCTGATGATGGCATAAGCGTTGGATATTTTGAGTAGCTGCGTTTCTTTCTGGTAGCGTTCTTTGAACCACTGGTCAACGAAATAGAAATTGAGCGGGGTACGCTCTGCCAAACTGCTCCATGTGTCGTCAATGTGGTCGATGGTTTCCTGGAGGTCTCCATTGCCAATCCGGACCGTGGAATTATAGGCTTCACCACTTTGGAATGTCAGGATCATTGGTTCGATCTCAGCGATGGCTAAAGAGTAAATGTGGAAGTTGTTGACCACCCCAACGATCGTGTATCCCTGATCCTTTTCATCGAATTTGATCCTTCTTCCGATCGGGTCGTCCCAGCCGACGAAATCAACCCATGCCTGGTTGACGATAACATTGCTGCTGTCTGCTGTGGAGTTCTTAAGGAACATCCGTCCTGCGTTGATCTCCAGTCCGTACGTCTCAAAAAAGTCAGGGTCTACCTCGTAGAATCGTGAAGACATTTCGCCATTGAATCCAACCGGGTATACTGTGTCTGTGTAAGACCCTCCGCCAATCGCAGACCTGGCTGTAGAGACCGACAATATGTTTGGGTGGCTGAGTAATTTGGATTCAAGCACATCCACTTTCTGGTTGACTTCATTGTCGATATCGATCACCAGTAACCCTTCCTTGTCAAACCCAAGCGGTTTGTTTTGCAGGAAGTAAGTCTGTTGATTGATGAGTGCCGTACAGATGAGTAGCAGGATGGAAATGACGTATTGAAGCGTTAGTAGTCCTTTTCTAAACCAACCCGTTGATCCGACCTGTCCCGGGGAAGCTTTAAGGATCGTGTTGATCGGTGGTGATGAAAGCACGAACGCCGGATATACCCCAACGATGAGGCAGATCCCTACAACAAATCCGAAAAGGGACAGGATAGCCAGTGGAGAGTAGAAGAGTTCGGATGGAAGCTCCTTTCCACTCATGGAGTTGACCATGGGCAAGAGCAGGAAGATCACCGCCAGCCCGAGAATGGTTGCTATCAAGGCATTTACGAGTGTTTCGGTGACGAACCGTCCCATCAGTTGATTCTTGGTAGAGCCCATGGCTTTTCTGATCCCCACCTCTACTTTGGTTTGAGATGCCCGGGATAAGGTGGAGTTGATGTAGTTGACACTGGCAATGATGAATACCAGGAATGCAGATCCTCCTAGCATCAACAGAAAAGTGAAGCTGCTGTAGCTCATGCCCTTCTTCGCATTGATATTTTCACTATGCAAGTACATGCGATTGAATGGCTGGAGCCGAAGGAAATACCGGTCGGCCCGCTCGGGTAAGTGCCGTTCCATCATTTCAGGCAACTTCCCGACGAGTGCTTCAGCAGAAGCGTCTTTGGATAGCTTAACGAAGGTATGAATGCCCTGTGTTCGCCAGTTGTTCATCCAGCCATAGCTTACCGGACCAACACCTTTGACTGTTGTCGTCCAGGATGCGATTGCATTACACTGAATGGATGATTGCCTTGGCGGATCTTCGAATGTGCCGGTCACGGTAAAGTTCAGATCATTTAGTCCGAGGACTACTTTGCCAATCGGATCTTCATCCCCGAATATGGATTTCGCCAGTGTCTGACTTAATACGATCGAGGAGGGAGCGGTCAGCAGCTCTGACTTGTTTCCGGACAGGATCTTAAAGTCAAAGAAGTTGAAGAACGTAGAGTCCGCAATGTATAGCTTCTCGGTAACGATGTTCTTTTCCTCATAGGAGAGGATGACCGGGTAGCTCCGCACATTGATCCGAACCGTTGAAAGCACTTCCGGGTATTCTTCCACCATTGTGGGTCCCATCATTCCGGAAGTCTCGAAGGTCAGTTCATCGATCCCTTCGGGAGGGAAGTAAAAGTGTTTGTAGAGTCGGTGGATCTGGTCCACATCGGAGTGGAACTTATCGTATTGTAGTTCATCGTTGATATAGATGAGTGCGAACAATGAACAGGAGACTGCTACGATCAGTCCGGTGAGGTTGATCAGGAAGAATGCTTTATTCTTCCTAAGTGTACGGAAAGCGGTTACGAAATAATTAAGCCACATGGATCTCATAGTTGATATGGTTTTTGCCTTTTTTCTAAAAACATTTCTCAAAAAGCCCAGCGACTGGAACAGATAGATCCATCGGGCTTTTCGCAACCCTTTCAACTCCACGTTTTCATGAAATACCTCCAGCAGATCACCACTGATCCCTTCCCATAGGTATGGATCCGAGAATCGCTCAAGGAACCTGTAGATCCACTTTGGAGGTTGCACTTCCTTCTTCATTTCACTAGATAGACTTACGCTCTAGCGGGAAGTTGCAAAATTTCTTTCGTTTTTGTCGAAATTGATTGCTAAATACCAGAACGTGATTAAAATTAATATGTTTCGTTTTTGTAGAAATTGGATGATGTTGTCTCATGATTATATTTTGTAATCAGGCTAACACAAGTCGCTTTTACCCACAAACCCATCGCAGGAATATTTGTGGTAGTGATGGATACTACAAGTCATAAATCTCAAATCTTTAACGTCATTCCTGCCTGCCTTCGGAAAAGCCTTGCTTCACCGAAGCTATGCGAAGGCAATGCCTACGGCGGCTTGAAGGTGAGCGTAGCAATAAGGAATCTCCCGCATGGATGTATGAGATTCCTGAACTCACTTGTTCGTCAGGAATGAGGGTCCTGAAGTTATCTAAATCGCTAACCCCACACGTGCTCCTTCACGAATCGACTTTTGAATGGATGGTAGCCCATCTCCGGCGGCATCCCCGATACAGTGGACACCATCGATCGATCCATTCAGGGATTCCTGCAACTCATGGTTTGCATCGTACTGACTCATGGCCATGACGCTATCCGCTTTCAATTCTTTGGACTGATCATCGCTCGTTATGAACGCGACACCATCGTCAGTGATCTTCAGGGACTGGACACTGGTGTAGGTAGCGACACCTTTTGCGGCCAGCCAGGGCATTAACCGGACGAGCCAGGCCAGCGGCATGCCGTTACCGATTTGCTCTGACGTAGTTACCAGGCTTACTTTCCTGCCTCGCTTCACCAGGAACTCCGCCGCTTCCAGTGCCGTGTAGTCGTCTCCGATCACAATGACAGACTTGCCCATAGGCAGAAATATCTTGGTGAGGCTTGACATAGCTTTGGAGCCGAGGAAATGCAAAAACTGGCCTGCCTGCTTCTTCATACTGTCGATGCTTACCACCAGGTCTTTTTCGATCCCCTCTATCTCGGGGAGATGAGACTTCCCTCCAACGGCAAGCACCACTTCCTCCGGCTGGATCTTCTCAATGAAATCCGCGTCTACCTCTTTGTTGAAATGAATGGGTACCTGCAATCGCTCCAGTTCTTTTTCATAATACCGGATGACTTTTAGGACATTGTCCGAGAGCCCAACTCCCTTGATGAAGGCCGCCATGGGGATCAATCCGCCTATGTCCCTGGATTTGTCATAGATCTCTGGCTTGTGCCCGCGTAATGCGAGAACGCGCGCTGCTTCCAGCCCAGCAGGTCCGGCTCCTACGATCATGACGCGCTTGGACTGTGTGACCGGCTCAATGGTCATTTCCGATTCATGACCTACATAGGGGTTCATCCGGCATTCCACAGGGAGTCCGAGCAGGATATTGCTGAGACATACGTTGCATCGCAGGCATTCCCGGATAGTCTCCTCGTTGGTTCCCTTTAGCTTATTAGGGAAATGAGGATCAACGATAAAGGGACGTCCCATGCAGACCAGGTCTACCTGGTCGTCAGATATAATTTTTTCCGCAGACTCAAATTCTATGTGTCCAACACCACTTACCGGGATATTGACCTGCTTCCGGATGAAGCTGGCATCTTCAATGAGGGCCCCTTTAGGGATGCTCTCATAAAAATCTTTGACTTCTGGCGTCACCTCGGGGTAGCCGATGAGGTCCGGCAAGGCACAAAGGGCATACTCCCTGTAACCGTAAGAGGAAACCTGTAAGTAATCCGCCCCTGCTTCTTCAAATAGCTTAGCAAAGGAAGCTGCTTCCTCCAGGGTGGTCCCGTCTTTGTGACCCCACTCCCTGCCGTTCATCCGTACGCCGATGATGAAGTCATCGCCGCAGAGTGTTCTGACACGCTCCAGGACGCTGACGGAAAACCGGGCCCTGTTCGCTAGTGAATCCCCTCCGAATTGATCGGTCCGCTTGTTTTGAACCCTTGAGAGAAAGGCATTGATGAGGGCATAATGCGCCATGTGGATCTCTACACCCTCAAATCCTGCTTTTTGTACGCGTACGGCGGCCTGTGCAAACTTTTCAATGAGCTCTTCGATTTGATGGAGGGTCAGTTCATTGGAGATCCCAAAGGGGGGTTCTACCGGAGGGTCGAGCCGTGAGGGAGCGACTGGTTCCGAGCCATCGAACGGAGCGTGCGCAGGCCCTGCATGCGTGATCTGGACGATGGCGGGGACACCATGTTTGTCAATGCTTGCTGCAAGTTCTTTGAGTCCGGGGATGAACCGATCTTCGTCAAGGCGCAGGTGTCTTTTGTTGCTGGCACCGAGCGGGTAGTCGCAAACGCTTTCTTCTACGGTGATCAGACCAACACCTCCCTTGGCGAGGTTTTCATAGAAGTCGATCAGCTGGTCCGTGACCTCTCCTTCTTCATTGGCAAAGACGGTCCATTGAGCTGCCTTTACCAGCCGGTTGGCGAGTGTGAGATGCTTGAGCTGAAAGGGACTGAATAAGTGTTTGTAATTCTTCATTGCAGGATTTCTTGCGTGTTTAAGCCGACAACAAAAAACTGCAATACAGCCTTATTTTAGAATGACTTTCATCCTTTGAAAAAATGATTCGGATCAATATCACAAACAACAAATCCCAAAAGACAAATAAATCTCAAATCTCAACGTCATTCCTGCCTGCCTTCGGAAAAGCCTTGCTTCGCCGAAGCTATGCGAAGGCAATGCCTACGGCGGCCTGAAGGTGAGCGCAGCGATACAGGAATCTCCTGAATGGTGGTATGAGATTCCAGAACTTACTTCGTTCATCAGGAATGACGGTCCTGAAGTTTACTTACTACTTATTCCTTACCCCTTACTCCTTAGTTAATCATCTATCACCTGTCTGGCAGCCTGGTACCCATGATAGAACCGTGTGTTGGACCGCTTGAACCGCTTCATTACTTTATCGAGGCGGTTGATGTAGTTTCCGGCTGCTTTGAAGAGCTCATCCAGGCTTTGGGTAGCAACCTTTGAGGCGATCTGGTATGAGCGGGGCTTGCCGCGACGGTCCTGGTACTGGCTGAAGGTCAGCTTTGCATCGTCGATCTGGCCGGTGGTCATGCCGTAATCCGCCATGCCATCTGTGTGGGTCTCCAGCAGGGCGATGACGTTCTTGGTTTTCGTTTCGAAATCCTCGTTAGGGAGCCTGAAGTAGTCTGTGCTGGAGTTGGCGGCCTGTACACGGAGCTCTTCGTCTTCAATGTCTTCCGCGTAGGCTTCCAGGATGTCGTCCAGGATGTCCATCTTGTCTGCGACCTGTTTCTTCAGGTGACGGAGTGAACCGCCAATGTAGACCTGTGCGGCTTCTTGGCTTTGGGCAGACTCCCTGATATCGATGATGGCTTGTGCGAGCTGGTTTTTGTAGCCGCTGACGACTGGGATGGCACTCCAAACGGCTGTGTTGTCATCCAGAAACTCATTGGTAGACTGGAACATTTCCAGTTTGTTGATTTGTTTTTGATTCATGGTAGTAAACCTTTTTAATTGTTAAAGAATAATTATTGCACACAAATAAATGAGACCTTGATGCGACACCACCATATGTATGATCTACCATTGATCTACATGATTAGGGGATAGCTTCTTGTGTCATCCAATCAGTGGACTGTGCTTAGCTGACAGCCGTCTGTGCTGACCTGACAGAGGTTTGTGCTAAGCTGTCAGAGGTTGTTGTTGACCTGACAGAGGGTTGTGCTAAGCTGACAGAGGTTGTTGCTAAGCGAACAGCGCTAATTGTTTATTTGACAGGGGTTATTGCTAAGCTGTCAGCAATTGATGTTGGGCAGACAGGGGTTGTTGATGGGTTTTGGAGATGATTTGGCTATTTGTTTTTGTGTTTGCCGTAGTTAGAGAGAATGAATTATGGATTTATGCCCAACTTGGATAGACTTGTTTTAGCAGAAAGTGCCTTGCTGGTTAATCGCAATCCATAATGTTCAAGCGCCGACTTATATGCCGATCTCAGATCTTTTGAATTGAACTTTCTGATTTGATAGAGTTCTTTCAAACACTCCTGATAGTCAATCCACCCGTTAAGATCAAGAAGTGCCACGATGGTAATTGAATTGAGGTACCTTAAATAATGATAGTCTTGAGGTAAATTTTTTCTTGACTTGTAGTCATCAATTAGGATGTAATTAATAAGCCTGGTTTTGGACTGGGCTATGGCTTCTGCTTCACCGTCATCCACGTTATCAATTGTTTTTACAAAATTGTAAATAGATGGATCTATTCTGGTGCATAACCGAAAAAAACCTTCTTCGGTGGATCTGACCTGGGCAATGATCTGGTTTCTTACGACATTTTCGGGTAGATCCTTTCTTGGTGTAAACTCACTAAGTACTTTCTGAGGAAATAGAATATAATCAAAAAGCAGGTAGAGCCTTTTGAAGAGATTTACCGATCTCATCTTGGCCGCATAGGCTAGAAATGAACTATCAGCTACTGCTACAGGTTTTGCCATTTAATCCTTGCTGCTAAACAGTGTTGCCAAGGCAAGTAAACCTAATCCAATGCCTAAAAGAGCTAGGAGGCCATTTTCTTCCTCTTTAACTTTCTTTTTTCGCTTATCAGATGAAAGCTTTTGGACTATTTTATTAATTACTTGGTCAACAGATTCATTTCTTACATCAAATGGGATTAGTGTGGCTTCCTGAGTGTTTATTGGAAGGTTACGAACACTACTTTGGTCATATATGACAAAAATCTTTTGAGGATCATTTAAGTGTTCAAATGCAAAATTCATTTCTGATTCCACCAACTTGCTAATTCTTCCTGTAGCAAAAATCACGAAATAGTCAGATGAATTAATTCTGTGAATGGTATCGTCATTGATCGTTTTTCCATATCTATCCGGAAGAAAAGATTCAAAGCCATTGATTGATGCGATAGTCTGTAATCTAACAGCAAGCGTCTCTTCTTGAGGAACTCCTGGATTGTACGTAATGAATATCGTAGGTGTCCTTGCCATAGGGTAATAACGAAATTAGGCTAATAAAAATTTAATTTTTGCAAATCCAGCGAATCCTTGCATCTCATCCTTTTGCACTCAAGTTTATAAACCTATAACCACCTTAATTCAACTCACACCATTACAATTTATCGACTTGCTAATAAAATCAAGTTATATAGGGTCGCGAGTTGAGCTCTTCCGCAGTGTTTAGAAACCGGATCAGAAAATAGAAAGAGATCGCAATGTCCTTCGATGGGAGCACTGCATTAGGTTCAGCTAAGTACGCATGATACAGCTCCTCCATGTTGCGACGCAGGACGGCAGGCGGTTGGGTGTGGAAGAGGTCGTGAAGTTCTTCAAGGATTTGGTGGTCTTGCTCGGATGAAACGTTGGAATTCAATTCTTGCATAGGATTCAAAGGTAAATGAATAGGGCCAATTGGCTCTAACATCCGTGATATATTTTACTGAGTTTGCCACTCGTGAAGAACCAACCATTCATTGATGCTTTTGGGAAGCATCTTCGCAAACTTCGAGAAGAAAGAAACTTAACTCAGGAAGAGCTCGCCAATCGATCAGGTATAGCATTCAGCCAGATTGGGCGATTTGAAAGAGGGGTGAGAAGCCCTACGTTGAGTACATTAGAAGCCTTGGCAAGAGGGTTGGAAGTGAAGCCAAAAGAGCTGTTGGATTTTCAACCATAACTGATGGAGGATGCGCTTAAGGATCGAATCAGTAAGCAACTCATTGAGTTTCGAACAGCCAATGGACTTAGCCAGGAGAAGTTGGCTAACCTAGCTGATGTAGACCGGTCCTATATTTCTCGCATTGAGCGCAAGATCATCATGCCTACGATTTCCAATTTGATCAAGATCTGCAAGCCACTGGGAATGAAGGCGAGTGAGTTTTTGAGGGAGGTTGAGTGACTAAGATTCGCAACCAGGCATTGATCGAACGATTCGGTTCTCACCTCAGAGAACTACGAATTGAAAACAACCTTACACAAGAGCAGCTAGCCAATAAAGCTGATATTCCAATAAGCCAGGTGGGCCGTCTAGAAAGAGGTGAGATCAATGTGACGCTTAGCACCTTGGATCAGGTCGCCAAAGCTTTGGGTATGAGCTTGAGTGGGCTGCTTGATTTCTAATCATAACTGATGGAGGATGCGCTTAAGGATCGGATCAGTAAGCAACTCATTGAGCTTCGAACAGCCAATGGACTTAGCCAGGAGAAGTTGGCTAACCTGGCAGATGTGGACCGATCTTATATCTCACGCATTGAGCGCAAGATCATCATGCCTACGATCTCCAATTTGATTAAGATCTGTAAGCCACCGGGGGTGAAGGCGAGTGAGTTTTTGAGGGGGGTTGAGTAGGCAGGGTTACTACAATAATCTTTCAAGTTCAGACGCTGTTAATGGTTTTGTGTAAATGTGAGAAACATAGGTTTGAGTATTTGGAGCCCAATTGAAGAATAAACTAGCTAGTTTATTATTTAAAAGTTCATCCTCATGTTCTTTTGTTATCGTTAATTGATGCCCGAATAGTTTCTTCGTTTTATTATTGACTGTTTCTGCATAAACTTCAAGTTGGTAATTCCCCGCAACAAATTTCCATCGCTCATTCTTAGGAAGAAGAAAATGATGATTGGTTGAAACGCCAACCTTGTTGACAAAGAGTCCGCTACCTCTGACTAAACTGTTCTCACCATATGCCCAGATGTTAAAATTTTGAGTTGTCTCTGACTTTCGAATTTTGACAAACATGTTTTGGATATACTGTCCCTGTTCGGATGTACCGTATAGTAGTGTTCGTATAAAAACTTTTGGTTCGTCTTCTCCATTTTCTCCCATGAAGCAGATTATTGATGGACGAGTCATTTTCAATTTTCCCTTTCTGATTCTAGTTAACCAGAATGTTAGTCCTGAGATGATCAGAGATAATATTGAAATAGCTAATGCCAAATTTCTTGGTTACAACTTCTTTGAAATGGTGGCTATTTTACCGCACTTGGATATAAACGTACAACTTATCGCTTGCCGAAACAAGGGGTTTTCGAACTCTCCCTAACCCTCTCTTGGAAAGAGAGGGAAGTTCGTCCCGATCCCGATTTTTCGGGACGGGACGAACGGGTGATTTGAGTGAAAGCTGCACTCGATACTCTAACGTCATTCCTGCGAATGCAGGAATCTCAAGCTATGAGTAAGATTCCTGAATTCCGCTTACGCTCCATCAGGAATGACGGGGAGGGGAGATTCGGCACTCACCCACTTCAGTATCCTTCCAATGCGTCTAATATCTCCTGCCATGGAACGGGTGCCAGGTGCATTGCAAAAACGGTCTCTACCTCTAATTGATGTTTGTCTACCATGACTTTAACCTCAGATAAATATTGGGGTGAAAAGAAGGTCTTTTTCCTGCCACTGTATTGAATAAGATCGCTGGCATAAAGGAGTTTCTGCTTCGGAAAATAAACGGCCATCATCCGTTCTCCTCCTTCTCCATTGAGAGGGATCAATCGGATCGGCACGTCAGGGTCATCGATCTCTAAAGCAGATTCTACTAACTGAAATTGAGGTTCTTTTTGAGCTGTCTGCTGAAGGTCTGGCTCCAATGAATGGTCAGCATCTGAGACCTTTCGGATGATTTCCTCATTCAGGAAGTAAGCGTAAACGGGAATTCCCCTGGCAATGAACTCACGGATGCCTCCTACATGAGGCCAGGCATCTGAAGTGGTGATCACACCTTTGATCTCCAGGTCAGGATATTGCTGCCCGATCCACTCCAGGTGCCTGGTATTGTATCCTGAGGAGATTGGCCCTTCGATCACGAAGATGCCGTCCTTATGAATAATGGTGCCGACATTCCACATGCCTTTGATCATATTGACACCATTGGCAACCTCGATCAGACCATCTGTCGGGAAAGGTGTTTCATTGACTGATAGGAGGGGACGTTGCGGAATGCTTTTGATGGAATCGGGAATAGCAAACTGCCCCTCATCTACTTCCGTTTTGAATTGCAGGTCAATGAACGTAGTTGATAAGTAGGGTTTCCCCAGTTTAAATACATCCCATTGAGCCGGATAGCGTATCCCTCCCTCATACATCCAGTAGATTGAGTATTTAATGGTGGTCACGAATTTGCCCCAGGGATAATCATATAGGCTGTGTGGCTGATGGCTTTCTATCCGGGCTTCAGTCAATGTTTTCGTGTATTGATTGATGTAAAGCCTATGATTGAGCTGATCCTTAGTAAAGGAAACCACAAAGTGAGGAGTACCACTTAATTCCGTTTCTGCCAGCAGAGACACATTCTCAGTCATCGCTGTAAGCAGCAAATAATCCGGGGCGTATCGTGCTTTTTCGTCATTGACGATTTTGAAAAAAGAAGGCATAGGAAAGGCTCGGGTACCAAACTTCATCATCGCATGATCCCCATTGAGAATAGTGGTAGCTTCTGAAAGCCCACCTGAAACGAATTGATGGGTCGTCGTTTGTTGCGTACTTTTTTTTGCATATACTGCCCTTGTTTGCGTCGTGATTTCATAGGAAGTGATATAAGGGCCGTCCGGATTTTCTGATTGCTCAAGCCAATATTTATGGCCTGCTTGTTTGGACTGGATGTATTGGATCTCTTTCCATTTTTCTACACCACCCATGGCTTCAAGCGAAGAAGTGATGACTTCTTGTGCTTTTTGCCCGAGTGCAAGGAATGGGACACTGAACAGCAGGTTGAGGACGTATCGTTTCATAACCGCCAAATACGCCGTATTTGCCCAAAGAGACTGGAATAATCGATCGTTGAAAGCACTCGATCCAAACATGACGATTTGCAAGAGTTAAATGAGAGTTGTCGATCAAATCGGAACGATTGTAGATTTTATCTTCCTTCCGGAGACTTCCGGGACCTATGCTTGTTACGTTGAACTAGCTTTATGAGTGATGAGCGTGCAATTTCTTAAGAATCGAATTTTTTGGCTGAATGTGTCTTTTTGGATACTCTTCTTCAGCTACAAGTTCTACGACTATACCAACTTCATGAGTGCCGAAAGAGCGTTTGTCCAAATCGGACTGCCGATGTTCTTTCACATTTTGTTAAGCTATACACACTATTTTTTCATTCTTCCAAACCTGCTGAGGGATAAGAAACTTCTTCCTTATTTAGCCAAGCTCTTACCAACATTAGCGATAATCATGTCACTGAGCATCATGGCAGAAAATGAGATTTTATCTCGATACAGCACTTCAGGTTATTACCAATCAGTAGGGTTTGTCCGGTTGGTCAGTACACTATGGGATCATCTGAGTTTTATGATTTTCACAGGGATGATCAAGTTTGCTGTAGATTGGTTCGAACTGGAAAACCGGAAAAAAGAGCTCGAAAATCAAAAGCTAAATGCAGAGCTTAAATTTCTGAAGGCGCAGATCAATCCACATTTTCTTTTCAACACTTTGCATAATCTGAATTACCTCACACAAGCAAAAAAGGATGAAGCAACTGAGGTGGTGATCAAACTTTCCAATATCATGCGCTATATGCTTCGGGAATCAGACAAGAAGCTGGTGCCGATAGCCAGAGAAATAGCGTACGTGAAAGATTACCTGGACCTTGAGAAGATCCGTTTGAATAACGAGTTCAGGATAGACGTTGATACGTCCAACCTGGATGACTCTATTGACATTGCACCATTGATTTTAATGCCCTTTATTGAAAACGCGTTCAAGCATGGGATCAGCGATAAGTACCCTGATAGCTGGCTGGATTTCAAAATGAACTCTTCAAAGGATGCGGTGGAGATGAGGATCGAAAACAGTATCTCAGAACCAAACAATGAGCGTCTTCAATCCGGATTTGGTCTGGTCAACGTAAAAAAGCGACTGGAGCTGAGCTACCCTGATCAACATGAGCTAAGCATTTCCAATACGGGTGAGGTATTTTCTGTCCATCTTGTTTTAAAGCGATCTGTATGATACGTTGTGTGATCATTGATGATGAGCCCATGGCGAGAAGCCTGCTGATTGACTACTGCAAGCGGGTGCCCTCCCTCCACCTTGTGGATGAGTTTTCTAATGGGTTCTCTGCCCTGGACTTCCTCAAGAAAAATGAGATCGACCTGATCTTCCTGGATATCAAGATGCCGGACCTTACCGGACTCGACCTGATCAGGATCCTTGATCAGCGTGCTAAGGTCATTCTCACCACGGCTTTTCCTGAATATGCATTGGATGGTTTTGAGTTGGATGTGGTCGACTACCTGTTAAAGCCTTTTGATTTTTCACGGTTTCTAAAGGCCATCAACAAGGCATCCAACTACCTTGAATCCGGATCAGTTGCTGCAAGTGTCAGAGATTATCTCTTCATCAAAGATGGCAGGGACCTGATCAAAGTACATTACGCCAACCTCCAGTATATCAAAGGAGCAGGTGATTATGTGACTTTTTGTTTGGAAGACAAAAAGATCATGACACTGATGACCTTGAAGGAGTTGGAGATTGAGCTACCTGGAGATCGTTTCGTAAGAATACATCAATCCTACATTGTGAATAAGGGCTGGATCCAGCGGGTGTCCGGAGACAAGGTGGAAGTAGCAGGTACCTTTTTACCGATCAGCAGGACATACAAGAAGTTGTTTGGCGCTTTTATTAAAGGAATTTGATCCTTTAGCTATGTTGTTTGAATGTAGCTTCGAGCTCGTGTATGTGCAAGCACCGCAAATACCCGCTCCGGTGTTTTGACGGATCGCTTGTACGAAGCGAAATGTGACATGGTGTTGAAGATGTATCAATTTTCAAGGTTCTTTTTTACCCACTGAATAAGTTCAACTTCGTCGACAATAGACCAGGAGTGTGGATGTCGGAATCCACTACTTCTATACCCTTTTTGTTTAGCAGGGACAAATTCAGCACTTTCGTTACCTAAGAGTAAAAGCCTGTTTATTAGTTCAGAAGAGGCAAGCGCATTGGAATCAAATAAACTCCTTCTTCTATTTTTCAATTGCCACACTACGTCAATATCGTGATATACTCTGACACCAATGTTTTTTAGATATTGCTCGTTTCCTGTAACTTCTAGTGTCGTATTGAATGGGGTTAAGTGTTCATAGGTTTCCTTGTTATCTAAGGGGTTACCGATTTCATTTTGCATTATCTCCATTACAAATTTTGCCTCTCCGACACCAGCTTCAGAGTAATTTTTCCTGATCTCTCTTTGGAAATAGTTCCAGATATCAAATAAGTCGACAGGTGAGTCTACAGTGAAAACCCCTTTAGGTTCAATAGGTGCTTTTGTCTCATTTTCAAAGCAATATTCTGAATATCTCAAGCTTATGGTACCACCAGCAGAGAAGCCTCCGATTACAAATTTGTCTTTTGTCAGATTGTACCTGTTTTTGATGTATGCTAAAGCTTTGTTGAGTTTTTCTGTTACAGCGTCATCGAGATAAAGCTTTCTGCCTCCGGCAATAGCAATGGTTAAAATACCATTAGCATACGCAACATTATGAATTTTGGACTCTGGGAAGATGCTTTCTGCTGCTTGTCCGAATCCAGGCAAAAGAATTAGAGCACCTATCACTTCATCAGATTTTGGAGGAACTACAAGAAAGTATTCTTCATTGGTTGAGTCTCTATAAATCACTTTTTCGTAATTCTGTCCTGCCACATGACTGGCGAATAAGATCAAAGCACTGAGGATTTTAATTGACTTCATATTTGATTATTCTGTACAGGCCTAACTTGAAAATAAACGTACAACTAATCCCTATTCCAAACAAGCCGTTGTTGATGATGGGTGGGGTGTGGGGTTGAAACTGTACTCAATACCGTAACGTCATTCCTGCGAATGCAGGAATCTCAAGCTATGTGTAAGATTCCTGAATTCCGCTTCCGCTCCATCCTTCGGCCGCTGTAGGCTTTCCGAAGGCAGGCAGGAATGACGTGGGAGGAAAATGTTCTGCCCTCGCCCACTTCAGTATCCTTCCAATGCATCTAACACCTCTAACACCTCCTGCCATGGAACGGGTGCCAGGTGCCTAAGCTAGCGCATTCTATGATAGATGCAAGTTTATTAATTGTAATTTTCGATGATCAGTAGTTTGCGTGTTGAACGAAAGGTGTACCTCGCTCAATGGTTGCAAATACTCGTGATATGAGTTTGTTTCTTACGGCATTGATTACTGCCATTTTATTTTTTCCTTCACCAACTTTCCTATCAAAGTAAGCCTTTAGTTCTCTATCATGTCGAACCGCATTGATGGCCCCCATGCTCAGAAGTGATTTGGCTTTTTTGTTTGCTAAATGACTTATTCGCGTTCGCCCTTTTATGCTGGATCCGGAGGAGTATTCGAAAGGTGCCACACCTGAATAACAAGCATATTGTCTTGAGTTCTTGAAACAGGTGAAAGACCTGGTGGTCATAATCAGGTAAATAGCTATTTGCGGTCCAACTCCCGGAACAGATTGACATAGCTCAAAAACGTCATTTAATCTATTATCTGATTTGATAAGCTCGATCATCTGGTTGTCCAGTTGCTTGATCTGACTCTTTATGGTTGAAATAGCTTTATCCGCTGACTTGTTTATTTCGACCATCAATCGACGGTCAATAAACTCATTACATTCTTTGGCAGGCATGGCAATGCTGTTTTTGGCCTTTACGAGCCGTTCACGCTGACCATATATGAGCTTTAGTTTCAGCAGCAGCTTTTCTGGGATTGTAGTTATGGTCATGTACTCCTGGAAGAGAAGACCGTATCTGGCAATGGCTTTAGCATCAGCTTTATCATTTTTCCCTCGCTGTATACCAAGTGATTTCTTTATCTGAGCTGCTGGAATAAGGGTATAAACTATTTTCCTTGATGCTAAGAATTCACAAATAGGGAATGCGTAAATCCCAGTATGCTCGATACATACAAGTGTGCGTTCGTTGACTAATTGATTTACTTTTTCAAAGTCGGGTTTCTCATTTTTGATCCTAAGAGATTCAAAACCAGATGATGAACTTACGCATAAATCCAATGTCTTCTTGGAAACGTCAATACCGATCACAGTTTCATACTTTTTCATAACTTTAAATGATTTCATTAATGCCTTTAATAGGCCTTAAAGCCTAATATTCTATTTAATGCAAATCAAAAAGACAGTAGAGGACTTATGCGCCAGATAAGTCTTCAGCTTAGCGCGTGTGATAGTTCACCTCTACTGTTTTTGTTTACCTTGAAAGTATAACTATTTCTATTGATGCTAATCTAAAGGCGCGTTTATAACGCGTGCAAGAGAGGTCACGCGTCGCGCGCACCAGCAAGTGGGACTTGTGGTAGCTAGCTTCAGAAAAAATATTGTTCTTAGCTTTTTTTAGCTTTTCTTTTTTCCATCGCCATTTTCAAATAGGTTATTGGAAATTTGTAAAAACTGATCAGTCCATTTCTAAGTGATGGTGTTACTATCGCAATTATTAAGAATAGTGGGTAGATATACCTGAAAGATAATTTTAGATAGAGGTCAAGGAAATATGGTAATTGTGCATCGAATAGAATTTCAACCATTGTGGCAATAATTGAAACTCCAAGTAATGCTCCCAAAATGCTATAAAACAAGAATACTTTCTTTCCCAGGGTATTCTTTTCGACTAGAGTAGCCTCTGCAACTTTACCTGATACGACCGGGATTATCCCTTTCCCTAAATAGGTCGAATCGATCTCACATATTGCTCTTATCAAGATACTTTCCTGGACATCAATGAAATCAAAGTCAACTTGTATTTCGGTATCAGATATTTGATTCGCTTTCTTTATACCGGGCGATTTGGCAACAGATTGGAGAAAAACTATTTTTTTGGCATTTACCAATTTGAGTTTTAAATCTTCCTTTATAAAAGAACGACCATCGATACGTTTTCTTCCAACATTCATAAATTCAAACTCGTATAAACAACATCTGCTTGTAGAGACTCCCTGAATTTCCAACTCGGCTGAGTTATTTTCCAGATTGTCATTATCGGCATAGATTATTTTCTTATCAGTGAGTTCTTCATATCCAAGTACTTTGTCCTTTTTGGTATTGGTTCTGAAGATGTATCCTATTAGCACAGTGGATAAAACACCTATGATTATTCCCAGGAATGGTACTTTTGAAAAACTAAGAGCCATATCCCATACGCTACCTTCTGGATCGTAGAATTTGGTATCAATTGATAGTTCAAAATCATAACTTTTTTCTTGAGACAGATCATGATCACGATATGCTGTAATTACAGCGTACCTGATATTAGATGTATGCTTAATTGCTAATCTGGATTTTTTACTTTTTGTCCCGTACGTGTCATTCTTGATGAAACTGCCTTGTGCGTCATAGAATCTAACGTATGGATAAAAATCTTGTGATTTCACTGAAACCACTAACCAATCTGTAGTATTGTTTTGGTTAGTGTAATCCTCCAAATCAACTATCAGACTTTTCTGACCGTTAAATCGCGTAAACCCTGTACTGAGATTGCGTTTTTGCTTATCCAGGTCTCCCCTTATACGAAGGACATTTTTTTCATTCAGAATTGGATCGATAGTCGCTTCAGAACACAAGCTCAGAGTATATCTTCTGGAAAGATTAGATCCGGGGCTACCAGCAATAATTATGTATCTATACGCATCATCACTTGAAATATTGATAGTTTTTAGCCCCCCTCTGGCTCTCGACTCTTTTCCTCTGACAAAAGTACTATCATTGATAGCATACAAATTCAAATTAGCGACATCTGAGAAAAGTTGAATTTTATTTGCCGATAGACTATCCGGTATACAATAGACATGATAATCTGATCGAATTGAAAATATGAAATCATCTGATTGTGTCAATAATGGATAGGCAGTTGTATCCATTACCGCAGTTATCGGCGCACAGTCCAAAATTGCACCTTTGTACATTGTTGATTTCGATAATACATCTATTTGCGATAAGCACTCGTGATTCGGAAATCCGGTGAGAAGGAGAATTGAATAGATTATTTGTAAAATTCTGATGAATGGCTTAGGTAGTGTTTTCATTAACTTCGGTTAGTTGACGCGTAACGAGTACTTAAACGTACTACTTATCATTAGTCAAAACAAGCCGTTGTTGATGATGGTGAGGGTTAGAGGGTGAAAGCTGCACTCGACACTCTAACGTCATTCCTGCGAATGCAGGAATCTCAAGCTATGTGTAAGATTCCTGAATTCCGCTTACGCTCCATCAGGAATGACGTGAGGGTTAGATTCTGCCATCCTCACTTTAGCCCCGAGGTTTTGACAGATCGCTGTGAGCAGCGAAAGGTCTAACTGAAGCTCGTTTATCGTTGATGTCCGTAGATCACCTCGACTTGCGGGAACATTTCGTGAAAATCCACTAATTGACTAAGGCTGTTTTCAGCAGATGCTTGATCCTCAACCCAACCGGGTTCAATATTATGTGCGAAACCATATTTGGTGTGACTCGCGTCTCCTGTCAGAAGTATCGGACCATCAGAGGTGATAAGCAAATAGGAAAAGTGACTTCTTGAATGACCGGGTGTATGAATTCCAAGGATCGACCCGTCCCCGAAAATGTCAATTACATGATTAAAGGGGAATTTATTGATCCCTTGTGACCAATCGAGTTCAATGAGGTGCGAATTAGAAGTGAGATGATTGTTGTGATAGAGTATCGGGATATCTATGTATTCTTCTCCTTTCCCAATGTATTTAGGTATTGATGGGTCCAACTCCGGCAAACCTGCTGTGTGATCACCATGTAAATGCGTAAAAAATATCCCATTGATGTCCTTGTTTTCTCTTCTTAACTGAGCAGCTATATTTTGCCCCTTTTGCTGCCTGGATCTGATGATAAAGTTTCTGGCCAGCAAACCCCGGATATTGCCCTTTTCCTGGAAAGTACTATCCAAGCCAGTATCGATCATAAACCAACCCCTGTCTTGATGATGAAACAAGAAAGCAAATACATCCACCCATAAGAATTCATTCAATCCATGAGTTTCGCCTAGTTTGTCTGCGTTCAACATTCCACTAAGAGGCACTTTAACTGAACCCGTATTCAGAACTTTAAATTGATCAATAAAAGGACCGTTATTGAGTATTTCATCCCAGCTTTTCTCTTGTAGTTCACTTGGGTGTAGGGTAAAAGCTGTCCGAATAGGTTTAACGGGACGATACGCAATCACAACCACTAGTATTAAAACGATCAGTGCCAGCAATGAAATTTTGATTTTTTTGCTCATGATTTTGTTTTTTGAGCAAAGCTGAGGCTATCGGGGAAAGGAAACTTGAACGAATTTGCTGTTCTTGATGATCACTGAGGGAGGGACCCCAATCATTTTAGTGAATGTACGTGTCATATGAGCTTGATCCGCAAATCCAGCTTTGTATGACGTAGCGGTAAGTGAATTGCCTTCCAATATCAACTCTACGACAATTTGAAGCCTGTGCCATAAAATGTAATTACGAATGGGCAATCCCATTACCTTTTTGAATAGGTGGATTAATCGACTCTCACTGAGGTGAGCCAATTCCAAGAGTTTTTCTGACGTAATGTTTTGATCGATGTTTCTTGAAATGAAATCCAGGACATCTTGTATTCGTTTGTCTTTCTGTGATGTTTGGTGAGTTTGCCGATACCTGAAGGTGTTTTCAATTATCATTCTGATGGCTGGCCAGTCTTCATTGGCTAGATGTTCTGAAAATTTATCGATATCAATTGTAGCTACGTCCTTAGACGGGTAATCAAGGATCGGTCTGTTTTTCAATTGATTAGTCAAAATCCATTCGCCCAGATTTGACTCTGGGTCAATATCTACACTAATTATCGGAACGTCATTAGCATCGCATTCATGTGAGTAATTAGGAGTTATGAGAAGTCCTTTTTTATTTGTCCAATTGCCTGTATCGTCCTTTGAGAGAAAGGTGCTTCGAACAGCAAGAACCAATTGAATCACAGGGTGACTATGCTCTGTAACAGCCCGGGGATGACTTCCATAAAAGAGCTTGAAGTCTTTCCATATGATCAGGTAATTCATCTTGATGGGCTACAACGTTCAGACAAGCCCAAGCTAGCTCAGGTCTTGACTTTCACATAAACGTACAACTTATCGCTAGCCGAAACAAGGTGCTGTTGCTTCAAAAATTAATATCTACGTCAAATCGGATCCTTTGTCCATTTTCCTGAAATGCCCCAAGGGGGACAAGCTGATCAACGAAGTAATACTTCATTATTAGAACGATATTGTCTTCAATGGCCATTCCTGCAACGAATTCGATACCTTCCAAATTGGTCAACCTTCCGTCCGGAGATTCGAAGGCTGAATAGTCCCATCGGGCCCAATCATTTTGCGCCATGAAGTCAAGTGCAGAGAAGCGTTGCAAATTGGCATAGGTGAGTTTCAGGAGCCAGTCTCCTCTTGATACCAGCTGACCATAGCTTAATGCCAGAACGGTCCCTGTTTTCTGATTTCGCAGATTTTCAGGGATCGAATCATTAGCACCATAATCTTCAAGATTATTGTACAAGTCCATTTCCAGTTTTACTAATGGTGACTGGCTCAGCTTGACATAGCCACCAAGACTGAAAATGGAGTAGTTCAACCGGTAGGTTTCGGCTCCATCTGGTATGTTTTGGATGTTTCGAAATAGATAGAGCGACGGCCAAAAGGCTAACTTGTCCCGGAAAGTTTGGAATTCAGCCTGGATCCCCTGGAAATAGCTGTCACCGCTAAATGCACCACCCCTGGAATTCAGGATGAAATGACCCCCATGAATACTGATTTGATCAGCCAGGTTTGAATTCAGTTTAATGGATTTTTTTATGTGTATACCTTCAGGAAAGACATTGTCACTCCAAAACAACTCATTTTGTTTTTTGAAAGTGAAGGTGTTTTTACCAAACCAAATCTGTGTATTGTTGAATTGAGTAAGTAGATACGCTTTTTCTAATGCAATTGGTAAAGTGCCGAATTCATTAAATCCATCACCGAGTGTTAACTGCGGATCTTGTTGTTTTCTCGGGTTCCCGGTTCGGATCCTCGCTCCAACTGATGTGTTCTTGCTATAGCGATATTCAAGTCCGGCTCTTAACCGATACCTCAACCTGGACCGATCTTTTCTAAACTCACCATTTGATTGGCGGGAGTTCCAGTCCTGTTCAGCTCTGAACCTAAAGTCGCCCTTAAAAGTGAGTTTAGATCTTACCGAATCCTCCTGCTGAGCGATTAGGGATGAGGAAAAGGTTAACAGAAGAAGTGCCAGGTAGTTCCTTGTCAATGATGTCTATGCTGTCAATCGTTGCATAAACGTACAACTTATCGTTAGTCGAAACAAGGGGTTTGGTTTGGTGAACTAATCCTTTTTCGGGTGGGCAAACCCGGCAAAGAAGGTAATCCATTCATTAGTGCTCTCGTCCAATCTCATAAATTCCTTTTTGATCGTTCCGTCTGGCTGCCTGGTCCAAACCCCCCGAACAGAAGAGCTGGTATTTCCAGACGTTGGGTACATGGTTCCCTCAAGTACCATAGCGCCACTTTCGTTTAACCCTCCTGAGTAATCAATATGAAATCTCGAACTCATCCAGACCTGTCGCCAGAGCCCGGTCTTTGGATCAACAAAACTTATGCCTCTTCCGGTAACACCAGTAACTTCGGTCCATTCTTCAACAATCGCACATCCTTCTCCTTGCTTAGTAATGACTTGTTCTCCGGCTTTATTGCCATCTGCTGTTCTAAAGTCCCAGTCACCAACTATAAAATCAAAATCACGATAGGGCTTATCATCTCCTGCACATGCCTGAGAAACGGCAGTGTTGCTCAGGATGATTACCGATATGACAAGTATGCTGTGAATTCCTTTTTTGAACTTATTCATGAGAATGGTTACTAATTCGGTTATCTGTTTGAAGACGGTTGAGAAATTCCCTTTGTTACACGTAAAGGTAGGTCCTCACTCAATTTCAGTTTCCAAGGTTTACTGAATGCTGTGTCCAGCGAAGGGGGAAAGCTTGAAGGAGTTTTATAGAGGTTACTTAGGTTCTTTTATCGCTTAGCCATGTTAGGCTCGTATTCGAGGAGTTTTGGATTCAGCAAGAGTTATTTCGACCATTTATTTCGCATGCGTTCCTTAGCCACTTCCAATGAAATGACCTTACCCTCTTCAGAATCTTTCATTCCTTGTTCTACCTTTTCAATGAAGAGTGATTTATCAATAAGTTCCTCTGTTGAAAATTCGTTAGGAAGTCCTTCCAGAGTTTCTATAACCTTGGCTTTATCCATTATTCGAATTTAACGAATATCGTGTGGAATTGAGTTCTCTCAGCTTCTACAATTGTACGACTTGTGGCTTAGTTAATACACTGGTAATGTGTTTTGCCGGATCGCTGTGATCAGAGAATTCATTCTACTTATTTCTTTCTACTTTTAAAAAGCCTCATTCTTGACCAGCGACGATATGGTGTGCAGATCAAGGAATCTTTCGGTCTCCTCTTTGGTGCCAATGAAAATGATTTTGGATTTGTACGTTGCTACGTACCGTTTTAGAATTTCATCATAATGTACTTTGACCCTCCAACTGAAAGCTCTCCGTACCGATTCTAGCACATTCATATTCTTTTTTGAAACAAAGAAATAGT
The DNA here is from genome assembly GCA_965267415.1 of Cyclobacteriaceae bacterium. Lineage (GTDB taxonomy): Bacteria > Bacteroidota > Bacteroidia > Cytophagales > Cyclobacteriaceae > Ekhidna. Next base: position 1,936,707 of record OZ253955.1, on the reverse strand, counting down.
AGAGATCAGAGCTGTATTTGAATATTAGTTGAGGGGGTCAATACGCGCGGTGAGCAGCCTGATATTGCAGGTTGGTAGCAGATGTGTGGAGGGGTCTCCTTTCGTTTACCCGGCCAGCTCTTTCACCTTCCTCACTGTTTGCAAAAATCTTTTGTAGGATAACTCTGGTTTGTACAAATAGTCTGCTATGCGATTTTGGAAAAGCGAGTGCACGAAGTTTTTGTTTGCCGAAATGATGACCAGATGAGTAAAACCATTGGTTTTCAGGTCCCTTTTGCTTAGTTCGGCATCTATAAAAAAAATATCAGTGGATGAGGATTGATCGGTCTTTAAAGCAACCCCCCTCGTTTTGTTGATGAAATCAACGATCAGAGCTTTAGAAAATGGATCCGGGTCCTCGACCTCACATATTAGATTTTTCACAAACGAACGATTAGACGGGAATCTTTAACCTCTAATCTAACGGCAGAAACCGCTGATTAATTCATTAATCGTTGGAAATGGAAAAAGTATCGCCGATTTCGGGATAAAATAAGATGAATTAGAAGAGGGGTTATAATGTCTCTATCCTGCTCATCAAGCCAGGCCGCATCGATTGACTAATCGGGATGATCTTATCACCTATCTGGAGATTACCCTGATCAATGTTTTCAATTTTATCCAGGCGAACAATAAAAGACCGGTGCACTCGAATGAATTCATCATTCAACCGGCTTTCAACTTTTGAGAGGGTAGAGTGGATAACATATACTTTTTTGAAGGTACCCACCTTTACATAGTCTCCAAATGCCTCGAAGTATAAAATATCTTTCACCTTAATGCTTATGAGCAACGAGTCCTCTCTGACATAAATTTGGTCCCCAATTTTATCTGCGCTCTTAGGTGTATAGCTATCGGCCGCTTTGGATACTGCTTTTAGAAACCTGGAATAGTCATCGACCGGTTTTACCAGGTAGTCAATAGCATCCAACTCAAAAGCTTCTACGGCATAGTCCTTTTTACCTGTGACTATGATCGTTTGAGGTTGATGTTGCAAGGACTTTATTAATTCCAGTCCCGATAGCTCAGGCATTTCAACATCCAAAAGCAAAAGATCCGGAGAAGTAGTGATGATGGTATCCAGTGCTACTAAGGGATTGTCGAATGATCCTTCAAGTTCGAGAAAGTTGGTTTTTTTCACGAAACCTGCTATGATCTCCAGCTGGAATTTATCATCATCAACAACGATGGTTCTAAGCACGCTCATCCTATGAACTTGTAAGCTGTTCTGTTATTTCACTGATCTTTTTGAGGTGTGTATTCGCCTTGTTCATTATCATCTCTTCCGGATTCTTAAGATATATCATTTCCTCCAACTCCTCCGCCTCTTTTGCCAACTTATCCAAACCGGCGAGCTTTAAACTAGACTTGTTCTTATGGGCATATATCCTTATCTCATTTTCGTCATGAGCAACGATAGCCTGCTGAAGAACACCTCTTTCTTCGATAAGCATCTTTGCAAAGATATCTAGGTATTTTCGGACTTCTGCATCACCTTCTCCTAACTTTTCCTTTAGTCTCGCTAAAATATGGGAAGTAATGTTTTTATCCTCCTGACTCTCCAGATCTCTTTTGAGATGAAGCACTAATTTGGAGTAAAAATCGTCAGGGTGAAAGGGCTTGGTAATGAAATCATTCATGCCGGATTGGAAGACCTTTTCTTTAGTATCTCCGAGAGCAGATGCCGTAAGAGCAATAACAGGAAGATCTTTGAAGTATGGATCATTTTTGGCCCGAATTGCTTTGATTGTCTCGTATCCATCCATCACTGGCATTTGAAGATCGAGAAGGACCAGGTCTATGTTTTTGGTTTCGAGGTTATGAAGTGCTTCTTGCCCATTTTCCGCTTCCATGATCTCACACCCCCAGGAGGTAAGGAAATCTTTTGCTATTACTCGGTTAAAAGCATTGTCTTCCACCAATAGGACACGTCCATGGAGCGGAGTTTCATTAACAAAAGAAATTGGGAGATCTGACTTTTGAACTTCATCAGATACTCGTAATATTAGTTTGAATGAAAAGGATGACCCTTTACCTTCTTCACTTTGAAGAGAGATATCACTTTTCATTAATTCAAGAAGTTTTTTTGTAATGGAAAGCCCCAATCCCGAGCCACCAAATTTTCGAGTGGTGCTCCTGTCTGCTTGCGCAAACACCTCGAATATCTCCTTTTGCTTGATTTTGGGAATACCGACACCAGTGTCAGAAACTTCAAAGGAAAGTTCGTCAAATTGATCATGGCTATTCGTCTTCTTTACCGAAAGACATACACTTCCCGCATGGGTAAATTTGATGGCATTGCTCATTAGGTTGTGCAGGATCTGGCTGATCCTAATTGGATCACCGACATATCCATTGGCTAGCAAATCATCAACCGAAAGGTTGATATCTATTTGTTTTTCATTGGCCTGAACCAGATAGTTTTGGTGAATGGAATGAAGTATCTCCCGGAGATCAAATGGAGTTTCATCCAGCAATATTTTACCCTCTTCAATCTTATTAAAGTCAAGTATATCATTGACAATAGCCAATAAATTGTCCCCACTACGCTTAAGGATATTCAAATGAGGGAGCTGCTCCTGGTTAGGATCCTTCTTAAGAAGCAGATGAGCAGCACCGATGATCCCATTTAAAGGTGTGCGTATTTCATGAGACATCATGGATAAGAAGCTTGCCTTTGCGAGGGAAGCTGATTCTGCTTTTGCTTTTTCAGTCTCAAGCTGAAGTCTCTCCTCCCGACTTTCAAGTATGGACCCGAGCCATTTCGCGAACAGTTCAATGAACTCCCCTTCATAATGAGCAAATTTTTCTTCTCGCTTTTTCGTGTCTGAGAAGTTGACTGTGCCGTATTTCTCACGGCCTTTGTAAACAGTCACGCCTATGAAAACATGAAGTTCTTGGTCGATATCTTTCCAACATGAATGTTTGGCGTACTGAAAGGTTGAGGGTTCATCGACAAGGAGTGCACAATCGCTATCTAAAACGAAATCACAGTATGTATCGGCAAGATCATAAGGGTGCTCCTTATTGAGCTTTATTGCTGCATTTTTACTTACAAAATTTTTTACATAATACTTTCCGTCTTTAATCTGGCTTAAAACACCTAGCGTAAGTCCAAAGTAGTTGGTAACGAGTTTAAGAGCCTTATCGATCAAATCCTTTTGTGTAAAAGGTCGACTTGCCAGTTCATTGAGCAGCGTCAACCCATCCTTATATTTATTGATCCGGTCTTCCTCCAACTTTTTTTCAGAAATATCTCTGGATGAAGTTTGGAAGGAGATTACTTCATTTGAATTATTTAAAATGGGTTTAGCATAGGATTCCATCCATAAGTAGGATCCGTTTTTTCTCTGGATGCGATATTGCACATGCTCCACTATGGATCCATCAAGTGTGTCTTGATGAGCTCCTTCTCTTAATTGTCTAACATCCTCCGGATGGATAAAATCGTAGGGATTTCTACCAATGAGTTCCTCTGGTCTATAACCAAGTAATTCTTGACAAGATGGTGATACAAATTTATAAGTCGCATCTGGTTCGTGCAGAGCGATCAAATCGCTGGAGTTTTCTGATACCAGGCGGTACAGGGACTCTTTGACCTCAAGTTCTGCTTTGAGTTCTTTATTTTCGGATAGATTCCTGGAGATGGATCTTAAGCGGACCATTTTTTTTCCTTCATACTCCATGGTGGTATTCTGACCCAGCCATAGTGGCTTACCTTCTTTTGGCGTAATCCGATACTCGTAATAGCATTTTGTTGATCGATTCTTGAATTGCTGCCCGTAAAAGGTCTTCATGTCAGGAACGTCTTCCTCATGGATGAGCTTCCAAATAGAAGTATTCAGAACCTCTTCAAGCTCCATATTTAGCATCTCCAACATTTTCGAATTGGCATAAATGCATCGACCCTCGCTATCTAGCTCAAAAACGCCATCCCCTAAATTCTCCACCAGGTCAGTAAAGTTCTGATCGGATCTTGCCTTTTCAAGATTCTCCTTTCTGAGCTTCAGAAGAGCTACGACTTGCCTCGATAGTGCCCATAACGTTTCCTTTTGATTCTCACTCAGCTCCCTTGCTTTATGATCGATGACGCATAGGGTACCAAGTGTATATCCATTTTCGTCAGTTAAAGGAGCACCTGCGTAGAACTTGACGTACGGTTCACCAACGGCCAGTGGATTATCATGAAAACGTTCATCCTTTGCTGCGTCATGCACTTCCAAAATTTGGTCTGGCTCATTGATCGCGTGGGCACAGTATGCAAATTCTTTAGGCGTTTCGGAGACATCCAGTCCATGATGAGATTTAAACCATTGGCGCTTATCGTCAATCAGGCTTACTAATGCAATTGGGGTATTGCAAATCTCAGACGCAATCTTTGTGATATCGTCATAAAGCGCCTCGGGTAATGTATCTAGTATTTGATATTCGCCAAGCGCCTTTAAACGCTCCTTTTCATTCGATGGGATAGCAGGCTCTTTCAAAAGATATTAATGAGTTGGACCTGTAAATCTAAAGTTTTGAAGCAATGTGTCTGGCAGAAGCGAAAGAATTAAATCTCATAGCTTCCGGAAGAAAATTGCGATTAGATGATCATCGACTTTATAGGAAATGCGCTCATCGAGCTTAATTAATCGTCCAACGAGAGATTCAAATTAGTCAGCCAAAATCCAACTCACTTTGTTATTGAGAAAAATAATTTCATGCTTGAAAAACCAGGTCGAACGATGAAATATATTTTTTCGGTACTCATTTTTACATGTTTCGTATCAGCCCTTTTGGCTCAATGCCCGCCTGCAGGAGGGGGAGATGTTGATGGAAACATAACTATCACAGGGACCTGTGTAGTAAATGCAGACCTGTTCCTGAAAAAGAAAAATCTGACCATAACCAGTACCGGAAGCCTTACCGTCAATGGTGATTTCAATAATGACGGAAGTGGCATAGTTTCCATAGATGGTGGAGATTTTATTGTAACAGGATCATTTAACAATAATGGAAACGGTACTGTGGAAGTTCAAAATGGCGGTTTGCTCGATGTGTCCGTGGATTACCTAAATGCAGGAAACGGTACTACGAACTTTCTGGACGGCACGATCAATATCGGGGGAAACTATGCAAACAATGGAAATGGAAACATTGATGCCGGAGGTGTGGTCACTGTAGGAGGCGATTTCACTGTAAGTGGAAATGGATTCAACACAATAAGCGGAGGACTTAATATTGGGGGAACAGCTACGCTAGGAAGCAAAGGAGTTGATATTAACGATGGTGGTGTTTTGCAAGCAAATGCTATTGTGAGTGAAGGAACAATCGATATCGAATTTGGAGGTACTATCAATGTCGTTTCGGGAAGTATAACAGGAACGATCAATAATGATCCTGGCAATCTTGATCAAGACTGTACGAACAACTGCTGTGGAAACCTGTGCAATGCGGAAGGAAATGACCTAAGTACTGGTGGTCTGTCTGTGCTGCCGGTAGAGCTACTTTTCTTTATAGCTAAACAAGAGAAAAACTATGTCGCTGTAGAGTGGGCTACAGCGACTGAACTAAATAATGATTTTTATACTCTGGAAAGGTCTTTTGATGGATTGACTTTCGAGGTAGTGGATCGGATAGCAGGGGCTGGAACAAGTCAAAGTCGTTTAGAATACCATTTTAAGGATTATCCAAGCTATTTTGGAAGCATTTACTATCGACTCACTCAAACTGATTTTGATGGTACCTCTGAGCAGTTTCGAATGATCCGAATTCACTATCAGTCTCAGGATTTGCCGGAACCCAAAATCTATCCGACTGTTCTCAAATCGGGACAGCAAGTGACTATAGAAAACTTCTGGGGTACTATTAATTCACTGGATCTGAGCATATCGGATCTTGGAGGCAAAACAGATCAACCAGTACGAGACCTTACAATTGGCGGGCAAATAAAGTTTGATACCTCAGGTCTTAATTCCGGTATTTATATTTTATCCGGTAACATTAACGGAACTCACATTAAGAAACGGTTGATCGTTAAAGATTAGTGCTTGATTTCTTTCCAGCCTAATCTCAGTACGTGGACCACTAAGAGTTACGCTTCCTATCTACGAACGATTGTTTAAAATTCGTGCTTTACTCCCAATTCTTCCTGCTAGTAGCAGTTAACTGTGAAATCGACAAACTGATAGTTGGGTAGTCAATTCTAAGATTCTACACAAGTAAAAGAGTTATACAGAACACTCACCGAGCTTTCTTCTTCACTCACCGAAAATCAGCACAACCGTTTTGTGGTGACGAATAATTTGGTGGTATAAAATTCAAATACATACATGAGACCGCTAGTAAAAAATTTTAATCTAAAACGAAAGGAAGTTGATCCCGATTTCCATGCTCTCTTTACGGGTTTTACCCTTAAAGTTTCAATTCTTCTTGTTTCAATTCTTTGTTTAGGTGTTCATCTCTCAAATGCACAAGCCACCATATCAGTCTCATTTGGAGACGGTTTTGTTGGTGATGAAGACAAGAATAACAAGGCTATCAATGCGGTCACCCATTCTAGTTTAGGTTGGTCCAACGTTCAATTTGAACAAAACACCAATGCAGTAGACGGAAGTGGGAAGCCCATTTTTGAAGCGCAAGGGAATGATGTGATTGGTAATGTACTGATTACAGATTTCAACGGAGATCAACATGTGATTCCAGGATACATCAATTGGAGAGCCCCAAGTGGGAGCGTAACCACTGTGGTTTTTGTTCCTACTTCAGATATCACACTGGATATTTCGCCAAGTGGTACTTACTCTATTTTAAGGTTTGATGATATGGCTTCCTATTCATCAGGAGTTACAGGAGAGTATACGTTCGTGGGGTTGACCTTTAATGGTGAGACTGCTCCTTCAGGTACAGTTACAGGTAATGCAGCTGGTACGGTTGATGCATTAAACACTTACCTCGCTGCTCAGCCTCAGTTATCTATTGGTGATGCTACGGTGAATGAGGGAGATGGTACCGTAACACTTAATGTCTCTCTGAGCGCGGCAAGTACGGATGTTATTACTGTTAATTATGCAACCCAGGATGTGAGCGCCACAAGTGGTTCGGATTATACATCGAATACTGGTACACTTACCTTTTTAGCAGGTGAGACTACAAAAACTATTACAGTCACCATCACTGATGACGGAGATTCGGAATCAAGTGAAACACTTAACGCTATACTGTCTGATGTCAAACTGGCTTCCATTATAGATAATACTGGTGTTATTACAATTACGGATAACGACCTACCCCCTAACAATTCTCCTGCAGCAGCAGATAAAACATTGTCTACCGACGAAGATACCCACATCGTTATTGCAACTGCAGATCTGGGTTATTCAGATTTGGATTCAGACCCTCTTAATTACACCACTATCACGACACTTCCTTTGAATGGAACCTTATATGTGGATGCTGATGGAGATAACGAGTATGATGCGGGAGAAGAAGTGGGAATTGGCAACCAGATAAGTAAAGTGACCCTGGATGCAGGAGACCTGCAATTTGTACCAGAGGCTAATGAGAATGGAACGAACTATGCCAGTTTTGATTTCAATGTCAACGATGGTACTGATGATGCGGCTACCGACAATACGATCACTTTCGATGTAAATGCAGTTAACGATGCTCCTACAGCAATTGTTGATAATTATGTCTATGATGAGGGGTCTTCCAATTCTGAGACAACCGGCACAGGTGTCTTAGACAATGATACAGACGTAGAGAATAACATATTGTCGGCAATCCTTGTAAGTGATGTAAGCAATGGAATGTTGACGCTAAATGCCGACGGTTCCTTTGATTATGAACATGATGGCTCGGAAACGACTTCCGATAGTTTTACATACAAAGTAAATGACGGATCCGTAGATGGTAACACGGTAACGGTTAACATCGCCATTACTCCCCAAAATGATGCTCCTGTTGCAGCGGCGGATGAGTATACCTACGAAGCTGGTTCCAGTAACTCTGAGTCTGTTGTAAATGGCGTTTTAACGAATGATAGTGATGCGGAAAGCAACACCTTGTCGGCTATCCTGGTAAGCGATGTGAGTAATGGTACATTGACCTTAAATGCTGACGGTTCATTTGACTACATCCATGACGGTTCAGCGACCACCTCGGACAGTTTTACCTATAAAGTAAATGACGGATCTGTCGATGGCAATACGGTAACAGTAAGCATCAATATTATCTCGAACAATCCTCCGGTGGCCATGAATGGGGCCGGAACGGTAGAGGACCTTTCAGGATTGAATAGCTCTGTTAGTACACTGGCTAATGATCTGGATGGCGACAATTTAATTTTTTCCATAGTGGGTAGTGTTAGTAGTGGTGAACTAATACTAAATGGAGACGGAACCTTCGAATTTACTCCTTCAGTGGGTTTCGAGGGTGACGTCTCCTTCACTTACCAGGTTTGCGACGATGGTACGCCGACACTATGTGATCAGGCTGTTTTTACGATCACTGTTTTGCCAATTGATACCGATGGAGACGGAATCACAGATGCCGAGGAGGGAACAGAAGATACCGACGGTGATGGAACACCTAATTATCTGGATGAAGATGCGGATGGCGATGGTATTCCTGATGCTGAAGAGGGGAACGAAGATACGGATGGGGACGGTATCCCGGATAATGAGGATACGGATGCAGATGGCGATGGCATTCCGGATTCAGAGGAAGGAAATGAAGATGTTGACGGTGATGGTATCCCTGACAATGAAGATACAGATGCGGATGGTGATGGTATTCCGGATTCAGAAGAAGGGAATGAAGACGTGGATGGCGATGGTATCCCGGATAATGAAGATACGGATGCGGATGGCGATGGTATTCCTGATGCTGAAGAGGGGAACGAAGATACGGATGGGGACGGTATCCCGGATAATGAGGATACGGATGCAGATGGCGATGGTATTCCTGATAATGAGGATACGGATGATGAAAATGTGGATTTCCCAACCACTTTGGTCCTTACGAACAACGGCGACAACCTGAATGATTCCTTCGAAATACAGGGAATTAATAACTATCCTAACAATAAGGTGATCATCTTCAACAGGTGGGGAAATGTGGTTTGGGAGATAACCGGATATGCTAACGATGACCCTTCGAGAAGTTTCAGTGGAAATGCTAACGCCGGATCCATCAACAATACTTCAGGCCTTCCCGATGGCACTTACTATTATGTTATAGACAGGGGGAATGGTTCTGATCCACAAAAAGGATTTGTAGTAATTAAAAGATAAGCACCGCTATGAAATCATTAAGAATCTATATCGCAATTATGTTATTAGGGGTACTGAGAGTATCCGCTCAACAAGAATTTATGGTTACCCATTACATGTTCAATGGGTTAGCCCTGAACCCAGCTTATGCTGGTGTGCACGATGGGATCAGCACCAGTTTTTTGTATCGTAATCAATGGGTTGGTTTTGAAGGCTCTCCAAATACGCAGGTAGCGTCCATTCATAGCCCGCTGAATAACCGCCCGATTTCATTAGGTGCAGTTTTATTCAGGGATCAGCTTGGACTGTCCACCGAGTACGGAGGGTATTTTAGCTACGCATATCGTATTCCGGTAAGTTCCGACCTAAAGTTATCAATGGGTTTACAGGCAAGCACACATAACTATGCCGTTGATTACGGGCTGGCCAACAATGAGGTCTTTGATCCCGGAGATAACCTGGGAAACATATCTGAATTCAAATGGAACTTTGGCGCTGGAGCTTTGCTTCATTCAGATCGCTTGTATGTAGGGTTATCCATTCCACAGCTGCTTGATCGAAAGCTTGACGTAGATGATCCTGATGGCAATTTTACCAGATTGGTCAGACATTATTATTTGACCGGTGGTTATGCCTTCAATGTTTCGAGAGATGTGGTACTTAAACCTAATTTCCTGGTGAAGGCAGTTGGTAATGCTCCGCTTCAGGTAGACCTTAATGCCAATGTATTGATCAAATCGTTTCTGTGGCTGGGAGTTTCCTATCGTTCATTGGATAGCGTGGATGGCATTGTTGGGTTTCAGTTGACTCCTCAACTACAATTTAGCTATGCGACAGACTTCACCCTTTCCGAGATAGATGCCCAGTCTCATGAGATTATGCTCAATTACATTTTTGAGCTGCCGACAAGAAAAATATTAACTCCTCGCTACTTCTAAATCAGACAAATCATGGATATGTTAAAATCGACCTTAATCTTATTATTTGGAGCTTTCACTTACCTGTTAATGGCCGCTGTAGAAGTAGAAAGTAAGGAAATAAAGTATAACGAAAAGAAGTTTGAAAGGCTCAAAAACAAAGCGGATAAAAACTTTGATGCATATAGTTATGAGAAAGCAATTTTTCATTACAAAAAGGCACTGGCGATCAATGAAAATCCAAGTGTGGAGCTTAAGCTGGCAAACAGCTATCGCTTGTTAAACCAGCCGGAAGAAGCCGAACTCTGGTACAGAGCTGCTTTGGATAACATGACATTGAGTGATGAAGATATGTTGAATTTTGGCCAGGTATTGAGTGCCAATGGGAAGTATGAAGAGGCCTTAGCGATCTATGAAAAGTACCAACACAAGGAAGATTGGGTTAATGATCATGTAGAGGCGTTGCGAAACGTGGATCGCTTTTATGTGAATGAAATAGCGTTTGAGATCCGGGAATCATTATTTAACAGCGCAGAGAAAGATTTCAGTCCTACTTTCAAAAATGGTGAAGTAGTCTTTGTAAGCGGTCGTCCTTCTTCCGGCATCATGAAGCCAGAGTACAATTGGGATGGTAGCAATTTCCTTGATCTATTCACGGTATCCGAAGGAGAAGTTCCGGAAAAAATACACAGAGGTATCAACACTCGATTTCACGAAGGTCCGGCTGCTTTCTTTGATAATGGTGAGAAAATGTTTTTCACCCGAAACAACTATTTGAAGAAGCAGGCAGGAGAATCTGAAGAGGGTGTGAATATGCTCAAGTTGTATTATTCTGAGAGAAAGGATGCAACAAAATGGAAGAAGCCAGTTGAGTTTGTACACAATGATGACCACTATAGTACCGGTCACCCTACCGTATCCAGTGATGGTAAAATCCTCTATTTCGCTAGTGATCGACCAGGCGGTTTTGGGGGTGTAGACTTATACAAGAGCGTTTTTGTCAATGGTGAATGGAGTGAGCCACAGAATCTTGGTGCCCGATTCAATACAGCTGAGGATGAGATGTTTCCATTTCTTCATAATGATAAAGTATTGTATTTCGCAAGTGCAGGCCATGAGGGTCTTGGGGGCCTGGATGTTTTTAGAGCTGAACTGGGTAGAAATCACTCACCCAGAAATATGGGTTTTCCTCTAAACACAAACGCTGATGATTTTGGTATTGCCTTCGAGGGTGAAATGAACAAAGGTTATTTCAGTAGCAACAGGGTAGGAGGAACAGGTGACGATGACATATATAATATCCTAATGTATGATTATATATTGGATGTGACCTTGATAGATGCAGTCACGGAAGAACCAATTTCCGGACAAATTGAAATCAGGGAATTCTTTCCTCCAGATATCGTTGATTTGGTAGATAGCATCAGCGGATCTAACCTGCAATTCAGAGCACTGAAAGGATCAAAGTTTTCTGTTGATGGATTCGCTGAGGGTTATGAAGACGGAAACCTCGAAATTTTAACCACTGATAATTCAGGAGAGATCCTGAAACTCTCGTACGAGCTTCCTTTAAGTCCAATCAGAAGAGAAGAAGCAGAAATTGTTGTTGTGGAAAACAATGGAGTTCATACCCAGGTGATTGCTTTGGAAAGCAATGTCCTTAGAATTCATTCCGGATCAGTTGAAAATCTAAAAGAAACGTATGATGAGGAAGGAATTGATGTTGTGAAGGAGATCCTGTTGAGGAATATATATTACGATTTTGACGAGTTTAATATTAGAGAAGATGCAGCGAAAGAACTTGACAAAATCTACCAGTTTCTGGGCGATAACAGACAAGTGTATCTAACCTTGGAATCACACACAGATGTGAGAGGTTCGAATTCATATAATGAGATTCTTGCAAAGAGGAGAGCGATCTCTGCAAAAGACTATTTGGTCGAAAGAGGTATTGATAACTCAAGAATACGGATCGAAAGCTTTGGTGAATTGGAAAATCACAACGATTGTAAAGAATCCATTTGCTCAGAAGAAGATCATCAATCTAATAGACGAACTGAGATCAAACTTAGACTACCAAATAGCGACCTTAAAAAGGACTAATCAAAATTGAGAATCAAATTTTGCTTACGTCTCCGGTTATTAGTATCGAAAGCGATTGAAGGGTACCTCAAGGTGCTTGTACTTTCCGTTTAAGGGAACCTTCACGAGGGAGGTATCTAAACTTGGTACAGATGTGTGGATCAAGGAATTCAATCCTGATCAGAGAAACAGCAAGATTGATGGCTAAATTTTCAAACTTGAAAATAGAGGTTTATAAATCCCTAAAGAGATTGGAAACGCACAATTTTGAAGATTTGATCTGATCAGTTGAGAAGGGATTGCCAAACGAAAGCTGGGTGACCGTTAGTTGCTGCTCTCGATCCGTTCTCTCAACCGCGTGAAATCTACCCAGTAGATGTTTCCAATCTCTTCTACATCCTCTGTATACACTCCTCTGTGAAAAAAAAGGTACTTTCCATCGGGTGAAACACTTGCACACATTTCACATTGATCTGTATTTATCTCAGGCCCTAGATTAATGGCTTCTGTCCAGGTACCATCTTTATTGAAGCTGATGTACAGATCACAGCCTCCAAATCCGGAAGAGCTTTTGCCATCATAGATGATGTAGCTCTCATCAGGTGCGATGTATGGATGAGCAATGCTCTCCCCGGATGGAAAGTTTATTTCCTTCTCCATTCGATTGACACTTGTATATTGACCATCTTCTCTTGCCGAGTAGAAAATACCTCCGCCCACTGATTCCTCACGTGAAGTGAAGTATAGGTTGCCATTCTCTGAGGAGGTGAGATACATGACAAACCGATCGACAAATGGTTTTTCTAAAACCACCGGCTGACTCCAACCCCTGGAGAGTTTTTTGCTAACCCATTGATGCAGCCCTGATCGTTCCACCGAATCGCTAAGTGGTCGGGTACTTCCGAAGTAGAGCAGGTCTCCTTCAGGATTGATGTGAGGCTCAAAGTCCCATCCGCTAGTTGGCGTGAAAAAGGCTACTTCGGGTTCGGACCATTTGCCATCGAGTAGTTTCATGGAGTAAACTTTGTTGTCCTCCTCCCACTTTCTGCGCGTGAAGAATAATTCGTCCATATCCGGGCTGAAAGTGATTGCAAACTCAAAATCGTCAGTGGAAATGAAACCTTCCCCGAAGATCAGGGGAGTATCGGTCGGGATCTGATCGCTGAATAAGGTAAGGTTTGATTTTTGGCTATCCTGGCAAGCGGTAACAATAGCCAACAGGAACAAAGAGATTGATAAGGTTTTTAAGTAGTTCATCTTCTGTTTTTGGAATAAATGGAATGTTTGTCAATGTTTTGGATTCGTTTGGACCCTTGATAGGTTATTCTTCTATCAAGCCTGATAGCCAGATCATGCTGCGCACCCCTGTTAGAGGAAATGCTGTCTGATGGCTACCCTCAATCACCACGTTGTGTAAGGATAGGCTCTCGTCATTCCTGTTTCTTAATAGGGTGATCAGTTCCTCAGCGTACTTGCCCAACTCATCTTCCTGTGATCCATATGAAATGAAAAGATTCGCATTTAGAGGTGCTGCATTGGATGCCAGCTCGGAAAGTTGGGGGATGTCACCTTTTAATGATGGACTACCAAGAATGTAGTTCTTGAATGTATTCGGTTGCGATAACAGTACGTATGCTCCAAATTCACCACCCAATGAATAACCAAAATAGGATCGGTTACCAGGATCGGTTCGGTAATTTTCTTCTACGTATTTAATCACATCGTTTCGAATAAACGCCAGATGGTTGCTTGCCTGTCCAAATTGATACTTCACCTGGTATTCCGGATTGCTCGATTCCTTGGTTGAGTAGTCCCGGTATCTGCTTACATGTGCTCCCTCTTCTTCTTTCAAATTTTCATTGATGTCTTTTTGCCAGGATATTCCAACTAGAATAGCATCTTCCAGGACATACTCGGCAGAACCAGACAATAGTTCGATGTGCCACATGGCATCAGTGTAGTAGAGCACCGGATATTGGGTGTCTTCATTCTCTGAGTATCCCTCCGGTAGCTCAACATAGAGTTCATATTGCCTCCCGGTCTGTGTGTCTGTTATGGGGATTACCTCTATCTGAGGTAATTCCAGACAAGACCTTTTTATTGCCTGTGCCTGATCTTTCTCTTGAGCAAATACAGTGTTTAGTGACAGAGTGGCTGTCAGTAGTAGTAATCTGGTTTTCATATCTTCTTGTCAATGGTACAGTCTAGTGTGGACCGCAATCGGCGTATTAACGTAAACTTGTGACCAGGGTTAGATAAGATGATGTGAGGTTTAAGCTTAGGATAGGCGGGCAAAATGGAGAACATTTTTCTACGGTGCCTTTAATTATCAAATTGCATGGTTGAAGGCATATGCTATGGCATTTGCCAAGCGTTGTTTGGATTCGTGTGAAAGATCTGTAAAAATGAACTTACCTAATATCTCTTGATAATCCGTTTCTGTAATTGCTTCCATTCCAAGGTTTCTTAGTTGCTCAAAGTCACGTTTAGTTGGAATTGAATAATAGGCTCCTTTGCCAGGTTCCTGTGGGTAGGATTCAAGAGAGCATCCTTGTTCGATTCTTTTTAACACGTTTATTATCAGGTTTGCACCTGCCGGATAAAGATGGACAATGTTCCAAAAGAGAGACTTTTGGTAGTCAACATCAATTTCGGCTAGTTCAATGATTTCACCTGTATCAATCCCATTGTTGGGAATGGTATGAAGCGTACATCCAATTCTCGTATTTCTGTCCTTAATGGCATGTAGCGTCCCCATTACTCCCCTGTAGTCTGGTAGAATAGCCGAGTGCAGATTTATCAGCCCTTTGCTCGGAATTTGAATGACCTCATCTTTAAATATTTTCCCGAAGCGTATTGAAATGAACAAGTCCGGATCAAAAGACTTCACTTCATCTATAAATTCTTTCGAGTTGACATCAACGCATTTTTCTGCAGGATATGAGTGAAAGTCATCTCCAAGAAATTCGAATGAATTTTTAGTCGCTAATTGCTTTTTTAATGCTGCTAGCGTATCAATGAAGAATGACTGTTCGAAGTATTCCAGCCTGATTAAGTCAGAAGGTCTCTCGCCCCGAATCCCGATCTTATCAGAATAGTAGATTCTTACTGAGTGGGCTAAAAGTTTTGGTTTGATAAGGTTATAGGCAATGCTTGCTTCAATGTCTTTATTGAGAAATAATACGATGTTCATCTTTTGCGACATTGTTTGTTTCGGCGAAGGATTTAAGATCCCTAAGTCTTTGCTGAACGTTCTTCTTCAAAATACCATGAATTATCCTAACCATAACGTTAAAAGGAAAATTTAAGGAGTAGGAGTATGTGAAGATAACCCTGGTTGAATTGCTGGATACCGGTTCAAAAACCCAGGACCCGGAGAACTTATGAAACAGCACGGATCTTTTGGTTTGCTTGATGGCAGTGACTTTTGGTCTTTTGAAGCTTACGTAGGCTGTTTCCATGCCCAACCCATGTTTGGAAACACACCATGCTTTGGTGCCTACTTTAGCTTCTCTTGAATCAATGAGATCTGCCTTTTTTAAGAATTTGTCCCAAATAAGTCTTTTGGAGTAATCCTGAGTTAGATCAAAAACAACTTCCGGGGCACTTTCTATATGTATTGATTCAGTCAGCTTCAACTCTTGTTATTTCGTGAAAATGTAAGTGAGTTTTCGAATTTTCCACAGACGCTTTCTCACTTTTGGATAAATGCATTGATTGTTTTCGCCAGTTCTCCTGGCATGCTTATCATTGGTAAATGCCCACTGTGAAGCTCAACTACCTTTGTAGGATTCAGGTTCTCAATCATCTCATTTTGAATTTTTTGATTCAGTGCATTATCGTTGGTAAGCTTCACATATAAGCTCTCCCGCGGCAAAGTCTCATAATACACTTTCGAGGTATACAATTTCACTGACTCAGGTGAAAATCGCTTAATAATTTCACTGGATTGAGAAGTGTTCAAATCATTGCAGAGTTGATGCTCAATTTCTTTATCAGGAGGTTTGGTTCCGAACAAATTAAGCAACACTGGCAGAATTGTTCTCACCGGAAATGGAAGACATTGAGCGAATGATTTACCTGATTTTGGGATTGCTGCACCTATTGCAATGAGTCCGATAACACTTTCTTTGAAATGTTCATTCAGCTTCAACGCTAAGCATCCGCCAATAGAGTGTGCTACAATCGTGAATCGCTTGACTTCCCAGTTTTGAATTTGTTGAATTGCACGGTTTACATATTCCTCGAATTGAACTTTCTTATTGGTTATGGCGCTTTGTTCCCGATTGGGGAACTCGATTTCCAATACCGGAAGGTCAATATGTTGTTTTAGCTCATCCCATATGAAGTTTCTCAACCCCGCGCCGTGTATTAAGATGATTCCATCTGTGTTGCTCATTTTTTTCTGGTCAAATTGTTGATTCATTCTAACTGTTGATGAATTTACAGCTAGCTGGTGCCAACCCTATGTCACTGGGTTATCATTTTATTCCTAAAACTATGAGTAGATAGATCGCTGTTTTTGTGCGTTTCGCATCTATTTTGTTTTCATGATATCGTACTCCTCTTCATAAAATTCGATGATGGGCATGAATGGCCCATACTTATGTTGCTCTGCGGAGAAATCATCTGCCCATGGGCCATATGGAGTAGATACAGGCTTTAGCTTTTTGTCAGGAAAGTCCAATTCCTTATTCGATTTTGAAGGACGAGGTAACTCATTGATGTATGCTGCTAAATGATAAGCTTCTTCATCGGTGACACGAGGTGCATCAAACGTGGTACCCAGGGGCATGTTGGCTTTTATGAATTGTGCAGCCGTTAGGATACGGTTCATCCCTGCTCCGTCATTATATGAGTGCTCGCCGGCAAGCGGTGGATAAGTGTATACAAATTGATCTCCGATCGTTTTTAAACCCTTACCCTCTTCCATATGGCAAACCTGACAGTTGGATTCATACAACAACCTGCCCTTAACAGGATCAGCCTTCTCGTCAGGAATTTCGATTTTCACATAGCCCTTGTACAGTTTTTCAATGTCTTCCGGTACGTCTTCACTAAGCCATTCCATATAGCTGATGATTGCCTGCATTTCACGGCTGCTTTCTGGCATAGTTCTGCCATTCATGCTTCGCTCCATGCACCCGTTGATGCGTTCTTCCAATGTTCCGATCTTATTTTCCCTGCCCCGGAACTGGGGAAATCTGTTTGCCACACCTACAAACGAACCAGCACCTATTTTTCTTCCGGCATTTAGGTGGCAATTGGAACACGTTAAACTATTACCTCCATATCGCAGGTTCGTATCTGTAGCGAAAGGGCCGATTAGCCGTGATGTTTGGATGATCAATTCATAACCATACCGGATCCGCTCTCCCTTTTTTCCTTTCGGGAGATCTGTTGTGATGGACTTTGGCCTCCAGTTAGAATTAGTTTCGGTAGTTACCGGATCGTGTGAGAAATAGGATAGGTTAAGATGGATAGTGATGGAAATACCAAAGAGAACCATCATTAACCCAAACAATATGCTAACAATTCTAAGAAGGTTTTTGACCTGCTCTAGTTTATCTGTCATACAACTGGCGAGAAAAGTTACGATGCGACAGGGTATTCCTTTTTAGTATGGAATGCACCCATTGCAGGGATCAGGCGTACTTTAGTTAGCCTCCTTGATGTAGCCCCAGCCTTCGGCTTGCTTGCTAACGATCTCCAGTATGCCATCAGGAACAATGCTCACCCCGCTCAGCAGCTGACTTTCCTTAATCTCTTTTCTCTTCATCGTCATTGAGCATACTTTGAAGGACACGTTATCATTATCTACGTACTGGATGATATTGTCGGCAACAGTTGATCTGCTTTTCAATACCATATCAATGGAGCCGCTGTAGACGACTACTTCGAACTCAGATTCCGGATACGAGGAGGCCATGAGGTTCACATGCCTCATCGTGGATTGATGAACTTTCGGGTCAGAGCTGGTAACATCAAAAACAACTTTTATCGGCTCTTGCTGTGCCTTTAGGATAAAAGTGGAAAATACAAATAGAATAAGTGCAAAATACTTTTTCATAGGAATAGAACTAAGTGTGATAGTTAGTGATAAATAGGGAGAAAAGAGCCTTCCCGGAGATCCGGGAAGGCTGATTAAATTATCCAACGCTGGCATCAATGTAAGCGATCCCATTCTCGGCTAACCGGCCAAGTACCCAAACTCCGGATGGAGCAGCCTTGATCTCAGGAAGTGTTCCCTTTACGAAATCTGCATATACATCCTCGGTTTTAACTCCGGCCTTTTGACCAACAAATTGAGCATAGACCTTTCTCGCCATGTCGCAAATGCAGAAAACAGTTCCTTTTTCTGAAAGTGCTTTGATCCCATCTAGTCCGGGAAGAGGAAAAACGCCATCCTCTGGTTGGTAGTATGGGTTTCTCACAATCGGCTTATTGGTTATCGGATCATTAAACCCAAAAAATTCACCTAGTTTGTATTTTTTGATCGTTTCATCATTTAAGCCAAATACCATCCCATGGTGCCTGAATACATTAAGTACACCTAGTTTTTGAGGAGTAGTGCCGGTTTGTTCATTGGTCATGTAATACACATTTGACCAAATAAGACCCCACGGATTGGCGGAGGACATATCATACGCAACAGGATGTTCTTTTTTTCCCAGTGCCTTGAGAGCCCTATCTACATCATCTCCTGTTTGATCCAGGCTAGCTGAAAGTGAGAATAATTTGGAATCAATACCTGTTGCTTGAAGCGGGTTCGATGCAAATGCCAGACCCGCAGTAGCTCCTACTGCAAGTTTGCCCATAAATTTTCTTCTTGAATTGTCTTTAGAATTCATATGATTATGTGATTAATAAGTTATTGCCGCATTTCATTGGTGGTAAAGCAGCTGGAGTGGTGGTAAACAGCTCGCTACCTTTTGCGTCAAAATATTGGTGGCAAACCTAGGTGTGTTGAATGTGTGCTAAAGAATATCGAGGGGGTACATAAAGTGAACAAATGGATTTTTAAGAGATAATTTTGACCTTATCCAAGTGAGATCTGGCATTAGGAGAAGATTTGCACCAGCTTCGGTTGAACGAAGCTATTTCCTTAATGAAGATCAAACAAAGGCAAAACTTCATCGATCAAGTCTGCCCCTGCTGTTCCGTTTGTGAAAATAACTAACCCATTTTTTCTGCCAAGAAAACCGATGAACCGTGCCCGGTAGGAATCATTTGAGCCTCCATGAGAAAACTGAATGCCGTTTTCATTTTTCCTGATTCTGGGACCTAATCCGTAGTTGCTTGGATCCACGGGAGTCATCATATCGGCTACCGTCTGTTGACTCAAATAAGCGTGCTCACCTTCATAGGCCTCCATTAGCATGATCATTAGTTTGGCAAAATCGGAGGGTGTGGTCCACAGGCCAGAAGCTGCGGCTTCCGGCATGCTTTGATAGCCTCTTGGCAAGGCTACTGGCCTTCCGCTTCGGTTATGGGCTTTTGCAATGTTACCCATACTACCGGGAAGCGGATTTTCATAACTGCTTCTTTCCATTCCCAACGGCTGAAATAAAAGACTTTCAGCTGCTTCATGAAAAGGAAGATCCGTAAGGTCTTCAATGACCAGTTGCTCAATTGTGGTCCCACCGCCAGAATAACGAAATTGACTACCCACTGGGATATTCACATATACAGGACTGTTTTTAGCCGGCCCCTTTCCACTTAATATTTGAATAGTGGTGGGCAATCTTTCATTAGGGTTAAAATCTGCAAAACCATGAACGGTAAGCCCGCCTGTATGTGACATAATGTGCCTAAGTGTCACGGCCTGTTCCTGGGTATATTGGTTTTCAGGTATTTTCCATGATGTCAGGTATTCGTTCACGTCTGTATCAATAACTAATTCTCCGTTTTCCTGCAGTTTTAAACTGATTATAGCGGCACCAACCTTACTCACTGAGCCGACTGAAAACATGGTTTCCGTATTTACTTTTTCATCAGCCCCCTGTTGCAATACACCATACCCTTTCGCCCATTCCGTTTCCCCATTCTTGATGACCGCAAAGCTGATACCTGGTACTCCGTAATGGTCCATTCTGGAAGACAGCCCAAATTGTTCCAGCGCCTTTTCGTATCCACTCTGCTGTTCTTCAGAGTCTGCTGTTGGTCTCGAAGAACAAGCCAGGATACCAATGACAATGATTAAACCACCGATTACTGCAAGTGTATTGTGCTTTTTCAATTGTTGTGTTGATTTATATCCTAAACAAATATTTACTTTAACACGTATTACCTAAACAAATGTTTTCTAAATTAAGGAAGGATTTACTCGAATACTATGAACTTGACGTTAGGAGCCTTGGAAGAAATCATTCTCTTACTGGTATTGAGAGAGAAAGAATCGTATGGAGCTGAGCTTGTGAAACTCTACATTGACCAAATGAATAAGGAAATAACCCTTCCGGCAGTAGTGATGGTGTTGAAACGACTGGAGAAGAAAGGTATGCTGCGGTCTAAAATGGGAGAACCTTCCCCGGAAAGGGGAGGTCGTAGAAAAGTGCTCTATGAAGCCACTGAGTCGGGCTATCGCACAGCTGAAGAGGCCATGAAGGCGAAGACACAAATTTGGAAGATGGTGCCAAAATTTTCATAAACCCTATGTCAGAACATCAGCCTCCTCCCAAGTTAGCTTCCTGGTTGCTCAGGATTTTCTGTCGTGCCGATTATCGTGATGAGGTGACCGGAGATCTCCAGGAGATATACGAGTGGAGGCTAACCACCGGTAGAAGGCGAGCCGCCGGATACCGCTACTTTCTTGACACTTTGAGTGCCATCCGGTTTTATAAGGGTGGCCGATTTACTTCTTTTATCACTCATGCAATGCTTTTCAGTTTTATCAAATCTTCATTTCGAAATTTCAAGCGCCATCTAGGTTACACTTCTCTCAATGTTTTTGGACTCGCATTAGGCCTGACAGCCGCTTTTTTTATCCTTCAGTATGTTTCAGAAGAGTTGAATTATAACAATAGCTCAGAAGCTGATCAGCTTTACCGCGTGTCTAACGACTATTACCGTTTTGGTGAAATGATTTATGAAAGCAGTATGACATTCTGTGGGGTAGGACCAGCAATGGAGCGGGATCTATCGGAAGTGACAGCATATGCGAGATTATACAGTCCTGGTATTAGTCGGGGAGGCGCTGTGGTGCTTACCAGACCTGATCAGCCGCAGATCAACTTCAAGGAACAAAAACTGTTTTTTGCAGACCCAACATACTTACAATTCTTTGATTTAACGGTGACCCATGGATTGAATAGGTTAGGTATGCCAAATACCATCATGGTCACTGCTGAATTGGCGGAAAAATATTTTGGCAGTGTAGAACAAGCCCTTGGAAAAACATTAAGGTATAATGACAGCAGAGCGAGTTATGTGTTGGTTGTTTCAGGTGTGTTTGAGAGGCCGGACTTCCAGTTACAGGTGGATGCTGATGTGTTTGTTTCTTATGCTACGTTAGAGCAGCAGGATCCGGAAAATTTTGTGAATGACTGGGGTGGGAATTCTTTCATGACCTTTGTGAAGGTAACAGAGCAGGCTGACCCACGGGCGATTGAGCACAGAATGGATGAGCTCACGCTTCGTTATAAACCTGCCTATGCAGAAAGGGATGAAGAGGGATCGTACCTCCGGGTTAATCGATATTTTTTGACAAAGGTCGCCGACATCCATTTGAACTCTAAGTTTCAAAATGAAATAGGACCTGTTGGAGATGCAAATACTATCCGGATCTTACAGGCTATTGCTTTGTTTATTGTGGTCATTGCCTGGATCAACTTTATCAACCTAAGTACTGCAAAATCAGTCGATCGTGCACGGGAGGTAGGTGTTCGTAAGGTCATGGGAGCTCGCAAGAAGGAGTTGGTCATGCAATTCTTCACTGAGGCAGTACTCATCAATGGAATGGCTGTAATGATAGCTTTAGTTTTTGTTGTTTTAGGCCAGCCTTTATTCAATTTGTTTGTTGAAAAGCATCTCTCACTCCAAAGCATTGATATTGGACGTTTTGGTTTTTTGGCGGTAGTTATTTTTTTATTGGGAACAGCACTCTCTGGTGTCTACCCCGCGCTGGTCATTTCTTCACACCAAACCATCAATGCGCTAAAAGGTAAATCGAAGGTTGATTCGGGCCTTTTTTTAAGGCGAGGTTTGATAGTCTTCCAGCTGCTTTTCAGTTCCCTGTTGATCATAGCAACCCTCGCGATCAATGAGCAATTGAAGTATATGAACAATCAAGCCATGGGTTTTGATATGGAACAAGTGCTGATCCTTCGTGGACCTGTTATCAACCAGACGAGCGGAGAAGATAATCTGCCGAATATAGAGCGTTTCAAGCAGCAGGTATTAACCATTCCAGGTGTCAGTCATATTGGTACTTCTACCGTTATTCCCGGACAGGGAATCTTACGGGGCATGGCGATATCACGAGTCAGAGAAAGTGAAGCGGATATGAAGTCGATAGAACGGGTTGTGGCGAGTAATGACTTCCTCTCTACCATGAAAGTCACCTTCCTGGCCGGTGAAGACTTTAGCAAGGGAATGGATGGTCATGCGCCATTGATCCTGAATGTCTCTGCCGCCAATGAACTCGGATTTGAAGATCCTGCCGAAGCAATCGGGCAGATCCTTTATGAGTTTACCAGGGAAGAACGAAGGATAGTAGGAGTAATAGAAGATTACCATCATGAATCCCTGAACCGTTCGATTGACCCGATGTATTTCGTAAGAAATGATTCATTTGATCCTTTCTATGCAATTCGCCTGAATACTGAAGACGTAAACACAACACTCGAACGCATTGAAGACCTATATAAGGCGGCCTATCCAGGCAATCCAACAGAATATTATTTTCTCGATCAATTTTTTGCCGACCAATACAAGAAGGATATTGTTAATCGCAAGGTATTCAGTGCTTTTGCTTTGATGGCAATTATTGTGGCATGCCTGGGATTATATGGACTTTCTTCATTTTCGGCGCTTCAACGTACTAAAGAGGTAGGGGTAAGAAAAGTACTGGGAGCTACTATTCCGGGACTCTTTTTGCTATTGTCTAAAGAAGCGTTTTTATTGGTGCTCATGGGTTTTGCACTGGCTGTGCCAGTAGCCTGGCTAGGCATTGAAAGCTGGCTAAACGGATTTGCTTACCGTATGCCTGTAGGAGCACTTCTCTTTGTTATACCCCTGTTCCTGATTGCTGCAATTACCCTTGTGGCTACAGGTAGCAGAATCTTGAAGGTCGCATTGGCCAACCCTGTAAATTCCCTCAGATATGAGTGAAATGGTTATGTTGAAAGCCATTGTAGCTCGATCTAGATCAAAGAACTGATCAAGCCAAAGACATTTGCCAAACCGAAAACAAGCTCGAAGATCAATCCCAGTTTCTCAACCCTTTCCTGGAAATAAGTAGTATACACATAACCACACAAATCAAGGTCTTGTGAAAGGGGGTGTTTTCGAGCGGTAAATCAAAAAAGAGAAAACCGGGCAGGCTTATATCCTTTTGAATCGGTGATTGACTTGCTGATCAATTTTGTTTGTGAACCTTAAGTCCGTTGACCAATAACCACACCATTAAAATCAATTCTCCCCAACCCAGAAACAGGCTAAAAGTAATTTTGAAATCTGGAAAAAGCATGACACCCATGTAATCTACCAGGTAACTGAGCCCTGCCAGGATCAGCAATATGCCAATTATTTTCGGGGTAAAATTTGACTTCAAGAATAGGTAACCAAGAAATGTTAGATGAAAGCCAAAAATTATAAGTCCAAAGTTCCAATCATTTTGAAAAGAGTCTATTGATAACATTACTTCTGCGCCTAATTTGTCAGCGTCAAGCGCTTTTAAATAGTCGGCATCACCAATAAACTGTAAAACATCGGTATAATTAAGTATTGCTACGCCCAGTACAATCGTATAGGCTAATCTTAGCCAAGCGACAAGCAATGAGATGTTTTGACTTGTTGGTTTGAATAAAAAATAAAGAGCCCAGGCAACAATCAGGTCACAAAAAAGCACAATGAAAAGGCCGAAAATCCCTACACGGAATTGCAATTCGTTCGATTGAATATTATTTGCGGTATGAGTCGCATTTTCAGGTTCAATAAGTCTCTGAAAAACAAAATAATCAGAGAGAAGCCACGAAACGGTCATGACCAACAAGCCTATTCCTGCATACAGTGATGCTTTCTTTAACGACATGCTGTTATTGTGACATACAACTTGTATATAAACCTAATACACATAGCTGCTCAAAACAAATGGTTAGTAGAATTTGGAATACTAGGGGAGGTTAGGAAGTAGAGGGATTTTCTTTTTATCGATTACCCTCAGGTAGCCTATTTCTCTTTACAATTAACCAAACACTTAGTGAAAGTTCAGCAAAGAGCATAATCAACATGATTGTTACCATCAATGACTGAGGGAGATTAAGATCCACGAAAAATACAACATAGGTAAACGAAGCAAGTATTAGTAATGCTCCAAGACTTTTCGGGATATATCCAGACTTAATTACCGTATAGCCAAGAATAAAGATGTGTGACGCAAAAAACACATATCCGACAAGTTTTACGGATGCATAACCGTACACATTGATCTGTTGGAATACGAGTGCAAACAATCCAATTATTAAAGTAAAAGCGTATAGCAGCCTGAGAGCTGCTGTAAGTGAAGCAAGATTCTTATTCGTCGGCTTAAGTACAACAAAAAGCGCCAGGCCAATGATCGAATCGAGGACAAGTACGAGCAAATAGCCAACAACAGCAAAACCAAAGAGCTTCCTGTTTGCCTCAATATCATTAGCTAGTGCTTCGGTATCTCCCGGCACCACAAAATTTCCTAAAAGGAAATCATCAACTAGGGTTACGATGAAAACCGAGGTTATGAACGCAATCCCAACGGTCAATGCTGCTTTGCTTGGGGATGAATTGAGGATCCAGTTTTTCATAGATTATCCTTCCGGTTTTGATAATGTGCTACAGAACTGTAGATAAACGTACCAATTATTGCTACCTAAAACAAGAAGTGAGTGAGGATGATGTGTCGTATGAAGGCTTGGGTACTGGCTGAACTTAAAAATTATGATGTTCGGATACGGTTATATAATAACCATCCGGATCGCGGAATGAAAACTCTTTTTTGCCAGAATTAGGATTCAACTGTATGTCAGTTTCTAAGGAATGACCCATTCGTTTGATATTTTGATAGATCTTCTCTATGTCCTTCGTTCGAAGGTAAAGTATGAGTCCGTTTCCGGGTTGGATGTTAGAATCTTTCATTGTAGGGTGTTCATGCTCACCCCATTTGTGAAGGCAAATGAACACTTCTTCATTTTCGCTAACCAACACATCAAACTGCTCTCCTCCGTGTTTGCTCCTACAATCAAAAACATCCTGATACCATTTTGAACTGTTTTCGACATCTTTTACGGCTATTATCGGATCGATTTTCATGTATACTATTTGATTGTGACCGATAAACTTTGAAGTCTAGTCTTCATCCAATGAGCTAATACACATTACTGTGTCGCCAATGTTTATTGGAGGTGTTGCTAGTTTGTATAAAATAATCCCATTTTTAGGGGCTTTGTATTCTTCTAAAATACTCCCGAATTCATCTGTTGTGTATCCAACTATTTCATCCTTTCTGACAGTATCCCCTGCTTTTTTGTCGCTGTAAAAGATGCCTTTCACACTTGATCTCAAGTAAGTTTGATTGTTTAAGTTTACAATATTTGGATGCGGACCTGTGCCGGTAGGATACATGTCCAAAGTAGCAAGCATATTGAATACACCTCTTTTTATTAAGCTCACATTCTCGTCTTGCACGTTACCTAACTTCCCACTTTCAATACTTAAGGCTGTTTTTCCATCTTGCACTGCTTGTTTGAAAGTGTACTTCGCTGGCTCTGTATCTGAAATTGTATAGGGGTAGGAGACCACATATTCAAATCCGCTATTTTCGGAGAGTTGCCTGGCTAATGCCGTTTGAATTGGCCTTTTCGTATTGTTGTAATAGCACACAAAAGGAATTAAATCTTCGGGGGCATCTCCACCGTGGATATCAAGAAAAACGTCGCTAACGGGAATAATATTTGTCGTTATAAAGTGTGCCTTCCGTTCGGTTATACTGCCATCGATCTTACCGGGGAAGGCATTGTTAAGATTTTTTTGATCCAGAGGACTAATGAACGGTGTACGGGCAAAGAATGCAGCCATGCTGGCGATAGGAATCACTATTATGGTCCCATTGAGTTGCTCCAAGTCAATTTCTTTCATCAGCGCTTGTGTGGCGACAATAGGAGGATATTCAAAGCCATGAACTCCTGCTACAATTGTAAAAACTGGTCCTTCACTTTTGCCTTTTAAAATGGATATGGGTATGTGACCAGAATTCCCCATATCGTCCATAAAATCAATTCGGATATTTTCTCTATTTGGCCTTGTGTTATTATCCAAGGCTCTCTGAAAGTCATTTTGAGACACTGCAACACTCGCAACGAAAAGTGATAAATATGTGAGTATTATTCTCATTTTACGTGAAATCTTAGGTTGAGCTTTTTACCAACCGGTAAATAAACCTAATACTTACAACCAGCCAAAACATGGATTAGAAATTCGTTTTATGAAGACAAGGTGCCGGTGAAGGTTGACGACTGCCTGGGAAGGCAACATGGATTCCTTTTCATGACCTACATGGTTGAGTGATTCGAAGTTGCCGGAAGACTTGGGGGAAGCTGATAAGGACTAAGTATCCTATCCCACTAATTCAACTGGTGTATTTGTCAATTCCTCATACGATTTACAAACCTGGATATTGAGTTTTGAAAACTTAGCCATAAGCCTGGCCGCCCCTCTGATCAAGATGGAATCAGAAACAATAAATATTGTATCTACTCTGATTGAGTTTGCTGCCAAAGCTTCCATCCAATCATTTTTGGCTCTAATGTCAAAATCTTTCATTTCCATACAGTCCCAAACCATTTGATATGTCCCTCTCTGATTCGTTTCAAATTCCTTAACCCATGCTTCAATTGCAACCCTGGAGGCTTCCCTGTTGAAATTTCCCTTAAAAGTGAAATAGATGAATTGTGATGAATTATAAATTCCTTTTTCGATATCAACAGCAGGCGACTTGAGTAGAATTCGTTTTTCTAACAGTTCCATTTAACTATGCGATTATGTGTTCAGCCAAGTTAAATTCAAAGAATTGTGAGTGGTGAGGATTTTCGTTAGATGAACGGAAGAACCCGTCGATTGAACTATCCTTCAAGTTGGGTGATGCCAGGTTCTATCATCTCAAAACCGGATCAAATTGCTTTCCTACTCTCCAGATGCCTCTAAGAACCCTTCAAGCTCCGTATCATCATAAGAATACCAACCAATGCTAATGGGATACTAAGAGCTTGTCCCATATTCAGGATTAGGGTTTCTTCAAATGCGACCTGGTTTTCTTTCAAAAATTCAATCACGAATCGTTGAGCGAATATCAGTACCATCCCCAGTCCAAAAATGAATCCATTTTTTTGATAGAATTTTCCTGACTTCCAAACTAGGTATAATGAAATGCTTACCATGAAATAAAATATAGCTTCATAAAGCTGCGCCGGGTGTCTTGGAATTTGGTCTACATGGGTGAACACAAATGCCCAGGGAACACTGGAAGGAGTTCCAATGATCTCTGAGTTCATCAAGTTGCCAAGTCGGATGAATCCACCTAATGCAGCTCCGGCGATCATCAGTCGATCCAGGAGCCATAAATAGTTTTTCCTAAATTTTCTGTTGTAGAAATACAGGGCAAGAAGGGCTCCTAAAATCCCACCATGGCTTGCAAGGCCGGCCAGACCGGTGAATTGAAAGCTGGGATTGATCTTAAATGGAAGAATTTCAACGGGGTTGTTCCAATAGTAAATCGGGTCGTAAAACAAGATATGACCAAGCCGGGCACCCAGGATACCCCCCAACATTACATATGCTGTGAGTTTGTCAAGTTCACTAACTGGAATGCCTTCCGACCTGTAAACCCTGACCATGATCTGATAGCCCAAGCCTATACCAAAGACCCAACAGACTCCATACCATCTTAAGAACTCAAATCCGGAAAACAAGCTGGGATCGATATCCCAAATGATAGATGAGATCACCCGCCCTGACAGATCATTGTTATGAAAATGAACATAGCGATGTTGAAAAGCACTCGTAGTGTTTTGGTTTTGTTCGCATTTTCCGATCCCTCAATAATTAATAGGATCTCTTCCGATCCAAAATGCTGCATCGTGTTCGCAAGCTTGAGTTGCTCCCAGGCTGACTTAAGATTGTTTAGTTGCATGAGGCTCTTGGTTAAACTTCATTTTTAATTGAGACTTTACTCGATTAAAGCGAGTAGCAACATTCGTTGGAGACATCTTAAGCATTTCAGCGATCTCTTTGTTCCGATATCCCTCCAGGTATAGTAGGACAATTGCTTTGTCAATGTCCTTTAATGTTTGAATGATTATCGAAAGGAGCTCAACATTGTCATCTGCCCTGGCATTGGAAATAGCAAGATGAGATGGATCAATTGATTCAATAGGAATTGATCTCTTCTCCCTTCTGATCTTGCTAAGAATCGTATTGAGACTTACCCGATAGATCCAAGTACTGATCTCAGATTCTCCGCGAAAGGAGTCAAATGATTTCCAGAGCTGAAGAATGATGTCTTGAAAAGCATCTTGTTGATCTTCACTACTTCCATAATAAACGCTACAGAGGCTTCTTATAATGCCTCTATTGCGATTTACTAGTTGAATGAAGTTTTGCTTTTCCAATTCCATTTTAAGCTACTGCTTATTGTATTAGTAGCAAAATTTCAGGAATCGTCACAGTGAGATGAAATTTATCCAGAAGTTTTGGCGGCCAGCTCTGGCTCATTTTCCTTTCCGGAAGCTCTTCTGAATTTCTTCCAGTCCGTAGAAAGAATGGCAAACAGTATTTCTAGGATCATTTCCATGATAAAAGCTTTTAGAAAACGATTGAGAAGTGTTCAATGAACTCGTCAATGGTTTCCTGAATCATTGAATTGCCATAGTACGTTCACCAGTTGCCATTTTCCATTAAGCTTTACAATATGCATGTAATCGATCCAATCGTCCGCGATGAGTTTTACAGAGGCAGTTTTATCAAAAATATCTAGTATGATAACTTCCTTTTTGGGATTCTCCGGAAACGCGTCCCCATCCAGGTTATAGGTTTCTGAAAGTAGGATCATCGCGTCGGTGAATGTTTCTCTCAAGTATTCCTTTCCGGTTTGCTTATTCGTCCAAAATGTTCTTTTGACCATGCGAGGGTGGGCAGCTCGCTCAAATTGTTCAGGCTTTACATTATGTTGAGATTCGATATAATCCAAAGCAACCTGTCTAATATCCAGAGAGTCCTGTTGAGTTTGTCCCTGGGCAGAAAGCGTGAAAAGGAAAAAAACGGCTACTGTAAGAATAATGGATTGCTTCATCTCGATTCAAAATTTTAATGTTGTCCTTATACGCCAATACAGCCAACGTATATACGGAATAGTTGATAAGCGGTCAAGGACCTGTCCTAATGCATAAAGATGTCCGGTAATGACCTGTTTTTAATTTTCGTTTTCCAATATTGGTATGAGGTATTTCAGAAGAATATCGAAAGGTAATTTTCCTTTCCAGTTCCCAAAATTGCTTCCGGTAAAAGCAATTGCCGCATTATAATCTTCCAGGACCATCATGTATTGACCTCCATTTCCGGATGCAAATACGACTTCTGTTTTAATGTCTTCATATTGTAATGATTCACTGTACCACAAGTAGCCGTATTTGGCAGAAGTGTATTTTGCATTCCTCGTTCGTGCGAAACGTACAAAGGACATCTCAACATCAGTCTTGCAATTAGTCGATTCATTTATCCACTCTTCACTGACAACTTGTTGGCCCTTCCAATTCCCCTTATTCAAAACCAGTTGAGCAATTTTCAACATATCTATTGGTTTCATATCAAAGGAACCTGCTGCATAGCCTCCACCGCCTGGGGTTATGAACCATTTGTAATTTTTAATGCCAAGTGGATCAAATAGGTACCTTTTTGCAAATTCCATCAGGTTCATGTTGCTTGTCCGTGAGATAATAATACCAACAAGTTCAGGTTCCATCGATGTGTATGCCCAGTTTAATCCGGGATCGTGCCTGAGGGGAATATCAAGAATGTAGCCAAGCCAGTCATCCGTTTCCCACATCTCGGATTCACAATCAGGACCGATACCAAAGAATCCTTCACAGGCTAACCCCGATTTCATTTCCAACAAATCTTTAACCCTGATATCCCCACGTGGGTCGTTTTTCCACTCAGTGATATAGTTGCGTATTTCGTCATCAACTTTAAATAGACCTCTGTCTATCGCTATTCCGGCAAGCAAGCTGGTTATTGACTTGAATGCCGAACGAGTATCGTGCAAACGATCCCTGTCAAAATCATTGAAATATTCTTCAACAAGGATCTTGTTATCCTGAGCAACAACAATTGCATCGATATTGGGATATTCACCAGCAGTGATAAGCTCTTTAAGCTCAGTCAGTTTGTCTCTTGTTGATTGCTGACTTCTACAACTTATACTTAGAAGTATTAATGAAATTATTAGACTACATCTTGTAATGACTAGTGTATTCATAGGTAAAGATTGCTAGGTACAAAACGGCTCCCAAAATAAGAGGTTAATGGCCATTCAGTATAGCAGAATGATGTGAGGAAGTTACTCATTTCGTTATTTATGATAGGACCATTCATCACATTTACGATGGAAGTGATTTTCATTTTAAAACCTCTGGTTTAACTTGACTTTCCAACATACATTAACCCATTATGAAATTTCGAATTCTTATCCTTTTGTTAGCACTGGTATCGTTCACAATTGATGCGCAGCGAAAAAGAAATGCGAACAATGAGCCTGCGAAAAGTGCCTTTGAAGAGCTTTCTATGTCCGGTTTAAAATTCAGGAGTATTGGCCCTGCCTTGACTTCCGGTCGTATTTCAGACTTTGCTGTAAATTCAGAAAACCCAAAAGAATATTATGTAGCTGTATCCTCGGGTGGTGTGTGGAAGACTTCCAACGCAGGTACTACTTATACTCCTGTCTTTGACAGCCAGGGGAGTTACTCCATCGGATGCGTTACCATCGACCCCAATAACCCGAATGTTGTTTGGGTGGGAAGCGGAGAAAACAATAATCAACGAAGTGTTGCGTACGGAGATGGTATTTATAAGTCCATCGATGGCGGGAAGTCATGGAACAATATGGGATTAAAGGATTCTGAACACATCGGTAAGATCCTGATAGATCCTCGAAATTCGGATGTGGTGTATGTGGCTGCCATCGGACCACTTTGGAGCGAAGGTGGCGATCGTGGGGTGTATAAAACAACAGATGGTGGCAAGACCTGGAATGCTGTTTTGACTATCGATCAACATACAGGGGTTAATGACATCATTATGGATCCGAGAAATCCGGATGTAGTATATGCTGCGGCTTACCAGCGTCGCAGGCATGTATTCACCTACCTTGGTGGAGGACCGGGTTCCGGAATGTACAAAACGACCGATGGAGGCTCAAGCTGGGAAAAAATAAACAACGGATTGCCGAGTGTAGATATGGGTAGAATTGGTTTGGCGATGGCTCCATCAAATCCTGAGATCATCTATGCCATTGTTGAGGCCGCACAAGGTAAAGGAGGATTCTTCAGGACCACCAACAGAGGTGCTTCATGGGCAAAACAAGGGAGCTACCAATCCAGCGGCAACTACTACCAGGAAATTGTGGTAGATCCAAATGATCCACAAACGATCTATGGGATGAACACCTGGATCCAGGTGTCTGGTGATGGAGGAAAAACGTTCAGGGTATTGGGAGAGGTAGCCAAGCACGTGGATAATCATTGCATGTGGATCGACCCGAACGATTCGGATCATTTTATGGCAGGCTGTGATGGAGGTATCTATGAGTCGTGGGATGGTGCCCAGACCTGGGATTTTAAGGCCAACTTGCCTGTAACCCAATTTTATAAGGTCGCATTGGACAATGCGGAACCTTTCTACAATGTCTATGGTGGGACGCAGGATAATTTCAGTATGGGAGGCCCCTCCAGATCAGTTAGCGGAAATGGAATTGCGAATGAAGAGTGGTGGATCACGCACGGAGGTGATGGATTTGAAACACAAGTGGATCAAACGAACTCTAATATCATTTACGCCCAGTCGCAGTACGGGGTGTTGGTACGATATGATAAGTCCAGTGGAGAAGAGGTTGGGATTCAACCGCAACCTAGAAAAGATGAAAACGCATACCGTTGGAACTGGGACGCTCCTTTAGTGATCAGCAATTTCGATAACAAGCGGTTGTACTTCGCTGCTAACAAAGTATTTCGTTCGAATGACCAGGGTAACAGTTGGGAAGTGATCAGTGAGGACTTGTCACAACAGATCAATAGAAATGAATTGAACATCATGGGCCGTGTCTGGGGCATTGATGCCATTGCTAAAAATGGCTCGACCTCCCCTTATGGAACCATTGTGGCGATGGATGAATCTCCGAAAAATGAGAATCTACTTTATGTGGGTACAGATGATGGACTGATCCAGGTAACTGAAAACGGAGGCGATAGCTGGACCAGGATCAACAGTTTTCCGGGAGTTCCTTCAAGAACCTACGTCAACATGGTTTTAGCCTCTCAACATGACGAGAATATTGTGTTCGCATGCTTCAACAATCACAAAAATGGAGATTTCAAGCCGTATGTATTTAAGAGTACGGATAAGGGAAGAACCTGGAGATCAATCACTTCGAATTTACCCGAACGAGGATCAAGTTATTCAATCGCC
This sequence comes from Cyclobacteriaceae bacterium, assembly GCA_965267415.1. Classification (GTDB taxonomy): domain Bacteria; phylum Bacteroidota; class Bacteroidia; order Cytophagales; family Cyclobacteriaceae; genus Ekhidna. The sequence goes on along the minus strand of OZ253955.1, from coordinate 1,903,484 downwards.
CAGGATCATGTAGATCCAAACCTGCTGTTTGTTGGGACGGAATTTGGTGTGTTTGTGAGTAACGATGGAGGTGGAAAATGGAAACAAATGAAAGCCGGAGTGCCGACCATCGCAGTTCGGGATCTTGCAATTCAACGTAGGGAAAATGACCTTGTCCTTGGGACTTTTGGTCGTGGGTTCTATGTGTTGGATGACTACTCTTCCTTGAGAAATACCAGTGCCGCAACACTAGCGAAAGAAGCGGAATTGTTTGATGTAAGAGACCCATTGGTTTACGAGCACAGTTATCCTTTGGGCTTACCGGGAGTCTCTTTTCAAGGAGATAATTATTATAGGGGAGATAACCTCGGACCTGTCGCAATGTTTACCTACTATTTGAAGGATGACATCAAATCGCTGAAAGATCAACGACAGGAAAGAGAGAAGAAGGCGAAAGAAGCGGGACAAAATAATCCATATCCTTCCTATGATGCATTGAAAGCTGAACGTGAAGAAAAGGCACCTCAGCTATTGTTTACTGTAAGAAATAGTGATGGTAATGTGGTCAGGAAGATCACAACTAAGCCGGGTAAGGGATTGAATCGGATTACCTGGGATATGCGGTATACAGATACAGATCCGATTAACCTGAATAAGCCATCGTTCTATAATCCTTGGGGAGATAGAGATATTGGGATCCTGGTATCTCCGGGTGACTATACAGTTACATTATCTAAAATTGTGTCTGATGAAGTTACGGACATTGCAGGACCTGTTTCATTTACCATCAAAACGATCGACAACAGGTCGCTACCGGCAACCGATCGCATAGCATTGAATGAATTCAACAGGAGAGTACTGAAACTATCCGGAAGTGTTGGTGCGGCACAGCAAACGCTACGTGAGATTGGCAATCAGATGAGGCATATAAATGATGCACTGGTAAGGGCAGAAGTCCCTCATGACGGTGAATTGGTCACCAATGCCAGGAACATAGAAAAAGCTGCAGCTGAAATTGCTACCAGCTTACGTGGTGATCGGGTAGCAGGTACCCTGGACATAGGACGTCCTCCAAGCATTGGTAATCGTGTTGGAATGTTGGTTTATCAATTGTTTGCTTCTACATCTGATCCAACACAGACTAACAGAGACAGCTATGCCATTGCGGCTGAAGAATTCAGGCCGGTTCTTGAATCCCTACAAAAACTTGTCAATGAAGATTTGAAAAACCTGCAAGATCAACTGGTGGAATCAGGAGCACCGTATACACCGTATGCGCTTCCGAATGTTCCGGAATTTGATGAGTAACAATCAAGGCATCCCGTTGTTAATTACTTGATTTTATCTGCATTGCTTCTGAAGAGTACTGCTGATGTGTCAAATTTGTGCCTACAGGAAAAAGACAGTGATTTTGTCTTTGCAGCTCTACCACTTTTTGATTTACACTTGCAAGTAGTTGCAATGAGATTTCATTTAATTATAACCATTTTAATTCTACTTCCATCTTTAATCGTTGGTCAGATCCTTGTTACCCACTTTTTTTTCGACCTATCTCTCGACGAAGAAACCTTATAGCATTGCCAGCTCTGAGATAAAGTAAACGAAACTTCGACCGTCCCAAGGGTACCATCCATTGAAAAAAATGCTACCATTTATCTGATAATCGGGTCATGAGGCCTTTCTAGGGCAACATACTGGTCGACATCTATGACCAATCAGTGAATTTCTAACCAATACAACGAAAACATGGAATCAAAAAATGTATCACTTGAAGACACATCTTCTTACTCGGTTTTTAATTTGTTTGGGTCACTTTTTAAAGGTGGAGATATTAAAACCGGGGTTCAAAGCTTATTAAGCCTGGTTGCAATTTACTTTGGGCTAAATGCTGTTTGGGGAATGACTGGGACAGATCAAACATTAATTTCAGCATTCCTCTTAAAACTCACTTCTCTAAAACTGGTCTTAATTGTCAGTTTAGTCTATCTCGGAGGAAATGTGCTTGTAAAGCATAAATCTAACTTTCACTTTGATCTTATCTTGTTTCTCTACCTTCTTGGGGTGTGGGGTTCTAGGGTACTGTTCAACTACCTGGAGCCGTCTAACAGGCTTCCTTTGCAGGGCTATTCAGACCTTCCTTTTTATGTTTATTACCGATCTTTCTTTCTATTACCGATATGTCTGCTCGTGTTGATCCTTATCTGGAAGGATAGGTTTGAATGGAATATTGGCAAATTTGGGAGACTCGGCACCAGAACCAGAATTTTCAAAGCAGGAAGCCCAAAAAGGAGCTGGAGGCAAGTACTTTGGATATACACCTTTCTTATTGTAATTCCTTCCCTTATAGCTTTTCAGGCCGGAATGAACTTCGAACACTTGAAGTCATTGAACTACTACGCGCTGATTCCTGCCATACTAGTTATGTCAGTTTTTAATGGCTTATCTGAAGAATTGATTTTTCGAGGTTTTCTTCTCACGGTGTTCGTTAAGCAATTTGGAGCGAAGGCAGGAATAGCATTACAAGGTGTTTTGTTTGGTTTCTTGCATTGGGGTTCAAGCCCGGATCTGATATCAGGACTACCGATGGCCGTTTTCTTGGCATTCATTGGTGTGATGGCAGGGAAAAGCGTCCATGAAACAAAAGGAATGGGATGGGCTATCATAGCTCACACGCTTGCCGACTTTGCGATTTTCAGCACGGCATTTATCCGGATTTAGGAAATAGTAGGAGCTTTTGCTCCCTAAATTGTTCTCGGGTGTAGTTTTTGCTACACTCGACTTCTTTACTTGCATCAAGTAGGCACTGCACGGCCCGGATCTTTAACTATTTCGTTATAAGCCACTAAGGGATTAGGTCCTTAGAAACTCTTATCTGACTACATTTGTTAACATATTATAATGAAGCTGATTCGGAAGATATCGCTTTTTTTGGCAGGATCTATACTTCTGCTGCATACGGTATTGCCACATGAGCATCATTCTGAATTGAGTGGTAAAGAGCACTGCGAACAGCACGAAACTGCCGCCAATTTGGTTGACTTCATCAAGCTGGTTTTTCATATGGATCAGGGGGAAGGACACCTGGAGAAGTACCAGACCTCAGGCCAGGCCAGTTTTCTTTTTCATGCGATCCTGGTCGAAGAACTTCTTCCGGACTTTGAAACCATAGTTTCGTCTGAAAACGACTTTCCAAATCCATTTATACAAAACAGCCTGCATTCCAGGTTGCTTTCTTCTCAACTAAGATTTAGAGGTCCCCCGCATTGGGTGTAAACTCCTTCTGCTCCCAGGCAGATGCTTATACCAAGTGTGGACTTTTAAATCATAACTCATGTTATCTAATGTTATTCAGTTCAGCTTGAAGAACAAGCTGATCATTCTATTATTTACAGTTTCAGTCGTTGCTTTTGGGGTCTTTGCATTGACTGAAATCCCAATTGGTGCCGTTCCCGACGTAACAAACAACCAGGTACAGGTCATCACCACCTCTCGTGATCTTTCTACACAAGACGTTGAGCAATTCATAACCTATCCGGTAGAGCTCGAAATGGCCAATTTACCCGGAGTGAGAGAGATTCGGTCCGTTTCAAAATTTGGCCTTTCTGTGGTAACCATTGTTTTCGAGGATCGAATGGGGACCTATCTTCCCCGACAGCTCATTGCAGAGAAAATAAAGGCTGCATCGGAAAATATTCCGGCCGGATTTGGTTCACCTGAGATGGGACCTATCACCACTGGACTAGGAGAAATATATCAGTATGTTCTGGAGGTAGATCCATCGCACAAAGACCTATACACCCCAATGGAACTTCGTACCATCCAGGATTGGATTGTTAAACGACAACTCTCAGGTATCCCCGGAGTGGTGGAGGTCAATACATGGGGAGGATTTCTTAAGCAATACGAAGTGACGATCAACCCTGAAAAGCTAAGATCAATGGAGTTGTCCGTTTCCCAGGTATTTGAGGCGCTGGAGCTGAACAACAGTGTTGCTGGTGGTGGCTATATTGAAAAAGGTGATCAGGCGTACTTCATCCGGGGTGAAGGACTGACGGAAAGCATTAAAGACATTGAGAGTATTGTTGTTGAAAACCGTGAAGGATTACCGATTTACATCAAAGATGTTGCCAGGGTAGGCTATGGTCATGCTACCCGATTTGGAGCGATCACCGGAAATGGTGAAGGAGAAAAAGTGCTTGGCCAGGTGATGATGCTCAAGAATGCCAATTCGAAAGCGGTGATCGATGCGGTAAAGGAACGAGTTGCAGCCATTCAACCAACACTTCCGTCCGGTATAACTATCAATCCTTTTTTGGAGCGTAGTGAGTTGATTGAAAAAACCACGACCACAGTGGCTGAGAACCTGATTCTCGGATGCCTGATTGTGGTTTTCGTAGTGGTGTTGCTACTCGGGAACTTCCGTACCGGGCTGGTAATTGCTTCTGTAATTCCACTGTGCCTGCTTTTCGCCATTTCTCTCATGTACATTTTTGGTGTGGATGCTAATTTGATGAGCCTGGGAGCTATTGATTTTGGGATCATCATTGATGGAGCAGTGATCATTGTAGAATACATCGCTTTCAGGATCACTGCTGAACAGTCTCAGTTGACAGGCGTCCCACTGGAAGAACGCAGGTCCCTGATCGATAGGATCACTTTCAATAGTACAAACAAAATGATGCATTCAGCGGTATTTGGACAGTTGATCATCATCATCGTATTTATTCCTATTCTTTCCCTGATAAATGTGGAAGGTAAGATGTTCAGACCGATGGCGTTGACTTTTTGCTTTGCACTTATTGGAGCGATAATCTTCTGCTTCACCTACATACCTGTGGTTTCGAGTCTCTTTTTGAGACCTGCAAAGACAACCAAAAGAAATGTTAGCACAAGGTTGATTTTCTGGTTAAAAGCCCGTTATAGACCCCTGTTGTCCTGGTCTTTGGATCACTCCAGGCTGGTGATCGGTTCGGCTATGGGCTTGCTGATTGGAACGGCTTTACTCTTCTCAACTCTGGGAGGAGAGTTTGTGCCTACACTCGACGAGGGAGATTTTGTAATTCAACCGGTCCTGGAGACCGGAACTTCGCTAAGTGAAACTGTTGAGACGACCACCAGGATCGAGCAACTGATCAAAACCTTTCCGGAGGTGAAACAAGTGGTCACACGCATCGGGGCAGCAGAGGTGCCGACCGATCCCATGTCTATGGAAGAAACAGATGTGATCATCACCCTGCGTCCAAAACGTGAGTGGGAAACGGCCAATAATAAAGATGAACTGGCCAACAACATAAAAGAAGCTTTACAACAAGCCATTCCGGGGGTGGATTATGAGTTTACACAACCTATCGAAATGCGCTTTAATGAGCTGATCACAGGTGTGAGGGCAGACCTGGCCATCAAGATTTTTGGGGAAGACCTTGAAATATTGGCGGCCAAAGCGGAAGAAGTAGCGAGGCTTATCCAAAATGTAGAGGGGGCTGCTGACATCACGGTAGAAAAAATCGAGGGACTTCCGCAAATGAGTGTCGAATATAATCGTGCAAAAATTGCCCGCTATGGACTCAATATTTCTGAGGTCAATGACATCATCAGTATGGGATTTGCCGGAAAAGTAGCCGGGAGCGTGTTTGAAGGAGAGAAGCGATTCCACCTGGTTGTGCGTTTTGACCAGGATCACCGAAGAGATATTCAGAATATCGAAAATTCATTTGTGACAACCCATTCCGGCATGCATGTTCCTCTAAAGGAGCTGGCGAATATTGCTTACACTACCGGACCTGCCAAGATCTCCAGAGATGATACTAAGCGAAGGGTTGTCGTTAGTGTGAATGTTCGAAACCGCGATTTGGAGTCAGTAGTGGATGATGTTGAAGGGCTTATTAACTCACATGTTACATTTCCTCCTGGCTATGCTGTTACATATGGTGGACAATTTGAAAACCTGCAAAGCGCAAGAGAAAGGCTGATTTATGCAGTTCCTGTCTCATTGATCCTCATCTTCGTCATGCTCCATTTTGCTTTTAAATCTGTTAAAGAAGCCCTCATGATCTATACGGCTATCCCATTGTCTGCTGTCGGAGGTGTGTTACTTCTTTGGTTGCGGGATATGCCCTTCAGTATTTCTGCAGGCGTAGGCTTCATTGCCCTTTTTGGTATTGCTGTATTGAATGGTATAGTCCTCATAGGACATTACAAAGAACTTAAGATGAAGGAATATGATAGCCTTAAAACACTTGTTGTGGATGGTACCATTTCCAGGCTAAGACCAGTATTGCTTACTGCATCCGCTGCAGCCATGGGTTTTTTGCCGATGGCTATTTCTACTTCTGCTGGAGCAGAAGTACAGCGGCCTTTAGCGACAGTTGTGATCGGAGGACTGGTAACTGCCACTGTACTTACATTGATCGTATTGCCGGTGCTTTATCTCCTGCTGGACGGTAGAAAGATCAGTTTTAAACCCCACCCGAAAGCGCTTACACTGTTGTTATTGCTTATCTCTTTTGCAGGATCTGCTCAAGATCATCCGCCTGAACTGGAAAAAGCCATTCGGATAGCGAAAGAGAACAATTCAAAACTCCAGGCTCAAGGTGTCGCAGTAGCACGACAAGAAGCTCTTCAGAGAACCGCCTTTGACATTGACAAGACGAATATTTACTACAGCTATGATGAGAATAATATCGCACCAAACAATGGTCCATTGAAGGTGTGGGGTGTTCGGCAAAACTTCCGTTTTCCAACGGCCTATGGATCAGAAGTCAAGTTGAATCAAGCCAGGGTAGAATTGGAAAAGCGACAGTATACCATTGAAGAGCGTATTCTGGAAGAGAAAGTCTCAAAGGCTTTTTATCATATTCAGCACCTACTGCATCTAAAAGATCAATACCTGTATTTGGACAGTATTTATGCACGCTTTTCAATTGTGGCCAACCGAAGGTTTGAATTGGGCGAGACCAATGTACTTGAGAAAATGACAGCTGAAAGCAAGCAAAATGAAGTACGGATTCAGCTTGATCAGGCAGAAAAGGATCTGGCCATTGCGCGTGCCAGACTGCAACGATGGATGCAGACAAGTGAGGTTTTTGAGGTGAAGATGATACCTCAGGCCAAAGTTAACTTGAGTGAAATAGATACGATAAATCACCCTGTGTTGCGCTACCTGGGGCAGGAGATCCAGATGAGAGAAGCTGCCACTAAAATCCAAAAAAGTCACTGGCTGCCGGATATTCAGTTGGAGTATTTTCAAGGCACTAACAATCTGGCGGACGCTCAAACGTACACCGGTTTCCAGGTTGGTCTGGGTATTCCATTGTTCTACGGGGCAAAGAAGTCAAGAGTAGTAGCAGCCAAACTGGATAAGGAACAAGTCAGCTATCAGCGGGAAGATTATCAACAACAACTAGCGGCTCGATCAAAACAATACCTGTTGGAATTGCAAAAGTACCAGCAGGCGCTGGACAATTATGAGCGGACAGGCAGGCAGCTAGCCAGCTCATTGGTCGTAGCGGCCAATCGCTCTTTTGAAAGTGGAGAAATCGACTTTTTTGAATACCTGCAAACGCTGGATCGAGCAGTTCAAATTGAGGTGGATCACCTGGTAAATCTCAACCTGTATAATGACACTGCTCTATCTCTAAATTATTTAATGAATTGAAACAAGTGAATGAATTACAATCTCAAATTGACGTAGCAATGAAAAAGTTAAGACATATCCCAGCCGCCTTTTTTATCCTATCCCTCTTTTTTGCTTGTAGCCCCAAAAAAGGAGAACCTGTGGCCTTGCAATCACCTGGTTCAGAAGTTGCGACAGCTATCCCTGTTGAACGACCAACTCAAGAGAAAAGTGAATCAACGACCGAACCGGAGAATGCAATTATTGTGACAGGTTACATCGATGTTCCTCCTGGACATCACGCATCGGTAAGCCCCTATTTTGGAGGTTTTGTAAGAAAGATCAATGTTCTGGTGGGACAAGGTGTGAGAAAGGGAGAGGTACTGTTCACATTGGAGAATCCGGATTATTTAAGAATCCAGCAAGATTATCTTGAGGCCAAAGCACAGCTTAGTTATCTGAAAGCTGATTATGAAAGGCAAAAACAGCTTGTTGAAGAGAAAATAGCTTCAACAAAGAATTTCAAAAAGTCAGAGTCCGATTACAAAGTGATGCAGGCTCGATACCACTCTCTGAGGGAGCAAATCAAACTGATGGGGCTCCCAATTGCTCAGATTGAGTCAGGGATTTTATCATCCACTATTTCTATTGTGGCTCCTGTTAATGGTAGTATCACCTCCGTAAACGTAACCAGGAGTGCGTATGCAGATCCTAAAGAGATTGCAGTGGAGCTGGTCAATTTAGATCACATTCATTTGGAATTGGATGTCTTTGAAAAAGATGTTTTGAGAATTCGATCAGGTCAACCGATAAGCTTCCGAATACCTGAATCAGGAACGAAAACCTACCAGGGAGAAGTACACCTCGTTGGCAGGTCTGTTGATTCGCAAAAACGGACGGTCAAAGTACATGGGCATATAGCAGATCAGGATGAGGTAAACTTCATGCCTGGCATGTTTGTGGAGGCAACCATATTGATCCGATAGCTCTTGAGAGGATTCTAAACCTCAGTCTTTCAGAAATATCTCACGTGCAAAAACAGTTCCCAGAAATTCAGTTCCGGTCGGTTCCATATTTTTCATGACCTCCCTGAATTCTTCTGTGAAAACGGTTTGTTCATCTACTTTATTCCAGTCTTCCCAGAAGGTGTCATAGGAAGCCCAGCTATGGAAAATTTCGATTACCATAATGTTCCAGTCATCCGGCCCGGATGCCCATTTGGTTAGTATTTTATAGTCTGCCATGAACCCCATTTCTTTAGCGAGCTCCAGCTGATGGCGCCAGACTTTTGAGGTGTTCTGCAGTCGCTTTTCTACTCGTCCGGGAGGAGCCCTGAACGTCATGATCTGCCAGACCGGACCTTCTTCGTAAACATCCAACGCAACCCTTGCCGTTTGAGCATTAGCCAGATTTATAAATGAGCAGAAGATGATAACCAATAGAATGGATGGGATCTTGACAAGATTGACTTTTTTCATGATTTGTATTTTTTGAGCAATCTTGTTTGAAGACAGCAACCAGGGGCCACCATTTATAAATTGGTGCCAATTTCCACCTCACATTTATTCAAGCCAGGTGTTTAAATTTGACAACCATCATCACTATGAAAAGAAAATATTGGATACTTATCATCTTGTCGGTTTTGGTAGCGGTGATCTATCTGATACCAAACCCCACCAGATCGTTTAGCGATCTTTATGAAGGTGATAATTCAATCGAGCAATCACTTCTTGAGTTTCGCAAGATCAAAACAAAGAAGGCAACGATTGACGGATATGAATGGGAATATGTGAGAGTTGGCAAAGGAGAGGAAACGATCGTATTCTTACATGGAATGGGTGGGGCCTATGACATTTGGTGGCAACAGATCAATCGTTTAAAGTCGGAATACACCGTCATAAGTGTCACATACCCTGCGGTAGAATCAGTTGGGGAGATGGCAGATGCCATTATTGAAATTCTGGACATTGAGGAAATAAATAAAAGTCATGTGATCGGCTCATCGTTGGGTGGATACTTGGCACAGAATATTGTGGCTCGATATCCCAACAGAGTTGTGAGAGCGATCTTCGGAAATACGTTTCCGCCAAACGACACGATCAAAGAACAAAACAAGTCATTAGGCAAAGTCATTCCATTTCTACCGGAATGGTTACTGATGAAAACTTTCAGAGGAAACATTGAAAAAACAGTTGTTCCGACATCTGAAAGTTCTCCATTGGTGAGGGCCTATTTACTTGAGCAGGATTATGGCATTATGAGCAAAGAACAGTTTATAGCAAGATTCAGATGTGTCATAGATCGTTTTGAACCTGCGGACTCTGATCAGTCGACGATTCCTATTCTAATATTGGATTCTGACAATGACCCACTCATTTATCCCGAGTTGAGGGAAGAAATGCTACGCGTTTACCCCTCTGCTAAGCATTATCGATTCAAGGGTTCGGGGCATTTCACCTATTTGAACAGACCTGAGCGATATACAGAACGTATTGTTGATTTTCTAAAGTCTGACACCTGATTTAAGCAATATTGCCTATTGGGTGAGTTATTCACACCTCAGCGATTCAACCGGATTGTTACGAGTGATCTTCCTGGTTTGAAATAGGATGGTAACAATGGAAATTACGATCAACAAAACAGAAGACCATATGATAAGCCCGAGACCAAGATCGTCGGTATAGGCAAAGCTGGATTTCCATTCAGTCAACGCCAGGTAGCTGATCGGAACACCAATAAGAACAGCCACTAGGACCAATACCATAAACTCTTGTCCAATATTGATAAGTAATTGATTCAGGCTGGCACCCAACACTTTCCTCACCCCGATCTCTTTGGTTTTTCTTAACATGGTGATCATCACAAGGCCATAAAGTCCGAACACGGCAATGATTATTGAAAGAAAGGTGAAAATAGTAGAAACACTACTTAGTTTCATGTCTTCCCGATAGAGCCCTTTCATATGATCTTCTAAAAAGAAGTAATCGAAGTAATTACCAGGGAAGACCTTTAGATACTTACTTTCGATGGATTCGATTAAAGCAGGAGTAACCTCAGCCGATAACTTGATTGAAAAATCATGGCTGATGTATTGATAAGGTAAAAGCATGATGGGTTCGATCTTTGAATGCAAAGAGCGTTGGTGGAAATCATTGACCACACCGACAACCGTCCAGTCCTTGTCGAAAAAGTTGATGGTACGCCCAATAGCTTCATCATGGGAAGCGTATTTCAGATGTTGAACAGCAGACTCATTGATCAAAAGATTTCTTACCTGACCTCCATTGAAGTTATGATCAAGTGGATCAAGGTCGCGACCTGCTAATATCCGAATGCCGTAGAGTTTCGAAAAATCATGATCAATGCTCATGAAACTGGATGTCAGTTCATTTGCTTCCGGATCTGCATCTGAAGTGATGCGAAAGATCCTGCCCATGTTGCTTCCGGGAACCCGATTGGAGTTGGTTACTAACTCGACTCCTGATAAAGAGACCAATTCATTTTTGAAATGGTCAAATCGGGAGAAATAGGTGCTGTCCCATTCAGTCAAGGTAGGTCCATACACCACCAATGTTTTAGAAGTATCTATACCTAACTCCTGGTTCATCATGTAGTCAATTTGACGCCCAATCGCTATCGCAGCGGTGATTAAAACAACGGCGACACAGAATTGAAAGACGACCATTCCTTTTTTTAGCCAGGTGATCTCTCCTTTGAGTTTGAAACTTCCTTTGAGTACATCCTGCGTACTGAATCGATTGATCATTAGTGCTGGATAAATGGCGACAATGATTGAAGACAAAAGAAGTACGCCGATAAATAGCAATGGAAACGGAAGGCCCCAAACCGAAGTGTGTAGTAGCGTATCCAGGCCTAACTCAAGGCCCAACAATTGATTAAGTGCAGGTTGAAGAAAAAATACCAACAGAATTGAGATAGCCAGTGCAATACCATTGAACATGATTGTTTCGATGATCGCTTGCGCTGTGATCTGACTCCTTAAGGCTCCTACTGATTTTCGTATTCCTACTTCCTTCGCCCGCTGGATGGCCTTTCCGGTATTTAGATTGATATAGTTGATCCATGCGATCAATAGAATGAAAACGGCGACTGCCAAAAGCAACCAGACAACTTTGCCATTGGTCACCACACCAAATTCGTACTCCATGGAATCATTTAGATGTGCTTCTTTCAATGGCTGCAAGAAGAACCGTTCCTCTCCACCAGAGACTTCTCCCTGCTTGAAATGATCGAGACCAAATGCTTCCAGCTTGGGGTCCAGGGAACCTGGATCGACTCCTTCCTTTAGTTTGACATAATGATAAAAATCGGACCATGACCAACTGTTGTCGGCTCCCTCTCCGGCGAGGGTGACAAACGTTTTGTAAGAGACGAGTAGTTCAAATTGAAGATGAGAATTCTTTGGAGGATCCTTTACGATTCCTGTCACTTTCATTGGATCCATAGCTGAAATGTGTACGGTCTGCCCTATGAGGTTTCTCAGTGATTCTTCCGACCCAATAAGTTTCCTTGCGAAAGATTCTGTAAGCACAACCTCAAACGGTGCATCTAGTCCAGTGCCCGCATCTCCCTCCAGGAGTTCGAAGGAGAAGAAGGATAAAAAGTGCTGATCTGCGTAGATGAACATTTCTGAGAGAAACAGCTCTTCATCATACCGGACATAGTTTCGGGTGCTATAGGTCATTCTGGTGTAAGCTTCCACTTCCGGAAGCTCTTCTTTCATTGTTGGTCCGATGGTGGGATAGGTGATCGTGCCGTGCTGAATCAATGCTCCGTTTTGATACCGGTCGTTGATTACCCGATAGATCCGGTCTTTATCTTCATGGAAATTGTCAAAGCTTGTTTCGAACAACACGAATTGTAGCATAAACAGGGAGACCGTCATCCCTGAGATCAACCCAATAAGATTGATGCTGGTGAAAAGTTTGTTTCGTTTTAAGTCCCTGTAAGAAACTTTCAAGTAGTTCTGAAAGAGTGCCATATTATTGAGTGTTTTTGAGTTTTCCTTTTTTCTTAATCGGTGGTATCGAAAAAATGCAAGTGCATTGAAGAAGTAGTTAAGCCGTGCTTTTCTATATCCCTTTTTCAAGTCCATTTCAAAAAGCTCATTGAGGTCTCCCTCGATGGACTCCCATAGCGATGGCTTAGCCCATTTCGAAAGCAGGTATTTCAAAAGCTTTGGTGGAGATTGTTTCATTTGAAAGCGACTTCAGGTATTCCCGACCAAAGGTTATCCCGCATTAATTTGGAGGTGTGAAGTGCCTCCTGCCCGGATTTAGTCACACGGAAAAGTAGCTTTCGCTTTCCACCACGTTCAGGTGTCGGGTCGCTATATCTTGATTCAAGAAATTGTTTCTCCGTTAATCGTTGCAGGACGTTGTGCACCGTGCTAATCGTAATGGATCGGTTGCATTTTTCTTCAATTTCCTGCTTAATGAGAATACCATAAGCATTGTCAAAGAGGTTGGCAACAACCAGGAGTACGACTTCTTCAAGTTCACCAAGATGAGTTCCTTTCATAACATTTATTTATTCGACAAAACCGAAATTAATATATTAATCGTAAATGTCGAATAAATAGTTACAAGAATTTTTTTCGAGTGAAGAGGAGAGGAGATTTGTTTACATGGTACCGGTATGGCTCAAATAATTTCCTTCCGAATTGGTTATTTATCTATGGTGTACGTAGTTTGCAGAACCCTAGCCATTTAACTAACCACAACCTATGGGAGCATTCAATATCCAGCATATTGATGTGAATGTATTGGATCAGTTCCGATCACAGACTGATCAGGTAGCGGATCAAACCGTTCAGAAGATCATTGATTCAGGCAGCCTTGAGCAGGTGAATGAATTGCTAAGTCGTCTTTTCCGAAATGACACGTTTGAGCCTGGAATGTTTTCAGACCTAGGCCAGGACCTTTCCATTACCATTGATTCCTACTTTGAGACTACCTCCGTTTTGCCTTCATGGGCTGATGAGGACCTGATCAAAAAAGGCGAGGAGATCTTTAGTTCGAATGGCCCTGAGATTTTCATGCTTCTGAATGTATCTTCTCTGCCACTCTGCTATACGTGTGCAAAAGGAGCACAGGTACTTTACGAAACAGGTAGACTGCTTACTCACAATGGTAAGATCGACCCCTTGGCCCGTAGGCTGATGGAAACGGCACAAATGGTGGTGAATGTGCTTTCTGAAGGTGGCCTGTCTCCAAATGGTAAGGGGATCATCACTATTCAAAAAGTCAGACTCATTCATGCTTCAATCCGACATTACCTTAAAGCGGGACAATATCATGGCAATGCGTGGGATGTTCAGGCCTTTGACCAACCGATCAACCAGGAGGATCTGGCAGGTACCCTGATGTCATTCGGTCCGGTCATTTTAAAAGGACTGGAAAAACTGAATGTCAACCTAAGTGAAGAGGAGCAGTCAGCCTACATGCATTGCTGGAAAGTTGTCGGGTTTTTAATGGGAATCGATGAGAAGCTTTTGCCGGATACCTATGAACAGGGTTACGAGTTGGCTACCAAGATCCTTCAACATCAGGCGGCTCCTTCTGAAGCAGGCAAAGCCCTCACACAATCCTGTATTCAGTTTATTAGTGCAATCATACCTGGAACTGCCTTTGATGAGTTTCCGGATTACCTGATGCATTACTTTCTTGAGGACTTCTCAGAGAGTTCGGGGGTTAACCTGACGGAGTGCATTGGCATTACAGTCAGTGACCAGGCTAGGGATCGTATTGCCTTGCGGTTAACCACTTACGTGGTTGGAAAGATCAGTAGTTTGGATGATCATCCGGTCATTCGAAAACTCATCGATAAATTCAACAAGTCCTTATTGTACGGTATCATCCATCACTTCAATGATGGAAAAAACGTGCATTTCTATATCCCACCATCATTACAGAAAAACTGGGGTGTTTCGCCAACCTGGATGGATCATCGGATCCTCATCCGCAATATCATGGGTAATCGAATCACCTGGCAAAAAGAAGATGAAACCTTAAGTGAGTAATAATGGAAACAACTGTGCTCCCGGGATTAGACAAGAAAACAACCACTACCATTTTCATCAGCGTAGCTGTTCTTTTGGGGTGGTCGTTCGTTGCCTCCTTAACCCAATCAGGCCCGCTTACTGCCAGCCTGATTACTTATCCCCTGTATTTGTTTTATTGGCTGTATGCCATTTTCACAAAAAATCCACTGATTCAGCGGTTGGTGATCATTGGAACGGTTGCAGGCTTTCTTGAATTAGGAACCGACCATTATTTAGTCGTAACGATCAATAGTTTGGTTTATCCAGGCAAAGAATTGATGCTGTGGAGTTCTCCTGCCTACATGCCATTCGCATGGGCTAATGTCATCGTACAACTGAGTTTTATTGGCACGGTCTTACTCAAGCGATTTGGCTTGCTTAAGGCTTCCATTTCGCTTTGTATTATGGGGGCCATGTATATCCCCGCTTACGAGCATTTGGCAAACAATGCAGGATGGTGGTGGTACCATGATAACACACCAATGGTTTTAAATGCCCCGGTTTATGTCATTATCTCCGAGGGGTTGATCTCGCTTTCTCTTCCCTTTGTTTCTGGCTATGCGGAAAGCCACAAGATTGGAAAAACAGTTCTCGCCGGTTTACTTGTGGGGATCTGGATCTTTTTGAGTGTATTTATTGGTTACTCACTGGTTTCATAAGTACTATGAAGATCGCACAAATCATCGATTTTTTCATTCACGGATCCCGAAAGGAGGACCCGGATGAATATCACAAAGCGCGCATGTTTGTAAGGGCAAGTCTGCTCACAAGTATGTTTTCTACGACGTACATCTGGCTTAGTGTGTTTTTTGAATATGACAAGGGAGTTTACCTGATGGCACTGAATGTGGTGGGATTCTTACTACTACCATTATTAGGCCGCACACGCTTACCTATCTCAATTTTAGGAAACATGTATGTTTCCATTGGTGCTTTTGCAGTACTGGTGCTTACGTATTATTCCGGAGGATTGTGGTCCGCTATTTATCCCTGGATCATCTCCATCCCGGTCCTGGCATTGCTGGTTGTCAACAAACTATCAGGTATTGTTTGGGGTGTCATTTCATTCTCTTTTATGGTCTGGTATGGGGTTCTGGAACTGAATCAGGTTGTACTTCCCGTAGAGTATAATCCTGAACTGAGGTCGTTGTGGTTCGTTTCCATTGTTCCGGGTTTACTGTTGATCATTATGGTAGTCTCACTGGTTTTCCAGTCGATGCATACCAAAGCGGTCAAAGCAGTCAGAAGTCAAAACAAGGAACTTGAACGGCAAAAAGAACAGATCATCCTTCAATCCAAAGAACTTGAAAAAACACTGGAGGACAAGGATCACATCATCAGAATACTGGCTCATGATTTGAAAAGCCCATTGGCTAACATCGATATTGTAGCTCAGTTATTGCTTAAATCCACTAAGCAACAAGAGCGGGAGAAACTAACCTCAATACTTGGTGAATCAACCAGGAAATCGATGAACCTGGTTGATAAGGTGCTCGACATGGCCATTTTGGAGCAGGATGGGATTCGGGTGCATTTGAATGAGCTGAACATTATCAAGTCGATCGATGAAGCAGTAGAATCACTCAAAGAGTCTGCTAAGCGAAAGAATATTGCGATCCTTCATGAAAAACCACTGGAGGATTATGCTGTGATGGCGGATGAATTTTACCTGCATCAGATCTTTGAGAATCTGCTGTCCAATGCGATCAAGTTCTCATACAAAGGCGAACAGGTTGAAATCAGAACAGAAACGAATGAAGACAAAGTTCGGGCGATGGTCATGGACAATGGCCCGGGCATCAAAGAGAGTGAGGAAAACCAACTATTTCAACGATTCACTAGGTTGAGTGCACAACCAACAGGTAATGAATCATCGTCTGGTCTGGGGCTCTCATTGGTAAAGCAATACGTGACCAAAATAAATGGGGATGTGTGGTACGACCGGTCGATGAGTAAGGGTGCCACGTTTGTAGTCGAATTGCCGATGGCCAATTACTTCGGTTAACAGTTAGGCAATAGCCTACTCATTTTTCAATACAACCGCTGGATTCCGATTAGCCGCTCTCGAAGTGACATAGCCTGAGCTGATAAACACCAGGATCAACATAATGAGTATCGCTGCGATGAAAACTATCGGGCTCAACGTAATGTGATACGCAAAATCCTGTAGCCACCAAATACTTAGGTAGTAGGCACCGGGGACACCTATCAGAAAAGATATTACCAATAGCAGGATGAACCCCTTAAGCATCTGCCAGATCATTTCCGGGTAACCAGCTCCAAAAACTTTTCTTATGGCAATTTCCTTGGCCCGTTTACGGGCATTGTATGTCGCAACACTAAATATGCCTGAAAGTGTAAGCGCAATAGTTATGACGCAAAAGAACCAAACAATGGTCTGAAGCCTACTCTCTGCAAGGTAGTGCTCACCAAATCGGTCATCCAGGAACTCTGGCTCAATACGTGGAAGGTCTGGGTAGATAGCTTTGCCCGCCTGTTCAATTCCGTCCAACACAGCTGTGGTTGAAGCAGGGTTGAATTGAATAGACAGGTAGCCATAGTTGATTTCTGGGTGACGAATGATTGTTAGCGGCTCAACATTGGAATGTAATGATTGAAAGTTGAAATCCCTTACAACACCGACGACCCGACCAGTATCTCTCCAGGAGATGAACTGACCAACAGGGTTTTTGTCTCCAAATACAAGGCTTGCCATGGTTTCATTGATGAGGTATTCTGTTTGATCAGTCTTGGTACTTGAGAAATTTTCTCCCGATGCTAACTCAATCGCATAGGTATTCAGAAATTGATGATCTGCTGTCATGATCCGGCTCATTTCAGCTTCTGGGTTACCAATGGCCTGAACCTCTTCCATACTAACCCGATAACCAGGAACCGATGCGGAGACACTGAGTTGGTTTACACCCGGAATCTGGTTGACTTCATCTTTCAACGCAGTTAATTTCTGACTCAACTCATAATTGAGTTTGACAAGTAGAATTTGTTCTTTCTCAAACCCCAAATCCTGGTTCCTCATAAATGAAAGTTGATCATAAACAGTAATTGAACCAATCACTAGTATGATCGACAAGCTGAACTGCGTTACGATTAACACTTTGCGAGTAATTCCGACCTTTTTCAGTTGCATTGACATTGCGCCGAGTGGTTTAATTATTTCGGCAGGTTTGAAATTGGACAATACAACTGCCGGGTAGATCCCACTGATCAGTTCAAGCCCAATAAGTATAATGGCAAGTGTGATGAGGATCTGAGAATCAGTGAGGAAGTTAAGCGGTAACTGCAGTCCTGAAAGATTCCTAAAGAAATCCGACAACCCTGAGAGAAGTAAAACACTACCAATGCCTGCTATTATCAACAGTACCAGGTTTTCACTCATGAATTGCCAGATCAGCTGGGTTCGGAAGGCTCCAACGGTCTTTCTCAATCCAACTTCTTTAGCACGATCCAGCCCCTTGATGATTGTCAAATTGATGAAGTTGATGCAGGAAATGATCAATACGAATGTGCCAATCGAAAAGAGAATGTAGACGTAGTATACATTACCATGATCCGCATTGTCCTTTTCCTGATTGGTGAAGAGGTGGATTTTTTGTAGTGGAGTTACTATGGCCTGAAATGGGAGTTCCGGATCATCAATACCATATCCTGCCATAAACTCTCGTTTGATCTCTTCCTGGATCTTTGGTATAGCGGTCTTGTTGGGTATCTCGACATATGTATATACGAAATAATTCCTCCAGCTTCTTTGATATTCTTCATCTCCATATGAGTAAATGGAGCATAGAAAATCAAACTGCAGGTGGGATTGCAGAGGGACATCCTTTATCACACCTGTGACTTTTCTGGTGGCTCCTCGATCAGCAAGCATCTGCATTGTTTTACCCATCGGATCCTCGTCACCGAAATACTTTGTAGCCATACTTTCCGTGATGACAATTGATGAAGGATCTACCAAGGCAGTCCTTGGATCACCTTTGATCATTTCATAGGTAAACATGCTGAATACGGAAGAGTCTGCATAAAACACCCTGTTCTCATATAACTTTTCCTCACCTGCTTTCATCCACGTTTCACGTACCGGAACAAATCTCGTCATCCTGGAAACATCAGGGATGTTGTCACTAATGGCAGGACCCAGACCGATAGGACCGGCTGCCCAGGCTCGTTCATTGTGAGTGGACTGGCCGATACGATAGATCTTATCACCGTTCTCATGAAAAGTATCATAATTCAGCTCATAGTTGGCATAGACGAATGCAAGCATGAAAATGGTGATCCCAAAGATCAAATTCGTCAATCTGACAAAGCCTGATAGCTTGTCCTTTTTGAAGTTCCTGTAGGTAAGAGTAAGAATGCTTTTCATGGATAGATAATTTGGGTTTTTGACTAGCTTATTAAAGGACTTTGAACGGGTCAGGGAATAGTATCTGAGCACCTGAATGAAATAACGGAATTTGAGGAATGTCCTTTTTTGATCCTTCTGAGCAAAGTACCATTCATGAAGATCTCCCTGGATCTCCTCGAAGTAGTATTCATCACAATACCATTCCAGAATTCGGTCTATCCAACTTGGAGGTGCCTGCTGTCTCATGGTCAGTAACTGAAATCAAAACTTAGCTTTGGAACCAGTTCCCACATCTTTGCTCGTGTCTCTCTTGCTTCATTGAGCGCTGCATAACCAGCAGCAGTTATTTTGTACAACCTTCTTCTTCTACCACCTCGCTCTTTGGTTGTTCCACCCATATAAGATGTGACAAATCCTTTCTTTTCCAAGCGTACAAGAGCGGTGTGAACAGCACTGAGCGTTAGCTTTCTTCCGGTGTTTTTGTCTATCTCCGCAACAATCGATACCGTATAGGCATTGCCATTTGTAATAGCTGTTGTCAGTAGTACCAGTTCTTCAAATTCTCCGAGATGAGTGCCCTTCATTGTATTAGTGTTAT
The DNA here is from genome assembly GCA_965267415.1 of Cyclobacteriaceae bacterium. Classification (GTDB taxonomy): domain Bacteria; phylum Bacteroidota; class Bacteroidia; order Cytophagales; family Cyclobacteriaceae; genus Ekhidna. The sequence goes on along the minus strand of OZ253955.1, from coordinate 1,883,866 downwards.
AAATGTAAGACTAATAGTAATACGGTGAACAGGTCAAGAAGGTTTAGCTTGAATGACATCCGAGCTTAAGAGGTATTGCATTCCCTGGTCAGCAATTCCAGCAAATAGTTGTAGATTATGTTTCCAATCGAATCAGCTTGATCATGAAACGTTACCCAATCCTCCTCGGCTTCTTGCTTCTAGTTCCATTTGTTGGCTCCACTCAAAATCAATCCTCGCTTACGATCGACCAGATCATGCAGGGGGAAGGGTTTGTTGGTTATCTCCCAACCCGAATTAGTTGGGCCGATGACAGCCAAAACATCAATTTCAGTTGGAATCCTGAAAAGGACACTGTTCGGTCAATGTACCAGGTGAATATTGATTCGAAGAGTATTTCCAAATTGTCACCGGAAGAATTAAGAGCCCTATCTGCTGATGGCGACTACTCCTCTGATTATACATGGAAAGTATATCAGAAGAACGGAGACCTCTTTCTTGAAAACCTTACCGACTTCACGGTGACACAGATAACCAACACACTTGTGAGAGAAGCTAATCCGGTATTTTCCAAAGGAGATACTGATATTGTTTATCAAATGGATCGCAATGTATATAGATGGAACATTACAGATGGGACAACCACTCAACTAACCGATTTCAAAAAAGGATCTGAGAAAAAGAGTACTAGCTCAGATCAAGATGACTGGTTAGAACAAGATCAGTTGGCTTATTTTGACATTCTTCAGAAGCGAAAAGACGAATCGGATGCACGCAAATACCGAGACGAGCAAAGCGCTCCTGATCGTCCGGAAACCATCTATTTAGGAAGTAAGCGACTGGGAAGAGTGACTATTTCCCCGGATATGAGATATGTCATTTACCAATTATCAACAGATCCTGAGAGTAAGCGAACCATCGTTCCGGATTATGTGACACAATCTGGTTTCACAACCGACCTCAATGCGAGACCTAAGGTGGGTAGCCAGCAGACCAAAACGGAAACCTGGATCCTGGATCTGTCCGATGGTTCAACAACTTTGATCGAAACGAAAGACATTGATGGCATTTACGATAAACCTGCATATAAGGAGGATTATGTAAAGGAAGGAGAGACCTATATTGATCAGTACGAAGAACCAAGAAGTGTGACGGTAGGTTTACCAGTGTTTTCTGAAGATGGTAAAGCGGTCGTTAATATCACTTCGGAAGATTACAAAGATCGATGGATCATGTCCCTGGATTTATCCGATGGCTCGTTGAAGCTCATCGATAGACAACACGATGATGCCTGGATTGCCGGGGATGGCATTGGGTGGTTTTCGAGACCGGCTATCGAATGGCTTGATAATGAGAACATTTGGTTTAAATCAGAAAAGACTGGGTATGCGCATATGTATACCGCCAATATAGCTACCGGCAAGATCAAAGCTTTGACTAAAGGTGACTTTGAGATTTTAGATGTTCAATTGTCCCGGGATAAAAAGACCTTCTTTATCACTTCCAACAAAGTCAGTCCTCATGAGCAACACTTCTATCATATGGATGTGAAAGGAGGTAAAATGACCCAAATCACTTCACTGAAAGGAGGACACCAGGTCACCATCTCACCTGATGAGAAGCAACTTGCAATTCGCTACGGATATACCAACAAACCATGGGAATTGTATGTAATGCCTAATCAGGAAGGTACATCCATGGTCCAATTGACAACTTCTACCACAGAGGCCTTCAATTCTTACGACTGGCTGGATTCAGAGATCATTCAATTCACCGCCAGCGACGGAGTTAAGGTCCCTGCTACATTGTATGAGCCGGATGCTGGCAAGAAAAATGGAGCTGCAGTAATCTTTGTACATGGAGCCGGATACACCCAGAATGTTCATTACTGGTGGCCCTCATACTACCGTGAATACCTTTTTCATAATTTCCTAAGAGACAATGGCTATACTGTTCTTGCTATTGACTTCAGAGCCAGCAGGGGCTATGGCAGGGATTGGCGTACGGCCATTTACAGACACATGGGTGGCAAGGATCTCGATGATCAGGTAGATGGAGCAAAATATCTAGTAGAACAAAAAGGAATTGATGCTGAGCGTATTGGAATTTACGGAGGGTCCTATGGAGGTTTCATTACACTCATGGCCATGTTCACTTCTCCGGGGACTTTCAAAAGTGGTGCAGCGCTACGTTCTGTTACGGATTGGGCACATTACAATCATGTATATACGGCAAACATTCTGAATACTCCGGTTGAAGACAGTTTATCGTTTGCCCGAAGCTCACCGATCTATTTCGCAGAGGGGCTGGAAGGCAATCTTCTGATGCTGCATGGAATGATCGACACCAATGTTCATTTCCAGGATGTGGTGCGACTGTCACAGCGCCTGATCGAATTGAAGAAAGAGAACTGGGAACTAGCGGTTTTCCCGTTGGAAGGGCATGGGTTTGTGGAGTCCTCCAGCTGGTCGGATGAGTACCGAAGGATCTATAAGCTGTTTGAGGATACACTAAGGGAGTAGTTACTGTTTAAAAACCTTCATAACACAAAATCACAATTCTACTTTTACAGATTGTCGGAAGCTTCAACAATCCGCGGTTAATTAGTTATTGCCCTCGACCAATTCTTATTAGGCAGTAACCCACACTAAAAAACTTGAAATTCTGTCCGTTTTTTACAATTCAAAGGCTATCAAAGTCACGTTTAAGAGAGCCTCGCTAAAGAATAATAACTACTAATCATGGTTTTTCATGTTAGATACACGTCACAAAAAATTGAAATAATATGATGTTAATGAGAAGCGTTCTTGGTTTTTTAATACTAACCTGCTTAATAGTAAAGGCTAACGCGCAAAGCAAGACATCCGATTATCAGGAGCAAATTGATATGGCTATGCTGGCTGCCCCGGACGGTTCGGGGGAAGAAGCACATATCTACGGCTATGATAAAAATGGAAAGCTTATAACGCTCAGAGAAGGAACTAATGATTTCTATTGTATTTCAGACAATCCTAATCGGGATGGTTTTGAAGTAGTATGTTACCACAAACAACTAGAACCTTTCATGGCAAGAGGTAGAGAACTGCGGGCAGAAGGTAAGGGGTTTGCGGAAAGAAGCGAAATAAGAGAATCAGAAGCTAAAAATGGTGAGTTGAAAATGCCAAGTGAACCTTCTACTTTGATAATCTACTATGGTGGAGAAGGTGAGTTTGACGAATCAACAAAAACCATGAAAGGGGCCAATTATCGGTATGTTGTATACATTCCTTTTGCGACACAAAAATCAACTGGCTTACCACTCAAAGCAAATGCAGCTGGACATCCATGGTTGATGGACCCGGGAAAGCACAACGCACACATTATGATAACTCCTCCGCCAAAGAATTGAGGATTTTTGGATGTGAAATTTTGTCAAAAAATGGGAATAGTCAATATGCACAATTCAAAATATTGAATGTTAAGCGGGTTGATGATAAAAACCATAAACCAGGCGTTCCGAAAACTCTACAGGAACAAGATTACTACGCTTATAAATCTGGCTGGGCTTTCTACCGCAATGGCTGCAGCATTTTTTTTACTAGTATTTGCGAAACATGAGGGGAGATATGATACCCATAACAAGAACTCTGAGCAAATATTTAGGCTTATCGTTGATACCGACTTCAACGGAAGTCCAGTTTTAGCTGGAAGAAGTTCTTTTGGTATTGGAAGAATTCTTAGCGAACAAATCCCTGAAATAGAAAGCTATTTGAGGCTAATGCCCTCTGATGAGCAAACTGTAAAGTTTGAATCTGAGCTTCACAACGAAAAAAACATTTGCTACTCTGATCAAAACCTATTGAAGTTTTTTGAGTTCGACTTGGTTGCAGGTTCAGGTCTTGGCATGACTGAGCCAAACAAAGTTTTAATCAGGAAATCAGTAGCAGAGAAGTTCTTCGGTAACCCCAGGGAATCAGTTGGCAAGATACTTACGATTGGTCAGGATCTTTTCGAAGTAGTAGGTGTGATTGATCCCCCAACGACGACCCAAATTCCTTTTGATTTTTTTATAAGTGTCTCCTCACTACCCTCCTCATTTGAGGAAAGAGCAGGAAGATCTTTTCTCTGGCTAAACACATATAATTACATTTTCCTAAGGGATGGTTTTGATCCTGGGAATTTTGAGTCAAAGCTGGCTGATTTTTATGATCAGGTGCTGGATCCGTGGACAAAGCAAAAAAATATTAGCGGACAAATCCGGTATAAGTTGCAAGAGCTTGGAGAGGTTCATACAGATAACACGGTTGAATTCAATTATGCCGAAACTATTGATCAGTCTCAGTTGAATATCATGAAATACCTCGGTTACCTGATACTGTTTGTTGCTTCGGTGAATTACATGAATCTGTTTACCGCTCAGATATCAAAATATTCGGTAGATGCAGGTATCAGGAAAGTAAACGGGGCATCTCCAATTCAATTGATGATTCGGTTTTTTGCTGAAATATTTCTAGTAATAGTTATCTCGCTTGGTACCGCCATTCTTCTAATGTATTTGCTGTTTCCTGTTTTCATCTCCTTAACAGGTTTGCAATTTTCATTTAATGAAATTGTCTTATCATCAATAAGCTGGATAATACCACTGGTTTTGTTGATTGGACTAGTCACAGGAATTTACCCCGCACTTTACATTTCAGAGATAAGTGCACTTGAGATGCTTGGAAAAAGGGAGAAGAAATCACCAGGTAAACGAATATTTTATCCGGTGTTCATAAGGCGATTTCTGGTTGTTTTTCAGATGGCTGTAAGTGGAGGGTTAATCATAGCATTAATTGTGATATCTAAACAGATTGAATACCTATTCGATCGAAATCTGGGCTTTGACAAGGAAGCTGTGTTTGTTATAGATGTGCCCAACGACAAGTCTATCCACGACAGGATGCCCCTTTTTAAAAGTCAGCTCAAAGAGATTACGGGAGTGGTTGAAGTAGCAGGTTGTTCAGTTCTTCCAGGGGAGATATCAGGTCAGTTGACATTTAATGTAGATCAACAAAATACTCCTGAAATTCTTGGCTTTAACTATGCCTTTGTGGATAGTGATTTCCTTGATGTGATGGATATTGAACTTGTAGCTGGGCAGAATTTTAGAGTTGGCTCTAAATCAGACCTGGAATCTGCTTTTCTGGTAAATGAAACGCTTGTTCAGGAAGTTTCATGGGATGACCCTATTAATAAACGACTGATCAGGGGAAAACATGTTGGAAGTGTAAAGGGTGTTGTTAGAGACTTCAATCATTCATCTATGTATAATCCCATTGAGCCCTTGGTTTTGTTTTTTAGAGAAAAAACAAAGGGGTTCATCCTTGTTAAATTGGAAACCACAGGAATAGAACAGACACTTGGGTTGATTAAAAAAAGTTGGCAGGATTTTGATCAGAGTAATCCCTTTAACGGATTTTTTCTAAATGAGAATTTTAGAGCTACGTACGATAATGAGCTTAGGATAAAAAGCATTGTCTATTATATAGGAATATTAGCATTGGTAATCACTTGCCTTGGCCTCCTGGGCATGATAATGTTCACACTGGAGAGAAGGCTAAAAGAAATAAGTATCAGAAAAACCATTGGTGCATCAGTGCACGACATAGTTATTCTATTGGTTAAAGAGTATCTTATTCTAATTCTAATTTCGGTCCTTTTTTCCGTCCCACTTACGATACACTTATTGAATCGATGGCTCCAATCTTTTGCCTATCAATCAAGCATAACTTCAATTCCAATACTCATTTCTATTGTTATATGCACCACCATGATGTTGGCAATTATCGTTCCTTTGGTGGTTACCGTCTTCAGAAGGAATTTGGTGGAGGTTTTAAGGAATGGGTAACAAACCCGATTTATTAACAAAGAGGCGCGTTGTACTGGCTACTCTCAATGAAAATATCATCTATATATGTTAATTCCCTGATAAAGGTGAGTGAGGAGCGACCAACGACTGATCGAAATTCATGTGAGAGATGACTGCTGTCATGATAACTAAGCTGTCGAGCTGTTTGCAAGACAGAGAATCCATTTCTTAGCAAGTAAGCTGCCCTCTTCGTTCTTTGAATCCTTATTACCTCTTGAGGACTGTACCCTGTGCTAGTTTTGAATACCCTACGAAAATTCCTCTCACTCATGCAAACCTCATTGGCTATGCGACTAAGATCACCAAATCGTCCCCCAAGTAAGGAAAACGCATGGAGAATTCTTGGATTGTAATGAGACTTTTTGAAACTAAAATGGGCAAGTAAGAAAGACTCCAACAGGTCTCTTGTACGACTATCGCATCGACTGTCTTTTAATTCTTCTGCAAGCACTCCAACCCTATTCCCAAAAACCAACTCTGCCTCAATGAAAGGCGTTGTTAGAAGCTCCAGGAGTGATTCCTTTACAAATGATGAAGCATAACCAGGTTGAAAAATCACACTAATTAGATGAACTTTCGAAGGATACTGTAGGCAGAAACTATTCTTCCTACCACCAACAAATATGTTAGTTGGTAGTTTGGATTCCGTCCCAAAATCATCTATTGCGTGAATTGGATCACCTAAATTGATAATTAGGTCAAAGGTTCCATCCGGTAAATGCCTTCTGATGATTGGTAGTACATCAGTGGAATCGGATCTTAATACTGAAATGCTTTTGATCTCTTTGGTGAAAACAGTTGGAATAATTTTAGTAAGATGCATTTAACTAGTGATCATGAGTGTTGTGTAGATATGCATAGTTCCAACTAATATCTTTCATTAAAGAATAGTTAAATCTCATCAATTTTTTTGTTAACTGGATATTTGAACAGCCTTTTAACGCTTTTGACCCGTTTGGGTAAATCCGCTTTTAGAACATCTGGGGATAACTCAGCTATTCATTATCTAAGTCCAATTCGTCTAGTTCTATTGACCAGATACTTCTGTCAGCAACATTCAAATCGGTGTTTACTTTGGTGTGTATTCTTCCAAAGAAAAGCGTCTTCATATCCGGGCTAAAAGATGGAGTAATTTCACACTCCTCTGTATTCACTTTGGGCCCTAGATTCTTCGGCTTTGTCCATTTTCCATTTTTGTTTACAGATACGAACAAATCTCCGTTTCCATAGGTGTTTTGCGGTGTGTCAGAATAAAATATTAAGAACTTACCATCTGGACTGATGGCGGGGTGACCATCCCAGTGTTCTGAGTTAATGGGTTTCCCTATGTTTTTGACATTTGTCACAGTGCCATTATCAAAGGTTGCCTCATAGATATCTGAGGCCCCATGGCCACCGTCTTTTGTGGAAAAAAAGTACATCGTTCCGCTCTCCGTGATGCCAACCACACCTTCGGTTTTTTGGGTATTGACATTTGGTCCCAGTGGTTTGGGATCGACCCATTCTCCTCCATTATTTGTGAGGTACCAAATATCAAAATTATCACTTGGCTTGGTTCCGGATAGCGGTCTGCTGGTCATAATGAACATGTACTTATGATCAGGCGAAATATTGGGATCAAACTCCTCAAATTGGCCGGAGAAATTTGCGACCTCAGGTTTGCTCCAAACCCCATTTGCCTTGGTAGAGGTATAGATGAATCCTTTTTCGGAGTTCTTTTCCTGGTAGGTAAAAAAAGCCTCATTCATCGCCCTGTTGAAGGAAATACCGTAAGCATGTCCATTTGAAATAACACCATCCGAGAAAAGCTTTGACCCGCGATTTCCATATCCAGTCCTTTTCAATCTCACCTTTTCAGTACTAAGTCCGTCATCATCTTTGAATTCCAAATTGATATGGAGGCTGTCACTATTTTTTTTATCAACCTCTATGCCTACCACGTGTCCTTGGTGTCGCTGGGTGTTTGTTACATCAATTTTCTCAAAACGAAATTTGTTTTCACTCAGATCGTAATTGCTAAGGATAAGTCTGGGTTGTGTGAACCAGCAGAAATGAGTGACCCTAAGTTTGTTTCCATCTAGGTGATAGATACTTGACATAGTTATTTGATCATTTTCATTGAGGTGATTTTCGCTTATCGCCATTTTGCCAATTGGCTTGTATGTGATTTTAAGTTTGCCCTCTCCTTCTTTGCTTCCTTCCCAACGATATCCACCTTCCCATGTCCCCTCAAGGTTTTGAAAAATGCTCCAAATGGAGTCCGCTTGATTTGTGTTGGATGGCACGTTTGAAGTTGGTTGGTTTTCTTGACACCCTATACAAGTTAGTATTAGGATGACGAGGATGGCAAGGTGTTTCATAGAATTGAGGTTACTCAATTTGGAACGAAATAGAAGGATGTGAAAATTGTATATATCGGCCAAAAATTCCAGGCTGATATGCTTTCCGCATTACAAATGCTGTCTTGTCTTCTACCGGATGCCACCCAAAAAAACTTTTTTCTAAAATCTACAACAGTTAATGAGCATATTTGGAAACTGAAAGAGTTCCGGAATAACATTATTCATACTAAGCAGAAAGGAGAATTATTAGCATATGACTCTCTGTTAAAAACTTCACTCAAACTCAAATAGAGACACACTAAACGCTGCTGCTACGTTTATGAATTTCTATAGTGAGGGTTATATAAAGAATGTGCATGTGATAGCACTCATTAATTGCTCTACTTTGTTCTACGTAAATAAATAACGAACTTAACTGATCAAGGTAATATAATTGCTTGCTAGCACTTCTTGTGGTTTAGTTATGTCGAAAGAACAAGAGATCGATGCTCATATATATTTTAATTATCCGGATTATATTCCTGATGAATATGGCCAAAAAGTAAATTCAGAACTTTTAACCATAGGACTAAAAATACAAATAGAAAAAAAACAACAAAGTGCTTGGATGTCTCTTGAATGGGCAATTCCGGGATTAATCGCTGCGTATATTCTGAAACCCTACTTTGAGTCCTTCCTAAAGGAAATGGGCAAAGATCACTACCATTTGCTTAAAAAATGGGTCAAGAAATCATCTAACAGCTCAAGGCTAATAGAAATAACAACACTTACCAATAGTGGTGCGGTTCACAAAATCGATAATGAAAACACACAGTCAAAATCTTATTCACTTTTCCTCCAGACATATGAGGGTAGAATGATAAAGCTTTTATTTGATGAGTCATTAAATGAAGAAGTTTGGAACAAGAACATTGACTTGATGTTTGAGTGGATATTGGATAACCATGAAAGCCATCCAGATGACGAACTAACGAACAGGACTAAAAATTTGACTGAAGATACAAGGTTCACCTATTACGCTGTGATGAATAAAAATGGAGAGGGTTGGACTTTCTACGATGATCTTGCGTTGGCTAAGAGGATGAGGGGAAAAAACAGAAATTAACCCAACCAATTAGCTGATTAAAACTTGAATGAGTTGTAGATCTGGTTCTTAGCACCGGAATCTAATGACATTGCAAATTTGTAATTTGAAATGAAGAATAAATATCTGATCCGATCTTCTTGAAGACGATTTACTCCTAAAAAGTTACCATCCTTTTCTACAGAAAAGCTCTTTTCAATACTCATTCCAAGTTCCGAATAAAAAACTACACCAAGAATATTTGGATGTGGATTCAGCTGTGATTGCACAAGTTCAACTGCTTGATCAAAGTTAGTTTGGAAAAAAAAGAATGGTAGTGTTATTGGAATATATATAATCCCTGGATAACATGATGGAATTTGGGACGCTTTATCAAGTATTTTATTATTTGATAGAATTCTACCCGTATCATCAAAATCTAGCGACAAACCTTTTAAGTCATATTGTCGATTATTTTCATGAATCCAATTTTCCAATTGCTCTTGGCATTTTGGATGAGCTAAAGCTAGATCGATGTACTCATCTTTTAGTAATTGGAAATTCTCATTGTTGTAAACCGATTGCTTTAATGTTTTGATCTTCTGAATTAATGTGGGCATTGATTTATCTTCAATGAATTTTAATTGAATACAACTAAAATTTAAATAAGGAGGCCTGAAGTGAAACTGCTCGAAAAGGTTATGGTAGTTATATCTCATTTGTTCATTCCTATCACTTTGTCCTAATCTTGATACTTCAACATAGATTTTACTTCCAGAAGACGAATCAATGGCAAGTAAATCTGGTGTTTTTTTATAATTTGACTCATCAAGAAATTCTATTGTGAATCCGCTACTGTTTAGCATTCCTCCAATTTCCACGAAGTATTTACCTTCATTAGAGTAATCTACTGGAGATATAAGCTTCTTTTTCAACTTGTCAAAGTTGGAATCAGGCTGATCCAAGGATTTGACAGTATTAGCGAATTCTATCAGCTCCTTAATTTGCCAAAATGCTTTGTTATAAATTTTTTGTGCTATTGGGTGCTGTACTCCACAAGTTTTCAAAAAACTCTTTCCCAAAAGGTTTTTTAGATATGTTAAGGAGTTTATTAGTTCTTCTCGAATCTCTTGTGTAAGATCAGGGTTAATCTGTGCGTATCTTATTTGCTTTTCCCATTTCATATGATCAGAAGAAGTTTTAAATACACTTGACAAAATCGACGACATCACTTTTAAATGCTTACCAAAAAACATGAGTTGGCATGCAGTATGAGAACTCATTAAGATTTCAGGACTGACTTGAATTTACATGAAAATTGGAATAGAGAATAATTCAATCTGCAATAGCGAACATTTCATTCTACGCTCTACAACAGTTGGTATCAACGGCTTACTATCAATTTCCCCACAATCCCCCACCACATTCCTAAATCCCAAATAATAAGCTCCAAATAGATAAAAAAGAGCTTTTCAAGACTATCAAATTCAGTAAAAGGAGGGGTTTATTCGGTCTTGAATAGGAAAAAACAAGCCCTTTATATTAAAATAATCCACTTTTTTATCGTTTTTGTGGTGTAAAGTGGGAGAAAGTGGTTGAAAATGTGAAAAGTTGGATTACATTTGTCTCGGTGGTTTATATTTTTCAAGGCTCAGTATGGCGTTTTTTACAAGCGAGTATGAGTGTAAGTTGGATACCAAGGGTAGGTTGGTTTTACCTGCAAAGATTAAAACCAATCTCCCTGAGGTTTCCACTAATGAGTTGGTTATCCGTAAAGGATTTGAGCCGAACCTAATCCTCTACCCGATGGTGGAGTATAAGAAGATTCACCACAAGATTTCATCGCTTAGCGAATTCAATCCTGAACAGCGAAAGCTGAAAAGGAATTTCTTCAGGAGTATCGCCCAGGTAGATATGGATAGTGCCAATCGGATTTTGATACCAAAAGCAATGCTCGCTCATGCACAGATAGAAAAAGAGGCAATCCTCGTTGGTATGGGCAATTATATTGAAATGTGGAATCCGGAAGTATTCAACGGTCATCTGATTGATGATATGAGTGAATATTCAGAGTTGGCCCAAAAGTTTCTCGATGAGTAAACATGGATCAGTACCACCGGCCAGTGATGCTAAACGAAAGCCTCGAGGGGTTGAATTTGAAACAGGGAGGTATATACGTGGATGTCACTTTTGGTGGTGGTGGACACAGTCAGGCGATCTTCAGCCAGCTTGGAACCGGACATTTACTAGCATTTGATCAGGACCCGGATGCCCTGAAAAATGCAGATAGCTTCGCCGAAGCTTTAGCGAAGGCGAACGAAAATAAAACTGAAAGTAAAGAGGCGGACGTGTCCGCCGAAGCTTCAGCAAACTTGTCTGCCGAAGTGCATAGCACGAAGGCAGGGGCAGGAAAAAGTTCTTTCACATTTATAGAGGCGAATTTCAGATACCTTAAAAAGTATTTGCGGTTGCATGGTATTAAGGAAGTGGATGGAATTCTGGCAGATCTGGGTGTGTCTTCTCATCAATTCGATGACGCATCACGTGGATTTTCCACCCGATTTGATGGGGAGTTGGACATGCGTATGGATCAATCATCGATCAAGGGAGCCAGAGAGGTAGTTAATGAATACGAAGAAAAGGACCTGATCCATCTGTTTAGTGCCTATGGAGAGATTAAAAATGCTCGAACGCTTGCAGGAGAAATAGTCAGGGCGAGGATAGAAGCAGAGATTGAGACAAGCGAGCAGTTAAAGGAGATTGCACTGAAAAATGCACCCCGAGGGAGAGAATTGAAATACCTGGCGCAAGTCTTCCAGGCAATACGAATTGAGGTAAATGATGAGCTGAACGCGTTGAAGGAGTTTTTGGAGCAGGCAGGAGAAATGTTGCGGGAGGATGGAAGGCTGGTGGTCCTTAGTTACCACTCGCTGGAAGACAGGCTGGTCAAGAACTTTATCAACAAAGGAAATTTTAAAGGAGTGGATGAAAAGGATTTCTATGGAAACCCGATCCGTGTATTGGAACCTGTAAATAGAAAACCGATCATTCCCTCTGAGGCAGAAATTAAGAATAACAGCCGAGCAAGAAGTGCGAAGCTGAGAATTGGCAGAAAAAAATAGTAGTAAGAAACAAGTAGAAAGTAGAAAGCTGCTTAAAGCTTGTGACCAGAAGCTTGTGGCTTATTGCTTGAAGCTTATAAAATGGCAGAAAACACCTACAGATTACCGCAGAAGGAAGAAAGGGGAGGTCTATTCAGATTGATCAACCGCTTTCTCCAGATGGATGGCTCCTTTAAAGAAGTGATCCACGTGAGATTCCTACCCCAAATTTTATTCCTCGCACTCCTCTGTTTGATCTATATCGGTAACCGTCATTATGCGGAAAAGAAGGTTCGATCCATTTCCAAAATGGAAGAACAAGTAGAAGACCTGAGAGCGGATTATACTACTCTCAAGGCCGAATTTATGTATGCCAGCAAGCAATCGGAAGTCGCTAAGCGAGCGTCTGAAATTGGATTGGAAGAAAGCAAAGAATCACCGGTATTGATCAAAGAAGAATGAGTATTAAAAGAGACATAGTATTCCGCGTTAGGATCGCCTTTATTCTGGCTTTCCTGGTTGCTGGTGCTGTGATCTTTCGCATTGCCAAGATCCAATACATCGAAGGCGAACAATGGATCGGCCTGGGAGAAACGATCGGGATGAAGGTAATGAACTTAAAGGCTACCCGCGGAAACATCTACGCTGATGACGGTAGTTTATTGGCGACTTCACTGCCGTTTTACCGTCTTGCATTAGACCCATACTTGCCTAAAGACGGATTATACAAAGCAAACGTTGATTCACTTTGCTTCCTGCTTTCGGCGTATTATAAAGACCTGACCCCAACCCAATACAAACGAAAAATTGATGATGCCCGTGAGCAGGGAAGGCGATACGTCACCATCAACCGAAAGGAGATTGGATACCAGGACAAGAAATTGATGGAGCGCTGGCCCATCCTTCGTGAGGGTCGGTTGAAGGGCGGAGTGATCTTTGAGAAAGTAGAGAAGCGTTTCTTACCCTTCTCTCACTTGGGATACCGGACCATTGGAAATGTAAATGACAATGATCGGGGAGTAGTGGGACTCGAGTACAGCTTTAATAAGCAGCTAGCTGGGATCAATGGAAAGGCGATCTTCCAGAAAATGTCCGGCGGTGGATGGAAACCGGTTTATGACGGATCTGAAAAACGACCGGTGAACGGATACGACATTCAGACAACCATCAATGTTGACCTTCAGGATGTGACAGAATCAGCACTGCTCAACGAATTGCAAAAGCACGATGCAGACTATGGCGTAGCGATAGTTATGGAGGTTGCTACTGGTGAGATCAAAGCGATCTCCAATCTGGGCAGAAATAGCAGGGGAGACTATTATGAGCGATACAACTATGCGGTTGGAAGTCAGGGTTCTCGGGAGCCTGGATCCACTTTCAAGCTTGCAAGCATGATCGCATTGTTGGAAGAAACCAATATAAAGCTATCTGACTCAGTGGATACTGGGAATGGAGAATTGGAATTCTTTGATAAAACCATGCGTGATCACAAGCCCGGCGGTTTCGGAACACTGTCAGTTCAGGAAGTATTTGAAAAATCCTCGAATGTCGGAATTGCCAAGTTGGTGACCCATCATTTCAATAACAATCCGGAGAAATTTATCGAATACCTAAAAGGAATGAACCTTCACCAGCCACTTGATTTCCAGATGGTGGGAGAAGGAATTCCATACATCAAAGACCCATCGGACTCTACATGGAGTGGCGTGAGCCTGCCGTGGATGTCGCACGGTTATGAGCTGAAAATGACACCCCTTCAAATGCTTACCCTGTACAATGCTGTGGCTAACGATGGAAAGATGGTGAAACCGATGATTGTGAAGAAAATACTAAAAGCGGATCGGGAAGTAGAGCGATTTGGTACGGAGGTGATCAACAAACGAATCTGCTCAAAAGAAACACTTCGAATTGTTCGGACTATGATGGAGGGTGTTGTTGAGCGGGGAACAGCTTCTAATATCAACCACAGTCATTACAAAATTGCTGGAAAGACAGGAACAGCCAAGAAAGTAAAGAATGGAAGATATGTCCGGGAGTACTACACTTCGTTTGCTGGGTACTTCCCGGCAGAAGCACCACGGTACAGTTGCATAGTCGTCATTGATAACCCGAAAGGATATCAGATCTACGGAAGTGATGTATCTGCTCCGGTATTTAAAGAGATCGCTGACAAGATCTATTCACTGGAATTGGACCTGCATGAGATAGATGAAGTAATGGTAGAAGTAGAGGGAGTGTTCCCATATATCAAAGCGGGTAAACAGGAAGAGCTGCAAATGATTTGCAACGAGTTGGGTATTTCCAACCACTCTAACAGTGAACTGGAATGGGTTAGAACAGATGTGATAAACAATGCAGTTTACTGGGAAGGTAACTCCATTGAATATGAGCGAGTGCCGGATGTGAGGGGAATGACACTGAGAGATGCAATTTATGTACTGGAAAACCTTGGTCTTGAAGTAAGGATAGAGGGAAGAGGAAGGGTATCTACCCAATCAATGACACCAGGAGGAAGAATATCGAAAGGTTCAACCATCAAACTCGAACTAAGTTGAAGCAGGTACTGAAAGACATATTGTTCGGCGTTTCCTTAAAGTCACTCACAGGTGATCGGGAATTGACTGTCTCCGGGGTAACTGCAGACTCCCGTGAAGTGAAGAAGGGCTTCCTGTTTGTTGCGGTAAAAGGACTTACAGTTGATGGTCATGAATTCATTGGTGAGGCAATTAAAAAAGGGGCTTCTGTTATTGTCAGCGAGCATCCCGCTGAAGAGCTTCAAAAAGACATTACCTACGTTGAGACCATCGACTCTCCGGCAGCACTTGGAGTGATCAGCTCCAATTTTTATGGTCGGCCTTCTGAAAAACTCAAGTTGGTTGGGATTACTGGCACAAACGGTAAAACAACCTGCGCCACACTTTTATATGAGCTTTTTGGTAACATGGGCTACAAGGTGGGCTTGCTTTCAACTGTTGAGAATAAGATTAACCAGAAGATCTTAGAGACCAGCTTCACAACACCAGATGCTGTGCAATTGAATGGGCTGTTGGCCCAAATGGTGGAAGCAGGGTGCACGCATTGTTTCATGGAAGTGAGTTCGCATGCCCTTGTTCAAGGCAGAGTGGCCGGCATCCACTTTTCGGGTGGAGTGTTCACTAACATTTCACATGACCACCTTGATTATCATAAGTCATTTGAGAACTATATAGCGGCAAAGAAGATCCTGTTTGACGAGCTCTCTTCGGAAGCATTTGCATTGATTAATGCAGATGACAAAAGAGGCGATGTAATGCTTCAAAACACCAAGGCGGATAAGTTTAAAATGGGGATCAAGTCGATGGCTGACTTCCGGGTTCGGATCATCCATAACACCCTTCAGGGACTTGAGCTTAATTTCAACGGGGTGGACGTATGGTTTAAGCTTATTGGGGAATTCAATGCTTACAATTTATTAACTGCTTATTCGGTAGCCATACTTCTCGGAGAGGATAGTGAAGACATCCTTAGCGGCCTTTCAACAACTACCGGAGCTTCCGGTCGCTTTGAAAAAGTAGAGAATAAGTCAGAAGTGTTGGCAATTGTAGATTATGCCCATACTCCGGATGCACTAAAAAATGTGCTGAAAACGATTGACAAGTTGAGGACGAAAAATGAAGTATTGATCACAGTTGTCGGGTGTGGAGGAGATCGTGATAAAGAGAAGCGCCCTGAGATGGCAAAGATCGCTGCTTCACTGAGTGACAAAGTGATCCTTACTTCCGATAATCCAAGGACAGAAGATCCAAAGCAGATACTTAAAGACATGGAGGCTGGGATACCGAAATCCTTTCAACGGAACCTGATGGTGATTGAAGACAGAAAGGAAGCAATTCGGGTGGCCTGCAACAGTGTGAGCGCACAGGATATTGTATTGGTGGCAGGAAAGGGACATGAAAATTATCAAGAGATTGATGGTAAGCGACATCCATTTGACGACAAAGAGATCTTAACTGAAATATTGAATAATTAATGCTTTACTACCTGTTTGAATATTTGGACAAACTTGACTTTCCGGGTGCCGGGATGTTCCAGTACATCTCATTCCGGGCAGGTATGGCAGCATTATTCTCACTTCTGATCACCATTACCTTAGGAAAGCGGTTGATCACTCTTTTGAGAAGGTACCAGTTGGGAGAGTCAATCAGGGACCTTGGCCTGGAGGGCCAGATGGAGAAGCAAGGCACACCAACAATGGGGGGGATCATCATTATTTCCGCGATCGTTATTCCGACACTCCTTTTTGGTGATCTGAATAATATCTATGTCATCCTCCTTTTGATCTCTTCAGTTTGGATGGGAGCGATCGGGTTCGTTGACGATTACCTGAAGATCAAGAAAAAGAACAAGGAAGGCCTTCGGGGTAAATTCAAAATCGTGGGACAAGTTGGACTTGGACTCTTTGTAGGATTGGTACTTGTTTTTCATGATGATGTAGCCATTCTCGACCTATCCGGAGAGGCGTATACCCAATACGAATCGATTGTTACGACTATTCCTTTTGTAGCCAACAACGAATTCCAGTACGAGTGGCTGTTACCAAAAGCCATTGAGTCATTCACCTGGGTGCTCTATGTTGGAGTAATCGTTTTCATAGTAACGGCAGTTTCCAACGGAGCAAATATTACAGATGGGTTGGATGGTCTTGCTGCAGGAAGTTCAGCGATCATCGGATTGACCCTGGCCATTTTTGCATACCTGTCAGGTAATGCTATTTTCTCCAATTACCTGAACATCATGTTTATTCCGAATGCGGGTGAACTGGTGATCTTCTGTACGGCATTTGTTGGTGCGTGTATTGGATTTTTGTGGTACAATTCATACCCAGCTCAGGTATTCATGGGTGATACGGGAAGCCTGTCATTGGGAGGGATTATCGCGGTATTGGCAATTGTAATTCGAAAAGAATTATTGATCCCGATACTGTGCGGCGTGTTCCTCGTCGAGATTGTTTCAGTGATCATCCAGGTCACCTATTTCAAATACACTAAGAAGAAATTCGGAGAAGGAAAGCGCATCTTTTTGATGTCTCCCCTCCATCATCACTATCAAAAGCAGGGTTTACATGAAGCCAAGATCGTTTCTCGGTTCTGGACCGTAGGGATCCTGCTCGCCATTTTCACACTTGCAACCCTAAAGATCAGATAATAGATGACTATAGAAGACTTACTAGCGCTAAATGAAAGATTTCAAAAAGAAGCAGTTCAGCTTTCCGAACTGATCCCAACAGGTGGATTCACTGAGGCCACCTCTATCGTGATCAGAAGTTCGAGAAAGATGCACTTCTATCTGGAAAAAGTACTTCATGCACAGTCCGAGTCTCACCTTGGAAAAGCTATTGAGAGTATTGAGGAGCATATGGATGAGATCATTTTCGTCCTGGATCAATTGGATATTGTCAACAAACAACAAAAGATCCGATTGGTGGGAGACTTCCTTAAGGAAGGATATGATCTGCTCTCACTTTACTCGATGTGCGTCGACCAGATTATCAAAGAAAAAATCCCAACCGAAGAATAAATGAAAAATCTCATAGTCATATTAGGAGCTGGGGAAAGCGGTGTAGGGGCTGCCATATTAGCCATCCAGAAAGGCTATGATGTGTTTGTATCAGATGCCGGTGCAATCAGCTCGGCGCGAAGGAGAGTACTCAAAAGCTATGGAATTGAATTTGAGCAAGAAAAACACTCAGAGAGAAAAATACTAAAAGCGGAATTAGTCATCAAAAGTCCGGGTATTCCCGATTCGGCACCACTCATCCAGAAGCTTCACAAAAAGGATATTCCTGTAGTTTCAGAGATCGAATTTGCCTATCGCTTTATTGATAAAGCCAAGATCATCGCGATTACCGGAACAAACGGTAAGACAACCACTTCTATGCTGACCTACCATCTGCTAAAAACGGCTGGACTTAAGGTTGCCCTGGGAGGAAACATCGGTATAAGCCTGGCTGCACTTGTCGCGGAGGGAGGCTATCATTATTATGTGGTTGAGGTAAGTAGTTTTCAATTGGATGGAATTCAGAATTTCCGCTCCGATATTGCTGTTTTACTGAACATCACTCCTGATCATCTGGATCGCTATGACAACAAATTTGAAAATTATGTGACCTCCAAATTCAGGATCATTGAGAACCTGACCAAGGAGGAAGCTTTCATCTATTGTGCTGATTCTAAGCCAATCACGGAAGAATTGAACCTCAGGAAGGTTGAAGCATGTGTTTTTGCTATGTCTGCATCAAAGAATGAAAGCTTAAGTGCATACCTGGAAAATGACCATTTGATCTTCAACTACGAGTTTAAAAACAAAGGAAAGCATCATGCGATCCCAACCTCTGAGGTTTCACTGATTGGTAAGCATAACATGGTCAATAGTATGGCTGCTGTACTCAGTGCTTTACACCTGGATATACCGATTGATAAGATACTGAAGGGGCTGAAGACATTCAAAAATGCACCACATCGGCTTGAATTCATTACCAATGTCAACAACATTGGGTACATCAACGATTCGAAAGCTACCAATGTGGATTCGGTCTATTATGCACTGGACGGAATTAAAGAAGGGATCATATGGATCGCCGGGGGTATCGATAAAGGAAACGATTATTCCCTGATTGAAGGGCTTGTGAAGGAAAAGGTGAAGGGACTGATCTGCCTTGGAAAAGACAATAGTGGTCTTACCTCCTTTTTTGAGGGTAAAGTAAGTCGCATCGCCGAAGTAGACAGAATGAAGAAAGCAGTGGAAATGGCGTACGAATGGGCAAAGGAAGGAGAAGTGGTTTTGCTGTCTCCTGCCTGTGCAAGCTTCGATCTTTTTGACAACTATGAAGATCGTGGGGAAAAGTTTAGAAAAGCGGTAGTAAAACTTAAAAAGGACATTAAGAATGTGAAACTATGAATGCGATCAAGGATTGGGCATATCGAAACATGAAGGGTGATCCAATTATTTGGTTCATCGTATTGGTGCTTTCGCTGTTTAGCATTTTGGTTGTCTACAGTGCGACCGGAAGCCTGGCGTACAAAATGATGGGTGGGAACACAGAGTACTACCTCATCAAACATACCGTACTGGTTGGCCTGAGCCTTTTTGCTGTATGGATAGCACATCGTATTGACTATCGGTATTACTCCAAAATCTCACTACTACTTCTTTGGTTGAGTGTTCCGTTGCTGTTGTTCACCTGGCTATTCGGAACTAATATCAACGAAGCATCCAGATGGCTAACGATCCCGATTATTAATCAGGCGTTCCAGCCGTCAGATCTGGCGAAGTTGGCGCTTATTGTCACCCTGGCTAGTATGCTCTCAAAGAAGCAAAAAGACATTGCGGACTTTCAAAAAGCACTTATTCCAATGCTCGTCTGGATTGGTTTGATCTGTGGTTTGATCGCACTAACGAATATCTCTACAGCCATCTTGCTCTTTCTGTCATGCATGTTGGTGCTTTTCATTGGCAGAGTCCCGGTAAAATACCTGGCACTTCTGGTTTTTATTGGAGCATCATTTGGTTCAATAGCGGTAACGATTGGCCAACGAGGTGATACCGCATTCAACCGAATTGAAGATTTTATTCAAAAAGACACACCATTCCAGGCAAAACAAGCATACGTTGCGATCGCCTCGGGCGGACTACTTGGGAAAGGCCCTGGCCAAAGTGATCAACGAAATTTCCTTCCACATCCTTACTCTGATTTTATTTATGCGATCATCATCGAGGAGTATGGTATGATCGGAGGAGCGATGGTACTTTTCCTCTACCTGGCATTGCTCTATCGAGGAATGAAAGCCGCCGAGGATAATAGTAGGGTATATGGAGGACTGCTGTCTGCAGGATTGAGTTTTGCTATCGTCATTCAAGCTATCGTTAACATGGGAGTTGCAGTTGGCCTTGGCCCAGTAACAGGGTTGACGCTACCATTCATAAGCATGGGTGGAACATCTCAGCTTTTTGCCGGGATCACGATGGGAATCATCCTTAGTGTGAGTCGCGGTGAAACTGACTCGTACGGAACAACAATTAGTAATCAATATAAAGAAGCAGCATAATCGAAGAGAAGCAACCATATCGGATAATGATTAGTGGAGGGGGGACCGGAGGTCATATCTATCCTGCTATCTCTATTGCTCAGGCACTCAAAGAGATCTTGAGCGATGTTGAGATCCTGTTTGTAGGGGCCAAGGGAAAGATGGAAATGAAGAAAGTACCGGAGGCTGGATTTGAGATCGTTGGTTTGTGGATCAGCGGAATTCAGCGTAAAGTATCGGCTGACAATTTGATGTTCCCTTTCAAACTCTTTTCCAGCTTGCTCCAGGCTGCCAGGCTGATCAAGCAATTTAGACCTCATGTGGTAGTTGGTGTTGGCGGTTATGCAAGTGGCCCGCTCTTATATGTTGCCGGGCGGAAGAAAATACCAACACTCATCCAGGAGCAGAATTCTTACGCTGGACTGACAAACAAATGGCTGTCTAAAACGGCTAATAAAATATGTGTGGCACATGAAGGAATGGAAAAATATTTTCCAAAAGAAAAGATTGTCGTAACAGGTAATCCGGTCAGAAAGACGATCAAACTCAATCCGAACAGAAGGAAGGAAGCGCTGGAATACTTTGGCCTTCAGGAAGGTAGGAAAACCCTTTTGGTTATTGGAGGAAGCTTAGGAGCAAGAACGATCAATGAGGGAGTGCTTAATGGATTGAGTAGGCTCAAAGAAGAAGAGATCCAATTGATCTGGCAGTGCGGGTCATTCTACTTCGAAGAAATGAAGGAGCGAATGGGTGAAGAAGATCCGTCAATCGTGATCAGGGACTTTATTTTCCAGATGGACTTTGCTTATGCCGTTGCTGATGTGGTGATTGGAAGAGCTGGAGCATTGTCTATTGCGGAGCTAATGATCACAGGAAAGCCATGTATCCTGGTGCCATCACCTAATGTAGCTGAGGATCATCAGACGCTGAACGCTAAAGCGCTTGAAGAGCAGGGAGCCGCTTTGATGGTTGCTGATAAAGTAGCTAAAGAGCAAATGATTGATGAGGCAATCAGATTATTGGGTGACAAAGAAGAACAGGAACAACTTTCAATAAAGATCAAATCCATGGCGCATGAGGATGCAGCAGTGGACATTGCAAACGAAGTAATAAAACTAATCGCATGAATGTTCAGGACATAAAACGGGTCTATTTCATCGGTATCGGAGGTATCGGGATGAGCGCGTTGGCCAGATGGTTTCATGCGACTGAAATTCCTGTTGCGGGATACGATAAAACAGAAACTGATCTCACTAAGACATTGATTGATGAAGGGATCGCTGTGCATTATGAAGATGAGTTGAGTTTGATCGATAACGAATTCCTCAATGAAGAGGGAACGCTGATTGTCTATACTCCAGCGATACCTGAGGAACACACAGAACTCACATTTTTCAGACAGGGAAACTATACGGTAAAGAAGCGATCTGAAGTGTTGGGTATGTTAACGGAGCATAGCTTCACCATTGCTGTTGCCGGAACCCACGGTAAGACAACCACAGCCTCAATGATTGCGCATTTGCTAAGTGACACACGTAAGGGGTGTAACGCTTTTGTAGGTGGTATCATGACCAATACCAATTCAAACCTGATCATTGGTAAGAAGACTGCTCCTTTTGTTGTCGAGGCAGATGAGTTCGATAAGTCATTCATGCAACTGCACCCGAATTTCACTGTGATCACCTCACTGGATCCCGACCACCTGGACATCTATGGCGATGAAACGGCAATGTTGGATACGTACGAGGAATTTGTAAAGAAGACCGCAAAGGATGGAAAAGTTTTCATGAGTTCAAATGCAGGCTTCAAGATAAATCCTGGTAATAAATACATCTCTTATGCGATCCGAAATGGGGATGCCGTAGCGGATGCCTTGAGAATTGTGAACGGAGCATTTGTCTTTACCTATCGGTACGGAATGGAAAAGATTTCGGATGTGAGGTTAGAAGTACCAGGCTATCATAATGTGGAAAATGCGCTAGCAGCCATTACGGTTGCACTTGAGATGGGAATGGAAGGGATCCATATCAGGAAACGAATGAAAACCTACATGGGTGTGAAACGTCGCTTTGAGTATGTCTATCGAAGCTTACGCGCAGCGCTCATTGATGATTATGCACATCACCCTGAAGAAATTGAAGCCTTCCTGAAATCAGTCCGATCACTTTCGAAGGAGAGAACAGTCACTGTTATTTTCCAGCCGCACCTATACTCCAGGACAAGAGATTTCAAGAAAGGATTTGCAAAAGCATTAGATAAGGCGGATGAAGTGATCTTACTGGATATATATCCTGCACGTGAAGAGCCGATCAAGGGAATTACTTCCAAAGTGATTTTCGATCTGATGGAAAATGAAAAGAAAGTACTGGTTTCTAAAGAGAACCTTATCGAAGAATTGGACAGCAGACATCTCGATGTTGTATTGACAATTGGCGCTGGAGACATTGATAAAGAAGTACCAAAGATTGCCAGATACCTGAAAGGTAAGTATGGAGCTGGAGTAGAAAGTGAAGGACTTAAACCAAAAGAGCAAACAGGTGAGTAAGAAAAAGCGAAACATATTGCTCTACTCGTTTAGTGGTTTGGTGTTACTCTTCCTGATCGCTTTTACTGGGATCCGAAATCACAGCCGAACGGTTGAATCCATTGATATTTCAATTGCTCAGGAGGAAGGCAACTTCTTCACCGATCAATTGGAAGTAATGGATCTTATGACCTTGGATAAAGCGGACTACATCGTTGGAGTAGAAGTAGATGAGATCAGTCCGAAGATTTTAGAGAAGCGAGTTGAAGAAAACCCTTTTGTTAAAGAAGCACAGGTTTACAGGGACCTGAAAGGAAATTTGAGGGTGAAGGTCCGACAGAGTAAGCCTATTGCCAGGGTTCCACTGGATGAGTTGGACAGGTATATCGACTCAGAAGGGAATGTCCTTCCTGTGAATGCAAAGCATACAGCCAGGGTACCCTTGTTGGAAACGACTTTTGAGTTTGGATGGGAAGAAAGCTTAATGGAGTCTGGCTATGGAGCACAACTTTTTGAGCTGTTGACTTTTATTGAGCGGGATGAATTCTGGAAAGCCCAGATCGCACATATTATCGTCGAAGAAAATGGGGAGGTAATACTGCTACCCCAGGTCACAAAGCAGGCGGTCCACTTAGGGAAACCGGAAGATCTGGAGAAGAAATTTAAGAAGCTAATGATCTTCTACAAGGAGATCCTACCCAACAAAGGGTGGAATACTTATAGCATGGTCAATTTAAAGTATGAGAATCAAATCATTTGTGAATAGAAACCACTTAGACAGTACGAATTATGGAAGATAAAATCATCGTTGGACTTGACATAGGAACTACCAAGATCTGTGTCATCGTCGGAAAGAAAAACGAATACGGAAAACTGGAGATCCTGGGGATGGGAAAGGCAGTCTCTGATGGTGTGATTCGTGGAATCGTCACAAACATTGACAAGACAGTACGGGCCATTGAGAAGGCGGTTGCAGAAGCAGGAGAACAATCCGGGATTGATATCCGGGTGGTGAATGTTGGGATCGCTGGGCAACATATCAAGAGTGCTGTACATCATGGCTCGATCACTCGTGAAACTGATGAGGAAATTACGATTGAGGACCTTAGCCGATTAACAAGTGATATGCATCGAATCGTCACCCCTCCCGGGAGCGAGATCATCCATGTAATGCCACAGGATTACATCGTCGATTATGAAGATGGGATCATGGATCCCGTTGGAATGACAGGTGTCAAGTTGGAGGCAGACTTCCATATCATTACAGCACAGACGAATGCAATCAATAACATTAATAAGTGTATCAAAAAGGCAGGTCTTGAGATAGAGAACCTAATTCTTGAACCACTAGCTTCAAGCCTTTCCGCACTTAGCGAAGAGGAAAAAGAAGCAGGCGTTTGTTTAGTTGACATTGGAGGTGGAACTACCGATGTGGCAGTGTTCTACGATAATATCATAAGGCATACGGCAGTCATCCCATTCGGAGGTAACATCATTACTGCAGACATTAAGCAAGGCTGCATGGTGATGGAGCACCAGGCTGAATTGTTGAAAACCAAATTCGGTCGGGCCATTGCAGAAGAGGCCAGTCCTAATGAGATCGTATCTATCCCTGGATTGAGAAACCGGCCTCCCAAAGAGATATCTATCAAGAACCTCGCTCATATTATCGAAGCAAGAATGCAGGAGATCATCGAGTTGGTTCATACAGAGATCATTACCTCGGGATATCACAAAAAACTAGCTGCTGGAATTGTGGTAACAGGCGGTGGTTCGCAGCTAACCAACGTGAGCCAACTCTTCGAGTATATGACTGGACTGGATACGAGAGTTGGTTATCCAAATGAGCATCTCGGCAAGAGTAAAGTGGATGCAGCCAAAAGCCCGATGTATGCGACTTCAGTCGGACTTGTGTTGTCTGGCTTTAAGGCTTTGGATATCAGGGAAGCCAGGTATGAGACTGAGAAGTCCAGCGACAAGAAAAGATCGAGACAGGGGAACAAGTTTTTCAGCAACATTTTGGAGAAGACCAAGGGGTTGTTGATCGATGATTTTGATGAAAAAATGGAGTAGTTATGAGTTGTGAGTTGCTGGTTGTGAGATGAAGAATTTTAAACAGTTGATTATTTGGCAGAGAGGAATGGAAATATGGAAAGAGACATATTTAATTACTCAGCAGTTACCTGCTGATGAGAAATTCGGGATCGTTTCCCAAATGAACCGGGCATCAGCATCAGTTCCTTCAAATATAGCAGAAGGTGCTGGTCGGGATAGTAAGAAAGATTTTAATCGATTTCTCCAAATGGCTTTAGGTTCTTGTTTTGAACTTGAGACTTTTCTCATTGGTGTGAATATGCTTTCATTCCTTAAAGAGGATGTTTCAAAAAAGCTGTTTGATTTAATAGATGAAGAACAAAAAATGCTTATTGCATTTATGAAAAAACTTAAAACCAATAGTTCTGAGTAGGTAGTTCTAGGTTGTTTGACAACTCGAAACTCAAAACTCAAAGACTTAAAACTTTTTTAGTTATGGCAGAAAACATGTATCAATTCGACTTGCCTTCGCATCATAAGTCCATCATTAAGGTGGTGGGTGTCGGTGGAGGCGGAAGCAATGCTGTCAACCACATGCATAGTTTGGGGATCAAAGATGTGGAATTTGTGGTTTGTAACACCGACAGCCAGGCATTGGAAACCAGTGCAGTGCCGAGTAAGCTTCAAATTGGGATCGGCCTGACCAGTGGTTTGGGTGCAGGTGCAAACCCCGATAAAGGAAAGAGCGCTGCAATCGAAAGTAAGGAAGAGATCCGTGACCTGTTAGCGCAAGACGCGAAGATGGTCTTCATTACCGCTGGAATGGGAGGAGGCACAGGAACGGGTGCTGCACCAGTGATCGCACAGGTGGCACGGGAACTTGACATTCTCACTGTTGGGATCGTCACTGCTCCATTTGCCTTTGAAGGGAAGAAGAAAACACAGCAGGCTGAAGAAGGGATCCAGGAACTCAAGAAGTATTGTGATACCGTTCTGGTGATCATGAATGATAAGCTGCGTGAGATCTATGGAAACCTGTCTATCCGGGATGCATTTGCGGAAGCAGACAATGTGCTCACCACTGCTGCAAAAGGAATCGCAGAGATCATCACTGTTCCGGGTTATGTGAATGTTGACTTTGAGGATGTGAAGACAGTAATGAAGAATGCCGGACCTGCGGTAATGGGATCAGCAAAAACACAGGGAGAAAATCGAGCCAGGAGGGCTGCAGAGGAGGCACTAAACTCTCCGTTGCTGAACCAGCAGAATATTTTCGGAGCGGAGAAGATCCTCTTATCCATCATCTCCGGTGAGGAAGCAGAACTTCAAATGGATGAGTTGACTGACATCACCGATTACATCCAGGAATATGCTGGAGACAATGCAGAGGTGATCTTTGGCCATGGTGTGGACGGAGCATTGGGAGATCACATTCGCGTGACGGTGATAGCAACCGGTTTTGGAAGTGTCAACGAAGATGGTGATTATGTGGTGAAGGAAGAGGACAAGACAATGATCGACCTGGAGTCCGATCAGCAGATAAGCTTATTCGAGGAGTCGAAAAACACAACCACAGTAATGGAAGTGGATGATGAGGAAGAGGAGAAAGAGATCACATATGAGTTTGGCTGGTTAAAGAGGGAGATCAAGCGGGAAGTTGAGGAGGAGGACCAAGAAGAACACAAACACGAGTTTCAGTTTGAGTTCAATCAACAAGAGGAAGAGCATGAGGAGATTCATGAAGATGAAGTGGTGATCGATGATGCGTTTGATCAGGTTCCGGTTTCCAAAAAGCAGGAGTTGGCAGCTCAACGAGCAGCGAGAGAAGAAGCTTTTGAAGGAAAGAAATATGAAATGCCAACGGATGAGTTCAAGGAAAAACTGGATGTTCCAGCTTATGAAAGGAAGAACGTCAAGTTGCAAAATGTCCCACACTCATCTGAGAGCAACGTTTCTAAATTCAATTTGACCGAGGACAACAAGATCCTGGGCAATAACAAATTTCTACATGATAATGTGGATTAATAGTTGTGGCGGTTAAGGCTGCTACAGCATTTTAAACGTGGATTAACTAGGTGTTAGTCATATTCTGCCAAGAAAGGACCCTGACAAAAACGTCAGGGTCTCTTTTTTTCCTTTAATTTTTAGATCAGAAAGTTTGAGCAATAATCCTTTGGTATGAACAATTTTATAAATAATGGTTTTTTAATACTGGTTCTTTTAATTCTTTCATCTTGTTGGAAGCAGTCTGATAAGATTACGATACTCAAGGATGGAACGATGAAATTTGTTTCAGAAATCGAGCTAACTGATGAAAGCTTAACAAAAGATGATGTAGAGGAATTATCAGATGTATTTGTTGCATTGTTAGTAGAAGCAGGTTGGCAGGTCGAAAAAGAATGGATAAATGAAAAGTATCCTTACAACATGAGATTTATCGGAGAAGGCAACTTAAGAGAAGTTGGGGCCGAAACGGATTTCTACTCGCTAAATAGACTTACCGAGAATATCTATGAAATACGTTTCATCCCGGCAGAAAGTGATGGAGGTAAAAGCACCAGGTCCTTAGAACTTACAGTAGATAGCATACCACTCAGGCAGGCAAGCACAGAAGTAAGGAAGATTGATAATGTCCTGGGAACAGAAGTTTATACCATTGTTTTAGAAGATCGCTAATTCAGATAAAACAATGACTTTATCAAGCCGGCGCTAGAAGGCGTATGTTAAGGTCATCACTCGTACCGCAAGGAGTCGATCGGATTGGCTCTTGCAGCCATCAGTGAACGATAGCCTACCGTGATCAACGCGATGATCAGGGTTATCCCAAATCCTAGTATGAAGTAGGAAGCTCCCAGGTCGATCCTGAAGGCAAACTCCTGTATCCATATGTCCATCAGGTAGTAGGCTGCCGGAGCTGCAAAAAGGAACGATAAAGCCATCAACTTGGAATATTCCTTTGTGAAAATGTTCAGGATACTGGCGGTCGAGGCTCCGAATACTTTTCTAATACCGATGACTTTGGCATTTCGATTGGCCATGAACGAAACCAGTCCGAACAGCCCCATGATGCTCAATAATATTGCAAGAAATGAGACAAATTGGATCACTTTGTGCAAGAGCTCTTCAATAAGATAGTTTTCGGTAATCTCTGTTCGGAGTAACTCGAACTCAAAAAGCTCATTGGGGTAAACCTCGCGATAGGTGGCCTCTACATCTGACAAATACTCATTGATGTTTTCATCAGGCAACCGGATCGAGATCTGGTTCATCATGTCCGGACGAAACATAAGCATGGATGGTCTGATCTTATTGTGGGCTGACGAAACATTGAAGTCTTCCGCTACACCAACGATTCTCCATTCAGTCTTTCCTCTCCCCGCTACAAGTGTCCTTCCAATAGCTTCTGCGGGATCATTCCAACCTATTGTACTTAATAGATGCCTGGTGATCACAACGTTGAATGTAGTATCGCTGATGAAGACTTCCTTAAGCTTATCACCTGAGATCAATGGGATCCGATAAAAATCCAGGTATTTCTCATCGACGAATTTCATATTGGCGCTGTTGCCATCAATGTACTCTTCTCCCTGGACCTTATACGAAGAGTTCCAGTTAGATCCTGCCAATGGAGTAGTGAAGGCAAGTGTTGCTTCCTGCACGTAACTCTTTGATTTCAACTTTTCCAGTAAGGTGTTCGGATCGATATCCAATTCATCCGGTGTGTCGATGGTTGCTACGTTGGTATAATCAAATCCGAGATCCATGGCTTTCATATACCGGACCTGGGCGGAAATGATCAATGTTCCTATGAGCATGATCGTAGTGAACGCGAACTGTGCAATGACCAGGGATCTTCTGAGATTGAAATTCCCACTTCCACGATTGATCGTGATTTTGTTTTTGAGTGCATCCACAGGCTTGTATCCGGAAAGTATTAATGAAGGGTAGAAACCTGCAAGAATAGTAACTGCGAGAATTGTTATCACAGCAAAATAAACTACCTGTCCTGTGAATTGAAGATCGTAAGCAATGACTGATAGTGCCTGGTTGAATTGCTCAAGTAGAAATTGTCCCAGACTAAATGCAACCATCATGGAAACAGAGACAATGACCAATGTTTCCGTTAAAAACTGAAGAACCAGTTGTCTCTTGCTACTTCCTAGTGTTTTCCGGATCCCAACTTCCTTGGATCGTTTGATAGCCTGTGCAGTATTCAGGTTAATAAAATTCAAACACGCTGTTCCAAGGATCAACCCACCAAGAAAAATGAAAGCCCAAATCATCAATGAGGGTGCAACATAATTCTGCCCGTCACCGTACCGCTCATCGGTATGTATTTCTGCAAGCGGTTGAAATACACGCTCCGATTTAGCCCACTCTTCCTTATCATCCGGAGATGTTTTGCGATCCAGAACATCATCGACTTTTATACTTAGCCGAGCCAGGTCTGTTTCGGGTTTCATTAGAACATAGATCGAGTACGCCCATGTCATACCCCATTGGTCCCATATGCGCGGTTGAGTTTGCTTTAGTGTCTCAATTGAAATAAGGCAGGAAAATGGAAGGTTGGTATTCTTAGGGCTATTCTCTACAATTCCTGCTATTTCAAGATTGGCCTCCCCATTGTATCGGATCGTCCTGCCGATCGGATTTTCATCTTTGAAATACTTTTTGGCCAGATCCTGGGTTAAGTAGATCTTGTTTGGTTCTCCCAAACCTTCCGGCGAGCCCTCCAGGAGCTCAAAATCCATTACATCAAAGAAATGTTCGTTGGTTAACAGGACATCATCTTCACGAAAAACCTGGACAGCACCATCATTATCAGTGAATGAAAGCTTTTCGTCGTGGGGGCCATGAAATTCTAATACCTTTTCAAACTCCGGGATTTCTTCCTTTAGCGTTTGTCCGGTCGGATAAGGAAGAATTCCGTTGTAGGTGGTTCTGTTATCTCCATAGTAGGTAGTAGTAACACGGTAGATACGATCCTTTTTCTCATGCCAGTTATCAAAAGAGTATTCAAAATTGATAATGGTGAATACTACAAGACAACAGGCCAATCCAAGGGAAAGGCCTGCAGCATTGAGTAAAGTATGAGAAATATTGTTTTTGAAGTTTCTAAACGCAGTGATAATGAAATTCCTGATCATGCCAAGGTTGGTTATTCGTAGCGAAGTGATTCAACTGGATTTGTTTTGATTGTTGTAAGGATCTTGGAGAGTATACTCAGGAAAGCAAGCACCAATATGGATGCTACCGGAACAATGAAAAACCACCATCCCAATTCAATTCGGAACGTGTAATCAAGCAACCATTTAGACATTAGCCACCAGGCAATTGGCAGGCTGATCACACACGCAATTCCTACCAGGACGATGTATTCCTTTGAAAGAAGCATCATTAAGTGCTGGACACTAGCTCCTAATACCTTTCGAATGCCAATTTCTTTGGTTCGCTGCTGGATCGTGAATGATGTCAATCCAAAAAGTCCCAGACATGCGATGATGATTGCCAGGCTTGAAAAGCCACTAAATATTTTACCGAACCGAACATCTTCCTGATACTGTTCATCAAATGCCTTATCAAGGAAGAAGTAGTCCATTTGGTAATCTCCGTAAACTTTGCCCCACTCACTCTCAACAGTTTCAACCAGGGAGGTTAGTTGATTACGGAGTGATTCATCAGATGATTCGTCAAGCCCGAGTTTGATAAAGTAGAATTCAGTCCATGAGCTTAATATGTATGCAGTAGGAGTATAGTCATCATGCAGCGAAGTGTGATGGTAATTTTCAGTAACACCAACCACCTTCAGCGTAGGACCGTAAAATCCGTCCAATTCTGCACCAATAGCTTCTTCCGGAGTATTAAACCCAAGCATTTCGGTCATTTTTTCGTTAATGACCACATCACCTCTTGTCCATGGATCATCGCCTCGTTGTAATGCTCGTCCGGCAACTATATCAATGTCAAAGAAATTGGTGAAATCAAAATCCATTGAGATCAGCCCTGTTGGAATTGAATTCTCCTTAGATTGATTCTTCAGGTAAAAGCTCGCACCCCAGCCAATTGGCTGACCTGGAATTTCACCACCACTTGTGATCTGCTTTACTCCCGGATACTTCAGAAGCTCCGTCTTTAGCGTGTTAAACCTCGCCACATCTTGTCGATCATCTGACTGCACTGCACCCGGAGGAGATTGTATAACTAATGTATTTTCGATATCAATGCCCAGATCAGCGGCTCTCATGTAAGTGATCTGCTTGTAGATGGTTAGCGTCCCCGCTATCATCATAACTGTGATCAGAAACTGCACAAATACCAGGCTCTTTCGCATCCCTGTACCTCCTGATCTGTTTCGCTGGTTAACCAAGACATTGGCAATGTTCATCGTTTTAAGAAGTGCATAGGGGTAAAACCCGATAAGAATTGTGCCTGCTATGACTAACCCTGAAAGGACTAAAAAGATCTCTATGTTCATGAGAGCACTTATTGGAAGTCCTGTAACATCGAGCAGATACCTTTCGAAAACCTGTATCCCAATTAAAGCGACCGCAAAAGAGATCAAATTCATCACAAATGCTTCCAGGATGAATAAGCTGGTGATTTGCTTGAGAGATGATCCCATGCACTTTCTTACACCTACTTCTTTAAGTCTTTTGATTGTTCGAACCAGTGATAAATTCATGTAATTGATCCATGCGATCACCAATATCACCACGGCAATCAAGCTCAGAGCGAAGACGATCTTGTTATCAACAGATGGAGTGAAATCAGTTGTAGCTTCTGAGTTTAAATGGATGTCTTTAAGTGCGAGAAGCTCAAATGAAATACCATAACCACGCTCCTGGTAGGACTCACGGCCATTTGCTTTGAATAGCTCATCAATTTCACTTAGCACTTCTTCAGTCTTGGTTGGATCATTCAAATAGATGTAGGCCAGCATTGATGGATAGTTCCAGGTTTTTGCTGCCTGCGTGTATGGGTCCAGGGATGGGAATGAAATGAGCAACTCAAAATCAATGTGTGAGTTCTTAGGTAGATTGTCCAATACTCCGATAAGCTCAAACTCAGCTTGCCCATTGTTTCCGCTCAATGTGAATCGATTTCCTATGGCATCCTTTGGATCATCAAAGTATTTTTTTGAAGCGCTTAAAGTGAGGATTGCCGTTTGGGGTTCATTGAAACGCTCCGCACTCCCGGCAACAAAGCTGAAGTCAAAAAGGTCAAAAGCAGTTTTTTCAGCTCCGTAAACTCCTGATTGCTCAAAACTTACCAGGTCGTCACCATCTTTATAGATGATTGTATTATTAGCGTAATTATAGTTATAGAAACGCGCCGCATTCTCGACTTGAGGAGAGCTCTCCGCTAGTGTTGTGGCCAGCAGGCCTGGTGACAGAGCGGATTTACCCAGTGATTCACCTTTCAGAAAATTCTCTCCTTCGATTCGAAAGATATTTTCGGAATTACTATGGAATTTGTCGAAGGAAGTGTGAAAATTCACATACTGGGCAATGACCAGGCATGCGGCCATTCCTAGTGCGAGTCCAAAAATGTTAATGAACGAAAAGACCTTATTCTTCTGAATCTGTCTTAGGATGGTAACTAAATAGTTTTTGAGCATGACAAGAGTCCTTATTGGTTTTGGTAACCATTCATAACTCAATCAGTGTGCCAATTCGATTAACTATCAAATAATCAAGTAGTTACAATAATTTTTTCCAATCTGTCACGTTCGGATATGAACAGAAAAATGTGCAAGATCATGCATGAAACTTTATTGAATTTGAGCGTGATTGATCAAATTGCGTCATATGTATAGAATACTGCTGTTTGGTTTATCGCTAGTTAGTTTATCGCTTCAGGCTCAGGTCAAATTCACAGAGCTAACCTGGGAAGAAGCCTTAGAAAAAGCCCAGAAGGAGAAAAAACTGGTTTTTGTCAGTGCAATCGCTACATGGAGTGAACCTTGCGAATTATTGAAAAAATACACCTTATCAGACCTGGAGGTTGCTAACTTCTACAACGCCAACTTCATCAATGTTGAACTGGATGTAGAAAACTATCCGGGAATCGAGTTGGCTGAAGCGTATAACATCACGATCTATCCCTCAATGTTGTTCTTGAATGATGATGCTGAAGTCGTTCATCGTGGTTGTGGAGCAGTTGAAGCAGGAGAATTGCTTGACTTAGGCAAACAGGCACTTGGAACGGAGAATCTTCAATCTTCTCAGAAGAGATTGGCTCAGAATGAAGGAGATAAGAGCTTACTGATGAATTACCTGGACCTCTTGGATCAAAGTTGTTTGAATGCGGAGAAATTTGCTCAAGACTATTTAAGCAAGACCAAACAGAAGGACCTTCTAAGTGAAACAAACTTTGCTATTATTGAAGGCTACCAGTGGAATGTTTACAGCAGGGAATTCCAGTATCTGCTTGATAACCTTATTGACTTTGAAGCGGCACATGGCAAACAGCGCGTTCACCGAAAGATCTACAATACATACCTGTCACAATACCAGGAGATCTTTGAAGCCGAGGAACTTCATTTATTCAGTATGCGTGCGTTGCTTAAGGAAGTTAATGGCAAACCATTCATTGGGTCGGATACCTTGCTCACAATGATGAATTTGCACTACAACGAGCTGACGGAAAACTGGGATGCCTATGCATCGTCAGCTATTGAGTGGATTGGAATGACAGACCTCACCGACATTGAAGAACTAAATGATATTGCCTGGAAGTTTTACCTGTTTGTAGATGATCCAAGAAAACTTGAGTTGGCAGCTAATTGGGCTAAATCCATCGTGGACGTAGAACCAACCCCATCTGCGATTGATACCTATGCTTCGCTACTATTTAAGCAGGGTGAGCGAAAGAAAGCGATCGAATTGGAAAAACAGGCTATTGAGCTTGCGCAGAATTTATTTGAGGATACTGAACACTATGAGTATCAACTGAAGAAGTTTCAGCAGAAGTAGCTTATCCCAGGTTGCTGAAATCTTTGATTCCTGCACCATGCACGAGAATGTTTTGGAAGATCCCGTTCAGGTTTTCAAAATCCCAGGGTTTGGTCACGAAATCATGAATGCCAAAATCACCAACTGCATCATTAAGCTCCTCTCTCTTGATAAATCCACTTAGGATCATTCGCTTGATCTCAGGGTTGAATTTGTAAACTTCTCGAAGTAGCTGAACCCCAGCCATATGCGGCATCCGGTGATCGGAGACGATCAAATCTATCTTTTCCGTCTTAATGATCTCAATGGCCTCCAATGGACCAATGGCCGTATAAATGTTGTAAAGTCTTCTGAAGGTAGATTTGAAACCTCGAAGGTTGGGTGCCTCATCATCTACATATAAGATGGTGAATTCTTTTTTGGGTCTTGCAGGGCGCTCCCTTCCCGGTATTACATCCGTGATGGTCCTATCTTCCATAGTCAGTTGCTTGGAAACAAATTTAGCCATATTTCAGGTTAATCGACTGAGTGCCATCCTTAAAAGGGACTCGTCATTATACCTATCTGGGCAGCCTAACTTAAAGAATTGACTTCAGGCCTAACCAAGGCCGCTTTTCAGGAATTCGCGGTTCATTCGGGCTATGTTATCCAGGGAGATCCCTTTTGGACATTCCGCTTCACAAGCACCAGTATTGGTGCAATTCCCAAATCCTTCTTCGTCCATCTTGTTAACCATGTTCTTCACACGGTCTTTAGCTTCCACCTGACCCTGAGGAAGTAGGGCAAACTGAGAAACCTTGGCAGAAACGAAAAGCATTGCAGATGCATTTTTACAGGCTGCAACACACGCGCCACAGCCTATGCAAGTAGCTGCATCAAATGACATATCCGCATCATGTTTATCAATTGGGATTGCATTTGCGTCTTGTGTATTTCCGGAGGTATTTACACTCACAAAACCTCCAGAAGCCATGATCCGGTCAAATGAACTTCTATCAACAATTAGATCTTTGATCACAGGAAAAGCTTTTGCTCTCCAGGGTTCAATGTAAATGGTCTCACCGTCTCTGAATTCCCTCATGTGAAGCTGACAGGTCGTAATGAGCTCACTGGGTCCGTGAGGTTGTCCGTTGATAAACATGGAGCACATCCCACAGATACCTTCGCGGCAATCATGATCAAACGCAACCGGTTCCTGGCCTTCTGCGATCAATTGCTCATTCAGAATATCCATCATTTCCAAAAACGAGCTATCTGGCGAAATATCGGATACCTGGTAGGTTTCCATTCTGCCTTTTTCCTTACTGCTCGCTTGTCTCCAAACCTTTAGCGTTAAGTTCAATCCTGCTTTATCTGACATGATACTCTTAATGTTTTATTTATATGATCGAGTTTTCAGCTCGATGTTTTCATACTTCAAATCCTCTTTATGCATGGTCGCCTGTGAAGGGTCACCTGTATACTCCCATGCTGCTACATAGGTAAAACCCTTGTCGTCTCGTACTGCTTCACCTTCGTCTGTTTGATATTCTTCCCTGAAATGACCACCACAAGATTCATTTCTTTCGAGCGCATCCCTTGCAAACAATTCACCCAACTCAAGGAAGTCAGCGACTCGGCCTGCCTTCTCAAGCTCCAAGTTGATACCATCTGCTGAACCTGGAACAGTAACTTCTTTCCAGAACTGCTCTCTTAGTTCTTTGATCTCGCTGATGGCTTCCTTCAACCCTTTCTCGTTCCTTGCCATCCCCACTTTATTCCACATGATCTTACCTAATTTCTTATGGAAATAGTCAACTGAATGAGATCCTTTATTGTTGGTGAAAAAATCGATCATTTCCTTCACGCTCTTTTCGGCTTCATCAAACTCAGGAGAATCCGTTGAAATTGCGCCGGTTCGAATATCATCAGCCAGGTAGTCACCGATCGTATATGGTAATACAAAATATCCGTCAGCAAGCCCCTGCATAAGCGCGGAAGCTCCCAATCGGTTGGCTCCATGATCCGAGAAGTTAGCTTCACCGATACTGTAACAACCCGGGATGGTCGTCATTAGGTTGTAATCAACCCATACTCCACCCATTGTATAGTGAACGGCGGGATAGATCTTCATTGGGGTTTTATAGGGGTTGTCCGCTGTGATCTTCTCATACATCTGGAAAAGATTACCGTATTTGGACTCCACTACTTCTTCACCCAACTTTCGAATTTCTTCCTTGGGAGCATCCGGGGTTCCATGAATATTGGCTTCCTCCTGACCATAGCGCATGATCGCTGACTCAAAGTCAAGGTATACCGCTTCCCCGGTTTCATTTGTACCAACTCCAAATCCCGCATCACATCTTTCTTTAGCCGCTCTGGACGCAACATCTCGTGGCACAAGGTTTCCAAAAGAAGGGTAACGTCGCTCCAAATAGTAGTCCCGGTCCTCTTCGGCAATATCTGTCGGCTTAAGCTTGCCAGCGCGAACCGCTTCTGCGTCTTCCTTTTTAGCAGGTACCCAAATCCGGCCATCATTCCTCAATGATTCTGACATTAATGTCAACTTGGATTGTTGATCACCATGTTGAGGGATGCATGTAGGATGGATTTGAGTGAAACATGGGTTTGCAAAGAAGGCACCTTTCTTATGGATCTTCCATCCAGCTGAGACATTGGATCCCATAGCATTTGTTGAAAGGAAAAACACGTTTCCGTATCCACCCGAGGCAATCACAACAGCATGTGCGGAGTGTCGTTCGATTTCACCAGTTACCAAATTCCTTGCGATGATCCCACGAGCTTTACCATTTACGATCACAAGGTCCATCATCTCATGGCGATTGTACATTTTGATCTTGCCCTTGCCAATTTGACGGGACATAGCTGAGTAGCATCCCAACAGCAATTGCTGGCCGGTTTGTCCTTTCGCATAAAATGTTCTTGAAACCTGAACACCTCCGAATGACCGGTTGTCCAACAAACCCCCGTAATCTCTTGCAAAGGGTACTCCTTGTGCTACACACTGATCAATGATATTGGTAGATACTTCGGCCAGACGATACACGTTCGCTTCTCTGGAACGATAGTCCCCACCTTTTACTGTATCATAAAAAAGCCGGTAAGTGGAGTCACCGTCTCCCTGATAATTTTTAGCTGCATTGATCCCACCCTGTGCGGCAATAGAGTGTGCTCTTCTGGGAGAATCCTGGTAGCAAAAAGCCTTCACATTATAGCCTAATTCGGCAAGTGTTGCGGAAGCAGATCCACCTGCCAAACCCGTTCCAACGACGATTACATCGATCGATCGCTTGTTGGCGGGGTTCACAAGTTTGATGTTGTTTTTGTGATTGGTCCATTTATCCTTGATCGGACCTTCAGGTATTTTGGAATCTAATATTGACATGCCTCTGAACTTAAAGCGGATTCAAATAGTGATAAACAGCGATAAAAACAAAACCTGCCGGGACCGCAATAGCATAGATCCTTCCCAGCTTGAGGATGAGTGGCGAATACTTGTTGTGTCTCGCACCGATCGATTGGAAGGCTGACTGAAAACCATGTAGTAAGTGTAAGGTCAGGAAAACAAAGGATAGAACATAGATAGTTACTCTAACAGGATTCTCAAACATGTGCACAACTTCTTCATAATATCGATTGGGATCTTCAGGCTTAAACTGGACGTATTTGTAATTCATTTCCGGTATCCAGAAATCATAGAAGTGGAACCCAAGAAAGAAGAGAATGAATAGGCCACTCCAGATCATGTTTCGGGATACCCAACTAGAGTTTGCAGCTCCTTTGCTTACTGCATATTTTATTTCCCTTGAGTTTCGATTCTTTACTTCAAGGACAAATCCCATAACAAAGTGAAAAACAACACCAAAGATCAGAACCGGTTGGAGCAGAAATTGCACCAACGGGTTAGTACCCATAAAATGGGACAACTCATTGAACATTTCTTCATTAAACGTTGATGTGACGTTGATCAGAAAATGTTGGAGTAAGAAGATGATGAGAAATAGAGCTGAAAGTGCCATCGCAAACTTTCGACCGATGGAACTAGAAAAAAACTGCTTGGTCCAACCCATGAATTATAAGTTATCTCGATTGCCGCCAAAGGTAAATGCCGATTGGTTGTTGACCAATCTTAACTTCTATTTTAATTAAATCTAAATAGGTATGCCTATTAGTGGACATTGATAGTTAAATGTTATTAATAGAACAAGGTCAGCATGATTCTTGTTTGTACAATTGCATCACAATTAGGTTTATTTTTACATATCTGCGTATTTGAACCGGCTTATGGGGCGTAAGAAAATTCTTTTACTAATTGGCTTGATCGCCATCACTTTTGAGTCATTCTCAACTCACATTCGAGCAGGAGAGATCATCATCGAACGGATCGACTTTCTCACCTATCGTATTACTTTCTTTGGTTATCGGGATCAGGAAGGGGTATTGTTTGGGCAGGGACGCCTCGATTTTGGCGATGGAGAGATCTATGGAGATGATCCTGATGAGCAGATCCCCTGGACAAACATTACCGATTTGGGTAATGGTGTTGAACGTTGGCAATTCTCCCGGGAGCATACCTACCAGGCTGCCAATGCCTACACTGTCAGTTATACCGAGGACTTCAGGAATGCCAATATTCAAAACATAACCGGTTCGGTTAATACTCCATTTTACATAGAGTCTCAGATTATTATAGATCCATTGATTGGTGTCAACAACTCCCCGGTATTTACGGTACCACCAATTGATCAGGGAGTTGTGGGGTTTCGTTTTGAGCACAATCCGGGAGCGTTTGATCCGGATGGTGATAGTCTGGCCTATGAATTTGTGATCCCATTGCAAGCTAAGGGTATAGATGTTGCCGGTTATAGGAGCCTTGTAGATCCATCTTTCTATGATAACTTCCCAAATGGAAATCAGGCGGGCGATGGTCCACCTACACTGACACTGGATGAGATCAACGGGACACTCGTTTGGGATGCCCCCGGAGGAGTCGGAATACCCGAAGATGATAATCGGGAATTCAACATCGCATTTATTGTTCGGGAATACCGTTTCATTAATGGTGAGTGGTTCCCTCTTGGGTTTGTGAAACGGGACATGCAGATCATCATCTGGAATTTTGATAATGATCCTCCTGAAATTGAATTGCCACCTGACACTTGTGTGGTTGCAGGAGAAACAATAACAGCAACTGTGATAGGAACCGATCCGGACAATGACCCGGTGAAACTCGAAGCTTTGGGAGGTCCCTTCGTTGTTAACCCTCCAATCGCCACGGCAAATCCGCCGGCTCCAGGTCAATTTACGGTCCCTCCTTCATTTCTGACTTTCGAGTGGCAAACGGTTTGTGGGCATGTTCGAGCAAGACCTTATGAAGTTCAATTTAAGGCAACTGATGATCCAACAATCCCAAATATTACTGACCCACCTGGTTCTGTAAATTTCGAGACCTGGAGGTTAACTGTAGTCGGACCAGCGCCTACTGGGCTCGTAGCAGATACCCAACCCGGGAGATCCATTCAGTTGAATTGGGATGATTACAGTTGTTCGAATGCTGATTCCATCCAGGTATGGAGAAGAGTAGGAGAATTTGACATTGACCCGACCTGTGAACCAGGTATTCCTCAAAATGCAGGGTATGAACTGGTTGATGTTCTGGATGCGGCAGAGACAAGCCTTTTGGACAATAACGATGGGTTAGGGCTATCTCCAGGTTCCAAGTATTGCTACCGGTTGGTCGCCACATTCCCGGACCCAACCGGGGGTCTAAGTATTGCCTCGGATGAAGCGTGCGACAGCTTACTTATCGATGTTCCGTTGATAACTAATGTTGACATAAGAACTACCAGTGAAACCAATGGGGAAATTCTCGTTCGATGGACCCCACCATACCAGATCGATGTTGGAGCATTCCCTCCTGATTACGGTTATTCGGTTCTTCGGGCGGAGGGCCAGGGTCCTACTGGGGATTTTGTAAACCTATCAACAAATCAGGCGGATACGTTCTTTATTGATACGGGGATGAATACAGAAGACCTCTTCCACGCCTACAAGATTGTCCTTCATGACAATACAGGTGTTCCAATTGATACTTCGGTGACTGCCAGTTCCATTAGGCTGGAACCAAGGCCACAGGTTGGTGCTATCCAATTGAACTGGGAAGGAAACGTGCCATGGTCACTCAATGTTCAGGACTTTCCATACCATTACATCTGGCGTGATAACGTTGACAATAGTGACTTATCTGCAATTCAACTGATAGACTCAGTAGATGTAACCATGGATGGGTTAACCTATTTGGATAACGGAAGCTTTAATGGAGTAGATCTTGATGACCAGACGACTTACTGTTACTTCGTGACCACATCCGGGTCGTATGGTAACGCACTTGTTGCAGAACCACTGGAGAATAATACGCAGATCATTTGCGCTCAACCAAACGATACCATCCCTCCGTGTACACCGGTTTCGATCGTTTTTGATACCTCAGCACCTTTTAGCTGTGATGTCAATAGTGCTGATCAGGGATGTGATTTTAATGATTTCCAAAACAGGCTCATTTGGGAGCCGGATAATGATCTTGCTTGTGGAGACGATATACAGAGTTATCAGATCTATTTTTCAGATACGGGAGAGGAAGGTTCATATGTAGCCCTGGCCAATACGACGGAGACTTCATTTACGCATGGCGGACTAAGTTCCTATGCTGGATGTTATATTATTTCAGCGATTGATCGGTCAGGTAATGAAAGTATCCTGTCAGAACCTATTTGCAATGACAACTGTCCACAACTGATCCTGCCCAATCTTTTCACACCAAATGGAGATGGGTTGAATGACTTCTTCAGACCCTTTTATTCAGGTTCCAGGATCGGACGTGATATCGATGGGTTTGCAAATTCTAACTGCCCACGCTTTGTTAAGTCGATCAATTTTACAGTATTCAACCGAGCTGGAGCAACAGTCTTCTCGTATGATTCTTCAGAAAATGAAAACGACTTCCTGATCAATTGGAATGGCACAAACTCAGGAGGAGGTGACTTGCCTGAAGGAGCTTACTTCTATTCAGCGGAAGTTACTTTCGAAAGGTTGAACCCCGATGATGAAGTTGAGGTTTATAGTGGATGGGTGCAGATACTTCGATAAAAAAGCCTGTTATCTTTTTTGATGGTGTATGCAATCTGTGTAACGCATCAGTCAATTTTATAATCAAACGAGATTCTAATGGCATTTTTGAATTTGCTTCGCTTCAAAGTGAATTTGCAAAGGGATCTCTACCGGTCAAGTACACAGATGATGCTGCACTTCAAAGCCTTGTTCTGCTGATAAATGACAAAATTCTTGTGAAGAGCACCGCAGCTCTTACCATTTCGAGACATTTATCCGGTTTATGGCCTATGCTATACGTATTCATGATCGTACCTCCTTTTATCAGGCACTTTTTCTATGATATCATTGCAAAAAACAGGTACAAGCTGTTTGGTAGGACTGATGAATGCATGATACCCACTCCTGAATTAAAGGACCGCTTTCTCGATTAAGCCGATTGGCTAATTTTGCGCAAAACTTAATCAATGAGTAAAGCTTACGTTTTCCCCGGTCAAGGGGCACAATTTCCCGGAATGGGAAAAGAACTATATGACAATTTCACGAAGGCCAAAGAGTACATAGATGCCTCTGGCGATATTCTTGGATTTGATATTAAGTCCATTATGTTTGGTGGAACTGCCGAGGAGTTAAAGCAAACCAAAGTAACGCAACCTGCAATTTTCATTCACAGTGTTGTAGCTGCATTGACCTCTGAGGATTTCACACCGGATATGGTTGCCGGGCACTCATTGGGAGAGTTTTCGGCGCTTGTGGCAAACGGAGCATTAAGCTATGAAGACGGATTGAGTCTCGTTTCCAAAAGGGCCTCTGCTATGCAAAAGGCGTGCGAAGCACAGGAATCCACCATGGCAGCTGTACTTGGATTGGAAGACCAGGTAGTGGAAGAAATATGTGAACAGGTAGAT
Source organism: Cyclobacteriaceae bacterium (assembly GCA_965267415.1). Classification (GTDB taxonomy): domain Bacteria; phylum Bacteroidota; class Bacteroidia; order Cytophagales; family Cyclobacteriaceae; genus Ekhidna. The sequence continues at coordinate 1,841,904 of OZ253955.1, read as the reverse complement.
GGAATAGTAGTTGCGGCCAACTACAATTGTCCGGGACAACTGGTGATAAGCGGTGAGGTAATGGCGGTTCAGGAAGCTTGTGAAAAATTGACAGAAGCAGGAGCCAAGCGGGCATTGATCCTGCCAGTTGGAGGGGCTTTTCATTCTCCGTTGATGGAACCTGCAAGAGAGGAATTGGCTGAGGCTATTGAAAACACGGAATTTAAACAGCCGAATTGTCCGGTTTACCAGAACGTGGATGCAAAGGGCCATTCGGAAATAGCCACAATAAAGCATAACTTAGTATTGCAGCTTACCGCTCCGGTTCGCTGGACTCAAAGTGTACAGCACATGATTGCTGAAGGCGCTACACAATTCATTGAATGTGGGCCGGGCAAAGTGCTTCAAGGGTTAGTGAAAAAAGTGGACAGGCAAATGGAAGTTGCTGGGATATCATGAAATTCAGCCGGATCATATTCATTCTATTCCTGGGATTCATTCTGATTGGTTCAGAAGGGTGCAGAAAGGGGCCATCATCTTCGCACCAGAAGAACAAGAAGAAAGTGAAGAGAGGTAAACCGCTTCCATGTCCGATCAAAGATTGCTAGGGATTGAAGAAGATCATTATTGCTGTTGATGGTTATTCAGCTTGTGGTAAAAGCTCAACTGCCAAACAAGTAGCGAAAAATCTTGGTTATATTTTTATTGATAGTGGTGCGATGTATCGGGCTGCAACGCTCTTCTTTTTAGAGCAAGACATTGATCTTGAAGATTCCAATGCTGTTGCAAAAGCTGTTGATGAAATAAACATTGCCTTCTCAGGGAATTCCATTCAATTGAATGGTGTTGCTGTGGATAAGGAGATCAGAACTCCGGAGGTTAATGGTGCGGTAAGTGAAGTGAGTGCTCTTTCGTCGGTTCGAAGGAAAATGGTAAAGCAGCAACAAGAAATCGGCAGAGACCGGGGAGTCGTAATGGATGGACGTGATATAGGGACTGTTGTTTTCCCCAATGCTGAGCTTAAGATCTTTATGACGGCAGATGTAGAAGTTCGAGCGGAGAGAAGGAGGCTTGAGTTACTTGCGAAAGGGATAGATCAACCGACTGAACGTATCATTGAAAATCTGATTGCCAGGGACAGAATTGATTCGACCCGAGTGGACAGTCCACTAATTAAGGCAGCCGACGCAGTAGAGATCGATACAACACACTTAACTTTGGAGGATCAGATCTTCCAGGTGACAGAGATGGCAAACAAATTGATTCATGAAGATTGAAATTGACGAAAAATCGGGTTACTGCTTTGGTGTAGAATTCGCCATTCAGATGGCTGAAGATGAGATGGCTGAAGGGCAGGAACTTTATTGCCTGGGCGATATTGTTCATAATTCAATGGAAGTCAAGCGCTTGTTTGACAAGGGGCTCAGGACAATTAATAGAGATGAATTGAAGAATCTCAAGAACTGCAAAGTACTGATCCGTGCGCATGGTGAACCACCAGAGACCTATGAAACGGCACTTGAGAATAACATAGAATTGGTTGACGCATCATGTCCGGTGGTTTTGAAACTTCAAAACCGTGTGAAGAATGCCTATGATCTTGCAAGAAAAAAGGAAGGGCAACTGGTCATCTATGGTAAACAAGGTCACGCAGAAGTGATCGGACTCACCGGTCAAACGAACAATGACGCAATTGTTGTCATGACTGAGGAAGATCTGGAAAAGGTGGATTTTACTAAACCAATTACGTTGTTTAGCCAGACCACTAAAAGCACAAAAGGGTTCTACCTTTTGAAATCTATGATCGAGGAACGCATAAAGGAGAAAGGAATGCTTTCGATCGCTGATTTTGATTCAAATGACAGCATCTGCAGACAGGTTTCGAACAGGGAACCGAATATGGAAAAATTTGCCACCAAACATGATGTTATTTTGTTCGTAGCTGGAAAGAAAAGTTCCAATGGTAAAGCATTATATAATGTGTGCCTGAACCACAATGAAAGAAGCTACTTCGTTGAAAATGAGCAGGATATTGATCTATCATGGTTCAGTCCGGATGACTCAGTTGGAATATGCGGAGCAACTTCCACACCTACCTGGCTAATGGAACAGGTTGCAGAATTTCTGAAAAACAACGAACCTGTTCCGGCAACCTAACAATCTCCCGTTTGCATAGTTTTTTAAATGAATAAACCGTCCTGCTTTTTTGACTTAATCTTATTCAGGTTAAATCCGATCTTGTTAAGTTTGCCACGGTTTTTTTAAGAGGATCCCAAGAAACAAGCATGTCTCAGACAATCAAGCTGAAAAAAGGGTTTAACATCAACCTAGTAGGCAAAGCAGAGCGCAAAATCACCGAGATAGACCAGCCGGAAACATTTGCAATAAAACCTGCAGAATTCAATCACCTGACCATGGCGAAACTATTCGTGAAGGAAGGGGATAATGTGAAGGCAGGATCTCCCTTGTTTTATGAAAAAACGATGGAGAATGTGATCTTCTGTGCCCCTGTTAGCGGCGAGATTGCTGAGATCCGAAGAGGGGAGAAGAGAAGAGTTATGGAAATCAGGATCCTTGCTGACAAAGAGGTCGAGTTTGTAAGTTCAAAAGCCTATTCCCCTTCTGACATTGCCAACATGTCAAAGGAAGATGCTCAGGAACTCATGCTGAAAGGTGGAGTTTGGCCAAACATCGTTCAGCGACCATACGGATGTGTTGCCGATCCTGCCGATACTCCAAAATCAATTTTTATCTCAGGGTTTGATTCAAGCCCTTTAGCGCCGGATTATTCCTACACGCTTGAAGGACAGGAACAGTATTTCCAGACAGGAATCAACATTTTAAAGAAATTCACTTCAGGTATTATTCACCTGAACACGGATGCGAATGCTGAAGTACCTAAGATCTTTGCACAGGCAGAGCAAGTTCAACATAATAAAGTAGCTGGAGCTCATCCGGCAGGAAACGTAGGTATACAGATCCATCATATTGACCCAATCAATAAGGGAGATGTTGTCTGGACGATTAGCCCTCAGGGGGTAGTTGAAATTGGCAGGTTGCTATTGGACGGAAAATACGATACCTCAAAGCTGGTCGCTATCACAGGTTCTCAAATAAAGACACCCGGTTATGTAAAAACATATGCTGGGGCCTGCTTGAATAAGTTGGTTGAGAACAACTATGCGGAAGAAGACAATCGATTTATTTCAGGTAACGTATTGACTGGAGAAGGAGTTGGGAAGACCGGATACCTTGGCTTCTACCACAATCAGGTAACGGTAATTCCAGAAGGTAAATACGAAGAATTCTTTGGCTGGATCAAGCCAACAACTAAGAAATTAAGTTTCCACAAGGCATTTGGCCTTTTGTCATACGCTGGTGGAAAGAATAAGGAATACGTGATCGATACGAACCAGCATGGTGAGCACAGGAACTTTGTGATGACTGGTGCTTTCGAGCAGGTGCTTCCGATGGACGTGCTGCCAACCTATTTGTTTAAGGCCATTCTCGCTGAAGATTACGATGATATGGAGGCATTGGGAATTTATGAGGTAGTCGAAGAGGATGTGGCTTTGTGTGAGTTTATCGATGTTTCCAAGAATAACCTGCAAGAGATCTTGAGGGAAGGAATTCAACTAATTAAAAACGGATAAGTATTGCAATGAAGTTTTTGCAAAAGAAATTTGATCAGATACATCACCTTTTTGAGAAGGGCGGAAAGTTTGAGAAGTTCTATCCGATCTATGAGGGTCATCGTACCATCTTTTTCGCTCCGAACTTAATAACAGGAAAGAAAGGAGCTCAAATAAAGGACGGTAACGACCTAAAGCGGATGATGATGACAGTGATCATCTCGATGTTACCTTGTTTGATCTTTGGGATGTGGAATGTAGGTCATCAGCATTACATTTCTACGGGAGTAGATGCTACTACTCTTGATAAGTTTCTTATCGGAGCCTGGGTGACGGTTCCCATCATTGCGGTTTCTTATGCCGTTGGGCTAGCTACTGAATTTGCATTCTGTGTGATCAGGCAGCATCCGGTAGAAGAGGGGTTCCTGGTCAGTGGTATGCTGATCCCATTGGTGATGCCACCTACTATTCCTCTTTGGCAGGTAGGAATGGCAACTGTATTCGCAGTGATCATTGGAAAAGAAGTATTTGGAGGTACGGGAATGAATATTTTAAATGTTGCCTTGCTTGCGAGGGCATTCCTGTATTTCGCCTATCCTTCACAGATATCAGGAGACGTTTGGACCTACTTTGGTGATAAAGCACCGGTAGATGGATATTCCGGAGCGACTATCTTGGCTTATGGAGCAGAAGCAGCGGTTAATAAAACCGAAATGGCAGAGCTTGCCGCGAATCACTGGGCTGCAGGGATGTTTGATTTCTGGAACATGTTTATTGGAATTATCCCGGGAAGTATCGGGGAGACCTCTACACTAATGTGTTTAATTGGAGCGCTAATTCTTGTAATGACAGGGGTTGGAAGCTGGAAGATCATTGTTAGTGTATTTCTCGGAGCCTTTGCGATGGGTAGCTTATTCAACCTGGTTGGTGGTAATAGTTTCCTGGAAATGCCTGCACACCATCACCTCGTGATCGGAGGGCTGGCCTTTGGAGCTGTTTTTATGGCTACAGACCCTGTTTCTGCTGCTCAGACGGAACTAGGTAAATGGATTTACGGTTTTCTAATCGGTGTAATAACCGTATTGATACGGGTGATCAACCCGGCATACCCTGAGGGTATTATGATGGCGATTTTGTTTATGAATGTGTTTGCTCCACTCATCGATTTCTATGTAGTTGAAGCAAACAAAAAACGAAGACTAAAGCGTGCAACGATCTAATTTATATGTAATCCTTTTTGCCCTCGGTTTAACGGTTGTTTTAGGTGGGGCTTTGTCACTTACTTCGGTTGGTCTTAAACCACTACAGGATAAGCAGGTAGAACTGGACACCAAGAAAAAGATTCTCGGTGCGGTAATGGATATCTCGGATATTGAAGATCCAAACGAAATCCTTCGGATTTATGATGAGAAGGTTCAGTCTATTGTAGTGGATTATAATGGTAATGAGCTATCCAGTGATCCAAAAGGAAATCCTTACGTAGCTGAGAATGTAAACATCCAAAAGAACTCCAAGCTTGACCCGAAGGAGAGAGCCTACCCGGTTTTCATGTTCATGACTGAGAATAACACAGTTGATGCTTACATCTTCCCAACTTTTGGAGCAGGTCTTTGGGATTGGATCTCAAGTTACGTTGCGTTTGGTGAAGACCTTAACACAATTAAAGGAATTGCTTTTGATCACAAAAGTGAAACACCTGGATTGGGTGCACGAATCACAGAACCTGGCGTTCAAGGCAGGTTTGAAGGAAAAAAGATATTCGATGGAGATCAATTGGTCAGTGTCAATGTTGTAAAAGGAGAGGGTAATACAGGCCTTTCGGAATATGAGGTAGATGGCCTTTCAGGAGCAACAATGACCACCAAAGGGGTCAATTCAATGCTTCTCCATTATTTGGAATGCTATTCCGCATTTATAGGTAAAGTTAAATCTCAAAAAGCAAGCATATGAGCACTGAAGTAGCAGAAGCTCCAATAGAGGTAGCGGTAAAGGAACCAGCAGAGCCGTTACTATCCAAACGGAGAAAACGGATTGTTTCTGATCCGTTGAATGAGGACAACCCGATCACAGTTCAGGTACTGGGTATATGTTCAGCGCTTGCGGTGACGGTACAGATCAAACCTACGCTGATCATGTCGATAGCGGTGGTTTTTGTGATCGTCTTTTCGAATTTGATCGTGTCATTGATCAGGAACTACATCCCGAGCAGGATCCGGATCATTGTACAACTGGCGATCATTGCGACACTTGTAACACTTGTAAGTGAAGTATTGAAAGCTTACAGTTATGACATGTATAAGATACTTGGAGCTTACGTAGGATTGATCATTACAAACTGTATTGTAATGGGTCGATTAGAAGCTTTTGCAATGGCCAATAAGCCATACGACTCAATACTTGATGGGTTTGGTAGTGGCTTTGGATATGCATGGATCATCCTGGCGGTGGCTTTCTTTAGAGAATTATTCGGATCAGGATCAATTTTCAATGTAAAGATCTATGAGCCGATAGGAAACATGCTTGGATTTACACTTCAAACCAATGGTTTGATGGTTGACTCCATTGGAGCTTTCATGATTTTAGGAATTATTATTTGGATTCAGCGAACCAAAAACGGGTACGTAGAACACTAGAGATATGGACGCATTAAACATTGCTATAAAGAGCATTTTTATCGACAACATGGTTTTTGCCTATTTCCTTGGCATGTGTTCATTCCTTGCGGTCTCTAAAAAGGTAAAAACGGCATTGGGCCTTGGAATGGCTGTCATTTTCGTATTGACGATAACTGTTCCGCTTAATTGGGTGATCCAGGAAAAGGTACTTAAAGAAGGAGCACTGGCCTGGATAGGCGCAGATTTCCAAACACTCGACTTAACATTTCTTCAATTCATCATCTTCATCGCCGTAATTGCTGCGATGGTGCAATTGGTTGAAATGGTTATTGAGAAGTTTTCTCCATCACTTTATGGATCGCTTGGTATATTCCTTCCTCTAATTGCTGTGAACTGTGCTATTCTCGGTTCATCACTATTCATGGTCCAACGAGATTATACAGTTGTAGAAGCGACAGCCTTCGGGTTCGGCTCTGGTACAGGATTCTTCCTGGCAATTATTGCTTTGGCCGCTATCAGGGAGCGACTTAAGTATTCCAATGTTCCGAATGGTTTGAAAGGGCTGGGTATTACGATGCTTATTACCGGTTTAATGGGACTTGCATTTAAGTCATTCATTGGAATCGCGCTTTAAAGGAGCTTAAATAAGAAATCAATCAAGGGGTAAACATTTACCCTTTTTTTGTGTCTTTTTTTAGGTGCCTAAGCACTTTCTGTTACCTTATTTAATAAACAACTAGATATGAAAAAGACTTTACTATTTTTAGCGCTATCCACTTTCTCACTTATGGCATTCAGCCAGGCGAAGCTTGAGATCGGATTGAAGGCAGGATTGAATTCTTCTAATCCAAATGTAGATGACCCAGCTTCCTCGATTAGTTCAGCTTCTGCTTTTCATGGTGGACTTTACACATTGATCAAAGTATCCAAGATTGGCATACAGCCGGAGATCCTTTATTCTCCACAAAAGAATGATGTGAACTTTGGAACAGGGAATGTAGAGCAGGAACGAGTTTATCTTGATATTCCTGTCATGGCAAAATTGTACCTTGTTGCAGGTCTGAACTTACAGGCGGGGCCTCAGTTTAGTATCCTAACGTCTGCTGAAACCGCAGGTGTGGATGTTAAGAACACACTTAAGGGATCGGACGTAAGTGCAGCCATTGGAGCTGGATGGGATGCGCCATTTGGGCTACAGGCTAATGTGCGGTACATTCTTGGATTAAGTGATATTAACGATGTAGCCGGAGTTGCTGGTGAGTTTCGAAACAGAACATTACAATTTTCAGTAGGCTATCGGCTTTTCAAGCTTGGTAATTAGTTAAAAGATCATGAAAAAGACCGGGAATTACAATTCCCGGTTTTTGTTTGCAACATCCATTCACTACCATTGTTTCTACAAGTTCCACCTGCATCAGCTCTTTGGTTTTAACTGATGTTTCAACTAAATAACCAAAGATGAAAACGCTCATTTCCTTTCTATTTCTGGTGTTCTCTTCCACATTGATGGCGCAAGGCCTTGAGGTTGGGTTAAAGGCTGGTGCCAATTCAACGGGCTACTCTGTGTTAGCTGCTCCTGCCGCTTTACTGGATCCTGGTCAACCCTTGAGCTATGATCAATCAACTTCTATCTATTTTGGAGTTTATAGTTCGATTGCATTAGGCAACTGGTCCGTACAGCCAGAATTGCTGTACATTCCTCGCAAAACCACCTTGAATTACTCTAATCGAAGTGTAGAACAAGAGAATAAATTTCTGGACATTCCTGTTATATTCGAAAAAAGGCTTTTCGGAAGTTTTAATTTTCAGATCGGCCCGCAGGTTGGCTTCTTACTTTCGGCAAAAGCTGGGGATGTTAATTCAATTGATGACTTTAAGAAAGTTGACCTAAGTGCTGTAACCGGGCTCGGTTGGGATTCACCAATTGGGCTGAACGCATCTCTTCGATTTATGTATTCACTTATTAATGTTAACTCTCCTCGAACCTTAGGAGGTCTCCATGGGAATGTGCGGTATCGTTCTTTACAATTTGCGATCGGTTATCGACTCTTTAAGCGTGGCAACTGATCTTGAAAACCAAGACTGAGAATTGCAATTCCCGGTTTTGTGTGCAATATCCTTACACCACCATCGTTTCTTACACGTCCCACTGACGCTAGCTCTCTTTGGCCTTAAATGATGTTTCAACTAAACAACCAAAGATGAAAACCCTAATTACAACCCTCTTACTAGTGTACTCTTTCGCTTCGATGGCACAAACCTTTGAGCTTGGATTAAAGGCTGGCGTTAGTTCAACAAACTATGCCGCACTATCAAGAAATGATATTTTGGATGTAAGCCAACCATTGAGCTTTGACCCGTCGAATTCCATTCATTTTGGGGTTTATAGCACAATCACACTGGGTAAATGGTCGATCCAACCAGAGGTACTTTATGTACCAAGAAAAACGACATTGAATTACTTTAATCGGAGCGTTGAGCAAGAACGCAAGTTTCTTGACATTCCTGTGTTGCTTAAAAAGCAGCTTTTTGGAGGCTTCAATTTCCAGATAGGCCCCCAGGTTGGCTTGTTACTTTCAGCAGATCTGGAAGACGTAGATATAACGGATGACTTCAATAGCATCGACCTGAGTGGTGTGGCAGGACTTGGTTGGGATTCCCCAGTCGGATTAAAAGCATCCTTACGCTTCATTTATTCACTTGGAGATATTAACTCTAATCCTTCTTTGGGAAATGTCTACGGGGACCTACGCAACCGTACCTTACAGTTCTCGCTTGCTTACCCACTAATGAAGCGCTGAGTTTAGCTTGAGGCTTTTGATGGTGTTGGTTGAGGGAGAATCTGAGAAAGGCTTCTTGAATGATCCCTTAGCAGTACCTGATGAGAAATCCTGGTACGTGAAAAAGATGACAAGCAAGGCAATGAGAATACCTGCGATTAGAACTAATATTTTTTTGATCGGGCGCAATTGTTAGGTTTATCTGCCTTAGCGGGTTTACTAATAATACACCCAAACAACAGGTTACCCCTACTTACCTGGAGTTCAGTGACCAGTCATATTCCTGGAATTGGATGTGAAAATCAGTCGGTACATTGTAAAACCTGTACTTGTTTATGTAATCAATAACTGTGGGTGATTCCAGAGTGAATTGATTTTGATACCAATCAAAGATCTTATTAAGAAGGACCACCCGGTTTTGTTGATCCACGTCCACATAGTTCGGGCGATCAATGATAAGTTGTGCCCTGAATTCCAATTGTTCCTGCAGGTGCTGTGGAGTGTATGCCATATCGTAGAGAGAAGGACAACTCCTGGCAGCACATCCCAGTGCAAAATGAATGCGTGGGTCTTTGGTGGGTCCAAGCAACTTATCGAATTCGATGTTATCAAGAGTTAGCCACTCTCCGGCAACCATGAACTGTTTCTGGTTAAAGAAGCCATCAATATCCATCGGGCTGCTTATGGGATAGTTGTCTCGCACCTGCTTAATGACCAATAGGTTGTAAGAATTGATATAGAAGGCAGTAGTGAAATCAGGTTCCTGATTATTGAGATAAAAATCCTCGATCCCCCTGATAAGCCCATTGAGCTCGTCAGGGTTGTCCTTTAAAAACTGGTAATTGATTTTGCCCTCATCGACATTGTTAAGCAAGAAACGGTTCACTCGCTCAAAAAAGCTTTGAGAGAATGTGAAGGAGGGGATTAAGAGTAGTAGAGTCAGTCTAACCATAGCAGTAAAATTCACGATCCAGTTCTTTGCCAGGTTTCAGAGCTCCTACTACAAACGATCTACAAATGCACCAAATGTAATTTGGAATACAAACGATTTGAAATAAAAAAACCACCGATAATGGTGGTTTGAAAGTAAGTTGTTTTGCTTTCTTGGTGACTAACAGAATTCTTTAAAAACTTCTGTTAGATGATCTGCAATCATAGCAGCAGACCTGCCTTCGATGTGATGTCTTTCCACAAAATGCGCTAATTCACCATCCTTAAACAAAGCAATTGACGGTGAAGATGGAGGATACGGGAGCGTATACTCACGTGCTTTATTGGTTGCTTCAATATCAAACCCGGCAAATACCGTGGTAAGATTATCAGGTCGTTTCTCGGACTGATCCAATGCCATCAACACTCCTGGTCGTGCCGCACCTGCTGCACAGCCACAAACTGAGTTCACTACCATAAGTGAAGTGCCTTTATGATCTTTCATGTGATTGTCTACCTCATCCGGAGTAGTCAATTCAGTGAACCCTGCATTTGTGAGTTCGCCTTTCATTGGTGCTACGATTTCTTCTGGATACATCTTTATTCTTCAGTTAAATTATTATTCTTCAATTACATAAACCCAAGTTCCAGCTTAGCTTCTTCAGACATCATGTCTGTTGCATAAGGTGGATCGAAGGTCAATTCAATATTCACGTCATTAACACCTTCCACTGCCCTCACGTTCATTTCTACTTCGCTGGGAATCGACTCTGCAGCAGGGCAGGAGGGAGAAGTGAGTGTCATGATTATTTCAACATTATTGACCGGCAAAATATTTATTTCGTAAATCAGCCCAAGCTCATACACATCCACCGGGATCTCCGGATCAAATACATTCTTAATAGCTCGGACAATGTCCTCTTTCAGTTTGAGTTGATCAATATTTGTTGCTGCTTCACTCATGTTTCTCCGTTGCATTAAAAGCGATGGCGAACAGTTTCATTTGCTTGATCATGGCAGCAAATCCATTTGATCGTTGCGTACCGATGAACCTGTTCATTCCAATTTGTTCAGGGAAGTAGATTTCCGCATTCATAACATCCTGAGGAGGCAATTGATTCAATACCCTGACCAACAAACTAACCAGCCCTTTTGTTATGGCTGTGTTAGAGTCAGCTTTGAAATGGATGTTCCCATCTACCATTGAGGCAATCATCCAAACTTTTGACTGACATCCTTTTACAATATTTTCTTCCGTTCTGCTCTCTTCCGGAAATGCAGGTAATTCGGCACCCAATTCCATGATATAGTCAAGGGTCATCTCGGTATCACCATCCAACATGGAGAACTCTTCAATGATCTCTTCCTGCCTGACTTTTACAAGTTCCATTACCTGAATTTATGAATAATACCTTCAAGCGAATTGCAGAAGAAGTCTATTTCTTCAAGTGTGTTATAAGCAGCAAACGAAGCTCGAATGGTTCCTTCAATCTTAAAGAAGTCCATGAGTGGTTGTGTACAATGATGTCCTGTGCGTACGGCTATGCCACGAGCATCAAGTAGTTGGCCAATATCATAGGGATGAATGTCTTCTACAAGAAAGGACAATACGCTTGCCTTATTTTCGGCTTGACCAATAACATTCACTCCTTCCATCTGCTCCAGCCTTTGCGTAGCAGCTTCCAACAATTCATGCTCATGGTGTTGAAGCTCATCATAGCCCATCTCTTCTACAAATTGGACCGCTTCTTTGAAGGCGATGACATCACCGATATTCGGGGTTCCTGCTTCGAATTTGTGAGGAAGATCATTGAATGTAGTGCCCTCAAAAGAGACATCTTTGATCATTTCTCCACCACCCTGATAGGGAGGCACTTTTTCCAGCAATTCCTGCTTCCCGTAAAGTACCCCAACCCCTGTGGGTCCGTACATTTTGTGACTTGACAAGGCCAGAAAATCACAGTCAAGATCCTGTACATCAATTTTAACATGCGGAGCGGCCTGGGCTGCATCAATCACAGTTATTATTTCTCTTTCATGAGCGGTTTTGATCATTTCCTTAACAGGGTTGATCGTCCCAAGTGAATTGGAAATATAATTGACCGCCAGGATCCTGGTCTTTGAAGTAAGTAGTTCTTCGTAAGCATCCAGCAAAAGCTCCCCTCGATCACTGATGGGGATAACTTTGAGCTTAGCACCTTTTTGTTCTGCAATGAGTTGCCATGGAACAATGTTGGAATGGTGTTCCAGGTGTGAGATCACAATCTCATCACCTTCCTCAAGGAAGGCATTGCCCCATGATTGGGCTACCAGGTTGATGCTTTCAGTCGTGCCTTTTGTGAAGACAATTTCACTAATGTCATTCGCATTGATAAAAGTCTTTACATACTTTCTTGTAGCTTCATATGCTGTCGTAGATCGCTCTGCCAATGTATGAATACCTCTGTGGATATTGGCGTGATCTTGTTCGTAGAACTTAACAATCGAGTCGATGACACGCTTTGGGGTTTGTGAAGATGCGGCGTTATCAAAATAGATCAGTGGCTTTCCATTCACTGATTGGTCCAACACTGGGAATTGAGCCCGGATGGCCTCTACCGCAAGCTTTTGGTCAACCGCTTCCATCACATCAATCGGTTTGAGATGAGTGACTGAAGCTCTTCCCGTAACTCGTCAATGGTCACGTGATCCATTGATTCAGCTGCAAATGCATTAAGGATCATAGCTTTTGCACTTTTTTCATTGATCCCACGAGCCCTTAAATAGAAAATGGCATCTTCATCAAGTTGTCCCGAAGTACAACCATGTGAACACTTGACATCATCTGCCCAGATCTCTAATTGAGGTTTGGTATGAAGTGTCGCCGTGTCGGAAAGAGAAATGTTATTGTTTGACTGAAAAGCGTTGGTCTTCTGAGCTTGAGGCCTCACATATATTTTTCCGTTGAAGACACCTGTCGATTGGTCATCCAGGATTCCCTTATAAAGTTCATTGCTATAGGAATTCGGTTTTAGGTGGTCGACAGACGTATTGTTATCTACATGAGTCTTTCCATCGGTTAGATAAAGACCATACATGTATCCTTCACAATTTTCATCATCCAGATTTAGGGTGATGTTATTTCGGATCATCCCTCCTGCAAAAGAGAAAACATTAGAGTAATATCGACTATCTCTCGACTGGTCAACAACCAGTGTTTCATGCGCAATGGTGTCAGAGAGGTAGTGTTGTATTTTGGAGTGGTTCGCACTCGCATTCTCTTCTATGTTGAATTGAATGAACGAGTTGCTAAAAGAACCAGGGCTATTGAAAGACTTTTCTACAAAAGTTGCCTCCTGACCTTTCCTTACAAGGATCTTGATCCTTGGATTAGTGAACCCGTCAGAGTTGAAATGGTAAATGAAGGTTGGTGCAACCTTACTATCAATTGTAATTTGAGTCTCCTCCTTACAAAATGCAGTGTTCAATAAGCTGAATGGGTCATGTTTACCCTCAGTGACCTCAGCTTTTAGGATAGTTAGATCATCTATTAGTTTCGAGTGCTCCTCAGTGTAAACACCATTTACAAATACCAGGTGATTCCCTTCAGTCTGATAGAATACAGAAGGATCCACAGTAGCGCTGGAAACTTCGAAAGCAAGCTGCTTTTCAAGTAAGCCTGTAATCGGTGTGAACTTGTAAGCCTCTGACTTTTTTGTGGGAAGCCCGATTTCCAAGAGCATGCCCATAGCTTTTTCCTGAACCTCATTCGAAGGTTCAAAAGATGCTTTTAGTTGATCCAACAATTCGATTCCTTCTTTGATCATGCTAATTCTGCTACTTCATTCTTGATCCAGTCATAGCCCTTCTCCTCAAGCTCCAAAGCAAGCTTCTTATCACCGCTTTTCACGATCTGTCCATTATATAAAACATGGACAAAATCAGGTACAATGTAATCCAGTAGTCGCTGGTAGTGGGTCACAACAATTGTCGCAGTTTCAGGGCTTTTTAATGTGTTTACCCCATCTGCTACAATTCGAAGCGCATCAATGTCGAGCCCGGAATCAGTTTCATCCAGGATCGAAAGCTTTGGCTCCAACATAGCCATTTGGAAGATCTCGTTTCGTTTCTTTTCTCCGCCTGAGAAGCCTTCATTGAGTGATCTACTAAGCAATGACTGGTCAATCTCTACCAGCTTCATTTTTTCCTTCATCATCTTCAGGAAGTTGACTGCATCGAGCGGTTTCTCTCCTCTACCTTCCCGGATCTGGTTGAGGGCTGTTTTTAAGAAATTAGTAGTTGTAACCCCTGGTATCTCAACAGGATATTGAAAGGCCAGGAATATCCCAAGTCTTGCACGCTCTTCTGGCGAAAGCTCCAATAAATCATTGCCTTCAAAGAGTACTTCACCCTCTGTGATTTCATAATCTTCCTTGCCTGCCAGAACTGAAGCGAGTGTGCTTTTACCTGATCCATTAGGACCCATGATCGCATGCACTTCACCAGCTTTAACTTCAAGATTGATTCCTTTGAGGATTTGCTTGCCTTCCACGGAGGCATGTAAATTTTTAATTGAGATCATAGGATTGACTGAATTATCCGATTAATTGATTTAACCAATTATCCAACGCTACCTTCCAGCGTCAGAGCTAATAGTTTTTGTGCTTCCACAGCAAATTCCATTGGAAGCTTGTTCATTACTTCTTTTGCGAAACCGTTTACGATCAGCGCTACTGCGGTCTCTTCATCGATCCCGCGCTGCTGGCAATAGAAGATCTGATCTTCACCGATCTTTGAAGTGGTCGCTTCATGTTCCATCTGTGCAGTTTTATTCTCCACATCGATGTACGGGAACGTGTGGGCTCCACACTGATCTCCCATCAATAGGGAATCACACTGCGAGAAGTTTCGCGCATTTTCGGCACGCTTCATAATGTGAACCTGTCCACGGTAGCTGTTTTGAGATTTTCCTGCAGAGATACCTTTTGATACGATTCGGGAACGGGTATTTTTTCCAATATGGATCATTTTCGTTCCGGTATCTGCTTGCTGGTAGTTATTTGTAACTGCAACAGAGTAAAATTCTCCTACAGAATGATCCCCTTTAAGGATACAAGAAGGGTATTTCCAGGTCACAGCTGATCCCGTCTCCACCTGGGTCCAGGATATTTTCGAGTGATCACCCGCACAGATGCCACGCTTCGTCACAAAGTTGTAAATACCACCCTTGCCATTTTTATCACCAGGGTACCAGTTCTGAACAGTTGAATATTTTACTTCAGCATTCTTCGCTGCATAGATCTCTACCACCGCAGCGTGTAGCTGATTTTCATCCCGCATCGGCGCAGTGCAACCTTCCAAATAACTTACATAAGAATCGTCTTCAGCAACGATCAGCGTTCGCTCAAACTGTCCGGTGTTTGCTGCATTTATTCTAAAATAGGTGGATAATTCCATTGGGCATCTTACCCCTTTTGGAATGTAACAAAATGATCCGTCAGAGAATACAGCTGAATTAAGCGCTGCAAAGTAGTTGTCTCCAACCGGAACCACTGATCCAAGATATTTTTTAACCAATTCCGGATGTTCTTGAACTGCTTCGCTAAACGAACAGAAAATGACACCTAGTTCTGAAAGTGTTTCTTTAAAAGTAGTAGCAACTGAAACTGAATCGATTACTGCGTCGACCGCTACTCCGGTTAATCTTTTTTGCTCCTGCAAAGAGATCCCCAACCGCTCGAAGGTTCGAAGCAATTCAGGATCTACCTCTTCCAGGCTCTTAGGCTTAGCTGATTGCTTAGGTGCTGAGTAATACTTAATGGATTGATAATCAATCAGTGGATACTTGACATTGGCCCATTTAGGCTCAGTCATTGTTTTCCATTTTCGGAAAGCTTTTAGCCTCCAATCCAACAGCCAATCAGGCTCGTTTTTCTTTTGAGATATAAAGCGAACAATCTCCTCGCTGAGGCCCGGAGGCGCTTCATCAGCTTCGAAATCCACGGACCAGCCGTGTTCATATTCTTTGGAGGTAAACTCTTCTAATATTTGCTCGTCCGTACTCATTCGTTCGCTTTAAAGTTGGTACACAAAAATACCACTATTTATACTAATTCTAAATAAGAACAAGCAATAGGCCAATAGGTTCAAACTATTGGATTATTTTTTAGAAACTCAGGTGTTTATTGACGCTTTCCTCAAGGGAAATGAAGGTTTCCGTACTTTCAATGCCATCTACCATTTGGATCTTATCGTGCAATACATCCCTGAGATGTTGTGTGTCTTTGCATAAGATCTTGCAGAAGATATTGTAATTACCGGTGGTGTATCGAATAGTTGTGATCTCAGGAATTTCCTTAAGTTGGGCAACTACCTCGTCATACAGTGAGCTCTTTTCCAGGTAGATCCCCAGGAAGCAGGTAATGTCATAACCAAGCTTAGCATAGTCAATTTTCAAAGTAGCTCCTTTGACAATTCCCAGTTCCTCCAGCTTCTTCATTCGAACGTGAACCGTACCCCCTGAAACATAGATCTGCTTGGCTACTTCAGTATAGGGAAGTTTCGCATTCTCGGAAAGAATATTGAGAATCTTAAGATCGATGTTATCAATTTCGTAATTCTTTGACTCCATACGTGGTGTTTATTGATGAATTCTTATCAATTAAATGCAAAAATTGAATAATTTATAATAATTATTTTATTTCATTATCATTTTTGCAATGATATGTAGAGATACTTAATTTTGAAACTTCATTGAAGAGATAATTAGGATCTATTCGGGTTCGACTCCCGCTTCACTGACTACATTTTTGGGTTAATGTTGTTTATTAAGGTCTTGGTAGGGGTGCCAGGACCTTTTTTCGTTTCGAGGGCTTTTCCAATACTCATATTCAAACAAAATTGATGACTTCTTAGTCATGTAGATAGCTTTTATTTTTCATTTGCTTTTTCAATTGGCGGCTATCCTTATCTTTAATGGCTTAACCTAAAAATTATGGAGAAATTTCCCTGGAGAGCTAATTACCCGAAAGGTGTACCTTATGAAATCGATGCGGACCGCTTTTCTAGTCTTGGTGACCTGTTGGAAGAAACTTTTGAAAAGTTCAGGACACTTGACGCTTATGAAAATATGGGGGTCAAGCTTACTTACGATCAACTGGATAAATTGTCCGGAAACTTTGCCGCGTTTCTGACGAATGATTTGGGATTGAAAGCCGGTGATCGATTAGCTATCCAGATGCCAAATATTCTACAATGCCCGATTGCAATGTTTGGAGCTATCCGGGCAGGGATTATTGTAGTAAATACCAACCCACTTTACACGCCAAGCGAAATGAAGCACCAGTTCAATGACTCTGGTGCAAAGGCTGTTGTGATACTGGCAAATTTTGCCAGCAACCTGGAGGAAATACTTTCTGAAACCTCCATTGAGCACGTGATCACCACACAGCTTGGTGATATGTTGGGAGGCCTGAAGGGAAGCCTTGTCAATTTCGTTGTGAAGCGAATCAAAAAGATGGTTCCGGCTTACAATCTTCCACAAGCGATAAGCTTTAAAGATGCGCTTAAGAAAGGGGAAGGTAAATCGTTTGAAAAACCTGCTGTCACAGGTGGGGATGTAGCCTTTCTTCAATACACAGGTGGAACCACTGGTGTATCAAAAGGCGCAATGCTCACCCATCGAAATATGATCGCGAATATGGAGCAGGTGTTTGCCTGGATGAACTCCGGAAACCTGGAAGAAGGTAAGGAGATATTCATTACGGCACTTCCACTCTACCATATTTTCGCTTTGACGGCCAATGCACTTGTGGTTGCCAAGCTTGGTGCCAAAAGTGTCCTCATCACGAATCCCAGGGACATGAAAGGTTTTGTGAAAGAACTTGGGAAGCACAAATACACGCTTATCACAGGAGTGAATACGCTATTCAATGGCCTGTTAAATACACCAGGGTTTGATCAGGTAGATCACTCACATCAGAAACTGGCGATTGCAGGTGGAATGGCACTTCAGCGGTTCGTTGCGGAAAAATGGGCAGAAGTGACAGGAACAGTAGTTGCAGAAGGATACGGTTTGACGGAAACTGCTCCGGTATTGTGTGTCAACCCGATTGACGGAAGTGCCCAGATAGGAACCATAGGAATGCCGGTTTCCAGTACAGATGTCATTATGCTTGATGACGATGGTAACGAGGTTCCATATGGTGAACCAGGAGAATTATGTGCGAAAGGACCACAGGTAATGAAAGGCTATTGGCAAAGGGAAGAGGAAACTAAGAATTGCTTTCATGGAGAGTATTTCAAGACTGGAGATATAGCTGTTCAGCAAGAGGATGGATTCATTCGAATTGTCGATCGCAAGAAAGAAATGATCCTGGTTTCCGGATTCAATGTGTATCCTAACGAAGTGGAAGACTGCATCGCATTGCACGATAAGGTTTTGGAAGTAGGAGCGATAGGAGTACCTGATGCGAAATCAACGGAGGCTGTGAAAGTATACATTGTGAAAGGAGATGAAAGCCTTACCGAGGAAGATATCAAGGCTCACTGTGAAGAAAAGCTGACCGGGTACAAGCGACCGAAGTACGTTGAGTTTACCAATGAGTTACCTAAATCAAATGTCGGAAAGATCCTAAGAAGGATCATTAAAGAGAATGACCTTAAAACAAACACGTATACGTAAATGACAAGAAAACTTTTCACCGTTACTTGCCTACTTGCCACCCTTCAAATTTTCGCACAATCGACTGACACGACCTACTGGACATCAGGAGGGTTAGGGGCGCTAACTTTTTCTCAGGTTTCACTGACCAACTGGGCGGCCGGAGGTCAGAATTCAGCAGCAATTAATTCGAACTTTAGCATTTATGCCGATCGGAAAAAAGGACGAGGAAAGTGGGAGAACACCCTGGATCTTGCTTACGGTCTGATCAAACAGGGTACGGGAGATTTTGATAAATCTGATGACAAGCTTAACCTGGTGACCAAGTATGGTTACCGAATCAAACGTGATGAAGAGCGTTGGTTTTTTAGTGGCTTGTTGGATTTCAGAACTCAGTTTGACGAGGGTTTTGATCCGGAAGATGACATGACGCTAATCTCAGATTTTATGGCCCCTGGTTATTTGGTTGTTGGTACGGGGGTTGATTATTACCCAAATGAATTCCTGTCTTTTTCATATACTCCATTTACCGGTAAGTTCACCTTCGTACAGGTTCAGGAATTAGCCGATCGGGGGGATTACGGTGTTGATCCTGCCACGTTTGATGAAGTGACGGGTGAGAAATTGACTGATGGAAAAAATACCCGTGCAGAAGTCGGCTCATTCTTTCGTGCCAGGTACGTGAAAAAGAATTTTGAAAGTCGTCTGGAGCTCTTTACTAACTATGTTGAAGACTTTGGTAATATAGATGTTAGCTGGCAAAATTCATTGGTGGTACAATTAACGAAAGTCCTCTCGACTAATTTTTTCACACAGCTTCTCTACGATGATGATATCAAAGTAGGAGCGGATGATAATGGTGATGGAGTGATCGATGAAGCGACCGAGTTGAAGCCACGAACACAATTCAAAAGCGTCATTGGTGTGGGTCTGAGTTATCAGTTTGGAACTAAAAAGGAATGAATAAATAGTTGAATCAATGAATTCAGAAACCTTCCATACTTGCTCTTGTCTTTTAGCTCAGATCATGAATTCGACTATGAAATTCTCATCATTGTCACTAATTAACCTTTCCGTTCGGAATAATGAAATTATTGTTTTTTAATGTTATCCTTGTCTCTTTTTTAACCTAACCAACCTCGCAAATGCCTGATTTTAGCGCCGTAGAAGGAATGAAATACATTTATCCAATCCTGATTGGATTTATGATCGTCGAATACCTTGTTGCCAGAGAAAACTACGAATTGAAGGATTCCCTGGCTGGTTTTGGAATCGCTCTTGGAGCTTCCATCGTTGCTTCTTTTACCAAGGTTTTCACTGTTGTCGTTATTTTCCAATGGTTCTTTGACGTTCTTGCTCCTTTAAGAGAACAATACCTTGGATACACCACCATTGGATTCGCGTGGTGGGCTTGGGTATTGGCAATCATTGCAGACGATTTCAATTTTTATTGGCACCATCGCTTAAGTCATACCGTAAGAGTGTTATGGGCTGCTCATGTGCCACATCACTCATCCAAGAATTACAATTTTGCCGTGAGTATCCGAAACGGTTGGTTTATCACACTTTATAAACCTGTCTTTTGGCTTTGGATGGCATGTATTGGTTTTGAACCAGTGATGATCGGTACGGCATTGATCATCAATGCTACTTATCAATATTTCCTGCATACCAAACTGTTGGGCTCTCTTGGCTTTTTCGGGAAGATATTTAATAACCCATATGTTCATGCGGTACATCATTCAAGTAATGTAGAGTACCTGGACAAAAACCACGGCGGTATTCTCCTGATCTGGGATCACGTTTTCGGTACATGGCAAAACATTATTAAAGGGGTTGAACCAAAATACGGGATCTTGAAGGATCCGGGAACATACAATCCTATCCGTTTAAATACGCATGAGTTTGAAGCGATCTTTAAAGACGTGCGTAAAGCTAAAAGCTTCAAAGAGGTCCTGATGTACATCTTTGGCCCTCCGGGATGGAGTCCCGATAACTCCACATTGACTGTAAAACAGATCCAGGCAGGAATGGAGCCTTCAGAACGAGCTACTGCTGCTTAACGTCTGACTTGATGTGAATATCCCTTTGCGGGAATGGGATCTCAATTCCTTTCTCTTTGAATTTCTCAAAAATGGAGAAATAAAGTTCACTTTTCAGGATCTTAGGTTTGTCCGTATGAGAGGAGGTCCAGATAGCCAGTGTGAAATTGAGGGAGCTATCACCAAATTCATCAAAGAAGACATAAGGTTTCGGTGATTTAAGGACATGCTCATTTTCATCTGCCACGTTCATTAGAATATCCCTGACCACTTGAGGGTCCTCATTGTAACTTACTCCGACAGGTACTTTGTATCTAATATTTCGATCATTGTGACTCCAATTGATCACTTTGGAGGAGATGAATTCGGAATTAGGAACAATGATTGAGATATTGTCATTGGTAAGAACAGTGGTTGCCCTTACCGAAATGTTTGTCACATCACCTTCCACATCACCTACTTCTATTCTATCTCCCACTTTGATTGGTTTTTCAAAAAGGATGATTATCCCGGAAATGAAGTTATCCGTGATATTCTGGAGCCCAAAACCGATACCTACACCCAAAGCACCAGCCAGAAGGCTCAGGGAGCTTAAGTCAATCCCCGCACTTTGAATGATGATGATCGTGCCAATAAACAGGACGATGAACCGGGCGATCATTCCAATGGAATTTCTCGCCCCACGTTCAAAATTGGCACGAAGCAATACTTTGTTGACCAGGAAATTCCGGAACCTTCTTGACAAGTAGCCCAGAAGAATGAATGCGACTATGAAGTAGAGTATCGTTCCTAAACTGATCTCACTTTCACCTAGCGTAAATAAAGTGGTCGTAAAGACTTCACCGACTCTGGCGAAGAATTCTACGATGTTTTGCCATATACTTCTAGCTACTTCCAATGAGGAGCAATTCTTCCTAAAGAAAGCAGAATTCGACCTTAATTAAAAACTACTCATCTTTTAAGGCATTGGCCGGGTTAGCCAGTGCTGCTCTGTATGATTTTAAGCTAACCAACAACCAGGTCAATGTGAGTACTAAAACTACCGGGAGTGCAAGCATATACCAGGTCAACTCGATTCGATAGCTGTAGTCTTCTAACCAACTTTCAAGCCAGAAAAAAGCCACTGCAATGCCAACAAACCCACCCATTATAACCAGTCTGGTAAAATCCCGAATGATCATCCGAAGAAGGGAATTTACAGTTGCTCCCAATACTTTTCTGACGGCTATTTCCTTGAATCGTTTTTGCAAAACAAAAGTGGTTAATGCAAATAGCCCCAGGAATGCAATGAGGATAGCCAGTACGGAAAATGTGGTAAACACCTGGCCAAATTTTCGTTCTCCCTCGTACTCTCGCTGAAATGATTCATCCAGGAAAAGTGCATCGAAAGGGTACTCGGAAGATTGTTGATTCCAGATATCTTCGATCTCTTCAATGGTTCTCAAGACATCTGAGCTATTGATCTTGGCCAAAACATAACGTTGATGCCACTCACCGACCTCAATACTATTGTGTGCATATCGGAAGATCATAGGTGATATTTCACGTTTCAAAGAGGCATAGTTGAAATCTTTCATTACCCCTACTACAGTAAAATCAAGCCCTTCTCCTCTTGTCAATCTTTTTCCTATTGGATCATTCCAACCAAGCTCAGCCGCAAGTGATTCATTAATGACTACAGAAGCCGTATCTGTTATCAGGTTTGATTGAAGGAACCGCCCTTTGGAAATTTCTAGGTCAAGCACGTCTTCAATACCAGGCTCAACAAAGGCGTTCATGGGATTTGCACGTAGATTGTCTTCATCTAAGGTTCGATATCCCCAATCACCGTAACCATGAAAGGGGATATTGCTCGCTTTTGCGACCTTGCTTACATCCGTCCGACTCTCCAGGAGATTTTTGAAGAGATCATAATTTTCACCTAATTCATTTCCACTGTTCATCACTAATACATGGTCGATATTGACTCCTAACTCCTGGGATTGCATATGTTTTAGCTGCTGGTAGATGACAATCGTAGCAGCAACCAGGAAGACCGAGATCGCAAACTGGAACATGACAAGAATACTTCTCAGGCCATTTTTCCCACTTTGACGCATATGTCCTCTTAATGCCTTGAGAGGAGAAAAATTGGAGATGACGTAGGAGGGGTACGCTCCTGCGCATAGACCTACAATAACCAATAGACCGATGATTGCAAGCAGGCTCGTAATTGAAAACAGATCACCGAAATCAAATTGACGCCCGGTAAGGTCATTAAAGTAGTTTAAGCTCACCACTGATATAACGATCGCCAGTAAAACGGCGAAGAAGGTGATCAGCAAAGACTCAGTCAGGAATTGAGTAATGATGTTCTTTTTATTAGACCCAAGCGTCTTTCTGATGCCTACTTCTTTTGATCGAATAGCTGCACGTGCAGTTGACATATTGATGTAGTTAACACAAGCAATAAGCAATACGAAGAGTGCAATGGAGGAGAAAATGATCACGTTCTTGTAATTCCCACTTTTGCCGAAGGAGAAATTGGGGTGGTATAAATGAATATCGCTGACCGGATGTAGTGTGAAACCGAAATAGCGGTCGGGATAGTCTTTCGTGAATTCTTCAAATGAAGAGTGGCCGGTATAGCCGATGATTTCCGGCCCGACGCGATTCGCATACAGCTCTTGCAACTTTGAGTTCATTTCTGCCACTGTAACCCCTTTTGTGACCTTGGCATAGGTTCGTACACTGTTACCTGTCCAGTTGCGGTGATCCGGTTCAATTTGAGAGGTTACAAACTGGTACGGGAAGTGTGTGTTTTTAGGTAAGTCTTTTACCACTCCTGAAATCTTATAGGTTTCCCCATCGATCATTACTGACTGGCCCATCGCCGGCTCGTCAGGGAAACATTTGAGTGCCAGGGATTCATCCAGAACAACAGTTGAGGGTTCAACAAGTGCTGTTTCCTTGGTACCGCTTAGAAACTCTGTTTCAAATACATGGAACATATTTGGATCGGCAATGGCACCTCCTGGTTGCATGAAGCTTCGCTCACCAATTCGAAAATTGGCATCATAAACTCCTATGATTCGGGTAGCATGCTCTACTTGAGCATATTCATTCATCATTGTTTCAGAAAGCAACGGAGGGGTCCATGCACCTCGCTCACCATTGGCAACCCGGTACATTTGATCAAGTTCCGGATAGAAGCGATCATAGCTTTGTTCATGAAAGATGTACATCACGATAAGGAGACAGGAGGCCAGCCCAACGGCTAGTCCACCGATGTTAATGCCTGCGTACGAACGTTGCCTAATTAGTGTCCTAAATGCTACTTTGAGATAGTTTTTGATCATTGCTAGTGTAGTTAATTGTTCAAAATCATCGAGTCCTTTCAAATACCTCAATCGGAAAAACCTGAGCGTGTTCCAGGCAAACCGCCATCGGGCACCCCTGCCTGGAGTATCTCGGGAGTAGATTTCCATCAGGTCTCCTTCAATTTGCTCCAAGTACCTTTCCTTGCAGAAAAACCTCAAAAGGTTGAGGGACCAACTTGGAGGATTTGTCTTATTCATCAGTAACCCAATGTCGTTTTTGGTATTTTACCGTACAGTTCGTTTCTGGTGCGATGGACATAGTCGATCGCTTTTGAACCTGAAGCAGTTACTTTGAATAGTCTTTTCCTTCGACCACCTCTTTCTGCACTGGATCCTCCCATGTAGGAGGAAACAAATCCTTTTTTTTCAAGCCGGTCCAGCACCGTATGAACAGCGCTGATGTTTACTTTTCTTCCGATCTGAGCAAGGATCTCATCCATAACTTTTACACCATAGGCATCTCCGTTGAGGATGGCTACTATCATGAGTACCAATTCTTCAAGTTCACCTAATTGATAGGATTCGTTTTTCATCTACAACTTATTTCATTCATAAATGTAAATGTAATACTCAAAGAGACATGAAGGGAAAAGAAAGGTTG
The DNA here is from genome assembly GCA_965267415.1 of Cyclobacteriaceae bacterium. Lineage (GTDB taxonomy): Bacteria > Bacteroidota > Bacteroidia > Cytophagales > Cyclobacteriaceae > Ekhidna. Next base: position 1,817,325 of record OZ253955.1, on the reverse strand, counting down.
CACACCAACTTAAAAAAGTTGATGTGCTGGAAAGAAGATTGGTAAATACTACGGAGTGATTAGCAGATCATGTCCTGTGAATAACTCATCGAAATAGCTCTCGTCTTCGATTATTGTTTGGTAGACCCATTGATAATATTTAGTCGTCATTAACTTCATATGTTCCATAGCTGGTTCTCGACCAATTAGTTTTCTTAGCGCGTCGTATTCCAAGTAGCAGACCGTCAAGTGAATGTAGGTGCTCATTTTACTGCCTGCTCCGACAGGAAGCTTGACAGGAACTGACTGATACTTGTCTTTTAGTATAGCATCAACTTTATCAAAGTTTGGGTTGCCTGTTAGTGAATACCAATGCATTTGTTCATGAAGAAAAGTAGCAAGGAGGCCTGTTTCCGTTTCATCACTAGTGTTGAGTGTTAGAACAGGATGGCTGTGAGGGATCATGCCTTCGTGGATATTCACTTTCTTGGTATAAATGAAAGGTTCAAGATCATACTCGTTAAGGACCGCCTCTAATTGTTGCTTGACTTTTAGTTCAGAAGGTAGCTTTTTCTGAGTAGTGATTACGAAAGGCTCATCGGCTGAGGGTTTTTCAACACGTGTAACAATTAATTCATCTGAGCTGGATAACCAAAATGGCACGTCTTGCAAGCCTTCTTTGATCATAACTCCCTTTATAGAGTCCTTGAGAAGGATGCCTTTACAATAGCCAGGCCCTGATCTAAATCCGATCTCGAATGAAATAGAATCATCAGTTCTCGAGAGGCCCCGAATAGTGAGTGGAACCGGAATGATGTCCGGAAACATGATCAGCCCTTCGTTAGTGTCAAAATCAAATTGTGCCTGGGCTTTGAGGTCGCCCCGCTCCTTGTTGAGGAAAATCCCGTCCCAACTCTTTTTTCCCGTATCAAGTTCACGCGTTTGACAACTGCTACTCGTGATTGATAAGCAAATGATGACCTTGATTATGATTGCAATGTTCGTTTTCATTCTATTAGTATATATGTGTTTTCAAAATGTCCAATTGGTTTCAGAATGTTGATCTCACTTAATTCTGAAATGATTTCCTCCAGTGATTTCCAATCTGAGCTTTTACATGCTTTCTCAAAGAGCTCTTGAGACTCCCAACTGGAAATAATGAGTAGTTCGCAATGATCTTTACTTGTAAAAAGCTTTAGATCAACAATCCCATCCAACGACCATATTCGTGGAAGTAAAGGGAGCAGGTACATCGAGACTATGTCGTGGTACCTTGAAGAACTGAGTTCAAATCGGAGTTGCTTGATGTAGCACTTCCATCGAGTCTCAATCAGAGTGACAAAAACTTGATCATTCTCGTAAACCATGCCGCAAACCTATTTTGACTGTTAGATCAAATGGTTGGCTTGAGGGTTGAAGGAGTTCGACTTTTGGAAAATCGAACCTAATAATGGCTCAAAAGTCTTTCTTGAGGTGCTCAGAAGGTGTTTGACCAGTGATTTTTTTGAAGATCGTATTAAATGATGACTTGCTTCTGAAGCCAGCTTCCTGTGCAATGCCCATGATGGAGAGGTGACTGTATGCCGGGTCCTTTGCCATTGCCAGGAACTCTTTTACCCGGTAATCATTGACAAACTCAAAAAAGGAACTGTTCATTTCACCATTGATCAACGCTGACAATTCATGAGGTTGTAATCCTATCGAGCCGGCTACTTCTGCTTGCTTTAGCTCATGGTTCTTAAACACTTTCTCTTCTTCAAACAGTCGAGTAAGCCGCTCTATAAGGACGGTTCTCTCTTCCTGATCGATTGGCTTTCCCTGGTATTTCTTTTTGAAATCCGGAACGATCTCCTTTTCCCCTCTGAAGGTTTTAAATGCAAGTAGATATACGAACACTGAATAGAAAAGCGTGTTGATGTAATTCGCCTGAACGGAAAAGATAGAGGTGGCGTAAGCTGAGATTAGTTCAACTGTTTTTAAAATCGCTATTAAAACAAAAAAGTAATTGATCTGGCTAAGCCATTTCACTCGCTTCTCTGAAGTGATGAGGTAGTCATGGGTGGTGTTTTTTTCACTTCTTTTTATCAGGCTTCTGGAAAGGTAGACGTAAGTGATAAGGTGAATAGCGTATATAGCTAAACGCACAAGTACAATGGGACTGGCCGGTAAACCACCCATTAGGAAGGCTTCAATCCTTTTAAATTCCATTTCATATCCGCCTGTAGGTTGTGAAAGTATTAATGTCCAGCTGAGCAGATAAGGAAGCAGATGCAGCAAGTGCAATAGACGTAGTTTGAATAAAGGATCCAAAACAGCCTTCGTGTAGAGGTAAAGCAATGGTCCAATCAACAATACGGCCCCCCTGGCATGTCCGGCAATCTCGGGTAAGATGGTTAGGTAGATCCGTGATGCGTACCATAGATTGTGCATATTCATAGAAAACAAAACCAGCAACAGCAGGATCATCAGCCTCTTCGCTTGCTTGTTTACATTCGTTTTCGTGAGCAGAAAGAAAATCAGGAACAGGCATTGTGACGCAGAGGCGATGAGCAGTACAGACCATGAACTCAAGACCATATTCAAATATAATATGATCAGATTGCGACAGTGAACGAAGGGGTTGGTGATTAGCAGGTTTATTGCATTTCGTCCTAATAATCAGTAACTTATACTGGGAACAACAGCTACAATCATGGAAAAATTTATGAATTGGTTCACATCGGTCAATGCGCCGACCTGGGTGGACCCGCTAAGGATTTTGGTCGGAGGATTCATTGTTTACAAAGGGATCATCTTTACCAACAACTTTCAAAGCTTTACTGCAAACATTGAGTCAGTAGGGTGGTACCTTGTTGCTGCACACCTCGCACAGGCCATCATCTTCATTCATTTGGTTTGCGGGATCATACTTATCCTGGGAGCGGCTACCAGGTTAATGTCATTAGTTAACATTCCAATACTGGCAGGGGCGGTGATCTTTAATTACAAGCAGCTTCTGACTGCAGACAACTACATGGAGTTTGAAATGGCTATTGCGGTGTTAGTATTGCTAGTCTTGGTTTTCTATATGGGAAGTGGACGATTTTCCCTGGATTATCGGAGAAAGCAGCATGAACTTGAAGAGCATGTTGGATGATAGTCAGGGAATAAGCAGGGAGCTATCGCCATAGCTTAAGAACCGATAGTTATTAGCCAACGCTTCCTGGTAGATTCTCCTCCAATCTTCTCCAACGAAAGCAGCAACAAGGAGGATAAGTGTTGATCCCGGAAGGTGATAGTTGGTGACCAAACCATTACAAATCCTGAACGTGTATCCGGGGTACAGGAAGATCTCGGTCTGTCCTCCGATTTTTGTAAGGTTTGAGGACTCCATGTGTTGAAGCACAGCACTTAGCGCTTCATCTCTTTCAACGGGCTGAAGATTATATGGGTCGTCCTTGTGGATCAAAAACTCCTTTTCTCCAGACAAAAGCTTCACACCAAACCAATATAAACTCTCTAGTGTACGCATAACAGTTGTACCTACAGATATTATAAAACTATTCTGCAACAACCGCTCGATATTTTCTCTTGTGATCCAAATCTGTTCGTTATGCATGGGATGTTCAGTGATGTCATCACTCTGAATTGGCTGGAAAGTTCCAGCAGACACATGTAGTGTGAGATAATCGATCTGAACTCCCCTCGATTTCAGGTCTTCTAACACCTCGTCAGTAAAATGAAGCCCCGCTGTTGGAGCAGCAACAGCTCCTTCTGTTTTGGCATAAACCGTCTGATACCGATCTTCATCCGAAAGTTCCACCTCCCGATTGAGATAGGGGGGTAATGGGATCTTTCCAATTTCCACAAGAAGTTCTGAAAACGTGTAGTTATCACTCCACTCAAAGGTGACTGTATCATCTGAGGTGCGAGTTGCCTTTAATGAAGGCCTGTCCAGTACTAGGGAACTACCTTCTTTCCATCTCTTAGCATTGCCGATCAAGCATTTCCACGAGCAGGTGCTTTTTGCATTCATTACTTCTTCATGGACATTCGAAGGTAAAATGGGCTCAAGCAGGAATACCTCAACTCTGGCACCTGTTTCTTTATGAAGAATAATCCTTGCAGGGATCACCCTGGTATCATTAAATAGGAGTAGTGAATCCTTTGGAATAAGATCAGGAAGGCTGGTAAATTGATGGTGTGATATCTCTCCCTTGAGATACGCCAACAATTTGGATTCCGACCGGTTTTCTACAGGATGTTTAGCTATTCGGTCTTCGGGAAGATCGTAGGAAAAATCGTCTAATTTTAGGTCCATGCTTCGGCTCGAATATACACCGTACACCCTTGAATTTAAATTCAATGCAAAGACCAGTCGTGGGTCAATGACCACCAGGTCAGTTTGGTTTTTAAAGATCATAAACGAAGACGGAGTGATTGGTATGGGAGAGGTGGCTCCCATTGACCGTTTGAGCCCGGAAGACCTTGAAGATGTTCCGGATGAACTCAACCGTTTGGTTACCGATCTGCTGAATGTCAGCACTCCGGAAAGTGAGGATGAGGTATGGAAATTAGCCAGGCAGCTTGTTCCTATTTCATTTCCAAGTATTCGATTTGGTCTTGAAATGGCCTTGTTGGACCTTATGAATGGAGGAGAAAAAAAGATCTTCACCAAAAACCTGGAAGCGATTGATATACCCATCAATGGGTTGATATGGATGGGTGATCCATCCTTTATGAAACAACAGATAACTCAAAAGCTTGAAGAAGGATATGACTGCATCAAATTGAAGGTTGGTAGTCTCGATTTTGAAACGGAGCTTAAGATCATCAAAGAACTTCGGAAAACGTCTGAGGAGCTCATCATCCGTCTTGATGCTAATGGAGCTTTTCAGACGAATGAGGTTCTGTCAAAGCTGAAGCAATTAAGTAAGTTCAACATTCACTCCATTGAACAGCCGATCCTGCCTATGCAGCCGGAAGCATTGGAAATTGTTTGTAGCAAAAGCCTGATCCCTATTGCACTGGATGAAGAGTTGATCTGGGTGACAAACGAGAAAGAACGCCTTCAACTGTTACAGGAAATACGACCTCATTACCTTGTATTGAAGCCAACACTTCATGGGGGATTTGACTCAGTTCGAAACTGGATCGACCTGGCAGAAATTCAGGGAATTGAATGGTGGATGACATCATATCTGGAATCCAACATTGGATTGAATGCGATTGCGCAGTTTGCAAGCTTATATGAAAATGAACTTCATCACGGATTGGGTACCGGAGGACTTTATGTGAATAACATAGACTCACCAATAAAAATCGAAAGAGGACATTTCAAGTATCGAAGTAACGCTACCTGGGGGGAGGTGGTGGTTTAACCTGTTCGTTGAAAGGCATTCTTGCATGTTCAGGAGGCCCTGTTGCTTCAAGAAAGACTCTGCCAAGTCGACGCTTCTGATCTTCATTGCAGATTTCGAGAACCTTTTCCATGAATTGATAAAATTCCTTTTCTTTCCTGGCTGTTATTTCTGCCAGTTTCACTGAAGCACTATCAATATCGACTGATCCCTTTCTGATCAGTATTTGATTAATGTCACGCTTGGCTTGCCGAAATGCTTCATTATTTCCTCGTTGGATTCTATGATGATCATTGGCAAGTTCTCTGAAAGCCTGAGCCTGCTCTGCATTGAAGTCTAATTCCCTGATAATGAATTCATTGACCTCTTCAATTGGTCTTGGTCCCCGACTTCTATCGGGTGATTTTTTTGTCCACACCATTCCAATCAACAGCATATTCAACACAGCTAATGTAAGGACAGCTAGTACGATTAGACGTGTGGTGTTCTTGTTCATTTAAAAGTTGCTTGAGCCTAAATTCCACTCAGTAGCGATTGAATCAAGGTAATCGCTACGGTCGTCTGTGGAGCCTATTAACAAGGCTACATTAATAATAGCAAGTACGATCATTGCTGCAAGGGCATATTTAGCTCGTTTGGACCATTTAACCTGTTCTTTTTCTTCCAGGAAAATGATCTTGTTTGTCACCGAGTTCAAAAATCCCTCCGGTGCGCTTACCTTTTCAATTGAATCAAAACTTTGCAGAGTCAACTCTGCTTCTTTGATAGCTTTAGATCTTTCCATAATAATCCTCAAGTAATTTCTTCAAATTTTGCTTCGCTCTGAAAATAAGTGACTCAACCGATGAGCTACTTTTCTTCATAATTTTCCCGATCTCCTCATACGACAGATGTTCTACTTTGGCCAGTGTAAACGCCACCTTTTGCTGTTCAGGCAATTGATCGATCGCATTCACTAAAACAGCCGCGCGTTCTTTATTCTCAAGCGCAATCCCAGGGTGCTGGAAATCGGTCACCTTGTTCTGCACGACTGAATCATCCACGTCCTGAAGTTCAGCAGATCGCTTTTGCCGCCCTCTTCTTCGAATTTCCTCCAGGCACTTGTTCACAGCAATTCGATAGATCCACGTACTCATTAGGGATTCACCTTTGAACTTGGAAGTGTTTTGGTAAACATGTATGAATACTTCCTGTGCCATATCTTTAGCTTCTTCTGTGTTCTTCATGAAACCAAGACAAGTGTTATACACCCGATCTTGATTTTCCAGCACAATTTTTCGAAAGTCTTCTTCGTTCACCTAACACCGTTTGAAGCCGAAAGATATCAAACTTGGCAGGTCATTTTTTTGCTTTCGATTACAAATTAGATGTCAATCTCAGTGGATTCTTGCGTTTAAGCCAGATTGCTTATTTGTTGAAATGTAATTTGAGCCCCTCGTGGGTTGCCTGGAATCCCAACCTTTCGTAAAAACGTAATGCATCGGGACGTTTCTTATCGGTGGTGAGTTGAAGTAAATGTGCTCCTCTTTCCCTGGCTCGATCAATCGCCCATTCAAAAACTGTTTGTCCGATCCCTTCGCCACGCTTGTCTTTTCTGATCCTGACAGCCTCGATTTGAGCACGAACACCACCCTGGTAGGTCAAATAGGGAATAAAGGTTAATTGGAGCGTTCCAATAACCTCTCCCTCTTCTTCAATAGCAATAAGCTCCTGATTCGGGTCCTGATCGATATTCGCGAATGCCTGATAGTAAGATTCTGGAAGAGGGTCCTCGAAACGCTCTCGCTTTTGGCCCAACTCATCATCGGCCAATAAGGCTACCAAATGTATAACGTCATGCCTAGTAGCCTTTCTGAATTTCATTGATCTTATTCGTGTCTGTGATAAACTTTAGCAACGATCTTCCAACCGCTATCAAACTTGAGCAAACTTAGATAATCAGTGAATACATGCTTCCCTTGATTGTGAAGTTCTACCTTGACCTGTGCAGAACCTCCAGTGACATCTACCGAAGCGAAATTATGTTTCCAGACATTTTTTTCATCATTTGGATTGTAGTTGTCTGCTCTTCTTTCTTTTGTTCTTTTCACCCAATCCGCAATCGGGTATTTACTGATTTCCTCCCCTTTTGCTGAGAAGATCGCAAAGTCTTTGTGGAATCCGCCCTCCATAGATTCAAAATCCAGCTTATTGAAAGCCCCGTTGATGTAGGCTTTCTCAACAAGTTCTTTTACGGCACTTTCTTCCGCTGTACGTTCCGCCTCATTTACGGAAAAAGCGAAAGTGAATACTAAAGCTGTGGCAATAACCAGGAATGTTTTTAAGGTAGTTTTCATTTCTTTATCGGTTTTGTGGGTTGTTAAGTCACAAACGACATGAATGCCTCCAGGTTGTTAATTCTTATTGAATTATATCAAAAGTACCGATCTGAGATTCAGATGTGTATAGGTCTTTGAATTTATCGTTGATTTGGTCGTATTCCGCCTTATTGCTCTTAAGAAAACCTTCATAATCAGCTTTAGAGATCCACCGATCAATTAGCATGTATGAGTTTTCCGAAGTGTTTTTGAGCAGATCGTGTCCTAGGTAGTCGTCACAAGGTTCAAAAAACTTGAACCAGGATCCACTTCGACCATATTCGGTTTCAAACTCCTTTTGCTTACCCTTGTCTACCTCGTATTTCCATAGTATACAATACATAACTGTCTTTGTAGGTTGAGTTGGTTTTAAAGATAATGATTTTACTTATTTGAAGAATTTATTGTTATTTGTCATTACATCACGCTTAACCTCCTGTATTTAGCCGCTCCAACATAGCTACAATTGATCGACTATGAGTGAGCAACAGTTGGAGATGATTGAATTAGGCTGTTTACTTTTTTTTTCAGCTTATCATATCATTCTCTATTTTCAGGTAAGGAGAAAGTACTACCTCTATTTGGGCCTACTCGGACTAGTTGTGCTTGTAAGAGCGACACTGGTACATGATGGATCAGGATTGTTCTTTCAGATTTTCTCCGAAATTGACACCCTCACAGGCAGAAAGATCGAGTATTTGGCTGCATACTCAGCTTTAGTGCTCATGCCATTGTTTATTAATGACCTGTACACTTTTCCGTCATATTCCCGGTATGTTAAATTTTTCCAATACTCAGGACTTACACTGATCACCTTCGTACTTCTTACTCCTTATCAGATCTACCGGGAGACACTTAATATTTATCACCTTTTGATGATTGGTGGATTCCTGTTGGTATTTGTGATCATCTATGAAGCGATTCGGAGAAATCAGACAGGGGCGAAATTCATTCTTTATGGGGTGATACTTTGTTTTGGATTTGTGATGGTTGAGATGATCAAAAATTCGAGAGTCATCCCTTACTTTCCAACTGCAGGCCCAAACCTTGTTAACACCGGAGTTTTGATCTATTTCTTTTTTCAATCAATCGCACTCTCAGCCATTTTCGCTCGATCATTTCGCGAGAATAATGAACTGAACAAGGAGCTGGAGGAACGAGTCTCGGCACGAACCGAACAATTGTCAAAATCTAACCTGGTAAAAGAACGGTTCATTCGGATCGTGAGTCATGACCTTAGATCGCCGTTAGGAACACTCCAGACGACATTGGCCCTATTGGATGAGGGTATTTTGTCGAAGAAGCAAACCAAAGAGCTGTTCCGAAAGATCAGCCTTAACCTGGATGGTATCTCAAAGATGCTGGATGATCTGCTGGATTGGACCAGGGCAACATCCGGGTCTGAAGTTAAGATCCACAAAGAGGTAATTGATCTGGATAGAGTGATAGCAGGCACCATCATACTTTTTGATGATAATGCCAGTCAGAAGAAAATTGACCTTTATTTCAAGAAGCCACTAAAAGTCCAGGTTTATTCCGACAACAATGCGATTAAGGTGATCCTTCGAAATTTGATAAGTAACGCGATAAAATTCACCAAGAGAGGAGGTAAAGTCATTGTAAGCTACAAGCGCAAAAGCGATGTTGTTGAAGTCTCCGTGGCTGATACGGGGATCGGGATACCATCAGAAATGAAGGAGTCTATCTTTCATATGAATTCCAAAAACAGAAGGATGGGTACGAATAATGAAAAAAGCACTGGAATAGGCCTGGCATTGTGCTATGACCTGACGAAGCAGATCGGTGAGAAAATATGGGTAGAAGATAATGGCGCTGTTGGATCTGTGTTTAAATTCACGATCACAACCTAGCAATTTGGCTTGCTTACCATTCATCCTATTCAGAAAAACCTTGATTTGATTATCTCGTAATAGAACATCAACGAAAACCCAACCATGTATCAAAAAATACTATTGAGTGCCGTTCTGGTTGCTCTATTTTCAGGTTATCTCTTTGCTCAAAAACCCCAAAAACCCCATGTTGGCGAGATCAAGCAAATGATTGATCGCCTGGACGTGCTTGGTACTGTTTTGTATGTAGCGGCACACCCTGACGATGAAAACACGAGCCTGATCACCTACTACGCCAATGAAGAACATATGCGAGCAGCCTACCTCTCTGCAACACGGGGAGATGGTGGTCAAAACCTGATCGGTCCTGAGATCCGCGAAGAACTTGGGTTGATCAGAACTCAAGAACTATTGGCTGCCAGAAGAACTGACGGGGGAAGGCAATTTTTTTCCAGAGCGAATGATTTTGGTTATTCCAAACATCCGGACGAAACGTTTACCATATGGAACCGGGAAGATGTCCTGGCGGATTTTGTTTGGGTTTTCAGGAAGTTCAGACCTGATGTGATCATCACACGTTTTTCAAAAACACCCGGAGTTACTCATGGACATCATACCGCAAGTGCCATTCTTGCTCATGAAGCTTTCAAATTGAGTGGAGACGCAAATGCTTACCCCGAACAACTTGAATATGTTGATACCTGGGAACCTAAGAAGATCTTCTGGAACACCAGCTGGTGGTTTTACCAAAGAACCGGTCAGAAAATGGATACTGCCGGATTAGCCCAGGTAAATGTTGGAGCCTACAATGCTAGCCTTGGGAAATCTTACACGGAGATATCGTCACTCAGCAGAAGCATGCATAAAAGTCAGGGGTTTGGTTCTACAGGTCGAAGAGGGGATGCCATTGAGTATCTTGTTCAGTGGGACGGCTCTGAGAGTAAAAAACCTTTTGACGACATAGATGTCAGCTGGGACCGTGTCAAAGGCTCCCGGGAAGTCAAGTACCTTGTAAGTAAGCTGAAAGAAGAATTTGATATTTCTCGACCTTCTAACATTCTTTCTACTCTTCTTCAAACACGAGAAGCGATCAGGAAAATTGATGATGAATTCTGGAAGGAGATCAAACTCAAGGAAGTTGATGCATTAGTGAAAGCTGTCTCCGGACTTTATGTCGAACTTGTTTCGGATGAGAGTTCCTATGCGCCGGGTGATTCCATCGCTATTACATTCGAAGCGATAAACAGAAGTGATACCGAGATGAAGCTTAAGTCAGTGAAGCTTAATCAATGGTATGAAGAAATTGAATTTAGCGGCCCGCTGGTAGATAACAAGCGGTTTAATTCCACTATGAAACTTAAGCTTCCAAATAACATAGCTTATTCGTCACCTTACTGGTTGGAGGAAGAGTCGAGCCTTGGAATGTATCAGGTTTCTGATCAGGAAGATCGTGGTAAGCCGGAAAATGATCATGCGATCTATGGAACTGTCGCTATGGAGGTAGAAGGTGAGGAGATCACTTACGATATTCCGGTGGTATTCAAGCGAAACGATCCTGTCGAAGGTGAAATGTATGAGCCGGTTTCAATTTCTCCACCGGTTATGGCAAACCTATCAAGTGGTGTTCTTGTCTTTGGTGATGACAATGCAAAGAAGATCGAAGTAAAGGTTTTAGCTGGTAAAGAGAATGTGAACGGCACGTTGAAACTGGAAGGTCCGAAGGGTTGGTCGATCACTCCAGGAGAATTGAATTATGACCTGACCCAAAAAGGCCAGGAGCAGGTTTACACATTTGAGATAACCCCTCCGGCAAAGGCCTCAGACGGGGAGATTACAATCGTATTGGAATATGATGGTAAGAATTATACAAAGGCCAGCAGGGAAATCAGATATGATCATATACCCAAGCAGACGATCTATCCTGAATCCAGAGCACGGGTCGTACGACTTGATCTGACAAAGAATGGCGACATGATCGGATACATTCAGGGTGCTGGTGATGCTATTCCTGACAACCTTACTCAAATTGGTTACAAAGTTGAGTTTCTTAACAAAGATGATGTTGTAGCTGAAAGGCTTGCAAAATATGACGCTGTGATCCTTGGGATACGTGCACTTAACACAGTTGATTGGCTCGCTTACAAGAATACGGAATTGTTTAAGTACGTAGAGCAAGGCGGGACGCTTATAGCCCAGTACAATACCAGTCATCGGTTGGTTACAAAGGAGATCGCTCCATATGATATTAAGCTATCCAGAGAACGCGTGACGGTTGAAAGTGCACCGGTAGAAATCCTGGCTAAGGATCATCCGGCTATTACAGGCCCGAATAAGATTACGGATCAGGACTTTGATGACTGGGTGCAGGAAAGAGGATTATACTTCCCCAACGAATGGTCAAAGGAATTTGTACCGATTCTCAGTAGCAATGATCCTGGGGAGTCACCCAAGACTGGAGGATTACTTGTTGCAAAACATGGAGACGGTTACTACGTATACTCCGGGTATTCCTGGTTCAGAAACCTGCCTGCAGGTGTCCCGGGAGCATACCGCTTATTCGTCAATCTCATATCACTAGGAAATGACTGAACTAATCTCAGAAAAAAATATTGATAAGCCCCCTTTGTTTAGGAAGTGGAGGTACCTCTACCTTTTTATCGTTGGATGGTTGGTTTTTCTAGTATTCATATTCACGATCTTTAGTACAAACTATTGATGAATTACATCGACCTGATCGTGCTCTTCGGCACGTTACTATTCATTGTTGCTTACGGGGTTTGGAAGACGAGAGGACAAAAAGATATTGAAGGCTACCTTTTAGGTGGACACTCCATGAAGTGGGGGACTATCGGGCTTTCAGTCATGGCGACACAGGCGAGTGCCATTACATTTATTTCCACTCCTGGCCAGGCTTACGAAAGCGGGATGGGCTTTGTTCAAAACTACTTTGGACTTCCATTGGCATTGATAGTGGTCTCAGCAGTATTTATTCCTATTTACTACCGACTGAAGGTCTTCACCGCATATGAATTCTTAGAAAAGCGCTTTGATGTAAAAACCCGATTTTTAGGCGCCTTCCTTTTCCTGATCCAGCGAGGACTTGCAGCGGGTATTACGATTTATGCCCCGGCAATCATCATTTCATCCATTCTCAACTGGGATTTGACAGCCACTATCCTGGGCACTGGAATTTTGGTGATCATTTACACGGTTTCAGGCGGAACTAAAGCAGTTTCCATTACTCAAAAGCAGCAGATGGCTGTGATCATGGGTGGAATGTTTATCGCTTTTTTTATGATCATCGGGTACATCACGGATCACACTTCTTTTAGTGGAGCGATGGAAATAGCCGGAAACCTTGGTAAGCTCGAAGCAGTCAACCTCGAGTTTGACGTTACCGAACGGTATACAATATGGTCTGGCCTGACCGGGGGATTTTTTCTGATGCTATCCTATTTCGGAACGGATCAATCCCAGGTACAGCGATACCTTGGGGGGACCAGTGCAGCAGAAAGTAGAATGGGTTTGATGTTCAATGCCCTGCTCAAAATCCCAATGCAGTTTTTCATACTGTTTACCGGTGTTTTGGTCTATGTGTTCTACATCTTCTATCAGCCTCCGATGCACTTCAAGGAGACTTCTGTATCTGTCGTCCAGCAATCGGAATATGCGACAGAATACGAAGAACTTGATAACGAGTATGCGCGTGTTTTAGATAAACGAAAGTCTGCGGCCTTGAGCCTGGCGAATGAAGGACTCTCAGAGCTTGAGCGTCAGCTGCTGATGGAGGAGCTTGTGGATGCTGATAAGGAATCTTTAGCTATCAGAGAAAAGGCCAAAGCAGTTATAACAAAAGCAGATGGTTCATTAGAAACTAAGGATTCAGATTATGTCTTTTTATCCTTTGTTATAAAGTACTTGCCGCATGGACTAATTGGACTACTGATTGCTGTGATTTTCTCAGCGGCCATGTCATCAACATCTTCCGAACTCAATGCATTGGCATCTACTACCTCTGTGGATTTCTATCGCAGGATCATAAAGAAAGATGCCACAGAGCATCATTATCTCAATGTTTCACAGTGGTTAACATTTGGTTGGGGAGTTTTAGCCATTCTTTTTGCTATTCTGGCGAAGAATTCGGAGAACCTTATTGAGGCTGTGAACATCATTGGATCACTCTTCTACGGAACGATACTCGGAATTTTTCTTGTGGCCTTTTTCTTAAAATATGTTCGTGGACACAGTGTATTTATCTCAGCGGTGATAGCTCAAACCGGAGTTATCATATGCCATTTCATGACGGAGCTCGGATATTTCGAACTCGGTTACTTGTGGTACAATGTGATTGGATGTGGGGCCGTTCTGATCTTGAGCCTGATCATTCAATTCATTATCAATGTGAGCAAATAAAAAAGCGTGAACGAACCCGTCCACGCTTTTGTGAGATTTTTGAATCTTTTTATTTGCTTTTCACTTCTGCAATCAAATCTTCGTTTCGTTTGATATATCCGAAATCTCCCGAAGCGAAATTCTTTGCTTTTTCTAGTGAATCCTCAGCAGTAGCAATTGCTTCCTTCTTCCTGCCAAGAGCAGCAAGAATTCGTGCTTTGGTATGTACATTCCAGAACTGACCGGAATTTTCACCGATAGCAAGGTACTTGTTCATCCATTCCAATGCTTGCTCAAGGTCCTTGCCGGCTGCCAGGTAGTAGGTTGCTGCCTGAACATAGTTGGAAGGGTTCACCTGCGTCTTGGCTGCTATGTCATTCATAACAGTTTCATCAAAATCTACTGTAACAGGTACCTTGAATGACCGATTGTCCCAGGCAAAATGGATATTGGCCGATGTGTTGTCTTCAGAAATATCTGAGATCTGAAAGGACATTCTTTCGACAGAATTATCAGCTGTCATGGTTTTAACAGTTGCCTTTGCAGCTACATTCTCTTCTTTGTAGTTGTTCATGTTTCCACCGATCATTTCTGTATGGAACATTACCTGCCATTCATTCTCACCAGGGATAGAAACAATCTGATACTTTCCGGCTTTCACGTCTGTACCAGCCACTTTCACGTCCGTGCTGAATTCGATGATGGTTCCTCCATTAGCTCCGGTTCTCCACACTTCGCCATACTTTACCAGTGCCTGATCACCGCTTCCAAAGATTTCTCTGCCTTTCTTTCCGGGTCTGAAATAATCAATGGTGATGTCAGTCAATCCTACTTTGGAACTTACGGATCCGGCAGGACTTGGCTGAGGCATGTCAATTTGTGCAGTAGCGCTAACTATTACCAACAAACTCAATGCAATTAGATTTGTAATTCTTTTTTTCATGGGGTTTTAAAGGTTTATGATTTTCGAAATTAATACAACTCTTTACGAAAAACTCGATCGATCGTTTTATGAAAACCCTGATGTTGTCTCTGTGGCCCGGCAATTGCTTGGAAAGTTTCTTGTGACAGAGGTAGAAGGTGTACTTACAGTTGGAAAAATTGTAGAAACTGAAGCATATTGCGGTAGGAATGACAAAGCATGTCATGCCAACAACAAGAGAACCCCAAGAACGGAGGTCATGTATGGTGTTGGAGGTCATGCTTACGTGTATCTTTGCTACGGAATTCACCACCTCTTTAATGTGGTTACCCACAAAGAGGGATTCGCAGATGCCGTACTTATTCGCGCTATCGAACCGGTTTATGGATTAGAGAGGATGAGGGAGAGGAGAAATTATCCAAGCGCCAAGCTTGGCTCTGGTCCTGGCACGCTATCACAGGCGTTAGGTATAACGACCAATATGACCGGTACAGACCTGCTTGGAAGCTTAATTTGGATCGCTCCTGGAAATGACCAGGAATTTGATATTGAAACAGATGTTCGGATAGGGGTAGACTATGCAGAAGAAGATGCATTGAAGCCCTGGCGTTTTTTTGTAAAGGGAAACGATTACGTGAGTAGAAATATAAAAGCCCGGGTGGATTAAGCCCGGGCTTCACAAACTCATTCAGATAGCTGTTTGTAAGTTTGTAAGTCAACCAACTCTCGTAATAGAGAAATTTACCAATACAATAATATGTTCAAATAATGCTATTTGCAAATTTTTTTATAAGAAAAGTTAAATTTTTTAGTTGAAAAGTTCAATTTCTTTCTTTTTAATCTTTTTAGGCTGTTTTTTCGGGCAACAAGTATGCGCGCAGATTCAATTCGTAGGTGATCCAGAGGATATTTCGGATCTCAACTCACCGGAAGGGGAGAATTTTCTTGTGATCAGCCCACATGGTAAGCGGATGGCTTTTACAAAAGAGCGAGACAATACCGACATGTTTGAGGATGATTATGGGAAGAAATTCTTGACGGTCTTTGATTCTACCTGGCAAGCGACAGTTTATTCTGATTGGACAAATGAAAAAGGGATGTTCAGTCCGATTGGATTTGATGCGGATGGAAATCAATATTTCAGTGAGGTAGCTTACAACCAGGGAGTTTATACAGGAAAAGTTCTGAAGTTTATTAATGGAGGCGGTGCAGCCAAGGTAGAGATTCCATTTCTTGTGAATAAATCTTCACATCAAAGTGGATATCTATCGAAGGACGGCCAGTACATGCTCTTGAGTATGGAATCCAACTACACGTATGGTGTGGAGGACATTTATCTGGTCCGCAAGAAACCGGATGGACGCTGGTCAAGTCCGATCAATCTTGGATCGCAGATCAATACGGAGTACCAGGAGATCACTCCTTTTCTCGCGACCGATAACCGGACCCTTTTCTTTGCCACAAATGGCCGGGTAGGGCAGGGAAGCTTCGATATCTATTACAGTATACGCCTGGATGATTCATGGAGAAAATGGTCAACTCCTGTTAACCTGGGTTCTTCTGTCAACACTTCTGGTGCTGAGACCTCATTTTCCTTTTACCAGGGAGAAGAATGGGCTTACTATGTAAGCGCACAAAACAGTGATGGGTATGGTGATATTCGAAGGATCAGGGTGAGAGTGGATATTGATGAGGACACGACCGCCGCACCTGTTGAAGAAATACCCATAGTTGCAGATGAAGAAGTGATCCTGAAATTCGTAGATAAGTATACCAGAAAACCGGTTCCTTCGGAATGGATCACTGAAGCGACATCTTCGAAATACCTTGTTACAACCATTGTGGTAGATTCACTCTTGCGATTAAATGAAGAAGTTGAGATCAAGGCAAAAGGTTATTTGCCACATCTTGTCACATTGGATCGGACCCTGTCACTTGGAGTAAATGAGATTGAATTGGAGCCCGTCACTGTAGGGAGTGTCATCACATTACGTCATGTTCTTTTCCAGCGCGGAACATCCAATATGATCGAAGGGTCAAAAAAAGAGCTGGACCTGGTCGTTGAGATGATGAATGACAACCCGGATATGAAGATCCTCCTAAAAGGTCATACGGACAACCAGGGTGATGCGGTAGTCAACCTTAGGCTATCCGAGGCGCGTGTGAAAACAGTACGCGAATACCTCATTTCTATGGGAGTCAACGCGTATCGAATGCGGGGGCAAGGGTATGGTGGGAATGCACCGATTGCCAGCAACGCCACCGAAGAAACCAGGAAATTAAATCGACGGGTGGAGTTTGAGGTCATCGAGAATTGATTTCAGGTTTCTTGACCAAATCACATGGCCAATACCGGTAGACGAAGCTGCTTGCCTACTTCAACTTAATAAGCGGATGCTGATACAGGTTCTTCTTCAAAAGAAAATACCCTGACAGACTCAGTACCTCTACCAAAAGTATGAGGAAGGGGATGCCAATAATTGTCTGAGAGAGCCACTGTTTTTCAAGTAGCAACCATTCTTCGAGAAAGAACCCGGCGAACAAGATCACAAACACAAAAGGTAGGGTGAAGAAACCGATGAACCATAATAGCCGGTGTTTCTGATCGATTGCTTTGTACGCATAATAGAGCGGAGGAACAGTGAAAAGGCAAACAATGAGATTGGTGATCCAAAATGCGGCTGTATTGTCATTCCCAAAAAGCACCGCAGCTACATATTGTTCATCATTGAAACCCATGAAAGCAAATGCGATTCGATTAATTGGGAAGTTGGCAAAGATCAAGGCAAAACCCAGTTGCTTTTTCTTTTGATCAATCTTCTTCAATTGATACAATCCCCACCATAGAAGGCCAAAGGTGAATAGCGGGCCTGCCATAGTAGCAACACTCCAAAAAGGGTTGGCAGCTACACATCCTTCGCACAGCTCAAATGAATTGAATGTTTTATAACCAAAGCACCCACAAATTGCAGCTCCGACAAAGTGGTGGACAAATTCGTGTGATGTCCCGCAAAGTATTGTCAAAAAAAGAAACGGTAACAGGTATTTGGTATATGTAGAAAACTTCATCTCCCTTTTTTGGGATCAGTAGACAACCAGATCAAAATAAAGGTTACAACAAGTTGCGTTCATTTATCAAATTTGAATATCTGATAGGTTCTTCTAGGTCAGGAAAGTGCCCACTGTTCTCAAACTCAATGATTTCACAATTGGGAATATGCTCCAAGAGTGATTGATTGTTTGTTTTCCTGTGGGTGTAATCCTTCTTTCCCCATATCAATGTGGAAGGGGTTTCTAGCAATTCAAGTGAAACACTTAGGTCTTTTTTTAATCCTTGTACAAGGCCGGATAAACAAAAGCACCCACCCGTGTTTAATGAGTTCAAAGCAATATTTTGATATTCCGTTGCATCTGCATCTTTTGGCAATGAATACTTGTACCAAATTTTTGCAAGCTTCTTGTCCAAAAGCAGGTTCGACAACTGACCAATTACAGGATACTTGAGGATGTTGGGTATTGCACTCCTTGACCATTCATTCATTGAGTTGAGCGATGGAGTCTGGGATAAGAATAATTGACTAACTCTATCAGGAAATAGTTCAGCCGTTTTTATTGCGTAAAACCCATTCGAACAGGAAAAAGCAAGTGCCGCCCTGGGCACTTTTAATATATCCATCACATTGATGATCAATCTTGATGCCTTCACCATTGAGTAATCATACCTGTGGTTGGGATAAGAGAATCCTACTCCGGGAAGTTCGAAGCAGATGACTCTGAAGTTTTTTGATAACTCTTTGATCAGCGTCAAGTGGTGTTCGATAACATTGGGAGCATCCGGTACACACAGGATCACCGGTTTGCTTTCATTGGTATCCAAAACACGAATGTCACCGTAATCAGTTGTGATCAGCTTGGTTCCGGATTTCAAATCATACGGTAGTCTCTTGAAAGTGAATCTAATGTTGTCAATAAGGTTTCCAATCATTTTAGCTCGTTGTGCTGTAACAGCTAAGCTAG
This sequence comes from Cyclobacteriaceae bacterium, assembly GCA_965267415.1. GTDB lineage: Bacteria > Bacteroidota > Bacteroidia > Cytophagales > Cyclobacteriaceae > Ekhidna. The sequence continues at coordinate 1,798,469 of OZ253955.1, read as the reverse complement.
TGATCGGAAACCTTCTTGCCGAAGATTAACCCCGAAGCTTTTTTTACAAAAAGTAAACAGCCGCCATCATTTTACAAATGCTTCCTGAACCATTGGATCAACTGATCAAATACTTCATCACGATATTCAGTCAATCCATGATTTCCGTTTTCGTACATAATGTAGCGGTAGGGAATGTTGTTAGCATGTACCTTACTTACAAACTTCAGGTTTTCTTCCGGGGAAGTACTTCTATCAGCAGAACCTTGCATAATCAAGAGTGGAATATCCTTAGGTAATTCATCTACCCAATAGATTGCGGAGCGCTTCTTAAGGATTTCTGGCTTTTTGTCCGTATGATAATCGGGAATAAACGTTCCCCACCATTCATCAAGAAGTGGACGGTCCGTTGTACTTCGTGTCAGGTTAACTGACGGGCAACCAACAGCAGCCGCTCTGAATAAGGATAGTTGTTCTTTTTCGTGCCTTTGTAAGGAAAGAAAAGTGGTCATTCCACCTCTGCTCCATCCAAACATACCTAACCTGCTGGTGTCAGCCTTAGGCTCTGCGGCAAGTAAAGGAACGAGGTTAAAAACATCATTAAGATCACTTCCACCATATTCCTCTCTTCCTTCTCCACCTCCGTTACCACGATATTGACTGGCAACAACAACAAATCCGGCTTTAGCCAACCTGGCCAATTCGCCTAATCCAACTGAGCTTACATAATGAGTGAGTGAACCGTGTTCCAGGCTTCCGCCACGATTGTAAATGATGGTGGGAAATTTCCCATCCCTGGCGGGCTGTAGAAGAAAGCCTTTGACTTTCAATCCGTCGCTCAGGTAGGTAATACCATACACCTCCACTTCTTTAAGAAGCTCGTAACGTGATTGATCAAACTTTCGGTATCGTGCTGTATCATAAACAGCTGGATCCAGACTTTCTGTGTTTAGGATGTACTCTATGAATTCATCGTAATTGTTGATTCTGGTTTTCGATACAATCTTTCCATCACTTGAAAAGAATGGATTAAACGAAACTAATAGCAGAGCTACTTCAATTATCTTGTTCATTGATTCTTTTTTGCCAAAAGAATAACTGCGAAGAGTATTCGGAAAGCCTTTTAAGTGAGCATTGAGTGAACTTGTCTGCTGGATTAGGTGTACTTTTTATTTCTTACTAAAAAGTAGAACATATTAAATTCTGACTCGTATATTTGATCTACAATTTAGTAACATATGAAGGAATCCAGACTGGGAGACTTTGAAGAGACCCTGCTATTGATCGTCGGAATATTGGCTCAGGAGGCATATGCTTTCAGAATTGCCGAGGAATTTGAGGAACAGACGAAGAGAGCTACTTCAATAGGCTCTGTTCATTCCACCTTAGAGCGCTTAAGCAAGAAGGGTTTCCTCAAGTCAGCAATGGGGGACCCCACGGCCGAAAGAGGAGGCAGACGGAAGCGTATCTATGAGATCACAGCTGAAGGACATAGGGCTTTGGAAATATCCAAAGACTTGAAAGTTTCTCTTTGGAGTCAATTTCCAGCTTTCGCTGACTTGAAACTCAAGGTCAACAAGTCATGAAGCGACCACCAAAGTATGCGGAAAAACTTCTACTCCTATTCCTTCGTGATGAGCTGGCTGAAGAGGTTCTGGGTGATTTAGACGAAAAGTTCTACTCAGTTCTGGCAAGTCACTCGCCTCGAAAAGCTCGTCTCAATTATTGGTTTCAGGTTATTAACTACATGAGACCTTTTGCACTCAAAATTTTCAGGTCAAACTCAAAAACACTTATCATGTTCAAACACAATTTTCTAATTAGCTACCGCATTCTGTTAAAAAACAAGGTCTTTTCATTTATCAATATTGGTGGACTTGCAATGGGGATGACCGTCTCTATTCTCATTGGCTTATGGATCCATGATGAACTTTCATTCAATAAGAATCACGATCACTACGACCGTATTGTCCAGGTGTTACGGAGAGACGTTGACGGTGGGAATGTTGAAGTAAACAGTTCACTTGTTGGTAAGCTTGGAGTAAAACTTCAGGAAGAATATGCAAACTACTTTGAGCAGGTAGCAATGACTTTTTTCCGACCAAGGCCTCAGCTATTGAAGGTTGGGGAGCAATCAATTGAAGAAATGGGTTACTATTTTCAGCCGGATATACCAGAAATCTTGTCACTGGAAATGGTGACCGGCACTCGAAGCGGGCTGGTTGATGCAAGTGGGATCCTTCTGTCCGAATCGTTGGCAAAAAAGCTTTTTAGAGATGAGGACCCAATGGGTAAGATTGTGTCTGTAAATGTATCCAGGGATCTGATCGTTACTGGGATTTATAGGGACCTGCCCATGAACTCCACGTTTGGTGATGCCAATTTCCTAATGTCGCAGCACCTGATTTACAATGAGCAAAATCCCTATGGCTGGGATAACTATAACATGAAAATATATGCTCTGCTTCGTGAGAACGTAGAGCTTGAAGATGCTTCTCTGGCAATAATGGACATTCTAAACAATGAATTGGACCTGGGAGATGAATCCATTGATCTGTTGCTCCTTCCTATGAAAGACTGGCATCTAAATGCCTATTTCGTAAATGGTGTTCAGGTGATGAGTGGCACGATGAAATACTTGTGGCTTTATGGTGCTGTAGGTGTACTTGTCTTGTTGATTGCCTGTATCAATTTCATGAACCTTAATACGGCCAGGTATCAAACCAGGAGCAAGGAGGTAGGTGTCCGGAAAACGTTTGGCTCCTTTCGCTCCAATCTGATTGCTCAGTTTATGGCTGAATCAATGCTTTATGCGTTTGTAGCGCTTTTCATATCCTTTGTCCTTGTTCTTTCGATTCTGCCTTGGTTTAATACAGTTTCCGGAAAAGAGCTGATCATACCTTTTTCAAATATTTGGTTTTGGGTTTTATGCATTGGATTTACAGTATTCTCCGCATTGATCGCTGGTAGTTATCCGGCTTTGTTCCTTTCCTCGTTCAATCCAATTAAGGCCTTAAAGGGAAACCCGGAGCAAGGTTCCGGTAGTGTCAGGTTCCGGCAAATATTGGTTGTATTTCAGTTTACCGTTTCTATTGTCTTGATCATTGGTACTATCGTGATCTATCAACAGATCAGCTATGCAAAAGATCGACCTGTTGGATACGAACAGGACAATCTTATAACTATGATTGGAAGATCTGATGAATACTTTCAAAAGTATGATCTGATTCGAACAGAGCTTAAAAATACCGGGGTGGTAGAGGAAGTTGCCGAGGCTAACTACCCGTTGATGAACACCTTGGGGAATAATAATGCTTTTCGGATAGGTGGAAAGAAAATTGATGCAACCTTTAATACGATCTATGTTACACCCGAGTATGGGTCGACCACACGTTGGGAATTAGTGGAAGGGCGAGATTTTTCACGAGAGTTGGACGAAAGCGCTTCAATCATCTTAAGTGAGTCAGCTGTTGAAATCATAGGACTCGAGGATCCCCTGGGGCAGCTTTTGGAAGCGCCACGCGACTTTAATAGTAGAAGAAGATTCACTGTGGTTGGTGTCGTGAAAGATATGGTAAAAGGCTCCCCTTTTGAACCCGCTAAGCCTTTAATGGTTTTCTGTTCCGAAGAATCAATGAGGTATCTTTTCATTCGGATCAATTCCAACACTGACTACTTGGCGGCAATACCGAAAATCCAGGAAGCTTACCAGGAGGTTTTGCCAAAGGAAGGATTCAATTTTCGATTTGTAGACGATGAATACCTGACCAAGTTCAGGTCAGAAGAGCAGGTTGGAAATTTTGCTGCTTTATTCAGTGTTCTTGCAATTCTGATCAGCTGCCTGGGGCTTTATGGTCTATCCGCATTTGTTGTGAGCCAGCGGGTTAAGGAGATTGGCATACGAAAAGTAATAGGAGCCTCGGTCATCAATCTTTGGACACTGCTGTCAAAGGACTTTGGTGTATTAGTAATTATATCCTGCCTTTTTGCGATTCCATTGGCATTTTATGTTTTGGATGGCTGGTTAGCCAGTTACTCCTATCGGGTTGAACTCAGCTGGTGGGTTTTTGTGACAGGAAGTTTCTGCTGTGTATTAATAACATTACTAACGGTGAGCTACCACTCATTGAGAGTTTCACGAGCAAATCCCGTTGAAAGTTTGAGGGCAGAGTGAGATTAAGCGAAATCTATTGGCCGAATTGCTAGAAGTTTGAAGAGACTTCAAAAGCTGATGACTGTGTGTCATTTCGTTTTGATAGCTCTGATCTGATGCGACTTAGAGAAACAGGGTCAGACCCAATGTATGATGCTATATAGCGTTGAGCAATTCGGTTTTCAAGTCCAGGATAGCTGGTTTGAAAAAAATGATAAAGACTTTTCAGGTTTTCGGTTGCCAGGAGCACTTCCTTCGTTGACTTTAGCATCAGCTCGTTTTCTACGACCCGGCCGCCCAATACAAGTAAATCCTTGAATTTGTACCTGAGCTCGGTGAATTTTTTTTCTTCAAACAAAAGCATCTCACAATCTTCAAGCGCCTGAATTGATACTGAACTTCTCCCATTTGATTGTCTGGAAAAAGAAGGCGATAGGAACTCACCCTCCTTGTAGAAAGATGTCGTATACTCCTTAGCTTCAGCCGTGACATGATAACAACGTATCACTCCTTTGATCAAAAACACTTCATAATTGAAGAGATCCCCTTTGTTAATGAGTTTTTCATTTTTTGAAATAGTCTTTATCTCTGCAATTCCGATCAACTCATTCCAGGTTTGATCCTGCAATGGAGAAATCAAATCCAGTTGCATTTTGATACGCTTATCATTGCTTACGGTCACTTGCATTTCTTAACGGTTGTTAACGAATTTACTTTTTTTAAGTAAGAGTTTTGTTCAATGCGAAAGAACGAAACGGTTGTCTTTAGACTTCTGATTGTTGGTATTACACTATCACTGTCGATGCGAGGAGGAGGACAGAACTATCCTGCCTCAACCTGTACTGGAGCTGATAGTGTGCTTTGTATGAGCTTTGAGCTTCCCGAAAACTGGAAGTCACAACTAAGCCGAAAAATTACAATACCAGTCAAAATCTACAGGACAAAAAGCCAAAACCCATCCATTCCAATTGTGTGGTTGTCTGGAGGGCCGGGCCAAACTAACCTTGATTACAACCCTCCTTCGGAACTTCTCAAAAACCATGATGTGATTTTGGTAGGCTATCGGGGAGTTGATGGTCCCGTCTCACTTGATTGCCCGGAAATCTCAAAAGCTTTTAAGGGCAAGGGGAGGGATCTGTTATCAAGAGAATCGATTGTCAATGTAAGAGAGGCAGCCAGGTATTGCGCTGGTAGGTTAACTGATGCTGGTATTGACCTAAATGGCTACACCATTGAACAGGTATTATTCGATATTGATTCTGTAAGAAGGTACCTGGATCTTAGTGAGATCAATCTGTTAAGTGCGAGCTACGGTACAAGAGTAGCCCAGGCATATTCGAAATATTACTCTCAAAATATTAACAGATCAATCATGATAGGCGCTGGTCCACCGGGAAGGTTTGTTTGGGAGCCTGAGTTGATTGACAAGAAACTGGGTGACTATGACGCACTTTGTCAAAGTGATCCGTATTGCAGCAGTCGAACGGAAGATCTAAGGAAGACTTTTGAAAAGGTCCTGAATGAGATGCCTAAGCGCTGGCTTTTTATACCAATTGATGTAGGCAAAGTCAAGGTGGTAACCTTTGGAATGCTTTATCATAAAAGTTCCGCTCTGCAGGTGATCGATTCGTTTTTAGCGGCAGATGATGGGGATTACAGCGGCATTGCTTTGATGTCTGTTGCTTACAACTACATTCTGCCTAAAATGATGGTGTGGGGAGATTTTTTGTCGAAAGGGATGATCGACTATGACGATTCAAGGAATTATTGGGATGAGTTCACTTCATCACCATATCCACTAGGCTCACCAATGTCAGCTCTTTTTATGGATATTGGCGAACTATGGCCTGTAATACAACCTCCATCTGATTTCTCCAAGCTGGATACGCTGGAGGTTGAAACACTGGTCCTAAATGGGGCACTTGACTTCTCCACACCTCATGAGAATGTTCAAAAGGAATTAATGCCGTTCTTGCCAAATGGTGAACTGGTTGTGTTTAACGGAGCAGGCCATGTTGCTGATCTTCTTTATAAGAAAGACGTCAAGAAGGGCATGGGAGTATACTACGAAAGGGGAGAAGTAAAATTCAAGCAGTTTTCAAAAGATATAGACTTTGACATTAAAAATGGGTTTCCGAAGATTGCCAAGATATCGGTTGGTACTGTTGGAATCGTTTTGTTAGGGATAGCCTTTGGGTCCTATAAGCTGATTAAGAAGTAAGAGCTTGTTCATGGATGATGGTATTTGTAATCCATTACTCTTCTTTAAGGTGAGTGTTCTTCAAATTTTGCATCATAGAAATAACTCCGTCCTGTCCTTTATCTAGTATTGTTTGAGCTTGCCGAGCATCATCCTCGTTAACGGGTTTATATTTCAAACTCCATTTGGCGTTTTCCATCAAAATTGGGAATAGGTCAATTCCTTTCTGTGTTAGCGAATACTTGATTTTTTGCTTATGGTCAGGGTCGGCCTCCTTATAAAGAATTCCTTCTTCTTCCAGGGATTTTAGTCGATTCGATAAAATGTTTGAGGCAATCTTTTCTTTGGACTGTAAGAACTCTCTGAAATATCGCTTTCCTTCAATTATGATATCTCTTATTATTAACAGTGTCCATTTATCTCCGATTACTTCTAGGATTAAGCTTTGAGGGCAGTAGGATCTTGGGCTTTTCATTATCATTTTCTTGAATCTGATTGCAAATTACAATCAGTAGTATATATTTACAACTGGTTTTATTTTGCAACTATATATGATATGAAATCGCAAAACAAGAGTTATTCAACCAAATTGATAATTAAGAGCTCAGAAGAAAATGTTTTCGACGCACTCTCCATAAAAATTGGAGATTGGTGGGGCGATCAGGACAAACCTGCACAACAATTAGGAGATGAATTTACCATTTCCTGGGGTGAACCATGGTACCAGTTCAAGGTAGTCGAATCTGTGCCATGCAGGAGCATTACTTGGGAATGCATAGATTCCAAGCAAATTATCGGTGACCTGGTTGGAGTTGAGAAAGAATGGGTGGGAACTCAGTTGCAATGGACAATCAATAAGTTAAGTGAGCGTGAAATCGAGCTTCAATTCACACATGAAGGACTGGTGCCTGAATTTATTTGTTACACTTTCTGCTCAAACACTTGGGACAGGTTTATTGCATATAATCTTAAAAAGTATTTGGAAGGAAGTTAAATATACTCGACTACTGGCTATAGAAATCCCTCTGGATAGCCTGGATTGAAGCTAACACGCTCCCTCAATACCCCTCCGCATAATTGTCCCCCCGTTTGTAGTCAGGACCACCTTCGAGTTTCCCATCTTCACGAACCAGGATGCAATCCATCCGGCCCATGGACTCACGGAATTCGATCTCGTGACCCAGCTTGCGTAAGCCATCGAGTACATCTTCTTCAAAACGGTCCTTTTCTACCAGGATCCTGTCAGGTAACCACTGGCTGTGAGCTCGGGGAGCATTGACAGCATCTTGCATGGTCATGCCGTGATCTAGCACATTCATAATGGTTTGAAAAACACTGGTGATAATGGTAGATCCACCGGGTGTTCCCACAACCAGTTTCAGCTCACCATCCTTCTCAACAATGGTAGGGGTCATGCTGCTCAACATACGCTTACCTGGTGCGATTGCATTAGCCTCATCGCCAACAAGTCCGAACATATTAGGCACACCAGGCTTTGAGCTGAAATCGTCCATTTCATTGTTGAGGAAGAAGCCAGCTCCCCTGACCATCACCTTGCATCCAAAGAATCCATTGAGGGTGGTTGTGATAGCAACGGCATTTCCTTCCTCATCTACCACAGAAAAATGAGTCGTTTCAACACTTTCGATGATATCCACTTCTCCTTCCTTGATGTCTTGTGAGTCTGTTTTCTTGTTTAGTCGAATCGTGGAAAATCGCTCTTTGTTGTAATCATCATCCAACAACATGTCTACCGGCACTTCATAGAAGTCAGGATCACCAAGGTGTGTAGCTCGATCAGCATAGACACGACGCTCTAATTCTGTTAACACATGGACGGTTTTGGAAGTGTTGTGCCCCATTGATTTTATATCATAGCCTTCGGCTCCTTTCAACAATTGAAGAACGGCTATTCCACCACTTGATGGGGGTGGCATGGCAATGACTTTGTGACCTCTGTAAGAACCAATTAAAGGCTCACGCCATTGTGCTTCATAGTTAGCAAGGTCCTCTTTGGAGATCAATCCACCACCTCGTTGCATTTCCTTAACGATCTGGTCTGCGACAATACCTCCATAGAATCCATCCCTGCCTAAATCCCGGATAGAAGATAGTGTAGCAGCCAATTGGGTGTATTTGATAGAATCTCCGGCTTTCCACTCGCGGATCAAAAAGAAATCATCACCATTTACTTCCCGAAGATCTTCCTGCTTTTGATTAAGCTGGTAAGCTGCATCTTCTGTCAGAGCGTATCCGAAATAGGCTAACTCAACCGCTGGCTGGATCAATTCTTCCATAGGTTTTGACCCGAATCGTTCATGAAGTTTGAACATACCATCAACAGATCCGGGCACTCCTGCAGCCAAATGTCCCCTGGTACTAAGCCCGTCAATCACTTCACCGCTTTCGTCCAGAAACATATCTCTATTAGCAGTTGCCGGGGCTTTCTCTCTGAAATCAAGCGAACCTACTGCTCCATCATTTAAGCGAAACAATGCAAAACCACCTCCGCCAATGTTACCAGCTCGTGGGAATACCACCGCCAGTGCAAACTGTACGGCGATAGCTGCATCAAAAGCGTTACCACCATTCTTCAATACTTCGACCCCAACTTTTGTAGCAAGTGGATGCGCAGAAGAGATCATCGCTTTTTCTCCCAATGGTCCTACCTCCGGCTCCTTAGGAGCTGTAGTTCGTTGACCCGTTTGGCATCCAACAATTAAGGCGATGAAAAGCAGTGAAAGGATTTTTCTCATAGGTAATCAGGTTTTCATTCGTACGATCTTGGTTCTTTTCTTTCTTCGATCTTTTTTGGAGTTATAAGGTCTCCAATGCTTCTTTGGTTTGACGACACGGATCGTATCAGTACGGCTACATCCTGTGAATATCATTCCGGAAAAAAGAAAAACAGAAAGTAGTAAAAGCTTTTTGAACATAGTATGGGACCTAAGCTAAGCAAGCAGCCGAAATAAAAAAACTATTTTGTGATAGCAGCTATTATAGCTGGATAACACATAGCTTATAAGTGACTAATTTTCAATTAGACAACTCTCATATGATGAAGGATTACTATCATTTATTTTGGTTGTTACGGGATAATTTGTAAATTTTCTCTCTAAAACGATTAATCATTAATGAAACCTACCAGCTGATGAAAAATATATCCGAATCACCTAACGAAACCGACGTACCTAAAGGATATAGAAAATACAGTTTAAAAGGAGTCAATCGACCGATCATCGCAAGAAAGGGCGGGCCAACTGCCAAGCAGGTTAAGACCAAGGCGTCATACAAGGAATTACGAAACAATCAGAAAGAATTTGGAGTAGCCTCGCAGATGGCTAAGACACTGAGACAATCACTTTCATCCGGAATGTCGGAGATCTGCGAAACGTATGTATCCGGAAAGTTGACGGCCCAGTTTAGAAACCTCGCGAAACTGGAAGAAGGGAAAACCGGTACACGACCATTGTTTCTTAGCAAACATGGTCACTTGCTCAAGGGTTTTGAATTCAATACCTCAGCACCATACGAAAAGATATTCGGTGCGAAGTACTTCGTAAAGCCAGGTTCTCAAAGAGGGCAGGTCATTTTGCATTTCCCTGCTTTCGTACCTGCTAAGACATTCAAATTCCCAAAAGAAGCATCCAACTTTAAGATCAACGCACGATTGATCGCACTCTCCGATTACCAGTTTGATCAATCCAGTCAGGGGTACAAACCTGTCAACAAAGATCTACATGGAAAATTCGGAACGTACGAGAGTTCGATGCTGCCTTTGCTAAAGATCCCCACCGAGCCAATGACCGGTATGGTCTCTATTGATGACAGGATCATTCCTGAAGGAACCGGTTTGTTCCTGGTGATGGCGATCAGCTTCTACAAATACGAGGATGGCAAGTTCATCCATTTGAATAAAGGAAGCGGTATGCAGATCCAGAAGGTGCTGTAGCAACCTGTTTCTTTTCTGTGCGTTTGGAGAATACACAACGCTACACCTATGAAACTGCTTTTTAGTGTTTCCCTGTGCTTTTTTGTTTTGTTGAGTACTGCACAGGATGAATTCGATCTCGCACGTGGACATTTCCTGGAAAACAACCTTGACTCTGCGCGATACTACATTAACAGAGTACTGGGTAAGAAACCTACTGCCGAGGATTACTTTCTGAGCGGAATGATCCATGAACAGCAAAACAAAAACTTACGAGCGCTTGCGGATTATGAAGCTGTAGTAAAGATTGACCCGGGCAACCTGGAAGCTCGGTTTCATAAAGGACTGATCTATTACAATTCTGCCTCGAGCGAACAAGCGATCCAGGATTTCACCTACGTCATTGAGAATCATGCCAGTTCTGAGACCAAAGCCATCTACTATGGCTATGATCCTTTTGGGACAAAGGGGACTTTTATAGCCACCTTGCAGTCGATGATCGGAAGGGTCTATCAATACCGTGGAATGGCGTATCAGAAAGTAGGGGAGACGGAGAAGGCACTGGCTGATTACAATACTTCCTTTGAGTACGACATCATTGCTGATTTCTACGTTAATCGTTCTCAGCTTTACACTAAGATGGAAGCGACTGACGAGGCAATTGCTGATCTCAATAAAGCCATTGAGATGGAGCCTAAAAACTATCTTGCCTGGTACAACCTTGCGCTGCTTGATAAAAACGTACAATTACCTTCTTACCTGGTCAATGACGATGAGTTTGCTCCTATGCTCAACCTCCTTGGCGCTAATGCTTACGAAACCGGAGAATACGCCTTGTGTGCCGATTACCTGACAAAAGCGATTAGCAACAATCCGTCAGATGAACTTGCTTATCTCAACAGGGGAAAAGCTTTCTTAAAAACTGGCACCTACCGTCAGGCAAGAGCGGATTTCTTAAAAGCATTACAGATCAATGCAAATAGTGTAGAGGTGTTTTACCTGATCGGTAATTCATTCTTCTATGAAAGCAACTTTAGCGATGCGATCGGGTTTTATGAGCGATATCTTTCCGTAGATCAAGGCAACAAAAATGTTTGGTACAATGCCGCAATGGCTTACCTGAGCAATGAGCAAAATGAACGTGGTTGCGAATGCCTGAGAAATGCGGATAAGTTGAACATGGATCAGGCAAATGAAATGCTGAAGGAGCATTGTGAGTCCCAGTAGGCCTTTTTTGGTATCTTTGTGATATGGCAGGCAAGGCTCCTTATAAGATCGATATGCACACGCATATCATTCCTAAAGAGATCCCAAACTTTGCGGAGAAGTTTGGTTATGGAGATTTTATTTCCCTCCTGCATCACAAGCCGGGAGCTGCCCGAATGATGAAGGGAGACAAGTTCTTCCGTGAGATCAATGACAATTGCTGGGATCCTGATGTCAGGATTAAAGAATACGAGGAGCACCAGACGAAAGTCCAGGTGATCTGTACCATTCCGGTGATGTTCAGCTATTGGGCCGAACCGCACGACTGCCTGGACCTTTCCATGTTTTTGAATGATCACATTGCTGAGGTAGTAGAGGCTCACCCGAATAATTACATTGGATTAGGGACCGTCCCAATGCAAGATCCTGACCTTGCAATACAGGAGTTGGAGCGAATCAAGAAGTTGGGAATGCCGGGCGTTCAGATCGGTTCCAATATCAATAACCAGAACTTAAGTAAGCCAAGATTCTTTGAGTTCTTCGAAGCTTGTGAGCAGCTTGACATGGCGATACTCGTTCACCCATGGGAAATGATGGGTAAGGAGTATATGGAGAAATACTGGCTGCCCTGGTTGGTTGGGATGCCAGCAGAAACGGCTCGAGCAGCTGCTTCAATGATCTTCGGTGGAGTATTCGAACGGTATCCAAAACTTCGTGTTTGCTTCTCACATGCAGGAGGGTCACTTCTTGCAACTATTGGAAGACTGGAGCACGGGTTTAACTGCCGGCCTGATTTGGTAGCGGTTCACAATAACGTGAATCCACGTGATTACCTTGGCAAATTCTGGGTGGATAGCATTACTCATGATGCTACTTTCCTAAAGTATGCAATCGATTTGATCGGTTCTGATAAGATCTGCCTTGGCTCAGATTACCCTTTCCCCTTGGGAGATCTTGAGATTGGGAAGTTTATTGAGGAAATGGACCTTCCGCAGGAAGATGTAGAAAACATTTTCTATCAGTCAACCCTTGACTGGCTTGGACTTTCAAGCAAGGAGCAGAAGAGCATACTTAGTACTTTAATGACTGAAAACTAGTCGTCGCTCATATAGCTCATCAAAGAATTCATTGCTGTTCTGCGGATCTTATTTTGGATCATAGGTGTCCACCCTAATAATTTCCCTGGTATACCAAGGGCCATACCACTCCAGCGCCAAAGATTAAACTGATCTGTGTGCTTCACGATCAGTCCTTCCTGGAATTCCATAGTAGCATGAATGACATTATGAACCTGACGTTGTGTTTTGGAAAAAGGATATCGTGCTTCCCAGGTACATTGGCCGAGCTTATCATCAGCAACGATTGAATGAAACTCAATTTTTAGATTTCCTTTAGCCCTTGAAATTAGCATTTCCCACATAGCACACGCTTCCTCGTGGTTGAGATTTCTGAATACCGGGTCGCTGAACGTGGCATTCGGATGATACAAAGCGTTCATAGCTTCAGCCTGGTGATTCTTAAATGCCTCATAGAAGCTTTCGATGATCTGCTTACTCATTGGTGCTCATTGATTAGAAGTTCTTTGACTTTCTGAAGTCCTGTAGAGGCGGGCTCTTCGTATAAATGCATGTTGTATGAACTACCTACATCCGGAATTTTGGGATCCACAATAAACTTAGGTGCACTTAATGGCGCAAAATCCAGTAAACCCGCGGCTGGATAGACTACAAGTGAGGTTCCGGCTACAATAAAAATATCGGCATCAAGGGTCTCTTTGATCGCAGGTTCCATCATAGGTACTGCTTCCCCAAACCAGACGATATGAGGCCTTAACTGAGATCCTTTTTCACAAATATCCCCCTCATTTAATTCCCAACCATCCAAATCGTAAATAAGTGAGGGGTCCATTGTGCTCCTTGCCTGGTTAAGTTTTCCGTGGAGGTGAAGAACTTGCGTACTGCCAGCACTTTCATGAAGGCTGTCCACATTTTGGGTAATGATTGACACTTCAAAGTGTTCTTCTAACTCAGCTAACGCCAAATGACCGGGATTCGGCTTGGCTTCCTCAGCCTGTTTTCTCCGCTGATTGTAGAATTCCAGGACCAATGCGCGATCTCTTTCCCAGGCCTCAGGGGTAGCAACTTCTGTCACATCATAACCTTCCCAAAGACCACCTGCTTCGCGAAAGGTTTTTAAGCCACTTTCAGCACTTATACCTGATCCGGTTAGAACAACAATCTTCTTTGAAGGCATTGGGTAAGAAATTGGAGATAAAAACGCATCTGCCTTTAAAAATATTCATGTCCAGGTAGACAATAGCACAATTATTGAGGAAATAAATACCATAAGTGCGCTACCGTAGATATATGGTAGATCACAAACCCTTCCAATTGAAGATCGTAAGGTTGACTTTTGGACTTTCTCAGCACTTTACTTTTTTTGGTTATAAATAGAAGTGCAGCCCCTCATAAAGTTGAGGGGTTTTTTATTTCTGTGAGGAAAGAAATAAAAAAGGCTCCATGAAGGAGCCTTAGAGTCAATAAATTTTATCGTTAGTTCAGTGTGAATCTTACTCCTCCAAACAACGACAGCTGATCTGCATTTCCTAAAACATACTTTGCTTCTGCAAATGGCATTATTGAACCACCAGTATCAAAATTTGATCCGATACCAATGTTCAGACCAACTTCTGTATCACTGGCATCTCCGAAAGGGCCAAGGTCAACAGTAATACCAGTCAGGTTAAGTCCGGTAATTCCATAGACAGTCGCACTGCTTTCGCTGAAGATGTAATTGATGTTACCATTCACTTCCCACCAGGAAACATTGTCGTCTCCGAAGTAATAAATAAAACTAGGCGCAATGTTGATTTTGTCAGTGGCAGAAAACTCTCCATTGATGCCAATACCAAGGCTTTCAACTTCAGTTCCATAGGCTAACCCACCTCCAACTCGGGATTGTGCAAAAGTGGTGGACACAGATAATAGAAGGGCAAGCGTAAACGCTAATAAAATAGTAGTCTTTTTCATTTTATAATAATTGGTTTTTACTGCTTACAATATAGCACCAGTTTAGTCCAATCAAAAATTAGTATCGTACAAATGGCAATACCGATGGCTATTATCTTTTTCTCATTCCGGGCAGATAAACTATTTTCTTGGTTTTGAAAAAATCCGAATCAAAATAGTCTTTAAGATTAACCACTCTGTGTTGATTTCCATATTCAGCAAGTTCTTCATCCAGATCTCCACCTTTCAATAAGATCCACCCGTTTTCGATTGAGTGTCGACTTTCTGATTTGATCCTTTTATAAGTCCAGCTATGGATCATTTTGGTCCTGGCAACCGCTCGTGACACTACAAAGTCGAACTGCCCTTCAACTTTTTCAGCTCGGTTATGTTCAGCAGTCAGGTTCATAAGACCGATTGAGTCAGCAACGGCTTCTACCACTTTGATCTTTTTGGCTATAGAGTCCACCAAGTGAAAGTGTGCTTCGGGAAATAGGATGGCTAACGGAATACCTGGGAAACCACCACCCGTTCCAACGTCGAGAACGTGTGTGCCCGGTAGAAACTGGATAAACTTTCCTATTGCAAGGCTGTGAAGCACATGACGCTCATACAATTCGTCAATATCTTTTCTGCTGATCACATTGATCTGAGCATTCCACTCCTGATATAAAGGATATAGCTTATTGAATTGATCGCGTTGAGCGACAGTCAAGTCAGGGAAGTAGTCGAAGACAAGCTTTGCCTCCAATACTAAATGTGTGACTTTTTATCCTTGACCAACTCGTACATGAGTTCTCTGGCCCGGTGCAGCTGAGCCTTCACTGTACCTAAAGGAGCTTCGATCTCCTTGGCAATTTCATCGTAGGAAAGCTCATCAAAGTATCGAAGTTTCACGAGCCGCTGATATTTAGCTGGCAACTTCGTTACAAACATCCTCACCAATTCGATCTTCTGACCTTTGATGGTTTCCTCGTCGGGTGTCAGGTTTTTGTCCTGAACATCAATGTTCACTGAATCACCACTGTCATCTGTGAATGAACTGTTCAGGCTATAAGTTTCCAGTTTCTTTTTTCGGATGAAGTCGATGGCATTGTTGGTCGCAATTCGAAACAGCCAGGTACTGAAAGTGTAGTCTTTCTTGAAACGGCCAAGATTTTTGAAAGCTTTGGCGAAGGCTTCAATGGTCAGGTCTTCTGCATCATCTACATTCCTTACCATCTTAAGGATCATGTGATAAACCGGCTTTTTATAACGCTCCATCAGTTCAGCATAGGCAGAATCATCCTTGCCTTTGGTGGCAAGATCGATCAACTTAAAATCGCGAAGTGCTTTATCCGAAAACTGACGGTTTACTTCTTCTTCCATTGATTATCCTTTATGAGTCTTGACCTGAGTGCAACTGTTGGTAGAAAAATTGCATACATCCAATCAACGAGAGGAAGCAGGATATAGTTGAACCCTGCGCCCATTTTGCTCTGAGCAAATCTATACCCGATCCCTTTAACAAAGAGATAAAATAGGATGATTGGTATAATATTTTGTATTGCATTGAATGGCATTAACAGCCAGGTTACCAGTAATGATATATGGAAAACTACATGCAAAAATTGATCCACAATACCGTATTTTTTCCCTACTGATAAATGTCGGTTTTTTTGGTGGATGTAACTTCTCCAGGTCTTTTTTGGGATCGATCTTGTAATTGATACTGGACCGAGAAGTACTCTTGTGTTTTCGACAGTTCCATATTCCTGGATAAAAAGATCATCATCGCCACCCATTGTTGACTTAAAGGCCTCATAGCCGTTTTTCTCCTCAAAAAAAGACTTTCTAATTGCTAGATTCCTTCCAACTCCCATGTATGGATTCCCTGTGATAGCCATCGACAAATAGTGAAAGGCTGTCACAAATGTCTCATATTGGATGAAGTTTTGAAGTAACAACGGACCTGACCGTTCATAGGGAGAATATCCCAATACTATGTCTGTATTACGTTGCATCGACCTGGTGCAGCTACTGAGCCATTCCTGTGATTCCGGATAACAATCCGCATCAGTGAAAATCAACCATTCACCGGTCGCTTTTTCGATCGCTCTTGTAAGTGCAAATTTCTTGTGATCCCAGCCTGATGGTGTTGAGGTAATGTCTACAATTTTAATGTTTGAATAACCCATGGATCTGAGGAGTTCCGCACTACCGTCATTACTTCGATCCAGGGCAATGACAATCTCATAGTCAGGATGATCCTGAGCCATTAGAACCGGGAGGTGTTTTTTTAGGTTCTCAACTTCATTGTGAGCGGCTATGATCACGGAAATCTTTGTATCTGTTGGCTTGCCTTGTTTATATCGCAGGAATTGGCTTGCCAGGATCAGGACGATCAGCAGCTGAATACTTAACGCGATTATCCAGATGCTGAGAATCATTGTTCTTTAAACGTATTTTTGCGCTTCATGCAATTCAGCCTTCTTCACAAGGATAGTAAATCGAGCGCAAGAGCAGGAATTCTTGTGACGGATCATGGGGAAATTCCAACTCCAATCTTTATGCCTGTGGGCACTGCCGGAACGGTAAAAGCAGTGCACCAGCGGGAACTTACGGACGACATTCATGCAAAAATCATTCTCGGGAATACGTATCATTTGTACATGCGGCCAGGTTTGGAAATACTCAAGGAGGCTGGAGGCATCCACGGGTTTAATGGCTGGAATGGACCGGTTTTGACGGATAGTGGAGGATACCAGGTTTATTCATTGGCTGAAAGCAGGAAGATTACGGAGGAAGGGGTGAAGTTTCAATCTCACATAGATGGATCCTATCATTTTTTTACTCCTGAAAACGTCATTGACACACAGCGCACCATTGGTGCTGACATTATTATGGCGTTTGATGAATGTACGCCTTACCCATGTGATTATGCCTATGCTGAGAAATCGATGCACATGACACATCGCTGGCTCGATCGCTGCATTGATCAAATGAATGAGACGAGCTCACAATATGGGCATGAGCAGTCACTCTTCCCAATTATTCAGGGTAGCACTTATGAAGACCTTCGAAAGCAGTCAGCTGAGTACATAGCAAATACAGGAATGGATGGCAATGCAATCGGCGGACTTTCAGTAGGCGAACCTGCTGAGGAAATGTATGCAATGACAGATCTGGTCTGCCAACTGCTTCCGGAAGACAAGCCAAGGTACTTAATGGGCGTTGGGACACCCGAAAACATTCTTGAATGCATTGCTCTGGGTATCGATATGTTTGATTGTGTCATGCCTACAAGAAACGCACGCAATGGGATGCTTTACACTACGGAGGGGATCGTTAATATCCGCAATGAAAAGTGGAAAACCGACTTTTCGATCATAGATCCCGGACTTGGTGGTTATGTCAGTTCGTTCTATACAAAGGCGTATCTCCGTCATCTGATCATCAGCAACGAGATTCTTGGCGCACAAATTGCAAGCATTCAGAACCTCACTTTCTACCTGTGGTTGGTAAAGGAAGCCCGCCAGCAGATTAGCGAGGGGACATTTGCTGAATGGAAGAATCAAATGGTTAAGAAAGTATCGCAACGCTTGTGAAGAAGATCGATTGGTACATATTGAAGAAGCTATTGACCACTTTCGTCTTTGTGGTTGCACTCCTGGAATTGATCATATGTGTGATCGACTTCACTGAGAAGAATGATGACTTCATTAAGAATGAGGTCAGTATGGAATTGATCTGGAAGTACTATCTCACTTTCATTCCGTATATCGCAAGCCTGCTGACACCAATCACGGTATTTATCGCTACGGTTTTTGTTACGGCCAAGTTGGCAGCCAAAACGGAGATCATAGCCATTCTTGCAAGCGGTGTTAGTTTCAAGCGGTTGATGCTACCGTACCTAATTGGAGCGGTAATGATCGGTGCAGCCAGCTTTTATCTGAACAGTTACGTCATTCCCGAAGCAAATAAGTTTAGGATCTCTTTTGAATTGGAATACTTAAAGGATCCTTTCTACTATTCCGGTAAACATATTCACTTTAAGATAGGCCCAGAAGGCTATGTGTACCTATATCGATATGACAACCGACGTGAGGTCGGGAATATCGTGACGTTAGAACGGATCAAAGAGGAGCAGCTTATTGAAAAGATCACAGCCACCCAGCTTCAGTGGGATACGACCGGTTTTTGGACCTTGAAAAACTGGCAAAAACGCAGCATTTTGGATAGTATTGAGATCATAGAAGAGGGGAAGGAAATGGATACTGTTTTGAACCTCTCTCCAAAAGATTTTGAGAATAAAGACCGCCACCAGGAAACCATGACACTTACTGAATTGAACGACTACATCGCACTGCAACAATCACGGGGAGCCGATGATGTTCACCTCTATCAGATTGAGAAATATATAAGGTTCATGCAGCCCTTTACCGTCGTTGTGTTGATGTTTATTGGGTTGATCGTTTCTGCCCGGAAATCCAGGCAAGGCACGGGCTTTCAAATCGCCCTGGGATTCCTGATCGCTTTTGCTTTTATTATCACTTTCATTTTGGCAAATGCCATTGCAGAAGCAGGATCCATGAATACCATTTTAGCTGTTTGGATACCTAACATTGTTTTTTCAATTGTTGGCCTCATCTTGTATAAAACCGTACCACGATGACCAACGAAAGCAAGGATTACTTACATCTTCACTTCGTCGTGTTGATCTGGGGCTTTACTGCTATCCTGGGAATGTTAGTCAAGCTCCCAACGGTTGAAGTGGTGTTCTATCGAACGCTCATTGCTTCTTTTGGTCTTTACGTGGTTATCCGGCTGGCAAAAAAGCCAATCAGGATACAGGGTAGAAAAGACTTGATGATCATATTATTCACTGGAATGCTCATTGGCCTTCACTGGATCACCTTTTTCTTGTCTGCCAGGATAGCCAACGTCTCTGTTTGCCTGGCAGGTATGGCCACCTGTTCGTTGTGGACGGCATTTATTGAGCCGATTTCCCTGGGTAGAAGAGTGAGAGGTTATGAAGTGATCCTGGGAGCAATAGCGATCATTGGGATCGTTATCATTTTCAATGTAGAGTTCGGTTATTTAGAGGGGTTATTAGTGGCTATTTTTTCAGCCTTTATAGCGGCCATTTTCTCGGTAATCAATGGTAGAATGGTTAAGAAGTATGATCCGTATGTGATCACATTTTATGAAATGATGAGCGCTTGTGGGGCGATCATCCTGTTCTTTCCGATCTATGCAACTCAAATCGTAGATGGTATTCAATTAAATGGGACCGTTTCTGACTTCATTTACCTGGCCATACTTGCCATTTTCTGTACCGTTTACGCTTACTCGGCTTCCGTGGAATTGATGAAGCGTATCTCAGTATTCTCTATCAATCTCACTGTTAACCTTGAGCCGATCTATGGGATCATTCTGGCACTGATCATTTTTGGGGATAGCGAAGAGATGAGTGGAGGTTTCTATTTAGGTACAGGGTTGATCTTAACATCTGTTCTTCTTTACCCGTTACTGAACCGAAGATTCAAGCGCAAAGCACTTTCAACCGATATAATAAGATAACTATGCTACTAACAACGACTAACACTGTAGAAGGAAAAACCATCAGCAACTACTACGGAATGGTGACCGGTGAAGCCATCATTGGAGCTAACATTTTCAAGGACATTTTCGCTTCGATCACGGATGTTGTAGGGGGACGGGCCGGAGCATACGAGAAATCATTACGAGATGCAAAGGATATTGCTGTCCAGGAAATGATGGAGGCCGCACAGGCTTTAGGAGCCAATGCGGTGATTGCCATTGACCTGGATTACGAGACCGTGGGTAAAGATTCCGGCATGCTGATGGTGAGTGCGAGTGGTACTGCGGTGAGGTTGGATTGAGTTGCAGGGTTTCGTATCTTTCACAAAACGAAAACCTCAACCATCATGCAAATCCGACCATTCCTTTTTCTCCTCATTCTTATTTTCCTGTCAGCATGTACAAACTCAAGCCAGCAGAATGAAACACCAGAAAGTAATCCTGAGCAATTGCTGAAATTCGATGAGCTGGCTGATCTGATCATGCAGCGTATGGATCTGCAGGAAGGTGAACGAGCCTTTCTGGTAGCTCAGCCCGGAAGATTTGACCCGCTCATTGACGCGCTAGCTGAAAAAATCACAAGCTCTTCTGCGCAGTATCTTGGAACGATAAGTATAACAGAAGAACAGCCAGAGGAATGGACCACTGATTTTGTGGCTGCTTTTGCAGACATGGATGATGAACAGCTAAAGGAACATTTGAAGCAGGTTGATATCGGCTTAATGATGCCCGGTGCGACCCCAGCTGATATTGTTTATTACCTAATCCAACAAAACCTCGATGAAGGAATAGGCCGAACCATCCATTTTCACTGGGCTGGCGCATACGATTTCAGTGGAGCTCCAATAGATATCAATGACGAGATTGATGCATTTTACCAGGATGTTTTGATGACCACTGATTATCAAAAATTAGCTGGTGATCAACAACGATTTGAAGATGCCATGAGGGGTCAAACCATAGATGTCACAACGCCCGAAGGAACTGACATTTCTTTCGAGATTGGAGAGCGGCCTGTTACCAAGCAAGATGGGGATGCCTCGGCATTTAAAATGGCGAAGGCACAAAACCTGATTGACCGGGAGATTGAATTGCCATCCGGTGCGATCCGTGTAGCTCCTATCGAAACAACAGTCAATGGCAAGATTGCTTTCCCAGATGCACAATGGAGTGGCACGACTGTCAATGGGCTTGTTTTAACCTTTGAGAATGGGAAGGTGGTCGATGTGAGTGCTGAGAGTGGTGCCGAAGCTGTTGAGCAGGAAATTGGTCAGGATGAATCTTCGAATGCTTTTAGAGAGTTCGCTTTAGGCATAAATCCCAAACTTGCTATTCCTTCCGAGGATCCCTGGATCCCATACTATGGATATGGAGCTGGTGTGGTCCGATTATCACTTGGTGACAATAGTGAACTGGGAGGCGAGGTTTCAGGTGATTATGTCAGGTGGAATTTCTTCACCAATGCTACCGTCAGGGTAGGAGGAGATGTTTGGGTGCAGGATGGCAAGTTGATCAAGTAGTTTTCTCCTATCCAGCTGTTTCAAAAACAGGGGTTACATATGTGTGATTACCTTTTGTACACCGTGTAAACCAATCGGTGCAGGACCTGTTTGCGTTAATTCGCACATAAAATAAGGTCTATACTAAATGCGAACATTAATTTTTCTATTAATTGCCGGACTACTGGTTCACTGTAAGTCCGATGATTCTGTACCACCAAATGAAGGCTTGTCCTTTGAATTAAATGGACTTCCTGCTGATCTTGATCATGCCCTGATCACTTTACAAAGTGCCGACACCATCATCAAAGACACACTTGAGGCAGGTGATGATCACGTTTTGACTGTAGGTGTCGTTGATCCCGGGAGTTATGAAGTAACTCTGAGTTCATTCGAAGGTGAGGATCTCTACCAGGATTTTGAAGAAGCTCAAGGTACCCTCTTTGCAGGGACAGAGGCAATCATTGAATTGGAGGTAACTGGCCAAACTCAGGTAGTGAGTATCCGCGGGCCGGAAGCCAGTGCTGCTGAGTACGATTTTGAACCTACCTGGTCAGATCGATACTTTCACTCGATCAATGATCCGGAGAGAGCAGTGTTGACGTTAAGCTTTCCAGTGGCTACCTGTGAGTTTAACATCCGATTCATTCCGGATTATGTAACTGTACAACCAGAGGTCACCTATATTGACTATTTCATATGGAGTCCAAACGGTGGAGTTGAGGCTCAAGACCACCTGGAATGTCTGGAAAATTGTGATGTAATTGAAAACATAAGAAGTTTTGAAAGCGAAGTAAGTGATGGTGATTTGACTAATTGCTCAAGCTCTACCTGGGAAATGATTGACAGTATAATTATGCTGCATTATGGTGATGAAGCGGGAGACCTGGTTGTCTTCTACCAACGTTGGGATGCGGACGGAAATGTAGTGATCCCCACAGTTGATAGAGATGCTTCGAGAGTAGTTATGGAACGACGAGGAATTAGGTAGTCACAAATTCACTAATGATTTAGAGGCTGATCTTCTATAATTTAAGAAGGTCAGCCTTTTTTGTTCTTTATGATTTCAATTGATCGGAATCGTAAGATTGAGAACGATCCTCATATTCAAACTGTAAGTTTCCTCGGAATAAGCTACACCGACGGTTAGCGGAATAGCAATCGTTCCCCAGCTTCCCGGACGAACAAACGCCGTATTAATTCCATAAGTATGGGTCCAGGAAGAAGGATCTTCACCCTGATCAGGAAGGTATAATTGTTCGCCGAACCAGGTATTGATTAACTGCCATTGATCATCCAGTTCACTTGATCTAAGTACAGACCCATAAAAACTGTAGAAGCCATAAACGTCATTCTTATTGATGAAGCTTCCAAAATCAACGAAAACGGATTGATATCTCAGAGTTAACCCGGCTGATGGACTGGGAGAATAAAAAGTTGATTGATCTGTGAAGTTTTGATTGAAAACATGCACCAGACGGACAAAGCCTTCCGTTTGCAATTTCTGACCGTTAGCAACATACATACCGGTGACTAACAAGAGTGTAATGAGTCCTTTCATCTGTTTTTGAGGCAAAAGAAAACCTCAAGAGAAAGGGGGGCAACCGGAAAATGGACGAGTATCTCTACATTCTGTCTACTGCTGCTGTTCTGTAGTCGTCCCACGAATAGAATCGCAGGACGCTAGGGCATTACATCCAATAGCTCCTTTGGAGCTACACCTAAACCATGAGCGATTAGCATTAAGCTTCCAATGGTAATGTTTCGTCCTTCTGTGGTGATTTTGACAAGGTTTGATTTTTCGATGGTAGCACGATTTGCGAGCTCCTGGAACGAATATCCTTTTTCTTTTCGCAATTGGTTGATCCGTTTTCCAACAGCAATGAAGAACTCTTCCTTTGTTTCCATAAACCTGACCCCAATAATGTCCTATTATACCTCTTTAATCAGAAGAAGATGTGGATCTTCTCCCATCGCTTCCAGTATTTGCTTGAGTGTTAGCGCTGATGGATTCTGATGACCGTTTTCTATTGCAGACAAGTAAGTTTTGTCCATATTTAGTCGGGAACATACATCGACTTGACTCATACCTTTTGCCAAGCGTAATTCCTTTAGGTTTTGTCCTAGTTTTATTAAGAACTCCTCGTCTTTCATGAGTGGCGACCAAGGTCAGAAATTAATCAACTGACATGGTTATGATATATCATAACTTATCTATTTTTGCATACCATGGATATCCTTGGAAACTTTGAACACGAACAACATATGCTCTCTGAGTTAAAGTCATTGCTTGAATTTGCTTCAGCAAAAGATTTAAGAGAACACTCGAAGAGTTGTTTTTCAACTATTTACTGAATGAAGGTTTATCCGTCGGAAAGGAGATGACCCAACACATTTATTTTCTCACAAACTTTTTGAATGAGCTTGAAGGTTGATCAGTGGTCCCACTACTCTAGTTGTGAGACCATTCAAAATCGACCCAATTTCAGTAATTTTGCAGTCCCAAAAACGTGTTGCTCATGACCCCAGCTGTTGAGATATATCAACCTAAAAATCATATTCGAATTGTTACTGCTGCGTCGCTCTTCGATGGGCACGATGCTGCCATTAACATCATGCGCAGGATCATTCAATCTACCGGATGTGAGGTGATCCATCTGGGGCACAATCGATCAGTCCAGGAAATAGTGGATTGCGCGATCCAGGAAGATGCACAGGCGATTGCAATCACAAGTTACCAGGGTGGTCACGTTGAGTATTTCAAGTACATGTATGATCTCCTTAACGAACGGGGAGCCGGACACATCAAGCTTTTTGGAGGCGGGGGAGGAACGATCTTACCTGAGGAGATAGAGGAGCTTCACAACTATGGGATAACAAGGATCTATTCACCTGATGATGGTCGTGCGATGGGCTTGCAGGGAATGATCAATGACCTGGTTAAACAGAGCGATTATTCTGTTGGTCAGCAATTAAACGGGCAGGTGAAGCGACTGAGCTCTGAAGATCATGCAGCGATTGCCAGATTGATTTCTGCGGCAGAGAATTTTCCGGAGGAACACAAAGTAGAAATTGAAGCATTGCGCAAGCAGGCAGTTGATACTCCTGTGTTGGGAATTACCGGAACTGGTGGAGCTGGTAAGTCTTCTTTGGTCGACGAGTTGGTTCGAAGATTTTTACTGGATTTTGCAGATAAAACGGTTGCGGTCATTTCAGTGGATCCTTCCAAGCGAAAGACAGGAGGAGCATTACTAGGAGACCGGATCCGTATGAATTCGATTTTCAATAAGCGGGTTTACATGCGTTCGCTTGCTACGAGGCAATCCAACCTGGCACTTTCAAAATATGTGCAGGATGCTATCGACATTGTTAAGGCTTCAAATTTTGATTTGATCATATTAGAGACTTCTGGTATTGGCCAGTCCGATACTGAAATTACGGATCATTCCGATGCATCTCTTTATGTAATGACACCTGAATATGGTGCAGCTACCCAGCTGGAGAAAATCGACATGCTCGATTTTGCTGATATGATCGCACTCAACAAGTTTGATAAGAGGGGGGCACTTGATGCTCTGAGGGATGTTAAAAAACAATATCAGCGTAATCATCAATTGTGGGATGCTAAGGATGAGGACCTTCCGGTTTTTGGAACAATCGCTTCACAGTTCAACGATCCGGGAATGAATCAACTGTATTTGTCCCTGATGAACCTGATCTCGGATAAAACAGGAGCTGACTTGAAGTCTTCTTTTGAAAGTTCTGATGAAATGAGCGAGAAGATCTTCATTATCCCTCCGAAACGAACAAGGTATCTCTCAGAGATCACAGAGACCATTCGAGGTTATAATGAGAAGGTTGAAGATCAGAAGTCAATAGCTCAGAAATTATATGGATTGGATCAGTCCGCTGAAGTACTTAAGGACAAAAAAGAAGCTCTAAAAGCCATTGAGGAGGCAAAAGCGGAATTGAAACTTGATCTTGATCCTCATAATTTGAAGATACTTGAAGAGTGGGAAGCCAAAAAAGCTAACTATGAAGGAGAAGAGTATACCTACGAGGTGCGAGGCAAGGAGATCAAGGTGAAGACTACCACAGAGTCACTTTCACATACTCAGATCCCAAAAGTCATATTACCACGATATGAAGCGTGGGGCGATATTCTGAAATGGAGCTTGCAGGAGAACGTTCCGGGAGAGTTTCCATACACAGCTGGCGTATTTCCATTTAAGCGACAGGGAGAAGATCCTACCCGAATGTTTGCAGGCGAGGGAGGACCGGAACGAACTAACCGACGATTCCACTATGTGAGCAAGGGATTGCCAGCGGCTCGACTATCCACCGCGTTTGATTCGGTCACACTTTATGGTGAAGACCCGGATTATCGTCCGGACATCTATGGCAAGATTGGTAATTCTGGGGTGAGCATTTGTACCCTGGATGACGCGAAGAAATTATACTCAGGCTTTGACCTGTGTGATCCTACTACCTCCGTTTCAATGACTATCAATGGTCCGGCATCAACCATATGTGCTTTCTTCATGAATGCAGCCATTGATCAGCAATGTGAAAAGCACATTAAGGAGAATGGCTTAGAGAAAGAGGTTAATGCTAAAATTGACAAACTCTACAAAGAAAAAGGTCTTAAGCGACCGGTCTATTCCGGTGAACTTCCTGAAGGAAATGATGGATTAGGGTTGATGTTGCTGGGTGTTTCCGGCGACCAGGTATTGCCAAAGGATGTTTACGAAAAGATCAAGGTTGAAGCACTGTCTGCGGTAAGGGGGACGGTGCAGGCCGATATCCTTAAAGAAGATCAGGCACAAAACACCTGTATTTTCTCTACCGAATTCTCCCTTCGCCTGATGGGAGATGTGCAGCAATACTTCATTGACCAGAATGTTCGAAACTTCTATTCCGTTTCGATTTCAGGATACCACATTGCAGAAGCAGGGGCTAATCCAATCACACAATTGGCATTCACACTTGCAAATGGATTCACGTTCGTTGAATATTATTTGTCCCGGGGAATGGACATTAACGCATTTGCTCCAAACCTTTCGTTCTTCTTCTCGAATGGTGTTGATCCGGAGTATGCAGTAATTGGAAGAGTGGCAAGAAGGATCTGGGCGAAAGCAATGAAGCTAAAGTATGGAGCGAATGAGCGATCGCAAAAACTCAAGTACCACATCCAGACTTCCGGAAGGTCCCTGCATGCCCAGGAAATCGATTTCAACGATATCCGAACGACATTGCAGGCGCTTTACGCGATTTACGACAATTGTAATTCATTACATACTAACGCTTACGATGAAGCCATCACTACCCCAACTGAAGGGTCGGTTCGGCGAGCGATGGCTATTCAGCTGATCATCAATAAAGAACTTGGATTGGCCAAGAACGAAAACCCCATGCAAGGATCATTCATCACGGAAGAACTAACTGATTTAGTTGAGGAGGCGGTGATGGTTGAATTCGATCGGATCACTGAACGAGGAGGAGTGTTAGGGGCGATGGAAAGCATGTACCAGCGGGGCAAGATCCAGGAAGAGTCGCTTTACTACGAAACGAAAAAGCATACTGGGGAACTTCCGATAATTGGAGTCAATACGTTCCTTTCTTCCAAAGGTTCACCAACCATCATACCAGATGAAGTGATCCGCGCTACGAAGGAAGAGAAGGAGCAGCAGATCAAGAATCTGGAAGAGATGCAAAAAGGGAATTCTACCAAATCTGAAGACTACCTACGCAAACTTCAGGAAGCAGCTCTTCGAAATGAGAACATGTTCGAATCTTTGATGGAGGCTTCCAAATACTGTTCTCTGGGTCAGATTACCCACGCCATGTTTGAGGTAGGTGGACAGTACCGTAGGAATATGTAAACTCTCACGGCTCTTTGTTTGCCTTCATTTCTTCCAGTATTGGCTGAAATGGAAATTTTAAGAACCGTCCTCTTCTTCGATAGAAGATCCATTCTTCATCGGGAGTAATGGCTACTGCATAATCCGATCGCTTTCCATTGATCCTGGGCATCTTTCTGGGTTCTGTCCATCCGTTACCATCTCTGAAAGAGTAGTGGAGATCACACGTGTTTACCCAATCTTTTGGATCGAACTTGGTGTAAATAATGTAGCTGCCATCCGGAGCTACCCAGGGATCTCCAATGGCATAGCCAAGCCCAATGGGTTTACCTTTTTTCGTTTTTTCTCCTTTAAACCTGGTTGAATAGATCGTGAAAACGGTCTCTCCATTTAATTCGGATCCTCTCACGTAAAACAAGTCTCCCTCATTTGTGAGCGTGGCGTAGGACTCTTCGTTTTCTTTCGTATTGATATTGACAAGGTATTTTGGTGCCTGCCATTTTCCGTTTTTCTTTTGAGAATACCACAAATTGTTTGGTGCACGATCTTCAACAGGACTTCCGTCCAATTGTCTGTTTGAATTGAATAGCATGAGTTGACCGTCCGGGGAAAGCGTCGGCTCATACACTTTATGTTCAGCTCCGAAATCAATGAGTTTCGGGTCGCCCCAACCTGATTTTGTTTTTATAGCATAATAAATGACCAGGCGTGGTATTTCTTCCGTCACTTCATGACCCTGGCTTTCCAAATACTCCCGATGAGGTAGGGTGAAGTAAAGGATATCCTGATTCGGTGAAAAACCAATACTTTGAACAAGCCTTCGATAGCGTTCCGGATATGGAACGAATGCTTCTACCGGATTTTCTAAGATCCAATCCAGTACTTCTTTGAATTCCAGGTATTCCAGTACTGTCACATCTTGCCAGGCCTGATACCTTCTTTCGTCAGCAAAAGCTTCTGCGGCTTTGGATAATTCAGAACCCAACTGTGTTTGTTGAATGGTTCCATCTTCTTTTCTGACTAATCCGCCTGCTATTAGCTCGTCAACTGCCTTATCACAACCTGATACACCCTGTCTCCAATTTGGTTGAACATAACATCGTTGTAACTTATAAACCCTGCTATTTCTCGTTGCGCTCATAAGTTCCATTGCCAAAGGCGAAAGGTTCAGATCCTTAAATCGTTCATCTTGGGTTTGTTGAGGAAACTGCACGTATTTATAGTGACTCACATCATTAATAAAGGCAGTAAACTCTCTCAAAAGCTCGCTGACCTTTACCGAAAGTGGATAATCTTCAAATTGTGATGACCGACTATGAAAACGATTGAGGACAGACTGGTTGGGGTAGGAATCGTCAAGTTTTCGGGCCCTTTTGACGATTTTGTCCATTACGGTGTAAAGCGCCTGAAGCCTATCATCACTTACATAATCAAAATAGCGTGTCTGCGCCAGGCGAAGGTCCCAGTAGTCATCAATGATTTGCTTACTTCCGGAGGTAATTGAATAAAGAGTGTCTCTTAGCTCTAGCAAACCTAATTGTTCAAGTTCCTTTAGATCCTTGTTGACTGCTGCTTCATTGTAATGCGGATACCGGTAGATCACTTTATCTGCTGATAGCTGATTGCTCGTGTAGCTAAGGGTATACTTCAGGAAGTTTTGAATGATTTTTTTGTCTAGCTCGTACTGGTCAGCTAATCGGTCGCTGATATAGATCTGACTTGTTGCTCGAATTGCATTCGTCAACCCTGGTCCGACTGCCTGCCAGGTTTTCCCGGAGATCTGTTCTTCGTTCGCTAGTTGTTCAATCTTGACCTTTATCGCATCCTCCTTGGAATGATACTTCCATTCCGTTTCCTTAGAAGTTTTGATAAAGGTTTTTCGTTCAAATTCATTCGATCCTTCTTCAAATACTAATACATCTTTGACGTTTTCGACGACACCATCAGCAATGGGGAACTCAGCGGTTGTCTCAAGAATCCATTCACTCCCGACCTTTTTCAAATCACCTCCTAGCAATACTTTCACGGGCCAGGTAGAACTGAACCATAGGCTTTCATAAGTGTTGGTTACTGAGTTGAAATTGAAGTAGACATCATTTAATGCGTCCTTCTTTCCAGATCGCTTCATGAGATACTCACATCGGATGAATGTGCTATCCATGGTCCATTGACATTCCATGGCTCCATCTAGTATCCTTGGTTCATCTGTCTCCGGGCTGAATGTCATTTTCATTTTCCAATCACCAACAAGAAAGGCCAGGTCTTTGGTACTACGGTCTTGAGCGTAGAGAATAGAACAGAAACCAAGAAGAAATGAGTAAATAAGTGATTTAACCATCATTATTAGTCCTTTTCATCCAAAAGAATGAATTGTAAGATGATTTCGTACTGAATTAATTAATCAGACATACTAAATCAGGGCTACTTTTATGAGCGGTTGATTTGAATTATTGGTGAATTATAAATTCCTTACATATGGCAGACTTTCTAATGAGTTCACTGAATTAGTGAAAGAGGAATTTCCTTCGTTAGATATCATCAAAGCTACTTCGGCAAAAGAGGCAATGAAGCAGTTGCAAACAGTAGATGCGATCGCAGGGTTCAACTTCCTCCCTTTGAATGCTGACGTTAGTCACATCAGGTGGATCCACTCATTTGGTGCAGGTGTAGATTCCTTCATGCAGTTAGAGAAGTTAAGTAAGCATACCATTCTCACTCGATCTTCCGGAAACATGGGCGATAAGATTGGGATGTTTTGTCTCGCCTATCTGATTGCTCATACCAAAGGCCTTTTGAAAGTGTATGAAAACCAGAAAGAAAGGAAATGGAGTCAAATTCCAACAGTTGATGCCAAGACACTAAATGTATTGATCCTGGGAACCGGCACCATTGGAACAGGTGTAGCAAGACAACTGGCACCTTTTGCAAATTCAATAACAGGTCTGGATAACTCAGGAATGACAAAGGCCTTTTTCGATCAGATAAGTACCTGGGAATCCATTCCCTCTGATATTCAGGTAGTGATCAATACGCTTCCTTCAACTCCTCAGACAATTGGTAGGCTTAATGAACCTTTTTTTAAGCTGTTCAACAGTGCACTTTTCATTAATGTTGGCAGGGGAGATGCGGTGGTTGAAGAAGATCTGATACTTGCCCTGGAAAGGAATTGGCTTCAAGAGGCCGTTTTGGATGTGTTTGAAACCGAACCACTTCCATCGGATTCTTCGCTATGGACGCATCCAAAGATCCTGATCTCTCCGCATCAATCAGGAATCACTTCTGCAGATGACCTTAAAATGAGTTTTAGATCAGTTTATGAAGCCATAGGAAGAGGAAAACGAAATGAGCTTTTCGTTGAGTTGGATAAGCATTATTAATTCAGAGTTTCTACAAAGAACATTGGTTTACAACTTAACTACATCGAAGTGACTAGTGCCCAATTGAATTATTTTTAACTATGCACTTCTCACCGACTCAGGTACCTTCTGATAACCTATACAAGTTTATTGCGATTTCCGGTCTTACGATTTGTGTTGTGGTTTTTCTGCATTTTGACGTCAATTATTCTGTTTTGTTCGTTTCTATTATTGTAGCTTTCCTCCTAGTCGGAATAATAGGTTTCTGGTTGTGGTATGAACGATTGCAGAAGTTTCAAGACAAAATGATAGAAAAATCACTTGAGAAAGAGGGGCTTGAGATAAAAAGACTGAGGTTAGAAGAAGAAGAGAGAATGATTAAAGAAGCAGGCAGCAAAATTCAAAAGTCCAAAGAGCATTAGCACATGGAAACTTTGTTGTTAAGAAACATTACTGATAGAATTGAGCAGAATAAAGCATCTTTAGATGACTATCATACTTTTGAGAAGCTCTTGAATCAAGGGGGACTTAGTCATGATTTTGTACAGAATTATCTTAATAAAGCAGGCTTTTTAGATTGGAAAGATTTTTATAATGCCAGACTAGCAAAGAAAAACAAAGAAATAGTTGAAGGAGTAGTGGTTGGAGGGCTACTTGGAATGGCAACTGCTGTAATTATCAATGCCATAAAAAGCAGCTAGTCTTTAATTAAGTCAAGCCTACTAATCATTTGGACGTGTGAAAGAAACAATTATGGACGTGTGAAAGAAACAATTAGCTCTCCATGTTGCGGAAAGAGATCAAGTAGTTCCTGCCTTTCCGGGAGTGTGAAATCCTGAAAATCAAAACCGGGAGCAACTGTGCATCCAACTAATCCAAATGTATTCTCTCCAAGGACTTTCGCAGCAAACCAGTGATTACCCGGCACCACAAGCTGAGGTACATGGCCTTCTTCAAAGTGGTTACTTATCAAGTGGGATTTATGTTTACCATTTGGTGCAATGACGTGTAATTCAATCGGAGAACCCTGGTAGAAATGCCAGATCTCATCCTGGTTGATCTTGTGGAATGCCGAAAAGGTGTCAGAGGTTAGCAGGAAGTAAATGGAAGTGGAATAATTCCTACGACCATCATAATTAGAAGGTAGTTCGTTGATCGTTCCTTCACTGCGATAGACTTCTTTGAAATATCCTCCTTCCGGATGAGGCTGAAGCTCAAGCCGGTTGATAATCTCCTCAACTTCTTTCATCCTAACGGGAAGCTTTCACTTCTGCCAATAGCTTCTTCAACTCTTCATAGCGATCGTAAGCATCTTTACCCGGAAGCTGATCTGCTCGGTTGAGCATGAAATACAGATAGGAGATCTGAGCACTGATCATTGGCATCATGTAAATTCCTTCAGCTGTGTTCAATTTAGCTATTGTTGCTTCCAGTTCTTTCCTCTTACTCTTGTCGCTCTCAGAATCCGATAGCTTTTCTTTCTGTTTAGTTAGATCTTCCGCCAATCGTCGTGAGTCACTAAGCAGATCACGTACCTGTGCTTGAAGATCCACCTGTGCATTGATGTCCTGCACTGTCACACCATTGTCGAGTGACCGGGGGTCTGCTACCAGGTCAAATTTTTGAGAAAGCACTTTGTCTCCGATAGTTAAGACGATCTCATAAGTACCTGGCTTCACCATTGGACCACTTTTAAATCTTCGGTTGCCTTGCTCATGCCATGGACCTGTCATGGTCATGTCCCATGAGAAGCGATTCATCCCTTTTTTTCCTTTCAACGATTTGTTTATGAGGTATTCCGTCTGATTCGTACTCATATCCCTCAATACTCTATCCTCTAGTTTGTTTTTAGAAGTATCGCTTACCAAAGTGACCATCGATGCACCACTTGCATCCTTGATTTCAAGTGCCAAACCTGAGGTTACTTTTTCCGGAAGGAAGTAATCGATGTAAACCGATGGTCTTGGGTAATTTGGAGATTCGTCACCTCTGTGAGGTGATGGATATCGGTAGCGGATGGTTGTTCCAGGATTGAAAAGCACTGCTTCTGATAATGAGT
The DNA here is from genome assembly GCA_965267415.1 of Cyclobacteriaceae bacterium. Classification (GTDB taxonomy): domain Bacteria; phylum Bacteroidota; class Bacteroidia; order Cytophagales; family Cyclobacteriaceae; genus Ekhidna. Next base: position 1,765,634 of record OZ253955.1, on the reverse strand, counting down.
TAAAGCTATTTTGTCTAAGTGTTGTGATGTTATCCAACACCCAAAAGCCTCGACCCATGGTTGAAAGAACCATATCACCTCGATGTATTTTTAGGTCTGTTATTGGCGTGACAGGAAGGTTTTGCTGAAATGCTTTCCAATTTTTCCCGTCATCAAATGAAACGAATACTCCATACTCAGTTCCTGCATAAAGCAAACCTTCTTTTTCAGGATCTTCCCGGACGACTCTTGTGGGAAAATCATTTGGAATTCCATTGTTTCCTGAAGTCAATAACTCCCATGATTTACCATAGTTGGTGGTTTTGTAAATGTAAGGTTTCGGGTCACCAAGCTGATATCTTAGTACACTGATGTACGCTTTAGCTGGATTGTGTGGTGAAGGCTCAACGGCATCCACTCGCCCTCCTGAAGGAAGTTTTGACGGAGTGACATTACTCCAATTCTGGCCACCGTTCTGGGTTACATGAACAGGTCCATCATTCGAGCCTACCCAGATGAGACCTTCAGTGATTGGAGATTCACGAATAGAATAAATGGTACTGTAGAATTCTTCACCGGTAACATCTCTGGTAATTGGAGACCCTGAAATGACCTGTTTGTCGGCCTCAAAAGCAGTTAGATCAGGAGAGATGGTTTCCCATGTTTTACCATCATCTGTGGTTTTATGTACAAATTGAGAGCAATGGTAGACCACATCAGGATTGTGAGGAGACACATGAATAGGAGAGACCCGTTGAAAACGATACTTCAGGTCTCTTGGGTTGTGGCCATACATGTTTGAAGCACCGACATAGTACTGCATTTCGGTCCCTGTTTGTTTATTGAAAACTCCAAATCTCCCCTTACAATTGGAGTAAACGATGTTGGCATTTCCGGGCTTGGGAACAGCCGGGCCAGTTTCGCAACCACCGGCATTTATAATGTACCCTGTTCCACCAGCCTGATTTCCGAAAGGAGCTAAACTAGGTACAGCGATGGTTGACCAGTTATCCTGTTGACCTGCATAGACCCAATAGGGATATTGGTCATCTACTTCGATCTGGTACAGTTCTGCTGTTGGCTGGTTGAACTGTGTCGACCAGGTTTCACCTCCATTGTGTGTCACGTTAGCTCCTCCGTCATTTGCCTGAATAAACAGATCAGGATTGTTGGGATTGATCCACATATCGTGGTTGTCACCGTGAGGAGGTTCCATTCGATCCCAGTTCTTGCCACCATCATTGGATTTGTAATAGCGTGTTGCTAGTGAATAGATCAAATCGGGATTCTTGGGATCCACCCGGATGTTGTTGTAATAGAAGGGTCTCGTTCGAATGTAATCCTTACTGGATACCTGCTCGAACGAACGTCCCTGATCAACGGATTTAAACAATCCTCCTTCATCTCCCGGAGCCTCGACCAATGCATACACAATCCTGGAATCAGCGGGGGTTAATGCAAGGTCAATTTTTCCTATGAGTTTAGAAGGCAATCCTTCAGTGATCTTTTCCCAGTTCTTTCCTCCATCCAGGGATTTATAAATACCTCCTTCGGTAGGGGTCCCACCGCTGATGATCGTCCAGGGCTTTCGCTCTGCCTTCCAGGCAGCAGCAAAGAGCGTTTCCGGATTCGAAGGAAGGAATTCGATATCTGCAAATCCGGTTTTGTCAGACACATATAAGATCTTTTGCCAGGTTTTCCCTCCATCAGTTGTTTTGAAAATTCCCCGTTCAGGATTCGCTTCAAAAGCTTTTCCGATAGCTGCCACGTAGACAATGTTATGATTTGTTGGATGGATCCGTACTGCACCAATTTGCCCAACATTTTCAAGTCCAATCGCATCCCAGTTTTTACCTCCATCAATGGATTTATACATACCCCGACCTTCGATCACATTACTTCGCAATCCGTCCGAACCTGTCCCAACATAGACCACATTGGGGTCATTTTGTGCCACTTCTATAGCTCCAATCGAGGGTGTACTGAAAAAGCCATCTGAAACGTTTTTCCAACTGGTTCCATAATCCTCTGTTTTCCAGACACCACCTCCTGTGGCTCCCAGATAGAAAGTTGCAGGTTCTGAAGCGATACCTGCAACAGCAGTAACTCTTCCACCTCTGAATGGTCCAAGATTGCGATATTTCAGTGCTGAAAAATCCTGAGCAAGAACTGTACTTGCTGCTAGCAATAGGACAATAGAAATACTTCGATGCATGTCTAAGTTAAGTTGGATTGAAAATGATTTTTGATTACCAGCCGATCCCGTAATCCTCTCCGAAATTACTGCTACCTCCCCAGAAACTTCCATTTTCCCAGTCAAAGAAGATGGCATTGATCGGTCCGGAAGTTCGTTCACGGATCTGGAGAGTGTAACCCATCTCGCGTAGCTTTTTTCGGATGTAGTCTGGTGTATCTTCCCGGATCAACAACTTGCCGGGTTCGATGATGTGATCACCGAACGATCCTCTCATTTGATAACTGTTGATGTTTGCAGCTTCAGCCGCTTCCTGTACGTTCATTCCAAATTCTACCATATTGAGGAAGAATTGCAACAAGTTTTGATCTTGTGAATCTCCACCCTGAACCGCAAAGGACAGGAACGGCTTCCCGTCTTTTAGTGCCAATGTGGGGGTAAGTGTAGCTCTTGGTCTTTTGCCAGGAGCGATCACATTGTATGGGTTTTCACTCTCATTTAGCACAAAGCTCTGCCCACGTTGACTCAACCCGATTCCAGTGTTACCTAAAATAACGGCTGGTACCCAGGCACCGCTTGGAGTTACTGAGACCACCCAGCCTTCTTCGTCGGCGGCTTGTATTGAAGTGGTGCCAGTATAAATGGTTGTTTCCCCAGGAAATTCTGAAGGTTCTTGAATGTCGTTGATGTACCCGACAGATTCTTTCAGGTTCTTTTCATTGGACCAACTATCGATGTATTTCAGAAAAGGATTATCGCCCTCCTGAAATTCGTATGGGTCTCCCGGCTTCACGTCAGGGTTGTTCTTTTCCCAATTGATCTCCTTCAGGCGTTTCTCAGCATATTCCTTTGACATAAGCCCTTCAATGGGTTCTTCAGGCGGGAAATATGGATCACCGTAGTAGAAGTCTCTATCTGCAAAGGCAAGATTCATCACCTGGTAGAGGGCATGGATGTAGTTGATCGAGTTGTACCCCATTGATTTTACATCCAGCTTTTCGACCATGTTCAATGATTGTAGCATCACCGGGCTTTGCACCCAGGAAGTCAGCTTGTATACATCTATCCCTTTATAGTTGACCTTAAGCGGTTCTTCTATGTAAACCTCCCAGTTTGCCAGGTCCTTTTTAGTCATCAGAGCTCCCTCTTCTTTTGCACCTTTCACCAAAGCATCAGCTATGTCACCTTTATAAAACCTGTCATAAGCTGCATAAATGGCTTCTTTTCTTGACTTTCCTTTCTTAAGTGCATTTTCTTCAGCTTCTATCAACTTGGTTAGTGTGTTGTATAGATCCTCCTGGACGAAGATCTCGCCAGCATTCGGAGCTTCAAATTCTTCGCCCACGTTGGTAAGATATATTTCCTTGGACTTTGGCCATTTCTTGATATGCTCTTTGTTCGATTCAATTCTTCTGGCTGTCTGTCCCTCCATTGGGTAGCCTTTGGCCATCTCCATAGCAGGAGCAATGACTTCTTTCAAACTCATGGTTCCGCACTCTGCCAGCATCGTCATCAATCCACCGGGAGTTCCTGGAGTGACCGAAGCTAAAGGTCCTAATCCGGGAGGGTATTTTTCATGCCCCTGCTCTTTGTAGTATTCAGGGGTAGCGCCAGTTGGAGCAACACCCAAAGCATTGATGCCGATTACTTTCTTGGTGTTGGGATTGTAGATCAAAGCCTGGGTTTCACCTCCCCAACTCAACACATCCCACATGGTGCTGGTAGCAGCCAACATGGCACATGCTGCATCAACGGCATTTCCACCCTGGTTAAAGATCATAGCACCAGCTGTAGCCCCAAGCGGCTTTCCGGTGATTGCCATCCAATGCTTTCCATGGAGCACTGGTTTTTGGGTATTCTGGGCCAGAATAGTAATACTTAAGACAAGAAAAGGAAGAAGTAAGAATCGTTTCATCGGGTTAATGGTTGGGAATACAAGTTAACATTTTTCGATGTAACTACCCGATGACCGGAACTGTTGGAATGTACTTTTCAACTAACAAAAACCATCCCTCCCTGTATTGGAAAGGAGGGATGACCGCAAGTGATGCGATTAGTTTAGCATCGTATCATAGAGCTCATTCAAAACTAGCATCGCCTCATCATGTATTGGACTTTCGGTTACCGTACCAATGTTGATCCCAACGAAAAAATAAAGATTCTTATCCGGCACATAGTAGAGTTGACATCCTGCACCCAGGCCACCACCATTGTGACCAAATGAGACATTTCCTGCAACCGAAAGATAGGTTAGCCCGAGCCCATACCGATTGTTTCCTTTAGTGTCCTGTACCCAGTCCTTCATCAGCTCAAGCGACTGTTGTGAGATGATCTTTCCTTCCATCAATGCTTTCAGAAAAGCAACAGCATCTCGTGGAGTGCTAACAATACCATCATCACCAATCAAGTCGGAAACATTTTGTCGTTGCATCTTGGAGATGTTCTCCAGGATTCCATTGCTGTAGCGATCCCAATAAGCGTTATAGATCTCAGGGTATTCAAGGTATCCTTTGGACGCACGATAAAAAGTCTGGTCGAGTCCAAGTGGTTGAAAGATCTCATCTTCCATGTATTTTGCATGGTCTCCGGTTATCTCATCGGCAATTAGGGCAAGGATCTCATAATTGGTATTGCAGTACCAATAATAAGTTCCGGGCTCGAAAACCAGGTCTTTCCCACTGATCGTCTCGAGGTAATTGATTGGCTCAAAATCAGTTTCAGGATTCTGAAGTAGCCGGGCCAGATAATAGGGATCAGAGATGTATTCCGGAATTCCGGAGGTATGGTTCAGTAACATCCTTACCGTAATCCGATCGGCACCTGTGATATGCTGACTCATATGCTCCGGAAGATAATCTGTAATTGTAGCTTCAAGATCTATTCTTCCTTCTTCATATAGTTTCAAAATCGTAGCTCCAAGGTACGTTTTAGAAATACTCTGCAGGTAATGAAGGTGACAGGGACGCATAAGCGTTTTATCCTCTATTTTGGAATAGCCAGCACTATATTCCCACAATCCCTCATCAGAGTAAATAGCAACTGCAGCTCCGGGAATACCTGTATTCAAAAGTCGCTCGAGTACTTCTTCAATTTCTCCTGATTTTGAAAACCATTGGCTTGAACTTGGGTTGGTTGAACATGTGACAGTTTCAAGATCTTGCCGGTAAACTGAACAAGCACTCAATATCAGAATGAAAGTGCTTAATAGGGTATATATTGATGTTTTCATGCTTCTTAATTAAAATGAGTTCTCGTTCCGAAAATGAATGCAGATTGTGGTACCAGAGGAATGGTTTCCGCGTATCCTTTCAATAGCATCCACTGATAGTTCGCAAATGGTGCTTGTGCACCGTTAGACGACAGGTGCAGTTGTCCGAATCCGATGTTGATAGGAAGGGCCATCATTCCTTTGCCGCGGCGACCAACATTAGTCCAATTACCATCCACTAATTTGAAAGATGGAGTTGGCCGATAGAGGTATTGATACCCAATACCCATTTTGATCTCTCCGAAAGTGTCTGAGAAAAGATCTGCTCTTGCAATGGTCTGGGTGTACAAAGCGATCCCATTTCCGATTGTCTTGTTTCGATTCCAGACCAGCATAAAGCTTTGGGTCCAGTTTTGACTCTTGCCACTGTGACTTAGCTCTGTTCCAATTCCTAATCCAACATTCGAGAAGTTGGACTTCATGTTGTGGAATGGCATGGACAATGAATGAAACTGCAACGTGAAGACGATCGGGGAACTTGCGTACAAGTTGCGATTTTCTTGTGCCAGAACCGTGCAGCATATCACTGTCCAGAGAATTAGTCCGTAAATGATTCGTTTCATAGTTCTTTGAATTTTTGTCTGGACAATTCTACTTGGAAGATGCACCGGGGTTTATGAAGGATGCTTCCTTTTTTGGTGAAGCGGTATGGAATTATCCTTGAACCGGAGCCTTTTCAGGCATGAACCACCGCTTGAACGTGGCTGCCTTTTCCCGGCTCACAGTGATTTGGTCAGGAAAATCACTTGATATGGACAGGATTGCACTAATTTTTCCGTGATCCAGACGATTGAAACCTGTGATTGCTTGTCGATGCAAAATGAACTGGCGATTGAGGCGGAAGAAGTAGCTGGGTGGAAGCTTTTTCTCCATGTCATTCAGTGAATCATCCAGGTAATACTTGTTCTTCTTTTGATCCACAATCACTATGTATTCACCCTCCACTTTTACTCCCAGGATATCGTCCATTAATAGACGAATATCCTTGTTGCCGACTTTTACCCGTAAACCTTCTTTGATCAAGCGCTCTTGTTCCTGAAACCCTCTCCATTTGTGATAAAAGTGTAGCATGACATAGATTCCATTAACTACGAAAAACCAAATGCTGATAATGAAGAGGGCATTGGTGTAAAAGTTTCGGTTAACCAGCTCTCCCCGAGCAATGAGGCTTGTGAGTTCAGTCAGTACACTGATAATCAGTAATCCCAGGAAGGTGGTTGTGATTGTTTGTAAGATTATTCGTCTCAGAATCCCTTTCTCATAAGGGTAGACACGATCCAGGTAAAGAATCAAGGTTCGTACACCCCAGATTGCAATGTAGCCCTGAGTTACATCCAAGGTGAATGTGATTGCAAAGAATGCATTGAATCGGATATTGGTGTAAGTGAGGTAGTAGTTGAATCCGGCAATGAGAGGAATAAGAACAAGAAAAAGTGGAATGTCCGGATGGTAGGGATTCCTGTTGGCTGATCCTATTTTTCTAATTGCATTCATGGGCTTTACCGAAGGACAACCAATAGTTGAAAAGGTTAGTCCAATTTAGCCAATTAGGAGAACAGCGTTAGTCATTAATCCCAAACATATCTCCAGCTTCCATCGGTCTGACGTTTCCAAACCGTATGGAAAAACCCGGTACTTACTCGCTGATTTCCAGTTGTGTCGGTCTTAGTGAATGTGTAAGGGCCATACGTATATGCTAGATCGCCTGAAGCAGAAACATCCACAAAAGAAGGTTCCCAGTCTAATTGAACGGTTAAGTAGTATGGATCTTCGTAGTAGACGAGGATAGAGTCTTTGCCTTGAAGGAGTCTTCCTTCTCGCTTGATTACACCATCATCAGCGGCAAAAGTCATAAATGCCTTTGCCAAACCTTCAGCAGCCGCCATGGCAGCAAAGTCATTCTCAGTTTGCACCACCTCCTGCTTCCAGGTTTCAATGTCTCCTTTGTTGGAGGGTGCCTGACAACCTAAAGTAATTATAAGGAGCGCAAAGGTTAGTTTTTTCATGTTTGACTTTGCAGGAATTTCTCCGAAGTTAATTAACTACTTGGACATTCAGGTTTCCTCCGATTGCTTTCAGTACTTTGAGGACAGTTTCAAATTGAGGTTTTGAACCATGAGATAAAGCTTTGTAAAGGCTTGGTCTGCTCATACCTGTTTCTTCAGCAATTTTAGTCATTCCCTGCGCCTTTGCTACGTGTCCTAATGCAACCAGAATGTCTTCCGCGGTGCCTTCTTCGAGCACAGTGTTCAAATATTCAGCGATCATTGCTTTGTCTTCGAGATACTCAGCAATGTCAAATTTTGTAGTTTTTTTAACCATCATTTTTGAATCTGTCTTTAAGATTTAGCCACAATTTCTTAGCCTTAACTATATCCTTTTTTTGAGAAGATTTAACTCCTCCTATTAATAAAACAACTATCCGATCATTGTATTCCTTTAAGTAAACCCGATATCCCTTAGCGTAATGTATCCGGAGTTCACTAATTCCTTCACCTACAGCCTGACAGTCACCAAAGTTTCCATATTCCTCAATTCGTTGAATTCTAAACAGAATCCTGGCTCTTGCTCTACGATCACTCAGTTTTTTGAACCACTTGTCAAACTCATCAGTCTTCTCAATAGAATACATACGCAAATGTATTCACTTGGATACAATTTATCTGATCTTTGTTATTAGTGTAACTATAATAAGCTCTTGGTTGCAATATTGAGTTGTACAAGCCGATTCTCCTGATTCCATAACCTAATATCCTTCACCTCACCAACCCCGAGGAATTTGAATCGAAGGCCAACAATACGCCCCATAGTTTCGCTGTACGAGCGATCAAAGACCTCCTGACCTTCAATTGAAACAGTAAGTCGTTTTCCGGTATTCTCCAGCTGGACTATTTTGAAATCCGATAGGTCCGTGCCAAAACTTGTGAGGTCGTTTTCCTTGCCGCTTAGATACACATCATTTAGCATCACATTGTTATCTGAACTGCACCCGGGAATGGAGAATGGAATGATCATAGCCCCATCGCTTGCCAATACAATAACTCGTGCTGCCTGACAGACTGCCCATTTTTCGGTGTTACTGACTTTTATTGAGGCCTCCAGGTTAAAGTTATCTCCCGAAACCGATCCTAGATCTGTTACAAAGTGATATGTAGTAGTTATTGGCTCTTCGTTTGCAATGACTTCTTCAATAGCACTTTCTGTGAGCTTGAGATTTCCCTGAAATACTTCCTGATGATTTAAGTATTTGGGTACGGGTTGATAATCAATGGTAGCAATCCAGCCATCGCTTTTCAAAAACAGATCGTGTTCTTTCACAGATACTTCATCCACAAGAAGCTTGGCGCGGAAATATCCGGGGAAATAGTAAATACCTGTGGCTTGTGTTTGTTCCTCATTGATTTCTATGGTTTTTGTTGGATCCCAGTATTGCTGAATGACAAGGTCGTCTGATCGGATACCTTTCAGGTCAAAATCAAAAATCACGGAGTTGGGATAAGTGGAAGCTACGGGTCTGCTGCCAAATTCAATTGTTTCAAGATCTACAGGGTTGATGGTGCTTCTCGTACTAACCAGGGAGATAAGTACAACTGCAGTCACGAATCCAATGGATAAGTAAACTGACTTGGGGATATGGATGTTAACTACAGGGCGAGCGGTGGACTTATGAGAAGCTTTGAAGTCCAGCCAATTTTTATAGTCGACGAATTGACTCAGTACGTCCAGCGTGGTTATGCTTGGTTGTCCATCATGTTTCACCACCCCCCAAAAGCGCTTTAAGGTAGTAGCACTTAGCATAACCTGGCATTTGCTGAAGACGAGTTCACTCATTTCGTCAAATACCGAGCTGTGCCAACTGTCCACTTTTCCCCAACCAAGTTTTGCTTCTAACTCCTTTTTCAGGTGATCTATATGTTTGGATTCATCTGCCATCTTGTTCAAAGTTGCTCATTCTTAGTTAGTTGTACAATCGTGAATGAAGTTGAATGAAGATGTTTGATCATCGATTGATAGTCCCGTTTTCGGTATCGTAGGTATGTGCTATGAGACGATTATTTACAATGGCGAGCCTGATCACCATGATGAGCGGGTTTTCGCAGGAAATCATTCCATTAGATACCAATAACTGGGATATACAAGCCAGGGCATACGTTTTGGAGAATTATCGAGGTGAGGATGCTATTTACCTTCATCAAGGGAGTGCCATACTGAAGGATCGCAAATTCCTGAATGGCACCATTGAGTTTGACGTTTTCCTGACTGAGAGACGAGCGTTCCCTGGGATAACCTGGAGGGCACAAGAGAATGGAAATGCCGAGCACTTTTACTTAAGGTCACACCTTCCCGGAAAACCGGATGCTAACCAGGCAATAAGTATGGTCAAGGGGATAGCTGCGTGGCAACTATACTTCGGAGAAGCTTATTCCTTTCCTTACGAGTATAATTACAATGATTGGACTCACGTGAAGGTTGTAGTGAACGGCAACAAAGCCCAGGTATTCCTGGATTATGCAGAGAAACCTAATCTATCTTGGATTATGAAGCACGAGCCAAAATCCGGAGCTTTTCAATTTGGTCATGGATTTGCGCCAATGCATTATGCCAATTTCAAGCTTGATCCGGAAGCCACAGAGCTGGTCGATTTCAAGCCTGTAGAAACCGAGCCAATACCAGGTACAATTCAGGAATGGACGGTTTCTGATAAATTCAGTGAAAAACTACTGAACAACCCAGATAGCATTGCTTTTGCAATTAAGGGCAGAAGTTGGAAGGACAAAATTGAAGTAGATGAGACCAGTGCCGCCAACCTGTCCTGGATTCATGCACGCTATGGGAGCCCGGGTAATACAGTCTTCGTAAGATTAGAAATCACTTCGGATAAGGACCAATACAAGCTTTTCGAGTTTGGATATAGTGATCGGGCGCTTGCTATTCTTAACGAGAAACCGATCTACCGAGGGAGCAACCGATGGCAATCGAGAGATTATCGCTACTTAGGTACAATCGGATTGTTTGATGCTGTTTACCTGGATCTTGAAAGAGGTAAGAACACGCTCTTGATTGCGATCTCGGAAGATTTTGGCGGCTGGGGTGTAATGGGAAGAATTAAGGACATGGATGGAATAACGATCAAACCTTAATGAGTTATTGATATCTTTTAATTTACGGGTATGAAGAAGGTATTCATCGACATCATACCCGTTCTTATTGGTATTCTCCTGGCTTTGTTTATCAATAACTGGCGACAATCGGTTAGTGATAAAAAATACATTCAAAATTCGATTTCGGCCATTGTTGAAGAGAACAAAGCGAATATGGATGAACTCAAATACGCAATGAGAAGACAAAGACAAATTCTCGATACATTGAATAGGTATATGGAAGATGACAATGTGAGTTTGGCTCAAGCAGTGCATCGAGGGAATGGTCTTTATACCCCTGATTTGAAATCAATCACTTGGACTTTCCTGGTTCAGGACTCAAAGCACACACTGGTGACCTATGATTACATTTCAAAATTGGCTGATATTGAGAAGTATGAATCCTTAATTAGCAGGTATAATATCAAAGTCAATGATATTTTTTATCAGCCGGCATATTATTCAGATCCGGCACTTAAACGGGTTTGTCAGGGAATGATCAATGACCTTATAGGGATTGAGAATAATTTCATGTCCGCGCTGGAAGCCTTCAATGATTATGCTGCAACGCAAAAGCTAAAATAAAAAAAGGCAGCTCCTTGAGCTGCCTGAAATCGCCGTGCCATGTCTGGCATGGGCTGCCTTAGTTTGCCTTTACAATTCGTTTTCTCATGGTTTCCGATTCAGTCCTTACTTCAAGAAGGTAAACCCCATGGTCCAATTCTCTTAGGTCCAATTTTCCATCTACAAGCTCTCTTCTGATCAGAACTTTTCCATTTAGATCAATAATTCTGACCTCACCTCTACTTCTGCTTTCTATGGATAAATAATCACGTGTAGGATTTGGGTAGAATTTGATCGCTTGCACCTTGTCTTGCACAGAGAGCGCTTGGTCAAGCGTTACGTTAAAAGTGATCGATTCAGAGGCCGCATTGTAGTTGTCATCTCCTTCCTGAATGGCAGTCAATGAGACCTCTCCGTCGGAACCATCCAGTGTGATAGTAGTTCCACTTATTGAAGCGGGGCCTGTGATTTCGTAGGTCAGAGACAATCCGGAGTTAACCGAAGCGACAACATCAAAAGGATCATCCGAAGAAAGCTTATCTTCAATTGCCTTAATAGTTATTACCTGATCAGCTTTGTTGATCGTAAAGCTTTGAGTCACCTGTTGAGCAGCATTGTATTCACTGTTTCCAGCTTGGTTAGCTGCAATGGTGGCTTGCCCGGTTCCTGAAATGGTTACCTCATTTCCGTCAATGTTCAATGGACCTGAAACCACACTGAAAGCAATAGAAAGGCCAGATGTGGCCGAAGCATCCAGCGTAAACACATCACCGTAGACTTTGTCCTCAATTGGGTTGAACGAGATTGACTGATCTGATTTTACGAATTCAGTTACCTCAAAAGAAGTAAGGGCGGATGCTGAATTATGATTGACATCACCTATCTGAGTTACTGTAACTACAACAGTGCCCGTACTTCCTGAAAGTGTAATCAGGGTTCCGGAAATACTTGCAGGACCGGAAACATCGTAGGTGAGTGGTAAGCCCGTATCTACCGAAGCGACTACATTAAACGGAGCATCTGTAGTGATCTTATCACCAATTGATTCAACGGTAACGATCTGATCTGCTTTCACAACATTGAAGCTCCTGGTAACTTGCATAGCAGGATTGTATCTGGCGTCACCTGGTTGATCCGCAGCGATTGTCACATTACCCACCCCGGTAATTGTCACCTCGTTTCCAACAAGACTGGCTGATCCTGATAGTATAGAGAAGTCAACCACTAACCCGGAGGACGCAGAAGCATTTAATGTGAAGGATTCCCCAAACACTTTATCACTGATAGGGTCGAAAGTGATTGTCTGGTCAGATTTAGCTGGATCCGACACATTGAAAGAAGTGGATTCTGTAGCAGAATTGTAGTTACTGTTTCCACTTTGGCTTACTTCCACAACGACAGTTCCGGAAACTCCATCTAAAGTGATCGTATTTCCCAGAATGGTTGCGGGACCACTAGCAATCGCATAATCTAGCATAAGCCCTGAAGTGGTAGAAGCACTCACAGCGAAAGAACCATCTGTAGTGATTTTGTCAGCGATTGGAACAATGGTGATGGTTTGATCTGCTGTCGTGATTGTCAACGATCCATTCACCAACATGTAGGTGTAATTATTATCCGACCCTCCGCTTAGTTGAATAGGGTAGACACCTACATTCGAACCCGAAGTAGCTGTTGTGCTGATCATTGGTAATTCATTAAGTTCTCCAGCATTATCTCCATTGACAAAGCCAGAGTAATCCAATGTAAATGTTGGCAATGATTCACCAAAGGCTTTGGTCTTATCCTCTGCTGTAATGGTCAACGCAGCTGGATTAATTGTGAGTGTTCCGTTGACATAACTGTAATTGTAGTTATTGTCAGAACCGCCGCTTACCACAATAGCATAAGTACCCACATCACTTGTCTCATCCGCACTAGTGCTTCTTTGAGGTAAGAGATCAAGTACGGATGAATTTTCCCCGTTTACAAAGCCAGAGAATGATAAGCTGAATCCAGGATTAGCTTCACCATAGATTTTTGATTGGTCATCAGCGGTAGCAGTAAGCGTTGCTTTTTCTATCGTTAGTGTACCGTTTTGATAAACGTAATTATAGTTATCATCAGATCCTCCACTGACACTGATCTCGTAGGTGCCAGCATCACTGGTAGTTGTCGCGGTAGTACTTCTTGATGGTAAAACATCCAATACGGAAGAGTTATCACCATTTACAAACCCAGTGAAAGCAAGACTGAAACCTGGGTTCACATCACCATATGTTTTGGTTTGATCATCAGCGGTAGCGGTAAGATCTGCCTTGTCAATGACAAGATCACGCATTACTTGAGGTGCCGCCGCATACTCACTATCACCATCCTGAGAAGCCGTGATGGTGGTGGTCCCAGCCCCAACTATCGTAACAATTGTGCCACTTACGGTTGCAACCGATGGATCAGAGCTGTCAAAAGTCACAGTCAGTCCTGAAGTGGCGGTAGCAGAGAGATCGAATGTAGGATCGCCATAGGTTCTGCTGACTAATGGATCAAAAGTGATCGTTTGATCCTGCTTTGCTGCGGTGAAGTTCCATGTTGAAGCATTATTAAATCCGATGTAATTGTTTCCAGCAAGGTCTTCAATGGTTCCTGATAGGAATTGTACATAGTGAAAGTCTCCCGGAGTTAGATTCCCTGAAAGATTGAGCGTAACAACATTGCCGTTCACGACCACATCCGGATCGGAGAAAGCAGGATAGTACTGCTGAATGATGTCTCCGGAAAAATCTCTAAGAATAATGTTTCCCGGATTTGATTTTTGAACATCTTCATCAAAAGTGATGGTAAGTTCAGATAGGTCCAGAGGAACATCAGTTTCACCATCTGCAGGACTAAAAGAAACTACTGAAGGTGGAGTTACATCAGGCTCAGCTTCGATCGTAAAATTCCAACCATTAGCAGCTGTTCCGGTAAACCGGTTGTCGGCAAGGTCAGAAATGAAGAAGTCGAAAATGCGCACCCGGTACATCGTGTTATGCGCAAGTCCTCCTGAAACAATATCTGTATTTATCGAAAGCGCATTTCCGGTGATGGCTACATCATCAAATCCAAATGAGTAAACCGGGTTTGTGCCTCCATCCATTGCCTGGATAGTACCCCCGTTGATATTATCCGGAGTGATCAACTTGATGTCTTCATCGAACGTGGCTGTGACCACCGTCGTAGCGATAGAAACATCTGTTTCGTTATGAGCCGGATCTAGGGTGACGATAGAAGGAGCTGTATTATCAGGTTCGGCTTCAGTCGTGAAATTCCACGTGACAGCATCAGTCCAACTGGCTCCAGGATTGCCCGCAAGGTCTTCGAAGGTGGTAGAAGCAAGCTGAACATAATAACCTGTACTAAAATCAAGTGTCTGATTTAGAGTGATTGTTGCCTGATTTCCATTGATAGTCACATCATTGTCAGTGCTAACAGGGAAGTATTGATGTATGATGTCACCTGAACTATTTCTGATAATGATATTGCCCGGGTGAAATTTCTGTACGTCCTCATCGAAAGTGATCGTCAACTCACTCAGATCCGTCGCTACATCGGTTGCATCGTCAGCAGGGGAGAACGAGGTGATCGAAGGAGGGGTCATGTCAGGATTGACGTTGTTTACGGTGAAACGATAATCCGTAGAGCTGAACAAGCCATTGAAATCATTACCTGCCAGATCTTCAAATGGAGTAGTGGACCAATTAACATAGACTTCTATTTCTTCTTCAGTTGAAAGAAAGCCACCCGGAGGTTGAATAGTCACAACATTTCCTACGATCGAAACATTAGCTGATGCAGGATCAATTTGGTGCAAGATTGCATTGTTCGAAACCCTTCTGATTCTTATGGGACCGAATCCTGTCAATTGAATATCCTCACTGAAGGTTAAAATGATCGGATCGTTGTTGTCCACATCCACTGCGCCATCTGCAGGACTGAAATTAGTAATGGTTGGAGGAGTGTTATCAGGCTCGCTCTCAGTAGTGAAGTTCCAATCGTCAGCGGTAAGGAACCCTGCAAAGGCATTATCACCACCATCAATAAATACATTGTCACCGCTGATGAGGACGTAGTATTCCACATCATAAAGCAGATCATTCGTTGGATCTATTGTTACCACGGTGGAATTATCCCCGGTAACTCTTGGTCCAAAGATGCCAAAGGCTTCCACTAGTTGGTCCGGAGACTTTCTTCTGAGTTCGAACGTGGCGGCATTATTATCGAAGAGCACATCCTCATTGAATGTGATTACGAGGTTCTCACTTATTCCAACATCAGTATCATCGTCTGATGGAGAAAGGGTAACTACCAAAGGTGGATCAGTGTCAGGAGCTGGATTCGTTTCAAAATCCCAGGTCTCGTTATCCGAAAATCCAGCAAAATCATTCCCGTTTAGATCTTCAATCCCATCGGATGGAAGTGTAACATAAACCTGTGTTCCATACGGAAGATTCGCTGAAAGGGTAAGCGTTAACTGATTGCCGCTGAAACTCGCCAGTCCCGGGTTATTGAGGGGCATACTTGCCAATAGCATATCATCTGATTGTCGATACACCTGAGCGGCGCTGGAAAGACCGGTACTTTGCACTGGCTCATTGAAAGTGATTATCAGGTTGGCATCAATGGCTACTTCTTCGCCCTCATCTGTCGGACTGAATGATTGAACTAATGGAGGGTCCGTATCACTGGTTTCCGTAGTAAAATTCCAGGTGTCTTCGTCGGTAAAACCATCAAAGGTGTTTCCAGCTAGATCTGCGAATGTTCCACTTACAGCTGCCATGTAATAGTTAGTCCCATTTTGAAGTGAAAAGGGAGCCATCGAAACCACTGTTGCTGTATTTCCACTTATAGAAACCTGTGAACCTACATCAAGTATCCTGAAGTTGAAAGGATTACCAATTTCAGTTATTACCAAACGACCTCTCGTATCATCCATTGGCTCATCGAAGGTGACGCTGATCGTGGCATCTAAAGGAACATCTATAGCATCATCAACAGGATTGAAGGAGGAGACTGATGGAGCAGTGTTGTCCGGTGCTGTCGATGTGGTGAAGTTCCAGTCACCCTTCACGATTGCATTTCCCTGAACTCCTGAAGTGCTTTCTATCGCGGATGCGACTATCGAGACATATAGATTCAGTTCCTCAGGCAAGTCGTTGTTTGGATTGATCATGACTGTACTTCCTGAGATGCTGACCTCAGAACTTGTGACATCAAAGAATTCAACTGCTACGTCATTGTCCTGTCTTACAAAGCCAACAAGTCCGCTTCCTTTCTGAACAGGTTTGTCGTATTGTATCGTGAAGGTTTGATCTACCGGAACATCAACCGAGCCGTTGACTGGTGAAAATGACACAACGTTTGGAGTTAATTCCTCCGTGGTAATATTCCAGGTAGTTTCGTCGCTGATTCCTGCAAACGCATTCCCATTAAGGTCTTCTACTGCCGTCGACTGAACCTGCACATAAAAATCGGTGTTTTGGAAAGTGGTGTTTCCACTAAAAGGATTAAAGGACAAAGAGTTTCCTGAGATGGTGACCGAGGGATCGGAGGCTGCCGCCAGGAATACAGCAATGTCGTTACTCGTTCGATGAACAGAGACAAATCCAGAGCCGGCTTGAATGCTTTCATTGAAAGTGATAGTGAAAACATCATTTACACCTACATCTGTTGTTCCATCAGTAGGTGAGAGTGAAGTAATCAGTGGTGGATCCATGTCCGATGATGCGACGGTGGTGAAGACCCAGTCACCTTTGACCAGGGCGGGAGCCGGAATTCCACTTAGGTTTTCAGCAACTGTTGCATCAGTTTCAACATAAAGTTGCACTCCGTTAGGCAAGTCTGTTGAAGGATTGGTCGAAAGGGTTGTACCAAACACAGAAACCTGAGCTCCTTCCACATCATACGAAGCGATCAATTGATCATCACTAAAACGTCGCACGCGAACAAATCCGGTTCCTTCTTGGATGAGTTGGTCATGAGTTAGGTTCAGATTGGTGTTTATTGCAACATCAATGGCTCCATTTGCCGGAAAGAAAGAAGCAGGCATTGGCGCTGGAATTTCCGTTGTAAAATCCCAGGTTTCATTGTCGAGTATCCCGGGAAACAGGTTTCCACTGGCATCTTCGATCCGATTATCTTCGATGGTGATGTACAACTCTTCTCCTTCGGGAAGGTCTGAATTGAAAGAGAACGAAAGCTGATTCTGGTTAAATGTGACTTCCGAATCCAGCCTTAACGCACCAACTGATGAGTCATCTGATTTTCTTCTGGCATTGATAAACCCAGCGTTCCCGGCATAAAATACGTCCTCATCAAAAGTGATGGTAAATGAAGCATCTACCGCAACATCTGTTGCTTCATCGGAAGGTGAGAGTGACGAAATAGCAGGAGGAGTAACGTCGCTGGTAGTACCAACTGTAAATGTCCAGGTCTCCGTGTCTAGTATCCCCGGAAAGTTATTACCGCTTAAATCTTCAATTGCTCCACCCGGTACATTTACATAGACCTCCGTGTTGTTTGGAAGGTTTTGGGACAAAGTGATGTTAACCGCATCTCCATCAAAGTCCACGAACGATGGGTTATTCATTGGCATAGAAGCCAGGATCGTATGGTCGGATTTTTTGTGAATAAAAATGGATGCAGTAGATCCTGTGTGTTGAATAGGTTCATCAAAGGTGATCACTAACTCCTGGTCGACTGTTGCACCGGTAGAATTGTCAGCAGGGCTAAGGGACACCACTGCAGGTGCGGTTAGATCAGCCGCCTCAGTTGTAAATCTCCAGATAGTGTTGTCCAGAAATGCCGGTACGGAATTACCAGTCAGATCAGCGAACACATTGATGGGAAATACAACATAGAGTTCTTCTCCGAAAGGGAGGTCAGGAGCTGGGTTTACTGTAATGGTGTTTGTGCCAAAACCACTGGCTTCAGCTCCATTCAATTGCACAAAGTCTACCGTCAAATCATCACTTACCTTACGGATAGAAATCCCAGGTGAACTTGCAGATCCGAGTACAACTGGCTCATCAAAAACCAAAACCAGGTTTTCATCTACAGCTACGTCTGTGCTGTTGTGTGAAGGAGTAAAAGAAACCAATGATGGAGGCTGCCCGGTATCAAATGTCCAGGTCTGCGTGTCATTGATATCGTCAAAATCTGTTCCCATATCATCCTCGAAAGCATTAAGGATCCTTACATAGTACTCCGTATTATCACTGAAGTTAGTAGTCGGATTGATGGTGATCTGGGTGGTACCCAAACCTGTTACATTAGCCGCAGGCAGGTCGAAAGATTCAAAAAGTGCACCTCCATTGGATTCCCTGATCTCCACCAGGTCGAAATCTCCATTTGATTGGAGAAACACATTTTCATCGAAGGAGAGCACTAAGTTGGTACCCACGTTGACATTAACGGATCCTGTAGCCGGAGAAAGACCGACCAGCTGAGGAGGGGTGGCCTCTATAGTCCTGAAGTTCCAAAATTCAGGATCATTTATGACCAGTTGTGCCGCTTTGAGATCCCGAACTCCACTGAGTGTGATCGTGTAATCGGTTCCGGTCTCAAATGCATTTTGGGGTGTGAATGAAATGGTGTTGGTCCCGATAAATGTTAGATCTTCCGTTTGAAACTGTTCAAATGATCCTGATGAGTTGGAGATTTGAAAGAATCCTTGTGGCATGATGTCTTCATCAAAAGTGATGGTGAACGTTTGTCCGGTCACTGGAATATCCGTTGCTTCATCCGGAGGGCTGAAAGAAACAACCTGGGGAGGTGTAGGGTCTTCTGTTGTAAAGGTCCACGGTGTTGGAGTTCCAACTTGGAATCCGTTGAAGAAGTGGCCATTGAGATCCCTTATTGTGCTAGCAAGAATCGTAATCTCGAAAGGAGTAGACATAGGAAGGTTATTGATGTCTATGGTTACCTCATTTCCATTCACCGTGACACTTGGGTCCGGTGTACTAATCAATTGCCAGTTGGCTCCAATATCTGTTCTGCGGATACCGATTTGTCCGGCATGAACTTCAACATCCTCGTCAAATGTGAGTACCAGGTCCGTGAATATGTCAGCACTGGTCTCACCAATACTTGGTGAAGTACTAATTAATGAGGGTGGAACATCATTTTCAGTTGTGAATTGATGCACAAACAAACCGCTGTATCCGTTTATGGCATCCGAATCAATTCTGAAACTCAAGGTTGTGAGCGGTGGTAGTACATCGGGTGGTGTAACAGTTACGGTACGACTTGATACCACAACTTCCGGATCCTGCATCTGGAATTCGTATAGTACTGAGAACCCATCATCAACATTGAAAACCCAAATGGAAGCGGCAGGATCATTGATGGTAACAGGAATATCAAAGGTGACTACTATTTCAGATTCGATATCCACCTCTGTTTCAAGATGGGCAGGGCTGATGTTAGTAACTGTCTGGGCCTGACCGACACCAACTAATAGTAGGCAGACAATAAAGATGGCGAATTCCAGTGCCCAAAGGCGGTTCTTAAGCCTGGAATGATCATAATCGTTTGAGTAAGGTTTTTTCATGGCATTGCGATTGTTAATTCGAATGCCAAGGTCTTCTTATATCCCTACGGATCTTTCACCCACCCTGGGTGATTTAGCGATCACCCACCCGGGTGATTTTTGTAACCTATTGGTTAACAGTAACTTAAAATGACTATGATTTAGCAAGAAGCATTTCAAGGGCCTCCTTTCTATTGCTTACACCGAGTTTTGTATAGATGTTTTTCAGGTGTGTTTTGACCGTATTCACAGAAAGATATACCGAATCGGCAATTTCACTATTGGTTTGATCGGAGACCGCATAGCTCAATATTTCATATTCACGATCTGATAAAGGTTTGTAGAGCCCATCGTTGATCTGGTCTAAAGTGAGATTCAGATTTTCAATCCCTCCACCAAAAATGGAATTGATCTTGGCTCGCAGCGTGTCAATTTCCTGGGAAAGCAATTCGCGTCTAAGCCTGAACCTTTGTCGAAGCATGAGAAAGGCGACAACTGAAAACACAACAATCAGAATGATCACAATCGTAAGGAACTGCTGGAATCGCTTGTTCTGATCAATAGTCGCGTTTGCCGCCTGAATTTCCTGTTCCTTTTTTGCAGATTGATACTTCGTCTCCAATTCATTGATTGCATTCACCTTTTCAAGATTGAACAGGCTGTCCTTGAGTTGCCACGCATTCTTGGAATACCCAAGTGCTTGTTCAAAATCACGTTTGCGCTCCATTAGAATAGCAAGCTCATCGTAGTATTCCACTACCCGTTGTTTTGCATTGATCTCCATTGCATAGTTCAGACCATCCAGAAGATAGCGTTCAGCCTTTGTATAATCTCCCAGTCCGGTATAGAGTGTTCCTATCGTAACATATTGACTTGCTCTGGAGGTAACGTTTGGGGTCTTGGCCTCCTCTGCTTCCCACAGGTCATAAAGTTCTTTTGCTTTCTCGTACTCTTTTTTGGCTACATAGATGTAAGCACTGTTTCCGATTGCACTGAGGTAAAAATTGTATCTGGCTACACCTTTTAACTCAATGACTTTGTTGAGGTAAAGCAGCGCACTGTCAAATGCTAGTTCGTCTTCCTCTTTGTCTCCATAGTCGGCGTAAACCGCTCCGATATTGTTAACTACCGAAATGTACGCCTGGATATTGCCGTCGGCATCAAACACTTCTGCTGCTTCCTTGTAGTACTCAATCGCTTTGAGTGAGTTGCCGGAAAAGAATTGAATGGACCCAACAGTTAATAATGCCTGGCCTTCGATAGTTTGAAAGCGCTTATCTGTTTCAGCCAGGGCAATGGCTGCCAATGCCCGCTCTATTCCTTTTTGATACTCACTTTTCCTCCAGTGATATTCTGCAAACAGTACTTCGGCGGAGGCGAGTAAGAAAGTATCTTTTTTTTCAAATGCGTATTCGTTAATTGTATTAGCGAATGTATTTGCCGCTTCAAGGTCTACAATCACCGCCCTTGAAAAAGTCTCGATGAAAGCAGTGGATCTTTCTTTTTCGTTGAGTTCCTGAAAAAGCAGAAGCACGCTATCAGCTTTTGCTTTGGGGTCTATGTTCTGTGCTTTCAAAAGGAAACTCAGAGAGAGGAATATGACATATAAGATAGACTTAAGGTGGATCTCGGATCCAATATTGAATCGGACTTCTTGTGCCTCTTTACTAATTGAAACTCCAAGTGTGGAGTATACATTAAGGCAAGTGGCTAACGGGCTGGTGACTAGGGCTATTCTCATGGCAACTAAGGACGTTTTTAAAGATACCCCCTGTAGGTGTTCCTTGCAAACTCATTGCATTTATTGAACCTTAAAAGCTCGGATTACAAAAAACTAATTGTAAAATGGGTCACTCTCTGTAATAAACCTTCCCATTGATCCTTACTGAATTGACCGTTTCAAACTCAATGAGGTCACTTTTCTTTTCCGTGTTTTGAAGGGACAGTTTATTGCCTGGAAGCAAGGTGTAAGTATTTGTCCGGGTACTTCCAAGTGAGATCGTTGTTACAAAAAATGTATTCGTACTGTTGTCGAATCCGAAGAAATCTTCCGTTTCATCTCCAAAATTCATCTTAACAACATTCTCGAATCTCTTGGTTGCCTCCAGCTTTTCTCCACCATCAGTTTGAAACCTACCATCCAGTATCTCGAATATCTTCTCTTTGTTTTCTTCTAAACCAGGCACCTTATAAATTTTGGTGCTAGCAATTATTGCTTCAGCCAACTTCGACCTAACAATATCAGCATATTCCGGAATGCTATCTGTTAGGATCGTAGGAAAAGAGATCTGCACAAATGAGGTGTTACTTGCCCTTCTCCCATCGATCGTTTTGCGAATGCTGTTCTTATGTTCGAAAGTGTGGAGTTCAAGTAGTTTCCCCTTAGCTATCCTGCCCTGGTTAGTTTCGATATCAACAATGGACATCTGGTAAGGATTGATGTCTTCTAATTGGAAAGTCCTGATCAGGTAAACCTTTTCCTTGATATTGGCTGACCGGGGTTTGTCCGTAAAAATGTTCTTGACGGTGACTTCTTTTTTGTCATTGATGTAGAACTTATTGAGCCACCATTTTTGGGCAACATCATCGAAATAGATGTAGTTAAGTTTTCTGTCCAGCCAATCAATGGCTGCCTGAAAGGTGATTTCATCATCTTCTGCTGATTGTGCAAAAGACAATGCCGGGATGAGGGTCAATAGGGTGACTAAGTACTTAACCATAGCTATTCAATAACAGACTGTCGCTCCCGGTTGATACGGAGCTTCAGCACATCCGGACGTGAATAATGTCCCGATGGATCAAAGTTCTGCCTTTCTTCCCGAACTTTTTTATGATCAATCACAGAAGTTACCAATTTTTCTTCATTGGTGAAAGGTTCGATCACCCAGGTCCCATCAGGTGCGGCGAGGCACGAACCACCGTCGGCTAAAGTCTCACTTGTATGCTGTTTCATTAATTCAGCATGTGGGAAGCCCTCCGGAATATCCTTTGGTCTGAAGAGCCCGGAAACACCCATAACGTAGGACCTGGACTCTTTGGCAATCACTGGAATAAGGTCTTCCGTATTGCTTTTATTTCCTGGCCAAATAGAGACATGTAGGTCTTCCCCCTGCGCATACATTGCTGCACGGGCCAATGGCATCCAATTCTCCCAACAGTTCAAACCACCAACGGTGAATGGTTTTAATGGGTGCGTGACCAGTCCGTTTCCATCCCCGGTACTCCAGGCAAGTCGCTCTTCATACGTGGGCATCAACTTACGATGGACGGACTTGATCTCACCTTCCTGATCAATGTAAATCATCGAACAGTAAAGGCTGTGACCGCCCCTGTCATCGGGCCTTTCAATTGTTCCAAGGTAGATGGCAATTTTTTTATCCTTAGCCAATTTGCATAGTGGATCCAGGTGGCCTTCGTCGAGATTTACTGCCTGGTCTATGTAGTGCGCATGAATTTCTTTTTGTACCGGAGAATTAAATGCTGCTCCATTTGTTCGATCCAGCCAAAATGGGTAACCCGGAAGCAATGCTTCACCGAAAGTGACCAGTTGCGTATCCTCATCGGCAGCCTGTGAAACATAGTCCATCACTTTTTCCAGCGTCTTCTGGCGATTGATCCATACCGGGGCGATTTGAGCCAGGGCTACCTTCAATTGATCACTCATGGTCTTACGATTTCAAACGAATGGGTTTGTTCGGCACTTACTGATGCCGCAACGGAGCAGTATTTGGTGGTAGCCAGGTCCACGATCCGCTCCGCTTCTTCTTCTGTGAGATCCGGCGAAACGATTGTGTACTTCATGTGGATTTTGGTAAAACCTCTGGGATGCTCGTCACGTCGATCTCCCGTGGCTTCTCCTTTCAGATCTACAAAGGCTTTGCGTCTTTTCTTGACCATGGAAACGATATCAACAGCTGCGCATGCAATCAACGCCGATAGCAACAATTGAGTAGGAGATTGATGCTGTTTTTGATCAGCTGGTAGCATATCAATGTCCACCTTGTTTCCTGTTTCATTTACAGCAGTAAACTCTTCGTCACCTCGATAACTTAATTCAACTTTCATGTAAGTAAAATTAGGTAACTCGTGCTTGATTTTTTATCGGAATCATTGAGGGGCAGGGTTTTTCTAACTCACCCCTGATTCCTTCCGGAATCGTTCCCCTTTCCGCTGTATTCCAGATCACTTGTTACTCTACCTTACCCGCCAACGTATCATGATGTTTTAATAGCAAAGAGCGCAGGTAGCTTCCTATATAATTCACTCCTTCGAAACCTGCATCCTTTGCTGCTTTGTCCTCATCTTCAAAAACGACTTCAGGTCCTGCGTAATCATGCATGTCTTTGTACCATCCAATGGTGAAAATGTCCCATGAAGGGCCAAAAACTCTGGTAAATATGAAATTAGGTCGATGGTCTATTCCGGCGTAGAATTTGTTCTCCGTTTCACGTTGAGCCAGTAGTTCTTTTTGCTTACCTGCTAAGGCGGTAAAGATCTCAATGTGAAAGAGATTAAACCCGGACATGGCCTGATCAAATGTTCCTGTAGGTGGCCCTTGTACAATGGCTTCTTCTTGCCATGAAACCAGATCGAAGTATTCATCACCATAAGGACGTTCGAAAGTTTTGGCCCCAGCTCTTTGACGCATAAGATCCGATGAAAAATACTCATTGAGACGCTCAATTGGATAAATAACCATCAGGTCCCAATGATCGCCCTGGCTATGTCTAAGCAAGTAAGGCTTTCGTTTCACGTAATTCTGATAATCAGCAATATCTGATTTGATCACATCGATCAGCTCCAGTAATTGTCCTGGCTTGGCTCTTAGGAGCGTGACTTTGTAGTATTGATTGCCATGCTGTCCAATCGCTGCGAAAGTGACGAGCAGTGCACAAATGATGAGTATTTTTTTCATGTTGGAAAGGTATCAAGATTGCACTTACATTTTCTAGATCGTTGTTCAATTCTTGTCCGGAGAACAGGTTACAAAAAGGTCACTGTTTATCTTATTTAGATGCCAATTCCTTTTTATGCAATCGTCTGAATTCTGAAGGAGTCACACCTGTGTGTCGCTTGAATGTTCTTGTAAATGTATTCTTTGTGTTAAACCCTACTTCTGTTGCTATCCCTAGAAAATTTAAGTGATTTGAATCTGAACTAAGCAGCTTCTCCTTAGCCGCCTCAACGCGGTAGGAGTTTATCAAATAAGTAAGACTGCAGTCAAACTCACGGTTTACTAGTTGGGACAGGTAGTTGGAATTGATCGAAAGCTTTTGACAGAAGTCTTGCATAGTGACGTTGCTGTCCAGGTATACCTTGTCCGTGACCATCATATGGTCGATTTCCTCTTTCAGTTTCGTGATCCGGTCTTTTGGAAGATTCGTAACATTGACCCTGGTTCCTGCAACAGTGAAATGAGATTCCCTCAACGCCCAGTAGCCCACAAAGTTTATCAGTACTGAAAAACCAAGCAGTACGCCAATCATCAGATAGTATTGGTCCAGATTGGAGAAAATGAAGAGGAGGTAGGAAGCAAGGAAGAACATTAGGAAGAACATAAAGACCCAGGTGTAGTTCTTTAGCCAAATCAACCTTTGTCTGACAGCCTTCAGTGATCTGTTATCCGAACCCTTGATTTTTTGCATGATCAGGCGAAGTGAACTCCAAGCATAATAGAACCATGACATGATCATGAACCCATAGAAAAGGGCTCTATTGGGTGCTAGGTTTAGTTTCCCGGGAGCTGGAGCACTGTATATGAGAAGTTTTTCGTCCGCGGTTTTCATGTAAAAAGGAAGAATAATAAGAAAGCAAACCACAGCTGGGAGCAAATGAACCAGGTCAACTTTTCTGAATCGAAAATCAGGATCAATGGAAAATTGAATGTAGTGGTAGTAAATGGGTCCCAACAAATAAAGAAAGGGAACGAATACAGCCATTAAATGAGGGAGTAGTTCGAAATACCCTTCCAAATAGAGGTATTCCCGCAAGAGATAACCTGATACAATGATGAGAAGCATTGCCAGGAAGATATTGCCCTTTAGGATATGCCTTTTTCCATGCGTTAGAATGATGGTTACGAGAAAAAAACCATGAATAGCGCTCACCAGAAAGAGGATCGAAATGATCTTCATAGTTAATTGCTATACGCGCGGAGATCACTTTTGATTTGATCTTCAATCACAGATCACCCGTCATTTTGAAGAATTTTGGCAGGATCTGTTTTGCGGATTTTCAGATATTGAGAGGAAAGGGTTACGATACAAATAGAACCAACGATTACCAATGATTGAAGGAACATGGTAAAATGTGGCTCAATATGGTATGCGAAATTCTCTAACCAGTAGAGACTTACAATTCTTATCAGTGGCCAGGAAATAAGGGACGCAACTATAGCTACAATGAGGGAGACCCGACCAATGTTGAAAATGAGATCAAGAGGACTGGCACCTAATACTTTGCGAATACTGATCTGTTTGATGCGCTGATTGATAGCTATGGAAGTCAGACCCCATAAGCCAAGGCTTGCTAAAAAGATTGCTAGGGCAGTAAAAAGCTTGATCAACCCAGAAAAAAGATGGTCTTTTTGATATTGATCATACAATAGATCATCCAGGAAATTCATTTCCAGTTCAGAACGTTGATTATTTGCTTCATTCCAGTTCTCCTCGATTTCAGCAACCAAGGCTGGCAGGTCGTTCGTCTGAAACTTGACAAGGATGTATTTAACGTTGACAAAGGGCATAATCAATGCCATAGGTGAGATTTCATGATGCAAGGACTGGAAGTGAAAATCCTTCACAATCCCAATAACTTCCATTTCCTCATCAGCAGTGAAATGCACTTTTTGATTGGTTATTTGATTGATGCCTAGTGTTCTGGCAGCAGTTTCATTAATGACCACTCCATGTGTTGAATCTGTGCTTATATCTTTGGAAAAGAACCTGCCTTCAAGCAGCTCTAACCCCATGACATCACTAAACTCGTAACCTACCTGGTAGTACGCGATCTGCATAGCATTGTCTTCTGACCAGGTTGTTAACCGCATTGAATTTCCTGAGGCCCCTCCTTCGAAAGCGTGATTTGCTAATGAAGTCGCAACAATGGAGGGGTTGGTTTCCATCCTGTATCGGAAGCGATCGAAACTCTCCATGATATGCTCTCGAATGCCTGACAATGCAATAACTCCTTCAGCTTCGAAACCAAGCTCTTTTTGGTTCATGTAATTAACCTGTCTGGCTATGATTATGCTGCTAAGGATGAGCCCGGCGGATATCAGGTACTGAACAAACAACATTGAGTTTTTTAGCCTTCCATTGTTTGAAGGCATTGCTCCAACTCCTTTTAGCAACTCCAGCATTTTTGAGTTTATCAATGTTGAACCGGTTCCAATTCCTACAATCAATCCCAAAAGAAGACTCAATAAGATCAGGCCAATCAGTGCCACGAGCACAGCCCTGGGTGTAATAGCCAGGCCAATATCAAATCCACCCCAATCGAATTGAAGACCAAGGTATGCGATGATCAGGGAGATCAGCCCGGCAATGCAAACGACGAGAAAAGACTCGGTGATCAATTGCATCATGATCTTGGATTTTCCGGAGCCCATGACCTGTCTCACTCCCATTTCCTTGATACGTGTTTGGAATGATGCAATGGTGATATTCAGGTAATTGAAAGAAGCAATGAAAAGGGTTAGAAGTGCTACTGCCAGAAGGCCCCAAAGCGTACTTGCATTGTTAGATGCAAACATTCCTCCGTTTGGGTTTCGCAAAGCCGCGGAATGAAGATAGATATCGTGAAGTGGCTGAAGTGTAACTACAATGTCCGTGTAGATGGTGGAAGTATTATACGACTTGTATGCAGCGGTGAGATCATCTTCTAGTTCACTAACGTTTGCATTCTCGTCAAGTTGAAAATAAGTGAGAAATCCCATCCATCCCCAACTCGTTAGGTCCGCCAGGTAGCCATCAGGCACGATGTAGGATTCAAATGAGATCAGAAACTCAAAGTCTATGTGTGAGTTTTTTGGAACTTCCTTTAGGATACCGGTAACCTTTAATGGATGCTCACCATTCATGATTAGCATTTTTCCCATGGGGTCCTCATCCTGGAAATATTTTTTTGCCAGTTCCCTGGTCATCAGGATGGAATTAGGCTCACTTAAGGCTGAGTTGAGGTCACCGATTTCTAATGGAAAGGTGAACATTCTTAGAAATGAAGAGTCTGCATAAAAGCCCCTGGATTCTGTAAACTGCTGGTCTCCATTTCTGATCAGGATATCTCCGGAATGACGCATCCGCGTCACTCGTTTGATACCAGCCAGACTTGTGCCAATAGTTGGAGCCACTGCTGGAGGAGCCAATGGCATATGTATTTGGCCAGAAGCTTTTTTGAAGAGGTTAACAGTCCGATAAATAGTGCTTCCATTTTCATGAAATTTATCGTAGCTGATCTCATTGATGAGGTAAATGGAGATACCAAATACACTTGTAAGCCCAATAATGAGCCCTAGAATATTGATTGAGGTATAATTCCATCGTTTTCTGAAGCTTCTAAAACTTACTTTCAAAAAGTTGATCAGAAGTGATCGGGCCATCGACCCGGAGGAATTCCTCGCTTCTTTAAATGCTTTGGATATCCTGGGGAGTTCAGACCATTCTTGTTGCATGATTTTTTCAAATGCCTTGGCCTCTGAATACCCTTCTTGAACCAACTCCTCTACATGAGCTCGAAGGTGATCCTCAAACTCCTCGATATCACCGTCCTCAAATCCTTTAAAGTGATGTAGCCTGCTTTTCCATTCAGTGATGGCCTTATCTAAGTTGAATTTGCTCATACACTGAGATCTAAGTTCCAAATCTTGCCAAGCATCCGTAGCATCACCATCCAATCTTCTTTCCGCTGTTGAAGAACCTGTTCACCTTCCTGAGTGATTTTATAGTACCTGCGTTTTCTTCCATTTTCAAGAAGTTCCCACCTGGATTTGATTAAATGATCCTTTTCCATTCTCCGAAGGACGGGGTAAAGCATAGCGTCCGTCCATTTTAGCTTTCCATCAGAGTATTCCTTGACACTCTTGATCAATTCGTACCCATAAGTTTCTCCTTTGAGAAGAATTGTCAAAATGATTGGAATAGTAGAAGCACCAACTAATTCTTTTCCTAGCATAAATACATAATGATATTATGCATAATACGATTATGTATAATTAGAGTTGCTGATAGAAGCTACTTTCTGTTGTTATATTCCTTAATCAGCACATTTAGTCGCTTGAAATCCAATACGCCTTTTGCCTCCTTCAAATGGTGCATGATGGCCAGTCCTTTGGCCAGTTGACTGTCTATGTTCTTGACTCTTGTGACAATGTAGATCAAGCTTCGTTGCTTTCCCTTGGTTAGGGTTTCAAAATAGGTTCTTCCCTCAACATCCTGATCCAGCAACACCCGGAACGATTCTGGAACTTCATGGCCATATTCGGAGGTGTCTTTTTCAAGCGTGACTTTTAATTCATCTCCTTCTTCAATTCCCAGTTTTTTCTGGAGTTTGGTATTTACATAAATCGTGTATTCATCCCCTTTTGGCATAAGAGCGCTGTGGATGGGTGTACTCCCATTGATGGAGCATAAAACCCTTCGATGATCATCTTCTATGAACTGATCACCAACTGCTTTGGGAATTGGGATATAGTAGCTCCAAAGATTATTATGGAAGTTTTCAAGGGTGGATGAAATTGTTTGCTGCGCCATTTATCGTTCAACTTCCAACTAAAATAATCAAATGCGAAAAAGAACCAGAGGTTGCCAGTTTGATTATATTGGCCTTTTCAAAAACCATCTTAATGCTAAACGATAAGAAAACCATCAACGCCTGGTGCCTGTATGATTGGGCCAATTCCGTTTACTCCCTAACCATCACTTCAGCGATTTTCCCGATCTATTATCAAGCGGTTGCCGTGAATGCCAACGGCGGGGATCGGGTTAGTTTTTTTGGTTTGGAAGTGGTCAATTCAGTGCTTTACTCTTACGCTCTTTCCGCTTCTTTCTTGCTTGTGGCGATCGTTCTACCCATTCTTTCAGGGATAGCGGACTATGCCGGCAAAAAGAAATTTTTCCTGAAAGTGTTCATGTTCATTGGCTCATTTTCTTGCATAGGTCTGTACTTCTTTACTGGCAAAAACATAGAGTGGGGGATCTTGTGTTCGGTCTTTGCAAGCGTGGGTTATTCAGGAAGCCTGGTTTTTTATGATGCGTTTTTGAATGAGATCGTTACCGAAGACAAGCGGGACATTGTAAGTGCAAGAGGTTACTCCTATGGTTATATAGGAGGGGTGGTACTGTTGGTAATTAATCTGGTGGTGATCCAGATGTATGATTCATTCGGGCTTGCAAACGAAGGAATTGCTTCCAGGATAGCTTTCCTGACAGTTGGTGTTTGGTGGATCGTGTTCTCACTTTATGCCATCTCTAAGCTTCCCGAAAATGTACATAACAGGAAACCGGAAGGCCATTACCTGACCAATGGTTATAAAGAATTAATGAACGTTTGGCATCAGTTGAAGGAGATGGGGGACATGAGAAAATACCTCCTGGCCTTTTTCTTTTACAACATGGGTGTTCAAACAGTGATGTACCTGGCAGCCACCTTTGGCTCAAAGGAACTAAAGATGGAAGCTTCGAAGCTGATAATGACCGTCTTGCTTATTCAATTCTTAGGTATCGCGGGCTCGTATATGTTTGCCTACTTGTCCAGGAGGAGGGGAAACATCATGTCTCTCTCGACAATGATCGTCATTTGGATTGTTTGTTGCCTTTATGCCTACTTCGTTAAGGCCGAGATGGAGTTTTTTGCGTTGGCAGCAGTTGTTGGACTAGTGATGGGAGGTATTCAAGCGTTATCCAGAGCTACATTTTCCAAGATCATGCCTCCGGATACTGTGGATACTGCTTCATTCTTTAGTTTTTATGATGTGACGTACAATCTGTCGATCGTATTTGGGACGTTTGCCTACGGATTTATTGAGCAGATCACCGGAAGTATGAGAAATAGCACGCTGGCACTTGCATCCTTTTTTGTGATAGGCATTTTGTTTCTCTCTCAAGTGAAATCGAAAAATGTCTCCACTCAACTTGCCTGAGTATCAACCCAGGATCAAACAAGAAGCTAGAACAGAGATATTTTGTCTTATCAGGAAAAAATGGGTATCACTAACTCCTGAAGAGTGGGTTCGACAGCATTTTTTGAATTTACTGGTGGAGCACTTTGATTACCCCAAAGGGATGATCCGGCTAGAGCATTCCATGAAATATTTCAAGAATCTCAAACGCTCTGATGTCATCGTTTTTGATCAATCGGGAGAGGTTTTCTTGTTGCTGGAATGCAAATCACATGAGGTGAAACTCAATGAGAAAGTGGTGAAACAAGCGGCTGAATACAATAAGGTCATGAATTCGAAATACCTTGTGATTAGCAATGGGATGAAACATTTCGTTTGGAAGAGATCAACGGATGGATTTGTTCAAATGAATGAATTGCCACGATTTCAGGGCTGATTGGTATCTATTTTAGTACTGATCTCGTTATCTTTACATCATATCTGCTGAGTCCTTGTAAATAAGAACCACCCACAAAAGACAAGCAGATGAAAGCATTATTGGACCGTATCCCTCCTTTTCTAAAGAATTTCTATTTCTTATCCTCTTTATTCTTCCTGTTTTGGTTGTCTTTTATTGACAGTAATGATCTGTTCCTTCAATATGAATTGGGTAGCAAGCAATCGGAGTTGATCGAAGCGAAGAAATTCTATGAAGATAAGATCCTGGAGGTTAAGAATGATAGGGAGGCACTGATCAATAACCCGGAGCTGTTGGAGAAGATTGCCAGGGAAAAATACCTCATGAAAAAACCCAACGAAGACCTTTACATCCTCGTTGACTAGGCATGAAGCTTGGGTTCTCACTACTCTTTTTTATAGCGGTTTTTGCAGTATCTGCACAGGAAAAGCTCAGCGACCGTATCTATTTTGGAGGAGGATTTGGATTGAATGCCGGTAGTAATGTGACCAATATCAGTGTCGCTCCCCAGGTCGGATACAAAATAACTCCCCGATTTTCGGCTGGTGTTGGGATCATTTATCAGTATGTCAAGTTCAGACAGATCAATTCCAGTATTAGCAACTATGGCTGGAATGTATTCTCCAGGTACAATCTGACACGACAATTCTTTGCCTACACGGAATTTGAGAGCCTCCGTTTCGAATATTTCACCTCTATCGCACCAGAACAAACGGCAAGAGATACGTACAACAGTTTGTTGATTGGTGGAGGTTACTCAGAGTCGCTTTCCCGTAGGGCAGCTATCAGCTTTTCGGTACTCTATAACGTGCTTTATGATCAATCAGACCCAATTCAACCGTATAACAGTCCCTGGGTAATTCGTGCAGGAGTAGGTGTAGGGATTTTCTGAGTACTAATAATCAGATACGTCTTCCTCTTCAACGAAATTGAACTCAAGGTCAAGGAGGTCACTATAGTCCTCTCCAGCTTCGAACATGTCCTCATCCATTGGTTCATAGTACCAATTGATCCTAAGATCCGTTCCTGTCGATTCCATCCGCTTAAGCTGCTTGAAAAGGTCGTACAGGCATTTGGAAGAGCTGGTGTTAAAGTATTCTAACCGGATGTCTACATTCAATGTTGGTAGGTCTGGCTGCTTCTTTAGCGCATCCAGAAGTGGAGTATAGAAGAGTACACTATTCTCCGGACTTGATCTTCCGACAAGCTTAATTGACCCTTGCTCAAGGTTAAGATCAATGCCAGGAGTGGTCCTAGTGGCTTCTTTGTGGTAAATCATCGCGGGTGATCATTAGTAGATTAAGATTAGCAAGGAATCGGGAAAATTTGAAGCGGACTTAGACGAGTGAACGTAAATCTTCGTTAGAATTTGCTTAGAAGGGCTTTAGAAAGGCTCTAAAGGGCAAAATCTAGGCAGAATACTGTGTTTTAAGCGTTTCTACTGACTTGATAACAAGTTGCTCCAATACGTCCATATCCAGGTCATTTAGCGTTTTGAAGTAAAGGCACCCGACACTTGTTTTATGCTTTCCAAGCTTCGCTAACAATTCATCGGATTTACCATAACCTCCCATCATATATACAGTCATGGATTGCTTTCGGGGTGAAAATCCAGTGAGAAACCAGTCACCTTCACGACCTGTTTTGTATTTGTAATGATAAGTACCAAAACCGACGATGGAATCTCCCCACATTACCGGTTTTTCTCCGGTGATCTCTTCCATCATTTTTAGCAATGTGTGACAGTCATCCCTCTTCCACTCAGGAGTAATGGAATCAATAAAACCAGAGACGCTTTTATTGTTTGGTTTTGTCTTTAACTCTGCCATTAAAGTCGGTTTAACTATAAAGTTACCCCAAACTTTTGACCTGTTTCCTGGAGATCATGAACCACTTGTGGTAGTAGCGGTATCCCCTCTTTAAGCCGCTTTTCAGTCATTTCGCGCTCCGGATCACCTGGAATGAGCACCTTTTCTTCGCTATTTACTGTTTCCGAAGCTCTAAATCGCTCAATCCAGTTGTCCATGTGCTGTTTAAACTCACCAGCTTCTCGAAAAGCATCCACTCGCCAGGCACCGAAGAAATGACCCAGACCTTGCCCAACTGGATTAGGATGCGGGTCGATAAATGCTACAAAAGGGGGTACCCATGGGCCATAATTTGCACCGGATAGTACCGCAGACATGATGTCAACAACCGCTCCCAGCCCATATCCTTTGTGAGATCCGTGTTCCCGATCACCACCTAATGGTCGCATAGAACCGCCGTTTATCAACCCTTTTGCATCCGTAGTGATATTTCCTTCCATATCTTGAAGCCATCCTTCAGGGGCATCTTTTCCCTGTCTTTGTAAAACCTCCAATTTGCCATTAGCAGCTGTCGTAGTGGCCATATCAAGTACAAAAGGGGGTTGGTCTTCAGTTGGAATTGCGATGGCAATTGGATTGGTTCCAAGCAATCGCTCTTTGGAAAAAGTAGGAGAAACGAGCGGGCTTGCATTGGTAAGTGATAACCCTATACAATCATGCTCAAGCGCCAGCATGGCGTGATACCCCGCAATGCCATAATGATTTGAATTCTTAACTGCTACCCATCCGGAACCAACGTTTTTTGCTTTTTCGATAGCAATTTTCATGGCCTTTGGTCCAACCACTAAACCTAGCCCCAGATCGCCATCCAAAACGGCTGTGGAAGGTGTTTCGTGAACTATTTGGGTGTTTGGTTTCGCATTTAACCGCCCTTTTTCATGCAACCGAATGTAACCGGCTAACCTTGCCACACCATGTGAATCAATTCCCCGAAGGTCAGCGCTTACTAAAACATCGGCAGCAAGAAGCGCCTCATTTTCAGGGCATCCGATCTTTTGCAATAGTTCGGACGTAAATTGAATTAACCTTTCTCTTGAATAAAGTTGGGATTCAGCCATTTAAGTAATTGCGTATCCTAAAATGTCTGCCTTACCCTGGAAAGTGTGTCGATCAATACACCTTCCTTTAGTGCATAAGCAGAAACACGAATATCTTTCAAATTGAAATGCTCTACAAGATAGTTTACCAATACGCATGCCACGACGATCATGTCTACACGCATTTCAATCATTCCCGGGATTGCCAATCGTTCTTTACGATCCATTTGGATGAGTTGCTCGTAGATTTTCGAGAATCCATCCAGAGTGAGTGGGAATTCCGTAGCTGAATCATCCCGGGTAATTCCATTTTCTTCAGTGAAGATGTCGCTCAGTGTATCAAATGTTCCGGAGCAACCAATGAGGGTGGTTGGAAGAAATTTCTCGAATGCGTTTCGTAGCTCGATCAATTCCTTGTCGAAATAATGATAAAGGGCTTCAATTTCACTCTCGGTAATTGGATCGTTTTTATGAAATTTCTCTACCAGTCGTTGACCCCCGATCTCAAAACTTTGAATAGAATAGGTCTGATCTTTATCGGCAATAATGAATTCGATGCTTCCACCACCGATATCCATGATCAGGCTTTTTTCTGACCCTAACTCGAGAGCAGATCGAACACCCATCAGGATCAACTCGGCTTCTCGCGAACCCGATATGATCGAAACGCTGATCCCGGTTTGTTTTTTTATTTCATCAACCAATGCTTTTCCATTGGAAGCATTTCTAACAGCACTGGTGGCGGTTGAAAATACCTGCTCGATTTGGTGGTCATCGATTAGTTGTTTGAAATCCTTAAGAGTAGTTAGCGCTCTTTCCCATGCCTCATCGGTGATTTCTCCTTTGTTGATTCCCTTCTCTCCGATTTTAACCGCTCTGCGTTCTCTATGCATCAATACGTAACCATCCCCTTTAACTTCCGCTATTAGCAAGTGAAAGGTATTTGTGCCCATATCGATGATTGCCACTTTCATAAGCAGGCCGCAATATAGGTGAATGCATTATTCATTCGATTCAATTTTTCCGATTTAATTATGCTTTCCAATCAATCGATCAGTCGACTTATCTTTGGCCTTCGCTTTAGACTATGAGTACGGAAAAACCCAAAACTGCAACCAACATTCAAAGTATATCGGACAAGATTGACCGATTGGATAAAATGAACGAAGAAGCCCTTAAAGGGGGTGGAGAAGATAGAATCGCCAAGCAACATGAGAAGGGGAAGCTTACCGCCAGGGAACGGATAGACCTGTTGTTAGACCCTGGCTCTTTCCAGGAAATAGGAAAATTTGTAACTCACCGCGCCACAGATTTTGGTATGGATAAGCAGAAGATCCTGGGTGATGGTGTTGTGACAGGGTATGGAACGATCGATGGTCGATTGGTCTATGTGTTTAGTCAGGATTTCACCGTTTTTGGAGGTTCATTATCAGAAACCTTTGCAGAAAAGATCGTAAAGATCATGGATCTGGCCATGAAAAATGGAGCGCCCGTTATTGGATTGAATGATTCAGGAGGTGCCAGGATACAGGAAGGTGTTGTTTCACTAGGCGGTTACGCGGATATTTTTTATAGAAATACCCTGGCCTCCGGGGTAGTGCCTCAGATTTCAGCAATCATGGGGCCATGTGCTGGTGGTGCGGTTTACTCACCTGCTATTACTGATTTCATATTCATGGTTGAAAATTCCAGTTACATGTTTGTGACCGGCCCGAATGTGGTAAAGACAGTTACACAAGAAGAAGTAACTAGTGAAGAACTGGGCGGAGCTCAGGCTCACGCATCAAAAAGTGGAGTGACTCACTTTGCATGTGCGAACGAGGCAGAATGTATTCTTCACATAAAAAGACTACTCAGTTATCTCCCTTCGAATTGTGAGGATGAACCTCCGAGGCATGAATTTGAGGTTGGTGATGAAACAAGAGATCAGTTGGATTCAATCTTGCCGGATAATCCAAACCAGCCTTATGATATGCACGAGGTTATCAATGGCATTATTGACAATGAGACTTTCCTGGAGGTCCATAAGGATTTCGCGGAGAACATCATTTGTGGTTTTGCAAGGTTAGCTGGTCGAAGCATAGGAATTGTGGCTAATCAGCCGATGAGTATGGCTGGTGTTCTTGATATTCATTCCAGTACAAAAGCTGGTCGGTTTGTTCGTTTCTGTGACAGTTTCAATGTTCCGCTTCTTGTTCTTGTCGATGTTCCGGGATTTCTTCCTGGCACTGATCAGGAATGGAATGCGATTATTACGAATGGCGCCAAACTTCTTTATGCCTTCAGCGAAGCGACTGTCCCACGTATTTCTGTGATTACGAGAAAAGCATACGGTGGTGCTTATGATGTGATGAACTCCAAGCATATTGGTTCGGATATGAATTACGCATGGCCAACAGCTGAGATTGCGGTAATGGGTGCACAAGGAGCTTCTGAGATTATTTTCAGGAAAGAAATTCAGTCGGCAAAAGACCCAAATGAGAAACTTCAGGAGAAGATCAATGAGTACACGGAGAAATTTGCCAACCCATACATTGCAGCTGAAAGGGGTTTTGTTGATGAAGTGATCATGCCTCGCAATACCAGGATCAAGTTGATCCATGCCTTTACAATGCTTGAAAACAAGGTAGATAAGCTGCCGAAAAAGAAACACGGAAATATCCCATTGTAGCCACTAGCTTCAAGCTATAAGCCGCAAGCCACTTGTAAAGAAATGAGAAACTACAAGGAGTAGCTTGTCTGGCAAAAAGGAATGGATCTTTGGCAGGGCTGCTATGAATTGACCAAACAGTTACCAAAACAGGAGCGATTTGGTCTCATAAGCCAGATCAACAGAGCCGCTGCTTCAATTCCAGCGAATATTGTCGAGGGGAGCAGTAGAGGAAGTCAAAAAGAATATCGCTATTTTATCCAAATTGCACTTGGATCTTCTTTTGAGCTTGAGACTTTCTTTATTGGTATTTTGCGCATGGAAATGTTGAGAAAACATCAGGTTGATCCTGTGCTGAACTTAGTGATTGAAGAACAAAAAATGTTATCCGGATTTTTAAAGAAACTTAAGGTCTGAGACTTGAAGCTTGAGGCTTAAGTCTTGAAGCTTTGCAAACTTTATGAAAACAGCAATAATAACAGCCGCTAGCAAAGGAATGGGTGCTGCATGTGCCAGGAAACTTCATGAAGAAGGCTATCAACTGGCTATAATGTCAAGGTCTGAAGACATTCATGAGATAGGTCAAAAGCTCGGTGCAGTATCAGTCCAGGGATCCACTGACAATAATGATGACCTTGATCAACTAGTCAAAAAGGCGGTTGAGAAATACAGCAAAATAGACGTGGTTGTCTGCAACACAGGTCATCCTCCCAAAGGAAACCTTTTGGAACTATCAGATGAAGATTGGATACAAGGAATGGAACTGGTTCTGTTGAACGTCATTCGAATGGCCAGACTGACTATTCCACACATGAATCCAGGGGGGTCTTTCGTGAATATTTCAACTTTTGGAGCAAAAGAACCCTCATTAAATTTCCCGATCTCTTCCGTGATGCGATCGTCACTGAGTGGATTTAATAAGCTGTTTGCTGAAGAATACGGACCTAAGAACATCAGGATGAATAACGTATTGCCCGGATTTATCAATAGCTATCCCGCGACAAAAGAAACCATTGATCAAATCCCAATGTTGAGACAGGGAACACCGGAAGAAGTAGCTGAATTAGCAGCGTTTTTGGCTTCTGACAAAGCATCCTATATTACAGGTCAGGACTTCCTGATCGATGGAGGATTAGTTAGATCGCTGTAATTGTAAAATGAATTTATGGACAAGAAGAGCAAAGATTTTTTATTCAAATATTTAAATAATGCATCACCAACTGGCTTTGAAGCAGAGGGTCAAAAAATATGGTTGGATTATCTCAAACCATTCATTGATGAGTCGCTTGTTGATACTTATGGAACAGCAGTTGGCGTGATCAACCCGAAGGCCAAGTACAAGGTGGTCATTGAGGCGCATGCTGATGAGATCAGCTGGTTCGTGAATTACATCGATGACAAAGGGTATATCTATGTCATTCGGAATGGAGGATCAGACCACCAAATCGCTCCATCCATGCGAGTGAATCTCCATACGAAGAAAGGGGTTGTTAAAGGTGTATTCGGTTGGCCTGCTATCCACGTGAGAAAGGACAAGGAAGATGCTCCAAGCCTGAAGAACATTTTTATAGATGTAGGAGCTTCTGATAAAAAAGAAGTAGAAAAGATGGGCATCCATGTGGGGACGGTCATCACTTTTGAAGATGAGCTGATTGAGTTGAATAAAAAATACGTAGTTGGAAGAGCCCTGGATAACCGCGCCGGTGGATTCATGATCGCAGAGGTTATGCGAAGGATCTCAGAGTCTAAAGTAAAGCTGCCATTTGGGCTATATGCAGTAAACTCTGTTCAGGAGGAAATCGGGCTGAGAGGAGCAGAAATGATCGCACATCGGATCAAGCCAAACCTGGCATTAGTTACTGATGTGACACATGACACGCAATCACCTCCGTATGATAAAAAGGCAAGTGGTGATGTAAAATGTGGTGATGGCCCGGTTGTTTCGTATGGCCCGGCTGTGCAAAACAACGTTAGGGACATGATCATTGAAGTGGCAGAAAAGAAGAAGATCCCGTTCCAACGTATTGCAGCTTCCCGC
Organism: Cyclobacteriaceae bacterium; assembly: GCA_965267415.1. GTDB lineage: Bacteria > Bacteroidota > Bacteroidia > Cytophagales > Cyclobacteriaceae > Ekhidna. Next base: position 1,726,777 of record OZ253955.1, on the reverse strand, counting down.
TCAACTGGGACAGATACAGATGCTTTTGCTTATTCCAATGAAGGAGTGGCTTCAGCGTTGATCTCATTGCCATTGAAATACATGCATACGACAGTGGAGACTGTTGCAAAAGAGGACATGGAAAATGTCATTAAGTTGATCCATGAAGTGGTACTTCAGGTGAAGGACGGACAGGATTTCAGTTATTTCAAATAGACCATGGGCGACCTCCGAACATTCATCGATCAAATGGGTGAGGAGGTTACATTTAATTTTCCACCAAAAAGAGTCCTTTCGCTCGTTCCATCTCAGACGGAGTACCTGTTTGACATAGGAATCAATGTAATTGGCAGGACTAAGTTCTGTATACATCCTAAGGAGAAGGTCAAAAAAATCCCGGTAATTGGTGGCACCAAAAACTTTCACTTTGACAGGATTCGAGAGTTGGATCCTGACCTGATCATTGGAAACAAAGAGGAAAACTATAAAGAAGGTATAACTCAACTCAGATCAAGTTATCCGGTATGGATGAGCGACATTGAGACCATGAATGACGCTTACAGTATGATGGGTTTGTTGGGAAAGGTCTGCGACAGGGAAGATGAAGCTGCAAAGGTCATCGTAGCATGTCGTACGGCATTGGCAGGAATGTATCGAACTGCGAGAGGCAGAGTGTTGTACCTAATATGGCAAAAACCATGGATGGCAGCTGGTCACAACACCTTCATTGATCACATGTTGGAATTCTTAGGATACGAGAATGTACTAAAAGATGCCAGATACCCTGAGTTAACTGATGAAGCCATTACTGAGCTTGACCCTGAACTCATTCTATTGAGTTCAGAGCCGTTTCCATTCAAAGAGAAGCACATCAAATCTGTACAAGCTCTATGTCCGGATGCTAAATGTAAGCTGGTAGATGGCGAGCTATATAGCTGGTACGGAAGCCGACTTCAGTACTGGAGCAGTGTTAAGCTTTCAAACCTGAAGCAACATCCCGAATAACATTCAACAGGTAATCCACTGTCCCTTCATGCATTCGGTGATTGATCAGGCACGCACGAATGACAAACTGATCATTCAGTTTCGTTCCGGTAATAAAGACCCGTCCATCTTTCTCCAAAGCAGGGATCAATTCCCGGTTGAGCTTGTCAATTTCTCCTTCACTGTTACGGCCTCCTGTGTACCTAAAGCATGCAATTGCAAGGCTTGAAGTTGACTTGAGTTCGAAATCAGTGGAGGCTTCAATTTGCCTGGCCAGGTAATGGGTCAGATCAATATCTTTTTGGATCATTTCTTTGATCGCATTGATCCCATACGCTTTGATACTCATCCAGATCTTAAGCGATTTGGCATTCCGAGAAAGCTGAAAGCTATGTTCGTTCAAGTCTATTCGATCGATCTCTTCAAGCGAGGTATCCAGGTAAGAAGCTACCTTGAAATAAGTTCGTTTCAAGAGGTTTCGATCCTTGACGAGTAAACATCCTGCTTCAAACGTTTGATACAACCACTTATGAAAGTCAACAGCCAATGAGTCCGCTTTTTCGATCCCTTTATACTCGGCAGCAATTGATTCCAAAGAAGCAGCCAAGCCACCATAGGCACCATCTACATGGAACCAGAGTTTGTATTTGTGTGCAATAGCTGCCAGGCTATCAAGGTCATCGATTGCTCCGGTGTTGACTGTTCCCGCATTCCCGATAACACAAAAAGGAGTAAATCCATTTTCGATATCATCCTGGATAGCCTTTTCGAGAGCTTCCAGATTAATTGTAAAGTCTGCATTTACCTGAATCTTGCGAAGGTGATCAATACCAATTCCAAGCTGATCAATGCTTTTATCTACACAACCATGAACTTCAGAAGAGGCATATACGGTCATTGGTTTAAAACCGAACAATCCCTTTTGACGAACCCCATTTTGCTCAAAAAAGACATTTCTTGCAACTGTAAGTCCTGCAAGATTTGCAGCAGAACCCCCACTCACTAGTATGCCTGAAGCATTTTTTTCGTAACCCATCATTTCTCCGCCCCATTTAATAACCAGCCTTTCGAGTTCATTCATAGATGGACCCAGATGCCATTTGCCCAGGTTCTGGTTAACAGCAGAGGCTAGTTTGTCAGCGATTACTGATATCTGGGTACCTCCCGCCATGACATAAGCATACATGTAAGGCCCCACATTATTAGTCGCTTTATCCACTACCTTTTCCTTAACTATTTCCAACAGTTCATTGGTATCCATGCCAACTTCCGGAAGAGGCTCATCGAACCAACTTTCAATTTCTTTTTGAGGAAAGTAGTGAAAGGCCTTTTGATCTTCGAGATTGGAATACTTGTCCAATATGATTTGTGAGCTTTTTTCCAGGAGCTCAGCGAATTTGTCTTGCGAAAAGTCGAGCGATTTAGGCATTTTCTTTCAGTTCAGTTAAAGTTCTATTCATAAAATCCTGTTGGCTAAGCTGGACTTCAAGTGATTCCAGTAGATCAAGGAAATTGCTGTCTTCAGAAAACAACTTCCTGACTCCTTCAATACCAGCCTCCCAAACTGCCTCAAAATCAGGCATTCGGTCATTTGCCTTCTTGGTTAATCTAAATGTGCGCTTACGGGAATCTTTGCTGTCTATGGATGATTCCAGGTAGCCGCTGGCTTCCATTTTATTGACAAGCGTAATAACAGATGGGTGGGAAAAGTGCAGTTTGCCTGCAATCTCAGTTACTGAGAGGCATTCATACTTACTGAGAAGTTTGAAGATCAGAAACCAGTTCGGCTCAATATCCATTCCAAGCTCCTTGTACATCTGTCTGCCACTATGCACCATTGCTTCACTGATCCGTTTCAAACGCGGAGCAAGTGCGAGGTAACCCAATTCATTAATGAAGTCGTATTTCATGGCTATTTACGTAGTTGACTACACGAATATAGAATAAATGTAGAAGACTACATTTATATTTTGTTCTCAATTAGAAACTGTTAGTACGATTCGCTCGGCAATCTCCTTAGCAGTAGTGATCTTGCTAAGGTCTTTGTCCAATTTACCATCCTTTCCAGAATGATGACCATGCCCAATCAACTTCAAAATGTGATGAGATTTTTGTGTTAATTCGTTGCTTTTGACTTTAGTACAATAGACCAATGATGGTTGACCAACTTTGCCCGACCCGGAGTAAATTGAATCGTTTGGAAACCTTTCTTGAGAATAGAACTCGTTCCAATCGTAAGATTGGTTGACCTCAAGGAGAATGTTATAACTTTTAGATTGATCTAGGTTAGCAGCTGTATTGATGATGAAATTGTTAGTTGGGGTTGCTCCTGAAATTCCGTCTAAATCAGGGGTTGGCCCTAGAGGAACATAGAGGCCATCAGCTGCTTTGATTCCCCTTTTGTGCGACCAATAGGGAAGTGATTCAGGCCTTCTAACTATTGCAGATTCCCAACCTCCATCTGTTTTCATACCATAGTCGAATGTACTTGAAGTTATGACTCTTGAAACATATATGGACTCTTTGTACTGATCTCTCAAGTCCTCTAACCAAACAGCAAACAAAGGATATTGAAAAGCAGATCCTTTTTTAAATTCTAAACTGATTTTATTCGTTCCCTCCTTATCCAGCTCTATGATTTCAAAATCAAACTGAGATTCGGACTTACCCAACTGATGGCTTCTATAAACGTTTCCCCATTCGTAAATTGATTTAAGGAACGGGATTTCTAAATATAATCCTATAGTTAATAATGCACAGGCTACTGATACAATGGGTCCTTGGAATTTCATTAGCAATCTTTGATGCCTTCTACCAGATAAATAATTAAACGCGGGAATTCGATTGTTTACAAGGTGTAAAATCACCATAACAAAAAATATCAAGGCGAAAAAAGTATGCATGGATGCAACAGTCTTATCAAAGGGGGTGAAGTACATGATTACGCCAGTCATAAATACGATCAGTGTGGCATTGATGAGAATATTACCTAATAAATTTCGTTCCATTGACCTTGTATTTGCATATAATTGACGTATTTGAATGCTTTGAGTTTTTATAAAATCGTCTACAGTTGATATACAGTTCCGTAGTTTTTTTAATTCAAGTCTGACGTGATTAGTTTAGAAGACCTGACCTGATACGAGTCAATTTTAAAATATGCAGAATCAAAAAGTCTTCAAGAAAATAATGGTTGCCAACCGGGGTGAGATCGCCATACGTGTGCTCCGGGCAATCTCCGAATTACATGTTCGATCGGTTGCGATTTACACCCATGAGGACAGGTACTCCCTCCACCGGTACAAAGCAGATGAAGCCTACCAGATTGGTCAGGAAGAAGATCCCTTGAAACCTTACCTGGATATTGAAGAGATTATTGCGGTTGCTAAGGAGAACGAAGTGGATGCGATCCATCCCGGGTATGGGTTCTTGTCTGAGAATGTGGTTTTTGCAAGGAGATGCAGGGAAGAAGGCATCACCTTCGTTGGTCCTAAACCGGAAGTAATGGCGCAGCTAGGGGATAAAGTGATGGCCAAGAAGGTAGCTCGAGCTGCTAAGGTTCCGGTAATTGAAGACAATAAGAAAGTCCTCAAAGATGAGAAGACTGCACTTGAAGAAGCAAAGCGGATTGGTTATCCGGTGATCCTGAAAGCTTCAGCTGGTGGAGGTGGACGTGGGATGCGTGTTGTTCGTGACAAAGAAAGTCTGATCAAGTCCTTCAACGAAGCAAAATCGGAAGCTGGGAAAGCCTTTGGGGATGATACGATCTTCCTGGAAAAGTTTGTTGAGAATCCCAAACACATCGAAGTTCAGATCCTTGCTGATAATAATGGAAATATTGTCCACTTGTTTGAGAGAGATTGTTCCGTTCAGCGACGATTTCAAAAAGTAGTGGAAGTGGCACCTAGCTTTGGATTAAAGGAAGAGACAAGAAAACAACTATACGACTATGCATTGGGAATTGCGAGGGAAGTCAACTACAATAATGCCGGTACAGTAGAATTTTTGGTGGACCCGGATGAAAACATCTACTTCATTGAAGTCAACCCGAGGGTGCAGGTAGAGCATACGGTCACTGAAGAGGTCACTGGAGTTGACATTGTGAGATCACAAATTCTGATAGCCTCAGGATGTGAATTAGCTGACCCGCAAATATTCATTCGATCACAGGAGGATGTTAGTATGAGGGGTTTTGCCATCCAATGTCGGATAACCACAGAAGATCCTGAAAATGGATTTAAACCGGATTACGGAACCATTATCGCATACCGAAGTGCCGGTGGCTTTGGAATTCGCTTGGATGCTGGAAACATTTATAATGGTGTTAAAATATCACCATTTTTCGATTCGCTACTTGTAAAAGTCACTGCCAAGGGGAGAACACTTAAAGGAAGTGTTCAACGCCTCCATCGTGCACTTCGGGAGTTTAGGGTCAGGGGAGTTAAGACGAATATCGGTTTTTTGGAAAACGTCATTTACAATGAAGATTTTTACAACGGGAAAGCCACTGTAGGTTTCATTGATGATCACCCTGAGTTGTTCCAGATAGGGGCGCGGTTTGATCGTGGGACCAAAACGTTGACATACATCGGTGAAGTCTCTGTCAATGGCAATGCGGATGTAAAATCCTTTGATCCCGGCAAGAAGTTCAGATCTCCAAAGCTTCCGGTTCGGGAGAAAGAAACTGCAATCAAAGAAGGGAGCCGTGACCTGTTGAAAAAGCTGGGTCGGGAGAAGTTCATTCAACAGCTTAAGGAAGATCCGCTCGTTCATTTCACGGACACCACCATGCGGGATGCTCATCAGTCCTTGCTTGCTACACGATTTAGGACAGATGATATGCTGAAGGTTGCCAGAACATTTGCGGAGCAAAACCCGGAGATATTTTCATTCGAGATGTGGGGTGGAGCAACGTTTGATGTTTCTATGAGATTCCTGAAGGAGAGTCCGTGGAAGCGGCTACAGTTACTTCGTGAAGCCATTCCGAATATTCTGTTTCAAATGCTCCTAAGAGGATCCAATGCAGTTGGATATACCGCCTATCCAGATAACCTCATTGAAAAATTCATTGAAAAGTCAGCGGAAAACGGAATGGATATCTTCCGAATCTTTGATTCGCTCAATTGGGTTGAGAACATGAAGGTCAGTATCAAAGCAGTTAGAGAGCGTACCGAGTCTCTAGCTGAGGCTTGTATTTGCTATACGGGGGAGATCAAAGATGATGCACAAAAGAAGTACACACTTCAGTACTATCTTGATATGGCCAGACAATTGGAAGATGAAGGAGCACATCTGCTAGCCATAAAAGACATGGCAGGTTTGCTAAAGCCCTACAGTGCAGAGTTGCTGATCTCCGAATTGAAGAAAGCAGTTGATCTGCCAATTCATTTGCATACGCATGATACCTCTTCCATTCAATCGGCGATGTATGTCAAAGCTGTTGAAGCCGGAGTTGATATCATTGATGTCGCACTCGCTTCCATGTCCGGCTTGACGGCTCAGCCAAATTTCAATTCGTTGGTGGCTTCTTTGGAGCACCATGAGCGAGGTAGGAAAATGAATCTCAAGTCATTGAATTCACTTTCGAATTACTACGAAGATGTAAGAGAGTTCTATTACCCGTTTGAGTCAGGCTTGCGTGCCGGAACTGCGGAAGTTTATGACCATGAAATTCCGGGAGGCCAATATTCCAATTTACGGCCACAAGCCATTGCTTTAGGATTGGAAGAGAAATTCGAACAGATAAAAGAAAACTACGCTGCTGTCAATCAATTGTTTGGAGATATTGTCAAAGTAACTCCATCGTCCAAAGTAGTTGGGGACATGGCCATGTTCATGACTGCCAATGACTTGTCAGCTGCGGATGTGATAGAGAAGGGTGAGTCACTTTCGTTTCCGGAATCAGTTGTCGGATTCTTCAAGGGAAATTTGGGACAACCACATGGAGGCTTTCCAAAAGAACTAAGCAAACTCATCCTGAAAAATCAAAAGCCTATTAATGGAAGGGCAAATGATAACATGGAGCCTGTTGACTTTGATAAGGAGTTTGCCGACTTCCAAAAAGAATTCCCGAGAACAGATTTCGAGGACTTTCTCTCCTTCAAGCTGTATCCAAAAGTCTTTCAGGAGTACTATCAGCACCTGATGGATTATGACGAAGTGAGTAACCTTCCAACTCCGACTTTCTTTTATGGAATGAAGAGGGGAGAGGAGATCCTGGTGGAGATTGCAAAGGGGAAAACGATCATCATCGAGATGGTATTCATTACTGAACCGGATGATGAGGGAATGCGAACAGTATCATTCCGACTCAATGGGCAGACACGAAGGATTCGGGTAAGGGATAAGAACGTAGCTGTTCAAAAAGTAGCCAATCGGAAAGCAGAATCCGAGAATGAGATCGGATCTCCATTACAGGGGAAAATTGCTGAAGTCAAAGTAAAAGAAGGAGACAAAGTGAAAAAAGACGATGTGTTGTTCATAATTGAAGCTATGAAAATGGAAACAACGGTCTCCTCACCAGGTGAAGGAACAGTAAAGAAAGTTCATTTAAACTCCGGCGCACTGGTAGAACAGGATGACCTGGTAGTGGAATTGTAGTTAATGGTAGAGCGGGTGGTTGCTGATAGCGTCCAGCAACTCCTGGTCAGACATGTAGAATTTATCCATGAAGAGTTCTCCGTATTTAGCGTATAGGTCCTGACAACAGGAGTCATGTCTTACGTACCAGGCGTATTGATAGATCTGACTTCCCAATCCATGATAGACGGGCATAAGGTCTGTGGTGCGCTCATGTTTTGATCGGAACTCTTCACTCAGTAAATACATCAATCCCCATTTCCCAATTTGTAATGTTGAAAGTTGATGGTAATACGCAACATGACCTAATTCGTGAGCCAGGATCCCAACCTGGGCATCAAAAGGCAGGGAACGTAGGAGTATCTCATCAAATGGAGTTGAAGGAGCATCGTTCAGGTAAATGATGTATTTCCGATCCTTTTTCTTTCCAAACAAGGTGGGAATGTCGAAGTTGGATTCCATCGGAGCTCCGGAAGGGATCAATCGCATGTCTATTTCAACATCCCTGAGTTGTGGGTAAGCAGAATAAGCTAGCAGTGCTGCTGCTTCATATCCTTCTGGTAAGCCTTTATTATTTCCAACAACTTCTTTCAGGCTATCGATATCAAAAGTCTTATTTACCAGAGAATCAGGGAAAAGGAAAACCTGTTCTTCTGGGTCGACCTGGGTGGGGTCAACTGATTGAAAGCTAATAACAAGAACAAGTAGTATTATGAGGGCAAGTGCTCCAAGAAGTATTTTTCTGATCATTGGTAAATCGTTCGCGGTGACAAATTGTTAATTCTTTTTCAAATCATTTGTCCAGTTGATTACGTGTTTATCTATTTAAAGTAAACATAACACGATGAGAATCATTTGGTTGTTCACCCTTACCCTATGTTCGTTGCTAAGTGCAGCGCAAGACCTTGAAATTCATTACATCGCCAATGAAGGTGTTTTGATCAAAACTGGAGATAGCCAGGTGATCATAGACGGACTGTTTAAGTCAACCTATGCTGACTATGAAAGTCCATCAGGTCAAACTATGGAAGCAATGATGGCCAAAACCGGACCATATACATCTGTGGACCTTGTATTGGCATCTCATATTCATTCCGATCATTTCACTCCAAATGAAGCGGCCAAAGTACTTGCTGAGTTGCCTGAAACCACGTTTTATGGAAGCGAAACCATTGTTGAGTCTTTACTAGAGGTGAATAGTGAGTTGAAGGACCAGACGCAAAGTTTTGCTCACTCTGAGAACCAAACGAAAGCATTTGGTGATATCCGCATCACTTCCTTCCCCATTTCACATGCTGGCGGGAGTCCCGATAATTCAGGCCATTTGATCGAGATAAATGGTTTCAAAATCCTGCATGTAGGTGATCCTGACTACATCATTGATCCATCAGAAGTAGCTCATTTGAAAGAAACGGAAATAGATGTGGCCATTCTTCCGTACTGGATGCTATACAAGGAAAACTACCTGAAAGCAAATCAATCAACCCTCGAAGCAAAAACATACATAGCTAATCACATTCCACCTGCTGAGGTGAATGAATTGACAAAGCAATTTCAATCAGAATCTACTGTTGCAGTGATCAATAAAGAGCCACTAATTGTTACCAGGTAGCGTGGCTCAATTGACCGCTTGAGATAGAGAATCATTAACTTTAAGTATGGATTTACAAACAAAAAAGCTTCATTTCATAGAAGAAATACTTGCGATCGATGATGAGGAGTTGATTAATAAATTGGAAACTGTGCTAAAGAAAGAGTTGGAACTAAATCCTGTTTTAAAAGAAAAGTTGACAAAAAGGGCACTAAAAGCAGAGGAAGACATAAAGAAGGGGGATGTCAACAGCAGAGAAGAAGTTGAAGCTATAATTAAGGAGCGAATGGGCATATGAAGGTAGTCTATACCGATCAGTCCATTGATAGTCTTGAAGAATCCCTGGAATTTGTTATTGAAGAATTTGAGCTTTCTCCTGCGAAAGCTACAGAACTAAAAGATATACTTCTTGATCGTGCCGATAGCCTTGCTATTAACCCCTTCAAAGGTCAAAGAGAGGAATACCTCAAACATCTAAACCTGGATCATAGAAGAATAATCGAAGGCCATTTCAAGATCATTTACAGAATTGAAAAAGAAACTGTCTACATAACAGACTTTTTCGATTCCAGGCAAGATCCATCAAAAATGAAGCCTTAAGGTGGAATACCAGCTGAACCCTGGAAGCATTACAGCCCTATTCATTAACAACAATTGCAAGCTTCTTTCCATCCGGAGAAACTGCCAGCCGGGTAATGCCTTCATATTCACCCTCCAATTCAACCGGCTTCCACTCAGGACCGTCAAGCCAGAAAAAAAGCTTCCCATCTTTGCCCATAAGGATTTCACCTGAAGGTGTCCAGCAATAATCTTCAGCTCCTTCCAATACGGTTACGATCGTTTCAGACTGAAGTGTTTTAGGATCCATTGATTTGATCTCCCATGGCGTAACATTCTTATCTACATAACTGAATCGATCTGAATTGGGGATCTTGTGTAAGGAACGCCCGATGTTTTGACCAATTTGTCGGGATTCCCCAGCTACGGAGTGAACGATTTCCATTGTGTTAGGATCTCCCAGCACAAAAGCAACAAACTCCAATTCATTGATCCAGGCATGATAGCCGACAACTAGTGGTGAACCAAGCATTTCACTTTCTCCTTTTTTGTTATAGGCATAGAGCCGTTGGAATCCGGTAGTATCCAGTCGAACACTTGAAATTCGCTTACCGTCGGGCATTGTGGTAGGAGAATATTCACCTCCTTGCTTGGTTTCAGTAATCATTTTAGTCTTCCCTGAACTGATCGTATAGCGCGCTATGTCAGTCAGTCCATCGACTGACCGTGCGTATAGAACGGACTTTCCATTGGGCGAAAATGAGGGCTGATTATCATACCCCTCATTATCAGATATGTTTACCGGGTTGGTAGCTTTCATTTCCCAGTTTTCGAAACTTAAGTCAAAGACATAAACTTCCGTGCTTGGCTGGGCAAGAACAACTGATGTTGCTAGAAATAGGAAAACGAAAAGTGAATTTTTAAAAGTTCTGACCATGATTTTGCTGACTAAGTGATCCTCTGATTTGGTTAAATTTAATGATTCACATCCTAACCAAATCACGAATTCATGAAACGACGGAACTTTATGAAACTGGGAGCCCTCTCCGGCATGGTCCCATTCTTGGGAGTCAAGTCCTGTGCACCACCGGAATCATCTTCTATTCAGCCAGATGAGGAGGCATTTGAATTGGAGGAATGGACAGTCGCTCAGCTTCAGGAAGCTATGACGGAGGGAAAGTATACTTCAAAACAGATCTGTGAGTTGTACCTGAAGCGGATCCGGGAAAAAGATCAGGCTGAGGACGGGTTGAATAGTGTTATCGAAGTAAATCCGGACGCATTGAGCATCGCCGATCAGCTAGATAAGGAACGATCGGATGGCCAGGTTAGAGGGCCACTTCACGGGATCCCGGTAATGATCAAAGACAACATTGATACGGGAGATCAAATGATGACCACTGCTGGTTCCCTGGCGTTGGCCGGAATCAGTGCACCGGATGATGCATTTATTGTGAGAAAATTGAGAGAAGCAGGAGCGGTTTTATTAGGCAAAACAAACCTCAGCGAATGGGCAAATTTTCGATCGTTTCGTTCTTCCAGTGGCTGGAGTGGACGCGGAAGACAAACGCGAAATCCCTTTGCTTTGGATCGAAATCCATGCGGATCCAGTTCAGGATCAGGTGCCGCTGTTTCTGGCAATATGTGCGCGATAACCATTGGGACTGAGACCAATGGATCGATTGTCTGCCCTTCATCAGCAAATGGCGTGGTAGGGATCAAACCAACGGTGGGCTTGTGGAGCCGTGACGGGATCATACCTATTTCACACACCCAGGATACAGCCGGGCCGATGGCTCGAACGGTTGCTGACGCAGCTGCCCTACTTGGTCCATTGACAGGTATTGATGGATCGGACGAAGTGACTAAAGAAAGCGAAGGAAGTTATCAGACCGATTACACCCAATTTTTGGATGCCAATGCACTTAATGGAAAGCGGATCGGAATGCTGAAGTCGGCTTTTGGTTACCATGAAAAAGTAGACGAGATCTTCGATGAGGTGATTGGTGTGTTTGAAGCCCGGGGAGCGGAAGTGATCAAAGACATTGTACTTTCCGAACGAGGCGCTTATGGCAATTCCGGATTGGACGTGCTATTGTATGAGTTTAAAGATGGCCTCAATAGGTACTTGAAAACAAGACCTGATGCTAAGGTGAGCACGCTGGCCGATGTTATTCAGTTCAATAAGGACAATGCCGATCAGGAGATGCCGTACTTCCCCCAGGGAATTTTGGAGCGATCTCAGCTGAAAGGTGGATTGGATGAGGAGGAGTACAAAGAAGCACTTGAGACAGTTTTGTCGATCTCCAGAAATGGAATTGACAATGCTATCAAAGAAAACAGGCTCGACGCGATTGTTGGAGTAACTGGTGGACCAGCCTGGCCAATTGATGTGATCAACGGAGATCATTTTGGAACAGGAAGCTCTTCTCCCGCTGCTCGTTCCGGCTACCCGAATATTACTGTTCCTGCCGGATTTGTTCATGGTTTACCAGTTGGGATGTCCATCTTTGGAGGAAAATACCAGGAACCAAAACTGATCGGTATTGCCTATTCATTTGAGCAGGCGACCAAAGTCAGAAAGGCTCCCAAACTATTACCAACCCTGGATTTACCATGATCAAAAAACTTGTTCGGTTTCTTCTAATCATTGTTCTAATTCTTCTTGCCATTGGAACCGCACTCTATTTCATTGTTGATCAACCGCTCCCTAATGGAACCTTCGGCCTGGAAGCGGAAGAGCTGGCTGATGAAATGCTCGAAGCGCTTAACAAGGAAGGATTTGATTCCCTTGAATACATAGCATTCACTTACAGAGGAGAGCATCATTATCAGTGGGACAGAAAGAATAACCAGGTAACTGTTAAGTGGGAATCGCAGGAAATTTCGCTGGATTTGAATCAGGGAATGGATAGCTTCAATCTCTTGGAGCTGAAAGCATACAAGTATTTCATTAATGACTCTTTCTGGCTGATTGCTCCATTTAAGGTAAGGGACAAAGGTGTGATCCGGTCGACTGTAGAGGTTGATGACGGAAGAGGTCTTCTGATCACGTATTCTACCGGTGGCTTGACACCAGGAGATAGCTATCTGTGGATCATGGATGAGCGCGGATTCCCAGTAGCCTGGAGATTGTGGACTTCCAATATACCGATTGGTGGATTGAAGTTAAGCTGGGAAGGTTGGACAGAAATGAACGGTGTATGGTTTTCTACTGTGCACAAGGGTAAACTTGCTGAGGTTCCGGTCACCAATCTTTCAGTGAGGTGAAATGCGCACACCCAAATTCTTGACTTCCTCCCAGAAACCAGGATAAGATTTTCGTACCACACCAGGTTCTTTCATAACTACATCCATCAACGTACATAAAGGGGCAAAAGCCATCGCCATTCGGTGATCGTTGTAGGTATTGACCTCAATCTTGCCAGGCAGCTTGTTTCCTGGCTTAAGATGCCAGCCAGACTCGTCTTCAGTGAATGTCGCCCCGATCTTTTTCAATTCTTTCCTCATCGCACTGATCCGGTTCGTCTCTTTGATCTTCAAGCTTTCCAACCCGGTAAAATCAATGGAAACCCCTTTGACTGCTGCTACTACCAGGATTGTTTGGGTGATATCCGGACAATCTCTCAGGTCTAATTGCAAGTGATCTGATTCAATATCCTTTTTCGTCAACCGGATCTTTCCATTGATGAAGTCAGTTACAACCCCCAGGTCAAACATGATCTCGGATATACGCTTATCCCCTTGAGAAGAATAGGTTCGCAAGGTCGGAATGGTCAACATGCTACTCTCATCAGGTGAAAGCGCCACAAAACTGTACCAATAGCTTGCTCCGGACCAATCCCCCTCAATGACATATTCCTGGTGCTCATAACCGGTACTTTCGACCAAGATTGTCTGATCTACCCACTTGTACTCTGCACCAAAAGCCTTCATCAGGTCGAGGGTCATATGGATGTAAGGCTTACTGTAGATCTCAGAGGTCAGTTCTACCTGTAACCCTTTAGGTAAACAGGGCGCTATCATCAGCAAAGCGCTGATGAACTGGCTGCTTATATTCCCGGGAACAGAAACCTTATCCGCTTTTTGATCGGTGATTGCGGAGATCTGAAGTGGTGGATAACCGGATTTATTCAGGTATTTGATATCCGCGCCAATTTCTTTCAAGGCAGTCACCAATTGTCGAACAGGCCGCTCCTGCATACGTGGAGAACCGGTCAGGATCTTGCCATCTCCATGCATACTTAGGTATGCCGTCAGAAACCGCATGGCGGTCCCAGCATCAATGACATCCCATTCCTTGGGGTTGTGCTTTAACAGGTATTCCAGGATCTCGGTATCCTGTGCATCAGATAGATTTTTGAGCGATAATTTTCCGCCAGCGAGCGCGTTGATAATAAGTGCCCGATTGCTCTCACTTTTAGAAGGAGACACACGAATTTCACCGAGCAGGCGGGCAGCGTTTTTGTGAATTAGGTAATCCAAAGTTGTTACGGGTGTAATCTACGAACAATATTCCAACTTTTTTCGTTAAATAATTGTCTATAAAGAAGAATATGTCAACATCTAAGACGATAGGCGCAATTTTCGTTTCACTGCTTTTAGGGGCGGTAACATTCTTTATTGCATCTCCGAAAAAGGTAATAAAGAAGAAGGAAAGATCGGTCACAGAACCGGTTGATGGGGGTATTGATCAGAAGGAAGATTTATTTATTTAAGTCCCGAAAGATTGGAGTGATTGTGTGATCATCTCCGTCGAAACTTTTACATCGTATTCGCATTTTCCAATCCCTTTAAGTAGAGAAAAATTGATTCCCTGAGAATCATTCTTTTTGTCGTGCTTCAGGTACGGCAGCAGGAGAGCTATGTCCGGGAGTTTCTTATCCATCGGATAGGTCGCATTCAAATAATCCTTGACCTCCCCAAACTCTTCGTTAGATAGCCAATCCTTTTGAAGTGAAAGATGACTTTCCAACACCATACCAATAGCTACAGCTTCGCCGTGCAGGAGTTTATCTGGGCTTTCCAGGAAGTAACTTTCAACAGCATGGCCTAGTGTGTGACCGAAATTCAGGACCTTTCTGAGTCCTGCCTCTTTTGGATCTTCTTCTACAATCCGATTTTTTATTGCAATAGAATGAGGGATGAGTCCGGCTAAATCAATAGCCGAAAAATCCTTACTTCTAAGCTTTTCCCAATGATCCGCGTCAGAGATTAGTGCATGCTTTATGATCTCGGCGAATCCTGACCTGAGCTCTCTTTCCGGTAATGTTTCCAGGAAATCAGGAGCCACGATCACATGATCAGGTGTTCTGAAAAAACCGATATGGTTCTTTAATCCTTCGAAATCGACTCCCAACTTGCCACCAATACTTGCATCCACCTGTGATAAAAGCGTGGTAGGGATCTGAATAAACCGGATCCCTCGCTGATAGGAAGCTGCAGCAAATCCTCCCATATCCCCAATCACTCCACCTCCAAGGTTGACAAGCAGGGACTTTCGGGTCATATGATATTGGGTCATCTGCTTCCAGATCAAATAGCAAGTTTCCAGGTGTTTGTTTTCTTCCCCACTTTTGATCTCAATCACCCCATCATTCTGAACATTGATTTTAGCGAGACAATGCTCGCTAGTATGGTCATCTACAAGGAAAACAACCTTATCCGGGCGTAGTATTTCAATCTGCTCATTAAGTGTGGCAGAAGCGTCTTCTGAGAGGGTTAGGTATGACGGTAGATGATTCAAAAAAGTCTTAGTTATGGTTTAATGTCCAAACACTGAATTGGATGACCGGGTTAGCTATCTTTGCGACCGATTTTCAAAAGTATGCAATCAGACCCAATCAATTTTGACGATACGGAAATCGCTTTTGCCTACAAGTCATCAGCTCAATTAAAGAACTCCCACTTTGTATTCTCATCCATGAGTATGCCCTGGATGGTGAAGTTGGGAACATCCCTGACCAATTTTGCTTTGAAGGCGAAACTTCCGGTACGTGGTATCATTAAGAGAACCTTGTTTAACCAATTCTGTGGCGGAGAATCCATTGAAGATTGTGCCAGTACGATCAAGTTGCTCGGTGATCACAATGTCACTACAATCCTTGATTACTCGGTAGAGGGACTTCAGAACGAGGATGGTTTCAATGATGCCAAAGAAGAAGCCCTTCGGATCGTTGAGTATGCGGCCAAAAACAAGCACATTCCATTCTGTGTGCTTAAGCTTTCAGGGCTGGGGCCTACAGACCTGATGACCAAAGCCCAAAACAAGGAGCAGCTAACAGAGCTGGAGAAGACCAAGCTTTACTACTGCGAGCAGCGGGTAATTGAAATTGCGCAGCGGGTATATGATCGAGGATTAATGCTCATGATCGATGCGGAGGAGTCCTGGTTTCAGAATTTCATCGATGGGATCGCCCAGGGATTGATGGAGAAATTCAACAAAGAACGCCCGGTCGTTTTTAATACGTACCAGTTGTACCGGCATGACGTTTTTGAGCGGCTAACCCTTGCGCTGGTCAAAGCAACGGATGGAGATTATTACCTGGGTGCCAAGCTTGTTCGTGGTGCTTACATGGAGAAAGAGCGTGAACGTGCTGAGGAGATGGGTTATCGATCACCAATTCACGATACGAAGGAAGCCGTAGACAAGGATTACGATGCTGCACTGGAATTGTGCATAGAAAACATCGATCGAATGGGCTTGTGCGGAGGCACTCACAATGAGCATTCTTCCAAATTCCTGGTGGAGCTAATGGACAAAGCCGGGCTCTCAAAGGATGATCCGCGGATCTATTTTGCACAATTACTTGGTATGAGTGATCACATCTCTTTTACACTGGCAAATGAAGGGTACAATGTCGCAAAATACGTTCCCTACGGTCCGGTAGAGAAAGTGCTCCCGTATCTGTTCAGAAGGGCAGAAGAAAACACTTCTATCGCTGGTCAGAGCGGACGAGAATTCCAATTGGTCAAGAGAGAATTAAGAAGAAGAAAAAACAAGAAATAAACGGTAATAGAATTCATGATGCAACTGAGTGAACAGGAATTAGAGCGAAGAAAGTCAAGGGAAGAGTTGATGAAGATGGGCATTGATCCCTATCCGCCGGAATTGTTCGATGTGAACATTACCGTAGCTCACATTCTGCGAAACTTTGAGCGAAGGCCCAATGACTACACGAATATCAGTATTGCAGGCCGATTAATGAGTCGCCGGATCATGGGGTCTGCTTCATTTGCAGAGATCCAGGATTCCTCAGGAAGGATGCAGATCTACCTGAGAAGGGATGATATCTGTGAAGGTGAAGACAAAAGCCTTTACAATGAGGTGTTCAAGAAGAAAATGGACATTGGCGACATTATTGGAATCAAAGGTTATGTTTTCAAAACCCAGGTGGGTGAGATATCCATTCATGTGACGGAACTTAAGATGCTTTCCAAATCTTTAAAACCGTTACCAATCGTAAAAGAGGCAGAGGATGAAGAAGGGAACGTCAAGACATATGATGCATTCACCGATCCGGAGCAGCGTTACCGTCAGCGATACGTGGACCTGGTTGTTAATCCGGAGATCAAAGAGGTGTTCGTTCAACGAACCAAGCTGGTGAATTCCATTCGGGAGTTCATGACAGGACTGGGTTACCTGGAGGTTGAAACACCAATCCTCCAACCACTTTATGGTGGAGCTGCAGCTAAGCCGTTCAAAACCTATCACAATACGTTAGACATGACCTTGTACCTGCGTATAGCCAACGAACTTTACCTGAAACGGCTGATCGTTGGCGGCTTTGACGGGGTTTTTGAGTTCTCCAAGGACTTTAGAAATGAAGGAATGTCCCGTTTCCACAACCCTGAGTTTACCCAGGTGGAGCTTTACGTGGCTTACAAAGATTATATCTGGATGATGGAAAAAATGGAGGAAATGGTCGAGAAAATTGCCATTGATCTTCACGGAGATACCAAAGTTCAGGTAGGAGAAAACGTCATTGATTTCAAACGACCATGGACCCGATTCACGATGTACGAGGCGATCCATCATTTTACCGGGATTGATATTTCCGAGATGGATGAAGCAGAGTTGAGGAAGGTGGCGAATGATCTGAATGTTCCATTGGAGGATTCGGCAGCCAAAGGGAAGATCATTGATGAGATCTTTGGAGAGAAGTGTGAACCAAACCTGATCCAACCAACATTCATCACGGACTACCCGATCGAGATGTCACCATTGGCCAAAAAACACCGATCAAAAGAAGGTCTGGTGGAACGTTTTGAAGCGATCTGCAATGGAAAAGAGATCATGAATGCCTATTCCGAGCTCAATGACCCGGTGGATCAGCGTAAGCGATTTGAGGATCAATTGGAACTGGCTAACCGTGGAGATGAAGAAGCGATGACCCTGGATGAGGACTTTCTTCGTGCGTTGGAATACGGAATGCCTCCAACCGCCGGATTAGGCCTTGGGATTGACCGGTTATCTATGATCATGACCAATTCACACTCTATCCAGGATGTGTTATTCTTTCCGCAGATGCGTCCGGAGAAAAAAGCACCTGCCGTAGAACTATCAGCAGATGAAAAACTGGTATTTGAGCTTTTTGGGTCAGAAGACCGCATGGAATTGGACCAATTAAAAACGCAGGCAGGCTTATCCAACAAAAAATGGGATAAATCCATTAAAGGATTGCGTGAGGCAGGTCTTTTGAAAGTAGAAAAGACAGATGAAGGGCTTTTCGTGGAGAAGCTGGATTAATTATCTCTCGAGTTTTTGACTGTCTCCAGTAACTCTTTCAATGAACTGTTCACATCCGTTTGGGTGAGTTGATCCAGCTGTTCCAGTAACTCATCTGGTATGGGTTTGCCATCTTCCAGTTTTGACAGGATTTCATCCAGCACTTCCTGGAGTTGTGCCAGGTTGTTAAAGGACTTTCGTTCACCTTCGACTGAATAATTGGCACCATCATAAGTAATACAGGAAGTATTGTAGCGGTTCACAACTTCTTCAAGCTGTTTGAAGCTATATTCTTTGTTGCGAATAGCAGTAGATAGTTCACTGCACTCTTCTAAGAAGCCTGCCAGTTTTTTTCGAAATGTGAGTGAAGAGACTTCCATGCCCTCTCCTGAAACCTTATAGAGATATCGGGCACCGAAGGTATAATCATTATCCAGCCGGTATGTATAGTACGTTAGAAACCCAGGCTCCTCTTCTTTCATGATCCGAAACTTTCCACCGTAATTCACGCTTCGGTAGTTTTCACCCTTAGCCCGGCTGAATACCATTCGGTTGGAGCGTATTTCCTCTGTTCCATCGCTAGTTTTAACGCTTACCGTCTCGTACAGATTCTGAGGAGGAGGAAAAGTGACCTTGCCATAGAGCGTATCTCCACCTGCAATGACGACAAAATCATCTTGTGCAAAAGCAGAGTTTGTGATAAAAAGTAAAATAACTACCAGTTTCTTCATTGATTCAGAGGCTTCAATCAAGAGGTAATTTACAATTACTCCACGGATGTATATGAAATGTAGACGCCCTGATTTAGGTGATCCTGAAACGAATAGCTAGTCTTGAGACCTAAGTAATCTTTTCAACTCAGCTATTATGTCGTATAACAAAACAACCTCAGTTGCATTGATCCTGTTACTAGTGAGCCTTACTGGTAGGGTCTACGCACAGAGCTTAACCGGCAGTTCAGGACAAACCTTTACCGCGAATGGTCTCACCTTGTCCTTTGCTGTCGGTGAGGCTTCCGCTCAATCCCATTCTACCACCAATTTCACCTTGAATGAGGGGATGCTGGCATCCCTGACTGCTGTGGAGCAAGTACTGGGGATAAAAAATGAGAAGCTCCAACAAATAACCACCTATCCAAACCCGGCCTCTGATTGGGTTTCTATTCAATCGACGGATGTAAGTGTAGATCGGGCTCTGATCTACGACATCAATGGGCAAAAGGTACTGGAGTCCCCCGTTCTAGAAGGACGCCTGGAAGTCTCCAGACTGCCAGACGGGATCTACACGATACTGTTCATGAATTCACAATCCACTAATTCCATTGTCGCTCGCTCGATCTTAAAAGTCCTTAACTAATTCCAACGATAACAATAACCAACTATGAAGAAATTAATTCTATCATTCATTTATTGCCTAGTAGCAGGTGTGTTGTTTGCACAAACACCTCAATTCATTAATTACCAGGGAGTCGCCAGCAATGCGGACGGCCCCATTCATGGAGACATCTCTATCCGAATAAGTATTACGAACGGGCAGGGTGGTCCTGCAGTGTACACGGAAACGCATGCTGTAGAAACCAATTCGGATGGATTGTTCTCCCTTAGGATTGGTTCCGGGGTGATCTCTTTGGGAACGATGGCCGGAATCGATTGGGGAGTTGGCCAAAAATACCTCCGGGTGGAAATGGACGAAAATGGTGGAAACAACTTTACCATGATGGGCACTTCGCACCTCGTAACCGTTCCTTATGCCTTTTATGCGGAGAATGTGGCCAATGCTGATGATGCGGATGCTGACCCGACGAATGAAATTGAATTGCCGCAACAACAAGGAGGTGATGCCGGACTGGTATTGACGGCAGATGGAAATGGGGGAGTGAGCTATGAGTCAATCAACGTAAACGACTCAGACTCAGATCCAGCCAATGAATTGCAGGACCTGGTGTTGACTGGTAGTACGTTAACTCTTTCCAACGATCCAACACCGGACGGAATCAATTTGGCACCATACTTAGGTGTCGATACAGATGATCAGCAATTAAGCCTTGTTGGAACGGAACTCACCATAGCGGATGGCAACACGGTCAACCTTGCTGGAATTGATACTGATGAACAGACGTTGAGTTTTAATGATGTGAATGGCGAGCTTTCAATTGCTGATGGAAATGCAGTTGATCTTTCCTCCCTTTCGGATGGGATAGGAACGGACGATCAGGATGCCTCTGAAGTGGCCTATGACAATACCGGGACCAATATAACAGTTACCACTGTTCAGGAGGCGCTCAGTGAATTAGACCAGGACTTGGTTAACAATGCATGGCAAGTAGGAGGAAATTCAACCAATCAGTTGGAAAGTATAGGTACCTCAAGTAATCAGGACCTTTCAATCATTGCTAACAATGCTGAAGTGATAAGAGTAGCTGCTGATGGTGATGTAGGCATTGGAGTGAGTGATCCGCAAGCACCATTGCACGTTGTGGGTGGATCAGGAACCATTGTCGTCGGGACTGATGGAAGTGCTGTTTCAAATGCTGTTGGAGTTGACGCTTCCATTATTGGGGCCAACTACAACACTGCAATAAACGGTTTTGCATCTGGTGCAGCAGTTTCAAATGCTGGTATTCAGGGTACGGCATTTGATTCCGATGAGAACTTCGGTGTAAAGGGATGGGCTGATGGATTGGCTACCAATGGAAACTTTGGGGCAAGATTCGATGGGACCGGAAGTGGATCATTCAATGTGGGTAGTTACTCATCAGCATCTGGTACAGGTGATGACAATAGAGGAGTTTGGGCATATGCAACTGATGGGGCCAACTTTAACTATGCGGTATTCGGCCAGGCACTAAGTACGACAGGAAATAATTATGGTTTTCGAGGACACGCCGCTGGAGCCACAGATGGAACCAATTATGGAGTTTTTGCGCATGCGGAAAACAGTACAAGTCAGAATGTAGGAGTTTGGGCCGAGGCAAATGGGAGTGGTTCCGCTGAAGCAATTGGGATTGACGTTGTAGCCTCTGAAAGTACGGAGAGGAACATAGGTTTAAGAGCTTTTGCCGATTACTCCGGAGGTGGTCAGGGTTTTGTTACCAATGGTAACATAGGTGGCTGGTTCTCAGCTTCCAGTAGTAATTCGGTGAATACAGGGGTCCTTAGTGTTGCTGACGGAGGGGGAGGTACTACAAATCATGGTGTTACAGGATCTGCCTCTGGAGCTCCTGTTGCAAACTATGGTTTGGAAGGGTTAGGTACAAGTACTGTTGGTGACAATTATGGAGTTTACGGTAATTCTTTAGGAATAACTCCGGGAATCAATTATGGTGTATTTGGATCAGCTTCTAACGGAAGTGCCAACTACGCCGGCTATTTTGAAGGAGATGTTACAGTAACCGGGGCCCTGGAGCTTGGACCGTTGAATTTTCCAACGGTTGATGGAGCAAGTAATCAGGTTTTAGTGACGGATGGAAATGGTAACCTTGGCTGGGCCAACCAGGCAGGAGGAGGAGCTGGCTGGAGCCTTACCGGAAACACTACTGGCGTTGATGCAACTTTTGGAACTAACGACAACTTTGACGTTTCCTTTATCACGAACGGTAATGAGCTCATGCGATTGGATTCGGATGGAGATGTAGGGATTGGTGTGAGTAATCCGACATATCCATTTCAGGTTTTGGGCCAATCAAGTGCGGTAAGAGTAGATGCTATTGGAGGTAGTGGTGATTTGGTGATTGGAATTGATGCAATGGCCAATTCTTCTGAGCTAAGAAATTATGGGATCCAATCTCAGGTGGCAAATGGTACTTGGCAGAATATTGCACTGAATGCACAAGCTGAGAGTACTGTTGGAGATAATTATGGAGCAAGAACCTATGGAGAAGGTGTGACTGCTGGGACGAATTATGGTTTACATGCTTTGGCAGAAAACAGTACTAACCAAAACACTGCTATTTGGGCAGAGGCTAATGGTGGTATCAATAATGTTGGTCTCAGAGCCGATGTTTCCGGTGCATCAAGTAACAATTACGGAGTTGAAGCCTCCGCGAGCAGCACTACCGGGGATAACATCTCTTTCGTTGCGAGTGCATTTGGAGCCACATCAGGTGATAACAAAGGAGTGCAGGCTGTAGCGAGTAACAGCTCCACTCAAAACATAGGAGTAGATGGATCAGCTTTCGGAAGTGGCACCGCAAATACCATCGGACTAAGGGGTTACGGATCTGGTGCTGATGAGAATTATGGTGTTTACGGATTTACCAGCGACGCTACAGCGATGAATTATGGTGTTTACGGAAGAGCTGAAAATGGTTTAACAAATTACGGTGTTTATGGGGAAGCCTCAAGTGGTGCAACTAACTACGCCGGCTACTTCTTAGGTGATGTTCACGTTACAGGAACTTTCACGAATCCCTCAGATCGTCGTTTAAAAAGAGATATTCACACACTTACTAACTCACTTTCTAGTTTATTAGAGTTGCGTGGTACCTCTTATTACTGGAAAGACGAGGAGAAAAGCCAGGAGCTCCAACTGGGTGTGATCGCACAGGAGCTGGAAAAAGTATATCCCGAACTAGTAAACGAAAAAGAAGGAACGAAATCGGTCAACTACCTGGGCTTGATCCCTGTTCTGATCGAAGCGATCAAAGAGCAGCAGTTACAAATCGAAGGATTGGAGATGCAATTGGTGAAAGCAGTAGCAGTTCAATCAAAGAGAAGTAAATCTGAAAATCAGGATGAAGTAGCGGAACTACAAACAAGACTTGAACGGTTGGAGGCATTGCTTGGAGCTCAAGCTAGCAATGAAAAAACCAAAAACTAGGCAGTAGAAACCTTTTTGATAGGTTGGGGGCAGTACCAGGAGGTGCTGCTCCTTTTTTTATGAAATAACAAGGGCCCACCGATTGGTAGACCCTATTCACCAAATCACTTAGTGTGAATTAACATGCACTAAACGACTATCCAACTAACTATGAAGTGAAATGTTTGCTGTTCTTAATGATCCAATGCTTTACCAAAAAATCCTTTGCCTCTCAGCAATCCAACAATCTCCTCCAATCGTAATCCATTGGTTCCCACTACCTTCAACACCTTCTCCCAATCCTGGAGATCAATACTCCATCTGACAATGGAACGATGCGTATTCAGAGGAATTGTGATCGCTTCCAGATCTAAACGATTTTTAACATTTGTCTTAAGAATGTGAACATTCAAATCAAGTTCTTGCTTTGGTTGTTTTAGTAGTGTTTCCATGAGTTAGAATTGAATACGGTACATGACATCCGGGAAGAAACCGATCTGTTCAATCAGATTGACCTGATCAGTCACTTCATTATATCTTCTTATAAACTCGTTCCTTCTGTTGGTGACATTTTGGAAGTCTACGAAGAACTGGTGTGAGACCTTTTGCTTGTTTAACCGCACACCAAACTTCACGTCCCAGCGGAAATACTCACCGTAGCGTTCGCTGAAAGCTATTTCTTCCATCAAAAGTTGTCGTCCGGCATTGGCTCGTGTAGCAACCAGGTCAATAGGAGTGTAAGGTCTGCCGCCTGCTGTGGTAAGTTTGGTGTCAAACGTCCAGGCATTTTGCCCGGTAGCTCCGAACTTCCACTCTTTCCCGAACAGGACATTCAAAACATAATTGTTGTTGAATGCTGTGTTTCGTTGAACTCCATCACTTCCTTCATATTGAGACTCGAACAAAGAAGTCGTCAACAACAGGTAATAGTCCCTGCTGAAGAATTTCTCCAATGTTGCTTCTAAACCATAATTGAAACCGGTTCCTTCGTTCACCAATGAGCCTCGCTCATTAAAAATAAAGTCTGAACCTTCATTAATGATTGAATAGCTGGATGAAACCTGCTCAATAGGAATATCATACAAGCTCTGGTAATAAACCTCCGTTTTTAATCGCCAGTCCGGTCCCAGGTTTCGATCGTAACCCAATACGAAGTGATGTGCCTTCATAAAATCAAGATCCTCGTTCGTAGGAAGTGTTACACCTGGTGAAACCTCTTCCCGGAAGAAAAGAATAGGAGCCGGGATGGCCTGACCATGTAAACCATAAGCGACACTCCAGCGCTGAACGGGAGTTTGTTGCCAACTGATTGCCGCTCGCGGCTCTAACATGAAATCTTCGGTAAATCCATGATACTGGCTGTGAAGACCGAATGTGGTTGAAAGATCATCTGTGATTTTGTATTCAGCCTGTGCATGTGTTTGAAACAGGTTGTACGATTGATTGAAATCCGTACTTACCAGGAAGTAATCCGGGATCGAATCATTGTCTGCATCAGGGATGCTTATTCGATCATCTCGATCTTCAGAAAAGATATTCATGTCGTACGTTTCGTTCAAAATACCTGCTCTTACCGTCCATCGGGAGTTGAGCTTACTGTTAATAGTCGAAGAGATGGTGTATCGGTTCTCCCTCGTATCAGAATTTACCGCTCTGAATTTTTTAATGAGGCTATCATCACTGTCCAGGATCCGGTTGTCCTGTGTGAACTCATTTCCGTTGGTAGAAGCACCAAGCGAAGTTTTTAGATACGTGTTCTTGCCAAAGCGTAACGTGTGACCTAGTCCTATCAGACCGATCTCACTTGTGACAAAAGAATCTTCATTCGGGTCGGCAAAAAGGTCGGTCTCATCAATTTCGTCTCCCAGGAAATCAATGTTACTTCGTCCGTAGATCCCGAAAAGTTCTACTCTACCTATCCCGAAATCACCCAGGTTGACCTTCCAGGAAAGGTCCTGGTAAAATGGAGTCGCGCTGGTACCTGTTGCGGCAAGGCTGGCAATACCATATCGGTAGGATGTCAGGAAAGAAGCATCTCGTTTCTTGCTGAGTGGTCCTTCCGCCATGAATTCCAGCCCGGTGTAAGCAGCCATTTGACCTGTGAATTCGAACTTGTCGGCATTTCCATTTCTGAAATTGATATCAAATACAGCTGCATTTGCATTACCATATTCAGCAGGGAATGCTCCGGTCAGGAAATCAGACGTTCGAAGCATGTTGGTGTTCAATGCATTCACCGGACCTCCGGTTGTGCCAAGCGTTGAAAAGTGATTGGTTGTCGCGATCGGAAGTCCTTCTACACGCCACAGGAGACCGATAGGGGAGTTACCTCGTACTACAATGTCGTTTCTTGCATCATTAGTCGAGCTAACACCAGCAAAGGATGCAGCCAGTTTTGCTGGATCATTTCTTCCTCCTGAAAATCGTGTTACTTCTTCAATGCTGAATGTTCTGGCACTGACTTTCGCCAGGTCATTGATCGGAAGGTCCTTATCAGCACTTGCCGTCACTACCACTTCAGCGAGTGTTTCGACTGATTCTTCCAATAAAAGATCGAGTATGATCTCTTTTCCAGCTGTGACAAGCACATTAGGTACCGTGATTGATTTGTAGCCAATGTATTGTACAGCTAACGTCTGTCTTCCAACAGGTACTTCTTCGATTCTGAAGTTGCCATTTTCGTCTGTAATTGACCCCTTGATTGGATTTGAACCTACAAGGGTAACTGTTGCTCCTATCAGTGGATACTCAGCTTGAGCATCCAGAATATTCCCTTTGACTACCTGGGTTTGTGCAAATGCAGAACCTGCAAGTAAAGTCAGCAAGGAATAAATAAGGATCATTTTGATTTTGGTCGGATGAGCCTTCATAGTTTTTATGTTAGTGTTTCGGCTAAACTATTTGGGTGGGGGGCATCCTTGAAGTCTTACTGGAGTGAAACACGATATTTATGGTTTGAACTGGCAACTACGTAGCATTAACCCATTTGTAGTAGGTTTTGACAGTGTTTCAACCTTGAACCATTGATTTTCCGGTTTCAACCGGACTTTTTCAGATTTGAGCTGTATTGCAATATTTGACCCTTTTTGCTTTTGGTATCTTTAGACTCGAAAATGAAGCTGAAAGAAATACATATTCGATGGCTGGGAATCCCGCTGGTTGCATTGATTGCCGAACTGGTCAATGAGCACCCACACAAGGAGTTGACCGGCATGCAGATGTATTTGATCTCGATAATTTTCACTGCAGTTTACTGGAACGGTGCTTGTTTGATCATTTTCTATTTCAGGAAAAAATTCCCTCAAATAAGTCTTACAACCCGGCGTGTGGTGTTTTCAGCCTTTTGCATCATTATCTGGATGGCAATAGGTGGCATTCCTATTAAGGTTGGATTAGGAATTGAGACGTTTTCCGAGGCTATTCAGCTGCAGGCACATATGCCGTTTCTTCCGTTCAATTTTGTCGCAGCAACGGTCATTACTTTATCATACGAATCATTTTACTTCTTTTCAAAGTGGAAAGAGAGCTTTCGGCTCAATGAAGAATTGAAAAACAGACAAATACGAACGCAGTATGAGGTTCTGCAAAACCAAATGAGTCCTCATTTCCTGTTCAACAGCTTGAACACATTGACGACCATCATAGCGGAAGACCAGGATTCGGCAATTTCTTTTACAGAGAAGCTGTCAGAAGTGTATCGGTATATACTAAAGAATAAGGACCGGGAGCTGGTTCCGCTGGAAGAAGAAATTGATTTTGTCAAATCCTACCTGTTCCTGCTTCGAATGCGCTATCCTGATAACCTGACTTTTGACTTTAAGATCGATCAGAAGTATCACCAATTGAATATTCCACCGCTCACGATCCAGATGTTGGTAGAGAATGCCATTAAGCACAATGTTGTTTCCAAATCCAAGCCTCTGCATATTGATATCTATATTGAAAACGGCCAATCAATTGTGGTGAAGAACAACCTGCAGAAGAAAGAAGCGGTCGATAAGTCATTGAAGACCGGATTGGAAAATATCAAAAAACGCTACGGGATTTTGGGAGGCAAGGAAATTGATATCATTACCAGCGCCACAAATTTCATGGTCGCCGTACCACTAATTGATGTGTTGGAGGAGAAGGAACTTAGTTTAAGCTAAAATCCCAAAGGAACAAATCACAAAACTCGAATAAATTCCAAATCACGAATTCCAATGTTTCAATCTGGTTGTATGTACTTGATTAAGAAAGGATTGGAGCTTGGTTATTGAGATTTATTTGGAATTTGATATTTGTATTTTGGAATTTCACTCATGAAAGTATTAATCATAGAAGACGAAGCACCGGCTTTTCGGCGACTTGAGAAAATCCTGATGGAAATTGATCCTTCCATAGAGATACTGGAAGTGCTAGATAGTGTGGAAGACAGTGTAAAGTGGATCCGAAACCATGAAGCACCTGACCTTGGATTCATGGATATCCAGATCAGCGACGGGATCAGCTTCCAGATCTTCGAAGAAACAAAAATTGAGTTTCCTGTCATTTTCACTACTGCCTTTGATGAGTACATGCTGCGCGCCTTCAAGGTGAATAGTGTGGACTACCTGCTTAAGCCTATCAAAAAAGAAGACCTGGAGAATGCCTTGACCAAATACCGCAGTTTGAGCCAGACTTATCAGGGAGGGTCAGATCTTACTGAGTTATTGAAGAAGATCTCACTTTCGGAAATACAGTACAAATCCCGTTTTCTGGTTAAGCAGGGGGAGAAGCTCATCGCTGTGAAGATTGAAGACATCCTATGTTTCCAGTCCAGGAATGGAATTGTTTACATCATGACCAGTCATAGCAAAAGCTACATTACTGATTACACCTTAGACGAATTATCAGGTCAATTGGACCCCAAGAACTTCTTCCGGGCTAATCGACAATTTCTGGTCAATGCTAACTTCATTACCACTGTGCACAAACACTTCAAGGGCAAACTCATGGTCGAAGTTGAGCATTTTAACGGCGAACAGATCCTGGTAAGTAGTGAGAAAGCCACCGCATTCAAGAACTGGCTGGATCAGTGATGGTTAGTTGACCTCTCTGGTGGATATTAACTCAATATCCAATTCACTGCCAGGAATATAGAACTTCACGATCTTTCTTGGCTCCTCCTTCCTGATCCAGATCTTATTGTGCGGCATTTTACCGTCTGTTTTCAGCCAGATCACATCGCAATCGAATGATCCTGCAGGAACGGTGATTGTCTCTTCTCCATCATACGTAATACTGGCTTCTGATACAGCCATACTCATGGGTACAATAGCCGAAAAATTGATGGAATCACCAGGTTGGTAGTTCAGCGTATGCAAGAGCATGTATAGCTCGCTTCGGAAGATATCATGCGCTATTGCTGAATCCAATTCAACTCGATTAACAATGAGTGTATCTTGTTTTACCTGATAGGTCCCCTGAACCACCCCATCGTTCTTTTCCAGATCCACATTCAACCGGGCATTTCCTGCGGTCATATCGATCATGGCTGTACGTAAGGTAAAATCCCCCGTGTCTATTGAGAATTCAGCTGTCTCGTAGATGCTACCATTGTCGAACTGTGAGGTGTCGCGAGCAATCAGGCGACCATTTTCAAAATACCAGCCAAAGATCATCGAACCTACTTTCGTATCAGTAGAATCAAACATGTGATAAGTATGTATGGCAGTCTGTATTCGATCAAAAGCAACCGAACGATTCAACCAGCTCTTTTCAATGACTTTTTGCTTATCAGAATTGGAGGTGCAGCCTAAGACAACTGCGACAAGGAAGAATAATGTGCTATGTTTCATAATGGTCAGGTTTTTAATAAAGACACATGTCTTACGCTAAACCTACGCCATCTGAATAAGCATGAAACCTTTTATCAAGTAATTGATAATGTGCGAGTTAGGAAAAAGGGGAACCCAGGGATTCCCCTTTCTTTTGATTAGTTCGCAGAGTGCAGAGCAGCCCTATTGCCTTCTGTATCTTCGAAATGAGCAATAAAGCCATATTCTCCGATACTCGTCTTAGGAACAAGCGTTTTTCCGCCGTTTTGATCAACCTTACCTAAGGTGCCTTCAATATCTTCTACGCTGAAATAAACAACGGACCCGTCGTGTGAAGGAGTATATCCTTCAGATTTCATTAATGTGCCAGTAGAACCAGGGTTCTCAGGTCCTCCGGGGAACCAGCCCATTAGGTTGGGGCCCATTTCATTGATGGCGATCTCAACTCCTAAAATGTTCTCGTAAAAACCTTTGGCTCTGTCCATGTCTGTAACAGGGATCTCAAACCAGTTAGATGGATTCATAATAGTAGAATTTGTTTGTGAAAAATCATTTTGTGTAAGACGAATGGGTTTTAGAATAAGGGACATTGCTGATCACATTTAAATCATTTCTATTTTCTTCAATAATTCCATGCTCTACTATCTTGATACTATATTGAGGAATAAATATTATCGCTTATGACCCGAGAAGAAGCTAAAGAAATACTCACATCCATGACTGATGGAAGCAGCCTTTTGAGGCATGCCAGAACCGTGGAACTAGTGATGGAGGCATACGCAGAAAAGCTTGGAGAAGACCCGGAAGAATGGGCGGTCACCGGAATGCTTCACGATGCAGATTATGAAAAGTATCCGGAGGAGCATCCTAATCGAATAGTCGCGATGTTGAAAGAAAGGGGAGAGGAGAAGATCGCGCATGCAATCTCTGCACACTATACCAAATGGAACGTTCCTTATGAGACCTTGCTAGATAAAGCACTTTTGGCTTGTGATGAGTTAACCGGTTTTGTAGTGGCTTGTAGCCAGGTTCGGCCGGAAGGAATTGAAACACTTACTTCCAAGTCAGTTAAGAAAAAACTGAAGCAAAAAAGTTTTGCAGCTAAAGTTGAGCGAGAAGAGATCAATACCGGGGTAGAGCTGATGGGAGTGGATATGACCGAGCATATCAACTTTATCATTGAAGTTTTAAAAGCCAATAAAGAAGAACTGGAAATCTAATCAATAGGGTAGTTTCCGTGTTTTTTTAAGTTTCTGATCTGGGTGAGATGCCTATCCGTATGGGCTATTCCGGTTAACAATAATTGGTGAAGGTCTCGTACCTCTCCGATCTTTAGCTCATTCACATCCTTGTTTTGGATCGGTGACCGATAGGTGAATTGTTTTCTTAGATCAATGGTTGTTCCCTGAATGAGTTCAGTGAGTTTACCGCGAGCCAGATAGAAAGCCTGCTCACCGGCTGCTTTGGTACAGAACTTCCCGACTGGAACCATAAACCAATTAGCCTGTCCTTTAATGGTGTCGGTAGCATATTTTGTAAAGAACTGATCTTTCCCTACTGTAATAGCCCTTAATTCATGTTGCTGTGGACCATTCATAACCACTGATATTTCACGGTAGTGCAATTGGTTCTGCATCTCAAGGTGCTCGATGATCTCAGCAATATTCCATCTGTCAGGTGACTCCCGAAAATACCATTGCCGTTCCGTAAGTGAATCAATCTCAAGCTTTAACTCTTCAGTTGTTCGATTGAGCTCACTAATGATCAATTGACGTTCTTCCTCAGTCCACCAACGCTCGGAGCTAGAGTCGCTCGCTGTTCCGGAAGTGCAGCCTACAATGAATACGATCAGCCAATAATGGAAAAGCTTCTTTCGTTTAATCATTGGATTGTTATCGTTCTTACAATTTAACGTGATTCCGCAGCAGATGATAAAAAAGTAGATCAGAAGCAGGGTGAATCCGTTAATTTGCTGTTTCACTACTAACAACAAGAAGCTATGCGAATTCCCATTATTCTAACACTGTTCATTTGGTCGGCCTCCTGTTTTGCCCAGGAGGATAAGATGACCAATGTGAAAATGTGGAAGATATTGAAAGAGCAGGTAAATGATTTGGAGGGTCAGATGGGGAATTGGCAATTTATGGTCCGGGAACGTCCCGTAATGATCATTACCGATCCGGGAGCCAATCGTATGCGCATTGTTTCGCCGATCATTGAACAGGCTAAACTTACTCCGGAGCATTATAAAGTATTGCTGGAGGCCAACTTTGACCGGGCTCTGGATGCGAAATATGCCTTATACAATCAAATTGTTTGGTCAGTGTTTACCCACCCGCTTGAAGAATTAACTACTGCCCAGTTCACTGATGCAATGGAGCAGGTAGTCCGACTATCCGAAAACTTCGGTACCACTTTCGCGAGTACCGACTTTGTTTTTGGTGGAGGCTGATTGATCAGGCGTTCATGTAAGTGAACAGCTCATAGATCAAAAAGGCAGGCCAGACAATAGCTTTGAGAAGCCCTACTACTCCCATCCAAAACCCAACGGAATTCGAAATAAAGTAGATCGCGGCTCCAATAAACCCAAGGCCATAAACAGCATTTCCTGATTGGTTACGATTATTCATTTTTCAAAAGTCTGAACCGAATGGGAATCCATGTATGACGACCATCAGTTGATTTAGTGATTTTGGCTTTCAGGTGAAGGTTGGATCAGATCCCAGAGATTGCCATACAGGTCTTCAAAGACAGCTACTATTCCGTAAGCCTCTACGGAACGCTCCCTAATGACTTTCACACCTTTCGTCACAAGGTTTTGATAATCTCGATCAAAATCGTCTGTGTGCAGAAAAAGAAATACCCGACCGCCTGTTTGGTTGCCAATGCTTTGTTTTTGCTCCTCTGTAGCTGCTTTTGCAAGTAATAGTCCAGTATCTGAGCCTTTTGGTGCAACCCTAACCCAACGTTTTGAATCACTTAAACGAGTATCTTCCAGTAGATCAAAGTTGAGTCTGTCAACATAGAATGCGATGGCTTCATCGTAATCTTTGACTACCAGTGAGAGTTGAGCAATCCGTTGTTTCATGAGGACAATATTATGTGGTAACGAGACAATAGCAAGTGATGATATTACTTACAATTATGAAACTTTAATTAACCTTGGAGAGTATAATACTTACAATTGTGTAATTAATGGAAAACATTAAGCTAGGAAACTTCGAAGAACTTGTGCTTTTGTTGGTAGGTGTTCTTTATGACAGTGCTTACTCGGTCAACATCGTAAATGAGTATGAAAAGCAAACAGGAAAGAAAATCAATGTTAGTGCGATTCACACTGTGCTGTACCGACTGGAAGAAAAGGGTTTTTTGGAATCTCGGCTAAGTGAGTCTACGGCTGAACGAGGTGGAAAACGAAAACGACTTTTCTATCTCACACCGTATGCAAGCCGTGCGTTGGATGAGCTTGCCTCGCTAAGGGAGCAGTTGAGATATCAAATTCCGGAAAAGGCATTGAAGTGGAAAGAAGCATAAATGAATGAACAAGTAACATATCAACCGCCGCAGCTTGCATTAAGGCTCTTTCGGTGGTATTGCAGGCCAGACAGGGTAGAGGAGCTAGAAGGAGATCTGGAAGAGTTCTTCAACAATCGAATTTCAGGTGGGGAAAGTTTACGCAAGGCCCAGCTTTTCTACTGGTGGAATGTTTTCCGATGTTACCGATCTTATGCTAAGTCAAAAACTCAAACTAATACTATCATGTTTTCGCTATTAAAATCTTATTTCAAGCTTGCTGTCAGGCATTCATGGAAGAACAAGTGGTCTGTAATGATCAACGTTGTAGGGCTCGGCATTGCTCTAAGTATGTGTGTGTTTGTCTATACACTTTATGCTTACAATATCGAATTTGACTCTTTCTATAAGTATACGGACAATATCTATCGGTTACACGCGATGACCTTCGAGAATAATCAGGAACGAAGGAATGAAATTTCTCCGGTTCCATTGGATAACATCCTGAAGAATGAAATCAGTGGTGTTAGCAAGGTTGGAACCTTTGTTGATCGTGGCTATACTGTGAAAAAGGGAAATGAATTTTTTGAGGAAAGTGTTAGCGCGGCTTCATTAGAAATGATAGAGATGTTTAACCCCCCCTTGCGCTATGGGTCTTTTGCTGAATTTGGAAAGCAGCCGGTCGTTTATCTGACTGAACCTACAGCAAAAAAGTATTTCGGTGATCAGGTAGCCCTGGGTGAGAAGCTGACTATTTACATGACGGATGAACAAAAGTTTGAAGCGACTGTAGCTGGTGTGTTTGAGCGTATTCCTTTGAATTCAAGTTTTGATTTCACAATGTTGATCCATATAGACGATTATATCAGAACCAGGGACCTTGATATCAACGATTGGAATGAAAGGCAATATTTCAGTCATTATATCGAAACCAACCTTGGAAACGTGAGCACGATTGAAGATAATCTAAATCGATACATACCACAGCAAAACGAAGCTCACGAAGCGTTCAAAATACAACGATTCGAGCTTGTTCCATTTAGAAGTAGCCTGGTTACCGATGAAAACATCTGGCGCTCCAATGCCAATAGCAGGTTGCGAACCACTGTCCACATCATTTTTACTACGCTGACAGCTATGGTATTTCTCATTGCTTGTTTCAACCTTGCCAATTCCTCCATGGCGATGATCGCCAAGCGATTGAAGGAGATCGGTATTCGTAAGACACTAGGATCGGAAAGCAGGCAAATTCTCGGTCAATTCCTTTTTGAAATGGGAATTGTTAGTGCCTTAGCCTTCGTCATTGCATTTTCCACAGTCAATCTTACGTCCAATGCCATCATGGGCTTGTTTGAAGAGACCTGGCTGGTACGTGATGTTGATCTCACAGGAGTGATCATTTTTGTGATCATTTTTCTTTTGTTTACCACCTTGGTTGCAGGGCTTTTGCCAGCAATGTATGCCTGGAGGTTTCAGCCGGTAGCGATCATGCGGAAATCAGTCAAGCTCAAAGGTGTGAACTGGCTGAACAAGGCATTAACGGTTGCACAGTACAGCTTTTCGATCGTGGTTCTTTCAGCTGGTTTTACTTTTTCCAAGAACTCTGATTTTCTTAAAGAGTTGAATCTGGGCTATCAAACAGACGGGATCATTGCGTTAGATCTTGGCAATCCTGATCATTATGGGCCGATGAAGCAAAAGATCGATCAAGTACCTGGGGTAATTACAGCCGGTACCAGCAATCACCTGGCAAACTTCGGGCGGTTCAGTACTCGAAAGACACTTGAAATTGACACAAGCACCTATGAACTTCGGACATACCTGATAGGAGAGGGTTACCTGGACTTAATGGAGGTAAAGCTGGCTTCAGGAAGGAAGTTCATAGACGGAAGTGAGGCTGACAGGAAACAGTCCGTGCTAGTCAACCAGGAATTTGCAAAACGTTATTTTGAGGGAAATGATCCGATCAATAAGGTGATCAAGGTTGCTGGAGAACGACGCACAATTGTTGGGGTGGTTGCAAACATCATTGATGATGTCTATGAGGACTCGGAATTCGTACCTATAGCCATGATGCTGGATGAGAATGTTGATTTCAGGCATTTGGTTGTGAAAGTGACCAACGGAAATCTTGAAAGTGTGGAGGGTCAGTTGAAGGAGATCTGGGCTGGGATCATTGATCAGCCTTACGATGGAGAGCTGCAAAAAGACCTTTCTATAGGTTCCGCAGGGCGTGATACCGAAAATCTTCAAAAGATCTTTATTGCCATGGCGATTTTAGGTGGATTCCTAAGTATTGTCGGCATCTTCTCGTTGGCAAAACTGAATGTAGCAAAACGGATCAAAGAGATCTCCATTCGGAAAGTGCTTGGAGCTTCTTTGAGAGAACTGTTGATGACCATTAATCGGTCGTTCGTGATCGTGTTAATGATCGCACTGGTCTTTGGCAGTGTTTTAGGATACTTTGTTGC
Organism: Cyclobacteriaceae bacterium; assembly: GCA_965267415.1. Classification (GTDB taxonomy): domain Bacteria; phylum Bacteroidota; class Bacteroidia; order Cytophagales; family Cyclobacteriaceae; genus Ekhidna. The sequence goes on along the minus strand of OZ253955.1, from coordinate 1,691,779 downwards.
AGATATGGTGTTGGGAATGATCTATAAGTACTATACAGACGTGTCAGCATTTACAAGCCTGCTTGCCGGGATCTTCATCGTGCTGCTTTCTATGATAATGATCACCAGCGCCATTCTCACTCCTGCTAATGCCAACCCGGTGGTTGGGTTACGTGAGGAATGAATTTTAGCGAAGCTAAAAGAGAGATTCTTTCTAACGTGTTAGAAAGAATCTCTCTTTTGGTTTTGAAAAACCCCCAATATTCTTGTAGAAGGCAATTGCGTTGGTGTTAAACGTAGGAGTTTGCCACTGGATAAGCTCACAGTTCAATCGTTTTGCCTCTTTGATGATCTTTCCCATGAACTCCTTACCTAATCCTTTGCCCCTTGCTTCCTCATGGAGATAAAGGCAATCCATATATAGGTATTGACAAGCATCCAAGGTACTGTATTGAACAGTATAGGTAGCATAGCCTAAAAGCCGATTGTCATGGTCGGCTACCAGGCAATGCAACCTGGGGTTTTTTTTGAACAACTCCATGGAAAGCAGTATTCCTTTACCAGCACTGGAATAGTTAGCTCCTTCAAACGCAGCGTGTGCTTCACATAAGGAAACGATTTGGTCAATATCTTTTTCCTGTGCTTTTCTTATCAACACGCACATTGAACGTTTAATCCAGCTGTGGCTTCTGTCCCTTCCGTGGAGTAACCATCCCTTTTCCACCAGTCCAATCCACCGATCAATTCCTTTACGTTGAATCCGAGTTTAGCCATTTTCAATGCTCCGTTCGTTGAACCATTGCAGCCAATTCCATCGCAGTAGCATATGTAGACCTTATTCCTGTCCAGCTTCCTGGTTGAAGCATCATTCATGGTTCTGTGTGGAAAACTGACCGCTCCCGGGATATGCTCAGCTTCATAGGCAAACTCCTTGCGGGTATCTACTATAACAATGTCGGGATCCACTTCCAGGTTCTCAAACAAGTCTGCTGAATCCCACTCGAACGCTAGTTTGTTTTGGTAATATTGAATTTGTTCTTCCATCGTGTTTTTTGTTACAAAGCAGCCCTGGAAAACACTGATAATCAATTGTTTTGGATGTACTTACCTAATGGGTAAAATGAATTTTATTCATCCAATCAAATAGCAAACCTCATTTCTTGCGCCGTATCTTTAGCACAATGACTGATTTCAAAGACAGAGTTAAGAAGGGATTTGAAGCACAATCTTTCATGAAGTTGCTGGGGGCAAAGATTCCGGTAATTGAAGAAGGGTATGTGGAGATTGAAGTTCCTTTCAAGGATGAATTGCTACAACAGCATGGTTTTTTCCATGGAGGTGTGGTTGCCACATTGGCTGACAATGCCGGTGGCTTTGCCGGCAATACCCTGATGGATGAATCAGAACAACCGCTGAGCATTGAATTTAAGATCAATCTCCTGAATCCGGCCAAAGGAGATAGATTGATAGCTAAGGCAAGGGTTATCAAGAATGGTCGTCGAATCAAAGTTTGTGAAGTGAATGTCTATGGCGTAAATGATGAGGGAGAGAAGCACTGTGCGGTAGCTATCGTTTCGGTGATCGCTACTGGACAAAACTTAACATAGAGAGCGGCAACAGCCGCTCTCACATTTATTGCTTATTACTTCTTGTTAAAGTTTGCATTGAATAAAGGCAGCCATCGAAGACCTTTCGGATTGTTGGGATTATGGTTCAACAAGCCTATCTGGAATCCCTTGCCACCTTTAGACATATTAAGAACACCGATTGAAACACCGTTGTTTTGTCCTCGGATTTGATTGAACGGAGCGATTGCCACACCTTTTAGCTCTACTTCTTCCTCATCACTTCCCTTGTCACCGATTTTCACCCATGCCGGGGCAAGTGCAATCCCGGTAACCTTATTGCCTCCAACGACGGTAGCGATACTTATTCCTCTCACTTCCGGGGCCCCTACTGCAACGCCGGCGATATTAAGTCCAACTAACAATTGACCTGCACCAACACCAACTCCTCCTATGTTTATTCCCTTTAATTCATTACCGGCACCCATTCCTACACCACCGAAATTGATCCCTTTCATATCATCTCCAGCACCGATTCCTACGAGTGCTATGTTCACTCCCTTTGCATCACCGCCTGCTCCGGCTCCAATGCCAGCAATGCTAATCCCTTTCAGGTCTTCTCCAGCACCAACACCAATTGCAGCGAAGTTGAAGCCAGTGACATTTTCACCTGACCCTAATCCTATTCCGGCAATGTTGATACCATTCAAATTGTCCCCGCTACCTACTCCAATTCCTCCAATATTCAATCCATTCACATCTCCTCCGGCACCCGCTCCAAGCCCTCCGATATTGAGCCCATTGAGGTCATCATTCGCGCTGATTCCTGCTATACCAATGTTTAATCCATTTCTTTCGGAAGTTCCTCCGGCCAGTGGGACACCCAGGCTTACTCCATTTACTTTGCCGCCTCCACTGTCATCTTTCGGTTGCCACATCGTAAATGACATTCCATTGATCTTTTCAACATCCCGATCCTTGAAGTTGAACCTTAGGCCTGTAAAAATGGGGGAGTTGCCAAATCCTAAGAACCATGTCTTAGCTGGAAATCCTGGTCCTTCTGCCATACTTACCATGGGAAAAATAAGAAGTGCAATTAGTAGCTTTTTCATTTTGGTTTCGGTTTAATGTTTTTCTAAAGATGCCCATTCCGTATCTTGGGTTGCATCTGTGACTTGGATCATCGATGGTTTTGACATTGATCATTCTAATCAATCCATATCAACGACTATTTTTGCCACCCATGATTGAAGAATATTTTGTTCAATGGATCTCCTCCAACGTTGTAGCCCTGTCACTTCTCTTCTTATGTTGGAAGTATCAGAAGTTGGGTCAAATTGGTTTTGGGATCGTTTTTTTGATCGCCTCAATTGTGAATGTGGTCACTGCCGTGAATAACCCCCATATATACCTGGATTATAAGCAATTTGCTCTCCTGGACTTATATGTCAATTTTATTGACGGTTTTTTCGCGAAGTACACACAAGAAATTGTCCTGATAATAGCATTCGGTCAGCTTTTGATAGCTGTGGGCCTCTTGTATGGAAAACGGCTGTTCGTGCCTGCTGTGATCAGCGGGATGATTTTCTCCCTGGCAATTATTCCATTAGGGATCGGGTCCGGACTACCGGTTCCGATAATTATGATCCTTTCACTTTGGATGCTAATAAGGAAGCGGGTTACTGATCCACACTTAACGGTAACCTAGCACTTACTTTCCATCATCCTTGAAGCTGTCAAACCTGGAAGCTTCCACAGGTCTGGGAAAGGTGTTGTTTTCCATGTTTACGTCGGCAAGTTCGAGATTTGGGTCTATCGCAATGTTGACGACTTCTTTTGTTTTTAAGAATGTCTGCTTAACCTCTGACTCATTGTGACGCCATATTTCTGCAGGTATTCGGTCGATCTCTTTGGTCCCATCAGCATACGTCCATTCCACAATAACAGGCATGACAAGTCCTCCTTTATTCTTCAAAGTGAGTTCGTAGATGTTTTTATCTGCCAACTGTGCCCGTATCTCATCTTCGTTCAAACGACTTAGAAACTGGCCATAATTATTTTCAGGTGTTGGAAGCATAGTTATCTCTTCCGGACCGTCACCAAAATCCATCATTTCTCCATCTGATCCTGATCCAGAAATTTTCGCCGACTTTCCTTTTTGAACTTTATTCTCAACGGCTACATCCTGCTGCTTAACCTTCATCCATTTGACATCAGCGAGATCAATATCAACATTATCCGTTGTAAAGAACCAGCCTCTCCAAAACCAGTCCAGGTCCACAGCTGTCCCATCTTCCAGTGTTCGGAACAGATCGGAAGGGTTAGGATGCTTGAATTTCCATCGATTGGCATATTCCTTAAAGGCTTTATCAAAAAGCTCCTTTCCTACGATTGAGTTTCTCAGCATTTGGAAGCCAACTGTTGGCTTTTGATAGAAATTTGCTCCCATTTGGAAGAGAAGATCATTGTCAGAATTAGTCATCACAGGGCGAAGGATCGTTTTATCCCCGCTCATGAATGGGACAATATCCTTTGGTGTTGTACTTGTCCATTGGGGATATCGCTCTGCCAGGGTCCGTTGATGTAGAAAGGTATTCACTCCTTCATCCATCCACATCCATTTACGTTCATCTGAACTTACGATCATTGGAAACCAGTTGTGACCCACTTCATGAATGATGGTACTTGTCATACCCCTTCTGGCTTGCTCGCTTATTTCTCCATTTACCGGTCTGCCACCATTAAAAGAGATCATTGGGAACTCCATTCCGATGTTTGAAGTGTTTACGGAAATAGCTACCGGATAAGGATAGTCAAAGGTTGCTTCAGAGTATACTTCCAAAGCATGTTTAACGGCAACAGTGGATTCTTCAGACCATACGGGCATTCCTTCATTCGGATAGAACGACATGGCCATGACCGTGTTGGTAGGAAGTTTCACTGAATAAGCATCCCAGATAAACTTTCTGGAAGATGCGAAAGCCACATCCCGTACATTTTCAGCCTTAAACTTCCAGGTCTTTTTGCCTGATGATTTTGACGATTCGTTTTCCTTTGCTTCTTCCGGGGTGATGATCATCATTGGCTCATCGTACTTCTTTCGTGCCTGCTCCAGTCGTTGACGCTGTTTAGCAGTAAGGACCTCTCGTTCATTGACAAGAGAACCCGTACCAGCTACAATGTGATCTGCAGGAACTGTCAACTCGACTTCATAATCCCCAAACTCAAGTGCGAACTCGCCAAGCCTCATGAACTGCTTGTTTTGCCATCCCTCCGTATCGTTGTACACTGCCATTCTGGGAAACCAGTGCCCAAGAAGGAAGACCTTGTTGTCATCTTTCGGAAAATACTCATATCCCTCCCTTGAAAGTAAGAACTTGCCTCTGTCAGTTATGTAATTGACCCACGAGATTGAAAAAGTGATGTTCTCATTCGGTTTGAGTGGTTCAGGAAGATCCAGTCTCATTTGAGTATTGTTAACCGTATATGGCAGGTTATTTCCATTTATATCCTTCACTGATTTGATATCCGTTCCGGCAGGGAAGTCTATTGGTCGGAGGATCCGCTGCATGGTCAGTGAGTTGATAGAATCCGATACGCCACCAAAGATGTAGCTGAATTCTTCATTCCCTTTACGATTGACATTTTGTTCAAGCTGTACCCAAAGGAATTTCAACTCGTCCGGAGAATTATTGTAGTAAGTAATTGTTTCTTCTCCGGTCAACGTATTTGCATTCTCGTCTATTTCCGCTTTGATGATGTAATCAGCTCGCTGTTGCCAATAATCCGCTCCCGGGGCACCTGATGCCGTCCGATAAGGACTTGGCGGCTCAAGTAATCGATCAATTGCTTCAAATTTCCCTGAATAGGGTGGAATATCTTGTGCCAGTAGTGAAATGGTTAGTGGGAGGAATAACAATGAGAGCCAGTTTTTCATGATGGTAAGTTTTAATGACCGTTTAAATATACGATTGTCCGCAAACCCAATTTGTCCATGTCTACATTAAAGGCAGAATGGATAGTTTAGTGGTTTAGTAGCATTCCCAAATAAAAAGTAAATCCTATGAAGCGTTTGTTGATTTTCTCCATTCTCATTGTAGTAATCTCAAGCCTTAACGCCCAATCCTACTACCCCTCTCGTGATTCATGGGAGAGTAAAGAGCCAAAAGACCTTGGGTTTAATGCTTCCAAGCTTCAGCAGGCGGTTGACTTTGCCAGGGACAATGAATACAAAGGTCACAAGGACATGCGGATCGCAATTCTGGAAGGTTTTCAACGAGAGCCATACCATGACATTCAGGGCCCAACGAAGAAAAGGGGAGGACCTGCCGGTATGATCATCAAAGATGGCTACATCGCTCAGCAATGGGGGGATATAGATCGGGTCGATATGACCTTTAGCGTGACAAAAAGCTACTTATCCACTACGGTTGGACTTGCTGTTGACGATGGACTGATCCGTTCAGTCGATGATAAGGTAGAAGATTACGTTTGGGATGGTACGTTTAAAGGTGAACACAATTCCAAAATAACCTGGGAGCATTTGCTACACCAAACATCTGACTGGTCTGGAGCATTGTTTGGCTTGTACGATTGGACGGACCGACCTACAAGAGACCATGAGTTTGATGACATGCGATACAGAGAACTCAAAGAGCCTGGAACAAGCTATAAATACAACGATGTACGGGTCAATGTCTTAGCCTATTCAGCTTTGCAGGTATGGAGAAAACCGCTTCCTGCCATTTTGAAAGAGCGTATCATGGACCCAATTGGGGCAAGTACCACATGGCGCTGGTATGGATACGATAATACCTGGGTGGTGATCGATGGGGTAAAAATGCAATCAGTGAGTGGTGGAGGACATCATGGTGGGGGTGTATTCATTAGCGCACAAGACCATGCAAGATTTGGACTATTGTTTGCCAGAAATGGGAAATGGAATGATCAGCAACTGATCTCAGAAAAATGGGTAGGAATGATCCAAAAACCTGCTCAACCCTACGAAAGCTATGGGTACATGTGGTGGCTGAATAAAGGACCAAGAGTATGGGAAGGAGTGCCTAACCATCTCTTTTACGCAGCTGGATTTGGAGGAAATTACATCGTGGTTGATCAGCAACGCGATTTAGTGATCGTTACCCGATGGATGGACCCAGGAAAAATGGGAGAATTGGTCAAGTTGATCTATAACTCTATGTGATCAGATCCGTTCAAGTACTTTTTTGATCAGTTCGTCAATGACCTTGTTAGGATTCTTTGAAAAGGTTTTCTTCACACGGTTGGCGAGAATGGCATTCATGCTGACCACTTCGTGTCCAAGAAGCTTTCCGAAAGCGTAGTATCCGGCAGTTTCCATCTCTAGATTCGTGAGCCAGACATCTTCCTGATGGAAGTAACCAAGTTTGTCAATCATATCGCGGTACTTGATTGGTATCCGCAATTCCCGCCCTTGCGGTGCATAAAACCCAGGACAGGTTGCAGTATTGCCAACCACTCCGCAATCCTTGAATTTCTCTAATAAGTTTGAAGACCCTTTAAAGCAATAAGGAGTATAGGACAATTCAAGGAGTTCCTGTAAACCTTTAGCCAGCCGTTTTTCCTGTCCTTTGGTTTTATATTCATAGAAATCCATTAACGGGTCCAGCCCAAAGGCATACTCTGTGATCAAATGTGTGCCAGGTTTTATGTCTCCCTGAATTGCTCCTGAAGTGCCCACTCGAACTATCCGGAGCTTTTTTCTGCGATTTTTAGGTTCCCTTTTCTTTAAGTCAATATTAAAGATCGCATCGAGCTCTTGCATAAGGATCTCAATGTTTCCGGTGCCCATGCCCGAACTCATTACTGTTAAACGCTTCCCCTTGTATTTTCCTGTTTGTGTAATGAACTCACGCTTGTTCATTTCAAATTCCACCGAATCAAAGAATTGGGAAACACGATGAACTCGGCCCGGATCACCTACCACGATGATCTTATCAGAAATATCTTTCGGCTTCAGGTTGAGGTGATATACACTGCCATCTGTGTTGAGAATAAGATCTGTCTCTGAGAATTTTTGTGGCATGTAAGCGGCAGTCTGGTTGAAAGTAGCTCAATTTAATCAGTTACAATCATTAAATGCCCTTTTACTCACTCCAGGAGCAAAGAAATAATATTCAGAAAATCAGATGGAAACCTAGCCTTGATGCGATTTCAACCGCCTTGATCCTTTGTGTGGGTTGTAGCCATTAGTCTTTTTCTGGTAAAAACCAGTACCATCATAGGAGCGTGAATCCGGATTTTGTATACATTCCTCCGAACAACAACCCTTGAAGATCTGAGCTCCTTCATCACTCATTGGGATGTGCTTGTTACAATGAGGGTTTGCACAATTCACCATCCGGTCTGAGGGCTTACCGGTTACATAACATTTGGAGACCACCGTTGGATTAACCTCGTTAACTTCTTTGACGATGCGATTGTCAAAAACGTAGCACTTCCCTTCGAAATCTTCCCCTTGAGCTTCTAAACCGTACTTGATGATTCCACCATGAAGCTGATATACGTTTTCAAAGCCCTGCTCCAGTAGATATGCGCTTGCTTTTTCACATTTGATCCCACCAGTACAGTAGGTGATGACTTTCTTGTCTTTGAATTTTTTGAGTTCTTCGATCTTGTCCGGAAAGTCCCTGAAATTGTCAATATCAAGTGTCACCGCATTTTTGAATTTGCCGATCATGTGCTCATAGTTCGAGCGGACATCCAAAATGACAGTATCCTCATCCTCATCTCTGAGAACCTGACGAAATTCTTCAGGTTCAATGTATTTACCGGTTCTCTCATTCGGATCTATTGAGTTGAGTGAAGAGTGGACGATTTCAGGTTTGACTCGAACATGCAGTTTTTCAAAAGCGGGCTTGTCATTCACATCAACCTTAAACTCGGTATGAGAAAACCTTGGATCACTTGTTACCGCCTCCATATAGGCTTCACATGCTTGCTGCGACCCGGATACCGTACCGTTTAGCCCTTCAGATGCGATGATGATCCGGCCTCTCAAATTGAGATCCAGGCACAATTGATGATGTTCTTCCCGAAATGCTTCAGGGTCTGCTATTTTGGTATAGCAGTAGTAGAGTAATACGTAGTGTTCCATGTTAACTTGCCCTGTTTCAAGCAGGGTGTTTACGCAAAATTAGTAGAAAGTAGTGAGTGGAGAGCAGAAAGTACAGAGTTGTCACCTTGAAACTTGTGGCTTAAAGCTTGTCACTTATGACATATAATCCTAAGATTCCTGAACTCACTTCGCTCGTCAGGAATGACGGTAGAGAGCGACATGCATCTTGGATCATTCTACTTTCTACTCGCTACTTATTACTTACCTCGATTGCAGGATTTCCAAACACCGTCTGGTTCTTCTCAATGTTTCCTACAACCACCGATCCGGCACCAACTCTGGCATTCTTACCTATGGTTATTCCCGAAACGATTGTTACACCAGAACCGATGAATGCACCGGTTTCAATTTTCACGTTGGAGTTAATAATACTGCCAGCTCCGATTTGTACAAAATCTTCAATTACAGTTTCCTGCTCTATCAGGACCTTGGAATTGATCACGTTGTGCTGACCAATTTGAACATCATTAGCAATGATCACTCCAGAATTAATGAAGTTGCCATGACCAATACCGGCCGATTCAGCAAGTAGCGCAGAACCATGAACGGCATTTATCGGCATGACCTTACGCGTTTCCGTCAAATACTCGACATGCTTTTTTCGAAGAGAATTGTCATCTGTTGCCACGAAAGCCTCGCACTTTTGACCAATTAGTTTTAGAAAACCATGATCATCAGTGGCTCCCAGGATTGGGATGCTATTAATCTCTGTTTGATGTTTGGATTTATCATCATCGAGAAATCCGTAAACGACAATTTGATTGCTGTTGAAGATCTCGAGGGCAGCCTTTGCTAACCCGGTTGCTCCGAAAATAATGACAGGTTTATCCATTCAAACTTGTTTTACAGGGCCGCAAAAGTAGTGATTATCCCTCCGATTTCGAAGTGAGGTATTGAAATGGCAAGACACTGAGGATGATAAATAGGAAAGGCATGAACGCATTTTTATACCGAACCAATGTCCCGAGGTTGGGAGTAGTCATCGCAAGTAAAGTGGCTAGTAAACAAATTGCGAATAATCCGGGGATCAGGAGTGGCCAATCGAACTGTGTTCGTTGTTTGATCGCAATCAACAGGCTTAGGATGGCGAGAGTTAACAACAGAAGATTTTCTATTTGATGAATGATACCAATCCATGGGATATTGTCAAAAATTGTCGGCCTGAACAATCCGGTGTACAGGGAAACAGGAACTTGCTCGATCACTTCCGTCCATGAAGGTTCTGCAACTACAATTCCTAGTTGATTTTCCTCAGGGGTTCGTTGAATAATCGCCTGGTTGTTTTCAGAAATAGTTTGTGGGATCCGATCGATGGTGAGGTAAGGATGAATGAACTGGGTAGAAATGAAGAAAAGTAGTAAGATTCCAAGGGATGTCAACCACCTGGCGACCCCATTCAACCTTTTGAAAACCAGGCTTCCAAAAAGGATTCCTGCGAAAAGCAGAAATGTGATCAAGAGGTAGTGTTTGATCGCATACAATAAATACAGGCTGACACCAGCTATCAATAATTCGAACCACTTGATCCTGGATGTATTCCTAAACTTCAAAGCGCTGGTAACAAGCAACAACAAGGCACAATAGGAAACCGTGTCTTTAAGGATCCCGGATGACCAAAACAAAATGGATGGTATAAAAAGTAAAGTAACTGTTATTGGAAGTTTCAGGTGAGGGAAGATCCTGGTCCATTCCAGAGTGGCCCACCAGGATACCAGAAAACTTATGATGGCAAACCACAAAACGGTAAGCCAATAGGATTGACCGGTCATATACATAAACACCGAGAGTATTTTAAGAAAGAAAAGCACCCTCGGTTGATTCTCAAAGGCTTGAATTTCCAACGGTTGAAGAATGATAGAACTGAGTGAAGCTTGGTCAAGTAGGAGCTCGGCACCTTCGAAGAACCTAATGCTATCGGACCCTGGATAGTAATGATGAAAAATAATACCTGTGGCAATTCCTGCAATTATCCTAAGAAACAAAGCAGTTGGAAATACCCACGATGGAAAGTTTGATTGGAGATATCTCCGGGAGAGGTAAACTACCAGAGCCAGAAGAGCGATATTGAGCAACCAATAAATCATTTCGATACGATTTCAACTCCTATCGCACAATCAAGGCATTTTTTCATCCTGCAATAATCCTTATAAAGTCCGATCATCGCTTGAGAATCAAGCGCATGCTCTGGCATCCTGCCTATATTCTCCCACTTTTTGGTAAACCTGTTTTTCTCAGCAGTGATGCTACTAAGTAAGTTGATTGCCTGATCCATGTACTTCTGGTTACCTGTGTAATTTCTGTAAGCTGCCAAAATTGGAGCAACTACATTAATACCAATGGATTCCACCGAACCTCGACCCAGGTTCTTATTGGGTCGCTTGGCCTTTTTTCCAAAATCATAATGAGCCTGCCAATAAATGGAAGGTTTCGTAGCAACGATTACCTGTAATTGTTTGTATTGATCGACTTCCACTAACTGTGAAAACAAGTGTTTTGTTGAACTCAAAAGTGATGCAAATTGAGCTAGCCGCACCGATGGGAAATTTGAAGGTCTCATCTTTCCATACTTCCATATCGCTCTGGGCAGGGCGGGGGGTAAGTTATGCTTTGTTTTAAGGAAGCTGTATTCTCTCCAAAGAGTTGATTGGTACTCATCCGCGCTACCCTCCAGGAAACCAGCCTGGCCATAGATCAATGCTTCGATACATTCTATTTGGTTATGATACTTCTTAAGGATCTGATAAGGCAAGATTGAAGCAAGCCGCATAAAAGATTCTTTATTTACCGAAAACCCAAAACTCTTAGCCAAACTCCAATACGTTGTTGATTCCCAGTCATTGTGGTTTTTGTTGAGTAATGAAAGAATTTCGCTTGCTTTTCTTTGGAGTCGTTCAATTCCCACACGGTCGAGCATACCGGAAAAAGCAAGCCCGGATACATTATTTAAATTAGGAGCGCACGTAATTTCAGATTCCGATTGGATAAAACTGTTATACTTATTCCAAATCGCAGGTTCGATCACGTTGGATAGTTCCAGTGCCGGAAGTTTTTCACCTTCAACGAAAATGGTCTCATCATCTTTCCAAACCACATGTAAGATCACGTTATTGTATGCTTCATCGAGATGATGATTGTGCTTATTCCAATCTGATGCGTTCACATGGATTTCAACAGCACCAGCCCATTCTACATGCCCGATTCTGATCCGCGCTTCTTCAAAGTCGGGACCGGAATCATGATTGTGATTGCCATTGTGAATGATTCGAATGGGATCTCCCGTGGTGGTTTGAAGTTTGCCTAATTCGAATTTCAGATATTTCCAAGCATAATGTAAAAACCGCTCGTCCATCGCAGGACATCAAGATAGGCAGTTCTCTACATATTTTGAACGTACTGAGCCATCTGTACCTGCAATTTTTTGGCTTCCTGCTCAGCTGCTTTTGCAAAATCTGGTCCTGAATCAGCGTAAATGATGGATCGGGAAGAGTTGATCAACAGGCCGCATTGTTTGTTCATTCCAAACTTGCAGACTGAAGCCAGGTCACCACCTTGAGCACCAACTCCGGGGATCAGGAGAAAGTTATCCGGAACAAGTCGGCGGATGTTGACCAATGATTCAAAGCGAGTTGCCCCAACTACATACATGGTGTTATTTGGGTTACCCCACTCAGCGCTTTTTCGAATGATCCGTTCATGAAGCTTTTCGCTTCCATCTTCAACCAGGAGATTTTGAAAGTCAAACGAGCCCTCATTTGAAGTTGCTGCCAGGACGATCACCCACTTTCTTTCAAACTCCAGGAAAGGCATTATGGAGTCCATACCCATGTATGGAGATACCGTAACGGCATCAAAATTCATGTTTTCGAAGAATGCCTTCGCATACATGGTAGAAGAATTTCCAATATCTCCACGTTTAGCATCAGCGATTTTAAATACATGCTTGGGCATGTAATCCATGGTCTTTTCAAGGGATGCCCAACCTACGGATCCCAGTGATTCATAAAAAGCGATATTGGGTTTGTAGGCAACCGCATACGACTCGGTGGCATCAATGATTGCCTTATTGAAAGCGAAGATCGGATCCTCTTCGTTCAGTAAGTGCTTTGGGATCTTAGTAATGTCCGTGTCCAGGCCGATGCACAGAAAGGATTCCTTTTCCTTTATCTTGTCATACAGTTGGAGGCGTGTCATAGGGTGAGATTAGGATTTTGCCCGTGAATTTAAGTGATTCTTTGAATTAGCTCACTCATGCGCCTTGTCGATAAAATGTAGAACCAGCTTATTTAAGCTCAGGGAGTTTATCGTTAACAACTTTCCCCTTTTTCACCTCTCCGTAGAAATGAATGTCGTAAAGCTTTTCGTATTTCCGGATGGATTGGTGAAGCTCTGGGATGGTTTCACTACGTAGCTTGATGCCTTTACGCTCACCTTTATGGCGTAGTTCTATATAGTAACCATCTTTTAATTTTACCGGTGTTGTTGCGGGTCTTGCCAAAATTAATTTTGTTTAATTCTTAGTTTGCAAATTTATATTACTATAAAAAACAAAGCTCACGCGAAAATAATTCACATGAGCCACTTTTGTTTTATATACGATTAACTATCGCTTCTCGGATTTGCCTTTTTAACAACGATGGTTCTACCATCCAATTCAGTCTCGTTTAGGTTGTTGATTGCCTGGTGAGCTTCTTCATCATTGGGCATTTCTACAAACCCAAATCCTTTGGATCGCTGAGTATCTCGATCCATAATAATTTTTGCGGATTCGACTGTGCCGAAATCCTCAAACGCTTGTCTTAATGCCGCTTCTGAAGTTGCATAATTAAGCTTTGCTACGAAAATGTTCATTAATAGAATAAAAAATAAAAAAATACAGCCTGGTTAGTCCAGTCCTGCTCCAAAGGTATCGTTTTTATTAGGATTACGAGCCTAACGGAAATCTATTACTTCAACATTAGGGTATTTGGAGGCATCAAATTTGAAGAAATCGTCCGATACACTCACTTCTTCGAAGGTATCTATGGAGTATTTATAAACGTTTCCGGTGCGCTCAAATACAGTAAATGACTTGATTTCGTCTTTTCCATTGATGATCATCCGGATTTTAAAGTATGACTTATCTCTACTTTCAGGATCAAGTTCAACCACTCGGTCCCCATTAGCCATTTTTGAGATCAAGGCATACTTGAAACCATCTTTATACAGGTCATAAACATTGCTCATGTTGATTTCAGATTCTTCAGCGTCGAAGGTGCTGATTGTCACTTCAGCTAGTTCTTCGCTGTAAGAATAGATATCCGTACCATCATTGAAGATCTTTTGACCGGCCACCTCAAGGACCATTTTGTTCTCTTTTACAGTGATTTCTCCAGAAATGGACTCATTGAGGTCTGCTTCCTTATTGGTCAATTCCTGGGTAAACGCAGCTTTGAATGCTTCAACTTGCTTATACCTGGCACTCATTGCGTCTAAGACAGCCAGTGCCTCAGGATCGTATTGCCCAAAAGCAAATGTGCCGATCAGAAGTGTGAGAAGGGAAATTGTATATTTTTTCATGTCCTGGTTAATTCTAAATCAATATTTCTTGTCCAATTCTGTCAATAACTGTTCCAAACTGTGTTCATCCGGAATTAAAACTTCTCTTGCCTTACTTCCCTCAAAAGCACCGACAATACCGGCAGCTTCCAACTGATCGATCAATCGTCCTGCCCGGTTGTATCCCAATTTCATCTTTCGTTGGATCAGTGAAGTACTTCCCTGCTGATGCATAACGATCAGGCGGGCAGCATCTTCAAAAAGCGCATCACGTTCCGTCAGATCAACATCTCCGATCCCGCTTTCTTCCTCACCAACGTATTCAGGAAGCATATAGGCAGTGGTATATCCACGCTGGTCACCGATGAACTCGCAGATCCGCTCCACTTCCGGGGTATCCACAAAAGCACATTGCAATCTGGTGATATCCGATCCTGTTGACAGTAGCATATCTCCCATACCGATCAATTGATCAGCCCCTCCGGTATCAAGGATAGTTCTTGAATCGATCTTGGAAGTAACTCTGAATGAAAGTCTCGCCGGGAAATTAGCTTTGATCACACCGGTGATCACATTTACCGATGGTCGCTGGGTTGCAACGATCAGGTGAATTCCAATCGCTCTGGCAAGCTGGGCCAGTCGAGCGATCGGTGCTTCAATCTCTTTTCCGGCAGTCATCATTAGATCTGCTAACTCGTCAATAACCAACACAATGTAAGGTAGGTAGTGGTGGCCCTTGTTCGGATTCAATCGACGCTCCACGAATTTCTTGTTGTACTCTTTAAGGTTCCGGCATCCGGCAGCCTTCAGCAAGTCATACCTGGAATCCATTTCTATACAAAGCGAATTCAATGTATTGACTACTTTCTTGGTGTCGGTAATGATCGCTTCCTCAGAATCCGGAAGTTTGGCCAGAAAATGGTTCTCGATCTTATTAAAAAGTGTGAGTTCCACCTTCTTGGGATCGACCAACACAAACTTCAATTGAGAAGGATGCTTCTTATAAAGCAAAGAGGTCAGCATGATATTCAAGCCTACGGATTTACCTTGACCCGTTGCTCCCGCCATAAGCAAATGAGGCATTTTGGCCAGGTCTGCTACGTAGACCTCATTGGAGATGGTCTTACCAAGTGCTACCGGTAATTCCATTTTGCTCTCCATGAATTTGGTGGTTGTCAGGACAGACTTGGCATCCACCATTTCTCGGTTTTTGTTTGGCACTTCGATACCGATGGTCCCTTTCCCCGGAATTGGAGCTATAATCCGTATTCCTAAGGCAGCCAGGCTAAGCGCGATATCATCTTCCAGGTTTTTAATCTTAGAGATCTTAACTCCAGCTTCTGGTACGATTTCATAAAGCGTTACCGTAGGACCAATTGTTGCTTTAATACTCGAAATACCAATTTTAAAGTTGACGAGGGTTTCAATGATCCGGTCCTTGTTTTGCTCTAATTCATCTTTCGTGACCTGGACGTCCTTCTCTGGATATTCGATGAGAAGTTTGGGAGATGGGAATTTGTAACCAGGCAAGTCAAGGGTTGGATCATAATTGATCTGTTGGTCTGCTTTTTCTTCTTCAAACTCTTTTTCTTCAACCTCCAGTGATAGGTCTTCAACGGGCTCTTTTTTCTCGAGTACTTTTTGGATCGGTTCTGGTTTTGGAGCCTCCACTTCCGGTTCCTTTTCTTCCTCCTCTAAAGCAATTTCAGGTTCTTCAACCTTCTTTGCTGGCAGGTCAATAGTGAATTCCGGATCTGCTTTCTTTGGTTTTTCGGCTTTCTTTGGCGGGACTTTTTTGACGATCCAGGTTTCTGATTCGTCTTTGCTGCTTTCTTCCTCTTCTACTTCCTGCTTGACTTTTTCCAGGACGGATGTGATGTCCTGCTTTGGTTCTTCTTTTTTCGGAAGTGATTCTTTGATCCCTTTGAAGAAGGCAACCACATAATCACCAGCGTTGCTTATCCCTGACAACTTCGTGATATTGAAGAAGTACATATTAAAGATCAGAAACAGGAAGGCAATAAAAAGAAGGGCTCCCCATCCCATGAGGCTTTCCAGGACAATGGCCAGCTCAAATCCGATTCCTCCGGAAAGAAATCCCCAATAAGTCGTTTCTTCCTGGTTGATTAGAAAATAGCCCATCAGCAGGCTGATCCAGATAAGGTAGAAGATGGTGAAATTAAACGCTTTGGTAGAGGGCACAATCGCTTTTTGCCATACGATCCGGTAGCCCAGGATGAATAATAATGGAGGGATTAGGAGTGAAGCAATCCCAAACCACAGGAAAATGAAGTAATGGGCCGAAATAGCGCCAAAAAGTCCGAACGAGTTCCTTACTTCCTGTCCAGCAACCTTAATGTTCGTCTCAAGAAAGGCTTCTACAACGCTTTGATCAGCCTGACCATGGTTGAGGTACGAGATGAATGATACTGCGAGAAAAATCGAAGCGAGAACCAGGAACAGACCGATAAAAAGGTGGAATTTTCGGTCTTTCAGAAAGGTGAAATTGATCGTTGGCTTATCCTGCTTTTCGGACTTACTCTTATATGTGTTTTTTGCCATGCTTTTTCCAGCATTCAAAAGTAATGGAGAACCATACTAGTTCAAACGCTTAAGTAACGCTTTATTGATTCTTTTGATCAGACCCGGTCCCTCATAGATCAAGCCGGTGTAGATCTGAATGAGATCAGCTCCTGCGTCCAACTTTTCAAGTGCTTGTTCAGGGCTGCTGATACCTCCAACCGCAATGATAGGAACGTTGGCATTTTTAGTTCTGATATATCTAAGAAGTTCGGTTGATTTTTGAAATACGGGTGCGCCACTCAAACCACCTGCTCCAATTTGTTCCAGTCTTTGCTCGGAAGAGCTTAATCCTCCCCGTTCAATAGTGGTATTGGAAACTACCAGTCCATCAAGATTTAGCTCGTCAACGATTTCCAATACATCATCAACTTGTGGGTCCGTAAGATCGGGAGCGATCTTGAGGAGGATTGGCTTATTTGCCTGTAGTTTGGTACGTTCGTCGAGCAATCCACTGAGAAGGTTTTTCAATGGTTCTTTTTCCTGTAATTCCCGTAATCCGGGTGTATTCGGAGAGCTGACATTCACCACAAAGTAATCGACGTAATTGACCAATGAATTGAAGCAAATCAGGTAATCATCCAATGCCTGGTCATTGTGAGTTACTTTGTTCTTTCCGATGTTTCCCCCGATGATCAGGTTTGACTTCCTTTTCTTCAATCGCCTAACCGCTTGATCGACTCCTTTATTGTTGAATCCCATACGGTTGATCAGGGCATGATCACTTTTCAATCTGAAAAGCCTCGGTTTTTCGTTTCCCGGTTGTGCCTTTGGAGTAACTGTCCCAATCTCAATGTGACCAAACCCAAGGTGGGCAAAATCATCAATGAGTTCAGCATTTTTATCAAAGCCAGCAGCCAAACCAACAGGGTTTTTGAATTTGATCCCAAGGACCTGACGTTCAAGGCGCCTATCCTCTAACCTGAAAGAACTGCTTATCAATTGTTTCAAACCAGGAACTTTCAGACCAATCCTTAGCATCCGTGTTGCTAACCAGTGTGCCTTTTCGGGAGTAAATAAGAAAAGGAGTGGCTTGAATAATTGATACATCAGTTCCTGGGGTGATATTGTTTAATGACTTGCTTTAAGTAGTCCCGATCAAGATGAGTATAGATCTCGGTAGTTGTAATGGATTCATGACCAAGCATTTCCTGGACTGCTCTAAGATCCGCACCTCCTTCGATCAAATGTGTGGCAAAACTATGTCGAAAGGTGTGAGGACTAATATTTTTCTTGAGGCCAATTTTGGTCCCTAGTCCCTTGATGATCTGAAAGATGGATACCCGGGTGAGTTTTTTCCCTCGTCGATTCAAAAACAGGTGATCTTCAAACCCCTTCTGAACCGGTACATGTACCCTAACATGCTCTTTGTAGAGTGCGATATGCTTAAGTGCTTCCCGACCGATTGGGACGAGGCGTTCCTTGCTTCCCTTTCCAAGTACTCTTAAGAATCCAATGTCATCATGAACATTACTGATTCGAAGTTCTACCAGTTCTGAAACCCGTAATCCAGAACTGTAAAGTGTTTCAAGTATTGCTCGATTCCTTGTCCCTTCAGGCGTAGAAAGGTCAATGGCGGCCAGCAATTGTTCGATCTCGTGAAAATCCAACGTATCCGGAAGCTTTCTACCAAGTTTCGGTGCTTCGATCAATTCGGAGGGGTCTTTGGTGATCACCTCCTCATAAAGCAGGAATCGAAAAAAGGACTTAAGTCCTGATACCATCCTTGCTTGGGAGTACGGGGACGTTCCAAGTTCAGTTATGAATTCCAGAAAATCCACCAGGTCTTGTTGTGTGACTTTTGTAGGGGAGATATCCTTTTCTCTGATCTCAAAGAACTCCCTTAATTTCGAAATATCAGACAGATAAGCCTGAATAGAATTCGAAGCGAGTGATCGCTCAAGTTTAAGGTAGGTGTTAAATTGCTTCGTATAGGTGTCCCAGCTCACTGAACCACAAAATTAGTATGAAGCTCATCATCATCAATGGTCCCAATCTCAACCTCCTTGGAAAAAGGGAACCCGAGATATATGGTAGTCAGTCATTTGAGAAATTCATGGAGGAATTGAAAGAGCGATTTTCTGATCATCAATTGGAATACTTTCAATCCAACCATGAGGGTGCATTGATAGATAAGCTTCATGAAGTGGGATTCGACTATGACGGGATCATTTTCAATCCAGGGGCCTATACACATACTTCCATTGCTTTGAGGGATGCCATTTCAGCGATCACGACTCCTGTTTTTGAAGTGCATATCTCCAACCTTGCAGAGCGAGAGGATTTTCGCCAACAGAGTTACGTTAGTGACGTGTGTGTTGGATCAATCAGTGGGATGGGTTTGGAAGGGTATGCGGTTGCGATTGATGCTACAATTGATCAACAATAGTAACGCTTGATAGGCTACTAGCTTTTTTAGGGATGATTAACGAAACCATCATCTCTTATGAAAAGCAAACTCTTGTGTTCCACTTTAATATTCGTTGCATCTCTAAAAGGCCTTGCTCAAATAGGAGTTAGCTACCATGATTCCGCACCGTCATTTTTGGGCATCAATTATACCATCAAGAATAGATTGATGTCAGAGGTAAGAGTGGGAACGGATGTATTCAACGAGGATATAGGTATGGAGCTGGTTGCGACATACATACTCAACAAGAACAATGAGAATTATCATATCTATCTGGGTTTAGGAGCCCATTCAGGTATACATGGTGATGGGGTTGCTATTCCTGTTGGTATCAATATCTATCCATTTGAAAACAAGTCTTTTGGTTTTCAAACAGAAGTAGCTCCAATATTTGGTGAAAACCCATGGCTAAGGGGAAGCTGGGGAATTCGGTATCGGTTCTAATTTGAGTAAGCAATCATTTGCCTTCGCAGCATGAAACTAATTCATAAGATTGCCTTTTGCATTGTCCTATCAATATTCATTGGTGTAAATCAATCATTTTCTCAGAAATGGAAATCTGAAGTTTATGAATACACCAAAGAGTTTCTCAATTCATATGATCCACATAAGTCTTGCGAGAGAGAGATTATGCTGGTGGGAACTTTTCATTATCGCAGCAAGGAATTGAGCGCGGATGCAGTTAAAGACCAAATAATCGATTTTGGTCCTGCAGTCATCTTTGTTGAAGAAGTACCTCCGTCAGATGAAAGTGGCTATAAGGAGGCTTATAAGAATGAGCTATATGAAAATCCAAAAAGGGGAGCCCGCTTTTATTCCATTGCTGTTGATTCAATGGTTTCCTATACAGGCATTTCCAGGGAGGAATCAGAGCAGGTAATTAAAACCAATTATGCTCTTTTGACTGAAAATCCTGAAAATGTTGATGCTCGAGTAGAATTAATTAATGCATTATTTATCAATGGGGATGATCATAATGCGGTATTGCAAATGGAATATTTGAAGCAGGTTCTGGAAAACATTCCAGACAAATCATTTGATTCTGTGAAGTCGGGAATTTCACCTACGAGTTTCAATTACCGTTTCTCAATGGGAGAAACCAGGTGTCTTTCTGTACCTATAGCAGTTCAAATGGGTCATACGGAACTTTACGGCATGGATTATCAAAAAGACAGAGTGGAAACGGACTCCATTTTGTCAATCGTAAGCAAAAAGATGATTGCTAAGCTCATTTGGAAAGTTTGGAAGATTCCATATATGATGAAAATGATGGGCTTAAACAACAGACTACCCAAGGACGATACCGATGCAGATCGCTTTCATAAAATTCTGAATAAGCCAAAAACGATCAAAAACATGGCTAAGGTCCAGGAAGTGTACCTGTATAGCAAAAAAAGTGAAGCCTCTAAAATTTGGATCGATCTATACCGCAAAAGAAATAGGGAGATGATTTCGATGGTAAAAAAGGCTGTAGAAGAACAGAATTTCAACTCTGTCGCGATCGTTGTTGGGGCGGGACATGTACCGCACTTTCTCTATGAAATCGATAAGCAGATACCTGGTTTTTGTGTGTACCTTTTAGATACTAACCGGCTATAAGCAAAGCAGGATAAATAATAGGACTTTAATCATATACTTTACCCTGTTCAGCAATACTGAATCCTCTCTCTTTCACCTCCTGCCTTTTCATTGGATCAAAGAGGATTGGGTTCGTGTGATTGAAGTGAATGAAATGTAGCTTCTCTTTCACTTTGTTTGGCTCTCTTTCAAAAAGCTCCATGGTTTCAGGTACGAAGGGATGCGGTACTTCGGACATGCTTCGATTGGGAAGTTCTCCGTCATCCATAAATGAGCCGTCCAGGAAAGCGAAATCGACCAATTTCACTTCTTTAACTACATCGCGCTCCCACTTACTCCATTTGTCAATATCAGGGATGAACAGGTAGGAACTTGAAGAAGTTCTTATTTTAAAACCGGCTGTTTCGGAAAACTCATCCCGATGTGGGACCGTAAAGCTTTCGACCCCAATTTCATCTGTCAGCTGTGTGATTCCTCCATTGCTTAATTCAACCAATTGAATATTCCCAAGGGTTACTAACTGACTCCAGGGTCCGTTCCTCTCTAAAAATGCTTTCATTTTTGGGAGTATATAGACCTTGACACCTTTTGCGCCAAGTGCCTCTCTTCCAAGTGACATCAACCCGGTGTAATGTCCGATGTGAGCATGCGTTATGAAAATGCCTTCCGGAAGGTAGTCGAATTCTCCATTGGTCAATTCCCGGAAGTATTGTAGTTGGTCATCAAAATCAGGAGTTGCCTCAAACATCCACCATTTTCCGGATTTTTCGTCCACAAGTGCAAGTGATACAACAAATCGTTTGAGAGAAGGGTCCTTGAAAGCGAGTTGACATTCATTCTGGCAACCGATATGAGGAAAACCTCCATCCTGGGCTATTCCCAGAACCTGGATGTAGCTAACTTGACCAACCAGGATTAAAGATTGGGCAACCAGGAAAAGCGAGACGACTATCTTATTCATTTCAACTAAAGATAGTCAGTTGATGATAACTACCTCCTCTGAAGCGTCACAGTCTCATTGATCCAACAACCAACTGTGATCGTTTCCCCTTCTTCGTAGGTTTCACTGAAGATCTCTTCAATTGAAGGGAACTGTTCCTTGCATGCCTGCATTTGAGCAGTGTTACCTGCCCGCTCATACATTTTGTAAGCAGCCAGGAAAACACCCCTGTCAATTACCTTACTTTCACCTCCCTGGCATTCCGTGAAACTGGTAAAATACATGTTACCAATAAGGTTGTACACGTCCGGATTATTCGGCTTGGCGCTCAACGATTCGTAAGCGAACTTCCTTGCTGTTGACTTTTTTCCAAGTTTGCTTGAAGCGATCGCCTGTCCTAATAATGCCTCGGCTTTATCTTCTTCTGTACCTGCAAGCTCAAACGCCTCACCATGATATTGAAGTGCTTTATCAAACTCGCTGCTTCCAAGGTATTTATTGCCCATCGCTTTAGCCAATTCGAAAGTTGGCTGGGATTTAAAGACAGTCTCACTTGCCTCCAGGAAGTAAGGTTGATCGGTACATTTTCCTTTTACTGAATATGTGAAAATCTTCTTTGCAGTGCTGATATCTGATGGATTCTCTCTGAATTTCGGTACCAGATTCGTTTCAATGAATTCACAATTCAATATATCTCCTATTGAACCAAGGAAGCCATCAACCTTGGCTTGTTCCTTATTCAATCGTTCCATACTCCCACCGTTCTTTTTCTGAGAGTCTATGATGTCCGAGATCTGCGTATGAATATCGAGAACTTTGGAAGGAGGCATTGCTTCGGGATTGACCTTATAATAATTTGTTGCCAGCATCATGTAAGGGTTCAGGTTGAAGTGCGATATCTCGGGACCGTTCAATTCGTATGCCTTGGCATATAGCTCAGCAAGTAAAGGATATTTGGAAGGTGTTCGGTAGTACATTTTGAATGCTTCATATGCCTTTCTGTCCATCGTAGCAGCATCATTTTCAAAATGTTCGATGCGCATATCATACATCCAAAGGATCGAATCCTGAAGTTGCGCCTTTCTGCTGTCGTCTTCTGCTGTCTTCGAGACTTCTCCCAGGCATTTGACCCCATCAATGTAGATCGATTGATTCAGGTTGGGGTTATTGTCATAAAGCCAGTTAAGCGGCTCCATTGCTTCAGCATACTTGCTTTGAGCCATGAGCACCTTGTAAAATGCCTGCTTTTCAAGCGCCTGACTCTTCATGTTCTCATCTTCGGGCCAATTCCAACCCGGCTGGGAAATTGAGGTCAGTGCCGAAAGCGCACAAAACAGGTATATAAAAAAGTTTTTAGTCATAAGTCCTTTGATTTCTTACTTCGATTCGAAGTGCTGGTTACTGAAAACAGGTAAATTCAGTGAATAAGATTTGTTTTTGCAAAGTGAATAAAATTTTATGCTAATACGGTCAATTATCAGATTAGTTTTGTGTTAAAAAAGTCAGGTTAGACGATTTAGTATGTTCAATTTCAAGGAAATAATGTCCGTTTCACTGATTCTCTTTTCAGTGATTGATATTCTCGGGAGTGTTCCGATCATTATAGACCTTCGTAAGAAATTTGGTCATGTTCAATCAGGAAAGGCTACAATCGTCTCAGGCTTTATTATGGTCGTCTTTCTCTTTTTAGGAGAAAGCATTCTCGGCCTTTTCGGTATCGATATTTCCTCTTTTGCCATAGCAGGAGCCATCGTTATGTTTCTTATCGGGATGGAAATGGTACTTGGAATGCAACTTTTCAAGTCCGACCCGGAGGAGTCTGCAAGTGCTTCTATCGTTCCGTTGGCTTTCCCTTTGATTGCTGGAGCCGGTACGATGACAACACTTTTGTCCCTTAAGGTAGAATTCCAAACACAAAACATCCTAGTTGGAGTAGTTGTCAATTTGTTGTTTGTCTACCTGGTGCTCAAAACTTGTGGCTGGTTAGAACGACGGATCGGCAAAGCAGGCTTTAACATCCTTCGCAAGGTCTTTGGAATTGTACTGCTTTCAATTGCCATTAAGATCTTCAAAAATCATGTTTTTTTATGATCACAATTTTCACTGACGGAGCAGCGAAAGGGAACCCGGGCCCTGGTGGGTATGGAACGATTTTAAGATACGGAGATAAGGAAAAAGAGCTTTCCCAGGGATTCCGAATGACAACCAATAATCGAATGGAATTGTTGGCGGTAATTGTTGGTCTTGAGGCAATCAAAAAACCCAAGTGGAATGTAAAGATCGTATCTGATAGCAAGTATGTTGTTGATGCGGTTTCAAAAGGATGGTTGGATGGCTGGGTGAAGAAGGGGTTTAAGGGAAAGAAGAACCAGGATCTCTGGGAGCGTTATTTGAAAGTAGCTGCACTTCACAACATCAAGTTTGAATGGATCAAGGGCCATGCAGGTCATCCCGAAAATGAGCGATGTGACCAGTTAGCTGTTGAGGCTGCTGAAGGGAATCATCTATTGGTTGACGAGGTTTTTGAGAGAAATAATGAGAATCCTTAACTTAGACCTTCGTGAGAATCCTTAACTTAGACCTTCGTTTGGGTTCGATTTGAGACGATTTTATGAAAGCAAAAAATATCTATTACGTCCTTTTTTTGGTAGTTGTGGTAACAGCGATCATCGTGTATTTGAAGATAGACCGGGAGAAGAAAAAAGAAAATCCGCAAATCACAGAGTTGGCGGTTGAGCCGGATCTTTTGATCAACTCCGCTGATAGGTATTTACACGATCATAAAAGACTTACTTCGATCGAATTCCTGGAAGATGCAATTGCTTTGATGAAGCTGCTTGAAAAAGATGGCGATTCTGTTAGCATGCAGGCTATTGAAGTAGCGATCGGGGATCTGGAAGCAGTAGAAAGGCACATAAAAGCAGAAGACATCAATGACGACTTAATGTATGAAGCGTTTGCTGATGCCATGAATTCGCTGGCCTATGCCTCACTTAGAGTTTCAGAAGAACTCATTCGCCAAGGGAGGACTGAGCAGGCAGACAAGACCCTCCACTACGCGATGGAGCACTTACAGAATTCAATCAAATATGCCAGAGGTGATCAGAAAGAAGAGGAAATCAAGATTGCCCAGCATTTGAATAGGATCATTGAGGAGCATCTTCAAAATGACCTATCGGTTATTGATGGAGTGATGGCTGAAATTGATTCAGTGGTGCAGGCGCATGTTATTGAGTAAGCTCAACTTCACGCTCTGAGAATTCAAAGCCCATTTTTTCTAATTCTTCCAGGACAGGTTCGTAGACTCCTTTTACCGTCGGGATCTGTACACCTGTAAGATTGATTTTTCCTTGTAGAATGAGTTTGGCAGTGATTGCTAGAGGCAAACCTACCGTTTTGGACATGGCAGTATTTGTTTCATCATCTCCAATGGCCACCATGTGTGATTCGATCTGCCTTGGTTCACCGTTTTCAAGGTAGTTGAACTTATGCCACATGACGATCATGTCACGATCAGATGGGTCCAACGTCCATTTCTTCTTGAGGATATGCTCCAGGATTTGTGCTGGTGTTCCTTTTTCCAGCCCAACCAATTCATCAGAGAAAACATCTAACCATTTCATTTTGTACATGATATCGGATTCCATATCCAGTTTCATGTAATGTGCGAGTTTTAACTCAATGGAATCATGTGGATTGTAAGA
Organism: Cyclobacteriaceae bacterium; assembly: GCA_965267415.1. GTDB lineage: Bacteria > Bacteroidota > Bacteroidia > Cytophagales > Cyclobacteriaceae > Ekhidna. The sequence continues at coordinate 1,666,332 of OZ253955.1, read as the reverse complement.
CAAGAAGGAATTAATGAACTGCCGGTGCGTCATTTCAGCCACATTTTCCATTTCAAAGGAATCGTCTGTGGCACCTAATTGCACAAACACATCCCAGGCTTTACAAAATCCGGGTCTTCTTAATGTCCCCCGGTAAAGTGTTTTGATATCACGCAGGTTATAGAGATCCAGGTATTTGAGAGAATCTCTGTTGGCATAACCTTCGAAATAACCATACCCCGGAATGTGGATGACTTCCGTTCGGCTGAAGAGTTTGTGATAAGGAATGTATTTGTAGCGTCCTTCCTGTATGAACTTCACGTTACCATTACCAGCCATAACGACATTCCGCGGGTTCCAGGTGAACTTATATTCCCAGGGATTATCTTTTTCATCGTCCTGTGCTAACAACCCACCGGTGAACGTTTCAAAAGCAGTCAGTTCATGCCCGGCTTCCTTGATCCGGTCCAACACCTTCATAGCTGACATGTGATCAATGCCGGGATCCAATCCCATCTCCATGACCAGGAGTTTGTTGTTGCTAGCAAACTGATCATGAAGCTCTTTGATCTCGTCAGTCACATAAGAGGCGGTGAGCATATGTTTTCCGAGCTCAGCACATTTTTTTGCTACTTCCAAATGGAGAAAAGCAGGCAACATGGAAATGATAAGGTCATGTTCCTGAACAGTTTTCGACAAGCTGTCTTCATCTTCTACATCAAATGGGATTGCCGAGGCGTTCGCATGTCCGTTTAGCTTTTCTTTCGCAAGGTCAACATTCTTTTCGGCGAGTATGATTTGCCATTGCTCTGCTTGAGCATGATCAAGTAAATATTGAATAAGTGAGGTGGATGACCTGCCTGCACCAATTACAAGTATTTTTTGCATGAGGGCAAATATGTGTGTATCAAAATGGGATAAAAAAGCTTATGAGGTTTTTTTATTCACCACCGTCGAACTGGCCTGATCCGTAGGCAGTAGGAGTACATCTGCAATGGTCACATGTTTGGGTCTGCTGATCACAAATTCGATGGTTTCGGCGATATCCATTGCCGTTAATGGTGTGAAATTCTTGTAAACATTTGAAGCTTTTGAATCGTCCCCTTTGAATCTTACCAGGCTAAATTCAGTCTCCACTAAACCAGGATCAATTGAAGTAACCCGAACTCCATAAGGATTCAAATCAAGTCTCATCCCTTTGGTTAATGCATCCACCGCATGTTTGGAAGCACAATAAACATTGCCCTTTGGATAAACTTCCAAACCAGCTATGGAACTAATATTGACAATGTGTCCGCTCTTCCGTTCCACCATTCCGGGAATGATCAGTTTGCTGACATAGAGAAGTCCTTTCACATTGATGTCAATCATCGCGTCCCAGTCATCAACATTGCCTTCGTGAATGAAGTCCAACCCATGCGCATTACCAGCGTTGTTGATCAGCACTTCGACTTCTTTCCATTCAACTGGCAAAGAATTGATGGCTTCCGTTACTGCATCACGATCCCGAACATCGAATGAAAGGGTCTGGCAATCAGTATCTAATTCACTTACCAGCTTTTCTAACCGTTCGGTTCTTCGCCCACAGATAATCAATCTATAGTTCTGTGCTAAAAGCCTTGCGGTAGCTTCTCCAATTCCACTGGTTGCACCGGTGATCAGTGCGATCGGTTTAGTTGACATTCGATTTCCTTCGCTTAAATTTTTTCTGAGCCTTGTTCACTTTCTTATTGGACTTTCTGACACCCTGTCCCTTGGTCTTTTTGCCTCGCTTTTGCTTGGGTGTCGGTCCTCCCTCAAAGGTGACAAATACGGTAAGATTTTGAGTACTCAAGCGATCGAGCCCCTGGCTGAATTGATTGGGTTCTCCGGTGAGCATGTTGCGTAACCCATAGGAATAACGGATCTCAGGAGAGAATTTGAAGAACGGGTAATAGATATCGAAACCACCTCCAATTTCAAAGGCCATGTTCCAGCCTTTTAGTTCCAATTTCTCTGTTACATCCTCTCTGCTAGATCGGCTGGCAGCCTCAAAGGACGGTGTAAGTCCTCCCAACATATACATCGCGAAATTGCCCCTACGTACTGATTTATACTTTAGGAGTAGAGGGATCTCCACCATCGTGGCATCCTTTAGCTCACGAATGTCGGTTTCATCCGTAAATCGATATAGCAAGTCATTCTCGTAAAAACCGACTGTAAGCGAACCTCGAAAATCGAGATATTGAGAGATCTTCATATTGGCAATAAAGCCCAACTTGAAACCACCAAGATTACCTGGTACGATTGAATGCACCGTATCCATTGCCGGAGAAACGAACGTGTCTGAATACTTGATCATGTACTTGGAGGAATGGACTCCAATCAAGAAACCGTAATGGATCCACTGGTCATCGTAATTGATCAGGTTATCAGACGGGTTGTTCTGTGCTGTAGCGTTTAAGCCAAAACATACGAGGATCAGGACGACTACTTTTCGCCGATGTAAATGGAGCTTATTCCCAATGTTAATGGCTTGCATCTTGTATTCTTAAATCCTGTTTTTGCCAGAACATCCAGGAAATCCTGCCCATAAGGGAACTCGTTAACGGATTCCGGCAAGTATGTGTATGCAGCGCTATCCTTTGATATTAGTTTACCAACTTTTGGTAATATCCAACGAAAATAAAAATTATATAATTGCTTAAAGGGAAAAATCGTGGGTTTTGAGAATTCAAGGATGACAGCTTTGCCTCCTGACTTCAATACACGGTTCATTTCCGAAAGCCCTTTTTCCAGGTTTTCAAAATTCCTGACCCCAAAGGCAACGATCACCGCATCGAAGTTATTGTCTTCAAATCGCAGGTTCTCAGAGTCTCCGGATTCCATAGAAATGATGTGATCGATTTCCCTTTTTTTCATTTTCTCCCGGCCTACGTTCAGCATGCCTTCCGAAATATCTACACCGACTACTTTCTCTGGCTCAAGTTTGAGTGACTCGATCGCAAAATCCCCGGTCCCGGTAGCCAGGTCCAGGATCTTTTTTGGCTGATCCGGCTGAAGTAGTTTGATGGCCTTCTTTCTCCATCGGATATCAATACCCAGGCTCAGAAAATGATTAAGGAAATCATATTTGCCACTGATACTGTCGAACATGTCAGCGACCTGCTGCTTCTTGCCCTCAGACTTATCTTTGTATGGAACAACCGTCATAATTTGCGCAATATTAGTGGATAACCCATCGCAAAAAGGAAATGTTCGGAGAATATTGGGAACGTGAAGATCAAAAAAGCAGAATTTATAACAAGTAGCACGAAAGTGGAGGATTGTCCTGCAACAGAGTTGCCGGAGTATGCCTTTATTGGCAGGTCCAACGTTGGGAAATCCAGCCTGATTAATATGCTCACCGGCAGAAAGAAACTGGCTAAAACTTCATCCACTCCGGGAAAGACCCAATTGATCAATCACTTTCTGATTAATGATTCCTGGTATATCGTGGATCTTCCGGGTTATGGGTGGGCGCAAGTGAGTAAGACCGAAAAGGCTAAGTGGAAGAAGATGACTGAGCGCTACTTTTTTGATCGTAGCAACTTATCCAATGTATTCGTCTTAGTGGATATTAGGCATGATGCCCAGAAGATCGATCTGAATTTTATCAACTGGCTTGGTGAAGCAGGAGTGCCCTTTTCAATTATCTTCACCAAAGCAGATAAGCTAAGTAAGAACCTGGTAGAAGCCAATGTGGCTAAGTACAAAAAAGTGCTTTTAAAGGATTGGGATGAATTGCCTCCTATCTTCGTTTCTTCATCGACAAAGGAGCTTGGTAAGGAGAATATTCTCGATTTTATTCATTCAGTGAATGAGTCTATTAAACAATAGAATATTTTTGCCGCAAAAATCAGCAAATGGATTTTAGTGATATCGCAGCAGTCTCCGGGAAAGGGGGGCTTTTCAAAATTGTATCTCCAACACGTACAGGTGCCATCCTTGAAACATTGGATGACAAGAAACAACGGATGGCCGTAAGTGTTCACAACAAGGTTTCTATCCTGTCTGAAATATCTATTTACACGACAGATAATGATGGTGCCGTCCCTCTTGAAGACGTGATGCTAAAGATCCATAAGGAGTTTTCAGGAGACACAGATCTGGATAAAAACAGTGAACCCGATGAATTAAAGTCATTCCTGAAGTTCATTTTACCTGAGTATGATGAGGATCGTGTTTATGTATCGGATATCAAAAAACTGGTAAACTGGTACAACCTACTTGTAGAGAAGGCCCCCGAGGTATTAAAAGAGAAGGAGGAAAAGAAAGAGCAATCGACTGCTGAAAAGGAAGCTGGTAAATGAGTGAGGTAAAGTATCGGTTCCGTGCAATATGGTCAGACCTGGACCCTAACGGACACATGCGACACACAGCTTACAACGACTATGCTGCTCAAGCCAGGATCATGTATTTCCAGGAGGTAGGAATGCCGATCCAGAAACTGATGGGCATGAAGATTGGCCCAATCCTGTTTCGTGAAGACACCAGGTTTTTTAAGGAGATCCGAATGAATGAAGAGTTTGAGGTTGCCTTCACATTTTCAAAACTCAGAAAGGATGGCTCGAAATGGTCGATCCGACACAATATCTACAACAGCAAGGGAGAACTTGCTGCGAAAGTTGATGTGGATGGTGCCTGGCTGGACCTGGAAAAAAGAAGGACTACCGTTCCACCTCAGGAACTCAGCCAACTGATCCTGGATTCCTACAGGTCAGATGACTTTGAATGGATCCCGGATAAAGTCAGGGTTTGATATCATCAGGCACTTCACAGTTTGATCGTCTGCGAGTGTCTGTGAGATGAAATATTTTCCAACTTCCATCTAAACGCACCAGGTGGAAGGCATCCACTCCACAATGCGAGAATTGATCATTTAGGTAAAAGGCATAATCCACCCAAACAGAAGCCAGGTCACCATCGATTTGGACTTTTTCATTCCATATCGGCTCATTCCATACATCTTCTTTTGGTTTTCCAACTGCATCAATGAAGCGTTGAAAATCGTCGGTTACAAATCTTGTTTCCCCTTCTTTGTTTCTGAAAATGGTGTAAGTATTAGGCTTTTCCACAAAGCAACTTTTTAGAAGTGTGCTGTCACTGGTTCGCATAGCGTCAAAAACATTATTCACTACGTTCATGATTTCAGATTTTTCATCTGATTGAGCGTAACTAAGTAGGTGAAATGTGGTAATTAGTAGAGTGAGAAAAACACGCATGATCAATAGTTTTAAGTATGGATGAAGTTACACTGGCAAAACAGAGTTATCACCTGATTCTCAAGGATTTTGGACTAGAGGAGGATAGTGAAACAGAAGAGGTGAAAATTGCCTTTGACTGGTTGGAAGATTATCTGACAAAACAGGTAAATTATCTCCTGGATCATGATTTTAACCGACTATTGAATGCACTTTACCGGATCGATGTTTCGGAAGAAAAGGTTAAAAAACTCATCAATAACGATTCACCAAAAGAAATGGCTCGCAACATTGCCAAAGCGATCATAGAAAGAGAACGCCAAAAAATAATTACCCGGTCACAGTTTCGGCAGTCATGAAGGCCAATGCTTCATCTACCATTTTTTTTGAGCCTAAGTAAAAAGGTGTTCGTTGATGAAATTCAGTAGGTTGGATCTCTAAAATACGCTGAGAGCCGTTTGTGGCGGCACCACCAGACTGTTCAGCTATGAAAGCAAGCGCATTGCATTCGTACAACAATCGCAACTTACCATTTGGGTCCTTATCAGTATTGGGATATAGATAAATGCCTCCTTTTAGCATATTTCGATGGAAATCAGCGACTAATGAGCCGATGTACCTGGCCGTCTTACCTTGCTTTTTACATTCTTCGATGTAGTCACGAACCCACTGATCAAATTTGTAATAATATCCCTCATTGATCGAATAGATACTTCCGGTTTCAGGCGACATCATACTGTCATGTGAAAGGACGAACTCTCCAAGGCTTGGCTCCAGCGTAAATCCATGAACGCCATGTCCCGTGGTGTAGACAAGCATGGTGGAAGAACCATATAAGATGTATCCGGCTGCAACCTGCTCGGTCCCTTTTTGCAAAACATCCTCTTCCTGGACAGGGCCACCGACAGGTGAAATTCGCTTATAAATGGAAAAAATGGTTCCGATGGAAACATTCACATCAATGTTTGATGAGCCATCTAGCGGATCAATTGCTATAACATATCTGCAATTGGGATTTAAGTGAATGATCCCATCCTCTTCTTCAGACACAATTGCACAGGTCATCCCGCCATTTTTCAATGCGCGAGAAAACCGAATATTAGCGATTACGTCCAGTTTTTGTTGATCTTCTCCCTGAACATTTTTAGTACCGAAACCTCCGGCAATATCGAGCAAGCCCGACTTGTTTACTTCCTTGTTGATGATCTTACCGGCAAGGGCAATATCTCGAAGTAATTGTGAAAGTTCACCGGTCGCAGATGAAAACTCATCCTGCTTTTGTTTAATAAACCTGTCTAGCGTAGTTCCAATCGGAAGCCCAAGTTTACTTTTGCTCATTAATGATCTTTTTAGAAGGGAGTTAAACCGCAAAATTAATTCATTCAGTATTTAAAACGTTTGCATGACACGAATTTTCAAGTTCGGAGGTGCATCGGTTAAAGATGCACGTGGAGTCCAAAATCTGGCTAAAGTTGTTCAGCAATTTGCTGATAAACAGTTGGTTATTGTTGTGTCCGCGATGGGAAAAACAACCAATAAGCTTGAGACTATTAAGAATTTGGCAGTTAACGGAAAAAATTATAAAGCCGAGCTTGATGAATTAATCGCTTTTCACCAGTCTATTGCGAATGAACTGCTGGGAGAAATACCATCTTCTTATAGTATCTGGGAAACTTCACTTATGGAGACTTGCGAAAAGGTCGATGGATCAGACCCATTGAGGGCTTATGATCAGATCGTTTCACATGGCGAGCTGTTGTCTACTTCGCTGATCCATGCATACCTCTCCAAGAGTTTAGAGTGCTCTTGGTTGGATATTAGAGAGCTGGTCAGAACAGACCAATATTTCACTGAGGCGAATGTTGACTGGGTGGAAACAGAAAAAAGGATTCTTTCCCAAAGGGAAGAAATGAGCAATGTTGCCATTACCCAGGGCTTCATTGGCGCAGACGCGGAAGGCAATACGACCACCCTTGGCAGAGAAGGTTCGGACTTTACAGGATCTATCCTGGCGCATTGCTTAAACGCAGACAGCCTAACGGTATGGAAAGACGTGAAAGGGGTGCTTAATGCTGACCCGAGAATTATGGAGAAGACGGAAAAGTATGATCGTTTGAGCTACCGGGAGGCCACAGAAATGACTTACTACGGTGCACAGGTTATTCACCCTAAAACGTTGAAGCCGCTTGCTCAGAAAAACATCCCATTGGAGGTGCGTTCTTTTGAGGATCTGGATCAGGAGGGGACACTCATTTCAACAGAGAATACGAGCAAAACCGTGCCGTGCTTCATATTTAAGAGTAACCAACTTCTTGTGACCGCTGAGGTTAAAGATCATAATTTCATGAATGAACAAAAGTTGGGAATGATCTTGCAAGTACTCGATTTGCTAAATGTAAAGATCAATCTGATGCAGAACTCAGCGTTGACGTTTTCATTTTGTATGGATAACAAGGAATTTAAAGCAAGGCGCATTAATGAGTTGCTGAACCGTGACTTCATCCTGACATTTGAAAGTCCATTGAATTTAGCGACTATAAAAAATTACCAGCCAGATTCATTCAATCTATTACCCTGGAACCGATCCGTATTGATGGAGCAAAAAACATCTGACAACTACCAGGTGCTTTACAGGTGATCAGGTAAACCTTTTCAGCGTAGATATAATTCCACTCAGGTAGGAGCTGCCAAAGAGGTTGACATGAACAAGTAGGGGGTAGAGGTTATGTATTTCAATCCGATCCTCAAATCCAGGATCCAATGGAAATGTTTCGTGGTAGTGATGGTAGAATTGCCGGTCAAATCCACCAAACATTCGTGTAAACGCAAGCTCTGTTTCACGATGACCGTAGTAAACTGCGGGATCGAAAATGTAAGGTTTTGAGCCCGGACCACACATGAAATTTCCACTCCACAGATCACCTTGTAAAAAAGATGGTTTTTCTCGAGGTACCAGGCTTTCCAATTGTGAAAAGAGGTTCTCAAACCTTCTTTGAAGGCTTTGATCCAGTAGCGCACTATTTGATGCAAGTTGGATTTGGGGTTTCAGACGCTCTTCAACAAAGAATTCTGACCATGAAGTGTGGTGATTGTTGTATTGTGGAAGCCGACCGATATGGTTGTTATGGTCTAATCCAAAAAAGTCAGCAGTGTTTTGGTGTTGTGCTGCTAGTCCAGTCCCGAATACTTCCCAAAAATTTGCATCCTGGTGTCCTTTTTCTATCCATTCAAGAACCAGGTAGCTGTTTTGATCAGTTTGCCCCTCGGCGAGTACTTCAGGTATGCCGAGTGACGAATGCTTCTTTAGCAATTTGAGTCCTTTGGCCTCTTTTTCGAAGAGGTCTCCAGTCTCTAAGTGGTTAAGCTTGACAAAGAAGGTTCCCTTGTTGGTAGTTGCTTTAAGTGTGTTGTTAATACATCCACCGGCAACAGATTGAATATTCTCAGTCGATAGATCAGTGCCAAAATGTGACTGTAATAGTTGGTTTAAGGTTGTTTTTTCTGTCAAAATCGATGTTTTTCCTTAATAAACTTAAGGAGCTCATCTGTGGACCGGTCAAGGATTTGAAATACATCTTCAAAACCATTCATGCCGCCATACCATGGGTCGGGTACATCTGCCCCCTTGTTTTTTGGGTCAAAATCACGCATTAGATATAGAAAATCGGGTGTTTCACCCATTTCAAATGTCATGTTTCGATGATTTGAGGAGTCCATGGCGATCAGATAATCAAATTCAATTGAATGGTTTTTCTTGAACTGTTGACCCCTGTGACGAATCGGAACACCATTTTTTTGTGCAATTTCAATGGTCCTGGGGTCCGGATCTTCGCCTACATGGTAATTTGCAGTGCCTGCCGAATCACATAAAATCTTTGATTCCAGGCCATATTCCTTGATTTTGGCTTGAAATATTGCTTCAGCAAGAGGGGACCTACAGATGTTCCCTAAGCATACAAATAAAATTTTTATCATTTTTTTTCTATCGGGGGGTTACCTAGGTGAGATTAGGCGTATTAACCAGTTCATAACACAAATTTATTCATACACCTGTTTACAAGTAAAAAAGTCCCGCTTCTGGCGGGACTTTTCTTTTTCTAGCATTTATTCTTGGTTATCTAATACTCAGACCTACGCCCAATGTCAGCGTATTATACTTCTGAATGGCGTAATCAGCATGCAAAGTCAGGATCAATAGTTTAAGTCTCATACCAACGTTGATCCTCGGTCCACCTGATGTAAAATCGAAATCGATTGGATCTGTGAATGTTCCTGCATCCGTATCATAGGTTCCATTCAAAGTGAAGTTGGTTTTCGTAGTTGAGAATCCCAAACCTCCAAATAGGGTGAGAATTGCGAGTTTCTTAGAGACAATTCCCTGGAGAGTAAATCCACTGGTGCTGAATTCAGAGAACTGATCTGGGTTATCCTCATCAAGGAAGATCGTCGTATTAATTCGGTTCCAACCTACGAAACCAGAGAAATCGAACGGAAGTTGTTTGAACCCTGGGATCCATTGTTTCAGATCGTGCATTACACCAATACCAAACATGCTGAATTCAAATTCTCCTTCAGACTCAATAGTCGGAACAATTCTTAGTTTAAGATCAGTGTTCTTAACCAGACCGATACCCACCTGAACCATTCCGGAAGGAACTGCATTAAATGGAATTTCTTCGTCTAATCCCAAACCGGTAGGGGATGTCAGTGAAATCGTATTCCCTCCACTGGTATAATCCAAAAGTGGAAGTTGATCAGCAGGAAGGTTCGGCCCGAATAATGTTGGGGCCTGATTGGTAGGGCTATTTGGATTCAATGAAATGTTGGTGAATCCAGCGTCATCGAATGTGAAAAACTCAGCATCTGATGGTATCATGGCCATCGTTACTGTTGGAGTGATGTCAAATCCCAAAAGTTTGTGTGGTTTGGCGGTATTGTACCAACCACTGTTGATACCGTAACCAAATCCAAGGAATGCAGGCTCAAGATAGCTCTCCATGATGCGGTTTGCATCCTGGACACCCCCTTCAAGGAACGTACTAAAGTCAATCTGTGCTTTTGCTTGCATTCCGATAACTGCAAGCACTATAATGGCTGTGTATTTCTTTAACATATTAATTCAGGTGTTTGAGGTGATTAGTCAGCTTTGATGGTCAGGAATATTTCAGAGTTAAATTCAAGTATGAAATTATCATCAGTATCTGCAAACGGTGATTCTGATATTAAGTCGAACGTAAAATTCAAACTTGATCCGGATCTACTGTTGATAATATCAGCTAATTGTGTTGAGCTGAATGTAACTGTTGTTCCAGAACTAAAATCTACATTATCGAATTGAAGTATCGTACCTCCAAAATTGATATCCACGTCGGCTCTAAAGGAATCGTTATTGGCTGGATCAGTATAATCTCTTAGAGTCAGGCTGATATCGCCTATTTCAGCTTCTAATAACTCAGAGCCATATTCATCCAGAGTTTCCTGGATACTGATAGCATCAGTGCTGGAATAATCATTTGTGCCATTCTCAGCAATGATGAGCAAGTCTTGTACGTAATCATCGCCAACGATGATTTGAAACCCTGCGTCTCCACACGAAAACATTAAGGCGGTGGCAAGTATTGTTAATAGTAATGATCTCATAAGGAAAGTCATATTAGTCATTAAAAAAGTCTTAATTAAGGTACTGTAAAACTAACGAATTCTAAATTTCAATTATTCAGAAACATCCATTCATATTGATCGTTGGTCGAATTAATTTTGCGGCCGTTATGTTTTAATGACAGGGCTGGTTTGTCCTGAATTAACCTTATTAATCACTTAAATCTAGAATTATTACATGTCATTAGTTGGTAAAAAAGCACCTTCTTTCACCGCTCCAGCGATCATCAATGGAAATGAGATCACCGAGAATTTCAAATTGGAACAATACTTCGGCGACAAACAGGTCATCCTGTTCTTCTACCCAAAGGACTTCACATTTGTTTGTCCTACCGAGATCCATGCGTTCCAGGAGAAACTTGGTGAGTTTGAAAAGAGAAATGTTGCGGTTGTTGGAATTTCCTGTGACTCTGAAGAAACGCACCTTGCGTGGTTAACTACTGAAAAAGCCAAAGGTGGAATTCAGGGTGTTACCTATCCGCTTGTTGCTGACCTTTCTAAAACAATTGCTTCTAACTATGGCGTTTTGGCAGGAGACTGGACTTACAATGAAGAAGGAGCTCTTGAATTTGAAGGCACACCTGTTGCTTTCCGGGGAACGTTTCTAATTGATAAAGAAGGAATCGTGAGGTATGAATCTGTGAATGACCTGCCTCTTGGAAGAAACATTGATGAAGTGCTAAGGATCGTGGATGCCTGGGCTCATGTGGAAGAGCATGGTGAAGTATGCCCCGCCAACTGGAATCAGGGAAAACAAGCGATGAGCGCTACACGTGAAGGAGTTTCTGAATATCTCTCACTTAATTAAGGTATTCTTACATAATATGATAAGCCATCCGTCAGTCGGCGGGTGGCTTTTTTGTTACTTTAGCTCATATGCTCATTCTCTACAGATTAGCGATTTCTTTTTATTCCTTTTTGGTCCTTGTTATTTCAGTCACCAACAGGAAAGCTCAAAAATTCAAGGATGGTCGAAAGAATTGGGAATCCAGGTTATCGGAAGACTTTAAGGATCAATCTGAAAAAGTCATTTGGGTACATGCTGCATCTTTGGGTGAATTCGAACAAGGAAGGCCAATCATTGAGGCGATCAAGGCTTCACATAAGGATGCTAAACTCTTACTTACCTTTTTTTCCCCATCCGGCTATGAGGTCAGGAAGGATTACGAACATGCGGATTGGGTGCATTATCTTCCATTGGACTCACCGAAGAACGCCCGAAATTTCATTGATCTAGTAAGGCCCAAACTTGCGATCTTCATAAAATACGAGTTCTGGTATTTCTACCTGAAGGAGCTGACGGACAGACAAATTCCTGTTCTCATGGCCTCATGTGTCTTCAGAAATAATCAGCTATTCTTTCATTGGAGCGGATCGTTCTTTAAGCCTGTTTTCAGAAAGATCGATCACTATTTTGTTCAGGATGAGGAATCGAAACGTTTAATTTCTCCAATTTCCGAAAATGTGACCATTTCAGGAGACACCCGTTTTGATCGGGTAATTGAGATAGCCGAAAAAGCTCAGCACTTTCAAGTTGTGGATGAATTTCTGCCAGGCAAGAAATGCTTTATGATAGGTAGTAGTTGGGCTTCAGACATTAAGGTTCTGGTTCCGTTCATTAAAAAGTACCAGGATGAATTCAAGTTCATTATCGCTCCGCACAACATAGGAGAGGAGGAAATCGAACTGATTGAATCATTGTTATCTAAGACAACCCGGTATTCACAACCTGAAGATTTGACAGCCGCCCGGATTCTGATCATTGATAACATAGGAATGTTATCCTCATTATATAGATATGCGGATTATGCCTTTATAGGAGGAGCATATCGCGGCGCTTTGCATAATACCCTGGAAGCTGCTGTTTTTGGTATTCCGGTTTTTTTTGGTGTGCACGAAAACAATAGCAAGTTCAAAGAGGCAATGGATCTGGTGGAATGCAATGCAGCATTTTCCGTTCAGGATTTTGAATCACTAGACACTTTATTTACTGAATTGAATACAAACGAAAAGCTTTATCAAGAAGTGTCGCACGCTGCTCATGATTATGTTCGTTCGAGAAGTGGCGCTACCAGGCTTATAATGGAAAAGGTTGCCGACCTTGTATGAAGGGTCTTGTTACCAAATCAACCGGACTATGGTATGAGGTCCTCACCGATGAGGGAAAAGCCGTAGCAAGGCTTAGGGGGAAATTCAAACTCGTAGATAAAAAGATCACCAACCCGATTGCCGTGGGTGATGTGGTAGTTATTGAGCCTAACAACCAGGTAGAAGGGGAGTGGGTGATCACCAATATTGAGGAGCGAAAAAATTACATCATTCGGCAAAGTCCCAGAAAAAAAGGTCATGATCAATTACTAGCGAGCAACCTGGACCAGGGAGTATTGATCGTTACACTGAGAATGCCTCGAACTTCGACCGGATTCATCGACCGCTTCCTGGTTACGCTTGAAGCTTATAGAATTCCCGGGGTAATTCTATTCAATAAGAAAGACTTGTATAAAGAGAAAGACCTGGAGTTGTACGAAGAGCTGAAAAAGATCTATGAGGATGCGGGGTACAAAGTTTTGCTTACGTGCCTTTTGGAAAAAGATAACTCTCTGGCTGATGTATTCAATGGAAAACGTAGCTTAATAGCTGGCCATAGTGGAGCTGGGAAATCTACCCTGATCAATCAGCTGGTCCCGAAAGCAGAGCAGGAGGTAAAAGAAGTTTCAACGTTTGCAAACAAAGGTGTTCATACTACCACGCACGCTGAGTTGTTTCACATTGACAAAGACACGCAATTGATTGACACGCCAGGAATCAAAGAATTGAGCCTCGCCGAGGTTGAATCCGGAGAACTCTCTCACTATTTTCCGGAAATGAGGGCCTTCCTTGGAGCATGTAAGTTTCACAATTGCCTACACTTTGAAGAACCGGGTTGCAAAGTGAAGGAAGCAGTGGGAAAGGAGATATCGGAGAGGAGGTACAAAAGCTATCTTTCGATGTTAAACCAGGAGGAATAAAAAAGGCCATCTGCCAATTGGCGGATGACCCTTTCACCTAACTCACTACCCTATTAAAACTACTCCTTAACTGTAATCTTATACTGAGGCGTTGGATTGAGTGGACACCAGTAGACATATTCTCCAGCTTCCAATACCACTTCCTTTGATCTACCTGTCTCTCCATCATTGATGGTTTTGGTCAGGTAAGCGTTGGTAATATGATTGTCAGCATCGGTTTTCCCCTTCGGCGCAACCACAAATCCAACTTCATGATCAACTCCGGCATTTCTCACCTCAAAAACGTAAGGCCTGCCAGCTTTTAATTCTAATTCGGTTGTCTCAAACTTGCCGGGAGTCTGATCCAATTGAATGGTTTTGACTTCCTGAGCATAAGTCGCATGAATAAACAAAGGCCTTCCAATGGCGATCCCTGCAACAATGATGAGTGTTTGGAAAATGATCTTCTTCATCTTTCTTGTTTTTTTAAGGTTTGCGATTAAGCCAAGGCTGTTTCCAATTCCGGCGCAACAGGGAAATCAATTGGCACCTGAGTAGTTCCGTGTAGGAAGTTGCTGATCACTTTGTCTCCGATCACCAAAATGATGTCGATCAAATTGGCTTTGGTGTATCCGGCACTAAATAGGTTTTCTACAACTTCGGCATCAGGCTTACTTCTGTTTACCGTGATGTTCTTCACGTATTTTGCTAAAGCATCAAGTTTGGGATCAAAGCTTGCCTCTCCAGCTCTTAGCTCCAGGATCTGATCTTCTGAGAACCCGTTCATTTTGCCAAGTGCTGTGTGTGCTGACTGACAATACCGGCATTCATTGACCTGGCTCACTACAAGGTTGATCACTTCTCTTTCTTTGCCACTCAATGTGCTTTTCCTGTTCTGCAAGGTGAGGTAATCCCCAAGTGCAGTATCATTATAGGCATAAGCAGCATAAAGGTTAGGTACGAAACCGATCCCCTTTTCCAATTGATCGAAAATAGCCTGGTTATTTTCGCTTACTTCGTTTCGGGTTGGAACATTAAATGTTGACATCTTTTGTTATTGTTTAAGTTTTTTTAAATCCGATTACAATAACCTAAACGCCGGGGTAGGGCTGAAGTAAGAGGCCACATTTCCCTACCGATTGTCAATTTTTCCCTAATTCCAACTTGGAGCTGTTCTTGAAATTTTGAGGTGTCCACCCGGTAACCTTTTTAAACAGCTTGTGGAAGGTTCCTACATCCTCAAACCCCAAATCAAAAGCGATTTCCTTAGCGGATTTATCGGTATGGAGTAAAAGACGTTTAGCCTCAAGAGCAAGTCTCTCATGAATGATCTGTAGGGGCGTTTTCTGATTGTATTTGGCAAAAAGATTTGAAAGCGTCTTAGGCGATTTAAAAAGTAGGTCAGCGTAATCGCTCACCTGGCGGTGGGTTTTGAAATGAGTGTCAACTAACACGTTGAATTTTCGGATCAGGTCTATTTGATTCTCCTTTAGTTCTGTGGGGATCAGTTGTTCTTTAGCCAACCTGGTAGTTTTAATGATCAGCCGTTTCAAAAGCATCACCAGCATTTCACCCTGGATATTGTCTCTGGTTGTGAATTCATCCAGGAAAACCTCAAACAAGGTTTCATATTTATTTGATTCTTCTTCTGATAAGGTAATGATTGGCTGTTCCTGTGTACCAAAAAAGATGATCCCATTGCACGAAACCTCCTGGTCATGATCCTGAATGCAATAAAACTCACGATTGAAACTGAACCCTATGAGCGGCTCACCTCCCTGGAATTGGATTCGTTGCAAATAGGTACTTGTGGTCAATTGGTTGGGCAAAAGAGTTACTGGAATATCGTCCTTCAAAAAAGTAACCGCTTCCTTGTTCCGATTCCATAAGATATTGATGCGGCCCTGCGCATGTTCGAATTCAGCATGTTCTTTCTGGAAATGGGTGGACAGGCCGAAAAAAGAATTGAGGGCGTTCCCCTTGTAGGTGTAGGTCATGTCTTGTTAGTAAAAACGTATAACCAGATCGGAGATGATAAAGTTGATTCGCATTTGAATAGCAGCCGACAAACGACTGTTTTCAGCAGCAATACTACATTTAGGAAATTTATGTAACCTTTTTCGGCTTGAACCGAATACTACATTTAGGATATTGGTATTATGAAAAAGTTTCAACTAGGAGAATTTGAAGAAATCGTGCTGCTCACCGTTGGGGTTTTATTTGATGAGGCTTACGGAGTAGCAATTAAAAATGAGATTGAATCCAGGTTGGGTCGAAAAGTAAGTGTAGGAGCCATGCAGTCCGCGCTGAGAAGAATGGAGAAGAAGGGCTACCTCGAAAGCAGAGAGGGAGAAGCCAATAAGAAAAGAGGGGGAAAACCGAAGCGCTATTTCCGGATCACTGCTTTTGGAAAAAAGGCGTTGGTCTATTCAAAAGGTGTGAGAACGGATCTATGGAATTCGATCCCTGAGATTGCATTCAAAATAAGAGCCATATGATCAAACGATGGGCTGATCAATTCTTCCGATGGTTTTGCCATCCGGATTATTACCCGGATATCCAGGGAGACCTGGACGAACTCTACCAGGATCGATTGAGTGACAATCCATCCAAGGCACAATGGAATTATGTGCTGGATGTATTGCGACTCATTCGCCCATCACTAATGAAGCCAATAATGGAGCGACCACTTATAAATGACACAGGAATGTTTAGAAACTATTTTAAGATAAGCATACGAAATTTAGCAAAGCAGAAACTTTACTCTGCAGTTAACATCATTGGTCTGGCAATTGGCCTGGCTGCCTTTCTATTACTTAATGAATACATCAAATTTGAAAGAAGCTACGACCGCTTTTTTGCAGATTCAGAAAATATTTACCGGTTAACAACCGACCAGGTCAAAGAAGGGGTAATTGGTACAAGGGATGCCATGTCCTGGAACCCGAGTGGCAAAGCTTTCAAGGAAGAGTTTCCTGAAGTTCTGGATTATACCACCACTTTTAAATTTAATGAATTGGTCTTTCGTCATAAAGACCAGGTAAGGTTTGAACGCAATGTTGTAGGTGCAGATTCTAACTATTTCAAACTGTTTGACTACAATCTACTTCAGGGAGATGCTGCGACGGCATTGAATGATCCGTACAGCCTGGTATTATCAGAGACCAAAGCGGAATCTTACTTTGGGGATCAGGATCCTGTTGGAAAGGAAATTGAGCTTTTGGGAAATTTTAACAGGCCATTCAAAGTCACTGGTGTGGTACAGGACATTCCTGAAAATACGCACTACAAGTTTGACATGCTTATGTCTATCAAAAGCATTCAGGGGCAATTGGATAATGATGGATGGAACGGATTCAATTACTATACTTATTTGAAACTGATTCCGAATGCAGATCTGGATAGGATGGAAGCGCAGTTTCCGGAACTTGTTGATAAGTACATGGGAGAGGAGACAACATTGATATTCAATCTACAACCGATGGAGACGATCCATCTGTATTCCGATTTTACCTATGAGCCGGAAATTCATGGCAGCTACAAGACCGTATCCTTCCTGGTGATCATTTCCATTTTTGTTTTGATCATTGCCTGGGTCAACTATGTGAATCTTTCTACTGCCAGAGCAGTGGACCGAGCCAAGGAAGTTGGACTGAGAAAAGTGATCGGCGCTTATCGAAAGCAACTGATAGCACAATTTTTCATCGAGTCATTGATCATCAATTTTATCGGAGCTGTAATTGCAATAGGACTTACAGAATTGATCCTCCCATATTTTAACGGACTAATTGAAAAAGAAATTACCAGTCATGTCTGGAATCAAAGATCCTTTTTGCTTAATGCACTCTCCTTCTTTGCGGTCGGCACCCTGGTCTCAGGCTTTTATCCGGCACTTGTGCTTTCAGGCTTTAAGCCGGTTGCGGTGTTGAAAGGAAAATTCCGAAACTCCAAGAATGGTGTGGCCCTTAGGAAAGGTTTGGTAACGATCCAGTTCACCGTATCACTGGTTCTAATTGCCGGAACACTCATTGTTGGCCGGCAGGTAGATTACATGCAATCTAAAAATCCTGGTTTTGATACCGATCACGTCGTTGGGTTTAGAAACCCAAGTGTACCTCGTGATCAATGGGATGCATACCAGGAGCGGTTAAAGGCCTTTCACAACACGTTGCGCTCCCATCGTTCAGTAGTTGCCGTAGGATCCACTTCGAATTTGCCAGGTGGAGGGAGTTCAGATATCAACTCAAACTCAGGTGGGATCAAAATTGTAGGAATGACAGACCGCCTTGAGGCCACCACTTATATTCAATGGATGGATGACCGTTTCAATGAGACAATGCAAACGGTGTTACTTGCCGGTCGTGATTTTGATAGAACAATAGCCACTGATACTGCAGCTGTGATTGTCAATGAATCTTTTCTTGATCGTTTTGGGATTTCAGACTTTGCGAGTGTTTTGAACAAGCAAATACAATTTGGTTCGGACCCTCAAAACGACAAATTCAGGATCGTTGGTGTACTTAAGGATTTTAACAGAACTTCATTCAAAAGTCAGGTCGAACCAACCTGTTATATGTATAATCCCGGGGAACCCCAATCGGTAGTGAGGCTGGAGGCAGGAAACTATTCTGAAGGGATCGAATATGTGGAAGCAACCTGGATGGAATTCTTTCCTGACACCCCGCTGGACATTGTCTTCCTGGATCAACGATTCGAAAGATTGTACAAAGAAGACAAGCGGTTTGGAAAAGTGTTTGGCTCATTCTCAGTACTTGCCATTTTGGTAGCCATTCTAGGCCTTTTCGGACTTTCCTCTTTTATGGCTATCCAGCGAACGAAGGAAGTTGGTGTTCGCAAAGTACTGGGAGCCTCCATCGGAAGCATTATCACACTATTCTACAAGGACTTTATGATATTGATGGGAGTCTCATCTCTCGTCGGATTTCCTGTGGTCTATTTCGTGATGAATTCCTGGCTGAGCAATTATGCCTACCGGGTAGACTTCCCATGGCTGCTGCTGATCCTGGCTGTTGCTATCATCCTATTCTTTGCTTTGATTACCGTTGGTTATCAGACGTCTAAGGTTGCTGCATTAAACCCGGCAAAAACACTGAAGTACGAATAATTCATAAGAGTTTAAGGAAGCCTGGTATCAGCCCCAGGTTTCCTTGTCTTATACACTGACGTATTTCGTACCAACACCTGGATCGAAGAGCTTTCTGTTCAGCTGAAGTTTGGTTTAGCTCCTTGATCTTTTTGCAAACAGCTAGTGTTGTCTGCTGATGCTTCGTTCTGAATTTGAATTGAGAGACCGCATGTGAGTCTTTGAGCATTCGTTTTTCGACCAGGATCTCATCAGTAAATCCATAATGCCAGTTTCTGGAAGAACGGATCCAGAAATCAAAATCTTCATAAGCAAGGGATTCATCATAGCCATTCAATTCTTCCAGTACCTCCCTTCGAATCATCATGGAAGGTGGTGATATGAAGTAGGTAGTGATCAGATCCAGGTAAACATCACCTTCAGGAACATGTTGTTTAAGCTTTCCTCCCGGATCCCTATCGTAGTGAGAGCCAAGCTTCTTACCTGATTCATCGAGCAGCATGACATCACAAAAATTTACTCCCAGGTTGGTTTCATGAAGATCTCTGACACCAGCACTTACTCGATTGGGCATTAACAGATCGTCGGCAGCCAAATCGATGATGTAAGAGCCACTCGATTCATGGAATCCTTTGTTGAAGGCTTTGCAGTTTCCAATGTTGGGTTCAATAGGTATGAACTTGGTAGAAGTGCCTTGAAGTTTTTCTTCGATCTTTTGAACGCTGCTATCATTGCTCCCGTCATCAACAACAATGAGCTCTATGTTTGGATAATCCTGATCCCATACGGATTGGATGGCTTCAGCCACATATTCTGACTGATTGTGACACAGGCATATGACGGAGACCAAAGGAGATGACACTGCTGTTAAGGATTAATACTCGATTGCAAAGTAGATTTTTATTTGCGAAATGAATAGCGTTAGATTGTACTTCAGTTATGGTCACGCTAATTATACCCTCATGGTATCCTTCACCTGATGCCTCTTTACCTGGAATTTTCTTTAGAGAGCAGGCGGAGATCTATGCGAAACATCATCCGGATGATACAGTGGTGATCAGTCACTGGGGACCAAACGATCGACGGCTATTGGTAGAAGCTGGTAATCCATTAGGAGGATTGAAAAAACTCTTGTCCAGACTTCCCAAACCGGAAGATAGGGAATTGGCAACCAATTGCGTAGAGTGGTTTCAGCCAGCATTTACCTGGACACGGAAGTTTCGAAAGGGAAACATTGCAAAGCTGATAGAAGTAAGCCAGGTCAATTTTGAAAGGTGCATCAGGAAATATGGCAAGCCCTCCATTATTCACGCACATGTTTCATATCCAGCTGGATTTGTTGCAATGGAGCTTTCAAAGATCTATCAGGTTCCCTATGTAATAACCGAGCATATGGGACCATTCCCATTTGCTTCCTTTCCATCAAGGAAGGGATTGAATAAATACCTGGAAATGCCGTTGGAAAGAGCTGATCAGGTATTGGCTGTTTCAGACAGTCTAAAAAGAACACTCGAAAGCTACCATATTGAAAGCAAGGTATTTAACAATTACATTGATGATGATTTCTTTTCGCCAGGAAAGCCAAATGAAGATGGTGAGTTCACTTTCCTGCATGTAGGAAGATTGGATCCGATCAAAGGACAGGATGTACTGTTAAATGCTGTTTCAACATTAAAAAATGAACAATTCAAACTAGTGATCATCGGGGATGGTTGGTTGAGGTCAAAACTGGAGGCATTGGCCAAAGAATTGGAAATTGAACACCTGGTTGAATTTAAAGGTCAGAAAGGGAGAGAAGAAGTGCGAGATGCAATGAGAGATTGTGATGCTTTTGTTTTAACAAGTTTGTATGAGAACTTCCCTGTTTCCATCCTGGAAGCTATGGCTTGTGGTAAGCGAGTGATCGCTACACGGTGTGGCGGACCTGAAGAGATGATCGCTGCTGACACAGGGATTCTTGTTGAGCCCGGGACTGAGGAGGAACTTGCAGCTGCAATGAAACGAATTATGGATACGGATCATTCTGAACCCGCGGACATCAGGAAGCAGTTTGAAAACAAGTATGGTTCTATGGCATCAGTAAGTGAATTGAATGCCATTTACCAGCAGGTTATCAATTCTAGATAGTTTTCTCCAAAAATGGCTTTTTGCTCTCGATTCCTCCCATCCGCTCTTTAAAAACTTTGAGGGTTTCCTGTTCTACTCCTTCAATGGAAGAAACCCCTAAATCGAAGTATTTAAAACCTTGCGAGCGGTAATAATCCACCATGCCCGCTATTAATAGAACCATCGGACTCTCTGTTCGAAACATTGGGCTGGTCGCCGGCAGGTAGTAGTAGACAGCTTTAGTTGTAACCCGTGCAGTGATGCAGAGGGCAGATATCTTTCCATCCCTGAAGACTCCAAAAACATCATATGCCTCAGTGGTTTGGTGAAGCTCTTTCAGAAGGTCAAAAGAAATATTGATGTTCAACCCTTGAACCTGACGGCATGCATCAATGAATTTATACCCGGTCTCAAGTTGAGAATTATCCATTTTTTTGAATTCGAACCCCTGGGTTTTAAGACGTTCAAGTTTCCTCGATTGCATTTCATGGATGGTCTTTTCCCAGGAGGTACTTAGCTCAATATGCTGGTTTACATCTTCGTACTTCACCGAGAATCCAGCTTTTGTTAACCACTCAAGCGATAAAAACCGACTATATATTTTAGGGGGATGGATCAACTGAACTCTGTTGACCTCCTTTGTTTTCAGTTGTTCAAGAACAAAATTGAGAAACTGGTTGAATTCATCCTCAGAAGGAATGTTTTTAACGAAAAAAGACCCAAATGGACTCCTTGGTATGCTAATTGCCGTATCACCATCAATGACGAGTGGCAAAAAGAGCTTGCTGTCATCGAAACATAAAAGTTGGTCGTGTTGTTGAGCAATTAAGTAGGACTTCTTATAATAAAGAAGGTCTGGATCGTTAATAATTTCGGTGGCGTTAGTGTAAATAGCAGGCGATTGATTCACGCGTTAAAAATAATTGATAAACCGTTTCATAAACACAAGACCAGCGTTAACTTGGTTCTTCGATTTATACAATAAAATCTCAGATTATTCAATATTGAAAAGATTCGCCACCATACTGTTGCTTTTAGCACTAATACCTGCTTCTGCTCAGGTCTTCAAGCACCCGGAGTTGGAAGATCTTGTCAAGAGGGGCGCAGATCATATCTACAATGCTAACCCGGACTCTGCCTATCACTACATTCAAATTGTAGAAGGAGAGATACCGGACCATCCGGTCATACCATTGATGAAAGCAATGACCTTGCTGTGGGCGAATATCCCAACAATCACAGATAGCCTTTTCTTAACCATGCAAGGCCACTTGTACAATGCTATTGAGCTTGCCGAGAAACAAGACCCGGACCTTGAAGATCCCGAAATGGTCTTTTTTGCAATGGCTTCTCATGGGCTTCTGGCAGAATACTATGCTGATCAGAACCATAATTTGAAAGCGGTGGGTGAAGCAAACCGGGCTTACGGACTAATGAAAAAGGGTTTTGAGATAGTGGACACACACCCTGAATTCTTATTCACAACAGGACTTTATAATTACTTCAGGGAAAAGTATCCCGAAAAACATCCATTATATAAGCCCTTGTTATGGTTCTTCAGAAGCGGTGATATTGAGTTAGGCCTGGAACAACTTCAGAAAGCATGTGATGTTTCGGTCTTAACAAAAGTAGAAGCCTACGTATACCTCAGTTATATATATCTCAGGTATGAATATAAACCTGAAAAAGCACAGCAGTATTTGGGTGAGCTTATTGAAATGTTTCCGAATAACATGTACGCAAAGGCGAAGTTCATGGAGTCATTGGCAAATCCTGAGGATTTTCAGAAAGCTCCGATCGAAGTTATTTATGCGCTGATGAAGCATGAAAACCCATACTACAAATTGGCTGGAAACGTATTTCTTGGTTATTTCGAAGAAGTGGTCATAAAGAATGATGCAAAAGCAGAGTTTGCCTATCGTCAAGGTTTGAGCTATGGGGAGCAAATTGAAGATCATGGAGAATACTTCAAAGGGCTCGGTTACCTTGGGCTAGGAAGGTTATTGGCTAAGAAACAACAAAGTGAGGAAGCTCAAGAGGTGCTGAAACTTGCCGTAAACTTTGCTGAAACGGATCAAATCAAGCGAGAAGCTAAAGAATTGCTAGCCCAGTTGTGAGTCGGTACTTCACAATCACTCAGTCTTCTGAAGGATTATACAAAGAGAAGGGGAGTAAGTTCCTGTCTTTCGCACAACCCGTCCGTTCAGAGGAAGAAGTGAATCATCAACTTAATCTGATAAAGAAAAAGTATCATGACGCTCGCCATCATTGTTATGCGTACGTCATCGGTTTGGATGAACAACAATGGCGGGCAAATGATGACGGAGAGCCCTCTCATTCCGCAGGTGATCCTATCCTGGGACAGATCAGGTCTTTTGAATTAACGAATGTTTTAGTGGTTGTAGTCCGATATTTTGGAGGAACAAAATTAGGGGTAGGGGGACTAATTTCGGCCTATAAGATAGCAGCGGAGGAAGCATTGAAAAAAGCAGTGCGGGAGGAAATTTTTGAGGAAGTAAATGTGTTATTACATTTTCCATATGAGCTGATCAGTGCTGTGGAGCGCATTATTTCGGAGTTGGATATCAGGGTCCTTGATCGCGATTTCCAACAGGATTGTCGAATAAAAGGCCGTATGAAAAAGGATTTTTTAGAGCTGTTAAATAGCAAAACAAAAGATTTGTATAATCTTAAGTTGTCAATCACCCAATAGTATGAAATTACCGTCTGAACTTAAAGCGCTCTTTGAGCGTGATCTTGACCGTTTGAAAATTGAATTGAACTCCTATGAATCCGAAGAAGACCTTTGGAAAATTGCGGGTGACATCAAAAATTCAGCGGGTAACCTGATATTACATATCTGTGGCAATCTCAAGCATTTTGTAGGAGCGACACTCGCTAAGAATGGATATGAAAGAGATCGGGAATTTGAATTCTCTGGTACCGTCACGAAGGAGGAACTCACAAATAACATCACGGAGACAAATGAAGTCCTTGGAGCTTTTTTTGATGCTGTTTCAGTAGATGATATGTCTGACCCATATCCGTTACAGCCATTTGGTTACCCCATGACCAAATCCCATTTCTTACTTCACCTGTATGGTCACCTGAACTGGCACCTTGGTCAGATAAACTATCACAGAAGACTTTTAGAGTAAGCCTTAGCATCCATTATTTTCTACTGACTGCTTACGTTTTAATTTGTTTTGCTTTTAGGAATTATATATTTGTTTTAGTTTTAGGAAATATATGATCGGACCTCCGAAATGGCCATTTAGAATCTTAAAGCTGATCTGTCGGGATGATATGATTGAGATCTTATATGGCGATGTGATTGAGATCTACCAAAGTAGAGCTAAGAAGAGAGGCAGGCGTATAGCCAATGTCCTCTTTGTTATTGATGTTCTGAGTTTAATAAAGCCCTTTGCTATGAAACAACCCTATCGAGTAAATCGGGCAACTGGTGCTCTTACATTGTTTAAGAGTTATTTCAAGCTGTCCTTTCGAAATTTTTTAAGGAACCGGATGTCTTCCGGCATCAATCTTTTTGGTCTCATTATCGGACTTTTTGTCCCGTTGATGATTGCTCAGTACGCGCTGTTTGAATTGAGATATGACCAGTTTCACACGAACTATGATCAAATCTACCGTGTAAGTTTTCAGCGAGAAATGGAAAATGAAGTCGTTTTTGACGGGGCAACTACATTCCTTCCTGTCGGACCCTTGATGATGGATGAATACCCTGAAGTCTTAAACCAATGTCGATTCTACTATCCCTTTACACATGGAATGGTCAATTATGGTGATGAAGCTTACCATTTAGAAAAGCCCTTCTTTGTCGAACAGTCTTACTTTGAGCTTTTTGATTTTCAGTTACTTTCAGGAGATCGGTCCTCAGTCCTATCTGAGCCCAATACGGTGGTGCTGTCTGAAGACCTGGCCAGAAAATATTTCGGAGACAAAGAGCCTATTGGTGAACGTATCAAATTTTCTTTTGAAGATGGTGAGGCTGATCTTGTAGTCAAAGGTATTCTTGAAAATCCAAGAATGGACTCTCACATCAGACTGGATATTCTTATTTCGTTCAGTACGCTCAATCAATGGGAAATTTTCCAACAGAGTGATTGGTCCTTGCCTTTCTATCACACTTATATTCAATTAATGGACGGTACGAGTGTGGATGAGTTCGAACAGAAAGTGAATGAAATTCTGCTTCGCTCCAGATCAGAAGCTGCCGCAAGGGGAACACTCGAATCATTTCGGCTACAACCTCTTCAGGGCATCCATCTTGATTCCGATCTAACGTTTGAAATGGAACAAAATGGAAATCGACAGGCAGTTAACTTCCTGGTACTCATCGCAAGTATGATCCTCTTGCTGGCTTACCTGAACTACATTAATCTCACTACGGCATTTGCTTCCATTAGAGCCAAGGAGGTGGGCATTCGAAAAGTGATGGGCTCCTTCAGGAATCAGTTGATCAGCCAGTTCCTTACGGAATCATTTATCGTCAACTTCATTGGACTTTCGCTTGCTGTCCTTTCCGTGTACTTGCTAGCCCGACCTTTTTCATCTCTGCTTGGGATCTATTTTGAGTTTTCCACTGATGGCACCTTTTGGTTGGCAATACTCGCGATAGTCGCACTTGGCGCAATACTTTCCGGAATTTACCCGGCATGGGTCCTTTCAGGCTATCAGCCTATAACTGTGCTGAAAGGAAAATTTATAACCAGCAAGAAAGGAAGCTTACTTCGAAAAGTGTTAGTAGGAGCCCAGTTCATCATCTCAATAATTATTATCGGAGGAACTATCCTGGTAAGGCAGCAAACGGACTTCCTTCTCAATAAAGATCTCGGCTTTGAAGACGAAAAAATGCTCGTTGTGAACTCACCACGAGTAATGGATCCGGAAAGTTACCTTTCCAGGGTTCGTGGGTTTGGTAATGAGATAAAGAGTTTACCTGACATAAATGGTTTTACGCATAGTGGTAGTGTCCCGGGTAAAGTAATGAGTGCAGGATCATTTACTAATGCCGATAAGCAGGGGTCCGAACCGGTTTCCATGCATATCGTGACAGTTGATTACGATTACTTCAAAACTTATGATCTCCGGATTCTTTCTGGAAGGGCCTTTTCCAGAGATTTTCCAAGTGATCAAATGGGTGCGGTATTGAACGAAGCAGCAGTTCAGGCATTGGGCTTTGAAGATTACGAAGCAGCAATTAAGGGAAAGATCGGATTGGGAGAGCGTCAGTTCAATATTGTCGGTGTAGTAAAAAACTACAATCATCAGTCTTTGCGAAATGACTATGATCCGATTGTTTTTGCATTCCTTCCTCAGCGAACGGTGTACTGGAGTATGAATATAGAAACAGGTGATCTGCCTCAGACATTGAAATCCATTGAGGAGAAAATGCTGTCATATTTTCCGGGGAATTCCTTTGAATACCATTTTCTGGATCAGGCTTTCGACCAGGAATTCAAAGCTGAATTGAAGTATGCTGCTTTACTGGCAGGCTTTTCAGTACTTGCAATTCTGCTTGCAGCGTTGGGATTATTTGGATTGGCATCATTCATTGTCATGCAGCGTGCGAAAGAGTTGGCTGTTAGAAAGGTCATGGGAGCCAGAGGTTGGGATGTATTCGCTTACCTCACCTTTTCCTTCCTGTGGCCAATGCTGATTGGGTGTTTTATTGCATGGTTCGGTTTATACTTTGCGGGAAACAGCTGGTTGCAGAATTTCCCTTTCAGGATTGGCTTGTCCTGGATAATCTTTGGATTGCCGGTAGGTATTGTTGTAGGGATGACTTGCCTGACACTTGGGATTCAGACGATTAAAGCTTCGAGGATAAAGCCGGCATTAGCACTAAGAAACGAGTAAACATGAAAAGTACAGAACTTGGCGCATTTGAGGAGATCGTATTATTAGCAATCGGAATGCTCGGAGAAAATGCATATGGTGTAACCATTAAGGAACTGATTGAAGAACAGACCAAGCATAAGCCAAGTGTCGGTTCACTCCATTCCGCGCTCTATCGGCTCGAAAAAAAAGGCTTTGTAGATTCTCACGAATCAGGAGCGACATCAGAAAGAGGAGGGAGGAGGAAGCGTTTTTATAAGATCACTGCATTAGGTAAGGAGAAGTTGGTTAAAGCTCATGAATTACGGAATCATATGATCAAGCTGATCCCCGGGTTGGAGCTAAGCTAGTGTGTTTCTTGTATCGCTTCCTCCAGTGCCTTTTCAATATCGCTTAGATAGACTTTATCAAAGGGATGTGTATAATAATCAAAAATCTTCCTTTCAGCTTCATAGGATTCTTTAGCCCTTTGAAGCATTGAAATGTATTCAGTCTTTTGATTCAACGCTTGATAAGTTAAAGCCAAATAGTACTGATTATCAGCAAGTGGGTTTTCTGACTCTTGCTTTAGCAGCGCGTCCAGTGCATCATCATACCTGTTCATTTCCATGTATAGCACTCCTAGGTGCAGGTAATCATAAATACCTGCATAATACCCTTCCTGATTCATGAAGTTGGTCATTACCTGAAGTGCTTTTTCATGATTACCAAGTGCCCGATAACAGAGGGCCCTGGCGATCTGGAGGTGATAATCCCCATTTGCGGAGTAGCCAGTGTCATTGCCTACTACTTGTTCCAAAAGCTCGAAATCATCGATGGCTCCCTGGTAATCTCGGAAAAACTGGTAACGGCACCACCCTCTATAACCGAGGTTGCTTGTCAGGTTGTATTGAACGGCCTTATCAATGAGCTTTTTCCAATTTAGAAAATCTCCACTTTTCAGGTAGGCTATTGACTTTGCATAGTAGGGATAATCAAATGTGGAGTCTATGGCCAGCGCCTGATCAAGGATTTCATGAAACTCCTTGCTGAACTGATAATAAGGGTCAATCTCCTCGGACTTTTTACATGCGAGGTATTTCAACGAATCACCGTTGGCTTTGAATACTTCACAATTCGGCTGAGCGAAAAGACATGTGGCGATAGCCAATGTGCAAATGGATAGAAACGATCTCATGGCAATATCTCGATTAGTTTTCCGTCTTGGATCTTGAAAATGAGGTATTGGTAATAATCTTCTGGTTCTTCACTAGTTGGCATGATCTTCCAGCCATTAAGCTGTCTTATAAGATTCAATAATTGATCAGTGATATCGGCATCAAAAGCTGTTTCTTCATAGTTATCATTCATACTAATTATTCGAAACCGATCGGTCTCACCTTTGCAATTCACGAGGAAACGAATACGAACCAGTCCACTGTTATCTGATTCGATGGGGGAATAGTTTGCTTGAAAAAAGTTGAGGATCGCACGTTTTTCACCGTCATACTGCAGCCCTTGGGTGAAGTTAAAATATTGCTTTACATTTTCTTCCCCTCCACAAATCTCAAAGTCTGCCTTATCCAGTTCAGGATCGAACGTAATATCTCCAATCCATCGGGGATACCCGGGATTTGAGTTGGATTCTTTTTGAGATTGGCAGCCTAGTCCAATGAGTAGCAAAAAGCAAATACAAGTAGTGCGCATGTGACAAAGCTCAAATGATTTATGAATAACCGGAAAAAGACAGGTGCTACATTTGATATACAATCAAATGAAGTAGTTACTACTGATCCAAAAAACGTGTGACTTCTTCAATGAGCTGATCTCTTCCATAAGCCGGTCGGTCCAGGAATACGTAATGAGTGCCGGGGATGGTTACAAACCTGGATCCGGGAGCGTTGACCAGCTCTTTCTGAATGGCCGTCAAATCTTCAGGTCTTGACCAAAAATCCAACTCGGTTCGGATAATCAAGGATGGATTGACGATATCTTTTGCATCCCAATACTTCTTTCCCAATGACATATAGAAGCTTTCCTCGCGATAGCCACCAGGTACCCACATGACGGTTGTATCTACTCCAAAACCAGAAGCATACTTTCTATATGCCGCTTCGATTGCTGGGCCCCTCCATTTTGATTTATCCTCTACTGGAATGGTTCTGGACCAGGATCGAGTAAGATTGGCTTGCGGTGATTCCCGAAAGAATCCGGTCTTATTGAATGAAGTTGAGTCGATTGAGGAAGCAAAGAATCTTCTCAGGTTCCATGGTGCATTTACTCCATAGAGCGAATTCAAAGAGATCAGCCTATTGACAGTGTTGGGATATTTAGTGGCATATGCACAGATCCAGTGACCACCAGTAGCCCATCCAAAAAGATTGACTTTACTTCTTCCTTCTTGTTTCAGCACCCAATCAACTACAGCTTGAATATCTTCTATTGCTTCCTCATGTGATCCAACTACTAAGGTTGAATCACTAAAATCATAGTTGGGTAATGATGAATGTTCCCAACCCCGGATATTCATTAAGTATACTTTGAATCCTTTTTCTACCAGATCCTGTGCAAAAGAACCTCCGGAAACTGGCAGATCAAAAGAAGACGTTGCTCCGGGCCCGCCTCCATGAACCATAACAAGTGGTTCTTTGGCTGTGACACTACCAGATTCTAGAATCCGAACATGCAGGCTGATGCCATTTTGGCCAGTGATTTGATGATCCGTCCTTGTTAATTCAGTTAATTGTTGTTGACAACCAAGCAGAAGGATTGAGAGAAAAAGTAGTGGATGCATAGGGTTAGGTCTGAGTTTTAAACGCAAACCACACCGGTGGGTTAGATCCTACTTTGATAGGTGTACAACTCATAATACCGCCCTTTGCTGGCAATCAATTCATCATGAGTTCCACGCTCTACAATTTCGCCGTTTTCAACGATCAGTATCTGATCCGCTTTACGAATAGTACTTAATCGGTGCGCGATCACAAATGTGGTACGATCACGCATCAGTTGTTCCAAACTTTTCTGAATGTAGGTTTCACTCTCTGTGTCCAGGTTTGATGTAGCCTCATCTAGAATGATCACCTTAGGGTTAGCCAGTAAAGCTCGAGCAATCGATATTCGTTGACGCTGACCTCCTGATAGTTTCACTCCTCGTTCTCCGATCACTGTGTCCAGCCCATCCTCAAAGCGATCGGTGAACTCGTTCACATAAGCACCTTCAACCGCACTTTGCAATTCTCCCTCTGTTGCATCGGGTCGTGGGAAAAGTATATTTTCCCGAATGGTCCCCTCAAATAGAAAATCGTCCTGCAGTACGACACCCAAATGTTGGCGATAACTCGCGAGGTTGACTTTCGTAAGGTCCTGATCATCAACGGTAATGGTTCCGCTTTGCGGATTAAGGAAGGTGGCGGCCAACCCGGCTATGGTAGACTTACCTGAGCCTGAGCTACCCACAAGTGCGGTCACACTCCCTTGTGGAGCTTTGAAATTGATCCCTTTAAGAACCTTTTTGCCTTCTTCATAACTGAACGAAACATCATCAAAAACAAGGTCACCGTGAACAGATGGTAATACGATCGGTCGATCTTCTGTGAGATCTTCAGGGTCCATTTGCATGATCTCTTCTGTTCGGTCCAGTCCTGCAAATGCTTCGGTCAGCTGACTTCCAATGTTGCTCATCTGGACGATAGGAGCTATCATAAATCCGAGATAGAGTGTGAATGCAATGAAATCCCCAACCGTCATGTCACCCTGGATAATGAAGTAACCACCAATACCCATGATCCCAATACTTGCTAATCCAAGTAAGAAGGTTGCTGAGCTTGTAACAAATGCGGTAGCAGTTAAGCTTGACTTGATATTCTTGAATAACCGGATGACCCCATCTTCGAAAACCTTGTTTTCCTGCTCTTCAGCATTGAACCCCTTGATGACCCTGACCCCATTCAACGTTTCTGTGAGCCTTCCAGTCACTTCCGCATTGATCTTTCCCCTGGTTCGGAAAATCGGTCGGATCCTACCGAAAGCCTTTAGCGCGATGAAAGCGAAAATTGAGACGGGTACCAGGACGAAAAGTGTCATGGTCGGGCTGATGTTGATTAACAGAAAGAGGGAGATGATTGCAGTCAATGTTCCACCGACTAATTGCACTAACCCAGTGCCTACCAGGTTTCTAACTCCTTCCACATCTGTCATAATTCGGGAGACCAATTCACCGGACTTTGTATTGTCAAAGTAGCTAATCGGAAGCGAAAGCACTTTCTTCTGAACAGTTGCTCGAAGCTGAGAGATCAGGTGTTGCGCTTCTACACTAAGAATTCTTGTCAATAGGAAGGAGGTAATGGCCTGAGCTGTAATTGCTGCCACAACAACGAGTAGCAATGTTTTTAGCATAGGGATGTCCTGGTTAACAATGACGTCATCGATCAGGTACTTACTGGCTCCTGGCAACACCAAGCTGGCCAGCCGACTGATCACGATGAGAATAAGTCCGATAAAGATTGTTTTTCTTCTTGGCCAGATGATTTTTTTGAATGCCCAGGCGAAGGTGACATTCTTTTTCTTTGTGCTCATAGCCCCTTCTTGACCATAACCATACCGAAAAAGAGGAGCATGTCAAATAGGCAGACCGCTCAATTGGCGCAATTCACACATTTGTTGCTTTCAGGCATTAGGAGAATCCGGCCGAGTGGAATGGGTTGCTTACATCGGATACAGATTCCAAACTCCGGAGTTCCAACTTTATCAAGTGCCTGGTTCAGCTTGATGAGTTTGTTTTCAGCTTGTCTCAAGGCCGATTCAGTGATGCTTTTGTTGTTGATCGCATCCATGCGGGAGATACGCCCAATCGCATTCTCAGGAGAAACAGGTTTTGATAGATCCTTATATTCTTTGATCAGTTGCTCCGTTTTTGCAACTTCCTCGTGGATCTTGGCTTTGATTTCCTCCTGATCCATAGTCTCTATTCAAGGTTTGAGAGAAAACGAATTCCCATTGAGAATGGAAAAATTCTTGCTGATTGAATACCCTGAACGACGGCTGGATCAGGATCCATAATTTGATGTGCTTCTTCTATGGAATCAGCCATTACGACCGCAATTCCAAGAAGGTCCTTGTGCCCTGGATCAAAGTTCGTTCGACCGGCAAAGGCCAGGATCCCTTTTTCTCCTAGATTGCTCAGAAAAGCAGCATGTGCCTCAATTACTTCCACCGTATTGGTATCCCATTTCGAAGGATCATTATATGCTGGTGTGAGCTTGAGGTAATACAGGAAAAGATTCTCCGGACTTTCCACTGATTATTAAACTTTATAATCTTCCCTCACCGGACAGAATACATCTAACATTTTGCAAGCTGTGATAGCTTTTCCGGAGTGGACTGCATTCGACGGAATTACCGCCACGTCTCCAACTGTTAATTCTCTGGTTTCACCTTCAATAGTTAGTTCAAAGGTCCCCTCGATCACATTGGCGACCTGTTCATGTTCATGGGAATGCTCCGGGAGCTCACTGCCCGGTTCAATATCCCAATAAGCAAATGTCATCCGTTCTGTGTGGACAAAACGCACCTGAAAACCGGGGATCAGTTCTTTCTGATCCAGCGACTCAATCTGTAGAAAACTCATACTTACAAATTAAACCAATAGGTCAACTTCACCACAAGCGCACGGTTCTTTTCTCTCAGACCGAAATCCCCATAATTTTCAGTGCCGTAATTGTCGGTGTAGACAATGAACAAGTCAGAGACGGGAGCGAAGCGCCATTGGAACCTGGAGTTGATGTTTAGGTTCTCAATCTGGCTGTTGTATTGAAAAAAGCTGGTAAAGAAGATGGATCGACTCAATGTGAGATCTACCCTCGGTCCGATCAGCCAGAGATTAGCATCATTGTAGGGCTCTGGTAGCCTGATCTGGTTGTAATTGATGTTTACCCGCAGGGCAAGAATTGGTTGGAACCGATAGTTGAAGCTGGTTCCAATATTTATTCGATCTCCGTTAAAGTATTCTCCTATGTAACCATTGATCGTGTAACTGAACAGCTTTCGCATGTCTGACATGTAGTTGAAATTGAAGCTGTTATACGTGTAGCCGGTCCATTGTGGAAGCTCTTCCCCGTCGGTTTGCGTCGGATCAAAACTGTCGCTGAAGAGCCAGGTATAGTTCTGTTCAATGGACCCGGAGAGCCGACCCGTGTTTCTAAGTCCTGAGCTGAAGTTCAATGCATATTTATGGTCTGTCTTTTCTCCTTCATTCCAAAAGAACTCAACTTCACCGAATAGGTTTATGGAATTGAAAGGTCCTCTTTTAGGAAAGAAGTTTCGCCCGAAATCAGGGTTTATCCGGAACATTCCGGGTCTTGGAACGAAACCAACTTCCGCGTTGTGATTTTCACCTACATAAACATGCGCCCAACTCCAGGTCCACGTTTTTGACTGGTAGCCTATCCAACCAGTGTGTGAGCCGTTCTCGCTGTTTGAATGATCGTCAAATGAATGATGATAATTTATCTTTCCATTCCATTTCCCATTGCTTGATGCAATGTTGTAATCAAAACCAACCAATCGGTTTTCACCCTGGTAAGGAGTGGTGTCATTTACTGCGTAGTTTTCAAATGTCTGCTTGTTAACCACGATGACACCCATATTGGATCGTCCGAACATTTTTCGCTGGACAGCTCCAACCGTGTAGTTGATACTTGGCAGGTTAATGGATTCATCTTCGGCCGCCTGCATGTTCAATACGCCGATTCGCCAGTTTTTGTCAAGCTTACCACTTAGGCGAGCACCGCCATAGATCCTGTTCTGTACATTTTGACCAGTAGATTCATCCCTGGCAAGCCCGATCCTTCTTGAAAAGAAAGGACGTGAAAAAAATGGATGACCAAATGTCTCGAACAGGTCTGCATTCTCCAGGAAGAATTGCCTCCTTTCAGGAAAGAATAGTTCAAACCTGTTGAGATCCGTAACCTGCTCATCTAATTCAACTTGTGAGAAGTCAGGATTTACAGTTAAGTCAAGGTTCAAAGCGGGACCAATACCGATTTTCGCATCTCCCCCAAATTCTAGACTGTTATCCGGAGAGGTATCGGTTTCTGATTCAAAGTCTCTGGCCGTAGCAGTGGATACATATGGGATCAAAGAGATATTTGGCCCTGGTGCCTCTAATGGTTCGTCCCAAACCAATTCTTTCATAAAGGCCAGTGAGAGGATCAAAAAATTCTGTGGGATTCTTGCCCATGTCGAACGTTCACCGGTCTCACTATCAATTCTGTAAATATTGATGTTCCACTTAGACGCTCCCGGTTTATATCGAAGAGTATTAAATGGAATGGCAGCTTCAGCGATCCAGTGGTCACCATTTCTCGTAGCATCTGCAAACCACTTGTTGTCCCATGAAAGTGAAAGGTCATTACCCCTGTTTCCTCCGTTTGCTATCAAACCTTCCCGCTGAACTCCATAAGGATTAATTCCAAACTGAAAAGCATTCGTATTGTCCTGGAAGGGGTCAATCTCAATGGTGAGGCCGTCAAAATTTCCACGGAAATCCCTACGTAAAGATGGTACGGCATAATCCCGATCTGTGGTCAGATTTTCCATCTTCGCTCCGATGTAAAGGAAATTGTCATCGTAGGTCATCCGGATCTCTACCTGCGAATTGGCTAATACCGAATCGGTCGGAAAGTACTGGTAGAAATTGGTTGCCATTTGGGTTTCCTGCCAGGCAGGCTCATCCAGTTTTCCATCGATTGCGATGGATTGCTGCGTTTTCTTGATGTGATAAGACCCATTTTGAGCTAGTATAAGAAAAGGCGATAAGTAAACCAGAAGCTGGATGATCAGTTTCATTGCGGCGAATATAATTTGTCGCCCCAAATAACCCTTTCAGGAAAAGTAGACAAAAGGTGGTCGTTGATTTAAATGGCTGATTTAAGAGATAAGCGGCCTGGTATTAATTGAGACAATTGGAAAAAATGGCGACTTTATTCAAATGCAATCAATGAAACATCTCTTTCTTTCCAAAATTGATAATGGGGCAACTGGGCGAGGTTGATCCAACCTATAACATATTCCATGTGTTTGTTGATATGTCGTTCATCAATCTGCTCGAATAATGATAGGTCTACATCGGCATCCTTCTGGAAACTTAAGTAGAATTTTCTCAGACCTGAAGAAGTGAAATGATCATGTGATTTTCCCTTTTTAAAGGAGTAACTGTAGTTGGATTGTAGTGCAAACACATCGCTAAGAACTGCCGCTGACGTTGGGTACCTACCGGCTCCTTTGCCATAAAGTAGCTGCTCATCAGCCAGTGAGCTTCCTATAAGTAGTCCGTTGTATTCATTGTCGATTTTACTCAGGGCGCTTTGTTTTGGAATGAAGGTCGGGAACACGGTAGCATGTGTGCCAGTTTTTGTATCTAAAGTTGCTAACAGCTTGATCTTTAGATCCTTGTCTTTGGCATAACCATGATCTTCAGGTTTGATCGCGTCTATTCCTTTCCTGACAATACTGCCCGTGTCAATGAACTTACCGAATGCATGAAGTCCTAGAATGCTTAGCTTATAGCCCGCATCCCAACCTTCAACATCAGAAGCAGGATCCGATTCAGCAAAACCTTTTTGTTTGGCGGTTTCAAGTGCTATTTCATAAGGTTCCTGAGTTTCGTGCATCCGGGTTAAAATGTAGTTTGTAGACCCATTCACAATTCCGGAGACATAACTTAGTTTATCATTTCCAAAATAGTCTTCCAGGTTCCTGATGATAGGTATGCTTCCGCAGACTGCAGCTTCGTATAAGACTGAAACCTCGTGTTTATCCTGAAGGAAAATCAGTTCTTCATGATGTTCAGCAACCATTTTTTTGTTTGCCGTAACAACATGCTTGCCCTTTTGAAAGGCTTTTGATACAATACCAAAAGCAGCATCCGAGTCATTGATCAATTCGATAACCACATCGATGGATGGATCATCCAATATGACTTCAGGTTTATTGGTGAAAAGATGTTTCGGTGCTTCGCGTGGCTTGCTGATCTCCTTGATACAGATCTTCTTGATCTCTACCTCTGAGGGTGGTTTTTGAGAGAGCACCTGGTAAATACCCTCTCCAACCACTCCGAATCCAAAGAGTCCTATGTTCAGCTTTTTCATTGGACCGACTGTTGAAGTTTTCCAATAGAAGCAAAGGCAGCTTCAAGGTCTTCGATCAGGTCTTCCACATCTTCGATCCCGCACGAAAGTCGGATCAGTGAATCCTGGATTCCAGACGCAAGTCGTTTGTCTTGTGGAATAGAAGCATGGGTCATCTGTGCTGGATGACACAAAAGACTTTTTACACCTCCCAGACTCTCGGCCAACTTGAAATACTTGGTTGTTGTCACAAAAGCATTGGCTGCTTCTTCTGTGTCGTCCTTGAGGCTAAAAGAAACAACTCCTCCAAATGTTCCCTGTTGTTGTTCTTTCGCGATCTCATGATTCTTATGATTTGGTAAACCGGGATAATACACTTTATCTACCTCCTGACAGGAAGAGAGATAGTTAGCGATCAGCAAGGCATTCTCACTTTGTTTTTCAAATCGCAAATTCAAGGTCTCGATTCCACGAATGGCAAGAAAACAATCCTGGGGACCTAAGATGCCTCCGGAAGCATTCTGGATAAACTTGATTTCCTCTGCAAGCTCTTCTGTTGCCGAAACAACAAAGCCTGCAACAAGGTCTGAATGTCCTGCCAGGTATTTTGTCCCGCTGTGAACCACAATGTCTGCTCCAAGCGAAATTGGATTTTGAGCTATTGGTGAAGCAAACGTGTTGTCAACCACAACTAATGAATCAAAGCGATGTGCAATTGACGCGATCTTTCGGATATCTGAGACCTTTAGTGTCGGGTTAGTTGGAGATTCCAACCAAACCAGCTTTGTCTTATCATTGATGTAGTCAATAATGTTTTCGGCATCCGTTGTATCTACGTAATGGATCTTGATCCCCAGCTTTTGGTAGATGTGAGTGAAAAGCCGGTAAGCACCACCATAGATGTCATCTACTGCAATGATTTCATCTCCTGCTTTTAGGAGTTTTAGAACTGCATCAATGGCGGCCAGGCCAGTTGCGAATGCACTGGCACCTTTCCCGGACTCCAATTTGGAGATGATGGATTCCAATGCCTCGCGAGTTGGATTGTTGCTTCTTGCATAATCAAACCCCTTGTTTACTCCGGGGGACTCCTGAACGAACGTTGAAGTTTGGTAAATGGGAACTGCAATTGCTCCTGTTAATTCATCAACCGGAACGGAATGGATAATTTCTGTTGCACTGCTCATAGTTATAAGTTGTTTTTAGTTTCACAATTCTTACCAGAGCAGCTTCGGGAAAGAGCATAAAAAAAGCTCTCCCGACAAGTCAGAAGAGCTTCAAATTTCTTGTTGACAGCTATTATCTGAACTTATCTTTCTCCGATACTCGGAGCTGGAGTTAGCACCTTCCGCCAAATGCGGGGTTGCTAAAGCGTCATCGGGCCATTTCCCTCGGCTTTTCTTGATAAGAGTATTTTAAAGAACGAGGTGCAACGTTAGACCACAATTTGGAATATGCAAAATGTTTGGATTCGATTATTATCTAACTCGTTGAAAATGAGGGAGAAAAATTACCATACCATTGCGTCTCTTCGTGCCTTTGTGGTTTATTTCCTTTACCACTAAAACTCTAAGAAGTCACTAAGTGCACAAAGTAGAGCCACTAGTCTATGTAGCCCCGGTGTTGTAATTCCTGGTGGATCCTGAGGCAGATCCAGGCATCTGTAGCGGCGTATTTCTGCTGACCCGGAGTTAGAATATCGTTTTCCCAATTGGAGGTTTGCTGACTTTTGGAGATTCGGTGATTAAGAAAAATGGCTGCCAGTTTCTTGACCCCCATGTGTTCAACTCCCAGGTCCTTAGCGATCGTATTGATGTCCAAAAAGGAGGTTGAGTGGAACTTCTGGATCTTGTTCAGATCTTTCAGGTCATCATGAATACTAATTCCCAGTTTTGTAGTCGCTGAAGTTTCCATAAAATCAAACAGGGGCTTGTGTTTGTCAAGCTTGTTCATCCGGAACAGGAAAGCTTCATGTAGAGTGGCCATCTGTATAATGGCAACCGGATTGTACTCTCCTTTGTGAAAGGTTGGTTTTTTTTCCGTATCAAACCCGATGTTTGGCTCTCTGCTCAATACATCAAGTGCCTCATTCATCTCCGCTTCTTCGTCTATTACGTGTATATCTCCGTCAAAGGTCAGTAGAGGTAATTCCCGAATGTGATCATTGGTGATATGGTTATTGAACTCGTCAGGCAACTTGAGCTGTTAGTTTTCTGATTTTGTACCCGGTATATCCAACGATCATGGTCATAATCGGGCTGATGATGTTGAAAAAGCAGTAAGGTAGGTAGGTAAAAGTACTTACACCAAGTACCGTGGAATGATAGGCGCCACAAGTATTCCATGGAATGAGCACCGAAGTTACAGTTCCGGAATCTTCTAAAGTTCGACTTAGATTCTCAGGTGCCAGTCCTTTTTCCTTATAGATATCCGCATACATCCGACCAGGTACAACAATTGCAAGGTATTGATCAGATGCAGTCAAATTGAAGAAAACACATGTTCCCACAGTGGATGAAATGAGTGATCCGGTAGAATTCACCATTGAGATGATCGCTTTTGCAATACGTTTCAGCATTCCGGCTCCTTCCATTACTCCACCGAAGATCATGGCGGACAAAATCAGCCAGATCGTGCCGAGCATGCCTTTCATTCCACCGGAAGTAAGCAGGCTGCTAACCATTTCATTGGAAGTTGGAATGGCAATATTCCCGTACATAGATTTCATAAGTCCAACGAAATAGCCTCTTCCGCTGGCACCGCCACCTATTTCAGCAACCAGGTGCGGTTGGAAAATGATCGCAAACAATGCTCCAAGCAATGTCCCTATTAGCAAAGCGGGGAGAGCAGGCATTTTCTTAACGATCAAAATGACAACTACAACCGGGACAATAAACAACCATCCGCTGATGTAAAATCGACTATCGATTGCCTGTAGGATGGCAGACGTTTCTCCAATGGTACCGCTTGATGATTGGGTGAAACCAATTCCCAGAAAAATGATCAGTGCCAGTGTTATTGAAGGAACCGTAGTTACTGTCATATATCTGATATGCGTGAACAAGTCGGTTCCCGCCATGGCGGGTGCAAGGTTAGTTGTATCGGAAAGCGGGGACATCTTATCTCCGAAATAAGCACCAGACAGGATTGCCCCTGCTACCAATCCTTCAGAGATCCCAAGCGCTTTACCTATTCCAATGAGCGCTATTCCAACAGTCGCTGCAGTGGTCCAGGAGCTACCGGTAGCGATGGAAACAATCGCACATACGATACAGGCAGCTACCAGGAAAATGGTTGGGTTGAGGATCTGAAGGCCATAGTAGATCATTGCTGGTACCACACCACTTAGTAACCACGTTCCGGCCAGCGAGCCAATCATTAGGAGAATGAGCATGGAGGCCATTGCTGAGCTGATGCTTTTAACAATTCCTCCCTGAATTTCCTCCCACTTAAAACCTATCCGAAAGGCGACCAAAGAGGCTACCGCAGCTGAGAGGATCAACACGATCTGGTTGGATCCATCCAATGCGGCATCTCGAAAAATGGCTACATTAATGGATAGAACGACGGTAAGAAAAAAAACTGGAATTAGAGACTCAAAGAGCGTGGGTTCTCGCTTGGCTGTCATGAAAGAAATTTTCTGGATCGCCTAAAATAGGACTTTTTGAGTTAGCGTGATAGGAAAGGGCGCAATTACCTGCTCTAATGCCTGACGAACTTATCCAATGGTCACCTGATATTCTCAGTTGATAAATTCTTTTGTACGAATTCAGCTAAAAATATTGAATTACCAATATTTTTTGGTATTTTTTTACGATCAAAATGTAAACCATACCACATCCACTGCCCTCATGGTCGCTCACCCATCCACACTGACTCCAAAGCGAGCTTTAGTTAAGCGCGCTCGAAGAAGTCTATTTACAGTAATCATCTTTCTTTCAGGAACTGCCGCTTTTGCGCAAACCAGTGTTAATGGTGACATTACTACAAATACAACCTGGACATCTGCTGGGAGTCCTTACAGTATCGATTTGTTTGGTGGAATTAATGTTGATGCAGGCGTTACTCTTACTATAGAACCTGGTGTTACGGTAATCTTCTCCAATAGTAACAATGATTTGACAGTCAATGGAACATTGATAGCTGACGGAGAGCCAGGTGATTCCATTTATTTTCAACAAAGTTTAGCCAATATTTTTCTCTCTAATTCGAGCACGGGATCAATCATTGATCATTGCCGTTTTGATGATGGCGGTACCTCCAATGTAGCTGCGCTACATGTTTCGAATGATGCAACCATTACTAATTCAAGGTTTGTGAACTGTGAGGTTGGGGTAACGGCAGCAGCAGGAGCCAGCCCTTCAATTCAGGATTCGGAAATGCTCTTGAGCAATGATTATGGTATTCGGGTTGATAACGGCTCACCTTTAATCAATAACGTTCTTATTGATGGAGGAGGAGGAGGAATATGGCTTCAGAATGGATCTCCGACGATAACCAATAGCACAATTCAAAATGTTGGGACCAATGGAGGAATCTGGATTGATCATACAGTAGCCCCAACGATTGATAACAACACCTTTATCAATAATGGGAGGGATATTCGGACACACCCTCTACTTCTTGATGACACCTTTTATGATAACAATGGGCTCAGTGTTGTGCATGTTGATCCGATCAACATCACAGCCAACACCACCTGGCACAAACCGCAATCTCCAGAGGACTGGTACTATGAATTGATTTTTGGAAACATCACTGTTGAGACCGGCAATACCTTGACCATTGAGCCTGGTGTAGAAGTTGTTTTCACTAATAATTCACAAAATCTGTTTATTGACGGTACACTCACGGCAGTGGGAACGCCTGATGATAGCATTTACTTCCGAGACAATTTTGCGACAGTAGAGTTAAGAGCAGGAAGTGGGGCTTCAATGTTGGATTACTTCAGCATGGAGGGGATGGGATTTGCCAATGTATCTGGGCTAGTTATCAGTTCTGACGCCACCATCTCCAATAGCTATTTTAAGAATAATGAAATTGGATTCTCAGTCCAGAATGGCGCTTCTCCAACAATAACCAACGTATGGATAGATAATTCAACAGATTACGGGGTTTGGGTAGAGGATGGATCACCCAGTATCACAAATTCAGCAATAACCAATAACTCTTTTGGGGGAGTTCATAATAATGGAGGAGGTTTGGTAACAGCTACTAATATCTGGTGGGGTGATGCAAGTGGTCCAACCAATGATTCAAATCCAACAGGTACGGGAGATATAATTACAGGTAATGTAAACTTTGATCCATTCCTGGTCAACAATCCATTCCTACCGATTGCTCCATCTAACCTTTTTGTTACTGAAGTTTCCAGCACCCGACTTGACTTGTCGTGGGATGACAATTCACTCAATGAGACAGATTTTGCAATCGAGCGCTCAGACGGGAACAATACGAATTTTGTGGTAGTCGGAACCTCCGAAGCAGATGCTCCTGATTTTGTTGATAATTCATTGACTGTGGATAACGGTTATTTCTATCGTGTAAGAGCCTTCAATACCTTGGGAAGTTCAGGTTACACGAACGAAAAATTTGGAAGTACCATCGCTCAACCAGGAAATGCCTTACAATTTGACGGAACAGATGATGAGGTAAACCTTGGGGACCAACTCCCGATAGACAATATTGTTGAACTAAGTTTTGAAGCCTGGATCAATGTGCCGGACTTTGCCACACAAAGAACCATTTTCTCCGAACATGCTTCGTCCTTGCTAAGGAATGAAGTTGAAATACGGACCAACGGTACAATTGCCGTTCATATAGGTATGTATAGCGAGATTACCGATGATCCGATACTGGTAGATACCTGGACACATGTTGCTTTTGTTTTTGACGGGAATAATTCTGGAGCCGACCAACTCATTATTTATATCAATGGAATTGAGGTAGCTACCGGAACTTCCAATCCGGAACCAGGAATGACTTCTGCGACCGGAGTTGATGCAGTGATAGGTGCAAGAGCGGGGCTGGGTCTAAATTTTAGCGGACGAATGGATGAATTAAGGCTTTGGAATGTGGCAAGAACACGGGCCGAAATTCAAAGCAACCTAGACAATCAATTAAATGGTGATGAACCTGGATTGATTGCCTATTATCGATTTGATCAGGACGAACCCACGGATCTTTTGCTACCCGATAGAAGTACAAATAATTATAACGGCACCTGGTCAGGTGCGGGAGCTGATGTTACCACACCCCAGTGGGTTGCATCCGGGGCACTAGATGGTTCAGTAATCCCTAACAATACACTGGATTTTGATGGCTCCAACTATGTGGAGTTCCCGAATGATGATCCCACATTTGACCCTGGAGCAGGTTTTACCCTGGAAGCATGGATCAATCCTACTAACCTAAATAACTCTGTTCAGCACATTGCAGGAATTAACAATGACTACCGAATACTGATTGATGCAGCTAACCAGTTCCAGTTGGGTACAAGCGACGGTGCAGGGATCTCGAATGTAACAGATCCGGTAAGCGCTCTTACACAGGGAGTATGGACCCATGTCGCAGCAACATTTGAAAGTGGAACGGCCCGGTTATTTATAGATGGAAGAGAAGTTTATTCGGAAGGAGGGGTCTTCACACCTCAAAACCTTTCCATACCATTTTATGTTGGGGGGATAGCTACGGGTTCATTTTTTGGTCAGATCGACGAGGTGAGGTTGTGGGACTTTGCCAAAACTGAAGCTGAGATAGTTTCCGTAATAGCAACACCTTTGACAGGAAATGAAACGGGCTTGATTGCTTACTACAGCTTTAATCAGGGGAATGCTGGCGGAGATAATTCAAGCATTACGACTTTATTTGATTTTACGGACTCAGGGATCAATGGAACATTGAACAACTTTGCTTTGACAGGCGGTGCTTCGAATTGGATCACTTCCGGATCAATGGATGTTGAACCGGAGATCAAAGTGTATCTGGGCGCCGGAACAAGCGGCCCTGAACTTTTCAACAACCAGGTTATCCCGGCTAATTTTGGAAATGTTCCTGCTAGTACAACCGGAGTTTTGACCTTCACTATTGAAAATGACGGTCTCGCTGATCTTTCGGTTGACCTGGTGAGCGTTGATGGAGGTTTTAGTATTCCCTCATTTTCACCATTTACTATACCCGCTAGAAGTACGAGCTCTTTTACTGTTGAACTAACTGCATCTTCTTCGGGGATCTCCAATGGTTTTCTTACGATTGATACGGATGATGCCGATGAATCCATGTTCAGAATGCCTGTGACCGGTACACGAGGTACACTTGACCCAAAAGTATATTGGACGGATGAGGTCGGAACTCAAGACGATGAGATAGGCCGATCAAACCTGGATGGCTCAGATCTACAAGCTGCCTATTATGATGGGTTCTCTATTGATATAAGGGGAATTGCGATTGATACAGTCAATAACATGGTCTTTTGGACCAATACAGATGATGGAACCATACGATGCGGACGGATCGGTGATGCAATGTTTGAAGCCACAGGTAGAATTCTGGATCGATATGAAGGAACTTCAGGTGTGGTTGAGTATTTAGGATTAGATGTTGACGGAACAGCTGGGCATGTTTACTGGGCAGATAAACACAATGGTCATATTCGAAGAGTTGATTTTGACGGATCCAACGTGACGGACCTGGCGAGTATTGTTGACCCAAGAGATGTTGCCCTGGATATTGCTGGAGGTAAAATGTATTATGTTGCCAATCCTGGGGCTCCGCAAGTTTGGCGAGCAAATTTGGATGGATCAAGCGAAGAAATGATCTATTCTTCCGGTTCTACTTTGTTCACCGGTATAGCACTGGATTTAGTAAATAACCATGTTTATTGGACGGAGAGCGTTGGGGGAGTTTCCCGATCAGATCTGGACGGTTCAAATCAGACTTTTGTAACCTCCCAGGTAAGCAATCCAGGCGGAATAGACTTGGACCCTGCTAATCAGATGATGTACATCGCAGATGATAATCAAGTGGTTCGCATAAGTTATGCCGATGACCCAGTGGAGGTCATTCAGACTTCTGCGGTCATCAACAGTGTACAAGATCTGGCGATAGATCCACGTGTCTATCCATCTTTCACAGGAGGAGTTTTCACACAAGATTACAATGCGTTAGTTGATCTCTACAATTCAACAACTGGTGCTAGCTGGACCATCAATACCAACTGGCTTTCCGGAGATGTGAACACCTGGCATGGAGTCACAGTGGTTGGTGATAGGGTCACAGAACTTCAGTTGAATGCAAATAATTTGGATGGGACCATCCCAACAAGTATTGGGGACCTGACTCAATTAACTGATTTTGAAGCTACCGACAATCTTTTGTCCGGATCCATTCCAACTACAATTTCTACGCTAACAAGCCTTCAAAACCTTTTTATACAGAATAATCTGCTAACCGGTTCCATTCCCACTCAGGTAGGCGATCTAACTTCATTGGTTGAATTCAAAGCATACAATAATCAGTTGTCTGGAAGTATCCCATCAGAGATTGGAAATCTTTTAAATCTTGTTGATGTCGAGTTACGTCAAAATCAATTGACTGGCTCAATCCCTCCAGAACTGGGAGATTGTGTAAGCCTACAAGAATTGGAACTTCAGCGAAATATGCTAACAGGTACAATTCCGCCAGACCTGGGGGATCTTACGAATCTAACTGAACTCCATATGGAGGAAAATCAGCTATTTGGTACTATCCCGACAGAGATTGGTAATCTCTCAAACCTGGTAA
Organism: Cyclobacteriaceae bacterium; assembly: GCA_965267415.1. Taxonomy (GTDB): domain Bacteria; phylum Bacteroidota; class Bacteroidia; order Cytophagales; family Cyclobacteriaceae; genus Ekhidna. Next base: position 1,621,529 of record OZ253955.1, on the reverse strand, counting down.
GGTTTAGGATTTATGATAATCTATTGATTGGAGCAGTACCTACATCATTTCAGAACCTTGTCAACTTGACTGTACTAGAGATTAATGATAATCAGCTAACCGATTTACCTGATTTGACAGCTTTGACACTTTTGACAAGCCTGGATGTTTCTAATAACAACTTTGAATTTGATGACCTGGAACCCAATGTTGGAATAGGTGGCATTGTATATTCCCCACAGGCTACAATTTCAACCGATGGTGTGAATTTGGATGAAGGAGATGAACTGAATATTTCAATCCCTGTCGGTGGCACTTCCAACCAGTATCAATGGGTGAAAGATGGAACGGATCTGACGGATCAAACGACGGATAATCTTTTAATTGCAAGCGTAGTACTTACAGATGCCGGAATGTACCATCTGGAAGTGACCAATCCGGTAGTTACAGGTTTGACAATTAGTTCCGAAGCATTCGCTGTTTCGGTGGCATCAGGCAATTCTCCTCCAACGATCAGCTACACCTTCTATGTCTGGGAAAACACGGAAGCGGGTACGTTAATTGGCAGCCTTGCTGGAGATGATCCGGATGGAGATGCACTATCTTATTCGATTGTTTCAGGTAACACAGATAATGCATTCAGCATTAATGCTTCTTCCGGTGAGATTTCTGTGAACTCTAAAGAAGCACTTGACTTTGAAACAACCCCCGTATTTAGTCTGGTGGTTCAGGCGGATGACGGAAATGGAGGCGTAACTATGTTAGATATTACCATTAATCTTCTGGACATTGTGACAGGAATTGATGATGAGCTTCAGCAAATAGCCGTATACCCGAACCCGGTAGAAGGCGTTTTCTTTATCGATTTAGGAAATCTTAAAGATGTACAACTGTCCATGCATTCGATCAATGGGGCAGAGGTTCTAATAGAATCGCTGATAACAAACAGAACGGGTGAATTGATAGGAATTAACACTTCGACACTTGAATCCGGACTCTATATGTTGCGATTGCAAGTAGGAAATGATGAGGTAACTAAAAACATTTACGTGAAATGATCAGGATCAAATCTTTCTTTTCGGTTCTATTCTTAATTGCCTCTCTAGTTATGGTAGGGCAGAATCAGGCTCCAGACATCACTCTGGTTTTCTATGTTGATGAGGGAAGTGAGGATGGAACACTTATAGGATCCATAGATGCGGTTGATCCGGATGGGGATCCAATTACCTATACTATCCAGTCAGGTAATACAGGTGATGCTTTTGAAGTAGATGCAACAAGCGGAGACATATCAGTCAATACTGAATCTGCCGTTGATTTTGAGGTTACTCCAACATTTGAATTAATGGTTTTAGCTAGTGATGGAAATGGAGGGGATGTAATGGTGAGCGTGACCATCAATGTGAATGATATCGATGAAGCGATAGTTCTGGGAATTTCTGAAGCTAACGATCAAGTCAGCGTGTATCCCAATCCGGTGATCGACCAATTAACAGTTGACTTCACTCGAATGAATAGTCAAAATGTTGACTTGAGACTTTTTACACTGGGAGGAGCTGAGGTTAAGCTAACAGATCTTCGAAAAGATCAATCTTCAGTTGTAATAGACTTCTCCAGCCTCAAAAAAGGTATTTACTTGCTCATCCTTTCGAATGAGAATGACTTCATCGCACAGCGAAGAATTGTAGCTCGATAGGTTTTAGGAAGCCAGCTTCAAATAGTGGTTGGTTTCAGCCGTATTGATTCGCGCCTTCATTGCATTCAGAATGTTGTACAATCCGAAGAAAGTACGATTGAAATAAATGAAATGCCTTGAGCCTCTGGCCTGTAGACGGTTCATTTCAGGGTCTTTGGAAATTGTATCACCCATTAGGTAGATCTCTTTGAAAAATTCATCATCCCCAAAATCAAATGTTCCATTATTGAATGGTTGTGAAAGCAACTGGATCAACCCTGTAAACATCTCGCTGACTATGGCAATATCTTTTTGCGGATCTGTAGGCCGAATGATCTCTAACTCCTTGAAAAGTTCATCGACTCTTTTAGGATCTTTCAATACCTCATGCCTGGCCAATTCAAAGTAGGCCTTGTAAAAATCGCCCGGTATTTTTTTGATGCATCCAAAATCAATGACACCTAAATGGTTTTGATCATCGATGATAAAGTTGCCGGGATGCGGATCAGCATGCATCATGTGAAGCTCATGCATCTGGAACATATAGAAATTCCACAAGATCTGGCCTAATTTATCCCGGTCCTCTTGCTTTTGATCCTGCTTCATCCATTCACCTATTGGCTGACCTGTTAACCAACTCATGGTCAACACCTGAGATGAACTGTATTCCGGGAAGTACTTGGGAAAAAACAGCCCTTCAAGTTTCTTGCACTTGTCAGCAAACTCCATCGATTGCTGAAGTTCAAGTCCGTAATTTGCCTCTTCAAGTAGTTTCTCTTCGACTTCCTTCATGTAAGGCTCTACTTCTTTGCCTTTCACATTCATGACTTTCAACGCAAACGGCTTGGCAAGCTTCAAGTCACTCTTGATGCTGTTGGCAACTCCGGGATATTGTACTTTGACAGCCAATTGTTGGCCATCAAGCTCTGCCTTGTGAACCTGGCCCATAGATGCGGCGTTGCTCGCATTTTTAGAAAATGAGTTGAACAACTCACCAGGATCTTTCCCAAAATTTTCCCGAAAGGTCTTCTTCACTAACGGGTAGGAAAGGGGAGGAGCACTGTATTGCGCCATGGTGAATCGGTCGACGTAGGCTTTTGGAAGTACATTTTGGTCCATACTAAGTAGCTGGGCCATTTTGAGCGCGCTTCCCTTCAATTCACTTAGGGAATTGTAAATATCCTTCGCATTGTCTTTGTCAAGAGACTCCTGATCGAGCTTGCCTTTAATGGCTGCCTTACTGTAGGCTTTTACATAGTTTGCTCCGACCTTAGCACCAGTTGTAACAAACTTACTTGCTCGCTTGACTTTGCTGATAGGGATTCGATCGAGTTCTTTAGGCATCCGCAGTTGCTTTGGTAAAACCAATTTTTTGAAGGAAGAATTTCCCAAGGTCAATCACAGAATCCAGTGCTGGTAACTCCCCAACATCAAACAGTGTACGTGTTGACTTTTCAATGAACGCATCGGTATCAGACGCACCTTCAGAATCATCCCTGATCCAGAAGTTGATCAATGCGATGCTATGTTTCCAAAGTATGGCTTTGTAGCCAGAATGAGCCATTTTATGGCCCTTTTCAGGAATGAATCGAGGAGGTGTAACCCAACCAATCTCACTGTCCATCAGCGCCCTACGGGTTCGCAATAAGAATTCGGGGAATGGAGACGACACCTTATGCAAAAGTCGATACTGAACATAGGATCGATCTTCTTTAATAATCTCCAACAATGTGAAAAGGAAAGACAAATGCTTTTCCCTTCCCGACATGGACTCAAAGTCCGGATCTTTATTTAGGACCTTTAAAGTCTTATCGTAGTAATCCTCCCAAATGGAGGACTCAACCTTACCTAATGACCCGAAAAGCTCAAAAAATGAAGCTTCAGTAATATTGAGGTAGTTAGTTAAAATACGAACAGTTTCAGGTGTTTTACCTTCATTAAGGAGGTAATCCTGAAATCCTTTCTGAACACTCTTTCGAGTCGCAGCTTTTTTTGCCATAATGGAACGAAGTTATCCTGGTAGTAATAACATGATCCGGGGTGACATGGTTTTGGATTTCAGGATTATTTATTGGACTATTTCATCATTCATCCTTCAAGACATGTGCCGGATTGGTAAAAGCTGTTTTGAAGGCTTTAATACTGATCGTTACGACTGTCAAAACAAGGGCTCCGGCCAGGGCAAGAACTGCGAACTGCCATTTGAAAGAAACCCGGTAACTAAAGCCTTCCAGCCACTGGTCCATCAGGTACCAGGCGATCGGGCTGGCAATGAGTCCTGCTACTATTACCAGGATGACGAAATCCTTGTTGATCAGTGAAACAATCTCTGTCACTGAAGCACCAAGCACTTTTCTGATGCTCACCTCCCGCAATCGTTGATTAGTGGTGGCTGTTGCAAGCCCAAAGAGCCCTAAACAGCCAATAATGATGGAAATGACTGAAAAAATGGTGAAAACAGATTTGAAATTGAACTCAGCTGTGTATTGCTCCTTTAAGTCATCATTCATAAAGGCCAGGTCCAATGGTACGGTGGGAACAACCTCCTGCCATACGGATTCGATAGATTCATAAAGGGCGGTGACATCTGTAATACTTGCATTGATAGCTATCGATGTGTATCGATTATTCCAGACAGGCATTACCCGAACGGGTTCAATCCGTTTATGAAGGGCTTCAAAGTTGAAGTTTCGAATGACTCCTATTACTTTTCGCTCATTTGGAGGTTGTCCGAAAACTTTACCCAGAGCATCCTGTGGATCTTTCCAACCAAATGCTGCTATACATGCTTCATTTACCACAACTGATTGGAGGGTATCCGCCGGAAAATCCTTCGAAAAAAACCTGCCGGAAACCAGTTCCACTCCAAATGTTTTCGCAAAGGATTCATCTACACGTAGCGTATAAATACTTGATCGTACTTTGGTCCCATCACCTGTCTCTACGTCGATCCCACTATTGCTCAATCCATTTACGGGGTAAGAGTTACGTAGAAATGATACCTCATTCACCTCAGAAAGCTGAAGTAACTTATCCTTCAACACCTGCTTGTTGTCCCTTACTTCCCGAGCGCCCCCGAAAGTAATGTGTAGGACTGCATCTGATCTCATTCCCAGGTCATTCTTTTGAATGAAGGACATTTGATCATTGATCACAAATATGGATATCAAAAGCACGATTGTGGCAGCAAATTGGGTGATCACCAATCCTTTGCGTAGCAGGTTGTATTGAGATCCGCTTTTCAGGTTTCCCTTGATCACTTTCAGGGTTGAAACCCTGGAAATAAGCAATGCTGGAAGCAACCCAGATAATAAGCCAAGTACTAGAACCAGACCGAGCAGAATAGACATGTTCGTCAGGCTAAGCAGTTCGATCTGCTGATAGCCAGTAAGCTCTCCGAACATTGGCAGAAAGAGATATACAAGGCTAACAGCGAGAATAACGGCCAATGAAACGATCAAAGTTGATTCTGTGAGGTATTGAGTAATCAACTGAGGTCTTCCTGCGCCGATCACCTTACGGACCCCAACCTCTTTTGACCGGTTAATTGCATTGGCGGTGGCAAGATTGATGTAATTGATACAAGCAAGCAACAGGATAACGATCGCAGCAGCCATGAATGTTTGCACGCGTTTAATGTCACCGTTTTGGAAGTCATACCTAAGACTCGACCGGAGGTGGATATCCTCCAGGGGTTGCAGAAAGTAGTCGTAGAACATGCCATGTTCAGCCCAATCCGTGAGTCGTTCTCCGATAAATGTGGTGATGTCTTCTTCTAACTTCTTGGGGTCTGTTCCTGGGGCAAGTTGCAGGTAGGTGTGAAACCAGCCCCCACCCCAATTCTCATTGTACCCTGTGATTCCCCACAATGTGTCAATAATGCTTACGGGAATGAGTGCATTGAACTGAAGTTGAGAGTTTTCAGGTGGGTCGACAATTACGCCAGTTACCTTGACCTGTACCTGGTCGATCATTAGAGATTTTCCGACCGAAGGTTCATCACCAAAATATTTCTTTGCTGTAGACTCGGTGAGAATGATCGAAAAGGGATCTGCAAGTGCTGTTTGCTTACTTCCTTCTAATAATTCGAAGCTGAACATTTCAAGGAAGTTAGGATCAACCTGGGCGATCCCCGTTTCCAAAAAGTAGTTTTCACCAATCTTAATACGCTCAGGGCCACTAAAGAAACGGGTGGCATGCTCGACTTCAGCATAGATCTTGTGAAGTTGTGCTCCTAGTGCAGGTCCTGATACAGCCTGGCTAAAGGTTTCGCTCTCACTCCGAAAGGTATTTGGGATCCGGTAGATCCGGTCACCATTTTTATGAAATGAGTCAAAGGTTACTTCCTTTTCAACCCAGAGGAAGATTAGCAGGAAACTGGTGATACCTGTTGCAAGACCGAGCGTATTCAATAAGCTTGATAACTTGTTTTTCCATATCACTCGCCAGGAAATTTTGAAATGATTTTGTAACATGATTGTTGAGTTTTGACTTTTTCTTTTGATCGTATGTGGACGGAAATGCATGATTACATCCAGAAAAAACATCCACTTTGCTTTTCTAACCTGTCCGGAGCTGATTCGCTCCTGATAGTATTCATTAAGAGCTCCTTCCAGGTCCTCCAATAGCTCCGGACGGCAATACCATTCCAGGATTCGGATGGCGAGTTTTGGAGGAGAAGGGGTTTTCATCCTTTTGCCAATGATTTTGCGTTGATCATAGTCCACAATTCATCCCGATGAGATTTTGCCAGTTCAAGGGCCTTCATCCCAGCATTGGAAATGGAATACATCCTTTTCCGCCTACCACCACGTTCGGCGGTTGCTTCACCCATTTCGGAATCAACAAGTCCTTTTTTTAGTAACCGTGACAATGAAGCATGCACCACACTATGGACGACTTTTCTGCCAGTCACTCGCTCCATTTCTTTGGCGATTGCAACGCTATAGGCTTCTTCAGGCTTGGCTACCACAATAAGTAAAACCAGTTCTTCAAATTCGCCAAGGTTAGTCCCTTTCATAAGATTAGTGTCGTTTTTGTATACAATATACTCCGTAACTAAAAATTAGTTACGTATTTGTATACAAAATATTCTTCCTAATCTAAGAAATGCACTTCTTGATGAGCTTCAATGCCCAATCGTAGTGACTTGATGTAGCTGAGATAGTGTATGATCCTAGCGAGGTAGAGCCAGTCCATTTGTATCTTTTCTTTTCGAAAAGCTCCTCATCCGTATGCGAATCGATGGTCTTTCGTACAGATTGGAAGGATTCTTTGATAAGTTTTCTTATTTCTGATAGAGGAGTACTTGCGTATTTCTTCTGGATCATCACATTCAGATCCGGTGTTGTTTTCCAGGTATATCCTTTAGCAGGCATTTCCGGTTTCTCCCCTTTCATCCCAACCTTATACCATTCCATAAACATCAGGTGCCAGTGATGCAGGTGAGCCAGAACATCCCTGATGTTTTGGTTTAGATAGCCCTCCGGAAATTCAGCTTCCTGTTTTTCCGGAGTTAAGCCGTCAATGAAACTCATCAACTTTTCATAGTTAACCATACTTTGGTCGAGGAGTTCCGTTTTGTTTTTGGGTCGTGCCATTTAGTATTGCTCCAGGAAATACCTGATGATGTCTGTGGTTGTAATGATCCCAACGAGTTTTTCATTCTCAACTACCGGTAACGCATGGAATTCTTTGTCAGCCAGTATTTCAGCAGCATCGCGTAATGTATCTTCAGGAGAAACCGTTTCGGGACTATGTTTCATGACCTGGTTGATCGATAGCATTTCGAAAATCGCTTCATCACTGCCAGTTTGCTCATCTCCAAAGGTGTTGCCGAAACTGATTCGAAGTATATCTGTCTGACTTAAAATACCGATCAATTTATCGCCTGATACCACCGGGATGTGTCTGATATGATTTTTGACAAACATCTGGTTAGCTTCCTGTAGGGAGTTGGTTACGTTTACAGTGACTACATCACTGGTCATTACATTAGCAACTTTTTCTCTTTTCTTCATATTTGGTTTAATTGTTTTGAGTTATTGATCACTTGAGGCCACAGACCGATGGAAACGTTTGGTGATTTCCGGGTCAGGGACTAAAGATATTTTTGCTTGGTCCTTACCCTCATAGGAGAGGGCATTGAGGACGTATCGAATGGTTTCAATTCTTGCTTTCTTCTTGCTATTGGCTTCAACAATAATCCAGGGACTGTAAGAAGTATGTGTTCGGGCAAACATGGCTTCCTTATACTTTGTGTAATCGTCCCAGCGTTCACTTGCTTTCTCATCGATAGGACTCAACTTCCACTGTTTGAGTGGATCTGTTTTTCTTGAATCAAACCGTCGGATTTGTTCTTCTTTGGAAATAGAGAGCCAGAACTTGATGATCTCAACACCATCTTCGTACAGCATATGTTCAAACTCAGGCACTTGCATGAGGAATTTCTCATACTGTTCCGGTTTACAAAAACCCATAACAGGCTCTACCACGGCTCGATTGTACCAACTCCGGTCATAGAAGCTTATTTCTCCCGGATTCGGAAGTGTGTTAACATACCTTCTGAAATACCACTGACCCTTCTCCATTTCCGTAGGTTTGTCAAGCGCTACTACCCGCATGGATCTGGGGTTTAGATGCTCAATAAACCTTCGAATACTCCCGCCTTTGCCTGCGGCATCACGTCCTTCGAAAATGATCGCTACTCGCCTTCGATTGTTGTAAATATCTCTCTGAAGTTTGATCAATTCTACTTGTAATTGCGAGAGGGTATGCTCATACTCCAGCTCGAACATGAGCTTATCAAGATCATAGTCTTTTTGTTTCAACAACTTTTTAACTCCTTCTTTAGAGTTGATCAAAAGAAGGTCCTTGGCTGTCAGCTTAAATTCTTTTCCAGCCTGACCGTTAGGATGTTGGTCGGTATTGGTCATGTCGGTACCATTAAGTTCAAGTGAAAGTACTGGCGACCCTTAGTTTCTATAAGGAGATCAATCAGTGGGGTTAGTGACTTTTATCACTCAGGAAACCTCCACGCTGTAGATGTTAACCTTGTTGCTTTTTCCTTTTAATTGAACATCTCCGACATAAGCACTTGAAAAGGAGATGTCCAGGTTGAGTTTTTTCTGAAGTCTTTCGGAAATCAGAACACTTCTGCCCAACACATTACATTGTTCCTGGATTCTTGCAGCTGTATTGATGGTGTCCCCGTGATAAGCGATCTCCGTCTTGATTTCTCCAACTTCAGCAACAACAATCTCACCCATGTTTAGACCAGCTTTGAATTCCGGCTCAACACCATACGTTTTCAGGTAATAATTGGATTTCTTTTTCAATTCGTCACGGTATTCAAAAAAGGCACGGAGACAGTTGGAGTTAACAAGCCCAATTTCCTTTTTCCAGGTCAGCACTACTTCATCTCCTACGTATTGATAAACCTCTGCTCCATATTTTTCCACTACATGAAGATCCTGGAAGCAATCCTGGATCAGTTTACTGTATTGCATGTGACCAATCTTTTCCGCGATCGCTGTTGAGCCTCTAAGGTCCAGGAACATAAAGATGCGCTCATCTTCTTTTGGATGATAAAATTCTCCCTTGAGCATTTTCCAAAGGTTTCCAGGCCCCAGCTTTTTATCCACCTGCTTGAAAAGATCAACAAAAAACCCAATAATGAACGAGTAAAGAATGATGAGAAGCATTTCCTTAGAGAAGAAGAAATCCTGAATGACTTCAGGGCTTAAGGTCTGATCCAGTACACGTGCAAAAATCCTCATCCCGAAAAAAACCAGTACTATTATGGCAAGTAAGTAGCTGAATGTCCCTATTAGGACAGCTCTTCCAAGTGATACATGCTTATAGATCTTCCTATCAAAAAGGTACTCCAGGTTACCGAAGATAACTCCCGCTACCACCCCCAGCCCTAGATGGATTCGTAGCTGTTGTAAAAAGTTAAGGGTAGGATAATCAAGAACGACTTTCTGACCAAATTGTCGCATAACCGTCCAGAAACTGAAAGCGATGGTCCAGATGATGAAGTGGCGAAGGATATATCGAAAATATTTCTTGTTCATTGACTGGTTAATACTTCTTTACAATTTCCAGTACAGACACTTTTTGAGTTTAACAGTTTACTCCTGATGGTTTTTAGTTTTCTAATTTGATGAGTGATTGCTTCCACTTTCGAATCAATCATGCTGGAAACAGAGGTGCAATTTAGATTTTCTATATCATCCATTATTAACAAATCCTCCGTTTCTTTTAGGGTAAATCCAAGGGACTTTAGTTGTTTGATGTAGTTGAGTCGTTCGATCACCGACTGATCATAAATGCGATAGTTATTACTCTCTCTCAACTGTCTGTTTAGCTTGATCAACCCAATTTTCTCATACCAACGAATGGTGTCTTTAGAGAATCCTGTAAGCTTAGCCACTTGTCCGATGTGCATGGTTCCTTTTGTTTACAAATCTCAAATAACAAACTCCAAAATTCAAATTAGCATCAACATTGGAGTATGCTCCATCTCGTATCCATTAAGAAAAAACATGATGATTCAAAAAAAACTGTACACGCTGCTATTGATTGGAGGCTTATGGTGGAATAACGAATCAGTAGCTCAAAAATTAAACTTCATGGAAAACGAACCCATTGACTCAGCCCAATCTGCACAATTAATTGTCTGCAAACTATCAGGACCAGAATTGCAGAAGCGTAAGGAAGCGCTTCGCAAAGAAGTATTTGCCAGTTTGGAGCGATCTGAAAGATTGGAAAATGGATACATATTTCATTTCCTTGACAAGGAAGGATTATTGATCAAGATAGCAGATTACATGGTTGCGGAACATGAGTGCTGTCCTTTTTTTGATTTTGATCTTGCAGTAAGATCAGGTAGGATTACATGGACTATCGCCGGACCTCCGGAAGCGGTTACAATGATTGAATCTTTCATTAAGGATTAAGTCGTTCTACGACTATAGTCGCAGGACGACTCCCTGTGTGAATGATATATCATATATTCGGCCTATGGCTAAAATAATTGTTCTGGGTGCCGGAATGGTTGGTAGTGCAATGGCAATCGACCTGGCAAGCAATCACGAGGTTACGGTAAGTGATCTGTCTGAGGAAGCATTAAGTAAAGCAAAAAAAAGGCATAAAGCGCTTCAGATACTTCAACTGAATGTAACTGATCACACGGCGCTAAAAAAGGCAATTGAATCCTTTGACCTTGTTATTTGTGCAGTCCCTGGTTTCCTGGGTTTTGAAACACTTAAGACAATCATTACTTCCCGAAAGAATGTTGTTGATATTTCATTCTTCCCTGAAAATGCATTGGACTTAACCGAGTTGGCCAAAGAAATGAAAGTCACAGCCATCGTGGACTGTGGAGTTGCGCCTGGTATGGATAACATGATCCTGGGGCGCTACAATGAGCTATTGAAGGTGTCGGATTTCGAATGTCTGGTTGGAGGTTTGCCCAAGGTCAAAAAGTGGCCATTTTGCTACAAAGCGCCTTTTTCACCAATAGATGTGATTGAGGAGTACACACGTCCGGCGAGATATGTGGAAAATGGGGTTGAGGTTGTGCGCGAACCACTCACTGACACTGAGTTTGTTGAATTTGAGCGTGTTGGAACACTCGAGTCTTTCAATTCAGATGGTTTAAGGTCGATTATCCATACCATGTCGCACATTCCGAATATGAAGGAAAAAACATTGCGCTACCCCGGGCATGTGGAGTACGTTAAGGTGCTGAAGGAAAGTGGGTTTTTTAATTCGGAATCAATAGCAGTTGGCGATCAAAAAGTCTCTCCATTGGATTTTACCAGTAAGATCCTTTTCAATGAATGGAAGCTGGGAGATGATGAGCCTGAGTTGACTGTCATGCGGGTAACTGTAGCAGGAGAGAATGGAAAAGGAGCAAAAGAGCGAATCGTTTATGAATTGTATGATGAATTTGATGAAGTAACTCAAACTTCGTCTATGGCCAGAACAACTGGTTATACGGCTACCGCAGTTGCTCATTTGATACTTGAAAATCAGTTTGAAGAAAAAGGAGTATTCCCGCCAGAGTTAGTCGGTAAGTATGAAGATTGCTTTGATTTCGTATTGAAATATCTGAAAGAGAGAGGTGTCCAATATGTCAAATCGACTGAAACAGCGGATTAGAACTAACAATCTGTTGTAGCTTAGCAAGTACAAAACCCATGCACATGAACCGATAACTCTTCACCCTTCTGTTTTTCACTTTTTTCACCGTTTCTTATGCTCAAACCGACCAGGAATATGGCGATAAGCTGAAGAAATTCTTTGAGGTTTCAGGTTCGGAAGCGAGCTTCAAAATTGCGATCAGTCAAACGATCACGATGATCAAGGGGCAATACACTGATATTTCCGGTGAACTCTGGGAGCGAATCGAGACTGAATTCATGCAAACCTCGTTAACAGAGTTGTCCGAAATGCTCATCCCGGTATATCAGAAGCATATGACCATCGAAGATCTGGATGCTGTTATTGCTTTCTATGAATCCCCAGCAGGGGTCAAATATGCTCAAAAGACACCTTTCATAATGCAGGAATCCATGCAAGTTGGAAGTCAATGGGGGCTGAAGATCGGGAACGACCTGGTAGAAAAACTGAACGAAGAAGGGTACTAAATGAACTCGTCCTACGACTACAGTCGCAGGACGAGTTATGTATATTTCACTCTCAATACGTCAACCTTGATCTTAACAGACTGTAGAAAGTCCAGCCAAAACAACTGTTGGGCTGACAAATGATCATTTGGAGACTTGACTTCATAGAATTGGTAGGTCTTCTCATTCCAAATGAAAAGATCGGGGAACCCCGCACTGTTCTCCTTCATATTCTTTGACATTTCGAGAAGCACAGCCTTCAATCCTTTTAAAGGTACTTTTTCAATCATGACTTCAATTGCCGGAAGTAGGGCCTCATGCCAGGTTACAAAGCGATTGGCTATTCCATCTTTCTCACTATAGATCTTCCGGACATGTTCGAGCAGTTTCTTTCTTGTACCAAATTTGTCCAAACGCTCTATCAGGAGCTGTTCGCGAGACTCGAAGAAAGCTGAGTCGTTGAGATCTGAAGGTTGACGTTGAAGGGGCTGGTGAAAAGACCCATGACTTTCATCGAATATTTCATTCCAGAACACCAGTCCAAAGATTCCTCTCCAAACAAAGTTTTCCGCATGAAAACCACTCCAACCTTCATTTTCAAAGTATTCAATAGTTGCCTGTTCTACTTTAATATCAGGATCCTTGTGAATGGAAATGGATGGAGCGTCTTTGAGTCTTGCGGTCATACTTCGGTTGATCCGAACACCTGAGCGGTTCAAGTAGTCAGTTGCGAATGTTAGCTCAGTTGCATTGGAAGGCATATCCATGATCTGCTTTGCAATTTCAATCGCTTCTTCTGATCGCTCCAGTTTTTCCAGGAGCCTGACTTTCCGTTCACGTGCCGGATGTCGTTCTGTGTAAGAATAGTGCTCCAATGCCAGTTCAGGCTTCCCGACCTGTTCAAAGTAGTAAGCGACTTTTAGCAACACTTTTTCCGCTGATTTGGCTGACCGGGGATGTTTCAACCAGTCTTTCCAGGGTAATCCTATGATGTAATCCTCTAGGGGAAGTTCAGCTTCCTGGATCTGGTAGATAAGTCTTCGAAGTTGGGACAGATGCATCACTGCAACAGCTTCTTCCCGTGTTTGAAACCAGGGCTTGAATTTTGACTCATCCAATTGCTCGATCTTCACATTGCCTACATCTCTAACCACAAAATCTGTCATTTGGCCCCTGTAATAGCCGAAGAAAAGCAACTTGATGAATTCTACTTCTTCGTTTTTCAATACCTCAGCAATTTCTTCACTATCGTGGATGAGTGGTACATCTAGTTCAGAAAGTTCAAGCAGGATATCCTCTTTCTTTTGAGATCGCTCCAGGAAATCGAAATGCCCAATCAGCTCTGCTTTGGTAAAAAGTCGAAACTGGTCTATATCGTTGCTTTCATTGATCCGGATGAATGAATTGATCAACAGCTCTTCCTTGGCGGTATGAATATCTGAGATCTCTGCGTACGCCAGTTTATTGACCCGGAAGTAATTGCCTCTTCTATTGGAAAACCGGAGATACAGGCACTTTGCATCTTCGGAAAGATCTCTAAAAGACTGGTAAAACAAATACTCTGGTTCATCAAGCACATGAGCGTACTGCCTTTCAACAAAGTCAAGGACATAGTTGAAGTAGTCGAGGTAATACTTTTCGGGCAATATGACAGGTTCTTTTTTTGCAGCCACTAAATACTTGGAACGAGATTTGTTTGAAGATCAAAAATTGTAATTTTGCGCTTAAGAACCGCGGGAGTATGAGAGCTTTTTTGGCATTAACCTTTTTAATTACAGTCTTAACTGGATTTTCTCAGAATTTTGTTTCACCTGGAATCATTGCATACCACAGTGGCGCATTTGAGCGTACGATCCAGGACATGAACAAGGCATTCGAGACAAGCCCCAACATGGAGAATGATATGCGCAGCAAGGCATTCTATTATCGTGGGATGGCGCGTATCAGTTTGTTAAAGGAAGGTAGCAGTTCTCCATTTATCGGACCCGATCCTTATATAAATGTCTACAATGATCTGACGAACGCTATCAGGCTTGATCCACAATGGCGAGAGTCATCTCAGGCTGAAATGCCCCTGATCTACCGGCAACTGGTCAATCGAGCGGTTGCTTTGTATGACCAGGGGATTTATGCTGCGACTGAGGATGAGGTTAACCGACTACTGGGCTCTGCAGTTATCAAACTGAACACCGCTTTGAGCATCAATAATAATTATGAGGTCAATGACCTGCTTGGCAAAACCTATGATGCCATGGGCATTTTCTATGATCAGTTGGTTGATGATCAGGATGCTCAGAGTAAAGCATTATCCTCTTACCAATCCGCAATGCGCTTCCACGAAAGTGCACTTAACATTAATCCAAGGTCGTTAGAAAACATTCGTGCATTGAAGCAGCTCGCTTATCGACTGGGTGACCGTGATAAGGAGATCCAGTACGCTCAGATGGAAGCCAGTATTGGAGGGTAGTTATTCTTCACTAACCAGTTTATTCACCATAAAACCAGTCCCGGGTCCCATACTTAAACCCAGCATGCTGTGACCAGTTGCGACAATTAGGTTCGGAACTTTCTTTGTTCGTTCAATGACGGGGATGCCATTATCTTTCATCGGTCGCCATCCGGTCCAAGGGGTGAATTCAAAATCGTTGAAATCGACCTGGATATATTCTGAGGCTGCTCGCTTCAAAGCATCCAGTCGATTTTGATTTAAAGTCAAATCGTAACCCACAAATTCCATTGTACTCCCTAGCCGAAAACCGTTTTTCCAAGGGGTAGCTACCACTTTCTTCTCTGTCAGATGAAGTGGCTGTTTCAGTTGAATGATATTGTTCGAGTTAGTGGTGAGGTTATATCCTTTACCTGGGATCACAGGGATCCTAATGTTCAATTGCCTGGCAAGAACAGGAGTTAGGGCTCCAGCTGAAAGTACAAATTCATCAGCAGAGATTTCGCCATCATCAGTAGTTACTGATACAAGTTTTCCTTTCGTGGCATTTAAAGACTTGACTGTACCATTTGCATAGCTAACTCCTAATTTCTCATTAGCATCCTTTAGATCACTAAGCAGCTGACCGGGGTTGAGCCACCCGTCCATTTCCATCATTGCGCCTCCGGTAACATCATCTTTCAAGAGTGGCTCACTTTCGATCACCTCTTCTTTGTTAAGCAATCGGCTACTCAGTTTGAATCGCTCGTGAACTTCAACTTCATGCTGAAGATGCTTCATTCCTTTTTCGGTCTTACAAGTGTAAAGCACCCCGTCCTTTCGCCATTCTGACTGGTTGGGTTCTTCTTTGAAGAATGTTTCATACAAGTCAAAACTCAACTGCAAAAGCTCATGACGAGCAAGTGAGGCTTTTTTAATTGAGCTTTCGTTGGCGTATTTGACGAAATTCAAAAACCACGAAATAAACGAGCGGTTGAATTGGGGCTTAATACTAAGCGGAGCATCTTTCTTTCCCAGCCATTTAATCCCATCCAGGATCGCACCTTTCGAATTAAGAGGTAGCACATGTCCCGGGGTAATCAGTCCACAATTACCTTCTGAGGCTGGTGTCATATCGGTTTTCTTGTCAATAACCGTAACCTCGTTTCCTGCTTTTGCCAGGTAATAGGCTGAAAACTGCCCGATGATACCACCACCGATTATTGCAACTTTTTTCATAATTTGAGAGAAATGAATTTCGAAAAGCAAGATTACTATCGAAATGTCATCTAATTATACTGACTAACACAAAAAACCATGAAAATCAGCTCATTACTAACTATCCTTTCTATTCTGTGCCTCTGTATCTTCATCGCTTGTGGGGATGATTCAGGAGATGTTGATCCGGGTGGGGGAGATGATGACACCAATTCAGCTCCCGGTTCCTTTTCGGCTTCAATTAGCAATATCACACCAACTTCAGTAACAGTTGCCTGGACTGAGGCTGTTGATCCAGATGGAGATGAGGTTATCTATACCGTTTCAGGTTCCAATGGATTCACTGGCTCTGAGTCGGTATCTATTACCGGAACCACTGCTCAAATTACCGGATTAGTAGCGGGAACATCTTACATTGGTAACATCACAGCCTCTGACAATAATTCGAATGAAGCACTAACCTCTGAAGCTTCCTTTAGCTTCACTTCCTATGTTGTTGACATTACGCTATATCAGAATATGCCAGGATTTGTAAGTGCAGAGTTAGTTGATTGTAATTATTCAGAAGGAGGTACGGGAACCTGCTATGAAATCGTATTTAATAGCAATCCTGTGAATGATGACGGTCCTTATTGTCCGGAAACAACATTGGATGTAGGAGGATTTGGCAACTACAATGGAGACGGTGACTCGGATGGAACGGGAGGAGATTCAGATCCAACAGACGGTACTCCGGTCGGTTTCAGTGTCATGAATGCTGCATTGTTCAATCACATGGAAGCAGATGGGTACGATATCATAGATGGTGGAGGTAACATTCGTATTTCAGATTTCTCAGGCATGGACAATCCAAGCTTTGGCTATTGCCTGGAGCCGATACCTGATGATAACCTTACATTGACTTTTCAAATTCCGGTTGTTCCTGAGAATATTGGCACGCCTGACAACATTGAAAACGTAGAATACATTGGCCTGGCACTAGATGGTGTTCCAATCAATGGAGAGCCTCCTTTGGTAGCAGGATCGGCGGCTCAGGGAGAAGGAAAGATCCCTTCATTGGACAGATGTGGTGGACATCATGATCCTGCCGGCTATTACCACTGGCATTTTATTGCTGCTCATTTCAATGAAACACTTCAGGCAGAAGGGTTGCTGGATGTCCCCAATGGAATCGAATGCACCAATAAAACACAGTCAACTACTGCATTGATCGGCTATGCCCGGGATGGTTATCCAATCTATTCCGCAAATGATTCGGGAGATGTCGTACCGACAGACCTGGACTCATGTAATGGTCATGTTGGTGTAACCGATGAATATCCAGGGGGTATCTACCACTATCATGCCTCTACGGATATACCTAATGTTCCACCTTGTATTGTCGGAAAACAAGCAGTGGAAGCGTTTGTTAAACCGCTATAAGAATTCTCATGAGCAGACTATTTACAGTGGTTTTTGCCGGAGCGATGGTCTTTCAGGCCATCGCTCATAATTCTAAAATTGCTACTTACACGCTAAGACATGTGCCGGAAGCCGGATGGTACATAGAAATGAACTTTGCAGCAGCCGGTGTTCAACAGGCAATGATCAGTGAGTATGGAGAGGCAGAAGTGATGGCTATGACTAAGGAAGAATTTCGTGATGCATTTGTGGAGTATGCCAGGGCCAATTTCCAGTTAGTTGCTGATGATGGGGTAAAGATTTCACTGGAAAGTGGAGGTGTTAAGCTGGGCAGTCATCAAACAGACATGAAGTTTGTTCTGCCTGCAATGCCTGATTCACCTGAGTATCTGGAAGTTCAGCTAACCATGTTTGCATCAAGCTCACATCACACAAACCTGTTCAGAGTTTATAAGGATGATATTCTGACAAAGTTTATTCTTACTGAAGAAAATGGTTACAAGACGACCATTGCATTTACAGAGAGAGGAATCATGGAGGCCGCTCCTAATACATCTAAGCGTGCAATGATCATTGGAATTGGGACATTGGTAATTCTCTTAAGTTTAATGGCCTTTCAATTTGTCAGAACTACTAAACTATCCTCAGCTTCGCAAAGCTGAGTAACAGGGTTTTCTCACCAGCTTTTTCAAAGTCTACTTTGGCTTTTTTGTTGGCACCCTGCTCGTCAATTTCTGAAACCACACCATATCCGAACTTTGGGTGCTCCACTTTCATCCCTTCTTCAAGGTTAGAGGTATCGCTAGGCTGGAAATCCACGCTTGGCTTATGAAAGACCTGGTTGGCGAATTTCTTGGTGGTATTCTCCCGTTTGATGTTGTTGACGAAATTTTTCGTTACATAATTCACTCCCGGAGATACCGGATCACTGGAAGAGAATTTCCGATTGACTTTGATGAATTCAGGGTCGACATCTTCCAGGAACCTACTCGGTTCACAATTTTTTAATCTTCCAAATCGGTACCGATTGAGCGCATAGCTAAAGGATAGCTTTTGTTTAGCGCGAGTGATCGCTACATAAAAAAGTCGTCGTTCTTCCTCCAGGTCAGCACGGCTGCTGAGCATCATCTGTGAAGGAAAAAGGTCTTCTTCTAAACCAACCACATAGACATACTTGAACTCCAACCCCTTGGCCATGTGGATGGTCATCAGTGTTACGGCATCATCCGTTTTTTCGTTTCGATCTTCATCAGTGAGCAGTGCTACATCCTGTAAGAAGGCTCCAAGGCTTTTGTCTTCTCGCTCAGGGTCTTCTGTGAATTCTTTGATCGCGTTGAGGAGTTCCTGGGTATTCTCGTAGCGATTCATTCCTTCGATGGTCTTATCCTCGTACAGTTCCTTCAAAAGACCGGAAGTCTTGGCTATTTGTGAGGCAGTGTCATATGCATCCTTCTTTTCATTTGTGAGTCGAAAAGATTTAATAAGTGCTGCAAAGTTTTCTACCTGGGTTCCACCTCTTCCACCAACATACGAAGCAGCTTTGACCATAATATCCCAAAGCGGTTTCTGTTCCTCTGCTGAGGCAACCACCATTTTATCAATTGTCCCGGGCCCGATTCCGCGCTTCGGCAGGTTGATGATCCGTCGCATGGCCTGCTCATCATTGGGATTGACGACATACCTGAAGTAGGCAAGCAAGTCTTTGATCTCTCTCCTTTGGTAAAACGATAATCCGCCGACTACCCGATACTTGATATTATTTCGTCTAAGTGCCTCTTCCATAGCTCTTGACTGGCTATTGGTACGATAGAGAATAGCAAAATCATTATTAGGCGAATGATTTTGCATCTTGGTTTCGAAAATGGAGGAGGCAACCAATTTACCCTCTTCATTATCGGAAGTGGCCTTGATGAGGTCGATCAATTCACCGGAATCATTCTCCGTCCAGACACTTTTCTTTAGTTGGGCTGTGTTCTTGTTGATCACGGAATTGGCCGCCTTGACGATCGTCTGAGTGGATCGGTAGTTTTGCTCCAGGCGGATCATTTTCAGATCCGGGTAATCTTTTTCGAAGTTCAGGATGTTCTGAATGTCTGCCCCCCTGAACGCATAGATACTCTGCGCATCATCACCTACGACACAGATATTTTGTCGAACAGCTGCCAGTCGCTTGGCGATCAGATATTGAGAAAGGTTGGTATCCTGAAACTCGTCGATCATCACGTAATGGAACCGCTGCTGATACTTATTTAAAACATCCGGATTTTCCTGGAAAAGAATGTTGGTATTGAACAGCAGGTCATCAAAATCCATGGCATCTGCAGCAAAACACCGCTCGGAATATGTCTTGTATATTCGGCCCATTTCCGGTCGCATATTCAGCGTATCGTCTTCCAGGTAGATAGGATTATTTAAGTATTCTCTCCAGGAAACCAGCCTGTTTTTAGCCCCGGAGATCCGGTTGTAGATGATCCCTGGCTTGTAGACCTTGTCGTCAAGTTTCATTTCCTTGACGATCAGTTTGATCAGTGTTTTAGAATCATCGGTATCGTAGATGGTAAAGTTGCTTGGATAACCCAGTTTACTTGCCTCAGCTCTTAGAATACGTGCGAAAACAGAGTGAAAAGTACCCATCCAAAGATTTCTTGCTTCAGCTCCCACTACACTTTCGATCCGGTGCTGCATCTCCTTTGCGGCTTTGTTGGTAAAGGTCAAAGCCATAATGTTGAAGGGATCTACATTGTGAGACTGGATAAGGTGAGCGATGCGATAGGTCAGTACACGGGTTTTCCCGGACCCTGCTCCAGCAATGATCATGCTTGGACCTTCAATGTTTACTACTCCTTCTTGTTGTGGGGGATTAAGCGACTCCAAGTAGTCTGCCCGCGCTTCTGCCATAAGGCAAATTTATGGATTCAGCACCTGAAAAAAATCGTTCTAGGAAAAGAAATGGAAAAACTTATTGAGCGCAATAAAAACCAGTAAGCCTATGAAGGCAACAACCTCAAATACCAGTATGAGATTTTTCGAATTAGTGTCTTTTTTCACAGCGAGTGACTGGGACTGTTCACAAAAATTTCACATGCTATCCTTTTATGCAAGTGATTCCTGTAGAAATATTAATTAAATGTTATTGAAAGGTTAATTAAGGAAATATTGAACGTTCTTCAATGGTGATTTTTTTTTGATTTCTTTGCGGCATGGCAGGACATCCTGAAATCTATTTTCATGTAGGCTTAGGCAAAGTGGCATCTACCTACCTTCAATACAATGTATTCCCAAAATTGGAAGGCATTCACTACATCCAGCGGACGAAGTATAAGAAGAGTGTAGAGATCATTAAGCGTGGCGAATATGAAAAATACCTGGTTTCACGAGAATTCGATCGGCAGTTTGAAGAAGAGGTAAAATGGTTTTCATCTCATTTTCCGGACACGAAGGTCATTATTTGTTTTAGAAGAAACGATGGCTGGATCGCTTCACAATATCGGCGTGCAGTAAAAAACGGATTTCACTGGGACTTTGAGAAATTCTTCAACCTGGACGATCCTGAAGGCAGTCACTGGGAGCATGAGCAAGTATTGTTTTATCCCAAGCTGGAGCAAACCGAGAAATATTTTACACAGAAACCCCTCGTGCTTTTTCATGAAGAATTGAAAAATGACCCTTGGGTTTTTTTCGATAAGATCTCGGCTTTTACAGGCACCACATATAACAAAAGCAAAGTGTCTCTGAAGGTGAAACACACCTCCTATACCGAAAAGCAATTGCGCGTACTCAGGAGTTTTTGCCGACGTTTTAAGAAGACACCACCGAGTATGCCGAGCAACCGGGTTCTCCACTGGCTGACCTACCGGCCCTGGTGGTTACTGTTTCACCTGATCATGTATGCTGCCGCCTTGTTCCCTGAAAGCTGGGTTCCCAAAGAGCCACTTGAAAGTGACGAGTACAAGGGCCGGATCAGGGAAGCTTATGCTGATGATTGGGAAAAAGTACTTGCCTACGCCAAAGCCAACAATCCTTAATACCTGGAGTTGGGTTCCAGTTTGCGAGGGATCAAAAGCAACTCGGTTTGACGACCATCTATATATCGTGTTTCGTCTCCATCAAAGAAGGCATCTTCTTCAAGCATGATGCGGATCTCTTTCTCCCATTCGTCAATGTATACTCCTGCATTTAATTCAATCGAGTATGCGGAGTTCTTATAAAGTGGATAATCACCTTTTCCAGGCACTCCTCCTTGTTGATCCCACAACCCAATGGTCGGACCTGCACCATGTCCGTGGTAGCCAATGGGGTGAGTGTAAATAACTCCCTTTAGATTTTCCTCCTTACATTGATCCAGGGTAGCTTTTAAGATCTCATTTCCGGAACGTCCTTCTTCAAAATTCGAAGTAAGGATATCCTGAACGCGATTGCCTTTCTTGAAAGCTTCTTTTAAATATGAAGGAGCTTCGTTTTCTCCAGGCTTTAAAACGTAAGCATGCTGTTGGGTATCCGTATTTAGCCTCAGGTAGGTAATTCCAAAATCTACATGCAAAAGGTCTCCTGGAATAATGATTTGTTGCTCGGGTCTTTCTGAAAAGGATCTAAGGTGATCAAAAGATTCAGGGTCTTTGCGCTGAATGGAAACGGAAGGGTGGAACCATGCGGTAAAACCCAGCTCTCTGATGCGATCTCGGTACCACCAGACCACATCATCAGTAGAGGTTATTCCAGGTTGAATGACTTTTTCGGAAAAGCCTTCGGCAATGATCTGATGTGCCATCCGGACAATGTTTTGATAAACCATCATTTCACTTTTTGTTCGGGTTTCCAACCATCCAATAGCCACATTTTCTGCGTTGACCACTCTTTCCTGATATTTTTTAGACAAGACTTCCATCAATTGATCATAATGAGTCGATGAAATGCCGTCAGCCAATGCAAATGTTTCCGATTTATTGATACCGATCTTTTGTGGATTTTTCTCAGCGATCATATCAGCCAACGCTTTCCACTGATCCGGTTGCTCTTCCTTGTTCCAGGCTGTTTTGAACAAAGACCCTGTATTGTATCTTGACATTCCAAAGGTTTCCAACTCCTGGCCTTCTCCAGGATCATAAGCGATCAGGATTGTAGTTCTCCTGGCGGATTGCCAGGTGGCGGGAAGTAGTGTTTTAATGACAGGATCCTCGTTATACTCTCTGGCAATGATCACCCACATATCAATGTTGGATCGTCGCATAATCTCTGGAAGGACCGTCTTAACGCGTTCTTCCAACCATTGATCAACGACTTCAGCTCGTTGCTGCATATTGAGCGTCTTTGGGAAATAGGGGTTCTGGCTGAATACGGTAAATGACAGGATTAGTAAAAAAGACAAGCTGACAATTCTCATAGGTTTAATACAGGTTATAATGAAATAAATATAGTGAATCCTCAATGCCTTCGAGATGATCCGGATGTTTGGTTTATTTGTATTCCCGACATGAAGTACTTTCTCACTATAGCTGCCTGCTTCGGTCTTTGTGTTTCCTATTGCCAAAAGATCGATAGCCTTGAACTGACCTTAGCCAAACAAGCAGATGACGACACTATTAAGGTAGACATCCTGAACGAGCTGGGTTATGAATATTGGATCGTCAATCCGATTCAATCCATTATTTACGGGCAGGAAGCCAAAGCACTCGCAGATATCCTGGAGTATCCAAAAGGAGTGGCGTTTGCAAACCGTGTAATTGGTGTGGCTAACTGGGCGAGAGGAAGCTACGATAATAGCCTGACTTATTTATTTGAAGGACTGGAGCAGTATCGCTCATTGAAAGACTCTTTGGGAGAAGGAAACTGCCTCATGAATATTGGCCTTGTCTACGCTGACCGATTTGACTATGATCGGGCACAGCTATTTTATTTTGAAGCATTACAGATCTTCGAAGCACTTAAGGCTTCCGGAAGATCCGGCACCACCTACACCAAGATTGCCTCGATCTTCATAGACATTGGCAGGCTAGATGTAGCGGAGGATTTTCTGGAGCGTGCGTTGATCATTCATGATGCGGCCTCTTTTGAATATGGTAAAATGGAGGTTTATAATCGTCTGGGGCTTTTGAATCAAGCAAAGAACCGACCCGATAGTGCCTTAATCTACCTGAAACGATCATTGGACATTAGTGAATCAATCAACGATGTGGAAGGAAAAACCAAAACATTGCTTGATCTGGCGGAAGTCAACCTTTCGCTCAATAACCTCTCTGAAGCTGAACGCTACTTGAAAGAAGCACTTGATTTTGCTATTAAGATTGGCTCCTATAAATGGCTAAGGGATATCTACGAGAATCTCCAGGTTGTCAACCGCCGGAATGGAGATTTGAATAAAGCGATTTTCTACTATGACCAATACATCCAGGTAAGGGATAGTATTTTCAATGAGCAGATCATTAACAATATCTCTCAGTTGGAAGCTCAGCTAGCTACTGTTGAACAAAAACGTCAGATCGAAGCACGTGAGCAAAGAATAGTTATACTAGAGCAGCAAACAGACCTTCAGCGGACACGGATCTTTATTCTTGTTATTGCGATTGCACTCATTATCTCATTGGCAGCCCTACTTGTTCGGACCAGGCAAGCAGTTGCACGACGAAAAGAAGCAAAGGCCAGGGAAGTAGCAGAGAAAGCCCGGCAGGAAGTTGAGTTTAAAAACAGAGAATTGTCTTCTTATACCGTCAACTTTGTTCAAAAGAATCGATTGTTTGAAGAGCTCAGTGAATCCATCAAAGAAATAAAGGAGCAATCCGAACCTGCACTTAAGAAGAAACTTTCAAGCGTTGAACGGATAGTGAACAAACACATAAGAGTAGATGAGGACTGGAAAGACTTCAAGTTACGTTTTGAAAATGTTCATTCCGGATTCTTCGAAAGACTCCATGAGAAGTTTCCATCCCTAACTAACAATGATCTTCGACTAAGTGTGCTGGTAAAAATGAACTTCTCGATTAAAGAAATAGGAGAGATGTTCGGTATTTCCCCCGAAAGTGTAAAGACAGCAAGGTATCGCCTAAAGAAGAAGCTAAATCTGCCTTCAGAGCAAAATTTAAACGATTTTCTGAACGAGATATCGTAAATGTTCACCTTATGTTTACTCGTTTTGGAAGAACCGTCAACCTTATGTCTATGGTTTAAATAGCAGACTGAATCAGCACCTTTTCAATTTTGCTTCATCACTAACACACGAAGTAATTATGAAAGAACTGATTAGCTACTGGACAAAATTGATGCTGGTCTTAATGGGAGTAGCAATTGCAATGGCGGTATTGGTTTCTTGCGATAAACAGGGACCTAAATTCAACGCACCGCTCTTTACTAACCTGGGGGATTACTGGTTTGAGTCTACTTCTCAATCGGGTGATGCCAAGAAGTTTTTTGTACAGGGACTGATGATGTCCTATGGATTCAATCATGCTGAATCCATTCGTTCTTTTAAAGAGGCAATACGACTTGATAGTACGTATGCCATGGCTTATTGGGGACTGGCCTATGCATTAGGACCTAACTACAATGCCGGAATGGACCCGGAGGCTCGCGAAGAAGTTCTTTGGGCAGTTGAAAAAGCATCCCAAAGTTCGACTGAACAAAATCTGACAGATTGGGAAGCGGACCTGATCACCTCAGCAACGATCAAGTATTCAAAAGAATCAAACGGCCCTGACTTGCAAGGGTATGCAGATTACCTGGACGAGCTTGTCGAGAAGTACCCTTCGAATGCGGATATCCTTACCTTCAGCGCCGAAGCAAAAATGAATTTACATCCATGGGATTTGTATGAGTACAAAGGCGGAGCAGCCAGAACATGGACACCTCAAATACTTGAGTTGTTGAATGCGGCTATAACGATTGATGCGGAACATCCAATGGCCAACCACTTGCTGATCCACGCTACTGAAGCATCTGCAACACCTCGAGACGGTACAGATGCTGCTGACCGATTGATGGAGCTGGTTCCGGGATCTGGTCACTTAGTCCACATGCCTTCTCATACCTATATCAATACAGGGGATTATCATCTGGGAACACTGGCTAATGAACAAGCTGTTTTGGTTGACAGTACCTATGTGGCGCAATGTCGGGCGCAGGGAGCTTATCCACAGCTTTACTATCCTCACAATTATCATTTTCTGGCAGCTTGTGCAGCTTTGGAAGGTCGAGGTGCCAGGGCCATTGAAGCTTCCTACACCATGTCAGATATCATTGACCGTAACTATTTAGGGAAACCTGGTTACGAAACCACCCAACACTTCCTGACAATTCCTTACAATGTGCTTGTCAAGTTTGCACAGTGGGAAAAGATTCTGGCATTGAGAGCACCCGATCCTGATTATCCATATCTCACAGCAATGTGGATCTATAGCCGTGGAATGGCGCTGATCAATTCAGGAAAGATGAACCTAGCTAAACAAGAACTTCAAAAGCTAATTGAGATCCGGGATACAGGCATTCTGAAAACTATTGGGATCTTTGATATCAATACAGCTCAGGATGTAACGGACATAGCTTCCCGGGTACTTGCAGCGGAAATTGCTGATAAAAAAGGTGATTTCAGTGCTGCAGAATTGCTTCTTAAGGAAGCAATCAAGATAGAGGATGCACTCAACTATAATGAACCGCCGGACTGGTTCTTTTCCGTTCGTCACTTACTTGGGGATCTGTACATGAGAAATGATCGCTTCACGGAGGCTGAAGCTGTGTATCAGGAAGACCTGAAGAACTATCCCAAAAATGGATTTGCATTGAATGGATTATATCATAGTCTGATGAATCAGAGCAAAAAAGGGGAAGCGGACCAGGTATTGGCTCAATTTAATGAGGCATGGCAATACGCTGACTCCAAACTAAAGTATTCAAGGATGGATGAAGCCAAACGTTTGAATCTGGCATTGAATTACCGTCCTGAAGGCCCTAAAGACCTGATTTATCTGGCTGGAAAGTTCTGTGGATTGTAAAAAAATCCTCAAATATCGGGTCTGTATACCGATTGTATACATCGATTCCTTTTGCCAACCTTTGTTTGATCACATCTTTGTCTCATGACAAACGGGCAAAAGTTTTACTAGAAGAAGTTAAAGATCCATAGAGTGGCTATGGTTAATTAGTGGTGACTGGCCACCTCGATTTTCGGGGTGGCCTTTTTTATTTCATTTAGTCCTGGTATTTCCCAATCAAGTATTTCTTAAGCTCAAGGTTTTGGCTTAGGCTTTTTCTACCTTTGCGGAAGCAATTGATCCAAATAAATGAATTATTTAAAAAACCTCACAGAAGCAATAGGAAACACCCCGCTACTTAAGCTGAATAGTGTAAACAAAGACATCCCCGGAACCATCCTGGTCAAAGTGGAATACTTCAATCCTGGTAACTCTATCAAGGATAGAATTGCGTTGAAAATGATAGAGGATGCTGAAGAAAAAGGCATCTTAAAACCTGGTGGGACCATCATCGAAGGTACTTCAGGAAACACCGGAATGGGATTGGCACTGGTAGCAATCGCAAAAGGATATAAATGTATTTTCACACTCGCTGATAAGCAGAGTAAAGAAAAAATTGATGTGTTGAGGGCAATGGGAGCCGAAGTGATCGTTTGTCCTACCAACGTTCCTCCTGAAGATCCGAAATCGTACTACTCGGTAGCGAAAAAATTGAATGAGGACATTCCAAATTCGTTCTATCCTAACCAATATGACAATGTTTCCAACACGGCAGCTCACTATGAAGCCACAGGCCCGGAGATTTGGAGAGACACGGATGGCAAGATCACCCATTATGCCGCAGGGATGGGAACCGGGGGAACAATAAGCGGAACCTCCAAATACTTAAAGGAACAAAACCCGAATGTGATCACCGTTGGCCTGGACTCCTATGGTTCTGTTTTCAAAAAGTACAAGGAAACAGGAATTTTTGACGAAAAGGAGATCTATCCTTACCTGACAGAAGGGATTGGCGAAGATATCCTTCCGAAGAACGTAAATTTTGATCTGGTTGATCATATTGTTAAGGTCACAGACAAGGATGCGGCTATTATGACTAGAAGACTGGCGCGAGAGGAAGGCTTGTTTGTTGGCTGGTCATGTGGATCTGCTGTTTACGGGGCCTTGGAGTATGCCAGGGATAACATGAAAGAAGACGATGTAATGGTCATCATTCTTCCGGATCACGGGACCAGGTATTTAGGTAAGGTTTACAATGATGACTGGATGAAAGATCATGGATTCCTGGAGGAACGACGGTTTGCTACAGCCAAGGACATCATTCAGAGCCGTAACGGTTCCTCGGCATTGCACACCATTGGTCACGATCAAAAGATTGGAGATGCAATCATTTCGATGAATCAAAAAGGAATTGACCAGGCACCAGTTATCGATGGGAACAATTTCGTCGGAAGTATTTCAGATAATAAGATTCTTAAGAGTTTGATAGAGAATCCCGAGTTGAGAGATCAACCTGTTTCAGAGGTCATGGATGCTTCCTTTCAGTTTGTTTCTCCTCATGATACAATCGACGTAATGTCCTCGATGATCGGTAAGGAAAAGAAGGCGTTGTTAATTCGGGATGAGTCCAACAAAGTCCATATTATCACGCAAAGTGACTTATTGGTCGCTATGACGAATTGACATTATCTTTAAATCATATTTCTAACTCTTTGCTTGCAATCCCTCTCTTTTCTATAGGAGAGGGATTTTAATTATCCATGTTTACGCTCTTATGAAATCCAACCAACCGATTGGGATCTTTGACAGTGGGATAGGAGGCCTCACGGTTGCCAGAGCCGTGAAAAAACTGTTGCCAAACGAACAGATCATCTACTTCGGCGACACAGCACACCTGCCTTATGGCGATAAGTCCACGGCGGCTATACAAGCGTACTCCGTTCGGATCTCGGAACTGCTGCTTCAACAAAAGTGTAAAGTGATATTAATTGCCTGCAACTCTGCCTCCTCTGCAGCTTATGAACTGGTTAAGGAGTATACCGGTAGAAGGGCCAAGGTTTTCGATGTGATCAACCCTACGGTGGATTTTATTCGTGAGAATCTGAGTGATGTGAAAATTGGATTGATCGGAACGAAGCAAACGGTTACATCGAATGTCTACACCAAAAAGCTAAATGAGATCTCAAACGAGATCAATCTCTCTGCTTTAGCTACTCCTATTCTTGTCCCAATGATCGAGGAAGGCTTTATTCATAACCAGATCAGTCATGATCTGATCGCAAGCTACTTGTCAGATAAGATCTTAGGAGAAATTGATGCGCTGATCCTTGGGTGTACTCATTACCCAATCATCAAAGACGAAATTGCTGCTTACTACAAGGAAGTAGATCGAAACGTGACTATACTTGATTCTGCGGAGCAGGTAGCCAGATCTCTGAAGGCATTTCTTGAATACAATCACCTGGAATCTAAGAATGCTCCTTCAAATGATGTATTTTTAGTTTCGGACTATACGGAAGCGTTTGAAAAGGCTACCAGGATATTCTTCGATGAGAGTGTCCACCTGGAAAGCAGTCCGATCTGGAAGGAATTGAGTTAAATGAAGATATTGGTGTTCACCACATTGCTGATAGCCAGTTGTACGGTTTCTAAAACAACGAGCCCTTTACATCCCTTTCGAGGCGGTCAGTTAGGTTGTGGAAACTTCGTGGTTTACAAACTGACAGAGGATGAGAAAGCGTACATTTCTGTGAGCTATGTCGCAAGTGCTTATCAATTCAAAGAAACACAAAGCTTCGAGATTTCTGTAGGAGGTGGTGTAAAAGTCAGGTGGAAAAAATTTGAGGAAAGTATACGTTCATCACTGTGCAATGATGTACGTACCGTAAACCTTCGACCTACCCTTGATCAAACTGCCGAGTCGGGATCAGTTGAGGTTCGAATTGATCAAAATTCACTTAGCATGGCAGAGGACGATAAACCTTACGAGGTTACGTTAGTCTTAAAGAATATTGTTTTTGATGGGTTAGTCGTTGACTACCTGCAAATAGAAAATGTCACAGTAGGATGGATGCCAGGTTGATTTTATCTTTCTTATTCGCTTTTGTTGTGTGCTTTTCTAATGCACAACCGCATAAGTGCGGAACAAAAGCTACACAGGCTGATATTGATGCACTTGATGAGCTTCAGCCTTCATCATTCATTAGAAGCAATATGGCAGGAGATCCCGAACCTGTTTCTGCAGCCATCACAGCTCATATCGTTCGACTTAGTAATGGAACCGGGGGGTTGTCTGAAAGTCAACTGAATGCAGCAATAGAAAATGCAAATAACATGTATGCTGCTTCTAACATCAGTTTCTTTCTTTTGGGTGAGATAAACTATATCGACAATTCTGCCTACTACAATTTTGATTCTGATGACGAGGCGATTCTGACTCAGAATAACAATGTGGAGAACACGATCAATATTTACTTCTTTAACTCTGTTACCTCAAGTGGTTCTCCGCTGTGTGGATACGCTTATTTCCCGAATTCAGGGATTGATCACATCATTATGGACAATGGTTGTACTTCAAATGGAAGCACTTTCCCACATGAATTAGGCCACTATTTTGGATTGTATCATACTCATGGTAAAACCAATGAAGGCACCACTGATGAATTGGTGGACGGCTCAAACTGCTCAACTGCCGGAGATGACATTTGTGATACTCCTGCGGATCCCAATTTGACCGGACTCATCAATTCGAGTTGTAATTATACCGGGACTGCCACAGATGTCAATGGAGACCCTTATGCCCCTGATCCAAACAATTTGATGTCCTACTCATTGAAGGGGTGCAGGGATACTTTTTCTAGTGGTCAAATCGATCGGATCGTCTCTGCCTATCAGACTTACAAGACTTATTTGGTAAGCAAATACTTCGCAGCAAATTTTGATGTGGACCAGGAAAAGATTTGTGCCGGAAGCTCGGTTCACTTTATAGATAAGTCTGTAGCTGCAGCTACTTATTCCTGGGAGTTTCCGGGAGGAAATCCTTCGACCTCTTCGATCCCGAACCCTGTTGTTGTTTACGAAACACAAGGCTCCTATAATGTAAAGCTGACCATTACTACTGATCAGAATGATTCCGAGACTGTCAATTTCACAGACTACATTGAAGTGGTCAATTCTACTTCGTCAATAGGCTCAACAGCCGGGTCATTTGAAGAAATTATATTGGAAGAAGAATTGATCAATGATGATGGAGGGATCACTTTTGAAAAGACAAATCTTGCTTCTTCAGATGGATCGGATGCAATCACAATTGATATGTTCAATTACCCGACAGAAGGAGCGGAAGATTACATAGTTGCTGAAATGCTTGACGCTTCAACGGAGAAAGTTTTTAGAGTATCATTTGACTATGCTTATGCCCGCTATAGTGAGCAATATTCAGACGGGATGGCATTTGCAGTTAAGGATCCTTGTGGAAGTTGGATGGATGTGTGGAAAAAGGAGGGTTTGGACCTAGCTACTGCTCCTGATCATACGGCGGCTTTTATTCCCGAAGCTGGTGAATGGGTAACGGTCGAGTTGTATGTACAGGTTCCAAATGAATCGAGTGCGGTGGAGTTTGCATTCAAATCAATCAACGGATACGGCAATAATCTTTATATCGATAATTATATAATGGAGCCGGCTGGGATCACATTAGCCATAAGTGATATTGAAGTAACAAATGCGACTTGTTCAAATGATCCAACTGGTGCGATAAGGATCAATACCAATCAATCTTCAGGCATTACTTACAGCATTGATGGAGAAAATTTCCAGAGCTCCAATGATTTTACAGGATTGCTTCCTTCCGAATATGTTATCTATATCAATGATGCGGGAGGCCCTGACTTGCTATCCTTTGCGGAAGTTGGCCCGAAACCAATCACTTACAACATCGCCCAATCAAATACCTCGTGTCCGGACGGAAACAATGGATTTGTAAGCATTCAAGCCTCAGGAGGGACAGGTACCTTACAACTTAGTTTTGATGGTGAAGTTCAAAGTAATTCGTTCATTGAGGGGTTAACTGTTGGTGATTATCAGTTGGTGATTACCGATAGTAACGGATGCTCCGTCAGTGAGACTCTTAGCATAGACACAGATGGTGTAGCACCGGAAACACCAGTGATCAATTCCGGGGATAATGGTCTTGAACTAACTGTTGGTGATGGGGTTGAAGAAATCAGATGGTATTATAATGGTGATTTGGTACTATCACAAAATGACCTTGAAGAGTGGCAATCCCCTGAGATCGGTGTGTATACCGTGGAGGTTTCGAATGGTGTATGCACTGCTGTCTCTGAGCCCTTTGTTATTCTTTCTTCCAATACCATCCGGACAACTCTTGAGATCTACCCAAATCCTTCTTCGGACTACTTGAATATTTCCTTGCCGGTCGATCTTCAGAAAAGAGTAAAATCTTTGAACATCAGAGATTTAACAGGGCGATTGCTACATGCAGCGAATTACACAAGCACACTGAGTATCCATTCACTCGATCCCGGATTGTATTTCATGGAAGTATCGGGAGATGATTTTGTGATCAGTCGTCGATTCTTGAAGAAGTAGCACTAAATTCGAGTGTGCTTTCGTTCATCTTCTATTTATTCTTCCTCCTGATATTTGTTGTCTTTGCTGTCTATGCTGAACGAAAAACAGCAGCGTTTATCCAAAACCGATTAGGACCGATGGTTGTGGGCCCTAAGGGCCTTCTTCAAACCGTGGCAGATTTGCTCAAAATGCTTCAAAAAGAGGATATCAGGGCAAAAAATGTTGACCTGGTCCCTTTTCTACTTGCCCCATTTGTTGTTTTCCTGGCTGTTTTCGCTGGTTATTCGGTCCTACCTCTCAATGCTTCAATGACTGGCCCCGGCATTTCATCCGGGCTTTTCTTACTCCTGGCAGTCATCTCCCTCGATGTACTTGGAATATTGATGGCAGGATGGTCTTCCAATAACAAGTACAGCCTGTTTGGTGCAATGCGATCGGTCGCACAGATCGTTGCCTACGAAATCCCATTGGGTCTTGCGGTTTTAAGCGTTATCATAATTACAGGTACACTTGATTTAAGTATCATTAGCTCGCAGCAAACAGGCAATGGGATTTTGAGCTGGAACATTGTGAATCATCCGGTTTTGATCTTCACGTTTATTATCTACTTCACGGCGAGTCTTGCGGAAGCCAATCGTACTCCTTTTGATCTACCAGAATCAGAATCAGAGCTCATTTCAGGTTTTCATACGGAATATTCCGGATTCAGGTGGGGTATATTTATGCTATCAGAATATGGGATGATGCTTCTATTATCCATCGTAGCTTCGATCCTGTTCTTCGGCGGTTGGAACTCACCTTTGCCTGATCTCGGACTGGGCCTTTACGAACTTACTTCCGGCACCTATTGGGGAAGTTTTTGGTTGTTATCAAAGGCATTACTTCTTGTATTTGTTCAAATGTGGGTTAGGTGGACCTTGCCACGCCTACGAGTGGACCAGCTCATGGGCTTATCCTGGAAGTACCTAACACCTGCTTCTCTGTTATTGTTGTTTATTTGTGGAATCTGGAAACTCTGGATAATCAGTTGAGTTATTGGAAGAATATAGCGGTCACTTTTTCAACCATCCGGAAGGGGATGGCGCTAAGTCTCGGATACTTTTTCCAGGCTAGAAAGAAACGCAAGAAAGAGTACCTGGAAGATAAAGATTACTTCAAAGAGACCGAAAGAACCTTCACAGTTCAATTTCCAAAAGAAGAAATACCGGTTCCGGATATTGGCAGATACAAGCTGCATAATGAGATCGATGATTGCATTGTCTGCGATAAGTGTGCAAAGATCTGCCCGGTCGATTGCATCGAAATTGAACCTATCCGTGCTACTGAAACCTATGGTACCACTTCAGATGGCACTCCTTTGAGAATTCATGCCGCCAAGTTTGATATCGACATGGCTAAATGTTGTTTCTGTGGCCTGTGTACTGTGGTATGCCCGACTGAATGCTTGACAATGACCAAAGAATTTGATTACAGTACTGATAATATCCAGGACCATAACTTCCCATTCAGTAAGATGTCAGAGAAAGAAATTGATCAGAGGAAGAAAGAATTTGAAGAATTTCAGGCCAGTAAAGAATCGGGAAAAGAAAAGCCAGCTGGTGTTTCGGCCATAAAAAAGTCAGCAGCTAAACCTGTTTTCAAACCAAGACCTATCCCTAAGAAGAAGTGATCCTAACGCTACAAGTCATTTTCAGTTTGCTAGCACTTTTAGGCATAGGGATCATCCTTCTGACAAAGAATGTGATCCATGCAGCGTATGCGCTTGCCTTGGTATTGATCAGCCTGGCTGGAACCTATGTATTGCTAAAAGCGGAGTTGGTCGCGGTTGTTCAGATTCTCTTATATGCAGGTGGCGTGGTAATCTTGCTCGTTTTTGGTGTGATGATGACGACCAGACAAGGAAAAAACCTGTTGCTTTCAGAAAGCAAGAATCGGGTGCTAGCAACGTTGATTTCGATCACCATTTTTGCAACGATCTCTTACATTGGTTTTAATACTGGCATCCTGAAGCCTGACCCGGTTGCAACAGTGGATCAGGTTGAGTCGATCGGGATTTCATTCCTGACCACACATTTAGTGGCGTTTGAGTTGGTTGCATTTCTGTTGTTGGTCGCTCTTGTTGGAGCAGCCTATTTAGCTAAAAGGTCTGCTAATGAGTGAGCTTCCCGGTATATTCTATTTTCACCTTTCATTGGTCCTTTTTTGCTCAGGACTATATGTTGTTATTGCAAAGCGCAACATCGTCTTCGTTCTTATCGGTGTTGAATTGATCCTAAATGGAGCCAATCTTTTACTGATCAATTTCTCAGCAGCGGATGGAACGCTAAATGGTCAGGTTTTTGCAATTTTTAGCATTGTCATCACAGTATGCGAGGTTGCGGTAGCTCTGGCAATTCTGTTAAATGTTTTCAATAAGTTCGGGACATCTGATCTTGATGAATTGAAGGAGGTTGGAAACGAATGAAACCTGAATTGCTCATAATCCTTTTGATATTGCCACTCTCCGGAGGTATCATAGAAGCAACGACCAGGAGCAAAGGCTTGTCGCTTTCCACAATACTTGCCGTTTCACTTATCATTTCTATTTCACTATTAGTTTCTGACAACCTGGTAGGATTCCAATTAGAGTGGTTGCCAGGGTTACCAATCATTTTTTACCTGGATAATTCCTCCAGTATTCTCATTGTCTTGGTTACAGGAATATCATTGCTTGTCAGTGTGTTTTCAATAAAGTATATGGAGGGGGAGAACACCGGAAGATACTTTGGGAAGCTTGGACTTTTTGTGTTTGCAATGCTGGGATTGGTCCTCGCTGATCAGCTGGTCACTCTTTTGATCTTTTGGGAATTAGTCGGCCTGGCTTCATACCTCCTAATAGGATACTGGTACCGTAAAGATGGAATTCCTCAATCTGCCCGGACAGCTTTTATGGTCAATCGGGTAGCAGATGTAGCGTTGCTTTCGGGGATACTTTTATTAGTGGCTAGCTTAGGGAGCGTTCCGATTTCAGGCTTGGACCATGAGATCCCTTTCTTACCTTCCCTTTTGATAATGATTGGTGCTTTTGGGAAATCCGCTCAATTTCCATTCTCAGGCTGGCTGACCAAAGCAATGGTCGGACCGACTCCTGTCTCAGCGTTGATCCATGCTGCAACGATGGTTGCAGCTGGCGTTTATGTGCTTTTCCGTCTTGCACCCATGATGCCACAAAGTGTATTGAATACAATGGCGTTGATTGGGGCTATCACTACGCTTTATGGAGCAGTATCAGCAATCACACAACATGATATCAAAAAGGTCCTTGCATATTCCACCATATCACAACTTGGTTACATGATCATTGGGATCGGAGTAGGGGCGGGAGAAGCATCAATGTTTCATTTATGGACGCATGCATTCTTTAAAGCAGGGTTATTTCTTGGAGCTGGTGCCGTGATCCACTGCATGAAAGAAGTAAGTCCTAATTCGGATCCGCAAGACCTTAGAGCTATGGGAGGATTGCAAAAGCTACTTCCCTGGACTTTTTCAACGTTTCTGATTTGTGGAATGGCTTTATCCGGAATCCCTTTCCTTTCCGGGTTTCTTTCAAAGGAGGGGATCATTCTTGCAGCCTGGTCATGGGCTGAGCAAAATGGAATTTGGGGCTACCTGGTTTCAGACATTGCATTATTCAGTGGTCTGCTCACTGCATTTTACATAGGTAGATTGATCCTATTGACTTTCCTTGGTTCGCCAAGAGAAAGGAATAGTGAGGTAAGTGGAGCCGAGAGTTGGCTGATCAAAACACCGTTGGCATTATTGGCTTTGGGCTCGCTTTGGATATTCTATTCATGGAATCCGCTAGGACATGATTCATGGCTGATGAACTACTTTGGACTAAGCTCTGAAGCAGATCCGGTTATTCAACAGGTTGCACCGATGATATCTATTGCACTTTCGGTGGTAGGATTATCTCTTGCTTACATTTTCTTCAAACCAGGTTCCAGTTTTTCCGAAGCTTTCAACAAGCAGGACTCGCCAGTTTCCTTTACCGGAAGAGTTGTATTCAATGGATTCTACCTAACAGATTTTTACAGAGTTTTTGGAAACTCAGTATTCCGATTTTCTGAAGCTATTAACTGGATAGAGCGAAGTATTATTGATAAAACGATCAATGGGCTTGCGGTTTTAGGAGTTGTGTTGGCCAAAGCACTTTCCATTTTTGATCGACTGGTTGTTGATGGAATTGTTAATCTTGCTGCCTGGGTCTCGAAACAGATGGGTCGACTTCTTTCCGGGGTGCATGCAAGAGAAGCACAACTCCAGATTGTTTGGTTGCTCCTGTTCCTGATCATGATCTTAAGTTGGACACTGCTTTAATTAGTTAATGAACTACTTACTCTCTTACATATTCCTTTTCCCACTTTTAGTAGCCTTCGGGATGCTGTTTGTAAGAGCAGAAGCTTCATCTGTTTTCAAACGACTTGCACTTGGAGCTACGGGAGTCCAATTGGTGCTTTCACTTATTCTGTATGTTCAGTTTGATAGAACCCTGGTTCCAACCAATTGGTCAGGCGCTTTTCAGTTTGTTGAAAAACTAGACTGGATTACGATCAAACTAGGTTCTGTCGGGAGCCTGAACATTGATTATTACCTGGGCGTTGATGGAATCAGTGCCCCACTGATCCTTCTGTCATCACTTGTACTTTTTATAGGCGTGATATCCTCCTGGAATATCAACGAAAAAGTGAAAGGGTACTTCATCTTGTACCTCATTCTAAGCTCAAGCATCGTTGGGTGCTTTATTGCACTTGATTTCTTCCTATTCTATCTGTGCTTTGAATTGATGCTGTTGCCTATGTTTTTCCTTATTGGAATATGGGGAGGAGTTAGAAGATCGTATGCTTCGATCAAATTCTTTCTTTACACATTGTTTGGATCACTGTTCATACTGGTAGTGATGATCGGACTTTACTTGAGCGTAGTAGATGGAGAAGCGAATACGTTCAGTCTTGTCCAAATGTTGGATGCAAACTACCTGTCAGGAACAGTTCTTGATCCCGGATCACAGCAATTGATCTTTGGGTATTCTGCTCGAGCTCTCGCATTTCTTTTTCTTATAATAGGTTTTGGGATTAAGCTGCCAATGGTGCCTCTGCACACCTGGTTGCCTGATGCACACGTAGAAGCCCCCACACCTATCTCAATAGTTTTGGCGGGACTTTTACTGAAAGTTGGTGCATTCGGATTCATCCGGATCATTGTTGGAATATTCCCTGACATGACACAGCAATATGGAATTCCTCTGGCGATCCTGGGTGTGCTGTCAATTCTTTACGGTGGGTTGAATGCATTGGCTCAGAATGATATTAAACGCATGGTTGCGCATTCCTCCGTTTCCCACATGGGATTCGTTCTGGTTGGACTTGCTTCACTCACTGTAGAAGGAATTTCGGGTGCATTATATCAACAGGTTTCTCATGGACTGATTTCACCTGCTTTGTTCATTATTGCTGGTGTGATTTATGATCGTACGAAGAACAGGGAAATGGAGCATTTTAGTGGCCTTGCACATAAAATGCCTGTTTATACTTTCCTAACTGCGATTTTCTTCTTTGCAGGCTTGGGCCTGCCAGGCCTTTCAGGCTTTGTTGCAGAATTAATGGTTTTGATCGGAGCATTTAAAGCATCAAGCTTGAGCTTTTGGATAGGTATTCTTGCCGCTTTGGGGATAGCAATTTCTGCGGCTTATTTCCTTTGGACACTTCAGCGAATGTTTTTTGGCAAATACTTTGTCCGTGAAAAAAGTTGGGAACCGGCTATGTTGGATTTATCAGCACACGAGAAATTGATGCTCATTCCATTGGCATTGCTTGTTCTTCTGTTAGGTATTTACCCAAAGATCGTCCTGGATGTTTCTGATGGAACGATCAACTTCCTAATCAACCATGTGACTTCATTCAAGCCATGAACCTGGGATTACAGCTTTCAGAGATCCTTCAAGATTTATCGGCTGTAAAAGTAGAGTCCACGTTGATCCTTGGATCGATCGTTTTACTCATCGTCGGTCTGATCAGGAGTTCATCACCAACTATTAAATGGACTTATGCCCTTGTTCTTTTAGTTGCAATCTTTTTCAACTACAAATCATTGGATACCGGCGTGTATCTATCAGATGCTATTTGGGTTGATGAGATCACCAAACGCTTTAGTGTTCTTTTTTTACTTACAGCACTCCTCTTACTAGTCTTTCAAAGAAGTAAGGAGCATGTTGCCGAGTTCTATTTTCTGGTGATCAGCCTGCTGGTTGGAAGTCTTTTCATTATGAAGGCGAATAGTTTTTTGATCCTTTATCTGTCAGTAGAGCTGACTTCCATAGCAGCATATATCCTCACCAATTTTGTCTTTAAAAAAGAAGGATACGAGTCAGGCATTAAATATCTCCTTTTTGGAGCACTCAGTTCAGCCATTATGCTATTTGGTTTCGGGTTGATCTATGGCACAACCCAATCTTTCTATTTAACAGATTGGTCTACTGAACTCTTTGAAGGTCAGTTTGCAAGCCTGGGCCTGTTGTTTGTGCTGTTTGGACTTTTTTTCAAAGCTTCGATCGTCCCTTTTCATATTTGGGTACCCGGGACCTATCAATCAGCTCCCTCAGATGCAACTGCTCTTTTCTCGGTTGTTCCAAAGCTCGCATCCCTTGTTTTGATTGGTAGAGTTGCCTCCATACTGGGACCATGGGATGAATTGCTATCCATTGGATTGGTGTTAGGGATCATTACTGTCGCGTTCGGCACCCTTGCTGCTTTGAAGCAGGTCAATGCCAGAAGAATGATAAGCATTGGGGCGATTGCTCATTCAGGGTTCCTGTTGCCTTTGGTTTTGCTGAATTCTGAATCGACTGTTCAGGCATTTTGGTTCTACAGTTTCATTTATGCAATAATGAATGTTTCAGCGTTTTACTTATTGGACTTTTTCGAAAGGAGAGGTGTAGTAAATAATGAAGACTATTCTGGAGTTGGACAGCTTACCTTAACTATTAGTGTTGCTTTTACTTTTGTTCTGGTTTCCCTTGTTGGACTGCCGCCGATGGCTGGGTTTACAGCTAAATTCATGCTGTTTACCTCACTTTGGGAACAATTTCTCGCTACGGATAACTGGCTGATCATGATTTACCTTGTGACAGCCGTTTTCGCCACGGTTCTCTCGTTATTCTTCTATTTCAGGATTCCATACTACCTGTTTCTAATGAAGCCAAAAGTCGTGCGGTCGATAGAAACCACTTTCTTAGCGAAAATTGTGGCAACTCTTTTTTCAATTGTCTTGTTATTGTTGTTCTTTGCACCTGAGTTAGTCACAGTAATGAAAGAGTTACTCATTAGCCAATCTGTCCCATGAGCGATGCGATCAAACATGAATGTGGGATCGCCCACCTCAGATTGAGGAAACCGCTTCAGTATTACATAGATAAATATGGATCGCATTCCTATGCGGCAAAAAAGATGTATCTGCTCATGCAGAAGCAGCACAATCGTGGGCAAGATGGCGTTGGTGTAGCCAGCATCAAAATTGATGTCCCACCCGGTCACCGATACATCAGCCGGTACCGAACAATTGCTAATAAACCCTTAGAAGAGATTTTCGGGAAGATCAGCAAGAAGTATGAGAAGGCTAAAAGAGATTCTTCCGGGGATTCGCGGGATGCAGAGTGGCTTAAGGTAAATTATGCGTTTACCGGGGAGGTTTGGTTGGGTCACCTAAGATATGGTACTCATGGAAAGAATAGCATTGAGAATTGCCATCCCTTCCTAAGACAAAATAATTGGCGTAGCAGAAACCTGGTGATGGCCGGGAACTTCAACATGACCAACGTGGATGAGCTTTTTGCGAAATTGGTGGAGTTGGGCCAGTTTCCTAAAGCCAAGATGGATACGGTCACAGTGATGGAAAAGATTGGCCACTTCATCGACGAAGAAAATCATCGAATTTTTGATAAATACCGCGATAAGCTCAGCAATGAGGAGATTACTGAAAAAATAGAAGAAGAGCTGGACCTTGGACGTGTTCTTGAAAGATCATGTAAAGATTTTGATGGTGGATATGCTATGGCCGGGATCATCGGTTATGGTGCTTCTTTCGTAGCTCGAGATCCGGCAGGGATCAGACCAGCTTATTACTATTATGATGATGAGGTCATAGTGGTAGCTTCAGAAAAACCGGCGATCAAAACAGCATTTGGTTGTGAGTACTCACAAATAAAAGAAATTACTCCAGGTCACGCCCTGATCATCAATAAGGATGGCAGCTTTGAAGAGAAGCCATTCATTGAGCAACTCGAACGTAGATCTTGCAGCTTTGAACGGATCTATTTTTCAAGAGGGACTGATCCGGATATCTATAACGAGAGAAGATTATTGGGAGAGTACCTGGTACCTCAGGTATTGAAGTCGATCAATTCTGATCTGAAAAATACGGTCTTTTCTTACATTCCAAACACGGCTGAAACCTCGTTCCTGGGCTTAATGCGTGGAGTTGAGAATTATTTGACGGCCAAGCGAAAAGAAGTGATCCTGGAAGGAAAGCCAACAGCGGATTCAATCGAAGACATGCTTAGCTTCCAGCCTCGAGTGGAGAAACTTGTACTGAAGGATGCGAAACTGAGAACATTCATCACCGATGATGATCACAGGGACGAATTGGTATCCCACGTTTACGATACCACATACGAGGTGATCAACAAAGAAAAGGATACCCTGGTGGTAATTGATGACAGCATTGTGCGGGGAACTACGTTGGAAAAGAGTATTCTAACACTTCTGGACAGACTGGAACCAAAGAAAATAGTGATCGTTTCTTCAGCACCTCAGATCCGATTCCCGGACTGCTATGGAATCGATATGAGCAAGATGAAGGAATTTCTGGCTTTCCGCGCTATGATCCAACTCTTGAAGGACGAGGATAAAGAAGAACTTTTGGACGAAGTGTTTGATAAGTGCCTTGCCAGTCAGTCTGAAAGAGACCCACAAAACCATGTGAAGGAACTTTACGATCTCTTCACTTACGATCAGCTTTCGCAGAAGATCACGGAAATTGTGAAGCCAAAGGGAATGCAAGCAGAGTTGGAGGTGGTTTATCAGACGGTAGAAAATCTTCACCGTGCATGTCCAAATCACCTGGGAGACTGGTATTTCACCGGAAACTATCCAACTCCGGGAGGAAACAGAGTTGTCAATCGGGCCTTTATCAATTACATGAAGGGAGTTGAAGTTCGGGCCTATTAGGCTTTGATTAATTGAACGTCAACTGTTTTGTTTCTTTTGATTTCAGGTCCAACAAGTAGATCTCTTCATCACCATCAGCAACACCCATGTATAAGAGGGACTTTCCATCCGGGGACCACCTTGGGTAAAACCTCGGGTCCTGATGCTCAATAATAAGTTGCTCTTCCGAACCATCTTTGTTGATCGTATATAGTTTGAATCCGTTATCTAACCGTCGTTGAAATGCCAACTTCTGACCATCTGGAGACCAATTCGCAAAGAGGTCCAGGGAACCATCAGTCACTTTGGTCACATTCTCTCCGTTAGGATCCATCACATAGATGCTCGTCTTTCCGTCACGGCTGGATGAAAAAGCGATAGATTGGCCATCAGGAGACCAGGCAGGCATCATATCAGTTGCCGGATTCTTTGTCAGATTCTTCTGGTTTTTACCTGATCGATCCATTACATAAATTTCTCGGTCTCCATCCCTGGTGCTCGTAAATAGGATTTGGGAATTGTCGGGTGACCATGAACAGTAATCACCACCGTCCTCAGCAGGGTTATTCGTTAGATTGACCGATTGTCCTTCGGACGTTGGTATAAGGAAAACATCATTAGCACCATTCACTTTCGATGAGAAGACGATCCACTTTCCATCGTTCGACCAAACCGGATAGTGATCATCTGTTTCATTTTGAGTTAGTCGTTTCAGATCACCTCCATTTTTTGACATCTGGTATATTTCATAATTCCCATCTCTATAGGTTGAGAATCCTATCAGCTTACCATTGGCAGACCAGGAGGGACCAGTGTCAACACGCGTTTTATCCCTTTTTGATTGTGCATGGGTAGTAGTAAAGAGCAAGGTGAGTAGCACGCTTAGAATTATCACTTTTTTCATTCTAATATGTTTTGGATAGTTCCAAGTACGCATGAACATCTGTCAGGTAAATCCTTGACAGCAGGTTTGTGATGAGTTGTTAACTTATTTCCTTGAGATGTTGAATCCTTGTTTCCGTGATATGATTATCAATCATCAATTAATTACTTTAAGTGTAGAATTGAGAAGCAAATGATTTTAACACTAAACCTTCCACTCTCTATCAAATCACAAAATTTTGTGATTCGAAATCGGATCCTTTTTGTTTTCATTTTCTTTAATACGCTCGCGTTGGTCCATTTTGGAGCCTTACAACTGAGAGCGTTGTTTGGAGCATCTGTTGGAGAACGGATGCTTTGGATTCTTCTATCTAATCTATGTAGCTATAATGTGTGGTCAATTGGAGGTGCCATCTTGCTGCGGAACAAAAGCACCATCAACCTAGCCAAATGGATTCAATTCTTCATCATTGCCTCCATCAGCTACTCACTGATTAATGCAGTAATCTTCCAGTACTCACTTGGCCAACCTGTTCAGTTGGATCGGGTGTTGAGAAGCTTTCTGTTAACAGGAACAGGGTTTATTCATCTGAACATTTTGTTCACTATTTGTCTGTTTGTAATACATAAATGGTCTGGTCAGAATATTTCTATCTCCAGGGGAGAGAAACGCTTGACTCTGAAGGGAGCAAAAGGGTTGAGATTGGTCGGTTCAGAAGAGATCATATTTGTCAAGGCGGAACAGAACTATGTGAAGGTTCAATTCAAAGACGAAGCAGACCTTTTCCGCTATAAGATCGGTGATCTTGGTGAGACATTGACGAAGGATATGGGTTTCGTTCGGATTCACCGATCATTTATTGTGAATACGAAATTTATCAAAGAGATCACCCCTTCTGAGAATGGAATTGATGTGAACTGCCTGGTTGGAAAAGATTTCCTTATCCCAATAAGCAGATCCCGAAAAAAAGAGCTACTGTCGTTCATTAACGCCTGAAATTTGGACATATGGAAATCATAGAGGCGAGCAAACCGGAACACTTCGAGGTAGCCGAAATTCTGTTCAAGGAATATGTCTTAAGCCTTGGTTATGACATCAGTCATCAAAACTACGATCAGGAGTTTGACGAACTTGATCAGATCTATCAACCACCAGATGGAGCATTGTTTTTAGGAAAATCAAGTGATCAGTGGATTGGGTGTGTAGGATTAAGACCATTTGATTCCACCATTTGTGAGATGAAGCGTCTTTACGTTAGAAAAGAAGGCAGGGGAACAGGACTGGGATATTCATTGTGTAAGTCCATACTCTCTAAGGCAATAGCCCTGGGTTATGAGAAAATGAGATTAGATACCTTACCAGATATGCATGCAGCTCAAGGCATGTACAAGAAAGTCGGATTCTATCCGATACCATCATACAACGATAATCCAATCGAAGGAACCCTTTTTATGGAGGTGGAACTAAAGAATGTGGTCTTAGACTGAGAAACTCTCACCACACCCGCAGGTACGGGAAGCATTGGGATTGACAAACTGAAAGCCTTTCCCATTCAATCCATCGGAGAAATCAAGTGTTGTTCCGAGTAGGTATAAGAGGCTTTTTTTGTCTACAAGGATCTTTACCCCTTTATCTTCAAAAACCTCATCAGCTTCTTTTATTTCAGCATCAAAAGCCAGGTCATACATCAGACCTGAACATCCACCCCCTTTGACAGAAACACGGATGTTGTGTTTCAATGATTTTCCTTCCTTGTCAAGCAAGGTCACAATTTCATCCTTCGCTTTATCCGTTACATTAATCATCAGGCTACAGGGTTTAATACAATGCTGAAAACAGTGATCTGGTTGATGTCTCGTCCGTAATAGAGTTTGTCCATTGCATCATACATGTTCTTCGCACTGAAATAAGAAGTTTGAAGTTCATTCATTCCCTTCGTCATCCACTGGATCGTAAAGGAGCTCTCCTTGTCTTTTTGTGTCCGGACATAATCGAGCATTTTGTGCAAAACGTCTGTCTTGTCAAAACCAGTGATAGTTTTGAACAAGAACGATTGATTGTGCCTTGGATTGATCGTGATCAGATCTAGCTTTGTTTTACCGTCGCTGGCTGAATACTCAAACATCAGCTCATCACTTTTCAGACCCAGAAAATTCTTAATCTCGTTCTGGATTTTCGCCGACTCTACGTGGATGTCTGTTCTTATTTCCATTTGTCCAGTATATAATGGCTACAACTTTTCAGATGGACTGAAAGTTCCGCATTTTTGCAAACTTACTAAGAGAAGAACATAATGTGGAAAAACGTTGAGCATATAGGGATTGCTGTAAAGGATCTTGAAACGGTGAATGAACTATATACTAAGCTATTTGGTCAGCCCCCTTACAAACTGGAATCAGTTGAAAACGAGAAGGTCGATACTTCTTTTTTCAAGATAGGAGAGACCAAAATAGAATTCCTTTCGGCTAC
Source organism: Cyclobacteriaceae bacterium (assembly GCA_965267415.1). Classification (GTDB taxonomy): domain Bacteria; phylum Bacteroidota; class Bacteroidia; order Cytophagales; family Cyclobacteriaceae; genus Ekhidna. The sequence goes on along the minus strand of OZ253955.1, from coordinate 1,577,054 downwards.
AAATGCGGAAAGTCCCATTGCCAAATTCATTGAAAAAAGGGGCGAGGGGATTCATCACGTAGCTTTTGAAGTAGAAGATATCCAACAAGAACTAAATCGATTGCAGGCGGAAGGTTTCGAATTCACTCGCGCAGAAGTGAGCAAAGGGGCAGATAATAAGCTGGTTTGTTTTGTTCATCCTAAATCAGCGAATGGAGTGTTAGTGGAACTTTGTCAGGAGATCAGAGAATAATGGCGGAAGAAAAACGAACGGAGATTGGTGAACTTGGTGAGTTTGCCTTGATTGAGCGCCTTTCAGAAGGCTTTAAGATCAACCATCAAGAGACTATAAAGGGTGCTGGTGATGACGCTGCTGTAATTGATACAGGGGATCAATTGCTCCTATTATCTACTGACATGCTGTTGGAGGGCCCACACTTTGATTTGGCTTATGTTCCGTTGCAACACCTTGGGTACAAGGCAATTGCGGTCAATGTTTCGGATATCGCAGCGATGAATGGAATACCTAAACAAGTGACGGTCAATATTGGGTTGAGCAATCGTTTTTCGGTTGAAGCTGTGGAATTGTTATATGAAGGTATAAAAGCTGCTTGCAATGAATATAAGGTAGACCTGGTAGGAGGGGATACAACCGCCTCTGCTTCCGGTCTGGTCGTTTCAATCTCGATCTTGGGTACTGTAGGAAAGGATCAGGTTACTTATCGAAATACCGCGAATGAAAGTGATATTGTTTGTGTGACAGGTGATCTGGGCGGTGCTTATGTTGGATTGCAGGTGCTTGAGAGAGAGAAGCAGGAATTCCTTGAGAACCAGGAGATGCAACCACAGCTTGAGAAGTATGACTATGTGGTAGGACGTCAGCTAAGGCCAAAGGCCCGAATGGATATTATTCATGAGTTTGCCGAGCTGGGTATTGCTCCAACAGCCATGATCGACCTGTCAGATGGTCTGGCTTCAGACATCTTTCATATCTGTAAACAATCAGGTTTGGGAGTTGCGATCTATGAAGATAAGCTTCCGATCGATAAGCAAACTTTTGAGACAGCAGCGGAATTTGGAATTGACCCCAATTCGTGTGCACTGCATGGTGGTGAGGATTATGAGCTTCTATTTACGATCAATCAACAGGATTTTGACAAGATCAAGAATCACGGCGATATACATACGATAGGTTACATGCAGTCAAAAGAGAAAGGCAAGAGCTTTGTGACCAGAAATAATCATGTGGTCGAACTAACCGCTCAAGGCTGGAAACACTTCTAGTTTTTAAAATCTTATTGTGCTGCAGACCAGTTGTCCATGTACCGCTGACAGCTATCCTTACTTCCAACATATACTAAATTGTTTTCCCTGTAAACTTGCCATTGATCCAGCGTTTTGCTGAATCTGATCTTAAGATCTGAGGGGCTTCCAGGCGTTAATAATTTCTTTAAAAATTCCATGGTAAATCGTTGTTTTCGTGGTTTCAGGAATAATATTAACCCCTTTGTCAGATGACAAAAAATAAGTTCGATTAACCGGGAAAATCTAAAGCTGGGGGTACCCAAACATTCGTTTAGGCTATTTCTGGAAATACGAGATTTTTAGAAAATCATTGATTACAGGCGAGAAACAAGGATTTTCGTATTGGCTTAGGCCTGAGCAGAGATATTGTCAATATATCGCTGGCAATGTTCCTTTCCTCCAACGTAGACCAACTGCTTCTCTCTGTAAACCTGCCATTGGCTATCAGCTTTGCTGTAGCGTATGTTGAACTCTGACTTTTTGCCGCTTAATTTTCTGAAAAGATTCATAATAGAGTGTATTTGGAGTTAATTGTGGTTTTTATGATTATTTTGTGAATTTATATAAATTTTCGATAAATCATCATATTTCTTCTACGAAAAATCAAAAAGCCATCCGCCGTGGTGGCGGATGGCTTTCAGAAAAGGGTGTTTGGAGGCTAATTAAGCTCCGGTAACCAACTTTACCTCTAATTCAATTTCATCATTGATGGCATTGTCTCCCAGGTTATCAAAGAAAGACCCTGATCCATATCGAACGTCGAATTTGGATCGATCGAATGTCAATGAAGCGGTTGCCTCATAAGCATCACCACTTTCTTTAACACTAGCAGGGAATGAAATGCTCTCTGTTTTTCCTTTGATCGTAAGATCTCCGGTTACATCATAAGCTCCGTCTCCGGTTGATTTAACACCTGTGATCGTAAACTCTGCTGTCGGATATGTGGCTACACCGAAAAAGTCATCAGACTTAAGATGTCCTTCTAATTTTTCTTTCCACTCACCAGAAAGGTCTGTATCTGTAAGAGTTGTCATGTCGATCACAAAAGATCCACCTTTAAGTTTTCCTTTGGAGATGTCCAGAGAACCGCTTTTCAATGCGAGCGTTCCTGTATGACTTTTTCCTACAACCTTGGTTCCTGTCCAGGTTATGGTGCTTGCCTCGGTATTTACGCTTAAATCCTTGGCTTCTGCGTTAAGTAACGCTGCGAAGATGATAAGTGCTTTAATCATTGTTGTTACGTTTACTATCTATTTATATGTACCTACATGTAATTTGTGTAAAGAAAACGTGTATGAAGTAAAATGGTTCACATTTTTTTGAAAAAATTTGCGGTGTGATCAAAATAGATAATACGCTCATCTCTGATGACATCATTAAAGAGGCTTTTGTTTGTGACCTTAATAAGTGTAAGGGGGCTTGCTGTGTTGAAGGAGATCTTGGTGCTCCGCTATTGGAAGAAGAATTGAGTGAGATTGATCAGGTCATTGAATTAGTAAAGCCTTATTTATCTGCTGAAGCGATTGAAGTGCTTGAAAAGGAGGGGGGATACTTGTTTGATGAAGACGGTGATCATTCAACCACAACCATCAATGGAAGAGAATGCGCTTTTGCTTTTTACGATGAGAAGAACATCCTGAAGTGCAGCATTGAGCAAGCACACCTGGAAGGTAAAACAGATTTTAAGAAGCCAGTCTCCTGTCATTTGTATCCAATACGAGTAGCAAAACTTCAGGAGTTTTTAGCTCTTAACTATGATCGGTGGCACATCTGTGCTCCTGCCTGTGACCTGGGAAAAGAGCTTAAGGTTCCTGTTTACAAATTCCTTAAGGAAGCCTTGATCCGAAAATTTGGGGAAGAATGGTATGCCAGCCTTGAAGCGGAAGCTACAGATCTGAAAAATCAAATGTCTCCAGGAACTTCGTAGTGAATTTTCCGGATTTGAACGTTTCATCATCCATGAGCTTCAAGTGAAAAGGAATAGTTGTTTTAATTCCTTCAATTACTGTCTCACCCAAGGCCCGCTTCATTTTAATGATCGCTTCTTCTCTGGTTTGTGCCGTAGTGATCAGCTTAGCGATCATCGAATCATAAAATGGTGGGATCGTATACCCAGCATAAACGTGGCTATCTACTCGAATACCATGTCCTCCAGGTAAGTGAAGGTTAGTGATCTTTCCCGGACTGGGACGAAAATCGTTAGCTGGATCTTCTGCATTAATTCTACACTCGATGGAATGTAACTGAGGGTAGTAATTTCTTCCTGAGATCAGCTCACCTCCTGCAACTTTGATCTGCTCTTTGATAAGATCATAATCAGTTACTTCTTCCGTAATGGGATGTTCTACCTGAATACGAGTGTTCATCTCCATGAAGTAGAAATCGCCGTGTTTATCGACAAGAAACTCGACCGTACCAGCTCCTTCGTATTTTATTGCTTCTGCACCCTTAATGGCAGCTTGACCCATTTTTTCTCGCAATTCCTGGGATACAATTGGAGAAGGAGTCTCTTCAACAAGCTTTTGGTGTCTTCGTTGGATGGAGCAGTCACGTTCCGAAAGGTGACATGCTTTTCCATTTTTGTCTCCAACAATTTGGATCTCAACATGTCTTGGCTCTTCCACGAATTTTTCCATGTAAAGCCCGTCATTCCCAAATGAAGCTCCAGCCTCTTGTTTGGCACTATCCCATGCCTTTTGAAATTCTTTCTCTTCGTTAACCAGGCGCATCCCCTTACCACCTCCACCGGCAGTAGCCTTGAGCATAACCGGATAACCCATCTCTTTTGCAAGTTTCTTGCCCTGAGCAACTGTATCCAATAAGCCATCTGATCCTGGGATCGTAGGGACACCTGCTTTCTTCATGGTAGCCTTTGCAGTTGCCTTGTCGCCCATCGAATTGATCATGTCCTCACTTGCACCGATAAACTTGATGCCGTATTCTTCACAAACCTTGGAGAACTCCGCATTCTCTGCAAGGAAACCATAACCAGGGTGGATCGCATCTGCATTGGTTACTTCTGCTGCTGCAATTATCCTTGGAATATTGAGGTAAGATTCTTTACTGGGAGCAGGTCCAATACAAACTGCTTCATCAGCAAATCGGACATGCAAACTATCAGCATCAGCTTTTGAGTAGACAGAAACGGTTTTGATTCCCATTTCCTTACAGGTACGGATGATTCGCAAAGCGATTTCACCCCTATTGGCGATCAGGACCTTGTTGAACATAAATGATTGGGGTTATGAAGGGTCTACTAAAAACAATGGTTGATCGTATTCAACCGGTTGTGCATTGTCAACAAGGATCTTCACGATCTTACCGGATACCTCTGACTCTATCTCATTGAATAGTTTCATCGCTTCAACGATACAAACAGGATCTCCTGCTTTAACGACACTTCCAATTTCAACAAACACTGGAGAGTCCGGGTTTGGTGATCGGTAGAATGTTCCAATCATCGGGGATTTTATCTCAACCAGACCAGCATCAGATGAAGCTTCCGCTGCAGGTGCATCAGGTGCGGCCGCAGGAGTCGCAGGGGCTGACGGAGCAGCTGCTACTGGAGCCGGAGCTACAGCCTGCATAGGAGCTGGAGCCGCCGCGATCACTTGTTGTTCTGCTGATCGCTTAATGCTTACTTTAAAATTATCGGTTTCGATATTTACTTCTTCTAAGCCTGTTTCAGATAAGAAGTTAATTAGATCTTGGATTTCTTTCGCTTTCATAGGTTTGGGTTGCTAAGCGTTTATAACGAAGGTATTAAAATTACTTTACCCTCTCGACGTATGAGCCATCCGCAGTGTTGATTTTTACTACTTCGTCTTGCTCAATGAACAAAGGTACCTGTATGGTCGTTCCTGTTTCGACTTCTGCATTCTTTGTAGCATTGGTAGCAGTGTTTCCTTTTACTCCCGGTTCAGCGTAAACGATACGCATTTCAACATGCTGAGGTAGCTCACAGCCTAAAATTTTTTCTTCTTCTGCGTGAAATAGGATATCAACTTCTTGTCCGTCTTTCAAAAACTGCGGAGCATTGATCAATCCCTTGTCAACTGCCACTTGCTCATAAGTGTTTGAGTCCATGAAATGATAGCCCAGGTCATCCTTATAAAGGAATTGGTACTTTCTTCGTTCCACCCTTGCAGTGGTGATCTTGTGACCCGCAGAAAATGTATTGTCAATTACTTTTCCCGTGGTAATGCTTTTGAGCTTCGTACGAACAAATGCAGGACCCTTGCCAGGTTTTACGTGTTGAAACTCTACCACGCTAAAAAGGTCATGATTAAACTCAATGACCAATCCGTTTTTTATATCAGCTGTAGTTGCCATTTGAAAATCTTTTTAAGAAGGGTCATATGCCCATTTCACCCATATTGCTCCCCAGGTAAATCCTCCCCCGAAAGCTGCAAGGATAAGGTTGTCCCCCTTTTTTAACTTATGCTCATAATCATGCAGGCACAATGGAATGGTTCCACTGGTAGTATTGCCGTACTTCTGAATGTTCAGCATCACTTTGTCCTCGCTAACATCCATTCGGTTGGCTGTAGCGTCAATGATTCGTTTGTTGGCCTGATGCGGTACAAGGTAAGCAATGTCCTCACCTGAAAGATTGTTTCTCTCCATGACTTCTGCTGCGACATCAGCCATATTTTTAACTGCAAACTTGAACACCATCGAACCTTCCTGGAATGCGAAATGCTCCCGGTTCTTAACTGTTTCAAGGGTTGCGGGTCTACGACTTCCTCCAGCCTTCATGTGTAAATACGGCTCTCCTGATCCGTCAGATCTTAGGATGGAGTCCATGATCCCATAGTCTTCAGTGGTGGGTTCAAGCATCACTGCTCCTCCGCCATCCCCAAAAATGATACAGGTGGTACGGTCGGTGTAATCAACAATGGAGGACATCTTATCTGCTCCAACCACGATTACTTTTTTGTATTTGCCAGTCTCTATGAACTGTGAACCTGTGGTAAGTGCATAAATGAACCCGGAACAAGCAGCCTGTAGATCATAACCGAATGCATTGACCGCTCCAACCTTATTAGCGATTACGTTGGCAGTTGCCGGAAATACCATGTCAGGTGTAGTGGTAGCACAAATGATCAGATCGATCTCTTCTGGGGTGCTATTGGTTTTCTCAAGAAGACCTTCAATCGCTTTTACTGCTATTACAGAAGTTCCCTGATCTTCACCTTTGAGGATCCTACGTTCCTTAATTCCGGTACGAGTAGTGATCCACTCGTCATTGGTATCCACCATTGACTCAAGGTCCTTGTTAGTCAGTACGTCCTCAGGAACGTAACCGTGAATACCTGTAATCGCAGCTCGGATTTGTGACATTTTGGAATTTAGCTTATGCTAAAACCTCTTTCTCCATCACCACCTTGCCTTTGTAATAAAGTTTGCCTTCATGCCAGAAAGCACGGTGAGGCAAATGAGGTTCTCCTGTGGTAGGACAGATCACATAACTCTTAGGAGTCGCTTTGTAGTGAGTTCTCCTCTTGTCCCTTCTTGTCTTCGAAATCTTGCGTTTTGGATGCGCCATTTTATTCTTGCCTTATTTTAACTTCTTTAATGCTTCCCACCTTGGATCAGCTTCTTCCTGATCTTTCGATGAACTATAAATCAATTCATCTGAATCGTCTCCATCCTTAAATTTTGGATGGAGCTTCTTCATTGGTATTTCCAACGAAATGAATTCATACAAAAAATCTCCAATGTTGATCTCCTGGGCATCAGTCGGAATCACGAAAACATTCTCGCTCAATTCTTTTTCCTCATCTCCAAACTTGTATATGAGTTCATGACTCACATCAATTGGATGATCGAAAAGCTCCAGACTCCTGTCACATGTCAACTCCACAGAACCTTTGATCTTCATCGTCAGGTCGATCATTGAAGCTGACTTTACCAAATCAACATTACAAGTGCCTTTGCCCTTGCTTATCAGGCTGTTTTCATACGTTTCGAAAAAGTCATCATCGTACGAAAATTCAAAAGTGTGAGTATCATTACTAAGGCCATAAATATCAATCTTAAATCGCCTTGAGTTTTTCATTTCTAAGCACCTCCTGATAAAGAATCCGCAAATTTAGATAGATTAATAGGACTACAAAAGCTTTACGAGCTTTCCTTATTCTTCTTTTTCAAATTCATCTCCATTTCGATGGTGAATAATGTCATTTGCCAGGTAGAGAGCATTCCTGAGAGAAGTCTCATCAGCTTCGTTTTTCCCGGCAATTGGGAACGCTGTACCATGGTCTGGTGAGGTACGAATAAACGGAAGTCCGGCTGTGTAATTCACGCCTTCCTCAAAAGCTAACGTCTTAAATGGAATTAATCCTTGATCGTGATACATGGCAAGGATTCCATCAAAGCTTGAGTAATTCCTATTGCCGAAAAATCCGTCAGCTGGGAAAGGTCCATACACCAGGTCATGACCACTTTTAAATTGCTTGATGATCGGTTCGATCAACCTTGCCTCCTCGTCTCCCAACAGTCCGTTTTCTCCAGCATGTGGATTGAGTCCAAGTATGGCAACTTTTGGTTTTTTGATGCCAAAATCTTTTTGCAGGGATTTGATCAGGATTTTAAGCTTGGATGTGAGTTTGTCTTTGTCAATTGCATTAGAAACCTCTTTCAACGGAATATGGCCTGTTACAACACCAACTCTCAATGAATTGCGGACCAACAACATCAGGCTATCCTTTTCGCCCGCCTGCTGGGTCAGAAATTCAGTATGGCCCGGAAATTTGAAATCATCGTTTTGTACAAGTTCCTTACTTAATGGAGCAGTAGTAATGGCATGAATGAGTCCGTTCTTCAGATCATCAGTAGCTTTTTCCAATGCAAGTCGTGCATACTTTCCACCGGTTTCATTAGCCTGACCCGGATGGATCTCTACCACCTCTTCCCATACATTCAGAATATTGACCTTTTTCGGAAGTGCCTTGTCAACAGACTTAATCTGATGATAGTTAAATTCTTCTTTTTGAAGCGCCTTTCGGTAGAATGAAACGACTTTACCTGATCCATATACTACGGGAGTAAATTGCTTGAGGATCCGGCTATCTTCCAGCGACTTGATGATCACTTCAGGACCGATTCCATTGATATCACCGATGGTAATTCCGATTATGGGTTTTTTCTTTTGGGTCGATTCGCTCATACCATGTACTTTACGAATTGAATTTACTACCCTGTATTAAGTTGGCAAGCGTTAAACCAAAAAAACATTTAGGACAGCATTTCCTGCATGATGAAAACATAGCCAGGAAAATTGTTGATGCGCTTCAGGTAAAAACGAATTACCTGATTGAAGTTGGCCCCGGGACAGGTGTATTGACCAAGTATCTTCTGGATAAAGACTATGAACAATTCAGTGCCTTTGATGTCGATAAGGATTCTATCGAATATTTAAAAACGCATTACCCATTTCATTCAAAGAGTTTTTTGCTGGAGGATTTCTTAAATCATCAGATGGAGCGGATATCACATTCTATAATTGGCAACTTTCCGTACAACATTTCTTCCCAGTTGTTTTTTAAGATATGGGATAACAGGGATCGAATAGATGAGGTGGTATGTATGATCCAAAAGGAAGTAGCGGATCGAATTTGCGCTGGTCATGGGTCGAAAACATACGGTATTCTAAGCGTGTTACTTCAGGCATTTTACTCCATTGAAAAACTTTTCAATGTGCCTCCTCAGGTTTTCCATCCACCGCCAAAAGTGGACTCTGCGGTCGTAAGACTTACCAGGAATCAGACAGCCAAGCTGAGTTGTGACGAGAACCTTTTTAAACGTGTAGTGAAAGCAGGTTTTGGGAAACGGCGGAAGACCTTGCGCAACGCATTAAAAGACATAAATTTGCCCCGTTCATTAGCTGAGTTGGAAGTGCTTAACAAGCGCGCTGAACAGCTCACCGTTGATGATTTTGTTTCATTGACCGCCCAAATCTCATCCGATGGCCGAAGCAACGACATTTGAATTATCCGTAGAATTCAAGCAGCGCTTCCAGCAAGCCCTGGATGAGCGTGATGAGAAATTCATTATCTCCAGCCTGGAGGGGGTCAACTCTGCCGATATCTCAGCACTCCTGGATGAATTTGATGCCGAAGAGTGTAAGTACGTATTCGATTTGCTTACTACTGAAACTGGAGCTGAGATCCTGGAAGACCTGGAAGAAGATGTAAGGGAACAATTCATCAAGCAATTTTCAGCGGAAGAGCTGGCAGCATTTGTTGGGTTGATGGATTCTGATGATGGTACGGACTTGCTCTATGAAATGGAGGTTTCTGACCGGAACAAAGTAATCCGACAGATCGACGATGATGAGAAGGCATCCAACCTGATGGAGCTACTGGAATACGATGAGGACGTAGCTGGAGGGTTGATGGCCAAGGAGCTTATTAAAGCAAATGAGAATTGGAACATCCTGCAGTGCATCGAGGAGATCAGAAAACAAGCAGAGAGTGTTGAGAAGATCTACTCAGTATATGTCGTCGATGATAAAGATAACCTGCTGGGAAAAGTTGCCCTGAAGAAGGTCATCCTCGCAAACGACCATTCGAAGGTCGCAGATATCTATGATGATGAACTGGTTTCAGTTGACACTTCCACTACTGAAGAGGAAGTAGCCAGTATTATGCAGAAGTACGACCTGGAAGCGGTTCCGGTAGTGAATGCCAGAGGACAGCTCGTTGGCCGAATTACTATTGATGACGTGATCGATGTTATTCAGGAAAACATAGAGGAAGAGCGACAGTTGATGACCGGGGTTAGTTCTGATGTGGAAGAAGACGATAGCGTCTGGAGGATATCTAAGGCACGACTTCCCTGGCTGATCATTGGAATGGCTGGAGGTCTGGTTGGTGCTCAATTCATGGGCTTCTTCAAGGAAGAGATCGTCATTGTGCCAGCTTTAGCATTCTTCATCCCATTGATCACCGCTTCTGGCGGAAATGTTGGCATTCAGTCCTCTTCCATTGTGGTTCAAAGCCTTGCGCATCCAAGCGTTTTTGCAGACAGCATGGTCAAACGTTTGCTGAAGGTCTTCTTTGTTGCAGTTGTGAACGGGATTATCCTCGCGTTAATGGTTTTCGGAGCTGTCATCCTCTTTATGCGTGATCAGTCTCTTGCTGCCACGGTATCTATTGCACTCTTTTCAGTGGTGCTCTTAGCCTCTTTCATGGGAACGATTACACCTTTAGTTCTGAATCGGTTTGGTGTAAATCCTGCCCTGGCATCCGGGCCTTTTATTACTACAACGAACGATTTGCTTGGATTAGCTGTCTACTTCTCAGTAGCACACCTCTTGTATAATCTATGAGCGAAACAAAAAAGGTCCTCATTGTGGATGAAATGCATGGAAGTATTAACTCCATGCTAGAAGAGATCGGTCTCATTCCGGACTATCAACCGGGATTAAAGCAGGAGGAAATCTTACCAATAATTCAAGACTATACTGGTCTGATCTTTCGAGGCAAAGTAAAAGTGGATGCTAAGCTAATTGATGCCGCATCATCACTGAAGTTTGTGGCCAGAGCAGGAGCAGGCATGGATAAGGTAGATGTGGATTATATGGAGGCGAAAGGTGTGACAGCTATTAATGCACCGGAAGGTAACAGGGATGCACTGGGTGAACATGCTCTTGGAATGTTGTTGAGCTTGCTGCATAAGATCAATTCAGCTGATCGTGAGGTTAGAAAATGGATCTGGAGACGAGAAGAGAACAGGGGGCTGGAGCTTGGAAAGAAAGTGGTTGGCATTTATGGGTTTGGCAATATGGGGGAGGCATTCGCTCAAAAGCTCAGTGGACTTGGTTGTACGATACTGGCATATGATAAATTCAAAACCGGATTTTCGAATGAATTTGTACAGGAGGTTGATCTTGAAACGCTTCGGACGGAAACCGAAGTTCTCAGTCTCCATGTCCCACTAAAAGAAGACACCATGTTTCTTTTTGATCGTTCAGAGCTTGAAAAGTATCCCAAGCTCCTTATTTTGATCAATACTGCAAGAGGGAAGGTTCTACGATTAAAAGATGCCCTGGGACTTTTGAAGGAAGGAGAGCTACAGGGTCTGGCACTTGACGTATTGGAAAATGAAAAGATCGATTCATTGTCAGCAGAGGAGAAGCAGGTTTTCGAGGACTTGATTAAAATGGAAAATGTGATCATAACTCCTCACATTGGAGGGTGGACCCATGAATCGTATGAAAGAATTAACATTGTACTTGTTAAAAAGATCAAAAAACTGAGTATTTGAAAGAGTTCAAAAAAAACACACTGTTTTCCTTACTGGGTTCGATTTAACTTATATTTGCATTTCACAAATAGTTAAAAATGGGAAAACGGCTTCAAGGAGAGGCCGTTCTTTTTTATTTAAATGGGGTTTGATTATGGCGGTTAATTACTACACAAAGGATGGATTGCAGAAATTGAAGGATGAGCTTCAGGAGCTGAAAACCAAAGGAAGGGCAGATATGGCCAAACAGATCGCGGAAGCAAGAGACAAAGGGGATTTGAGTGAAAATGCAGAATATGATGCAGCCAAGGAAGCTCAGGGGCTTTTGGAACTAAAGATTTCCAAGCTTGAAACAGCAGTCGGTAATGCCAGAGTAATTGACGAATCAGCAATTGACACTTCACAAGTTTCCATCCTCTCGACCGTAAAGATCAAGAACAACTCGAATGGTGCACAGATCACTTATCAATTGGTAGCAGAAGAAGAAGCGGACCTGAAATCAGGTAAGATCTCGGTTCAATCACCTATTGGTAAAGGGCTACTGGGAAAGAAAAAAGGAGAGACCACCAAAATCCAGGTGCCGGCTGGTGAGATGGAATTTGAGATCCTGGACATTTCCATCTAATGGCAAGCATTTTTACCAGAATTATCAATAGAGAGATCCCAGCACATATTGTGGCTGAATCGGACGATTACCTCGCGTTCCTTGATATTAACCCGCTTGCAGAAGGACACACGTTGGTGATCCCCAAGAAAGAGGTAGACTATTACTTTGATCTGAATGATGAAACACTTTCCGGGATCAATGTTTTTGCTAAAAAGGTTGCTAAGGCAATTGAAAGTGTTATCCCATGTGAACGAATCGGAATTACGGTCATCGGTTTAGAGGTACCTCATGCTCATGTTCACCTCATTCCGATCAATAACATTGATGATATGAACTTTGGACGGACGAAGCTTAGTCCGAGTCAGGATGAACTAGCTAAAACGGCCGAAACGATCCGATCAGCCTTTTGAATATACGATAGATTATCGTATATTTGGTTTATGAAGGTTACAGCAATTATTTCTGATGAATTAATAGAGGAGGTCAAGGAGGCTACAGGTGGTAAGAATATCACAGAAAGCATAACGATTGCCTTAAACGAATACTTGCGTCAAAAGCGCTTGAAATCTGCGATGAAAGAGGTTCGTGAGGCACCTTTGTCGTTGGCGGCTGAGCCTGAAATAGCCTATAATATCAGATCCACCAATCGAAATCGGTGATTTTAATTGATACTTCAGTTTGGATCGAATACCTGCGTGGTAACGAGTGGGGAGAAGTAGTTCCTGAATATATTGAGCAAAACGAAGTTGTGGGAATTAGTGCGGTTTTTGGGGAGCTATTGCAGGGAGCAAAAACGAACCGTGAAATACGAATCATTAATGAGTTTTGGGAGAATCTGCCTAAAGTATTTGAGCAGGGGTTGTTCGTTAAAGCTGGAGAGTTATCCAGAAAGCACCATCTGATCAGTCAGGGTGTTGGATTGATTGATGCCTATTTATTGGCTGCCGCAATCGAATATGATCTTGCGATCTGGACCCTGGACAAGAAGCTGAAAGCAGCTATTGAAGTAGTGAAGTCTTCTTAGCGAACCCGTTTTGGATTATTTGCGATGAAACTTTTCCAGCTTTTGGAAGCTCCTGGATTAGCAGATACTTTGAATGAAAAATGATGACAGACAGCTACAGCCAGTGCATCTGTCGCATCCAGTAGCTTCGGATCATCCTCAAATTTTAGCAAGTTTTTAACCATTGCTGCAACTTGTTCCTTGCTGGCATTGCCATTTCCGGTTACTGCTTGCTTGATCTTACGAGGGGCATATTCGCAGATCGGAATTTCTTTATTGAGTGCGGCTGCCATGGCAACCCCCTGGGCCCTACCCAACTTAAGCATTGCCTGTACATCTTTTCCGAAGAATGGTGCTTCCAGGGCAACCTCGTCAGGAAGGTACTCTGTGATCAATCCTGTTACTTTTTCAAAAATCTTTTTAAGCCTTAATTCATGCTGTTTATACTTGGATAAATGAATAACACCAAACTGTATGATTTTCATTTGCTGACCGGAGCAGGCGATAAGCCCATAACCCATTACATTCGTACCCGGGTCAATACCCAAAATTATTTTCTCATTTTTGATCACTTATGCAAGTTAAGAACAACCAATTAATGGACCTCTTCAGTTGGAAGAAGGGTGTGTGGAACTTGCTGAAAGTTTTGGTCTCCCTTTCCTGTATTGCATTTATCTACTTCCAAATTCGATCAAACGGAGATCTGTGGAAGCCGACATTGTTCCCGCATGGCTTCTTTGCTATTCTACCCTTACTGTTAGTGCTCATGTTCATTAACTGGTATTTTGAAGTCTATCGGTGGAAGGTTTCGATTGAATCATTCGAGAAGATCACGACCAGTGAAGCATGGGTGGATGTACTGGGAGGATTGGCGATGAATTGGGTCATGCCCTTCACTTCCGGCGACTTTCTAATACGGCTGAGCGCCAAATGGGACAGGTATCAGGCAACTTCTGCCATCATGCTCAACCGGATGATAATGTTGGTGTTGACGTTGTTCTTTGGAGCATACGGAATAATGGTTTTTGGAAAGGTGAACGTTGACTTTCCTGTGTACCTGCTTACTCTATTTTTATTGATACCAATTCTTGCAAGAAAGTGGTTGTGGAAATTCTTCAAATATTTTGAAGGCTTGGGCTTCAGGACACTGCTGAAAGTTGGTCTGTTATCAATCGTTAGATACGCTGTTTTTGTGATTCAATTCTTGCTCATTCTCTACTTGTTCTTACCAAACCTGGGGATCCCAACGCTTTTGGCAGGAGTAGGTTGGATATTCTTTTTTCGCTCAATCGTTCCATCCATTTTGGGTGGTATTGGGCTCAGGGAAGCCTCTGCTTTTTTCTTCTTTCAATCCTATGTTTCGGATCTGTCCCTTGTCATCATGCCTGTCACTATTATTTGGCTGATCAACACGGTTATTCCTTCCATTGGTGGCAGTCTCTTGATCTGGAAATTAAGATTTAACATTGCCCAATGATGATCCTGGCAGGCATTTTTTCACTTGCCCACATACTGTTCTTCATCATATTGGCTTTGAAGTGGCAAAAAATACCGGTGACTTCCAGCAATTACTTGCCTTCCTTTTCCGTGGTTGTCCCGGTTCGAAACGAGGAAAGGAATATTGAATTTGTTCTTCGGGATCTTGAAAATCAAACCTATCAACAATCACATTTTGAAATAATCGTTGTTGATGACTTCTCCGATGATAGAACGGCGGATGTGGTAATGCAATATGCTGAACGTTCCCCACTGGATCTCAAAATCATTCGACTAGAGAATCCTGATGAAAAAGGAAAGAAACATGCCTTGACTAAAGGGATCGCTGAAGCAAAACATGAATTGATCATTACCACTGATGCAGATTGCAGGTTGCCGGGCACCTGGCTTGAATCTTTTGCCAAAGCCTACAATGATCAAATCAACATTGTAGCTGGCCCGGTGACACTTCAGGGAGCAGGTCTTTTCTCTCAAATGCAAAAAGTGGAATTTTCAGGTCTCCTGGCTTTCGGCGCGGTGACCCTATCAGATAATAACCCGAGCATGTGTAGCGGTGCGAACCTTAGTTTTCGTAAGCAGGCTTTTGAGGAAGTAGGAGGTTACGCAAGTAATATTCAAATACCGTCCGGAGATGATGAGTTCTTACTTTATGATATAGTCAAGAAATTCCCCAACTCAGGAAAATTCTTAAAGTCAAAAGATGCGATGGTGATCACCAAAACTCATGAATCATCAGCTACCTTTTTTAATCAGAGATTGCGATGGATCAATAAATGGAGGCATAACAAAAACTGGAAGCTTCGCCTGATTGCCATCCTGTTCTTCTTTGACTACCTGATACTGGTTGGTGGTCTGATCGGTACTTTGATTGGTTTAATCCCGATATATGTAATGCTATCGCTCCTTGTACTTAGACTGCTTTCCGATTATGTGCTACTACGAAAAGTGGCAGCTTTTTCCAACCATTCAAGAATACTTGGGCCTGTTTTGATCCTCCAAATATTTTACCCGTTCCATGTCCTTTTCATGGGGGTGATTTCTATATTTGGAAACTACTCATGGAAAGGTCGGAGATATTGATGGATGATGAAGAATTTGAAGTGTTGGACGAATTGTATTTCGTGATTTCTTATGCTGAATTAGCTGACAGACTTGATCTCTCTGAAGAAAAACTAAAAAATATCTTGATCAGATTATCCTCCAAAGAGTGGATCAGGATTTATGAAGGACCAGATCGGGAGTTAGATGCATTTGATTTGGATTCAAATTTCAGGTCATACCATTACCTTGCTTCCAAGAAAGGCCTCATGGCTCATAACCGGCAATGAAAAACACCATCGATTTAAAGGATCTGCAATTAAATGCCTTGCTTGAAATCACTCAGGCAATCAATAATAATCTGCCGGAAGAAGACCTTTTCAAGATCTACAAGTTCACGTTGCTTGCGAATCTTAAGATCCAACGTCTGGCACTTTTTACCGAACGTTCTGATCAATGGGTATGTAGTGTGCACTTTGGTACGGAAGAATCTTGCGATAATGTGAAACTGGACAAGAAATTCCTCTCACTCAAAGGTGAGGAAAAAGTCCAATCGGCTTCTTCATTCGAAAGTCAGTTCGATTTGGTATTCCCCGTTTACCATAAAGAACAACTTTTAGCTGTTGTCTTTATTTCATCCGGAGATGATTCGTCAGTAGGAAATCGCTTCTTGAATGCACTCACCAATATCATATTGGTGGCAATTGAGAACAAAAAACTGGCCCGAAAGCAACTGGAGCAAGAGGCTTATGAGCGTGAGCTCGAGATCGCCAAAAAAGTTCAGAATTTCCTTTTCCCTAAGGAACTTCCGAAGGTGGAACGTTTGCAGATCGATGCATTCTATCTTCCTCACCAGGATGTAGGAGGAGATTATTACGATTATGTTCCAATAACGAATAACAAGTTCCTGATCTGTATTGCAGATGTATCAGGCAAAGGGGTTCCTGCAGCCTTGCTAATGTCAAATTTTCAAGCGTCCCTCCGTACATTGGTGAGGCATTCTGAAGACCTGGAAGAAATTGTAAATGAACTGAACCAAACGACATACATCAGTGGGAATGCGGAAAACTTCATCACGTTTTTTGCCGCTATTTATGATTTCAATACAAGGCAGATGAATTATGCCAATTGTGGACACAATGAGATCATTTTAAAGTTGGAAAGTGAGATCCGCCTGTTGAATGAAGGGACCACTGTTCTGGGAATGTTTGATCCGCTTCCGTTCATTCAGATCGAACAGATTGAAAACCTTCATGACTTTTCTTTGTTCGCTTATACAGATGGCCTTACCGAAACCTTCAACGAAAGCGATGAGGCATTTGAGTTTGATCGATTACTTGACATTGTGAAAAATGATAAATCTGATCTTCAGCGACTTCATAAGACCATCTTTGAAGAACTAAACACTTTTAAAGGGGAGAGGCAATTTCATGATGACATTACCATGCTTTCCTGTAGGGTTCAGAATCAATGATTCAGCTTCACAAAACGCCTCAAGTTCTTAGAAAAATTTACCCGGATCTGATTTGGGAGAAAGAATCTACTGATGAAATCTTCCTAACCTTCGATGATGGGCCACACCCTGAAGTATCCAATTGGGTAATGGACACCTTAAAGCAATATGAAGCTAGAGCCACCTTTTTTTGCGTAGGCCAAAACCTGCAACGATTCCCGGAGGTTGCAAAGCGAGCGATATATGAAGGGCATGTTCTTGCTAACCATACCCATGATCATTCCAAGGGATGGCAGACCGACAATCAAACCTATTATCAAAGTATTGAACAGTGCAAACAGGAGTTGACACAATTGCAGGGGCATAATAAATTATTTCGTCCGCCATATGGAAGAATAAGAAAGAAACAGATCGGGGTTGTAAACCGGGATTACCAGATTGTAATGTGGAGCCATCTATCCTGGGATTTTGATCGAAAGCTGAATGTCCGGAAAGCGATCGATAAGCTGAAGGGAGTGGGAGCCGGGAGTATTGTTGTTTTTCACGACAGTGAAAAGTCTGTTGGCAACCTAAAAAAAATGCTCCCCGGAATGCTTGATTATTGGTCTTCTGTTGGACTTAAATTCAACACGTTATGATGCTAATTGACACACATGCACATATATACCTGGACGATTTCAAAGATGACATTGATGAAGTCATACAGAGAGCAATAGATCAGGGTGTGGAGAAAATCTTGTTGCCAAACATCGATAATACCTCCATTGATGATATGCTGGAATTGGAAGTCAAATACCCGGATGTTTGCTACCCAATGATGGGCCTTCATCCCTGCTCGGTCAAGAAGGGTTTTGAAAAGCAGTTGTATTTAGTTGAAGACTGGCTAAACAAGCGATCGTTTGTTGCGGTTGGTGAGATGGGCACAGATCTCTATTGGGATCAAACGTTCTGGGAGGAGCAAAAAGAAGCCTTTCGTGTTCAATGTTCTTTGGCAATCAAGCATAAACTCCCCATAGTTATTCATTGCCGGGAATCAATAGATCAGACGATCGAACTGGTTGAAGAGAATGGAGACCTGGATGGAGTCTTTCATTGCTTCACGGGTTCGCAGGAGCAAGGGAAAAAGATCTCGGACCTTGGTTTTTATATGGGAATTGGTGGGGTAGCTACTTTCAAGAATGGTGGGCTGGATTCCGTAATTCCGGAATTGGATAAAAGTAAATTGATACTCGAGACGGATAGCCCTTACCTGACCCCTGTGCCTGATCGTGGAAAGCGCAACGAGCCATCAAAGGTGAGGGTGATCGCAGAGAAAGTAAGTCAATACCTGGAGCTTTCTTTTGAAGAGGTGGCTGAGTTGACAACAAAAAATGCAAATGAGCTATTTTTCCGTGCGTGAATTACACTAAGGTCGATATCAATCAAACAGGCAATAGCTCCATTCTCATTATCTACACCGGGGGAACATTTGGGATGGTCAAGAATGAGTCCGGGACTTTGGTTCCATTTAATTTTGAAAAGGTTGTAGATCGCATACCAGAACTCAAATCCCTTGGAATAAAACTGTCGGTCATTTCCTTTTCGACACCTATTGATTCTTCTGATGTCAATAGCGACGACTGGAAGAATATTGCCCAAATCATATTCGATCATTACGATGATCATCATGGGTTTGTGATTTTGCACGGTACGGACACCATGGCTTATACATCATCCATGCTTAGCTTCATGCTTAATGGATTGAACAAGCCTGTGATACTTACAGGAGCCCAGGTACCTATTGGGTTCGTAAGATCAGATGCCAGGGAGAATTTGATTACCGCTCTTCAAATCGCAGCGATGGAAGAGGACGGTAGACCTAAAGTGAGCGAGGTATGTATCTATTTTGATAATGTACTTCTTAGAGGAAATAGAGCTCAGAAAATTAGTAGCAGCCAGTTCGATGCTTTCGCTTCCGAAAACTATCCCGAATTGGCCGAGGCTGGGATTTTCATAGAGTTCAATGACAATGCATTGTGGCCTTACAATCCGGACAATGTTCTTGAACTCCAAAAAGAAGTTGACCCTAATGTGGCAATTCTGAAGATTTTTCCCGGAATAAATGAGTCCGTAGTTAGGGGAACGGTTTTTGCTAATGGTTTATCAGGTTTGGTGCTGGAAAGCTTTGGGTCGGGTAATGTAATGAGTGCAGAATGGTTTCTTACATGCTTAAAGGAAGCGGTAGACAATGGCTTGATCATACTAAATGTCAGCCAATGTATTGGTGGAGAAGTAATGCATGGAAGGTATGAGACAAGTAAAAAACTGGACGAAATAGGAGTGTTAAGTGGAGGAGATATTACGACCGAAGCTGCCGTTTCCAAACTGATGTTCTTACTAGGGGCCAGGATGGAAAAAGGAGAACTCTTAAGAATGCTGACGACACCACTCAGAGGAGAAATGGATGGGTGAATTACACAGCAGGGATGATAATGGTAATGACTATTAAATCAAAACTTGCATAAAGGTAATTTTCATCATTTATTTGTAGCCCGTCAAAGTGGGCGGTTAACAGAGAGGTGGCCGAGTGGTCGAAGGCGCACGCCTGGAAAGTGTGTATTCCGTTCACGCGGGATCGAGGGTTCGAATCCCTTCCTCTCTGCGATTGCCAGTTGACCGGAAGGGTGTAGCTGTGGAAATTAAAAGATGAATTATTAAACTTGAATATTAAACTTTAACCGAAGACTTAACTTATTAGACTGTATTATGAAAAAGTTATTAACGCTCTTAATGTTGGCAGGTGTATTCACTTTCGCCGCGACGAACGCAAATGCACAGGATTTTTCAGATTCTGATACAACAGAAGTTGCTCAGGATGGTGCTGCGGAAGATACTTCCTATGTAGAGGAAACCTATGAGGAGCCTGCTCCGGTGGAGGAGACCTTTGTAGAAGAGCCAGTAGAAGAAGCTTCTCCAGGATTCCATCAGGTAGTAAAGGAGCAGTTCATTGATGGTGGACCTACTTTCATGGGTATCGTACTTGCATGTTTGATCCTTGGATTAGCCATTGCCATTGAAAGAATTATTCACCTGAACATGGCATCTACTAACACAGGTAAACTACTGTCTGAAGTAGAAGACGCACTTAGTTCAGGCGGACCTGAAGCTGCTAAGGAAGTTTGCCGAAACACCAGAGGTCCTGTTGCTTCGATCTTCACTCAAGGTCTAATGAGGATGTCTGAAGGAATTGAAATGGTTGAGAAATCGATCATCGCTTACGGATCTGTTGAGATGGGTAAACTGGAAAGAGGAATGATCTGGATCTCACTTTTTATCTCTCTTGCTCCAATGCTTGGATTCATGGGAACGGTAATTGGTATGATCGAGGCATTCGATGCGATTGCAGAAGCTGGTGATGTATCTCCTGCTTTGGTAGCGAGTGGTATTAAAGTAGCCCTCCTTACTACGGTAGGTGGTCTTATTGTAGCGGTAATCCTTCAGCTTTTCTACAACTACCTTGTATCTAAAGTTGATTCTATCGTTAATAGCATGGAGGATGCATCGATCTCATTGGTGGATCTACTTGTTAAGCACAATCTATCTAAGTAATCCTAAACTGAATTTATTATGATTGATGTAGGATTATTTTTATCATATATATTAATTGGTGTTTGCGCATTGACTGCTATTGGTATGCCACTCATCAAGGCGGCTGGCGATCCTCAATCTCTTAAGAAGATAGGGATGGGAGTAGGTGCTATCGTTGTGGTTTTCGTCATCGCATACATAATTGCGGATGGTACCGTATACGAAAAAGCATCTTCAGGAGCCTCTAAAATGGTCGGCGCAGGATTGATTACAATGTACATCCTTGCATTCCTGGCTATTGGAGGTATCGTATATACTGAGATACAAAAAATGTTAGAATAATGGCAAGGAATAAAGACAGAGGCACACCGGAAGTGAGCTCAGGCTCCATGGCGGATATTGCCTTCCTTTTGCTCATTTTCTTCCTGGTTACTACCACGATTGCAAATGACAAGGGGATCGCAATCCAGTTGCCTCCCAAACCAGATCCAAACGATCCACCTCCTGAAGTAAAGTTTCAGCAACGAAACATCTTCAAGATCCTTGCGAATTCGAAGGATCAGTTGTTGGTGGAAGATGAGCCTTACCGGGCTCCAGTGTCGGATTTGAAGCAAGAGGTTAAGGATTTCATCCTGAATTTCGGTAACCCGACACCAGATGGAATAGATCTTTATAATTCGCTTCCAAGCTCAATGAAAGCTCAGGCAAATCAGAATCCGAGTTCCTCGGATGATCCGACCAAAGCTATTGTGTCTTTTAAAGCGAATAGGGGAACGAGTTATGAATTGTATGTTGAGGTATTGGATGCGGTCAATGCTGCATACAATGAGATCTATGGGGAAAGAGTAGGGCTTAATGCTGAGCAGTGGCTTGATCTTGACCTTAAGGATGATACCCAAAAGAGGATCTACCAGACTGCTAGGGATAAGATTCCTCGTGCGATTTCTATTGCTGAACCAGATAAATAATAGAGTATGTCAAAGTTTAAGAAAAAATCTAAAGCGGGCCAGGATATTCCAACGGCGGCATTGCCGGATATCATTTTCATGCTTCTATTCTTTTTCATGGTGACCACTGTAATGAGGGAGCAAGAAATTCTTGTTAAGCAATTACTTCCCAAAGCAGAGCAGTTGACTAAGATTGAGAAGAAATCCCTGGTTAGTCACATCTACATTGGAGAGCCTAAGAACACTGGTATCTACGGATCTGAACCAAAGATCCAGACCAATGATGTGTTCGTGGAGCCTGATGAGATTGTTCAGTTTGTTAACCAGGAAAAGGATAAGCTTTCGGAAGCCGAGAGAGATAAAATTACGATGGCTATGAATATCGATTCAGATGTGAAAATGGGAATCGTATCTGATGTGGAGCAAAATCTTCGTGATGCAAATGCGTTGAAGTTACTCTACAAATCTCTTAGGAAAATAGACGAATAGAAAACTAGTTAAGTCATTCAAGATTAACCCGCCATTCGGCGGGTTTTTTAGTTTCTTTCTAGCTGTTCTTTCTTTTCCTCTAACCACTCTCTGTATGCTTCTTCGGCATGCCTGATTGCTTCCTTCAATTCCTTTTCAGAAGCTTTCCGAACATTTTCAGCTTCTTCAACGACTCGTTCTCGTTCTTTCGCTAGTCGTTCGAGGGTACGAGTGACTTCTTCTTTTGCTTCATCCGAAGTTTCTTCGGCTGTTTCCTGAAGCTCCTCAATTTCTTTTCTTATTTCTTCTCTTTTAGCTTCTAGCTTATCAAGAATGTCTTTTCTATCTTCCTGGCTATCGTCCGAGGGGGTACAGCTTATCAGAATGGATAAAATGGCAAGGGTTTTTAAAGTATTCATGCAGATGCCTTTTTAGGATTTAGATAGGGCTTCCAGTCCTCTCTTAATGTTCCATGAGCTGTTCTTAGAAAAGCAATGTAGGATGGCTTGAAAGGAGGATTCATTAATTTCATACCTACCTTGTCGGGAGAATAATCTCCTTTTTTTGCATTGCACTTTTTACAGGCAGTAACCAGGTTAGTCCATGAGGACTTACCCCCTTTGGATCGAGGGATCAAATGATCCAACGTCAGATCTTTTGATGTTCCGCAATACTGGCACTTATTTCCATCGCGCTTGAAAATATTGTGTCTGGTAAGAACCACACCTTTATACGGAAGCGAGATGTACTGATGGATCTTGATGACTGATGGGAAAGCATAGGCCTGAGAAACAGTCCTTAGTTGTCGTTCCTTTACGTCATTCAGTAACTCGGCTTTGTTTAAGAAAACAAGAAGAAATGCGCGCTGAACTGAACAGATCGTCAGGGGAGAATAGTCTTGATTTAGTACTAAAACCGAATTCATGCTTTAAATTTTAAGCTTTTTTAGCTCTTTATCCTGGTCTTTCTTCTTAATACTATCCCTTTTGTCATATAGTTTCTTTCCTTTAGCTAGCGCTATTTCGAGCTTCGCAAACCCTCGATTGTTAATAAAAATTCGAAGTGGCACAATGGTTAACCCTTTTTCCTCAGTCTTGGATCGAAGCTTTTCTATCTCTCTTTTCTTAAGCAAAAGCTTTCTATCCCGGTTGCTTTCGTGCCCGTTAAAGCTAGCCCTTGAATAAGGTGATATGGTCATCCCTTTCACAAAAGCTTCTCCGTTGTTAAGGTAG
The DNA here is from genome assembly GCA_965267415.1 of Cyclobacteriaceae bacterium. Lineage (GTDB taxonomy): Bacteria > Bacteroidota > Bacteroidia > Cytophagales > Cyclobacteriaceae > Ekhidna. The sequence continues at coordinate 1,553,707 of OZ253955.1, read as the reverse complement.
CAGTAAGCTTCCTGAACACTTGCTTTCCCTTCCCGGATCGATTTGATCTCTGTTCCTTTAAGTACCATTCCTGCTTCAAATTTTTCCAGGATCTCATATTCAAATCCAGCCTTTCTGTTCCTGATTTGAATGTTTTTCGAAAACTTGGGAGACTCCTTACTCATAAGGATAAAAATAGCTCTAAAAAGGCATTCTGGGGAGTGGACTATCAGTCATGTCACCAAATTGACCCGCTTCGTGGAGGAAATGCCCTGCAATTGCGATCATTCCTGCATTGTCAGTGCAATACTGGAAATCAGGAATAAATATTTCCCATCCGTGTTCTTCAGCTGTCGATTGTAAGGCCTTTCTAAGCCCGGAATTAGCAGAAACACCACCAGCTATAGCGATTTGATTGATACCTTCTGCCTTAGCCGCAAACTTTAATTTTTCAAGAAGCATATCGATTAAAGAAAGCTGGATGCTTGCGGCAAGGTCATTTAGGTTTTCGCTGATAAAGTCGTTGTTTCTCTGGGTTTCTTTTCTCAGGAAGTAAAGAATAGAAGTCTTGATCCCGCTGAATGAATAGTCCAGATCAGGAACCTCGGTCTTGGAAAATTGAAACCTATGAGGATCACCGTTTCGAGCTAATTGGTCAATCATGGGTCCACCAGGATAAGGTAGGCCAAGTAACTTGGCTGACTTATCAAACGCTTCACCAACAGCATCATCCTTGGTTTGGCCAAGAATAACCATTTCAGTTGGACTATCAATTTTCAGTAATTGTGTATGTCCACCACTGACTGTTAGGCAAATGAACGGAAAGGACGGTTTTGGGTCTTCAATGAAATGAGCCAGTACATGTGCTTTCATGTGATGAACAGGGATGAGAGGTATATCCAGTGTAAGTGCAAGTGATTTTGCGAAACTGGACCCGATCAACAAAGCTCCTAATAGTCCTGGTCCTCTGGTGTAAGCGATCGCTTCCAAATCTTTCACCCCTAAATCAGCGTTTTTTAAAACATGATCAACAATTGGCACAATATTTTTTTGGTGTTCTCGTGATGCTAACTCAGGAACTACGCCTCCATACTGCTCATGAATGGCTTGGGAAGCAATTTCATTATTGATTACTTTGCCATTCAGACAGATAGCGGCTGAGGTTTCGTCACATGAGGATTCTATGCCAAGGATTACAGCCAAAGGATTATTTCGTTGAAAAATCGTGAAACCATATTGCGAATTAGCAAACTAGTTGCGAAAATACTCTTTCGAGCTGGTTTCTATTTTCTCCTCATTGTGTTGGTTGTGGTTTCACTTCTCCAACTCAAGCCAGTTCAGACTTATGTGACCCAACAAGTGCTCAGTTTTTTATCTGAACAGACCAATCATGAGATTTCCGTTAGTTCCGTTCGAATTGCATGGTTGGACCGTGCTGAATTGAGTGATTTTTTACTTCTCGATCTAAAAGGTGATACACTAGCCTATGCGGATGGGTTAATGGTTAACTATAAAGTCAAGGACCTGATTAACAAGGACCTTCTCAATGTAGAAGAGGTATCCACTGAATTTTTAAAAGTGCAGCTCATCAAACATGATTCATTGTCTGCGTTGAATTTGACTGAGTTTCTGGAATCACTGAAAAGTGATAAGGAGCGTAAGGAGTCGAAACCACTATCAGTGGAAGAAATTGACCTATCCAACTTCGAATTTTCGCTCATCGATAAATCAAAGCCAAGTATTGAGAACAAGATCGATTTCTCACATTTAGATGTAGACTTCTCCGAATTTCAACTTTCGGATCTGTGGCTGGTAAGTGATACCATTCAAATGGAGGTCATCCAAATCGCCGGAACAGAATCTAATATCGGACTGGAATTAAAGGAATTGAGGACGAACCTTAGCCTTAATAATTTTTCATTGAGTTTAACCGACCTGGAATTAAAAACTCCAACAAGCCATGTGTCAGATAGTATTAAGCTTTATTTCAACGGACTGGATGACCTGTCTACATTCGTAGATAGTGTGGCATTCGGATTTTACCTGTCTGATATGCGGGTGTCTCAGGAGGACTTGACATTACTTGTCGGTGAGCATGATCTAAAATCAGCAATATCCTTTGACGGGATCATATGGGGCACAGTCGGGGATTTCAATGTAGAGCAATCAAGACTTGGTTTTGGTAATGAATCATTTATCGCGGGAGGGATAAGTTGCTTTGGGCTTCCGGACCTTGAGAGCACATTTGCCCTGGCTGATATCACAGATTCTCACCTGGCCCAGGAAGACATTGAGCCGTACGTAGGGAAATTATCTCAAAACCTTGCTCAACTTGGTAAACTTGATTTTACCGGAAGTTTTGCCGGATTCATACATGATTTTGTTGCTCGTGGAGATTTCGTAACTGAGAAGGGGTCCGTTCATTCAGATATCAACCTTAAAATCCCATCGGATATCAATGAGATGAGCTACAAGGGAAACCTTGAACTAATCAATGTGGATGTTGGTGCCTTTTTGAACAACCGAGAAATGGTTCAGAATGTCAGTATGAAGGGAACCATTGATGGGAAAGGGATCAAACCTGAGAATGCAAACTTCAATCTAAATGCAGTAGCTTATAATTCGGGGTTTTACGGATACGAATACGACTCCATTCGGGCCAATGGAACTTTTGCTTCTAATTTTTTCGAAGGTAGTTTCTCTGTGGATGATCCCAATTGCAAAGTCATAGGGTTTGCAGACCTGGATCTTAACAGAGATGTAGAAGAGCTTGAAGTTGACGTTCATGTGGATTCTGTCCACCTGCACACACTCAACTTTTCATCCGATTCGATTTCGATCTTTGGAAATGTGAAAGCAAAGGTCGCCAACCTGGACATTGATACGTTTGTGGGGGAAGCTGAAATCAATAAAGCACACCTCAAACTTGATCAGTCAAGAGATGTCCCTCTTGACTCAATTAAGTTCATTGCTACTCTTAATAGGGGCGTTCGTCGTTTTGAGCTTACTATGCCGGGTGTAAAGGCGGATCTTAAAGGAAAATTCAAGATCACAGACGCGATCAACGACCTTTCGGTAATGGCATCTTATTATGCTTCTAAGATCAGTCTTGAAAAAGATACTCTGGAGAGAAGGCGAAGTGGCTCAACATATTCCCTTGACTTTTATGCTGAACTTGATGAACCTGCCCGCTACCTCGACTCACTGGGGATCCCAATCCAGGTTTCACCAGGAACATTCATTGAAGCTGCTTTCAGAGAAAGCAAGAGTGCGAATGTGTCACTTTTTAGCCAATCTGAATTCCTGAAGATCGGAAATGTTGAGCTACGTAATCCTACACTTGAAATAAACGGGTCTAAGGAATTAGATGCAGATCAGGTACTGACCAACTTCATTATTGAGTCATCAAGGCAGTCGTATGAGGGTATTCCCGAAACAAGGAATCTACTTGTCGAAGGTATCTGGTTTGATAATTCCATTGACCTTACCGCCTCAGTTCGCCAGGAAAGTACCGAAACAGCTATTCGATTAAGTAGCCATGCGCAATTAAGCCGCGAAGTAATCAATCTCAAATTCCAACCATCAAGGATACTGATTTTTGGAGATGAATGGTCTTTTAATCCTCAAAACGCAATTGATGTTTACGGGGACAGAATCGAGATAAGTAACCTGGAGATACACGACGAATCTGAGTCGATAGCCCTAAGCGGTGCGTATTCTGATGTGTCAAATTCGAATATTCAGTTAGCTGTTGAAAGGCTGAAGTTGTCCAAGGCGAACCTGTTCACAGAATCGAATATAAATGGATTTCTGGACGGAAGGTTTGATGTCTTTCGCTCAGCTCCAACCGAGCCTTTTCAATTTGATGGAGGCTTCCTGCTTAGCGAATTGTATCTGGATGATTTCCTGGTAGGTAGTATCGAAGGAAGCTCTGAATGGGATCCTGGTAGCAAAAGCATTTACACGAATGTCAAAGTTGATCGTGAGAACTTTAGAGAAATTGAGTTAGAGGGCTACTATTACCCATTGAATAAACAGGACCAATTGGACTTCACCCTGAGTTTTGATCAGGCAGACCTCCGTCTTGCTCAAAGCTTTCTACAGGATAATATCTCTAACCTAAAAGGTTTTGCAAGCGGGAACCTGAAGCTTACCGGGTCAGTTGAGGAGCCTCAGGCTATTGGGGGTTGCACGATTTCCGGTGGTGAAATGACGGTTAACTATCTAAACACCCACTATCTCTTCGACGGAGCGATCCGGGCATTACCAGACGCACTTCGGTTTGAGAACTTTAACCTGACTGATAGGAAAGGTGCAAGGGCGAATATTGGTGGAAGTATCACTCATGAGAATTTCGGGAATATTAAAACAGCGATTCAGCTGAATGCGGACAACTTTGAATTTCTCAACACAACTCCTGTAGATAATAACCTTTATTATGGTTCAGCGAATGGAACTGGCCTGATAGAAGTGGGAGGGCCATTGAATGATCTGCTGATCAAGGCAACAATAAAGACGGACAAGGGTACCAGGTTCTACATCCCTGTGACAGAAGGTGGTGGAGTGAGCCAGGAAGAATATATAGCCTTTGTTGATTTCAATGACAGTACCAGTAATCAAGCAGTTAGTGAATACAGCTTCCAGGGGATGACACTGGAGTTTGATATAGAAGTGACTCCTGATGCTTATTGTGAGTTGATATTTGATATCAAAACAGGCGACATTATTCGAGGTAGAGGACGTGGAAACATCAAGCTGAGACTGGATACAGATGGAGAGTTTAACATGTTTGGGCCACTTGAGATCACTGAGGGTGGCTATAATTTTACAGCGCTAGGTGTGATTAGCAAGGAATTTTCTGTTATTCCGGGCAGTAGGATCACCTGGTTCGGAGATCCTTACGATGCTACTATTGATCTGGATGCAGCCTATCTCCAACGAACGAACTTTGAACCCCTCGTATCTGAGGCGGAGCTGAGTGCCAATGATATCTATCGCAACAATGTTGGAGTCAATGTTATGCTAAACCTGGATGGAGGAATGCTGACACCTGATCTGGGTTTTGAATTGCAAATGGTAGAAGACCTGGGTGCCAATGACCAGCGCAGTGTAATTCTTGCCAACCTCAATGAAAATCCTGAAGAACTCAACCGGCAGGTGATCAGCCTGCTTTTCCTTAAAAAATTCTCCCCACAGAACAGTTTTTTCGGAGGAGGTTCGGGTGATATCGGAGGTAGTGCCGGAGAATTCTTTTCAAGCCAGGTGAGCTACCTTGTCAGTCAGCTGGATGAGAACTTGGAAGTAGAATTAGACCTGGCCAGCCTTGATGCAGATGCTTTCAATACGTTCCAACTCCGCCTGGCCTACACGTTCCTGGATGGGCGTTTAAAGATCACACGAGGAGGTAATTTTTCACGTGACTCTGAAAACGAACGAGTGATCGATGATATCCTGGGAGATTGGTCTATAGAGTATACACTCACCAGAGATGGTCGATTACGTGCCAAGGCCTTTCAGGCTACCAGTCAATTAGCAGCTCAAACATCTGATGATCGAAACATGGAGAGAGGAGTCAGCCTGATGTTTGTCCATTCTTTCAACGAATTTGCCGAATTGCTCTCTAATCGAAGAGAGGAGGCTATCCGAAGAGAAGAGGAAGAACCAGAAGTGAAACGTGTAGGGCAGACCATTGATATTGATACCTCTTACTGAGGTTGGTTTACTTTATTGACAGACAAGCGTTAACTTACAATAAACCACTAACCATGAATTTCAAGAAGTTTAGTAAGAAGTACGCTCAGGAAATCGGAGGACAATTTCGAGAGTACGATGAAAATCGATCTGTTATAATTGTCCCTTTAAAAGATGGTCGTTTTCAGACAATCACAGGGCATGTTGTCCTAAATGAAGATTATGATCGGGAAGTAGTTCAGATCAAAACCAAGGTTTGCGGATTAAATGAAAATATTCCCTATGCTGAAATTCTTGCGGCCAGTTCAAACCTTCCATACTCAAAGTTTGTTACCGAGGATGAGTTCCTGAAAGTTGAAGCTTCCAATTTCCTGGTGAACCTCACCGATGATATGGTCAAGGAAATGATCATGGAAGTTGCCAATGTTGCTGATTCATGGGAATTCAAAATCACTGGTAAGGACATTCATTGATATTTTTGCATTTGCAAGCCGACCCATCGTTCCTCCGACTTGTCGGAGGGAAGGAAAGTCCGGGCAGCATAGAGAATCGCACTTCTTAAGAGGAAGCGTCTGTTTCGATTACTCGGAATAGTTAGAGAAAGTGCCACAGAAAATATACCGCCCCGACTCGTCGGGGTAAGGGTGAAATGGTGAGGTAAGAGCTCACCGGTCCTGGTGTGAACCTGGACGCATGGTAAACCTTGCGAGCTGAAAGATCAAATAGGTTCTGCGCCGGAAAGTTTCTCGCTTGAGCAGAATTGGGTAGATCGTTAGACCCGCCAGCTGGCGGGCTAGATAAATGATGGGATAGAACAGAACCCGGCTTACTGGCTTGCTTTTTGTAGATGAGATAGAAAAAAATACCTATGGCAAAAATTCTTGTTGTCGATGATGAAAAAAGCATCCGTGATGCGTTGAGTGATATTCTTAGCGAAGAAAAATATGAAGTGGTCTCTGCAGGAGATGGAGAAGAAGGTTTTTCGAAACTCATGGATGAGAAAATCGACCTGGTCCTTTGTGATATCCAAATGCCAAAAATGGATGGAATGGAACTGCTCCAGAAAGTCAATGATGAAGGGGTTGATGTTCCATTTATAATGATATCTGCGCATGGTACTATCGACACGGCTGTCGAGGCAACAAAAAAAGGAGCATATGATTTCATTCAGAAACCACCGGATCTTAATCGAATACTTCTTACTGTCAGGCATGCATTGGATAATTCACAGTTGACCCAGGAAACCAAGGTACTTCGAAAGAAAGTGAGCAAAGGCAACGAGATCGTAGGTGATTCGGCTGCAATTAATGAGATCAAGGAGACAATTGAAAAAGTGGCACCTACCGAGGCTCGTGTCTTGATCACAGGTGAAAATGGGACGGGAAAGGAACTTGTAGCGAAGTGGTTGCACGAGAAGAGTGAGCGGGCGAAATCACCTCTAATAGAAGTGAACTGTGCGGCAATTCCCTCCGAATTAATTGAAAGTGAATTGTTCGGTCATGAGAAGGGATCTTTTACTTCTGCTCATAAGCAACGCATCGGAAAGTTTGAGCAAGCTAACGGAGGAACTCTCTTCCTGGATGAAATTGGGGATATGAGCCTTTCAGCACAGGCCAAAGTTCTACGCGCACTTCAGGATAAGAAGATCACCAGGGTAGGTGGAGACAAATCAATTACGGTAGATGTGAGGGTTTTGGCGGCCACCAACAAAGACCTGAAAAAGGAAATAGAGGAAGGTAATTTCAGGGAAGACCTTTATCATCGGCTTAGTGTGATGATCATTCAGGTTCCTGCGCTTAGAGAACGCTCAGATGATATTCCAATGCTTATCGATCATTTCTTAAACCAGGTGGCTGAAGAATACGGATCATCAAGAAAAGAGATTGATGCAAAAGCGGTTGCTGAATTGCAAAAAAATCAGTGGACCGGGAATATACGAGAACTCAGAAATGTAATCGAGCGGTTAGTGATCATGTCTAATGACAAAATCACGCTGGATGAGGTGCAGAAGTATGTAGAAGTTTAAGCGTTAACTTCAGGAGCAGCTTTTTCCTGCTTCACATCTTCTTTAGCATAGGTAGGACAAGTCCTTTGCGTACATGCACTAAGACCAAAGATAACTAAAGCAATAATGGTAAGTTTCAACTTCATAAGCGGTTTTATTTATCCAGAATGACTGTTTTAACGTCTTATCCTTTCCAAAAATATAGGAATTAATCTACTATACAACCCCAAACAGGTCAAAATATTTCACACTTTTCTTTAAATCAGCAGATTACATCCACGAACGTCCGAATTATCAAAACGACCGAGCACTTCGAAAAGTTCTCCTTTCTTCTTTCCCAGGTCTTTTGTCTCAATAAATGCGCAGGAATCGACATTTCCAAGGTCAATGATGTTAATTCCTCCTGTTTTTCCGTCTGCTAGGTAGCTAAAAGGGTCATTAATGTCGCGAATGAGCATTTTCGCCCAATTAGGTAGTGAAAACACTCCATTTTTTGCATATGCCTGGCTCATCAACTCGGTCATACCGTATTCTGAAGCAATTTCAGACACTCCAAATGCTGTTTTTAACCTTTCGTGAAGTTCTGAACGGGTGATTTCCTTCTTTCGTCCCTTCATGCCGCCTGTCTCAAAAATGAGGACATTTTCGAACGATTCGTTTGGATATGCGTCAGCGAGATCGAGCAATGCATACGACACACCAAACAGGATCTTTGGAATAGTGATGTTTCTGAGCGCTTGAATCAGATTTTCCTGATCATCAAGGAAATAGTTGGACCCTGGAAGTGTCATGGTCATGAAATGATCAACCATTTCAATCAAAGAAGAGTCATTCTGCTCCTGGTAAGACGGGAGAAGGGCCAGCAACTGGAAGTTCTTTAACTCTCCAAAAGTTTGTTCAAAATGGACTTTCGTTAGGCTATGATAGTGATCAAGGTCTTGAACAAAGTGCAGACTTCTTTCAGATCCCGTTGTTCCACTGCTTTTAAACACTTTTTGCTCTGCCCAATCTCCTGTCTTAATTACATGGGTTTTGAAGAATTCAATCGGAAGGAAAGGGACTTGAAAAATGTGTTGGGTGTTGGTAGGGTTTTTGTTCAAAAAATTGCAATACTGATGATAAATTTCGCAGGTGTGGTATTGATAGTAGAACAGTTCAAGGCTGGCAGCCTCGAAAGAATCCTGGTTGAGAGAATAAATGTCTTGCTTGAAACGTTCTGCGAATTGCATCGGTTTATTAATTGTAAGGGATTGTTCTTCTATTTTTGTCCTTATTCACAATGAAAGCAATTGCTAAATTATTATTCTTTGGTTGCCTGGCGTTGGTATTGACGGCATGCTTTTCAACAGAAGTGTTTCCGCCCGAACCGACAATAGAGTTTATTGATATCTCTTTTGTGGATACTGATGGTCTGGATTCCCTGATCGTCAGCTTCCGGTTTGAAGATGGTGATGGAAATATAGGTTTGACTAACTCTATTGCAGATCTTGATCCACCATATCACATTCAAAATTTTGTTGTTGATGACGAGGATAGTGTTGTGACCCTTGGCGAGAATGATGCGGTGTTGCCCTTTTATTCTGCTCCCGTTATAACAGAAGAAATAGGCGGTATAAGCTTCTTTAGAGTACTAACTGGTCAGAAAGTACTGCTTTCAGAAACCGATAATCGCCCTCCCTATAACTGTAATGATTATTTTCTAAATGGATCTGATACAATTTTCATAACAGAAAACGAGTTTTATCACAACTTTCATGTTGAGTTCCAGGAAAAGATCAATGGGAATTATTCGCCAATCGACTTTCAGCAAATTTTTGGCGATCAGAATTGTGTGCAAGGGGATTTCAACGGCAGGATCCCATGGTTCGACCCGAATGGTAAAGAAGGAGAGATTTCGTATGCAATGCTGTCACAAGCCTATAGACTTGCTTTTCAGGAAGACACCATTAGGTTGCAGTTTTATCTGTACGATAGGGATCTTAATCGGAGCAACATCGAAGTGTCGAGAGACTTTGTCCTTCGTGATCTACTCTAGTATAAGCTCCTGAACTTAACAGGATCAGATTCTTCCATCATTTCGTAGATCCCTTCCACTACATCTTCAACGTTTGGCTTTGAGAAGTAATCTCCATCACTTCCATATGCTGGTCGGTGTTCTTGACCGGTTATCGTCTTAGGTTGTGAGTCCAGGTGGAAGTAGCCATTGTCTCTTTCCAGGATCTGCTGTAGAATATATCCGGAAGCACCACCCTCTACATCTTCATCAACAATTGCTAACCTGTTAGTCTTTTTAAGTGAATCAACGATCACCTGATGGCGGTCAAATGGTATCAGAGTTTGCGCATCGATAACTTCAGCATTCACACCTTCCTCAGCCAGTTGGTTAGCTGCCTCCATTACGATCCTGCAAGTTGAGCCGTATGTGACAATGGTAACATCCGAACCTTCCCGAAGGATCTCCGGAACTCCGAGCGCCAATTTGAAATCAGCCAGGTTTTCAGGAATTCGTTCCTTGAGTCTGTAACCATTAAGTGACTCGATCATGATCGCCGGATCATCTGATTGCATCAACGTATTATAGAAGCCTGCTGCCTGCGTCATGTTGCGAGGCGTAAGAACAAACATACCTCGAAGCGAATGAAGGATCATACCCATTGGTGAACCTGAGTGCCACACACCTTCTAATCTATGTCCCCTTGTCCGAATGATCAGGGGAGCTTTTTGCCCGCCATAGGTACGATACTGAAGAGTTGCCAGGTCATCCGAAAGTGTTTGGATCGCATAAAGCAGGTAATCCAGGTATTGGATTTCGGCAATGGGTCGCAATCCTCTGATTGCGGCTCCAATCCCCTGACCCACTATGGTGGTTTCCCGAATTCCGGTATCTGTTACTCTTAAGTCTCCGTGCTTATCCTGAAGACCGGCAAATCCCTGGTTCACATCCCCGATTTTCCCAACATCTTCTCCAATAGCAAAGATCCTTGAGTCAGTTTTTAATAAGTTATCAAAGCATACATTCAGGACTTCCCTTCCGTCTACCAGCTTACTTTCATCCGAGTAAATAGGCTCAACCGTTTTTACATTCAAAGCAGAATCCTCGGATTCACTGTAAAGTCGGGAGCTGTATTGATGGAAGAATTTGGCTTTGCTGTCCTTGATCCAGTTTTGAAGATTTGTTCGTTCAGTGGTGTCCTCAGCTTTTACCAGGCGGATTGCTTTTCTTGCAATACGCATAACATCGGCCTTTTCCGGGTTCAATGCTTTTCTCAACTCTTCTGCCAGTGTGATGAGCCGATCTTTGTTGGATGAAGTATTTGCTGCTTTGGTTATCAGATCAAGAGCTTCTTGTTGATCTTTTTTGATGTCATCCTGGAACGCTTTCCACGCCGTTTCCTTTGCTTTTTTCGCATCCGCTTTTGCTGCTTTCTCCAGCTCGTCTAATTCTTCGTTGGTAGCCAGGTTTCCACTTTCCAGCCACTGACGCATTTTGTAGATACAGTCATGTTCCTTCTCCCATTCCAGGCGCTCTTTTGATTTGTATCGCTCATGCGAGCCAGAGGTGGAATGACCTTGCGGTTGAGTGATTTCAGTAACATGTACCAAAACGGGAACATGCTCTTTTCTCGAAAGGTCAGAAGCTTTTTTGTAAGTGGCCAGAAGGGCAGGGTAGTCCCATCCATTGACCGTGAAGATCTCGAAACCTGGTTTGTCCTTCGAGCGCTGAAAACCTGCCAGAGCTTCAGAAATGCTTTCTTTTACTGTGTGAAATTTTTGTGGGACGGAAATGCCATATGCGTCATCCCAAACAGACATGACCATAGGTACCTGGAGAACACCTGCAGCATTCATGGTTTCCCAGAAATGACCTTCAGAGGTTGAGGCATTACCAATTGTTCCAAAGGCTACCTCATTTCCATCGATTGAGAAATCCTGGGCATCAGCTAAAGTTTTATTTTCTCGATAAAGTTTTGATGCATAGGCCAATCCCAAAAGTCTGGCCATTTGTCCGGCGGTAGGTGAGATGTCCGCACTGGAATTCTTTTTGTCCGTTTGAGTGAGCCATTCTCCCTTTTCATTCAGGTATCGGGTAGCAAAATGACCATTCATCATTCGGCCAGCGGAAGCTGGTTCAGCTTCAACATCCGTGTGTGCATACAACTGAGCAAAAAATTGTTGAGATGACAATTGACCAATAGCCATCATAAAGGTTTGGTCCCTATAGTAGCCTGATCTCCAGTCTCCGTTTTTGAAGACTTTGGCCATGGCAATCTGAGGTACTTCCTTTCCATCTCCGAATATTCCGAACTTCGCCTTACCCATGAAAACTTCCTTCCTGCCCATAAGGCTGATCTCACGACTTTCTACCGCAAGTCGATAGTCGTTCAGTGCTTCTTCTTTGGTGACAGGGAGTTTAAGCTTATTCTTGGTTTGACTCATGATGGATATACTATTTGTAGCACGGGGATGTTATCAAAGGTACGAAATTTCGAGCGCATTTGAAAACGAAATATCAATAGATAAGTATGCGGGTATCCAATTACACTACATAATAACAAATAATATATGGTTAATATATACTTATTTAGTATTTTATTTTGAAATAAATCAAATTTGTTTTGATGGAATTTCGTTTGGGAAAATGTCCTTTTTCTCTGGTTTAGTCAGGCTATATTTGCCATCCTTAAAAGAGATTATCATGATTATTGGCGTTCCAAAAGAGATAAAAAATAACGAAAACCGAGTAGCAGTGACACCTTCTGGTGTGGTTGAACTTGTCAAGCGAGGACACGAGGTAAATGTACAGTCTACCGCAGGTAATGGTAGTGGATTTACGGATGATGACTACCGTTCAGCCGGGGCAACTATTCTTCCTACGATTGAGGAAACGTATGATATCGCCGAGATGATAATCAAGGTGAAGGAGCCGATCGAACCTGAGTATGGTTTGTGTAAAAAGGATCAGTTGGTTTTTACCTATTTCCACTTTGCTTCTCACGAACCTTTGACAAAGGCGATGATCGATAGTGGAGCAATTTGTCTTGCTTACGAAACGGTTGAAAGTGAGGACAGGTCTTTACCGCTTCTTGTTCCTATGTCAGAAGTGGCCGGTCGTATGTCTATCCAGGAAGGTGCCAAGTATCTTGAGAAACCGCTACAGGGAAGAGGGATTTTGCTGGGAGGAGTACCTGGTGTGAGACCTGCTAAGGTAATGATCCTCGGAGGAGGAGTTGTAGGTACCAATGCTGCTAAAATGGCAGCAGGAATGGGAGCTGATGTTACAATCCTTGACATTAATCTGGCAAGGCTGCGCTACCTGGATGATATCATGCCTGCCAACGTCAATACATTCATGTCTAGTGAATACAATATCAGAGAACTGATAAAGTCTCATGACCTTATCGTTGGTGCAGTATTGATCCCTGGCGCAAAAGCACCTCATTTGATCACGAGAGATATGTTGAAAGAAATGCGACCTGGTACCGTATTGGTAGATGTAGCGGTGGATCAGGGAGGTTGTATTGAAACATGTAAGCCGACAACTCACCAGGATCCAACCTTTATTATTGATGATGTGCTACACTACTGTGTTGCGAATATGCCGGGTGCAGTTCCTTACACCTCTACTTTGGCATTGACCAATGCTACGCTTCCTTATGCTATTCAATTGGCCAACAAAGGCTGGAAACAGGCATGCCAGGACAGCAATGAGCTTAAGCTAGGTCTTAATGTGATCAATGGAGAGGTTGTCTATCAGGGTGTTTCCGAGGCATTCAACCTTCCTTACACAGACGTGGAAAAATTCCTTTAAGGGTTAGTTACTCATATCGCAAAGCGTCCGTAGGGTTGATCTTTTCAATCTGAACAACTTTTGCTCCTACTACAATGAGGATGAGCAGTAGTGTTAGCAGTGCTACCCCTATAAAAGCAAAAACACCGAGTGGGTCCTGGTAGCTAAAATTCTGCAACCAGAGATCCATCACGTACCAGGCGATAGGTATACCGATTGCGTTGGCTATTAACAGGAGCTTGATGTAGTTACCTGAAAGCAGGTAGATAGTTCCTTTGAGCCTTATCCCCAATACTTTTCGGATAGCGATTTCCTTCGTTCGCTCTTTGATGGTAAAACTTAGAAGCGCATATACACCAAGCAATGCCAGAATAATGGCTACTATGGTCAGTAAGCCAATCAATTGGCTGGTTTGTCGTTCAACCTGATAAAGTCGGCCAAATTGGTTGTTGGCAAATGAATACTCAAATGGGGTGTCCGGAACGACCTGAACAAAAATGGACTCAATATCCGAAAGTAAACCTGAAATATCACCAGTACTATACTCGATAGAGATTTGGCTATAGTTATTTGCTTCTGAGTTTATAACAAGGATGCAGGGTTCAACAGTTGTGTGGAGGGATTTGTAATTGAAATCCTTGGCAACCCCAACGACCTGAGCATATCCATTTCTACCAAAGGGAGAGATCGACTTACCCAGGGCATTTTCCCAACCTGCTTCTCTTACTGCAGCTTCATTCAGGATGTAACTGAATTTAGTATTGTCTGCCAATTCCTGGATTGTTTCGATATCACCTTCAACTAATTCTATGTCGTAGGTAGATACGAAGTATTTATCCACCATGATCAGATTCCAACTAATATCATTTTCCTGACCTTCCCATTGTACTGTTTGATGCCAGTTGGTCAATCCCGGAGTAAAGCGAGAAGCTGAAATGCTCTCAATACCTGATATCTTTTCAAACTCCGGCACCAGAACACCTACTTCTTTTTGTGCTTCTTTATTGAACAGTTGAAGGTTGATGACACCTTCCTGGTCTAAACCAATATCATGATTTATCAAGAATGTTAGCTGTCTGTAAATGAAGATTGAAGAAAGGATCAGGACGCATGAAACGGTAAACTGAATGATCATTAACGATTCCTTGAATCGTTTCCCCTTATCTCCAACTTTGATCACTCCTTTGACAGCATTCACAGGATTAAAGGATAGAATATACAAGGAGATGTAAAGCCCGGAGAAAAGTGCGATGATCAGGATCAACGAGATCACTCCGGCAATGAGCATGATATCGAGGAAGTTCGCCGACATGCTCGACTGCAGAACATTGTTTATATATGGTAGCGAAAGATCAGTCAGCAGGAATGCAAGCAGTGAGGCAATAATTGCAGTCAATATACTTTCAGCCACAAATTGAGAAGTAAGTTGCCCTTTTGAAGCTCCCAAAACCTTTCTGACCCCAACTTCCTTGATCCGCTTGGTAGAGCTGGCAACATTCAGATTAACGAAGTTGATAAAGGAGATCAACAAGATTGCGACCGCAACCGAGCTGTAAATGATCAAGTATCTTGAATTGTAAGCTGGTTTTAGGTTTCCCCTGTTTTCCTGAAAATGAATGTCAGCGAGCGATTGTAAACCAAGATTTTCGAATTTCAGAGTCTCACCATCTCCGTACTCTGCAACAATTTGCTTGACCTTGGAATCTACTACGGATGCATCGGCATTTTCATCTAATAGGACATACGCGAAGTAATTGAATTGTCCCCAGTTTCCTCTCAGAGAAGTATTGGGCTTAGCATCTTCCAGGTTTTCGAATGGCACAATGAAATCGATCTCGTAGTGAGTATTAGCAGGAATATCTTCGTACACGCCAACTACTTCAAAGTCCATTCTTCCATCGATGGTAATGACCTTACCGATTGGCTCTTCTTTGAGGAAGTATTTCGCTGCTGTCGATGAAGAAATGAATATGGTATTCCGGGGAGGATTCTCCGGAAAACTCCCTTTCAGCAAC
The DNA here is from genome assembly GCA_965267415.1 of Cyclobacteriaceae bacterium. Taxonomy (GTDB): domain Bacteria; phylum Bacteroidota; class Bacteroidia; order Cytophagales; family Cyclobacteriaceae; genus Ekhidna. The sequence goes on along the minus strand of OZ253955.1, from coordinate 1,538,229 downwards.
TCCAGGTCAAATATGGAATAGAAGGAAGGATCAGCAAGAAATACATGCTCTTCGTTATATACCGCTTCTTCATATGCAACAGCCACTTTTTCATTGTAACTGAATTTGGTCAATCTAGCATATTCAACTACTTCAGGAAGTTCCGCTTTTATCTTAGGTGGAATTGGTGAGGCGACTTTGACCCAACCACTACCTGCGGGAATATCGCCAGTGACCACTCTGAATATTCGAGATTCTTTTTCGTGATACCTGTCATAGCTGAGTTCATCTTGTATATGTAGATAAGCAATGATACATGCCGCCATACCAATGGTAAGTGCGAGAAGATTTAAGAAGAAGGTGCTTTTGTTTTTGAGTAAAGCACGAATGGAGGTAAGGAAGAGGTTTTTTAACATGACGCCAGATTTATTGTAAATGACATGAGCGACTGAGCGTGAGTTGCATATTGTACGAATATTGTTAGTCATCCACTCAGCAACTCTTATTGACCATTCCCTTTAAAATTTAGGTAAGCAAGTCTGCAAGTTCTTATCCTTGAACCTGGTTTTATGGGTTTTAGATTCAGATGAAAAGTGCTAATCATTTTTTTGTCTTGAGAACGGTGAGTAACTCTCACCGTTCTTATTAAATCGACTCTAAACCTCATTTTGCGTAATATTGAATTGATATGTCTCGAAATCAATGGTATTGGACGTTACAATTAGTGGGCTGGTCCTCCTATGCCATTTTGGGAACAATGATCACCAGCTACTTTGAGGAGTTCACTATCCCAAATATGATCTTCCAGTTTCTGGCGGCTTCTCTAATGCTTACCGGTACGCACCTGACCAGATATTGGATGAAGTCCGGGGGGTGGCTGCAGATGCGACTTAAGGAGTTGGTCCTTCGAATTGTACCTACGCTGTTGGCATTTGCTTTTGTAACTAACTCTATTGTATCAGTCTATGGGATCTATTACACCGACTTAGTCCCAAGGGAAAAATTCTCTATTGTCGTATTCCTTCTCTATACCCTTCAGACATTCATTTACTATGCGCTATGGTTTGTGATCTACCTGGTCATCCACTACTTCAGAAACTACAAACGAGAAGAAATTGAGAAGTGGCGTTTACAATCAGCGGTAAAAGATGCGGAGTTGATTGCTCTCAAAGCTCAGATCAACCCGCACTTTTTGTTCAACGCACTCAACAATATCCGGGCGTTGATCCTGGAAGACCATATGAAAGCCAGGGATATGGTTTCACACCTTTCAGAGTTATTGCGCTATTCCATCCAATTTAATAGCAATGAAAAAGTGACCATTTGGGAGGAACTGGACATTGTTGAAAAGTACCTGGAATTGGAGACCATTCATTACGAAAACAGGCTTTCATTTGAGATAGAAGCAGATAAGAAATTACAGAAATACAAGATCCCACCGATGATCATCCAGTTAATGGCCGAAAATGCGGTCAAACATGGAATCTCCCAGGTGAAAGAAGGAGGAGAGATCAACGTAGCAATTACTTCGGAAGATGAGGAGCTCATTCTTGAGGTTAGCAATACCGGAGAATTGAAGGGTTCGAGTGAAGTAGGGGGAATCGGTATTCGGAATGCAATGGAACGGATCCGAATCCTGTTTGAAAAAGAGCCCGAGTTAGCGCTTTTTCAGGATGGAAATATGGTAAGGTCAATTCTTAAACTACCGATTGAGCGATGAAAGCGTTGATCATTGATGATACCAGGTTGGCGAGGCAGGAACTTAGGTTTTTACTCCAGAAGAAGCGCGAAGTTGAGATCCTGGATGAAGCTGAAAATGTAGATGAGGCAATTGAGAAGATCAACAAGCATAAGCCTGATTTATTGTTTTTGGATATTCAGATGCCAGGAAAAGATGGTTTTGAATTGCTTGAATCATTGGATGAAGTTCCAAGTGTCATTTTCACCACAGCATATTCTGAGTTTGCAATCAAAGCTTTTGAGTACAATGCTTTGGACTACCTGAAAAAGCCAATTACTGAAGATAGGTTGGAGAAGGCGCTTGAAAAAGTCCAGGAAAAAGTGGAGGAGAAGGATGACTCGAAAAAACTTTTAACAGAAGATAGCCAGGTTTTTGTGAAGGACGGGGAGCGTTGTTGGTTTGTCCATTTGAAAGACGTTCGTGTCTTTGAGATATGGGACAACTACACGCGTATTTACTTCAACGAACACAAACCCATGATCCCCAAAACGCTCCAGTATATGGAGTCCCGTTTGGATCCTGAAGTGTTCTTTCGAGCCAATCGACAGCAAATAATCAATCTGAAGTGGATTGATAAAATTGAACCCTGGTTCAGTGGCACCATCCGGCTTTACCTGAAGGATGAAACCAAAGTGGAGGTGTCAAGACGACAAACCGCACGTTTTAAGGAGTTGATGAGCTTTTAAGCAGCTCTCTAAGTTTCAACAGCGCTTCCTTGTTGCTCGGTATATCAATGTTCTCAATAATGTTTTTCTTTTCTTTCGAAGTAAGGTGCCAGCTGAGTGAGGCACGTTCCACTTCCGATTCTACGGAAACCATGTCGTATGAATCGTAGGCAATTTCAATTACATCCAGCCCCCCTTCGAACCACTCTCTTGCCTGTTCAATTCGAGCGTCGTTGTTAATGTCTTGCATATTGCCAAGGTTGTTATAAACACTTGCAATAGGGTATGTAAGTCGATCTAACACAGAAGGGATCGGTCGGTCTTCTATTGGAGAACCTGACTTTGTATCCCTGACAACTAACAAAACAATTCCGTCAGTATTGGAAGCAAGCCACTCCCTGAAGGCATGGATGAAGCGAATGGCATCAGAAACACCGAAGTTATCCGATATGCCTGCATCCATGATCTCGATTCTCGGTTGACTGGGAAGGCTGATGGTCGGAGTGATGTAAGGAAAGGAGGCAGACATCCTGAGTGCTGAAAGAAAACTCAGTTGATTGGCATCTTGTTCCTTAAAGAGTGCCTGGAAATCCGCTCCACGTATCTTGTTTGACGATCCATCCAGAATCTCGGAAGAAACACCCATGTAGCTGACAGGTTGTGAGGAGATGTAAAGTTTCCGGCCATCGTTGGCGATGGTAGGTGAAAGGATCAGCAATGGGATCCTTGCTTTTTCTTCATCTGATTGGTACTCGTTAATGGTATTGGATAAAATCCCACCCAGGTTACGATTGAGGTTTCGTTCGAATGTAAATCCCCGGTCCATGTAATAGGTTTTTCCCTGGTAATCGAAGGTTCTGAACTTCAGGAAGAGGTCATTGACTAATAGGCTGAAAATAACCGGGTTCAGATTGTCTTTCCCAATGTTTTCGAGCATGCTGTCCCATTCTTTTTCAATCAAACCCTGCCTGAACAACTCCCTGTAGTATGCCGCACCAATAGTTCCCCCTGAAGCCCCGGTTATAAGAAAGCTTCGATCCATCAGGGTCCCATCGAGCACACTATCCGCTTTTCTTAAAGAATTGACTGTCCAAAGTGCGGCCCGTTGACCACCACCACTTACGCAGAGAAATACCATTTTCTGCTTTTGATCTGAGGGCCATTTCTTTTTCCAATTCTCCAGTGTCTGGAGCATGTGCAATTGATCATGGATATACTGTTCCTCAGAATGAGTCTCTTTTAAGCCATCGACACTGTATTCAATCTCACCATTGTTATAATTCAAACCAGCCGCCTGGTTGATCCCTTTTCCAAACCCATTCTTCACGCCAATGTTGACCAGGATGAAAACTCCAAAAGCAAAGGCCAGTCCCCAACCCTTGAACCAGAAGGAGATGGCTCCAACAAGCATTACAGCTATTGAAAAGATAAGCAGGGAACTTGCAGCAGCAGGTATTTGGAGAAATGGGTAATCCATGAATAAGCCAAGAAGCAGTATTACGCTGATAATGATCAGTTCGGCAAATACAGAGTTAAAGTGATTCTGATCGAACACTTTCAGAACAGCCTCCCGGTTGCTAAAGTTGACAATGTTTTCAGTTGATCGAACACGAAATTTGAAATCAATGTATGACCTCACATGGTAGTCTCCTTTGGTTTCCTTCAACCGACTCATCATCCGTTGACGACTTAGCTGACTCTTTCTTAATTGTCTGTCAACGGAGCTTGCGACGAAGCGGAATATGTCTGCATTGGTAAACTTGAAGTAGGCCAGCATAATGATCATGAAGACATTGATGCCAATGACGAAACCCAGTGCGTAAAGAATAATATCTGTTGTGGTTGCGAATTCATTCTCTAACTGAAAGCTGATCATCACCACCAAATAGGCGACAAGGATGAACAATGGGATAATGCTGTTGTTTAGTGAGAATTTAGCAAAAGGTCGCTCCAACACCCCAATGAACCGAAAACGGTGACCGTCAAGAATATAGCAGGTGATGTGATAGGCGATAACAAGGTTTCCAAAGGAAAGTCCAACAAAGAAGAAACTCCAAAAGTCCACATTTCCCTGGTATTCAGGGTCCAGGAAGAGGTATTGGATCCCATAAACCTTACCAAGTCCACCAGAGAAAGCTGCTACGATGATCGCCCAAACAGCAAGCAATGCGAGGTTCTTTCTGAAGTGAAGAAATGTTAATTGGAAGGGTAATGAGTAAACGATTGCATCCAGGAACTTGCGCATGGTAAAGTTTAACGAAACACTGATTTTTTATTTTCTAATTTACGGGCCGATTATGGGTGAATCCGATAGCAATTATATCCTATCTCGTGATGGTCTCAAACTCAATTACCTAATTAGCCTGGTAGATGACCCGTTGGCAATGGTTTGTATCTGTCACGGTCATGGAGAACATGCTGAAAGATATACGCATGTAATGGAATATCTGCATTCGCATGGGGTCGCCAGTATGGCTTTGGATTTCAGAGGACATGGTAAGTCGGAAGGTAAAAGGGGTCACATGCCTTCCCTTGACTACATGTTGAGTGATATCGAAGAATTTCTAAAGCACGCCAGGCTAACTTACCTGGAATGTCCGATCTTCCTTTTTGGTCACAGCTTTGGAGGATGTATGGTCATCAATTTCGTCCTTCGAAAACCTACACTGGAGATCAATGGATTTATTGCATCTTCACCCTTGTTGGCTGTTGCCTTCCAACCTCCCGCTTGGAAGGTCAAAGCAGGAAGAATTCTCTCCAGGCTACTCCCGAAACTTGTGTTGAATACAGGCCTGGACCCAAAAGGAATAAGCAAGGATGCCGCCTCGGTTGAAGCCTATCAAAAGGACCCATTGGTTCATAGCCTAATGAGTGCACGATTTTTTACTGAACTGGAAACAGCACAGACCTATGCAATCAACAATATCCAGAGCGTTGACCTTCCCGGGCTTGTATATCATGGTTCGGAAGATCCCATTGTTGACTTTGTAACAACGCGAGATCTCGACTACAATGAACTTGTAACCTTCCGAGCATTAGAAGGCGTACTGCATGAACCGCATAACGATCTCGAAAAAGAATCTGTTCTGGAGACGATAAGCGACTGGATCAAGAAGACATTGAATACTTAGCTGATTGCCTGATCAATATCCTCAATTAGATCTTCAATATCTTCAATTCCTACACTCAACCGAATCAGAGTATCAGTAAGGCCTCCAACTACACGTTTCTCTTTGGGAATACTGGCGTGAGTCATACCTGCAGGATGTCCAACAAGCGATTCAACCCCTCCCAGCGATTCAGCCAGGCTGAACACTTTGAAGCTGTTGAGGATCTTTTCCGTTTTCTCCAGTGAATCATCCTTGGTGATAAAGGAGATCATGCCTCCAAAGTCACGCATTTGTTTTTTCGCAATATCATGGTTTGGATGATCTTCAAATCCGGGCCAAAAGACTTTGGCTATCCCGGGATGATTTCTAAGGTGATGAGCGACTTTCGCACCATTCTCACAGTGACGTTGCATTCGCACATGCAGCGTTTTGATTCCTCTTAAAACAAGAAAACAATCTTGCGGGCCTGGTATCGCACCTGAAGAATTCTGTATGAATCCGAATTTCTCATCCAGTTCAGGGTCATTCGTTCCAAGGAATCCCATTACCACGTCAGAGTGGCCAGCGATGTATTTGGTTACGGAATGCATCACTACATCAGCCCCAAGGTCCAGGGGATTTTGCAGGTACGGTGAAGCAAACGTGTTGTCCACTACAACAATAGCGCCTTTGCTATGCGCGATCTTAGAAGTTTCTTCGATATCAACGATGTTAAGCATAGGGTTGGTCGGTGTTTCTACCCACACAAGCTTGGTCTTGTCTGTCATCACCTCTTCAATATTTTTCATATCGCTCATATCCACGAAAGTGAATTTGATACCGAACTCTTCGAAGATCTTGGTGAAAAGTCGGAAACTACCACCGTATAAGTCACCTGTGCTGACAACCTCATCTCCGGGTCTCAGGGTTTTGATCACGGTCTCAGTTGCGCTCATTCCTGAAGCAAAACACCTTCCGAACTTACCGTTTTCTAATGCAGCTAAATTCTTTTCAAGTGTACCTCGTGTTGGATTCTGGGTACGGGCATACTCATACCCCTTATGGATTCCAGGTCCATCCTGAACATACGTCGAGGTTTGAAAAATTGGGGTCATTATGGCTCCAGTAGAGGGGTCTGGCTCTATGCCAGCATGAAGGGCTTTGGTTCCAAATTTCATTGTTGTTTATTATTTGAGTTGATAAGGGCGAAAATACATATTAAGTTCATCTAGGCTAGGAAGAAAGACGTTTTTTGCGTTTGTAGACTCAAAGTAACGTTTGATCGAACCACTGTCTGGCACTGGTCGATATTACGGGTAATTGCGTGAATTTATTCCCTACACTTGCTTTGACGACTTGGCACCAGATTGATTAACACCCTAATTAAAAACGTCATGAAAAAGCTAGTCACAACATTTGTTTTCGCCCTGATAGCACTTACAAGCTATAGCCAGTACTACACAGGTTACTACGTAAGTGCCCCTCAGGTACATTCATTTGATCATTTCACGATTAAGCAGGAGAAAGACAGTGATTCCAAACTTGAGGGAGATATGGTGCTACACGCTTTTTGTACGAAGCGCCAGGAGCTTTGGGAGTTCAAAGCAAGCTACATTGATGATGCAGAGCAACGAGAATACCTGATCGGTGAGTATGGCGGTGGAAAAAACATCATTTCCGTTCACTTTTTGAAGTTCCTTTGGGATGGTAATGAGTGGGAATACTTCCTGCTGGGATACATCGGAGAGGATAAGCATCGACACTTTGTGGTAATTGAAGAGATCTTTAACGACGAATCAGAAACGGAGCTGCTTGAATTCAACACCTTTGATTGGGTCAAAGGACACCATTTAGCCCAGGCGAGCAGTCATTAATTGGACTTTGGGTCCTGGTCATCAAAGAATTCCTTCAATCTTGCTTCCGCTACACTGCCCGAAATGTAATTCGGTGATAGCGAAGGTTGCCCCGGAAAATTCTCCATATGAAGTGTTTGAGTAGGAAATGCAAATTGAATACTCAGTTCCTTAGCAAGCTTTACGATACTCATCAGGACTTCATGTCTGGCTTTGAGCTCTTCCCCCCAGGTTGGTACTGTGAAGAAAATGTAGAACATGACATTCAATGAGAAAGAAGCCATTTCATTGAAGTATACATGATAGTTATCCTTCCGGGTATCCGGGTGTGTCTCCACGATCTTCCTCAACCCATCCACAAACTTCTCGATCAATTCAGGTGGAGTGTCGTAGTTGATTGCTATTTGCGTGTAAAACCTTCGGTAAGTCCTTAACCCATGATTGTCGATCGTGCTGTCGGCCAGCTTGGCGTTAGGAACATAGACCAACGAGTTTCGGAAGGTGCGAACCCTGGATGATCGAAATCCTACTTCTTCAACATTTCCATCTAAATCATTGGTGGTGATCCAGTCGCCGACCTGAAAGGGTTTGTCAATAAAGATCATAATAGAACCAAAAAAGTTCTTGATGGTATCCTGGGCAGCTAATGCGAATGCCAAACCACCAATAGACAATCCTGTTAGGAGTGGCAAGATTGGAACATCCAGGTTATCCAGGATGAACAGCGTACCAATGATAACAACGAAGGTTTTCAGTGCCTTACGCAGCAGTGGCACAAGCTGATCATCGAGTGTGCTGTCTGTCTTCTGAGCAATTCTGGTCAAATAAATGGAGAAAATATTGACCATTCTGTATAGAATGATAGTACCAAAAAGCGGAAGTAGAACTCTTAATCCTGTGATGATGTACTGGGCATATTCAGCGGGCAATTGGAGAGCCGGTGTGAATAGTATGAGCAAGAGAACGATAAAGAATACGCTGGCAGGTCGAGCCACCAGCCACAGGTATTTTTCTGATTTTTCTCCTCGATACCCTGAGGTAAATAATAACTTACGTATGACTCGCTCTGTAACGAAAGCAAAGAGCTTGTACACCAACGTACTTACGAATGCCAAAATCAGTATAGCGATGTACTGATAGAAATAGAGCCCGAGAATCTTTTGTGTACCAAGCCGGGGTAGCAGGTTCATTAACCTGCCAGTACCGAAACGGAAGGTCTCTGCGTACATGTTGTTGATCGCGTCAATACTGGAGTCTGAGTAGTACCAATTTCCATCAGCATTTCTGAGTAAGAAAATTCTTGGGTAGTCATCCAGCAAAACATACCTGTGCCGGTTAGTTGCCGAATCGTAGTAGTTGGAAACCTCCGGAATTTCGTCCATATATATATAGATCCCTTTTCCATCGAGGGCTCTCTTTAGCCTGATGGCACTTTTTACTGCTATTTCCATTCCACGCTCCGCAGGGTTGAATGCAAGGGCGGCTAAAGAATCGTTATAGGTTTCGGGTTGCAAATTCTCCAAATGTGTCCTTACCGCACTGTGAGGCGAGCGGAGGTCTACAAACTCATCTTGTGCGGTTGAACGGAAGCTCGCAACCAGGATTAGAAAAGAAACGATTAGTCTTAGGTTTCCAATGGTCATTTCGCAAAATTAAAAGGAGCCAACGTTACCTTTGCCGCCTTATCAAAGAAATCCAATGTCCAATCCGCTACTTACTCCTTTCAATACCCCGTTTGAACTACCACCTTTTGAAGAAATCAATGAAGATCACTACGTAGAATCTGTAGATAAGGCGCTGGAAAAGTCCAGGGCTGAGATCAACGCTATTGTAGAAAACACGGATAAACCTACTTTCAGCAATGTGGTCGAAGCACTTGAGAACTCTGGCGAGTTGCTGAAGCGAAATACTTCAATACTTTTTAACCTTAACTCGGCTGAGACAAACGACCGGATCCAGCAAATTACCCAGGAAGTGTCTCCCAAACTGGCGGCTTTTGAAAGTGAGGTGAAGCAGAATAGTGAGCTATTCACTAAGATCAAACAAGTGTATGAGCATCAGGATGATTTCGATCTGGATGCTGAGCAAAAGAAACTGCTAAGAGAAAGCTACCTGGATTTTGTCAGAAGGGGAGCTGAATTGGAGGGTGCTTCCAAAGAGAGATTTAAGGAGATCACAATTGAACTATCTCAGCTTTCATTGAAGTATTCTGAAAATGTTCTGGCGGAAACCAACGCCTACGAACTTATCATTGAAGATGAAGCTGATCTCAGTGGCTTGCCACAGGATGTTGTAAATCGAGCTGCGGAGCTGGCGCTACAAAAGAAAAAGCCAGGGAAGTGGATCTTCACGCTTCAGGCTCCAAGCTACATTCCCTTTATGGAGTATGCTGACAACAGATCTTTACGAGAAAAATTATTTAAAGCTTACATGAGTAAGTGCCTTCACGCTGATGCTCATGATAATAGAGAAATCATTCTGAAAACCATCCAGCTTCGAGCGGAACTTGCATCGATCATGGGGCATTTTACTTATGCTCATTACATCCTTGAGCAGCGCATGGCTGAGAAACCTGAAAAGGTATCTGATTTCTTAGAAGACCTATTGGAAAGAAGCCTCCCTAAAGCAAAAGAGGAAGTAGAGGAGATCAAGGACTTCATGAAGAAGCTTGGAGTTGAACACTCGTTGGAGCGATGGGACTGGTCGTATTATTCTGAAAAGTTGCGAAAGGAGAAGTACAACCTTGATGACGAGCTTGTGAAACCCTACTTCAAGCTTGAAAATGTTATTTCAGGGGTTTTCCAAACTGCGGAAAAACTATTTGGAATTCGATTCGAGATCAACGAGGAGTTGCCGAAATATCATGAAGATGTTGTCAGCTACGAAGTGAAAGATATGGATGGTAACATGGTTGCTATATTCCTTGCTGATTTTTTCCCACGTGGAGGAAAAAGAGGGGGTGCTTGGATGACCTCTTTTAGGAGTGAAAAGAAAGTAGGTGGAACTCGCGTACTTCCTCAAGTCAGTATTGTGTGCAATTTCACACCATCCTCCAGTGATCAGCCCTCTTTATTGAAATTTGAGGAAGTCAAAACATTGTTCCATGAATTTGGCCATGCTCTGCATGGAATGCTGGCGGATACAACGTATGAAAGCCTGGCGGGTACAAATGTCTATTGGGATTTTGTAGAACTACCTTCCCAGATCATGGAAAACTGGTGCTATGAGAAAGAGTGCCTGGACCTGTTTGCTAAGCACTACGAAACGGGCGAATTGATCCCATCAGAGTTGATAGATCGTATTCGAAGATCTTCGACCTACCATGAGGCTTATGCTACGGTTCGTCAGATCAGTTTTGGATTGCTCGATATGGCATGGCACAGTTTAACACCGGAAGAGGCAAATGCTATTGAAGATGTGGTTCTTTTTGAAAAGCAGGCTTTTGCACCTACGGAGCTATTTCCAGAGGTACCTGAAACGAACATGAGCGTTCAGTTTGCTCACATTTTTGCCGGTGGATATGCTGCTGGATACTATAGCTACAAGTGGGCAGAAGTTCTTGATGCGGATGCTTTTGCTGTCTTTCAGGAAAAGGGAGTTTTTGACCATCAAACAGCCCAATCCTTCAAGGAGAATATTTTGAGTAAGGGTGGAACAGAGCATCCGATGAAGTTATACGTGAAATTTAGAGGTAAAGAGCCGGATACTATCCCACTACTTAAAAGAGCGGGATTGATCTAGATCTGTTCAGCATATTCTATCTTGTCCTTCACAGTGCGCCCCTTTTCTGCAAGTTTGGATTCAACATCACGCAAAAGTGTTTTGAGCATGTTATGAAGCTTTCTTAGCTCTTCCCTCTTTTGTGGTTTGCTTGCGAAGAGCCGTTCTTTTCTGGATGGCGATACGATACCTTTAAAGAACTCATCGTCAGAGACTAACCTGTTTAGCTGTTTCTCTACACGAGGCAAAAGGCTTAAGATCTCATCCTGGGGAATGCTAAGCTCTTCCTCTGAGATTGCATACAAAAGTCCATTGATCTCTGATCCTCTAAGCGTTATTGGTTCTTCCGAATCCTTTTGCAGAGTTATAAGCAACCTGGATAACGATTTCAGGTTCCCGCCTACGCGCTGGTCCTTGGCATTAAACCTTGCAATGTTGAGAAATGGAAGGTATTTCTTTACCTGTCGTTTGTTGAAATCAAACTCAATGATGCCTCTATAGATCTCATTCTTGGTGTCATGATATTCCTTCGTATCAATCCATACCGATGGCAGAATATCAATTTCACATGTTGGTTTCTGCGCAATGATCCTGATACGTGTCTTGTCGTTGTAATCGATGGACTTGAAATTGTGATCTCCTCCAAGTACGTCCATTAATTCTGCGGCTAACGCCTGAACATCCTGATGAGGCTTAATTGACGGGCTTTTCTTTAAGACAATGATTTCTACATCTCCATAAAGAAGAACATTGGTGAATGTTTTAAGCGCTCCCTGATATCTGTATTCTACATCAACCTTGCGCTTGGTTAATTCTTTATTGATGATTTCGTGGATCCTTCTGGAGTTATTATAGACCTTATAAGCATAAGAAACATCGATCTCCTGCATGGATTCCAATGCATACTTAACACAGTCGGGGAGGTCTACATGATCGAACCCATCTGATAAAATAGGTTCCCTGAGCGCCTCATCATACCTTCTTCCCTTTAGGTTTTCGATGAGTAGGTTGTAATCTAGCTCCATTTGGGGTGGAAAAATAACAAATTTCGTCAAAACAAATTGGATTTTACCAAGATATAGTAGGGGTTAATGCGTATCGATCCTGTACAAAAGCGTGAAAACCGGTTTGTGTGGTTAGGAAATGCCTACAATTCATCTACAACTTGAGGTGCTGTTGCAACTGTATTAGGTTGTCAATCCTTGGACATTGCCGTTTACTGGTTATCTTCATCCGGTGATTTTTCAGGTCTTCCTTTTCGCCTACGTCATCAGTTTGTTTGGTACAATTCCTCCGGCAACCATTAATATAACAGTGATGCAACTATCATTGACGAGGAGAGCAAGAAGTGCCATGTCCCTGTCGCTGGGCGCGGCAATGTTGGACACATTTTACGGCGCGATGGCCGTGAGAATACAGATTTATCTGTCTGAACAACTTGAGTTTACGAATTACTTCTACCTGATAGCAGCACTAGTATTAGGTGTATTGGGTGTATTGTCTGTCCTGACAAAACAGTCCAAAGTGGATGTCGATACCTCATCCAGTCAAAAGATGGGATTTGTAAAAGGAGTTATTCTTGGAGCACTCAATCCACTAGCCATGCCATTCTGGTTGGCGGTAACGACCTACCTTCAGGTTAACGGATGGATCACACTGGATGGAGTCAACTATTGGAGTTACATCCTAGGTGTTTTTCTTGGTGAGATCTCCATGTTATTCATAATCATCAAAGTTGGATCACGATTTACACGTGTTGCTGAAAACAGGACCATCGTACAAATTATACCTGGCGTGGCTTTCATTGTGCTTGCAATGGTGAATTTTGGGCAGTGGCTTTCTTACTATCTCTGAATTATTGTTAGAGATCCACACTATGTATTTGAGGAAATTCAATTATACTTGCGTCATCATGAAGTCTACAGCAGAGATACTGGTCCTACCGGCGTGCACTCAGCCCGCTCACGTGTAACGCACACGTGATTCGAGTGTATCTCGCAACTTTCATTTTCTCAATTATTTCTTAAACAATTATTATCAGCGATTTCTATTAAGTCGCTTTTAAACCAATTAATTTCATTCGTGATGACGAACAGTAATTATTCATTGAAAAAGATTTTCAAAGTCATTATAACTGCCTTAAAAGGTGAAGAAAAAGAGTTCACAAAAGGCAGCATCAATCGGGCGATCATTTTGCTTTCGATTCCGATGATCGCAGAAATGCTTATGGAATCACTATTTGCTGTGGTAGACGTGTTTTTTGTTTCCAGAGTAAGCGTTAATGCGGTAGCGACCATTGGGCTGACCGAGTCGGTGCTCATGATCATTTATTCCCTTGCCGTCGGGTTAAGCATGGCAGTAACTGCGGTAGTGGCCAGGAGGATAGGTGAAAAAGACCCTAAAAGAGCAGGCAATGCAGCTTTCCAGGCAATGTTGATCGCGGTAGCGATTGGATTAGGGCTGGGTATTCCGGGATTCATTTTTGCGGATTCTATTCTGACCTTAATGGGAGGAGAGCCAGACCTGATCAAGGAAGGTGTTGGTTATACCCGTATCATGTATGCAGGTAACCTTAGTATTATCCTGATCTTCCTGATCAATGCGATCTTTCGTGGAGCAGGTGATGCATCGATCGCTATGCGTTCACTCTGGTTAGCTAACGGACTTAATATCATTCTTGATCCGATCTTCATCTTTGGCTGGGGGCCAATCCCTGCCTTTGGTGTAGAAGGAGCAGCGATAGCAACGACCACCGGTAGATCAGTTGGGGTTTTATACCAGTTATATCACCTTTTTAATGGAAAATCCATTATCAAATTAGGTTGGGAGAATATTGTCGTTCGCTGGAAAACGATCAAAGAATTGCTTATAATTTCCGGTGGTGGGATCGGACAGTTTCTGATTGAATCAGCCAGCTGGATATTCCTGGTAAGGGTCGTTTCCTTATTTGGATCCGAGGCGCTTGCAGGGTATACCATTGCGTTCAGGATCATTGTGTTCACATTACTCCCTTCCTGGGGGATGGCGAACGCTGCAGCAACATTGGTGGGACAAAACCTGGGTGCCGGCAGTCCTGATCGAGCGGAGACTTCCGTTTGGAGAACTGCATTGTGGAACACGATCTTTCTGGTAGTTATTGCAGCGATATTTTTCACTTTCGCAGATCCGATCTTCCGGATTTTTGGTGCGGAAGGTATGGTAAAGACCACAGGGATCAATGCGTTACGGATCATCTGTTTCGGCTACATCTTCTTTGCCTACGGTATGGTTGTCGGTCAGGCATTTAATGGTTCCGGGGATACCAAGACACCCATGTATATCAGTTTTGTTGTTTTCTGGCTGATCCAGATCCCTTTGGCTTACGTGCTATCGGTGAATTTGGGATGGGAAAGCAATGGGGTGTTCTTCTGTATCGCCTTTGCGCACAGCTTATATGCCATCGTAGCAATCGTCCTTTTCCGAAGGGGTAAGTGGAAAACAGTACAGGTTTAACTCAAAACTTAATTTATGAGAAGAATTATCTACTATGTAGCCTCATCAATTGATGGCTATATCGCTGGTATGAATGAGGATATCAGTGATTTTATCATGGAAGGTCCTGGAGTGGATCAATACATGCGGGATCTACAGGAGTTTGATACCGTAATCATGGGTAGGAAGACCTATGAGTTCGGCTATAAGTTTGGGTTAGAGCCGGGACAACCGGCATATCCGTATATGGAGCATTACATTTTCTCGAATGACTTGGCTTTTGAGGTAGTTCATGAAAAAGTACATGTAAGGAAGATGGATATCCAGGCTGTCAAGGAGCTGAAAACTTCGGATGGAGGAGATATTTACTTGTGTGGAGGAGGGATGTTTGCTGGCTGGCTATTGGATCATGGGCTGATTGATGAGTTGAAACTTAAACTGAATCCTGTGATTATTGGAAGTGGAACCAGCTTGTTTGGCGCTTCTACAACTAAATGTAAACTTCAGCTCCAGGAAGAGCGGTCTTTTGAAGATGGACTAAAGCTAATGACTTACAAGATCGGTTGATTCGATCTTAGTAATCAAATTCATAATACTCCAGGTTGGCGCCTACGGTGGTGTAGACCTGGAGTTTTTTTCTTGAAGAGGAATACAGAATACTCACCTCGTTGGAAGAGCGAATTGGATTACCGGTTATGAGAGTACCTGATTTATCGAAAACGTAGAGGCTGTTATTTGCTGTGTCGGTAAAAGCAATGAGATCTTTACCTGCACCAAACTGGTAGTATTGGATAAGGACAGGATCGTTGGATAGGTAGTCTTTCTGGAACAGAAAATTTCCAGTCGCATCTAAAACTTCATATCTCGACCCTTCTTTCTTAATGATTATGAATGATCTGCTTCCTCTATCCTTAACCAGTCTGAAAGAAGTCTCGGTACTGGATTTGATCAGTTGGTCCCGATTGATCACAATACCCTCCAGGTTGATCTCTATTAACTCTCCTTGTTGGGTGATCACGCTTAAGGCAGATCGACCGAGTGTGTTTGATGCACTCAGGTAATAATCTCCATCAACTCCGGCTCTCAGATCAAACGGAAAACCGTTTTGCTTGATCCCTCTTCGGTTCGTCACGTTGATGATTCCGTTTTCCTGTACGGAAATCATAACATCTCGATTTCCAAGTCTTGCATGTTGAAGCGGGCTTGTGGCTGGCCGGTTGTAGGGGATAGGATCCCACCCTTCAAGGAGCTTCAGATCTTTGTCTGTCAAAAACACTTTCCCATCCCGGTCGGTGATACCGAAACGATAATTCCTGCTGCGATCGTAATCAATCAAACCAAAATGACTGATGGCTGTGGAGTTATTTATTGACTTAGGATATCCGGGAATGTAAGTCCCCGTCCGGTCAATGATGTGAATACTTGTAGCTGTTGCGAATACATACTGCAACTTGTTGTTACGGTAATAATCAATCGGGAAAACATCACTGACGATAGCTTCATTTAAATTTTTTGACCATAAGGTTGAAAACCTTCTGTCCAGGTAGTAGACTGTATTGCTGCTGTCCTGAACCATATAGTCAAAGAAATTGTGACTATGGGTCCGTACAAGGTAAGGTTTTGAGATTAGTTGGCCTGCAAATGTGATTGAGTTATCAGATGCCGTTTTCGGTTGATTTGATACTTTTTGTAATGGTTGGTTGAATGTGAAGTTGGTGAAATACTTTCCGTCTGCATTTGAAAATTGAAAGGCAGCAAGTTCAAACCTTCGGTAGTGCTGGCCGTCAGCGTTCAATTGTGTTGACCAATCCGGTTTTAAGTAAGTATCCAGTGTTGACCAGTATCTGGGAACGTTGACAAACAGGCTGACATTTGCCTGAGCATTTGTCTGGTTAAGAAAGTCGTTCAACTCTACTGACTTGCCCCAGGTGTTTTCACTTTGAGTGGATGTTATCAGATCCCTTAGTTCCTGAAGGTTATTAGAGAATACCACATAATTTCTATAGTTGAGGTAGAAGCACCGTTCGAAATCACCCGCCATATTTCCGATAATGGTCGAGGGAAACTCAGGAATTGGCAAGAACCTGATTTCATTCTCGCTATAGGATTCCGAATAAACACTATCACCCCTGGCATAGGCGATCCGTTCAGTCAAATTTTGAAAGAAGTCCATACTTGCCGCCGATTCTTTCACTTTCAGGATGAAGAGTTTCCGACTATCGTCCGGCCTGCCGGATTCAAGATGGACCATGCCTACTTCATTATCAATCAAGTTAAAAATTTGTGCAGGGTCAAAATCAAATGCTTCTTTCAGTGAATCGGCAAGTCGCTTAGGCTGTTGCTGGGTTGTCAAAAATTCTAACTGTTTGTCTTTCCACTCGGAAGCATCAGAAAACGAGAGGTGAAAAACGAGGGATGCATTGGACGGGATCACTTCAGCCATCTCAAATCCTGAAGGAGTGGTTGTATGTGTATTTAGCCAACTGTCACCTGCTTCGGAAAAACCAGAGATCGTGACGAATGAAGAATCTGCCAGAAGGCTGTATGAGCCGGAGGACGCAGGTAGGTTGGGGCTAGTTTGCGAGAAGGCTCCTAAGAGATTACTTAGTTCCTCGAAGTTGATATGCAAATTTCCATCACTCGTTTTGTGAAGCGTTTCAAAAGACTCCAGGTCTCCATCATTGATCGTTCGAATGGCATCTTCCACAAGGTAAGGAGTGAAGCTGGCCAGAAAAAAGTTTTTGTAGAAGATGTAGGTGAAGGTCTGCTCACTGTCCGAAATCTCACTTATGCTAAAGTCATTATAGTTCCTTGATCTCGCACGGTAACCAGCTTCTTTCAACCGACCAATAGAAGCGCTTATGAACGTATTTTGTGAAAGGTTTTGAATTTCTGAGACATACAGGATGTCCATTGAATTATTTGACACCCTGTGAATGGACAATAAGCAGGGAACCTCTTTGAATAATGCTGAAAATCCCCCTTGACCATTAACCGAATCAAGGAAGTTGATCTGTCGGAAGAAACTTTTGAATCCGCTTGTTTGAAGGAGTGTTTGCCAAACGGGATTGTTGGAAGCATTATTGAAGTCCTTGAGCAACTCCAACTCAAGTACAATTGCCGCATCAGAGGGCACAAAACTCCACGTAGTGAGGTTGGAATGCTTCACCAATCGATCATAGGTGAAATAACCTGCACCAATAAGGAGGAGGACGGTGATCGCAATTAGAAACTTCTTCAAATCGAATTAGTTGACCAACGTCAAAATTAGCGTAGATATTTTGGTGGTACGAAGGAATGTGGAAGATGCTTCTTACAAAGCACCTCCACATATGATTTTTTTACTTCTTGCTCAGGTAATCAAGCGTTAGTGCAGTCATCGCTTTCATTCCCAAGAGCATCCCAGAGTCATCAACATAAAAATCCGGAGTATGGTGTGGTGCTGCTTTTTCCGGATCTGTACCTTCTGGACACCCACCGATGAAGAAGAACATACCGGGAATTTCTTTTTGGAAGAAAGAAAAATCTTCTGCACCTGTGATGGCAGGAATGATATTTACATTGTCATTACCTGCAACTCGTTGAAGTGTCGGTAGCATCTTGTCAAACAATGATGGTTCATTATAAGTGACAGGGTATCCCTCATTAATTGAAATAGTTGCCTTTGCATTGTTTGCCTCCGCAACGTTCTGAACAATTTCTCTCAATCGCTTATGAACCAATTTTTGATGATCTGCATCTAATGTTCGGATAGTTCCTACCATGTAAAGATCTTCCGGGATAATATTGCTTCTCACACCTCCGTGGATCGCTCCAACCGTAACCACAGCGGCCGCATCTGTCAATTTGATGCTTCTGCTAACGATCGTTTGAATGGAATTGATCATTTGAGCAGCTGTGACGATTGGATCAATTCCATACCATGGAGCAGATCCATGCGATTGTACTCCTTTGATGTCAATTCTATAAGAGTTCACGGCAGCCAATAAGCCTTGTGGTCGTGTATTGATCTGACCGACCGGAGTTTGTGCGCTGATATGTAGTCCGAAGATCGCTTCAACATCAGGATTCTTTAATACTCCCTCTTCAACCATTAGCTTGGCTCCTCCTTCTTCCCCAGCCGGGGCTCCTTCTTCAGCGGGCTGGAAGATGAATTTCACCGTTCCGGGTACCTCGTCTCTTATTTCGTAGAGCATCTTGGCTACACCAAGCAACACACTGATATGCGTGTCATGGCCACATGCGTGCATAACAGGAACCTCTTCTCCATTGTATTCTCCCATCATTTTGGAAGCCCATGGAATGTCTACACGTTCTTTGACAGGAAGACCATCTATGTCTGCTCTCAATCCAACAACAGGACCTGGTTTTCCTCCCTTCAACACTGCAACTACCCCGGTTTTAGCGATTCCCGTCTGAGGTTCATATCCGATTTCCCTCAATGTTGCTGCTATCCTTTCGGAAGTCTTGAATTCTCTGTTGCTTAATTCAGCGTTCTGATGAAACCAATGTCGCAGCTCGATCACTTCCTTCTCATACTTAGAAGCGAGATTCTCGATCTTCTTATCAAATTTCTGTGCACTGGCGGATAGTATGATGGTGATGGAAAGTACTGTCGTAAAGATTCTTTTCATGGGTTCGATTTTCTGGTTATGGACACTAATTTAAGGGAAATGACGACTCGTCAGTAGAAATCTACAGTTCAGTAGATCCATTTGTGATAGGCGGTGATATAGTGTAGAGTTTTGGATTATCAAAATTCAAAATGGAATGAAAACGTTACTGCTTATTTCACTCTTTTCTATTTCACTGGTCAGTTGGGCTCAAACCACGATCTCTGGTGCCATAACCGAAAAATCAGGAGAGCCGCTTCTGGGTGTCAACGTATTCCTGGAGGGCACCTATGATGGAGCCACAACAGACATCAATGGTCAATTCAGCTTTACTTCTGAAGAGACTGGTGATTTGGTTCTGATCGCAAGCTTCATTGGATTCCATGAATATAGGCTGCCGATCTCAGCAGGAGAGTCAGTCAATTTGGAGATTCTGATGAAGGAAGAGATCAACAAGTTGAATGCAGTAGTAATCACTGCTGGTTCATTTGATGCTTCGGATGAGAGTAAGCGGGAAGTATTAAAGTCATTGGATATAGTGACCACTGCTGGTGCTACCGCCGATATCCCTGGAGCGCTCAATACTTTGCCGGGGACGCAGGCCGTTGGAGAGACTGGTCGATTATTTGTCAGGGGAGGTGAAGGACGAGAGACGAAAACGTACATCGATGGAATGATCGTCCACAATGAGTACAGTCCTGCGGCTCCTAATACACCTAGCAGAAGCAGGTTTTCCCCATTCATGTTCAAGGGGATGAGCTTTTCAACCGGAGGCTACTCTGCAGAGTACGGACAGGCACTTTCATCAGCGTTGATCCTTCAATCCAAAGATGTGACTGAGATGCGCCGAACGGATTTCTCACTGATGTCGGTGGGCGCGGATGTTTCCCATAATGCTGTCTGGGATAATTCATCCTTCGCAGGAAAAGTACAGTACACCAACCTGGCTCCATACTTTGAACTTGTTCGTCAGCAGATCTCATGGGATAAAGCACCGACGGATATCAACGGAAACTTTGCTTATCGCACCAAGACAAGCAAGACCGGACTACTCAAGGTTTACACGAATATTAGCCATAGCGATATGGATCTATATGAATCGCCAATTGGTGATCCAGAGACCCAATTGCCTACGGCTGTTACCAATGACTACCTCTATCTAAACACCAGTTACCGGGAGTTGCTTTCTAAGAAATGGGGATTGAGAACCGGGTTCTCTTTTACAGAAAGTGACGACTTTGCTTCGAGAGGTGCTGAGAGTAGGGCGGAATCGATCAGCGGACGGCATGGAAAGCTGGTTTTTGATTACACTCATAATGATCGCCTTAGCGCAATAGCCGGCGGAGAATTGTTGGTTAGAAAGGGAACAGAAACCCTGGTAGATGCGACTGATCAACAATTGTTAGGATCCTTTGATGAGCACATAGCAGCAGGTTTTGTTGAAACAGAAACGTTTGTCACTTCATCGATCGCTTTCAAGACGGGTCTTCGACTGGAGCGTAATTCGCTGGTAAATGAGGCGAACTTAAGTTCGCGGGTTTCTGCAGCATACAAGACAGGAGAGCAAAGCCAGGTTTCGTTAGCATATGGTTCATTTCGCCAGGCACCAGATAACCCAATTATCTATCGTTTGAATTCAGCTGAACAGGAAAGAGCTACTCATTACATCGCTAATTACCAATGGTTGGGTGAGGGGCGATCATTTCGATTGGAAGCCTACCATAAGGAATACGATGGCTTGACCAGATTCCAGAATATTTATGATCCATCCACTTTCCAATTCAATGGAAATGGGTTTGCTAAGGGTGTCGATGTATTCTGGAGAGACACCAAGACGTTGAAAAATACGGATTATTGGGTGAGCTATTCCTACCTGGATACACGAAGGATCTACCAGGATTATCCAGGCTCATTTCAGCCACCTTTCTCCTCAGCCCACAATGTTTCGATCGTTGGCAAACGATTTATAACAAAACTGAAAACACAGGTTGGTATTACCTACTCCTTTGCTAGCAGTAGAAGGTACAATAACCTGAATGAAGAGCTTTTCCTGGGATCAAAAACTCCTGCCTATCATGATCTGAGCTTTAACCTGAGCTACTTGTACAGTCCACAGGTGATCGTACATGCAATGGTTAACAATGCGCTGGGGATCAATAACATCTTCGGATATGAGTATGCCAATACTCCGGATAACAACGGATTTTATGCCAGCCGCCCGATAACACCACCTGCACGGAGATTCATCTTCCTCGGGATATTCATCACACTTTCTGAAAATAAAACGGTCAACCAATTACCTAACCTCTAGAAGACTTTAACCATGGAAACAATGAAAAACGACTTAAATACTTTTAAAATGAAAAAGACGATTGTAACACTCATTGGCATCTTGTGTGCCTCACTCATGTTTGCCAACAACGGGCAATTTGAAAAAGCAATGGCTAAAAATGTTCCGGCCATGTTTCAGGCTTCTGATGCAGGTAGCCTCCAGTCCTCGATCAACAACCTGGTACGAATAGGGGATGCTGAAGGAGATCGATGGGAGCCCTATTACTATGCAGCTTTTGGTTATATCAAAATGATCGCATTTGTTGAATCAGGGGAGGAAAAGGACGGCTACCTCGACCAGGCTTTGGCCATCATTGAAAAAGGTGAAGCGGTCAAACCTTCGGATTCTGAATTAGAAGCGTTGAGAGGATATGTACACATGATGCGGGTGAATGTTGATCCGGCAACACGTGGAATGCAGTATAGTGGAATGGCTATTGGTTCTTTTAATAAGGCCATCGCATTGGACAAGAATAATGCAAGAGCACACTTTTTACTTGGAAGGATGCAGTTCGGAATGGCCCAGTTTATGGGAGGGGGCAATGAAGATGCCTGCAAAAGTTTTGCTACAGCAAAAGAAATCTTTGACTCGACTGAAAAGGATGCCCGATCGTTTGCCCCTAGTTGGGGAGCGGAATCAAACGAGGAAATTATTGCTCAAGCGTGTAAGTAATAATCGGGTAAAAAATAAGAGCAAAGCGATTCATCGCTTTGCTCTTTATCATGAAGTTTTTCTCAATTATCTACACAAATTGTGGTTGCGGCGTATAGAAAAATTGCTCACTCACCACTTTCCCGTCTTTCACATGGTATAGACAGATCTCATTCAGGGTAGTCTTCTCCGGAGCACCCTTAAATGTCACAACAGTCTTCATCGTGCAGGCAAAGTAATCATCTCCAACGATCGGGTCAGATACTTCGCTGGAATGCACTTCTTCGACCATTTCTTCCCATTGTTTTCCTTTTTGTTGGAGCGCCTCCATTCCCTGAGCCGTTCCCCAGGGAGCGCCTTCAGGCTCAATGCTTTTAACGTCAGTTGAATAGAGTTCCTCGAAAATCTTCTGGAAATTCCCTTCTCTACACAACTTTACCAGTTCATTTGCAATTTCTTGTGTTGTCATAATTTATTGTTGGGGGGTTAAACATGAGCCAAAGAAACCTGCAATAGTGACAGCCCTATGTCACTCGTTTTTGGAGGATTTTAGATATTTTACATAACAGTCTGGATGCGCCTAATTACTTTCATCATACTTCTGGTTGCCGCTCAATCAATTTGCCAGGCCCAATTGGCTGACCTGATAAGATTAGAATATTCTAAAGTACCGGCGGACGATTCAGGTTTTGAATACAACAGGCAACGCTTTTTATTTAACTACCCCGTCAAACTTAAGGAGGGCACTTACATTTTTATGGGGGTTGATTACAGCAGTATAGAGTTAGATTTTGAACAACAGATCACTGCGTTTGATCAACAAAAGACTGACAGGTTTCGCCTGTTGGATGTCAACTTCACTTTTACCTATCCAATTGATGAAGATTGGCGTTTTGCAGCCAGGTTGGTTCCCGGATTTAGTTCTAACCTAGACAGCAGGAGCTTGCTTTTTGAGGACATGGTCATCTCAAGTGCGATTGTGTGGATCAAGGATAAAAAGGAGGCTCCGGATGTTCCCAAGCCCTTTCGGATCATTTTTGGTCTTGCTTACTCGGGAAACAGTGGAATTCCATTTCCTATTCCATTCGTAAGCTATTACAAGAAGTTTCATCCAAAATGGTCCTACAATGTTGGGGTTCCAACGGTGAATCTTCAATACCATGCTTCAGAGCGATGGAGGTTTAAGCTTTATGGCAGGGTCGATGGGTTCAATTCGAATTTGCAGAACGGACTGCTGGTAAATGATGAGACGCTGGCACAAAGAATTAACATGAATTTATTTCTCGGAGGATTAAGATATGAGTATAATATCGGTCAGAACCTCGAACTCTTTGTAACGACCCTTTACATCTTCCGCAATCGGATCCAGCTCAGGCGTGTCAGGAACAATATCCTTGAGTTAGACGGAAGCGAACGTTTCCACTACAAGACTGGAATAAGGTTGAAGGTTTAATCATTCAACAACTTGATCGCCGTACTCACATGAAGGTCATTATTGACCCTTTGACCAATTTCCATACGGGCCACAGTTGCATAAGCTTCTGGTGATTGATCAACATAATAATCTGGCAATAGCCCTGTTCCTTGCCAGGAGATCCCTTTCGGACTATACATGGAGCTGGTGATGAATTTTACCCGATAATCATTTTTCAAGGTATAGGTAGTTTCAATCACTCCCTTTCCATAAGACTTTTTTCCAATGATCACACATCGTTGATGATCCTTGAGCGCACTTGTGATGATCTCGCTGGCTGAAGCAGTATTCTCATTGATCAAGACAGCAAGGTTTAAGTCGTGATACTTATCAACAGGCGCT
The DNA here is from genome assembly GCA_965267415.1 of Cyclobacteriaceae bacterium. Classification (GTDB taxonomy): domain Bacteria; phylum Bacteroidota; class Bacteroidia; order Cytophagales; family Cyclobacteriaceae; genus Ekhidna. The sequence continues at coordinate 1,514,299 of OZ253955.1, read as the reverse complement.
GCATAATTGGTGACTCCATTGGTTCGCGATTGTGTCCTTACGATTATATCACCCTTCTTCATGAAAAGTTCGGCAATTCGGATTCCTTCATTTAATACTCCTCCCGAGTTATTCCTAAGATCAAGGATGATTGAATTAATATTTTGAGACCTCAGATCCACAATACTCCGCTCTAGATCTGAAGCTACACCAACGGCAATTTTCTTGATTTCGATCAAAGCCTGACTTGAGTTGGGAATTATTGAAACCATAACGTTTTCTTCTTTCAAAGTGTCTCGAACCAGTTCCACATCGAAGATCTCAATATCACGTATCACTTTGAGTTTTGACGATTGACCGACCTCTCCATCAAGAAGTGTATTGACTTCCGAGAGCGTTCTATTCTTTAGCGATTGACCATCAATCCGAACGATCTTGTCCTGAACCTGAAGTATTTGATCGGCCTTCGAATCTTTAAGAAATCCGGTAACAGTTAGCGTCCCATCAGGAGAATTGAATGAACTATTGAATCCTAAAGTCACTCGTATTCCTTTCAAACTATTCAGGATCCGATCATATTCCTCATCTGTCCATAGTTGGGCCAACTCAGGATTCTCCGGAGGAGAGATGTGTCGCAACATACCCTCAATGGCAGCCCAGTAGAGGTCTTCATTACTAATCCCATGGTAGTAGTAATTTTCTACAATCAGCTGTTGGATCTCTTGAAAAGAAGCTTCACCTCCATCTCCAAAAGTCTCGGGTAATCCAAACAAAGGTTTTTGCTGAGATGTACCTTCCAGTGAGAGGAACAGAACATAGAGCACAATTAGTACACGATGGATCATACCCTCAAAAGTATTTGAAATTGAAGATTGGCTTAGAATTCCTCGATAAGGACACCCATCTTTCCCATCTGGTAGTCACGCATTGCCTCCATGATCTCCGTCTGGTTGTTCATCACAAAAGGGCCATACGTCGCAAGAGGCTCATTCAGAGGATCAGCTGAAAGGAAGAGGATCTTTGTTTCCTGTTTTCCTTCAACTTCGATCTCATTTGCCTCCTGATCAAGCCAAACGAGCTGATGATGATCTACCAAACCATGCCCTTTGATGGAGATCTCTCCACTGAGTGTATAAAGAAATGAATGACTATGATCCGCCGATAGTTTAACAACTTCATCTGGATTAACTCGACCCATTACAGCCTGGACGGGAAGCTCAGCTTTAATCGGACCAGACTGGTTGCCCTGAGAGCCGGCAACAACCGATAGATCCTCTGTGAGGGAAGGTAATTCATCTTTCTGGTAGGCCTGGTACTCCGGCTGGTTCATCTTCTTGGATTGAGGAGTGTTGATCCAGAGTTGAATGATCTCTTGTGTTCCTCCAGATTCTGCCAATTCTTTTGAAGGTCGTTCGCTGTGCACAATTCCCATCCCTGCGTTCATCCATTGTACTCCACCGGCTTTCACCACACTACTGTTTTCCCTCGAATCCCGATGATGTACATCACCCTCAAAAATGAAGGTCACTGGAGAGAACCCCCGATGCGGATGAGGACCAACACCTACATTTTTAGGATCGGTATGCTCCTTAAAGTTTCCAATGTGATGGTGAAGCAACAGGAAGGGATCGATCTGCTCGATGTTGCTTGTGGGAATAGGCTGCCTGACAGGAATACCTCCCATATCCACCATCTGGCCGTACAAAATCTGATGAACCATGGACTAAAAACCAATTAAAGCCTCGGCTTGTTCCTCAAGCAGTTGGATATAGAGTGGATCGACCAACTGACCACCATTCATTTTGTCATCTATGAATGCGAGTTTTGGTTTTTGAGCCAGCACATTCATTTCCAGGTAATTGAAAATATCTGTCAAATGACTCATGGCCAGTACTGCGCCTTGAACTCCTGAGGAGACTCCAACAAGCGCGCATTTTTTTCCCTTGAAGGTTCCCGGATACCTTAACCCATCAATGAATGCTTTAAGAACACCAGGGAAGGAGCCATTGTATTCTGGGGTAATAAATATGAACTTATCACACTGATCGATTTGATCTTGCATAGAGTTTACCAACGCATTACTTCCTGAATTTTCATACAACGCAGACTTGATGAAATCATCCGGTAGATGCTCCAGGTCAATTAATGCGGTTTCCTGGTCCTTTGCTTTCAGCAATTCCTCATAAAAGATGGTGATCTTTTTCGTGCTGGAGTTTTTCCGGTTAGTACCACTTACGAGGGTGATCATGCTTGATTATAAAAATAATTGAGCGAATATTGCGTTTCCTGAAAGTCTCAACGAGGTGCAAATAAAGCACTATTCTTAAATCAAGCGAAGGTCGATAAAGTTCAATGTCTGTTGTTGTAGAAAACCTCACGAAAGCTTACGGCACCCAAAAAGCAGTGGATGGGATCTCGTTTGAAGCAAAGAAAGGAGAGATAACTGGTTTCCTTGGACCGAATGGAGCTGGTAAATCCACCACGATGAAGATTGCTACCGGTTATCTCACGCCAACTCACGGTACCATAATCGTCTCCGGGATGGATGTGGTCCAAAATCCTTTGAAAGTAAAGCGCGTCACCGGCTACCTGCCTGAACACAACCCGCTGTACCTGGATATGTATGTCAAAGAATACCTGGGGTTTGTCGCTTCGGCTTATGGGATCAGATCGAAGGAGCCTGTGAAAGAAATGATCGAGAAATGTGGATTAACCAATGAACAGCATAAAAAGATCCGACAACTCTCTAAAGGATATCGCCAACGTGTTGGACTTGCTCAGGCGTTGATCCATGATCCCGAGGTTCTCATTCTTGATGAACCGACCAGTGGATTGGACCCGAATCAATTGGTTGAGATCAGAGAGGTGATTAAAAGTGCGAGTCAGAACAAGACAGTAATCTTCTCGACTCACATCATGCAGGAAGTGGAGGCATTGTGTGATCGAGTAGTGATCATCAATAAGGGTAAAATTGTGGCTGACGATCCATTGAATGACCTGAAAGCGAGAAAATCAGAGGCGATCAGTTATCGGGTTGAATTTGAGAAAGAAATAGATGAAGCAGTCTTCAATGATTTGGACGTAAGTCATGAGGCAGGATCTATTTACCTGATCGCGGGTAAGGAAGACCCGCGAAAAATGATCATGAAGATAGCTGGCGAAAACGAGTTGCCATTGGTAAGTATTTCAAAGGTGGAAGAATCGTTGGAAGGTGTTTTTCAGGAGTTAACCAAGACACCCTCCTAAAAGTATTGTGAGTTAATATGATCACGATCCTCAAAAAAGAAATAAACGAATTCCTCAATTCACTCATCGCTTACGTGGTGATGGGGGTCTTCCTGATTGGTATCGGATTATTGATGTGGGTTTTCCCCGAAACAAACGTATTGGACTATGGCTATGCCAGTATGGAAACCTTGTTTTTATTAACTCCTTACGTGTTCATGTTTTTGGTTCCGGCGATCACCATGAAGTCACTGGCAGAGGAAAAGCGAAATGGGACCATAGAACTATTGTATACTCTTCCATTTCGTGAGCTAGATATCATTCTTGGAAAATTCCTTGCTGGGTGGTTGCTGGTTTTGCTAACCGTATCAATGACTCTGGTGTATTACTTCTCCATAAGCTACTTAGGGAATCCGGTAGGTAATCTCGATACCGCAGGGATCATTGGCTCTTACATCGGACTTGTCCTGCTGAGTGCCATCTTCACTGCCATTGGGGTCCTGGCATCTGCGCTCACAGGTAATCAGGTGGTCTCTTTTATAGTTGCTGCCTTCCTGTCCTACATCCTCTATTCAGGATTTGATTCTATCGCGAGCATCAATGCAAATGCCGAATCATCTTACTTCATCAAAAGCTTGGGGATCCTTAGCCATTATGAGGTTCTAAGTAAAGGGTTGGTCAAACTTGAAAATGTGGTCTACCTGCTTTCAGTTACCGCACTATTACTCTACCTGACCAAAGTCACACTTCAAGTACAACGGAGATGAACGAGTTGCAAATTCATCGGATACTTCAACTTTTAACAGTTGTACTAAGCATCTGGCTCATCAACCAGGTTGCGAACAGGTTCAGTTTTCAGTTAGACCTTACCGAGGAAAAGCGATACACCATTGCCGAATCTACCAAAGAGCTGCTCCAGGGATTGGATCGGGAAGTGTTCTTCGAAGTATACCTAGAGGGTGATCTTCCACCAAACTTTGAGCGGTTCAGGAATTCTATACTATCGATGCTCGATCAGTTTCGTTCGGAATCAGGTAATAAGATCAACTTCAAGTTCACCGACCCATCACAGGCATCTTCTGCACAGGTTCGCAATGAATTCTACCAGTTCCTGATGCAGAAAGGGCTACAGCCTACCAACCTGAACTACACCCAGGATGGCAATAGTTTTCAAAAGCTGATCTTTCCGTCGGCACTTGCTTCAATCGGAGTGGACGAAGTAGCAGTCAACCTGTTGAAAGGGAACCGGGCCACAGGGGCAGAAGAGATTTTAAATCAAAGCATTGAAGGGTTGGAATACGAATTGGCTTCTGCCATCAATCGATTAGTCAATCAAAGTAGTAATCGTGTTGGATTGATAACCGGTCATGGTTCACCTGATCAGGAGCAACTCGCAGGGCTCAGGAGTGCGATTCTGGACCGATACGACCTGTACGAAGTAAATCTGAACGGCAAGAAAGAACTAAAAGGTTATGATGTTATTTTCATTGTCAAGCCTCGAACACCATTCTCAGAGGAAGAAAAATACCTGATTGATCAGTATATCATGAAGGGGGGGAAGGCTGTCTTCCTTATAGATGCCTTGAGTGTGAACATTGATAGCGCCTTGAGTGAAGGAACTGTGGCTATTCCATACGAGACCAACCTGGAGGACCTCTTATTTAAATATGGAGTTCGCGTAAATCGAAATTTTGTATTGGATATCAACAGTGGTGAACTACCGATTGTTAGGGGAAACTTCGGAAACCAGCCCCAGATCCAAATGCTTACCTGGCCGTTTTTTCCATTGATCTCCAATTTCACCAAGCATCCAAGCGTTCGGAATCTGGATGCTGTACTTACACAATTCACTTCGACCATCGATACGGTAAAGGCTGATGGAGTGACCAAGATACCACTTGCATCTACTACACAATATTCAAAAGTTTTGGGTCCTCCCGTTCGGGTAGCGTTGAACGATCTTCAAAGTGAATTGATCCCGGACCAATTCACCGATGGTGTTCAAAACGTAGCTTACCTTCTCGAAGGTGAATTCACATCGCTTTATGCGAATCGGTTGGTTCCGAGAAGTTTTGATCAAAATGATTTTATTCGAAAAGGAACTCAATCGAAAGTGGTCGTTTTCGCAGATGGAGACCTGGCGATCAATGATTTTGACCCGGAAACAGGTGAACCTCTGGCGTTGGGGGTCGAAGGGTTTACCAAAACAACCTATGCCAATGATGAACTGATCCTTAATATTCTTGATTACATGATCGATGATGCCGGGCTGATTGAGACACGATTGAGGGAGGTGAAGATCCGACCATTAGACAAAGTGAAGGTCCAGGAAGAGCGTGTCGTGTGGCAAGCCGTAAACCTGGCAGGACCTATCGTTCTCATTCTTTTGTTGGGCTTGGTTAAGTGGACATTGAGAAAAAGAAAATTTGCTGGTAATGACTAAGAAAACCAGAGGCTACCTGATACTTATTCCGATTCTGTTGGGACTTAACCTGTTTCTTTTCTTCAGTGATGGAGCGATTGGGGCTACCTCTTTCGATGACCAATTGTTCACGGTTTCCGATACATCCGTGATCCAGAGGATTGAAATAGCAAAAGAAACTGGGTCGATTGTCCTTTCAAGATCTAATGGTCAGTGGCGACTTAATGATCAATATCGGGTAGATCAAAATTTCCGGCAGATATTGTTCACCATTCTAAACAGGATCAGGGTCAAGCGATCAATCGGCTCAACTAATATGGATAACTCAGGAGATGCGAGAATCTCCTTTCAGGATGGAGATGACCTGTTCTTCCAATTCGCTTCGGATCAACTTGGGACCAAATCCTTTTTCGTTATGGAAGGAACGGGTTATCAAGTGGAAGTCCCAGGTTACCGAGAAAATGTTGTTAACATCTTCGAATTGACCGCCGACCAATGGCGCAACCGTCAGGTATTCAATGGGAGTTGGAGAACCATACAGCGATTGGAGCTAGCCGGAGAAGGCCAGGACCTTTCCATTCGTTTTGTTGATCAGTTTTTTCAGGTTGGAGGCGTTGCTTCGATTGATAGTTCGGCTGTGGTGGATTACCTGAATCAGTTTCAATTCTTTCAGGCAAATGAAATGATCTCTCCCGGAAGGTTCCCTGAGTTGGATAGCTTAGCAAACGTCAAACCACTTGCAGTGCTGACAATTGAAGACATTGGTTACACTGAACCAAAAGTGTTCAATATCTATCCAAACCTAACTGATCAGGCCTACCATTTGGTCGTGTCCGAAGAGGAGGGGCAAATGGTTATTTCCGTTGATCGAATAGAAAAAATCCTTCGCAAGAAGGCTGATTTTCGAGGGAAATAACTCCCTTATTAATATCGGCAATTGTCATTAAATTTGCGAGCTGATTTTAAGGTCTGTTCCTTAACCTAATTTGAAATTGTTCTTATGAAATTTATTGTCTCATCATCCTATCTTCTTAAACAGCTTTCAGCCATCAACGGAGTGATCACGACCAACCCGGTTGTTCCTATCCTGGAGAATTTCCTGTTTGAGATTAGCGATGGTAACCTGACAGTGACTGCCTCTGATTTGCAGACGAGTATGATCACTGAGTTGCAGGTAGAGGCAAAGGAAGACGGAAGCATCGCTATCCCGGCTAAGATCTTGTTGGAGACCCTGAGAAACCTGCCCGAACAGCCGGTGACTTTTTCGATCGACAACAACACCTACAGTATTGAGATCAATTCAGATAATGGACGATATAAGTTAGCTGGTGAGAATGCAACTGATTTCCCTAAGATCCCTACGGTATCAGATGGATACTCAGTAAACATTTCGTCTGAGGTTTTAGGACGGGCGATCAATAATACCATTTTTGCAACCTCCAATGATGAGTTGCGTCCGGCTATGACTGGAGTTTACATCAAATTAGATGATTCTAACACAACTTTTGTAGCTACTGACAGCCATCGATTGATCAGATATAGGAGAGTGGATGTTGCTGCGGATATGAGTCATTCAATGATCATTCCTCGAAAAGCATTGACACTGTTGAAGGCAACACTTCCTGCTGAATTGACCACTGTAAATCTGGAGTTTAATGCTTCGAATGCATTCTTCAATTTCAGCAACGTCAAAATGATCTGCCGATTGATTGATGAGCGATTCCCTGATTACGAAAATGTAATTCCGCTTGACAATGACAATAGTGTGGTGATCAAGAAGGAGGAATTATTGAGCTCATTGAAACGAATCTCTATCTACGCGAATAAGACGACCCATCAGGTTCGATTGAAAGTAACCGGTAGTGAATTGATGATCTCTGCAGAAGACCTTGATTTTTCAAATGAAGCAAATGAGCGTTTGACTTGCGAGCATGACGGTGAAGACATAGAGATCGGATTCAATGCAAAATTCCTCGTGGAAATGCTGGGAAATATTGATTCAGAGGAGATTACGTTGAAGCTAAGTGCACCTAACAAAGCCGGTATCCTTACACCAAATGACAAAGAGGAAGAGGAAGATATCCTTATGCTGGTTATGCCTGTGATGCTCAATACAGCAGTTTAATCGTTGATGGGGATTTTCCTGTCAGAACTGTTTTCTTTCCATCAGCTACCCTGATTCATGCCATTTATCAAAAAAAGGCCTCAACAAATTTGGGCGCTTCCGTATATTCACTGTCCACAAAAAATCATCACATGAAATATCTATTGTCTTTTCTCTTTACAGTTTGTGTTTTAGGACCGATCAACGCCCAGGATACCGGATCATTATGGCACCACGCTGATCTCTCCCAAGATGGTATTCCTGGTGTTAGCTTAAAGCAGGCATACGATTACCTTGAGGGTCGACCCTCTACTAAAGTATTGGTAGCGATCATCGATAGCGGTTATGATGTAGATCATGAAGCATTTAAAGGTAAGCTTTGGGTGAATGAAGGAGAGGTTCCCAACAATGGAAAAGACGATGACGGCAATGGCTATGTTGATGACATCAATGGTTGGAACTTCATTGGTGGAGATGGTGGTAACATAACTAATGAGACGTTAGAACTCACTCGCGAATACCGCAGATTAAAGCCGAAGTATGAGAACGCTAGTGCAGACTCCAAATCAGAAGAGTACAAGTACTGGAAGTTGATAGAAGAAGACTACTTGCAGGAAAGTACCGAAGAAATGGAAGGTGCAAATGGATTCTTTGAGCGTTATGAGAAGGTTCCTTACTACTATAATCTCATGGCAGGATATGCAAGGGTAGACACACTTTCGGTTGAATTGCTTCAGGAAATAAACTCAACAGACTCCCTTGTCATTGAAGCAGACAACTACCTGACACGGATCATTGGATTTGTTGGTGGAAAAGGGACTCTTGATGATGTGATGGAGCTTTTTGCCGGAGCATATGACTATTATGATTACCAGGCAAACTACGCTTACAACATTGATTTTGATCCACGAGGGAAAGTGGGAGATAAGGTGGATAATGTGAATGAAAAATACTACGGCAACAATGACATAGCTGATGTCTCTGGTTTTGGCGGTTCTCATGGAACTCATGTAGCCGGAATTGTAGGAGGGCAAAATGCTGAGAAGGTTTGGGGAATCACAAGCAATGTAGAATTCATGTTCATTCGAACCGTTCCCAGTGGAGACGAAAGAGACAAGGATGTAGCGAATTCCATCATTTATGCAGTCGATAATGGGGCCAAGGTCATCAATATGAGTTTTGGTAAGGAATACTCTCCAGATCAGGATTATGTAAGAAAAGCGGTTAAGTACGCGGAGCAAAAAGGAGTATTGATGGTACATGCTGCAGGAAACGACGGGGAAAACAACGATGTAAAAAAGTCTTATCCTGACGGAAGTATTTCTTCAAAAAAGAAATCAAAAAACTGGTTAGAAGTAGGAGCGTCATCTCAAAACTACGATGAGACCTTACCAGCTTCTTTCTCCAACTATGGGAAAGAAAACGTGGATCTTTTTGCGCCCGGGGTAAGCATACTATCTGCTATGCCGGATAATGATTACCAACCAAATAGTGGAACAAGTATGGCATCTCCTGTAGTTGCCGGTGTTTCAGCTTTATTATTGAGTTATTTCCCTGACCTTAAGGCTTCAGAGATCAAGAACATCTTAATGCAATCGGTAAGCAAAGTAGATCTTGAAGTTCAGAAACCAGGATCAGAAGAGATGGTGCCGTTTTCAGAGCTTTCTAAATCCGGTGGGATCATCAATGCATATGAAGCTGTGAAACTTGCAGACAAGAATGTGAAACTGGAAAAAAGGTAAGAAAGGTTATTTAGAAACCTTTCTTCCTCTGCCTTTCTTCTCCGGAGCTTTTTCGGCTAGTTCTTTTACTTGTTCATAGGTCAGTTCCTCAGGAACCTGGTCCTTTGGAATTCGAACATTCTTCTTCCCAAACTTGATGTAAGGACCGTACCTGCCATTCAATACGAAAGCCTCGGGATCTTCATCAAAAGTTTTGATGTACTTGTTGGCATCTGCCTCCCGCTTTTCAAGGATCAATTGAATTGCTTCCTCTGAAGTGATCGTATGTGGGTCCTGTTCCTTTTTAAGGGAAACAAATTTTCCATCATGACGGATATACGGACCGAACCTTCCAATGGCTGCTACCATCGGGCTGTCTTCAAACTCGCCGACCTCTCGTGGGAGCTTGAATAGCTCCAGGGCATCCTCAAGTGTGATGTTATCCAGGAATTGCCCATGCTTCAGGCTAGCATACTTTGGCTTTTCTTCACCTTCAACTAATTCTCCGATCTGAACATAAGCCCCATACTTCCCATGCTTGGCATAGATCTTCTTTCCGGATTCCGGATCAACTCCAATTTCCCTTGCCTGGTTAATTGTTGACCGGTCCAGGTCCTGCGATTTCTCAACCGTATCGTGGAAATTTCCATAGAAGCGATCGATCATTTGATCCCAGGAGATCTTACCACTGGCAATGTCATCAAACTGCTGCTCTACGTCCGCAGTGAAACTAAAATCGATCACATTCGGGAAGTGATCAATCAGAAAGTCATTCACTACCATTGCGGTATTGGTCGGGAAAAGCTTGTTTTTCTCTACACCTGTCATTTCAGTTCCTTCGTTCCTGGAAACCTGTCCTTCACTCAATTGAAATTCAATGAATGTCCGTTCATGGCCTTCCCGTGAGTCTTTTTCAACATAATTCCGCTTTTGAATAGTTGAAATGGTTGGCGCATAGGTCGAAGGTCGACCGATCCCCATTTCTTCCAGTTTCTTCACCAGGGAAGCTTCAGTATATCGAGGTGGATGTCTTGTGAACCCTTGCTTGGACAACATGTTCTTAAGGTCCAATTGCTGCCCTATGGATAGTGGCGGAAGCATGCTTTGATCTTCCTCATCCCCCTCCTCATCAGAGGATTCGATGTATACTTTAAGGAACCCGTCAAATTTTACTACTTCACCCTTAGCTACAAGCTTCTCATCAGTAGTTGAGATATCAATCGTTGCAGTCGTTTTTTCTAATTGGGCATCAGCCATCTGGGAGGCAATTGCTCGCTTCCAGATCAGGTCATAAAGCCTGCTTTCAGCATCTCCCATTCCTACATTCTGAACACTGAAATTGGTAGGCCGGATTGCCTCGTGAGCTTCTTGTGCTCCTTTACTCTTGGTTTTGAAAACTCTTCGATGGCTGTAATCTTCTCCGTAATCACCTGTAATGGCCGAAGCGGCGCCCTGCATTGCTTCTTCTGAAAGACTTAGTGAGTCTGTACGCATATAACTGATCTTTCCAGCCTCGTAAAGCTTCTGCGCTACAGACATGGTTCGGGCAACTGAATAGCCAAGTTTTCTACTGGCTTCCTGTTGCAGCGTCGATGTAGTAAAAGGTGGTGCAGGTGATTTTTTTGCAGGTTTGGTTTCAAGGTTTCCAATGCTGAATTCTGCACCGTTACACTTATCAAGGAATGTTTTCGCATCTTCCTCGGAAGGTAGTTTTTTTGCAAGTTCAGCCTTCAGGACTTTACCGTCACCCAGGTTGAAGAACGCCACTACTTTGAAAGAAGACTCGGGTTGGAACTTGCCTATCTCACGTTCTCGTTCGACCACCAACCGGACGGCAACCGACTGAACACGGCCTGCCGATAATCCTCCTTTGATCTTTTTCCAGAGAATAGGGGACAATTCGAATCCAACGAGCCGATCCAATATTCTTCTGGCTTGTTGGGCATTTACCAGGTCTATATCAATACCCCTTGGATTTTGGATTGCATTCTGGATTGCGTTCTTGGTGATTTCCCGAAAGACGATCCTTCGGGTAGTAGCCTCATTCAGGTCAAGAGCTTCAGATAAATGCCAGGATATTGCTTCTCCTTCACGGTCATCATCCGATGCGAGGTACACTAGCTCAGCAGTCTTTGCAAGTTTCTTTAATTCTTTGACAACATCCTTCTTATCCTTGGAGATCTCGTAGGTTGGTGCAAAGCCGTTTTCAATATCAATCGCCTTATCGTCCTTTGGCAGATCCCTGACATGACCATAAGATGATTTCACCTCAAAGTCTTTACCCAGGTAGCCTTCGATCGTTTTGGCTTTGGCCGGAGATTCTACAATTACTAAGTTTTTGCCCATGGTCATTCAATTCGGTCGTAAACATAATACCTACTCCTCAAATCCTTAAACATCTGAATTTCTAAATAACTTAATATTGATTAATTGGTTAGGAGAGTACAGAAGAAGTAAATTTATCTGACCACTAGCCTAACATGAAAAGAAAGCTATTCCTGTTAAGACACTCCTATGCCGAGTCACCTGGCAATAAGAGGGACAAAGAACGTGAACTCACTATGGAAGGGATCAGTGCAGCGAGAGCGATGGGAAGGAAGATGTCCGAAGCTAATTTTAACCCTCACCAAATACTTTGTAGTACGGCCCTCAGAGCTGAATCTACTGCAATTAATCTGACTGAGGAATTGGGGATTAATGAACAGGTGATCATTTTCGAAGAAAAGCTATATGAAGCATCCGTCAGGGAAATGCTTGAAATCATCAATTCAACTGAAGGCTCTAAGAAGAGCATTTTGTTGATTGGTCACAACCCAACCATCTCTTTCTTCAGTGAATACCTCACCGCCACAACCATCGGTGATATGGAACCCTGTGGGATGGTGACGATCCAATTTGAGGACCTTGAATGGGAAGAAGTGACACAGGGTACAGGTACATTTGTATCTTATAACCATCCGAATAGCTAAATGTATAATCCCAGTGCGGTAGGGAAGAAGGGCTCCCTTTTCGGACTACCATACTCCGTTGATGAATCGGACCTGGTGATCCTTCCTGTCAACCTGGATGTCACCACCTCTTACGGTGAGGGCACATCGAAGGCCCCGGCAAGGGTTTTGGAAGAATCAACTCAATTGGATCTCTCACTTCCTGGGATAATTCGGCCATGGGAATTAAAGCAGGCAATCCAACACGGACCTGTAGCTATTTCGGATAACGAGAAGTATCGAATGATTGCGAAGAGCATTATCACTGATCTGGAAAACGGTAAGACACCATCTTCTGAAGACCTGGATATTGTCAATAATTTTTGCCATGATGTTCACTCCGATATTAAGAAGGAGTGTGAAAAGTACCTTGAAAATGGAAAGTGGGTCGGGATCCTTGGGGGGGATCATTCATCACCACTTGGCTTGATTCAGGCGTTGGCTAAGAGGGAATCTTTTGGCATCCTTCAAATTGATGCACATATGGACCTGAGGGAGGCTTATGAAGGATTTACCTATTCTCACGCTTCCATCATGTTCAATGCATTGAGGGAGAAAGGTGTTAAGAGTCTTACACAGGTCGGTATCAGGGACTATTGCGAAGAAGAAACGAATTTCATTAATGCTTCTGAAAAACGGATCCATACGTTTTATGATGAACAGATCTACCAGGATTCATTACACGGAAGAAACTGGGACCATCAAACCGCTGAAATCATTGACTCACTTCCTGAAAATGTCTATTTAAGTTTTGATATTGATGGACTGGAACCTTCATTATGTCCGAATACCGGAACTCCGGTTCCAGGGGGACTCAGCTTTAATCAAATCGTATACTTGTTGAATCAGTTGGTGGGAAGTGGAAGAAAGATTATAGGCTTTGACCTATGCGAAGTGGGGGATGCTAAATGGGATGCCAATGTTTGTGCCAGGATTTTATATCGACTTGGTGTGTGTCTTGGCCTATCGAACGGCTTGCTTAGCGCTGAGTTCGGCCAATAGTTTCTTGAAGGATTTCGTATTGTATTTGGCCATCCCGTGATTTTCTATGTGGATTTTACCATTCTGATCCAACAGGTAGGTAGTCGGGATAGCGTGTGTATCGTAGCTGGCAGGCAAACGGGACCTCAGAAAGTAGACGGGAAATTCAAAATTTCTGTTAGCGACAAATTTCCTGGCCTTTTCTTCTTCCTGGTCCAGTGAAATCATAACAAATTCCACCTCGCTCCCAACTTCATCATATAAGCTATGGATATCTGGCATTTCTGCAATGCATGGTGGACACCAGGTTGCCCAAAAATTGATGAAGACTGTTTTACCCTTGAATTCGCTAAAGGGTACCTTGGTTCCCTCCATGTCTTCAATGACAAAATCATAAGAAGCCACTCGATCTTCCTTTAGTTCTGACGGCTGAAAAAGACCAGAATAAAGCACAAGTTGCTGAATTTTACCTATCACAACCGTGTGCCATCCCATTAAATAGATGAAGCTACTAACGGTTATTAAGATGATCCATTCTCTTAGCTCTTTCTTGATTTTAGTTGCCATCAATTGAGGGTATTAGCACATACTACACACATTTTATTAGAATAATTCATTTGAACAATAGAAAAACCAGTTACGTAGATTTGAATAAGCCAGCAGGTAATTTTATAGATTTGTAGGCGATAACCCCCAAAAAGACATTATGAAAGCCAAATCGATAGTCTTACTTCTATTCATTGCACTATCCATATCAGTCTCCGGACAAAAAATTAAGTATAAAGACCTTTTTCCAATTTTGAATGCCAAAAACTGGGCTGAGGGTGCACCTCAACTTAGAGCTTTTCTGGCTGATCCAAAGAATGCTGAGGAAGCCAACGCCCACTTACAGATGGGCCTGATGCTGGAGGAGCAATTCCTGGCATTGGATGTAGCAGCTGATACAGTCACGGCCTACGGAAAGGGAGATTCTGCTGTTTTCTACCTGAACAAAGCAAAAGAATTGATCACTGATAAAGAATTGAAGAAGAATGATAAGTATTACCAGTCCTTTTTCAGGAGAGATCTCAGAACCGGTGAGTTTGGAATTAAACAATCAGATGTTCACCTTGATATCGAAAAGAAGGTAGAAGTCATTGATGGTAGAATGAATGACTCCCGAAATCTTCAAAGACAAGCAGATGCCCTGGAAAGCAACAATGAAGGAGCCATTGAAAAGTACAAGCAAATAACTTCCAAGTACAGTAGCTATAATGAACTTCTTCTTGGCGCGGATGACGAGGCTATGTCATTGTTGCAAGAATTGAAATCTGCTTCATTTACTTCTAAGGAAGCAGCCAAGGAAGTTAAAAAGCTGGCTTCTAACCTGGGAACAGATAAGTATAAAGAGGAAATAGCATTGAAAGAGATTGAAAACTTTGGTGTGGATGGAACAACAGGCTCAGATTTCACCAGTGGCAAAATAGAACTCTGGGATTATGAAGCATGGGTGATAGACACCAATTCCGAATTGAATGGATCAATAGGCTTAATGAAGTCTATGATCACCAATCACTCGGAGACGATCCGTGAGAAAAAGGCCAAGGTCAAGAAGAGTATTGATGCTGAAATTGACACACTCTCAGCTGAGTTATCAGATCTTTTTGCCAAATATGACCCGGAATCGATTGCGATGAAACTTCTTTTGACTGAAGCATCGGAGGCCAGGATCATAAAGATGGTTGACCTGTCCATTAATAAACCGCTTCAGGATTCAGCTCTGGTTGGAGCTCAGTTGGAAATTTTTACCACTGCATTAGAAGAAGCCCAAAAAATGAGTTTGGTAGTGGAATCCATCAACCTGGGAGAAATGAATCAGGCCAAAAACTATTACCCTGACTACATCAATAGTTTCTTCCAGACCCATGGCACGGCCTCAAACTATGTAACGGAAATGAAAACCTGGTCCAATCAACAAAAGAACTGGCTACAACAGTCAGTGGATTATTGGAGCGAGCGAGATAGATGGGGAATTTTTGAGAATCAGGTGGATGACGGGGTAGTTGAGGTTAAGATCCCACTGTTCTTGCAAGAGTCTCCGGAAACACAATACAATACGCTTGGTATTCCATTGAAAAGTAACGAGGAAGTCCTTGTTTATGGAACGAACCTCACTGAGGGAAAAGGATACATTTATTCTTTTGCTGACAATAGATACATGAACTGGAACCTTGAGTTTGAATTACCTGGCTCTGGTGATTATCAATTGAGTGCGGATACCATTCCTTCTCCGGATGGTAACTATAACCTGTATTTCCTTAATTCGGCAACCGCTGAGAATAACTTGTCAGTGGTCAGTTTCACTACTTCTGGCCAGCTCAATTGGAATACCACAGTTAGTGTTCCAAAGGCTCCGGTCGACTACAAGTTTGATGAGATCACACAAGAGCTTACGATCCTGTTATACCCGGAAGAAGAGTTGCCACTTGAAAATGACGAGTTGGGATACCTGGTGATTGACCGAACAGGGAATGCGAGGTAAACTTTGGGTGGTACTTTTTGCTCTTTGCTTCTCGTGTGTTGAAGATGAGTTCCCGGAGGGGATTTATCACTATCAGGTAGAGCGGTTGCTATCAAATGGTGACAGCAAGACCTGGATATTAGCATCTCAAACCAATGATGGAGTTGTAATAACACCAGGTGCCTGCCAGGATTCAATTCGTCTTCAGGTTACCCAGGTCGAGGATTCAGTAGGATTTACCAGACTTATACCTACAAGTGATTGCACCGACTTTGATAGCAATTCTCTGGGAAACGCCAATGCGTCAGGAACTTTACTATTCACCGATTCACTTCTTTTTGGTGACGGCACGATATGGAAGATCCAGTCAGTTTTACCCGATGAGCTTATCGTAGAAGAATCCGATGTGTTGATCCGTTATGTGAATAATTAGAATTCATTCCCTTAAAATATAATTTTTCTCACATTTTTTTAGATTATTTGTATATTTGTTACGTAGACGACCGTTAACTTTGTAAAACAGGTTAAAAGTGTCCGTTTACCGTAATAACTGCCGTATTCACCGAAATTAGCAACAACGGCGGGTATACTTTAGCTAAAATTGCATAGATCATACGCGTACTCCATGGTTAAACCATTATTCACTCTGATAGCCCTGACGGCTAGTTTATTTGTATTTTCTCAAACTCCAGGTCCTGGTGGTGTGAGAACATCTACCAATAATGTTTTCTGGCTAAGGTCTGATAAAGGAGTAACATTCGATGGTAGCGACAATGTAACTACATGGACGGACCAGTCCAATTCCAACAATGCGACCAATGCGGTATCCTTGACTAACCCAATGTATGACAATATAGCCGCAGTGGGAAGTAATAGTGAACCTGCTATTCTTTTTACCGGAGCAAACAATGAATTTCTCGATATCGCGGATAATGCAAGTATCAACAGTTCATCCGTTACAGCGAGGACCGTTTTTGTTATCTTTCAAACCGGAGCTGATGTTAGTACACAACAGTATTTATACGAGCAGGGAGACAACACCGATGGCCTGTTCCTTTACATCTCGGGAGGACAATTAAGCGCGGGAATTAACAGTAGTTCGGCAAACCACACCATCACATCGGCTGCCGCCTCTATCGTTGCTTCAACGGAATACATTGCTGTACTTACGTATGATGGTGCCTCCGGGACATTGGATCTCCAATTGGACGGAACTGCATCAACTACAGTTAGTTCTGTTGCAGCTTCTGTTGCGGCTCACAGCGGTATTCATATTGGGAGCAGGTCCGCTGGTGGGAATCATTATACAGGCCATGTCGCAGAAATCATCTATTACGATGTGGTACTCAACGATGGTGAGATACGAATGCTGAATAACTACTTATCGGAAAAGTTCGGTATCACTACAGCAAGTGATCACTATACAACTGCAGGAGCATCTTATAGATATGAATTGACAGGGGTCAGTAGAGTGGGTACTGAAGAGCACAACACTTCGACAGGTTCAGGTGGAACACTGGTCCTTTTAGAAAACACTGCAGATCCATTGGCTGCCAACGAGCATGTCATGGCTGGGCACAACAACGACAATTTAGATAACACCTCCTCCGATATGGGGCTTGTAAGTGGATCAGATCGACTTAATAGGATCTGGTTCATTGAAAAAACCGGAAATCTTGGTGTACGTATTGAGTTCGACCTGGTTGAAGCAGGATTGAGTGTAGGAGTTGCTACCGACTATGAGCTATTGCGTAGAGCAGGAACTTCTGGTGATTTTTCAACCGTAACATTCAGCGGTCGTGCGATAAACGGGGATAATATCCAGTTTGATATTACAGATGCAAACCTTGCTTCAGGATATTTCACACTTGCAATTCCAGCAACTTCCAAACGCTGGTATGCATTAAACTCTGGTAACTGGGATGATCCCAATTCATGGACACTAGACCCAGCTGGCGTAGTTTTCAATAACCCGGAGAATCTAACCCCGAGCACTTCCTCTACTTCGGCCACTGATGAAGTCAACATTGGTTCAGGTAAGACGATCACCTTGGCGAATGACGGAGACATTCCAAATCCACTAACAAAACTGACCGTTGATGGAACCCTGGATTTTGCAAGTACAACCGGACACGGAACCGTAGCAGAATTGGTAGGTAGTGGAACCATTCGGTTAAGTGGTGATGATGCTACTATACCTAGAGTAATGAACCTTCCTACGATAACAGATGCTTCCAACTTCATCTCAGCTGGAACTGGCGCAGGAACATTTGAAATCTACGGAAATGAAGATATAGATATTACTGCCGCTTCAACTGTTACTACGTTTTACAATCTAAACGTGAACCTCACCTCAGCGGCGGATGACGAATTAACTATCGAAACTGATATTACGGTCAATGGGAATTTAAATATTACTGGCGGAAATTTCCAGATCAACGATAACACGGACGCAGTTCAACGGACGATCACAGTTAGTGGAAATTTGACTGTAGGTGTGAGTGGAGAAATTTCGGTCGGTACTGGAAACCCGGGAACACCAGCATTCGATGATGCCCATAATACTTACCATCAGCTGTTGCTTCAGGGAGATTTCACGAATAATGGTGCAGTCGCATTCAGCAATGATACGGCACCTGATTTTGACACTTACACAACAACTGGTGCTGTGACGGTTCGTTTCCAGGGAGCTAGTGATAATCTGGTAACCCTTGCGAACACTACACAATTCTATAACCTCGTTGTTGAAAAAGGAACCGATCAGACATACGTTCTTGAGATTAACTCATCAGATCAAACTTACTTTCAGATTTTTGGCAGGAATAACGGGGACTATACTCCTGACCCGGACGCTACACCGGATGGCAATTTCACGAGTACCGGAAAAGCGCTTTACCTAAGAACTGGCACACTTAAGTTAACAGGGAATATATTTATACCGTCCCTTTCCGAAGGCGGTAATTTCTTTGGTAACGATGGCTCATGGTCTATTCCATCCAATGCAAGACTGTGGCTGGATGGCCCTAATGTTGAAGTTCATGCCGATGCTTCAGGAGATGGAGCTACTGCCAATACCTTCGTAGATGGAGTTTATGGAGTAACTGGAACTAACGGTGCTTCAGCTGGACTTGGAATAGCTCAGGCAGTTTTCTTGTTTGGTACGCTTAAAATATCGGATGGTTTTTTTGATATGGATGATACAGGCTATTTCAGGTACGATGACGAACAGTCTCCGATACTTGAAATAGAAGGAGGGACATTCAACCTAAGTGCTATGAGAAATAGGACATTTGGTACTTCTACCTTCTCATGGATTCAATCTGGCGGGATAGTTAATTTTTTAGGTGACTCGGAAGGGGATGGCCTGTTTACAACACACGATTATTCTTTATTGCACCTTGCATCTGCATCTACCATCTTTCAAATGTCAGGTGGTACGATCAATTTTAGAGGAGTTAAGAAATATCCTTTTGGAGTACAGACCAACCCAACGGGTATCAATGTACAAAGTAGTCCTGAAAACTTCAGTGTGACTGGAGGAACCATCAACATTGAGATGAACAATGCATCAAGTACTCAACTTGACGGGAGTGATGTCGATGGGGATGATCAACCGGCTTCATTTACCATCGATTTCACACCAAATTTTTACAATCTGAACATCATAGATGATGATGCGGGGAGTGTTTCGTTCGTGGCTGGACAAGATGTAGTTGTAAGTGGAGATTTGATGATTTCAAGTGGAACGACCCTGGAGTTGAATGGCAACAATATTAATGTTGGTCGAAACTTTGATGTCGCGGCAGGAAGTACTTATACGCAAGGAGGGAATAATACTACAACCTTTGACGGTAGCTCGGCTCAGGCAATTACCCTTGCCGGAACCATAACATCTGATTTTTACGATGTGGTGCTCAGTGGTACAGATACCAAAACGCTTGCTTCAGGAAACATGACGGCTGCAAATTCATTGACTATAGCAAGTGGTGCAACTTATAATGATGGCGGTAACACCATCTTTATTGAAAACACCATCAATAATTCCGGGACTCATGAAAGTGCTGTTGGTGGAAGTGTTGAATTCTCAGGAGGAGCTGGTGCCTATACGGTAGGTGGGGATGATAATGGAGTGTTTGGAAATGTAAACCTGAATGATGCGGCTAACGATGTGAGCTTCTCAGCATCTCAGGCAATCACTGGTACACTAACATTCAGTCAGGATCAATTGCTGGATATCAACACGAATGGCTTGACGATGCAGGGAGCTTCTGCAGCAATTTCGGGTGCTTCAGCGACGAGATATATCCAAACTGCGGGTAACGCTTCAGATGGCGGGTTATCAATGTATGTAGATGCCAATGAAACACTAACATTTCCAATTGGGACAGATGCAGCCGCGACACCCAGATATACACCTGCCACAGCTACTTTTTCTAACTACCCTACCGCTGATGATGGGTATGTAACCATTTCAATCGGTGACGGTGAGTTACAAACATTGAACCTGACAGCAGGCAGTAACATCCTGACGTACTATTGGAGAGTCAATCATAATGGCTTCACGACCCCTCCGAGAGTAACATATGATTTTGTATATGATAACTCTGATATTGGAGGGAATGAGAATACTTATGTCGCTGGAAAAGTGCTGGACGAAAATCCATTTACCAGGAGTGAAGATGATGTAACAGGCGGTGATACAAGTGTCAATACCGGATCAAACACGATAACATTTAACAATGATAACGGGACACCATTTGATGTTGAAAACGCGAACTATACCGCAGGATCAAATGGTAAATTCACCGGAAGTCTGGAGATCTACTATTCAAGAGTTAATAATGGAACTTGGGTGAATTGGAATACAGCCTCAAACTGGTCAACAACAGGGCATCAGGGAGCAGCCGCTTCTGATTATCCTCAGGCTGGTGATATAGCTGTCATAGGAAGTACCTATATAGGTGGAGGTACGGGTCGACACCAGTTCCGAAGCAATACGACCGATGACATCACAATAGCTGAACTGTTCTTTGATTCCCAAAGTGGAGGTACCGCTCTAAATGTTACGGACATGTCCAGGTTAAGAATTCGTGGAGGTAGGACACTGACTGTTGGTAAAGTTTCAGGTACTGGAGAAATGGTTCAAGACATTGGAACTGTGGCTCAAACTGCTACAATAGTTGGAGATTTCGGAGACTTCATTGAAGAAAAGGACAATGGCTGGTTTTATTGGTTTCAAAGTGTCCAGAATGTCACCATTAGTGATCGGTTTGAATTTCCAATCTTCCGAACATTTGGGGCCAACGGGACATTGGATTTTTCTCAAGATGTAACAGCTCATGGTGTTGTAATAGATAGTGATACAGAGTTATCAGTTACAACGAATTACACCATCGATAGCCTTGTCCAAATAGGGTCAAACTCTGGTGGGATACTTGAATTCCCCAATGTCGGAGCAAACCGCACATTTGAGTGTGGCTACCTCACTTACAGTAATGATGTTACTAATAGCATCAATGTAGAAAACGCAGGAACAGATATACATACGCTGATCGTCAACAACGACATCACGTTAGATCAGGGAGTAGACTTTGATCTTACATCTGCTGCAGGAGCACAGGTGATACTCGAACTGCAAGGGACAGGTACTCATTCCTTTACTAATAGCAACGGTTTGACCACAACCCTGTATCAAATAGTGATGAATAAGGGGACCGATCAGAGCTCAACATTTACTTTTAATGATGATTTTACTGTAAGTACTCCGACGGCAAGTCTACAGCCTATTGTACTTCAAAATGGTACTCTGGTTTTGAATGATGCTGCTATTAGCGTTGACCTCACCAATACTACTAATGGCAATGACTTTGATATTCCAAGTACAGCTGGTTTACATGTAGCTGCTGGTACTGTCAATATTCCATCCGGAACTAATGTTGGAATTACGCTAGACGGCCTTCTTCAAATTGATGGAACTGGAATATTGGACATGGATGGTGGAGATAATAACTATATTGAATATTCCGGTTCTGGTAATGCTACTTTAACAGTTGGAGGATCAGCTACTGTGTCTGTAGGATCTCAAATAAGGAGAAGTGCAAGTTTGGAAAGTGGTGTACTGAAGTATTCTCAGTCCGGAACAAGTACAGTGAGTGTTGGTAACACCGCTGCGACCACTCCGGCTACAAACAGACCAATGTTTGATGTTCGGAATCCCGGAAGCTCCTTTTCGTTAACAGGTGGCACATTGGAAATAGCACAAGACTTTTCAACTGCTGGAACACCATCACTATATCTCGATCCTGATGGAACTCCGACCGTAAGTCCGGGAACACTTGTGAGGTTTGGAAATGCCAATACTCCAACCAATGGCAATGAGGATATGACATTGTATTCAGCAATCGTCCTGGATGATCTGGAGGTAAATACCACCAACGGACCCACAGTGACTTTAAGTACCGTTGGGCTCACTTTGAACGGAGATCTAATAATTGAATCAGGAACCAATTTTGATGCAAATGGACTTCCATTAACAATTGCTGGAAATTTCAACAATACTCCGGGTGCGGCCGGCTTTACATCCAATTCCAATACCACTACCTTTAATGGCTCTACAACCCAGGTAATTACCGGTAACGGAACTACATTCTATAACCTTACGAAGAGCACTTCAAATACGCTGCAACTGGCAGCCAGTACGGGAATCACAGTCTCTAATGACTTACGGATCGAATTAGGAACGTTGGATGATAATAACAACGACATCAGTGTAAGTGGAATATTACACAATGCTGCAACACATACCAATAACAATGTGTCCAGCACCAATAATGGGATCATTTTGGCAGGAACGAACGAACAGGATATCACTGGTGCGGGTACTTATAGCAGGATCAGAATTAACAACACGGCAGGGGCGAAAACCAGTGCCAACATTAGCATTACAGAGCAGGTGATCCTGAACGGGGGAGTACTTGATATTCAGGGCAATGAATTATCAATGGATGATGATGCCATCTTTGTCGATGGCTCGGGAGGTGGTTTTAGTGCCACTAACATGGTTCAAACCCGTCGTAGCTTCACTGACGCTGGAATTGTTAAAACATACAATGGTATCACCGCGTCCCCATTTACATATCCAATCGGTTCAGGAGATAAATACACCCCTGTGGTGGTCACCTTGACCCAGAACAGCCAAACCACTCCGACTATTGCGGTTCGAGCTTCAGACGAGCCTCACCCGAATGTTCAGGAGGATGTGGATGTTCCGGAATTCGTAGATCAGGATAATGTGCTCCAGTATTACTGGGAAGTCACATCTACCGGAATGACTGACTTCACCGGGGATATTCAGTTTACGTATGAGGCAGGAGATGCTTACGTTACTTCTCCTTTTACACTAGAAGATTATCACACAGCAAGGTTATTACCGGATAACTCTGACAACTGGAATAAACTACCAACAGGCTTTAATTACCAGGCTGCAGACGGAGAAAGTACGATCACGTTCAATTTATCAACACCATCTGCTGATGACGAAATTGGAGGCGACTATACGGCAGGAATAGAAGATGCTGTACCAGATCAGGTTCAAACTGTGACCTCTGTGGTTGCTCCATCTGGAAACTGGACGGCTGGAGGATCGTGGAATACCGGATCTGTTCCGACAGGAGCGATTGTAGTCGTTGATGTTGGGGACGTTATTACACTTGATGCAAATGCCCAGGTGGCATACAGGACACAAATTGATGGAGAGCTGATTGTGGGAACAACCATTAATCACAGACTCGGAGCGGTTTCAGGGAGCGGAACATTGCGACTTGAAACAGGGTCGTTACCCGCAGGCACCTACGATGATTTCTTCAATTGTTCAACAGGAGGTTCAGTGGATTTTGGAGGCTTGGGAAGTTATACCTTGCCCAATGAGATAGCGACCATTAGAAACCTGGAGGTTTCTGACGGAGGAACCAAGAGCTTGCCCAATGTTGATGTTGTTGTTTGTGGTGACCTGATACTGGCAGATGGGGCGATCCTGAATAACCCACAAAATCGAAGTATTACAGTACTGGGAAATTTGATCCTAACAAATGGGACCCTTAACATAGGTAGTGGCGTGAGCATGACAGTTCAGGGGAATGCTACCGTAACTAATGGCGATCTAAACATTGATAACAATACATTGGTTATTAACGGATCGTTAGATCTCAACGGAGGTAATCTTAACCTGGGGTCCACCGGGACCTTGGATGTTGATACCGACCTAACAATCGCAGGGGGTACATTGAACGGAGCAAATGCAAGCAGTATAAACATTGGTGATGACCTGACATTTAGCTCAGGAACAGTTGCCATTGATGCCACGACAACAACGGTAACCTTTGATGGTACTGCTGCAAGCGTTATCACCGGAAGTTTCATAGGAGCAAGCTCTTTTAATAACCTGACGATCAATAAATCAGCCGGATCATTGACGATAGTTGATGCAGGAAATAATGATGTTGAGGTTGATGGGACACTCACGTTGACTTCTGGTCTCATTACGACTAATGCTTCAAATACGTTGACTATAACTGCTTCAGGGAGTTCAGCCGGTGGAAGTGCTTCAAGTTATGTGAACGGTCCACTCACTAAAGCCAACATGGGGGTAGGGGACGACTTCACATTCCATGTAGGAGCATCTCCTGAATATGCATTAGCTGGAGTTATCGACGTTCAGACTGCTGGTCAGGATTGGACAGCCGAGTTTTCAGGCTCAAACCCGAACAGTGGGCAGCCACTCGATATTACAACTAATCCATCATATGGTGAATTGACCGGGGTAACTACTAACGGCTCCTGGACGATTACTTCGAGCGGTACCAACTCAGCAACTGTCGTGCTAGGTATTCAAACCCATTTAGATGTGCAGGATATAGCTGATGTCCGGGTCGCTATTTACGACGGACCTACACCTATTGAATGGGTAAATCTTGGAGGAACAACCACTGGCACGATCAGCAACGGAACGGTCACCTCGGAAGTAGCAGCAGGTTTTTCTGCAAAAGTTTTTACACTTGGAGGAGTAGGAGCCAGTTCATTGCCTGTTGAGTTGATCGACTTCTACGGAGAAAATGAAGCAAGGGGTGTAACTCTTCACTGGAGTACGGCGACCGAGCTCAATAACGACTATTTTGAAGTACAGCATTCAGCAACGGGTGAGAATTTTACGGTTATTGGCCAGGTCACTGGAAGTGGCACCACGAATGAGGTGGTTGAATATCAGTTTTTGGATAATAACCCTGCAAGAGGGATCAATTACTATCGCTTAAGGCAAGTCGACTTTGATGGTGCATTTGAA
The DNA here is from genome assembly GCA_965267415.1 of Cyclobacteriaceae bacterium. GTDB lineage: Bacteria > Bacteroidota > Bacteroidia > Cytophagales > Cyclobacteriaceae > Ekhidna. The sequence goes on along the minus strand of OZ253955.1, from coordinate 1,489,043 downwards.
TACAGTCCAACCATACGAGTTGATGCTGGCAACTCAAATGAAATTGATTTTGTACTGTACCCTAACCCAGTTACTAACAATCAGTTCTCTCTTCAATACAATGCCGAGGAGAATGAGCTGTTTACTGTAACACTGGTTGATCAGGTGGGACGTGTCTTTTTTGATCATTCATTTACCGGGGCTAATGGTGAAATAGTAATTAGCCCTTCGGAAACGTTAGCAACTGGGCTTTATCTTCTAAACGTCAACTATCAGGGCTCCAGGAAGGTTTTCAGGGTGTACTTCAGGTAATCATAACTTCGAATAGTCCTTTTTTGACTTGGAAAATGAATGTTTGGAGTTGTTTTCTTTGTCTTAACTACCTAATTATGTGGTTCATCGAATTCCTGCATATGGTTTTTACCATGTGCAATAGCTTTACAAGTGACTTTACTGATTACTTACCTGATGACCATTGCGCAACAAAGAAGAAGGACCGCCCTTCTCCTTATTATTGTATCGCTTTTGCTAATCTCAATGAGGGCAAACGCGCAATCGACTGTAGTTTCTTACAGTTTTGATTCATCTGATGAAGGCTGGGCAGTTTCTACGAATCTTATAGGAGACTGGAATAGAGGGGTTAATGTTTTTAGTGCCGGTGCTGATAATTCATATTGGTACATAACTCCTACAGATTACAATGACAATGATGAACTGGTCATCCAAAGTCCGGTCATTGATTTAACCGGTCAGGTAGATCTACTTTTCTCAATTGATATTCGGTACAATTCTGAGGCAGGATTCGATGGTTACCAGGTAGAATACAGCACTAACGGCGGTGGTGCCTGGACGGATTTAGGTGCTGTCGGAGATGGAGTCAACTGGTATAATGACACTGATGTGGGAGCGATAGGCACTGGAGCTGACGGTTGGTCTGGTGATAATACTGCCTGGCAAACTGCGCAAATTGCATTGCCAGGTGCACTTGAAAATAATGCAAATGCGAGATTCAGGGTTCGATTTCAAAGTGACTTCTCGGTGGACGATGAAGGAGTTGCTTTCGACAATGTGATCATTTATTCCGGAAATGAAATGGAAGTTGTGGGAAATAACCTGGAAATCACTGATGGAGATTCCAGCCCATCCATTAATGATGATACGGACTTTGGAGCAGTAGATATTACTTCTGGATTAAGAACAAAAACATTTACAATCACCAACATAGGAGGAGGGACATTAAACCTAACTGGTGGTACCCCGGTAACCATTAGTGGGACCCATTCAGCTGACTATTCCGTAAGTAGTCAACCGGCCTCTTCGGCACTCAATGGACTCGAGTCCACAACATTTTCCATCCAATTCAACCCTTCTGCCTCCGGAACTCGAACGGCTACCATTTCCATTGCCAATGATGATGCCGATGAGAACCCGTACACCTTTGATATTCAGGGTTCCGGTGTTAACGCAGCAGTAACACATGATTTCAATTCTACAAATAATGGTTGGACGGTAACCTCAAACACCAACGGGAACTGGGCAAGGGGAACAGGAACATTGAGTACAGGTGCTGATGGCAACTATTGGCATACAACCCCTAACGGTGCTTATAACAATAATGCTGTTCTGGTTATTCAAAGTGCGATCATTGACCTGACTGGTGAATCCAATCTCTCACTTTACATGGAGATCAGGCATGACACAGAAGAAGAATGGGATGGTTTCAAAGTGGAGTATAGTACAGATGGTGGTACGGGCTGGAATGATTTGGGAGTAGTTGGAGACGGAGTGGGGTGGTACAATGATACTGACGTAAACGCTTTTGCTGCCGATGAAGATGGATGGACAGGAGATAATGGAGTATGGGCACCTGCCCGAATAGGGCTGCCAGCTACACTGGACAATAATGCAAATGCCAGGTTCCGTGTTTTGTTTGAAAGTGATGGTTCTATCACTGATGTAGGTGTGGCTTTTGATAACTTCATGATATTCACAGGGATCCCGGATATCTATGTGGAAGGAAATTCGATTGAGATCGTAAATGGTGAAACAACAACTAACAACCTTAACGATACAGATTTTAGGAGTGTTGATATCACACAGGGGTTGAAGTCCAAAACCTTTACTGTAACTAATATTGGAGGTGGGACCTTGAATTTTACAGGTGGAACTCCAGTTACCCTGACTGGCTCCTCTGATTTCACAGTTTCAAGCCAGCCGGCAGCTAGTCTCGATGGGTTTGAGTCATCCTCTTTCACTATCGATTTCAACCCTTCATCCAGTGGAACAGTTGCTGCTACAGTCTCAGTTGCTACGGATGATGCAGATGAAAACCCGTTCACCTTTGCGATCAGCGGAAAGGGGGACAATGCAGTAATCTTCCAGGACTTTGACGCAAATGACGAAGGCTGGACGGTCACTGCCAACACCAATGGTAACTGGGCAAGAGGAACAGGTATCCTTAGCGCCGGAGCTGATGGTTCCTATTGGCATACAACCCCTAATGGTGGTTACAATGCAAATGCAGTACTTACTGTTCAAAGTGGAACGCTGGATTTGACCGGTGAAACCAGTATGACCTTATTCATAGATGTCAGATATGATACGGAGGCAGAATGGGATGGCTACCAGGTAGAATATAGTTCAGATGGAGGTGCGAATTGGGCTGATTTAGGAGCTGTTGGGCAAGGGATCAACTGGTATAATGATTCCGACGTTGATGCAATCGCTAACAATGCCAATGGTTGGGCAGATGATAATAGTATTTGGCAAACCGCTGAAATGGACCTGCCTGCCGCGCTGGAAAACAATGCAAATGTGCAATTCAGAGTCACTTTTGAAAGTGACTTTGGGACTGAAGAAACAGGAGTAGCCTTTGACAACTTTATCATTTTCGGTGATGTTGTACCGCTTCCTGTCGAACTTGTTTCGTTTGATGGAGAGGAAAACAACGGATCAGTTACATTGAGCTGGGCAACAGCTACCGAGTTGAATAACGATTACTTCGAGGTTCAGCGATCACTCACAGGTGAGTCGTTTGAGGTGATAGGAATGGTGACAGGCAATGGTACAACAAATGAACTGATAATGTATGGCTTCACAGATCTGACACCTACTAAGGGAATGAATTATTATCGACTTAGACAAGTTGATTATGATGGGCAATTCGAATTTAGCCAAACAATCCTCATAGATGCTGGGACCGATGATAAGATAGACTTTAAGGTGTACCCTAATCCTGTAACTGACAACCAATTTAATCTAAGCTACTCAGCTTCTGAGAACGAGCGGTTCCATGTCACCATGGTTGATCACACCGGGAAGTATCATTATAAGAAGACATTCACGGGAGCTACCGGAAACATCCAGATAGTGCCAGCTCATACTTTGGCTCCAGGGATTTATTATGTTAAGATTGAATCTGACGGTATAATCCGAACTTTCAAAATCTACTTTCAGTAGATCGATTTCTCCTCTTACGTACTTTAGATAGACTTTTGGACTTTTCTTGAAGTTGTTGAAAAAATCTTGTCTCTGATTTGTGTCATTCTGGCTATTTATCCGTCATATTGAACGAAATGCGTTCATGAATTCATCATTCATCACTTATTTTACACTTGAGCCATTATATACATATGAGAAAGTTACTTGCCCTAGTTTCCATAGTTGTACACTCTATTGCTTTTGCTCAATCCGGTCCGGGTGGGGTAGGATCAAGTGCATCGGTCACCGATTCCTTAATGTTTTGGTTGAGAGCAGACTCTATGGTTTCCACTAATGGTTCAAGCCAGCTTACGTGGACAGACATTAGCGGTAATGATCATGTGTTTACTTCGGATGGAACTGAAATTAGCACGACAGCATCAGCGATTAACGGACGACCTGCGATAGATTTCAATACAGTTGGTGCCGAAAGATTACTTGGACCCAATACCGCATCTTTTTTTGGCGAGTCTTCTAGTCTACCAACTAGAATAGGAGATGTGTTTGCTGTTTTTCTTCAAGAAGGTGCAGGTGAACAAGGATATATATCTCAATTTCCGCTTGGAAACAATAACAGCTCTTTTATCACATTATGGGGAAATGCAACAAATGATGCGGATGTTGCTTTGCGATATAGAAATACTGGAACATTAACCAATTTGACCTCTTCGGGAGGCTCACAAAGCGATAATTTCACCCTCTCTCAATTTCATGCTGCAAGATGGGGGTTTGATCCTGTTATAGACTCTGTATGGCTATTTTATGGAGATGAATTGGCTGGTTCTGCCACTGGTTTGAACTTAAGTTACAACGGGGATCAAGGAGATGGTCCCGTAAGAATAGGAGGCGCAGGAGCTGATGATGCCGAATGGGAGTATAAAGGGCAAATAGCTGAATATTTTGTTTACGGAGACAAATTAAGTGATGCTGCGATGATCGTAGTAATGAACTATTTCAATGCACGATATGGCTCGGCAATTTCCATTACGAATGACTTTTATGTCGGAACTGGCGGTTTCACCGAGGATGTAATCGGTATTGGAAATGAGGGAAGCTCAGAACATATGGCTTCCACAGGAGCCGGTGGTGGACTTTACCTATCAGGAACTTCGGGAGCTGGAGCAACACTATTCGATTCGGACGAGTGGTTATTCGCTGGTCATGATGGAGCTACAACAACCAATACCTATGCGGATATCCCTGCAGGAGACGCTGGAAAGACCAGAATCACAAGGGTCTGGAAATTGGAAAAGACGGAAGGAGTAACTAACCCGGGAATGGATGTGGTATTGACTTTCGACCTTGGGGAACTTGGAGTTGGATCAGCAGCAGGACTCACTTTATACAAAAGAACAGCCACTAATGGTGACTTTACGAATTTGATGCTTACGCCTTCTCCAAGTGGTGATCAGGTTTCATTCACAGTTCCGGATGCGAATACAGATGATGCTGAGCAATATTTTACACTTGCATATGATGCGAACATCCCTGGTGGGGTTAGTACGAACCTTGCACTTTGGTTGAAAGCTAATGCTGGAGTAGAGACGACAGGTAATGCTGTGGACGACTGGAGAGACCAAACGGCAAGTGCGAATGACGCAACTGACCCTTCAGGGCTTTCGGAATTACAAGCGAATGTCACCAACTTCAATCCGGGTGTAGCATTCAATAATGATGCAACTTCTTTGGAAGGCACCGTTGTTACGACTAATTCAAATTTTACCTTTTTTACAGCATACCAGGATAACAGCAGTGCGAGTTCCGGAAGAGCACTTTTCGAATTCAATTCCGGTCCTCAGAGCCATTCTCTGACAGATGACACCTATGCAGGCGGTGGATCGTTTACATCGAATATTACTAAAAATTCCCCTGCATTAATAACTGTAGATCATCCTTCGGGGACATCAGCTAATCTCTTTCAAGATGGGGCAAGTTTTGAAAGTGGCTACACTACAATAGGAACAAGTGCATCCGGGACCTATTCGTATACACTAGGAGATGATGATAATGGAGGAAACGAATTTCAGGGAACAATCAATGAAATTATTGCATACGAGGGCACACTTGGTCCGACAGACCGTGAACAGGTAGAATCTTATTTAGCGATTAAGTATGGCATCACCTTGGCTCATGACTACCGTCGAAGTGACGGAACATTGATCTTTGATGTTAACAATTCGACACTTAATGACGGCTATGAGAACCAAATCGTTGGTCTTGGTAACGATGCTACCTCAGGTCTTAACCAAAAGGTCTCCAAATCACGGAATGATTCATTAATACTTGCTCTGGAGAATGACTTCACAAGTTCAAATGACAGTCGTTCTGGTAGTTTAAATGATGATTCCTTCTTCTTTGCTTCTAACGACGGAGGTAATTTTGAAACCACCTCCAGTGCAGGAAACGTATTATTGAATCGGGTTTGGAAAATCAACGAAAGTGGGACGGTCGGTTCCGTATTTCTCGGGATCCCAACCTCTTTGTATGAATTTGATTCGTTGTTGGTGTCGACGGATCCAACATTTAATACAGGTGTGACAAGAACTGTTGTGACTACTTCAGGAGGTTATAATTCAGTAAGCTTTGACTTTACCTCCGGTCAATACTTCACCTTTTCCGTTGCTCAGTCATTAAGTGCTGATAACGCTGACCTGCTTCTCTGGCTTAGAGCGGATGCAGGAGTGTCAACTAGTGGCAGTAACGTTACGACCTGGGCCGATCAAAGTATCAATGGGAATGATGCTGACAATGATGATAGTGAATTTGATAATGAAGCTCAACTAAATGCCCAAACGGAGGATCCTGTTGAACTAGCCAATAACAGTTTCAACTTTAACCCAAGTATAACCTTTGGCAATGATGATCGTCCGCTCACAGGATCGATGACTACAACCGGAGGATTTAACTTCTTCCTGGTTGGACTTGATAGTGAGGCTGGGAGTAATACCAATGCCTGGTTTGATACATTTCAGGATAATTCTCCGGGGGCCAATAACAATCGAAACTACCTGTTCGAAGAAAGGTACGCGAACACAACAAACTTTACGACCCCAACCGCCAATGGATCCAAGGTTATCTATTCCATTCTTCATCCTGAAGGAAACACCGCAGATCTCTTTGAAAACGGGGCGGTTTTTGAGGCTGGCTATACAACCGCAGCAACCAATGATAATGACGCTGCTCTGTATCATTACGTAATTGGAGATGATGCCACCGGTGGTAATGAGTTCACCGGCCAGATTGCAGAGTTCATTGCGATCCAGGGTACAATTGATGCTGCGCAAAGACAAAGAATTGAAAGCTACCTGGCGATCAAGTATGCTATCTCACTTAACTCAGACTATGTAGATGAGTCTGATAACATCATATTTGATGTGACCAATTCAGCACTAAATGATCGATTTGAAAATTATGTGGCGGCATTAGGAAGGAATGATGTTTACTCACTTGATCAAAAAGTAGCCAGAAGTGATTCCGGTAATCTTGTCATTGCAACTGAGCAAAACTTTGAAGATGTCAATTCGTCCAGGGCGACTTCTTTATCGGACAGGCAATACTTCTTTGTTTCTGCAAACACAGGTTCTGTTGCTTCAGACTCAAGCTATCGTTCGTTCACTGGTAATCGATTGGGAAGAAAATGGAAAGTATCTGAGACTAACAGTCCGGGATCGGTTTATGTCGCAATCTCTGATACAGTAGCTGCAAACTTCAATGTACTTATCATATCCACAGATTCAACCTTCACTTCCAACGTAAATGAAATTCCAATTTCTCAAAGTGGAGGATTCTATTTTGTGAATCACGATTTTTCAAGCGGTGAGTATTTCACATTTGCTAATTCCGTTTCTCCAGGTGGAGTAGGTAGTGGCTTACAACTTTGGTTAAGTGCTGATGCGGGAGTAACAGAGACAGGTGGTAACGTAAGTGCATGGGCAGATCGGTCAGGAAATGCAAATGATGGAACGACCCCTGCTACAGATCCGGTTATTGTAACCAATGCGATCAACTACAATCCTGCAATTGAGTTTGCTACCATTGGGACCAGGGTTCAGGGGAGTCTGACAACCACTACCGATAGCCTTTCGGTTCTCATTGTTGCGACGGATTCGAGTGCTTCAGCATCGAATCGAGTACTTTTTGAATTAGATGATTCGGTTACTCCATTGGCTTTCGATGACGGAGCGTATGCCACTGTCAATTTTGCTTCAGAGATATTAAAGGATACAGCCCAACTGCTTACAGTCGTTCAATCTGATGCTGCTAGCTCAACGAATATCTATCAAAACGGAGCTGCGTTTGAGACCAATATCAACCCTAGTGCCGCAAGCGCTGCAAGCTATTCGTATTCAATTGGTGAGAATGTGGGTGGAGGAAATGCATTTGATGGATTAGTTGCTGAATTCCTTGTTTACGACTCAGCTTTGACTGACACTGATCGAGAAATGCTTGAAAGCTACCTGGCAGTAAAGTATGCCTTACCTGTCACACATGATATTACAGCATCAGATGGCTCCACTGTCATGGATGCAACCGCTAGTGCTGGATACTTAAATGGTTTGGTTGGCTTGGGCTATGATGTAAGGACACAATTAGATCAGAAAGTTGGTAAGTCGGTATACGATTCAATCTATTTAGCAACAACCAATGATTTCGCAACAGCGAACACATCACGGACAACCGCATTCGACGATCTCCAATACGTATTGGTGACCAATGATGGGGGGAACTACACGATCACATCCGACTATAAAGCCGAATCAAACGTTCGTCTTGACCGGGTATGGGAAGTGCACGAGTTAAACAATCCAGGTGCGATTTATCTGGCGTTACCAAATTCAGGTGTGTTCACATCACTCAATACGATACTATTATCGAGTGACCCAACATTTGCGACTGGGGTTACGGAACGTTCATTAACTGTTTCAGGAGCGTTCTTGATTGCTAACATCGACTTGACAGATGGTCAATATTTCACCTTTACTACAGCTGCTCCGGAATCGAGCATCTGGTATAGCTATTTGTCTGGTAACTGGTCAGATCCGGCAAACTGGACATTGGACGGAGCAATTTCACCTCTCTATCTCAACCCAAGCAGTGAAATTCCATCAGAAGGTGATAGTGTGGTCATCAACTCTGGACGAACCATTACATCTGACCTGAACAGCTTATTGGTAGAGAGAGTAGAGATTAACGGAACACTTGATCTGGCATCAACAGGTAGCCACGATTTTACCTATTTGTTGGGTAACGGAATACTTAGGCTCTCCGGTAATTCAAGCACAGATAACTATCCGTCTGGTATCGATACCTTATTCTACGACTCAAACGAAGGAGGAACAGTTGAGTATTATGGTTCTGGTTTGACCCTGGATACAAAGAGGAGGTATAATGATCTGAGAATCAACATGAATACATCAAATGATGAGGTGGTCCACACCGGGGATTCATTGTGGGTTTTTGGAGATATGACAATTACACAGGGAACATTCCAATTCGGTGATAACAGTACACCTGACGATGAAGTAATGGCTGTCACTGGAAATGTCTTAATTGAAGCAAACGGGGGCATTGAAGTAGGAAACACGAATTCAAGACACGAGTTCAATCTGAGTGGAAACTTTACTAATCAGGGTACGGTGGCTTTCACAAACCGAACCTTAGCAGATTTTTTCAACGAAGCAACAGATGGGATTGTGGACGTGAACTTTATTAGTGCAACTCAGGACCAAACAGTTGACCTTCAGAATTCTACTGCATTCTACCGCTTTGAAGTGAATAAGGGTGTCGATGATACATACAAAGTGAGTATAGCCGCAGATGATCCATCATACTTTGCATTATATGGATTTGCTGACCAGGGTCATGCTTCAACCGCACAATTAACTTCCAACGACAATAATATTGGCCTTATTTATGGTACGCTTGAATTAGGCAATAACATCCAGGTTAATGAACTGACGGAGAGTGGCAACTTCAATGTTTCAGAAGGAGCGGCACTTACGGTTAATGGTGGAAGCTTAACAGCTAGCAGATGGGTTGTCAACTACGGATCAGTGTCCGTTTTAGCGGGATCTATGGATCTTGGAATTGGAACGGTGACCAGAAATTCAGGCCAATGGATCGTTGAGGGAGGGACATTGGATATGGGACACTTCCGAACCTCTGCTTTAGGTTTCGGTAATGACGGATCCTGGACTCAAACAGGTGGAATAGTCAACATCACTGGAAGTGGTAGCCAGGGGTCTTATTACTCATTCAGTCTAACTTATACTACTTGTAGCTTTACCATGACAGGTGGGCAATTGAATATTGCTTCTAATAACTCCAATACCAGTGGTATCTTCCTGAACTCAGCACCGGAAAACACTACGGTAACGGGAGGAACGGTTACCATAGATATGGCGCACACGGATACGGATAGTTTGTTCATTACTTCATCCGTGCCTTTTTACAACTTGGTGGTGAGTCAGAGTGTTGCCAATGCCAATCCAGAGGCTCTGATCATTGTGGATGGTGGTAACTCAGGTGGTACCGCACCTGATGGGGTAACGTTGGGCAGAAATACACTTGAAATACTCAATGATTTTACAATAGATAACTCAGGTGGTAACGGAACCACACTGGTCTCTGACCATAACCCGGTTGACGTTACCGGCTCGCTAACTATACAAAGTGGAGCCACCTTCAACGTAGATAGCACTGCTGTGACATTTGAAGGCGCAGGATCTTCTCAGATAAGGATCCAAACTGGATCAACTTTCGTATTAGACACCCTCATTATAAATAAAGATATTGCTGATATCAGAGTCGATCTTGAACAGGGAAATCAGACGGCCCTACAGGTAGATAGCTTGTTCAGCTTCCAATCCGGGATTTTTGACATTGATACACTGGATGTTCACATTGGGAAAAATGTAGTTGTAAATGACACCATAGGATCGACTTCATCAATTGGAACATTTGTATTGAATGGGGCCTCAGCCCAGACGGTCGATTCGGATGGTTCTGGTTACATCTACGATATGGTAATCAACAATGCCAATGGGGTTTCATTAACCGGAGGGGATCTTTATGTTGATACTCTGAATCTGAACAATGGAGTTTTTGATATCAACACCAACAAGCTCACATCCAATTCAGAGATACAAACGTCGGGAACCTTTTCGTCAACTACCATGATCCAGACCGATGGAAATGCATCTGATGGTGGATTGGAATATTATTTTGATGGAGGTACGGCAAACCCTACCGCAATCACATACCCGATAGGTACAGATGCAAATGCTGTTGTACGCTACACACCGGTTGAAGCCGATCTTTCAGCCATTTCTGATGACGGATTTGTACAAATAAGAACATCAGATACAGAACTGCAAACAGTTGATTTGACAGCCTTGGCAAATAACCTGCTAACGTATTATTGGAGAGTTAGTCATTCAGGGTTTGGAACAACTCCAACAGTGGATTCTTATGTATTTACAAGCGTAGACAATGATGACCCTGATGGTGGAGCCACTCCTGCCGGTCTTCCTGTGAACTTTGTTCCGGGAAAGGTATTGGATGAACTTCCGTTTACCCGATCTCAGGAAACAACTCCTGATATCTCCAATTTTGATATCACCTTTAATGATGGGTTTAATCTCGAAAATGCCAATTACACTGCTGGCGATGGGACAACCAATTTATTTGTAGGGACACCACAGATCTACTATACCGCAGATCGTGCAACCCAGTTCCCGGGAAGAAACTGGAATGCTTCAGGTACCTGGTCAACGGTAGGGCACTATTCTACAACGAATGCCGGAACATTCCCGCAAGATGGAGATGTGGTATTTATAGGTTTCAGTCCGCAGACGACTGATGAGACTCAAAGAAGTCACTGGATCCTAATGAATGTGGATGTGAACGTTGCTCAGATCACATTCAGAGGAGATTCGGTTCAAAATGCTGCTTCGGCCTGGATCACAAGAAATCAGTCTTTTACACCTCAATTGGTAATTGACGAAAACAGGGGAGCAATAGACCTGGGTGTAATTTCAGGTGAAGGAACGTTCAATGTGGAGGTCGATTGCTCTGTGTGTAATGCAGATCCAACTATTTCTGTAACACAAACTGCTACAATCACGGCAGACTTTGGTGATTTTGCTTCTGTTGATGATAGTCGGTTTGACTATGATTTTGAGTTTGGGGATAATGTGAGCATCATACTTCCGACTTCATTTCCAAACGAGTATCCTAACCTGCATATCAAAGGAGGCAGTGGAAGTGAGCGAAGATTGATAATTCCTGAAGATATCCTCGTGAGACGTGATTTGATCATACGACAAAACGCTATTCTTCAATTGAGTGATGGGGCTGCTGGAGATATTGAAGTAATGGATGACATAAACTTCACCGTTAATGATGGAAATGATGAAATTGAATTCCCAACTTCAGGAAATGCACGAACGCTCACGGTTCATGATGACATTCAAATGGAGGATGGTGATAATGATGTAATTGAAGTGTTGAATACGTCACCAAATGGATTGACACACCGACTAAGAATAGGGGGAAGTATTGATCAACAAAGTGGTAATACAATAGATTTATTTAACGGAAATGCAGGTGACAATAATGCTGTCCTTGAGCTTTTTGGAACCACGGATGGTACTTACACAACAGACGATAACATTCTTGATCTCTATCGATTGGAGGTTAACAAAGGATCAGACACAACAAGTACATTCACGTTCTCGAATAACTTTAACCTAAACGGCCCGAATACTGCAAGCCCTCAATCGTTGGAATTGCAGAATGGAAAATTAATTCTCAATAATGCGGCTATCAATATCCAACTGGCTGATAACTCTGATTTTGATATTCCGCTAACGGCCGGTTTGGAAGTCACACAAGGTGCTGTTACTTCGACAGGGGCCAATATCATATTGGACGGATTGCTTCGGATTAATGGAGGTACAGCTACATTGGCTACAACGGACATAGAGTATACGAGTACTGGAACCTCTCTTATCGAAGTGACATCAGGAACCCTGAATGTTGGTGGGCAAGTGCGTCGTTCGCTTACATCAAGTAACGGAGTTTTGAAGTATCGTCAAACAGGTGGAGATGTTGATATTGCAACTGATGGAGCGGGAAGCAATACCCGGGGGGCGTTTGAGGTCTTGAATTCTGGTAGTGAATTTACACTCACAGGAGGAACATTCAACATTGAGCGTGGAGTAACAGGAGATACAAACACCTCTCTTGAATTAAGTCCGACCACATTTGATCTGACCGGATCCACGATCACTATTTATGAAAATCTGGGAGCAAATTACGGGGCAAACTTTTTCAACGTGGCTTCAAGTATCGCCCTTAACAATCTAACTATTGCCAATACGATCGACCTTCCGGATGTTCAGTTATTCAATCAGAATCTTGAGGTAAATGACCTGACCATCAATACGAATCAGGCCTTACTGAGCAATGGGTTTAACCTGACATTGAATGGTGATTTCTCCAATAGCGGAACCTACACCAACACTTCTACGGAAACGATCTTTGCTGGTTCAGGAGCTCAGTCAATTGGTGGTGCAGGCACATATACGATCTATGACCTGAGAAAAAGTGGAAGTGGAACAACAACCTCAAGCATTACCCTTGATGTTGATCATGATCTAATTCTTACAGCTGGTACCCTGGATATTGGCTCGAATAGTATCAACCTTGAGAATGATGCTTTTATCCAAAGTACATTAACCAACAGCGGAGGGAATGGATTGGTATTTGATGGTAATACAAATCAGGAACTAAGCGGCCGAACAAATGACGTGGTTGATATTGGAACGATCACGATCAGTAATGCGAGTGGTGTGGATATACCTGATGGAAATGGCTATGATTTTAACATTACTCAAGAACTTAGGCTGAATGGTGGTGTGTTTAACATTGGCGGAAGCCTCGTTACCTTAGTTCCTGGTGCTCCTGTTACAGCAGTGAGTCCGTTCAGTGTAGGAAACATGGTTCAGACCAACAGCTCATTCACTGATAATGGACTGAAGATCGATTTCTTCACAGTGGCTGCCGATACATCAGTGTTCTTTCCAATTGGTGAACTGAAATATACTCCTGTCCAGTTTGATCTCAATGCGGGAACTACTGCTGGTGGGATCAGGGTACGACCCGCCAACGAAAGACACCCAACGATCATTGATGATGCTGAACCAGGAACTATGGCTGATCCTGAAATTGATGATACTCAAAACGTATTACAGTATCACTGGATTGTGGTTGCTGAGACCCTGACTAATGCGAATGGAACCGCATCTTTCTTCTACGATCACTCAGATATCACAAATACACAAACAGATACAATCGATTTCATCTCTGCTCGTTTATTGTCCAATGGCGTGAACTGGGATAAATTCCCGCCTACATTGTTCTTTGGTCAACAACAGCGATTTGATATACCGATAAGCGTGGCAACAGACGCACAAATCACAGGGGACTATACAGCCGGTGCTGGTAGTTCGGATGGTATTAATGCAGATATTGAAGGTGCGATTCCGGATCAGCTTGCGCAATACGAAACAAACTTGGCAGGAGCAGGCAATTACAGTGCCGCTGCTAGCTGGACTACACTGAATGGTCCGGATGTGACCGATGGGGTAGGACCTGTGGGAGCTCAGATAATCGTGAGGAATGGAGATGATCTAACGTTGAACCTATCAAATATTAGGCTCTACTCTACTGAGATCGAAAGTGGGGGCATTTTGAGAATTCCTACTGGGATCACAGGTGTTAGACTTGGAAATGTAAGCGGTTCCGGGACAATAGTCCTTGAGGATAATGAGCTGTTACCAACTGGAGAGTATACCAGCTTTTTGACATGCTCTGGAGGGGCACTTCAATATTCGGGTTCCACTACCTACAGTGTGCTCTCCGGAATTTCTCAGATAAGAAAATTGGTATTTGAAGGAACCGGAACCCGGACATTGCCAAACAATGCTTTGAGTGTTTGTGATACATTGGAGATCAACGGGCCTACCATAGCTTTCAATTCCGGTCAAACGTATAGCATTGGAGATACGGATACTGACAGATTAGATATTCAGGCTGGTGCAGTGACGCTCACCAACTCATCCACAATTGATGTAACTGGAGACTTCCTTGTATCCGGTGGTTCTTTTACCGGATCGCCCGGAACATCAATGCAAGTTTCTGATGATATAAACTTCTCAGGAGGCACCTTCGACTGGAACAGTACCTCTGTTACATTGGATGGAACGACCGAACAATTAGTAGATGGAGCTTTCACTGGATCGTCTTCATTCGATGATCTCGTGATCAATAACTCTGATGCCACTGGAGTTACTATCAATAGTGGTGATGTTGTCATTGATGGAACGCTGACACTAACGGATGGATTGGTAAACAGCACAACTACTGAAACGATTACACTGACCTCAACGGGTGACTGGACCGGTGCTAGTTCTGCTAGCTACATTACAGGTCCAATTACGAAGAATGATGTGGCAGTTTCCTCAACCTATGAGTTTCCTGTTGGAAAATCTGCCCGCTATGCCCCGGTTTCAATCGCCAATGTAGGAACGGGCGCGGATAACTGGACAGCTGAATACTTCACATCGATGGGAGCCTACCCTAACGGTACTTTTGATAATACAGATCCAGGCTCAGGATTCAATGCGCTTCAAAGCGTTGAAGGCTCAGATCGTTGGCAGGTAGAAAGTGCTGGATCAAACACCGCTCAAATTACAGCGACCTATGGCTCTCACAATGGGTTTATTGGAACAGATGTCCGTGTTGTCTGGTGGGATGATGAAGCAGTTTTGGATGGGGATGGAGCCGATAATCGCTGGGAGAACCAGGGTGGAATAGTGGTAGGAACAGCAGCTTCAGGAACGGTTACCTCAGAGAATTCGATCTTCTTCTCTGTTCGCCAAATTGCACTAGGTTACGCACCTCCAAGTGTACTGCCAGTTGAATTGCTTGAACTCGAAGGAAGAGCTGAGGATAACATTGTCCACTTGAGTTGGAGTACTGCTACGGAGTTGAATAATGATTACTTCGAGATCCTACATTCCTTAGATGGTATCGAATTTGAATCTAAAGGACGTGTAGTTGGAAATGGAACCACTAACGAGTTACAGGAATATGCATTCATAGATCGATCACCGGCTCCAGGACTGAATTACTACCGTTTGAAACAGGTAGACTTTGATGGTGCCTTTGAGTACTCAAAAGTGATCAAGATAGAAAACGATTTCATTCGCAAGGGAATTGAGTCAAAAATTTACCCTAATCCGACGACACCCGATAACCTCAACTTGAGCGTTTCCTCTGGAGATAATCATACACCAATGATCGTAAGAATTGTTAATCTCTCAGGTCAGGTATTCTATACCAAGCAATTTGAAGGAGAGGTGAATTTTGATGATAAGATCATTCCAGCAAGAACGATGAAATCCGGGCTTTACTTCCTCATCGTGAAGCAGGGAGATAATATAAGTAGGAAAAAGATCGTGATCAGGTGATCAATAGGAATTGATAGTATTAATGGAGCAGCAGGCTACAAAGCCTGCTGTTTCTGTTCTAAGGGTGTTGGTTCCGAGGGAAACTGGTTTGAATTCGTTGTTGGTCGCAAGCCTCAGCTCCTCCTGACTGAAATCACCCTCCGGGCCAATCAAAATTGTTGATGCGGATTTTGGCTTAGCTACTTCAGCGAGATAAGGATGTGAAGGATCTACATGTGCAATGAATCGCTGATCGGTATCATTGGATTTCAGGAACGTCTCAAGGGTGATCATTTCGTTGATCTTCAACTTGAATGGATTACCAGATTGCTTCATCGCACTGATCGCTTTCTTCTCCAACCGATCAAGCCGTTGCTTCTTCCGTTCCGAATGACTGGTCTGGATGAATGTGATTTCGTCCACACCAACTTCGGATAGCTTCTCTATTAACCACTCCATTCGATCTGCATTTTTGGTTGGGGTGATAGCAAGATGTATTGAAAAACTTTTTGGTGGTGTTTTTTCAGACCGCTTTACCTCGAATGTGCATGAATTTTTGGATACCTGGTCCAGGATTGCATGATGCTTGCCCCCATTTCCATCCAAAATTAGAATTTCGTCTCCAGATTGATGCCTCAGGACCTGAACACAATGCCTGGACTCGTCCGAGGAGAGTTTCCGAACACCCTTATTGATGTTTTCTTCATAAAAAACCGACATATCTCACACAATTTGACCCTTGTAGATAGAATGTTGCATAAAAATTGAGTTATGTGGATAAATATTTAACCTTAGAAAAGCTTTTATATGCAAATGAACTATTTTTGAGTGTCTTTTTAATCCGAAACTTGCATTTCATGGCTCATTTACGATTTAACGCGCTTAATTTAGTCCAAAACAGAGAGAAGGTGGACGTTCAAGCTCCTTCCAAACGTATTTCCGATTATTTCGGAGAAATGGCATTTGGTCAAGACCAAATGAAAGCTACTTTATCACCAGAAGTATACAAAAGGGTGGCTGAGGCCATCAAAGATCGAAAGAAGATTGACCTGGATACAGCAGATACTGTGGCCGCAGCTGTAAAAAGCTGGGCAATGGAAAGAGGAGTGACTCACTACACACACTGGTTCCAACCGCTAACAGGTGCTACTGCTGAAAAGCATGATGCCTTTTTCGATCCTGGAAAAGAAATCGAGATCTTCAGGGCGGAGGCATTAGTACAACAAGAGCCAGATGCTTCTTCATTCCCTAATGGTGGCATTAGAAGCACCTTTGAAGCCAGAGGCTATACTGCATGGGATCCTTCATCACCGATCTTCATCTACGGCAAGACCTTGTGTATCCCGACAGTATTTGTAGCGTTTACAGGCGAAGCGCTGGATTACAAAGCTCCATTGCTCAAAGCGTTGGATGCTGTTGATAAAGTGGCTGTGAAGGTATGCCGACTGTTTGATAGAAACGTAAGCAAAGTGAATGCATCCCTTGGGTGGGAACAAGAGTATTTCCTTGTTGATAAAGCACTGTATGCTGCTAGACCTGACCTGGTTATGGGCGAAAGAACCGTATATGGTCACAACCCTGCAAGAGGCCAGCAATTGGACGACCATTATTTTGGGTCCATCCCAACCCGCATCTACGATTTCATGAAAGACTATGAGATTGAGGCTCATAAGCTTGGTATTCCATTGATGACACGTCATAACGAAGTAGCTCCTTCCCAGTTTGAAGTTGCTCCTATGTATGGGCCAGTCAATGTGGCTACTGATCAAAACCAGTTGCTGAAAGATGTAATGGAGAAAGTAGCTAACAAACACAACCTGAAGGTACTATTCCATGAAAAGCCATTTGCAGGATTGAATGGTAATGGCAAGCACAATAACTGGTCACTGGTTACTGATACCGGAGTGAACCTTTACCAGCCGAGCAGCAGTGCAAGGGATAACCTCCTTTTCCTAACTTTCTTTGTGACAACCATTAAAGCAGTTTACGAACACGCCGATATGTTGCGAGCAAGTATCGCTTCAGCTGGTAATGATTTTCGATTGGGAGCTAATGAGGCACCTCCGGCCATCATTTCCGTGTTCATTGGTTCCACTTTGACCAAGGTGTTAGATCAACTCGAGAAATCAGGCGATGTGATGGTAGAGAAAGGAGAGAACCTGTATATGAAGTTGGGAATCGATCAAATTCCGGAGATCATCCTGGATAACACGGATCGAAACCGAACGTCTCCATTCGCCTTCACGGGAAATAAATTTGAATTCAGAGCTGTTGGATCTGACACCAACGTTTCTTATCCAATGACGGTGCTTAACCTGATCGTTGCAGAACAGTTGAGTGACCTGTATAAGAAGGTGACCAAACTGGTTGATGGCGGAAAAGATAAGCGACTTGCTATCATTGAGGTCTTAAGGGAATACATCAAGAGCTCTAAAAAGATACGCTTTGAAGGAGATGGCTATTCGGATGATTGGGTGAAAGAAGCAGAGAAGAGGGGTCTGTCAAATGTGAAGGATACACCTAGAGCTTTAGATTTCTCGGCCAGCGAGAAGGCAGTTAAGCTTTACGAAAAGCATAAGGTCTTAAGTAAAGTCGAGATAGAGGCACGGCATGAGATCAAGTTGGAAAACTATATCATGAAAGTACAGATTGAATCGAGAATGATGGCGGATATTGCTTCCAACATGATCATTCCAACGGCAACCAAGTATCAAACGAAATTGATAGAGAATGCCAAAGGATTAGAGGAACTTGGTCTTGACGCTTCAGAGATCAAAAAGACTATCGAGGATGTATCCAAGCATATAGCCAATGTACGCAGACTCTCCCATGATATGACTGAGGAGCGGAAACGGATCAATAAAATTGAAAGTACAAGGGAACGTGCAATCGAGTATTGCGATAATGTGAAGGAAAAATATTTTGATGATTTGCGCTATGCGGTAGATAAACTTGAATTACAGGTTGATGATGAAGACTGGCCTTTAGTGAAGTACAGAGAGCTGCTCTTCTTAAGATAATCAATAGATGGTCGTCCTACGACTTTAGTCGTAGGACGACATATAATCACTCATATTTCAGATTTTCAGATGGATTGGCAGTGGCTGCCTTGTATGCCTGAACCCCGGTAGTCAGTAAGACAAAGAGCATTACAAGAATGAGCACAACGGCAAATGCCAAATAGCTGATCTCAATGTGATATTCGAAATCACCAAGCCAATTATTCATGATCCGGTAACCCAGGTAAAAAGCTGGGATAGCTCCCACCAGCACGAGCCAGATAAAGTCCTTTACAAGAAGCATAACCAGTCCCTGCACTTTAGCTCCCAATACCTTTCGAATGCTTATCTCTTTTGTTCGTTGCTCTGCAGTAAAGGAAGCCAAGCCTAGAAGCCCCAATCCCGAAATGAGGATCATCATGATTGCAAAACCCAGGAAGAGATTGCCTCGTCGTTGATCTTCTTCGTACGCATCAAGGAAGTTTTGATCCAGTAGCTGGTATTCTAATGGTGTCTCGGGAAACAGTTCCTCCCACGAAGACTGAATGTGTGTCAGTCCTTCTTCGTAATCGCCCTGTATCTTGACCAGGGCCTGCCCATTATTCAGTGACGGAATGAATAACAGTGCTTCAATAGGATTATACATGGATTGTTGATGAAAGTTCTTAACTACTCCAATCACCCGATGTACAATGGAACTGTCCCGATCAAATTGAAAACGCTTACCAATTGGTTGATCCCATGCCATCCGTGTCACCATAGCCTCATTCACTAGCACGGCTGTGGCAGTATCAGTAACATAATCCCTTGAAAAACTTCTTCCATCTAGGACTTCAATGCCCAAGACGTTCAGGTAGTCATAGTCAATACCGTATGAGTCAATTCCATAATTGTCCATCACCCCTTCGTTAGATTCCACGTTCATTACATTCTTTCCATATCCGGAACCGGGTATAGTTGTTGATGTAGAAGCATTAAGAATGGCCGGGTGCTGCATCAGCTTATTCTTCAATGCAGGCCAGCTATCCCTGATGTTGCGGTTCATTGGAAAATGCACAACCTGTTCTTTGTTAAATCCCAGATCTGCGTTACGGACATATTGCATTTGTTGATAAATGATGAATGTACCAACGAGCATGAAGATTGAGATCGCAAACTGAATACCTACCAATACTTTGCGGATCAGCACATTTCCAGTTCGCCGATCTGCACTTCCTCCCTTGATCGCTTTAAGCGGGCTGAAAGCGGATAAATAAAAAGCTGGATAAGAGCCGCTGAGTATTCCGGTCACTATCAGGATCCCGATCAGTGCGAGCAGGACCTTTCCTGAAAAAAGATCCATTGTTTCCAGGGTGGTTCCAAGCTGATAATTCACAATTGGTATAACTATAAGTAACAAGGCCAGGCTTATGATCAGTGCGACAAGAGTTAGAATAACTGACTCAATGATAAATTGCCTGATCAGTGACCCTTTGATCGCACCCATGACTTTTCTAATTCCTACCTCAAGCGATCTTCGCATAGATCGGGCTGTGGCAAGATTCATGTAATTGATGCATGCGATCAGGACAAGAAAGATTGCGATGGCCAGAAAAATGTAGATATAGTCAATGTTTCCAAGCGGAGTGGGCTCTCCCTCAAAAGTGGAATACAAATGAATGTCACGAATGTTGATCAACTCATAGTTGATCGAAATATTGAATTGATCGAAGATTGTGGCGACATACTTGTCCATGATGTCCGTATTGAGCTTCTCAACGACTTGCTCGGGTGTTGAATTCTCATTGAGTAAGATGTAGGTGTAGATGTTGAATCCTCCCCAACTTTGGCTGTTGTAAAACCGTTGGTTTGTGCTGAATGCAGCAATTGCATCAGGACGGAGGTGAGAGGCTTTTGGTACATCTTCGTAGATGCCTGTTACCTCATAGGTGAAGTTGTCAGTTTCCAGTAATTCCCCAATAGGATTTTCCCCTTTAAAGATTTTGTCAGCCAGTGTTCTGCTTAATACTACCGAGTTTGGTGCGTTTAAAGCTGAGTTGATATCACCTTGCAAAAACTCGAAGGTGAAAACATCAAAAATGGTGGAATCTGCGAGGTACAGATCCTCAGCAAAGTAATTGACATCCTTGTGCCTGACTCTTGTATTACCTCCACCGGCAAATCGGGTATATTGTTCTACTTCTGAGAATTCTTCCTTTACGGTTCTGCCGAGAGGAACCTGAGTAACTGCCCATCTGAAAGCATTATCCGGTTCACTAATATCTGACGAGATACGGTAAATGTTTGGGGCCTTCTCATGATGTTGATCAAAACCTAACTCTTGATTTAGATAAATGACTATCAGCAAGGAAGAAGCAATTCCGATGGTTAGACCTAGAATGTTGAGTAGGGCATAACCTGGTTGGCGTTTCAGGTGACGCACTGCAACGACTATAAAATTCTTAAGCATAAGTGTGAGGATTGGTTATATGGACTAAGATGATAGCCATCAGCGGATAGTTGAGTACCACTAGTAATAATTAGGAAATTTTAACATTTATTGGAGGAGTCGTCCTACGACTTAAGTCGTAGGACGACTCCTGACCGATTTCTGGTATGTATACCTTTAGTACACATGGAATGGTTGCCCCGAAAACGCAATTACCGTTCTATTTGCAACGATTATTCATTCAGGTGGATTATCGATTAAGAACTGGTAACTCAAGCGGGGGTGATCTTTTCAATCCAGCTGTTATGTTCGGATGCTTGAGTTTACCAGAGGCAGATCAGCTATGACTGTCAAAGGACGGTTACTGGATAGGGGAAGGTTTTTTGTGTGGCAGCTACTTCCTCTTCCGGTCTGCCAAAAAAGAAAAAGAGTTATCTCATTAAGGATCAATAAGGCGGCTTTTTATGTATAAGCGTGAAAAGCAGAAGGCAATCAGCGGTGGTTGCCTTTTTTTGTTGGTATCAATTTAAGTTTGCGCGCATGAAGACAGCAACAATTAAAACCAACCGGGGCACAATGAAAATTGAGTTCTTTGAGAAGGATGCTCCGAACACTGTAAAAAACTTTGTAGACCTTGCTGAAAAGGGATACTATGATGGTTTGACCTTTCATCGTGTAATCCCTGACTTTGTCGTTCAGGGTGGATGTCCAACCGGAGATGGTACCGGAGGTCCTGGCTACACTATTGATTGTGAATTAGATGGTGAAAACCAATACCACGACCGAGGAGTGCTTTCGATGGCGCATGCAGGAAGGAATACCGGTGGCTCACAATTTTTTATTTGCCACAGCAGAGACAATACCGCTCACCTTGATCGGAATCATACGGTATTTGGTAAGGTAGTTGAAGGGTTGGATGTCATCGATATGATCCGACAGGATGATGTGATGGAAAAAGTTGAGATCTCGTAGTAGAAAATCTACAATTCCATCGCTTCTGAAATCAGCCGGGTATCCGTATACTGAGAGAATCGAATAACCAAGCCGTCTTTAAGGTCGTATCGATGTATAAAGGCGGCTTTCGTATACTTTCCGGATTGATTATAAGTACCCTCATAGTAACCAACGGCTAGAATAGAATCACCTGCGTCCAGGTACTCCACCACTTCTGCTTTCCAACCGGTCCAGTTATCACTAAATCCCTGGAAAACATTTTTCAGGATCGCCTCGAAACCTGTGTAAGTGCCACCGTTTGGGAACCCATCCATTTGTTTCCATTCTATATCACTGTGAAATAGCCCCTTGATCGCTTCAAGGTTTCTTTCAGAGAAGTGTTGATAGAGCTGTTGAATAATAGCTGCGTTTGATGCCATTGAGTTGTTAGTTTGACTGTAAACAAGGACATCTGAAGTATGATTCCCGAGTTGTTTAATTTTAGGGACAACCAACTGAATACCTATGCGAACGTTATCATTATTTCTCTTAATTCTAACAGTGCTGGTTACTACAGCACAAGATAAGCCTGATGAAATTGAGCAACTGAGAAACCAGGTATCCAACCTTAGACATGATTTCGATCGCGTCAGAAAGCAGTTGGATGATCTTATGTGGTATGAACGGGTAGGAGATGTAGCTTACATAGATAAGGTACACCTCACCGGACCTCCTAAGGCGGACCGTGTGGAGAAAAACAAAACACGCCAGGGTTATGGAAATCCATTTCGATTTCAGTCTTATGTATTCATTCCAAAAGACATTGATCCGGGCAAGAAGTATCCGCTGATGGTTTTACCTCATGGTGGCGTTCATAGCAACTTCAACACATTTTATACACACATCATCAGGGAATTGATGGCTCAGCAATACATTGTGGTGGCAGCAGAATACAGAGGTAGTACAGGGTATGGACGAGGCTTTTACGAATCAATTGATTATGGTGGGTTAGAGGTGGAGGATGTTTATGCGTCCAGGAATTACATGATCGAAAACTATGACATTGTTGACAGAAGCCGGGTGGGCATCTTTGGTTGGAGTCATGGTGGATTGATCAGTTTGATGAACATCTTCGAGCATCCAAATGATTACAAGGTGGCGTATGCCGGAGTACCAGTAAGTGATTTGATTGCTCGGATGGGATACAAGACTCAGCGGTACAGAGACCTGTATTCGGATGACTATCATATTGGGAAAACTGCCTACGAGGATGTAGAGGAGTATAGAAAGCGCTCACCGGCCTGGCAGGCTCATAAGTTAAAAACTCCACTGTTGATCCATACGAATACCAACGATGAGGATGTCAATGTATTTGAGGTGGAGCATCTGATCAAGACGCTAAAGGCTGAGGGTAAGAAATTTGAATATGAGATCTATGAAGACATTCCGGGTGGTCATGCATTTGACCGGATAGATTCCAAAAAAGCCCAGGAAATCCGATTGAAGATCTATCGTTTCCTAGGCGGTTATCTGAACCCTCCGAAACCTTTCAACAACGTAAAAGCATTGAGAAAAGCAGCGTACCGGTTCTAATCCTCGGTTAGCGAGTATGTGACGTTATTAAGCCAGGATTGAAAAAGACGCATGTCCACCCATTGCCGGTCGATCATGCCCTGATCACTTTCTGTATCTACCAACAACGAGACGTTTCCTTTACGATCTTGCTTTCCTGCTTTTACATTTCTCTTGAGACGTGTCCCCCGGTTTTCATATTCCACCGAAAGACCTATCATGTTATTAAGAGCCATTACTTCCATAACTTGAGTTTATTGGTTTCTACTAAATTGAAGCTGGAATCCGGCATTAACGAGCGGGAAATTGGTATTTTATCTTCCTACGTGATTCACTTAGCTCGGAACTATTTTCCCCTTAAGGACGCAAAAAAGTACACAACAGTAGTTCCGAATATCAACGTTAGAAAGATGGGCAAAAACAATGGATGCATGTTGTCAGATCCTGACAAGCCATTGGTGACGATGGAGAATGCAATGTAGGCAAATCCAGCGGTAACTATGAGGTTCAAAGACCGCATCATTTTGGTAGCAATGCGATATTGTCTTTCATAATTATGCTCAGTGATCGTCTTTGGGTAATTGAATAGATGGGGGAACCTGTTCAATACAGTCAATCCAAGATATATAGCAATTCCAATGGCTGGAATAACTAAAATGGATGATTTCGGCCCGTAACCATCCGCCTGACCAGAGGCATTGAAATGAATAGGAATAGTATCGGGTAGTTGTGCGTAAAAACCAATGGGTAACGTGATCAATGCAATGACGGCCAGGACAGCTGCCAATTCAATAGCTATGTCAACTCCATCGAGAGGAATTTTGATCTTTGGTTTTTCCATTGGTCAAATAAACGGATTGAGGTCCAGAAATCAAACGATCCCGATATACCCAATGACTACAAACAGACTCAAAACACACCTATTATTCAATTTCATTATTTGATTCAAATCAATTCATCTAATTAATAGGTAAATGCTTCGTGTAAATCGTTCCATTTGTCATGATGCAATGGTTGAAATTCCTAGTGAGTCGAAAAAAAACTGCTTTCGTATTGATAAGCTATCTGGTAACAGCTGTTTCCGGTGCTCAACCTTTGATTGCAATTGAGCATGATCATCTCTCAGCCAAGATTAAGCTTTCGGAAGTATTTGAATTTCCAACTAATGAGGAAATGATTGAGATTTCAAGTGGTCAGGAAGTGGAAACAGTAGATGAGGCTTACTTTTTTGGAAAAATTGGATCCGGATATCAGCCAATATATGAGAATGATCTCCACCTGATGGTTCATTTTGATCATGCCGTTCGGTCTTTTACAATTTCTGTTGATCAGTTCAAGCTGATGCAGGTGAGCTATTGTCAGCCGATCAATTTCAAAACCAATTAAGCTAAAATCTACCTGTGGAACTCTCAAGATCCCAAACTGGATGATCAAGGTCGAAAGATTCAAATATATCTTTAGCTTCAGCTACCGTCCATTTTTCCCACTCCGGGTTCATGTGATTACCGTACCACTTTTTGGCAAGCTCCCAGGCAAGATGTAAGGGCTGAACATCTCCTTTAGGAATGCGGTGACGGTCAGACCATAAGTCAACATGTTTTGCGTCTTTGAAGATAAGCATGTTGCTGCAGGTGTACTGAACATTGTCCCAGGCATGTCTCATTGCTATTGGAAAATGAACAAGTAGGTCTCGTTCTACAACCTCCCCATTCTGGATATGGATCACAACAGGTTCACCGTAAGCTCCGAAAGAGCTGGTAATCGTGAGATCATGATCGAGTAAAGCTGCTGCTCCTAGGGAACACCATGCGCAATTTCCCCACCAACTGCCTTTAGAGGATTTTAGGATGAAATTGGTTGGTGCCAATGCAAATGGATGAATGACCCAAACCTTAGGTGTGTGTGGGTGCAGAAGGACTCCATGGTATTCCTGGAGATCGTAGAGCGCCTGTTCTATGTGCTTCTCGGAAGTATTGAAGATTTTGGAAAGTTCATCGACTTCAGGAGCATAACCCTGGTCAATGACCGATCTTAAAATGACATGATGTAACGAAGAATTGTTAAGCTCCATAACTAAAGTTTTTCACAGTGTTGTGGCAGCACTTCATGCATGGCGTTTGACAATTGCTCACGGATAGTTGATCCGGATTTATTGGCAATTGTTCTACCATCGATCTCTACAACAGGTGTGAGTTCTCCCATAGTTCCCGTTGCAAATACTTCTTCCGCATTGTAGAACTCAACAAGGGTAAGATCTTTTTCAGATATCGGAATGTTGAGTTTTTCTGCCAGTTCTATGGTAAATCCTCGGGTAATTCCGTGTAAGCATGCATTAGCGAAAGGAGTAAATAATATACCATTCTTCACCATGAACAAATTGGTGTCATTCAATTCTGCTACAAATCCACGATCATCCAGCATGATTGCAGCATCGACCCCTGCTACATTGGCCTGGATCTTTGCAAGGATGTTGTTAAGCAGGTTACTGTGGTGGATCTTTGAGTCGAGGTAAGAGGGTCCGTTCCTACGCTGGGTAGAAGTGATGACCCTGATCCCACTTTCATTATCGTATACCAGTGGTTTCCACTCTGCGAGAACGATCAGGCAGCTACCTTTTTGATTCAGCCGCGGGTCCATTCCCGATGTTACCTTTTCTCCGCGACTCAGCGTTAGGCGTATGTGAGCATCTTCGGTCATGCTGTTTGCTTCCAGCGTTAGCTTAATTGCATTTTTTATAAAAGATCGTTCAGGTACATGATCAAACGCCAGTGCTTTAGCAGACTCAAACATCCGATCAATATGTAAGTCTAGATGGAGAACACCCTCCTTGTAAACCCGCAAACCTTCCCAAACCGTGTCACCTCCCTGTACTGAGCTGTCAAAAACAGAGACTTTAGCCTCTTCTCTTGGATATAACTGATCACCTACCCATACCTGGATGTGCTCATTCTTCGGGTTGTATTGTTGAAGCATAGTGGGTTGCCAAATTAATCAATGAAAGCTGCAAGTTTTTGGTAATGAGGGAGAGCTTCCTCGTAAAGTGCTTGACAATGTACAGGCAGTGGACGCTCACTGGTTTTTTGAGGAGCAAACCCTGATGAATTGTGAACATTCTTATACCAATATTTCGCCCAGGTCCCGTCTTCAGGGATTGGTCCCTTTTCCCAGGTAAGCATGGAATTATCAAAATCAATTCCTAATTGACTACACAGTTTGGATAACGCGGATAGGGGGTCAGCCAGAATATCATTAGAATCGATCACGATTGGTTGATGTCCATTTTCCGTAACATAGTCCAGTAATTCTACCTCATGTTTTAAACCTATATCCTGCATGGTCGGGTGAGTAATAACCTGGGCAAATGAAGCGATCAGTTGCTTTGGATCCCTGATCAGGAAGACATTCTTCATTGGTTTCATATAATCCCATTCCAAACCTTCGTGATGATGCGCCATATTCTTTAGGAAGACGATCGGATGGACCTCTTCCAAATCACGGATCTCTTTCATAATTGCTTCAGGGTCGTGAGACATGGATGCAATGGTTTCCTCTTTTCCTGGATGATCTACATCAGTATGTAGAAGATAATGTGCATAGAAGGGCTCATCTACTACTTTGGTATCCGGACGCTGCGCGAAGGAATACATCAATGCAGTTGAGATATTACGCGGACCTGAAATGAAGTTGATGATCATTGCTTAAAAATAGGTGACACAGAACAACTGGGTTTTATCACCGCTCAAAAAATACTTACTCCTTTTCGTAACAATAAGTCATAAATTTCCTTCTTAGTTAAGGACTTAACACTAAGGAAAATGAAATCTATTTTAAGACTCTTGCCGGTCGTACTTGTCTTGGGCTGTGCGGAACCGGAGAAAAAAACGTACACAGAGCAGGAAATAACTGCTGAAACGGAGAAAGCCAATGCCTTTTTTGAAGCCAGTTTTCAAAAGGCGCTGGATCGCTCACCAATGTTCCAAAGCTATCTTGGGATCAAGAAGGATTACGACAAGTGGGAAGATCTTTCGGAGGAAAAGGGTGCCGAAGATCTGGAGATCACCAAGCAGGACCTTCAGGTTTTGCTAGACTCCATTAATCCGGATGCACTGGATGCCCAGGGAAGGATTAGTTACCAGCTTTTCAAGGAAAATGCTGAGAACGATATTGCCGACTACAAATGGAGACATCACAATTACCCGGTCAACCAGATGTTCGGACCACACACCCAGGTGGCTTCATTTCTGATCAATATCCATCGGGTGACCGATTCGAGCGACGCGGCTGCATACGTTTCGAGGTTAAATGGAGTAGCAGACTTTTTTGACCAGGTGATCGATAATTTGAAAACACGGGAAGATAAAGGCATAATGCCTCCCAAGTTTGTGTTTGCCCGTACAATTGAAGCTTCTCAAAATATTATTAAGGGTGCTCCTTTTGACAGTGGAGAACCAAGTACCCTTCAAGCCGATTTCTATAGCAAGGTAGATGCTTTGGACATCAGTGATGAGATGAAGGCAGATTTCAAACGACAGGCTGATGTAGCACTTGTTGCTTCTGTGAAAGGAGGTTATGAGAAGTTGATAACCTTTCTTGAAGGTCAGCAATCCAGAGCAACTGAAGATGACGGGATCTGGAAGATCCCTGGGGGTGACGAGTATTACAATGTTGCGCTGAACCGAACAACAACTACAGATCTAACCGCTGAGGAAATTCACCAGATCGGTTTGGATGAAGTGGCAAGGATCCATGATGAGATCAGGGAGATCATGAGGCAGGTAGAATTTGAGGGAGATTTACAAGACTTTTTCACTTACCTGAAATCCGATGAGCAGTTCTTCTATCCAAATACGGATGAAGGAAAGCAAGCATACATAGATAGTGCTACCGTGATCATTGATAACATGCGGGAGCGGCTGGATGAACTTTTCATCACAAAGCCAAAAGCAGATATGATCGTGAAACGAGTTGAGCCATTCAGGGAAGCCTCTGCAGGAAAAGCATTTTACCAGGCACCGGCTCCTGACGGATCAAGACCTGGTACCTACTACGCGAACCTGGCAAATACCCAGGATATGCCTAAGTACGACATGGAAGCCCTGGCGTATCATGAGGGAATTCCTGGTCACCATATGGATCGATCGATAGCACAGGAATTAACTGATATTCCAAAGTTTAGAAAATTTGGTGGTTACACCGCTTACGTGGAAGGATGGGGCTTATACAGTGAGTTCGTACCAAAGGAAATGGGCTTGTATGCAAATCCATATTCTGATTATGGTCGACTTGCTGCCGAACTATGGAGAGCATGTCGCCTGGTGGTTGACACTGGTATTCATTTGAAGAAATGGACAAGGGAAGAGGGCATTGAATACTATATGACGAATACTGCTGGAAGCGATAGGGATTGTGAGCGAATGGTTGAACGTCACATTGTAATGCCGTCGCAGGCAACTGCTTATAAGATTGGTATGTTGAAAATTTTGGAACTAAGAGGAATTGCCAAGGATAAATTGGGTGACAACTTTGACATCCGGGAGTTCCATGAAGTGGTGCTTACTAGTGGTGCAGTGCCTTTGAATGTGCTTGAAGGCTTAGTGAATGACTGGGTTGAAAGAAAGAGTATATAGTAAAAGTTGAATGACTGGTGTCACCCTGAGCTTGTCGAAGGGTGACACTTTCACTCCACCATGGGCCGATTGAAGTAGCCAGCTTTATCAAAGTCTCGAATGTTCATTGAAACGATCGGAACATCAGGGAACATCTTACACAGCTTTGTGACCATTTTCTTTGACAGATCGTTCTTTTGATCTGCTGTTCTTCCTTCCATGATGTTTCCAAAAACATGGATGAAATCATGATTCGAGCCCGCGTTATTGAAATGTTTGTAGGTCTTGATCCTAAGTTTGATGTCTCCTTTTTTGAATAAGCCGGTAGACTCAGCTACATCAAAAAGCTCCTGCATAATGAAGCCTGGAGACTCCAGAATGGTAATATTCTCTGAACATTCTATAACAAAATGAGGCATAAGTTCTTCTTTATTGACTGATCATAAACCTACCTTCTCCCCGCTTGTCAATACCAACATCAAAACCAGCGATACCGTTCTCATCATAAATGATCTTTATCCCTTGAGCATTTCCGATCCTTCCCCTGGAAACCTCATGACCTTTAGCTGATAATTGATCGACCAATTCATCTTCCATAAAATCGTCGACAAAGATCCTGTTAGGCTCTACGAAGGAAAGCTTTGGTGCATCAATTGCGTCTTGCATAGACATGTTGAAATCAATCAGGTTGAAGATTATTTGAGGCAAATTCTGCGTGATGGTGTGACCTCCTGGCGATCCCAATGCAGCCCAGGGTTTACCATCTTTCATAATGATCACAGGACAATCACCGGATAGTTTATGTCTTCCGGGGAATGCATCCATCGGGTTTCCTTTGGGTTCAAAAGTGGAATAAGCCATCGAGTTATTGAGCCAAACTCCTGTTCCCTTTACCATGATACGGCTCCCGAACAAATTACCTAAAGTCTGTGTAGCACTGACAATGTTCCCCCATTGATCCATCACTACAAAATGAGTGGTGTTCTTACTGTTAGGGTCGAATGGAGGTACAAAGGTTGTCGCTGCTTCCCGATCCAGGTTTTGTGCCATTTGCTGTAAAACTTCCTTCGAAAAGAGACTATCTAGTGGCGCTTCCTGAACTTCCGGATCAAACGAATATGCGAGCCTTGCTTTGTATGACTCTTTGGTCATCTCGGCAAAGAGGTGTAAATACTCAGGACTATTATGTGAAAGGTCTTGTTCAGGCAACTCCCTCATGATACCAAGGTTGACAAAAGCGGCAAATGAGTTAGCAGGAAGGGCTGCCGTATAGACTTCATAGCCTTTGTAATCAATGCTGATAGGGTCCCACCACTCTGCCTCGTTGCTTCTAAGGTCTTCAATGGAAAGAAAGCTTTCTGCTTCCTTCATTTCCTGGTCAATCGCCTCTGCGATTACTCCCCGATAGAAGGGATCTACTCCTTCTGATTGAATGGTCCTAAAGGTCTTGGCAAGGTCGGTTTGAATGAGCAACTCGCCTTCCTGAAGTGGTCCTTCCGCGCCATAAAAGGTTTTCGCGTATGTGGAGAAATCTCCATGAGCTCGTTCAATCCATTGAGCGAGTGCCGGTGTAACCTGAAATCCGTTTTCTGCATGGCCAATCGCTGATTCAAAGAGTACTGACCATTCCTGGGTACCATAAGCTTCATGCATTGCTTTCCAGGCATTCAGATTTCCTGGGGTAGAGATGGACTTAGGCCCTGTTCGATTCTCCATATAACCTGGGGTGGGGGGACGCATTAAATCTGTGTTAGTTGCTATGGGGAACCTACCACTTGGATTTAAAAATCGAATCCGCCCGTCTTTTGCATTATAGATCAGAATGGTTCCGTATCCACCGATTCCGGACATCATAGGCTCCACGACATTGAGCGTTGATGCTACTGCTATTGCAGCGTCGTAAGCGTTACCACCATTTTCGAGGATCTTCATCCCAGCCTGTGTGGCAAGAGGATGAGCTGAAGCTACACTGCCTGTTAATTTGTTTTGTTCTGTCGGGACGGTACATGAGTATAAAAGCAGTACCCAAACCAGTAGGATCAGTTTCGATGATTTCATGCGATGAAGATAGCAAGATTAAGGCTCAAACTTAATTGATCACCTCAAAGCCTTGCTTCAACTCATTTCCGGTCTCATCAATTAGCGTAACCGTGTGAACTCCTGCGGTGGTATTGATTCCCATCTGATGGTTGCCTTTGGTTGTCCCTAAGAAATGATCGTCCAGATGCCAATAGATCAAACCGTCCTTGTTTTCATGAGCGGCTTCAAATACCACCTTACCCTTTTTTCCGTCCTGCTCATTTGGAATATGGACTTTGGTGAATTGCCTGGGGTAGATCAACTCGAAAGAACTGGAGGCATCTGTTTCCAGGCATCCCTGGCTATAAGGAGGCAATTTGCGGTAATTCGGGTGACTTTTTTTATAAAACCATGACTGGGCAGGAGGTAAAACAAACCAGGTGGATTCCAAAATATCTGCCACATTGTAACAACTGCTGTTGACACGATATTCACCTTCTCTATCTAAGTGTACTACCTGATGAAACCGGCATGTGGATCCGGTAGTCATGTAATCCGGAAGAGCCATGGAGACAACTTCCGTGCACAGATCGGAAGCAAGCATCCCACTTTCCTTGCAGATGGAAACCGGTGCGCCAAAATCCTCCAACCACTGGCTATCACTTCCTAATAAACCAAAGAGCTCAAACATTAATGGGGCGGCTGCACGTACCCCCGTCAACCCGGGTCTGCCTTCTCCATCAGCGTTACCAATCCATACACCAACAAGGTGTTGTCCATTTAATCCGATGGCCCAGCCATCCCTAAAGCCGTAGCTGGTTCCTGTCTTCCAGGAAATTGGTCTTGACGAACCAAAATACTCCCATCCGGTTTCTTCTTCCGGCCGTTTGACAGCCTGAAGTGTATTGAACGTGTATTGAATAGAGGGTGCACGGAGTAAACCATCTTTACTTAATTTTTTGTCTTCTTCATCTGTCTCGATCAAATAGGAATTTGGGTGATAGTCACCTTCGGAATAGCCTTTGTTGTATGGACGATCCATGTAATTCGTAACAGCCCGGGCCATCCCAGCATACGCAGAGGTCAGCTCCCAAAGACTGGTTTCGGCTCCACCCAGAATGATTGAGAGACCATAGTGTCCCGCAGGTTCATTGAATGATTTAAAGCCAACCTTCCTCATTTTCTGATGAAAGTGTTCGTATCCATAGTCAATCAAAAGGTGAACAAAAGGCACATTTAGGCTACTGACCAAAGCTTCATTCGCGGGAACGGCCCCCCTGTATGCCTTATCAAAGTTTTTCGGAGAAAACCCTCGATAAAAAAGGGGTACGTCTGGTAAGAGTTGATTAGGAGTGATCAACCCATCGTCCATTGCAGCGGCATATAAAAACGGTTTTAGAAGACTTCCGGGGCTTCTTTTGGCAGTTACAATATCGACATGTTGCCCGTGCGATCCACGATTGGAAGAATTACCGATGTAAGCGAGTGTTTTTCCAGAGTGGATGTTAAGAATAATGGCAGCCGCATTGTATATGTGATTCTCACCCATTTTTTGACTATACCTTTCCACGATTTTTCCAGCTCGAACCTGTAGCTTTTTGTCGAGTGTAGTCACAATTCGCTGGCCCTCTCCAAGTTCACCAGTAGCCCGATGAAGTAGGTGATAAGCATAGTTAGGTAGCGCTCTTACTTTCTTGGGAAGAGGTTCTTGTTTTGCAAGAAACAGGTCTTCTTCAGACAAATGTCCACGGTCATGTAGCTTATCAAGCAAACGGTCACGCTTTTGAATAAGTGATTCGTTGTTGCTTCCCGGAAATATGGATGATGGTCTGTTGGGCAGAATGGCCAGTGTAGCAGACTCAGCCCAAGAAAGCTGGTGAGGAGACCTCCCATAGTATCTCCAGGCTGCCGCATTGACACCAACGATGTTTCCTCCAAAAGGTGCATGGTCGCAATATGCTTGCAAAATGCTTTGCTTTGTGTAGAGTATCTCGAGTTTGAAGGCAGTCAATATCTCAAGGAGTTTCTGTCCGTAGCTTCTCGATTGATTTCCAAATGCCATGCGAACGGTTTGCATGCTAATAGTGCTTCCACCGCTGACAACTTTTCCGGTTCTTACATTTTGTTTGAAAGCTCTAAAAAGTGAAATGGGGTTTACTCCAGGATGATAATGAAAATATTCATCCTCGAAAAGCAAAATGGCTGTTTCAAATTTCTCAGGTATTGAGTCTGAAGCCGGGAATCGCCATTGCTGATCGGTTGCAATCTTTGCACTAAGTAGGGTGCCATCCGAAGAGTGCAATGTGGTAACATAAGGAGCATCAAATAACGGTTGCGGCAATGGGATAAGGAAAAAAACCAATAGCAGAATGGAAAGTCCAATCCCGACACTTTTGACACGACCTATGGTAACTCCGCTCAGCACCCGCTTAGTTTTCAGGAGTTATTTGCACCCATTGCCCCGGCCTGTTGGCAAAGATGGAATTGTCATACATGGCTTCAACATTGACAGAAGGGAGGTAATAGGAACCCTGGTATGCAGCGTTCAATAGCACAGTAAATGAAACCTGTGAGCTTGGATCAAGGTCAAAGTAGTGCATCACACGATCGTCCCTGAAATCAATATACTCGGCCTCAGAGCTGGTTTCCGAACCATCCAGTCGAGTGTTGATGATCTCCCAGCCCGAAGGGAAAATTTGGGTCAGGGCCAACTCATCATAGGTTCCTTTAAGTCCTGGGTTTGTTACAGTAACCTCAGCTTTGAAATTGGTTCCTTGCTTTAAGGAGGTAACATTTACAGGTCTTCCATCGGAATCAAAATAGTTTACTGTGAAGTTTATATTCCGGGTAATTTGCCTTTCTTCACCTTCAAGGGGAATTCCTTGTCGAATTACCCTGACGAAGACCGGAGCTGAGCCCTCATTAGTAACCTGCAAGTCCGTTGATTCATCCGGATTGCTTAACCTAACCTGATAAACAAAGTCTTTGCCTGCCACTTTTTCAGCCGTTCCATCTGCGTTTACGCTGACATTCGTTTCCTGGTCTACACCAAAGGTTTCTGTGTATTTGGAAATGGCAATAAAGCAGTAAGCTGTTGTTTGGGTACTCATCCACTGATCTTTGCCCATCTCTGATGCAATATCCATCAGCAACTCAAATGCTTGCTCCTTTTGATCCAACGATAAAAGGGTTTCCAGGATCATGGCCCGATCCCTGGTGTTTGAGCCAAACGTATGACGGTTGCTGCCAGATTCGGAAACCTTTGCTGTTAAGCCTTTAATCAGTGAGTTGGCTTGGGATTCATACCCGGCTGCAGCATAGGCTAGTGCAAGTCGCCATTTGGCTTGCATTCCAACATTATCAGCCTCTTTCATCCGATTCATAGCTCCCAGGGCAGGCTGTCCTGCAATTGCCAATGTGTAGAGTCGGTATGCCTGGATCAGATCGTTATCATCATCCGAACTCAGTGATCCCCAGGCTTCCGCTTTGTTAGTTTGAAAGTCTGTCCAATTAGAAATCATTCCTTCGGGAACCGCATATCCAGCTTTTTTAGCTTCCTGAAGAAAATGACCAGCATAATTTGTACCCCAGTTGTTTGGATAAGAATTTCCTGGCCAATAGGAAAAACCTCCTGAGGCTAATTGAAAGGACCGAATACGCTGGATGGCACGATTGATATTGCGTTGAACTTCCTTATTCCGTTCGTCTGTGAGATTCACGAGGTTATCGAGAAAGAGTTGAGCAAAGACAGAAGAAACCGTTTGTTCAATGCATCCGTGTGGGTATCTGATCAGATAACCCAACCGGCTTTCGATGTTTAGTGGTGGCAGTGAACTGATCTCAATCTGGCCTCTATTTTCACCAAGTATTCCTAATGGCTGATAGGTAGTACTCCAGTTTTCGTCACTGTTGATCACTTTATCGTCTACAGCTGTGGTGACTGGATTTCTTGGAATAACATTGATATCAATATCGTAAGTGGCAACTACAGAGCCAGATTTCGCTGTTACCTTAACTTTTCCAGGACCCAAAACCTCCTTGGCTTTTACCTCAAAATACCGGACCTTGTCACCCGCCTTGCTGAATTTCAATTGTGCTGTATTTCTTTCAGAAAGGGTCAAAGTTCCCGAAGCTTCCACTTCTACGCTTACATTTTTAATGTTATCATCAAGGGTGAATACATTGACCGGAAGCTTCATGGTTTCACCAGGACCTGTGACCCGTGGAAGTGTTGCCAGGATCATTAGTGGCTGCTTTACGGGAGTAGCAACATCCGAACTCCCAAATGCATTCTCATTGGCAGCTACCACCATGGTTTTAACACTACCAATGTATTGTGGCATTTGAACCTGGTGTTTTTTTGTCTCTCGAGCATCCAGGTAATAGGGGCCAAAGTATTTCACTACGGGTTTGAATCGGTTAACATCCGATTCTTCTTTGGGAGCGATCTCTCCATCACCGCCTATGGCAAGCAATCGTTCCAGCTTCCCTGAAAATGCACCCATTACATCATCATATACATCCCATGTTTTAATACCTAATGCCTCTCTCGCATAGAAGCTGTTCCATGGCTGTGGAGTTTTGTAGTTCGTGATATCCAGCAGTCCTTCATCGACTACAGCGAGCGTGTAAGCCATGGGCTTTCCTGATTCTTCGGAAACTTCAATGGTATAGCGCTGTTCAGGTCGTAGCTCGTTTGGAACCCCAATTACTGGCTTCAACGCAGTGGCAGGATCAACGATCTTAATGGATTGGACACCATAAAGTCGGATGTGAAGGTCAGTGGCTTCCTGCTTGTGTGGTTGGATCATTGTCAGGTGAGCATAGATATTGGGGGCCATATCAGCAGTAGCTTCGAAAGAAACAGTAGTGAACTCATCCTCGGCTTCTACCCAGAACGTTTGCAGTACTTCACTTCCGGTTTCCAGACTTACCAGTAACCTGTTCCCTTTGGTAGAAGGAATGGATAGCGCAACTTGCTCTCCAACCTGGTAGCTTTCTTTTTCCACCGCAAAATCCAACATGGTGGCTCCATCCAGGTCGCCTCGTTTTCCTTTGCCAGCCCACCCCGGCCAATCCAGGTATACGATCTGACCGGCAGAATGACCGGAATTGGGATCTTCGACCTGAAGGTAATACCTACCCCAATCGGGATGATTGATGCGCAGGTTAAAGGTTCCTACACCATTGGTGGTATTGACCTTTCCTGAAGCGACCGGATCCCGATAAGAGCTTCCAACATAATTACTTAAGTATTCATAAGAGGTATCCCACCACCATCTCCAGTTCAGTTTGTAGAGTTGGACATTTAATCCTCTCTTACTTATAGGGTTTCCATCGGCATCAACGGTAGCAATTTGGATCGTATGATCTTCATCCGTTAGAAGGATGCCTCTTTTATCTCCTTCAGGAACCTTAAGGCCTACAAAACTTGAAAAGGGGTAGTAGGGGATGGAGGTATTACTAATGCTGAAGTCTCCACCTTCTTCGTAAACTTTACCAAAGAGCAGGACATTCAACGCTCCAGGGGCATCAGAATTATATCCCAGGTCTAAATTGACCCGTGCAAAACCCTCCTTGTTGATCCTTCCTTCAAAGACTCGTTCCCGATAGCTGTCAAATTCCCTGGACTCGTCATCGAAAGAGAAATTTGGAAATCGGTCAAATGTGGTTTTGATGGGACGGAGCAGCATTTCATACTCGGCCTTCAGGTTGCGGGCAGTAGCACCGCTTAACCATCGGACATTTAAATCACCGGAGACCGATTGATCAAGACTACTGAATCGGTCTTTATCAAATTGCAGATCGATCTTGAGTCGATTCGGTTTGATCGTTTCAATTTTGATCGTTTTGGAGAAGGAGGCTCCTCCAACTTTTGCCAATGCTCTCCAATTCCCTGTAGGAGCATCCCGATCAGTTACAAAGTCAAACCGATACATGGGACCGACAGCTTCGCTGCTGATCTTCCGTTGTGAGAGTTGACCTTGTGGATTGTACAACTCAAGTATCACCGGATGATCATCAGGTAATGTTCCCTCAATGTCTTGCAGGATGAAGCCAAGATGAACCGTATCAGCGGGTCTCCAAACTCCTCTTTCACCATAAAGGAAGCCCTTTAGTCCTTTTTGAACAGTGGTGCCAGTGACATTGAAATTACTTAGTGAAAGTGCTGAGCCGTCGTTCACTTTTAGATATCCTACCTGGCCTCCCTTTTTAGCTACTATAAGATGGGGCTTGCTGGAAGTCTTGATCACAGCCTTGCCCTGACCGTCCGATTGTTCAGAAGCAATCAACTGCTGCTGGTAATCATATATTTCAAGATCAACACCATTTACCGGGTCGGTATTTATCAAATTGGTGACGAAAACAAAGAGGTCTCCGCTTTCTCTTCTTTTTGCAATGAGCCCAAAGTCCGAAGCAAAAACCATTTTGTTGATACTTCTTCTATTTCCGTAATAGGAGTCACTGCAGGGATTGTCTCTCTCATACCAATTGTAATCAGGGTTGTAGTAATATTCATAGCTATCCCAGTAGGACGATTCTTCCTCTTCATCCCAGGCATCCAGTTCATCATCAAGTGACTGGATCTGGTCGCTATCCGCACAGAAGTAGAGCGAGTAGTTTTTCCTAAAGCCAATTCGTACCTGATAGAATGATCCAGCTTCAGTTGTTAGGATGTCTTCCAGGTTGAGCGTAAACCGGTTCCATGAATTCAAATTGGTAACTCCACTGGTATTCAGAGGAATAACTTTCCTGGTGACCGGTCGGCCAACGCGGTTAAGTTGATTCTGACCACCTAGGTCATTTACTTGCAGGTATTGCTGCATGTTATCCTGAAAGACCTTGATAATGGTCACATCGATGGCTTTAAGACCCACAGCTTCGAAAGGAAGTACCAATCCGGATGAATTGGGCAAGATGGTTTTGTTGTCATCATTCACCAGCCGAACGGCTGGTTTGGTCTGAGCAAACTCCAATTCGGTTTCAAAGTCTTCTTTTAGAGCGAATCCTCCTACATTTTTTATGCTTTTGATCAGTGTAAGTGTACTGGTTTCACTCATCTCCTGGGTGGGATAGATCTTGAGTTCGTTGAGATCTACCACCAGCCTGGGGCTGCTACTGGAGTTTGTTAGTGTTACCAGTCCGTTAAGGTTTTGCCTAGGGTCAAGGGGATCAGAAAAGAGTACAGAAATGTAATTCTCCTTTCCTCGTACGATTCTGCTGGAGACTACCCGATAATCATCCATGGCAGGTATATCCACAAGGTGCTCCCGGTCTTTTTCAACTTCAATGACATATCCATCGATCACAATTTCAACCTGACTCTGTGAGGTACCCCTGGCAATGTTTTCAACTGTGAAAAGAAATGTGTTAGGTTGATCGTCTTGTTGCCAATTGACTGTCAACGAGTTGCCAGCCTGCGTTGCGCTAACCATTTTTTCAATGTTCTCAAAAGCTACTACATCAGCTGTTTGAACCTGGCCTTCAACCTTGACTTTGGAGAGATCATTTGAATCATAAAGTTTGATCCCGTCAATTTGAGCTTCATAGTTCTGTATCAGGGTTTGAAAAACAAATCGAAACTTCTCTTTTGATTTGTTGATCGAGGGAAGGATCGTCTTTAGGTTGGCAGTTGCCTCATACTTCTGATCGTAATCGAGGTTTTTAAGTGGTTGAAAAACTATGGTCCGGTTGTCTTCCCAGGAGGCAGAACCTTCGACCTTTGGGGAGAAGTTGAACACATTCTCAACCATTGTTCCAACAAGACTGTCAGGGATGGATCGATTTAAGCGAAGGCGAATGTCGCTTGCTACTGAGACGACTCCCCCAGTGTATGAGCTAACATGATCAACAAACAAGCTTCTCGGGCTGCTAAAATCATCACTGACTGAGCCCCTGTCCTGACAGGAAGTGAATAAAAGGACCAGCAAACAAAGTTTGATAAGGTGGTTCATAGTTAGGTTTTTAGGATTGAAAAGATAGCTGAAGTATGGAGGATTTAGAAATCCGTCGGTTATCAGTAGATCAATAGCTGATCTTTTGCTCAAAGAACACCAGTGGGTCATAGAAATAGGTGTTCAGTTCTGATTCAGTCTTACATGACAGAGAATATGAGTTGAATCGTCTTTCGGGAAGCTTGCTGTTGATTTGAAGTTCAACTGGTCTTCTTTTGAGGATCTCGAAATGAAAATGATTGAATTGATGGCCATATCTGTCGAGTTCTTCAATCATAAAGAAACGGGCGATGGGAGTAGAGGTATCTATAGGTTGAAACAGATCAACCTGGATTTCAGCTATATGTTCGTAGACAGTCCAAAAGGTAAGCGTATTCAACTGATGTTCGATGATCAGTTGTGCAAAAGGGCCATCGGTTCGCTTACTGATCACGCGACCAGGAGCAATGGCATAGATGAGTGATTTTGTTTGGTAGCTATTGTTGGGAGGCAGGATATCGATACCGGTATGTAAGTGAGCTGGAACCTCTGGCCTTGCTACTCTCTCCAATCCAAATTGGCCAATGCTTGTTAATTCGATGGCATTGATATTTCTTCTACCTTCAACTTCAATGGGCAGCAGGATACCATCCTGAGATTGGATCAGGAGCACTACGGCAAGCGCAATTATTTGGATCATGGGTGAAAAATAAAAAACCCTACTCCATAAGCGAAGCAGGGCTTTATAAGATTCTTTTTATCTGATTACGCTACTTGTGCGTCCAGTTTTTGGCTCAATACGCTTTTAGGTACAGCGCCAATTTGCTTATCAACAATTTCACCATTTTTGAAAACCAATAGGGTAGGAATTGATCGAATACCGAATTTGGCAGATACTTCAGGATTTGCATCGACATCTACTTTTCCGATGACCGCTTTCCCGTCATAGTCTGAAGCAAGTTCTTCGACCACAGGTCCTATCATTTTACACGGGCCACACCACTCAGCCCAGAAGTCAACCAAAACAGTTTGATCTGTATTGATTATATCGTTAAAATTTTGATCGGTTATTTCTACAGGTTTAGACATTTTTTAGAGGTTTAAATGTTATCAATCCTTTTTTATTGATAGGTGAACACAAAGATAGTGGGATAAGTTTACCATTTTGGTTGATAAACGCTG
Organism: Cyclobacteriaceae bacterium; assembly: GCA_965267415.1. Lineage (GTDB taxonomy): Bacteria > Bacteroidota > Bacteroidia > Cytophagales > Cyclobacteriaceae > Ekhidna. Next base: position 1,448,396 of record OZ253955.1, on the reverse strand, counting down.
ATTGTTGCCCAATTGACATTAGTTCTTGGCAATTATTCTGAAATCAATCTCTTCCATTGTTTTTAGCTCTTTGATGAGTTCATCATTGGGGTCAATGGCAAATTTTCTGCTTAACATCTCCAGGTTGATGGCGCTATCCTCATATACTCCAGCCAGGGACAGTTTAAGTATGCATTTTCCAGGGAACATAGAGGCTATTCGCTCTATTTCGTCAATGATTATGGAGTTGACATCTTCCAATCTCACATTTAGCTCCAGCCCCTTGGTCATTTTCTCCCTGACTTCACTCAGGTGTTCGATGTTATGGATCTTCAGCTCAAGTTCTTCACTATTCCATCGGTTTTGGACACTTGCTGAGATGTAAAGGAACCATCCCTTTTCAAGCATAGGTTTGAACTTCAAATAATCCTGAGAGAACAGATAGAACGTATAGTTATCTCCAAAATCTTCCAATACAAACTGCCCGAATGGATTTCCTTTCTTGGAAGTTCGATGTTGAATATCGCTGATGATCCCGCCAATTTTTACTTCTCTGCCTTTTAGTTTCACGAGATCGGTCAGCATACTGATGTTCGCATTGGTGAGGTGATCCATCTCAAACTTAAACTGATTGAGTGGATGTCCGGTGATATACAGACCAACCATCTCTTTTTCGATATTGAGTTCTTCGATCTCTCCATACGGTTCAATCCGTGCAACTCGGGGTTTCGAAATATCGGACCCATTGGCACCTCCAAAGAGAGACGACTGAGCACTGGCTTCTTCTTCCTGGACCTTGTTGGCGTACCTGATTGATTTTTCTATCAATGAATTTCCCTCTTCATCCGGCTCCACATATTGTCTTCGGTGGTAGTCTTTGAAGCAATCAAAGGCTCCTGCCTTCGCGAAGCTTTCAAAAGATTTCTTATTAACCGCTCGCAGATTAACTCGCTTCGAGAAATCAAAGATGTCTTTGAAAGGTCCGTTTGCATCTCTCTCTTCAATGACAGCCTGAACCGCAGATTCGCCGGTCCCCTTAATGGCTCCCAAACCAAAACGGATCTCTCCTTCTTCGTTTACTGCAAAATCCTGTGCAGATTCATTGATGTGTGGTCCCAGCACTTTGATACCGCGGTTTTTACACTCTTCCATGAAGAAGCTCACCTTATCAATATTGCTTTGATTGTGAGTCAGGACAGAGGCCATGTACTCAGCAGGGTAGTTGGCCTTTAGGTAGCCGGTGTGGTACGCAACGACTGAATAGCAGGTACTATGCGACTTGTTGAAAGCGTAAGCGGCAAAGGCTTCCCAATCCTTCCAGATCTTCTCAAGTTTTTCTTCAGGGTGTCCTTTTTCTTTTGCCTGGGTAACGAACTGGGGTTTCATCTTATCCAGTACGTCACGCTTCTTCTTACCCATAGCTTTTCGAAGCACATCTGCTTCACCTTTGGTAAAGCCTGCTAGCTTTTGCGAAAGCAACATCACCTGCTCCTGGTAAACGGTGATCCCATAGGTCTCAGCCAGATACTCCTCCATTTCGGGAATATCATAGCTGATGGCTTCTTTGCCATGCTTACGGGAGATGAAGTTCGGTATGTACTCCATTGGCCCTGGACGATAGAGGGCGTTCATCGCAATCAGATCGCCAAACCTATCCGGCTTGAGCGATCGTAAGTGCTTTTGCATCCCTGGAGACTCAAATTGGAAGGTACCATTCGTTTCACCCCGCTGGTACAATTCGTAGGTTTTGGGATCATCAAGTGGAAGAGCGTCCACATCTATCTGGATTCCATGTCGCTTCTCCACGTTTTCTACAGCCGTCTTGATAATGGATAGTGTCTTGAGACCAAGGAAGTCCATTTTCAACATCCCGGCAGATTCTACGACGCTGTTATCGTACTGAGTGAGTAGAAGATCAGAGTCTTTGGATTTGGCCAGCGGAATGAACTTGCTCATGTCATCAGGTGTGATGATCACTCCACAAGCGTGAATCCCGGTGTTTCGAAGAGAACCTTCCAGGACTACTGCCTGGTTAAGGACCTGGGAGGGGAGGTCTTCTCCTTTTTTCAAGTCCTCCAGTTCTTTTACTTCTTCAAAAACTTTGGTGAAAGATGTTCCCGGTCGCTCCGGTACAAGCTTTGCGATTGCATCGGTTTCAGGTAACGGTAGTTCCATGACTCGCCCGGCATCTCGAATGGCCGATTTTGGGGCCATCGTTCCGTAAGTAATAATTTGTGCTACCTGGTCGTATCCATATTTATCAATGACATATTTGAGGACTTTTTCCCGTCCCTCATTGTCAAAATCAATATCAATATCAGGAAGCGATACACGGTCAGGGTTCAGAAATCGCTCAAAAAGAAGATCGTAAGCGATCGGGTCCACATTGGTAATTCCTATGCAGTAAGCAACCACAGATCCGGCTGCTGAGCCTCTTCCCGGACCAACGGAGACGCCCATTTCACGAGCTTTGGCTGTGAAATCCTGGACAATTAGGAAATAGCCAGGATAGCCAGTGTTTTGGATGGTCTCCAATTCAAAGTCGATCCGTTCCCTGATCTCTTCAGTTATTTCATCATACTTGGATTCAGCTCCCAGGTAGGTGAGGTGTCTTAGGTATGCATTTTCTCCTCGCTTACCACCATCTGCATCTTCCGGATCAACAAACTCTTCAGGAATATCAAACTTAGGAAGTAGCACATCCCTTTCAAGTTCAAATACTTCAATCTTATCAACCAGCTCGGAGATGTTGTCAATCGCTTCCGGGATGTCTCCGAAGGATTCTTTCATTTCCAGCTGCGACTTGAAATAGAAGTTTTCGTTGGGAAGTCCTGGCCTGAATCCTCGGCCTCTGCCGATCGGTGTGCTTTGACGTTCGTTTTCTTTAATACATAAAAGCACGTCGTGTGCTTTAGCATCTTGTTTGTCTAAGTAGTAGTATTCGTTAGCGGCGATAAGCTTGATGTCATGCTTTCGCGCAAATCCTGCAAGGATCTCATTTAGCCGGTCTTCTTCTTCAAGATCATGCCGATTGATCTCAATGTAGAAATCATCTTTGAAAAGTGCTTTCCACCAATTCAGTGCTTTCTCTGCCTGTGTTTCGCCAACATTCAAAATTAGATGGGGGATCTCTCCACCAAGTCCACCGCTCAATGCGATCAGGCCTTCCGAATATTCTTCGATCAACTCCTTGTCGATCCTGGGGAATAAGCCGTAGTTGCCTTCTTTGTAAGCAATGGAGCTTAGTTTGATCAGGTTTCGGTATCCTTTTTCGGTTTTTGACAGGAGTATTTGTCTAAAACGCTTGTCAGGATTGTCTTTGGTAAACTGTAGTTTCGTTCGTTCTTCAGCTACATAGAATTCACATCCGATGATCGGTTTGATGCCCGCATCTTTTGCTGATGAGACAAATTTGAAAACCCCGAACATGTTCCCCAGATCAGTTATCGCAACCGCTGGCATTTCGTATTCCTTGGCTTTTGAGACGATAGCTGAAACATCGGGAGTGGCTTGAAGCACTGAGAACTGTGAGTGTCCATGCAAATGGCAGAAAACTCCTTCGATTTCAGAAGCATCAACCTCTTTATCACCAATTTTCCCGGAAGTCTTTTCTCGTATCCAGGCGAAATTGGCCTCAGTCAGATCGGGAGCTTCATAGCTTATATCGTCAGGACTGGTTTCATCTATTGTTGGAATGATAGATCGCTTCAGGCACTCAAAGAAAGCTTTGGCGGTAGCATCTACATCATAAGCTGCATCATGGGCATCACCAAAACCTTCTCCGAAAAGCTTGGTATAGAGTTCAATAAGTTTCGGTTGCTTTAGCCTACCTCCTAATCCGCCTTCTAACTGACAGAATTCAACAGTTTCAATGGCTGTATCGATGTTTCTGGCATCCTGGAGTAGGTTTTCTTTTCCTGTTCTCAGGTATTCAGCACCTATGATCTTATTATCAAACTCAATGTTGTGACCGATAAGAACCTCAGCTTTCCTAACGTCTTCAGAAAACTTATCAAGTACACTTGAAAGGTCTTCACCTACTTCCAGTGCCCGATCTGTAGAGATCCCATGAATTTTCTCCGCGTTGAAAGGAATGGTGAACCCATCGGGTTTAACAACATGATTTCCGGAAGAAAGCAACTTCCCTTTTGCGTTATGTAATTGCCAGGCAATCTGGACAAGTCTTGGCCAGTTATCAAGGTCTTCTACTGGTGCAGTTTTATTATGTGGAAGTCCGGTGGTTTCTGTGTCGAAGATCAGGTACATGTATCGTCAGTTAGAGCCAAGCCATTTAATACTACAAATAAAAAAACAAGAGCGACCTAATTTTAGATCGCTCCTGATTTGTGGAAAAGTTGTGTATATGTGACTATTCGTCTTTCAGGGATTTAGCAGGGTTGACCCTTGCCGCATTCCATGACTGGAAGCTCATGGTGACCCATGCAATCACCAGAGCTACAATCCCAGCCAATATGAAAACCAAAAAGTTAATGTTCGTTCTGTTTTCGAAATCCTGTAGCCAATTGTTCATCAGGAAGTAAGCCGCAACTGAGCCAATTAGGAAAGCGATCATTACCAGTTTGAGAAATTCCTTTGACAGGAGTGTAATGATGCTCATGATAGAAGCACCAAGAACTTTCCGAATTCCGATTTCCTTCGTCTTCTGTTCAGCTGTGAATGCAGCCAGACCGTAGAGTCCAAGACAGGCGATGAAGATCGCAAGGAAAGCGAATACGCTGAATATCTCTCCCAGCTTTTGCTCCGCTTTATACATGTCATTGAATCGCTCGTCCAGGAAGCTGTATTGGAAAGGCTGTCCGGGAGCGAACTCATCCCACTTGTCCTGCACAAAGTCGATCGTTGCGGGAATGTTTTCACTGGAAATTTTGAAGGAAACATATCCCCGACTTCTTCCCAACTCGAAAACAAGTGGTTCGATATTGTCTCTGAGCGATGTAAAGTGGAAATCTTTAACAACTCCAATGACTTTGTACTGCTCCACGACAGGCTGATCATTGGATCCACCGTAGGTTGAAAGATTTTTGCTAACCGCCGTTTCAATATCCCACCCGAGTTGCCTTACAGCTGCCTCGTTGAGAACAATTGCAGAAGAATCACTTAAAAAATCTGTCGAGAAGTTTCTTCCAGCTACCATTTCTATACCCAGAGTTTCCATATAATCATGATCTACCCTGAACTCATGGAAGACGTATGTTTCCTCCTTGGTTGCGGAAGATCCCGGAAACCAGACGTTGTTGTTATCTGCTGTCTTTACCGGCAGGAAGCTTGACATAGTACCGGATAAAATATTTGAATGCTGAATCACTTCATTCTTGTAGGAGTCTGATTTATCTCCCATCATCCATGGGTCATGGATCATGACTATATGGTCTTTCGAGTAGCCAAGCTTCTTGTTTTGGATGTAGTTGAGTTGCTGAAACACAATGGAAGTGCCAATGATCATAATGATCGAAACACAAAACTGTAGGACCACCAATACACTTCTTAAGCCACCGCCCTTCAAACCAAGGTTAAGTTTACCTTTTAGGGTTTCAACTGGTCTGAACTTCGACAGATAAAAGGCCGGGTAACTACCAGCGAGCAGCCCAACTACCAACAAAACTCCGACCATGGTGATTAAAAAACCTGATGTAAAGAGGCTGTTAGCATCAATCAACTTGTCTGCCAATTGATTAAACATTGGCAGAATAATGAATGATATCGCATATGCAATGACAATGGAGATGAATGTAATAATGAAAGCCTCAGCAAGGAACTGTCGGATCAATTGAGTCCGATAAGCACCCATTACTTTTCTTAAACCAACTTCCTTGGCTCTACCAGCAGAACGAGCCGTTGACAAATTCATGAAATTGATACAGGCTAATATCAGAATGAATGCTGCGATTGCTGTGAACACATATACGTAATTCATATCACTATTAGGCCCAAGTTCTCCGAGTTTGTCAGACTTCAAATGAATGTCTTTCAAAGGGAAGAGTTCAAAACCAGCATTATTTCCTGATTCATAGAATTCCTCCATGGTAGCTCCCATGAACTGTTCGATCTCAGGTCCAATATACTTTTCAATAAGTGCAGGAAATTTACTTTCCATTTCTGCCAGGTTAGTGCCTTCCTGTAACCTTAGGTAAGTATTAAAGTTGAAACTCATCCAGAATTTTGACTGAGCCTCGTCCAGGCTTTCCATGGTAAAGAACATGGAGGCATTGAAGTGCGAGTTGTTGGGGATATCTTCAAAAACACCAGTCACTTCCCATTCATCTTCATTATCAAGGATGACCATCTCCCCAACCGGGTCTACTTCACCGAAGATCTTGGTCGCTTCCGTTCGATTCAAAACCAACGTCTTTGGTCGTTCCAAACAAGTTGCAGGATCACCGTAGATCAGTTTGAAATTGAAGAATTCAAACAGGTTCTTATCAACCCAGAGGACATCTTCCTGGTTGAAATTTTCTTCTCCATCTTTCTTTTTTACCAACCAGTTTCCGGTAGTTCGGAACCTGATAGCATCTTCAACTTCCGGAAAATCTTCAATCATTGTTGGGCCTGCGGGTGAGCTCGCCAGCGCCGTAATAAACTCCGAGCCATTAATGGTGCCGTTAAAGTCCATACGGTAAATGCGATCTGCGTTTGTATGGAATTTGTCATAACTAAGCTCATCAATGACGAACAGGGAGATCATCAGGAAACAGGTCAACCCAATGGATAATCCAAGTATGTTGATTAGCGAATAGAACTTGTGTTTGAAGAGGTTGCGAATTGCAACACTTAAATAATTCTTTAACATGACTGTGTGGTCTTTATTGGCAATCGGTTTTAAAGGATCTCAATTGTTTCGACCCGATCCCAGGGCACATATATTCGATCTGATTTCGTCCTAATTAGCAATCCCTGATGTTTGTCGGAAACATCCTGGGAATCTTCCAAAAGGATCCTGTCACCACTTTTTAATTCAACAACTGTTCGATCATCTCCTTTCGGGGTAATGGATTTCAAGTTTCTGAAAGGAATTATGAACTTGGTGTCGTCATCTCTTCCATTAAGTACTTCGAATGTGTACTCTTCATCCAGATCATAAATGATCTCACCTTCGTGTGCGTCACCATTGTCTACTTCAACACGTGCTTTGATTTTTTCAGGTGAGGAGAATGAAGCGTAATTAGGGCCGCTACTTGGAGGATCTGTAAAAGTGACCTTCTCAAAATCTTCCCATTCCAGGTCAACTCTTCCGAGACCTTCTACTGTGACAATGATTCCTTTATTGTCATCATTTACATCATTGCTTCCCTTCAATTCGAATTCTCTACCTGACTTTAGGGTTACTATGCTACGACTATACCCGCTTCTTTCAATCGATTTGATCTTTCCGAATGGAATAGACATATCCCCATCCCGGGTATCACCGTCCAAAACATCTGTATCTACACGCTCATCATGGTCCCACTGAACGAAACCGGTGAATTTGCCCAACTCGCTTTCTACTGTACCGTAAAGTGGTTCTCCGAATTTTTCCCCCAGATTACGGGGTGTATCAAGAAATTCCACTTCTTCTATTCTGTTCCAGTCAAGCTTGACCAGACCGAGCTCTTGATCCAGGATTCTTAACCGGGCACCTATATCATTGTATCCACTCCCATCAATTTCCAGGTAATCGCCATTTCTAAGCTCAATCTCTGCATCATTTCTTCCTCTGAGCCGAATAGCCTTTAGATTTCCGAACTCACATGAAAATTCGTGGACGAAATCTTCATCCCAGTCCCAGGCATCTACAATCCGAAAAATGCCATCTGAGTAGCGCCTTCGATCTTCCAGGTAATCGAGCTCTTTGTTCGATAAGTAATCAAGGTTTTTATTCTCTTCCTTCGAAGCATTGAACATGTCAGTCCAATAAACTTCCTCTTTCCCCCAGCGGATGGGGCCTTCATATACATCTCCGTCTTCAGTGGTTACTTTTCCGTAAATGAATCCACTGTCCTGTGCAAAAAGATTCAGACTAATTAAGGTAGCAAAAGCTACTTGCATGGTTTTTTTAAGTCCTTTCATATTGTTGAGTTTGAGTCTTACATTGGATTTGATGCGACTTAATGACAAAAGGTTGCACCAAAAGTTTCTTGGTAATTTACTTGTATTAGTTAGTACTTGTTAATACAAGGTACATACGGAAAAGGATTTATCAAAGTTTTGTGTGAAAACAGTGTTAATCGAAGGTTTTCTTTACATAGAGATGAAAGTAGTCATTCAAAGGGCAGGCTCGGGCTATTTCTTCTGCTTCTTCAATCGATTCTGCATTGATCAATATGATCCCTGCAAGCAGCTCTTTGGCTTCTGCAAATGGTCCGTCTGTCACCGGATCCCTTCTGCTTTCCAGGAACTTCCCTTGAGAATCATCAAGTCTTCTTGCAATTATATGCTTCTCACCAAGTGCAGTTGCCCATTCACCATATGCAGTCATACAATGTTGCGACTCAACGGGTGCCAGCTCACCGGAAGAATCCTCGCTAATAAGTATTAGGTATTCTTTCATAGTTAATGATCGGTGTGGGAAGGAGGAATTGGACAATTAATTTATTTGCCCAATAATAATATCACCTTCAGTTATGGAGAAATTCCCCTCCCGGTCGTAAGACCCCCACGGACTGTTAGCAATGTAAAAGAATTTGTTATCTACGACTACCCCCTGCGTTGGTTCTCCCAATACATCTGCCTGGGAAACGATCGTTTTGCCAGTAATTCCTAAACCTTCATCATTCAGTTGGTACTTCACCACGCGATTGGGTTGAGTGCCATTATGTAGTCCAATAAGCTCATTACCAATAAGATACAATCCATCAATGCCTTTCAAGAGCACACCAGCAGAGGTTTCTAGCTTGGTAAGCTTTTTCGATCGCATATCAAGCTTGTAGATACCATCAATGTAGTCGGAGAGATACATGGCTGATTCATCTTCCGTGAGAGTGAGTCCCTGAAGATTGATTATGTCTTGAGACAGATCAGCGAAAAGCTCAAGCTCTCCACTTGACTGGCTGATCCAATACAATTGATTACCAACACCATCAGAGATGTAGGCATTCCCCTTGGAGTCGCAGATCATGTCGCCAAAATTATGGTTTGCAGGGAGGGTAAAAGTTTCCAGAAGTTTTCCTTTCTTAAGGTCATACTTGAGTACGCTTACTTTGCCTTTATCTTCTTCTTTGAGGTCTGCATAGTTATCCATTGCAGAAGTGCAGGCCCACAGTGTCTTTCCATCTTTAGAAGCTTCAATTCCCATTACAGCCCAGGAATTAGTTCCTGATGCAGCCCAAAGTTCAGGAGTTTCTCCTTCCTTGATCTTCCAGATGCTTCCATCCCGAACACCTCCGATAAAATATGATTTCCTTGATTTTGAATAGGTCAGTGATTCTGAGTGTGATGAGAGTATCGGAAATTGATGCGCAATATCAACCGGGATTTCTCTGGTAAGTAGCTTTTGTTGATCCAGTATCTTCCTGAACTCAGGAAGCTCTTTGAGTGATGAAAAATCATCATCCGAAGCAAGGTCTTTGGTTGCATCCATGAGGATGTACTGATTCAGTACTTCAATTGCTCTCTCATTATTACCAGTCAATGCGTAACCCGCTGCAAGGTTGTAAACAACAGGAGGATAATTAGGGCGGATACTGTCAATGGAGAACATTCGTTGTTTGAATCTCTCATAATTGGTGTCCTCATATGCGGAAATACCTTCCTGGTATAGTTCACGAAGTGACTGAGCGTTTGAACAAAAAACAGTAGCTAGTAAAACAGGGATAATTAGTCTTTTCATAATGGTTTAGTGTGACGATTTCAACTGGAATAAACAGGGATGAGATCGATAACCACTAACCGTTCATCAAAATTGAATGTCAAAGCTCTTCTCCTCACCCTCACGCAGGATGATAACTTTTGTTTGATCACCTTTCTGGAAAGATGATAATGCTCGCATGTAGCTCATCATATCGCTCACCGTGCTGTCTCCAAGTTGAATTACTATATCTCCTTTTAGAATACCTGCCTCTTTTGCCGGCTTATCTTCACTTACCCCATCGATCCGCATGCCATTTCCATCAAACAAATAATCGGGGATCACGCCAAGTGTAACTGTAAATCGTGGATTACTTCCTGATTCATCCTTCGTCTTTGTGAAACGGAGTTTGTCTTTGCTATCGAGATCTTCTACTATCCGTTGGATCATTGAAGCAATCAGTAAAATCCCTTCTTCATTGATTTTGTCAGGATCATCCGTTGGTTTGTGATAGTCTTCATGTTGACCAGAGAAGAAATGCAAGACAGGTATGTCCTGGAGGTAGAAGGATGTATGATCGGACGGGCCAACACCCGATTCACCTTTAATGATCTTAAGACTGTCTGAATTAACACGATCGATCAGTTCATTCCATTGTGGGGAAGTACCAGTTCCGTTGATAGCCAGACCTCTGGATTTGTCAAGTCTACCGACCATATCCATATTGATCATGAAATTGACCTTTGTAAGGTCTACAGTCGGGTTTTTTACGTAAAAGTTGGATCCCCACAATCCTTTTTCCTCACCAGATATTCCGATGAAAAGAACATCTCTTGATAGTTTCTTCTCCTTAAGAATCCGGGCAAGGTGAAGCATGGCAGCCACACCACTTGCATTGTCGTCAGCGCCATTGTGAACAGCTTCCACTCCCCGATGAAGGGAAGAAAAGCCACCCATTCCCAGGTGATCATAGTGAGCACCAATGATAACCAGTTCATCACTCGGGTTGTCGATGGATCCAATTACATTATAGCCAGTGATCCCTGCCGTATCACTTTCAGTTCCCACTTCAGGTTGCTCATGAGGGTTGCTGGAATTTTTGACAAAAAAAGGCTGTAGATAACCTTCCGTTCCATATTGAACCAGACCTATACGCTTAAATCGATCTGCGATATAATCAGCAGCCATTTTTTCCCCTTTGGTACCCACTTCTCGACCGGATAATGAATCGCTGGCAAGGATGCCAATATCAGCTGTTATTTGCCTAATAGGGTCGTAAGAAGGCTTGCATGAAAAAAAGAGGATTGTTCCGATGATATACAATAAGTGCTTTCTCACAGTGTAGGCTTTATGAATTAGTTTAGTGCGACTAAGTTACCTCTCTTATGAAAAAAGTCATCTATTCACTGCTTGTGGTTGGTTTAGTTTCATGCCAATCCAGCACTAATGAGAATAGCACTAAGTCTGATGCTGACATGTCCGATTCACTTCGATATGAGAAGGAGACTCATCTGAAAAATATCAGACAGCTTACCTGGGGAGGTAACAATGCAGAAGCGTATTGGAGTTTTGACAGCCAGTCATTGGTGTTTCAGTCAGACTTTTCCGAATGGGGGGTAGGATGTGATCAAATCTTCACAATGGATGTGGACGGAGTGAATCCTTCCAACCGACCAACTATGGTGAGCACTGGTTTGGGAAGAACGACGTGTTCCTACTTTCTGCCAGGTGATAGCTTGATCGTATATGGATCTACTCATCTCGAAAATGAACAATGTCCGGAAGATCCACCCAGATCTGTGGATGGAAAATATGTATGGCCGATCTATGAGGGTTATGACATTTTTGTAGCTGATCTGAGGGGAGACCTGGTGGCTCAACTAACCAATGAACCGGGATACGATGCAGAAGCAACTGTTTCACCAAATGGTGATCGGATCATTTTCACTTCCATTAGATCCGGAGACCTTGAACTCTATACCATGAATTTGGATGGCTCAGGTGTAGTTCAGCTTACGGATGAACTTGGCTATGACGGAGGTGCATTCTTTTCACCTGATGGATCAAAAATTGTTTGGCGTGCTTCCAGGCCAAAAACCCAGGAGGAGATTGATACATACAGGGGACTTTTGGAGCATGGACTTGTTCAACCAACGGAGATGGAGTTGTTTGTCGCAAATGCAGATGGTTCAGATGCTCGCAAGATCACCGATCTGGGCAACGCCAACTGGGCACCTTTCTTTTCTCCCGACGGGGAGAAAGTGATCTTTTCTTCCAATCACAAATCAAGGAGAGGTTTTCCTTTCAACCTTTTCATGATCAACCTGGATGGTTCTGGATTGGAACAGATCACATTTGATGAGACCTTTGATTCTTTTCCGATGTTTAGTCCTGACGGTAAATACTTAGTTTGGTCTTCTAATCGTTTCAATGGAGGCACTCGCGATACCAACCTCTTTGTTGCCGAGTGGGTAGACTAAAGCTTTAAGGGTTGGTAAGATCGTCCTACTCTTAGTCGCTCACCGGATTTCAGGATAACGTATTCATCACGTTGCATCCGTTCGGTTCCTACTATCTGTTGTTTGTTTACCAGGTACTTTCTGTGGATTCGAATAAAATCAGGCTTCAGCTCCTTTGCCATCTGGTCCAATGTAGTTCGCTTGATCAATGAATTTTCGTTGGCGTGGATTTTAAGATAGTGATCATCCACTTCAATCCACCGGATCAGTTCAGCGCTTATTGAAACTTCCTTTCTTCCAATAGTTCCGGAGATCAGTTTTCTATCATAACCTCGCTTTTTTGTGGCAAAAAAAACTGCTGCCAATACGATCAGATGGATCAACGCTTCTTTCCCAAAGTATCTCCTGGCGTAAACAGGGTCGGGAAGAGATTCATAATATCCGGTAAGAAATAGAAAACCATTAGAAATCAAGTAAAACGTAAAAAGTAAAAGGGCGACTATCCCGATACCGGCTGGAATTAAAAGTCTTGGGTAGTTCCGATTGATGTTCCTTGCAATTCCGAATACAGGTGGGATCAATGGCAGGAATAAAACCAGCGAAATGATAAGGTAGACAGCAGATCGTCCTGGATTGTAATGATCATATGATCCGTACCTGATCACATTCTGGACCATGAGTAGAATGAAAGCGATCAGGAGGAATATTGAAGCGAAGATCAGAAACCTTATCAGCTCACGATTAGCACTTTGCATAGTTGATGTTTGTAGGTACATCTAAACGTAAATCTAGAGATGAATTGAGTTTTCAACCTCACAACAATACTCCTCCCAAGGCTGTCATCCAAAGACATTCTTGAAGTGAGTCTCCTTCAGACCTTTTTCCTGAAGCCAACCTGCCAGCTCTTCTTGTTCACCAACTTTCGCATGATGCAACAATGTGAGACCGTGAGGGCCCGGACTGTTCAATAATTCAGGGTAATCAGTGACGAGTTTTATGACTAAATCCGTGTAACCAAGGAAGGCATAATTGAAGATGTCCAGACGTGCTCCTTTAGAGATCAAAATATCTGCTATATCCCTTCTGCCCATGTGAGAAGCTCCACCCACTGCGGTTTCAAAGTCCCCACGTTTGAATTGGTTCGTACAGTTTAGGATCAGTGGTTTAGCTTCTACGATACGCTTCGTTTTATCTGCATCTTTGTGAGCTGTAAATACAAATTCTGTGATCTCTTCTGCGGTGATCTTATCTCGGTCCTGACCCACCAGAATGGTTGGAACTGCTACTATTGCTGCACACGTAGCTCCTGCTTGTTTTAAAAAAGCTTGCCGTTTCATTTTTGATCAAATGAACGATAGGAAAAGGTGTCAAGGGAGTGTTTTTTGACTGTTTTTTCGTGAACGGGTAGCTCTGTGTCGTAAACGGGTAATGGTATAATTAGTGCTTGACAAACCGATATGCATTGTCATTGACGTAAACAAAATATAACCCCGGTGGAAAAGGGCCGGTCCTGATAGTTGTCCTTCCGTTCACATGAATAAAATCAAAACTCATCGACTGACCACTTACGTCCAGGATTCGTTGCGGTTCAACATATCCAGTAATGAAAGTATCACCACTTGTTGGGTTAGGAAATAATTCAAGTCTGGGTTGTGGCCCCTCGAATAATAAATAGTTGATCCCCAAATACTCAAACGCGCCATCCACGTCGATTTGTTTGAGTCGGTAGAAATTAGAACCATTCATCGGGTGATGATCCGTGAACCGATAATGTTTATAGTGGTCCGTTCGGCTAGGAGTTCGTACTGCTGAGATCTTATGAAATAGCTTACCATCAGGTGAACGTTCAATTTCAAACCGATCATGATTGATCTCTTCGGAGGTAGTCCAGTCAAGGTGCACAGCATTGTTTCGTTCTGTGAGTGTGAATGAAACTAAGGTCACAGGAAGAATGATCGAACAGTCTAGTGCTGAGTTGATACTGTTCGATAATACCTGGTAAAGCGATTGGTCAGATCTAAAACCTAAGTATTGTTCAAGGTGGACAAACCGGCCGGAGGCGACCATAGGTTTCGTGTTACTGGTACAAATTTGTTCTGGGTAATTATTCAAGTATCGTCCCTGAATATTTCTAAAACCTGTGTGTTTGACCTCATAATCATCAAAATGCACAACAACCTCATCATAGCTGATATCCAGTTGTTCTCCCAATAACCTTGCAAAGTCATAGCCAAGCTGGTCCGGATCATCATTCGTTCCGTTTGAAATGATAAAATCAGGGTCTCCACCTCCCTGGGCAAATCCATGCAATTGGATGACTCTCGTTTCAGTATCAATAGATGTCCAACTTCTGGAAGCAATATCAAAAACAGTATTGGTATAGTGAGCTACATCAGATGTTACATAATCCGCATCGGGAACGCCACAGATTGAAGTAGTGCCACCGCAGGGAGTAGGAGTACCGCTTGCACACCGATCTATTCCTGCGAGCATGAGCCCTAATGCCTGGGTATGAGAGAATACAGCTGCAGCCTGGCTTCCGGTGTGTGTGTCTTTCCGTGGATGTGGGGCTTGAATGATCAGGCAATCTTTGATCGCATTTTCCAACACCACATAAGTTCCCCAATGATTACTACCATCGTGCTGTCTGCGTAGTAAATGAAATTCTGCTCCGGTGGCATAGTTTGAATATTGAGTGTATTCATATCCGAAATTTTCCAGGGTGGTTGATAAAGTAGGGTTGGTGGGTATAGAATCATACTTTGTGAAAAAGGCATTGGTGATGTCTACCCAATCTAAGCTGTCCTGAACGGTAAGCTCATTGTAAATAAAACTGTCATCAGGAATGTCTTCAACAATTCCCTGTTCAATAAACTCAAAAGCATCCAAACTGGATGAAGCACGGATGGAGGGGTTAGGTGGTGCGTCTGTCGAAAAGGTAACTTCCAGGTTATCTATAGCTATTGGCGCGTCGGCACAAAGCCTGTCTTCATCATAAAACCTTAATAGAAATTCTTGTCCGGGAACAATTGTCAATGGAATGGTAATGCTAAGACTGTCCCGATTGATCGGATCATTACCATCTAAAGCAATGATGTCACCAGGAGATGGATAGTCGGTAGTGTCTGCATTCACCAAAACTGCTTCAGGAACTTCAGTAAAAGAAGTACCAAGAAGATCTGATGGGTCAGTAATCAGGTTATTCCCTGTTGTATAGCCAATCCTAATCCGCTGATATCCCGAGCAGGTACTTGTCCTCCATTGCTCCGAAGCAACCTTTATGGTAATGTAGTTGATAGTGGATGAGCCAGTGATATTAAACAAAACAGCCATTACTATGTCACCATGACTGCTTATGGTCTGAAACCCAAGTGATCGATCGTCTTCACCATTAAAACCATAACTATAGAGCCCACTTTGTGATTTGGTGCCATCGTTAGCTTCATATTTATCATAGAATGGTGGTGCAATATCTCCAACGTACCACCCTTCCATTGTAGAATTGTTTGTCCATTCAGGATCCGGATCAGCACTTTGGTTGTTACCAAGTGAATTAAAATCCTGGAAGTATACAATTGAGCTTCCAAGGTCAGTATTGATAGGGACCTGACCGTTAGAAAGATGGACTAAAACAAACAAGCTCATTGTAGTTAACAATGAGCTTGCAATTGGCGATGCATTCATCGCCGAAAAGTAAGTTTAAAGGCAGAGCTTTATCAGATGCTAATGGCTACAAATGAACTACAAGGGGTGGGTTTGAATATTACGCATAATTCAGGCCCAATAGAATCAAGAATTATGGTTAAATGTTTTATTACTTTTAGATTAATATGAAGTTACCGAAGATAATAGGTGATTCAGTGACGTTGGCAGAGAGCCTGCTTGAAGAACTAAAAAGGCATCCAGGTTTAACTAATGAAGCAAAGAGGTTACTTGAAGATAAGTACAGACTAGAATGGAATTATCACTCTAATCATATTGAGGGCAATACTTTGACATATGGACAAACAGAATTACTCTTATTTAAAGGTAGGGCTGTTGGTGATCATGAAAAGCGGTATTATGATGAAATGCAAGCACATGACCTTGCAATAGATTTGGTTGAAGAGTGGTCTCAGGACAAGACTAGAGATTTAACTGAAGCGGATCTCAGGGAATTGAACAAAATAATCTTAGTTAGACCTTTCTGGAAGAGCACACAATCAATTGACGGTCAAGAGACCAGAAAAAAAATTATTCCAGGAGAATATAAAACACTTCCAAACTCAGTCCTTTTGAAAAATGGTAGAATGCATCATTTTGCAAGCCCTGAGGAAACACCAGCAAGAATGGAGGCTTTGTTTAAATGGTATCAAAGCAATACAGTGCCAGAGCCAATTGTTAGGGCGGCGTTTGTTCATCATGAAATGACAAGTATTCATCCATTTGATGATGGAAATGGGCGGGTTGCTCGGCTTTGGGCCAATTTTATTTTAATTAGAGAAGGATATCCACCATTAATAATTCGATCTGAGAATAAAGACCAATACCTATCCTCATTGGAAATGGCAGACTCTGGAGACTTGGCACCTTTTATTGACTTTCTTGCCGAAGAGATGATTTGGTCTATCGATTTATCCATTAAAGCGGCTAAAGGAGAGTCTATTGATGAACCCGGAGATGTTGAGAAACGAATTGACTTACTGGATAGAAAAATAAGGAAGCTTAAAAATAAAGAAGCCTTAACTGAAAAGACTGATGAAGTAGTCTGGGATGCTATTAGCGGTAACATTTTGCCAATTTTAATTGGAATTGATTACAACATTAAAGGCTTGAAAGATCATTTTAACAAATATTCTATTCAAGTTCATATGGGTAGTCTTGGAAGAAAGTTTGAGTCTGTAGATGAATTAATGGAGATTTTGAGTTCCGATGATGTTGATAAGAACGGTGTAGTAGTATTAAATGTAGTGTTTTGGCTAGAGGGTTTCAAAAAAGGCGGGGTAAATGCTTTTACCACAACTTTTGAGGTGAATTCTGAATTTAACCAATGGAACTACAAAATCGGTTCTGATAATAATGTCTTAAAACCATTCCTTTACGGAGAGGAGTTGCCCAAAGATCAAATTCAGAATTTAGTTTCTCTTTTCACCAAAGAGTTAATTTTTCGAGTCGATCAAAAAATTGATCAAATAAAGGATATTTGATCAATTTTCTAATGTCACACTTCTTTCAACAGTATTGAATGGACCAGGAACCGCATTTCCATCCCGATCAACAAGTTCCAGTTTGATAGTTACCTGACCTTTTGGTAATCCTTCCATATAGTAAGGAGCCCACTCATCGATCATAAACTCTTGCCCATTAATAGTCGCCTTTACCTTATTGCCATCAGGAGAAATGGAAGTGTTAAGCAAGTAAAAATCAAGCATCAGCTTTTCTGTGTCAGCTCCCTTATATGTTCCTTTTGGTCTGCTGTAGAATAAGTGAGGAGCAGTAAGATCCGCTTCTTCACCATCTACTTCACCTACCCTTAGATTCTCTACATGGAATGCACCAGGAGTCTTCACACTTTCATGATAAGACCTTGACAAGAAAGCAAGGACTACATAATTACCGTCATCCAATTGGTCGGAGATACCAGGCATATAATGCGCCGCATACGGACCATTATTAACAATGAAGTGAATGTGTTGCCCCTTTCCGGAGTTAGCAATGCCTCGCGTTTCTGCATCAGCCGTTTGCGCTCCAAGCTCGAATTCAGCAACTTCAAATGTGTAGTTGACCGAATTAGACGAATCGTTTGGCTCGATCGTTACATCTGTTTTGGTAAGCGTCGCATTTGGATAATCAGGAGAAGCCGGGGCTTTTGTCAAGGTAATCCCAGTCGGTTCCTCCGAAGTGCCTTCCTCTTTATTTTGAGGAGCACTGCATGCAACTACCATAGCGATGATCAGAAGTGAGGTTAAATTTTTCATGATGTGGTTCTTTGGTTTATAGTTAAAGCCTTTCAACAAGATAGGATCCAAATTGTTAATTATCCTTCAGGAAGTTCCTTAATACATAATTTAGGATACCTCCATGCTTGTAGTATTCCACATCAATACCAGAATCCAATCTCAATTTAGCCTTGAATTCAACGGTAGATCCGTCTGGTTTCGTTGCGGTTACATCAACAATTTTTCCTGGTGTTAGATCCGAAGAAAGCCCCTTGATGTCATAGGATTCATCGCCTTTCAGACCTAAGGTATCCTGATTCTCTCCTTCCATGAAAACCATAGGTAACACACCCATTCCCACAAGGTTTGATCTGTGGATTCGCTCAAAGCTTTCGGTTATGACTGCTTTTACTCCTAGCAAAAAGGTTCCTTTTGCAGCCCAGTCCCTTGAAGAACCAGACCCATATTCCTTTCCTCCAATCACCACTAAAGGTGTTCCGGATTCCTGGTATTTCATCGCCGCATCATAAACAGGGATTTCCTCACCGGACGGGTGGTATGTCGTCCACCCACCTTCACGGGAAGCCAGCTTGTTTTTGATTCGTACATTGGCAAATGTTCCTCGCATCATGACTTCATGATTTCCCCTTCGTGAACCATAAGAGTTGAAATCTTTTTGAGCCACATCGTTGGATACAAGGTATTGACCCGCAGGGTGTTCCGGTTGGAACTTACCAGCAGGTGAAATATGGTCTGTGGTGACCATATCGCCAAGTTGCAACAAAACTTTGGCTCCTTTTATGTCTTCCGGATCAGGTACTGTTTCTGAGATGTCTTTGAAGAACGGAGCTTCCTGGATGTAAGTAGACTTTGAGTCCCAATCATAAGTCTTGCCAGTCGGTGCATCCAGCTTCTTCCATGTATCGTCACCGTCAAAAGCTGTAGCATATGTCTTTGCATAATCCTCGGGAGTAACTACGTGTCCCATCAACTCATTGATCTCATCAGAAGTAGGCCAGATATCCTTCAGGTAAACAGGGTTTCCATCCTGATCTTCTCCCAAAGGATCATTGTTCATGTCAAAGTCCATGGTGCCAGCAAGTGCGTAAGCTACAACCAGCATCGGAGAAGCAAGAAAGTTCATTTTGATGTTCGGATGGATCCGAGCTTCGAAGTTTCGATTTCCAGATAAGGCAGAACAGACAGTCATGTCATTATCAATAACTGCTTGCTGCACTTCAGTGATCATATCTCCTGAGTTACCGATACAGGTGGTACAACCGTATCCTACCACATAGAATTTCAACGCTTCAAGATCTTTCAGAAGATCTGATTTCTCGAGGTACTCTGTCACGACTCTGGACCCGGGAGCGAGTGAAGTTTTCACCCAAGGCTTGACTTGAAGTCCTTTAGCAAGTGCTTTCCGGGCAACAAGACCGGCCCCAATCATGACACTCGGATTTGAAGTATTCGTACATGAAGTGATGGCTGCTATTACGACATCTGCTTCATTCAGCGTAAAATCTCCGTATTCCTTGCTTGAGATCTGTATGCTTTTTCTTTGAGAATCAGCTTCATCAAGCAGGTTGTTGATCTGTTGCTTAGCATCTCTAAGCAAGATCTTGTCCTGCGGACGCTTTGGTCCTGAAATCGTAGGCTCTACAGTATCAAGATCCAGTTCGATCACATCAGTGTATTCGATCTCCGCATTATCGTCTCTCCAAAGCATGTTTTCCTTGGCGTACGCCTCAACCATGTCTATGTGCTTCTCAGAACGATTGGTTTTTCGCATGTAATCCAACGTCTGACTATCGATTGGCCAATGGGTATCAGTACAACCAAACTCAGGCGACATATTAGATATGGTTGCCCGATCAGTGACAGCTAAGTTGGCTAGTCCTGTTCCAAACACTTCGACGATTTTTCCGACAACACCATAATCTCTAAGCAATCGTGTGATAGTAAGCACAAGGTCGGTAGAAGTTGTTCCTTCTTTCATTTTGCCGGTGATCTTCAAACCGATCACTTCAGGCAGGATCATATAGATAGGCTGACCCAGCATTGCGGCTTCTGCTTCAATACCTCCAACGCCCCAACCAAGTACACCAATTCCATTGACCATAGGTGTGTGGGAATCCGTTCCAACCAATGTGTCCGGGAACAAGTAACCGTCCCTATCAATGACTCCCTGGGCAAGGTACTCGAGGTTTACCTGGTGGCAAATCCCCATTCCCGGAGGGACTACACTGAAGTTAGTGAAGGCTTGTTGGCCCCACTTGAGCAACTTGTAGCGCTCTTCGTTTCTTTGATACTCCAGATCTACGTTTTTCTGATAAGAGTCAGGTGTGCCGAAGTGTTCGACCATTACCGAGTGATCAATGACCATATCGGCCGGAACGATCGGGTTGGTTTTTGCTGTGTCCTTTCCTTTTCGAGCTACTTCAGCTCGTATAGACGCGATATCAACTACCGCAGGAACACCGGTAAAATCCTGCATCAAGACCCTGGCCGGGCAGTAAGGGATATCCTTTTTGCTTGCGGTGTTTTTCCAATCTAAAACGGTCTCGATGTGCTCTTCAGTGACAGCAAATCCGTCATAATTACGAATGACGTTTTCCAGCAAAATACGGATCGAGTAGGGGAGTTTTTTTACGATCGGTTTCTTTTTCGCTAGTTCGAAAAGGCTAAAATATTTTTGGGTTCCAAGTTGAGAGGGTAGTTGTTTTTCTATTCCAAGAAAATCTTGCGCCATAGGTTAAGTTTTTTACTATTAAAAATGAACACAAAGCTGAAAAGGTTCAGCGGAGGCCAAAGATAAGTGATTTGATGTTTGCTCGTACCTAGCTTTTTCCAAGGGAGCTTAAAAAGCTGATCGTATCAATTTCATCGGCATAATCCCATAATTCCGGCCGCTGTGTGGTGCCGAAAGGCGTTTTTCCTTTTTCAACAACACACTGGATCTTGGACTGATTAAGCTTGAGTATCTGCTCCAATTCAGATCGGTCTTTGTAGGCTTGATGATAAAGCACCGATATGGGAGAAACCAGTTCATTGGTAGAGGTGGTAAGCAAAAACCCAGTATCTAAATGTGGGGTCTTGTTAACAAGGTAAATTGATTTGTAGTAATCATAATTGTTGCGATACTTATGGTGGTGGATGATTTCCTTGTGTCGATCAAAGTGCTCAAATAGTTGAGTCACATCGTAACCTTCGGGTGTGTATAGTTTGGATACGTTTCGACAACCCAAGCCGAAATAGGAAAAGATATCATCTCCCAGACCAACAAGTTCTTCCTCTGACTCGTCACAGTGGAGAACGGCAATGGAAGTTCTGTTTTTTCGAATGATATGGGGAATGTTTTTAAAGTAATATTCAAAATATCGGGAGGTATTGTCGCTACCAGTCGCAATAACCGCGTCTATTTCATTGAGTTTATCTCTCAACTCGAGGTTCTTTTTGAATCGAGGTTCAACCTCAAAGATCCAATTGACGAGGGTTTCCGTGAGAAATTGATCGTCCGAGCTTGGCTTAACCACTGCAACATTCCCGGATATTAAGACACATAGTAGATCATGAAACCCCACAAAAGGGATATTGCCCGCCATGACGATACCAACAAGCTGTGGGACTTCAGGCTCCAGCTTATAAGATCCCAGCCACTGTGAAAGCTTTGCTTCTTCAAGCATGTGAGTGATTCCTTCCAGGGCATTCTTAATGTTATCGGAAGTAAACCATGCATTCCTTGAATTTGCAGCAACAGTCAGGTTTTCTATATCCGACTTGTTCAGTCCAAGAATTTTTTCCCTCAATGCGACGAAAGCCGCTTTTCGATCTCCTAAATCCATCAAAAAGTTAAGTTTTGACTCATAATTGTTATTGGCCTGCAAACATATTTGCGATTAATTTTGTTGCCTCAATTAGAACTCAAAAAAAAGCATTTTTTATGGCGATAATGATTACAGATGAGTGCATCAATTGTGGTGCCTGTGAACCGGAATGCCCAAATACAGCGATCTATGAAGGAGGAGTAGAGTGGAAATGGGCAGATGGAACTGATCTGAATGAAATTGAAATGGAAGATGGATCCAAGGTGGATGCCAAAGAAGTACAGGAACCCGTTTCAGATGAATTCTATTACATCGTTTCAGGAAAATGCACCGAATGTACAGGGTTTCATGAGGAACCTCAATGCGCGGCAGTTTGCCCTGTTGATTGTTGCGTGCCTGACCCGGATTACGAAGAGACCGAAGAAGAGCTGCTAGCCAAAAAAGAATGGCTTCACCTTTAAAGTGATCTATCGCATTTTCTTTCGCTTGATCAGGTAAGCTCCCAGGATCTTATCAAACGAATCATTCGTGTTTACAGGAACAAAATCGATCTTCATCATTCCGCACTTGATCTTCAGATCTTGGTAAAAGTCTGTCATGGCCTTCTTATAAGTGCTTTTGACATCCCCGGGATTGACTTTGACCACCTGATTCGTTTCCATATCAATAAACTTGTATGGCCGATCTTCAAACTCAAAATTGAGTTCGGTGGAATAGTCAGACACATGAAAAAGGATCACCTCATGCTTGTTATGTTTTAAGTGTTGGAGGGCACTTAGAATATCTTCTTCGGCTGCATTTTGGAACATATCAGAGAAGATAATGACCAATGATCTTTTATGGATCTTATCTGCGATTTCATGGATCACTGAACTAATATCTGTCTTTGTTTTTGGAGTTTTTCCCTCCAGTGAGGAGAGCTTGGACAGAATCGTATTGAGGTGTGACTGAGTAGATTTTACCTGGGTTTCTTCCTCAATCTTATCCGAAAAAACAGTTAGCCCAACAGCATCCCTTTGCTTTGTAAGCAGATAAGCGAGTGCTGAGGTCCCAAAAACAGCAAACCTCAACTTATCCTTTGATTGATGTGGATAGTGCATGGATGCTGAATTATCGATGAGGATATGGCACCTTAGATTGGTCTCTTCTTCATACTGTTTGGTATACAATCGATCTGTTCGTGCATAGACCTTCCAGTCAATATGCCGGGTACTTTCTCCGTAGTTGTATAGCTTGTGTTCAGCAAACTCGACCGAGAAGCCATGATACGGCGATTTGTGCAACCCGGTAATGAATCCATCTACCAACTGCTTGGCAATTAGCCCTAGATTTTCGTATTGATTGATTTCTGAGAGGTGTTGATCCATATCCTGATGTGCTTGGCTATAATAACTGAATTTTGCAGATAAAAGATATAAAGCCGTATATTTAGCCCCGATTTTGAATTATTTAACTGCACCTAAACACAAAATTTGAAGAAAAGTGGAAGAGAATAACGACAAGGGAAGAGATGAAATCTATTCTGAGCGAGTAAAAGCAGGAAAGCGTACATACTTTTTTGATGTCAAAGCAACCAGATCAAACGATTATTACCTGACCATCACAGAAAGCAAGAGAAAGCCTAAAGATGATGGGTTTTTCTATGAAAAACATAAGATCTTCCTCTACAAAGAAGATTTTAACAAGTTCGTAGAAGCACTTAATAATACGGTTGGACACATCAAAACAGAATTAATGCCGGAAGTAGATTTTACGCAATTTGATCGTGATAATGAGGAGGTTGCAAGTGCTGGAGTTTCCGAATCTGATTCGGACCTGAAATGGGACTAATTCTTAACTAAAGATATTTATAAAGGCTCTTGAATTTCAAGAGCCTTTTTTTATGGTAATTTTGCGGCTCAAAAATCTATTCAATGGGTCTAAAATGTGGTATCGTAGGGCTTCCGAATGTAGGTAAGTCTACTTTATTCAATGCACTTTCCAATGCCAAAGCTGAGGCAGCCAATTTTCCATTTTGTACGATTGAACCTAATGTAGGTGTTATCACGGTTCCTGATGAGCGCCTCAGGATCCTGGAAGGGCTGGTCAACCCTCAGAAAGTTATCCCAACCGTTATTGAGTTTGTGGATATTGCCGGGCTGGTTAAAGGAGCTAGCAAAGGAGAAGGATTGGGCAACCAGTTTTTGGCCAACATTCGCGAGGTGGATGCGATCATTCATGTGGTTCGTTGTTTTGATAACGATAACATCGTTCATGTTTCGGGGAAAGTAGATCCTATCGAAGACAAGGAGGTAATTGATACAGAGCTACAGTTAAAAGACCTGGAATCTATTGAGAAGCGGATTCAGCGGGTGGAGAAGGTGGCCAAATCAGGGGACAAAGATGCCAAGGCTGAATATGAAGTACTGATCGCATTTAAGGAGCACCTGGAGAGTGGTCAAAATGCTCGAGCACTGGAAATGGATAAAGAGAAGCGGGTGTGGATCAAGGAACTTCAACTACTGACAGATAAGCCGATTATTTATGTGGCAAATGTGGATGAAGATGCCATCAACAGTGGGAATGAATGGAGTAATAAACTGACAGATGCTATTGCTCAGGAAGATGCACAGGTCATCCTTGTTTCTGCTGGACTGGAAGCACAGATAGCGGAGTTTGAGGATCCGGAAGAAAAGCAATTGTTTTTGGAAGAATACGGTTTGGAAGAATCCGGACTTAACCGTCTGATCAAAGCTTCCTACAAACTGCTCAACCTGATCACGTACTTTACTGCCGGAGAACAAGAGGTGAGAGCATGGACCATCAAAAACGGTTGGAAAGCACCGCAAGCTGCAGGAGTGATCCATACGGATTTTGAAAAAGGATTTATCAAGGCTGAAGTGATCAAACTAGCTGATTACGAGCAGTACAAGACCGAAGCAGGATGTCGGGAAGCTGGAAAACTAGCAATCGAAGGAAAAGAGTATGAAGTCAAAGACGGGGACATCATGCATTTCCGCTTCAATGTATGATCACGAATCGATGGAGCTGAACCGCTTGTAGCCGATTAATTCATCATTCACATTTCCGGGTTTTCGATAATACACCAGGATCTCATAATCATTTTCGGTCAGGAGATGACTTCCTTCAAGGATATATGGTTCAACACCTGGTTCGTCCACCAGGTATAAATAGTCATAGTAGCCCTGTTTTAACTGAATGGCTTTTGAGTAATAACCCGAACGATCATCGTATGTCATTAGGTTTTCAGCAGATAGTGCCCAATTGTTGAACCTACCGATTACATAGACCTTTCCACTTCGCTTTGGTGACTTGAGTCGAAACCGAACAGATGCGTAATCAGCATTCAGAGGGACTTCTCCTGCATCCGTAGTTTGCAAAATGAAATTCCCGTTAATATCACGAAGGTTTTGGGTGTAAGGCAACTTTCCTCTCGAGGCATCCAATGGCAGAGTGACTTGTACTCCAGAAATGGATGATTCAATATTCGCAACATTTCTTCCGGTCACATCTAATGTTCGCATATCAAAAAACCGGAATTCATTCCATCCGAAAAAATTCGTAGAGAGGTTCAATAGACGGAACTCCATGTAGTTCTCATTCGGACGGATCAGGTTAGGTTGAAGGTTGGTGATTGCATCCTGCCAACGGTGATTTTGAAGAATAACGATTGAAACATCTCGAGTTGGGTTATTGACTTGTATGTTGCCATAATTCACATCAAAATCTACCTGCTGATTCGACTCTCTTTTAGAAACCGTCGTACTGATCCTGACTTGTTGATTGATCTGACTCGTGTTGTTAACCACTAAAAATTTTCTGGTAAACAAAACATCACTTGGATTCCCTCTTCGATGGATAGCAAGAATATAGTTCCCGGATAAAGTAGGGGTCGGAACGTTAAAACGGTAGTTGATATAAGGTTGGCTGGTATTCAAAGAATAATCGTAATCTGTTATTCGATAATTGTTGATATCTCCCAGGAATTCCATATCTCGTAGCAAAGACTTTTTCCAGTCTTTGTTGCAATGGATGATCCTTGCGGCCAGGTATTCAAATTGATCGGTCAGCAGGTCGAATCGAAGAATCAACGGGTTGCGATCATTTAGAAAAATGACAGGATTTTCAAGTTCAGAGATCCGACCATTTTCCACAGGAAGTAATTGCACCATTCCAACCACGTCCTCATAGTTGTAGTTGTCCAAAACCAACTTTTTTGAGGTGTTTGTGGATTGACTGGGAACAGGTTCGCAGTGGGATAAAAGAATTAAGATTGTTAGAATAGCGAGGTTCTTCATAAATTTGAATGAGGTCACCTAAAATAAGGATTACAACCAAAAATATTTGCTTAGGGTCTTTTAAATGCCAGATGAATGCCGATTAGTGATGAAAAACTGATCAAAGGATGCCAAAAGGGCAAACGCGAGTTCCAGCAGGCGCTTTACGATAAGTATTGCGATGGGATGTACGTAGTGGCTTTGAGGTATTCAAAGATGCAGCAGGAAGCAGAGGATATTCTACAGGAGGCATTCCTCAAGGTTTTTAACAACATTAAAAACTTCAGGAGTGATTCTTCCCTGGCTTACTGGATTAAGCGAATAGTTGTGAATACCGCATTGAACCATCAAAGAAGTAAATTATATCTCTACCCAATGGTAGATGTTACCGATTTGACGGATCGTTCAATCGATGAAGTTGCCATTACTAACCTTAGCTACGATGAGTTGCTGGGATTAATACAGGAACTTCCTTCCGGGTGTCAGGTTATCTTCAACTTATTTGCGTTAGAAGGGTATAAGCATAATGAAATAGCAGAAATGCTCAGTATAAGTGAGGGAACATCAAAATCACAGTTCTCAAGAGCTAAATCGATTTTGACGGAGAAGATACTGAAACAGCAAAATGTGAAGTATGGATCAGGAGAGTTTTGAGTCACTGATCAAATCGAAGTTTGATCAAGCGGGGGTTCGACCTCCCGATAGCGTCTGGCAAAATATCAATGCCTCGCTAAACGAATCTGCCGTGAAGAGTTTTGAAGCTTCGCAGAACAGATACAAGTGGCTCGCAGTTGCGGCAGTTTTTGTAGCTGTCTTTTCTTTTGCTTTGAATGTTGATTTCCTTAGCGAGGAGCAAAACTCTTTCTCAAGTTATAATGCTCTACTACCTACCTCAAATGATCATTTCCGGTTTTATGAACCTGTTACGAATGTTCAGGTGCCTCGGGACAATTCAAACCTGTGGTCTAATGTAGTTTTCGTAGAGCCGAAGGAAGCAAAGACACAATACGTATACATTTCCGAAGAAATAGAACTCCCTTTACAACAAACCTTTGTATATCAGCCTGAGAGAATTGACCCCCAAGTCAACCAGGCTGCCGTCCACTCGGAGATGAATACCTATTACGTACCTCAATACCACAACATGAAGTCCAAGGCTAAGTCAAGAACTTCATTTTGGGCTGGGGTAGAAGCTGGTGCCGGAAATTTTGATCCGGACTTCAGTGGAGGCGATGCACTTGCTGCAAGTGTTGATTTTGACGCTTTGGCTTCAACATTGGGACAAAGTGGATTTGTTAATCCAACCTCTTCGGCGACACAAAATTCTATGACAGAAGGAGTCGTTACTTCTTTTGGAGTTGATTTCGGTATGAAGATGGGTAATCGATGGACTTTAGAAAGTGGTGTTCAATACGCTAATGTGAATAATCAAAGTACTGCTTCACTAAATGTCGTTGACGTTTACACGATCTCAACTCAAACGTTCAATAACGATAATGACCTGGGGCCTCCGATCATTGCTCCTGCCGCCAGACAAACTGAGGTAGAAGAGAACTTTGAGCATTCAGTGAACTTGGATAACAACTTGAGATTTACTTCAATCCCTCTCAAGGCAGGCTATTACCTCATGGATAACAAACTTAGCCTGAGGCTTAATGCCGGTATTGCGGCTAATTACCTGATCAGTAATCAATTAAGTGATCCAACCGGACAGTTGACCACAACTGACCAGCCAGGCAGTTATAATGAATGGTCTTTTGATGGACTGACAGGTTTTGAATTGGGAGTGAATGTTTTGAAAAACTTCAACCTGACGTTTGAGCCTAATTATCGACAGTCTATTACTCCAATCAGTCGAAACCTCAATAATCGGTCTGGTTTCATGGTACAGACAGGATTCAGATATACTATTAATTAGGCCGTTCGAATCAATAAATCACGTTTTTAAATAAAATAGGTAACCTTTCTCACATGAGTGGGTATTACATCTGATGCAACTATCCAAGGATAGGGACCGTCTTTACATTGTCTGACTAACTCAAAAACCATGCACTTGAAAGGACTAATCAGTCTATTCATCATTTCTTTCTTTTTTACCGCATTCGCCCAGGAGCAAGAAGAGCCCAAGAAAAGCTATACAACAGCATGGGCTGAAAGCGAAATTGTAATTGATGGAAAGTTGGATGATGAAGCTTGGAGTCAGGTGGAATGGGGAGGAGATTTTGTGCAGCGTGAACCAGAGTATGGAGTTGCTCCGGCTCAGGAAACCCAATTCAAGATACTCTATGATGCTAAGTTCCTTTATGTTGGAATAAGAGCTTTCGATTCGGAACCGGAAAAAATTGTTAAGCGGATGTCGAGAAGGGACGGCTTTGATGGGGATTGGGTAGAGATCAACATCGATAGCTATTTTGACAAACGAACCGCTTTTTCATTCACAGCCTCTGTTTCAGGAGTGAAAGGAGATGAGTACATTTCCAATAATGGTGACAACTGGGATAGTACCTGGGATCCGATTTGGTATTTAAGGACAAGTATTGACGATAAGGGTTGGATTGCGGAATATAAGATTCCGTTATCTCAACTGAGGTTTGCAAACAAAGATGTTCATACCTGGGGGATCCAATTCACACGGAGGTTTTTCCGAGAGCAAGAGCGATCAACCTGGCAACCGGTCACTCAGACAGCCAATGGCTGGGTTCATTTGTTTGGAGAGTTGAAAGGAATAAAAGGCATCAAGCCTCAAAAGCAGTTGGAGGTGCAACCCTATATTGTTGCTGCTACTGAAAAATACCCTAGGGATGAGGAGAATCCGTTTCGTTCTTCAGGAAAAGCGAACGAGGTAAATGTTGGTGTTGATGCCAAGATTGGCATCACCTCAGATATCACCCTTGATTTAACTGTAAACCCTGATTTTGGCCAGGTTGAAGCAGACCCTTCAGCAGTGAATTTATCCGCATTTCGGCTGTTCTTTCGAGAACAACGACCATTCTTCCTGGAAGGAAACAATGTGCTGACTTTCCCTACTAGCGGTGGCCGAAACAATCTTTTCTATTCCAGAAGGATAGGAGGCAGACCATCCGGTGATCCGGAAGGTGATGATGTGGATCATGTCAACAAACCCAATCAGACGCGCATACTTGGTGCGGCCAAATTGACAGGGAAGAATGCGAAGGGATTCTCATGGGGCCTTTTGGAGTCCGTCACAAATAGGGAGTATGCGGATGTCGCCTACGAAGATGGCACGCAGGGTCGCGAAGTGGTGGAGCCCTATACGAATTACCTGGTGGCAAGAGCACAGCAGGATATAGATGCAGGAAAAACGGTGATTGGAGCCATGATCACCAGTACAACAAGATATAACAATCGGGAAAATGGATTAGAGCTTCTACATGACAATGCTCAAAGTGGAGGTATTGATGTAGATCACAACTTCAAAGACCGGAAGTATGGGATGACTTTTAAGTACATGTTTAGCAACGTGAACGGGACACAAGGTGCGATCTATGAAACTCAAACAGCTTCGGAGCGCTTCTTTCAGCGTCCGAATAACAACCATAAGGAGGTTGACTCGACCAGAAGGGAGATGTTCGGTACAGCCGGAACCATCTCATTTGGAAAGAGAAGTGGTAATTGGAGATGGTTCATAGGATCAAATTATCGTTCTCCGGAGTTGGTCTTAAATGATATCGGTTTCCTAGTTCAGACAGATGTAATAAACAATTGGATGTGGAGTCAGTACCGGGTGACAAAACCCAATAAATGGTTTAGGTGGCAAAGATTCAATTTCTATCATGAGCGTAACCTTGATTTCGGTGGTGTTAACACTGGGAACGGAGCTGAACTCAATGCTCACTTCCAATTCCACAATTTCTGGACATTCAGAAATGGTATGTGGATGGAAGGAACACAGATATCTAATGCGGATCTCAGGGGAGGCCCCTCTATTACATATCCGGGAGGAGTGAACTACTGGTACCGGATCAGTACGAACGAGCAAAAGAAAGTTCGGGTGAGCTTTAATAATTGGTTTTTTTGGGGAAGGGAAGATTATGTAAAGAACTCGGGAATAAATATGAGCATTACGCTTCGTCCAACAGATGCTTTAGAAGTTTCTTTCCGACCTAGCGTGAGCTGGAGAAGAAATGACCTTCAATACATTGATCAGGAAGATTTCAATGATGAAACACAATACCTTCTGGGTAGGGTTGAACAGGAGACCTACAATTTGTCCATCCGGGCCAACTATAATATCACCCCAAATCTCACACTTGAATATTGGGGACAACCATTCATTGCCAAAGGAGTTTTTAGTGATTTCAAGCGCACACATCTTTCGAATTCTGAGAACTATATGGATAGATTCAAGCAGTTTACAGGTAATGAAATTGCTTTTAACGCGGAAGATGAAGCGTATGAAATAAGAGAAACCGGTGGGATAGAACCGGACTATACCTTTGATGACCCTGACTTCAATATTGTTCAGTTCAGGTCTAACTTTGTGATGCGCTGGGAATACATTCCAGGGTCAACCTTGTTCCTGGTGTGGTCTAATAATGGGTCCAATTCAGAACAAACAGATCAAAATAGTTTTAGGGAATTGCGATCTCAACTTAGTGGTCTGAGAGGAACCAACACTTTTCTAATTAAGTACACATATAGATTCATTTTATAAGGAGTCGCAACACTAACTTTGGGGCGTTTAAATTAACAACATGCCCAAAGTTTTAATTATTGGCGCTGGAGGAGTTGGAAGAGTCACAGCCTTCAAATGCGCTCAAAATTCAGACGTCTTTTCTGAAATTGTTTTAGCCTCAAGAACAAAAGCCCGGTGTGAGGAAATTGCAGCAGACATCAAGCAAAAGTTAGATGTTCAGCTAAAAGTAGACCAGGTAGATGCAGATCATGTGGACCAATTGGTTGAACTCTTTAAGAAACATGAGCCCGTTTTGGTGATCAATGTGGCCCTCCCTTACCAGGATCTGACAATAATGGATGCATGCCTCGAATGTGGTGTTCATTATCTGGATACAGCCAATTACGAGCCACCAGAAGAAGCAAAGTTTGAGTATAGTTGGCAATGGGCTTATCAGGACAAATTCAAAGAAGCCGGGCTCCTGGCTGTGCTGGGATGTGGGTTTGACCCGGGTGTGACAGGAGTTTTCACTGCCACAGCTGCCAAACATCATTTTGACGAGATCCACTACCTGGATATCGTGGATTGTAATGCCGGTGATCATGGAAAAGCATTTGCCACCAATTTTAACCCGGAAATAAACATTCGGGAAGTCACGCAAAAAGGTAAATATTGGGAGAGTGGAGATTGGGTAATGACAGAGCCCCATGAGATCTCACGGATGTTGACTTACCCGGAAATCGGCCCGAGGAAATCCTACCTGATCTACCACGAAGAACTCGAATCACTGGTAAAGAATTATCCGTCGATCAAACGTGCGCGATTTTGGATGACCTTTGGCGATGAGTACCTGACACATTTAAGAGTGATCCAGAATATCGGAATGGCTGGTATTGAGCCAATCAATTTTGAGGGAAAAGAGATCATCCCACTTCAGTTTCTGAAAGCGGTTCTTCCTGATCCAGGAGGTTTGGGGGAAAATTATGAAGGGGAAACTTCCATCGGATGCAGAGTAAGAGGAGTGAAGGATGGTCAGGAGAAAACGTACTATATATGGAACAACTGCAGCCACCAGTCAGCTTATCAGGAGACTGGGGCACAGGGTGTTTCATACACTACCGGTGTGCCCGCAATGACAGGTGCTTATATGGTACTTACAAACCAATGGAGTGGTAAGGGGGTTTTCAACGTTGAAGAATTCGATCCGGATCCATTCCTTGAAAAACTGGCATCCTCAGGTCTTGATTGGCATGAGAAACATAATGTCGATTTGGAAATGGACTGAATCAATAGCCATTGGCAAACATAGCTTCCATACCTTCTCCCTGTTTTGTACTTGATGAGGTAAAACTCATTGACAATCTTCAACTGATCCATAATGTCAGTGAACGGGCAGGTGTTGAGATCATCCTAGCATTCAAGGGTTTTGCCATGTGGAGCGCCTTCCCGGAGGTGAGACATTACATTGGAGGAGCCACTGCAAGTTCCCTAAATGAAGTGCTGCTTTGCAGGGAAGAAATGAAGACTAAGGCTCACACCTATTTCGTGGCATACACGGATGATGAGTTTGATGAAGTAGTTGCCAACTCATCTCACCTGACTTTTAATTCAGTTGACCAATACAATCGCTTCATTTCCAAAGTACCTGGCGATGTAAGTGTAGGCCTTCGTGTGAATCCTGAATGGTCAGATGTTGATACGCCACTCTACAATCCATCTGATCCTGCATCCAGGCTCGGAATCACATCAAATAATTTAGAAGAGTTGCTTGACAGAGTTGATGGTTTACACTTTCACGTATTGTGTGAATCAGACTCTTTTGCTCTTGAGAAAGTTCTTGAAAACTTCGAACATCGCTTTGGTCATTTCCTTCCTCAGCTCAAGTGGGTCAATATGGGGGGAGGTCATTTAATGACACGAAAAGGATACGATACGGAACACCTGATCCAGCTCTTAACTGATTTTAGACAAAAGCATAAGGTTGACATTATTTTGGAACCGGGCAGTGCCTTTGCCTGGGAAGCAGGTGATCTTGTTACAACCATTGTTGATATCATAGACAATGGATTTGGGTCAACACTTATCATTGATGCGTCATTTACCTGTCACATGCCAGACTGCCTGGAGATGCCTTACAGACCTGAGATCGATGTAGCTTCTAAGGATGAAGTACAGGATTGGCATCCATACCGGATTGGTGGGGTGAGTTGCTTAGCGGGGGATTACCTGGATAGTTATTGGTTCAAGAACAAACCTGAAGTTGGAGATCAACTCACTTTTAAGGACATGATCCATTATACCATGGTAAAAACAACCATGTTTAATGGGATTAAGCATCCTTCTGTTGGGATCATAAGAAAATCAGGTGAATTTGAATTGGTAAGATCGTTCGGGTATTCGGATTACAAGGATCGATTGTCCTAGTTCTTAAGTTTAGGTTCCATTTCCCCTCTCATAAATAGGTTGTATTCCTCACAGGACAGAAATCCTTCACCTAATGAATAAGGACAAGTTCTATAAACTTCATCGAAAAGGCCCTGACTGATCACTACACCGGAACCATGACATACAGGGCAGAGCATTTTTTCAAGCCCCCCACAGTCATAGGTAGAATTCTCCAGGTCTTCCTCAAACCTTCGAACCTGACCTCTTCTCAATTTCAAGAACTCTTCTTCTGCTAGTTGCAAGTATTTAATAGATAGTTCGTAGTACCGGCCTTTCGTGCCTTTTAGCTGAATATATTTATTCAGCCAGTTGATACTTTGCTTGTACTTTTCAAGATGATATGAATTCCTTCCAAAGTAATAGGCCATTTCAGAAGGAAGCTTCTCCATGTTTTCCAGGACAAACAAAAACTCAACCTGGGCATCATCATAACTTCCTGCCTCCATCAAGCCCTTCCCATAGTCCATTCTTCTCAGGATCTCAGATTCCATGATGAGCTGAGCATTCGTGATGAGTATCGAGAAGAGGAAAAATGAAATGAGGATCGATCTCATGAAAAAACTTAGAATAGATTTTTTGCAAGATAAGTTTTGAAAACGTTCTGATCTCACAAATTGTCATGGGCTTAACGATCTTTAGCAAATAATGATCCAAAAAATGACCACAATATTCTTGTAGTAATGCGTTAATGTTGAAATTTGAGTTATGAACAGGTGGATAATCGGGTCGCTTATATGTTTTCTCGCAATAGCAACGCAGGCACAAAACACACGAAGTGTGGAAGCGCCTAGGTCACCAACCCCTGTTTACCAGAGTAGCAAGAAACAGAAGAAAGGGCTTTTTACAGCAAAGAAGAAAAAGAAGTCGGTAAATGAAGTTGCTGAGTTTCGGGCCAAGCTTCAAAAGGTCTATCGACAAAAAGCGAAAGAAGAGAAACTGGCTGAAAAGCCAAGGTATTCAGACCCTACATATTTTGGTCATAAAAAACCCCCTAAAAAACGACCGGTAGGGAAGCAGAAGTTTTGTAAGGTTTGTAAGATCAAGCACTAAGCTGATAGAGCTTCTGAGCTCTCAATTTCACACCAAACTTGCTTAGTATAGCCCTTCTAATGGAAGCCTTGAGGAAATCAGTATTCGCTTCAGAATGATGTAAGGAGAACTTGAGTATGGGACGTTGGAATTCTTGTGTCATGGCCAATTCTATAGACCACTTGGCAAACGCAGCTTTCCACTCTTCATCATACTTATCCATGTGGGTTCGGCCATCCCATTGAAACTCCAGTTGATTATCACCATGTCTAAGACGGTAGATGGCAGCAAGGATGTCATAGTTTTCTTCGAGTAGCGGTAAGCAGTTAGGGAGCTGCTTTTCAAGATGGATTATGAAGTCATCTATTAACCCTAATGGATTATGAGAGACACAATAGCCCTTATAAATCGCTTCTACCCATTGATTGACCAGAGAATCCTTTGAGAAAGCCTGAACTGCTTTCATTAGGTAGTTTTTATCCTGATCAAAATATTTTTCCTCAATGAGCATAAAAAAAGGGTAGCTATTGCTACCCTCAAAGTTAATTAAATGTCATCTAACACTAGTTTGAGATAAACGTGAATTGCCATGCACCGGCTATTCCTGCTGTCCTTCCACCTGTAGAAGCAATGTTAAAAGCAAGCGTTGCTGTGCTCTCAGATAAGTTAATAACTGACATCACTACCGTACCATCTCTCAACATCTCACTACCTGTGGTGTTGTTAAATGTCCAGGTACCTGTTGCTGGCCAAACGGATGCAAAACCATCTGGCACACCGCTGGTCTGATACGAACCACCTTCCGTAGAAGCATTGGTGATCGTCAGGCTAAAGCCTTCCCAGCTTACATCTGGTACACCCTGATCATAACGAACATCTGAATGATTAACAGTCCATGAGCGTTGGAGTAGTTCTGCTTGTCCGACAAGCGGATCTACGACACCAGGACCATCGTCCTTTCCACAACTCATGAAAATACTTAAAGAAACAAAAACTAAGGCAGCAAGTAAATTTGTTAATTTTTTCATAGTTTGTATTAGCTGTCGATAGAATTATTGACCATTCAAATGTAGGGCATTTTGTTTTCTAGTCCTACTATAACGAATTTTAATATATAAATATTTTAATAAAATATTGTCCTATAAGGTGATTTTCTTTCTACAAAGAGTCACCTCTTTTTTCTGGTTGCTAGCCAGAATTATCGGAACATCTATAAGTGCCTGAGTTTCAGCCTCCCACCATTCGAACCCTTGCTCGTCCAGGTTGGAGGTAGGTTCGTCCATGAAAATGGCTTGGTTTTCAAAATAAAATGCTGTGCATAGCTGGACACGTTGTTTCATCCCGGTGGAAAAGTCACTAATTGGCTTGTTCAGAGGCAATCCGGATTTCGAACTTATTTCTTCTATTCCCAGTGTTGGTTTTCTAAAGGTTGAATGAAAACCCAGGAATTCTCTGAAATTCATCTCTTCCGGCACCTCAACATAAGGAGCTACGAAGCAGAATTGATGGAATGTGTCGGCATTTACTTCCTTTTCATTATGATATACCTTTCCTTCCGAAGGGGACAGGTATCCTGATAGAATTCTTAGAAGAGTGGATTTACCGGATCCATTGCGACCGGTAATCGCAAGAGATTCTCCGGATTGGATGGTTAAATCGATATCCCTGAAAAGCCAGTGTTTCCCAAAACGCTTACCAACCTTTTCAGTAGTGATGGTCATCAGTAGATACCCTTCATTACTCCTTTGGGGCTGTTCTTGATAAAGTCAATGATCAATGATTTGAGCTCGGATTGTGCCAGTTCCGTTTCGGCTTGTTCAATTCCCTTAGTCACATTCTGGTTTTGGACAAAGATCAGACGATACACATCTTCAATGACACGAATGTCATCCTCTGGGAATCCCCTTCGTTTCAATCCAACGGTATTTACTCCAACATACGAGATAGGCTCACGGGCTGCCTTAACAAAAGGAGGAATGTTCTTTCGGACAAGTGATGCTCCGGCAATGAATGAGTGAGCTCCAATCTTGACAAATTGCTGGACTGCTACCAGTCCTTCAAGAATTGCCCAATCTTCTATCTCCACATGTCCTGCGATTGAAACCTGGTTAGCTAAAACACAGTTGTCGCCTATCCAGGTGTCGTGCGCAATATGAGAATAAGCCATCAGGAGGCAGTTCTTTCCTACCTTGGTGACCCATTTGTCGTCGGTAGCCTTATGAATGGTCACGCATTCACGTATGGAAGTACCATCACCGATTTCGACGGTGGTATACTCTCCGTTAAACTTCAGGTCTTGTGGCTCTGCCCCAATAACAGCTCCCGGAAACACTTTGCAATTACTTCCAATTCGAGTGCCGGGAAAAATGGTGACATTTGGACCGATCCATGTATTATCTCCGATGGTGACATCCTCGTAAATACTTGTGAATGGTTCTACAACCGTACTTTTCCCGATCTTCGCATCAGGATGTATAAAAGGTGCAGGTTTACTCATAAATCTTTTTTGACAATGCTGGCTGTCATGGTGCCTTCACACACCAAATTGTTGCCCACATAGGCGGAACCTCTCATTTTAGCAAACCCACGACGGATTGGCTGAAGCAATTCACACCTCATCACTAACGTATCACCCGGGATGACCATTTTACGGAATTTGAAATCATCAACTCCGAGAAAGTAGGTCCAATAGTTTTCCGGATCTGGTACGGTATTCAGAACCAAGATACCACCAATTTGGGCCATGGCTTCAATTTGGAGTACTCCGGGCATCACGGGGTTACCCGGAAAATGCCCTATGAAAAACGGTTCATTGAAGGTGACATTCTTTACTCCCGAAACCTGCTCATCATCCAAATGAAAGATCTTATCGATCAACAGGAATGGGTATCGGTGAGGAAGTATCTTATGTATTTTGTTTATATCAAGGACCGGAGGAAGCTTTGGATCATACTGCGGGATGTCAGGTTTGGTGGATTCCAGCATCATTTTCTTCAGCTTTTTGGCAAAAGCTACGTTAGCAGCGTGTCCCGGACGAGCAGCAAGGATCTGGGCTTTCAACGGTCGACCCACCAAGGCAAGATCACCTACCACATCAAGCAGCTTATGCCGTGCTGGCTCATTTTTCCATCTAAGTTCTACGTTGTTCAGAATCCCTTCTTCCTTTGCCTCAACTTTCGGCTTTCCAAGCAGGTCGGCCAGATAATCCAGTTCATTCGGTTCTACCTTTCGATCTACAACAACAATGGCGTTACTTAGATCGCCCCCTTTGATCAGGTTGTTTTTGTACAGTTCCTCAACTTCATGCAAGAAACAGAAGGTCCTGCTATCGGAAATCTCCTCTTTGAAATCTGATAAATCGTTAAGCGAGGCATGTTGGCTTCCAAGGACGGGAGAGTTATAGTCGACCATCACGGTCACGCGGTAGTCATCCAACGGCAAAGCTGCGATCTCTACATTCCTCGAACCATCTTTATGAAAGACACTTTCCGGGACCTCAAAGAAGTTGCGTTGAGCGTTTTGCTCTTCCAATCCCACTTTTTCTAGTGCTTCGATAAACATTCGGGAGCTTCCGTCCATGATGGGAGGCTCTGGTCCATCCAGCTGGATCAACACATTATCAATTTCCAATCCTACCAATGCAGCCAGGGTATGTTCTACTGTATTAACACGTGCACCATCTTTTTCAAGAGTGGTGCCCCGGGAGAGATCAACGACGTAATCAACGTCTGCCTCCACAATTGGCTGCCCTTCCAGGTCAATACGCTGGAATTTAATTCCATGGTTAGGCTTGGCAGGGTTAAAGGTCATGTTTGCCTTAACTCCTGTATGCAGTCCCACGCCAGATACGGTAACAGGCTCTTTAATTGTGTGTTGGTATACGTTCATTCTAAGGGAAAGTGTGGAAGGATCCGCTTATTTTTCGGATGGCAAATTTAGAAGTTTTTCTTCAAGTTCTTCAATCCGCTTCATCATGTCGGGGAGCTTCCTAAACAACACTATTGATTTCATGTAAGCTCCCTTCTCAAAAGCAGGGCTTCCAAAGTAGGTTTCACCTTCGGGAATTGATTTAGAGACTCCTGATCCTGCAGCAACGATAACACTATCACCGATCTTAATATGTCCTACTAATCCCACCTGACCAGCCAGGATCACTTGTTTCCCAACTTTCGTCGATCCTGAGATGCCTGTCTGGGAAGCTATGACCGTATTTTCTCCGATCTCAACATTGTGTGCCACCTGGACTAGGTTGTCGATTTTTACACCAGAGCCAATTCGTGTTGATTCGAACGTTCCACAATCGATGGTTGTATTGGCACCAATATCCACGTGATCCTCTAAGACTGCATTTCCAACCTGCGGAATTGCCCGATAAGTTCCATCATCTTGCGGTGCAAACCCAAATCCATCGCTCCCGATAACTGCCCCAGAATGGATCGTACAATGACTCCCGATTTTGCAGTTCGCATACACCTTTGCCCCGGAATAAAGAATGGTATTATTGCCTACTGTAACATTATCACCAATGTAAACATGAGGATACACCTTTACATTATCACCGATCTTCACATTCTCTCCGACATATGCAAAGGATCCTAAATAAAGGTTCTCACCGTAAGTAGAGGAATTTGCTATTGCTGATAGTTCTTCAATTCCGCTCTTCTGAAAGCTGACAATGCGTTGATACTCTTCCAGGAGTGTAGTAAAGCTGTTGTAAGCGTTTTTCACCTTTATCAGGGAAGTAGAGACCTTCTCTTTGGGAGAAAAGTCTTCATTTACAATTACAGCGCTTGCCTTGGTGGTATACAAGAATTGCTCATACTTAGGATTAGAGAGAAATGAAATACTTCCTTCCTTACCATCCTCAATACTTGATATGGTATTGATGGTGATATCTTTTTCACCTTCAATGGTTCCTCCTAAAATACCTGCTATTTGTTCAAGCGAAAATTCCATCCACAACGCGTTTTGCGGCTCAAAAGTATAAAGATTTAGGAGCGCATAAATAATGCTTTTTGACGAGTTGACTCATTGCCTTAATATTTGGCAGATCAGAGGCCTCAGCGACATCAATCACTTCCCCGGATTTCATCAGGATATTAATGTTTCCTTCAGTAGGTAAGTAGGCTGAATTGCTTACTACTCCATTCTTCACAAAGAAGGAAGCATCTTCCCCAGTAATCCCAAATTCTTTCTCAGCTTTCCTTATCAACTCTTTGATTTGATCAGTTGAAGCAACTTCATTCAAGAATTCGATCTTGAAAAGCTTCCTGGTCAGAAGCATTTCACTCAAATTGTTAATCACAACATCATCATGATCTCTCCAGAACTTGATGGATCCCCAAATGTCATTATCATCAAGAAGAGAATAAACTTCAATGATGTCCAGATCCTCCTGAAAATCCTTTGCCTTAATGTTTCGCTCAAGAAATAAGGAAAGGGCAGGAGTTGCCGTTAAAGGGGCACCTTGTTGCGTCAGTTGCTTTGCTCGTTTGATCAATTCGATCAACATTACTTCTGCGCATACAGCTGCTTTGTGGAGGTAAACCTGCCAGTACATTAGCCTTCTTGCACTGAGAAAATTTTCAATACTGTAGATGCCTTTTTCTTCTACCACCAGGTTTTCCTCATGCACATTAAGCATTTTGATGATCCGTTCTGATCCGATCATGCCTTCATAGACACCTGTGAAAAAGCTATCGCGCTTTAAATAATCCAGTCTGTCTACGTCCAGCTGACTACTAACTAATTGGTGGAAGAAGGCTCGCTCGTATGTGCCTTTGAAGATCTTCAGGGCTAGGTCCAGCTGGTTTGAAAAATGCTTGTTTAACCTTTCCATCATCCACAAACTCAACTGCTCATGTGAAACATCTTTGAATAACGAAAACTCAAGTGTATGGGAAAATGGCCCATGGCCTACATCATGAAGCAGAATAGCAATGAGACTGGCGGTATATTCCTCATCCGAAACTTCGACATCTTTACTTCTAAGAATGTCGAGCGTCTTATTCATTAAGTGCATAGCACCAAGCGCATGATGAAAACGTGTATGGAGCGCTCCAGGGTAAACAAAGTCTGTCAGGCCGAGCTGTTTGATCCTTCTTAGTCGCTGTAGGTAAGGGTGTTCAATGAGCTCGAAGATGAGCTCGTTAGGAATGTTTATAAATCCATAGACCGGGTCATTGAGGATTTTCTTTTTGTTCAAATGGATTTAGGGTTTGATATTTGATGTAAGCAGAATTAAGATGCAGAAATATAAGATTTTGTGGGCGGATGATGAAATAGAGCTCTTAAAGCCTCATATACTTTTTCTTGAACAAAAGGGGTATAGCATGACTCCTGTGAACAGTGGATCTGATGCGCTGGAAGAGATCGATCACAATCATTTTGATCTGGTTTTCCTGGATGAGAACATGCCTGGTATGACTGGGCTTGAGACATTGAATTATATCAAGTCCACACATCCCAGCCTTCCGGTGATCATGATCACTAAGAATGAGGCGGAAGAGATCATGGAGGAGGCCATTGGGGCGAAGATCACAGATTACCTGATCAAGCCATTAAACCCAAATCAGATCTTACTTTCTGTCAAGAAAGTACTTGACAACAAGCGGATCATCTCTGAGAAAACCAACCTGGGGTATCAAAAAGAGTTTCAGCAACTGGCAATGAATGTGATGGACGCCAGGGACCATAAAGATTGGACGGAGATCTATCAAAAACTGGTGTATTGGGAACTGGAGATCAGCGAGACCGAGGATCGGAGCATGGTGGAGGTACTTAACAATCAGAAAGCCGAAGCTGATAACGGTTTTTCAGATTTCATCACTGAGAACTATGAAGACTGGATCTCAAACCCAAACGTAGAGCGACCGCTTTTATCACACAATCTTCTTAAGCAACGCGTCTTTAATCAGCTGGGTGATGAACCTGTTTTTCTGATCGTGATCGACAATCTGCGTTTTGATCAGTGGAAGATGATTGAGCCGGAGATTTCAGAATTGTTCACCACTCAGTCAGAAGAATTGTATTATTCCATTTTACCAACGACCACCGCTTATGCCAGGAATGCGCTGTTTGCAGGCATGCTTCCATTAGATATTGCCGAACGTCATCCGTCTTATTGGGTTGGAGAAGATTCCGATGAATCAAAGAACAACTTTGAATCTGAACTGCTAGGAGCCAACCTAATGCGAAATGGTATTCAATCCAAATACACTTATCACAAGATCCTAAAAGCAGAGCAGGGCAAGCAAGTGAGTGAAAACATCTCGAACCTTGTCAATAATCCCTTTAATGCGATCGTATTCAATTTTGTGGATATGTTGTCGCACGCCCGAACCGATATGCAAATGATCCGTGAGTTGGCACCTGATGAGCCTGCGTACCGATCTTTGACCAAATCCTGGTTCTCACATTCTGCATTGTACGATACGTTGAAGGCATTAACCAATCATAAAGTGAAAGTGATCATCACAACGGATCATGGCACAATTCGGGTAAACAAACCCCTGAAGATAATCGGGGATCGGAAGACGAATACAAACCTTCGATACAAAGTAGGAAAGAACCTCAATTTCGATGAGCGTTCCATTTATTTTACCAGGGAACCGGAAAAGTTAGGGCTTCCAAAAACGAACCTGAGTTCAACCTTTGTTTTTGCTAAAGAAGATCAATTCTTTGCTTATCCGAATAACTACAATCACTATGTTAGGTTCTACAAGGATACTTTCCAGCATGGAGGGATTTCTATGGAAGAAGTGATAATTCCTCTTGTGACTCTTGTCAATAAATGATAAATGTTACCTATAAAGAAGCGGAACTAAGCCAGGTCGCTGAGAAATTACTGAAGGAGTTTGGAACAATTCCAATTTGGCTGCTAGAAGGCGAGATGGGTGCAGGAAAAACAACGCTGATCAAGGCGATTTGCACAGTTCTTGGTGTCTCGGAGGATATGAGTTCTCCTACCTTTTCCATTATCAATGAATATCAGGCTGATGAAGCTGTTATTTACCACTTTGATTTTTACCGTGTAGAGGAAAGTTCTGAGCTTTATGACCTTGGAATCGAAGAGTACTTCTTTTCAGGAAGCCAATGTTTTGTTGAGTGGCCAGCTATTGCGGAACCGTTATTACCTGAGAATTACGTCGAAATAAGCATTAAATTAGTAGATGGTAAAACACGAACCCTAACCGCATCTGTTCATGGACGAACCGTCTAAAAGTGCATTTTCCGAATTAGCAAGAGAGCAAAGTCTTTATACCCAGGAAGCCCCTGCGAAGGTCAAACGTGATAAACAATCACTTCAGATCGGTGTTCCTAATGAGATCGCCCTCCAGGAAAAGAGAATGCCGCTGAAACCAAGTTCGGTAGGCGTACTTGTTGAGAATGGGCATGAGATCATCGTAGAAGCAGGAGCAGGAGAGTCAGCGAATTTCAGTGACCAGGAATACAGCGAAGCTGGAGCTACCATTTCTTATAACGCCAAGGAAGTCTTTCAATCCAATGTTGTATTGAAAGTGGAGCCGCCAACGCTCGAGGAGATCGGTCATATGAAGGCAGGAAGCACACTCATTTCTGCATTTCAAGCGGGAAAACAAACAGCGGAATACCTTGAAGCAGTTAATAAGAAAAAACTGATTGCCATTGGCTATGAATTTGTTGAAGATAAGGAGGGCGGACTGCCATTAGTCCGGGCAATGAGTGAAATAGCCGGAAGTACGGTCATGTTGATCGCTGCTGAATACCTGAGTAACTCAAACGAGGGAAAGGGTGTGATCATTGGTGGAATTACTGGTGTTCCACCAACCAGGGTGGTCATTCTTGGAGCAGGTACAGTTGCAGAGTTTGCTGCCAGAGCGGCACTTGGCTTAGGTGCTGAGATCCGGGTGTTCGACAATCATATCTATAAACTTCGAAGACTAAAACATGCATTGGGAAGCGAAGTGTATACTTCTACCTATGATCGTGCGGTTATTGAGAGAGAAGTTAAAGATGCCGATGTGCTGATCGGAGCGGTAAGGATGGAAAAGGGAAGAAATCAGATCCTGGTATCTGATGAGATGGTTTCCTCCATGAAAGCGGGTTCAGTGGTTATAGACGTGAGCATTGATCAGGGTGGGATCATCGAAAGTTCAGAGATAACCACTCATGAGAAGCCTGTATTTACCAAGTATGATGTGATCCATTATTGTGTTCCTAACATCGCCTCCCGAGTGGCTAAAACCGCTTCGCAGGCAATATCAAATATTTTCACTCCGATTCTCCTGGAGACTGGTGAGACAGGAGGAGTTGAAGAAATGATCTATTCCCAACCCAGAATTATGAAAGGGGTGTACTCATATAAAGGCAGCCTTACCAAGCTGGAGCTCGCCAAGCGATTTAATCTACCTTTTAAGGACATAAGCCTGTTTATGGCCGCCAGAATTTAGTTGAATGAAAACTTCTTTTAGAAAACGGGTTTACGAAGTTCTGGAAGTCGGTTTCTCAAATGATCCTATTAGTAGGAGGTTTGACATTTTCATCATGACTTTGATCCTACTGAATGTAGTAGCAGTGATGTTGGAAACCGTACAACCTATCCATGACAGTTTTCCAAAAGTTTTTGAATACTTTGAGTATTTCTCCGTAGCTGTTTTCTCAGTTGAGTATGTTGGTAGAGTTTGGTCTTGTATTGAGCTGGAGAGATACAAGCATCCATTCTGGGGCAGGATTCGATTCATTTTTTCGTTTATGGCAATCATCGACCTGTTGGCGATCATGCCGTTTTACCTGCCGTTGATTCTCGCTGTAGACGGACGGGTGTTGAGAGTTTTACGCCTGTTCAGGATCATTCGGATCTTTAAGATGGGTCGTTATTCCACCGCATTTCAAATGATCGTCAAGGTGGTAACGAAGAGAAGGGAGGAGTTACTGGTAACCTTGACTATCGTAGTTGTGCTGCTCATTCTTTCCTCCAGCTTGATGTATTATGTAGAAAATGAAGCTCAACCAGAAAAATTCAAGAGTATTCCTCAAACCATGTGG
This sequence comes from Cyclobacteriaceae bacterium, assembly GCA_965267415.1. Lineage (GTDB taxonomy): Bacteria > Bacteroidota > Bacteroidia > Cytophagales > Cyclobacteriaceae > Ekhidna. The sequence goes on along the minus strand of OZ253955.1, from coordinate 1,404,019 downwards.
TGGGGAGCCGCAACGTTGACTACCGTGGGATATGGGGACGTTTTTCCCATTACACCTTTGGGTAAGCTGCTGGGTGCTTTTATCGCCATTCTTGGAGTAGGTATCTTCGCCTTACCAGCTGGTATTATTGCCGCAGGCTTTGAGCACGAAATCAGTAGAAAAATGAAGGACAAAGACAAAGAAGACTAGTTGTCCAGGTGCTGTAGGCTTTCTTCCAACGTTTTTATCTTAGCTTCAGCATCGGCTAATTTCTTTCTCTCCATCTCAACAACTTTCTCCGGGGCATTATTAACGAATCGCTCATTGGCCAGTTTTTTGGAAACTGATTCCATGAAACCTTTAGTATACTTCAATTCCTCACTGAGCTTCTTTTTCTCAACCTCAACATCCACAGTATCAGAAGCCGGGATGAAAAACTCATTTGAGCCAATCACAAAATTGAAGGCATTGCCAGGCTTTTCATTATAAGAAACCTTTGAAAGGTTGGCTAATTTGATCAGGCTTGATTCAAAACTTTGTATGTCGGTAGCAGTTGTGAATAGTTCGAGACTTTCCTTTGGAGAAATGCCATTTGAATTTCTAATGTTTCGTATAGTTGAGGTGATCTCGAAGAGTAAACTCGCAGAATTAAGAACCTCCTCCTCAAATGCTTCTCTCTTGAGCCATTCGGCAATAATAATTGCTTCTTTTTCCTCCCTTGGCTTGAGTTGATGCCATAGTTCTTCGGTTATAAATGGCATGAATGGATGAAGTAGCTTGAGTACTTTTTCAAAAAGCTCAACGGTTGCTTCAAAGCTTTCTCGATCAACAGGTTTTCCATACTCAGGTTTGATCCACTCAAGGTACCAACTGCAGAAGTCGTTCCAAACCAGTTTGTATGCGGTCATTAATGCATCAGAAATTCTGAACTTGGTGAAGTGATCCTCGATTTCAGCCAACGCTTGGTTGAACCGATTAGTGAACCATCCAATAGCTTGTTTATTTACTTCCTGCTGTTCCGCATCCGTGACTTCCCATCCTTTAACCAATCGAAAGGCATTCCAGATCTTGTTAGAGAAGTTTCTTCCCTGCTCGCAAAGCTTCTCATCAAACAAAAGGTCATTTCCTGCTGGTGAGCTGAAAAGCATCCCGGTTCGTACGCCATCAGCTCCATATATCTTTATGAGGTCCAATGGATCTGGAGAGTTACCCAATGATTTGGACATTTTCCGGCGAAGGTTATCTCTAACAATTCCGGTCAGATAGACACTATCGAAGGGCTTTTCATCAAGGTATTCATAGCCAATAATGATCATGCGAGCTACCCAGAAAAACAGGATTTCAGGAGCTGTTACAAGAGTGTTCGTTGGATAGAAGAACGAAAGTTCTTCGTTGAGTTCCTTGTCGATCTTTCCTTTCTCGCGATCAAAATACGCATCGTCAAAACCATCGAATGCGGCGATAGGCCAAAGATTGGATGAGGCCCATGTATCCAGTACATCAGGGTCTTGCTCAAGATCACTTTCGGTTAGATTGGGATTTCCTGACTTGATCTTCGCTTCTTCCAGTGCCTGCTCCATCGATTCAGCAACTACAAAATCATCCTCTCCCTCTCCAAAATAGTATGCCGGAATTCGTTGCCCCCACCATAACTGACGAGAGATACACCAATCCCTGACATTTTCCATCCAGTGGTTGTAGGTATTCTTGAATTTTGGTGGATAGAGCTTCACTTCATCATCCATTACCGCCTGATGGGCTTTTCTGGAGATCTCCTTCATCTTTATGAACCACTGAAGAGATAGTTTGGGCTCTACTACCGTATTTGTTCGCTCAGATCTTCCAATTTTGGTCACAAACTCTTCTTCATTCACCAATAGTCCAGCTTCTTTGAGATCTTTAATGATCATCTTCCTTGCTTCGAATCGGTCTTTACCTACATATTTCCCGACTTCACATTTCTCATTAAGTGTGCCATCCAGGTTGATGGTATCGATGACTTCAAGTTGATGCCTTAAGCCAATTTCATAGTCATTCGGGTCATGCGCTGGAGTTACTTTCAGACACCCTGTTCCGAAATCAAGCTCCACATATTCATCTCCAATAATTGGTATTTCTCTATCAATGAAAGGCACGAGTGCTTTTTGGCCAATCAGGTGCTTGAATCGCTCGTCTTTTGGATTCACAGCAATTGCCGTATCTCCAAGGATCGTTTCAGGCCGTTGGGTTGCGATAGTCACATATTCAGAGGAGTCCTTAAGTTGGTACTTGACAGAGTAGAGTATTGATTTCTCTCCGTCTTCGTTGTATATAACTTCCTCATTTGAAATAGTTGTTTGAGCCTCACAATCCCAGTTGATCATTCGCAATCCCCGATAGATATAACCTTTTTTGTAGAGATCTACGAAAACCTTGATTACTGATTCGTAGTACTTGGGGTCCATAGTGAAAGTGGTCCGGTCCCAATCGCAAGAAGCTCCAAGTTTTTTTAATTGCTCAAGGATGATTCCTCCATACTTTTCACGCCATTCCCATGCATACTTCATGAATTCATCCCTCGAGAGCTCACTCTTCTTAATCCCTTTCTCACGGAGCATTCTAACCACTTTAGCTTCAGTGGCGATTGAAGCATGATCAGTTCCGGGAATCCAACATGCTTCCTTGCCCTCCATTCTAGCTTTACGGATGAGCACATCCTGAATGGTATTGTTTAGCATGTGACCCATGTGCAGGACCCCTGTCACATTCGGTGGAGGAATAGCAATGGTGTATGCTTCCTTACCTGGCTTGGGGGTAGCATGAAAAAACTGATGGTCAAGCCAATACTGGTACCACTTGTCTTCTACTTCTTTCGGATCATATTGACTTGAAATGCTCATAGTTTCGAATCTGAACTTTAAATAAGGAGCGCAAATTTATTTTAAATAGTTGGCTCGGGGAAAGGAGGATCGAATGGGAATTAGAACCATTCCTCGAAATCAAATAATTTGCAAAAAAATTACTTCATGATCATTGATCCAAAACAGGTTTCCGTTCCGGAATTACATAGCTTTTTACTTGGCGCAATAGCTCCCAGGCCAATCGCATTTGCAAGCACTGTGGACAGGGATGGAAATATAAATCTTAGCCCCTTTAGCTTTTTCAATGTTTTTAGTGCAAATCCACCGATTATGATCTTTTCACCTGCGAGAAAAGGGCGGGATAATACTGAAAAACATACGTATCAGAATGTAGTAGAACACCCGGAGGTAGTAATCAATGTAGTGTCTTATGCGATCATAGAACAAATGTCCCTTTCAAGTACTGAATATGATAAAGGAGTAAACGAGTTCATTAAGTCGGGCCTGACACCTATTGCTTCTGATCGGGTGAAACCTCCGAGGGTGAAAGAATCACCAGCTTCATTTGAATGTAAAGTATTGGAAGTACGGCCATTGGGTGATCAGGGAGGAGCAGGAAACCTGGTCATTTGTGAAGTGCTTTTAATGCATTTGGCGGATGAGGTCCTGACTGATGGAAAGATAGATCCAAATAAGATTGACCTGGTTGGAAGAATGGGTGGAAACTGGTATTCACGGGCTTCCGGCAATGATATCTTCGAGATCGCCAAGCCTCTTACCACCAAAGGAATCGGTGTAGATCAGATACCTGAACAGATTCGCAACAGTAAGATCCTGACTGGTAATAACCTGGGACAGTTGGGGAATGTAGAAGCATTGCCAGGTAAAGATGAGATTCAGGATTTTGCAACGGAACCTGATGTCCAGACTATACTGAACTCTTCCAATACGGAGGAACAGAAGCTAATGGATCTTCATAAACTAGCCAGCAATATGCTCGAAAAAGGAGAGGTGATGAGGGCCTGGAAGGTGTTGCTGCAACTTTAAAAAGCAAACTTCTCTTTGAATTCGATCAATTCATCCTTCAGTGGAGCAGTTTTGAATCGGTCAATGTAGTCAAACAACTTGCTGTCTGAATTCACTTTCAACTCTCTAAGATTCATGTGTTGATTGGTGAAAAGGAATTCCAGATCAGGATAGATTTCCTTTAATACATCTACAATATCCAGTATTTGTAGGTTTTTGTCCACTACATTGTAAGTTCCTGAAGGAACATCATGGAGAATTGTTTTTGTCAGCGCATCAGCAAGGTAGTCCACGTGGATGAACGCTCTTGACTGTTTTCCATTCCCGAATATCTGTATCCTTCCGGAGAAGTTGGCATCCAACATAAAACGGTTAATAACTGCATCAAACCTCATTGATTTACTATAGCCATAGACGTTACCGCCACGAATACAAATAGCAGTTCGCTTGTCAGCTAATCGATTGATGTGTTCTTCCCCTCTTAATTTGGAGATGCCATAAAAAGTTGAAGGAGAAGGGATGGTGTTTTCATCGGAAACATCCTCGCTTGCACCATACACCGAAGTGCTGCTTAGGTAAATGATTTTGGATGCATCACTTTCCTCAATACTGTATCCTACTTCTGCAGTTCCCCAATGATTCACCTGCTCGTAAAAATGCGGGTCGGTATTTGCGAATGGAGTTGTGACTATTGCGGCTAGATGTACTACTGCATCAACATTTTTCATTTGTTTTTTAAGCAAGCGACTGTCCAGAATATCCCCCCGAACAGCTGAGATCTTGTGACCTTTCTCCAGCGGTTGACCTAGAAAGAAATTATGATGACCTTTACCAAAGTTGTCATACACTGTCACCTGCTCAATGGCAGGCTCATTCACCAATCGTTTAACCAGCTTGGTGCCGACATAGCCAGCTCCGCCTGTAATCAATACTTTCATCTAATCTAGTTCTTAATTAAATCGGTATGCAGTCCGCATTCCACTTTGTTGAGCCCAAACCATCGTGCCTCCCGCTCCTGCATTTCCAGGTCTACTCGCCGGGTACAAGGTTCACATCCAATGCTTAAATATCCCTTTTCATCTAGCGGATGTCTTGGTAGGTCATTCGCCTTGATGTAGTCAAAGATTTTCTTTTTATCCCAATCAAGCATCGGGTGAAAACGAACACATTCATAAGGTGCCGGTTGCTCTACCTTCATTGCTTTTCTGATTGCACTTTGATCTGCTCTCACGCCGTTGATCCAAACATCATGGCTTGCCAGGATAGCTTCCATCGGTTGCGTCTTGTTCAGGTAGCAACAATGATCCGGGTCGGTTGTAAACATCAACTTACCATTGGAATCCCGCTGTAAATACTTTGGGGTGTCTGGTTTAAGGTCAACCAAGTTGAGTCCAAAAGCCTTAGCTACCTGATCTCTAAAAGCGACTGTTTCAGGAAATAAGTAACCGGTATTAATAAAATAGATGGGTATCGACGAGTCAATCCGACTTAGAATATGAAGCAAAACAAGGCTATGTGTTTGAAAAGAAGAAGTTGTGAAAAGCTTCTTACCAGCAGTCTTGTACTCTTGAATTTTGTCTGAGATCTCGTGGATTTCCATGCTTATGAATTGGTGGCAAAACAAAGCACCAATCAAATAAATTCATAGTTAGATGAAACATCTTTTGCTTTATCAATGTTGACAACCAGTAAATTTGTAGTTTAAAAGCATTTCTCCCTTGAGCTTATGAAGCAAAAAGAGACCCATTCCAAAGAGCAGATAGATCACGAATCATACGGTGATGATCACATGTCAAGTTCGCACGAAACTCCCATGCGTGCGGATGCCTTTGAACGTGATGATGAACTTAAGATTGAATTGATCGAAAAGCACTTCAGGGAGATCATGCATATCTTGGGACTTGACCTGGAGGATGATAGCTTGAAAGGAACACCACGTCGTGTAGCCAAAATGTATATCAAGGAAGTCTTCAGCGGACTAAACCCCGATAATAAGCCTAAGATCCGACTGTTTGATAACAAGTACAATTATGATCAAATGCTTGTTGAGAAGGATATCACATTTTACTCTCACTGCGAACATCATTTTGTACCTATCTATGGCAAGGCTCATGTTGCCTATTTCTCTTCAGGAAAGGTGATCGGTTTATCTAAAATCAATCGGATCGTTCAGTACTTCGCAAAACGCCCTCAGGTTCAGGAACGACTCACTGTTCAGATAGCAAAAGAGTTGAAGAGTATTTTGAAAACTGAGGATGTAGCTGTTGTGATCGATGCTTCACACATGTGTGTTTCCTCCAGGGGGGTTAATGATACCAATAGTCGCACTGGGACCGCTTATTTCGATGGGAAATTCAAGGATCAAAACATCAAGAACGAGTTCCTCAACTACATCAATACAAAGGCCCTGGATCAATAATTTGACTTTAGGTCTTGCTGGTTTTCTAAAACGGTCCATTCTTCTATCTTTGCGGCCTGTTTTGAAAACCTTTTAATTCAATCATGGATAAATTAATCTATTTAGTGCCTGCCTTAGGGTTATTGGGGCTGCTTGTGATGATCATTAAGTCTTCCTGGATAAACAAGCAGGATGCAGGTGATGACAAGATGAAAAATCTTGCCAACCACATCAGAGAAGGGGCTTTGGCATTTCTTAGTGCAGAATATCGAATACTAGCCATTTTTGTTGTTGTTGCAGGAGCTTTGCTTGGAGTGATCTCGTCACTCGTTGAAACCACCCATTGGTTCATTGTTGTTGCATTCGTTATTGGTGCTTTCTTCTCAGCATTAGCTGGTAATATTGGAATGAGAGTAGCAACTGCCGCGAATGTTAGAACAACACAGGCGGCTCGATCCAGCTTGCCTCAGGCACTTAAAGTATCGTTTACAGGTGGTACGGTGATGGGCTTGGGAGTAGCAGGACTAGCTGTTTTTGGTCTGAGTTTAATCTTCATCATTTTATTTCAATGGTTCATGGGTGGTCAATGGACAGGGACAGGTCAAATGACCATTGTCCTGGAGGCATTGGCAGGGTTCTCACTTGGAGCTGAATCTATTGCATTGTTTGCCAGAGTTGGCGGAGGCATTTATACAAAAGCTGCAGACGTTGGGGCTGACCTTGTAGGTAAAGTTGAAGCGGGAATTCCTGAAGATGATCCGAGAAATCCAGCGACGATCGCTGATAACGTAGGTGATAACGTGGGTGATGTTGCCGGAATGGGAGCTGACCTGTTTGGTTCTTACGTTGCTACGGTACTTGCATCCATGGTGCTTGGTAACTATGTGATCCGTGATATGGGTGGATCTATTAATGATGCATTTAACGGTATCGGACCGATTTTACTTCCTTTGATCATAGCAGGTTTGGGAATTGTTTTCTCAATCATTGGAACACTTTTCATTAAGATTTCATCCAATGAAGCACGTGAGTCAGAGGTACAAAAAGCTTTGAACACAGGGAACTGGGGCTCGATCATTCTAACAGCTGTTGCTTGTTGGTTCATAATCAAACTCTTACTTCCTGAAACCCTTACTATGTATTTCTTCGGTGAGGGCGCAAAAGAAATTGTTTCAAGATACGTCTTCTATGCAGTCCTTGTTGGATTGGCTGTAGGGGGACTTATTTCATATTTCACTGAATACTATACTGGCCTTGGTAAAAAACCGGTTTTGAATATTGTTCAAAACTCAAGCACAGGTCATGCAACGAATATCATTGCTGGACTTTCTACAGGTATGATCTCGACATTTGCACCGATTCTATTATTTGCTGGAGCCATTTGGGGAGCGTACGAGTTAGCGGGTTTTTACGGTGTTGGAATTGCCGCATCCGCGATGATGGCGACCACAGCCATGCAATTGGCAATCGATGCATTCGGTCCGATTGCGGATAATGCTGGTGGAATTGCAGAAATGAGCGAGCTTCCGGAAGACGTACGAGAAAAAACGGACATACTGGATTCAGTGGGTAATACTACAGCGGCCATAGGAAAAGGTTTTGCGATCGCTTCTGCTGCATTGACAGCATTGGCACTCTTTGCTGCTTACGTCACTTTTACAGGAATTGACGGAATTAATATTTTCAAAGCTGACGTTCTTGCAGCACTTTTCATCGGAGGAATGGTTCCGGTGGTATTCTCAGCCCTTGCCATGAGATCTGTTGGTAAAGCGGCAATGGAAATGGTGAAGGAAGTTCGAAGACAATTCAAAGAGATCCCTGGCATCATGGAAGGGACAGGCAAGCCGGAGTACGGCAAGTGTGTGGATATTTCCACCAAAGCTGCCCTCAGAGAAATGATGCTTCCTGGTGCAATTACCATCATCGCACCTATTCTAATCGGATTCTTTATGGGACCGGAAGCATTGGGAAGTTACATGGCTGGAGTTGCGGTTTCAGGTGTACTTTGGGCTATTTTCCAAAACAATGCAGGTGGAGCCTGGGACAATGCCAAGAAATCGTTTGAAGCTGGTGTAATGATCGAAGGAGAAATGACTTACAAAGGCTCAGAAGCTCACAAAGCAGCTGTCACCGGAGATACAGTAGGTGATCCATTCAAGGATACCTCAGGACCATCCATGAACATCCTGATCAAATTGACTTGCCTGGTAGGCTTAGTGATCGCTCCGATTTTGGGTGAGATCTACGGGGGAGTTTCTCACGAGACTTCCGAAGTAAAGGAGGTCTCTTTGGACCAAGAGGAAACGAAGGAAACACTTGACGACACTACAGCAGAACTTACCATTCTTGAGTAAGACTTTCTGAACTAAAAGTTTTGAGCCCCATGAATTTCATGGGGTTTTTTTGGCTCTTTACTTAACTTCATCCCAATGTCTGATGATGAACTTTTTGGGTTAGCAGAACAGTGGTTTGAGTCCAGAAAGTGGAAACCGTTCCCATTTCAGGAAGAAACCTGGAAAGCCTACCTTGATGGGAAAAGTGGTTTGTTGAATGCGCCAACAGGTTCTGGTAAAACGTATGCACTATGGATCCCATGTGTACTTGAATTTCTGAGAAACAACCAACCGCATGAAGTCCTCCCGGAAGTTTCAGTACTTTGGATAACTCCACTACGTGCATTGGCTAAGGATATTAGGAACGCCATGCAAGACTTTTGCGATGAATTGGATGTCAGGTGGAAAGTCGGTTTACGAACCGGAGATACACCAACTGCTGAAAGACAAAAACAAAAAAAGTCAGCTCCTCAGGCGCTGGTCATCACACCGGAAAGTGTCCATGTCCTTTTAAGCCAAAGCGATTACCCCCATTTTCTGAAGAATGTCAGAAGCATCATTGTTGACGAGTGGCATGAATTAATCGGAACGAAGCGAGGTGTTGCCACAGAACTGGCAATATCGAGGTTGAAAAAGCTGACAGACAATAAAGTCAAGATCTGGGGAATTTCAGCAACCATTGGAAACCTTCCTCAAGCCAAGCGAGTCCTCTTGGGCGAGGATTATCATAAGGATTCCGTCAGTATCAAATCCGGAATCGAAAAAGAAATCCATGTGGAGTCCATTCTTCCGGATGAAGTAGAAAATTTTCCTTGGGCCGGTCATTTGGGAACACGCTCCTTAGATAAAGTCATACCTATCATTAAAGAAAGTGAAACCACCCTGCTGTTTACAAATACCCGTTCACAAACAGAGTTATGGTATCAGGCGGTATTGAAGGAAGCGCCTGATTTGGCGGGAGTGATTGCGATGCATCATGGTTCTATGGATCAGGAGATCCGACATTGGGTGGAGGATGCATTGCATGAGGGAAAACTGAAATGTGTGGTATGTACCTCAAGTTTGGACCTGGGAGTTGATTTTCGTCCGGTGGATACGGTTATCCAGATTGGTGGCCCTAAGGGAGTTTCCCGGTTCCAACAACGGGCTGGTAGAAGCGGTCATCGACCAGGAGAGAAGAGTAAGATCTACTTTGTGCCTACACACACACTTGAGTTGGTAGAAGGAGCAGCTTTGCGTGACGCTATTGCTGCCGGAAAGTTTGAGCAGCGGAAGCCACTTGAAAAATGTCTTGACGTCTTGATCCAGTACCTGGTTACGCTTTCCGTCAGTGGAGGTTTCAGACCTTTGGAGATACTTGAGGAAGTCAAGCAAACCTACTGTTACAGACTATTGACAGCCAAAGAATGGAATTGGTGCTTAGAGTTCATTACAACTGGCGGTAGTACGCTTGGCGAGTATGATGAGTTTTCCAAGGTGTACAATGATGATGGGGTTTACAAGATCATCAATCATCGCGCAGCACATAGGCACAAGCTGTCCATTGGGACAATCGTAGGAGACCCTGCGCTGAGTGTTCGATTGATGTCTGGCGGCCATCTTGGTACCGTCGAAGAGAGCTTCGTTTCACGTCTCAATCCAGGTGACACTTTTTGGTTTACAGGCCAAAACCTTGAATTTGTAATGATCAAAGAAATGACTGTGATGGTCAAAAAGTCTAACAAGAAGAGTGGGCTGACTCCACAGTGGGGAGGTGGTAGGCTGCCCTTGTCATCATTGTTGGCAGAGCAGATCATGACCAAACTACAGCTTGCTTCTAAGGGGAACTTTAAAGATCCTGAGTTACAAGCCCTCAAGCCTATCCTTGATCTTCAGTCCAGGTTATCTATGATCCCCGATAAAGAATCCTTGCTGATCGAAAAAGTAGAAACTGAATTGGGACATCATCTTTTCTTCTATCCATTCCAGGGAATGTTTGTTCATGAAGTGCTGGCTGGTCTTATTGCTTTTCGGGTGAGCAAGATGCAAAAGATCACATTCTCCATTTCTCCCAATGATTATGGGTTTGAGCTTCTTTCAGATCAGGAAGTAGCGATTGAAGAAGCACTGGAGTCAGACCTTTTTTCAGAAGAGAACCTGATGGAGGATATTTTGCAATCCATCAACCAAACGGAGATGGCACAACGCAAATTCAGAGATGTTGCAACCATTGCAGGTCTCATTTTTCAGGGTTACCCGGGAAAGAATATGAAGGCTCGACACTTGCAGGCTTCATCCGGAATCTTATACCGGGTTTTTCAAACCTACGATGAAGATAATTTGCTGGTGAAGCAGTCCATTGAGGAGGTAATGACCATGCAACTGGAACAATCCAGGTTTATAGAGGCGATCAGGAAGATCAATCAACAGAAGATCATTCTGAAGGAAACAAAGAAACCCTCCCCGTTTGCATTTCCAATCCTGGTATCCATCTTACGAAGGGATCGGTTGAGTTCGGAAAAATTGACAGACAGGATCATAAAAATGCAGCTCCAACTTGAAAGCTCGCTAGCTGAACTCTAACTTTGGAATTATGAAATTTCTAGTAGGATCCTTATTGCTATTTGTATCGTTGTTTGTGAGCGGGCAATCAATTGTTGGTAAGTGGAAGACCATTGACGATAATTCCGGCAAACCAAGATCTGTAGTTGAAATCTATGAACAAGGGGATAAGTTTTTTGGCAAAGTGCTCAAGACATACCCTGAACCCGGTGAAGACCCTGATCCAATCTGTGACGAATGTGAAGATCACCGAAAGGATCAAAAGATCATTGGAATGGAGATCATCACGGATATGAGGTATGATCAGAAGGATAATGAGTATCGCAAAGGAGAGATCCTGGATCCTGAGAACGGAAACATTTATGACTGCAAGCTGTGGGTTGATGAGGAAGGGAATCTAAGAGTGAGAGGCTACCTGTTGTTTTTCTATCGTACACAGACCTGGCTTCCATATTCAGGTGAGTAACTGCATCATTGAACTATGCCATGAGCGGTTGACGCTGCTATCTGAAAGAGCTATCTACTGGGAAAAGGAGCAGATCCTGATTGTGTCAGATCTTCACTTAGGTAAAGCGGGTCATTTTCGAAAGCATGGTATCCCGGTTTCCAGGGTAGTGCACCTAACCGACTTAACGATCCTTGAATCTCTCATAAATCAATATCACCCTAAACACATTATTCTGTTAGGTGATCTTTTTCACAGCTTTGAAAATAACGAGTGGTCAGATTTTATTTCGTTCCTTGAAGTCTTTGATTCGGCTCAATTCACTTTGGTGAAGGGGAATCATGATATTCTCGAAGACTATCCGGAAGAACTAAAGGTCGTTGACGAGCTTGAAGTCCACCCGTTTACATTCACTCACCAACGAGAAAAAACCAAAAGCTACAATCTGTCCGGTCATTTACACCCCGGCTATCGGATCAAAGGAATTGCGAGAGAGGGACTAACGGTACCATGCTTCTATTTTTCAACCAATCATGGCATCTTACCAGCCTTTGGACAGTTTACCGGTATAAAGAAGATCAGACCGATTGAGGGCGACCGGATATTTGGGATCGCCGACGACAATGTGATTGAGTTAATCTAAGAATTGACGTACTTTACAGAAATATGACCACACTTTTTCACAAAGCAGGGGTTACAAAGTTTGTGTTAATCGTATTTAAAACTGGCTTGGTGTATGAAGGACAGTGAGATTCTCGAGCGAATAAGTCGCGGAGATGAGCGCGTTTTGGATCAACTGTATAAGAAATATTACAGGATGATGACCAAGATCGTGTTGTCCAACAACGGGACGGAAGAGGAGGCCAAGGATGTATACCAGGAGGCGCTTCTGGCGTTTTGGCAAAAAGCTTCGAGTGGTAAGCTGGTGCTTACATCGAAGATCAGCACATATCTGTATAGTATATGTCTGAACCAGTGGCGCAAAGAGCTCGACCGAAAAAGTCGGCTGAGTTCTGAAGAAGTAGACGCTTCAGAGTTTCAAACACATGAAGCAAAGGAGCGATTGAAAATTGTAAAGGAGTGCATCGAAGAGTTGGGAGACGTGTGCAAGGGCGTTTTGATGTATTACTACTTTGATGGTTTGAGTATGCAGGACATTGCAAAAAAGATGAACTTTGCAAATACGGATACCGCCAAAACCAAGAAGTATAAGTGTAAAAAGAAATTAGATAGTTTAATTAAGAGCAGATACACCACAGAAGACTTTTTTGATTAATGTCACACCGCAACCAAATAGAACAAATAGAGGAATATCATCGGGGAAACCTTTCGCCTGAGGAGATGGCTTCCTTTGAAAAAGAACTCGCTGGAAATCCGGAGCTCAATGCTGAAAGTGAATTCCAGGCTGATATTATTAACGGCTTAAAAGAAGTCCGGAAAGGACAACTGAAAGCAAGACTCGACGCAATCGACGTATCTCCGGGATGGGTTGAATTTGCACAGCAGTCAGTTTTAGTTAAATCGTTTGGTGGTGTTGCTATTGCTACATTAATAGGAACAGGCGTTTACATGCTTGCGGATAAACCTGAAAAATTGGTTGAAAAAGAGGAATTGGCTAAGGTTGAATCCATTGTTGTTCCGGAAAGAAAAGAAATACCTTTCGAGTGGAGTCTTGCCCCGGTCGAAAAAGTTGAGCTTACTATAGCAACTGTTTCAACTACTTCAGAAAGGATTGAAGAAACAGCTGCGCAACAAAAGGTAGAGGAACTCCAAGTCTCGAACGAGCCTGCTGAAGAACCTTTGAATGTAGTTGCTGAAGAAACGAAAGAAACCTTTTCACCTCAGTTTGCTGCACCAGACGCGAGCGTCGTATCTGATGAATCAGTATTGCAAACTTCAATACTTGATGAGATAGAGACAAGCACTGTTGAAGAAGAAGTGACCACACCGATAGATGTGGAAACAAAGATCACCAAGAGCTCGAAGATCCAATACAAATACTACGATGGTAAATTGTTCCTGAGTGGGAATTTTAAGAATGAGCCGTACGAGATCATTGAGATCAATAGTGCCAATGGACGCAGGATCTACCTCTTGCATCAGAAAAAGTACTATGAGGTGAAAACCACTGATCGACTGTCTGATTTGCCTGAGGTCCGAAACATTAAGCTTATCCAGGAGCTTCGTTTGATCAAAGCCAATAAGTAGTTCACGTTTTTTAAGATTTAAAACCCTTCTTTTTTTCTAACTTCGAGGCTGAATGGAAGAGAAAAAACCTCGGAAAAAGAGAAAACTGGGAAGCTATCCCTTCGCAAGTGTTGTATTTAGTATAACGGTTGCACTGCTTGTTCTGGGTTTGTTTGGCTGGATGCTGCTTCACAGCTCCAGGCTTGGAAATCGGATCCAGGAAAACATCGAGGTACAGGTCTACTTAAATAAGGATTTATCAGTTTCCGATATTAACCGGATCCAGGGCACTATCTCAGTGAAACCTTACACTCTGGTTAAAGATGAACCTCAGGTACAACTAATAACCAAGGAAGAGGCGGCCCAACAATTCATTGCTGATACCGGAGAGGATTTCAAAGAATTTTTGGGAGACAATCCATTAAGAGACCTTTTAACAATAAAAATTGCTTCCGGATATCAATCGATTGACAGCCTTACATGGATAAAGGCAGAAGTAGAATCTATGGGTGGAGTGTATGAGCTTGCATTTCAAGAGAGCCTTGTTAAGAGTATTAATCAGAACCTGACGAAGATTGGATTCATTTTACTAGGTGTAGCGATCTTTTCCATTTTAGTAGTTGTCATCCTAATCAATAATACCATCAAGCTGGCATTGTTTTCTCAACGTTTCCTTATTCGAAGCATGCAGTTGGTAGGGGCCACATCCACATTCATTAGACGTCCGTTCCTAAGACGGTCCATTTTTTACGGCTTCATTGCAGGAATTATTGCGTCCGGGATCCTATATGGACTGACCATGTACTTAAACACGTTAGTGGATGGGCTCGCTGAGTTACAGGATGCTCGGGGTTTTTTAATCCTGTTTAGCGCAATGCTATTGCTTGGGATTGTGGTGGGTTACTTTAGCTCGCTTAGAGCTATCCGAAAATATTTACGAATGTCGTTAGACGAATTATATTGAGTCAAATGTCAGAAAAAAGAAAATTAGCTTTTAACAAAACGAACTATCTCATCATGATTGGTGGAGTGATCGTGTTGATCATCGGGTTCATCATTATGACAATGGACAAAGAGCCTTATGGTTTCGGGTTTCTTGGATTAACATTGGGTCCGATCATTGTAATGCTTGGTTTCCTGATCCAATTCGTTGCAATCATGTACAAACCGAAAACCAACCAGGAAGATCCTAAATGACGTGGTTGGAAGCCCTTATTCTGGGCATTATTCAAGGACTTACGGAGTTTTTACCTGTCAGTAGTAGTGGACACCTGGAAATTGGATCTGTGCTCCTGGGCACTCAGGGATCAGATAACCTGTTGTTTGCGGTTGTTGTCCACTTGGCCACTGCCCTCGCAACCATTGTGGTTTTTAAGCAGGAATTAGCAACTATTATTGGAGAAGTCTTTCTTTTTAAGAGGAATAAATCAACGATCTATGTATCCAAACTTTTGGTTTCCATGTTACCGGTCTTTCTGGTCGGTGTATTCATGAAAGACGAGATTGAAGCACTGTTTTCAGGCAACCTCCTTCTTGTTGGTATTATGTTGTTGATCACAGGTGTGCTCCTTCTTATTGCCCAATTCAAAAGCAATGGCGAGAAGAAAGTGGGATTTGCAACAGCTTTGATTGTTGGTCTGGCTCAGGCTTTTGCCGTATTTCCAGGGATCTCTCGTTCAGGGGCAACGATAGCTACCTCGCTGATTTTGGGCGTTGAGCGATCCAAAGCAGCACAATTCTCCTTTTTGATGGTTTTAATCCCAATTCTTGGCGCCAGCCTTTTAGAAGTGAAGGATTATGCAGAAAACCCCGGAGCACATTCCATTGCTGCATCCAATTTGGCGATTGGCTTTCTTGCTGCATTTATTTCAGGCTTTCTTGCTTGTAAATGGATGATCTCAATTGTTCAAAAGGGTAAACTCACTTTCTTTGCAGCATATTGTTTTATTGTGGGGTTGATAGCCCTTATTACTTCTCTATAAATGCCCAATCCGTACGAAGAAGGGAAATTACTGCTTATCAATAAGCCACTTAGTTGGACCTCATTTGATGTGGTAAAGAAGCTTCGCAATGTATTCGGGGTGAAAAAAATCGGTCATGCAGGAACGCTTGATCCATTGGCAACTGGTTTGCTGATTATTGGAACAGGGAAGTTCACCAAGAAACTAAACGAACTACAAGGGCTTGACAAAAGCTATGAGGGGGTTTTTGAAGTAGGAAAAACAACTCCTTCGTTTGATTTGGAAACCCCTTTTGATTCGGAGACTGATTGTTCACACCTTACACAGGATGATTATGAGCAAGCCAGAGTTCAATTTGTTGGAAGCATACAGCAAATACCTCCGGCTCATTCGGCAGTAAAAGTCAAAGGAGAACGAGCTTACAAGCGTGCCCGGCAGAATAAAACTGTGGTCCTGGATCCGAGGGAGGTTGTTATCGATCGCTTTGAAATCGATACAACCAATGCTCCTGATATTCAATTCAGCATTGACTGCTCCAAGGGGACTTATATTCGGAGCCTGGCCAGGGATTTTGGAGTAGCTCTTGGAGTCGGTGCTTATTTAAAGAAACTGGTACGCACGAGAATAGGGGACTACCGTTTGGAGGATGCCCACGAACTTGAGGCGTTCATAAATCAAGTACATGCAAGTAGTTGACAACCTGGATCGATTTGAAAGGCCAAATTTCTCGGTAGTCACTATCGGGACCTTTGATGGAGTCCATATTGGACATCAAGCGATCCTGACACAATTGGTTGCGGAGGCGAAAAAAAATGATGGTAAGAGTATACTGATCACATTTTGGCCACACCCGAGGTTCATATTGAGAAAGGACTCGGATGAACTTAAGCTTTTGAGCACTTTTGATGAAAAGATCGAATTGCTTACGGAACTGGGCCTGGATTATGTTTTGAAGATTCCATTCACCCAGGAATTTGCCAATCTTTCAGCAGCAGATTTTGTAGAAAAATTTCTTGTGGAGAGGGTGGGGACCAGGAAGTTGTTTATTGGTCATGATCACCGTTTTGGAAATAACCGTGAAGGGAACATTGAATTCTTATTAGAAAGATCGAAAGCTTTTGATTTTGACGTTTTTGAGATCTCCAAACAAACCATCGATGACATTGGCGTCAGTTCTACCAAGATCAGGAATGCTCTTCATGATGGCGAAGTTCAACTGGCAAATTCGCTATTGGGCCGGGTGTATTCGCTCACAGGGAAAGTGGTTGAGGGAGAGCGTCTTGGACGAACTATTGGCTTTCCTACTGCCAATATTCAAATTGCTGAAGAGTACAAGTTACTGCCAGGTGATGGTGCATATGCCATTCGGGCAAACTTATCCGGCGAATGGTACAATGGAATGCTTAATATCGGGTTTAAACCGACGGTTAATGGTAGCAAAAGGACAATTGAAGCACATCTTTTTAATTTTGAAGGAGATATTTATGGGGAGGAAATCAGAATTGAGTTTGTTAGATCGTTAAGAAAGGAGAAGAAATTCAATTCGGTTGATGAATTGAAAGCTCAATTGAATGAGGATAAGGAAAATGCCATAAAAATGCTATCATGAAGTTTTTTGGATCGCTGGTTCTTACATGTTTGTTACTGCTAGGCGGATTGCTCATCTCTTGTGATAAGAACGGAGACTTTCTACTCTTTTCCATTGAGAATGATATCGAGCTTGGGGAACGTGTCGCCGAAGAAATCGCCAATGATCCGTCTTTTGAAATTCTTTCACGTGAACAATATCCTGTTTCGTACGATTACATTGAAAGTATGATGAATAACATCCTTGATTCGGAGGAGATCACGTATCGCGAAGAATTTAATTGGACGATCAATATCATCAACGATGACCAAACACTGAATGCATTTGCAACACCCGGTGGTCAATTATATGTCTATACCGGACTTATTTATTTTCTTGATAGGGAAGACGATCTGGCAGGAGTGATTGGTCATGAGATTGCTCACTCAGACCAACGGCACAGCTCTAAGCAACTGCAAAGACAGTACGGTATTTCGGTTTTGTTAAGCATTATAGCAGGGGGAGAAGTTTCTCAACTTGAACAAATGGTGGGGCAGATAGCTGGTACCGGAGCAGTTCTTGCGTTTAGTCGGGATGCTGAAGCTGAGGCGGATGATTTTTCAGTAAGATACCTTTCTCAAACAAATTATGCCTGCAATGGAGCTGCAGCCTTTTTCCAAAAGTTATTGGACAATGAAGCACAAAGACGGCCGGAATTCCTAAGCACTCACCCGAGCCCTGATAACAGGGTAGAAGACATCAATGCAATGGCGGATGAAATCAATTGTGATACTACGGTTGATAGTGAGTCAGCCATCCGCTATCAGAATTTTAGAAACACCTTACCATAATCAATGAAGAAATCCGAAATTAAACTGGTTGTAGAACTAGATAACGACCAGGTTCCTGAGAAGATCTTTTGGGATGCAGATGAAAAAGACCAGCCCGGACTTAGTGAAACTAAAACAATAAGTCTTTCACTCTGGGATCACCAAAACAAAAATACCATGCGGATTGATCTCTGGACCAAGGATATGCCGGTAGATGAAATGAAACGGTTCTACATTGATTGCTTAGGTGGTTTAGGTCAAAGTATCCTTAATTCGACAGGTGATGAATACATGAATCAAGAGATCAATTCCTTATGTGACCGTCTGGTCGAGCATCTCAAATCTGAAGGCTAAGCACTTTTTTCAGCCGACTTTTTCTATACGAAGACTAGCTTCTATTACCATTGAGAAGCATTTTATGGTTATTTTACCTATTATTATTTAGATAGCATTTCTAAAATTAATGTTGACCTTATGACTAAGAAATTTACAAAAATCATTTTGGGGATAGTGATGTTGCTAGGCTCGAGCGTACTATTGGCCCAAACTACCGTAAGCGGGACCATTACTGATGAAGAAACCGGAGAGCCTTTGATTGGGGTGAATATATTGGTAAAGGGAACGGTTTTGGGAACCATAACCGGAGTAGATGGATCGTTCAATCTTCAAGTTCAATCCTCACCGCCAATTACCCTTGTCGTTTCAAGTGTTGGATTTGAGCGACAGGAGATAGAGGTAACTCAAAACTCAATGGAATTGAATTTAGCGCTGGCTGAGGCAGCCTTGTTAGGCCAAGAAGTGGTGGTTTCTGCGTCAAGAGTAGAGGAGAGCATTTTGGAATCACCTGTGAGTATCGAGAAGATGGATATACTGGATGTTCAGAACACTTCGGCTGACAATTATTATAACGCTATTGCTAATTTGAAAGGGGTGGATGTAGCCTCGAGTAGTATCAATTTCCAGATCATTAACGCACGTGGATTTGGATCAACAGGAAATACCCGTTTTGTGCAATTGATCGACGGAATGGATACCCAGGCCCCGGCTTTGAACTTTCCTATTGGAAACCTGAATGGGCCTTCTGTTTTGGATGTGGAAAGTGTGGAGCTGATCCCCGGAGCATCATCAGCGCTCTACGGACCGAATGCATTCAACGGGATTTTATTAGTTAACAGTAAGAACCCATTCGAATACCAGGGATTAAGTGCTTATGTGAAGACCGGAGTAAACCATGTGGGCAGCAATGCTGACCAGGATGCTGCGTTGATGAATACATTCTCCATTCGATATGCAAAACAGTTGAATGACAAGTTCGCCTTCAAGCTCAACGCTACTTATTCCTATGCGGATGATTGGCAGGGAACATCAGATTTTGATAGAAACGCCGACAACAACCCATTTGCAAGTATTGGAGGTGTAAACCCCGGAGCGGATCGCTTACACTTCATGGGAGACGAAGCAACTATTAATTTGGCCATATTTCCTTTCAGCAGTGGTTTCAATGGGCTAGCAGGCTCTAGAGTTTTTGCTCCGGGTTTGACTGCAAGAGATTATGCTGCAGCTGGTGACTTGCCCAATCATGTTGTTTCAGTCACACCATTCCGAGAAGTTGATCTGATTGATTATGGTGCCGAAAATACCAAGTTTAATGCAGGTCTTTATTACCGATTGAACGATGCTTACGAATTAAGCTATTTGTACAATGGAGGTTTTGGAACCAGTATATACACTGGAGCGCAACGATATTCACTATCAAATTTCGGTATCCAACAACATAGACTACAGTTGAGAGCTGACAATTTCTATATTAGAGCATACGGCACCTTTGAAGATTCTGGCGACTCATACATTACTGAATTTTTGGGTTTAAAGGTCAATGAATCGCTTTACGGTGGAGAAGTTTCTAACTACCTCGCCAACTATGGAGTGAACTATCTGGATTACCTTAACTCACAGGGATTCAACCCTGGTGATTTAGCTGCTCTGCAGGTAAATGATCCATCCGCAGCTTTGCTGATCCAACAATCAGCCCATGAATCTGCTCGTGCAGCGACAGATTCTTTCTTCGGTCGTGATGTTTTGGATGTTAACTCTTCAGCGTTTAACACATTGACAGAAAATGCACAGGAAGGTGTAGTTCCTCAAGGACCTAAATTCAACGACGCGACTAAATTGTATCATGCAGAAGCACAGTATGATTTCAAAAATGAAATTGATGCTTTTGAATTACAAGTAGGGGGTAGCTACAGAATATTTGACCTACGATCCAACGGAACCATTTTTCCGGATGCAGATGGTGGTATCCAGATCAATGAATTCGGGGGGTATGTCCAGGCAGGGAAGCGGCTTACCGATGCTTTGAAGGTCTCTGGTTCTGTTCGATATGATAAGAATGAAAATTTTGACGGTCAGGTGAACCCTCGAATATCTGCCGTTTATACTGTTGGTGGGGATCACAACTTCCGTGCGTCTTTTCAGACAGGTTTCAGAAACCCGACTACCCAGGGTCAATACATTGATCTGAATACGATTACCACAAGACTGCTAGGAGGGCTTCAGGAGAACTACGACCGTTACCAGTTAGCACGAACGAGTAGTACGGGAGTGCCGTTGGCCTACACCGGAGGGTCGACACTGGCCTTCAGGAATAGTGTTTTTGGTGGAAACGATTTTGCCACAGCCGCCAGTGAGCTAGTTCCTTTTACTTCGGCTGATATAAGACCTGTAATCCCTGAACAGGTCAGATCTATAGAGTTTGGATATAAAAGCCTGATCAATAATCAACTGTTGATCGATGCTTCGTATTATAGAAATAGCTATACCGATTTTATCACCCAGGTTCAATATGTAATCGCCGATGAGCATACAGCAGCTTCCCTGGCTAGTCCTACCACTATTCCGGGAGCGGTGGCTGGAGATCCGAATTATGCGACTATTTTGAATGGAACTGCACTTTCACTTGAGAGCGATGGTTCGTTTACGGGTAATACAGCTCAGATCTACACCAACCTGGATGATGAGGTTAATACGC
The DNA here is from genome assembly GCA_965267415.1 of Cyclobacteriaceae bacterium. GTDB lineage: Bacteria > Bacteroidota > Bacteroidia > Cytophagales > Cyclobacteriaceae > Ekhidna. The sequence continues at coordinate 1,382,881 of OZ253955.1, read as the reverse complement.
AAGGGGTAGCGATAGGAGCAACTTACAGTTTGCCACGAGGCTATTCCATCGGAGGTAATTACAGCTGGAACCAGATCACCGGTGGATTTACCAGCGACAACTTGGCTGAATTCAATACTCCGGAGCATAAATACAATATCAACTTTGGCAATCGAAAAGTAACTGATAGGATTGGTTTCAATATTACTTATCGTTGGCAGGATGCTTTCCGTTGGGAATCTTCATTCGCAAGAGGTCCTGTACCAGCATATAGTAATTTGGATGCCCAGGTGTCTTTGAGGCTTGACGAGATTAAATCCGTACTTAAACTTGGTGGTACCAATTTATTTGGAGATCCATTCATCCAAAGTCTTGGGGGACCGAATATTGGTTCGATCTACTACCTGTCAATCACTTATGATGAGCTGATGAATTAAGCTGTGGTAATCAAGAAACAAAAAAAACCTGATCCCGAAGAGTCGGGATCAGGGTTTTTTTTATAGGTATTCAATTATTCTATTTAGTCAATATCATCTTCTTCGTCCCAAATACAGTTCCATCTGTGATTAACGCGTAGATGTACATGCCAGCTTCCAATTCATACCCCTCAATTCTTATGGAAGTAGCACCGCGAGTATTGACTGGGATTGTTTTTAGCTGCGTCCCTCTTAGATCATAGATGATCACTTCTGCTTTTGAAATGGTGCGTGGAATACTCATCTCAATATGTGTTTCCTCCGAGAATGGATTCGGTCTGTTCTGGAGCAATTCTATTGATTCTCCTGGATTCAAATTTCTCTCAACGCCTGATTCTGATGATTGGGATTCATCACCCTTTAGTTCATTTAGTTGGGCCTGAAGACTAGCAATAGTTTCATTTTGCTCTTCAAGAAGTGTGTTGAGTTCTTGAACCGCTTTGGTAAGTGGGACTACAAATTCTGCATAACGAATGGAATAGTGATCACCCTCGTGCTGCGGCTTCTCTACTCCATCAAATACAAAACCTGTTTGGTCAATTACTTCCTGGACTTCCTGAGCAACAAAACCGATGCGTCGTTCTGATAAATTGGATTTCCTCTTACTTGCTTCTTCCTCGTGTGCTTTACCCAGGAATAGATCCAATTCACCTCGATCTACCCGATAGCTGACCGGGTTGAGCGCGTTGATGAATTCAAGTCCAGAAACATCATTCTTTACATCTGATTTAAACCGTCCATCCGATAGGGTGGACCAGGATACCTGACCACCAATACTGGTCACCGAGGTATTTCCAACTCGAACAGAATTTGAGGCAGTTGTCGTAGCACCATTTCCAATTGCAGTAGTATTACTTAAGCCACTAGTGCTTGTTCCAGCTCCATAGCCAACTGCAGTATTGTTACTTCCAGTTGTATTACTGCTTAATGAGTTATAACCAACAGCGGTATTGTTAGACCCGGTTGTATTACTACCCATAGAGTTGGATCCTAGAGTCGAATTTCTGATCCCGGTTGTGCTTTGCCATGAAGAAAGATAGCCCACGGCAACATTGTCATTTCCAGATTGGTTGTTTTGAAGACTTAGCCGACCAATAGATACGTTAGAAATTCCGGTTGTATTGTATCGCAAAGCCCTTTTACCGACCGCCGTATTGTAGTAGCCAGTAGTGTTTGAGAGTAAACTTTCATGCCCTACCGCTACATTACTGGCACCTGTAGTATTTGACTTTAGGCTATTATGTCCAACAGCAACATTGTCTGATCCCGTGGTATTTTGCATTGCATAGGTACCGAGAGAGGTGTTTTCAATACCTCCAATACCTGCGTGTAATCCAAGAGCAAGAGTATTACCGAAATGGTAATGAGAAAGAAGAGTTACACTGTCAAGTTTCAATCCAGCTCTTAAGTGCAACCACCCAAAAGGATCGGTTCCTGTTCCAAGATCCCAATTTCCCAAACCATTCGGGATAAGATGCTGATCAACTTGATGATCCCCTAGATCATCTTGTAGTCCAACTAAATCAACTGTACGATCAGGTAGCCCGTCTCCAAGGAGGGACATTTCAAGTACTGTTCCATTGAGTGATAGCTTGTTAATAAATTGATTGTCAGTATTATCAAGGTAGCCCGTCAAATCAACATAGTTTCCGTCTTCAATGTAAAGCGTATCTAAAGCCAAACTTAAGGTTTGGTCGTCGGTATTTACCCCTGAAACATTTAGTTGACCTGCGGACCAATTCAACCCAGTTCCTGCAATTTGAGACCCACGCTCTGTGAAAGCTGTATTCCAGTCATCTGAATCACCCCCTGATGCGTTGATGGATCCATTTACATCTAGCTTATATAATGCGGATGGACTTGTGGTATTGATACCCACCGTTCCATCAGTTTGCACAATAAACCGATCCCCGTCTGGGCCGACTTGGAGTGAACCATCTGTTCGCATAATCCCGGTATTATGGTAGAAGTTCTTATTGTTATACGTCCGGATCCAGGTATTGTCGCTCATAAAAAAACCACCGCCGTAACTCTCGAAATAGATACCTCTGTTACCTGATACTCGTAACCAACCTCCATCTGCGTAAATATCTCCGGAAGTATGAAGCCGGTATGCAGGTGCCGTGTTACCTATGCCGACATTACCACTGGAAAGTATTCTCATCTTTTCACTATTGTTAATGAGAAAGCTCGTATGACTATCTCTTTGAAGTCTCAATCCCCAATTTCCGTCACCATCTAACAAACCAAACCCGTTAGAATTGTCGTGATAAATGTATCCTTTGATGGTATTGGCTCGATTGGCAATAATGATTCCGCGATCTGATCTTGACCGCATATAGTTTGCATTATCTGAATACCAGTATGTACCATCCGAATTGTTATACATCCCATAATCGCCGACAGACCTAAGCCACCCATTGTTTAGTCGGGCATCTCCGGAAACCTCTAGTGGATAGGTTGAAGTGCCCATTCCTATGCCTACTTTTCCAGAAGTCTCGAATGTACCATTGATCTTGATACGATTGGCGCTGAAATCACCCCAGATTAAGGGACTATTGGTTGTGGAATTATCGATAAATAATTGGTTGGATCCGGATAGGTTGTTGAAACCTGCCTGTTTACCCAAGAAAATATTTCCACTACCAGTGTTATTATAACCAGCTTGATAGCCAATCATTGTATTGTTCGAAGCACTATTGGCTCGACCGGCTTCAGATCCAATCATAACATTATATAAATCCGCATTTAAGGAATATCCAGCAGCATATCCAAAGACTGCATTGTAATCTCCAGAGGTCAGTTGCCTTCCGGCGCTGGATCCCACGGCTGTATTGTAGTCCGATGAGCTTGTAGCACTAAGACCAGTATTTGATCCAATGTAAGTGCTATAATCACCCTGTCGACTTTCGTTGTTGTCATCTTCGCTCGTAGTACCAACTTGTGACCAGGCTATTCCGGGCACAAGAAGGATGACATGTACTAAATGATTCAGTTTTCTCATAATAGATATTTTTTAGTGGTATGTTCAAGTTACTCACCACTATCCATAGATTGAAGAAAACTGATTTATGTCGTAATTATGATTTTACGTTCAATTGTTAAGAAATAAAAAAGCCCTGATCCCGAAGTGTCGGGATCAGGGCTTGTTAATGTATTATTTGACTTTATTAGTTGCTAGCCGGGAATGGAGAAAGAACTCCGGCAATCACATGGATTGCTCCATTCTCCGCATCTACCGCATTGAGCACAACCACCTCTGCATCGAAGTTGGTGAATGTGTTTGTGTCCAGGAAGTCGACATCCTGATTGCCATCAATGAAAATCCCAATGCCATTATCGGCAGGAATCGAATTCGTGTCATTGAAGAATGCCAACGGATTCATACTACCGTATGCACTGTAGTACATAGCCCCAGTGGTAAGATCAGTTTCTGCAAGCGCAGCGGTTCCATCGGTACCACCTTGCGCCACAACAATGTGATTTCGAATGATGGCATCCCATTGCTCTGCAGTGAATGAGTCAACATCGAATCCAGCTGCTGTGAAAGTAGCGTTGGTTGGAGCAAAGAATGTGATCTGAGTTGGACTTGAATCAGTAATGTCCCCAGTCAACAGTGCAACTATGGTTGCTGTAGCATCCGTTTGTGCTGCATCAGCTTTCAGCATACCTGCTGCTAAAGTAGTGAAATCAGCACCAAGCAGAATTGATTGAGATATCCTTCCAAGGGTAGCAACAATCTGGGCTCCAATGGTAGGGGGAACAAGTACTACGTCAACCACATGGATCACTCCATTTGTTGCCTGGATATCTGTAGTTCCAAATTCTGCGTCATCAGTAGCTCCAGTGTCTAACAAACCATCTGCTGTTACAGTGATAGCTTCCCCTTGTTGGGTAGTAATCGTTCCGGATAAGTCAGCGGAAGCCAACGCTCCCGAAGTTACAATGTGATAGGTAAGTACCGCCCGCGCAATATCTTCAGATACCGTACTGAAATTGTCCAATCCAAGGTTGCCTAATAAGACGTTTAGTGCAGCATTACTAGGAGCGAAAACAGTAATATTTCCGTCTTCGTCACTCAGTGTCGCCTCAATGTCAGCAAAATTCGCAAACTCAGCAGCAAGCAATGATAGGTTTGCATCTGCTTCGATAAGTTCCCAGATCGTTTGAGTCGGCCCTGCATCGCCACTATCATCGCTTGAACAGCTAGATAAGACCGCAAATGAGGCCAATATACCAGTTAATGCCAAGGCATTTAAATACTTCAAATAGGTTTTCTTCATCTCTAATGATTTTAAAGTTAACACGCTAAATTAAAGGTAAAATACATAATTTCGGCCTGCTTTAGGCCTTAACGTAGGACACATATAGTTCATAAAACGTTTATATCAAGCGGTAAATTATGTCTCAACCAGAATTCAAATACTTTCCGAAGCTTAAACAACAGCTGTGGGTAATTGTTTTCGACACGGAAACACGATCCGGTAAAATCTTTGATATCGTCCTTTTATGGGCGATCGTTTTGAGCGTGCTGAGTGTAATGCTGGAAAGTGTACAGGAAATCAATGATCAGTTTGGGCACATCTTTGCCATCTTGGAGTGGTCGTTCACTATCCTTTTCACTATTGAATATGCTTTGCGTTTGGCTATTACCAGAAGGCCTGAGCGATATGCCTTTAGTTTTCTTGGGATCATTGATTTGCTAGCCCTACTTCCGACTTATCTCACCTTGATCACAGCAGGTGGAAGTTACCTGGTTGTCATTCGTACGATCCGCTTACTTCGAATAGCCAGGATACTTAAACTCTCCAGGTATTTGCGGGAAGCTTCAGTAATTGGAAATGCTCTTAAGGCCAGCCGACACAAGATCTTTGTATTCCTTGGAGCAGTATGTACACTTGTTATGATCATGGGTACCTTGATGTATATCATTGAAAGTGGGGATAGTGGCTTTACAAGTATTCCCAGAAGTATTTACTGGGCAATTGTAACGGTGACTACCGTTGGTTATGGAGATATCTCGCCACAAACCGCCCTTGGTCAGGGTTTTGCTTCGGTACTCATGCTGATGGGTTATGCGATCATAGCGGTCCCGACAGGAATAGTAACCTCAGAGATTGCAACTGCAGAAATGGACAAGAGAGCCACAGAAGCAAGCGGAAAAAAGTGCGAATTATGTGGTCACGCAACGCATGATCACGATGCGGAATACTGTAAGAAATGCGGAAATAAGATCTAAGCTTCAGGCTTATCTCTAAAGGTACGACCTACCATTACAATGATCAGGATCGCAAAGGATATTAACAGGACGATTCCTGCAAAATCTCCAACTGTCAAACTATTGAACCACTCTACTAAATTGACAGACTTTTCTTCCATTATTTGATTTTTGCATAAATATAACTCGTTTCCAAAACTTAGGGGAGTTATTGGTTGGTGTTGCCTAATTGATATAAGTTTGAATTATGCTGCTTCTAACAACAATTTTGACAGCAGTCTTATCTTGTTCACCACCTCAAAGCGGAATCACCGTAACAAAAAAAAATGGGGATGAGATCAGGCTATCTAACATAACTGTCGTTCAATCACCGGATGTTTCGAGTGATCAATACATCAGTTTTAAATCCAACGGTAAAGATTGGACCCTCACTCTCAATTCTATCAGAAGGATCAATTTAAAATCGGTATCGAGCAGGAAGAAAGGAGTTCCTACCTGGGAAGCCCTTCTTGTAAAAAAGGACAACCAGAAGCTGGAAGTTCAATTGGATCTGGTGAGAATCATAGGTTCGGACTCTTCCGGTGGTACGGTTGAAATTTCCAGTAATACAATTGATAAATTATCCTTCTAGGGTTTCCTATATTTGCACCTCATTTTTGAACGCACTCGTAGTTCTTCCGATGTATCGGAATGGATAGTCAGTGAGTTCAAATTTTATGCACTCGTAGTTCAACTGGATAGAATACCAGATTTCGGCTCTGGGGGTTGAGGGTTCGAATCCTTCCGAGTGCACTTTGCTAAGCCTCTCGTTGGGAGAGGCTTTTTAGTTGTATAAATCAGGCTTTAATTACTTCCTTATGTTCTTCCGAAATTTCAGAACAGATAATGAGCCATTTATGCTCGTAGTTCTTCCGATATATAGGAATGGATAGTCTCGATGACTATCGGGATCGGCTCTGGGGGTTGAGGGGCGGTTCGCCGCTGCGATCGAATCCCTGTCTGCCGACAGGCAGGCTTCCGAGTGAACTTTACTAAGCCTCTTGTTGCGAGAGGCTTTTTTAGTTGTGTAAATCAGGCTTTAATTACTTCCTTACGTTCTTCCGAAATTTCAGAACAGATAATGAGCCATTTATGCTCGTAGTTCTTCCGATATATCGGAAAGGATAGTCCCGCTAACTATCGGGATTGGCTCTGGGGGTTGAGGGGCGGTTCGCCGCTGCGATCGAATCCCTGTCTGCCGACAGGCAGGCTTCCGAGTGCACTTTGCTAAGCCTCTCGTTGGGAGAGGCTTTTTAGTTGTATAAATCAGGCTTTAATTACTTCCTTACGTTCTTCCGAAATTTCAGAACAGATAATGAGCCATTTATGCTCGTAGTTCTTCCGATATATCGGAATGGATAGTCTCGATGACTATCGGGATCGGCTCTGGGGGTTGAGGGGCGGTTCGCCGCTGCGATCGAATCCCTGTCTGCCGACAGGCAGGCTTCCGAGTGCACTTTGCTAAGCCTCTCGTTGGGAGAGGCTTTTTAGTTGTATAAATCAGGCTTTAATTACTTCCTTATGTTCTTCCGAAATTTCAGAACAGATAATGAGCCATTTATGCTCGTAGTTCTTCCGATATATCGGAATGGATAGTCTCGATGACTATCGGGATCGGCTCTGGGGGTTGAGGGGCGGTTCGCCGCTGCGATCGAATCCCTGTCTGCCGACAGGCAGGCTTCCGAGTGCACTTTACTAAGCCTCTTGTTGCGAGAGGCTTTTTTAGTTGTGTAAATCAGGCTTTAATTACTTCCTTACGTTCTTCCGAAATTTCAGAACAGATAATGAGCCATTTATGCTCGTAGTTCTTCCGATATATCGGAATGGATAGTCTCGATGACTATCGGGATCGGCTCTGGGGGTTGAGGGGCGGTTCGCCGCTGCGATCGAATCCCTGTCTGCCGACAGGCAGGCTTCCGAGTGCACTTTACTAAGCCTCTTGTTGCGAGAGGCTTTTTTAGTTGTGTAAATCAGGCTTTAATTACTTCCTTATGTTCTTCCGAAATTTCAGAACAGATAATGAGCCATTTATGCTCGTAGTTCTTCCGGTATATCGGAATGGATAGTCTCGATGACTATCGGGATCGGCTCTGGGGGTTGAGGGGCGGTTCGCCGCTGCGATCGAATCCCTGTCTGCCGACAGGCAGGCTTCCGAGTGCACTTTACTAAGCCTCTCGTTGCGAGAGGCTTTTTAGTTGTGTAAATCAGGCTTTAATTACTTCCTTATGTTCTTCCGAAGTTTCAGAACAGATAATGAGCCATTTATGCTCGTAGTTCTTCCGGTATATCGGAATGGATAGTCTCGATGACTATCGGGATCGGCTCTGGGGGTTGAGGGGCGGTTCGCCGCTGCGATCGAATCCCTGTCTGCCGACAGGCAGGCTTCCGAGTGCACTTAACAGCCTCTCGTTACGAGAGGCTTTTTTATGGCAGTAAAAAAGTCTCCCCTCAAAAGGAAGGAAGACTTGAAATATATATAGACTGAATTGACTAGCTTAAAAGCACCAGCAGGATCACTACTGTCAGAACCGAAAGGAAGAATCTTACATAACTCATAACTTGAAGCGGTTTTATTATTAGTACATGTAATTCTTGATTACCCCTAATTTTTTCTTTAAAAAATTCAATTAGAATTAACAGATCTCAAAGAGTAGATTCGCTCTCCTTCCTGGAATTCGCTGGAAATACGCTGAACCTCGCTATTGATCGACTCAATGTTCCAGGTTTGAACACTGTCCCCAAATTCAACGAAAATTTTGGTTTCAAAAGAGTTCAATGTCCATGAACCCGTTACCGCAGGCGGATCATTCGGATCACACTTACTGGCACCTTCATTGATCTCATAATTACCATTTGGGAAATAAGTAATGAAGTTATCGGTCACGCATTGGTGAGGTTGGACTGTACCAATCTCAATCTCAATCTCAGAGATACTCCAGGTCTTGCCAAACTCTGTATTGCCTGACAGAAAGTAGGATCGATCATTGGGTTCAGGATTATCATTGTCGCAAGAACCCAGCAATACGATGGATGCGATTAGTGGTAGTAAAAGGAAGTATTTTGTTTTGACCATAGTCTTTCAGGTTTTTGACTATGGCAAGAACAGAACTTGTTACCCCTAAATGAGTTGTAGCTTAGGCCAGAACTTCTTTCACTTTCTGAGCAGCATCCTTTAAGACGATGGCAGACGTCACCTTGAGTCCGGACTCTTCAATGATCTTTGCTCCCTCTTCTGCGTTGGTTCCCTGAAGCCTTACGATAATTGGTACGTCGATCTCACCGATATTCTTATAAGCTTCTACTACTCCGTTCGCAACCCGATCACATCGAACGATTCCTCCGAAGATGTTGATCAGGATGGCTTTTACATTTGGATCCTGAAGAATAATTCTGAAGCCTGCTTCAACAGTTTGAGCATTCGCTCCACCTCCTACATCAAGGAAGTTAGCAGGATCACCACCGGATAATTTGATGATATCCATAGTGGCCATTGCAAGGCCCGCTCCGTTTACCATACATCCTACATTACCGTCAAGCTTGACGTAGTTAAGGCCGGATTTTCCTGCTTCTACTTCCAATGGATCTTCCTCTGAAAGATCTCTGAGTTCGGCTATGTCCTTATGTCTGAAAAGTGCATTGTCATCCAGGTTGACCTTTGCATCTACAGCAAGGATCTTATTGTCTGATGTTTTCAGTACGGGATTAATTTCAAACTGAGATGCATCTGTCCCAACATATGCTTTGTAAAGTGCATGAATGAATTTGACCATTCCCTTGAACGCATCACCTTCCAAACCAAGAGCAAAAGCAACTTTTCTTGCCTGGAATCCCTGAAGACCTACGGATGGATCGATCCACTCCTTGATGATCTTTTCAGGAGTCTCTTCTGCTACTGTCTCGATATCCATACCACCTTCTGTTGAGGCCATGATCACATTTTGACCAGTTCCACGATCCAATAGAATGGATAGATAATACTCCTTAGGGTCAGATTCTCCCGGGTAGTAAACATCCTGTGCAATAAGTACTTTGTTGACTTTTTTGCCTTCCGGCCCGGTCTGATGTGTTACGAGCGTACCACCCAGAATAGCCTTTGATTTTGGCTCTACTTCATCAAGGCTTTTGGCAAGCACAACTCCATTGGAATCGGTCTCCTGAATTTTTCCTTTACCTCGACCTCCGGCATGGATCTGGGCCTTAATTACATACCACGAAGTACCTGTTTCCCGGTTAAGTTCTTTTGCTGCCTCAATAGCTTTATCCGGGGTGTCAGCAACGATCCCTTCCTGGATGGTTACCCCATATGATTTAAGAATTTCTTTGGCTTGGTACTCGTGAATATTCATGGGTTCGAATTTTTTGCGAAGCTAACAGATCGTGGGTGTTTAACCAAGTTGTATTTGCTTCGATTGATACATCTTTGCGGCTATGCTGGAAGCGAGGAACATTAAGAAATCATTTAACAACCTTGAGGTACTCAAAGGGATTGACCTGGAGATCGCTTCCGGGGAAGTGGTTTCGATCGTTGGCGCTTCCGGAGCTGGCAAGAGCACCTTGCTTCATATCCTTGGTACCCTTGATACGGCGGATGAAGGGACGGTGACCATCAATGGAACTGCTGTTTCACAGTTGAAACCGAAGCAACTTTCTACTTTCAGGAATGAGGAAATTGGCTTTATTTTTCAGTTCCATAACCTTTTGCCGGAGTTTACGGCACTTGAGAACGTTTGTATTCCAGCATTTATCAAGGGCGATCAGGAAGCCAATGAGAAAGGGAAAAAGCTGCTCGCTCTCATGGGGCTTTCGGAACGTGCTGACCATAAACCCTCTGAATTGTCAGGAGGAGAACAGCAGCGTGTCTCGGTAGCCAGGGCATTGATCAATCAACCATCTATTGTTTTTGCCGATGAACCAAGCGGAAACTTGGATTCTCAGAGTGCAAGGGAACTTCATGAGCTGTTTTTTCGGTTAAGGAATGAGATGGGGCAAACCTTTGTTATCGTTACACACAACATGGAGTTGGCCGGTATGGCTGACCGTACATTAGAAATTAAAGACGGAGTAATAAACCATAAATGAATTTAAGCCAGGGCGTTCGCTACATGTTACTGGCTTCTTTCACCTTCACCTTGATGAAGGTGTGCGTTAAGTACATTCCGCACATTCCAGCGATAGAAATAATACTCTTTCGATCTGTTATAAGTTTAGCGATCAGTGCATTCTTCTTAGCGAGGCAAAAAGTAAGTGTCTGGGGGAACAACAAAGTATTGCTTTCATTGCGAGGGATAACCGGAGCTATTGCTTTGATCACCTACTTTAGTTTGCTTCAGCAGATCCCTCTTGCAACAGCATCAACCTTGCAATACCTGGCGCCGATTTTCACTACCGTTATTGGTATTTTCCTGGTCGGAGAGAAGGTAAAACATGTGCAATGGCTTTTCTTTTTAATTAGTTTTATTGGCATCCTGGTCATACAAGGTTTTGATCCGAGGATCTCGACGATTCACCTGATCATGGGTATTGGAGCCTCCTTGTTCATGGGCTTTGCTTACAACTTTATCAGAAAACTGAAGACAAGTGAACATCCACTAGTGATCATATTTTACTTCCCGTTGGTCATCCTTCCAATTGCCGCAGTATGGTCTGCATTTGTCTGGGTGCAGCCTTCTGGTTGGGACTGGCTTTTTCTCATTTTGGTTGGGTTGTTCACCCAGATCGCTCAATTCTTCATGACTAAGGCCTACCAGAAAGAAGAGTTAAGTAAAATTTCCATTCTGATGTATGTAGGGATCATCTACTCTTTACTTTTCGGATACTTCTTGTTTGACGAAAACTTCAACCTGGTCACTTACGGCGGTATGGCGCTGGTACTGGGAGGAGTGATCTTAAATGTCCTTTGGAAGAAGTAACGATTGTCAATCACCATGTGTCCATTTGCTGATCATTTTGGTCAGTTTTGGTTTATCAAACGGCTTTTGTAGAAAATCATCGATCCCGGCTTCCTTGATCTTTCCTAAGTTTTCTTTGTCCACATTCGCAGACAAGGCCAGAATAGGCTTGATATATTTTTCCTTCCGAAGGATTTTCGTTGCTGACAATCCATCCATGACTGGCATTTGAATGTCCATAAGTATCAGGTCAGGGTTCTCTTCCCGGGCTTTTTCAACTGCTTCTTTTCCATCCATAGCGGTGATGACATTTGCTCCTGTCTTCTGAAGGATCCTTTCCACCAAAACCAGGTTAACGTTGTTGTCATCCACTGCCAGGACTTTGAGATCATCAAACTGGAGCGCTATTTCTTCTTCAATCGTCTTCTTCTTTGCTTCTTCACCTACCTTGATCGGGATGGTAAATTCAAAGGTGGAACCATGTGTTCTATCAATGGAAGGGCTAACGATGTTGATTGTCCCGTTCATTAATTCAACCAGTTGTTTGCATATGGCCAGCCCAAGTCCGGAGCCTCCATATTTTCGGGTAACAGAATTGTCAGACTGGGTGAACCGATCAAAGATCGCTTCCTGCTTTTCTTGTGGTATTCCGATCCCTGTATCTGCTACAGTACATTGGAGTTTGGCATTTTTACCCTGTCCAATACCAAAAAAACGTACTTCTATTTTCCCGTTCTCAGTGAACTTGATGGCATTACTTACCATATTCAATATGACCTGGTTCAATCGGGTAGGGTCGCCAATGACAATTTTCGGAACAGAAGAATCAAATGAATAGGAGAGGGAGAGCCCCTTTTCTCCAGCAATATGAATGTAGGGATTAAGGTTAGAAGTAAACGTTGCCCTGAAGTTGTAAGGAATCTCTTCAAGATCGAGACGGTCAAGGTCTATCTTATTAAGGTCAAGTACATCGTTTAGCAGCTTGGATAGGTTAGATCCCGCGTTGCTGATCATATCCACGCATTCTTGTTGAGTTTCATCCAACTCGGTTGTTTTCAACAGGTCAGTAAACCCGATGATCCCGTTGAGAGGCGTTCTGATCTCGTGACTCATGTTGGAGAGAAACCGTCCTTTTGACTCGTTAGCTTCTTCAGCAGCCTCTTTGGCCAGGATGAGATTTTTCTCGGTTTCCTTGATCTGTGTAATGTCTTTGGCGACAATCATAATACCTTCTTTCAGACCTCTTGCATTTTTCAGGAATGAAAAAGAGGCTGAAGTTGGTACCGTTGATCCGGTGTTCGTCTTGAGATATAATTCGGCATTTTGATACTTACCATCCTCATCCATTTGTTTCATGATGGTTCGGATCAGACTGCTGTTGCGTTGCAAGTCGATCAGGCTGGTCAGGTGTTTGCCCATCAAATCGCGCTCCTCAAATCCGATTGCCTGTGCACAAGTATCATTGACTTTTTCCACATTCATTTCCAGGTCAGTGACGATGATCATGTCTATCACCCCATCATACAAGCTTTGCATGTGATCCCTGGAGACTGTGGAGAGCTTGAGCTCCTGTCCAAGCATATTTACACCCGAAATGATGGCATCCAATTCATCATCTCCATCAGAAGATTCAATGGTGTAGTCAAAGTTTCCATTAGCAACTTCGAATATGAGCATGCTAATGTCTTCTATTCGTTCTTTTATTGATTTTTCGATTGCTGTTTTCATTTTACTATTGATTTTAATTAAGCCCAAAGTCCTCCGGAGAGGACCCTGGACTATTCGGCATCAACTATTCACGTTCCTTTGCGATGGTCATTTCCATCATTTCCATAGCATAATTATCCTTTGCCTGGAAGTACCCTACCCTCTGGTGCGGTCTTGCACCAACTCTTTTCTTTTCTACAGTAGAGGAAATTCCATAGTTGGCCTGTTTGCACCCAAGTTCTTTTGCTCTTTTCACCATGGCCCATAGGGCAGTTCGGTAAGCTGAGTACTCGTAAACATATTCGTAATCAATAGCGGTAAGCATGAAGCTGTAGACCTTGTGCGTGTTCTTATGACAGAAGCATACTACCACAGGTTTATCTGTTTCATTGAATTCTGGTTTTATGGTCACTACCACGAATTCCCAGTTAGGGTCGTCAACCATCTCTTCAAAAACCTTGTCCGGAAAGAGAAAGGTATTTATCGCCATATTCTTTTCGTTGACAGCCTTATGCAATTTCAAAGCATGTTCGAGTTCATCCTTAGTGAGTTTATCCTTAAAGGCGACATCACATAAGTGTTCATATTTCTTGATGTATCGTTTGAAATTCTTCTTACTCTCTTTTGTTAAGCCTTCCATGAATTCCTCTTCTGTCTCCCAGTCAAGGTTTTGGACAATACAGGATTCGGGAAGATCGATTTTCACAAAACCATTTTCGATCATGAATTCCTCTAATTCCTTATCATCAGATTCCAGGTCTCTGAACATTATATTAGAAGCTTCTTCCTTTTCCTGGAACTCGTAGAGCTCATCAATCAGTCGCCTCATAGCAGGTCGCCACATTTCACTATCCCTGTTGATGTAGATATGATTCCCCTCAGTGAAGAGACTTCCAATAAATATTCCTTTGGAAATGAGGTAATTGGGGTTCAACTCTCTTTCTTTTTCTAAGGCAATAGAGATGGATGCATGGGAGAAAATATCCTCCTTATAAAAGGCGCTTATATAGAAAGTCATTAAGACTACTTTGCCCTGATGGTCTCTGGCAATGAAATATCTAAAGTTCCAATTGTTTGCTTCTTCTTCATTGCCTGTGAATGATCTTTCAATCAGGCTTAAACCATTCCAGTCAAACATTCCACGTTTTCCTAAATGATCATCCCATTCCTTTTGATCTATCTGATAGATGCTGTCGTATTGATGTATACTAAGTGGTTGATTCTCTTTCTTAGCAGAAATGGCCGTTTGTTTTCTGTTTTCATTTTTGTTTAATCTGAATGCTCGGTGGATCTTTTCAAGTGTTTGACCTGTTTCTACCAGTCCTTTTTGAAAATGGTATTCCAGCTTGTCAACGAGCATTTCAATGTCACTCAGGCTGTTATGCCGGGAGAGAGTGATACGAATGCCTATGTTTTTTGCCGGTACAGCAGGGTAGGCTCCGATGTTGACATAAATACCACTTTTGATCATTTCACTGACGATGTAGTTGCCCATATCCATGGTGCCCACACCAACAAAGAAGATAGGACTCTCATTTTCATCAACTAGTGGTAAGTCTGTTTTTTTGAACAGCTCGTTGAGGTAGGATATTTTATCCTTCAGACCTTCTTGCATTTCGTAGATAGCATCGCTTAAATGGATTTCAGCTGAGGCAATTGCCGCACCGAGGATTGGAGGTTCCATTTGTACGGAAAAGCATAGAGGACCTCCAAAGACACTTACCTTATGATGGAATTCATCATTCGGGAACAATGTGATCCCACCGCATGCACCAAAGGCTTTCCCCAGGTTGGCGGTCAGGATCATTTTGCGGTACAGCTTGTGATCCATTTGGCTCATTACATACCCTGATCCATGCTTGCCAGTCCAGCTGGTTCCGTGCGCATCATCTACATATAAGTGTAGTTGTTCGTATTTCTCAGCCAGCTCAATCATGTCCTTTATAGGAGCGAAATCCCCAAACATGGAATATACCCCATCGGCCATGTACCAGATCCTGCTGTACTTACTACGATTACGCTTAATGATCTCTTCAAGCATTTCAAGATTGTTGTGACGGATCATTTCGATCTTCACACCATTTGCAAGCATTTTTTTAGCTGCTTCCTGAACACTTGCATGAACCAGGTGATCAAGAATTATTAGATCACTCTGTTTGATTAATGTTGGTATGGTGGCTAAGTGAGCGAGTGTACAATTTTTTGAAATGACTGCTGGTGCCTGATAGATTTCGTAGATCTTCTCATAAAGCTTTTTGTACAGTGGATTTGAGACATACGTCCTTGACATGGGAAATTGGGTCCCATATTCCATAATAGCACGGATCGCACCATCCTTTAAACGAGGATGATGTTCCAGGCCGAGGTAGCCACAGCTACCAAAATGAAGTACTTCTTGTCCATTAATGGTCATCCGACCACCCGAGAGTGATTCATCTTCTGCATGAAGATGTATCGATCCCTTTTTCTTGGATACCGTTAACAATGAGTCAATCGTATCCAAACTGTCGTTGTGAATAATCTTTGCCATGATTATAGTTTAGATATGTTATATTGTGATAAGTATGATGATGATAAATCTAGGTGTGAGGGGAGCGCTAGAGGAGAGGGAAATACGGATTTATAACATCTACGTGTTTTACGTATTTGCTACAAAAGCCCAAACGCTATGGAAAAGTCATTACAAACCGACTATGTAACTATGACTATTGACGAGGGGTTGTTCAGAATGGTCTATGATCCTTTAGATCAACTTGACCTGGAGATAGCTGAACGAATAGTTAAAGATCGAGTGGCATTTAAAGAGGGTGTTTCTTATCCCAGTCTTTTCGATGTAAGAGCTGTAAAGTCAATATCCAAGGAAGCCAGGGATTACATGGCCAATGAAGGGAATGACCTGGTCGAGGCGAGTGCGCTACTTATCAATTCTGCCGTTCTAAGAATGATGGGGAACTTTTACATTTCGGTGAATAAGCCCCAAAAGCCAACACAATTATTTAATGCTGAGAACAAAGCGATCGACTGGCTAAACCAGTTTAAATAGGTTCTTTTTTCCAAAGACTCCAGTCAGGGTTGATTTTACTCACCTCATCGGTTTTATTTGCCAAAAAATCTTTTAAAGATGGGAAGAGCGTTTGAGTATCGAAGAGCCGCCAAGGAAAAGCGTTGGGATAAAATGAGCAAAGTGTTCCCCAAGCTTGCAAAGGCTATTACTGTTGCAGCCAAAGACGGAGGTACGGATCCTGAAATGAATGCCAAACTTCGGACGGCTATCCAGAACGCCAAGGCAGAAAACATGCCGAAGGACAACATAGATGCTGCGATCAAGCGTGCTGATGGCAAGGACATTGATGAGATTAGCGAGGTTACGTACGAAGGGAAGGGGCCACATGGAGTATTGGTGTTTGTGGAATGCGCTACAGATAACACCACGAGAACAGTAGCTAACGTTAAATCCTATTTTAACAAATCAGGTGGAGGTTTTGTACCATCCGGTTCGCTGGAATATATGTTTTCACGAAAGGCTGTTTTTGAGTTTGAGAAGGGTGATGGCATGGATATCGAAGAGTTGGAGCTATCGCTGATCGATGGTGGTTTGGAAGAGATTGAGGAAAACAACGGTGTTATCTACGCATATGCTGATTACACCAATTTCGGTGAGATGTCCAAGGTGCTAGAGGACCTGAGTGTAGATGTGAAGAAAGCAACGCTCAAGCGTATCCCTACAAGTCCGGTCGAGTTTTCGGAGGAGCAATTGGAAGAGATCGAAAAGATGATCGACAAAATCGAAGATGACGATGATGTGCAGGCAGTTTACACCAATATTGCCTGAATCATTTTAAGGCATAAATGTTACCTATCCCCTGCGTTCCATCCAGCAGTCTGTAGGGAGCCATTACCCGGCAGTAATCCTCTCCTTCAAATTCGTCAAGGATACCTAAGTGATTGGGCAGGTCTTGTGAGAAAAGGACAAAGCAACTGATTTCTTTCAGCTCTTCTATTGGTTCGAATCGAATTCCGGGATATCCTAACTGTTGGCCCCAACCACTTTCCATTAGCTTCCCATGAATAATGGCTTCTTTCCATTTGCCCGGAATGTTTCTCATCTCCTGGTGATTATCCCGGCCGGGAGCCAGGCTTCCATAGACGATCAAAACCTTGTTGGGATCATTGATCGCTAACCAACCTTCTTCATTGGGAACTAATGGCTGACCCGCATTTAGTTTGCGGGCCAATTCATTGAGGTCCATTGCAGGAAGTTGTTTAGCCAGCTAGTTTGCTGATCAAGTCCGCAGACCTGCTCGAATAACCAGCCTCATTGTCATACCAACCAACAACTTTCACAAGGTTACCATGGCATGAAGTAAGCTTAGCATCAAATATGTTTGAATGCGGATTGCCAACAATGTCAATAGAGACAATCGGATCTTCCGTGTATTCTATAATACCTTTCATTGGTCCGTTTGCAGCAACTTTCATTGCGTTGTTAATTTCCTCTGCAGTCACATCCCTACTCACAACACAAGTCAGGTCCGTAAGTGATCCAGTGGGAGTAGGGACTCGCATGGCAATTCCATCTAGCTTTCCATTCAGATGGGGTAACACCAAACCTACGGCCTTTGCAGCACCAGTCGAGGTTGGAATAATAGAAACGGCAGCAGCTCGTGCTCTTCGCAAGTCTTTGTGAGGAGCGTCCTGAATTCGTTGATCAGAAGTATAGGCGTGCACTGTTGTAATGTATCCCTTTTCGATACCGAAGTTGTCATCCAATACTTTAGCCATTGGTGCAAGGCAATTGGTTGTACAGGAAGCGTTGGAGAGAATTGTTTCATCTCCTGTCAGGATATCTTCATTTACACCAAGTACTACAGTTGGGATGTTCCCTTTTGCAGGGGCTGAGATAACTACTTTTTTGGCTCCAGCTTTCAGGTGCTTGCCTGCCCCGGCTTCATCCACAAAGAAACCTGTGGATTCGAGCACGATCTCTACACCAAGATCTGACCATGGAAGGTTTTCCGGATCTCTTTCTGCATAGACCGGGATCGTCTTTCCATTTACAATGATGTTCTTATCATCGGCTTCAACAGTTCCCTGAAATCTTCCGTGATTGGAATCATATTTCAAAAGATGTGCGAGTGTATGAGTATCGGTGAGATCGTTGATAGCTACAACTTCTATATTATCTTTTTCAAGAAGGGCACGAAAACTTAGTCTTCCAATCCTTCCAAATCCGTTGATGCCGATTTTTGTTGCCATTGTAATTGGTTTTGAATTTTGAGGGTGCAAATGTATAACCAGTTTTTGTGGTTATCAATTCCGAATAGAACTGAAATATTGAAAGTAGTGATGATAATTTTTCATCAGTACTCTTTTGCAAAGAAATAAGAGCAATCTATATTTGCACTTCCAAAAAATCCAGCGGCTTGTTCGTTGGATTTTTTCTACTAACCCGGTCCCTTCGTCCCCGCCTCCGATTTCATCTTCGGACGGGCAGGTAGGGGTTAGTCCCGATGCATCGGGAGCCAGGTTTTTACCTATTTATAGGTATCTGCTTGAGTGGTTAGCTACTGGTAAATCCGGTCCCTTCGTCTAGGGGTTAGGACGCCAGGTTTTCATCCTGGAAACAGGGGTTCGATTCCCCTAGGGACTGCAATGAGAAGCCCCTCAGTTTTCTGAGGGGCTTTTTTGTTGCTAATGTCTAACTATTGTCAAGCTAATTGCAATTACAAGTTTGAACTGCTTAAATTCATATATCAAATGCGGTGACTTTTTCCTTAATCTTCAAATCAAATGAAAGCGGTTTTAGATTTTTTTATTGAAAACTACATTTCATTCTCACTCAGTGCGGGAATCATTTTGGCGTATGTGATTTCACGTACTGTGGTTAGTAAACTTATAACCACGCATTCGTTTCGGAATGAAATAGCCTATGAAAGGGGCCTCTATATCAGAAAGCTTTCAAACGCATTTTTGTTCATGATTTTCGCAACAGTACTTGGAGCGGCATGGGAAATTTCAATCCAGGGTTTGTCTTTTTACTTTGCCTCGATTTTTACGGTAATTGGCGTAGCACTATTTGCTACTTGGTCAATATTGAGCAATTTGACTGCCTCAATACTTTTGTTCTTTTTCTTCCCTTATCGGATAGGAAGTACGGTCAAGATCATTGATGGGGATAACTCGATAGAAGGGAAAATTGTCGACATAACTTTTTTTTATTTAAAGGTTGAGACCAACGAGGGTTCTACAGTAGTATACCCAAATAGCCTGGCAGTACAGAAACCCGTACTCCAATCATAGACTTTTTGTGTAAGCTTCTTTCTTTTCTTTGCATTTGAACAGACCATTAGAAGGTCAGGATGTGACCGCCTCTGGTATTGGGCTTCTCAAAAATCTCTAACTATTATTTAGATGGCAAGTCTTTACTAAGTCACTAATTGTAAAGGACATTTACTCCTTCAGATCTTAGCTTGGTTTTCAAATAACTTGCTATCCTTTGTTGCATATCTCGCTTTTGCCAGGCATCCTTGATCTTGTTGTTTCCACTAATGATGGCTATAAAAACCATTTGATCAGTTCCCTCGAAGTTTGTAGATCTACTTCTTGCAAGTGTGAAATAATCAAGTTCCGGGTAGAATGCTTTCACTTCTCTCTTGATCTCTTCAAAATGAATTGTATCTCCAAGAGCTATGTTCAACCGGATTTTAAGACTGTCTACTTCATAACTTCGCTTAACTAGGTCCCCTTGTTGAAGTTGCTGCATTTCCACCATTCTGGATTTAAGGAGTGTGATTTCATCACTCATTCTCTTTTGTTCTTCATCGGGAGGTGAATCCGTTGGAACCAGGTTGATTACTAGTTTCTCAGGTAAAGAATATTTCAGCATGAAGTTTTCCTCCAGTTTCTTCATCAGCGAATTTTCCAGTCGAATAACAGAATCTGGTCCTATGTACCGCCCAAAATAGTAGACTGTGAGTCCATGAATACTGTCGGACTCAGACTCGTAGTTCCATTGAACTCCCTTATCTATATCCTTATGAATTGTCATTGATATAAACTCATTTATAATGCTATTCCTTCTTCCATCGTGAATGGTATTTAGGAGAAAGTAAATACTTGGCACCAACAACAATAACACAAAGGCATACACAAACCGCTTCGTTTTTTTTGCAACTGCTATGTCTACGTGCTCTTTTAATGGGAATTTCAGAAACTTAACAATTAAGTAGGTTGATAAGCTAATCAGGACTGCATTGATAAAAAATAAATAAAATGCACCACCAAAGACTTCCCATCTATTAGTCGCAAGCCCAAAACCTGCAGTACAGAGTGGAGGCATTAAAGCAGTCGCAATAGCAACACCTGGAATTGCATTCGTTTTGTTCGTTCTGGAACCAGCAATAATTCCAGCTAGTCCTCCAAAGAAGGCAACGAAGGCATCAAGAATAGTGGGTGCGACGCGGGCGCGCATTTCTGTAGTAAATGTTCCAAAAGGTGTAATTGAGAAATAAAAAACAGCAGTTATAAGGCTAAGAATAATCGCCAATGAGAAATTTCGTGAAGATATAATCAGTGACTCTCGATCATTAATACCTGCTGATAATCCGATTCCCAGAATTGGATTCATCAAAGGGGAAATTAGCATAGCACCGATAATGACCGCAGGGGAGTTTATATCCAGCCCAATACAAGCAATAAATGTTGAACAAACAAGTATCCATAAGTTGGAGCCTTGAAGAATCATACCCTCCTTGATGTCTTTGATGGTGTTTGCCCGATCCGTATCTTTAGCCAGTGTAATAAGTCTTTTGAGCATCTTTCCTATAATCCGGAACACTTGCTTGGAGGAAGAGATTTTAGGTGCTTTTTCTGAGGTTTTGTCAGGCATTTTGGTGTACTAATTTGTTTATTGAGACGATTGCCATATTAATAGTCACTGATCATTACGACATATAGCGCATATAATGTAAGTTAACGTCCAAATAGAAAATGATTAAACCTTACAATGAAGCGATCAGCCATACTTTTGATCGGGACTCTATTCCTTTGTAGCTGCACATCGTTAAGGAAATCCCAAACTCGACTCATTGGAAACTACTTTAACACGATAACCAATTATCCTGGCAATCTTAGAAAGCTGAACGAGCGGGTTGCCAAGCTCTCCTTAGAGTCAGATAATTTAAAGAGTGCTTTATACAAATCAGATTCGCTCAGAGTAAGATATCTGGTGGAAGCAATTAACAATTACGACAACAATTTGACTCTTCCAGATAGTGTCCTAGGAGAAATTGACTCTATAGATGATTATATCAGAGGATATTATGTTTTGGTTCCAAATGGTTTTAATATATACAAGGCATTGAAAGGAACTTCAGAGTCAATCGTGGGGATTTTTGGATTGAAGGGGGTGGTTTCCTCCATACTACCAGATAAAAGCGTTCAAATTTCCAATGCTAAGAAGCGTAAGATCGATGAGCATTTTAAAAGCCAAAGCCTCAAGTTCCATGAAAGCCTTTCTGTTATTAAATCATGGATTGATAACTACGCTATTCCTCAAATTGACGAGACAAACCAGGAGATACAACTAAACGTACAACGGCTGTTCGAAGAACGTAACGGATCTGTTTCTTCTCTTGAACACTATTTCACATACAATCGGCACTTCAAGGAATTCTTTCAGCGAATTATATCAACCAGAAAATTGTACGCAACCATCTCTGTTTCCATTAATCATATCCAAGAGGCTGAAAAAGAGATCCAATTGATGACAAATGAGCGAAAGAAGATTGACCAAGATTCCCGCCAACTACATCAATTGGCGAACGATATCCAACGTATGAAACAACTTCTGGAGGAGTCGAGCTTTTGAATTTGTTATCAATGTAATCACTCAATGATTACATTTTCACCCCCTCACCAAATTAGATTAGCCTTTTGTCTCTTTAACAATCTTTTTTTTTGCGAGCGGAAGGATTTAGTGGAGGAATCACTTGTCACGATTATGTTTTGCATGATTATTATTTTAACTATGTTTCGACGAGTGGGACCAAATAAGTCACAAAACGCACGTGACATAATTTGGCAAGCTTCGTCCTAATTGAAATGGAATTAGATATGAAGACCAGTAATTTGATCAGGCCTGATAAGTTGTTGTTCCAAGGACTTAAAGCATTGACTAGCCTTGGTCAGAGTTTTTACACAGAGGTGAAGTCAGAGGCAAAAGCAAAAGCTGAGCTGACATTTATAGGTGAGAAAAAAGTTGAGAAAGTTCAAAGCCAACTCTTTACTTACAATTCTGATTCGTGTACAGAGAATAAAAAACTAAAGGATCTCAACTTCTTTAAGTCTCTTTCAGCCACTGAAACCAAGTGGTTAAATTTTCACGGTATTCATGAGGTGGATTTGATTAAACAAGTAGGTCAGGCAGCTGGACTTGAACGCTTAATGATAAGACAAATACTCGATACCACCCAGCGACCAAAAGTAGAAGAATATGACAACCATCTTTTTTTCAGTATAAAATCAATAAGCAAAGAAGAACAAGGCTTGATTGAAATAGAGCAAGTCTCGTTCGTTCTTGGAGAGGAACTGGTTATTTCGTTTCAAGAGGAGAGAGGAGACCACTTTGATAGTATTCGAAATAAGCTCAAGGAAAACTTAGGATATCTACGTAAGCGAACCAGCGATTATTTATTAAGCCAGTTGCTAGATGCAATTCTGGACAACTACTTCGAGACGATTGAGCAGGTGAACAGAGATATTGCACTTTTAGAGAAATCGGTATTCGAAAATCCCGACAAATCTATTTTGGTACTGTTGGAGTCTCATAAAAAGTCCGCACAACTAATCAAGAAGTCGTTGAACCCATTCAATGATGCATTACAGACAATCTTAAATGATCGAACGAAGCTTATTAAAGAACAGAATGTGAAATATTACAAAGACTTAGCTCATTCGGCCTTATCAGCACTAGAAGAGATTGATACGATTCTTCGTACGCTGGAAGGATTGACCAACATCTATTTTGCCTCTTTGAGCCAAAAGATGAATGAGACAATGAAGGTACTTACTACTGTGGCCACCATTTTCATACCACTCACCTTCATCGCTGGTGTTTACGGAATGAACTTTGAAAATATGCCGGAGCTTGGCTCCAGATATGGCTATTATATTACCTGGGGTGTAATGATCGTAATCGCAGCTGGCATGATGGTTTACTTCAAAAGGAAGAAGTGGTTGTAGCTAATTTATAAATATGCTTCTGAGAAGGTGGGATTTCCTTAGTGCTTTTGATTTAGAACTACCCCCATTGGAAAATGGGGTTTTTTCATTATCCAGAGCTATCTACGACTTAGATATTGTCGAAAAGCAGGAAAGACTCCAGATACTCAGGCACGATAACATTACTCCAACCCATTCTCCGGATTGCACGTGCAAAATGATATGAACTAGTCGCTTCACCATGAACGACAAAAGTTCTTTTAGGGGGTTCTTCCACACCCTTCATCCACTCCAGCAACTCATCCTTATCTCCATGAGCAGATAACCCAATAATGTTTCGAATGTTGCTGGCAACAGGAACCGGAAGCCCAAAAATGTTTACAGATTCATCACCTTCGACCAACTTTCTTCCTCGTGTTCCTTCAGCCTGGAATCCAACAAAGAGAATGGTATCATGGGGTCTTGGAAGACGATGATACAGGTGATGAAGGATTCTACCCCCGGTGCACATACCACTAGCAGAGATGATGATGGCATCTTTTTTTAGTTTGTTTAAGGAGACAGAAGCCTTTTGGTCTCTCATGTAATGAAAATTCTTAAAGTCGAAAACACTTTGCGGTGGACAATCACCCTTGGGGTTACAATACTGGTGTTTCCGATAAAGCTCAGTGGCACTAATCGCCATGGGACTATCAATATAGACCGGTATGTCGGGAATAGCCCCCTGATCAAATAGTTCTTTTAGGTAAAAAAGAAGCGATTGGGTTTTCCCCACAGCGAAAGCAGGAATGAGCAAACAGCCTTTATTATCCATCGTCTCATTGATGACAGCTGCAAGCTCTACTTTGGGGTCCCGGTCGATAACTTGCCTATTTCCATAGGTTGATTCGACGAATAAAATATCTGCCTCTTTGAGTTTTTTCGGTGCCTTGAGAAGCGGTTGAAATTTTGGTCCTATGTCTCCTGAAAATACAATTTTCTTAGCCTGATGATCTCCTTGAACTTCTATCGTCACAAAGGATGATCCGAGAATATGGCCTGCATCGCTAAAAGTTGCTGTAATGGAGTCGTTAATTCTAACTGCAGATCCGTACCCATTGCTGACCAGCATAGACAAGGCTTTCTTTGCATCCTCTGTCTTGAATAGCGGCTGAGGGTCTCTATGTCGGGAGTAACCTTTCTTACGTGCCCAGTCAGCTTCTTCCTCCTGCAACTTGGCGGCATCCAACAGCATAATCTCCAATAGATCCCCGGTTGCTTCAGTACAATAAACGGGCCCATTGAACCCTTCATTTACCAACCTTGGTAAGTAGCCAGAATGGTCAATATGTGCATGCGTTAGCACAATGGCATCTATTTTAGCTGCGTCCGTAGGGAATTCATCCCAATTCCTCTCCCGAAGTTCTCTAATTCCCTGAAAGAGCCCACAATCTATCATTAAGTGATAGCCATCCAGGTCCAGCAGAAATTTTGATCCTGTGACAGTTTTGGATGCTCCCAGGAATTTGACTTTGATGTTCATAGTTTGTATGCTGTATTACAGGATGATTTTCAGGACCTTAAGTATTCGAACAATGACCAATGGAGCTAAGCTCCCGATAGCAATTAATTGCCATTGGTCCGATGTAAGTGTATCTAACATTAATAATTCATTAAATGGGTGAACGAAGTACACGCCGATGAGAATAACACTGCAGAATATTACTGCACTCCATAAATGGGGATTTTTGATGATCTCATTGTTGAAGAACCTGTCTCTTGTCTCTATCAGGTTGATGGGATGTAAGAGTTGAGCGAAAGCAAGTGTGAAGAACGCCATGTTGTTGCAGGCGACAGGATCAAATCCCCCATAAAAGATCCCGTAAAGAAAAACGCCCGTTACACTGATCGTGATCACAACTGCATATGCGCCGATGGAGACCCAATTCTTAGCATTTAAGATGGGTTCTTTAGGGTCTCGAGGAGCATTTTTCATAATAGACGGATCACCTTTGCCCATGCCAAGGGCCAGTGCAGGGAATACATCAGTCACCAGGTTCAAGAATAGGATTTGGAGGGGAAGCAATGGTAGTGTAAGATTGGAAAAGGCTGCCACTGCAACCACCAGTATTTCACTTAGGTTACACGATAGCAGGTAGATCACAAAGTTTTTAATGTTGTTGAAAATGATACGCCCTTGTCTGACAGCCCTTACGATTGAAGTGAAAGAATCATTTTGAAGAATCATATCTGATGCTTCTTCTGCTACCTGTGTACCCCGATGACCCATCGCTACACCAATATCTGCTTTTCGTAGTGCCGGTGCATCATTTACCCCGTCTCCTGTCATGCCCACTATCCAACCTTGTTGCTGGTAGTAATTGACGAGTTCCAATTTTTGGCGAGGAGAGACCCTGGAAAAGATGGTCACATCATCAACCTTACCCTTTTCAAGTAGTGTTTCAAAATCTTTTCCATGAAGCACTTTCTCGTTTGGATCCCGGGTTAATTTAATTTTTTGGGCAATGGCTCTGGCTGTCTCCGGATGGTCTCCTGTTACCATCACTACCTTGATCCCTGCTTGCTGACACTCCAGGATAGATTGCGGGACTTCCTGTCGAGGCGGATCAAGGAATCCTACCAAACCGATAAAGGTCAGGTTAGAAGCATATTCTTGTTCTTCAGAATCAGTTTTTCGGTAAGCAAATGCCAGTACCTTCAAACCTTGAGAAGAAAGTTCATGCGTTCTTTGTTCCCACAGCACTCTTTGTTCTTTTCCTAATGGTTTTAATTGACCATTTATTTGAATGGAACTACACCTATCCAGGACTTCAGCAGACGCCCCTTTGACAGTGACCAAATATTGCATTTCATTTTGATAGAGATTCGCCATAATCCTGGTATCACTATCAAAAGGAACTTCATCCACTTCTTTCCATTTCTTTCTTATAGTTTCAATCAGACTATGATCATAACTCCGTACCATATCCAATAGAGCAGTCTCAATCGGATCACCCAGTTTGTCTGCTTCATGATTGACAGAGGCGTTGTTGCATAATACCGACACGTTTAAGAGCATCTCCAAATTCTCATAGTCGCTCGTTTCTCTGGCCAGGCTCGTTTTTTCCAATCGAGCAGCATGATCAGAAGAGAGATATATGGTATCAACTGAGAGTTCGTTTCGGGTGAGGGTCCCTGTTTTATCCGTCATTATAATATTGACCTCACCTAGTGTCTCCACGGCCGCTAGCTTTTTCACAATAACCTCGTGTTTAGTAAGCTTCAACATGCCTCTGGCCAGGGATATTGTAGCCACAATTGGAAGGCCTTCAGGTATGGCTGCCACAGCCAGCGCAATAGCCGTCTCCACCATTAAATAAAGATCATGACCCTGGACGGAGCCCAGAACAATGAAAGGCACAACCAGAGCTACCGTAAGCCAGATCAATTTCCTGCTAAAGTCATTGAGTTTACGATTGAGCGGGATCTCTTCTTTTTCAGCCTGATCGACCATTTCTGAGATTTCGCCCACCACAGTATTGGGTCCGGTCCCGGTGACAAGAGCAACCGCATTCCCACTTGTTACAGCGGTCCCTTTAAAAACCATATTGATCCGATCAGCTAAGGTGACTTGACCCTGAAGCGCCTCCGTTTGTTTTCGCACCGGCACTGATTCCCCTGTGAGGACCGATTCATTAGCTTCCAACCCGGCATTTGTAACCAGCCTTGCATCAGCAGTGATCAAATCACCGGCCTCAAGCATGATGAGGTCGCCTGGTACGAGGTACTTCGATTCAATCTCTTTCCTTACACCTGCCCGAAGAACCCTGGAGTAGACCAAATCAAGCTTTTTGAGAGCTTCCATTGATCGAACAGCTTGTATTTCCAATATGAATCCAATCGTTGCATTGATGATCAGTACCGCAATGATGGCCATACTTTCCGTATAGTCATGAAATAGAAAAGAGATGATAGCAGCTGCTAAAAGGAGAAAAGTGATCGAGTTCTTGAACTGCCTGATGAGTACAAGCCAAACACTTTGTTTTTGTTGCTGTTTGAATTGATTATAACCATACCGCATGAGTCGGGTGTTCACTTCGCTTTCAGTCAGGCCCTGCTCAAGGTCGACATTATATTCGTTCAGCAATTCAACAGCTTCTATATTGTATGCCTCAGTGGTATCAAGCATTTTACCTGGTAATGGCTTGGATTGATAATCTAAAATGCGGTTCGATTTTGGACGAAATAAAAGTTGAAGTCACAAAAAAATGAAACGTGACTTGCTATTTAGATTTCGTCCTAATGAAAGTAAATCATTTTCTCTGACATAGAGGATGAGAAGAATCAACTTAGATTCAAACATAATTCATTATGAAACATATCTGAAAGGCTTAGTTTGAAAGAATATTTTATTATCACAATGGAAAAAGAACGTACACTAAAAGAAAAAGGCAAAAAGAAGCTCAAGGAGTGGAAGCAATTTGCCGAGGAACTTCAGGTGCAGTTGAGCCTGGGCGTGGCAGAATCCAAAGATGAGTTCGAAAAACAAAAGAAAAATCTAAAAGCACTACTCGATAATTTTTCAAATCAGCTGGAACATGCCTCAGAGGTGAGCAAGGAGAGTCTCCTGAAAATACGATCTTCTCTTGAAAGCCTTAGGGTACAAGCAGCCTTGAGCAAGGCAGAAACGGAAGACCAACTGAGAGAACAGCAAAAAAGACTGACTCATGGTATCCATGATCTGAAACATAAAATATCAAGTGCATACGGAGTGGCCAAAGAAGAAACCGAATCTTTCCTGGAGGATGTGGGAGATCGATTGGAAGATTTCCACACTCGTTTTGACTTACTAAGACTGCAAGCTCATCTAGGCAAGGCTGAAGCAAAGGAAGAATGGTCAGAAAGGAAAAAGGAGCTTTCACACAAGCTACATGAGATCAAAGTGAAACTGCATGACACAGAAGAAGATGCCACTGAAAGGTGGAAAGAATTTTCTTCTGAGATTAGCAGTTCATGGGATCATTTCAAAAAGGCATTTCGAGGTAATGATTAATAGAGGAAGTGCTTGAGCTTACTCTAACTCCAGCCCATAATGAAGGCCATGGCTATAAATGCGACATAGGCAATAATTGCCATTATGCCCTGGGACCGATGGATTGTCCAATCGGATTTTATGAAATAGAGAAGGGCTATGGTAAAGAAGATCAGATGAGGAATTGTATATACTACACTAATCTCAGAGACATTCATTTGCTTGATGAGACCACTTACTCCAATGATCAATAAAATGTTGGCAATATTGCTACCAACGATATTGCCAACAACCATTTCGCCCTTTCCTTTTCTTACTGCGCTGATAGAAACGGACAATTCAGGTAAAGAAGTACCTACAGCTACCAGACTGATTCCAACAATACTTTCGGGGATGCTTAATACTCCGGCGAGCCAAAGAGCTTCCTCAATCAAATACTTTGCTCCAAACATAATGGCTAATCCTGAAGAAAGTGTGATTCCAAGGTCCTTAAATAAACCAAGCTTAAATCGATCTACAGTCTGTTTTTCAACAGTGGTTCTTTCCTTTTTAGGTTTCCCTATTGCTGATTGGAACAATCGGTTTTTCAATGGAGAGATGTATTGAAAATCAAATACATAAGACATGAAGTCCTGGAAATGGTAGGCGCGGGACTCCTGATCTGACTTAATGAGAAAAAGAATATAAAGGCTATATGCAATTAACATGATCCCGGCCTCAATAGTGGAAATGAAATTATCGTAAGCAAAAGCAAATAGCAGGATCGTACTTGCCATCATGATAAAACCATCCCGCTCGTACATTTTTTCCTCTGTGGTAAAACTTCTAATAAGTGCTGAAACTCCCAGAATCAAGCCAATGTTGGCGATATTGCTTCCTATAACGTTACCCATTACTAAACCTGAAGCTCCATTAATTGAAGCAGATATGGAGGCGGCAAGTTCGGGGATTGAAGTACCGATTGAGGTAAGTGTCAGGCCTATAATAAAATCTGATACTCCAAGGCGCTTGGCAATTCTTCCTGCATATTCTACAAAGTAGTCAGCACCTTTGGCCAATAAAACCAATGAGATCAGGAATATAATTAAATGCAAGATCATCCTTTAGCTGGTTTCTTGATTAAGGCTGACATAATGGTCGGGTTTAAAACAGTAGTGATGACCGAAACGGTTAGTACTGCTGTATAAAGTTCTTGATCAATTAGACCAAAAGAGAGAGCTACCCATGTAGCAGATATAGTAATTGTCAATTTGGAAGAAGATGAAATTGCTATAACCAGGGATTCATGAGTAGGAAACCCAACCAACCTGGCTCCAATAAATCCACTTACCCATTTGGACATTAGTGCCCCAACAATAATCACTATTGGTAGGAGATTTTGTGGGTCGAGTTCAAGAAGTATTGAAACATCCATTTTGGTGCCGGTCACAAATAGGTAGATGGGTATAAAGAGCGCATAGCCAATTGTGTTTAACTTTTCTTTGATTTGGCTGGATTTTGGAGTTTCAGACAAAATGAAGCCAACCAGAAAGGCTCCAATTATTGGGTGAACATCAAGAGAAGAATAAAAGATCAAGACAAAGAACAATAAGACAATGATCAACCTCAATTGAGCTTCGTGTCCCTCTTTTGATCGTGCAAATCTTGTAAAGAAGTACCCGATTACCTCTGGTAAGAACATTCTGAGTATGATCACTGAAGAGATCAATAGGCCCAAGAGAATGAGCAGAGGGAATCGCTCATGAGGGGATATGTATTTAAACAGGATGAAAATACCTATAGAACTGAACAGGTCCTCAATGACAACCATAGACTTTAGTGTTCTTCCGATTTTAGAAGATCCTATCTTTAGATTCCTTACTGCGGAGAAAACAATCAACAATGAAGAAGAGACGAAAACCGTCCCCATGAAAAGGGAAGTAGGCCAATCATATCCAAAAAATCTCGTGATAAAAGTCCCTGTGATAAAAGGGACAACAATACTCATGGTTTCCAATAACCAAAACTTGTTACCTGCTTTTCTGATCTGCAAGGTCTCAGTTTCAAATCCAGCCAAGAGCATGTGAAAAGTCGCTCCTAGAAAGCCAAAGATCTCTAAGGTAGTATCACTTCCAACAAGGTTCAGGGTATTAGGACCTAGGATCGCACCAATAATAATCAATGATGTGGTGAATGGAAGTTGAATCCTGCGAAAGAGGTTTGGTAGTACCAAGCCGAAGAAGAGCACTACCGCTATGATCCATAAGGTTTGTTCCGAAATTCCCACAGATTTAAATAATGAAATACTGGTCAGCCAATAGATGATTTATATCACCTTCAAGTATGAGAATAAAGCTAGTATGATGATAAAGTAGTGACTTTCTTGATGGAAATCGTCAAAAAACAGAAAACTCATGAAAGCACTGGCAGTTTTATCTCTTGTTTTGTTTTTCCATGTAAGCTTCTCCCAAGAATTACTTTCAGTTCCCGAGAGGGAGGTTCCCGTAAAAGTTTTAAAGAAGTTCGACAAGAAATACAGTGAAATAGAAAACGAAACATGGCATCCGTACCCTAACCGATTTGTACGTGAAGGTAAGATCACTCCTACATTACTGCCACTATTTTGGAACAGTGCTACACCTGATTATTATGAAGTAAGATTCAATAATGGCAAAAATGATATTCGAATCATCTATGAGGCAGGAGGTAGCTGGAGAGTTACCTCAAAAGTGATGAATATTAATGAGTTGCCTGTTGAAATTTCCAATCAACTCGACTCAAAGGGATATTCTGAATGGCAGAAATTAAGAGTCGAGCTGGTTTCTAAAACAAGAGAGGAGGGTGTTTTCTACAAAGTATGGTTGACTCATGATAAGAGGAAACGGATTTTTTTCTTTAATGAGAACTATGAAATAGTGAAAACTTTGAAATGGGATAACGACATTAATTTTTACGTGAAGGAGAAAGCGAAGCTTGCTGAAGCACCAGACTCAAGGAGATTGAAAAAAACAATTCCAAGTGGCGAAGTACCCAAGGTAGTGAGATCAAAAGCTAAAGAAAACCACGTAAAAATGGAGGTAATTGAATGGTCTGTGAGAACAAGGGTTTATGATCCTCTTGGAAAGTTCGGAACCAGCTACTATGATATCACTTTGCCAGCATTTTATCAGGTCATTCTTAGCGATGGAACCGAAAGGTTCAAGGCTATCTATTCGGCTCAAGGTGAATTATTGGAAGTAGCTCAAATCATTACCAGGAAGCAACTTCCGGATCCAATCAAAAAAGTATTTAAGTCAGATACCTATACGAGATGGAAGTTTTCTGAAGAACATGATAAAATCGAAGTGATTCCCGGTGCTTTCGCTTACCGTGTCTACGGGGTTGAAGACAAAGTGGAAAAGGTGCTGCTTTTGGATTCAAGTGGGCAGTTGATCTGGGAGTAACATTCATGTAGGTCGAGCATGATTTGATTAATGGGATGCGATACTTATTGAGAAAATTCTACCCCTAAATCTCATCCAAGGCCTTTCTCAGTTCAGGAAACTTTTTGAAGAACTCTTTAGCCTGTTCAGAAGTATTGAAGTGGGTCTTAAAAGTGCCTGTCTCATGAATCACCTGAAGTTCCATAGTAACATTCTTGAGAATCTTAAACTGCATTTTATTCAACACTTCCTCATAGGAGAGGTTTAGGTGATAGTAGTTGACCAGGTCTTGCTTAGGGGGAAGTTCAAGCCCATGCTCTTCTAATAGTTCACTTACCCGACTTGCCCATGGTGAAAAGGCGACACCATGTGACGGTCTGCTGTTTGCATAATATCTCACATTGCTAAAATATTTAGCAATTGATAATATTTCAAACAAAATGCAGAGAATAATTAAGTTGTAAATGTTGGCATTATCCCCATTGACTACTCAAAATCCATCAGTTCTTTTGGATGTATGTTGAGTGCCTGGGCTAATCTAAGTACAGTTAAAATAGTAGGAGCTTGCTCACCTCTTTCAGTTCGTCCGACCTGGCTTAAAATAGAATTGGCCCTTGCTGCTAGTTCTTCTTGAGAGATTTTCTTTTCTAGGCGGATGCGTTTCAAGTTCTTTCCGAACTTTTTAAGATAATCTTCGTCACGAAATTTTTGCTCCACCAATCAAAATACTCTAATCCATTCAAGAAATATTAGAGCGTTTAAGCTCTAATATGATCTTATCATACTATATTGTGCAATTGCTCTGAGGCAATAAAATGTCGAGGATTATAATGGATTCAATTACAATAGATTTCACTGAGTTCTTCAGGGATCAAACCATGGAAGAGACAGTTCAGGTGCTAGATGATATGTTGGTCATGCTGGTTATTTACACAGAAGAAAATGGCATCAATGAGAATCTATCTCATCAGTACCTCACCATCCGTGGGCTTAGGGATACGTTGATGATGTACGAGTCTAAGTGATTTATCAATACCTGCTTACTTGATCATCAAAAGCTAATGATTTCGCCAATGATCTTCCCTTCTCTTGGCGATGCGTTTCAGGTTTCCGGATATAGTATACTTCTCAATTTCGATTGGGGATTAACGAGCTGAACAGCTATCTCAACGAGTTATTGTTGTAACTCCCCGAAAAATTGAGAAAAAATACTTAGAGCATCTTTCCATTTGCACAGTTTCAATTAAGTGAATACGTTAAGAGTATACTTTTATGAAGTCACCACCTGTACCCGAAAACGAAAACAAACGAATAACTGCACTTCGGGATTACGAAATACTTGATACAGATCCGGAGCCCAGATTCGATGATCTGGCCAATTTAGCGGCCACTATTTGCGAGACCCCCATTGCACTTGTAAGCCTTGTCGATGAAGATCGTCAATGGTTTAAATCAAACATAGGTTTGGAAGCAAAGGAAACGTCAAGAGAGGTGTCATTTTGTGCCCATGCCATCAATGACCCAACACAATTATTTGAAATTGAGGATTCAAGAAAAGATGAATTATTTCATGACAATCCTTTAGTGATTGACGAACCGAAAGTGATATTCTACGCTGGTTATCCCCTTGTAGATAGAGAAGGTAACGCATTAGGTACCTTATGTGTCATTGACCATGAGCCAAAAAAATTAGATGAAAATCAAAAAGAAGCTCTTTGTATTCTTGGCCGTCAGGTGATCTCGCAAATTGAGCTTCGGAAGGTCGTGAAAGCACGAGATGAGCAGAATAAGTTTTTGCAAAGGCAAATGGAAAGTAGGCTTGAGGCTGAAAGTCGGTTGGTTAAGCTGAATAAACTACATGAAGAGACAGAAAGATTGGCCAAGATCGGTTCCTGGCGGCTGGATCTTTCCACGAATGAATTACACTGGAGCGATGAGGTATACCGAATCCATCAATTGAAACCTGGGTATCCGATGGCCCTCAAAGAAGCTATTGACTTTTATCACCCTGACTACCTGCCTATAATTCGAAAAGCTGTCGATGATGGGATAAAGTATGGGAAAAAGTGGGATCTGGAGCTTAAGCTGGTCACGAGTAAAAATCAGGAAAAGTGGGTCAGGGCAATAGGTCATCCGATAAGACAGAACGGTAGAATTGTGGCAATAAGTGGTCTGTTTCACGACATAGATACCACCAGAACACTCTTTCTTCAATTGCAGGAGCGAACGCAAAATCTAACGGCTATTATTGAAAACACCAAGGATCTTATCTGGTCGGTAGATTCTGAGTACAAGCTAATCGCTTTTAATGATGCCTTTGCGAAATCCATGAAAGGCAGCCTTGGCCGCCTTATAAAGGCAGGGGACCTGGTATTGGATCCGGTCTTTCCCGTGGAAGTGTTGGATGCATGGAAGGGACACTATGATCGTGTGCTTGCGGGAGAAAGTTTTGCAACAGAAGTCAGTTACGAGCAAGACGGCAATGTTGTCAACAACATGGTTTCCTTTAATACGATTGTTAGCGACGATAATCGGATTGTAGGGTGTAATGCATTCATGAGAGACATTACTCGGGAGAAAACCATTCAAAAGGAATTGGAGGCAGGTGCACTAGCCTTGAAGAAATCACACGAGGAACTCCAAAACTTGAACGAAGAGTTAGAATTAAAGGTAAAAGAGCGAACAGAAAAACTGCAGAGACAGGCAGATGAGTTAGGGCAATTTGCACACGTCGCGTCTCATGATCTTCAAGAACCGCTCAGAACTATAACGAACTATTTGCAACTTCTTGATGAGGACTATTCCGAGAAATTGGATGACGAAGCACGGAAATACATTGAAAGATCTGTAAGAGCAACAAAAAGAATGAAAAATCTCATTACTGATCTTCTTACTTACTCCAGAATCACTTCGAAGAAAGAGATTTTTGAGGACGTAAATTTGGAAAAGGTCTTGAAGTCAGTATTGGAAACTATGGAAATAGCTATAGAAGAGACTAATGCCAGCGTCAAATATGATCACCTACCTACAGTGAAAGCCAATTTCAGGCAGATGAGTCAGCTTTTTCAAAACCTCATTAGCAATTCAATTAAGTACCGTAAGCCAGAGGAGTCACCTCAAATACAGGTAGAAATGAAAAAGAACAATAACCACTACCATTTCTCCTTAACTGATAATGGTATTGGGATCTCAGAAGAGTACCTGGAAAAGATCTTTGCCATTTTTCAACGACTCCACACTCGCGAGGAATATCCAGGAACAGGAATAGGTTTAGCTATATGTAAAAGAGTGCTGGACCAGCATAAAGGTAAAATTTGGGTGGAATCTACTCATGGTGCTGGTAGCACCTTTCATTTCACACTTCCATTAAACAAGGGATAACTATGAATCAAATACCTATTAAGATCCTATTAGTCGAAGACAATGAGGATGATATAGAACTCACAAGGATTGCTCTTCGAAAAAGCAAGATAATAAACGATCTTATGGTAGTCAGGGACGGGGAAGAGGCCATAAACTTTTTGACAAATCCGGAAACCTTTATTCCGGATATCATTTTCCTGGATTTGAATCTACCAAAGAAAAGTGGAAAGGAAGTGTTGAAGGAAATCAAAGGGAATGAAAATACGAGACGAATTCCCGTTGTTATCTTGACGACCTCTACGGATGGTGGTGATATTAAAGACGCATACGATGGTTACGCCAATTGCTACATTGCCAAGCCACTGGATTTTGAGGGTTTCAAGGAAGTCGTACTCAAAATTGATGAGTTTTGGTTCTCATTAGTCAAATTGCCAAACTAGGGTGTAGGTAGTTTAGTTTCTCAAACTCTCTTAACATAATTTCCATCGCGTCACCAATCGATGTTAAGCTAATAAGTAATTGTGATCAGCGGGTAAGTGCATAGGGCTCATATCGAAAGATATCTTAGGCAGATGGAAGATGTAAAAACTTCCTCGATATCCCAGTTAGTTGACAATCAAAAAGAGTTCTTCATCTTTTGTTGGGATTCAACGAAACAAACCTGCCATCGAGTAGCAGCTTACGTGCTTACATTTCGTTCAGTTGCTGCTGTGATTTTACTTCTAATCTGCTGTGATTTTACTTCTAATCTGCTGTGATTTTACCTCAAACCTGCTGTGGTTTTACCTCAGATCTGCTGTGGTTTTACCTCAGATCTGCTGTGGTTTTACCTCAGATCTGCTGTGATTTTGCTACAAAGGAACCTATCAAATAACAAGAAGATACGTATGGTTTGCTATTGCGATACCTATAAAAGTGAAGAATAATACGTATCAAACTGATAACCTGCTGATATGCCGGTTGATAGCATGAGGAGGGGGTAAATGAAGGGAATAATAATGAGAATTCAGAAGTTGTGCTACCAACATTTATGAAGCAGATGTCTTTTCAAAATCACAACTCAATCAAACCATGCTTTATTGCATAAACGACTAAGCCTATGCGCGTTTTCAATCCAAATTTTTGGAGTAACTGATCCCTGTATTTCTCAACTGTTCGGTGACTCTTGCACATCTTATCTCCAATTTCCTGGTAGGACATTTCAGTTGCTGCATACTTCAGAAATTCAAGTTGTAACTCGTTCAAGTTACTTTCAGATTCTTTCGGTTCTTTGATGGCGTTAATGAGGTAATCCCTGGATCTTTTATCCAAATAGTAATCATTGGTTACGATGGTGGTCAACGCTTCCTTTAGATCATCCCTCGTTGCATTTTTAAGCAAATAACCTTTAGCACCTCTTTGGATCATCTTGATGATGGATTCCTCATTGTCATGTTGGGATAATACCAGTACACGTATCTCAGGAAATTTCTCTTTGACCAGAGAGGCTGTCTCATATCCGTCCATGACAGGCATTGATATGTCTAAAAGGATGATTTCAGGGAGGAACGAAGCATGATCCAAATGCGCTATAAGCTCTTTGCCATTATGGTAAATTCCGTCCACTTTGAATCCAACAAAATCCTGATGGTTGATCATATCAGCAATTGCACTTGCGATAAGCTGGTGGTCCTCAACGATGGTTACACGATTAATCATCTTTCGATTTGGTTTCAGGAATTGTCAATATCATCCGTGTTCCATTTCCCGGCTCACTTTCTAACCTAAGATGACCCCCAATAATCTCAGCTCTCTTCTTCATGTTATTCAGTCCAAGGCCCTTTTCAAAAGAAGACGCTATGTTAAAACCGGAACCATCGTCTGATACATTCAATACCAGATTCCCATCCATTCGCTGAAGCGAAGTTGATATCATCGAACATTTTGAGTGCTTCAGGCTGTTTTGAATAAATTCCTGAAAGATCCTTAAAACAAAGCTGTTCACCTCGGTGGAGGTTTCAGCTGTGTCCACCTGACAGTTCAGAGAGTATTCACAATGGTTAAGTGACTTGATCTTGCTGCTTTCTGTACGCAATAGATCAATCAAGCTGGTACCGGGACCTTCCTGCATCAAACTCGATGAAATACCCCTTAAGTCATCAAGGGTTTGATCGATGATTTTCTTTATATCCGATAAAAGGTGAGAGCTGCTGGTTTGAGAAAAAGAGGATTCAAGTTGTCCGACGTAGAGAAAAGCTAGTGTCAGCTGTTGATTAACATTATCATGGATCTCCATGCCAATGTCTTTCATGGTCTGTTCTTTGGTCTCTAATTGAGTTTTTATGAGTTCTTGCTGTACACGCTCACTGATTTCAATTAGCTCGCTGCGGTGTTCGATTTTTCTTCTTCGATATATCAACATGACGATAATTATGCCTAATAGAAAGACCACCAACAATATCATGGAAGTACCTATCAGTAATAACCCCTCTTTATTCTCATCCATAGGAATGCGATTGTATATGTTGCATAGAGAATATAATTGAGAATACTGGAAACATTGCCCAACATTCTCCGAATCTCAATTTCATTATCTAAGGTAGCTAACCAGCTTACCATAAGATAACGTGGTAGTGTGCCAACAATAAACAATAGCAAGGCGAACAACATATAGAAAAAGGGATCTTTCAGGAAGTCAAGGTTTTCCGGACTCTTCAGCATCTCATAAAACTTTAGCAGGATGCTTACCACGATAAATATGGATCCGGTGCTGTATGAAATTGTATTAAATGTTTGATTAGCCAGGTAATCGGGTAGGGTGACGATCGTAACACCAATGAAAATGGTGAGTAGAGTAAGACTGATCTGTCGATAGACTTTGAGTTCAAACGAGAAGAGCAGAATTAGTAAGTAAATGATTTGCTGAACGGGTACCTGAAAATTGTAGATTGATGTGTTATTCGTCCGGTTCGTTGTGAAGAGTATTGGGACATCAACTGCAACTATTATTAAGAGCAACAAAAGAAATAGCAACATAAACGATCGCTTTCGTAATGCAGGAATGGCGATTACTGACGCTACGAATGCTGCTATTTCAAAATATGCGATATACTTATTCATCAATTCCTACAGGTCCGATAACATAGTCTGCAAATCCAAGTAACCTTAGTTCAGTTGGTGAACAATCATCCGGGCATAAGCCTCCCTGGTTGAAACCAATGCGACTTCCTATGTAATTATCCGGTCCGAAATAGGGCACACTTTTGGCAAAGTCTGAAGTGTCGATGGCTGTGAAATCCGATATGTCAATTAATTGAACACCACTGCTCGTTAGAACTGATGGAACCCCATAAAGACTCTGTTTCATTCCATAATTCTTTTCGCCCAAATGAGTTTCTACTGCGTGATCTTTTTCATAAATAACATAGTGCCAGGTTACGGCTAAGTTCTCTTTAGGTCGGTCAAACTCCTCTGCTGAACTTTCGATTTGCCCAAGGAAAGCTTTGAGCCTGGTCAGGCTAAAAGTGCATTGCAAAGAGGCTTTCATGGTCGTATCAGGGTAGATCTCTTCCAGATGGTTTCCGACATTGGTCCTAAAACGTTGTTTATCTCTCATCAATGAACCAACAGTGATGGGAAGGACAGGGATGTCTTCATAGGGCAAGCACTTCTTCCGGGCTTCATCTACAGCGATAGCAACCTCATAAGAAGATTTCCAACCCAATACAAAATCCAGGGTGACGTACGTGACTATGCCAGTAATGACGGCAACTCCAGCGTACTGAATAAAGCTTTTCGTAATCATACAAATAAAGTTTAGTTAAAATCGATTCAGTTTTTTACTACTATTTATTGATATGAGCTAAATGACCATAGTGAAAGTAGTGGAATTAATGGCTTGTATTTTCGATCAAGCGATTATTTCTCTATTGTTTTGTAGTTCAAGGTACTGATATTCAATGAGTTAATTAAGTTGTGAAGTCATTTAATTCGCGCTAAAACCCCGGTCATTTAGGTTCTTTGACCCAAAAAATAGGGTTCAATTCCATGACAGAATGGGTCTTAAATTTTTAATAACGATCAGCCTAATCCTCAACTTCGTCATCATCAAAACTTTACAATTATGAAAACACTAATGCAGTTACTGCTTTTGTCATTCCTGACCATATTGATGGGATGCGGAGATGATGATTCGAGTCCTTCAGTCAGGGATCAACTGATAGGGACCTGGGTCTTGGAAGAACAAAATGGAATTAAGGTTTCACCTTCCTTTATCTTCAAGGTCACCATGGAGGCTGACGGAGACTATGAAGAAGACATCAATGATAATGGTGATGTAAGTCGCTATACTGGCGAGTGGGAACTAAATGATGCTCAAGATGAAATTACAATAGACTATGACCAGTTTACTGTTGATTGGGAATTGGATATTGAATCACTCACCGCCGATGAACTTGAGGTTGACGATGCAAGTAATACGTACCTTTTAGTAAGAGATTGATTTCACTTTCGTTCACCCCGTCTAACAGAAACCAGCTTAGTGGAGGTTAGACTACAGAAGATCTAAGCTGATCGTTACAAACGGTTGGCTTTTTTTTATGCCATTCCTTAAAACCTGTATGCTCACTTCATTGGATAGTTTGTTATTTATACAAATAGGAAACATTAATAGAAGTTCTACGTTTAGGAAATATTAATCAACCTAATTATGAAGGGAACACATTTAGGAGAATTTGAAGAACTGGTCTTATTAACCGTGGGTATTCTTGGGGATGACGCATATGGTATTGCATTGAAAGATGATCTGGAAAAGCGGACCGGAAGAAAGCCAAGCATTGGAGCCTTGCATAGTGCTCTGACGAGATTAGAAAACAAAGGATTCATTTCTTCATTTATGGAAGGAGCAACTGAAGATCGCCGTGGGAGACGAAAACGTTTCTACCGTCTAACGGCACAGGGAACAAAGATCATCAAGGACATTTATGACCAGCGCACAGAAATGATCAAACTAATACCAAACATTGCTATCCAGTGAAGCGTCCATCACCTCCGGGATTTGCCGAACGCTTTTTTATCTCCTTTTGTCATGCCAGGCATCTGGAAGGACTGGAAGGCGATCTATATGAGCTGTTCGAGCGACGCGTTCAAACCAAAGGTCCGCTGCTGGCCAAGCTTTTTTATTTGCTTGATATGACCACACTAATAAGGTCAAGTGTGGCAAAACCTCTAAAACAAAATAGAATGACTAATCAATTTGGGATGTTCAAAAACTATTTCAAGACAACTCTGCGAATGGGTTGGAAAAGAAAGAGTTTCTCTTTTATCAATTTATTCGGGCTGACGATCGGGCTGACAAGCGTGATCTTTATTGCATTGTTTGTTCAGGATGAATTGGGTTATGATAAGCACATTACAAATGCGGATCAAAAATTCAGAATGTACAACGTCAGGCAAGGCGATGATGGGCAAATAGGCTACTTCCCCATTGTTCCTCCCATGTATGGCATCACCTTGCGAAATGAATTTCCCCAGGTAAAGCAAACGGGTCGGGTGATTTTCGATTATGGCGGGACCATATTCAATGTAGACAATCAACCGTTTTCAGAGAAAAAAGGAGTCTTTGCTGAACCAGAAGTACTGGATATATTGAATATTGAGGTTCTGGAGGGGAGTTTTACCCATGATACGGATCCCATTTCCGTATTAATGTCTGAAACACTGTTTGCAAAGTTCTTTGGTGATGTTCCATTCGAAGAACAAACACTCCACATATCAGAAACGGCCGTTAAAGTAGCAGGGATCTTCAAAGATCTACCCGGTCAGTCCCACCTGGAACTTGAGTACATCTTTCCATTCAAACTCATGAATCAATACACATCCCAGGAACGGCTTCAAAGCTGGATATGGCAGCAGTTTTATACCTACGTGGAGTTAGAGCCACAAGCAGATCAACAAGCATTCATCGAGGAATTCAGTGATCGGGTAAGGGAGCTATCAAGCGAACATACAGCTAAGTATGGCTTTCAATATGATCCACGTATGCAACGTGTTCAGGATATACGCCTCCATTCCGACAATTTCCAATGGGACATTGCAGTAACCAGGAGCTATCAGTCCATTGTATTTTTATCTATAGCAGCCGGGATCATTCTGCTGATCGCATGTTTAAACTTCATCAACTTATCCACTGCGCAGGCTTTGAAACGCGCGAAAGAAGTGAGTGTCAGAAAATTCATTGGCGCTAATCGCAAACAGTTGATGATCCAGTATGCCTTTGAATCAACTCTCTATACCCTTACATCCGGTTTTATCAGCGTAATTCTTCTTGTCGTTCTGCTCTCTCCTTTCAATGATTTCACAGGCAAGCTCTTTACACTCAGCGAGATCCTAACTGTTCAGAATGGCTTGATCCTTATTGGCTCGCTCCTCGCTTTAGGTACCATATCAGGGTGGTATCCTGCATTGATATTGACCAGCTTTAACCCACTGAATGCTTTGCATGGAGGCAGCACTAAAAGAGCTTATCGGAAAGGTGGAATATTTGATACAAGGCAAATTATGGTCGGAGCACAATACATATTGTCAATAGGCCTGATCTCAATTTCTCTCATTATGCAAAATCAATATCGATATCTGAGGGAAACAGACATGGGTTTTAATAAGGAAAATCTTATTATGATCCCATTAACGAACGCGCTTGAAAGAGATTTAAATGCCACTCGTGAATCCTTCCTCGGACATAGTCAAATTGAAGAAGTAAGTTTCAGCTATGGCGTACCCGGTGGAATCGTAGCTGGTGATGGAGTTTTCCTCCCGGAGAAACAAGAGAATGAATTTTCTTGTAACATGTTCTTAGTAGACTATGATTACTTGTCTACTATGAAAATGAATGTAATCGCCGGAAGAGGGTTTTCCAGGGATTTTTCCACTGATCCAGCCAGTGCCTTTGTCATCAATGAAACAGCAGTTGAAAATTTTGGATTTTCAAGCCCTGAAGATGCACTGGGTGAAACTGTTCATTGGTCGATGTGGAGTACTCAAGATTCAGTTAAAAAGGGGAAAATAATAGGTGTGGTGAATGATTTTAACTTCAAAAGTTTACACAACCAGATCTCAAGTGTTGTGCTTCACATGGGTGAAAACTATTTCCATAACATGCTTATCAGGATCAGTAAAGATGATCCACTTACATCTCTTGAGTTTCTTGAAGATCAATACCGGAAGTTCGAACCTACCCGACCATTTGAACCTGAGTTTGTTGATAAAAACTTCGAGCAATTTTATGAATCCGAAAATAAGCTCAGTCAGTTGTTCACTATTTTCACCATTCTTGCCATTCTTACGGCAACCATCGGACTGTTTGGTTTGGTGAGCTACAGCATTGTAAGCAGGGCCAAAGAAATTAGTATTCGTAAAGTTCTTGGTGCTGGTACAGAAAGGCTTGTTAGGCTTTTGATCATGCGATATATCTGGCTGGTTTTGATCTGCATTGCCGTGGCTTCCCCGGTCGCTTATTGGCTTGCAGATACGTGGTTGGAAAACTTTGCTTATCGAATTGATATTGGTGCGGGGATATTTGTACCTGTCGCTTTTGCGATGATTTTGCTAACCCTGTTAACTGTAGGATTCCAGGCAATCAAGGGCTCGATGGCAAATCCAGCGGAACGATTGAGGAGCGAGTAGTGAAGAGGGGAGGGTCTTGAGGTTTTCGATTGAAATGGTGAGTGAACAGACAGCTATCATTTAAGAACTCTGTCCATTACTGTTTTTTTATCCAACTTCCTGGTGCAAAAGAACCAATCCTCACACGTCAATTCTTCTTCTTTTCCCTCCATTCTATCTTTAGCTACTCCACAAGAACCTGCGGGTGGCACAATCACATCATCTCCGGGCACCCAATCTGCGGGAGTAGCGACTTCAAATTCATCTGCTGTTTTGAGCCCTATCAAGACTCTATATAATTCGTCAAAGTTCCTTCCCAGGCTAAGAGGGTAGTAGATAATTGCTCTAATGTTGCCGACAGGATCAATGAAAAAGACTGCCCTGACGGCTTTCGTTGAGTCCTCGTTAGGTTGGATCATGCCATACTTTTTGGCAATTTCCATTGAAATATCTTCGATCAGTGGGAATCTGACCTCAACATTGTTCATGTCTTTGAAACTTATCTTCTCCTGTATGGCTCTCAGCCACGCAATGTGACTATAAAGACCATCAACTGAAAGGCCCAGAAGCTTGCAGTTAGCTTGACTGAATTTGTCTTCCATTGATGCGAATGT
Organism: Cyclobacteriaceae bacterium; assembly: GCA_965267415.1. Classification (GTDB taxonomy): domain Bacteria; phylum Bacteroidota; class Bacteroidia; order Cytophagales; family Cyclobacteriaceae; genus Ekhidna. The sequence continues at coordinate 1,339,323 of OZ253955.1, read as the reverse complement.
CATAAACTCGGACGTACATACGGGAGTGAAGTCGGCCGGGTGGCTGAATAAGATCACCCAACTTCCTTTGAAGTCAGTCGGAAAATGGATGTTTCCCTGGGTAGTGATAGCCTCAAACTCAGGTGCTTTATCACCTATTCTGGGCATAGCTTGGTAGTCATGTTCTATTGTTTCCATTCTTCTTATTTTGGAGTCATACCACGGCGGTTGCAATAACTTGTCCAACTTTAGCAGTTTGTCCTCGATCCACTTTTATTTCTTTGAGTGTACCGGAAAAAGGAGCAGGTACATCGAAGGTGGCTTTTTCACTTTGTACCTCGACCAGTGTTTCCTCTTTCTCAAAGTGGTCGCCTGGCTGCTTAAACCATAAGACAACCAGGCTATCTATTCCTTCTCCCAATCCTTCAGGTAAAACAATTTCTCTATTCTCAGACATTAGAATACTTAATGTGTTTTGATAGAAACTATACAGCCTGCTCGGTTTCCATCAAGCTTAAAGTGGCATCAACAATATTCTTGTAATTGGGAATTACATACCTCTCCAATACGCGACTGTATGGTATCGGAGTATCAGGTATTGCAAGTCGTGCCACCGGTGCTTTTAAATACTGAAAACCTTCTGATGCAGCGATGGCGCTGATCTCGGCAGTTATTCCATAAGAGTAATAGTCCTCATCAACCACTACCAACTGACCGGTTTTTTGTATTGAGTTTAGAATAGTTTCTTTATCAATTGGCTTGATTGAGCGCAGGTCAATGACCTCTGCACTGATTCCCTGTTTTTCAAGCTCTTCAGCTGCTTTTAATGCTTCAATGGTCATCATTTGTACACCAACGATCGTTACATCGGTTCCTTCCCTGACCACCTGGGCTTTGTCTAACGGAACAGTGTACGATTCTTCCGGAACTTCACCTACTGAAGCTCCGATCTGATCCATCCATCCGAGTCCCTGGAGTGTTTTATGAAACATGAAAAACACAGGATTATCATCCCTGATAGCTGCTGTTAGCATCCCCTTGATGTCATGAGGAAAAGTAGGAGCTACCACCTTCAGACCGGGAAGATGACCAAAGCTGGCGTATAGGGTTTGGGAGTGCTGTGCTGCATCGCTGTATCCGCCTCCAACAGCGGTAAGTATCACCATTGGAAGTTTGACACTTCCTCCACTCATGTAGTGAACCTTCGCAATATGGTTATAGATTTGATCCATTACCACACCGTGGAAGTCTACAAACATCAACTCAACGACGGGCCTCAGACCCTCTGCAGCTGCACCCAGGGCGGCACCTATAAATCCGGTTTCCGAGATCGGTGTATCCATGATCCGGTCTGACCCGAATTTGTCATATAAACCGGTTGTGGAACCAAAGATCCCACCATACTTACCTATGTCTTCTCCCATGATGAAAATGTCCGGATCTCGCGCCAGTTCCTGCTCCAGGGCCTGGATCATGGCCTTGCTACCTGTTAGCATATTTGTCTTTGTATCAGTTTTCATTCTCAATTTCGATTTAGGTGTTCTAACAAAATACGTCTTCTAAGGCCTCTTCCGGTTCCGGATAGTCGCTGTGAATCGCGAACTCATATGCCTTGTCGACCTTTGCGGTTATTTTCGTTTCTATGACTTTCAGCTCATCCTCGGTGACAATGTTTTCGTCAAGGAGGCGTTTTTTTACCCGTTCGATAGCATCTTTTTCCCGGAGGGCAGGAACTTCGTTTTTATCACGATAGAGCTCCGGATCGCCCTGAAAGTGCCCAAGGAAGCGATAGGTTTCAATCTCTATAATTGATGGACCAAGTCCTTTCCTCGCATTTTCCACAGCCTCCTTACTTACCCGATACATTTCGAATGGATCATTGTCTCGTACAAGGTATCCTTTGATCCCATATGCACTGGCTCTCAGATCATTAGAGCTGACGCTTGTTGAATCTTCTTTAGAGACCGAGATTGCCCAATCATTGTTTTCAACCACTATGATGAAAGGCAGATTCCATAAGGCAGCAAGATTTAATGATTCGTGAAAGGACCCGGTGTTTGCAGCGCCATCTCCGATAAATGCGACAGCTACCCAGTTTTCTCCCTTCTTTTTGTTGGCCAGTGCAGCTCCCACGGCATGTGGAATTCCCGCTCCGACGATACCCCCGCAAGAGAACTTCACATTTGGATCAAACAAATGCATATGCCCTCCTTTTCCTTTTCCAAGCCCGGTTTTCTTACCCAGGATCTCGGCTGCCATTTCATTGAGGTTTACTCCTTTGGCAATTGCCTGATGGTGTGGTCGATGAGTAGCTGTTATGGTGTCATTTTTGGTCAGATGAACAATCATCCCTGCCGCAGCGGCTTCCTGTCCATTGGATAAGTGCATTTCTCCGGGAACCGGTCCCGCTCCAATGTTGAAAACTGGCTGCTTACCTTCAAGGTACATTGCCTCCATTTTTTCTTCGAACTGGCGAGAGGTTTTCATCGCCTCATACATCCAAAGAAGATCCTTTTTGCTGATTTTTTCCATGGCTTGCTTAGCGTTTGATAGCAAGTTCCTGACAAAACGGGGCAACTTCAATGATACCGGTCATGGAGGTTTTGTGACTGTAATCATTGATTCAGATACTCGTTTGAGATTTATGATAGTGTCTGATTGAAGGATGAGTTGTGTAGCAAAACTCATGACCTGAGTATAACAATCGTATTAAGGGAAGACCACTGAGTAACCTCTCAGCTGATCAATCACTGGATAACTCGGTTTTAAAAAGGTCAGATATTTCTTTCAATAGCTCATGTTCTTCAAATGGGAGAATGATTTTTAGATCAGCGTCGCTAATAGATGGGTCTTCCTGGTTCGAGCAAAACACAACAATTTTGTCAACTCTATTTCTAAGATCATTGATGAAATCACTTACCGGTTCTTTTAAGGTAAGTTGATTTACAATCAATATGGATGGACGATTATCTTTCCAAATAGTTCGTGCTGCTGCTGCTGAGACCTGCTTTACATCGTATTTTGCCAATTCCAGCAATTCGGCGATGTTTTCGCTTAGGTCATCATTATTCTTTACAAGAAACACCAGCTCATTCATTGAGATAAGCTAGGCTTGTCATCCTTGCTTTTCAATGACCTGCATTAGTATAAATTCTGAATAAAGACAGTAACTGCCAGCTGCAGCTCAGGGAAAGGCATAGCTTTTGATCTTCTTCCTTATCCCTCGATACGATAGTTTTTTTAGCGCTTTCTCCTTGATTTGACGCACCCGCTCCCTGGTGATCCCTAGTTGATTACTTATTTCATCAAGTGAGTTTGTAATTGAACAATTGATGCCGAATGTCATTTCTATGATGCGCTTCTCGCGCTCATCAAGCATGGTAAGAATATTGTTGACTTCTTTTTTCAACTGCTCTGACTGGATAGATTGTTCTTTTGAGTCGTAACTATTCGGATCAGGTATCAATTCAAGCAAAGAGTGGTTACTGTCATTTTGCAACGGTGAGTACAAGGATGATTCAACATAAAATGCATTGATCGTCTCAACTACCTCTCCTTCATCAAGAGACAGAGTTTCCGCCAGCTCTGATTTGCTGGGGGCACGGCCAAAACGCTTTTCCCAGTTGTCAACGGCTTTTCGGATCCTTGATAGCAAAGCAAGTTTGTTGGAAGGTATTTTTATTAGTCGTGATTGTTCATCTAAGGCTGAAAGTATTAATTGCTTGATCCACCATACGGCATACGAAATGAACCTGAACCCTCTTGTCTCATCAAATTTTTCAGCTGCTTTTATGAGCCCAATGTTTCCTTCATTTATCAAGTCACTAAGTGGCACTTTACCGCCCTGGTATTGTTTGGCCACTGAAACTACGAATCTAAGGTTTGCTCTAACCAGCTTGTCCCTGGCTTGTTGATCTCCTTGCTTAATTCTCTTTATAAGATCAATCTCTTCATCGGAAGTAAGCAGTTGCTCCCTGGAAATGTCATTTAGATATTTCCCTAATGAGTCACAATCAATGTTGGTGATCTTCTTAACTAATGTAGTCCTTTGCATGGCGTAATGGTTAAGTGCTTTGTCAGATATCGTTGACGACACGCGACAAAGCTTCCTTTACATCCAAGGCGATTTCTTTTAATGACGGGTTATTAACTGCTTGCATTGATGCGATAGGATCTACAGCAGCAATCTCAACATCATTGTCAGATGTTTGCCTGACGATAACATTGCATGGCAGCATGGTTCCTACTTTATCTTCATGCAGCAAAGCCTGATGAGCGAAATTCGGGTTACAAGCACCTAGTATCTTGTAACGGTCAAATTCGACATCCAGTTTTTTCCTGAGAACCTGGTCAACGTCAATTTCTGTAAGCACTCCAAATCCTTCCCGTTTCAAGAGGTCGGTTACCTTTTGAACAGCTTCATCAAATGACAGGGTGACTTTTTTGTTGATGTAGTAACTCATATTGGTAAAAGCTGACCCCAAAGTTGATCTTGACAACTTTGCCATGTAATGATGATGGTCAGTCATACTTCTGATTTAGTGCATCAGGGCATTAGAGATCCGATCAATCCTGATACAAGCCATATGCCTGAGGCTGTTTAGTAGCTTTTTGTGTAGATAGTCCATGAAATGAAAAGAATGATAATCATTCGATCACGTTGATGATAGCCTACCTGTGACGGTGGATCAATAAAAAATCAGACCCGTGATGCATATCAGAAATCTGCTTGAGGAGGATCATGGATAACTGAAAAATCACAGCCTAGATTAACACCTGCTTAGTATGGCTTAGGAGATAAGTCAAAACAGTCTTCCAACTCATTTATAGCAAGGAGATTATGAAAATACTTATACCATTTAACTTTTCAGAAAGCTCTAAAAGTGCTTTGAGATTTGGCATAAACCTGGCACTGGAAACAGAATCTTCTATCAAGGTTTTGCATTGTGGCAATTGGAAAATGCCATCCTATGATCTTACCTATTCCGTTGATGATCTGTCTTTTGATAGATTCAAAGAGCTGGCATCAGTAAAATTCCAAAACCTGGCCCCTGAACTCCCCAGAGGGACCAGTGATGTCCTACTGGAATTCATTGTTCAAAGAGGTGATTTAGTAGATCTTATTAATGAAATAAGTGAACAAGATCAAAGTGATCTCATAATCATGGGGATGGGGGACTCAAGTGGTCTTTCGAAGACTTTGTTTGGGAACTTCACACTGGAAATAATGAATTCTGTTGAGCTGCCTGTCTTAGCAGTTCCGCCCAACTATGAGAGGGTCGATATAAATAATATTTGTATTGCTTCTGATCTATCCCCGGACAATGTGGAGGATCTTACGATGGCCAGACATTTTTCTGCTATTCACAATGCCAAAGTGCATCTTTTGAACATAGATGAAAACCCAAAAGACATTGACGTAGATCATTCATTGGTTGCACTTGGGTTACATAATTTTTTCAAAGATGTCGATCACCAATTCCACATGATACAAGCAGATAAGGTGGACAGGGAGATCAGGAATTTTGTTGAAAAATCACATATAGACCTGTTGGTAGTGAGGCCGGGAGATCACTGGCTGCTTGGAAAGATTTTCAGTCACACACGAAATGCGGTAGCCTACCAAAAAATACCTGTCATGTCAATTCATAAATAAGAAGATACTGTAGCTATGCAAGATTTGGATAAAGGGATTTGGATTGATGAGAAGCAGGCCTGGATCGTTTTTAGAAAGTATAATAAAACCAACCTAAAAGCGATCGGCTCAGATGTTGAGACTTATCATTTGCGAGGTGGATCGCGCAGTTCTACACCATATGGTCCACAGGAAACCGTGTCTGAAACCAGGCTTCTCCGAAGGAAAAACCAACAATTGAAAAACTACTACAGGAGAGTACTCGGTGAGTTGTTGCCAGTTAGCAGGGTCTACCTAACAGGTCCGGCGGAAGCGAAAGTCGGGTTAGAAAAGGAAATTCTTGAGTTGAAAGACCTGTCATTGAAAACCTTAAGAGTGGAGACACTTGATAGTATGACGAAAAATCAATTCAAAGCAAAAGTGAGGGCTTTTTTTGATGATTAAGGCCAATGGACATACGATCCATTCAGTAAAGTGACGGAGAATGATCCATTCTGACCAACAACATGGAATCCAGACCATAGATGTCATCATAGAACATCAACGCTTCATTATCAACCCAGCTTGTCCAGTAGTTGATGTAAATAGGTAGGGGTTGATCAAGGCTTCTTTGTTCATCTTCACCAAAGTAAAACCAAGGATACATCAGCGAATCATTTCCGGTGATCATTACGGCTAGTTCTTTCGCATCTTCAATTCGAATACAGCCATGACTAAACATACGAACCTCACGGTCAAACAGCCACCTGGCAGGGCTATCGTGAACGTACACTTCATGCTGATTTGGGAACATGAATTTGATTTCTCCAAGAGGATTTAATGGCCCGGACATCTGAACAATTCGGTAAGGAAATTCTTCTATGTTTTCTGCCATTTCCCAATCAATTGAATCAGGATGAACACAAAGTGTATCCCTGTTTGGCCAGGTTTTCAAAATACACATATGGTTCCTGGAAAGGTACGAGGTATCCCGTTGGATCTTTGGTATAATTTCTTCCTTGAATATGGAACTCGGAACATTCCATCTTGGATTTAATACCAGATGGGTTATTTCACAATTAAATACAGGCGTCTGATTTTCATAGGTCCCGACGACCGCCTTTGAAGCCAGGACCATTGAATCCTGTGCATGTAATCGAACGAGGTAGGAGGGTATGTTAACCGTGATGAAATTTGAGTCTACCGATTTTGGCAACCACCTCCATCGTTCCATGCTTGAAACGATCTTCCCCACTTCTTCCTGTGAAAATCTGTCGGACTCTTTAGATCTTTGATAATCTTCCAGTGTTTTATTGAGTAGGTGATATTGATCAAATGGAGGATGAAGGAGTTGGAGTGATTTTTTGATGGAATCACCGTTGACGGCTTCCCAGAGAAACTGAGGTAAATTCTTCTCTTCATATAGGCATTCCCAATCATTCAGTTCGGTGGGTCTTGCTTTTCCAGCCAGGTAATGTCTTGCAATTGTCAGGAATGCATCGCTAAGCAGCAGGTCAGTGTTTACAACATCCGATGGTTGGGTCCTGTTGTTAGATGGCTTAAAGTGGGTGTGCTGCGACCGAATTGGCTCAAGGTGATAATCCTTTGGTTCCAATCCATGATTGGCACTATTCTCAATGATTTCGAGAAGATTTTTGAATCGTGTTGAGTCGAATGTGTGGTACCTCCAGATCGGAGCGTATCCTGAAAACCGATAGAGCGTCCTCAATTCGCTTTGGGCATAAAGCGTATCATGGGATATGGTGACCAGTTGAGTAGTATCACTAAGTAAAGTGCTTAAGATATACTGAGCTGTCGGAGCTTCTTTGCGTGTGCATCCCAACAAAACCACAAGTAATATTCCTGTCGCCAGATTCTTAATATCATACAATTTTCGCATTACCAGTGATTAAAAATAGCATTGATCCGTATTCTAACTGATTGATTCGCTCTTAATACTATTGATCAGCTCCTGGATTACGTCAGGATTGACTAATGTGCTGGTATCTCCAAAATCGGACGTTTCACCTTGAAGGATTTTCCTTAGTATCCTGCGCATAATCTTTCCGGATCGTGTTTTTGGAAGCTCTTTTACCAGGTAAACCCTATCTGGTTTGGCAATGGGGCCAATGGTCTTCGCTACGAGGTTGATTATTTCTTCCTTGAGCAGTTCTCCTTCTGTGGTTTGATCGTAAGTGATCACATAGGCACATACAGCATGACCTTTTATCTCGTGAGGGTACTCGATAACTGCTGATTCTACCACATTCTTGTGGGTGTTGATCACATTTTCGATTTCTGCGGTTCCTAAAAGATGTCCTGATACCTTGATGAGGTCATCTACTCTCCCTGTGATCCGGTAATGTCCGTCATCATCTCTCTTGCTCCCATCACCGGTCGAATAGTGTCCCGGATAATCACTGAAATACGTCTCAATGCAACGTTCATGATCGTTGTAGATGGTTTTGAGCATCCCCGGCCATGGATTTTTGATGCAAAGTGAACCTTCAGCATTGTTTGAAACAATTTCGTTGCCCGTCTCATCCATTAGCACCAGCTGTATCCCAGGCAGTGGGTGCATGGCATATCCGGGCTTGGCTTTATTGACACCTGGCAATGGTGAGATTGCGATTCCACCGGTTTCCGTTTGCCACCAGGTATCTACAATGAAGCAATTACCCTTGCCGATTTCTTCGGAATACCATTTCCACGCAGATTCATTGATTGGTTCTCCAACCGTGCCCAATAGCTTCAATGAGTTCAACTCCTGTTTTTTTACATAGTCAATATCAAACGTCATCAGTGTCCTAAGTGCCGTTGGTGAGGTATAAAAAACATTGGCCCTGTGTTTATCAATTACCTGCCAATACCTCCCGGCATCAGGATAGGTTGGAATTCCTTCAAACATAACCGATGTGATCCCTGACAGCAAAGGCCCGTAAACCATATAGGAGTGTCCGGTGATCCAGCCAATATCAGCGGAACACCAATAAATATCCTCATCCTGACAATGAAATACATTCCTGAATGTATAGTCTACAAATACCATGTATCCGGCACTTGCATGAACAATTCCTTTGGGTTTCCCAGTTGACCCTGAGGTATATAGAATGAAAAGCGGATCTTCCGCATCCATTGTCTCAGCTTCACAAAACGTGTGGATCTTTGCTTCTTCATCCTTCCACCAGACATCCCGGCCACTGACCATGTCAATGTCTGCACCAGTTCTTTTGGCAACTATTACACGCTCTACATTCTCACACTGTGAGAGTGCTTGGTCAGAAATTTCTTTTAGTGGAATTTGCTTATTGCCTCTGTAACCTCCATCAGCTGTGATCAGGAGTTTTGCGCCCGCATCCTGAATTCGGCTAGCCAGTGCCTCTGAAGAAAAGCCGGCAAAAACTACCGAATGCACTGCACCTATTCGGGCACATGCCAACATCGCAATGACCAATTCGGGGATCATGGGTAGATAGATGCACACCCGGTCGCCTTTTCTTACACCATTTTCCTTCAGGACATTCGCAAACGAGCAGACATATGAAAAGAGGCTCCTGTATGTGATTTCTTTAGGAGCATCTTCAGGATCGTTTGGCTCCCAGATAAAAGCGATTTTGTCTCCATGATTTTCCAGATGCCTGTCCAGGCAATTTTCAGTTATGTTGAGCTTGCCTCCGCTGAACCATGAAATATCTGCATTGCTAAAGTTTCCTTTGAGTACGCTATTCCATTTTTCCTTCCACAGGAATTTCTCGGCTTTTCGTTCCCAGAAGCGTTCCGGGAATTGAATACTCTCTTGATACTCTTTCAGGTAATCTTCTTCTGATTTGATCTCAAAGTCCATAGCTCTACTCTATTGTCATTCGATATTTCACTTTAATTATGGACTTAATTCAAACAAACGAACATGAGTGAAGCCATGAGTTTTTCTGATATTAATCATGGCTTGACCAGGAGCGTCTCTATAATTTTAATTGGTATGAGAAAGCATCCTTTTTTTATATGCGCGAGCTTGTTTACGATTATACTTCTAGCAGGCTGTGCTCCTCCGATCTTCTTTGCAGATGCTCAGCCATTTTTTGCCAAAGAGGAAGTTAAGTTTAAGAAAAAGTACCGGGGGGAATTCATTGAAATACTTGATTCAAGTAGACTGATGATTTATGAAGAGCACATACTCGTTGATGAACTCGGATCACAAGGTACGATCGATACACTCTTTCTTATTTCAAAAGAAAACGTGCTGAAAGCATACAAGAAGAAATACTACCTCAATTATAGAGACCCTGATGGGCATTGGGTTGTCAATATGCTTGACCTGAAGCGGGACAGACTATCACTTTACTGCCCTAATCTACCAGTCGAGGATAAAAATGCCCTGAAAGAAATTGGTAAAGTCATAGAGCTAAGGGATGAATGTGATGAAGTGGTAAAGGTTATTATTGAACCGACCAAGAAGGGATTCAAAGAGCTGATACAAGAAGAAAATTTGATAAGACTAGCTGAATATCGAAAGATTTCAAATCCTGACAGATGAATGTTCTAAAGATGCTTAACTACTTGTTCGCTTTCGTAATATTCGTTCACGGAGCAATCCATTTATTGGGATTTGTCAAGGCATTTCGTCTAGCCAATATTGATCATCAACTGAAAGCAGATGTATCTAAGCCGGCAGGGGTGCTCTGGCTTATTGGTAGTCTGCTGTTCTTCTCGCTTACCTTGCTTTACCTCTGGGATATGGAGGGTTGGGCGTACGTGGCATTTGCAGCAGTCATGTTTTCCCAGGTAATGGTTTTTGCTTTTTGGATAGATGCGAAGGCCGCTTCACTTATCAACCTGCTCATCGTATCCATTGCTGTGATTTCGTATGCCGGTGAGAGTTTTGAAGGAAAATATTTAGAGGACGTGGATAAAAATCTGATCGAATTTGGAGTGAAGAAAAATAGTATCGGCGATGCGAAAGATATTATCACTATGAGTGATCTTGAACATCTCCCATTGCCGGTGAAAAGCTACTTACAGTATGCAGGTGTCGTTGGTAAGCAAAAGGTCAAGGGAGTAAAAACTCGTTTGACCGGTGAAATGAGAAGCAGGTCCGGAGATTGGTTTCGATTTCATTCAGAGCAACATAACTTTTTTGATTCACCTACCAGGCTCTTTTTTATGAAGGCCAGGGTCAGTGGTTTACCGGCTTACGGATATCACTATTACGAAGATCAGAGTGCCAGTATGCAAATCAAACTATTGTCACTCTTTCCAGTTTCTGATGTTTCCAATGAAAAATTGTATAAAGCTGAAACGGTCACCATATTCAATGACATGTGCATCATGGCTCCAGCCACACTTATCAGCGATAATATTAGCTGGAAGGCTATCAGTGACACTTCTGCGGAAGCCACGTTTACCAATCGAGACATCCGTATCTCAGCTACGCTGTATTTCAATTCTGATGGGCAACTCACCAATTTCGTTTCGGACGATCGATACGAAATATCGGATATGAAAAAGTATCGGTTTTCTACCCCGGTGAGTAAATACAAAAAGATGAATGGATACAACCTTCCCACTTATGGAGAGGCAATCTGGCACTTTCCGGAAGGCCCATTTACATATGGTAAGTTTAACATCACTGTCCAGGAAGTATTTAATTGATAATGTCAATTAATATGACCAATAATATCAATTAATACAGCGGTCATGGTAAACTGATATTTATTCATTATCTTAATAAGCTGTAGGCTAACTGAACCAGCTATAGAAAAGTTAGCTTCGTTAAAGCCATACCATGAAGGAGCAACTCACCTCTCCCAATTTTCCTTTCATGAGTGATGACTCGTTTCATTCATGTTTTAACTCTATTACAGAGGGTGTTTTATTTGTCAATAAGGAAGGTAAGATCATCTTATCAAATCTTTCAGCTGAAAAAATGTTTGGATATGATGCAGTTGAGCTCCAGGGAATGATGGTAGAGAACCTGATTCCATCCCATCTCAGGTTGAGACATGCTGAAAAACGGGTTGGATATTTTGGCGAATTAGATGAGCGAGTAATGGGAGAGGGGAAGGAATTGAGCGGCTTAAGGAAGGATGGTGCACAATTTCCGGTTGAGGTCAAGCTGAGCAATCATGAAGATCGAGGTGAAATTTTGATAACGGTAAGCATAACTGATATTTCGGTCAGGAAAAGTATCGAAAGGAAGTTGGTTTTAGAGAAAGAAAGAGCCCAATTGTACTTTGATGCAGCAGAAGTCATTCTCCTGGTGCTTGATTTAAAAGGCAACATCATGGAGATAAACCGGGAGGGATGTGAACTACTGGGCTATTCCCAGGAAGAGCTTAAAGGAAGAAATTGGTTTGAGGTCTCCATTCAAAAAGAAAATGAAATGGCGCTGAATGAGGTTTTCGCTGGGGTGCTTGCCCAGGGCGAAGAATATCAGACCTATGATAATCTCGTGATGACAAAAAAGAAAGAAGAGCGGATGATCCATTGGCGCAATACAGTCATTAGGGATGAAGACGGAGAAGTATCAGGTACCCTGAGTTCCGGAATAGATATAACCGAAAAGCACCGTATGATCAAGGAACTTGAAGAGAGTCAGGAAAAGTTGAAAGACTATTCTGAAAACCTTGAAAAGCAAGTGGAATGTCGTACAAGAGCACTTGAAGAGTCCTTAATGAAAGAGAGAGACCTGAGTGAGCTCAAATCAAAATTTGTTTCACTGGCTTCTCATGAATTCAGAACGCCCCTGAGTACCATTTTGTCATCTGCTTCCCTCATCGCAAAATATACAGGAGAAGGAACGCTTGACAAGCGAATGAAGCATGTCAATAGGATAAAATCTTCGGTGGCACATCTAAGTGGTATTCTTGAAGACTTTTTGTCGGTGGATCGACTTGATTCAGGAAAAATATCCTGTAACCCGGAGGTTTTTGAGTTAGAGGAGGTTGCACAGGAAGTTGTGAACAACCTCGAAGGAATCAAAAAGCCTGGTCAGGTGATTGATCTTACTTTCAAAGGGGAAAAAAGATGCCTAAACACTGACAAGAAGCTAGTGAGAAACATCTTAGTCAACCTTGCCTCTAACGCAATCAAGTACTCTCCGGAAGATAAGTCGATCTCAATTGCATTCTCACTCGATCAGAATAATATGATCTGTGAGATTAAGGATGAAGGTATAGGAATACCCGAAGAAGATCACAAGCACTTATTCCAGCAATTCTTCAGAGCAAGTAACACAGCAGGATTCAATGGTACGGGTCTTGGACTGAACATCGTGAAAAGGTATGTGGATTTACTGAATGGAGAGATTGACTTTGCCAGTACCAGGGGAAAGGGAACAACATTTACAATCAAGTTTCCTTTAGAGTGGCAGGAATAACGCGACTTGATTTTCAAGAAGTGTTTTAATCAAATTTCATGATGGTGAACTAGGTCGAGAGTTCTAGTTTACGCCCAAGGTCTAATTCCGCATGATTGATGTTTTCTATACCATAAAGTAGGGCGTCATGGTTGAAAGAAATACTGTCAATCCCTGCCTCTACCAGAAATTGAGCAAACTCAGGGTAGTCGCTGGGAGCCTGTCCACATAACCCGATTTTTATGCCTGCTTTTTTGGCTTTGATGATCACTTCCCTGATCTGCGCCTTAACACTCTCATTTTGAGCGTCGAACAGATCAGCCAGTATCTCTGAATCCCTCCCAATTCCGAGTGTAAGTTGTGTCAGGTCATTAGACCCAATTGAGAAGCCATCGAAGATCTCTGCAAACTGATCTGCAAGGATCACGTTACTTGGGATCTCAATCATCACATAGATCTCTAACTTATTTTTTCCCTGGATCAGACCAAACTCTTTCATCAAATTCACCACTTTCCTTCCCTCCTCAGGAGTCCGACAGAATGGGATCATTAGCTTCACATTAGAAAATCCCATATCATCCCTTACCTTTTTCATTGCTTCGCATTCCAATCGAAAGCCTTCCCTGTAATTTGGATGGTAATACCGGGATGCACCTCTCCAACCGATCATTGGATTTTCTTCCATTGGTTCAAAATCTTTACCTCCTAAAAGGTTAGCGTATTCATTTGTTTTCAAATCACTCATGCGGACAATGACCTCTTTTGGGTAAAAAGCTGCGGCTATTGTCGCAACTGCCATTGATAGTTTTTCTACGAAGTAATCCTCCTTGTTTTTATAGCCTTGCGTGAGACTATTTATCTTTTTTCGGGTTTCTGGGTCACTAACCTTATGAAAATCTACCAGCGCCATTGGATGGATCTTTATGGTATTACTGATCGTAAATTCCATTCGCATGAGTCCCACGCCATTACTTGGAAGTTTTGATAATTTGAATGCCTGACCAGGATCGGCTACAATCAGCATTACATCTGTTTCAGGGAGCCGGATATTACTTAAATCTATTTCGGTAGAACTCCATTGGAGCTGGCCGTCAAATACGAGACCTCTGCCCCCGTGAGCACATGAAACGGTAACTAGCTGTCCATCTTTTATCGCTTCGGTCGCATTGCCAGCACCCACCACTGCAACCGCACCGGTTTCCCTCGCCACTATTGCTGCGTGACTGGTTCTGCCACCCCTGTCTGTTACCATTGCAGATACCTTGTGCAATATCGGATCCCAGTCTGGATTGGTTATTTGAGTGACAAGCACATCGCCTTCTTCCAGCCGATCAATTTCCGCTGGGGACTTCAGAAGTTTGGCAGTTCCGCTAGCAATCGCACTCCCAACATTTTTACCCTCAACCAACACGTTTCCTTTTTCGAGTAGCTCATATTCTTTGATGAGATGCGATGCTCGATTAGCGTGTACGGTTTCCGGCCTGGCTTGCAAAATGTAAAGTTGTTGATCTACTCCATCTTTAGCCCATTCTATATCCATTGGTCGGTTGTAATGCTTCTCGATCCTGAGTGCCCAGGAGGCGAGCGTAGTAACTTCATTATCCGACAAAATATATTGGCCCTGTTTCTCTGATTCCGTATTGAGATTGATAGTTTTAGCCTCAACAGATGGATGGTCCTTTTCTGAAAACTGGGTGTAAACAAGGGTCTTCTCCTTGCTACCTAAACCCTTGTAGATAATTGCTTGACTTTCATTTTCCAGGGAAGGTTTGAATATCCAGAACTCATCCGGAGTGATGACCCCCTTTACTACATTCTCACCTAATCCCCATCCTCCGTTAATGACAATTACGTTTTCAAATCCAGTCTCCGGATCAATGGTGAAACACACGCCTGAGGAGGCAAGGTCTGAACGAACCATTTGCTGAACCCCAACGGAGAGTGCCACCTGCATATGCTGAAAGCCATTATCTTCTCTGTATTTGATAGCACGGTCAGTGAAGAGTGAAGCGTAACACTTGATGATCGCCTCCGACAGTTCTGATTCTGTCTCGATGTTCAGGTAGCTTTCCTGTATTCCTGCAAAGCTGGCTTCCGGAAGATCCTCTGCCGTAGCACTACTCCTTACTGCAACCTGGATTTTCTTATTCCCAACCAATTGAGCAAAGGCATGTTTAACTTCAATCGTAAGATCATCCGGCAATTCTGATTTCAGAATCAGGTTTCGCAATGCCGCTCCTATTTCCTGTAAGTTAGAGAACGCTTTTGTGTCCAATTTGGCAATATGCTTTGCAAGCATTTCGCCCAGGTTATTGAATTCAAGGAAGTGCCAATAAGCATCTGCACTGAGGGCAAATCCCATCGGGATGTTAATGCCGATGGGACTCAGGCTTTGAATGAGTTCTCCAAGTGATGCATTCTTTCCACCAAACTGGCCTATTTCATCGATTGAGATTTCGTTGAAGGGTCTTATATAGGTATCCATTACTCATGAATTTTGGCTATCAATATATAACCCGTCTTATCGGGAGGATATGACTTAGGGTCGACTGCTTTTATGATAATAATCATGGATAATAAAAAAGGCGGGGTTAACCGCCTTTTGGATCAACAGAGAACCTCCTGGAGTTCTCGTGTCGTGATCTATGTCAATTTCAATTTACCGGATCAAATGATTTGTTGCACTAATCAGCGTCATCAAAGAAAATGATTGTGCTCATAAATTAATTCATAGGTTTCTGATGAGCTGTTCCCACTGAACCGGTTTTTGTAGTAGTCCATAAGGTCTAAATACAATTCAACCTGTTTGAGAAATTCTATTTTATCAGCCTCGTCACTGGCTTGTTTTGCACTAATTGCATTGACTTTAGCCCTGACATTTGCGCGGTAGCATTTATAGTAATCAAACAATTGCTCTTCCTTGTAACTACCCATGATCGGAAACGCATCAAGGTAGGTTGAAAGAAAGATTGAAGCCAGTTCTTCTTTGCCCCGTGCTTCCAGATCCATGTATAGAAAGGCGATCTCGTTGAGAACATCTATGCGTCTGTAATCATCATTGAATTCAATGCAATCAAACAGAATGGGCTCCTTATAGAGGAAGATGTTCTTTGCATGTAAGTCTCCGTGGAGGTCACGCACAAACCCATACTTGATTCTACTTTCGAACAACGGAACATTACTGTTTATGAAATGATTGCTTTCCAGGATGGCATCATTGATCTTCTCCACTGCTTGTATTCCCAGTTCATTGTGAAGAAAATTCCGAACCGTTCGTAAGTCTTCGAACTTAAAGACCATTTCTCTTGATGAAAAGGGAGTTCTGATGGTTTCGGCTTTCTGGTGGAACCTTGCGATTTTATTGGCAAGGGTTTTCACATGATCGGTAGTTACGAGATCATTTTTAATCATTTTGTCCATCTGTAGTGATTGATCCATTCGCAACATTTTTACGCCGTAATCAATAACGTCAGTGCCTTGATTCAGGCTGATCTCATCACCGCTTTTGTAAACCGGGATCACCTCAAGATAAATGTTGCTGTACCGACTATTCAGTTCTACTTCTCTTTCACAATAGAACATCCGTCTTGTTGAGTTACTATAATTGAGAAATGAGAAGCGAATGGGTTTTTTGAATTTATAGGCAAACTTATTAGTCAGTAGGATCCATGAAATATGGGTCTCAATCAACTCAACCTCTTCCTCTTTGGAGAGGTCTTTCACCAGGTATTTAATCTCTTCTCTTGTCATTCTCAATCGGTTTTAATGGTGTCCTTAGCAATCCTGATCATTTCTTCCAGGTTTTCGTTCGTCGAGCCGATTTTGAGATGCGGCTCTGTCATCGGTTGGAAGGCCTGCTTCAGCCTTCTATACACTCCATAGTCGGCATCACTTAAAGGTCTTTCTTTCTGCGTCCTGCTTTTTATTAGTTCTTCGGAAGCTGTGACTTCTATGAAGTGAATCGTATCATCAAAGTTTTCTCTTATCATGTTTCTGATTTTCTTTAAGTAGAATGTGCCGTCAAATACTACATTCTTATTTGTCCTTTCGGCAATCAACCCGATAGCAATCATTTGATTGTACACCTTTCTCTTATCTCTAAATGAGTATTTACCTCTTAGACGCATCCCATTTCTAACTTCATCGGAACTTATATATTCAGCATCCAGCTCTTTTGCTAACCTTCTAGCGAAATAGCTTTTACCAGATCCGGGTAAGCCAAAAACCACAATTGTCATTTCATCTATTTGTTGTGCCCTTGATCTAGTTTTTAGTTATCAAATCAATGCCTGCTAAGCATGCGTCCTTAGCATCCATCAACTCCTGAAGTCGGTTGGCGGAATCAGTGTATCCAAGTGTCCTTGCATAAATGACCGCCACATCATAGGATATTCTATGTAAGTGAAACAACCTGATCAGCCTTTGAGCAACCTTTAGGTCAGTTTCATCCCTTCTTCCTTCGAAATCTGTCAGTCCGATGATTTCAATCATGTGTATTTCAAACTCTTCCGGTCGAACCATTCTCATTTTGATCCTTAACTCATCAAGAATTCCCTGAATACTTCGCTGCTGCCTTCTCATTAATGTTTTCAGGTTCTTGATAGCTTGAATCAATTGTTTGTTTGACACTTTACATTGTACTATCGGTAGAACATCTATGATCAATATTTCAGAAACAATGATTTCATTTAACTGTTCTTCAAGCAAGGGTTTGATCGTCTCTTCTAATATCATTTCTTTCCAAGCTCTGGTGTTTGATTATAAATCAAAGCTTTATATGGTTCCAATACTATGATTGGGATCAATCAGGATTTTGATCCTGATCAATAAATTTATTTCCAGAGGTGATTTGTAATGAGTGAGTTGTGTCAAGAAAATAAGTGACCCAACTCATTGAAGGTCTTTCAACTACGTACCTCTCTTGTATGAAAAAAGAGAGGTTGAAAGCTCAAAAACTTGGGAAACTCCTGGAAAAAACGACACTGGGATTTGAAAACGATGGTGTTTTTAATCCTGCGGTAATAAATGCCCGTGATGAAATACACCTTTTCTACCGGGCAGTCAGGACTGGTAACTACAGTTCTATAGGTTACTGTTCGCTCAGTGAGCCTTTTAAGATAAAAAGGAGGCGGGATAAACCACTATTGATCCCGGAACACGCCTACGAATCACAAGGAATGGAGGATCCCAGAATTACCAGTATCGATGATCACTTTTATATGACCTACACAGCTTATGATCGGGTAAATGCAGCAGGTGCGGTGGCAACTTCATCTAACTTAAAGAAGTTCCAAAAACTTGGAGTAATTAGTCCCAAGCTTACCTATAGAGAGTACAAACATCTTATAGAGTGTTGCCCGGGACTCAATGAAAAGTACTTCTACCATTATAAGATCTTTAAAGAGCACGGCCTGGGTCCGGAGGTCGCCGGTAAACTGAGAATTTGGGATAAGAACCTGATGTTTTTCCCCAGAAAATTCAATGGCAATTTTGCTTTACTTCACCGCATTCACCCTGGTATTCAGATCGTTTACTTTGAAAATCTTGATGAATTAACCCAGGAATTTTGGGAGCATTATTTCCTGAATCTTGAGAAGCATATTGTCATGGACCCTGTTCTTGACTATGAGTCCAGCCACATTGGTGGGGGATGCCCTCCTATAGAAACAAAAGAGGGTTGGCTTTTGATCTATCATGCTGCCCAGGACACACCTCAGGGGTTCAAGTACCACGCTTCTGCCGCACTATTGGATATAGAAGATCCTCAAAAGGTAATCTCCAGGCTCACCACACCCCTGATTTCACCTACATATGAATGGGAACAGGAGGGAGTTGTCAATAACATCATTTTTCCGTCGGGAGCATTGGTAGAAGGAGATGATTTGTACATCTACTATGGAGCTGCAGATGAGCGGATCGGGGTGGCCAAAGTAGAACTAAACCTCTTGTTAGGAGAATTAACCAGCAATTCATAACAGCTATGGAAAACGAAAGAAACAAATTACTATTTATATCGAGCTATCCACCCAGAGAGTGTGGTATCGCGACCTTTACTCAAGATTTGATCTCCTCATTGAACTTCCTGTTCGATTCGACTTTCAAGATTGAGGTCTGTGCACTTGAAAATGGAAAATTGGATAGACCTTATGATAAAATTGTCAGGTATCAAATGGATGTGACTGACCCGGAAGACGTTCATGAAGTTGCCTGCCAAATCAACAGCGATGAAGGCATAGTTGCGGTATGTGTACAGCATGAGTTTGGGTTGTTTGCCGGAAAAAACGGTTCAGGATTTCTGGACTTGCTAGCATTTTTGGAAAAACCAGTATTCACAACCTTTCATACTGTGCTGCCTTTTCCCAACCTGGGAATTACCAAAGTAGTCAGAAAAATTGCCGCTCTTTCCACCAAGGTGATTACCATGACTAGAAATGCCTCCAAAGTTCTGGAAAACACTTACGCAATCGATACCGATAAGATCACGTGTATTCCGCACGGCACACATTTGGTTAACTGGAAGCAACCGGCAGCTCTCAAGCGGAAGTATGGATTAAGTGGTCACAAAATCCTAGCAACTTTTGGACTTCTTGGGCCAAATAAGAGCATCGAAACCACCTTAAAGGCAATGCCTGGGATCATCGAACAGCATCCGGATGTGCGCTTTTTAATTTTAGGGAAAACACATCCTGAGTTAGTCAAAACAGAAGGAGAGAAGTACAGGAATAAACTGGAACGATATATAAAGAAATTAGGTATAAGAGATCATGTTGAGTTTATCAACAAGTACCTCTCACTTGAGGAATTGCTTGAATATCTGCAATTGACGGATATTTATCTTTTTACTTCAAAGGACCCCAATCAGGCGGTAAGTGGAACATTTGCATACGCACTGAGCTGTGCATGTCCAATCGTATCAACACCAATTCCTCATGCCCTGGAGATGCTGGACGATCATGTGGGACGGATCATTGATTTTGGGGATTATAGGCAACTAGCAGTTGAAGTAAATGAGATACTTTCTTCTGAGGATAAGCGATCTGAAATGTCATTGAATGCATTTCATAAGACAAGAATGACAATTTGGGAAAATGTCGCCAATCAGTATGCGCGGACTTTAGCAGATTCCCTGCATTCGAAGAAACTACGGTACAGCCTACCGCCTGTTTCGATGGATCATCTAAACCGGATGACGGCTGATAGGGGCATCATACAATTCTCTTCTTTGGGGATACCTGATCTATCTTCAGGATTCACGTTGGATGATAATGCCAGGGCAATGATCGGTGTGATCATGCATTATTCCAGGTTTCAAAGACCGGATGATCTCTTGCTCATCAATAAGTATTTTTCTTTTATTAAGTATTGTCAGCGACCGGATGGTAGGTTTAGCAATTACGTTGATCAAAAAGGAGCGTTTCATAAGCAGAACCAGTATACTAATCTTGATGATTCTAATGGACGTGCGATTTGGGCGTTAGGATATTTGATTGCTAACCACAAGGGGGTGTCGCAGGACTTGGTTACCAAGGCAATTATCGCTATCTCCCAATCTACCGAATGGATAATGGAACTTAAATCTCCCAGGGCGATAGCTTTTGTGATCAAGGGATTGTACTATCACAATCAATACATCACGAATAAAACGTATCTGGGTATTATCGAAGATTTAGGTGAACTGCTATTAGGGTACTATGTGGATTCATCCGATGAAAACTGGAAGTGGTTTGAAGCTTACCTGACTTATGAAAATGGAGTCTTGCCGGAAGCCATGATCTTGGTATACCAAATAACCAAGAAGGAGACTTTCAAGACATGTGCGATTGAATCGTTGGATTTTCTCATTAAGATCCTGTTTAAAAATGATATGATCAAGGTTGTTTCTAACCGGGGTTGGATGAGCAGGGGGGAAGCTAATCCCAGCTACGGTGAACAACCCATTGATGTCACAAGTACAATACTTGCATTGGACACCTTCCATACGGTTACGAATGAAGAAAAGTACAGTGATTACCTGGTAACCGCATTTGAATGGTTTCTTGGAAATAATCACCTGGGCCAGATCATTTACAACCCTGTATCAGGTGGATGCTATGATGGGTTGGAAGAGGATCACCCTAACTTAAATGAAGGGGCAGAATCTACTGTATGCTATCTGATGGCTCGTTTGGCTACCGAAGATTACATCGAAAAGCCTCAACCAATGCTTTCGTCAACCATTTCGAAGGTAGCTACCGATCAGCCATTGCGTCCAGTACCCAACGCTATCGTAAAAAGGAAAGAAAAAGTGAAGGTATGAGCGATTGAAATGCAATGGAGTCAATGACTTGATATTCACCCAATGTTCAAGCTATTTTTTTACAATTACAGGAGTGCCATTCCCGGCTCGAAACGGAAACTTCTCAAACAACTTTGCAATAGCTGAATAAATGCGTTCCTCTGCTTTTTTCCTGAACCTATCCGGGTTGCCCGACGCAACGCCATGCCATACCAGGCGTTTCGTTTTTGTATCTACCACATCTACAACAAGGGTTCCTTCTTTGTAATCACGCACACGGACCGAACTGTATCCCCAACCAGGGCCCCAATAATTGTAGTAGCCCCAGTAACCATAATACCAATAGAGGTTTCTATATGGGAAAAAGGGACCTTCATGAGTTACTACTTCCTGAGACCATCGTTCCAACTTCACATAAATGTTCACAACAAGATCCGCTCTGCTAGCTTGTGTATATCCTTTCGATTCCATTTCCTTGACAATGGCTGCCCTGACCCGTTGACCATTCAATTGATTGAAGACCGGATCTTGAGGTAAATCTGTACTTGGTGGCCCCATTTCGAAAGTATAGTAATTGCTGAAATCTGCGTCCGTATCGTAATCGGATAGAACTTTGACAGGGCTACAGGAGCTGATAATGATCAACGAGAGACCCAAGATTAGTGCTAAGTGCTTCATTCTCGTATTTATTTTACTCTGTATCAATGTGCTGTATAGCCACCGTCTATTACTAATTCTTCACCAGTTACGAATTTGGATTCATCAGAAGCGAGATAAAGTATTCCATACGCGATATCATCCGGCTCTCCGACATGTCCAATCGGATGTAGCGCATCCAGCGCTTTTCTTCCTTCTTCGAGAGTTGTTCCGGAAGCTATGAGATGATTCTCAACCAATGGAGTCCAGATGTATCCGGGATGCACCGAATTCACCCTGATTTCCTCCGTTGCATAGATCATGGCATCAGTTTTTGACATTTCCCGAACTGCCCCTTTGGAGGCGTGATAGGGCGGTACATCCGGGGCACCTACGATACCATAAATGGAAGAGAGGTTGATAATACTTGAAGGCCCACTTTTTCGCATATACGAAATAGCATGCTTAGTGCAGAAAAAGACTCCTTTGACATTTATATCCATTACTTTATCCCATTCCTCTTCGGTGATCTGGTCTGTTGGTGCATTGGCTCCTGCAATACCTGCGTTGTTCACCAGGATGTTGAGTTTTCCCCATTTTTCGAAAACCTCATTCATTACCTTACTCACGGCCGCTTCGCTGGTGACATCAAGATGCCAGTAGGCTGCTTCACCTCCAGCATCATTGATTAAGTCGACTACTTCCTGACCTTCGCTATCCAGTATATCTGTCACTGCAACCTTTGCACCTTCCTTCCCGAACATGATGGCTGTGGCTTTCCCGATCCCAAGAGATGCCCCGGTGACGACAGCCACTTTATTATCCAATCTTTTCATAACTATCTGGTTTTTATTAAATGATAAATCCAATTACTGAAATGAAGGAAGACAAGTCAATGACTCAGGTCATTACAAAAATTGATGTGGCTTACGATCAAATATCTACTGGTCGCCTTATGAAGACTATTTTATTGCCCTTTTGGAGCTTCCTTCTGAAACCCAGTAAATGGAATAGGTCAATGACAAACCATCTCGCAATTTTCCTGTTAACAACAATGCTGTGGTCCAGATCCCGGTATTTGCCAACACCTGGAAGGAATTGGATGAACCTGTGAAACTCTCTTCTTCTAAGGAATGCTGAAACTTCTAACCAAAACTTTCGAATTCTTCGAACAACGAAAAAGCCATCGTTTCCCAGCTTTTGATACAGGGGCATAAAAATTTGTCCTGATTCCGGTGCTTTCACCGGTTGTTCATTGGCCATAGCTAATACTTCATTCTTGCGGATTCTCTGGAAATTTACATAACCCGGTTTCATTAGAAATGCCTGTGATTTGGTGACAGGATGCCTGTGTCTGACTTCATAAATTTTGGAACCATCAATCATATCTTTTGCCAGGCGCATATAATGGTAATTGACACCATGTATTTTGTTGATGTCAAGGCAGCCTGCAAAGAATAATGTGGACCAAATGAATGATTCATGGTTTTCAACGGATGATTCTGCTGTGTGCTGACCAGCTTCAACACCAATAGCTATATGGCCAAGTTCATTGATGTAGCTCAGAATAGTCCCTTCCAGATACTCTTCTAACCCCAAAACAATGGGAAGTGGATAGCGCATCGCAAACATCCGGTTTCGAAGGGTGTCGTTAATGGATATGAATGGCTGACTTTCTGATGAAGTGGTATGAAGGTCTATAAAAACGACCTGGCCCTTGCTCTTTTTAATTTCATGATGAATCAACTTCCACAGATATTTCTGCTCTACATCCTCAACATATTCCTCCGGGAAGGAATTGAAATCTTTTTCAAGCTTTCTTACCCGATCTTCTGTCCAAATACGGTTGAGATCATAGTCGATGAATCGTTCATTTTCGGTGCTGGCTGTTATATTACCATGCAGACCAATCACTTTTCCATTGAAATCGGGGGCTAGCTTATTCAGATCTTTAAGGACCTTGTCGAAGGCTGTTTTCCCGGCAGGTTCATTTCCGTGAATGCTACAAAAACAGATAATTGTAGCTCCTGGTTGACCACTGGTAAACTTTCCCAAGACCCTTTCATTTCCATGCTTATCAATACTTTTTTCTTGTTGCTTCAATGACTCCATTTCAATTATTTTTTAAACTCGGACATTGTCTTTGTAAGCCTTATAAAGTCTCGTTCTGTGATCATTCCGACCAAATAACCATCCCGTACAACCGGAAGTCCTCCGATTTTGTGTTCAGTCAAAAGATCGATAGCCTCATCAATCCGGGCCTCCGGATTGATGACGATTGGCTCCATGATCATTATATCACTTATCGTCAGATCTTTTGGATCATGCGCGTACTCTAACAATCTGGTAGTAGTCAACAGTCCTTTTAGTTTCCCGATCTCGTCTTCAACTGGTATGTGTCTTACGTTTTTCCATACCATCATCTTGATCACCAATTTTACCGGATCATTCTCCCGAGCTGTAAACAAATCCCTGGACATCACCTGGCTGACCTTTAGCCCTTTTTTGGGAAGCAGTTCTTTCCAGTTGGTAGGGATAAGCCACTGATGAATCGGAATGTTTTTCTTCTGATTTTTGATCATCTGCGAGGTTAGTGTGAGTGAAGCGCTGGCGGGAGTTTCGAATTCTTTAAGCTGATTAAAGGCATCAAGGATCCATTGTGAACCCGTTTTTTCAGAAGTGACCCGTGCTTCTATTATTCCCAGATACTTGTCAATATCTTCCTTGTTGATTCCCGCTTTTTTTAGTCCCTCATTGGCCATGGGAAGTAACTCATTGAGTATGAGTTCTTTCGCAGGAATCCGTTTATGGTCGATCCAATTGAATTGAGCTCCTAAACCCATTCTTGCCGCCTTATAAAAATTCGATTTTACATCATGAAACCCGATGAGGTCTTGGATATTGAAATAGTCCTTTGGTTGCCCGTTCATCAGTCCTAGCCAAAATGCTGCATTGGCGATCTCGTCGACTACCGTCGGTCCTGATGGAATATGCCTGCATTCGATGCGTAGGTGGGGCTTATTGTTAGTGATTCCGTAACACGCCCGATTCCATCGGTATACGGTACCATTGTGAGTAGTCAATGCATCAAGCCTGGGTACTTTGCCAGCCTTAACATCCTTTAGAGAGTTCTCAGTAGTTTCCCGATGGAATAGAAAGGGATACCTGACAATGTCGTCCTTATAGATCTCAAGGATAGAATTTTGAACCCAATCCTCGCCAAACGTAACTCTCGGAGCTTTTTCAGTTACGCTGAATGTCGGTTTTCTGGAGTCAATTGCCTGGTGGAAAAGGGCGATCCTTGTTTCTCTCCATAATCTTTTTCCTAACAACAAGGGAGAGTTTGTGGAGGCTGCTAAAACCGGACCCGCAATTGCCTGTGCCCAGTTGTATCGCCTGCAAATATCTTCAGCACTTACCTGCAAATGAACCTGAAAACTTGTGGTACAGCTTTCAAACATTGTTGTGTTGTGCCTTGTGATCAATTCATCCGTTCCTTCGATCCTGAACTCATAAGGCTCACCTCTTATTTCTGTAAGGAGACGATTTAATTCCCGGTATCTATCAAGTGATGAGAAGTAATCTGAAGTTAGGTGTTCTCTTTCGATGGTTGGGAGAATACCGACGAGAACGATATCAGCATCGAAATCTTTACTGGTTGCTACGAGTCTTTCAAGATCCTGAGTCAGATTCGATTCCAGTTTGCTCAGGCAATCACCCGTAAATTCAAGTGGATCAGGGTTTATTTCTGCATTAAATACTGCATGCTCATATGTGAAGCGCTTGTCATTGATGCTACTCAACACTTCGGAATTGATCGGAGCGGGTTGTAAGTCCTTGTCAACAAAACAGATCTCTTGTTCAGCACCAATTCTCTGAATGGATGATTCAATGATCCCCTCCTTGATCATCAGATCAAGAGCATCTAAATCATTGATCAATGCATCCATCAGGACCTTGCGTTCCTGAGGTGTCTGTATCGGTTTAACGTCAAATGATCCCACAGCTTTATGTGTAGAAGCAATCTAGATGTGGATACTAGCTTGAGTTATGACCTAGATCAATTTTGCGAATGATTTAGATGATCCTGCACATCTATATGACAAAGTTTCTCTCTGCTACTTCATTCAATTTCGAAGGGTTGCTGATATGAATTTTACCTGACTCAATTGCTATCAATCCTTCATCTCGAAACTCTGAGAGGATACGGATAGCGGTCTCGGTAGCGGTTCCAACTATGTTAGCCAGGTCTTCACGTGAAATGTTAAGTGATGCCTTTTCAACAGGGCTGCCATATTTCTCTTCAACCAGTAACAACGCTTTTGCAGTTCTTTGTCTTACTGAGCTGTATGCCAGGTCCAGTAATTGTTGTTCCTTTTCTGCTACCTTGTGTGATAGAATTTCAATGAATTTTTTAGAGACATCATTGTTGCGATACATCAGAGCCAGGAAATCATCTTTAGGGATTAATATCAATTCTGATTCCTCGATTGTTGAGGCACTCTCTCCATATTCTCCTTCTAATAATGATTCGTATCCAAAAAAGTCATCTTCTACATAGATCCCGGTAATTAATTCTTTTCCCTCTTCATTTGTTTTGTATGTCTTCACTTTACCTTTTTTCACATACATCAGAAAAAGGGGAATATCACCTTCAAGGAAAATATCTTTCTTCTTTTTATAAAACCTGACCTTTCTGGCTTCCTTCAGATCATCCAGGTTATGGAAGTGTCTTGCATCATCAATCAGCGAATTCAGCCCATCAAGATTTTCGGTGTAGTCCTTTTTTGTAAACCGTGCTTTGTCGAGTCGGATCTGAACCGTGTCCAGTAAGTCCGTATCATCAAAAGGCTTGATCAGGTAGTCATCAGCGCCAAGGTTCATGCCCTTTCTCAAGTCGGATCGCTCTCCTTTTGCTGTAAGGAAAATGAAAGGAATATTCCTGGTAGATTCTTTTTTACCAAGTATCTTCAATACACCATATCCATCCAGTTCGGGCATCATGATGTCGCAGATAATTAAATCAGGAAGTTGGGTAGTTGCTAGTTCCACACCTTGCTTACCATTTGCGGCCATTAAAGTCTCATAGTCTGCCAATTCCAGAATTTCAGCAATATTTTCCCTTACTTCTGTGTTGTCCTCTATGATAAGTACTTTTTTCACCTAACCTATCTTTTGATCTCTATCCACTGAGCTATAACTACCCGCAATGGTATTAAGAAAAAAAACCTACGAGCATGATAATCATCAGACGATGATCCATTATGCATCAGGTTACCAGTCACCCATGTACTTAAGTGATTATTAAGTTGATGATTTAGATCGTCGGTTTAAATGATTGATATCATTCAGAATCTAGCCTGGATTAGGCTATTTAGTTGTCGAAAATTTAAAAGCAGATAACATGAAAGCGATATCAGACTTGAAGGATTTAATGGTAGAACAGCTAAGAGACCTCTACCATGGCGAAAACGAGTTGGACGCACTTCTTCCGAAAATGATTGGTAGTGCAAGCGAACCACGATTAAAAAAGATCCTGGAAAACTATTTGTTTAACAATGAAGGTCAGGTCATGAGGATCCGTCAGGGTTTTGAACTTTTGTATACGCAAAAGCGAGGTGAGTTGTGTGAAGCAATGATCGCTATGACTAAGGAGACTGAAGACCTCATTAAGAGAAGCGTCGAGCCTGAAGTAAGAGATGCCGGTCTCATTACTGCATTGCAACACATCATTCACTATCAAATCGCCGGATATGGAGCAGTATGTACCTATGCAAAGATGCTGGGATTCGAAAATGTTGCTGCCATTTTACACAAAAACCTGGACGAGGAGAAAAGTACGGACACGAAACTCGCAATACTTGCCGAGGAGGTAATCAATGAGCGGGCTATTAAAGTGAAGTAATTAAGAGCAATGGAGTATAGAGAGGCTCAAAATGGTCAAACCTAACCATTATTGTGCTTTACTACTGGTATATCACCGATCAAAAGAAAGCCTTACTTGATCCAGGGTATGGCCCGCAATACCTCATCTTTGCAGTTTCTACTTATTGGGATGGTTTCCTTATTGATCTCGACATGGCTCGTGAAGACCCGGTCGATCTTATCAATTCGGATCATGTATGATTTGTGTACCCTTAGGAATTCCTGATCAGGCAGTACGTCTTCTAAGGTTCGCATCCTAATGTAGACCATATGATTCTCATCTTCGCACACTACCTTCATGTAATCACCCATTCCTTTGATATAGAGGATAGAGTTTAATGGGATACGTTTGATGGAGGACCCCACGTTGAGAAAGATTGAATCCCGGAAGCGTTCAATCCGCTCGTCAAGGTTGCTATTTCTCTTGAGTACCTGCATTTCAGTAGTGCATCAGGATTTGAATGAGGATGTCGTGCGGGGCTGTTTCATTTCCACCGAAGTAAGGGTAAAGCATATAGTACAATCCTTTTTGGCATGTGTCACCTCGTGACACCTCTACCGGGTCGAATCCTTCCAGAGAAAAGATATAGGCTTCAGGAGTGAGCTCAACCTGGTAATTGTATTCGTCATTGAGGGCGACTGTACCCAGGAATTGTGTAATACGCTCTCCGTTCACATATGCATAAGCATGTATTTCGAGATTCCCTTCTAACCAGCGCCAGCCGAATCGAGCACTGTTTTGATGGTGGTGGGAATTGCAATCTGCAAACCCGATGAGTTTATTGATATCGTGTTGGTTCTCTTCTGTTTCTGTCCGGTAGACTGCAGACTCATTGAAAATGGCCTGGAACCTAATGGAGCTGGATTGCAGTGACTCGACTTTGGTTGTACCAGCATGCTTTCCTTCGGGGATAAGAAAATGTTCATATGGAGTTTCGATGGCATCTTCACATGATCCAAGTGCTCCGATACTGAGTATAATCAGCATGCGCCCAAGAAGATCCAATAATCGAAGTTTCATAAGATCATTTTTGTCAAACATGGAATTTGAAATCACTTTGCTTCATCAGGCTGCCACCAACACTATTGATATGCTCGCAATTGCTGGAGCAACTCCAAAAAACCCTCACCATTTTTCCCTTAGCGTGCATTTCATTTAGCTTGTCAATGACTTTTCTAAGTGGTGGGAGCCCACAAACGTCTACAGATGCAAGGCAGAAATAGAGATGTAGACGTACATTGTGTTCGAAGTGATCCTCAATACAATCGAGTATGATTTCAGCTTTACTGAATGCTTCCCCGGCTTTCCAGTTTCCTTTGATCATCATTAGTCCGGTTATCTTTCTGTAGCTGATTTCGATCAATGAATTTTCAGTCTTATCCTCTGAACTCAATTGGACAGTTTGTAAGGGGAGGTGTGCTGGGGTATTCATTTTGTTTTGGTTATAGGTGAACAATTAGTTTGATTCCCGACGAAGATTTGCGTGCTCGTATACCGGTGATTATTCCGGCAGAGATCATTTTCGAAACTCTGATCTCTGTTTCGACTTCCGGGATAAGAACAAAGAAATTTTGGTTGACAAAACCGGCTTTTGGTGCCAGAGACACCTTCAGAGTGCTGCATCGAACAATTGGTACTATGGTTTCTATTCCATAGAAAGGGTAATTACCGTTTTCATCTTCGATGGAAAGCTTTCCGTTCGATTGGAACAGAGCCCCTATGCCAAACTTATCTTTAATATGGTAGCGAAATCCATAGCCTTTTTGTACTCCCATCACAGTCTGCTGGATGAATACCTGCCCTGTGATGGTTTGACCATGAGTGCTAAAGAAGCCGGTCAGAAGGATCAACGAAATGATGATTTTGCTCATTTCTCTACCTTTTAAGTGTTATAAATAGCTTATTTGAAACTTGAAATCACACATATCCATCAGGTCCAATCCCATTTCTATCATCTCGCTTTCATTTACTGAAGTACAACTCCAGAAGATCTTGACAAGCTTTCCAGCTGCGTGAGCTTCATTCATCTTCTTGATGATCTGAAAAATGTATTTGAGTGATGAGCTGTTGAAGAGCTCATATTTGAAATGAATGTTCAGACAGTTTGATCGATCGAGATGTTGGTCTATGTTGATGATCAGTTGACTGTATTTCTGGTGTATTTCCTTCGTTAATGACCAACCTCGGACTGTGACCAAATTAAGGCTTTGTAAGTATCGGACCTGGAATATTCGATCATGAGTTTTGGACTTCTCATGTAGCGGATTCGATACGAAGGGATTTATGACACTTATTTCCATAGTTCTTGATTTTGGTTGAAAAGAGATCTTGATTAAAACAATATTGAGAATGAGGCCTGCATAGTAGGCTGAAAGGCCCTTGAGCCAAGTCCAAAGCCAAATCGAGCAATACTGGAGATCTTATAGTCTGCAAGTAATGACGGGGTGATCACGAAGTTTTCACCATTAGAGATCCCTGTTCGGATATGGGCCTTTAGGACAACAAATTCGGATTCCATAACAGGAGCTGCGAAATATGCACCATAGAAAGTCTTCTCATAGTTTCTTGGTAAGAGTGCTTTTTGCTCTTCACTCATTAATGATTCCAATAATGAAGATTCCTGATAAAACCCTCCATACTCCCAGCCGTAACTGTTTTCCATTCCAACTGAGGTTCCTGATTTAACTCCCACGCGTGTCTTTTCAACATACGTCTTTACTATCACATCCTGTGCGGAAGCTGTTCCTAGAGCAACTATTAACACAACTGAAAAGAGTAAATTCTTTTTCATTTTCTTCTCGTTTTTCACGTTTTGATAATTCAAAGGTGCGGTACCAGGGGCTCGAAATTGAGAGGGAAATTCGGGGCGGGTAAATTCCGTGTTTTAAGTAGTTTTTTGCGTGAATTACGTACGACGGTGTAAATAAAAAAAACCCTGACGATACCGTCAGGGTAAACCAACCATGATTACCACTAAGTACTACGTTTTCACTTGTACAGTCTTACTCTGTTAATGGTCCTGTTTGCCAGTATATAAAGCAATGTGAGGACCAGTACAGATAGAATTCTTTTCTTTTTCATTGCTCATTAATTACATAACAAAGGGAATCATTATCCGGCTCCAGTTTGAGAGTGGATTGCGTATTGTGGGAAATTACGCGTATTACTTAGCGAGGCTAGACGAGGTTACGCTCAACGGCGTACATCACTAATCCTGCTATGTTCTTGCAGCCGGTTTTCTCGAGGAGGTTCCTCTTGTGGGTTTCAACCGTTCGTATGCTTATGAAGAGCCTGTCAGCTATTTCCTGATTGGACATCTCCTCTGTGATGAGGACAAGCACTTCTTTTTCTCGGTCTGTGAGTTCGGTTTCTAATGTCAGTCGTTGCTTTGGCTTTCTGCCGGCGATGTTGCCAACGATTGTCTTGTAGACTTCATCCGAATAATAGTCTTCACCCCTTAGAATTGTCTGGATAGCCTTAACTAACTCGGCTTTGTCTGATTTTTTTAAGACATATCCATTCGCACCATTTGCAATCATTTTATTGATGTAAGCTGCTTCATTGAACATAGAGAGGACAAGGACTTTTTGATCTGGATAATTGTCTTTTAAGTTCTTCATTAGTTCAACACCATCCATTTCAGGCATGTTTATGTCCGTTAGAATGATATCATATTCATTATCAGTCAATAGCTCCAGGGCCTGAAGCCCATTTTCTGCTTCATTCTTGATAACAAATTCTTCGTCTTCCTCAAAATAGAATCGAATTCCATCACGGATAATCTTATGATCATCGACGACTAGTAGTGTATGTTTTGATTCGTTCAATGTATTGGCATTTTCACACTAACATTTGTTCCTTTCCCTTTTTCTGAGTCTATGTTGATAAGCCCATTACTTTTTCTGACACGGTGAGTGATATTTTGAAGCCCGTTCCCTAGCCCTTTGTTGGTATCAAAGCCTACTCCATTGTCAGAAATATTGAGACTTAAAATACTTCCTTCCTGTCGGAGATTCATTTTCACCTCTGAAGCCTCACTATACTTGATGGTATTGTTAAGAACTTCCTGGATGATTCGGTAAAGCTGTGTTTTCACAAAGTTTGAAAGCCTGTCTTCTCGAAGTTCATAGTTGCTTTCCATCGTTATGGATTCCGGTATGTAGTCAATGAGTTTGTTGATCGCGTAATCCAAACTGTGCTCTTCTACCTGTTTTACAGAGATATTGCTAAGCATAAAGCTGAGGTCATCTATGGATTCATGAACGATCTCCTTGACTTTTACAAGGTCCTTATTTTCTGGAATACTATCTGAGATCTTGCTAATGAACATAGAGATGGCATTAAGCTTCTGCCCCAGATTGTCATGCAGTTCTCGCGCAATCTCCTTGCGATCCTCTTCCTGTTTTTGAATGGTGTAGATGTGATTCTTGTATTCAGAAGTAACATCAACCACAGTGCCGTAGAATCGATGATAATCACCCTTGTAGTCTGGTTTAAAGGAAACTTTAAAGTGTGATACCTCTCCATGTGTGCCAGGGATCTCAAAACGGTGCTCTTGAAAATATTCCGCTCGATTTTCAATGGAATCATTCATCCCCTCGGCAAAGAGATCCCGATCTTCTTCTTTTACAAGTTTTGCAAACTTCCTGAATGAGATAGTATCACCCTCAATCTCCAGCCCCATCATTTTCTTGAAATTAGCTGAACAGACCAAAACGTCAAGATCTGAGTCATATTCGAAGCTTCCTGATGTGGTAAGTTTCTCCGCCTGATCGAGAATAGCTTTTGACTTTTTTGCTTCGTCAAGGAGTATCTTCCTTTTGGTGATGTTCTTACACTCTCCAATGATCCCTGTGACCATTCCTTCATCGATCAACGGAGTTTTGACTACTTCCAGGATCGTTCTGTTACCCCTGGAGTCTTTCAAGTCAATCTCATAGGTTACAGGCCTGCTTGTAAGAATGACCAGTTCGTCTTTTTCTTCCGTCAACTGACTTACGGATTCCGGGAATATATCAAGATCTGTTTTTCCAATGATATCTTCTTCGCTCATTTCAACGAATTGGCAAAACGCTTTATTTATCTGAATGTATTTTCCCTCAGCATCTTTGAGGAAAATGATGTTGTTGAAACTATTGAGTATAGTGTCCAGGATAAGGTTTTTCTCAACCAATTCCTTTCTGAATTGTTGTTTTTCACGCAATATTTTACTCTCACCCAGTGCGCGTTCAATA
Organism: Cyclobacteriaceae bacterium; assembly: GCA_965267415.1. Classification (GTDB taxonomy): domain Bacteria; phylum Bacteroidota; class Bacteroidia; order Cytophagales; family Cyclobacteriaceae; genus Ekhidna. The sequence goes on along the minus strand of OZ253955.1, from coordinate 1,306,305 downwards.
GCAATGACCATTTTGTTCAAATTCGTTTTGAGAACAAAATCATTTGCCCCGGCTCTTAGTAGGTCTACAGCGAGTACTTCACCAACGGTCCCCGATAGGATGATGATGGGGATTAACGGATCTCGTTCCCGAACCCACTGGATCGCAGAGAGGCCGTTATAGTTTTTGAGGTTGTAGTCTGATATTATTATATCAAAATTGCTCGAGAAGGACTTCTCGAATTCTTCTTTAGTAAGGACCGGTTTTAAGATGTAATCCAGTTCGGATTTGTCGAGTACCAGGCGGAGTAGCTCAATATCATCAGGATTATCCTCAAAGTGAAGAATGGATATTTTTTCTTTCCAGGTGGTCATAGCGTTCTTAGTGGTTAATGGTTCTTAATTCATTGTTTTACATTTTTCGATAGGTTAGTTTTTTGGAAGTTGATTAATTAATACCCAATACAAGCTTATGTCGTTCGTGACTTTCATGAACTGAGAAAAGTCAATAGGTTTTACGACATAACTGTTTGCACCTAACGCATAACATCTATTGAGATCTGAATTCTCTTTAGAAGAAGTCATGATCACAACAGGAATGTTTCTATAGGTTTCGTCTTTCTTGATCTTTTCCAGGACCTCTGTTCCGCTCAGTTTGGGAAGTTTTAGGTCCAAAAGAATGAGCTTAGGGATAATGGTAATATCTCGATCGTGGTACTTCCCCAAGCCATACATGAAGTGCACGGCTTCTTCCCCATCTCTGAGCCATACCACATCTTTGATTTGATTTGATCTTTTGATGGATCTCATGGTAAGCTCAGCGTCATCCGGGCTATCCTCTATCAAGACGATTTGTAAATCATTCGTTTCACTCATTTTGCCTGATGTTAAATTTTAAATAGAAGGTTGCTCCTTCTCCTGTCTTACTCTCTGCCCAGATATCTCCCTCGTGTGCGCTCATGATCTTGTGGCACAAGGCCAGGCCAACACCAGTGCCTTCAAACTCTGAGTCGCTATGTAATCGTTGGAATACTTTGAACAACTTGTCCGCATAAGTCATATCAAACCCAACACCATTGTCTTTGATTGATAGAATGATGTGGTCTTCGTGCCTAACGCTAGCTAATTGGATGTAAGGTTTCTCCTCTTTGGAGCTGTATTTGACTGCATTGGAAATCAAATTGATAAACACCTGTCTTAGCATATTGGGATCTCCATAGACATCAGTAAGCTCTTTGATTTCGATGTAATCCGATGATTCGCTGAAAAACTCACTGACAATCTTCTGTGCCATTGATTCGACATCTACCGACTGGAATTTGGTTTTCTTTCGGTTCATTCTACTGAATTCCAATAAGTCATCAATGAGTTGTCCCATCCTGATGCTATTGGCTGAAATACGATCAAGGTAACGAGAAGCTTCAGGTGTCAACTGATCTTTGAAGTCCTGAATAAGAGCCTCAGAAAAACCATTGATCGCCCGAAGCGGAGCACGGAGGTCATGAGATACAGAATAGGTGAAAGATTCTAGTTCTATGTTTGCCTGACGTAGCTCACGGGTGCGATCATCAATGAGCTTTTCAAGGTTCTTGTGGGACTCTTCAATCACTAACTCATTTCGTTTTTTAGCATCAATGTTTTGAAGAAGTCCTTTGAGCTTGATGACCTTTCCGTTTGATGTTACAGGCTTTCCAATTACCCGAACCCAGCGTTCACGTTTCTTGGCAGTAATGATCATTAGTTCCAAATCCAGCGATTCGTTGTTATTGATCCCATTCTCAAGGCCTTTTCTAATTGCCGAACGGTGGTCATGGTGATAGAAGTCTATGGTGTTCTCAAGTTTGATCAATTTTCCTTTAGGCAGTTCATGGATATCATATACGGCTTCACTCCAAAGCATATTCTTGGTCTTTAAGTCTACTTCCCAACTACCAATCTTTGCCACCTGACTCATTTCATCGAAAAGCTGGTCAAATCGTTCGGCTTTTTGATCAGCGACTTCCTTTTCAATCTTTGCTCGCTCACCTTCAGTGATGTCCATGACAACAGCCAAAGCGTATTTGCGATCATTCGTATCGTTGATCAGGCTTACATTAAGGTTAGCGTACCTTACCTGGCCATCCTTCCCAATGTATCGTTTGTTGATCGTATAATTATCGATCTCATTGGCAATTAGCTGCCGGTAATTATCCATGTCAAGTGCCACGTCATCAGGGTGAGTGAATTGATCAAAGGTCATTGACATCAGTTCTTCTTCCGGGTAACCAATGATGTCGCATAATTGCGGGTTCACAACAAATGGCCTTCCGTCAGAATCGACTAGTGCAATCCCAAATTGGGCTTTTTCGAAAATGCTCCTAAATCGTTCTTCTGATACTCTTAGGTCATCGACCGCCTTAATTCGTTCTGTTGCGTCTTTGAAGACAGCAGCAAATTCACCTAACTTTGGTGAATACAGGCTCACATCATACCATCGATCAAGTGGACCTGAATGATCGAGTACCCGATCTGGTTTTCCTGTTAAGGCTACTTTGCTAAAGATCTCAAGCCAATTGGCCTTATCCTCAAGTGCCTCCGGTAGGATCTCAGATATCTTTTTACCAATGACCTCCTCTTTTCTTAGCCCTGTTTGGTTCTCAAACCCCTGGTTCACATTAAGGTATTCCCAATCAATGGGCTTTCCGGATTCATCTGTTATTATCCTTGCATGCGCAAACCCATCAGGCATTTCTTCCAGTAACATGGAATATTCAAGGTTAACTGTGTCCAACTCCCTACGGAGTTTCATTTCCTTGGGGGATGATTCGCCACCTATCTCTTCAAGCTCTTCAGGTTCATGGTATTCAAGGGCATTTGAAAATGTGATTCCAAGAGCGGCAGCTGTACCAATTGACAGTATTGCCGCGGCAAGTTCGTTTAAGCTATTTAGGTGAACGATTGATTCGAATAAAATGATCGAATCTGTCAACTGCATTAGTCCTAGGAATATCATAGTGGTATAAGCCCATGTGATCACCCACTTTGATCTGCGCCAGAGCTTTCTTCTTCTGAGATGTAAAAACGATAAGATAAGGAGTGTAGCCCCTAGTGAGAATAAGATTAAATCACTATCGACGTTCTTCTGACCTTTCAAAGTGATCCATGTCGCCAATGATCCTCCCGCCAGTTGCACCTCTGAGCTGGGTGGGTTTGAATGATAAGATTGTAAGGCAATAATATGATTGCCATCTGTAGATGCTGAGTAAATAGGCGTAGTGGATGTACGGACTAGTTTATTGGTGTCCTTAGCTTGATTCTTCCCAGCCATCAATAGTATGCATACGCACACCAGAATGCACTTGCTTTCCATTTAGTGGTTCCATTGATAGTGGTGAGGAACTTCTACTTTCCATAGCTTTCAAAACGTATCAATTACGTCTAACGCAATTATATGAAATATAACTAATTTAAGTATATGTAACAAAAAATATTCGATGAAGTTTCATTGGCGGCAAATTAATTTTACAAACAGCGGTTAATATTCCATCTAATCAATTCTCAAAAAGATTTGATAAAACGTATTTGTGTAACCCTAATTATACTTCTCAAATCCCTTAGATTTCTACGTGTTTTACGTATTTTCATGAAGTCAGAAATTTGCTCTGATTATTCATACTGCAGCGCTAGAAGTTTACAGTATGAAAGATTCACAAATTCTTAAAGAACGTGTCAGTAGGTTACTTCGAGTGATCCACTGGGTACTGATAATACTGGCTTTTGGCTGGGCATTTTTAATCTCTTAAGTAACACCAATGAGAAGGCATAATGTCAAGTCACTCAAGGTTGAAGTTAATTCCTCATTGATCAAACAGATGGAATATGACTACACACGTTACCGCTTGAAGATCCGTTTCAAGCGAGGAAAAAGTCGTAGAAGAGTTCACTACTTCCATGACATTAGCCTTGATCACTTTTGGCACATTATGAATGCGCAATCCATCGGAAAGATGGTTTTGAATCTTATAGATACTTCCCACTCCTAAGGAGCAACCTGAAGTTCTATTTTACACTGATCCTAAAATCCAAATCGAACTGCTGCCGGAAATCATTGCCTATATCAATGAGTTCTTCATCTCCCTCTTCTATCATCCAATGAACAACTATCTGATTTCCTCTTTTTCTTGCATCGTCCAATAGTTTAAAAAGAGTAAAAAGCAGTTTTGTGGAAGTAGCATTTATCACTGTATAATGAAAGTAACAGGTGAGGTTGTTGGATCTTAAAAAGTGTCGCTTTACCTGGTAGAACAACCTGACATAAGCTGATTGCACTTCCAGGCTTACAGATCTACCCATTGCGATGAGGATGTTGCTGTCTTCCATGTAACGAATGATCAATCGTTCCTTTTTCGGGGATTTGGAGTTGACCCTTTCTTGACTTTCCTTATGGATAAATGGTGAGAATAATTGAGGGCTCATGACAGCTTAGATGTTTTCCTTTTTACATACATCAAAGTTGATTCAACCGATTCACTTATGTAAGCGTATTTTGAGTATTCCGATGGTTGCGTGAAATGCGTATGAGTTTAGAACTCTGGATCAGAGAACTTCATAAATGACCATTTTCTATGGCGTAGAGCATAAGTCCGGGGGTACTTCGGCAGTTAGTTTTACGATAGATGCTTTTCTGCATCAGGTCTAATATATATGGTGTCAGGTTGAGAGTGCGAGTAATTTCGTTTTTATCCTTATCCTGGATCATCATTCTCATGACTTTGATCTCAACTTTAGAAAGTTCTTTTTCTTCAGGTTGGATAGGATTGTTTTTTCTACGCTCGATCAACCTTCGTATCTTCTCCGAGACTTCCGGAGAGAAGTACTGCTTACCTGAAGTCAAATGATCCAAAGCTCTAACCAGCTCTTTTTGTGGTGTATTTTTAAGCACATAACCCTTTGCGCCAAGAGCGACCATTTTGTGCATGGCCCGAACGTCCCCGAGCATTGAGATGATCAGTACAGGAATCGACGGAAATGTGAGCTTGATATTTTCCATAAATTCAATCCCATTCATGACCGGCATATTGATATCAGCAATGATGACATCCACCTTCTTTCTTTTTAGAATGTCAAGAGCCTGTCGTCCATTCTCAGCTTCTGCCACGACATTGAATTCAGGCTCATCCTCGAGATACTGTTTTAAAGCGTCCCGAATCATTGAATGATCATCAACTAAAAGTACTTTCTTCATTGGTTAACTTGTCGAAAAAGGAATAAAGGCACACCCGAAGGTGTGCCCCTAACCAGCTAGTAAACACCACTAATCTTACTGCACCTGAATCATTTTTACTCCACCGATCCCTGAGGCTACATAAAGGTAGTCATCATGGTAAATGATGTGGTTAACTGATTCATCAGTTGCCAGATCAAGTTTGCCAATGATCTCCAGGAATGGGTCATAAGTAGCTACGTAGATACCACCTTCACCATTACTAATGAATGCCACGCCCCGTCTGGCGGTAACTGCGTTTGTGATTGAATTATTTCCAAAAGTGTGTTTCGTAATAAAATTTCCTTCCAGGTCATAAACCAAAAGGCCTTCTTCACCTCCAGCAACGAATACCAGGTTCTTATCTACATCGATAGTCATTTTGCCTTCAGCGTCTGTTACGCCGTTATGGTTGAACTCACTCGTTTTACTCATGCTCGTGCGATCGTACACCCTAACCTTATCTGGTGAACCGCTTACGCAGTATACCGAGTTGCTATAACCAGTGACCCATCGTACATCTTTGATCTTTGCATAGCCTTGTTCGGAAAGTGAGCCATTGAACTGATACAAACCACCGCCGTTGCGATCATCGTTACCAGAGGTCACATAAATCTTAGACTTATAGACCAATACACTGTTAGCAACATAGCTTCCAACACTGCTTCGCACATTATTGTCAAGCGAGAAAGTTCCGGTCGAAGGCTTCAATGTGATCCGTTCTACAAAGGCAGGCTGCTCCAGGCTGGAGGTCCCTCCCACAAAGTAGAGGTTGTTTCCGCTAAATGCCAGGTCACTGATATCAGCATCATTGAAAAGGATCTGTGATTTCAGATCGAGCTCATCGTCAAGAAGGTCTACGCCTCCGGCGTAGGTCTCCCCTCTGAAATTGTAGCTAACAGCAAAATAATCACTGCGGCGAGCGATTGAAGTTGCTTGTAAGGCATTACCATCTACGGTTGGAGGAGCTAGCTCTCCTCTCAATCGAAGGGTCAACGTTGTGCTTGCACGTCCGCTTGCATCACCCAGGATTGCAATCGGTTCGTCTTTCTTTGTCATTCTGGTGTTTAGTTCGGCTTCATCATTGTTAATAACAATTCCTCTTTCATTTACCGGCTCAACTGATTCTTCTTGTTCACAGGAGGTGATTCCGGTTAGTAGGATCAATGAAGCAAGTACACCGTTGATTAACTTTTTCATCATTATAATTTTTATTGATGAGCCAAAGCTAGAATGGCCTTTCAGCCGATTTGAGCGGGATTTACGCATTTCAGACATTACGTTTTACACGTAGAATTTCGACCTGTTTACACTTCTACATTTACAAAAGATTTGATCACTAAACATCCACTGCTTGGATGAAGTCATGAAACAGATTAAAGAAAATACCGAAGAAAAAGAGCGCTTGTCAGCATTGTATGCATATGGCATTCTTGATACAGGATCAGAAGAGATCTATGATCAGCTTACTGAGTTTGCAGCACACCTGAGTGGAACTGAAACAGCTGCTATCAATTTTCTAGATGAAGAAAGGTTGTGGGTTAAATCGTGCTACGGTTTTGATTCAAAGGAGCTACCAAGAGCAGGCTCCTTTTGCAACTATGCATTGGAAAACAATAGCTTGTTTGAAGTTCCTGATACACGTAAGGATAAACGCTTTGCTAATTACCCTCAGGTAACTAGTGGAATGGTAATCTTTTATACTGGAGTCCCATTGATTGATGATGAAGGATACATATTGGGAACCCTCTGTGTATTCGACAATAAGCCCAAGAAACTAACAAAGGATCAGAAAAAGGGACTTGAGTTGTTAGCTGATCAAATTATCAAAGTACTAGCCCTGAGGAAAACCCGTCTTAGCTACGAACTACTAATCGAGTCTAGCCGTGATATGATTTACGAACTGGATGGGAATGGAAAATTCACTTTTGCTAATACATCTACAATAAATAGAACCGGATATTCGCTTAAGGAATTAAATAAGATTACTTGTTGGGAATTAGTGGTTGAAGATCAACGTGAAGCAGTTAGAAAGTTTTATATCGATAGGATCAAAGAGGGAGAAACTTCCATCTATCATGAGTTTCCTATTCAAACCCGAAGTGGAGAAGAAATTTGGTTAGGGCAAAGTGTCGATTACATCTTCAATAAGGATAGAATGTGTCGGGCATACGTAGTTGCGAAGGACATCACTGAGTTAATTGAAACAAGGATGCGTCTGAAGGAAACAGAAGAACAGATCCTTGCGGAAAAGAACCTCTTGAAGACAATGATCTTCTCTTCTCCAGCTGCCATTGCCATGTTCAACAAGAACCTTCGATATCTGGCCTTTAGTGAGAAGTGGGACGAAGACCGTGAGGTGAATGAACAAGTAATCGGCTTGAAAGAAGGAAGTAAGACGGCAGAACAAACCGAACTGTTCGAATCCATTAAAGAAAGGATCCTACAGGGAGAAGTGATAGGAAAAGAGAACGATCTGGTAATTTCATCTGATGGTGAAGAACGATGGATCAAGTGGGTAGCAACTCCATGGAATAACACAACCGATGGGTCTATTGGCGGTATAATCGTTTATACTGATGATGTCACTCGAATTGTCAACCATGAAGCGGAACTGCAGAAGGCTAAAGAAGAGGCCTTAAAATCAGGAAAGATCAAGGAGGATTTCTTATCGAGTATGAGTCATGAGATCCGAACACCGCTGAATGCAATCATAGGAACAGCCAATCTTTTGGTCGACGATCATCCGGATCTTGCTGATAATGAGAAGTTCAAGTTACTGAAATTCAGCAGTAACAATTTGCTCGCCCTTATCAATAATGTGCTGGACTATAGTAAGATCGAATCCGGAAACATTGCCATAGAGAATAAGGAATTTGAAATACAAACACTGACAAGTAGTCTGGTCAACTCCTGGATGCCTCTTGCTAGCCAAAAGGACCTGGAATTGCGCCTGGAGCTGGACCCTGAGATACCTCCGGTAGTAGTGGGTGATGCTGTTCGACTGAGCCAGGTACTTAATAACCTGGTAAATAATGCCCTCAAGTTTACAGAAGAAGGTTGTGTGGTTGTCAGTATCAAGCAAAGTGATGAAGGGAAAGACCTTGTAGCATTTGAGGTGAAGGATTCGGGGATTGGTATTCCTAAAGAAAAGCAGAAATCTGTTTTTGAGAGTTTCAAGCAAGTAACGAGCCATCTAACGCATCAACATGGAGGTACCGGACTTGGTTTAGCCATTTGTAAGAAACTGGTCGGTATGATGGGTGGGGACTTGGAGTTGACCAGTCAACAAGGGTTTGGCTCAAACTTCTCCTTCACAATTTCATTGAAGGTGGGAGATGAACGAAAGATCAACAAGGGTCCGTCATCTCATGAAGATCAATTATTAGATGTTCATGTTTTATTGGTCGAGGACAATAAAGCGAACCAATTCATCGCCAAGAGTTTCCTTGAAAAATGGGGAGCCACTCTTTGTATCGCCAACAATGGTAAAGAAGCTCTTGACTTAATAACTGACGAGACTTACGATATGGTCCTCCTGGACCTAAGGATGCCGGTCATGGACGGTTACACCTGTGCCGCTGAGATTAGGAAATTAAAAGGAAAATATTATCAGGATATCCCAATTATCGCGATGACTGCTTCGTCAGTGCTGGATGTAAGAAAGAAGGGTTCTGTAATCGATTTCGATGACTATCTGAGCAAACCTTTTGACCCAAGAAAACTTCATGCAATGATACTAAAATATGCTACCAAGCTAGTTCCATCTGGTCAGCCAATAGCGGTGGAGTCAGCAAGTGAGGACACCAATGGAAGCGGGCGTACTGCGGTGGATATCATTGACCGTCTTCAGGTATACACGGAGGGGGATTCCGATTTCCTAATTGAGTTTACCCAGAATATAATCGATAACATGCTTGAGGCGTTCGACGAGCTTCCTAAGCTTTTCAAAAAAAATGATGCAACCGGTCTTGGTGAAATGATCCATAGAATAAAACCAACTGCCGAAATCATTGGAGAAGGCCACCTCATTGAGGAGCTGTATGTGATCCGTGATCAGTGGAAAGAAGGTGTCTTTGACCCAAATGAGGTGGAATTGATCAAACAAGACTTTCGGAAAGTGCTTGCTGCTTTAAACGATATCCTTGAATCAGAAGAAACAATAACCGCTTAAAACCATGAAAAAGAAAATACTTGTATGCGAAGATGACGAAGTGCTAAGCAGCATGATCCAATTCAAACTAAGTAAGGAAACGCTTGGAGAAGTCATCAAAGTCACGAATGGAAGAGATGCGAAAGAAGTGATCAGTGAAAATGATATTGACCTGGTCATTTCAGACATCCATATGCCTTTTGTGTCTGGGATGCAATTGCTGGAATACACCCGCAAGGATCTCCAAAAAGACACTTCGTTTATCATGCTTTCAGCAGAAGGACTTGAATCGACGGTAATGGAAGCATTTGATCTTGGGGTAACAGACTTTCTGACTAAGCCCTTCAGTCCGGGCGAATTAGCCATGAGAGTAAAACGACTGCTGGCCTAATGAATGTAATCGTAGACACCATATTAGCACTAAAAGAACATGCACTGGATGACATTATGTGGATGGCATTGGTCTTTGCTGTCCTCTCCGTCATACTGATTGGATTAATCCTGCTCAGGAAGTTTTCACTCTACCAGGACAAACTGCTGAAGAAAAAGTATTGGGGACGAATCCAGGAGAACCTTGCAATGATCCTGGTTCAGTCAGATAGTACATGGGAAGCGATGGATGAGTATCAGGATCGGTTGGACACCTTAAAAATGCTGTCGGCCAGGTCCTCTAAGATCACTCAATGGTTATTGGATGAAGTAATCAGACAGACAACTAACATAACCGGCAATTCCAATGAACACCTGCTAAAGCTTTACAACGACCTGAATCTGAAGCAATTCAGTTTAAAAAAACTATCGAGTAGAAAATGGCATGTTATTGCCCGGGGAATCCAGGAACTGGATCGGATGCAACAAAACGATTGTATACCATACCTTGTTAAATTCCTACACTCTGCCAACCCGGACCTTAGAAAGACAGCCAGGTTGGGGCTAACTAGTTTGGCTCCCAGATCTCTGACCTACCTCGACCATATGAATGAGGAGTTGAGTGAATGGGAGCAAATGGCCATCCACAATCGTTTACGAATCAGAAAGAAGGACGAATTGCCAGACTTCTCCAGGTATTATTATCACAGGCAACCTTCTGTTGTGTCCTTTTGTGTTCGAATGACGGTTGAGTTCAACTACTTTGAACGCGTTCCTCAACTTATTGATCTGTTGGAAAGAGTTACTTCTCAGACAATGCAGGTTACTGTCATTGAGGCACTATATAAGCTCGAAGCTTACCAGGCTGTAGCTACCATCACCAAACTAATCCAAAAGAGCGATCATACAGAGGTGATTGTAAGGTGTCTCAAGTTTCTTGGAAGTATTGGAGACGAAAGTAGTGGGGAATTGATCAGGTTCTTCCTGAATCATTCTCAAATGGACGTCCGAATGGAAGCTGTCAATGCCGCTATTCATCTGGGTCTGACCTTCGAACACGCTGATCAAGAATTACACCAAATGATTTTACACCACAAAAATGAATTGATCTTATGAATTTCTGGGGAATGTTTTCTGCTTCGGTTGAGGTAATTGTCCTCACTTTTTCAGTTTTCCTTTCGGTAAGCTATTTGTTGTTTTCTGTGCTATCATATGTTTTTATCAAACGGCACATGGAGCGACATAAGGTCAGCCAGTATGATGACCTGTTGCGATCAAATTTTGCCCCTTCGGTTTCTTTGATTGCACCGGCTTACAACGAGGGAACTACCATCGTAGACAACATCCGTTCGATGCTGTCACTGGAATACAATAACTATGAAGTGATCGTTATCAATGATGGAAGTAAGGACAATACAATGGAACAGGTTATCCGGGCTTTTGACCTGGTAAAAGTCCCACTTTGCATCAACCAAAAGGTCCCCACCAAAAAGATAATAGCTGCTTATAAATCAAAGAATCGGGCGTTCAAACGTTTGACGATTCTCGACAAGGAGAATGGAGGTAAGGCGGACGCTTTGAATGCCGGAATTAACATATCCAAGAGTCGTCTGGTCACTTGTCTGGATGTTGATTGTGTGCTGGAGAATGATGCATTGCAACGAATGGTAAAGCCATTTATGGAGGATTCCAGTGTGATCGCCTCAGGAGGAGTTGTTCGTATTGCAAATTCCTGTGAAGTGGAACATGGAAAATTGGTAAAAGTACATCTCCCGAAAGGCTTACTTGTCAGAATCCAGGTGCTTGAATACCTGCGAGCCTTTCTTTTGGGAAGAATGGCATGGACCAAACTGAATGGATTATTATTGATATCAGGTGCATTTGGGATGTTTGATCGTAGAGTGATCGTTGAAGCTGGTGGATACAATACCAAGACAGTGGGAGAAGATATGGAGCTGGTAGTCCGCATGCGAAGCTTGATGATCAAACAGAATCGGAAATTCAAGGTTAGCCTTATACCAGATCCTCTGTGTTGGACAGAAGTCCCTACAAACACACCCACTTTAATTCGTCAACGGAATCGGTGGGCAAGAGGAACAATGGAGGTTCTAAAAAATCACAAATACATGTTCTTCAACCCAAAGTATAAAGTAATGGGGTTGTTTAGCTACCCATTCTGGTTCTTTTTTGAATGGCTGGCGCCACTGCTGGAATGCTTTGGGATGAGTTACTTTTTGCTAACGATCCTATTGGGGTCTGCTTCCTGGTCACATTTCTCCACGCTTTTTGTCCTGCTATATAGTTTCTCCTTTTTCATATCCACATTCACCCTTTACGCAGAAGAGCTGTCCTTTCCAAAATACTCCAGGTTCAGTGATCAGTTCAAGTTAATGCTTGCAGCATTGGTGGAACCATTCATTTATCACCCCCGAGTGGTTATCGCGAACCTGTTGGGAAACATAGATTTTTTAAGGGGAGACAAGAGCTGGGGTGAAATGAAGCGAGATGGGTTTACTCAACAATCCAAACAATTGGTAAAATCATGAAAAAGATATTGATCCTCATAGGTTTTGGTAGCTGCCTGATGGGATTTGCGCAGGATCCTGAAGCATTTATTGCCAATGCCAGCGCACTAGCTTCCGAGAAAAATTATGAAACTGCATTGCAGGTTGTCGATCAGGGCCTTACCGATTTTCCTGAAAACCATGAGTTGCAGGTTTACAGGGCACGCATTTTCCTCTGGCAAAGATCTTATGATTCAGCTAAGAATCAGATCGATGAGCTTATCTACCGATTTCCTGATGATTACGCTGCGCAACAATTGCTCACGACCCTTTATTGGTGGAGTGAAGACTGGGAGTCACTGCTGTGGTCAACAGAGCATGCACTAATGCTGTATCGAGAAGACAAAGACTTGCGCCGAAAACGTATGATAGCTTTGATGAGCCTGGAGTCCTATAAAGAAGCCAGTCAATTCTACAAGTCGACTAACGGCGATCCCGTCTTGGAAGATCTGGCTTATGAATTAATGTTGAAATACAATAGAAAGGTTGGGGTTGATGCGTCTTACTCCCAGTTTAACGAAGTATTCACACCATGGACCATTGGTGAGGCTCATTATACGCAAACATCAAAGAATTCATGGAGATTGGGAGTGAAACAAGGGCGAATGTTTGATGAGAATGGCTCTAGTATCGGGGCGGAGTTTTATCCAAAATTTTCAAAAAACCTTTACGCAACAATTGTGGCTAGTGGAAGTCCTTCGTCGATCTTTCCTAACTACATGGCAGGGGCTGAACTAACTGGTATAATTGGTCAAACTGAGTTGGCCGCAGGTGGCCGAAGAATTAAATTTAAGGATGCCGATGTTCCGGTAGATGTCCTTTCGTTGGGGTTGAATCATTATCATCGACAATATCTAGTTGGATACAAAGCCTACTTTGCACAATTGGTTAATACGAATACCTTAACTCACACAGTCCAGCTTCGTAAGTTTTTCAAGAACAAATACCATTTTGCACAATTGATGCTGACTAAAGGTGCTACCCCGCTTCAGGTAAATAGTTTGAATGAATTGTCCAGAATACAAGCTGAGGCTTTTGTGCTGACTTATCAGACATTAGTAGCAAGGAGAAATATCCTCATCCTTTCTGGAGGAGGTCAGCGAGAGCAGTATCTTGAATCAAATCAACGTGTTCGGCTGACCGGTACCATTGGTTGGTCAAGGATATTCTGATAAAAAGCCTAATCCTGAATAATAATACGCTTATGGATCGTGCCTGTGGCAGTCTGAATTTTTAGAAAATACATGCCAGGTGTCAACGACTGAGTTGGAAGTTCAACCTTGTTCATCTCAGCCTTTGGCTCAACGTTTTCAGCGAATTTCACTCCACCATTAACATCTACCAATTGGAACGACATTTGAGCCGTAGAATTTGTTACAAATTCAACTCTTCCGGATTGATTCGCCTGGATCGGCATGGGATAGATCAGGAAATTATTGTCCTCCTCAGCAGCTGAAAATTCTTCACCTTCTTCTTCGAAAGGAACAAGCTCTACAATATTGGATGCTACAGACAACTCATCACAACCCGGTGATGACGCTCTCCTTACGAAATAGGTAGTTTCTTCAATATCTTCCAGGTGAAGCTCATTGCCGGTTTCGCCTTCAATCTCCTGCCAGTCATATTCTCCCTCTTCGAATATGGTACTAACAAACCAACTGTATTCGAATTCAAGATCAAAATCCGAGTTAGCTTCCTCGAAATTTCGAATGATGAATTCATCACTAGAGAAATAAACAACTCCTCCTCTAGAAAAGCTTTCATCGCAAGGATCAATTTGAATAGTAACAATGTTGGAAACAGCTGGCTTGCTACATCCTTCTAACATCGCAGTACGTCTAAAAGATGTCGTTACCAAAAGACCACTTACTGTTAAGGTTGAGTTACTCGCTCCAACGACACTCACCCATTGCTTTCCATCACTACTTTGAGACCAGCTGTATTGGATTACCTCACCTTTGGATCCAGTGCCTGCATCTTTATCACTTAAGATCGTATTGATCCCACTGGGGTTGTACGGACCTGAGAAACTGATACTTCCCGGATCAATATTTCCGGAACATGGATCACTGCTAACCTCAATGATGTTGGATGAAGCAAGATATTGTGTCTTACAATCAAACACCCGGGCTGCTCTGACATAATAAAACGTCTCCTTTGCTCCTTTAACCCTCAAGTCTAATGCGTCCTGAGAATCCGCAACTTCAACCCAGTCTTTACTGTTTGGATCATAAGGAACATTGCTAAGGCTCATATACCATAGGTATTCGAATTGAACATCATCAGCCACTTGAGATGATGCCGGTTTGATGTTCACAAGTACAAGGTCACCATCTTTGGTAGAGCTGATCAAATCAATTTCACCTCCATCAATGGATTCCGGAGCACACACATCAAGTGAGATCTCAACCACATTGGATTCTCCCCAATAAGGATCATCACAACCTGCAACTCTGGCGCACCGGATGAAATAAGTTGTTTGAGTCAGGTCAATCACATTCAATTCCAATTGATTTTCAGAGCCGTCAACAGGAGACCAATCAGGGTTTCCGATTACATTCGGTGAGTTAATCAAGCTGCTCATCCAGATGTATTCAATGTCAAGTTCTCCAAGCTTGGAGTATGCAGATTCCACATTGGTAATGGTGTTATTCCCGGAAGGATTGTATGGGCCATCAAAATCAATTTGACCGCCCTCAATGAAACCGGCGGCACATTTATCGATGAAAACCTCAACGATATTGGTTTCACCCCAATAAGGATCATCACACCCAACCACACGAGCACATCGGATATAATATGTCGTTTGTGTGAGGTCACTAATGCTCAATTCCAATTGATTTTCCGAACCATCTACCGGAGACCAGTGAGGGTTACCAATTACATTTGGTGTGTTGACCAAACTGCTCATCCAGATGTATTCAATTTCGAGATCACCAAGTTTGGAATAGGCTGATTCCACGTTTTCAATAACATTATTGCCAGTAGGAGTGTATGGCCCCTCGAATTCGATTTCACCACCCTTAATGAATTTCGCTGCACACGGATCTACTTTTACCTTGACTTTATTGGATTCCCCCCAATAAGGCTCATCACAGCCAACGACTCTGGCACATCTGATATAGTAAGTTGTCTGAGTAAGATCACTAATGCTTAGTTCAAGTTGATTTTCTGACCCTTCTATTGGAGACCAATGTGGGTTGCCGACGGTATTTGGCACATCAACAAGGCTATTCATCCAGATGTATTCAATGTCCAAATCGCCAAGTTTGGAATAGGCCGATTCGACATTTTCTATGGTATTCTCACCTGAGGGATTGTAAGACCCTTCAAATGCAATCTTCCCACCTTTGATGAATTTGGCAGCACATGGGTCAACTGTTACTTCAACCGTATTGGTTTCTCCCCAGTAGGGTTCATCACATCCAACAATTCTTGCGCAGCGGATATAATAGGTTGTCTGTGTAAGTCCCCCAATCTCTAATTCCAGTTGGTTTTCAGAACCGTCAACTGGTGACCAGTGAGGATTCCCAACTGTGTTAGGTACATTCATCAGGCTGCTCATCCAAACATACTCCAGGTCCAAATCCCCATACAATGAGGAAGCTGATTCCACATTTTCAATGACATTTTCTCCTGAAGGGTGGTATGATCCTTCGAAAGCAATCTCACCTCCGTCAATGAACGCCGGAATACAAATATCAACTTGTACT
Source organism: Cyclobacteriaceae bacterium (assembly GCA_965267415.1). GTDB lineage: Bacteria > Bacteroidota > Bacteroidia > Cytophagales > Cyclobacteriaceae > Ekhidna. The sequence continues at coordinate 1,290,286 of OZ253955.1, read as the reverse complement.
TCAAGCGTATTGGACTCTCCCCAAAAAGGTTCCTCACAGCCAATGACACGCGAACACCGAATGAAATAGGTGGTTTCAGTTAAGCCATCGATAGTTATCTCAAGTTGATTTTCAGAGCCTTCAATCACCTTCCAGTGAGGGTTTCCTACCGTATTCGGCACGTTTACCGTACTGCTCATCCAAACGTATTCTATTGGAACATCTCCGATGGTAGAAGTAGCAGGTTCTTCGCTGGTAATAATGTTTTCATCTGCAGGGTAGGGCCCATCGAAACCAATTGTTCCTCCATGAATTGAGCCAGGCCCACAAAGATCTACCGGAACTTCAACCACATTGGATTCTCCCCAATAGTTTTCACATCCGACAAACCTGGAACACCTTAGGTAATAAGTGGTTTCAGTGATCAATGGGATTTCGAATTCTGTGCTGTTGCTCCCCTCAATCACTACCCAGCCATTGCTTCCATTGTTAAATGAGACATTGTTGGGGTTCCATAGCCATAGATACTCTATGTCATCTGATTCTCCGGAGGCATCCTCAACACTAATGATTGTGTTATTGGCTTGTGTAAAACTCCCATTGAAGGCAATTTCACCTCCATCAATGGAAGAGGGCGAGCATATTTCTTGAGGATTAGCAGCATAAGCAATAAATGCCACCAATGTGAGTAGGGCGATTAGCAGTGATTTCATGGTAGGTAGTTTATAAAGAAACGTACAATGACGCTTCAAAAAACAGACCACCAAGATAGCATTTATGGAAGAGGATGGCAAGTAATTGGTTCATCTTAAACTTCACCTTTCAAATACAGTGGTTCTGGCTTGATGCTTCCAAAAGAGAACTACAGCTACTGATAACCAAAGCATTTAACCTTATAGATTAATTAATTAGGTAGCCCCTCAGTTGGCGTGATTCTTTACTTATCCGTAGGTAAAGAACTATAGGTTTTTACCGTTCAGGCTGTTATGAAGGCAATTACTACCTAACCAACTAATTAAGATGAAGTACTATTTTTTGTTTCCGGTTTTGTTCCTGATAACAGTATATGGTTCCTATGCCCAGAACTCAGGAGCTCCGATTTTACCAGATGAGTTAAGAGTTCAACTTAATCAGAGTCAGGGCCTTGAAGGAGACGTTGAATTTTATAAGATCAATTATCGGACATCAACCATAGATCTTCGGGGGATTAAGAAACAAACCAATTTGGATATCCCAGAATCGATTGTCATTAAACCTCCCAGGTTGAATTCGTTTGATCACACCGTTACACTTGTTGGAATTGCAGGGACCCAGGATAATGTTGAAGTAATTATCTGGTTGGCAGGAAACTATGAATATGACAACATGACCTTCTTCATTGATACTAACCAGGACAGAGACTTCACAAATGACGTAAAGCCTATTCGTATGAGTGCAGGAGATGAACCGAAAGAGATTGAAATATTAGTCGGTGGAGTACCGACGAAAATGTTTCTCAACTCACTAAAACCCGTCAAGAAAAAGAAAAAGCCGATTGCCAGGATCGAAAACCAGTTTTCAATGGCAATATTAGCTGGGGTAGGTTCCGGGCAGTTGGACTACCGTTTTCAGGATCTGACGTTAGGGTATCCTACTTGGTACTCAGCCAGTACTAACGAAAAGAACCTTGGAGTATCATTTGCATATGACTTTAGAAAATTTGCGTTTGGAGCTTCGATAATTGGACAAAACAACTTTTTCTATACGTCAACACTAACTGTGCAGGTTGGAGAACCATTTTATCGAACTTCTTCCAGTGGTTCGATTTTGTCTACAACTGCCTCTAATCGTCAGATTTTGATTCAGGATATCGAAGAGTATATAAATGATGATGACCACCCGGGTAATAAATTGCAGTGGTCTTTTTTTGCCCTTTATAAATTTCAGGTATCGAGTACGATCGATATTCAACCACTGGTGAGATTTGGGCGGGTTAGTCACTTTAACGGTGAATATGTAAGACTGGCCGATGAACCATCGGAAATTTACGAAATGCCTGATTCATTTTTTTATGCTTATGGAATGAGGGTTGAATTTGCTATAGGTATAAGCAGGGGATTCTATGTCGAGTATGTCAGGGATCATCTAAAATGGGAACCGACCGACTTCTTGCGCAATAATCCATACTCCGACTTTGAATCAACCTTTAACATCGGGAAGTTCAATCTTGGCTATCGCTTTGCTTTGAAATGATCGGTTGTTTCTGACTTCTCGGAGATCCAACATCAAGGTCTACAAACCCATTTCATTAATTAATTAGATAGCTGGCAATTCAGCCGGAGTGATTGTTTACAAACTTCTTAGGAAAAAACTATGGTCTTTTACCTGTTCAAGGTGTTGATGCCATAGATTGACGACTGTTTCGCATTAATGATCTGGACGATGAATAGAATTAAGTGTTACTTGCTATTTCCGGTTTTGTTTCTGATAGGAGTACACGCATCCTTTGCCCAGGGCGGGCCTGCTTTTGGAGTTTATGGGAGTGTCGGACCAGGATCAGGAGCCCCGATCCTACCAGATGAATTACGTGTTCAACTTAACCAGAATCAGGGGCTGGATGGAGACGTTCAATTTTATAAGATCAACTACAGGACACCAACCATTGACCTCCGAGGAATTCAGAAGTTAACCAATCTGGATATACCTGAATCCATTGTCATCAATCCACCGAAGCTAAGCGCTTTTGATCATGCGGTTACGCTAGTCGGAATAACAGGAGCTCCGGACGATATTAAGATAATCATTTGGTTAGCAGGAAATTACTATTACGATGATATGACCTTCTTCATTGACTCGGATCAGGATAGAGATTTTACTAATGATGTGAGACCAATTAAGATGAGTGCAGGGGACGAGCCTAAGGAGATTGAGCTATTAGTTGGTGGTGTTCCTACCAAAATGTTCCTGAATTCTTTAAAACCAATAAAGAAGACAAAAAAACCTGTTGCCCGGATTGAAAACCAGTTCTCGATGACCATTTTGGCTGGTGTAGGTTCAGGGCAGTTGGATTATAGCTTCCAGGATCTGACATTGGGGTATCCTACCTGGTACAGTGTCAATACTTCTGAGAAGAACCTTGGAATATCATTTGCTTATGACTTTAAGAAATTTGCATTTGGTGCTTCATTAATTGGTCAAAACAATTTCTTCTATACATCTCTGCTGACAGTTCAGGAAGGAGAACCGTTTTATAGAAATTCTGGTGGTGGTGTAGATGTGACGCTTGCAGATAACTTCAACCGACCAATTTTAGTCCAGGATATCGAAGAATTCATCAATGATGATATACACCCCGACAATAAGTTACAGTGGTCAGTTTTTGCTCTTTATAAATATCAGTTGTCGCGGACGATCGACATTCAACCGCTGGTTAGGTTTGGACGAGTAAGTTACTTCAACGGTGAATATGTAAGACATTTTGATACTCCAACCGAAGTTTATGATATGCCTGATTCGTTCTTTTACGCATACGGTATGAGAATGGAATTCACTGTTGGTGTTAGCAAAGGTTTCTATATTGAGTATATCAGAGATCACTTAACCTGGAAACCTTCTGATTTCTTACGAAATAATCCATACTCTGACTATGAGTCAACTTTCAATATTGGAAAATTCAACCTTGGCTATCGCTTCGCCTTGAATTGATTGATATCAGTACCTGTAGAACAAAGTTTTAGTTTAGCGCAAATCGATACCCCAGATTGACTTTACCGACTTGATATGACTGGGTAAAATTGGCATGCTCGTTATTTCGTAGGAAGTCACGAGGCTCCCAGTTCAGACGGTCAATAGAGTAATCCACGTAGAATGCTTTGCTGGGGCCAATGACGAATTCGGCTCTTACTCCATACCCGTAGAAAAAAGAGTTAGGCATTTCATACACTTCATTAGGATCATCTTCAATTCTGATATACTCCGCATTGAAATAGGAGATTTGTCCAGCCCGAAGTATTGGCTGAATGTCAATGGACTTGGACAATTTGATTTTGTACAACGCATAAAGTGACCACTGTAGTTTATTTTTCGGATGACTGTCTTCATTAAACAGTTGATCAATATCCTCAACAAGCAGAGATCGGTTGGCAACATTCCTGTAAAACGGAGGACCATTTTGAACCGTTAGAAGGGAAGTATAAAAGAAATTATTCTGTGCAACAATCGAAGCTCCAAAAGCGAATGTGGCAAAATCATAACCTAGCGATACACCTAAGTTCTTTTCTGACGTTTTTACGCCGTAGGTGCCTGGATAGCCGATCGTTAGATCGTCATAGCTATAATCCAGCGTTCCTGATCCAACTCCAATGAACAAGGCGAGTGATAGTTGATTTTCAATTTTTGAATGATTGGCTTTTTTATCAGGTTTAACCGATTGAAGTGTCATTTTGAAAGCTTGACCGTTTATGGAAAGGTCGACTTCTCGGGGTTGGTCGGCCGAATTCACCCGAAACCGGTTGATATCATTCGTAAAGTCTCTATCCTGATCCGAGTCTAAGAAAAAGGTTGTTGAATTACTGTCATAATTCCCTGCCAGTACTACAATCACTTTTGGTTTATCCTGAGATCTGATAATTCCAATGATAGTAGTCACATGATCGAATGAACTCAACTTTGGTGGAATGATAACGATTGATTCCGGAATATCGGCATTGCCCATAGATCGGAGCTCCCTCAAATCAATGGTAGATGTTCGATAATTGATTTTGAAGAACTCTACGTCTGAAACCTGGCTGTTCCCTTTCATTAATTGAATTTGGAACTCTTCTGATGAGACAGGTTCAACGGATCCGGTCTCTTGAGCAGCAGCAAACTGTGCTGATAAAATGAGGACGAGTAAAGTGATCTTTCTTTTTAAAACCTTGAGAATATGATTTCCTTTGGTCAAAAAGAGTGATAAAGCAGTAGTCGTAATAAGTTTGGTTTTCATATCGATTTCACCTCTTTAGGTTTTGAAAAAATGTCAGCTTGTTGGTACATCATTTGGTACACTGCTCGAAAAGAAAACCACTACCGGGGTGCGTGCTTATTAACAACTAGAAAACCATTACTTGAGAGAGTGATTGTTTACAACTTTGATGGGAACTGAATAGACAGGTCTCATGTCGAAGCAGTCTACAGCCTGACTATAATTCAACCTATGAGATTAGAAATTCAACTTCGGCAGTCGATTCGCACTTGCACTAGTCATTTTGTCTTTTCATGACCAATATTCCTCCCGTATGTCCACCTTCGCAATCACTGCCGCTAAATTCTATTTCCATTACATTGGTTTGGAAATTAAAGGTCCCACTCCCTGAATAATTCCCGGAGCAGTTTTGATAATTTGTACCATTGACCCCTGTGAACTGGGACAGGAATTGATTATATCTAAATCGCGTTATCTGATCGAAATTTGAAGAAATACTTACTGTACCGTCATTTTCTCCGGCACCATTGCAACATGATCGGAATCCAGCTGTATAGAAGAACTCACCGTCATAGTCGCCATTGGACCCTTCAATAGCAAATGAAACCTGAAAGTCAGTATATAGATTGTCCGTCCAACTTCCTGTATAAGAACCCTTCAAAATGCCTACATTTTTTAAGACAAAAACCCTGGATGGGCTACTTATCAGGTCTTGATCAATAGCGAATAACTGTAAGGAATAAAAAGTATTGTTCTCAATGGATTCGCCATCGGAATCCAACATACCTCCCTTGAATCGTAGGAAGTCATCTGCTTGATCAGCTGTTACCACCAGGTATTGATCTTCTGATAGTGTCGATACTTCGTCAGCAATAAGCTCTGTTCCGCTTTTAACGAAAAATACCCGGATCTCACCGGAGATCGTTTCATCTGTTCGAAACACGAATCCAACATCACTTGAGCTGGACCCATTGCCAATATCTCTTGTGATGGTTACTCTCAATGGCTCAACCTCTGTTTCGACCGGACCTGCAGGTGTTGACTCATCATCAGAGCAGCCTATGAACAAAATAAATAGTGTTAGAAAGATTAATTGTGGTTTCATACTTGGTCTATTATGTTTTAGTACTCATGATCAGTGAGTTATTGGAATACAGTAACCAATAGTGAAACCATTATTTGGATTCCGGTTTATTAACAACCTGAAAGAGGATGAATAGGATTGTTTTTTTTGTTAACTGGTACCGAAAATGCGATGGCTAAATGAAAAAAGACGCTCGAAAGCGCCTTTTTAAGAATCAAAGAAGTATTATCTAAATACTACAGCATTTGATGGTTTTTTCAATTTGCTTTCATCAAAAGGTTCTCTAAGGCTGTAGTTTGTCACTTTGTGAATCCCATAATTCTGGCCGTTAGGTCGATAGGTATCATACCTGGAAGTGAACTTCAGACCCTCTATTTCTGCGTACTCTTTGTAGACTTTTAAGAGTGGCCCCATGAACTTGGTGCTTTCAGGTACACCAAATACCTTGAACAAGTCCTTGTCAGTAACCGTGTATTTCACACCTCTTAGCACATAGCTCTCCGGGTCAATGTACATGTCGAAGTATTCATACTCTGAAGAGCCGGTGAAGGTCAACCTAACCGTCCTGAATGATTTACCTTCTTCAATAGCATCAACCTTGGTATCCTCTTTTAGCTCAAGGTTCGCAATGTCATCTTGAGTCATCCAAACCATATTGATGAAAAAGTAAGAGACTCCAGCCATCATGCTTGGTGGATTCAATCGTTTCCAATCAACCGTCCAGATGTTTTGACCATCGTTAACGAGGAATGCCTTATCTGCAGTCCATTCGTGATAACATCTCCTTCGTCCCTGTTCGTGTACCTCTCTTGACAACCAATGGTCATCTGGTTTGTTGGGATCAATCATGTCATGGGTGTAGCTGATAGTTGGAGCATTTTGCCATTTATCCATTCCACCATGTGCTTCAATCATTTTCTTGATAAGTACTTCCGTCTTTTTTGATGAATAAGTAGGCCCTCCTGCGCTTGCGTCATAAGCAAATAGGGCAATTAAAATAGGGATTAGCATACGTTTCATAGTGTTCTTTTTAATTCTAAAAGGAGTTTTAGTGTTTAGACGGAAGCGATGAAAAAGAAGGATGCAATAATGTGATTGACTGCAGTAATTGTTATCAATTACAATGAAGGTGCTAACGGCAACAATGATTGCTACTGATAACATTAGCTTGTTTTCTTTTCCAGGAATAGGGTATGTTACTTATGTCATCAACCCATGTACTATCATGCGACTAGCGATCCTATCAATTATTCTGGTCCTGTTTGGATGCGATTCTGCCAATTCCCAACAACCTGTGGGGGAGTTGCCTTTCAGAGATGTGACAGAGACCAACCTGGATGTAAGCGGATTAGGTAGTAATACCATGGATGCGGCAGTAGTGGATATTGATTTGGATGGCGACCCTGATATTATACTCGCCATCGAATTTGGACCCAATATTATTTTGATCAATGATGGTCAGGGGGCTTTTACCAACGAACGAACAAGATTGCCTACCGCCTCTCATGACTCTGAAGATATTGCCATAGCAGACTTTGATTCAGACGGTGATCCTGATATCATTTTCGTAAGTGAAGACGATCAAACCAATGAATACTATTGGAACAACGGTGATGGTACGTTTCAGGTGGCAGACCCGGCTTTGCCTACTTCCGGAACTTCGAATGCCGTAGAAACTGCAGATATAGATCAGGATGGAGATCCTGATGTGATTATAGGAAATGCTGGAAACAACGTGGTTCTTATCAACAATGGGGAGGGGGTTTTTACAGACGAGAGTGCTGACCGATTAGAGATGCCCAATTCAACAACCCAGGACATTGAGCTGACAGATGTTGATGGAGACGGTGATCTTGATTTGATAGAGGCGAATGAAACTGCTAATACGATTTCGCTTAATGACGGTAACGGATTCTTCACCTATGCTTCTGATCTTCTTCCGGAAGTTGTTGATCAGACCCGAGAAGTAGACTTGGGTGACATTGACAATGATGGTGATCCTGATATCTTTTTTGCGAATGTAGATTTTGGAGGATTTGGGAATCCGCAGAATCGGTTGCTGCTAAACGATGGGAGTGGACGGTTCACTGAAATTACAGACAGGTTACCGTCAAGTGCTTTTCGCACAGTAGATGCGGATTTTGTTGACCTCAATAATGACGGGTTTCTTGATCTATTGTCTGGAAACAGGTTTAATGGCAATGAAAAGCTGGTCTTGATCAATACCAATGAAGGCTTTGTTGATCAAACTGAGTCCTATTTCCCTTCGATCGATATGTACGTGTTTGACTTCCAGGTGGCGGATTTTAATCAGGACGGCATTAAGGATATCTATTTATGTGGGTTCAGGGGGGAGGACAAACTATTCTTTGGAACCGGAACATCTGCAAAATAAAAAGCCCTGACGGTGCTGCCAGGGCCAAACCTAAACTCAACAAACCCAATTACCCGGATTTTCTCTTATCACTTGAAGTATCTGTTTGAGCATTTTCAGGTCGCTCCAGTCTTTTCTTGTCGAATGGTTTGTCAAGGCTGTAATTGATGATGGCATGATGACCAAAGGTTTGCGTCTGTTCAGTATTCATTGTATGCATTCTATTTGGATAGAGCAATCCGTCAACTTCCGTATATGAATCATTAATGCGAAACATAGGACCAAATAGTTCAGCACCTTCCGGAAAGCGGAACAGGTCAAGCATGTGCCCATAGCCAATACTGTATTCATAGCCCAGGAGTTGGTAGCTATCAGGGTCGATGAACAGCTTATAAGTGTCCTTCACCGTTTTACCAACCGCAGGCTTTTCCTTGAAACCCATGTCTACCATTAATACCTCCCTGCCCCAGGCTGAATGCTCTTTTTTAGCTACTTCGCCGAGCTTGACATTGCTGTCTTGAGTGATCCAGGGGAGGTTTAGAAAGTAGTAGAAGAAGAGCGCTTCGAACTTGGGTGGGTTGCCAATTTTCCAATTAACCGCCCAGGCTTCTTTTCCATCATAGGCAAAATATGCATCATGCAAGGGCCAGTCCTGGTATACTGCCCTGGTTTTTTGATCAATTGTTACCTGGTTGATCCAATAAGGCATGCCGGGCAACTGATCACTGAACATGATATTGTCAAAGCTGAAGGTTTTGGCTTCTGCCCACTTTTCATAGCCTCCATGTGCATTGATCATTTTTTGAATAACCTCCTTGGTTTCTTGGTTTGCATAGTCCGGACCTTGCCCGTAGGTGATAATAGAAATAAGGATAAAACATGTGGTTACTGTCGTTCTCATAGAAGTATCGGTTTTTTGATATTGCTTGAGCAAACGAGTCTAAAGAATTGTTCGACACCATTTTGAAGCGAATGACAATCAGAGATGCAGATGACAAATGGATCTAAAACAGAACCACGATATTTGAAACTTCAATGAGTATTCTCAGATCTCAGAAGCTCCAACTTCAGAATAAATATTTATACCTCATCGGATTTGGTTTACTGGTTATGGTGGGTATCCAGGTCGGCACCATTGATTCGGATACATTCAAGATCGATCTGCGACATACCATCCTGCTTTTCTACTATTACTTAACATGGATATTGCTGATACGGAATATCAACGGATCGCTACTTTACCTTGACAACTTACGTGACAAGCCGCTAAAGAAGCTTTCATCTTTTACTCTGTCGGTTTCTCTTCTGATCATCTTCCATGTATTCATTTCCAATTTCTTTTACTATGCGACTGTTTGGACGTTTTTTGGAAGAGATCAACTGGCATTGGGCGAGCTATTAGTTATTTGGAAAAACCTCGTGATCAGCAGGTTTTTAACACTAATATTTATTCTTGGTATTCTGAAGGTCATTGACACCTATCGAAAAATGAACCAAAAGACATTGAGACTTGCTTCCATCGAATCCCAACTTCATCAGTCACGTCTTGAAACTCTGAAAGCCCAGATCAATCCTCACTTTCTATTCAATACCTTACACTCCATTTCGTCTTTGATTGGGTATGATAACGATAAGGCAAGAAATATGACTATCAAGATGAGTGAGCTTCTTCGCAGAAACCTGGAGGCAAGGAATGTGGTCATGCATCCATTGAACGAAGAGATGGATTATCTCCAATCATACCTAGAAATTCAACAAGAGCGATTTCACGACCGACTATCTGTTCAAACAGCGATCTCTGAGACAGCAGGTGCAGTCGAAGTACCGAGTTTGATCCTACAGCCTCTAATTGAAAACGCTTTTACCCACGGGATTGGTAAGTTGGAAGGAGCAGGGAACCTGACAATAGCAGCGAAAACCAACGATGATCAATTGATTGTTCAGATGACCAATACAATTCCTGCTAATCATCAGGATTATGAATCAACCGGTATTGGACTTTCAAATGTTTCCGACCGGCTTGTTGAAATCTATGGCCCGGAAGCTTCGCTTGAAACCAGTGAAGGTGCCTCTGAATTTGAAGTAACGTTAAGAATCCCCACTGCAAGATGAAGTATACCGTACTGATAGCTGATGATGAACCGCATGCCAGGAGGTACTTGAAGGACTCATTAATGTCTGACCCTGCCATTGAATTGATCGGAGAATGTTCGAATGGAAATGAAGTATTGAATTTCGTAAAGAATCACACTCCCGATATACTCTTTCTCGATATCCAAATGCCTGGTATAAGTGGGATCGATGTGGCGAAGAAATTGAAATCTGGTCCTGTGATCATTGTTTTCAGTACTGCTTATGACCAATATGCAATCAAAGCTTTTGAAACAGCCGCGCTAGATTATTTGCTGAAACCATATACTGCTAAAAGACTTAAGGATGTACTCGCAAGGGCCAAAGATTTCAAGGATCAGACGAGAAAGGCAGAGTTCAATGACCGAATGGAAAATTTGTTCAAGGCATACAGCAAGTCAAGCCAGGCTTGTATGAAAAGCTTAACTATCAAAGAGAAGGGGTTGGAATACGACGTATCATTGAATGATGTTTTGTTTCTTGAGTCCAGTTCGGTCTATATCATCATTCACACTCACTCAAGGCAATATCTCTATAGAACAACCCTGGAATTACTTGTAAAGCAACTACCATCCGACTTCGTCCGGATTCACCGCTCCTACATTGTCAACATGGATCATGTAACCGGCCATCAATACCTTAATAACAGTACATTTTCACTTCTTATGGTAAATGGGAAGGAGTTGGTAAGTAGTCGCTCATACAAGGACAAATTAGGTCGCCTATTTACAGCAAGATCATTGAACCGGTAGAGTGTTTCTGTTCATAAAACGGCGAATTAGTTCGATTGAATGACTAGCTTGCTCTTCCTGTACAAAGTGACCACAATCGAATTCATGGATTTCTGCATCGGGTAGCCGTTCCTGCCACTTTCTAAGGTATTTCGGTGTGATAAAAGCGTCCTTAAAACCCCATAATATCAGCCACTCTTTGTCATTAAGTTCATCGAGCTGCTGCCATTGCTCCTGATACCAATCAGAGGAGCCAACCAGTGCTTTACCAATGTTCAACAAAGACATCCTTGAGTTTTTGTTAGGAAATGGCTTGATGTAATGTTGGTGGACTTCTTTGGAGAGTTTTTTCCTATCTGCAAATCCTTTCTTCAGAAGCACTTTAGGTGAAAAGTTCATGTGTAGATATAGGAATTTGCCTAGTGTACTATTAAGGATCTTATCAACCTTTATTGCATCCTTTTCTTCTTTGGTGGCCCAGAGCCAGCTGTTGAATAAAACGACGCGCTTGATTTTGTCATGATGCTCAATTCCGGCGGCCAACCCAATAGGCCCTCCAAAATCATGGACGACCAAAGTGATCTCATGAAGGTCCAGTTTGCTGATAAACTCCCCGAGGTTTTTCGCATGATCTGAAGGTGTTCCTGTGAGATGGACAGGTTTCTCAGATAAGCCAAACCCAATATGATCAATGGCGATGCACCGATGATTTTTCGAAAGTTCTTTGATGTAGTTCCTATATAAAAATGACCAGGTAGGCGTGCCATGGATGAATAAAAGGGTTTCACCTTCTCCTTCATCGATATAGTGCATTTTCCCATCTCTCAATTGAATGAATTGATGCTGAAAAGGGTAGAGACCTTTGTTCAGCCATCGATACTTTATGTTATTGCTCATTGTCCTGATATTTGATTTTGGTCAAAGGTCAGGATCGGTCAAATTTCAATTCTTGGTATAAACCAAGATTTTAGATGATCATCTTTATTCTTCAAGAATTGGTTGCTAACTTTTGTGACAAATTATCAATCATGCCAACCGTCAACGTATACCTTACTTTCAATGGAAATTGCGAAGAAGCTTTCAATTTCTACAAATCTGTATTCGGTGGAGAGTTTAACTACATGGGCAGATTTGGAGAGATGCCCCCGGAGGCAGGCGGAGATACGATCCCTGAAGATCAGAAAAATCGTGTAATGCACGTAGGACTTCCTATTAGTAAAGAAACCATGTTGATGGGTAGCGATACTGGTGGTGAATGGGCAGCTGACTTCAAAATGGGAAACAACTTTTCGGTTTCCATTACAGCTGATTCCAAGGAAGAAGCAGATCGATTGTTCAATGACTTGTCAACTGGTGGCAATATAACTATGCCATTAGCAGATACCTTCTGGGGAGATTATTTTGGATCCCTTACTGATAAGTTTGGGATCAACTGGATGGTCGGATACAATGACGGGCAAGGCCCATCCTAAAAAACGACTAACTACATCTGCACATCATAATCAGCAGGAACAGGTCCTGGTATTTGATCTTTTTCCATTCCAATCATCTCCAACAAGTCAATCTCAATACCTCTGGATATGGTTGATATGGGCACATCGTTTGCCGATCCCTCAAATGGATTTTCACCAACAGTTCCGATGCGTTGCATTGTATTGAATACCCAGGAGACGATGGCCGAAAAAGGGACTGCTAACACGACGAAATACTGCCCGACAATCGGAAAATTTTCAAGGAGTGAGGAACCCAACTTGGAAAATTCAGGTACGATCCCGAAAGGCAACAGCATAATGAATATGTTCACAAAACTGTATCCCAATGTTGCATACTGCCTTGGGTATGGGAAATTTTTGATACGTTCAGATTTCCCCTGGTGTGTCATCAATTCGGAGATCTTTGACTGCAGTTCGAGAAATGAGAATTCCCAAATCAGCCCACGTTCTTTGAGTTGGCGAAGGTGATTAGCCTGTAAGGCTAAAACAGCTGCTGCTTTGTTCGTTTTTGACAGAACTTCTTCGTATTCACTGGACGAAAGGTGTTTTTTCAGATCTTCTTCCAGCGTGCTTTCCAATTCAGGAATGTGCAGGGCATCAAGCCACTCCTGGTTTCTTTTATTCAGTCGATAAGACTCCCATGGCTTTACTTGTCTCATGGCATGCCTTAAGGCAGTAAGCCATGCAATATGTCGAAAGACAATGGTCCCTTTAATGGATTTCAGTTCCTCATCAGATGCAGGATCATTTGCATATTCATTGGTGATCATTTCCCTGATCATGATGGTAAACATTCGGGAATCATTGACGATCCCACCCCAGATCTGACGTGCTTCCCACAAACGTCCGTAAACAGCATTACTCTGAAATCCAATTAGAAAGGCAACAGCTGTACCAATAAGCGCTAAGGCAGTCCATGGAATTTGTAACCAATGTAGCCCGACTACATCATAAAGTACGGTAACGATAAGTGACCAAACAATGAAAAAGCGTACCTCCCTACGTGTCCACCTGAGCATCGCCCTATTGCTATATTTCTTTTTGGTATACATGAGATCTTAATTAATGACAGTGGATAGAATATGATTTATGTTTAAACCTACAATAAGGAGGGATATCTCACAAAAAACCTCACATCATGAATATATCCGAGTTCAATCAATCCCAATCAGAAGGTGATCGAAGGATCTGCGATATGCTTAGATCAGAAATTGACAAAAACCTTCCTGACGCTGAGAGTAAAATATGGCATAAACATCCGGTATGGTTTTTAGAAGAAAACCCGATTGTTGGGTATAGCAAACTGAAAGATTGCATTCGGTTGATGTTTTGGAGCGGAGCGGATTTTGATGAACCTGATCTAAAAATAGGTACCGGGAAGTTTAAGGATGCCTCAATTCGTTACACTGATGTGAGCCAAATCAATGAGAAAGACTTAAGAAAGTGGTTGGAGAAGTCGAGAGAAATTCAGTGGGACTACAAAAACATCTACAAGAATAAAGGTAGGTTGGACAGGCTTAAGTGATAGTTCTAGATTGGAATGCTGTTCATCAACTTACTGAAGTTGGTCGAATCGATCCTCAGATAGGAGGCCAGGTCCTTTTGAGCCACCATCTGCAGTAAATGAGGACTTCTTTTCACAAAAGCTTTGAAGCGAGTTTCCATGTCAAAGGCCATTAGCTCATGCTGCCGCTGGATCATTCCAGTCAGAAACAATTCGGTAGCTTTTCGAAAGAGGGTTTCGATTTCCCTATATTCTTTCATGAGTTCCTGGTGCCTCTCAAATGACAGTCTCACAAAATGACTGTCTGTAATTGTCTCCAGAAAATACCTTGAAGGAGTTTGAGTAAAAAAGGATTCCGGTATTCCACTAAAAGATGGAGCATAAGCAAAAGCTATAATATGCTGCTTCCCATTGTTCAGGTAATAGGACTTTTGTATCCCCTCTTTGACATAGTACGTGTACCGCTCCGTCTCACCAGGGGCAGTCATGATTGTTTTCTTAGGGAGAAAGTACTCTTTCCATTGTGAAATATAGAAATCGAGAATCTCCTCGTTCACAGAATGAATGGCAGAAAGAAACTCTTTCATCATCTACTCTGCCTGCCAGGAATTGTTATTGGCAACCGTATCAGAACCTCCGAGTATTTTGAGAGAAGCCTTTTTAAGCTCTCCGGCTACCGAATGGGTATAGCTGGATCCATCTTTCCAAACTACGGGGCTAATGATCTCACTTACCTGGGTTCCATCTGAGAACTCATAGGAAAGTTCGAAAGCCAATGCTCGCCCACCTTCATTCTTGACGATAATGCCATTTCCACTCACCTCTTCAATGGCCAGATCCGGATAGCCAAAACCGAAATACCAGTTTTTCCAAAACCAGTCAAGATCAGTTGAGGTAACATCATTGAAGGTGAAGAAGAAGTCATACGGTGTTGGGTGCTTACCTGACCATCGATCGATATATTCACTCATACACTGATCGAATTTTTCTTCACCCAGAAGGTGATACAAAGAATAATAAGAGTAGGACCCGATAGTATATGAGTTGATCCAGGAGTGATTGGGTCTGGTATAAGTTGGTACCATCATCGGAACAGCCCAATGCATAGCTATGTAGCGATTGCCATTGAAGAATTCATATTTGTGGGGATTAAAGTAATCTGCAAAATCTGCCCAACCTTCATCCATCCAAGCATAGCGTTTTTCATTGATCCCCATCTGAAACGGGAAATACATGTGGAACATTTCGTGTAAGGTCACTCCAATATTGGCTTGTAAGCTGGTAACTTTTTCACCGGTCCATTCCTTGATCTGTTTAGGGCTAAACGCCTGATCATTTGCCATTCCGGGAAACTCCATTCCACCTCCTTGCAATCCATTGAAAATAGTGAAATGCTTGAATGGAAATGGCTTCTTTGGAAAGTCATTGTGAAAGACCTGCAATGAAAGTTGTTGTGCTTCTATAACTGATCCAAAGTCTTCATTTTCCGGATCATAGGCCGAGTGGAGAAAATAGTTGCCATTTGGATCTTCATAGGAAGCCGCTTCCCAGACAAAATGGTCGCTAAGAGCAAAAGCGAAATCAGGAAACCCCTTGGCTTCATATCTCCAGACGGTTCCTTCCATCTCAAATCCATTCTTTGCATCCTTTTCGGAGATCAAAGTGACCTTCTCTTTAGAGGTTTTGGCTTCTTCGTATTTCTGCAATTGCTTTTGAGATAGTAGTTCCCCCGGGTTTAACAAAGGAGAGGGTCCCCAGACACAGTAATTTTTTGGGACCTCAATGGATACAGTATAGTCGGAAACATCATGATAAAACTCTGAGCTGGCATCATATGTCACTACATCCCAGGTATGTATGTCGTCATATACAGCCACTTCCGGGTACCAGTAGGCAATGAACATGGAAGTTTCGTCAATTGCTCCGCTACGTTCAAACCCCTCGCCAGGAATTGTATAATGCCATGAGCACTCTATAGCCAGTGAATTGTTCGGAAGAAGGGGATTGCTTAATTCAATCACATACTGAGTTCCGATATTTTGGAATATTTCCTTGTTCGTTATATCTACTTCTTCACCTTCGATGGTTAAAGCATCCATAACCATTCCGTCGGTTATTGGTCCGGTAGTTTCAGCAAAGAATCCTGCTCGTCTTGATCCTTCCTTATAATAATTATGATAAGCATGAAGTGCTATTTGTGTTAAGGTATCAGGGCTGTTGTTCTGATATACAATACTTCCTGACCCGGAAAGAAGTTTATTAGCTGGGTCAATCTTTACCTCCAATTCATAGGAAGAGCTATTCTGCCAATAGCTTTTAGAAACACTTCCATCTAATGTTCGGGTACCTTTTTGAATCGCTTCTTTATACTCTAAAGACATTGGCAGGTCTTGTCCGATAATCTGAAAATGGAGCAGAACGAGGGTGAGAAATACAAATTTGTTCATAAGTGATACTGGTGAATTGAACGATTAAATTACAAATGTTCACCTGATTAACGAAGCAATGACCCTTGAGTGATATTTTATTGTTTGAAAGAGTTTTTTGCAGGACTTCAGATGCACAAACCTGAGTGAAATCAGTGAAACCATTGATTCGAATCATTTTGCATACTGCCTGAAGCAATCAACTTAGCGAATCCATCAGGCAATAGCCTGTTAATACTTACAATATGAAAACGATCGTAGTTCCTACTGATTTTTCTGAATATGCAGCTCATGCGCTCAATTTCGCTATAGACTTCAATCGGAAAGTAAAAGGCAAAATCCTATTGGTGCATGTCCTTGAATTTCCATTAAGCCTTTTTAGCATCACTGAGGAGGCAAATCGAAAAGCGATGGAAGTCTTTTATACTTCTGAGCACATTGATAAGATCAATGAAAAGCTAGACAACCTGGCAGACCTGGTCAAAAGAATGGATCAGGAAGTAGAAACACTTCTTAAATACGGTAATCCATATCAGAAGATCAGTGGAACAGTTGCGGAAGTGCAAGCGGACTGGATCGTTATGGGGTCGAAAGGAGCTTCCGGGCTGAAGGAAGTATTGCTTGGATCAAACGCGGAGCGTATGGTTCGCTATGCTAAGTGCCCCGTATTTGTGGTTAAGGATGAGACGTGGACGGAAGAAATGAAAAACATTGTCTTTGGCACAGACCTGTCCGAAGAGCAAGACAAAATAGCTGAAAAAGTGAAAAACATTCAGGAGATCATGGGTTTGCCAATACACATCGTAAAGGTGAAAACACCAATGACCTTCCTTGTAGGCGATAGGGTTGAAACCGAGCTTGAGGATTTTGTGGCCCGAAACAACTTTAAGGATTACACTACGCATGAGATTGAGGCAAACTTCCTTGATCTCGGACTAATTGAATTTGCAGAGTCTGTTGATGCTGGTTTGATCACTATGGGTACGCATGGAAAAACAGGCCTGAACCACCTCTTTACAGGAAGTAGAGCAGAATCGGTGGTCAACGAGTCCAATATCCCAATGTTGATATTTAAGATTTAACACGAGCTGAATTGAAATTGGAATGATATGAAAACGATCTTGATAGCAACTGATTTTTCGGAGGTTAGTGATAATGCCATGAACTATGCAGTAGCAATTGGGTGGGAGTTTGACTCAACGATCCGATTGGTACACGCTTATCACACTATTCCTGCCAATCCGGAGATCTCTACCAAACGACATAAAGAGGAGCTTGAAGAGCTACGATCCAAAGCCGAAAAAAACCTTCAGAAAAGGTGTGAAGAGATCCGGGAGAAAGTCAAGCTGAATTGTGATTACATCATTGAAGAAGGCTATGCGAGGGAGTTAATAGTTGACCAGGTGAATGAAATACAACCTGATCTGCTGGTTATGGGAGCAGAAAGCATGCATCCCATTGATAGGATTGTTTTTGGAACGGTTACGGGAAATGTGTTGAAGAAAGTCAGTTGTCCACTATTGATCGTTCCCCAGGAAGCAAGTTTTCAGGTTCCAAAGAAAATTGGCTTTGCCCTCGACTACCATGACAATGATCTTCAAAATATGCAATTGCTTATTCAATGGGCAAGTAAATTCAAATCGGACCTCAATGTTCTGAGAGTCGCCTCTCCTAAAAGTGATCTTCAGTTTGAAGACCGATTAATGCAGGGCTTTAGAGAGCGGGTAGACCGTGAAATAGCTGGCAACAAGGTAGTATGGTACCTCATTGAAGGCAACCGGATAACTGCTGAATTAGAAAAGTTCGTAGAAGAACATTCCATCGATTTGTTAGCTGCTGTGAAATCCGAAATGAACTTCCTGGTAAAAACCTTCTTCGGGAGCGTAACACAAAGGCTGTTTTATCATACACGAATTCCGTTACTCATTTTTCAATCAGAGGATGAAGAGTTCCGTTCACTAAAGCTATCCAAGGCCACTAAATACGAGTGATCGCTCTATATACTCCATATAAATTTGACTAGTACGTATACCGCGTAAATAGCAGCTAGTCCTATTCCTTCCATTCGTTGTAGTCCCTTCTTTTTACGTAGAAACCAAATCACCAATACCGACAAGACCAGAAGGTATGGAATATCAAACAGGAGAATGGATCGGTCGACGTATATCGTTGAAATGAGTGATCCGACTCCAATTGGAACCAACAGGTCGAAAATGTTACTCCCAAGAATGTTACCTATGGTAAGCCCCGGTTTGTTTTTTAGGATGGAGCCAATGGAAATAGCCAGCTCAGGCAGGCTTGTACCAAGGCCGATAATGATAGCCCCGACGAACGATTGACTGATTTCCCACTGCTCAGCGATCAAAAGTGCGTTACTAACTGTAAGCTCAGAGGCGAGTACCACTATTGTCAATCCGATGATTAGTAGGACGACATGGCCCGTTGTATTTAGTAAAATGGACTTTTCTTCAACCTCTTCAATTTTCTTGGCCCTTTCACGATTCAGATGGCCGAGAAAGTAAATGAAAAAAGCGCTTATCAGGATTGCTCCATCGTTCCAGGTGATTACATTGTCAAATGCAACGAGAGCTAACAAAACCAGGGAACCGATCAGTTCAACTCCTAAGTATCGAATTTGCGTCTTTCCGGCAGTAAGGAAGCGTACGAGGGCCGTAATTCCCAAAACAATACTGATCTGGCTGATAGAGCTTCCAATGGCGTTTCCTACAATTAGACCAGAACTTTCAATTCCCTGATAGTTATGTATGCTGCCATTGATCGCCACGATTAACTCTGGTAAATCAGTTCCGAATGCGAGAATTGACATTCCAATGAATACAGAAGAAACACGGAATCTCTTTGTAAGAATAATAGCTTTTCTTACGGTTAACTCTGTGCCCGCCCAAAGCCCCAGAATGCCAGCAGTTAGTAATAAGGATTCCATTTCTAAGTACCACCCAACCTACAAGTATGGTTGGGTAAACCGAATGACCCGAGTCATTTCTAATAATGAGTATGGTCAATCACTGTATACTGAAGATTGTCAATGAATGGAGTGACAGTTGTCAGCTACTTAATCTGGTTATGTGTTTTACTTAGACAATACGAATTATCATGAACAAGCAGAACATAGAGGACCTGGAGAAGAAGCCAAAGGGGGATCAGCCTGTTCCTCAAAGGCCTGCATGGTGGATTTACATACTTCCAATCCTACTTCTTTTAGGATTTTACTATTTCCAGGGGCCAACTGAATTGGTGGAAATAACCTGGAATCGATTCAATCGGGAGATGCTTTCTGCCGGAGATGTGGATCATGTATCCATTATCAACAAGGAAAGGGTAGAGGTTTACTTAAAAACCGATAAGCTCAGTCAGGTAAAGTACGAAGATTTGCCGACCACTTTTAACGAAGAGGGCCCGCACTACTTCTTCCTCATAGGATCGATCGAAACATTTGAAAACAGATTAGTAGAGGCTCAGAAGGAATTGCCCATAAGCAATCACATCGAGGTTAAGTATGAGACAAGAACGAATTGGTTTGACAACATATTTACACTTCTGCTTCCGTTTGCGCTCATCTTCGTTTTCTGGTTCCTTCTTTTAGGAAGAATGGGGAGGGGGCCTGCAGGTAAGTCCATATTCAGCTTTGGTAAAACCACCGCTCGTTACAGGGACGCAGACAGTGAGCAGTTGTTCACGTTCGATGACGTTGCTGGGCTGGAGGAAGCGAAAACAGAAATGAAGGAAATCGTTGATTTTCTGAAGAATCCCTCAAGATATACGGCATTAGGTGCCAAGATCCCGAAAGGAGTGATCCTTGTAGGTCCTCCGGGAACCGGAAAAACGCTTATGGTGAAAGCAGTCGCAGGAGAGTCGAAAGTACCGTTCTTCTCAATTTCGGGTTCAGAGTTTGTTGAGATGTTCGTGGGAGTAGGGGCATCAAGGGTAAGAGACCTGTTCAATAAGGCTAAGGAAAAAGCGCCTTGCATTGTTTTCATAGATGAGATTGATGCGATAGGAAGAAGCAGGGGAAATGCAAAAGCCTTTCAATCAAATGATGAAAGGGAGAGCACATTGAATCAACTGTTGACCGAG
Source organism: Cyclobacteriaceae bacterium (assembly GCA_965267415.1). Lineage (GTDB taxonomy): Bacteria > Bacteroidota > Bacteroidia > Cytophagales > Cyclobacteriaceae > Ekhidna. The sequence continues at coordinate 1,269,528 of OZ253955.1, read as the reverse complement.
ATGGACGGCTTTTCATCTAACTCCGGAGTGATAGTCATTGCAGCCACCAATCGAGCCGATATGCTCGACCGTGCCCTTATTCGACCTGGTAGATTTGATCGTCATATATACCTGGAGCTACCTAACCGCTCCGAACGAAAAGCTATATTCAATGTGCATCTTCGACCATTGAAGTTGTCGGACGACCTGGATGTGGACTACCTGTCTGCTCAGACTCCTGGCTTCTCAGGAGCTGATATTGCCAACGTCTGTAACGAAGCAGCCTTGATTGCTGCGAGACAGTATAAACAACTGGTCGAAAAGGAAGATTTTATGCGAGCAATGGACCGGATCATTGGTGGACTAGAGAAGAAAAGCAAGGTGATTTCTCCGTCGGAGCGAAGGATTGTTGCATACCATGAAGCGGGGCATGCTGTTGTTAGCTGGATGCTAAAAAATGCGGATCGATTGGTAAAAGTATCGATCATACCTCGTGGTAAATCCCTTGGAGCTGCCTGGTATTTGCCGGAGGAGCACCAGATCTACACGAAATCTCAGTTTCTTGATCAAATGTGTATTGCACTCGGAGGTAGAGCAGCTGAACTACTCGTCTTCAATGAACCTTCATCAGGGGCACTGGATGACCTGGAGAAAGTGACCAAGCTGGCCTATACATTGGTAGCATATTATGGACTAAATGATGCCATTGGCAACATCAGCTATTTCGATTCCACCGGGGAAAATGAAAAGTTTCTTGGCAAACCTTATAGTGAAGAAACAGCTCGAATGATTGATGGTGAAGTTCGTGACCTTGTCGGTGAGATGTTTGATAAGGCTACCGGAATGCTCAAGAAACATAAAAAGAAACTTGATACATTAGCAAATGAACTCTTGCTGAAGGAAACGGTATACCAGGAGGATCTGGAACGGATCCTGGGAAAAAGAGAAGAAGCTCAGCAACAACAGGCTGAGATCACGGTCGGCGAGTAGCATTTGAAAGCACGATCATGCAACTGTAACGTATGGAGTATTATTTGACTATTGCTCTCCTGGTAGTTTATTACTGCGTTGTAATAGCGATCTTCATACAGGTCCTTCTGGAAAACAGGAACCCGATCAAAACCCAGTCCTATCTTTTGTTACTCATTCTGCTTCCTCTTACCGGTCTGGTTATCTACTTATTCTTTGGTGTGAATTATCGGAAGCGTAAGATGTTCTCCAGGAAAGGGATAATTGATAGCCAACTAATAATAGACTGGCAGAAAAAGTACGAACAAGCGCTTTTTGATGAATCGAAAGAACCGTATCCAAACAGAATCTCGATCTTATTGTGGCGTAATTCCAAAGCTTCGATCACTGCAAATAATGAAGTAACCGTACTGAACAATGGTGAGGAGAAGTTTCCCGCTCTTTTTGAGGTGCTAGCTACCGCGAAACACCATATCCATCTGGAGTATTACATCTTTGAGGAAGGAGAAGTATTGGAGCAGCTAAAAGAAATCTTAGTAGCCAAAGTACAAGAGGGAGTGGAAGTACGCATGATCTATGATTCCATAGGAAGCAATAAAATTAAGAACAAGACAATCAGGCAACTAAAGCGGGCGGGGATTATAACGGCATCTTATAATCCAGTTCTATTTACCCCGTTTGCAAACAAGGTTAACTACCGGGATCACCGAAAAATTGTAGTAGTGGATGGAGAAATTGGCTTTACTGGTGGAATTAACGTTTCAGACAGGTATGTAAATAATGGAAAGCATTCATATTGGAGGGATGTCCATGTGAAAATCAAGGGAGAAGCGGTGAAGAGCCTGCAGCTTCAATTCTTTCTGAATTGGTTCTTTACGACAAAAAACAGGATGCCATTTGATGAAGATTACTTTCCTCAAATCACGAAGAATGGAAGTATTCCGACAGCCATTGTTGGTAGCCAGCCTGATTCAGACTTTGCATCCATCATGGAGGCGTATTACCAAATGATCCATTCAGCAAAAAAGGAGGTATTGATCGTTACTCCGTATTTTGTTCCAAACAGCAGTATCCTGACCGCTTTGAAAGTCACAGCTAAGTCAGGCATCAAAGTGAAACTTCTGCTACCCAAAAAATCTGATACGGTCATTGCTCAGGCAGCAAGCCTTTCATATGTGGGAGAATTGCTGGAAAACAACGTAGAAGTATACCTCTACACCAAGGGTATGATCCACTCGAAAGTCATAATTGTTGACAGGGAAATATGCTCAATCGGGACCGCTAATATGGATTACAGAAGCTTTGATAACAATGCCGAGATCAATGCACTTTTCTTTGATAAAAAACTGGGTGCTGAAATGAGTAAGACATACGCTGAGGATCTTTTGGAATCGGAAAAAATCACACTTCAACGATGGAAACGTCGGCCACTTCGCTCAAAGCTAGTTGGCTCTGCAGGAAGGCTGATCGCCCCTCTCTTGTAAGCTATCAAGCTCATTCGACTGATTCAATCACTCTTAATCTTCCGGTCCTGTTGGAAGATCGGTCGGCAACATACACTTTGGAACCATCGTGAGAAACCCCGACCCCTACGGGAAAATTAAATTCTGCCAGGTGTCCTGATCCATCGGTATTGCCGGTACTTCCATTGCCTCCCATGAGAAGAAATGTTTTTGCAGAAATATCAACCCGGAAAACCCGATTTTCTATGGGACTGGTTACATAAAGGTAGTTGCCAAAAATCTGGATCGGCCCAAGATTGCCGACCGGTAGCTGAATAAACACTTCCATTGTGCCATTACGTTGAACTTTGGAAATTACGCCATCACCCCAATTGGAAACATAGAATACATCCGAGGATTCATCATAGGTAATTCCACTTGCACTATTTAATGGAGAACCCTCTGCAAATAAAGTTAGCTCTCCATCAATCAAGGTCCAGACCTTGCTATTGGCCATCAGAAAGAGGTGGTCATTTTCGTCAATATCAAGCCCTCCGGGCATGGTTAGGTCAGAAAGAATTACTTCTATTGACCCGTCTTCCATAACCTTCGAGACCGTACCATCCCAACTGCTCACATAAAGGTCACCTTCTGAATCGAAATCAATTCCAATTGGCCAAACGCCAACACCTTCCACAACAAGTGAAACTTCCCCCTCAGGAGTAACCTTATGTACAGAATTTCCATTCCATTGATTGGTTGCACCATTGCTGTTCACGTAAATGTCACCGTTGGGATGAACTTGCAGCCCATCGTTTCCAGGGAAGTCATCTACAAGTGTGGAAACAATGAAGTTGGAACTACCGGGATTCAGCGGGTCGAAGGAATCATCATTGGAGCAAGCGGAGCCCATCATGAGCAGAAGGAGCGGTAGCAGAATGGCTATTAGTCCATTGGTTTTGAGGTTTAGCATCTTTAGCATTTTTTGATGCTCCAATGCTATGGACCTTAAGCCAATCGATGGTGCCAGATTATAATTTGAACTATATATGCTTATCTACGAACTAACTGTAGCCAGCGTAAGGTCATTCCTGGCCAACTTGACATAAGCAGAAGGTGTAACTCCGGTGTGTTTTTTGAAGGTGCGATTAAAAGTGGTCTTGTTGCTAAAACCTGAATCAATGGCAATGGCCCAAATGGTGTATTTCTCATAATCCTGATCCAGCAGTAGTTGTTTCGCTCTTTGGATTCGATAACTATTCACAAAGTCATAAAAAGTATCTCCAGTACCTTCATTGATGATTTGGGACATATGCGGTACCGCTACATTCATTAGCGAAGCGAGATCGGTTATCCTGAGATCCGGATTGAGATACAATTCCTCTGTCTCCATAACAGATTTAAGTTTGGAAATCAGCGGTTTGAAATTCATTCCTGTCAGGTTGGAACTGTAGTATTTGCTCTTGGAGATCCTGACCCTTTCCAGCAACTCGAACCGGTTGATCAGGAAATAGATGGTCAGAAATTGGAGCATAAAAGATAAAATCAAATAAGCTCCGGTATCCAGGTAACGATAGTAGACTGATTCAGAGAACAATGCTATATATGAACCGGTATAGCAGCTAAAGAATAAAGTAATAGCTGCCAATAGACCTATCGTCCATTTGAAGTTTTCAATTGTGGTATTTGATTGCTCCTTCTGGTAATCGGCTTTAAACTTTCGGATAAGCCTGAAAATAAGGATCGTGTAAATGACCAGCTGGAGTAAAAGGATCAGTGCAAAAGCAACCTGGTGAATTGATGCGATCCCAAATTCCTTCAAACCTGTATAGTAAAGGATCTTATCCGGGGCTTGCATACTAAAAAAGGCTTGCATGAAGATCATTCCTGAGATGAAGGGGATAAGATGGATCAACCATTTCAGCTTTGATCCTCCATTTTCTTCATACAGCGAATGACGCATGTATAAGTAGGTAGCCGGAGCAATAAGAAGAACAACAGGAACTGAAACAAAGATCAAATGAGGCCATTGATACCCTATACCTGTTCGCATGATCAGAAACTCGACAAGCCTCATAAGAAGTGCAACAAGGACTGTTATGAAGAGGAATTGGCCGACCTTGGGTTGGCTTGATTTGTTAATAAAGAAGGCGATTAGAACAATACCTTGATATATCCCGAAAATGATAATACTATTGATCAAATCCATCTTTTCGTTTTTGTCTTAGTCAACATTTTTTTCTCTCGAAACCACTAACTCAATTGTGAGTATCTAATGATCCATAGGTAAATTATAATTTGATACCCATTACCCTAAGCAAACAGCTGGCACCCATCGAATTCATTCTTTCTTGCATGAAAGAATAAGAAAGTAATGAAAAATATCATATCAATTATAGCACTGATCGTTTCATTTAATGTACTTGGACAGTATGTCGATAAGATCAATAAAAATGCGCCTGAGCAAATGAAGGAACTTGCGTTCACCCTGGGTAAGTGGGAATTTCAATGGACAACAATGAATAGTGACCGATCATATAAAGACGGTGGCAAATCATCATCTAATGTGTATTTGATCCAGGACGGATACGTGTATTGCGATGACTTTTTCCAGGATCTTAACGGGCAGCTAATCATTGGCTCTACATTGAGGTCCTTTGATGCTAATACAGGGAAGTGGAAGATGCTTTGGGCTCCTGCAGGTAACCTCACACCGTCTGAATTTGAAGGTGGAGTTCAGGGTGATAGCCTGGTATTTTGGCAAGTCAAAGAAACTACCGATTCATTTGGTTCATTCAAGACAAAGATCACCTTCTATGATATCAAGAAGAACAGCTATTCCTGGAAATCGGATCGACTGTATGATGGTAAAATCCTGGTGGAAAAAGTTGCTTTTTATACGGCAACAAGAATTGAATAGGATCCTACTCCTTAATCTTTTTCCCGGTTCCTTTTAAGGCAAGGTTGAATTCTGTTAAAGGCATCTCAGGATAATTGGCAATATGCTCTCGTTCATAGGTGTCGTATGACTCGTTGAACAAGTAGATGTCCTGATACAATTCAGTTCGGTTTCGAGGATATGGAAGCCTCCCCTTGATTGTGAATTTTCGGTCTGCAGGAAAGAATGAAAGTGTCTCCTGACTCGTCGCGGGCCAATTGCTGAAAAGCCCTACCCGAATGAATCGGCCTTCAAAACGACTGTATCTGATAGATTCCTGGAAGGTCCTTTTGCGACCCTTGCTACTTACCACTTCTCCTTTGCAGGTGATATAGGTTGGAATTCCATCCAGTACCAAATCGTAGTAACATTCCTGTGTGCCTGTCTCCTGGAAAACCACTCCTCGTTCAGGTTTGTGTGGATCGTAAAAATCGAATGTGATTTCCCATGTCCCAATCAAAAATTCAAAGTCAGTGATTTTTGGGTCATCAATCTCCTGAGAGTGACCGATACAAACAGTGAGTATGAATACAAAAAATGCGAAGGTTCTCATCTTTTTCCTTCAATAATGAAGTGGAGGATACTCCTTTCATAACGAATTAATTAAAAGCTCTTCTTTATTCATTAAACACAAACTCCAGCCTGCTATCAAGTTTCAATTCACGAATCAGTACCTGAATCCGGGTGAGGGATCTCAACTTGCCACACACGCTTAAACACTAATTGATAATGAATAGTAGCAGATCCTTTTTGTTGATGCTTGGAATGGCACTTTTGATCCCCAGTTTTGGACAGGAGACAAAGACTCATTTTGTGAAATCAGAACAGCTTGATGAAAAACGTCTGATTTGGGTTCACTTACCAGCTTCCTATGAAAGATCCACTAAAGAGTATCCCGTTTTGTGGCTTCTGGATGGTGAATGGATCTTTCCTTACGCTACGGGATCGGTCGATTTCCTTACTAACGACCTAAATGGTCTGATTCCGGAAATGATTGTCATAGGGATACCCAATACCATCCGTGAAAGAGACCTATCTACTTTCGGAGAAGAGTACCTTGATTTTGCCGCATTCCTTACAGACAATCTCATGCCGTTTATCAGAGCGAATTACCGTGCAAGCAGCTATGATATTATCTACGGTTTCTCTTCAGGTTCAGGCTTTAGCACCCAGTTTCTGATCGATTACCCGGAGGTCTTTGATGCATACATTCAATGCGGTGCAGGTCTGGGACCCAATGACTATAAATATGCCAGGAGTAACCTGCAATCTAATTCTTACAACAACGTCAGGGTATATACCAACTGTGAAGGTGACAGTGAAGTCCGTATTCGCTATCTCAAGCGATATGAACATTTGATGGACTCACTGTCCCTTGATGGTATCGACTACACATTCGAGATCCTGGAAGAAGAGAATCATGTTTCGGCTATGTCTTATGGATTATACAGAGGTCTGAAATACATCTTTGAACCATTTCAGCTACCGGCAAACATATCGGAGCAGGGCACCGAAGCAGTCAAATCCTACTACCGGGATGTGGGTGAACGGTTTGATTTTGAAGTGATCATTCCCCAGGGAATGATCATCGAGACGGCCAGCAATATGTCGTATGCTGACAAGTTTGACGAGGCATTGGAATTGGTAGATGAAGGCCTCCGCTTGTATCCGGGATCAGATAGGTTATTGGGTATTAAGGCAGAACTATTGAAAGGTGATGGGCGGATAAATGAGGCACTTGGTACGCTGAAGGAGGCTCTGAAGAATACTCCGAAAGAAGCCAGGGATAGAGCTAACAAGTATCGGGCACTTATTCTGCAACTGGAAAACCAGGATAATTAGAAGTACGATGCGGAAAGCCCTCGGAATATTCGTATTGATCATATTCTCAATGATCGTTGTTTCTGTCTTGCTCATCCTGCTTAAGGGAAGCCTGTCAGGCGATGAAATAAGGAGCCTTTTGACGCTGTTTCTGGTCGAAGCTGGCCTGGTTGTCCTCTACTTTCTTTCTCCTCAAAACAGCAATAGCAATGAAAAATAGCCTACTCATTCTTATCATTTTGATGGCTGGTTGCAGGATCAGGACCGAACCCGTCTATCAAAAATCCAATTGCCCTGACCTCAACATCGAGGGCTCCTATTTCTGTGGCTCGATCGAGGTTCCTGAAAACAGGGCTGATCCGGATGGAAAGAAAATCCCCATTCACTTCATGGTCCTGGAGTCGCTTGATTCAAATTCAACCAACGATCCTGTTTTGTTTTTTGCCGGTGGCCCGGGTCAGGCTGCTACTGAGTCGTTCTTTTTATTCACCGGACATCCGCTCAGGGAAGCTTATGATATCATATTGATAGATCAGCGTGGAACAGGGCAATCCAACGGTTTGGACTGTGTCCCTAAAAAGGTAGATAACCTCCAGGATAATCTTGCCTCGGGATTCAATAATGATAAATACAGGATATGTCTCGAAGAGCTACAATCGCACACTGATTTGAATCAGTACACCACTGAGAAAGGCCTGCCGGATTTCTACGATGTTTTGCAAGCCCTTGGGGTCGCTAAAGTGAATATTATCAGTGGATCCTATGGAACACGTGTTGCCCAGGCATTTTTAGATGAATATCCCGAAATCATCAGGACGGTGGTCTTGAATGGAGTTGCTTCAATGAATAACACGCTTCCTTTAAATCATTCCGATGGAGCACAAGTAGCACTGGAACAATTGATTGAGATGTGTGAAGCGGATCAGGATTGTTACAATTCCTATCCGGATTTAAGGATCCGTGTCAATGACATCATTGAGCGATTCAGGGCAAACAATGATACGCTAGCTGTAGTTGTTAACGATCCACTCGATTCCGGTCGAAGAAAGGAAGTGCTGTTGACCTACTACAATTTTTCTGAGGCACTGAGAACCTTACTTTACTTTAATGGAGGCCATGCACAGGTTCCTAAGTTCATAACCCAGGTCTATCAGGAAGATTACACATCCGTCGTAGAACAATACGTGCAGATATTTAAGGCGCGGTATCAATTTCTCAGCCAGGGAATGATGATGTGTATAACGTGCTCCGAAGATCTACCCAGGATTGAAATTGACAGGATAGAAGATTGGATAAGCTCCGAACATTTCTATGACAGAACACGAATGGATGAACAGGCTGGTATCTGCGAGTTTTGGCCAAATGCTGAGGTAGATCCTGACTTTTTTCAACTGGACCCGGACACACCACCTGTTCTCATGTTATCAGGTCAGGTTGATCCCGTTACGCCTGGTTTTTGGGCAGACACATTGGATAACTACTATACCAATAGCCAACATATGGTACTTCCCGGTGGTCACTATGTAAACACAACCTGTGCCCGGGAAGTAGTGCTTCGTTTTATCGACCAGGGTTACTTACCTGTTTCGCAGGAATGTAAAGAAGAAGAACAATGGCCTGACTTTGTTTTGGAATAAGATCCGGGAAATCAAACACTTTCAGTCTTACGGTATTCATTGGGAGTCTGACCCACAATCTTCTTAAATGCTTTGTGGAAAGGAGTTTTGGAGTTGAATCCGGAAGCATGCATTACCTGCTGTACAGTCAGGTTTTGATCTAATAGGTCAATTGCGGACTCAACACGATAAGTGTTCACGAAATCGCTAAAGCTTTTACCGGTAAGGTTATTGATGGATTTTGAGATCAGGTAGGCTTTTAGCTCCAGCTCATCCGCCAGTTTCTTTAAAGTCAACTCAGAATCGGTGTAGGCTTTCTGATCTTCCATGTAGTGTGTAACCTTGTTGAGGATAGCCTGATAGGTGGCTGAGTATGCCTGGATCTCCGATTGGGCTTCCAGCCTGATGGTCAGGTTGTTCGGGTCAAGCGGCTTGGAATGACTGAATGAATAGAGGATTAACAGCGCGATGTATAAGGTAACGATGGTTGCGACAATAGCAAAAGTTGCAAAATACAGATCTGAGTTTTCAATGAAATAGCCAAGCGCCAGGTTGATGGTTCTAAGAAACATCAGTGCCGCAAAACCTCCGTACAAGATGAGGTGCCAGTTCTTAATGGACTTTGATTTAGTCCAGTTGAGATCGATTTTGATCAGGCTTCTCGTTATCGCTAACCCGAGGATAAACTGGGAGAAGAAACCAATAGAATAGAAAAAATAGATCCACAGGCTGGTTATTTCAAATGGAGACGAATTGCCTATCTCTAGAAAGATTGAGATGAGTGCAAACGTTCCTGCAATAGCAAAAGACAGGAATGCGCTTTTTCTCGTGAGTTTGCCCAGGTTAAACTGGTGGTAACTGAACAGAACGGGGCTCAGGAACCAAATGGCCTGATACGTGAAGACCGAAACTTTTGGATAATCCAGGAGATCCTCCAGGAGTAGGAAGTTTGAGGATACATAGATGCACCAGCATAGGAAGTAAAACCCCAATAGTTTGGCGTTAAGCCCTGATTTTTTAGACCTGAGAATAAAACTGAGCCCAAATAGCAGTGTGCTGAAAAAGATGAACGAAATCAGTATGACAGCTAGGTAAGTCACGACCTTAAAACGAATGCTTTGAGGAACAAGTTAGGCTTTTTAAGCTATCAAACTAATAGGACTTACTTCTGAATTTGGCCCATTGCTCATTTTCATATTCTTCATTCCTGGATCGGGCTTCCCTGTTTCTCATGATGTAATGGGTCTTGTCTAGGGTCTTGCTCCGGTAGCCCAACAAATGGAAGAATTGCTTGGCCAGGAAAATTGCAATGTTTCGATTTACGATCAACTCACTTTTATCTGTAGATGCCCACTTTACTCCTGGTAGTAGGGGGAGTAGACGATCGAAACTGACCTTGCGTAAAATGGTGGAAAGCCGAAGGAAGACAGGCATTACCCGGCGGATAGCGAAGAACCCATCTTCACCCTGTGGCTGATACAATGGCATAAAGATCCTTCCATCTTTTTTGGCTTTCACAACATGGCCATTACTGTTGGCGATTCCCTGCCCTTCCCGGATGCGCTGAAAATTGAAGTAACCTGGTAACATTGTGAAATCCTCTTCCGGTTTGATCAGGTACCGAAAGTAGATCTCGTAGATCTTTCGAACATCGCCAGTTGTTTTCGCCAGATGTTTGTAACAGCGATGGTAGTTGATATCCTTCTCGTCAACGCAACCTGTAAAGACCATTGATAAATAAATAAATGCAACGTTGTTATCGATGGAGGCCATGTCGTCATGCTGCCCGGCCTCAAAGCCAAAAGCCACATAGCCTAATTCGTTCAGGTAGCTCAGTACGGGACCTTCCAGGTATTCTTCAATTCCAAGAATGATCGGTAGTGGATACTGAACCGTATACTTTCGATTCAACAGGCTGTCATTAACTGTTAGAAAAGGCAATGACTCACTTGAGGTAGTATGCAGATCGAAAAAGTAAAAAGGGCCTTTTTCAGAATCCAGTATGGTCGAGATGACTTTATACAGTTCAATTTGCTCGGCAACATCTTTGTTGACAGCTTCGCTTTTGTCTTCAGGTAGCTCAGCCACCCGATTGGCTGTCCATACCCGGTTCAGATCTTCCGTTTCGTATCGTTCTCCATGCTCCAACGCCCTGAGATTGCCTCCAAGCGCATAGATGTTACCTCTGATAGGTGTGTCTTTTTCCTTTAGTTCGTTGATGACCTTCTTTAAGGCGAATACGCCTGATGGCTCATTTCCATGGATCCCTCCGATAAATACCAAAGTAGGGCCAGGTTGCTCACCTCTTATGTGGCCAATGATCCGATCAACTTCTATGGTCCGCTCCAGTGCTTTGCTATGCACGTTGATCATCATCAAATTCAATTAAATCAGGAACGGTGACAATTCCCACTAAGTGGTCGTTTTGGACTACAGGCAGACAGCCGATCTCACGTTTTTTCATAATGTAGATCGCTTCCTTGATAGTGGTATTGGGACTGGTGGTCATTACATGAGAAGTCATGATCTCGGATACTCTGGGATTATCTTGTTTTCCTTCTCGTGCGTTGAATCGTTCGATGTGTGTCATAGTCAAAAGGCCACACAAGTTACCGGAATCATTTTCAACAGGAAGGTGATTTATGCTTTTCCATCGCATGATTTTCAGCGCCAGTTCTGCAAGGTCATTTTCATTGACCGTAAACAGCTGGGTAGACATGATGTGTTCGATCGTAGTAGCTGATTCATGAGTTTCCCCTGGTGTCTCTTCAATTGGCCATTCGTGGACCGGCTTGCCTTCAAACTGATGGGTATACATAGACTTGGTCAAAGCTTGCAACGCATCATCTCTTCGTTTCGACTTTCGGAAGTTTCGGTATTCCCGCACAGACCATTGCGATCCGGTAATGCCTACAGCCCTTCCTTCAATAACTCCTAATAATCGATCAATATCTGCCTTATCTATATTCACCTGGTTTAGTCCATTATAGGCAATAGGGAGGAAGTGTTTTGTAACCAGGTCTCGAACGGAAAACAGGTCACCTTCCCAAAACATCACAGACTCTTTGCCTGTTCTGGCGGCTTTGATGAAGTTGGATTTCGCATCTCTGAAGTCCATGACTGCTGCCATATCATTGTACTTTTCAGGACGGCCAACCATGAGCCCCACCCAAAAAGCAAAGTTTGCCATCTCATCAAGGACGGTTGGACCTGCTGGGATGTATCGATTCTCAATTCGCAAGTGAGGTTTTCCACCGCCAACCCCGTAACATGGTCGATTCCACCGATAGATAGTTCCATTATGTGTACACAGCGCCTGGAGTTTTGGAATGCCACCGTTTCTTAATTCTTCCACTGAATTCCCTTCGATCTCGCGAGCCATCAGGACGCGATAGCGGGCAATTTCGTTTTTAAAGAAATCCGAAGCAGCTCCATACGCCCAGGAATCTCCAAAAGTGACTCGGGCCTGCTGGTCTTTGAGTGCATAAGAAGACGACCGGGTATCAATGCTTTGTTGGAATAGCGCAATTCGCGTTTCACTCCAAAGTTCCCTTCCAAGCAGGAGTGGAGAGTTAGTTGAAACACCAAGTACAGGTCCTGAAATAGCCTGGGCCCAATTATAGCTAGGGATGAAATCTCCGGGTGAGATCTGCAAGTGCATCTGGAAGCTGGTATTGCATGCTTCAAAAAGTACGGAATCATGAACGATCGATAGTTCGTCAATTCCCCGGATACGCAACTCGAAATCAGAACCTCTCAGGCGCTTCGCCATTTCATTGAGTGTCCAGTAGCGTGGATTAGGAGTCATGTAATCGAAGATCAACTCACTCTTGGCAATGGTAGGGAGTATCCCGGTCAACAGGATTTTCGTATCGAACTCTTCTGCTTTGTCCAGTACTTTATTAAGGAGAACCCGAAGTTGCTCTTCTACCTTTGTGAAACAATCTCCTTTAAGTTCGATCGGGTCCAGGTTGATCTCCAGGTTGTACCTGGCGATCTCAGTGGTGAAGTGCTTGTCTTCCAGTTGGGCCAGGATCTCTTCTGAGTTTTTTGCCGGGCGCCAATTATCGGTAAGTAAACAAAACTCTTGTTCGGCACCTATACGTGTGATACCGTCTTCGATCATTCCTTTTTCGAGCATCTCTTCGAGTGCCTGAATATCGTTGAGCAAATGACCTACAAACTGGGTATGCTTCTCTTTATCTAACGAACTGACCTTATGATCACCCATGACTTTATCAATCGGGACAAGCTAGAAAGGTAATGACTAACTAGATATGATCAAAGCGGCGAATAGGACTGACATTGGTCAATTATTTTTTTCACCAGCTATTGTATTTGTCGACCTCAATACCTGCTGCTTTCATCTTGTCCACAGCCCTGGTCAATTGTTAGAAAATCAGCGATGACGCATCTAGTGTTTAAGCCTCTCTGCCTTAGTGATAAAACTCAGTATTTGGAACAGGTCAGCTTCCATAGGGATCAAAATTCACGTTAGAATCTGAAAGCCACAAAGAACCGATAGAAATTCCCGGCTGAGAACCTGACAAAAATCAGTTGCCTGCCTGCTGTCACTCATGCCACAGCCTCTGGCTCAACGCTAACCTTGTTCCTGTCTGATTATGAGCGTCATATTCATCCTCATAGCGTGCAGCCTATTGTTGGCTGTTGGGTTTCTCATAGCCTTTTTATGGGCCTCTAAAGCGGGCCAGTTTGAGGACGACTATACGCCATCGGTCAGGATGCTTTTCGAAGATGGGGTCAGCAGCAAGGGTGATTCGACAAGCAACACGAAGAAGAACTTGTCCAAAACAATTAATAAAACCTAACGATCTATGTCAAGCACAGACGAAAACACTTCATCCCAGGGTTTAGAAACTTTCCACTATGACAACACAACGGTACGAAACTTCCTGATAGCCGCTACGGTATTCGGCATCATCGGGATGACTGTTGGGTTATTGGTTGCACTGCAGTTTGTTTGGCCGGAGGCCAATTTCGGACTTCAGTATACCACTTTTGGAAGGGTCCGACCCTTGCATACAAATGCAGTGATCTTTGCATTTGTAGGGAATGGAATTTTTGCCGGAGTTTATTACTCATTACAGCGGCTTTGTAAAGCGCGGATGTTCAGCGACCTGCTGAGTAAGATCCACTTCTGGGGCTGGCAGCTGATCATCCTTTCAGCAGCCATCACACTTCCATTAGGGTTCACCACAGGTAAAGAGTACGCCGAATTAGAATGGCCTATTGATATTGCCATTGCACTTATTTGGGTAGTATTCGGACTGAACATGTTTATGACCATTATCAAGCGTCGGGAAAGACACTTGTATGTGGCCATTTGGTTTTACATCGCAACGTTCGTGACAGTAGCGATGCTACACATCGTAAACTCGTTCGAATTACCAATTGCCTTCATGAAAAGCTACTCCTGGTATGCCGGAGTACAGGATGCTTTAGTTCAGTGGTGGTACGGACACAATGCGGTTGCATTCTTCCTTACCACACCATACCTCGGATTGATGTACTACTTCATTCCTAAGGCATCCGGTCGTCCGATCTATTCCTATAGACTTTCGATCGTTCACTTCTGGGCATTGATATTCATCTACATCTGGGCGGGACCACACCACCTGCTATATACTGCATTACCTGATTGGGCACAATCACTGGGTGTGGTATTCTCAGTCATGTTGATCGCACCATCATGGGGTGGTATGCTAAACGGACTTTTAACACTACGTGGGGCCTGGGATCGGGTACGCGAAGATGCCATACTCAAATTCATGGTAGTTGCTGTTACCTGTTACGGTATGGCCACTTTCGAAGGTCCGATGCTTTCTTTGAAAAACGTTAATGCGATCGGTCACTTTACAGACTGGATCATCGCACACGTTCACGTGGGAGGTCTTGGATGGAATGGCTTCCTGACATTTGCGATGCTATACTACCTCATCCCGCGGTTGTATGGCACTAAGCTTCATTCCGAGAAGTTGGCTAATGCCCACTTCTGGATAGGTACGATGGGGATCATCTTCTATGCACTTCCGATGTACTGGGCCGGATTCACCCAAAGCTTGATGTGGAAACAATTCAACCCTGACGGAACACTTGTTTATATCAACTTCCTCGAAACGGTAACGCAGATCATTCCAATGTATGCACTACGTGCTTTCGGAGGCCTGCTCTACCTATCAGGTGTTTTTGTGATGGTTTACAATCTCGTAAAAACTGCTAAATCAGGAAGCTTTATTAAAGAAACCAAAGCGGAGGCAGCTCCACTACTGAAGGATTATACACCGAAAGAAACAGAGCACTGGCACAGAAGAATCTTCGAATGGAAGCCTGTTAGAATGCTCGTTTGGAGTTTGATCCTTGTAGCTATTGGCGGGGTGATTGAGTTTATTCCAACCTTCCTTATCCAATCGAATGTTCCGACGATCTCAACTGTCAAACCTTACACACCTTTAGAACTTCATGGTCGTGACATCTATGTGCGTGAAGGCTGTTACACCTGTCACTCACAAATGATACGACCGTTCCGTTCCGAGGTGATGAGATATGACCCGGTAGATCTTGAATACTCAAAAGCTGGTGAATTCGTGTACGATCACCCGTTCCAGTGGGGATCCAAGCGCACAGGACCGGATCTGCACAGGGTAGGTAATAAATACCCGGATAGCTGGCACTTCTATCATATGCTGGAGCCGGAAAGCATGTCTCCGGGATCGATCATGCCGCCTTATCCGTGGCTCTTCATTCAGGACTGGGATAAAGCCAGTACCGAGAAAAAGATCTCAGCGATGCAGACACTGGGTGTCCCTTATGCAGATGGATATGAAGGACAAGCGTTGGGAGATGCTGAAAAGCAGGCAACCGATATTTCTCAAGGTCTGGCAATAGAGGGGATCAATGTAAATCCTGACAAGGAGATCGTAGCGTTGATCGCCTACCTGCAGCGCCTGGGAACTGATGTTAAAAATGTTGAAGGAGTAGCCAATAAATAGCCATGTTGAAATTCATCAAACACCATATGGAGACGATAGCCGGGATCGAAGTATACCCGGTCATCTCCTTCGTCATCTTTTTCACCTTCTTTCTTCTGCTTACCATCTATGTGTTGAAGGTTGACAAGAAGGTCATCAAAGAACTTGAAAACATTCCTCTTGATCCTAAAGAATCTGACAATGAATAAGCTTAAATACATCTTTTTAGCTCTTGTGAGCTTTTTGCCTGGCCTGGCTTCAGCTCAGGAAGAAACCTCCAAAGGAATACTGGAGCAATACCAGGTTGAATTAGTTCTGGCTTTGGCCGTTCTCGTGTGCCTGGTCGCCATCTTGGCCATGTTTACTCTATTGGTTGCAATGCGTACCATGCTACGAATGAAAATGGCTGAAGAAGGTGTCACAAAAGAGGAGCAGTCAATTATTAAGGTGCGTGAAGGAGAAGAAGGGGTTGGTTTTTGGGGACGATTCTGGAACCGCTTTAATGAATCTGTACCGGTTGCAAAAGAACACTCGGTAGCTACAGACCATGAGTACGATGGGATTAGGGAGCTTGACAACCGGCTACCGGGATGGTGGCTGTACGGCTTTTACTTCACCATCTTTTTTGGGGTAGTGTACCTGATCCATTATCACGTCATTAACACAGGCCCAAGCCAGGCAGAGGAGTATGAAATAGCGATGCAACAGGCCGAGGAGGATGTACAGTTATACCTCGCTTCTTTAGATAATCTGATCGATGAAAGCTCGGTAACCCTGACCACTGAATCAGCAGATATAAATGCAGGAAAAGCGATATATGATGCGAACTGTTTGGTTTGCCACGCTGCTGATGGAGGAGGAGGGGTAGGCCCCAACTTTACGGACAAGTATTGGATCCATGGAGGAGATATGCCATCCATTTTCCGAACGATCAAGTATGGAGTTCCTGAAAAAGGCATGATCTCCTGGGAGTCACAGCTTTCACCCAAAAAGATGCAGCAAGTGGCCAGTTACATCTATCTGATGGAGGGTACGGTCGCAGCTAGTCCAAAGGAACCGCAAGGAGAACTTTTTGAACGACCTTCTTTAGAGGAGGCACCTTCTGATACAACTATAACAGACACAGCAGGTAGCTGATGGCAGAAGTAACCGACCTATATAGTGAGCAGAAGGAGGCAGAAGAGACATTTCGAGATCACCTGTCGACAATGGACGACAAAGGGAAGCGGCTATGGGTTTACCCGAAAAAACCGAAAGGTAATTTCACCAACTACAGGACCGGGGTAACTTATTTCCTGCTTCTCTTTTTGTTTGCTGCCCCATTCATCAAGATTGATGGGCAGCCTTTCCTGCTATTCAACTTTTTCGAACGCAAATTCATCATCTTCGGCCAGGTCTTCTGGCCACAGGATTTTTTCCTCTTTGTGATCGGGATGATCACGATGGTGGTCTTCATCATTTTGTTCACGGTCGTCTTCGGTCGGATATTTTGTGGGTGGATCTGCCCCCAAACCATTTTCATGGAAGGGGTCTTCCGAAGGGTCGAATACTGGATCGAGGGAGACTACATGGCTCAGAAGAAACTGGATAAAATGCCATGGAACCGGGAGAAGATCACGAAGAAAACACTGAAGCAAACGATATTCATTCTGATCAGCGCGATCATCATGCATACGTTCATGGCCTACATTGTAGGTATTGAAGAAACCTGGACGATCATTAAGGAAGGACCTGCCGAACGTACCGGTGGGTTTATTGCAATGATCGTTCTGACCGGACTTTTTTACGGCGTTTTCAGCAAGCTGAGAGAACAGGTATGTACGGCCATCTGTCCCTACGGTCGGTTGCAGGGAGTCTTGCTGGATCGCCAAAGCATTGTAGTGGCCTATGATCATGAACGAGGAGAAGATCGGGCTAAGTTTAGAAAAGGAGAGGATCGTGAATCACTCGGAAAAGGTGATTGCATTGACTGTAAGCAGTGTGTGTACGTCTGCCCGACCGGGATTGATATCCGGAATGGAACACAGCTGGAGTGCGTGAACTGTACCGCCTGTATTGATGCCTGTGATTCGATCATGGATCGTATCGGCAAACCTAGAGGGCTGGTTCGGTACGCTTCGGAGCAAAACATTGCAGATAAGCTGCCTTTCCGGTTTACATTCAGAATGAGAGCCTACACAACCGTGCTCACCTTATTGGTAGGTGTGTTGATATCGTTGTTGATCATCCGCTCTGATTTTGAAACAACCATCCTTCGAACTCCCGGCATGATGTTCCAGGAGCGTGAAGATGGCACGATCACCAACCTGTACCAATTGAAAATGGTGAACAAAACGAACCGGGAGATGGACGTGCATTTGGAATTATTGGAACCGGAAGGTTCGATTGAGATGGTAGGACAAGACGTTCAGTTGCAGGAACAGGGGATCGGCGAGGGAGCGTTCTTCGTTGCGATCCACCCGGATAACCTTCAGCAAATGAGCTCCAGGATCTCTATCGGGGTTTATAGCGGGGGTGAGTTAGTAGAAAAAGTGAAAACGAAATTTTTAGGACCGGCAAAGTAAAAACAAGAGCCTATGAACTGGGGAACAAAAATCTTTATATCCTTCGTGCTGTTCGCAGCATTCATCCTTTTTATGGTTGTAAGAGCCTTCCAGGAAAACTTTGACCTGGTAGCTGAGGACTACTACGCACAGGAGATCAACTATCAGCAGAAGCTCCAGCAAAAAGCAAACTTTGAAAAGCTGGCGGATAAGGTCGAGTTCACCCAGGATGGGGGAGTCATTGAGATCGTGTTCCCGGCTTCACATCAGCCGGAAGGGAAGATCCACTTCTATCACCCTTCCAGGAAGTTGTTTGACAAGCGATTTGACATTGATCTCGATACCGAGAATAAGCAGCTGGTATCCAGGAAAGACCTGGTGGCCGGGCAATACCGGGTGAACATCACCTGGCAGTCTGACGGCAAAGAATACTTTCAGCAAGAGCGACTATTTATTCAATAATGATTGCAGCATTTCTCATAGGGTTCCTTGGAAGTTGGCATTGTGTAGGCATGTGCGGGCCCTTGAACTTGATGCTCATAAGCAAGAGCCGGTCGATGACGAGCTTCTTCATCTATCACACCGGACGATTGATCGCTTACATTTTATTGGGCCTATTCCTTGGTGCTATTGGTTTTTCCGTAGGCCTGTTTCAGGCACAACAATTCATGACGATCCTTCTGGGAGCCGCAATACTTCTCTTGTATGGAGTTCCGTCTTTTAGAAGAAGGATCGAGCGATTTTATTATACCTCACGATTTTATCAATCCATTAAAAACCTGTTGAACAGCTCTTTTTCCCAAAGTAATCAATGGTTCGTTAGTGGAGTAGCGAATGGTTTCCTGCCTTGCGGTTTAACGTATGTGGCCGCTGCAGGAGCCATCATTACCGGAAGTTACCTGCAAGGCATGCTGCTCATGTTCCTGTTTGGACTGGGAACCATGCCTGCGCTGGCAATCATCAGTCTGGGTGGGTTGCACTCTCCGGAGAAACTAAAAAAACTTATTCCCGGCTCAATGACCCTTGTGGCATTGTTGTCCGGAGGTATTCTGGTGCTGAGAGGCCTGCTTGTGGTCTCACCACAATTCAATGAACTCATTAAAGCCCATGCCGCTGGGTTGATCACCGTTTGCGGACTATAATCATGGATCTAAAAAAATACGATATCCCTGTTCCTCGCTACACCAGTTACCCTACAGTGCCTGATTGGGATGCCAGCAGCTTTTCCGTTGACGGGTATCTGCAAACACTAAGTACAGCATTTTGGCTAAGTGGCAAAGAAGTAAGTCTCTACCTGCACCTTCCATTTTGCGAAAGTCTGTGCACTTACTGCGCCTGCAATACAAGGATCACAAAAAATCATTCGGTCGAGGAACCTTACCTGGAGCATCTACTAAAAGAGTGGGATCTCTACCTCGATCGTTTACCTGACAAGCCGACTATACGGGAAATTCATTTGGGAGGTGGTACACCTACTTTCTTCTCAGCCGCGAACCTGGAGCGATTGATCTCGGGGATCCTCAACACAAGCAACAAAGCGGAAAAGCTCTCGATGAGCATCGAAGGTCATCCGGCGAATACCACTGAGGAGCATTTGAAAACATTATATGATCTTGGTTTTGATCGCCTGAGTTTAGGCATCCAGGACTTTGATCCGTTTGTACAGGAGCTGATCAACCGGAAGCAGTCCTTTGAACAGGTTGAGGATATTACGAAGGCTGCCCGATCCATTGGCTATACATCCATCAACTATGATATGGTTTATGGACTGCCTGGTCAAACCAGTGAGCGTTTGCGGTACACCCTGGATAAAGTGAAGCAGTTGTCTCCTGACCGAATTGCTTACTACAGCTATGCGCATGTCCCGTCTATGAAGCCGGCCCAGCGATCTTACGAATCTCATCTTCCGGACCCGGCGGATAAATACCGGTTCATGCAGATAGGTAAGGACTACTTAACCTCCCTCGGGTACGAGGAAGTAGGACTGGATCACTTCGTAAAGCCTACGGATGAATTGCTGCTTGCAAGAGAAAATGGTGATTTGCATCGGAATTTTATGGGATATACTCCCTACCAAAGCAAACTACTTATTGGCCTTGGAGTAAGCTCGATCAGTGATAGCTGGTCAGGATTTGCCCAAAACACCAAAGACATATCCACCTATTACGAACAAATAGATAACGGTCGGCTCCCAATCGAAAAGGGGCATTTACTGACAAGCGAGGACCTTTTTGTAAGGAAGCAGATCCTTAACCTGATGTGCGATTTCACTACATCATGGGATGAAGAAGAGTTCCTTACTTACGGATTGTCCTTCAATTATTCACTATTGGATCAGCTAGTGGAAGAAGGCCTGATTGAGGTAGAAGGCTTTGGCATAACAGTTAAGCCGGAAGGTAAGCAGATCATCCGCGTGATATGCAGTGCGCTGGATGTAGGCCTGAATCAACGGGCGAAAAACACCTCATTTAGTCGTTCTATTTAACGGGATCAGTTAAAATTTGAAGTGACTGACTTTTGTCAGTTCCAATTACTCCAAAGGTCATGATCAGGAGTGACCAGCCTCATATTATGGAGGGAATTGGGAAAATACCTTAGTGGCAAATTAAACCTAGCACAATGAAAGCACATATTACCCCGATCGTTGTAGCCTTGCTAGCCTTTGCCTGTGGCGGAGGTGGCGGCCAAAGTCAAATTGACAAGATCAAAGAACAAGCCCAAATGGAACCAGCCGATCCATTTGAAAACTGGCAAAACAATCACGGAATCGGCCCTGTCAAAGCATTCACACTTCCTTCGGAAATAGACCAGGATCTTGCTGTCAAAGGCAAGGAGGTTTACGATGGTATGTGTACTGCCTGTCACAAAGCAGAAAAAAGATTTATTGGTCCCGCTCCAAAAGGGATCCTTGAAAAACGAACACCTGCATGGGTGATGAATATGATCCTCAATCCGGAGGAAATGGTCCAGAAAGACCCCATGGCCAAGCAGTTGCTCATTGAATTCAACGGATCCCCGATGGCTAACCAAAACCTCTCAGAGGAGGAAGCCAGGGCGGTACTGGAATATTTCCGAACACTGTAACCTAAACATTAGAACGATGAACAAACTAATCAATTTATCACTGCTGATGGCCGGGGTAATTATACTCTGGTCGTGTGGCGGGTCCCCTCAAAGTGAGGCGTCCGCAAGCTCAGCTCCAACCGCATCCTCACACCCGCTTGGACAGGCATCTGTAGAAGATGATGTATCTGACAAAAACATTTTGCAGGTGGCTATCGGGTCCGAAGCTCATAGCACATTGGTAGCAGCCGTACAAGCGGCTCAGATCGAGCATGTGCTTGTGAATGCAGGCCCGCTCACTGTTTTTGCTCCAACCAATGATGCATTTGCTGCTCTTCCGGAAGGAACAGTTGAGGACCTGTTGAAGCCGGAAAACAAGCAAACACTTGCGACCATCTTGACACGTCATGCAGCTCCAGGCTCATTTGATGTGGATGGTCTCAAAAAAGAGGCTGACAAGGGAAGAAAGATCTATGTGGCTACCGGTGATTACCTGGAAGTAGTTGTGAATGGCGATGAAGTCACTGTTGGGGGAGCCAAAGTGATAGGCACGGTGCAAACTTCCAACGGGATCATCAATGTAGTTGACAAAGTCATTTTACCAGAATAACAAAAACCTAAATCATTATAACTATGAAAAATTTCAAGATACTATCATATTTTCTGGTTATTTCCTCCCTCTTTATTGTAGGCTCTTGCGGCCAGGGTGGAAATGGATCAGGAGGCGCACTGAGCGGAGATATTGCTCAGCGTGTATACGTACCGCCAGGTGAGCATGATGAATTTTATGCTTTCATCTCGGGTGGATATAGTGGACAGCTCTCTGTTTACGGACTACCTTCAGGTCGTTTGTTTAGGGTTGTTCCTGTCTTCTCCGTTGATGCGGAAAAGGGATACGGTTTCAACGAAGAGACCAAGCCAATGCTGAATACTTCTTTTGGCTTTGTTCCATGGGATGACTCTCACCACCCGGACCTTTCACAGACGAATGGTGAAATTGACGGTCGTTGGTGCTTCATCAATGGTAACAATACCCCGCGTATTGCAAGGATCAGCCTGTCAACGTTTGAGACAGAAGAGATCATTGAGTTGCCAAACAGTGCAGGGAACCACAGTTCCTCTTTTATCACTGAGAATACGGAATATGTAGTGGCAGGTACTCGTTTTGCAGTTCCGGTGCCTCAAAGGGACATGCCTATTGATGAATATAAAGGAAATTTCAAAGGTGCCCTATCATTCATTAAAGTCGATCAAGAAACAGGCAGGATGAACCTGGAATTCCAGGTAATGATGCCAGGATTCAATTTTGATCTGGCTCACCCTGGTCGAAAGAAATCTCATGGATGGATGTTCTTTTCCACCTACAATACGGAAGAAGCCAATTCATTACTTGAAGTGAATGCATCACAGAATGACAAGGACTTTATTGCTGCTATTAACTGGAAAAAAGCAGAAGAGTTGATCGCAAGCGGCCAATTCGAAACCATGCAATCCGAGTACGCTCATAATGTTTATGATGAGTCCACTCACTCAGCGACTTCTACGATGAAAACTGAGGTGAAAATTCTTGACCCATCCAAATATCCGGGGCTTGTGTACTTTTTACCAACTCCTAAATCTCCACACGGTTGTGATGTAGATCCAACAGGAGAGTATATCATAGGAAGTGGTAAACTGGCTGCAGCCATGACTGCTCACTCATTCACCAAGATGTTGGATGCTATTGAGAACGAGAAGTTTGACGGAGATGCTTATGGTATTCCGATCATCAACTATGACGATGTAGTTGGTGGTGTCGTTCAGCAGGCTGGATTAGGCCCATTGCATACGGAATTCGATAATGATGGAAATGCTTACACGACTTTCTTTATCTCATCTGAAGTGGTGAAATGGAAAGTAGGAACGTGGGAGGTAGTAGACCGACAACCTACCTACTACTCTGTGGGTCACCTGATGATCCCCGGAGGGAATTCACAAAAGCCTTTTGGAAAATACCTGGTCGCTATGAATAAGATCACCAAAGATCGATACCTACCGACTGGTCCTGAATTGGCTCACTCAGCGCAGCTGTATGACATTTCAGGTGAAAAAATGGAGCTTATTCTGGACTTCCCAACCATAGGTGAGCCACACTATGCAGCAGGGGCACCAGCGGATCTGATCAAACCGAACCAAACGAAGATCTATAAGCTGGAAGAAAACAATCACCCATATGCTGCCAAGAGTGAAAGAGAAGCGCGTGTGGAAAGAAATGGTAACGAAGTGCACGTCTACATGACGATGATCAGAAGCCACTTTGCTCCGGATAACATCGAAGGAATCAAGGTGGATGACAAGGTGTACTTCCACGTCACCAACCTTGAGCAAGATTACGATGTGCCGCATGGTATCAGTATGATCGGTGCGAATACATCTGAATTGCTAATCATGCCAGGTCAAACGGAAACGTTTATCTGGGAACCTAAAAAAGAAGGGGTATGGCCTTTCTATTGTACTGACTTTTGTTCCGCTCTTCACCAGGAGATGCAGGGATACGTGCGGGTATCAGGTCGGGGTACCAATGTGCCGTTGAAATGGACCCTGGACGGAGAGTAAACTTAGGTTAAGTCTGGCAGTACCCACCGAAGCGTAAGCGAAGGTGGGGCTGCTTCACTACTAAACTTAAATTGAAATGAAAACTTCAAACTACTCCATGATCATTGGCTCACTCTTATTACTGAGCCTGTTCTTTCTGCCGATGTGGAACATCACCCTGGAAGCCCCACAGTATCCGGAACCCATCGGAATGCAGATCTACATCAACAAATTTGCGGATGCTAATCCGAATGATATCCAGAATATTAACATCATGAACCACTACGTGGGCATGAAAGACATTCCTGAATCCATTCCCGAGTTTGCTATCTTTCCCTATTTTGTGATAGGAATGATCGTACTCGGTGTATTATTTGGGTTCATAGGGAATCGTAAACTCTATGTAGCATGGTTTTGCCTCATGGTGGTCTTAGGTTCTATAGCTATGTACGACTTCTACCTATGGGAGTACGATTACGGGCACAACCTGAAAGAAAACGCTGCAATCAAATTCACTACTCCTGACGGAGAGCCGATGGCTTACCAGCCACCGTTGATTGGAAGCAAGATGATCCTCAATTTCAATGCGATCTCTATGCCGAGAATTGGCACCTACCTGATGGTATTGGGTATGGGGCTATCACTGTTTGCCTACAGAAAAGCTGGAGAAGAAGCTAAACAATCATCCCATGAGGTGGCTCTGGCTGTTTAGTGTGATCCTGCTTGGATCCTGTGCGGTAGAGCCACAGCCTATTGCCTATGGCACGGATGCCTGCCACTTCTGCAAGATGACGATCGTAGATAATCAGCATGCGGCAGAACTAGTGACCGTAAAAGGGAAGGCTTTCAAGTACGATGCAATCGAATGCATGATGAATCACCTGAATAAATGGAAACATCCGGAGGTGAAATTCCACCTCGTGAATGATTATGCCTCTCCCGGTGAATTGATTGATGCCACTCAGGCACATTATATAGTCACTGAGGCGATACCAAGCCCTATGGGGGAATTTCTGACTGCCTTTGGAGATAAGGAGAAACGTGACCAGGTAGTCTCTGAGACACAAGGCAAGGCATTTTCCTGGGAAACACTTAAAGAAGAATTTAACGTTACCATGCCAGCGAAATAGCCTGACTAAAGAATACGGCTGAAAATCAGCCTCAACAAATTAAATCATGTCCCGACCGACCACTTTTATTTGTTTTGTGTTAACAACCTTCCTGGGCTTTGCTCAAACCCGGGAAGTTTGCTCCAGCTGCGAGTTTCAAACAATTGAAGCTGCAGTAGAAGCAGCAAACCCACACGACACGGTTTACATTCGAGCCGGATTTTACCCATGTTTTAACCTGGAGATCACCAAGCCACTCAAGCTGATTGGCCAGCATGGAGCTATCCTTAATGGTGAAAATGAAGGCTATGTTTTGAAACTTCTGGCAGATAGCATCACCGTCAAGGGAATAAAGATCATTAACTCCGGAAGAAGCTACACCAAGGATTATGCAGCGATATATGTCTCACGTTCCGATGGATTTGAGATCGCCAACAATATCATTGAGGACCCCTTCTTTGGCCTGTTGATAGAAAAGTCCAAGAATGGATTGGTGGAAGAGAACACCATCTATGGAGTGGCTGTTGACGAAGATGATTCCGGAAACGGGATCCACCTATGGCATTGTACCAATGTAGAGGTCAAGAATAATGAGGTCTATAAAATGAGGGATGGCATTTACCTGGAGTTTGTAGACGAAAGTGTCATCCATCAGAACTATACGCACAACAATGTGCGCTATGGACTCCACTTCATGTTTTCCAATAACGATGATTATCTGAACAACACCTTTGAGGATAATGGAGCAGGAGTAGCGGTGATGTTTTCGAAGTTCATCACCATGAAAGAAAACCAGTTTCTCAAGAATTGGGGAACAGCATCCTATGGTTTATTACTTAAGGAGATCTACGATGCGGAAGTAGAGAATAACCTGTTCTCAGAGAATACCATTGGGATATTCATTGAGGGATCCACACGGATCAATTACAAAAACAACGACTTCAGAAGAAATGGCTGGGCCATCAAGGTATCAGGAGGGTGTTATGCCAATCTTTTCAGTACAAATAATTTCGTGAGCAATTCCTTTGATGTTTCCTACAACACCAAAATGAATGACAACAGCTTCGAAGGAAATTACTGGAGTTCTTACTCCGGATACGACCTGGACAAGAATGGAGTAGGAGACGTGCCGTACCGCCCGGTGAAGCTTTTTTCCTATATTGTCAACCGTACACCGGAAACGATCATCTTGTTGAGAAGCTTATTTGTTGACATTATCAATTTTTCCGAGCGGGTCTCACCCGTTTTCACCCCGGATGAGTTAGTAGACAACCATCCCTCAATGAAAGCTTTCCGATGATCAATATTCACAACCTACAAAAACGCTTTGGTAAGCTGACGGTCCTTGATGATGTCAGCTTCGAGATCAGCAAAGGAGGCATCTTCGCTGTGTTGGGGCCGAATGGTTCCGGGAAGACAACCATCCTGAAGATCATCCTTGGTATGGTCGTCCCGCAAAAAGGCGAGGTGCTTTTTGATGAAGCCAACATACTGGGTTCATGGGATTACCGGGAGAAGATCGGCTACCTGCCGCAGATTGCACACTTTCCGGACAACCTTACGGTAAAGGAATTGATTGCGATGATCCGTGACCTTCGGAACAGGCCCAGCTCGGACCAGCAGCTGATCGAGCGCTTCAACCTGACCCCTCATTTGAACAAAAAACTGGGTGGACTCTCCGGTGGTACCCGGCAGAAGGTGAACATCGTACTCACCTTCATGTTTGACAGTCCGATCCTGATCCTGGATGAACCAACTGCAGGACTTGATCCCGTTTCACTGATCCACCTGAAGGAACTGATCGAAGAAGAAAAGAACAAGGGAAAGATCATCCTCCTCACGACCCACATCATGAGTCTGGTGGAGGATCTGGCTGACGAGATCATCTTCCTGTTGGAAGGCAAGATCTACTTCCAGGGAAGTGTGCAGGAGCTTGGTTCGCAGACCGGCTCAGACGACCTGGAACATTCTATCGCTAAAATCCTGGAAAATGCTTAAGATCCTCAAATACAGTTTTTCCGATTTGGTACGTAGCAGGTGGAGCTACGTATACCTGGCCTTCTACCTTGTTTTGGGGTTTGTGCTGTTATTCCTCAACAGTGATCTCTCTAAAGCGATCATTACCCTGATGAACATTATCGTGGTACTGACTCCTATGATCGGCACGATCTTCGGTATTATGTATTTCTACAGTAGCCGGGAGTTTACCGAGCTGCTCCTGGCTCAGCCGATCAAACGGTCGACCATTTTCCTGGGACAGTACCTGGGGATTGCCTTATCTCTTTCTATGAGCCTGGTGGTAGGATTAGGGATCCCGTTTTTGCTCTATGGCATCTTCCAGTCCGGGGAGATTTGGAACTTCGGTATGTTGTTGATCGCCGGGACGTTCCTCACGTTCATTTTCGTTGCGTTAGCACTAAATATCGGTCTTTTCAATACGAACAAGATCAAGGGCTTTGGTTATGCCATCCTGATGTGGTTGTTCTTCGCGGTGATCTATGACGGGATCTTCCTGATCTCACTGGTCATCTTCGAGGACTACCCGTTGGATAAGTTCGCACTGGTTGCCAGTGTCTTGAACCCGATCGATCTATCCCGCATCATGATCCTCTTGAAACTCGATATTTCCGCCCTCCTTGGCTACACCGGTGCCTTATTCGAAAAGTTCTTCGGCACCAACTTCGGCCTCATCCTCGCTTTCGGCATGCTCACCCTTTGGACGGTATTGCCCGGGTGGTCGATGATCAGGAAGTCCGGGAAGAAGGATTTTTGACTTTGCGCATAAGTCGTCCTACGACTCTTTTGAGTCATGCTGAATTTATTTCAGCATCTAATGTCCCTTTTCTGCTAGAACTCTCCCTAACCCCCGAATCGTCGGACCGCTCTTGGAAAGAGAGGGAAGTCCGCCAGCTGGCGGACGGGTGAGTTGGTGCAGTTCCAACATTCATGAGATCCCTGCTTTCGCAGGGATGACGTTTCCAGGTTATATGCCGTCATTCCTGGCGAATGAAATGAGTTCAGGAATCTCAAACTATTATGAGATCCCTGCTTTCGCATGGATGACGGGTTTGTATTCTGATCGTCATTCCTGATGTAGCGAAGCGAAATTCAGAGATCTCAAACTTTCCTGCCGTCATTCCTGTGAGCGTTAGCGATACAGGAATCTCAAACCATTTCGTTACGACCAATTGTAGAATCATTGTCGACACCACAAGTTCTAATTAGAACTGTAATCCTCCTACATTAGAAATATGGCAAAAGGAGGCTATATCTACATTATCTCAAACAAGAACAGAACCGTCCTTTACACAGGTGTAACCAGTCACTTGCAGAGCCGAATTTACAAACACAAAATGCGTACTGGGTCTTTCTTCGCCAGAAAGCATAACTGCACTGACCTCCTTTATTTTGAAGTCTTTGGAGATATAGAATCCGCTATTAAAAGAGAGAAACAGATCAAGAAGTGGAAGAGAGTGTATAAAGAGAATGTGATAAACGAATTCAATCCTGAATGGAAGGATTTGTATGAGGTGGTGATGGATTATGATTGATGGCCTAAACTCTCACCGTCATTCCTGTAAGCGTGAGCGATACAGGAATCTCAAACCATTTCGTAAGATTTCTGATGAAGTGCAGTTCCAACATTTATGAGATCCCTGGGCAAGCCAGGGATGACGGGTTTGTATTTTGATCGCCATTCCTGATGGAGCGAAGCGGAATTCAGGAATCTCAAACCCTATAGAGCGAACAACCTTCTACAAACCCACTGTCAGATGTGTGAGTTGGTGTAGAACCACAAAAAAAACCGGACAACATAATATTGTCCGGCCTGGCTAAATCAATGTAATTCTAAATTGATAATTCTTAATTCTCTACGTATTCCTCCTCCTCACTCTCTGATTTCGTCTTCCGCGCGAGGGCGGTGGCGGTGATCTCGGTAGTGATCGCGTTCATCTTGTTGACCAGGTCAGTGTGTGTGCCTGGGTCGGTTTCATCCAACAGACCAACTGCATCCAACAGGATGTTGACGTGTGGGACGAGTTGGCTTTTGGCTTGTCGCAAGGTAGGGTAGTCCTTCTTGGAGTCCTCATCCAGCCGACTGTCGTAAATAGCTACAAAATCCGCCTGGGCCTGCTTCAGCTCCCCATAAATTTCATACACGTTGATGTCTTCCATCACTTTCTTGTTTTCAGACTTGTCCAACTCGATGAACAACGCCTCCATTTTACCGGACTGTTCCGTATAACCCAAACTGTAAAGACGGGTACCGGCCTGCTCGATCAGCGGCCAAAGGATCTGGTAGGCTTCAACCATCTTTGGATCTTTCCTGCGCTTGTGCGCTTCTATCATATCCTTGAAGCCGATGTACAGGTCGTCCCGGATTGCGTCTGCTTCGGCTACTGCGTCTACCAGCTTGTTGATCCGGATCGCAAGCATAGCCTGGTTGAGTACTTCCAGGTCTTCAACCAAAAGATCGGTGATGCGGGTGATGAACGGGTCTGCAAGACCGCTGGTGGTGATCGCTTTCAGGTAGTTATTCACTGTTTCAGTCAATTCTCCCGGAAGCATGTAGCTTGTTCTTAGCTTTTTAATCATAATAAGATTGTTTAAGTGAAGCAGTAAGGTTAGCGGCCCGACTTGCGAGAAAACCAGTGTTTGAGACAAAAAATCACACTTGTCGATCAGATGTAGATCGAATCCGGGATGGAAAAACGTTTGCACAGGCGAACTACGGTGTTTTGGAGCAGGAAAACGTTTGCACGGACGAACTACGGTGTTTTGGAGCAGGAAAACGTTTGCACGGACGAACTACGATGTTTTGGAGCAGGAAAACGTTTGCACGGACAAACTACGATGTTTTGAAGCAAGAAAACGTTTGCACGGACAAACTACGATGTTTTGGAGCAGGAAAACGTTTGCACGGACAAACTACAATGTTTTGAAGCAAGAAAACGTTTGCACGGACAAACTACAGTGTTTTGAAGCAGGAAAACGTTTGCACGGACGAACTACGATGTTTTGGAGCAGGAAAACGTTTGCACGGACAAACTACAGTGTTTTGGAGCAGGAAAACGTTTGCACAGGTTTGAAGTACTAGCCTCAAAACGTGTCATCCTGAGCCTGTCGAAGGATAGACACTTCCTGAACACACTTCGACAAGCTCAGTGTGACAGTTAAATTGGACTTAATAAGGTGGTTTTGAATCTTCTATAGCTGCTCTTCCCAGCCTTCGAAGAATTCACTTAGCGAGACATCAAGTCCTTTGAGGACTTTAAGTAGACTCAAGAACTTCATGTTCTGGCCCATCTCGTATTTGCTATACTGTGCCCGGTGGATGTCATGATCCAGTGCAAAGTTCTCGTAGTTTGTATATCCTTTCTCCAGGCGAAGCTCTTTGATGCGGCGACCGAGCTTTTTGATCGTCTCCTTTTCCGATTGGTCCATAGAGTAAAAGAATGTTAGTGGTTTATTTTGTGTTACTGCTCTAAAGCAGTACTTTTACTCACTTAATTGTAGTTAACCCGTGTCCGACGGGAGGGGAAGCCGAGAGGCTTCCTTTTTTGTTGGTTGTGGAGTCGTCCTACCACTCGAAGTGGTAGGACGACTTTTAAAACGGTTTGGGGTGTGTAGGAGAGGTGGATAAGTGTACCTAAAATGGTAACTTCCGTTTATAAACGTGTTAGGCAATATGGAAAATAGCTAATAGATATGGGGTTGATGATACATTCACTGGACAACATACCTAAGAGTGCTCATAGGGACTTTTTTATATATCTGCTGGACTATGGCTGGAATGAACCGATAAGTGAAGCTCTTCATTCAAATTTTGATAGAATGGCAGAAATTGCATCACAAAACAAAGCTGTGATCATAAAGGGAACTGTTGGTGAACACTTTCAAAATGAAGTTATGTCGTGGCATCAAATAAATAACGAAAATGCAGAAGAACTTCTACCAGCTCTATTAATCACTAACAAACATCCGGAATATTTTAGAAATGCTAAATCATCATTCGAGGGAGATAACATGGTAAGAATAGCTGATAATGTGAATGATATGAAACTTATATTAGTTCCATTTAAGAGATTTTGCGAAACAACTAGTGAGGTTACAACCCTGATCGAACAAATTTTTAGTGATGTATCTGCCGAAAAAGATTTGTCGGAATTCAGAATAGCCAAAGAATTGAAGAAAGGAGTTGGAAGGGCAATTGTTGACTCAATAATTTTGGAGCCGAACATCTCTGGAATCGGATTCAGCTTCAATAAATTGAGAAACTATTTCAAAAAGTAACAACAACAATCTGTCCTCTAAAAAATGAAGGAATTTAAAAAGGGCTGAAAACGACAGCCCTTTCCTAGTACTCACGTTTTTTCTTTAATTCGTTCAAAACCCTCCCACAAGATTTTTAAATCAAAAAGAGCCGATTTTTCGTCTGAATCAAAGCACAAGTCCGTGTGATACAAAGCAAAGTCATGAATCATTTTGAGTGATTTAATGAAATTGTCGATTCCATGAAACTTAATGTATTCAAGGAACTCAGTTTCCGAAGGCTTTAAAACTTTTAATACGTGTCGTGTATCAACCGAAGTGTTTGCTGAATCACAGTTCAGGCTAACACTTTGACCATTTGAAGTTCGCATAATATAATGGATTGAATAAATAAAAAGAGGAGAGGTCACTGCGAACTTCATCAAAGCAGTGCTCTGAATAGGTCTCGGGACTTACACCCGTATGCCTCCCCAAGATTTTCTGTTTAAACCATATCTGTGGTGATTGCACCATAATAATTTGATAAAGTTCGCAGTTTAAAGATACGAATTAATAGGAAAGAAAAAGCCGATAACAAATGATATAGCACATGCCTCTACGCTATCAGTCGCCCCCGACTGGCGCAAGCCTATCTACGGCAGGTAAATGTTCTTCACTTGTGCCTATTGAACCAATCGTGAATGACCCGATCTAGGTGTAGGTAGTAGCTACACCTTACTATTTAAAGAATGAAAAACGAATGAGGGTAGTTACTTGAAACTGATCTGCAAATCTGTTAGATTGAAGATTTTAATAAGTTCAGAGGCACATGCCATATCTGGGCTTTAGCGGCAAACTGAAAAAACGAAAATGGAGAATAAGATGGAACATATAAATCCAGCCGAACTGATAAATAACCCTGCATTTTCTCAAGTTATTACGACTCAAGGAAATGGGAAGACCATTTATATTGGGGGACAAAATGCCGTAAACCAAAATGAAGAAATAGTTGGAAAAGGTGATATTTTATTGCAAACCGAACAGGTAATGAAAAACCTTGAAGTTGCTCTACATTCTTGCGGTGCAGATTTTCAGAATTTGGTAAAACTGAACATTCATCTTGTTCAAGGACAAGACGCATACGGAGCTTTCCAAGTTTCACAGAAATTTTTCAAACAGAATTCAAATCCACCTACCATAACCGTTTTATTTATCGCAGGGCTGATAAATCCCGACTTTTTACTTGAAATTGATGCAATCGCATTTTTACCAGAGAAATAAACCATAACAGTCGCTCGCCTGCCTGCCGCAGGCTGGGTTGTACCGAGTGACGTATGCAAAGAATGAAAAAACACAGTAATCACTCGGCTGGAGCCGAAAGACTGTTTGAGGCAGGCGCGAGCCAGCTTTGGTTAACGTTAACATCAAGTTATTTGCCACTTTAGTAATAAAATGTTAACTTCAATAGGACCTAACTCACATTTCTATGAGGTATATAACTATTCTCATTTTCTCATTATTTCTATCTAACGATTCTTTTTCACAACTAAAGTGGATATCTGTAAGCGGGTGCAATATGCCAGCTGGTGTAATCAAAGGAGGACAAGAACCAGGAAGGGACCTCATTATCTGTCGAGCCAACTATGCTGGCGGTAAACACCCTGGCAAGGTTGTGGATTGTGCTTGTAATTTTGGGTATGGTGGATCTGAAGTAAGAGCTACTAATTATGAAGTTCTTGCTGGAAATGCAGATATAAGATGGGTCGATGTAGTTGGTCCCGATGGTCCTAAATTCAATCTTGGCATTGGCGGAACCTATAACGATAATGGCTTGGGATTTACGGTTATTACTGATAAATCAACTCTTCCTAGCTCCGGACAAGTTTATTATGCTTTTCAAGGTGGTTGGGAGGCCGATGGTCGGCCATTGGTAATTTGCAATGGAAAGTATTACCCTGGAAGCAATTGGTTGAGCAGAAATACGTCTAGTAGTAGAGGTAGGCATCCTGGCAAAGTCGTTAATAATTGTTGCAACTTTGGATATGGAGGTGGTGAAATTCAGTGGTGTCATGAGTTCAGAATTATGGTGGTAAAGGGTCAAGTAAGGTGAAAAAGTCCCCCAACTGGCGCAAGCCTACGTTCCGCAGGTAAATGTTCTTCACTTGTGCCGCTTAAATTAACCTAAGCGCGCCTGCCTTTGTCGGCAGACAGGTTTGCAACATGTGCGATAGATTAAAAGGCACGCGTCACAGATGTGCCAGCTTTTAGCCAGTTTTAGGTAAGTACAGTTCCAACGTTCATGAGATCCCTGGGCAAGCCAGGGATGACGTTTCTGTATTATATACCGTCGTTCCTGACAAGCGTAGCGAGTTCAGGAATCTCAAGGTTGTTACAGTCTTCCGCCAGCTTTAAGGTTAAATGTACCCAAAATGGTAACTTCCGTCATGAACGTTTTGTGTGTCATAAAACAATATGGATCTTAAAATCAGAAAATACAATCCAACTCTTGATTATGAGAACCTAATGAAGCTGGTTCAATCTGAAGGGGAAGAATGGAAGGATTATTTAAAACCCATCTATCGAAAAGCCCTTGAAAACTCTATTACATATGTGGCATTGATTGGGGAGGAACTGTGTGGATATTCTCGTTCATTAAGTGATTCTGGGTTATTCGTTTGGGTAGTTGATTTACTCGTAAATAAAAATCGGAGAGGACTTTCGATCGGGAAAAAACTCATGGAGTGTATCCTAACTGATTTCCCAGATATTGATGTATTCGTCATGTCTGATGTTGATCCCTATTATGATAAGCTTAGCTATGAAAAAGAAGGTTCAATCTTTAAAGTAATACGGACACACAACAAGCCCTAAACTGCATTCCCGCCTTCGTTTCACTACGGACGGCAAGAACGCAGTTAAGCCAGAACGTTGCCCCAACTGGCGCAATTGAGGGACTGCAAGGCTCCTCCGTGATAAAGTTTAATCTGTCCTTTCGCATTCTTCAACGTTATGTTAACCTTTTGTATCCAAGGTTAACTTCGAGATGGATCGCAGCTTTTCTAGCTTCATATTTCATTAGCAAAAGGGGGCGTATGCACTGTGGGACATACGAACTTTGGCTGGACGTTGTAAGTAAATTTTCGAATTAAAATAAGGCAAAATGAATAAAAAGGTTACTATGTATTTCTTGTTACCCCTAGTATTGAATGGGGTAATTGGTTGTAAATCATTACCAAAAGCAACGCTAAAGGAGGTTGGCTCTAAAGGTTGGCACACGACTATAGGACCATATGCAGAGTTTGACCCCAAACATAAATCTGTTGAGATTTGGACTCCAAATAATCAAAAGAATGCGCCAATAATAATTTATGCTCATGGAGGTGCAGGATATCGCGAGGATGATCGCGCAAGAGTGAACCTTCTGCGACGAAATGGGTTTGCCACGATATCCTTTGATGCGTATGAAATGAATGGATTAGATTGGAATTTTGTGACACGTAGAGTTACGAATGAGGGAAAACAGAATCTCATTTGGGCTGTTTTCAAGGGTGCATTTGAATACGCAGCGAAAAGTGATGATTGGGACAATAGAAATATATTTCTATACGGTGCCTCAAATGGCGGAAGGACAGTATTATATGCTGGAAGCAAACTGAACGAAAAAAATATTAGAGGTATTATTTCTGAAGCCCCAGCAGCAACAGGGTACGAGCTTGAAGATTACAACATTCCAACGATCATCTCATTTGGGAAATTAGATACTTGGGCGGGAAAATCAGAAAACGATTATGTATGGAAAAGGACCTATCCAACATCGCCCATTTCAATAGAACAATGGGTAAATTCACTAAAGGAAAAAGGAAGGCCTATTGAATTCATTTTTTATGAAAACGCCGGACATCTATTGTTTGAAGGTCCACTTGAGAAAGTAACTGTTAAAAGAGGAGACAAAATAGCTTTTACAGCGTATCAAGGTGCAGATGGAAATACCTTAAAACAATATGAAAAAGATATCATTGAATTTGTAAATGTCAATTTGGTTGAATAAGAACCGATAGGAAAACGTACAAATACCACCCTTTCCAGGTGTTGCTTAAGCTACATCCTTGGATATATGGGCGTAGTTTAAACTACGCCGAGTCCAGGTATGATTCCCACTAGTGGGGTGCAGACAAACATTTATGAGATCCCTTCATGCGCAGGGATGACGATACTATATTTTGACCGTCATTCCAGCCTGCCTTCGGCGGCCGTAGGATGAGCGAAGTGGAATTCAGGGATCTCAAGATTGCAGTTTTAGTTTTAATTACTCACATCCCTAACCGGTCGCTCGTCTGCCTGCCGCAGGCTGGGTTGTACCGAGTGATGTATACAAAGAATAAAAAAGCATAGTTATCACTCGGCTGAGCCCTGTTTGCGAGCAATAGTTTGAACCAGGGATGGTTAAGTGTATCTAGAATGGTAACTTCTGTGTACAAACGTGTTAGCAATAATTAAGGAGGATTGATAATACGTAGTACTTAGAATAAAAAGAGAAATACATTGAAAGAACTATTCAACTATAAGTGCATCAAATCATCCGGTACACCCCTACCATTCATCATGTTGTTTTTCATTTCAACCTGCGTTGAATTAAAAGGACAGCAAAGGGCCAACATCACCGAAGATCTGAGGATCGAAGAGATGGTTGCAAGGATACAAACAGACATAGATCCCGAATTTATATATGACTATGAACATTCGAAGTTCGTTCCTTCGGATGGTAAAACACTGCTGATCATGGGGCAAACCGTTGAACGTATTACTGAATACATGGACCAGTTTAAGCATCGACCAATCCCTGGTGGTTGGTCCGCTTACTGGGGAATTCCCGAATTTGCCGGTGTTAAGGAAACTCATAGAAATGAAACCGGCTCTTCTCAAAACCATCAAATGCTGATAAATAAGTTTCCCAATACGGTTGTTCATAGTGCCATGTGGATGGTGGGAAAATGGGATGTTGCAAAAAAAGCAGGTAATGGAGATTATGATAAGGTCATCACGAAATATAGTGCCTGGGCTAAATCGGTTAAAAGACCGATCTACTTGAGAATTGGTTATGAGTTTGACGGGCCCCACAACGAACTTGAACCGGAGGAATATGTCAGGGCGTATAGACATATTGTTGATCTTATGCGTGAGAAAGGGGTGGATAATGTTGCATTTATTTGGCATTCCTATGCATCCAAACCTTTTAAAGACTACCCTCTTTCTACCTGGTATCCTGGCGATAATTATGTGGACTGGGTAGCCATATCTGTCTTTGGGCATGCGTATAGCGGTCCTGACTTTGGACCTTATTGTGATAATGTGCTGTCTTTTGCCAAGCAACACAAAAAACCAGTAATGATTGCTGAGTCCAACCCGATCAATGGTGTCGATAAGAAAAGCATTGAAGCCTGGGATCAATGGTTTGTCAATTTCTTCACGTTCGCCTACAGCAAGAATGTTAAGGCCATTAGTTTCATAAACGAGGACTGGACCCGGACACGAATTGACGGAATTACAGAATGGAAAGACGGTCGTCTCTACAATAACGAACTCATTACTGAGGCATGGTTTAAAGAAACCAATAAAGATCGCTATTTGAAGCAATCGCCTGAACTCTATAAACAGCTAGGGTATCAGAAGGACTAATATTAAAAAGCTCCTTGCTGGAAACGATCATAATCAACAACCAAAACCTTTTGTAACAATTTGAAAAAGATCTGTTTGCTTACTATTCAGCTATTGCTCTGTGTTAGCACTACGCTTAAGGCCCAAATCGACATAAGTCATCTATCGAAAACATTCGATAGTGATATACCTATCATCATGGCTGACAATAATGTACCTGGAGCATTTGTTGCCTTGATAAAAAATGATCACGTGGTTTATCAACAATATTTCGGCTATTCAGACTCAAAAAACAAGGTTCTCGTTAATGGTCAAACGGGATTCAATATTGGATCCATTTCAAAAACTTTTACTGCATGGGGTATTATGAAGCTAGTGGAGCAAGGTAAAATTGGACTAGATAGCTCGGCAAGTAAGTACCTTGACAGATGGCAATTTCCTGAATCAAATTATAACTCGGAACTGATCACGATAAGAAGTCTTTTGAGTCATACTGCAGGTCTCAGTGTTCATGGATATTATGGTTGGAATAAAACTAAAAAGCTTCCAACTCTGGTAGAATCATTATCCGGAAAACCTAGGAAATACACAAAAGTAGAGCTCATCGCAGAGCCTCAAACCAAATTTCAGTATTCAGGAGGTGGTTACTCTGTCTTACAGCTAATTATCGAAGAGGTTACAGGAGACAAATTCGAGCATTATATGGATACGGCTGTTGTATCTCCAATGGGAATGCACAACAGTAGCTTTACTATTGATGAGCGAATTCTTGCTCAATCATCCCTAGAATACAATAAGAGAGGGCGACAAATTCCATTTGAACATTTTGCTGAAAAAGCAGCAGCTGGTTTTCATACGACTCCAGAGGATGTGATTAAGTTCATTCGGTTGAATTTTTCAACGTTGGATCAACGCCAGACTGAATCACAGGTAATTTCATCCTCATCACTCAAAGAAATGTTGACCACAGTACCTGCATCAGAAAAGACAGTCCCTTATGGATTGGGGTACTTTAAAAATGAAGCTAGTAATTCCTGGTGGCACGGCGGTGCTAATTCCGGATGGTGGGCCATTATAGGAATTAACCCAGAACACAATTTCGGTTTAATTGTACTTACGAACTCAATTTCAGGGCAAAAGATTGAGCGGTTTGCTTTCGAAGAATGGAAGAAACAGCTGACTGAGGATTCCCAATAACAAATGCAAAAGCGATTTAGGCACGCGTTGCAAACCTGCCTGCCGCAGGCTGGGTTGTACCGAGTGACGTATACAAAGAAAAAAAGCACAGTAATCTCTCGGCTGGAGCCAAGCGATTTGTTTGAACCACTAGGATGGATGAGTGTACATATAAATAGTAACTTCTATTTACAAGTGTTAACAACCAAAACCTTTATGCTCAGGAAAATATTAATAGCCACTATAATAGGTGGGATCACTTTTGTTCATGGTCAAAACCTACCAGCCAAGCTTTCTAGTGAAGATGAGGCACTTTTGGATTCATTGTGTCGATTACAACTCCAAGAAAACAAGTTTCCTGGCTTAGCAATAGGAATTCTAGCGAATGGAGAGACGCTTTACGCTAAAGGGTTTGGGGTAAAGAAATTAGGCGGAACAGACTCTGTGACCACATCTTCTGTTTTTCATCTTGCATCCATCTCCAAGACTTTTGTAGCTACCGCAATCGGACTACTAATTGAACAACAAAAATTGACCCTGGAGGATAAAGTGACAGATCACCTTCCTTATTTCGAAATGAAGGATCCTCGCTATAAGTATATTACCATCCGTCATTTGCTCACGCATACTTCAGGAATGCCAGACGTGTCGAATTACCATTGGAAAAAAGCCCAGTTTCATGAAACGGCATTAGAAGAATATGTAAAAAGCATTAAAAACAAAAAACTTAAATCTGATCCTGGTTCCCGATATGACTATTCGAATATGGCCTTTGAGATATTGGGAGATGTAATAGCCAAAGCGAGTGGTACGTCATTCGAAGCGTTTGTAAAAACTAATATTTTGGAACCTGCAGGTATGAAAAATAGCAGCTTCTATTTACCTGAAATTGACACATCACTTTTAACCACCCCTCATGTAAAAAGACCATTTGTCAAAGTACACAATACATATCCTTATAACCGAGCACATGCGCCTTCCAGTACCTTGAATTCAAATGTGGACGATATGTTGAATTACATGAAATTGTATGCAAATAAAGGAACGCTAAATGGTCAAGAAGTATTTAGTGAAAGTACCTACAACCTTTTAACCCAGAAACATTTCAAAATTGATGACGGTGAATCTGTAGGACTGGCCTGGACACTTTTTTCTTATAAAGACTTAGGGTTTGGTTATATTGGATATGGTTTTTCTCACGCTGGATCAGATATTGGGTTTCAGTCACTACTAGTCAACCATTTAGATCGCTCTTTTGCATTTGTTATCATGCATAATGGATATTGGAATGAAGATTATTCCAAGTTCAATCAAGCAGCCATTCAGCTAAAGAATAAATATGCAAACAAACAGTTGACTGAAAAATCCCGATAACTGGTGTAAGCATGATTCGCGCTTAGTAGGGTGTAGGTGCAGACAAGCATTTATGAGATCCCTGCATTTCGCAGGGATGACGGTCCGCAATTTTGTACGCTATGCTGTGAACCTGTCTATCGCGGCTATAGTCTTTACTCACCAGTACAAATCCTATCGGCGATTGTTTGAGATTCCTGTATTAGTCTTCTAAAGAACCTTAATTCTTCACAAAAGGTGTTAACTGAGTTTGTAATCAATTCATTACTAGATAACTCTGTCCAACAACTAAAAAATCATGAGAAACATTGTTCTCTCTCTTCTTCTCTATTCTATCGTAATCAGTACCAGCGGACAAGCCAACAACTATGCGGCTTACCATCAGGAAGTAATACGCTGCGAACAATTAATCTCTGAGGAAAAGATTGGCGAAGCGCGTCAATCATTAGACTCATTGTTTAGTCAATTTGATTTTGTGTTTCTGAGAGAGTACCAATTGGCAACTGAACTCAGCTTATTTGAACAAGATTATGAATCAGCATTTGGGTTTCTAAGACTTGGGATACTCGGTGGGTGGTCAATGAAGAATATCAAGAAGAATAAAAATCTTAAACCTCTTCGGGACGATCTGCGGTGGGCAGAGTTAGAAAGTGAATATGATTCGCTTCAAAAAATCTATTGGTCAGGCCTCAAAATACCACTCAGGAAAGAAGCACAAAGAATGCTCAAAGAAGATCAAAAGATCGCTCTTCGTGTTTTCTTGAGAATTGGAGAAAAAAATAGGGTCAGGTATGCCTTAAAAAAATTCGCACCACATAGTGAAAATGTATTGGCTTGGCTTGAAAAGGTTTTAATCCAACAGGGTTATCCCGGAGAAAAACTTATCGGCAATGGTTGGTGGACATCAGTCAACTTAAGTCATCATAATTCTATCTCTGCGGAATACACTTTGAAGGACACTTTGTATTTGAACCTGAGACCAGAACTGCTAAAGGCTATGGTAAGGGGTGAACTTCATCCGAAGGAATTTGCAATTATTGAAGATTGGAGAAACGCATCAATTCACCAACATGAATCATCATTGTACGGTTTCCTGGGAAAAATACCTGACAATTCGGAGCTGATGATAGTCAATCAAAATCGAGATAAACTGGGATTGCGAAGCATTGAATTGAGGAACAAGCTGTTAGATATTGAAAAAGAAACCGGATTAAACCTATACCTTCCTAAGGGTTGGCAAAAAGGCAAAATCACGGTTGCCGACAAGTGATATGAACGCTTGCCTCAAACTAGCAGTTTGAGCTAGAGGATGCAGACAAGCACTTTCGTGAGATCCCTGCATGCGCAGGGATGACGGTTCTCTATTCTGCAAGTCATTCCTGACGAGCGCGACGAGTTCAGGAATCTCAAACTAGATGAGACCCCTAGGCCAGCCTTGCTAGGCATTTTCAACGTGTGGAAGAGACAAGTATACCTAAAATGGTAACTTCCGTTTATAAACGTGTTAGCAACCACACGATCT
The DNA here is from genome assembly GCA_965267415.1 of Cyclobacteriaceae bacterium. Classification (GTDB taxonomy): domain Bacteria; phylum Bacteroidota; class Bacteroidia; order Cytophagales; family Cyclobacteriaceae; genus Ekhidna. The sequence goes on along the minus strand of OZ253955.1, from coordinate 1,228,527 downwards.
AAGTGAACACTTTTTTGACAAAAGACTTTTTAGGCAATACTTCAAACAGGCTTGAATCGGAAGAATTCAAAATTTCGATAGTCGACTATCATTGCAACGTGTCAGAAGAGTGGCATTGGCATGAAAAGATCCATATCTCATCCATCATTCGGGGGGGGAACCTGGAATCAAGAAAGAAAGAAGATATTCAGGTGACTCCAGGTAAGATATTAATCTATAACCAGGGAGAAATTCATCGCAACAGGTTCACGGTACACCCATCAAGAAACTTGAATATCGAATTGAATGAAAGTTTTTTTGGGGAAGGAATCAAGTTTTCACACTTAAAACCTGATAACCATTCCAAAATCGAACTGTACAGAATTTATTTCGAGTTGTTATTGAATGATGAATATTCTGTGCAATGCATAACTCAGGTTTTGAAATCACTCTTTTGGAAAGACAAATGTGCCAATGTAAGCGGATGGATCACTAAACTAGAAGCATTACTAAACGATCGCTGGAATGAGTTTCCATGTTTAAACGACCTCTCATCGGAGCTTGGTGTTCATCCAATCACGATTTCCAAGTACTTTTCCAAAACTAAAGGAGTCACACTCTCAGAATACATGCGTAGAATAAAGGTCAAAAGAGCTGTCGATCTACTGATTAATTCCTCGGATCGAATCCCCGAGATAGCCTTTAGCTGTGGGTTCTCAGATCAAAGTCACATGACCAGGCTGATCAAAAGTCACACAGGATATACTCCTGCCACGATTCGATCTCTCAAGTAGGCTAATTTCATTCTAGACAGGAAATGCTGTCTTGTAGAGATTTGAAAAAAAACTCAATTACACTATGAAAAGGATTACTCTTCTCTTTTTTCTAATAACCATATCTGCGACTTTTCTTCAGGCGCAGCAACCATCCAAAAAAATGGTGGATGAAATGACAAAAAAGATTGCGGATCTTATCAGGGAGAATTATGTGCTCCCGGATCGGGGGAGCATGATTGCCAGGGCTTTCTTGCAAGACCATAAAGGTGGAAGGTTTCATCAAGCCCAAAGCCTTAAAGAGCTAGACTCTATTATGACAAAAAGTCTTCGCGAGGCGAGCAATGATTTTCATTTATATACCTGGAACAATAAAGAAATCGTCTTGCAACTTCAATCTAATACTGATACAGAAGAAGCAGAAACTACAAATTTCTTTAATAATGAAGAAGCCTACGAATCAAACTTTGGGTTCGAAAAAGTGGAAATACTCTCGGGCAATGTGGGTTACATAAAGCTTTCACAGATAAATATCTCTGAACATAGCTTGGAGACACTTTATGCTTCTATGAACCTGGTAAAGAATACCAAAGCTTTGATCATTGACCTTAGAGATAATGGTGGTGGTGGCAGTACAGTTGGATCCGTACTGGAGACCTTCTTTTTTAATGAACAAGTTGATTTATTGGAATTTCGAGAAAGAAACGGTCAGACCGAATTGAATGGTACCGTTCCATGGTTACTGGAAGAAAGGTATCTCAGACCATTGTGTTTACTTATCAACAAAGGCACAGGATCTGCCGCTGAAGCATTCGCTTTTGCGCTTAAAAACCAAAGTCGATGTGTTTTGGTGGGGATGCCAACGTCTGGGGGTGCTTATATGAATACTTATTTTCCAGTTAATCAAGATTTTATTGTTGCAATTTCCACGTCCGCTCCCTTTCTTCCGGGAACTACAGAAAGCTGGGAGGGTAAAGGTGTTCGACCTGACCATCAAGTGAAGAGCGATGAGGCCCTACCCAAAGCCCTGGAAATAATTGAGAAAAATAAGGTCACTAACAAACAGTAAGCTCAAAACTCATACCAACCGGTGGCAAACCTCCCCTCAACTTTACTCCGCTGAAGCTCCTTCGGAATGACGGGAAGTAAGAGCCAAGCGATCGTTTGAATGAATTCTAAAGAATTTTAGGGACGAAGATTATTGCTCCCACAATCAAAGATGTCAATGCTGCAAGTAATACAGCTCCAGCGCTGGCATCTTTTGTGGTCTTTGCAAGTCTGTGAAAGTCAGGAGAAGCCAAATCTGTCACGCACTCGATTGCTGTATTGAAAGCTTCTGCGGCTAGCACAAATCCAATCGAAAAGATTAAGAAACACCATTCCGTAATTGATATCCCATATAAAAGGCCCAGTGAAACGATCAAGATAGTTGCTATTGAGTGAATCCTGAAGTTGTGTTGGGTAGCAAAAATGTATTTAAGGCCAACTATAGCATGCAGAAAGCTTTTCTTTCTATCCGAAACATTAAAAGATTTATCCATTTACAAATTAATCCACGGTGGAGCGTGTTTGCAAGTGGACGATTTTTCCCGGAGAACATCAAAAGATTGCCACAGTCGTCCCGATGGATCGGGACTCCTTCGCAATGACGGGAGTATCCAATCAAGTCGTCCTACCACTCGAAGTGGTAGGATGACTATTACTCAAACAAATGATCACCCAGCAGATCGCTGATCATTCGATTACCAACTACTGGTTCTTTGCCAACCTCTCCGGAATTGGTGCACACTACAATTGTTACATCATTCTCCGGGAAGTGCCGGATCACCGCATTATGCCCCCAACTTTCACTACCCCTCGTCCAGACTTCCTGCATGCCCCATTTGCTTTCAGGGGTGACATAAAACCCAAATCCGATCTGGGTTCCGGAAGAGAGGGTAACATGACCTTTGAATAACTTGTCCTTAAGATCAGATGGTAAATAGTCCGTCTGGGAAACACCTTGCCAGAACCGAAGTAAGTCCCGGGGGGTGGAGAAGATCCCGGTTGCTCCTTTGTAGCCCCAATCGTTGTTGCCGAAGGTTTTCATTAGTCTTTTGTCAGCCATAGCTACTTGCTGTGATTCGATTTCCCGCCAGCAATAGGTATTGGTCATTCCCAACGGCTCGAACACTTTTTCCCGAATGTACCATTCAAAGTCCTGCCCGGAGATCTTTTCAATGATCAGCGCCAGTAATTGAAAATTCTGATTGGCATAGTGGAATTCTTCACCGGGAGTGGAAACCAATGGGTCGTTGAGTATTACTTCCAGTGCTTTGTCAGAATGGTCAAATCCTTCACACACATAATTCTGGGTGTAACCTGTCGTATGTGTGAGCAGCATCTGAATGGTTATCGCCTGTTTGTCTTCCGGGACATTGGTGAGCAGATCATCCAATGTATTCTCCAGGCTCAATTGGCTTTGAGCCACCAGGTGCATGATACCAACCGCAGTGATGGCCTTGGAGATCGACGCAACATTAAACAGTGTTTGCCGGGATGTCTCAACCTGCTTTTTCTTGTCGATGAATCCGTAGGTGTCCGAATATCGTTCTTCACCTTCTGCAATGGCAATTGAGATGGCATAGTCATCAGCATAAGTTGATAGCATGGTATTGACCTGATCCGAGAAAGCCTGACCATTGAGCGAGTTGTACAAGATCACCAGCAAAGTGATCAATGAGAAGATCCTTTTCATTGAGCTAATGAGTTCCTTTTAGCACTAATATACGTGATCATAGCTGCTAAAAGTCTACACATTGTGAGCGGGGTGCCTTATTTCTGCCTGAGGAATGCCAGGCGCACTCCCAGCAAAAGGAGGATCGTTCCGGAAATACGGTTGACCCATCGGGCCATAGCTGGATTCCTGTTGATGTACTGCCCAATGGACCCTGAGAAATAGCCTAAAGCACAGAGGAAAAGCAAGCCACAAAAAGCGAACACGGATCCCAACAAGAGAAACTGAAAAGTCATGTTTCCGCCTGCGCTGGTATCAATGAACTGGGGAAGGAAGGCCATGAAAAACAACGCAACCTTTGGGTTCAGTGTATTGGAGATGAGGCCTTGCATGAACAATTTCCTGTTAGATGTCCGTTGCTCTTTTTCTACCTTCATGTCGCTGGTCCCGGTAAAGCTTTTTATCCCCAGATAGATCAGATAACCAGCTCCGACCAGCTTCACAATGGAAAAAGCCAGGGCTGATGTTTGGAGGATGATCGAGAGTCCTAATGCAGCAAAAATGGTATGAACAAAGATGCCAAGGGTTACTCCGGCAGCTGAAATAAAACCTGCTTTTCGTCCATTGGAGATACCCCTGGTAAGGACATAGAGCAGGTCGGGACCGGGTGTGATGATCAACACCCACGATAGCCCGAGAAAAAGAAGGAAGTCACTGAAATCGATCATGGTCTGATTTTGAGACGAAGATATCAAAAAGATCATCTTATCAATGTTAACGATTTGATAACGCGGCAAGTGCTAGGATTCCTTCACAGGAATTCGTTATCTTAATTGGATGAAACTGTGAAGTTGCCACAATGAAAAACACCCCTGTAACTGATATAATGACCCGCCTGGTTTTCGTTCTCAGTACGAACGACTCAGCCCTTGATGCGAAAGAACTCATGGAATCCCACAAGATCCACCACCTGCCAGTCCTGCTGGACGGAAAGCTAGTCGGGATCCTGAGCAGTCACGACATTGCCAGGGTCGATTACCTCCAGGAATATATTGAAGATACACACGAAGAAGGTGCCGCACTCAAAGCACTATCCGTTCATGAGATCATGAGCAAAGAAGTAGATTACCTTGATTCCGGTGCGAAGGTCTCCGATGCGATCATGATGTTTAGAAATTCTTCTTATCAATCCCTACCGGTCATAGAAAACGAACGATTGGTCGGTATCGTCACTACCAAAGATGTGTTTCGATACCTGAGTCTGGATATCTGACGTCCAAACCTATTTCACATCACCCATCGAACTCATCTGGAATCCGATCTTGTTACCGGCTCCCAATGATTCGGTCCGGGCAATCTTTTGTTGTAATGTAATTCCCCTGATCATGGCAAAAGGAGGGGCTACCAGGTCATTGTCTACTGCCTCGGAAATGATAAGCTGGATAAGGATGTTTAGATCCGCGGGCTCCAGTGGTTTGGAGGAATACGCTTCAAACATTGAGTTTAAAACCTGGTCTCCCTCAACAATGAAATGATTTTCACAGTTGACCATGATGCGAGCGAGCAAATAGCCAGGATCATTCAGGCGGTTGAATTTTACAGAATCAGCCATGAAATTGTAAACATTGATCTGTCCTAGGTACTTCCGGTAAGGATCTTCCTTTACGTAATCACTATCGTTGAAAGAGTAGTCTTTGCTCAGGGTGATGATATTGGTATGTAAAATAAAGACCATCAGATCACCTGCGATCTTGACGTGAAATTCCTGGTCACTGACCTCTTCCACTTCAAGTGTAATGTCTTCATCCTTTTCCGCTGTTCGCTCGTTAAGCACAGCAATGAGCTTTTTGGATTCTTCTTTCAACTGCCTGAAAGCTTTGCAGACATTTTTATAGGCTCGTTGCTTTGCGGTTGACTTGGTCAATAGCGTATCGACGATACTTTGCGTGGGGTCTTGATTCATGGACTAAAAATAAGGGCTGTTGAAGGATATCTAACTGCAACAAGCTGATTTAGTCTTGAATCGTTCCATATTCAGGAGTTTTGCCTCTGGCAAGCCCATTGTTCAGGTTTGATTCTTTCGGAATTTTTTAACTTAGTTGAGATGTGGATTTCCTAAAACAGCCATATCCTTACTTCCACAAAGGGAAACAGTTGATGATCAACGTCCTGCTCATTTTCGTCCTGGTTTTCTTCTTTGAATACTTTCTTCAGCCATTTGAGCGGACACCCGCTGAATACAGGCAGCCGTTCTGGGTCATTGCTTTGGTGCATGCCACGAACCCTGCGGTGGTGTACCTGTTGTTTTTTTGGTTGTCGAGCCGCTTTGTGAATGAAGATGACTGGAAACTCTACAAAGAGGCCGGGCTGATCGCTATCTTTTTCTTTTTAGCCGGGTCCGGAAGTTTTGCGGTACGGGAGATCATTTACGATAATCCCAACAACGTCTCCTGGAGATACTTCTTCGAAGAGGTACGAAACGCCTACCTGGTCGGATCGGTCCTGATGTTCATGATCATCAGTATCAATTTCCAGCGATTGCGAAAGAAGAATGAACGTATGGCCCGTCAAATGGTTCTGACACGTGAAGAAATGCAGAATCACCCAAAGATCCAGATCAACGCAAACGTTGAGGCAGATCATTTTGAGCTTGCACCTACTGATGTGTTGTGCATCAAATCCGATGGGAACTACCTGGAATTCTTTCTAAAGGATCAGGAACCCGTGCGCCTGATCAAGCGCCTGACTTTGCAAAGTGCCGCCGAACAACTGGCAGAATTCAACTTCATCATCAAGACCCACCGGGCTTTTTTGGTCAACGTCAACCAGGTAGAAGAAGTAGCCGGAAATGCCCAGGGGTACCAACTGAAAGTGCGACACCTTGATTTTCCAATCCCTGTTTCACGCTCCCATATTAAGGCTTTTGACCGGTTTATCTAGCAAAAATTTGTTGCTCGTCACAAAGCCTTGTTATTCGTCACAGCAGCCCATCTCTATCGATTTACTCTCCGTACGTTTGGTCAGGTCAAAAAAATCAATGTATGGAAAAAATTCGACGGTACGACCTGGATTGGCTCAGAGTCATTGTCTTCGGTCTTTTGATTTTCTATCATGTGGGTATGTTTTTCGTTCCCTGGGGGTGGCATATTAAAAACAACATCATCTATTCTGATCTGAGGTGGCCGATGGTGTTTGTGAACCAGTGGCGCTTGCCGATCCTCTTCGTGATCTCTGGGATGGGTACGGCTTACGCACTATCCTTTCGAAGTGGTTGGCAATTCATCAAGGAGCGATATCTTCGGTTGGGTATTCCACTGTTCTTTGGAATGCTCCTGATCGTTCCTCCGCAAGTATACATTGAGCGGATTGTCGATGGCGATTTTACCGGATCATACCTGGATTTCCTGATGGGCCCGGCTTATGACGGCATCTACCCGGCAGGAAACTTTAGCTGGCATCACCTCTGGTTTTTACCATACCTGTTCTTTTTCTCCCTGTTGCTGGTTCCTGTTTTCCTTCAGTCGCGAAAAGCGCCTAACGGAAAATTCCTGCAATGGATTAGAAATGGGATAGCAAGAAACCCATTCAAGCTGTATTGGTTTGTAGTGCCTCTTTATTTCTGCGAAGCGATGCTAGAACCCTTTTTCCCAGTTACACATGCTTTGGTGGGGGACTGGTTCACATTTGTTAGTAGCATGTTCCTGTTTTTCTATGGATTTGTGCTGATCTCCGTACAGGATGCTTTCTGGAAAGCAGTAGCCACGGTGAAGCAGGTAAGTTTGGTGATTGGGATCGTGGCATTCTCCCTGTTGGCTATGCGATGGCTTTTTGTGGAAGATTCAACTGTGATCCATTTTACAGAGGCACTGGTCAAGGTGGTCAATTTCTGGGCATGGATCCTGGCAATCTTTGGGTATGCTGCGAAGTACCTGAACAGGTCAAGTAACCTGCTCAGCTACTGTAACCGGGCAGTTTATCCATTTTACATCCTACACCAGACGATTACGATCATCATTGCTTATTTCCTGATCGACCTGGAATGGGGATTTTGGTCCAAGTTCATAATTCTTACTATTGGAACCTTTGGAGGAAGCTGGCTGATCTATGAATTCCTGATCCGAAGGGTCTTTTTCCTCCGGCCGGTATTTGGGTTGAAAAAGGCATAGGCTAATAGCCTACAGCAGCTCCTTCAGCGCTGGAGGAGTCTGCTGCTCCAACCAATACATCATTTTCTTCATCATAGCGGATGCCCATAAGAACACCGAGCCTGCTACGAGGAGTTAGCGTGTGTCCCATCTTTTCAAGTGCCTTTCGGGTGTCGGGAGAGAGCAGGTCGGCTTCATACATGATCCGATCCGGCAACCACTGGTGATGGATCTTCATGACTTCAATTGCCTTGTGGACCTCCATATCAAATTCCAACACGTTAAGCACCGTTTGAAATACGGTATTAATAATGGTCCGACCACCCGGACTACCAATAGCGAGATAAGGCTTACCGTCTTTAGCAACAATGGTTGGTGTCATACTGCTGAGCATGCGCTTACCAGGAGCGATCAGATTTGGATCGGACCCGATCAGCCCTCGTCCGTTGGTGAGTCCCGGAACCGGGTTGAAGTCACCCATTTCATTATTAAAGATGAACCCAAGCTCGCTGGAGCCCAGACGTGAGCCATAACCATACTCAAGGGTATAAGTCAATGATACGGCATTCCCCTGGTTATCCATTACAGAGAAGTGCGTAGTGCTGTTTCCATCATACAGTTGACCAAACCGAGACGAATCACTGACGGAGGCTTTATTCCAATCGATCTCGTTGAATCGCATTTTTGCAAACTCCTTGGAGATCAATCTTTCCACAGGTATCTCCGGGTTGAAGTCAGGGTCTCCTAAATGTTCCGCACGATCTGCAAACGCACGTCGCATGGATTCTGCAACAATGTGCACATATTCCGTTGAGTTGAACTCGATCTTTTTAAAGTCAACCTGTTCCATCAAGTTCATCATTTCAAGTAAAGCAACTCCACCGGAGCTGGGTGGTGGCATAGAGTAGATATCAAATCCTTTGTAGGTTCCTTTAAGGGGTTCACGCTCGATTGCTTCGTATTGCGCCAGGTCTTTTTTAGTGATCAAACCACCATTGGCTTTCATGTAAGCCTCGATCTTCTTAGCTACCTCTCCTTTGTAAAACCCATCATGTCCCTTGTCTCGGATCGCAGTAAGTGTCTCTGCTAACTCCTTCTGAAACCAGGTTTCTCCAGGCTCAACTACTTCTCCATCATCCGACAGGAAGTATTTTCCAATGAACGAATCTGCTCCGTCATTTTCCCTGAAATAGTTGGCGGCACGATAGAGTGAGAAGTTCATCGTGAAGCCATTCTCAGCAAGGTCAATTGCGGGTTGAACGGTTTCCTTCCAATCAAGCTGGCCATATTTCTGGTGTGCTTTATACAATCCGGCAACTGTGCCCGGTACGCCAATGGCTTTTATACTCAAGTGGTTCTCGTTGGGGATCAGGTTTCCTTCTTCATCCAGGTACATGGTTGGGCTGGCTTTCAACGGTGCTTTTTCACGAAAGTCAAAGGTTGTAACATCTCCGTCTGATTTCATAAAGACGAGGAACCCACCGCCACCGATGTTTCCGGCTGATGGGTGTGTGACGGCCAGTGCAAATGCCGTGGCAACAGCCGCATCTATCACATTACCACCCTTCTTGAGCGTCTCCATGCCCACATTCGAGGCGATCTTGCTGGTCGAGACGACCATGCCGTTTCGGGCGTAGGTTTGGGAGTGTGCAAGAAAGGGTAGGAGGACAAAGAGTGATACAAGTAGTCTTAGTGTTGATTTCATGTGGCTATGATTAAGTTGACTAAATGTATCAGATTGCCTAGTGGTTTACAAACCGATATGTGGTGACTGGTAGTTAACCTATTTAGTGGGCTTCTTAGTCTTTAGACGAGCTACAGAAATCTCAAATCCCAAAAAACAAATAAGCATCAAACCTCAAATTTCAGCCCTCGATTTCACTACGTGGGACTTGGAGCTTGCAACTTGCAGCCTACGGCTTTCCACTTTCTACTTTCTACTCCCTACCTTCACTTCCCCGCTTCCCAATCTTCCCGCTTCAATTCGTAGACAAAGCAGTCATCTTCTTCAAAGCGACGCTCTTCCACAAACTTGAACCCCAGCCTTTCATAGAATCGATGCGCTTTGGTATTGGTTTTCAATGGATCTATGAGTATTCCCATAACCTCCTGCGGGCCAAAGCATCGATCGAATGCCAGGTTCATCATTTGTGTGCCGTATCCTTTATTCAGGTTTTCAGCTTCTCCAATCCAGATGTCAATCGCTCGGAGATTTTCAGGCACTTCACCCCAATAGTGGGTTTCCTCCATGTGAGGATCAATGATCTGTACGATACCTATAGGTTCACCTTCCAACTCAGCTATTAGGTATTCGGCGTATTCCGAATCATTTCTCAATTCCTCTTCCCATTCCCAATCATCGTTGGGTGCTGCAGCAATGACGTGGGGCTGTTCGTCCCAATGCTTCAATAATGGAATGTCTTGTAATGTAACCTTCCTTAGGATCATGATAACAGCTTATTGTAGTTCTACACTCCCAGCATCGGCAGGTTCTTGACCTTGTGGTAGGTCAGTGCCAATTCAATGCAGTGTTTCAATTCCTTCTCCGGGACTTTATCATCAAGGCCAAAAATGATTGCCCGATTGCCTTCATACTTAAATACGTCACCATAGATCAGTTGGAAGTTCCCCACCAGCCCGGTAGTACATATGAAGTACATCGCGTATTGATCCGGAGTAGCTTCCTTCCAGTCGATTCGGATCGTACTTCCGGATTTTGTTTTATAGCTGGGTTCTCCCCATTTCAATGTCTCATCCAGTCGATCCAATTCCAGCTCATCAGCAGTATCAATAATCAGTTGCCTTAGGTACTGAAGCTTGTCAGCAATGGAAGGAGCGTATCCCTCTATCTTTTGAACAGCCTCGGGATTTTCTTTGAAAAGCATGACAGGCACTTATTTTTCCAATTCAGAAATATCTTTTAAAAAACGTTCAAAGCCGAGTGCATCTTTTGTTTTTTGATACATGAAGGAAGTGTCTTCCTTTCCAAGCAAAAGATTAGCACCTATTAACCCATAGGTCAAAGCTCCTTTAGCTCCAACTCCTGACATTCCACCGATCAGGATCGCATTAGGGTCCTGTTGGCTGTCAATGGCTAGATTACTTAATAACGGAATTTCAGATTGTGTCAACGAGTAGACGCAAGAATATCCCTGAGAATAGATTAAATCTTCTCTTTCTAATGGAATATTCAGGAATTTGAAATAATCGAGTGTTTGTTCAATGCACCATTCAACTTCTTCATCAGTAACTCCTTTTTTCCAGACAGCTTCCAGGTCATCAATATCATTGCGTTTGAAGTGACCTCCAACCTTAAGCAATGGTGTTCCATCTTCTTCATACTTTTCTATCATTGAAAACATCAACGAAGACTCTAAGTCTACTGTAGGGTAGAAGTCACGAATTTTCTTTTTCTGTCCCTCAGAAAAGTTGTTGTATGTCGAAGGGTCGATTTTCAGGAAAGCCAGAAAAACACGCTTTGGCGTAATAAGCTTATCTACGTTGGGAGCCAGATCTTTCAGTAGTATTCCGTTATAGGGTCCTGCTGCAGCAATGACTTTTCTTGTTTCAATCTTTCGAGAATCTCCTGTGCGTGCATCTTCCAGTTCAATTTTATAACCGCCTGAAATACGCTTGAGTCCGGTGACTTTTGTGTTATACCATACCTGCTGACCTCTGAGTTGAATACCCAGATGCATTTTCTTGATCAGTTCTTTCGGATTCATGGTGCCGGTATGTCGCTTGTATTCCCGGATCAACATGGCAGTATCTGAAAGCACTACTCCGAAACGTTCCATGGCTTCCGCAGGAGTGCTTGCGATCTCATGCCTATCCTTCTGTTGCCGAAGCAGGCGCTTGACCACTTCGCTTTGGGATGCATAGTAGACATAGGAGACCGGAGAGGTGGTGTAGATATCCTCCATGGAATGGTTAGCTTCATCGTTGGCATTCAGGAATTCTATCAACTTTTCCGTTTCGCTTACAGCTGTGTTGTGCAGGTAGGAGAAAATATCATTTTTCGGGCCAAGACTCCTGGAGATACGTGCCTCCCCAAAAGATGATCCGAAAGTGTATGTCGTATCCTGACGTTCGATGAGAATGACATCCTCTCCATAATTGGCTAGCTGCCATGCCGCAGCACTCCCCATCAATCCACCCCCGATGACGACTACATTTTCCATTTCTTTTGTTTGACAAGCGGATGCTAGTATAGCTACAAAAACGAATGTTTTGAAAGGATTCATCAAATTACGAGACCAGATCCTTCTTCCGTGATTTACGGGTAAGGTGGTCAAACGAGGTGTCCAGATCCATGATCCTGGGCAGGTAATCCTGAAGGTATTTCAATTCTTTAGGATTTCGTCTCAATCCACTTTCACCATTAAGGTCTTCCTCGTCCATGTACCTGACGAATAGATCAGCTGCTCTCAAGGCAGTTATTTTCTTCCTTACGGTGATGTACTGATTGAAGAATCCCGATAGCAAACCGAAACCTGATCGAACAATGAAAAGAAGAGTGATGGCCAGAAGTACCTTGGTGACTATAATAGTCCAGAAACGGAGCGATAGGTCATCGCCGATGGATTCACTTAGCTGACCATTCAACGGATTTGGAGAGAGGAGCAGGAATACAAGAGCTATTACAAATACCAAACTAAGGACGCCTGTTACAAGCGCGAGCGAAGAATACTTCTTCATTTGATCCTTTGCATCCTTTGTGAGATGTTTGAGGTCTCTGGGATAGAGATCGTATTCGGTTTTCAAGGTGGTGATCTCACGTTCGTACTTCTCTTTTTCTTTCTTGAGGTGGTCAACGTTAGCTTCAGCTTTGTTTGACCGTTCCGTGAGTTTAGTTACCTCATCATCTAATGTGGATTTGTTTTTGCTTAATTCTTCCAGCTCTTTGGTCAACTGATCCTTCCTGGGAGTGTTCTTCTTGATGAAACTACTAAGTTGTTTCTTTTCATCAGATAAGACCTTGATCTCTTTCTCAATGCTTTGCTGGCTGACTGTTAGTTTGCCTACTTCCCTTTTGGCTTTGGTGAGCTCGTCAACTTCGATTTGGAGTTGTTCTCGCTTGGAGGATAAAGTCTCCAGGTCCTTGATCTTGGCACTAAGTACTTCGAGCTCAGCTTTTTTAGATTTGATATCCTTGTTGAGCTTGGTTTTTTCCTTAGTCAATTCTGTTTTTGTCTTCCCCGTAGGCTTAGGGGCTGCTTTTGCTGCCATTTTCAGTTAGGTTGGTGCTTCGGTCTTTCAAAGTACAACTAACTAATGAAATATTCCAAATGGAGGGGGCAGATCATCTATTTACAGGACCTTCTGCTGACCCATATTTTTTCTTCGGTTTTATTTGAAATTAAGTCCAGAACTGTTTCACCAATTCATGGAATTTGACTATATTTATTACGGTTTGGCAGTGCCAGATCATTTACAGGCTAGATGGTTCTGCCTCCGGGTAGACCACTTCCCAAAGGCGAGTTACCCTCGCCTTTTTTATTGTGCTCAACCCTCTTTCTATATTGGCATCTACAATTCGTATACACATACCAAAGTATGTCCTACTTATCTATTAAGGCAGCTACTTAACTGCTTACTTTTGGCCGCCATCCTGACCTAAATACTTCCGGATTTTCACCTGATATGATTTAACATGCTGAAGTATTTCCTTGCTATCGTTGCACTTAGCAGCTCATCGATTTATCTAAAAGCCCAGGTTTATGAGATATCTTCCCCTCCTGACGAAGCGACCTACCTGAATCATTATTTAAAGGTGCTGATTACTGCTCCTGGAGACTCCATCAATCAAAAAATGATCTTTGGTGATGAGACTACCTTTGTTTCGATTGATTCGGTTGCCGGAGAAGAGGGCATTCTTTGGGGTAAACTTGATATTAGAAATTCCTCCGATAAAGAAATCAAAACAGTCCTTCAGCTATCCACGGGACTTGGAGCAGGGTTTGTGAACGCCTATCTCATGCGAGGAGGTCAACTGATAACAACGAAAAGGACAAGTCACTTCTTATCAGGTGAACCCAGGGATGTTCCCCACCAGCATAACCCGCATATCCGGCTGGATTTGCCTGCAGGGTCTACTTCAACATTGGTATTGGAAAATATTCCTGTCAGGGGATACCATCCACGTTATGATGTGAAGCTCTATTCTGAGAGCATTTGGTATTCGCAGGAGCGAAGAAACACCATCTTTCAATCGGTCTTTCAGGGAATGCTCTGGGTCCTTTTTGCTTACAATTTTCTTGTGTTTCTGCAATCCGGTGATCGGATCTTTTTGTACTACAGTCTCTACTTACTGGCCTTTTCGACACTCAGCGCGATTCTCTTCAATTACTTTGACCTGATTGCCGGGTTTTATGCTACTTCCTCCATTACCGTCCTTATCGGAATATCAGGATTCACGGCGTACATAGCCTTCTTCAAGCGATTCGTTGATGCGGATCGGTTTGGCTGGACATGGACCAAAGTTTTGAGAAGAATAGAACGGGCCAATTTGATCTTGTTTGGAATGGCGGTGCTGTGTTCGGTCATTTTTTTCAACAGGGTTTTGATCTCAGAGTATATTCTGCTTGTACTCACTGTTGTGTTTGCCTTGACCATTTCTACACTCTCTGTTATTGCCATCATTAGAAAAAGCCTGGTTGCTGGCTATGTGATTACAGGGGCTTTCTTTTTAGTGCTTGGCCTTGCTATCGGCATTTATCAGTTCATCATAGGTCATATGCCATCCATTCACCCGCAGCTTGGAGTGATGGCCGAAATTCTTGTTTTTTCTCTGGGTCTTGGTCATAAAGTCCGTTTGGCTGAGGAAGATAAACGGATCGCCCAGATCAAGTTGGTCAAACAACTCAGAAAGAATCAACAGATGCACGAGCAAATGAATGAAGAGCTGGAGCGACTGGTGAGCGAGAGAACAGATGAAGTTGAGTTTCAAAAGCAACAGGTTGAGGAAAAAGCTAAGCAGCTAAGTGTTCAAAACAAGGAATTGAATAAAGTCAATTCATTCAAAGACCGCTTGTTCGCTATCATTGGTCATGACCTGAGAAACCCGATCAAGACCCTGGAAGGGGTGCTCAATTTGCATACACAGGGTCAGCTTGGTATGAAGGACCTGGAACGTTTCACTTCTTCTCTTACCAAGTCGCTAAGCCAGGTGATCTCACTGTTGGATAATGTGCTCATGTGGGCGTTGCAACAAATGGATCATATCAAGTATCATCCTGCAAGTATCAATCTTAATTCACTTGTGGAGGCAAATCTTGAATTGCTGATGCCTCAGATACAGCAAAAAAATCTTTCAATTACAGATCAATCGGATAAGGAAGTTATGGTCTATGCGGATGCTGAAATGATCAAGTTGGTAATTCGAAACGTGTTATCGAACGCGATCAAGTTTTCAAGGGAAGGTGGCTCGATCACTCTTACTTCCAGGATAAATGAACAGGGTATTTACCTGGATATTACCGATACTGGCATTGGAATATCGGAGGAGAATCTTAAAGGGTTATTTAGCGATCATGAAGTTTACAGCACCTACGGTACTGCAAATGAGAAGGGGACAGGACTTGGGTTGAAGCTTTGCAGGGATTTCCTGGAGATCAACCAGGGAGCTATATATGTTGAAAGTAAAGTAGGTGTGGGGAGTACGTTTAGTATTTGCCTTCCGGAAGTAGCATCTGTGCTTGCCGATTAGATAACTTCCAGTTTCTTCATCAGGAAAGTCGCACTCTTGTTTCTACAAATCCCTTCCCTGAGCTTATAATCAAATACCAATTCGTCATCGATGGTTTCTACTTCGAAACAGTAATTGGCAAGGGTTTCAGGATAGTCATCCGTGGTTTTGCAAACTTCCAAATCATGGGTCGCTATAGCACCATACACGTCCTTTCCAACCATTTTTTTGATGACTTCAATCGTTCCGGTTCGTTTATCGTCCGAATTTGTTCCCCTCAGAATTTCATCAAGAAGTACAAAGCCAGGGATTCTTGTGATCGCATCCATGATCTCCTTGAGTCGTTTGACCTCAGCGAAGAAGTAAGATTCACTTTCATCAAGGGAATCACTGAGTCGCATAGAAACCAGTACCGGTAGCGGATGGACTTTGCCGTAAGTGGCACATATCGGAGATCCAATGCCTGCGAGTACCATGTTGACACCAAGGGTTCGTAAGAATGTACTCTTGCCAGACATGTTGGATCCGGTCAGTACAAAGAAGCGGTGTTGTTCGAAGGAGACCGAGTTGGTAATTCGCTTTTCCTTTCTGATCAACGGGTGGCCCAGGTCGTTAAATTGAATGCTCAATTCGCTATTGATCTCAGGAAAGGAGTAGTCCGGATTATTGAAAGCAAAATTGGAGATGCTGTTCAGAGACTCGAATTTGGCAATTACTCCAAGCCATTTGTTGATATCACCAGCATGTTTGTTTTTCCACTCATAAAGTGCCCCAAGCTGATGAATATGGTATTGAAAGAGCCCGTTCAAGACGGGTCCTCCAAAGATGTTTTGAAAGTGATCCATTCTGGTGAATAGCTTCGATAACCTCTTGATCTTCTTACTCGCCTGTGAATCATTAGTTAAAAGGTCCTTTTGTAAATCCTTTAAATGAGGATGTTCGAAATTCTTTTGCTCAATCTCCTGAATGATCAGTCCGTATTGGTCAAGGATCTTGTCAATTTCAGTAGAGGGAACGATCTCTTTTCGGATCTTATTAATATGGGTGCCGGTAAACAGCAGATTGATCACAAACAGAATTAAAATAAAATTTCCAACAAGAACTGATTCAGTGATCAGGTAGCTTCCAAAAGAAGCCAGCAGCAATAAGGGAAATAGGTAAGATGCTACTTTGATCAGTTTAGGAACTCTGTCAGCCGGATTTCCTGCCCAGTCCATTAGTTGCTGATAGCTTTCTTGATTGTCTTTTTTGAGTCTTGCTAAGGCAATGATCTTCTGTCTCCATTCTACACTGGTAGCCAACTCCTTAATGGCTCCCTGTGTGCTGAGAATAGCGTCTGCAGGCAATTGATTAGTTAGTGACGTAGCAAGCTTTCCATTACCCAGGAAGGTGACTGTTCGATTCAGGTAGTGATAAAGCGAGTGTTTCCCGAAGAAATCAAGGTCATACGAAAACGCGTGGGAAGGTTCAATGAATTCGGATCCATCACCGAAAGCATACTGATCATCCCTGATGAATTCTATTTCCTCGTCATTTACCTGAACGAGTTCTTCTTCCAGCTTTTTGTTCCATGAGATGAATTGGTGGATCTTGAGAAGGAAAAGAAAAATTCCAGCTAACAAAAAAAGGCAGATCAGTAAAACACTGCTGGAAGTTTCATTGTAGAAATAAAGTCCAGCAAGGAAGATCAAAGCAACGAGCAACCGAATGATGCTATAAAAATTGTACCGCTTCTTTAGGATAGCTGCCTTTTCCTTGTGGCTGGCTTTTAATTGATTGTATAGCTCATTCATCCGTTACTCATTCGCAATTAATGCATTGTCTCTTTAAGTATGTGCAATGCTACGAACGTCCGTACGAATATGTTGACAAACTGAACAAAAAAGGCAACTCTTTTGAATTGCCTTTAACTGGTGCTATTATTTTACCTGCCTCGGCCTCCTTTTCGTCGTTTCTTCTTCATTTCTTCAAACTTTTCCTGCTGTTCTTCGGTGAGGATCGCTCTCAACTCTTCATCAATCTTCTTTCGAGTAGCTTCTCCTTTTTCACGATCCCTTGCCTCTCTGGCTGCTTTAAGATCCGCTTCATACTTCTCATGGACAGCCTTCCAGCTTTCAACCTGATCATCGGAAAGACTAAGCTCTTCTTTTGCCCTTTCAATTCGCTTTTCGATACTTTCCGGTCGTTGAGGACGTCTTTGAGCATGACTTGCGTAAACCAGCCCGACCAACATCACCATCATCATTAGTCTTTTCATTTCAATACATTTTAGTTAAACATATTGATTAGATGCCTTATTTATTGACTGACTCGCGAATGAATTTGTTAATTGGTGTTAATTGATCGCTCTCTTGCTAAAAGGAATAGGGGAAGGGCACCGGCCAGCCCGAACAGGAATGTCAATACCCAATAGAGACCGATATTTCTTATTGCGTGTTTTCGTGCCTCATGGTATGACCAAATCATGAATACAATCACAACAAACAGCAAGTCCACGACAAAAGCAGTTGAGACATCATTAATGAATGCCTGTACAAGTGTCATCGGGAGGTCCCCGTACAGCATGATGTTTCCTGTTTCAATAGTGACTTTCATTACCCAAATATTGGGTAGAATGAATCCGAGAATACTTAAGATTAGATAGACCTTTTTCATTTGCTCATAAAGTTTTCTCAAAACTATTTTGAGCAGCCACTCAAATTCATTGACTTTGGTTAAGAAAAGGGTTGGCTAGGCTTTGGAGGCAATACGCTTGCGGATCCTGCTTAAGGACTCGGCATTTACCCCCAGGTAGGTGGCAAGTTGATATTGAGGAATCCGTTGAATGAGATCCGGACGGTTCTTGATGAGGTCCAGGTATCGCTCTTCCGGTGATAGTGTGATGAAGCTTGCGACAATGTTTTGGTAGATCCCCAGCTCTTCTTCCATCATAATCCTGGCTAGTGTGTCAAAATTTTTGGAGAAGCTAAGCATTTCGAAAGCGCTCTCTTTAGTGATCACTACCAGATCAGTCGGGTCTACACACGCCAGGGAATGCCTGGCAGGGACTTCCTTTACAAAGCTCTCATAGGAACTAACGAATTGGTTCTCTACAAAGAAGAAGGTGGTCTTTTCTTCTCCATCGACATGATAGAACATCCGAACACATCCTTTGAGGATAAAATAGAATTCATTTGAAATGGCTCCACTCTCTAAAATGATCGATCGCTTGTCAAATGATTTAACCATCAGCCTTTCTGTCATGAAGTTCGTTTCCTCATCGTTTAATGGAAGTAGTCGTGTGAGGTGATCAATGAAAGGTTTGAGACTGGTCACAAGCAAGGTCATTTAAAATGATAAACCAATGTAACCAAACGGATATTAAAAAGTATTTATGTCGAGATGCAACTTTTTGGTCAAAGACTCATCTTTTAAGTAAATCAATAAGAAAATGAAACCAACAAGATCAATATCGATAACAAGTAAAGTCATCATGATGCTGATGATCGGTATCTTTTCTCTTAGGGCATTGGCACAGGAAACCGTGCAGGCTTATAAGATCATGGAAGACATGAGAGATGGAAAAGATATTTCGTATCGCAATGCGACAATCGTTGGCGATCTTGATTTCACCTATATGGAGGCGAAGATCGATGAGCTTCCAAGGAAGTCGAGGTGGTGGAATAACGGTTCAAATGAGGTGGAAGAAGTGATTGAAGTGAATGTCTCTTTTGTGAATTGCACATTTGAAGATGATGTCCTCGCTTACATTCATGATGATCCGTCAGGATACACCTTTACCGCAGATTTTGAGCGTGATGTGATCTTTCGTGACTGTGAATTCAGACGTAAAGCAATGTTTAAATACTCAACATTTGACCAGAAGGCAGACTTTGAAGGAACGAAATTCCGAAGGGAATCAACTTTCAAGTATGCTGAGTTTGAAGAGTTCACCAGCTTTGCCAATACAGTCTTTAACGATGATGCAATATTCAAATACACTGAGTTTGATTCAGGAGTAACTTTTGAAAGTGCAGTGTTCGAAGAATCACTAAATATCAAATACCTGGATGTACGTGGCGATTTCAATATTGACAAGATGAAGGTGGATGATGAGATTGATGCCAAGTATACCAAGATCAATGGTAGGAGTTTTTCTTCTTACCTCTTCAATTCGAGAAACTAATTCTCTTCATATATATCAATTCGTGACTTACCTCTTCACCCTACGGTGAGGAGGTTTTTTTATTCCTGGAGTTTATAGTCAGGCAGTTTGAAAGTACCCGGGTTGATAGTTGGTTCAAGATCAATTTTAGTTGCGGTAGCAATGATCAGTTGGTCTCCCAGTTTGCTCTTTCTTTTCAATGGAATTCCATTCCAGGTCCACATTTCCAACAAGCTCCTGTTTTCAAAGGTCCACACCTGGCATTTTCTGCCAAGCAAAGTGGAATCAGATGCGTAGGAACCACCCAATGAAAAAAGAACGGATTCAGAGACTTGCTGTGGGGTCATGCTGGAAGCTTGAGAACTCCATCTTATATCCAAACGCTTGCGAATCGTCGAATCCTTGTGATTGATCCGGTAAGCGATTTCTCCATCGGAAACCTCATTTTGAGAACGTTCACTTTCTATTCCATACAATTCAAATTTCAGACTTGCCTTCTTGACACTTCGCCAACCAAATCGATCAAACGTAAAGGTTTCTTCTCCGCTTGCATTTCCGGAAACAGCATAAGTGATTGCAGCTGTTTCGAGTGGGTACTTTTGGAGTCCCTGACCCATTAGCTCAGAAGAGCTACGTTGCTGGGCAACTATGAAAGAGGGAAGTAGGAGTATGAACCAGTAAACTTTCATCTTGAACTGTTGATGGTAAAAATAAAGAACCCCGACGATCCCGATGGATCGGGATTCTCATGTCGGGGCGTTAACCAGCTATAAATCACCACTAGCTGCTGCCAGGGTCTCTTAAATATCTATTGACACTTATTGAGTTCTTTGGTGATTTTTGATATCACAGCCAAAGACTCTTTATTAAATCGTTCAAGGATCAAAATGTTTTCCGGATTCTTTGATTTTGACCTGAGACTGGAATAGTCCTGCCAGGTACCGGACTGGTAGTAACTGGTCTCAGAATTGTACCAAATGAGTTTCATAAGCAGGTAATTATGCTTGTTAGACCCTACTTACGTAAAAAGGTTTAATCTTCGATTTTACTCGTAAAAGACGGCTACTTCGTCAAGTGGCTTTCGCTTGAGGTCCGGGACCATGACCTCATCCTTTGGATAACCGATAGGAAGAAGAAGGTAAGGGCGCTCGTTTTCAGGACGACCCAGGATCTTAGTAAGGAAGTTCATCGGTGAAGGTGTATGTGTCAATGTGACCAAACCGGCCTTGTGGATCGCTGAGATGATCATCCCACAAGCAATACCTACTGATTCATTCACGTAGTAGTTATTCGCTTTTTCGCCAGTTCCATCGCTTTCGAAGACACGCTTAAAAACAACTATCAGCCAGGGGGCCTCTTCCAGGAATGGTTTGTTCCAGTCTGTCCCGATGGGCTCCAGGTCCTTCAGCCAGCGATCACTCATTCGGCCGTGATAGCTGTCATATTCTTCCTTTTCAGCAGCTTCACGAATCATCTTTTTTATTTCCTGGTTGGCAATCGCACAAAAAGTCCAGGGCTGCTTGTGGGCACCGGAAGGGGCCGTAGAGCCCGCCATGATCAGGTTTTCAATAATACTTTTTGGTATTGGCTTGTCTGAGATCTCTCGTACGGTTCTTCGGGTATCCAACCATTCGTAGTAAGCTTTGCTTCGCTCTTCTGCCTCTTCAATAGAGTAGGTGTCCCGAACGTATCTTACATGCGGGTAACCGTTGATATCCTTTTTTTCCATGTTATAAGCCCAGGACTTCTGTTCCTTGCTCGAATATAAGGTCCACAGGAATGCTCTGTTCTTTTAAGCGATCCAATTCCATTTGCAGGGCATCATCGATATTGCCCATGCTTGCAAAGAGTTCAGCTACTCCATCATAGTCCCCATCACCCTGGAGGGTCAACATTCGTTGAGAAAGCATATTAGTGGCTTCCCGCATTTTTTCCATATCTACTTTATAGGTCCCGGTTGCTTCATCCTTGGCAAAAGCTCCCTGATCCTTATAGTAGTTGAAACGGATCATAGTTGCCTTACCGTGTGAGCTGGCAACACCAAATCGCACAGATCTAAATATACTTGCCAGGAAGGTGACGTAGTTCTCCATGATATCACCTTCGATCACACCTTTGTCATACAATTGCTGGATCATATAGAGCCCCAGGACATCAGCTTTACCTTCCTCAAGCGCAGAAGCGTACTCCTTCAGCGCTTCCCGAACAGTCCCCTTACCATTTATGGTTTTTTTGATACCTAACCCGTGAGCTACTTCATGGAACATCACATTTTCGAAGAACGAATCAAAGGTTACATATTTCCGCTGATCCTCATGGATCAAAACATCTGAGACAGGGGTCAGAATATGGTCAAATTTGGATCGCATCGTGTTCTTAAGCTGCAGTCGTCGTGAACCCTTAGATAATTGCACCTCTTCATCATTGGGAAGGTTGATCGCAATGGTCTTGGACCCGGTGTTGCAATCACCGGCATAGTAGATCACATCGTAAGCATTCAGGTCAGCATCCTTGCCCGGTTTTTCTTTTTTGTACTCGTCTGAAACGGGTAAGCCTTGTTGTAATTCTTCCAGGTAGTCAGCGTATACGGCAAGTCGGGTACTCCATTCCTTGTCTTTTACAAGCACGTAAGCTTCGTGGGCAGCCTTGTACCCAAATAGTCCATCTTCATAGGTTTCGATTGGGCCGACAATAAACTCGAGCGTATTATTTTTCATGTCCATCCAGGTAAGATCGCTTGGCTGGTAGACATCAGTGATCAAGGCATCTGCACGTATCGTTAGGTATGCTTTTAACCCTTCATCTTCTGCCAATTCAGCACATTGCCTCAAAAGCTTCTCAGCTTTTTTGATCCTTTCCGGAAACATTTGCTTGTAAGGAATAGCGACGAGCTCACCAGCCTCATTTCTTCGAATGATTGTATACAGGCTATTTTTATCGGCAAGGTCTGATGCCTCAAACTCTTCGCGTGTCATATCTGCAGGGTAGAAATTTGCTCCGGGAGGTTTATTTCCTGCACCTCTTACAAAAGGTTCATTACCATTTAGTCGATCCCAGGGACCGTAATTAATTTCTACAAACTGTCTAATTGTAGGGTCTTCAACGGAAGCGAGCAGTTCATTTTTGTCTCCATAGGTCTGGATCCAGTAGATCTCATCCATTATATCAGCTACTTCGATCATCAGGGGGATGATCTGTTTTTCATTTTCACTCAGGACAGATAGGTCAGTGGTCAGTTTGACTGTTTTGTAATCGGCGATCCGTTTGGAAACAGATGGTAATTCCGAACCAGTTGACTCACTATTTGTAGCACAACTGATTGATACAACAATGACAATAAGGATTAATGATATCTTCTTCATGGTGCTAGGCTTTGTTACCTAATATACTCAGAATATTAATGCCAATCCAGTCTTATGTAATCAAATATTGATGACTTATATTGGCCCTTCATTTATGGATTAACCAATTGAATATGAAGAAAATAGGCTTTAAAATACTTGCTGCGGGGATTTTGCTTGGCTGTCAAAGTCAAAATGATGCGACCCTGGATGCAGTTTCTGAAACCACCTTGCAAAAGCATGTGGAAACGCTTTCTTCCGATGATTTTCAAGGGAGAAAACCTTTTACTATTGGAGAAGAAAAAACCATCAATTATCTGAGAGAGCAATTTGAAAATTATGGGCTGGAACCAGGAAATGGAGACTCGTATTTCCAGGATGTGCCAATGGTGGAGTTGACTGCCGTGCCAGATGAAACGATGACCATCTCAGGTGGAGCCGGGGATATTAACCTTACCGTTTCTAACGATTTTGTAGCCTATACTGAAAGAGTAGTTGATGAGACAAGCATAGAAGCCTCAGAATTGGTATTTGCCGGATATGGTGTAGTAGCACCGGAGTATGGCTGGAACGATTACGAAGGGTTGGATGTGAAAGGTAAAACCGTAGTTGTGTTGGTCAATGATCCAGGTTTTGCTTCAGAGGATCCATCACTATTCAAAGGAGAAACAATGACCTACTACGGTCGATGGACCTACAAATTCGAAGAAGCTGCTCGTCAGGGAGCTGCAGGTTGTTTGATTGTGCATGAAACAGTTCCGGCAGGATATCCCTGGTTGGTTGTAAGGAATTCATGGTCTGGTGCCAGTTTGTACCTGGACAAGTCCGGGGATGATTACCAGTGTGCCATTCAGGGATGGATCACACGTGATGCGGCCATTAAGATCTTTGAAGCTTCCGGGCAGGACCTGAGAAATTATGCGGAAATGGCAAGAAATAAAGATTTTGAAGCTATCCCGCTTGGGTTGAACGCTACTGTTTCGGTTCGAAACGAGATCAAGAAAGATGTTTCCAAGAATGTAGTGGCGAAGATCACTGGCGCTGAAAAGCCAGATGAAGTGGTCATTTACTCTGCGCACTGGGATCATTTGGGAATAGGTCCGGAGATCGATGGAGACTCGATATACAATGGAGCTTTGGATAATGCCAGTGGGACAGCCACCATGCTGGGGATTGCAGAAGTTTTTGCGAAAGTAAAGCCAAAGCGTACGGTTGTGTTTCTTGCCGTTACAGCAGAGGAGCAAGGATTATTAGGTTCGAAGCACTATGCTGAAAACCCAATTTATCCGGTGCAAAAAAGTGTGGCTAACATCAATATGGATGGTATCACCTACTTTGGACCAATGAAAGATCTGACGGTAATTGGTCATGGTCAATCTGAATTGGAAGACCTGGCTGAGGAAATTGCTACTGCTCAGGGACGATACATTATCCCTGATCCTGAAGCAGGAAAAGGATACTTCTTCCGTTCTGACCATTTCAACTTTGCGAAAGTTGGAATTCCGGCACTCTACGCTTCCGGTTCCTACGAGCACATGACATTAGGCGTGGATTATGTGACAGAGATAAATAGTGATTACCTGAACAACAAGTACCATCGTCCTCAGGATGAATATGATCCGGAAAGCTGGGAATTTGATGGAATGGCGCTGGATGGACAGCTTTTGCTGGAAGTAGGTCTTCGACTTGCAAATTCCGATATTTGGCCCAGGTGGAAAGAAGGGTCGGAGTTTAAAGCCATTCGTGAGGCTAGTATGAACTAAAGAAACCAGAAAAACATGAAAAATATTGCACTTATCATCATTTGTGGGACGATCTTCTATCAATGTTCTCAACCACAAGCACAAGACCTGCCACAGCAGCAGGAAGAACTGTACGACTATGACGTGGAAGAACGAGTGGCTTCCATGGGAATTACACTTACCAATCCACCTCCACCAGTAGCGAACTATGTGAACGCTGTTCGTACTGGAAATCTGGTTTTCATGGCTGGAAAGGGACCTAACAAGCCAGAGGGAGGGTATGTGACCGGTAAGTTGGGAGCGGATGTTACCGTTGAGGAAGGTTATGAAGCAGGTAGATTGGTCGCTATTGCGCAGCTTTCTGCACTCAAAGCGGAAATTGGCGATCTCAACAAAGTCGTTCGAATTGTCAAAGTCCTTGGAATGGTCAACAGTGCTCCGGACTTTGGTGATCAGCCGGAAGTTGTGAATGGCTTTTCAGATACGATGGTTGAGGTATTTGGGGAACGAGGCAAGCATGCTCGTGCAGCAGTTGGAATGGGAGCGCTACCGCGGAACATCTGTATTGAGGTGGAAATGATCGTGGAGGTACAAGATTGATCGAATGCAATTTGATTTAGATGAGGCCCTGAATATCCTGGGAAGGACACCCAAGGTGCTCAGGGCTTTATTGGAAGACCTACCCGAGCAATGGGTAATGAAAAACGAAGGGCCGGATACCTGGAGCCCTTTTGATGTAGTGGGTCACCTTATTCACGGGGAAAAAACGGATTGGGTACCAAGGACCAAGATTATCTTACTAGCTGAGGATAAGCGATTCATACCCTTTGATCGCTTTGCTATGTTTGAAGCCAGCAAAGGCAAGGCCATGAATGAACTCCTTGACGAGTTTGAGACGCTAAGAACGCAGAGCGTTGAGGAGTTTCGACAGCTTAACATTTCAGATGCAGATCTTGATAAAACAGGTATACATCCTGAATTTGGCGATGTGACCTTGCGAGAACTATTGGCAGCTCACGTTACACATGATCTTGGACACATTGTTCAAATCAACCGGGTACTCGCAAAACAATATAAAAATGCCGCTGGTCCCTGGCCTAAGTACATTGCTGTATTGAACAGTTGACTAATTACACTTCGGGCTCTATCTTTCGGCTATAACCAACCTTTGTACCAATGAAAAAGAGATTCCCGATGATATTGGCCATTGGCCTGCTAGTCATTACTACAACTTTTGCTCAAAAGAAACCGGCGTTTCTTAGTACCAAACAAAAAGCCATCACTTCGCTTGAAGGGAAGTACAGTGAGCTGACCGAACTCAGCAATAAGATCTGGGCTTTTGAGGAAGTTGCCTTCCAGGAAAAGCAATCGGCAGCTGCACTGATCGCATATGCTAAAGCAAACGGATTTAATGTAAAAGAGGGAGTCGCTGAGATCCCGACAGCTTTTGTGGCTGAGTATGGATCCGGCCAACCGGTCATTGGTATTATGGGTGAATTTGATGCCCTTCCGGGCCTCTCCCAGAAGCCAGTACCTTATAAAGATCCTTTAAACAAAGGAGGAGCCGGACATGGATGTGGGCACAACCTGTTTGGAGTTGCTTCTTTGGGATCAGCAACCGCAATCAAGGAATTGATCGAAAGCGGAGACCTGGAAGGGACCGTTCGATTTTATGGAACACCTGCTGAGGAAAAATTCTTCGGTAAGCTCTGGATGGTCCGCGAAGGATTGTTTGATGATGTTGATATCATGATGGATTGGCACCCAAGCGCTGAAACCAAAGCCAATGTCCAGAGTAGTCTCGCTCTGGTAGATTTCATGGTGGAGTTTACCGGACAGGCGGCTCATGCCTCATCTGATCCATGGAATGGAAGAAGTGCATCTGATGCACTGGAACTTTACACAACAGGGATCAACTACTACCGGGAACATGTGTTACCCACCGTTCGAATCCATTACCACATCCAGGATGGTGGACAGGTGGTGAATGTAGTCCCTGATTATTCCAGGATCTGGACAAGAGTTCGTGATACCCGAAGGGAAGGAATGGAAGTGGTTTGGAAGCAGATCGAACGAATTGCTGAAGGAGCTGCAATCATGGCCAATGTTGATTATAAGATAAGCCTGATCTCAGGAGTACATGAGGTGTTGGTCAATCGTACAGGAGGAGCTCGATTACATAAGAACCTGAAGTATTTGGGAGTAATTGATTTTACGAGTGAAGAAGAAGATTTTGCCAAAGGAATTCAAAAAGCTACCGGCAAAGACGAAGTTGGCCTGGACATGGAAATCCGCCCTTTGGAGGAAACACTAGAACACCCACGAGGAGGTTCTACCGATGTTGGAGATGTCAGCTGGGTCGTACCAACCATTCGATTGAGTGCGACAGTTGCTCCGAAAGGAACACCATGGCATAGTTGGGCGGTTGTAGCCTGCGGAGGGATGTCGATAGGCCACAAGGGGATGGTTTATGCATCTAAGGCATTAGCCATGACCATGGTTGACCTGTTTAATGACTCTAAGCTACGAACCGAGGTTAAAGCTGAGTTTGTGGAGCGCAAAGGAGACTATGTCTATAAAGGCATTGTTCCGGACGGCCCACCGCCAATAGGGCAGGAGTAGTAACTACTCCGACCCTTCAATTTTCTTCTCGATATCAATTTTCATATCGAGCTTGTTAAGTTGTTCATTAAATGCAGCGATATCCTCTTCGATGAGTTCATCGAAGTTGGATTTTGTTGTCATGAGTCGCTTATTCAACACCTGATATACTTCACCCTGCTGGTTGGTAGGCCTGAAGTCTATTCCACTGGCATTGATATCACTTGCTAGTGCGCTCAACCTTCCGTATAGCTTCATCGGTGACCGGAATGCATCTTCTCTTGCTCCTGTCAGATGAATATCATAGAGAGTGCCAACAATGTCGGTGGATAACTTTGATAGACGTTCCGCTTCTTTGATATCGGATCTTTTGGTAAGTGAAGGTGTTAACTCAACCAATTCGGACCGGATCAATTCGATCTTGTTGATCATGGTGACCGCAAGGTTCATGGCATCTCTTAATTCCAGTGAAAAGGCCACCTGTTCTCGGATATCTTCCATTCTTCCGTCGGAGATAGGGTCTTT
The DNA here is from genome assembly GCA_965267415.1 of Cyclobacteriaceae bacterium. GTDB lineage: Bacteria > Bacteroidota > Bacteroidia > Cytophagales > Cyclobacteriaceae > Ekhidna. The sequence continues at coordinate 1,200,874 of OZ253955.1, read as the reverse complement.
CAGAACCGTCAACTTCTTAGAGAATTCCTGATCATCCACTTTGATCACAGCGGTGTAATCTCCGGGAACTACTCTTGGACCAAACTGGCCTCTCCATAAGTCAAGATCCCAAGTAACTAATGGTCGCCATCCTTCTCCATTGAGCTGTACCCATGGACGACCAGGAGGCTGAGTTCTCAACCGAGGTTTGTAAGTCGGTTCGTACCTGAGATCCCACATAACACGATTCACTCCAGCTTTTTTCGCACCTTCTAAAGTTCGGATCACTTCGTTGTTCTCATCCAAAATGGTCACACTGATCTCTGAAGCGGAAGTGTCAGGTAGGTAGTAGTTAATTGGAGCACCATAAGCTGGGTTTCTACCTGAATTAGGACTGAACCTATCGGTCTTTATACTTTCTTTCCGACTGAAGCGATAGGAGTCCCGAATATCAAACGCCTGAACTTCACTTGATTTCGATGGGTCGTATTGTCTTAATGAAGAAAGATCATCCAAAATGTAGTAGCCTCTTCCATATGTGCCCACCACTAAGTCATCAAATCGCTCCTGGATCGTGAGCCAATAGATCGGGGCAGGTGGGAGGTTGTTTCTTAATGGCATCCAGTTGGATCCGTCATCATAACTGATATAGATTCCATTATCCACTCCCAGGTATAGCATTCCCTGTCTTTTTGGATCCTCGATGATCACGTGCGCGAAGCTGTGTACACTTTGTGGAACCCCATCAGAGATGGATTTCCAACTTGCTCCATAATCTGTGGTTTTGTAGATATATGTCCCAAAATCACCCATTTGGTGCAGGTCAACAGTGATATAAGCGGTTCCGTTTTGATACTTAGAAGGCCAGATGTTCGCTATCGTTCCCCATTCCGGCAGGTCAGGGATGTTTGCAGTCACATTGGTCCAATTCTTACCACCATCTCTTGTGAGTTGAACCTGTCCGTCGTTGCTACCCGTCCAGATCAATCCCGATTCAATCGGAGATTCTTCTATGGCGAACAAGGTCGCTCCATCAAAGGTCATCAGGTTGTCGATGGCTACACCACCGGAGCTTTGCTGATGATCTTTTAGGTTCAGTGTCAAGTCAGGACTGATCACCTGCCAGCTCTGGCCTCCGTCATCCGATTTGTGGACAAATTGACTTCCTACGTACACCCGGTGCCTGGTATGTGGCGAAAAGCTCAATGGGAAATTCCAGTGCCAACGATACTTCATATCTGCGGGAGCCCAGCCATAGCCTGCTTCCGGCCAAACACGTACTTCGCGAGCGTAACCAGTTTTCAAGTCATACCGTTCCAATCCGCCATCATAGCATCCAGACCATACAATGGTATTGTCATTTGGATCAGCTTTCGCAAAACCACTTTCACATCCGCCTACACCATGCCATAAGCCAACAGGAATATAGCCTTGCAAGCTGTTGCTCGGTCCGCGATAGGACCAACCATCCTGTCGATTGCCATAGACATGGTAAGGAATTTGATCATCAACAGATACATGGTACATCTGAGCGATCGGTAGTACAACTCGTTGAAATGACTTCCCACGGTTGAGACTAATACTTGCACATCCATCATGGGCTACCATCATACGATCAGGATTCATTGGATCGATCCACATATCATGATTGTCCCCTCCACCACGTGGTGGCCGCTTCATTAGAGTTTTTCCTCCGTCTTCAGACTTACTGAATCGTACACTTAAGAAGTAGATCTCTTCGGTATTATCCGGAGCTACGGCAATTCGTGTATAGTAAGGAGCTCGCTCGTTCATGGTATGATCCTGACTCATCAGGGTCCATGTCTCTCCTTTATCATCGGATCGCCACAGCTCAGGGCTGTTGATCTCAAAAAGAGCGTAGACCACCTTGGGATCAGCAGGTGTGGTTGCGATAGCAGTTTTACCAACAGGTCGCTTGTTTCCTCCGGGAAGACCATTTTTGGTCATAGGTTCCCAGGTATCTCCGCCATCAGTTGACTTATAGATACCTCCACCAGGGCCTCCGCTTCTCAATCCCCAGGTATTAATATGTACTGACCACATGGCAGCATAGAGTATGTTAGGATCCTCCGGGTCCATTGCCAGGTCAGAGGCACCGGTCCCTTCATCAACAAATAATACCCTTTCCCAGGTCGTTCCTCCGTCTTTGGTTCGGTAGATACCACGATCTTGCTGCGGTCCGTAGGTGTGTCCCAATGCTGCGGCATAAATGATATCCGGGTTAGTTGGATGAATGATCACTCGTCCAATACGACCTGTTTTTTCAAGCCCTTTTCTTTCCCAGGTCTTGCCGGCATCATCTGATTTGTAGATGCCGTCACCCATTGCGTGCGCGGGACGGATCACAAACGTTTCACCCGTTCCAATCCAAACCTGGTTTGGATCCGAAGGTGCCAGGGCTACAGAACCGATAGACGAAACATTAAGAGAATCGGTAATCGGGCGCCATCTTACCCCACCATCATCTGTTTTCCAAAGTCCACCCGAGGCAGCTCCAATGTAGTTCACCATTGGATTTCCAGGCTCACCCGCGATAGCAATCGCACGGTTGCCTTCAGGACCAATGAACCGGAAGTTGAGGTCTTTAAAAACTTCGGGATCTACTTGCTGAGAAAAGGAAGGATGGAGTAGAATTAGAATTCCTAAGGTGAGTGATAGCTTTTTCATAGAAGTTGATTTTCGAGTTTTGTCTATTGTCTTTCTTGAGTTAATTGTTGGTTTCGGCATCATAGACCTTCTTTCCGCCAACATAAGTTTGCATGACTCTTGTATTGCGGATTTCTACCGGATCTATTTTGGTAATGTCCTGATCTATGATCACAAAATCAGCCAGCTTTCCAGGTTCAAGTGTGCCCTTAATGTCCTCTTCAAACGAGGCGTAAGCTGCATTGGTCGTGTAAGCAGTCAAAGCCTGCTCGACTGAGATCTTTTGTTCGGGTACCCAGCCCTCCGGGTTCTTTCCATCGATTGTCCGACGGGTCACCGCACCATAGATCCCTTCCAATGGAGTAGCAGGAGCTACGGACCAGTCACTACCAAAAGCAATCAATGCATCTGCATCAAAAAGTGACTTAAAAGCATAGGTCGTTTTGATCCTTTCTGCCCCGATAAGTTTTACAGCCCACCTTCCATCATCTATGGCATGGTAAGGCTGCATACTTGGAATAACATCCAATTCTCTGAATCTTGGTATATCATCAGGATCAATGTGCTGAGCATGTTCTATTCGAAACCTGCGATCCTTCATGCCATTTTCTGCCTGGACTTTTTCGTAGGTATTGAGTAAGAAATTAATTGCATCATCACCGATGGCATGGACCATGATGTGGAGATCTGCTTTATCTGCTTCTGAAACCCATTGGTAAAGGCTGTCTTTCGGATTGATGTAAATTCCTTTGTCGGACGGTTGATCGGTGTAGGGATCAAAGAATGCAGCGGTATGCGATCCCAAAGAACCATCCACAAATCCTTTAAGTCCACCAATCTTCAGCCATTCGTCTCCAGAACCTTCGGAATCAAGTCGTTGGTCTAATTCTCTCCAATTTGAAAGTGCGAACATCGTATAGATCCGTGTGATCAGGTTCCCTTCATCTCTCACTTTTTGGAATGCTTCCAGGTGCGAGGATGCTGCACCACTTGCCATGTGGTGAACCGTTGTTACTCCATTAGAAGCGACGTAGTTCATTGCTGCTTCCGCAGCACGTGATAGTTCTTCCACAGAAGGATTGGGGACTACCCGGAATACCAAACTCATGGCATTATCCTTCAAAAGTCCTGTGGGTTCTCCGGAATCATTTCGGACAATCTCTCCGCCTTCAACATCCTTTGTTTTACTGTCGACTCCTGCTAATTCAAGTGCCAGCGAATTGCTCAGTGACATGTGACCATCTAGTCGTTGGATCAAAACCGGATGTGATGGAGTTACCTCATCGATCCAGTCCTTACGGGGCAATTCGCCTCCCCAGTTTTCGTGATCCCAGTCTCCACCCATGATCCAGGTGCCCTCTGGAATGGTGGTAGCGTAATCAGCAATTCGTTGTATGAACTCCTCAGGTGTTTTAGCATCTCTAAGCTGTACGGATGCCAGGTTATAACCACCGGAAACAAAATGGACGTGGCAATCAATAAATCCTGGAGTGATGAACTGGCCTGCGGCATCTATTAGTTCAGTTTTCTTGCCAACCAGATCATTTATCTTATCTGAGCTGCCCACAGCAAATATGGTATCTGCAGAAATGGCGATTGCCTCTGCCCAGGGTTGGTTATCATTTCCTGTCCAGATGGTGGCATTTGTTACCACAAGATCAACACCTTGTTTTTCCTGACACGAAACAAGGATTACAAAAGCTGCTAAGGTTGAATGAAGGTACTTTTTCATAGTGGTTTTAGTCTTCGTTCATGATAATGGCCGGAAGGTCAAGCTCTTTGTAAAGTTTGTTGAATGCGGCCAATTCTACATCAATCAGTTGATCACGCTCATCAGTGAATGCTTTCCATTGTGCACTTAAGTCTGCAAATCGAGTTTTGGCACCATCTGTTACTCGAGGATCTGCAGTATCAACAAAACCCTTGAGGTACATCAGGTGTGCATTCAATTGATTTTGGAAGTTGATCACATCCTGAAAGGTTTTCTGCTTCGGCTGGATCAGCTTCTGCTCCCACGTATCAATCTTTGCAATCAGGGATTTGGCTGTGTCAATCAGGCTCCTGGCAGACTCACTTTCCTTCAGAAGCTTTTGGTAGCTCTTCAACTGGCCTTTTGCTGATCGCATTAGTGTTACACTTTCATGAATATCCTCGATAGTTCCTGTGATGCTATTCAGAAATTCCTGTTGTTGACGGAAGTCGCCTGTGTTCGCATCAACCTTTGGATTCGGAAGAACATTGGCGTTAACTGATAAAGTGTCCTCAAGGATCATGCGGATACGATAGTTGCCGGGAGCAACTTGTGTTCCTCGATAATCTCCAAAAGTGAAGACGCCATCAACAGGAGGTACTGGCTCTCTTCTAAAATCCCAGGTAAATCGGTTGATCCCTTTTTTGCCTGGAAGTACTTCTGGTTTAGGAGGTCCACCTGGCCAGGTCTTGAAGTCTTTGTTTTCCTGGCTTGAATAGGATCGAAGGATCTTATCACCATTCAGAACCTGGATGGTAAGTTCGACACTATCCGGAAGTTCTTCAGGCAGGTAGTAATCAAAGGTCACGCCTGATTTAGGATTTTTTCCAAGGGTAGGGTTGTTGCTGGTTCCACCGAGGATACGGTAATTGTCTTTGGGTTGATAAAGAACCGCTTGCTTTCCAAAGTTTCCTTTCGACTGTTGGATTGCACCCAGATCATCCAGGATCCAGAAGGAGCGACCTGCAGTAGCCGCCACCAGGTCATTTTGGCGGATGGTCAGATCATTGATCGGAACCACAGGTAAATTCAGTTGCAGCTTTTGCCAATAGGCTCCGTCATTCCATGATACATATAGACCTGTTTCTGTGCCTGCATAAAGCAAACCCTTAACAGATCTATCCTGTCGGACAACCCGCACGAAACCGTTTGGATCATCCAGTCCATTGGTGATCAGCGTCCAGGATGCCCCGTAGTTAGTGGTTTTGTAAACGTATGGAGTAAGGTCATTGAACTTGTAGCGCATCACTGCGATGTAAGCGGTAGCCGGATCATGAGGAGAAACCTCAATGGAGTTAATAATGCTTTCAGGTAAACCTTGTGGAGTAACATTATTCCAATTAGCTCCACCATCTCTTGTTAGATGGATCAATCCATCATCAGAGCCAGCCCATAATACCCCTTGCTCATGTGGTGATTCAGTGAGATACATGATGGTATTGTAGTTCTCTCCACCGGCAGCTTCATTGGTGTAGGGTCTTCCTCCAGGACCCTGTTTCGTAGTATCATTTCGTGTAAGATCAGGGCTTACCACCTCCCAGTTAATCCCTCCATCTTGGGTTTTGAAAACAACATTCCCTGCATGGTAAATCGTTGAGCGATCATGTGGTGAAGAAATGATCGGCGCATTCCAATTGTAACGATATTTGAAATCTTTTGGAATGCCACTCAAACCAAGTTCCGGATATTCTTTGATCGCTTTTCCTTCATTACTTTCTTTCACCCACTGCTCGATGATCCCCTGATAACATCCACCGAAAACAACCTGTGGGTCGTCAGGATCAAACGCCAGGTAAGCACTTTCGCATCCGGCAACTGAATACCAGTCTTTCCAGCCAATGCCTGATGTATTTGTTCTGCTCGCTATTGCAATAGCTGAATTGTCTTGTTGACCTCCGTAAACATTGTAGGGAACCAGGTTGTCTGTGATAACGCGATAAAATTGAGCTGTCGGCTGATTTGTCTGTGTCGACCAGGTTTTTCCTCCATTGTAAGAGACATTAGCACCTCCGTCATTGGAATTGATCATCACCGCGTTGTTATTGGGATTGACCCACAAGTGGTGATTGTCCCCGTGAGGGGTTGGAAGGTTAGCAAAGCTCTTTCCCCCATCAATGGATTTCATAACCGGTGCATTGAGCACGTACACCCGGTTTTCATCCTGTGGGTCTGCAAAAACCTCCATGTAGTACCACGATCGTGCAATCAAGACCCTGTTCTTATTGACCTGCGTCCATTTCTTACCAGCATTGTCCGACCGATACAATCCGCCTTTTTCTCCTTCTGCTTCTACGATTGCAAAGACTCGCTCCGGGTTGGCCCGCGAGACTGAAATACCTGCTTTACCGAATTCCTCCGGAAGCCCTTCTTCCATTTTTTCCCATGTCTCACCACTATCTGTTGATTTGTAAAGACCTGAATTCGGCCCTCCAGATTCCACCGTCCATGGATATCGTTGATGCTGCCACATCGCTGCATATAAGATTCGAGGATTGGTCATATCCATGGATAAGGAAGAAGCTCCTGTATTTGCAGCTACAAAGAGTACACGTCTCCACGTTGTTCCTCCATCGGTGGATTTATATACTCCACGTTCTTCAGAAGGGCCAAACAGTGCCCCTTGAGCTGTAACAAAAACAACATCCGGGTTTTGAGGATGGATAACCACGTCAGAGATATGCATGGATTTGGGAAGCCCAACATGTGTCCACGTTTTACCGGCATCAGTCGATCTGTAAACTCCGTCACCATTGGAAGTCATTACTCCGCGCACAGCATGCTCACCCATTCCAACATAAATAATATTTGGATCCGATTCGGCAACAGCAATGGCCCCAACGGTACCAGTAGCTAACTGTCCATCTGAAATATTTTTCCATGAAGTTCCACCATCGGTTGTTTTCCAAATACCTCCGCCGGTTCCACCCATGTAATAGGTGAGAGGATCACCAACCACGCCGCAGGAAGTAACACTTCGGCCACCTCTGAAAGGTCCGATGTTTCTCCATTGCAATCCCTGAAAAAGAGTGGTGTCGACAGGCTTAAATTCGGGTGCACGTTTTCTTCGTTGCGCTTGGGTATCAAGTGTGAAAACGCATAGAATAGCTAGACTAAAAATCAGATTCTTCATATCATTAGGTTAGATTGAGGATAGTCGTTCAAATTAACCATTAATCACCTTTAGAAAAAGGATTGTTAGGTGAATGGCAAATGAACGATGTGAGTTACGCTTTGCCTCTTTTTCCAAGTTCAATCACTTCCAGGTTCCTGATCGTACCATCAAGTAAATCAAATCTGAGCAAGGTCTTGACACGGTGGAATCCATGGACCCCCGCAGCACCCGGATTCATAAATAGCAAGTCATTTTCTTTGTCATGCATGACTTTCAAAATGTGAGAGTGACCACATACTAGCACATCCGGTTGATGATCGTTGATCAGCTTGAGAACACGGCTGTTATACTTCGGAGGTTTTCCAGCAATGTGTGTCATGAATATGGTTACCCCCTCTCTTTCAAATAGCTCGTCTTCCTTACAGCGTTCCCTTAACTCCTGCCCATCTATGTTACCCCAAACTGCTACAGTCGGTTTGAAAACCTGTAGCTGATCCAGTAATTCACGGGCTCCTATGTCTCCGGCGTGCCATATTTCGTCTACACCGGCGAAATAATGATATACCTTTTCATCAAGTGTGCCGTGTGTATCGGAGATCAGACCTATTTTCATTAACAAATTTTAATATTGAGTGCGACTTGAACTTTTTCAGGCTCGAATTTATTATTGCACTCGTTTTTTGAAAGCTCAAGCAATTTATGGCAATTGTAGTTGAAAATTTGACCAAAGAATACGGCGTTCAGAAGGCAGTCAATGACATTTCCTTCAAGATCAACACGGGAGAAGTAGTTGGTTTTTTGGGACCGAATGGTGCGGGTAAGAGTACGACCATGAAAATGATTACTTGTTTCATGGCACCAACGAAGGGAGAAGTGAGTGTTGAAGGAGCTTCTATTCATACTAATTCGGAAACAGTAAGGAAGAAGATTGGCTACTTACCTGAGAACAATCCACTATACCTGGATATGCCAATTGTTGATTACCTGAGATTCAGCGCAGAGATCCAGGGGGTTACATCGAAGGAAATTCCCGAAAGGATCGCCGAGATGATCGATCGTTGTGGGTTGGATGCGGAGAAGCACAAGAATATCAATGAACTTTCCAAAGGTTACCGACAAAGGGTAGGCCTTGCACAGGCCATGATCCATGATCCGGAAGTGTTGATCCTTGATGAACCAACAACCGGTCTTGATCCGAACCAGATCGTTGAGATCAGGAAGTTGATCAAAGAGTTAGGTAAGGAGAAAACAGTGATCCTGAGCTCGCATATCCTTTCTGAAGTGGAAGCTACCTGCGACCGGATACTGATCATCAATAAAGGAAGGATAGTCGCAGATGGTACTTCGGACACACTCAGACAACAGGCCCGGGGACAAGAACTATTGACAGTTCACATCGAATCAGGGAAAGGAGATGCTTCCAAAGAGTTATTGGCTTTAAAATCAGTGGAAAAGGTAGAAGCGGTGGATGGGAAGGAAGACTGGTTTCAGGTTCAAAGCAAACCGGATCATAGTTCCCGTAAAGAGATCTTTGACTTATGTGTCAGTAAGAAATGGTACTTGTTAGAAATGACAGGTATAGAAACTCGATTGGAAGATGTGTTTAGAGAATTAACCAATTAAGGCGATGAGTAAGATTTGGATTATTACAAGAAGAGAACTTGCAGCATTTTTTGATTCGCTGATTGCATATGTCATGATCATTTTGTTCCTGGGACTCAGTGGATCATTTACCTGGCTATTTGGAACCAATGTCTTTATTCTTGGGCAGGCTAACCTGGATGTCTTTTACGGTGTAGCCTTTTGGTCATTGTTCTTTTTTATCCCGGCGATCACTATGCGGATGATTGCGGAAGAGAACAAGGCAGGAACGATCGAGTTATTGATCACAAAAGCAGTTAGTGATGCGCAGATTGTCACAGGGAAGTTCCTGGCGTGTCTGATCCTTGTGATCATCGCCTTGATCTGTACAGTTCCTTACTATATTACCATCAGCCAACTGGGAAATGTAGATGATGGAGCAGTTATTGGTGGCTACCTGGGACTCACCTTTCTTGCTGCCAGTTATATCAGTATTGGCTTATTTGCGAGTAGTCTTACACAAAATCAGATAGTGGCATTTCTGGTTGCATTGTCTATCGGGATCTTCTTCCAAATGCTATTTGATGTCATGGGATCTTCGTTGACCGGTGGTCTGGGTTCGATTTTCAACTATTTGAGTATTCGAACCCATGTGGATTCACTAAGTCGTGGCGTGATTGACAGCAGGGACATCATTTATTTCCTTTCCATCATTACCATAGGCTTGGTTGCCACTCGAATCATGTTGTCTAAAAGAAACTGGATCTAAGATGAAGAAACAGACAATAATCATTCAGTTTGTTGTGGTCTTGGCCATTGTGGTCATGGCAAGCCTGCTTTCCAATCAACTGTACTTTCGATTGGACTTTACAGAAGACAGACGATATACATTGAGTTCAGCTACAAAAGACGTGTTAGCTGATCTTGATGACGTAATCACGATCACTGCGTATTTCTCAGCGGACTTACCTCCACAGTTACTTACTAATAGAAAGGACTTTGAGGACATGTTGATCGAGTACGAAAAGCGATCCGGGGGTAACGTGGTTTACGAATTTGTTAATCCAAATGAGGACCAGTCCAGGGAGCAGGAAGTACAACAGAAGGGCATAAGTCCCATTATGATCAATGTGACAGAAAATGATCGTGTGGAGCAGATGCGTGCTTACATGGGTGCAACCTTGGAGATGGGTGATAGTGAAAATGAGATCATTCCATTGATCCAGCCTGGGGCGGCTATGGAGTATGAGTTGACCACTTCGATCAAGAAGCTGTCTTTGAGAGATAAACCTAAAGTAGCCTTCCTTCAGGGACATGGCGAAACCGGTATGAGTATGCTGCCGCAGTTAATTCAACAGCTAAGTGTTCTCTACGATGTTGAGGAATACACCATTAAAGCTGAGGAAGAAATTCCACCCTACTACCGGGCATTAGTTGTCGTTTCTCCAACTGATACCATTCCACAAAGTGACTTTGGTAAATTGGATGCATTTCTAGTTTCCGGAGGCAAGCTGTTCATCTCACACTCAAATGTGACTGGTGACCTTCAACAGGGAGCTCTTACCAAATCCCCCGATATTGGCTTGGTTGGCTGGCTAAGGAATAAAGGGGTGTTGTTGGGAGAAGATTTCATAATCGATGCACAATGTGCGAGTGTGACGGTAACACAACAACAAGGATTCTTCAGGATCAACAGTCAAAAAGAGTTTCCTTACTTTCCAAGGATATCCAATTTTGAGGACCATCCGATGACACGAGGATTAGATGAAGTTATCCTGACGTTTGTCTCAAGCGTCGTTCCGATAAATCAGGACTCTTCGATTCAGGTTACACCGTTAGCATATACATCTTCCAATTCAGGTGCAGTCAAACCACCAAGCTACGTTGATATCCAGCGAAACTGGACGCTCACGGACTTTGGTTTAGGAGTTCAATCACTTGCCGCTGCTGTAGAAGGTTTGGGGAACGGGTTGGGAAAAATGGTAGTGATCGGGAATGGCGATTTTTTTGTGAATGGTGAAGGCCAGGCAGCAAGGCAAGTGGGACCGGATCATGTGAATTTTGCTTCAAATGCAATCGATTGGTTGGCTGATGATACTGGCCTAATTGACCTTAGGACCAAAGGCATCACTTCAAGGCCATTGGATAAGACTGAAGATGGCACGAAAAATTTACTCAAATACGGGAATGTATTTGCTCCGATCCTCTTGTTGCTGATCTATGCATTTGTTCGGAGGATCAGAAATCAACGAAAGCGTCAACGATGGATGCAGGGAAATTTTGAATAAGCCATGAAAATGTCTCTAAGAAACCTACTTATCATTCTAGCAGTTTTAATTGTTGGATTTTTATTGATCCAGCTGACCAAGCGGGATGGGAGAAGCAAGTCAATACGAAGCGAGTTGGTATCCATTGATACCGCAAATGTTTCCAGTGTGGAGGTGATCTCTCCAAATGGAACACTGACTTTGACAAAAGAGGAGGGAACCTGGAAAGTATCACAGGATGGCCTTGAGAAGGAAACAAAGCCTGGAGTGGTTAACAACATGTTGGTGAGCTTGAATTCAATCAAACCCGGCAGGCTGGCTGCTCGAAAACAAGACAAGTGGAAAGACTTTTCGGTAGATTCAACGGGTACCCGGGTGAAAGTCTTTGAAGGAGATAAGCTCTCTACCGATATTGTTGTTGGAAGGTTTGGAGTCAGCGGTCAGCGAAGCTACTACACCTATGTCCGTTTATCTGAAGACGATAACGTCTACACAGCAGAAAACTTCATGAAAATGAACGTCTTGGAAAATGCTGCAGATTATCGTCAGAACAATGTATTACGCTTGACAGAAGACTCACTGACACAAATCACTTTTGATTATCCGGATAGTGCTTTTGTACTCACAAAGTCAGAAGAATGGATGTTAGGAAACCAGGAAGCGGACAGTGTTGCAATGGATACCTATTTCAAAGACCTCAGGTATTTGTCAAGCAAGTCTTTTTATGACGGAGAGATTACCCAGACCAGCACGCATCGGATCGTCTTTACATTTTCAAATAGAGAGGACCTGGTGGTAAATGGCTACCACCAACCTATCGGTATGGTCATTAGGTCTTCGGATAATACGCTTGAAAACTTTCAAGATACTGACCTGACCAATAAACTCTTCAAAGGGCAGGGTGTTTTCTCACCGACACTCAATTAAGTTTTGAATTATTTAATTTAGTAGTGTGAAACTATAAGGTACGGTTCCTTCGTTTACACTGCAATGAACGTGATAAAAGGCATTTTCAGTATTGTTCTGTTAATCTCACTTACTTCCTTAAGCCCTAAGGGAGAAAGTAAGGTTGAATGGCTGACCTTTGAAGAAGCGATGGAACTTCACAAAGATCAACCCAAGAAATTGCTCATAGACCTGTACACGGATTGGTGTGGTTGGTGCAAGGTGATGGATCGGGAGACATACAGCAATGAAGTGCTATCTTCCTATATCAATACCAATTTCTATCCTGTGAAATTCAATGCTGAGCAAAAGGAAGAAGTTGTTTTTGATGGCCATACGTTCAAATTCATACCTTCAGGAAGACGCGGGGTTCATGAGCTGGCAGCAGCCTTGACCAGGAATCAGCTTAGTTACCCAACCACCGTTTTTATGGATGAAGAACTACGGATCATCCAACCGATAGCCGGTTACCTGAAACCGCAGCAAATGGAACCCATTCTAAAGTTTATTGGTGGGAATCACTACAAAAACACCGAATGGGCAGCTTATAAGAAAGGCCATAAAAGTTCTTTATAAGAATTTGCAACCTTTTTCTTTTCTGACAATCTTTTAGGAAAAGAAAACTCAACAACCATGAAAAGAACGACCTTGATCACCCTGCTTGGAGTATTAGTAGCCGGGTTTACGTTTGCACAAACGGAAGAAACCAGAAGTTTATCCTCATTTTCCAAGATCACAGCTCACGAAGCAATTGATGTATATATCCAACAAGGAAGTAAGGAAGAAGCAAGAATCGTCTCCAGAAGCCACGATTTAGATGAAGTATTAACAGATGTATCAGGAGGAAGACTCAAGATTCATCTCGAAGGAAATAACCATAGGAATGTAGAGGTGGAAGTTTACGTGACCTACCGATCAATCAATGCACTGGGAGCATCTTCTGCAGCGTCTATTCGCTCAGAGGGCCGAATTGAATCCAGCGGCGATTTTGATGTAGATGTCAGTAGTGCAGGTGACATCATCGCTAGCATAAGTGCCGATGAACTTAATATTGATGCATCGAGCGCCGGTGATGCCGAATTGGAGGTAGAAGTGGATGAAATTTATGCAGATGCTTCGAGCGCTGGAGATATTGAAATTTCGGGCACTAGCAGGCTTCAGGATATTGAAGTCAGTAGCTCAGGAGGATACGACGGATATGGTGTGGAGAGTGAAGAAGCGGAAGTAAGTGCGAGCAGTGGTGGCTCCATTAAAGTAAGCGTTTCAAAAAGAATTGATGCCCGAGCTAGTAGCGGTGGTTCTATTCGTTATAAAGGATCTCCTCAATATGTTGACGTAAGTTCAAATAGTGGAGGTTCCGTAAGAAAATCATAAAACAAAATCCGTTTTAGGGTTAAAGCCTGCATAATTTTATGCAGGCTTTTTTTATGAGAATTAGACTGATAGCATGCGTAGTGGTTCTTTCCATTTTGGGATGTGAATCTGACAGTCAGAGACGAGACCGCTTTTTTGAATTAGGGAACCTGGCTCTTGAGGACAAGGACTACAAGAAGGCGATCGATCTGTATAATCAATCATTGAAAATGGACCCGAATTTTTCGCTGGCACTTAACAACCGTGGAGTTGCACAAATGGAATCCGGCCATCCATATGAAGCGATCCTGGATTATAATCAGGCTATTCTCATGAAGACAGACTACCTGGATGCACTTTTCAATCGTGCTTATGCCTATGAATCAATTGGTAATTATACAAAAGCGTTGAGAGATGTGGAGGAGCTCGAACAATTGAAGCCAGATTCAGCATTTGTTCATTTTTATAAAGGACTTGTACTGACTAAAATGCGTTCCTACGAATCGGCACTGACAAGTTTTGAAAGGTCAGATCAGATCACTCCGCTGAATCCTGAGACGATCATAAACATGGCGACCGTCTACTACTTTCAGGGAGATTATGGAAAAGCTACAGCGGCTATCCTACAAGCATCTGACCTTACCCCTGATGATCCCAATATTTCCAATCTTCTGAGCCTGATCCAATTGGAACAGGGAAACTACCGGGCAGCATTGGTTGAGATCAACCGGGCATTGGATGAGGAAGCAGATGATGCCTTCTTTTTAAATAACCGTGGATTTGTCTATTTACAGATGGACTCCTTAGCGTTGGCACTAACCGATATCAATGCAAGTATTCTTCTTAACCCAAAAAATGGCTGGGCCTATCGAAACAAAGGTATTTACCATTGGAAAAGGAGGGAGTATGATCAGGCGATCAGGCTGTTAAATCGGGCAATTGAGGAACCAGAGTTCATAGATGAGGTCTACTATTATTTGGGGTTGGTTTACCAATCTAAGGTAGAACCAGGAGAAGCATGTAATGCCTGGAGAAATGGTGCTTCAAAAGGTGAAGAAAAAAGCAAGCAAATGCTGGATCAGAATTGTGGTTGATCCTTTACGAATATTAGCTGGTTAAGTGATACCAGGTGACAAAAGAATACGATTGGAACGATCAGGGTTGGTAGCAATACAAATGGAAAATAAAATACTGCAATGTTAGCCACCTCGCCACCAGGAGCCTGCGTGTAGAAGTAAGGAGTATACGAAATAGCCCGTATTACGATATTGATAAGCAGGGCTAAAGCGCCAAGGTTCCAGATGATCGCGCCTATTTTGTTTTTGCTTCTTCCTCCCATCATAAATACACCTACGAAAGGCGCAGTAATTCCCGAGATAATATCAAAATTTGAGCCCTCAAAGGTCATTTCCATAGCTACTGCTCCACTGATCCCCAGCCAAAGAAGTACCATTTCAACAGGTACGCGAATGATATGGATATAGGTAAGTGTTGTTATAGGCATTTTATTGATGAAAGTGCGGGTTTTCTTCATGATCAAAAGCGCGAAAATGATGACCATCAGAAAGCCAACAAACAACATCAGTCGGGGAGGAGAGGAGAAGTCTCTGAAAAACCCATTATAGGTTAGAATGGAAACAAGGAAGATCCAAACACTTAAGAGTGTCAATACTATGGTAGGTGCAAAATTCTTTCTACCGGCAGCAACATAATTGACTGCATAAAAGATGAACCCGACGGCAGCAACTACGATGGCCAGGAAAGTGCCACTGATATAGGTGGGTATATGTTCCATTACGGAAGGTTGATATCCCAATATAGACGAATTTCCAATTGAGAATGAGCTTGCTTAACCGAATATCCATGCTTTTTCGACTAACCAAAAATTATTTTGGTCGAAAAATGGTTAGTATTTTGGCGAAACGATGGACTTAGCATCTTTAGTTGGTTTTTTAGATGGTCGATTGAAGGCAGGGATGCCTGGAGACATGGCGCATAAACTAATGCAGCCCAAGCTTGAAAATGGGGCCCCCGTTCAGATCAGGCATGCCACCGAACCCAGAAAAGGTGGAGTTCTGGTTGTCTTCTATGAAGAGCAGGGGATCGTTCGGTTTCCGTTAATCCAGCGTCCGGAGTATGAAGGTATCCACAGCGGTCAAATAGCATTGCCGGGTGGAGGAATGGAAGCAGAAGATTCGGACTTGGTCCAAACTGCTCTACGGGAAGCGGAAGAAGAAATAGGGGTAGTGAGGTCACAGGTAAGTATCATTGGTACGCTGACAGAATTTTTTGTAGCGGCTAGCAATTACAACATCCTTCCGGTCATCGGATATTGCCATGAGAAACCTCGATTCATTCCCGATAGCAGGGAAGTGAGTGAAATCATTCATCCACGAGCAATTGATCTGCTTGATGAAAATAAGAAAGGGGTTAAGGACATCACCGTCAGAAATGGTTTTAGATTGTCATCTCCCTACTATGACCTGGAAAACAAGGTGGTGTGGGGTGCAACCGCTATGATGCTAAGCGAACTTGTGACCATCCTTAAAGAGTTCGACATAACGAAAACATAATTCGACCCTAATCAGGGATTCACATCAGGCTTCTACCTTCGTTTGTATGGAACCATCTATTTCAAACGGCGAAGATCTTTTTGACATTGAAGACATTTTCGATTTCGATGAAGAATACTTTGATAATGACGATTTGGACCAGCAGAAATCAAATGAACCGGAAGAGTCCTACTATCGGTCGATCGAGGATTACTAAAAGTTCCCGATTTAAATAATCCTAATTGTTGATTTACTAATTTTGCGTTCGGCAAACGGGTACGACCAGCTCCTGCTGAATCCCCCAGGACCTGACGGTAGCAAGGGTAGGTGGTTGTAGCGGTGCGATGCTTCGTTTGCCTTTTTTCATTTTTACTAACCAACCCTCTATTGAACTAATGAAATTCTTTATAGACACTGCAAACCTCGATGAAATAAAAGAAGCACAAGACCTTGGTGTTTTGGATGGTGTGACCACCAACCCCTCACTAATGGCTAAGGAAGGTATTTCAGGTGAGGAAAATGTTCGTAAGCACTATAAAGACATCTGCAACATTGTTGATGACAATGTTAGCGCGGAAGTAATCGCAACAACTTTTGATGAGATGGTCAGTGAAGGAAAAGATCTTGCAAAGATCGATGACAAGATCGTTGTGAAGATCCCAATGATAAAAGATGGAGTTAAGGCTATCTCTGCATTGGCAGCTGAAGGGATCCGAACAAATTGTACATTAATTTTCAATTCGGGCCAGGCGATCCTAGCGGCTAAGGCAGGAGCAAGTTACGTTTCTCCGTTTATCGGAAGGCTTGATGATATTAGCTCAGATGGGCTGGCATTGATAGAACAGATCGTTGGCATCTTTGATAATTATGGATTTGAAACAGAGGTGCTAGCCGCTTCTATCAGACATAACATGCACCTGATCGAATGTGCGGAAATTGGCGCTGATGTAGCCACTTGTCCATTAAGTGTGATCATGGGGTTATTAAAGCATCCTTTGACAGATTCAGGACTGGAAAAATTCCTTGCTGACTACAATAAATCCAACAAATAAATCGCTACGTAGTTGATGATGGAGTTAGATATAGAGAAAATGTACATCATCAAGGTGAAGGGCAAAACCATCATCCCAGACTACATACAGATCAGAGATCAAAATTTTGTTTTGGTCGCCTATTTCAGAGCAGATCGACCTCTGAAAAAAATAGAACGATTTGGCTTGGAAGGTAAAGAGAATGAACTGAAGGAATTGATCGAGAAGCTTCCTTACGGTAAATTGCAGAAACTCTTATTGTAAATGTCGTTCTCCCAGGATCCGGTCGTTCAACTTTCGAATGCCTCTATCTTTCAGGAAGAACAAACCGTATTAAGTGAACTGAATTTTGCAGTTGACAAGGGCGAGTTTGTTTACCTGATCGGACGTACAGGTAGTGGTAAGTCGTCACTTCTCAAGACGCTTTATGCAGATCTTCCTTTGCGTGTCGGAAGTGCAGATGTGGTCGGTTACAATCTTGCTAACATCAAGAACAAGGATGTCCCTTTCCTCAGAAGGAAAGTAGGGATCATCTTTCAGGATTTTGAACTGTTTTATGACCGAACCGTTGCTGAGAATCTGACTTTTGTAATGAAAGCCACCGGTTGGAAAGATGCAGCCAAAATGAAAGGCCGGATTGCAGAAGTCCTAATGCGTGTGGGACTGGGTGCAATTTCATCCAAGATGCCTCACCAACTTTCAGGAGGAGAACAACAACGGGTGGTTATTGCAAGGGCATTAGTCAATGAACCTCAAATTCTCATTGCGGATGAGCCTACCGGAAACCTGGATCCCGATGTGAGTGCAGGCATCATCAAATTGTTTGAAGAGATCAATAATGCGGGTACTGCTGTGCTAATGGCTACCCACGATCACAAGACACTTGAAAAATTTCCACATCGTGTACTTAAATGCGAGAATGGAAAAATACTGGACTCTGTTCAGGATGAGTTTGAGTTGACTGGGTGGTATTGAGTTAAAGATCCTTCACACACCTGACAGAAAAACCATAGTGTAAGTGTTGGCTTGCGGTTCTGATCTGATCTTTGTCTTCCTCAAAAATGTAGGTCCAGACATACTCCCCATCTCTGCTTTTGGAAAGAAAGTAGGTCTTGGATTGAAAGAAGTTGTCGTGCTCTCCTCCGTTGCTTGATCCGGTGGGTCTTACCGAGAATCCACTAGTGTTGGTGTTTGCGGCATTGCTCCAAAAGTCCTTGTCTTTAAATTCCCTGGCAATATTGGTCTTTGAAAGGTCGAAGAGCGTTTCCCAATCTTTATTGTTGGGAAGCCGCCATCCTTGTGGACAGACTTTACACGCCGTTTCATAGTCATAAAGCAACCCGTAATCCGACTTGGTGCCTGGGTCCTCATTCGCATAAAAGAAGGTCACTTCGTTTCCATCACTATCTTTTGAAGTCCTAAGGTTTTCCAGCATCCAAACCTGATTGCCGTACACTTTCGTTTGATAGTTGTTTCCGTCAATATCCGTTAGCAATTCATTGGATGGACCACATGAACTGATAAGAAGGATACTAGCCAGGATGGTTATTGCCAATTTCATGTGATCTAATACGGAGATACCAGATCTAAGTTGGACTTACTCCTGCATCAATGCTTCTATCGCTTCAGGTGTTCGCGGGAGATCCTTGCTGAGGACTTCACAACCGCTTTCGGTAACCAGGATAACATCCTCAGTAAAGACAGATAACTGCTCATCATGATTGTAGTACCACGGTTCAACAGTGAATATCATCCCCGGCTGAAGTGGAGCTTCCGGGAGGTTAGGATCACCTGTTGATAGACCCAGGTGATGTCCGTAAAACAAACCTACCTGCATGTACTGCTTGGCATCCTCCGGAATGATTTGCTCTGAGAGTTTCTTAAGGTCCCCAAAAGTGATCCCAGGTTTGACGTATTCAATGAACTGATCAGCGACTTTCACTTCCATTGCAAGAATTTCACGTTGACGATCCGTAAACCTCCCGGAAACAGGAAAGGTACGTCCGACATCACTGACATACTGATTGTATTCGCATCCTACATCGAAGATCACTAATTCACCTTCTTCCATCACGCGATTCCTTCGGTTGTAATGCGTCGCTAGTATTCTCCAGGGCCATAAAGAATTGGGTCCAGATTTGATAATTGATCCAAAGGCCAGACGCTGTGCTCCGTTGACTTTGTAGTTACCTTCTAAAACCCCTTCCAGGTAGCGTTCATCAATTCCCGGTTTGATGGTTTTACCAGCAGTCCGGATTCCTTCAATGTTGATGAGGGTTGTCTTTCGCATGACCTCAATTTCTGCTGAAGATTTGATCAGTCGGACTTTTGCAATTGACTCATAGATGTTTCCATGTTGTAGTCCCGGGTGTTTCTCCTGAATAGCAAGCAAGAGGATTTGAATGGGAGAATAATGCGCGATATAATCATTCGAGGCATAGTTTATTTTACCAAGCCGTCCATTGTTCACAAGAATGGATCTACCAGCCTCAGCATTTCGATCCAGCAGCCCAGCGAATTCCGAAATATTTCTAAAGGTGAGCCCAGTCTTGGCAGGGAGTTCCAGGTCATCGATTAGTGGTCTTCCTGGAAAGTCATTTGGACGGGAGGCACTTGCAAAACGCGCGTCCATTTCTGGTACATAGATGCTAACACCATTGGTTTCAGTATCCATAACCAACAAGCTGTTTGGAAGCTCTAACCCAGTGAAATAGTAGAAATCGTCCAACTGACGGAATGTCTCCCCGTGAGACCTGCCATCTCGTGCCGGGATCAATACAATCCCTGATTTTCCCTCGCGTTTTAACGTTTCTAGCAAGTTGCTTCTTCGTTGCGTCAACTCTTCTTTTGAGAAGGGAAGGTCAGTCCATTCAAAGTATGATTGCTGTGGAGTCTGAGCTACTAGCTGGAATGCAGCTATAAGCATCATAAGGATAGTTGCTATTCTCATGTTAGTTAGGTTTAGGTTCCAGGCTTCCATCCAGGCCCTTTCACAAATCGGCCCGGGCGTGCTCCGGTATGTTCTCCATCTTGAAGTACTTGTTCTCCGTTTACAAAAACATGGATCATGCCTTCAGCATATTGATGTGGGTCATCAAATGTGGCTTTATCAATGATCTTGTTAGGGTCGAAGACAACTACATCGGCGTAATTGCCGATTTCAAGTTTTCCTCGTTTCTGGATCTTCAGGTTTGAAGCTGGCAATGAAGTGAGCTTATAGATTGCCTCTTCCAGGCTGATAACCTTTTCTTCCCGGACATATTTTCCAAGAAGTCGAGCGAAGTTTCCATATGCACGAGGGTGTGGATTGGAGTTGGTGAATGGTTCAACAGGAGAGAGTGAACCAGCATCTGAACAGAAACTCATATAGGGGAGTGCGATTTGTTTCTTAACATTCTCCTCAGACATGAGGAAATAAACAGTACCAACCCTGCTGCTATCCTGGATTACCAGGTCCATTGCAGTTTCTTCCGGGGAAGTTCCTCTCATTTTTGATACCTCTCCTAATGTTTTCCCAGTTAGGTAGCGAAGTGTGTCATTTCGAAAACTTACTAACAGGAGGTTATCCGGATCACCAGCGGCAAAGTATAGGTTTTCCCAACCATCCCCAGCATTCTTCATTTCCCGGGCGACACGTTTGCGAGTTTGAGGATCCTTTAGCCTGTTGGACCAGGCACCATAGCCGCCTTCCTGAACCCAGGGAGGCATAGCGGCATCCAGGCCTGTGGCACCTGCAGTGTAGTTGTACATATCTGTGGTGATTGCCAATCCGGCAGCTCTTGCTGAATCAATCTTTTGAATGGCCAACTCAAACTTTGGCCAGTTATGTTTTCCTGCAGCCTTCAAATGATAGATCTCGGCAGGCAGGTTCGCCTCTTTTGCAATAGTTATTAATTCGTCAATTGCCTGAAGCCAATAATCTCCTTCACTTCTGAGGTGAGAAACGTACATCCCACCATATTCTGAAGCAACCTTACACAGTTCGATAAGCTCATCTGTTTGTGCATAGAAAGCGGGTGCGTAGATCAGGGACGATCCTATACCCATTGCTCCTTCTTCCATCGCAACCCTGGCAAGTTCTTTCATTCGCTCAAGCTCTTCCGGAGTAGGAGGTCGGTCCTCCTCATCTATCTCATGGATACGAAGTGTGGTTGCGCCAACAAATGACGCTACATTCGTAGATACGCCTCGCTCTTCCAAATGAGTTAAGTATTCACCAAGAGTTGTCCACTCAATATCATATTTGAAATCCTTTTGAAAGGCAAGTTGCTCAGCTTTCATTTTATCATTCCAGGGCCCCATAGACCAACCTTCTCCCATAACCTCAAGCGTTACCCCTTGTCGAATGTCACTTTCCGAGTTTCCGTCAATGATCAGCGAGGTGGTCGCCCAACTGAGCATATTGATGAAACCCGGCGCTACTACCAAACCTGATGCGTCTATTTCCCTATTTCCAGTTGCATTTTTCAGGTCACCCATTGCAGCAATCGTATCAGCGTTTACCGCAATGTCTCCAATAAAGGAAAGCGTGCCGGACCCATCTACCAGTTGACCGTTTCGAATGATCAGGTCGTAGGACTCCTTGGTTGAACAACTAAAAGCGATCAGGAATAGGAATAGGAATTTGGTTGTTTTCATAAGCTGATAGTTAGGTGTTTAGTTGATGAGGACATCTTCTTCTTTGCTTCCTACTCGGAACTCGTCAATGTAAATCGTATTGCGGTAAGGCATTCCTGCACCACGGTAGAATCCGGCTTTCCAATAATGTGGTTTTGAGTTGTGCATATTCCTTCCAAAGTGCTTCCCATCGGTGATTGGCATCTCATTTGCCCATGCACGGATGAAACCTTTATTCGTTTGGGACCATTTGACGTGCATTTTGAAATCAACCCACTCGCCTTTTTTAACTTCGAAATGCCCTGCCGGACCAACATTTTTCTTTTGGATTCCATAATTCAGTTTCACTCCAAATTTCTCACCCTGTCTCCCAAGGTAGAGAGCTATTGGAGGATTAGTCCCGGCTGCCGATTTCATTCCCTGGGATGGGTCTGGAATAGCATGGAATTGTCCGATGATGTTCCAGGAATTAGGATGTCTCCTTGGGTTCAATTCTTTGAAGTCCTCCGGCACCAGAAAACTCCACTGGTACCAAACTTCAGAACCTTCAACGTTATTATGCTTGTAGTTGACCTCCGTACGATTCTTTACTGGTCTCCCACGACGTTGAGTTTGGAACTGTGGGTCTACGGTTATTTTGAGTGCATAGCGGCCATTTCTTGTTGGTTCCTCAACCATAGAAATAAAATTAACCAGGTTGGGATATCGCTTAATTGATGGTTCAACACCCATTTCCTTTGGAAAGTCCTGGGGTATCCTACCGTTTCCGGTATCAAAATCAGCTGCAAAAGGACGAATTCCTTGTTGGTAAGCAACGAAGAAACTCATCGCCACAACACCTAAAAATCCAATAAACGTGATTTTCAGGAATCGCATGGTTTAGTACTTTGCGGGCTGTCCTGGTTGTGGAAGTGTTTTTTGAATGAATTCTCTTAAATGATCATTCGAGCTAATGAGATCCTCATTTCTCAGGTACATCATGTGTCCTGACCGGTAACCCTTAAAGGATAATCGGTCTTTCATTTTCCCACTTGGATCAAGTTGCCATAGTGTGTATTTAGCGTCGAAGTATTTGGTAGCACCATCATACAACCCGGACTGGACCATGACATGAAGGTAAGGGTTTTGTGCCATGGCCTGTCTCAAGTTTTCCCCGGTGTTGTTGCCATCCCGATCCCAAGGATGCACTGGCCCAAACATGTTGTACTTGACATCTGTTTCGAATTTCAATACGTTTTTGTAATAGTAATTGATTGCCGGGGTAAACGAATGTAGCCATGAAGTCAGTTCGGAGTTGAAATCAGGTCGAATTCCTCCTTCTGTTCGATCAATTCCCTTGTATCTTGAATCTAACCTACCCACTGTAAAGCCTTCCTCCCTTAATAATTCTTTCCAGAAGAAACTTGTCGGAACATCAAGGTTGTACTGAAGGATTACCTTTTCGGAAATTCCGGAGTAACGTGCCATTTTTTTTGCAGCATCTGCTCGCTCGGATTCACCAATAAACCCTCCCTTAGCCATAACCGGTAGCAATTCATCGATGGCGTACTTCTCAGCTTCAGCAAGAACTTCATCCAGGTCTTTGGATTGAAGGTCTGAAGGTAATTTGCTGTGATACCAGGCTGCAGCGCTGAAGTAAGGAAGTCGCAAGGAAGCTCCCAGTGGTCCATTTCGTCTCCCACCGCTGGTATGGATTCCAAGCTCAGTTGGGGAAACAAGGATCACCCCGTTGAGATACATCCACTGGCGGTTTTGAAGCTCTAACGCCAGACCAGATACCCTCGTCGTTCCATAGCTTTCTCCTATCAGGTATTTAGGGGATTCCCAACGATTCACTCGTGTTACGAAGGTATTGATCCACTCTGCCAGGTATTTAATATCTGCATTAACTCCAAAGAACATACTTCGGTCAGTATCCTTCTTGATAATTCTGGAATAGCCAGTATTTACCGGGTTCACAAAAACAATATCAGCGGCATCTAGAATGGAATTTGGATTGTCCTTGACACCATAAGGTTGGATTGGAAATCCCTCATCGTCCACTTTCAGGATCTTAGGTCCTGTATATGCCAAATGCATCCAAACTGAACCTGAACCAGGACCTCCGTTAAAGGAAATCATTAGCGGGCGTGAAGCCTTGTTTCGAATGTCCGTTCGCTCATAATAGGTAAAGTGAACGGCTGCTATTGCTTCTCCATCGTCATTCCATACTGGCTGTGTTCCGGTAGTGGCTCTGAAGGAAACGGATTTGCCTTTGATAGTGGCTTGATGATTGGTCACTACGGTCTCATCAGCCGCCATCATTCTGCTGTTGGAATTCGTGGACTCGTCCTGAGCCAATAGGTGAATGGAAAAAAGTAGGAGGGTTGTTAGGATTGACAGCTTCATATCTGGGGAATTGTTTACCGAAAGCTAAGAAATATCGACCGGCTTAGAAACAAAAAAGGCACATTCGGTGAAATGTGCCTTTAACTGGAAAGTTGTTGGTTTAATCTTCTTTTAAGCGCAAGCTTCCGTAGCTAGAGTCGATCCGGATAAGTTTGGTGTCGTCGCCTGAACCAATCTTTCCTTTATAAATGCTTTTGTTGGATTCTTTGACCCGATAATGAAAATCAACATCAACATCAGAGTAAGCCTTCAAGTCTGAATAACTGAATTCAGCTTCAATATTTGCATTTAGACCAGGCTCCAGCCCAATTTCATACGAGCCAAACTTTCCTTCGATATCTACAAGTGTGAATGATTTGGCAAGCCTGCGAATTCTGAAATCCCCGACGTAGCTCGTTTCCATTTCCAATTTTCCAGTCAGCTCTTCGATTTCAAAACCTGAATAATGGACATCAGCATCGATGGTATTCGCTTTTTCGATCTCAACATCGCCATACTTGCTTTCAAGTTCCAGTGTGTTCACATTATCAATGGTGACATCTGAAAACCCTTGCTCTAGTTCCAGATCATCCGCCGATGCTAGGTTGAAGTCACTGTATTTGATGTTCATTTCAGCGTTTCCAACATTATTGACGCTTCCGTTACCAAAGGAAAGACGCAGATCCGTTGTTCCTTCGACATTTCCAACTCGCATGGAACCATATGCTACATTGATATCCAGGTCGCCTCCTCGGTTACCCATGTAGACGTCACCAAAACTGTTCTTGATTTCGAGTGGATTACCTTCGGGCATTGAGATCGTGTAGTTAACTTCAAAACCCTCATTATTTTTATTGTTTTGACGACCAATGATGGTTTCGAAAGATATCTGTTCACTACCCTCACTGATGTCGATCCGGATTTCGTCCCGGATCCGCTGGGCTTTTTCATCAGTTCGACCCTTACCTATGATTTCAACTTCGATGGCAAACTCACTTTTGTCCCATGAGTTTATTTCGATCTTACCGAACTTATTCACAACCTCCAGGAGAGTGGAAGATCGTACGGAATAAGACTTTTCAATCACCCGCCGCTTCTCTACCTGAGACCACCCGGTTAGGGCAATCGTCATCAGAAGCAGGAGTAGATTATGTTTCACTAACTGGCTCACTTTCATTGTTTTGATCTTTAACATTTTCCAAAATTTCCAACTGCTTGTTTAGAATGTTCAACCTGAGTTGCAGGTTGTTGATCATGGCATCAACGATGCGCTCACTTGCAGTTGTCGTTTGGTAGGTTTTCTTCAGTTCAAGATATAACTCGTCCAACTGTTCGATCTCTTCCAAGAATTCATCTTGTTCATCGGGAGTAAGTTGCTCCTGAATTTCAAGTTTCTTGACGTTGATCAATTGTGTATAGTAATCTTCGGCCTGTTGAAGTTCCTCGGATTGCTGTGCACTTTCGGCAACCAACTGGTCAAATTGGCTGTCTCTTAAATTCTTTTCGAGAAGAAGGTAAACGGTGGATACCATGAAGATCACTGCTGCTACCTTCCATGCTACTTGGAGAAAGTTTTGTGACTTACGCACTTTCTTATCGATCCCTTTCCACACTTTTTCTGATGGCTCAGCATCATCGAATGAGGATCTGTTCTTCATAATGAATTGTTCCAATTGATCACCCATAATTAACCTCCTGTTTTAAAATCGTTTTCAATTTGTCTTTTGCTCTTTTGTACTGCGTTTTTGAAGTGGATTCTGAGATTCCCAAAATCTCACTTATCTCTTTATGATCATAGCCTTCGAATAAGTATAATGAAAGCACTGACCTAAACCCTGTTGGCAATGAATCCATTGCTCGTTTAATTGTCTCTACTGAGTATTCCGGTTCCGTCTCTTCCGTCCACACTACTTCTTCTTCAGCTTCATTCTCACTCGCGATCATCAGGTCACGTTTACTTTTCTGCACATGATTCAGTGCCTTGTTGATCACGATCCTTTTTAACCAGGCTCCAAAGGAGGCATCCCCTCTGTAGCTACTTAGATTTTGGAAGGCACTTACAAAAGCTTCTTGTAAAACATCTTCTGCATCAGCTACCTCACCAGTAATCCTCAATGCAGTGTTGTACATTGCTTTGTTATACAATTTGTATATCTCAAATTGCGCAGAGGAATCACTTTCTCTACACCTTTCGATCAGTTCAGCATGTATGTTGACCGTGCTCGCTTCCAAGTTCTAGGTTATTCGATCTAAAGACCTGTTAAGAGTTTTAGGGTTGCATGATGTTGTTAATTTTAGTGCGAATATTTGATATGAAAAAATTCTTGTTCCTGCTCGTTATAATCGCCGGTTCTGCATCGGCACAAGAGCTCGATACCCTGACGGTAGATACTGTTGAGGTTTTACCTAAAAATAAAACAGGTGTCTTCTTCTTTGTTGGTAGTGAATTTGGGCCCAGTCCTTCGGGCCTGATCTCTCAGGGATCGATCGGAGCAGGCATTAAATACAACAAAGTCGAGGTTGGATATAAAGCCACCGTTTATGAAAGTGATGGACTTAGGAGACGGCTGATCTTCCCGAATCAGTTCGACCTGATCTATGGGCAGGCAGGCGTATATGCCGGATATGCTCTTGTAGATAAGAAGTGGTATCACCTTTCAGCGATCGGATCCTGGCAGATCGGTGATATGATCTGGGAGCAAGCTGATAACAAAAACGACTTATTTCGGGAAACAATCAATACCTGGCAGGTCGGCCTTAAGGTCGAATCACCGATCATCCGTTACCTCAGACCAGTTCTGGTAGTAGGCTTTCAAACCATGTCTAATTTTAGTCTACCAGGGGTAAGCAAAGAGGATTTTACAGGTATTTTTCTCGCATTAAACGTTAAACTTGGGTATTTCAACCAATAAGTGATTTATTGTTAGGCATTTAAGGGGATTTGATTGAACTTGTGCACGAATCTAATTGTATCAAAATGGTTAATAAGTTACCAGTGCTTATAAGCATTTTTATGCTCTTGGTTTCAAAATCGCCAGCTCAAGATTATGACAAGATTTTCAAAGATGCTGAAGAGGCGTTATACCAGGAGGATTTTGAAACAGCACTTATCAACTATGAGAGGCTTATAGAAAGCGGCCTCAACTACGGTAATAGGATCTATTATAAAGCGGAGCTTTGCTCATTGCTTACCAAATACCAAAGCAAGTCCATTGACGGATTCCTCCAATACGAAGAAGAAATGATCCAGGAGGATAAATTCTACTACTATTGGAAAGGACGTGTACTGATGCGCAAGTATCGAATGGAGGATGCCAACACAGCCTTTCGAAGCTTTCTCCGTACCGATGCTTACTTGAGTGATGAGATCAAAGCTGAGACGCGACGTTGGATGACCTGGTTGACCAATGCCAAGAATTACATGGATAACCCGGACTCATATGAAATACATCTGCTTGAGCGAGATATAAACTCTGAATATGCAGAGTTAAGTCCGGTTTATTTCATAGATAATGAAGAGTTACTCTTCTTATCCAACAGGGATACTGATCCTAACCGTTTTCAGATCTACCATTCCATACATGAAGGAGACCGCAAATGGTCTCCACCAACAGTGGTTTCGGAGCTCGGTACATTTACGAGGGATAATGCCAATATTGAAGTAGTTGATGAAGATGGGAGGCTTTTCCAGTTTAGGGATGAAAAAGGAGGAGATCTCTTCTTTAGCGAGCACACGGGAGATCTGAAGGGGTGGTCATTGCCTACAGAATTTGACAGCAAGATCACAACAACACGCTTAGGTTCTCACTTCTTTATCAATGAGCACGAAGACCGGATCATTTTTGCTTCAAATGTTGGTTCAAAGAAAAAGCCAGACCTTGATTTACTTCAATCCTTTAAGGACCCTTTTTCGGGAGAGTGGAGTAAGCCGGCACCTTTTACTACAGTTATCAATAGTGAGTTCAATGAAGACAGCCCTTACTTGAGTCCGGACGAGAAGACCCTTTACTTCGCATCGGATGGTCATAATACCATGGGAGGGTACGATGTTTTCAAATCCACTTATGATGAATCGACTCAAACCTGGTCTGAACCAATCAATATGGGATTCCCGCTTAATTCCCCGGAAGATGAAATCCATTTCAAAATGAATCCTAATCAAAAGTCAGGATACTTTACATCCAATCGATTGAATACATTAGGAGACTTTGATATTTTCTTTTTCTGGGAGATACACACGATCAAGATCGAAGGAAGAGTGGTAAATGCAGAAACAGGAGAACCGGTTAAGGATGCTCAGATATTTTTCCGACCGTATGAATACCTGGATATGTACTTCTTCTCGGAACTGAATAATGATGGAAGATACCTGACAAACATTACTGCCGATGATCTTTTCAAAGTTGAAATCAAGAAAGATGGAAAGATCCTTTTTGAAGAAGATTTTGAGATCCATGCCACGGAAGGTCAAACGACTACCTATTTAAAAGATTTCTATTTGGGAGAAGCAAATAAGGTTGAGGAAAAAGTGGTAAGTGCACCTGTGCATATATTCTCTTCTGATGAGCCCGATCGAGGAATAGTTACTGAAGAAATGTTGCTTGAGGAACTCGGTACGAAATTTCGTGTATCCAACAAAGTGGCACTACACCATATCTATTTTGATTTTGGGACCAGTGATATCAAGGATGAAAGTGTCACTGAACTCAATCTGATCAGAAACCTACTGAACAATAATCCTTCCATGCGGATTGAAATAGCAGGTCATACGGACAGTGTTGGAGATGAAGAAACCAACAACCGACTTTCACTCCTACGTGCTGAAGCAGTCAGGGATTGGTTGGTTCGCCGTAAAATAGGGGCTGGTCGGCTAGTCGCTCGTGGATATGGAGCAAGTCAACCACTTGCAAGTAATGATGATGAAGCAGAAGGTCGAGAATTAAACAGAAGGATAGAGATTATCATTCTGGAATAAGCTGATTTCTCCTATATTCGAATAAACATTCCCAAAAATGTACAGTTCTAAAATTGCTGGAATAGGCCACTATGTGCCTGAAAATGTGGTGACAAACGATGATCTATCTAAGATGATGGACACCAATGACGAGTGGATCACTGAAAGAACAGGTATCAAAGAGCGCAGGTGGATCGACCCAAAAACCGGTGACACTCCTGCCAGTATGGGCACAAAAGCAGCCAGAATGGCCATCGAAAATGCTGGCCTTACTCCTGATGATATTGACTTCATCATTTTTGCCACACTTAGCCCTGACTACTATTTTCCTGGCCCTGGTGTGATGGTTCAGGACCAATTGGGTATCAAAGAAATTGGAGCTCTTGATGTAAGAAATCAATGCTCCGGGTTTGTATACAGTCTTTCGATTGCAGACCAATTCATCAAAACTGGGATGTATAAGAACATCCTGATCGTTGGAGCTGAAAACCACTCAGGCGGGCTTGAACGATCAACCAGAGGTAGGGGAGTTACAGTCATTTTTGGTGACGGAGCTGGCGCTGTTGTGGTCACAAGAAATGATAAAGAGGGATCAGGCATTCTCTCCACACATCTTCACTCTGAAGGTAAACACGCCAAAGAGCTTGCATTAGAAGGACCCAGCACGTTGCGATGGGTCCCTGAAATCATAAAAGATAATGACCCTGAGGATACCAGTTATTATCCGTATATGAATGGGAACTTTGTCTTCAAACACGCGGTGACTCGTTTCATGGAAGTTATCGGTGAAGCACTAATGGTGAACAATTACAAGCCAGAAGATATTTCCCTGTTGATCCCGCATCAGGCCAACCTCAGGATCAGCCAGTTTGTTCAAAGCAAGCTCGGACTATCTGATGACCAGGTGTACAACAACATCATGCGCTACGGCAATACGACTGCTGCTTCAATACCACTTGCAATGAGCGAAGCGTGGCAAGAGGGTAAGATCAAGGAGGGAGATCTCGTTTGCCTGGCGGCCTTTGGTAGTGGGTTTACCTGGGCATCCGCACTCATTCGCTGGTAATCCGATAAGTATTTCACTATTTCAGTTGTCGCGATAAATGTGTCATTTATCGAAAATTGAATAATTCGTAGATTTTTTTGTATTTAAATGAAACATATATAGCTATATTTATGTTTAATATTTAATAAATACAATTTCTAACTAAATCTCACCATTATGAATCTATTTAGGCTATTCGCAAAACGCGACCAGAACCAGCTCAAAATACAGAGATCGGAAAGAGGTGATGATTGGGTAGTGAAGAAAGGGTATAGTACACTCTATATCGGAACGAAAGAGAAATGCCAGACATTCGTTAGACAAGGTCTATCAATATAGCTATGGATCACTTATTGAGCGATCAGCCATTTGGCTGATCGCCTCAATAATCCTCTCCTTCCTATTAAGAACAGCACTTTCGCCTACTCCTGTAGAAGTGATTTATACGGATGGCTAACTAGGTAAAATTCATAATAGAATAGTTAGGATTTTACTAATAAAAAATATGATAATTAGAAGTTAAATTGTTCTTTATTAAATAATACAGCTATGGTAAACTTATTTAAACTTTTTGCGAAACGAGGAGATCAGCTTAAGCTCCAGAAATCAGATTCTGGGGATAATTACGTGGTGAAAAGGGGATTTAATATCCTGTACATCGGGACGAAAGAGAAGTGTCAAACATTTATTAACCAGGGAGCACCCGCATAGACCTGAAGTAACCACAATAGAAATCTCACCTTAGAAGTGATTCCTCAGGCACATATTTTGTAACGTTTGGGTACCGGGGAAACTGACTAGCGGGCATACCTAAAGAAATGCTCTCGGAGAGAGATAACTGTATGCTTGGTTCAACGGATGAAAAAGGTATTTTTGCAGCCTATGTCCGACGGGATCACTTCTACTAATTTTCACTTCAATAATCAAACAGGGAAGTACACAGGGAAAGTAAGGGAGGTTTATGAATTTGGCGATAAACTGGCGATGATCGCCACTGATCGAATCTCCGCTTTTGATGTTGTTCTTCCCAAACCCATTCCTTTCAAGGGGCAGGTGCTCAATCAACTTGCTGCCCGGTTTCTTGAGTCAACACAAGATATTGTCCCAAACTGGCTAGAGTCAGTACCACATCCTAACGTAAGCTTTGGGAAGAGATGCCAACCATACAAAGTTGAAATGGTCATTCGTGGATACCTCGCTGGCCATGCCTGGAGAGAATATCAGGCAGGTAAGCGAATGCTTTGTGGAGTTCCGCTTCCTGATGGCTTAGCTGAGAATGATAAGTTTCCAAGTCCAATCATTACTCCATCCACCAAGGCCGATGAGGGGCACGATGAAGATATTTCCAAAGAGGAGATCATTGAGCAAGGACTTGTCTCTTCAGAAGAATATTCCAAATTAGAATCCTATACATATAAGCTTTTTGAGCACGGAACACAGGTTGCAAGTCAAAGAGGCTTGATCCTGGTCGATACCAAGTATGAGTTTGGTAAATACGATGGTGAGATCTACCTGATCGATGAGGTTCATACCCCTGACTCTTCCAGGTATTTCTATGCGGATACCTACGAGCAATTGCAAAGGGAGGGAAAACCTCAAAGACAATTATCCAAGGAGTTTGTTCGCCAATGGTTGATTTCTGAGGGTTTTCAGGGAAAAGAAGGTCAACAAATGCCTGAAATACCCGACGAGCGGATAGAAATGATCTCAAATCGGTACATTGAGCTCTACGAAAACATATCCGGTGAAAAGTTTGTTAAGGACAAAACCGACGATAAATTAGCTTCGATAAAAGAAAGTATTGATCCATTAGTAGATAGATTATGAATTTCAACGCAGATAAATACGAGAACTACTCAATTGTAAAAATTGGTGAAGAAAAGGTCGATACCTCTTTGGCACCCGAACTGAAATCCGAATTCATGACTTTGAGTCAGGATGGTGTTCGCAGTATCATTCTTGACATGAGTGATGTTAAATACGTTGATTCAAGTGGGCTTAGTGCCTTGCTTGTTGGAAACCGGTCCTTCAGCGAATCAGGAGCATTTGTCATGTATAATGTGACAGATCATGTAATGAAACTTATCTCTATCAGTCAGCTGGATAAGGTCATTACGATTCTACCTTCAAAGGAAGAAGCTGTTGATTACGTATTTATGTCGGAGATTGGAAAAGGGCAGGGAGCAGAGGAATAACGCTTGGGCTTAGAATTACAGATCCTCGGATCAAGCTCCGCAGCATTTGCTCATCGAAGGCATCACACTTCTCAACTGCTTAAAGTTAACAGCCAACATTTCCTTATCGATTGTGGAGAGGGAACCCAACTTCTATTAAAAAAGAACCAGATCAGGGTCTCCAAAATCGATCACATCTTCATTTCTCACTTGCATGGGGATCACTACTTTGGTTTGATTGGATTGCTTTCAACCATGCATTTGTTTGGTCGCGAAAGAGCATTGGACCTTATAGCTCCGCCGGGTCTTTCCGATATCATAACTCTTCAATTACAGCATTCTCAAACCTGGCTCAATTACCAGATCAATTACTTGGAATGGAAGCCAGGAGAAGTAGAGAAGGTGTTTGAAAACATGCAATTGGAGGTTTTTACAATACCAATGAATCATGCGGTTCCATGTGCCGGGTTCTATTTCAAAGAAAAGCCGAAAAGAAGAAGGATCAACCGGCAGGCATTGAATGAGCTAAGCCTTTCACCCGCGGAGATCAATATGTTGAAAGATGGAAAAGATGTACTCAAATCCGATGGGTCGATCAAGTATGAAAACAAGCTGCTGACATTAGATCCTTTACCACCCTTTAGCTACGCATACTGTTCCGATACTCGTATTAAGCCAGAACTTGCTGAACAACTCAAGGGAGCGGATCTGTTGTACCATGAAGCCACTTTCGCTGATGATATGATTGAACGTGCACATAACACGTTTCATTCAACTGCCAAGGAAGCAGCTGGATTTGCTAAACAGGCTGAAGTTAAGAAATTGGTCCTTGGTCATTTTTCTGCGCGATACCGCGAACTGGATGTGATCCTTGAAGAAGCCCAAACGATTTTCCCCAATTCAGAGCTTGCAATAGAAGGAACCAAATTCGTGATTGATGGAAAGCAATAAGAAGAGAACCCTGTTTCTGATCCTTGCCGGTATCTTTCTGACAAATGCGCTCCTGGCAGAATTAATTGGTGTCAAGATCTTTTCCGGAGAATCAACACTTGGATTAGCTCCTGCAAATATCAACATCCTGGGCTATGTGCTGGATTTCAACCTGACTGCCGGAGTGATGATCTGGCCGGTGGTGTTTATTACCACTGATATCATCAATGAGTATTTTGGAAAAAAAGGGGTTCGTAAGATCAGTTTTCTTGCGGTAGGGTGTATTGCATATGCTTTTCTGATGATTTTCCTGGTAACAAAGCTCGACCCAGCTGGTTTTTGGCTAGAGATCAATAGTAAAGATGCAGAGGGTAACTACTTCAATATTGATTTTGCCTTCAATAAGATCTATACGCAGGGACTTGGAATTATCATTGGGTCGCTCGTTGCATTCTTGATCGGCCAATTGTTGGACGTCTACGTATTTCAAAAGCTTCGAAGCATCACTGGTGAGAAAAAGGTATGGCTAAGAGCAACCGGTTCTACTTTGGTCTCACAGTTGATAGACAGCTTTGTAGTACTAACCATTGCCTTCTACATTTTGGCTCCATCAGATAGTCGTTGGCCATTTTCGCAGGTTATTTCAGTCGGTATCATTAACTACATATACAAGTTTGTTGTCGCTGTTGCATTTACTCCTTTGATCTACCTGGGGCATCACTTGATTGATCGGTACCTTGGTAAAGAAACTGCAGAGCAAATGAAAGAGGAAGCAGCTGCTTCGGGTTTCTGATTGTCAAAGTCCTTCCTGATCGATCAGATAGATCATAGCAGACATTGAGGCAGCTCCTAACTCTAACTCACGTTTATCCACCGCTTCAAAGACATCTGCTTCCGTATGATGATGGATGAAATAGCGTTGAGTATTTGGTCTCAGACCGATGAGTAAAGTCCCAAGCGGCTGAAGGGGCCCTATGTCTACACCGCCTCCTTCTTGTTGAAAATTCCATACTCCATAAGGAGTGAAGTAGTCCTTCCAGCTTCTGACTTTTTCTTTCTGTTCTTCATCTCCTGTCATGGAAAAACCTAATGGTCTGAAACTTCCAGCATCCGACTCAATAGCGGCAATGTGCTTTAATCCGCTTTTTTTTGCTATCTCGGCATAAGCTCTTCCACCCCGAACGCCATTCTCTTCGTTCATCCACATGACGGCCCTGACTGTTCTTTTCGGCTGAATTCCAAGTGCTTTGAACACACGTACTGCTTCGATCGCCTGCATGCAGCCTCCGCCATCGTCATGGGCACCTTCACCCACATCCCATGAATCGAGATGTCCGCCAACGCTGATGACCTCATCTGGTAACTCACTGCCTCTCAATTCGCCAACCACATTGTAGGAGAGTACGTCATCCAACATCTCACAGGTAGTTCGGACATAAACCTTTACACCGGATTGTTCCTTTAGAATTGAACTTAGTTTTTCAGCATCATTCGTACTGATTGCAACGGCTGGGATCTGTGAGATCAATGGTTTATACCAAAGGGACCCGGTGTGAGGATAGTCATCCAGACGGTTGGTCATCGAACGAATGATCACTGCCTTTGCTCCATATTTGGCAGCCTCCGATGCTCCATTGGCACGTTGACCGACAGCTTTTCCGTATGCAAAGAAATTGTTGATCACAGTTGGATCCATTTTGCCATTGAAGAAGACGATCTTGCCCTCCAATTGCTTTCCATACTTATCGACCTCATCAAGACCTCCAAGTTCAATCACTTCTTCCAGGATGCCATCAGGACCTGTTCCAACACTATTGCCTAATGCCAGCACATTCATATCAAAAGAACCATACTTCTCAGAATTCGTAACCCGGGCTATTTCTTTTTCTCCACGAACCCAATGTGGGACCATGACCGGTTGAAGGTAGACGGTATCAAAATCATAGGACATCATCAATTGACGTGTGTATTCTACAGCTGCAGCTGCCTCGGGAGAGCCAGCTAATCGATTACCAATATCCTTACAGAGTACCCGTAGATTCTCATAAACCGGACCATTCGATAGGACCTCATCATAGATGCTCTTGACCATGGATTCATGAGCCTGTGAAAAAGCAAGAGTTGGGACTAGTACAAGGATTGAAAAGAGTTTGTGCATATTCTTAAATGGTTAGGAGCAGATCGGCAATGACTTTATGGCCTCCGTCATACCAATGAAGTATTGGTTCTTTTCCGGTTGTTCGTTTAACCGTTTCATTTTGATCTGCAATCATGTGATCCCTGAAATAAGGATCATTTTTGCTTGTAAAATAGTGGATTTCCTCCTTGCCAGTTAAGTAATTATACATCTTCGGGTCTACATCGGGAGGAAAGGTACCAGCCCAAATGATCATTTTATCAAAAGGTAGTTTTGCTGCTGCAGCTAACCGCCCCATTGTGGCAGTTCCTTGTGAAAACCCAAAGTAGATCAACTTCTTTGAAGAGATATCACCAATTTGACGAAGGACGGAAGTGATGTAGGCATACTGGTTATCGATTTCAGTCAGTCGATCTTCCTTTGTCATCCATGAAGCGCCCACTCTTCCGGTTACTCCTTCCGTATAAAATTTGGAAAGACCCTGGGGTGCAATGATGAAGTTCTTCTTGGAATCCAGGACCTCAAACCGCTTGAGGAAGTACATCGCCAATTGCCCATACCCATGAAAAATCAACCATACACGCTCAGTTTCCTCTGTCAGTTCATTCATGGTGAAGTACGGTGCCTTAATGGACACTTCCAGTTGATGTTCGTGGATCATTGGGCTACAGCTTGCATTAAAAGACCACAGATATAAGCGCCATAGGTACCCAACACATATCCCAACACAGCCATAAGCACACCAACCGGGGCAAGTGAAGGATGGAATTCAGTTGCAATGACAGGAGAGGATGCCGCACCTCCAACATTGGCTGTACTTCCAACAGCAATGAAGAAGTAAGGTGCTTTGATCAGCTTGGCTACTGTGGCGAGCAGGAGTACATGAAACATGATCCAGATGATACCCAAAAAGAAGTACCCGGGATTGTAAAAAATGGCAACAATATCCATGTTCATCCCGATTGTTGCTACTAAAATATAGATAAAGGCCCTACCAACTCGAGAAGCCCCCACACCTTCCAACTCCCGTAGTTTGGTGAATGATAAAACAACACCAAGCGTTGTAGCGATCACTACCAACCAAAAGAAGCCGGATAATAAGCTGTACTTATCGAGTTGAGGAAAATTGGCTGTAAGGACCGGTACGATAAGATCACTGCCAAAGTGTGCGAATCCTGTGCATGCAAACCCGACCATCAGAACTTTCATCAAATCAGTGAGCGTTGGAGTTCTTTCGATACTGGCTTGATAAGCCTCCATTTTATTTTTTAATGCTTCAATGGCGCTGGAGTCCGCTTTTAATTTCTTGTCGATAAGTTTGGCAACTGCTACTCCTGCAATCAGAACACCCAGCCATATGTTACCAACAATAATGTCAACGGTTACCATTTTGGAAAACAGCTCATCGTTCACCTCAAAGACTTCCTTCATTGCTGCCTGGTTAGCTCCACCACCAATCCATGATCCGGCAATGGTAGTCATTCCACGCCATACCTCATTAGGAGGAGCGCCACCAACTAGATCCGGAGCTACCTGAGATAACAGTAAGATTGTCAATGGCCCTCCGATGACGATCCCTACCGTTCCGGCTACAAACATGATCACAGCCTTGGATCCAAGTTTTGCGATCTCTTTCAGATCGACACTAATGGTTAAAAGAACAATACTGGCGGGTAGAAGATACCTGGATGCTACAAAGTATAATCGAGATTCAGATGGATTAATAAGCCCTACGGCTTTTAAAAGTGAGGGGAGAAAATAGCAGACCAGGAGAGCAGGAATGATTTTGTAGAATTTCTTCCAAAAAGGAGAGTCAAGGTTGGAGGTATAGAATACCATTCCCAACATAAGCATGATAATGCCAAATATGACAGCATCATTGGTTAGGGGCGCGTCGTTCATATTTTCTTTTGGGTTAAAATCGAAAATTAAATTAAAATGGGATATAAGCGATTATTCTATTTTTGGTCCCATTATTGAATGGCAGGCACTTGCTGATGAAACTATTTCCCATTTTATTATTCTTTCTACTGACCTTCATAGGTTTTGCACAAACCAAAACCTATGTGGGGGTTAAGCTTGGGGGGCATGCCAGTTCTTCCTTTATGAACCATACGGTATTTGGTTTTAATGCCAGGTTAGGGTTCCAGCCAGGGTTCAATGCAGGTATTCTGGTAAAGCATTTCCCTAGAAGGAAATCAAGCTTGATCAATG
This sequence comes from Cyclobacteriaceae bacterium, assembly GCA_965267415.1. Lineage (GTDB taxonomy): Bacteria > Bacteroidota > Bacteroidia > Cytophagales > Cyclobacteriaceae > Ekhidna. The sequence goes on along the minus strand of OZ253955.1, from coordinate 1,163,199 downwards.
CAGGTATCCAGGGAGGAGTCAACTACATTCAACGTGGGTGGGTTCAATCATTTTTTGACCCTTCAATTGATAATTACAGTGTTCGGATGAACTACATCGAGATCCCGATCGAAGGAGTCGGATATTTTGGAAATGAAAATAAGTATTTCATCGCTGCTGGATTTTATACGGAAGTGCTGCTAAAAGCCAAAAAGGACCCTGATCCTACAGGTATAACCGTTGATGATTTTGCTACTTACGTAGCTGATCGGGATCGTGAAATTGGATACGGAGGAAGGTTGAGTGGTGGAGTTTTTAGGGATTTCTCTTTTGGGTCACTTCATTTGGAAGGATTTTTCAGTTACAGTTTTAGTAACTTTATTGATGCCGGTGATCTTACTAATGATCAATTGCCGGATATATCAAACCTCTGGAATTTGGGAGTCTCAATAGGCTACCTGATTCCATATGGTAAATTAGAGTTGTCTCCATGAAGAAGTTGAAGTATTTGTATGTGTTGGAATTGCCAATAGTAGTATTCATTTCATTCAATACCACTGGCTGGCTTACGTTCCTGCCTGTGATATTCTCATTCGCTATTATCCCTCTGTTGGAGTTGGCCTTTAAACCGGATCCTTCCAATTTATCCGAAGCAGAAGAAGAAATAAGAAAGAAAGACCCGATTTATGATTGGCAGATCTACCTAATGGTGCCATTACAGTGTGTTTTTGTCTACCTCTTTCTCACATCAATTAGCGAGCCCGGACTAGCGCTTTCCGACAAGATTGGAAGAATCACAGGGATGGGGATGCTTTGCGGAGTGATCGGAATTAATGTAGCTCATGAGTTAGGTCACCGATCTAAGAAATATGAGCAATTCATGGCGAAGGTCCTGTTGCTAACCTCGCTCTACATGCACTTCTTCATAGAGCATAACCGGGGACATCACAAAAATGTGAGTACAAAAGAAGATCCTTCATCCGCAAGGTATGGAGAGATGCTGTATGCTTTTTGGGTAAGGTCGGTTGTGTTTGCTTACTTGTCTGCCTGGAAAATTGAGTTGGCCCGTTTAAAGAAATCAGGCAAAGCTTTTATCTCCATCCACAACGAAATGCTAATGTTTCAGCTGATACAGGCCGGACTTCTGATAGCCATAGGTTTGTTCTTCAGCTGGGAAGTGATGGGGTACTTTGTACTAGCTGCTACCATGGGCTTCTTACTTTTGGAGACCGTCAACTACATCGAACACTATGGACTGGAGCGTAGGAAGAAAGGAGAGGTCTATGAAAGGGTGATGCCTCACCATTCCTGGAATTCTGATCATATCATTGGCAGACTCATGCTTTTCGAGCTATCCAGGCACTCCGACCATCACTACATCGCAAGTAGAAAATACCAGATCCTTCGGCATATCGATGATAGTCCTCAAATGCCGACTGGTTATCCGGGAATGATGTTGCTCTCTACTATTCCGCCTCTGTGGTTTTCTATTATGAACCCGAGGATCAAAAGAATCAAAGAAGAAGAGCTGAAGCAGGCTGCTTAGAGGTTGAGCCAGTAAGAAAGCTTGATAACCAAAGCCCTGTTTCTTGTTGCAAAGTCTGTCGTTCGGTAGTTATCCGTATATACAATGAACAGGTCAGAAACCGGTTTGAACCGCCACTGGAACCTTGAATTATGTCCAAGGTTCTCATCCTGTGTATTGTATTGGACGAATGATGTGAAGAAGACCTTGTTGGTAAGTGTCAAATCAATTCTGGGCCCAAGCAAGAAGAGATCGGCATCATTGTACGGATCAGGAAGCTGCACATTGTTGTATTCGAAATTGACACCAACCTGTATGATTGGCTGATATCGATAGATCAGGTTCCCACCGATACTTGTTCGATCACCATTGTAATAGGTTCCTGTGTTGGCAAAAAAGTCATAAGTGAATGGTTTCCTTCTGTCGGAGTTGTATTCAATGCCATAATTGAACCAACCAAACTCATCACCTTCCAGTAATTCCAGGCCGTCAGTTCCAGATGGATCAAACTCCCGGGTAAGTGTTACTGACTGCCATTCCGCTCCAATTCGAAATTGTGAAGAGTTCAAAAATTGGAGTTCATAATCACCGGAAATACTATTATCAAGTACGTTTCCGTCACGATCAATCAGTGTTCTTCCACCAATCGAAGGGCCGTGCCGCTGGATCTTTCCTTCTGTAAAGTAATTGAGGTCCAGTCTTCCTCCCGAGGAAGTAACACCTGTTCTTGGAACGAATCCAACCTCTGCATTGTAGCCATCACCAACCGTTCTTGAAAACCCTCTTAGGTTAACCTTAGTGGTTTGATACCTTAAAAAGAACCCAAACGTTGCATTGTCTGTTTGTCTAACCGGATCTGCCGAGCGGTGATAGTAGGCGTTACCCTGCCAACGGTTATTGACTGTAGCCAGGTTGTAATCTAACCCATACACGTAATTGTACTCAGACAAAGTGACCAACGTATCCTCTGGGTTTAGCTCGTTTCCTGCCAGGTCCAGGAGCCGTCCGTCATTTGTTAAAGCAGTTGTATCGTATTCGATGAAACTGTCACCAAGATTTGTTCTGCCCACAAAGACCCCACTGATACGGGACCTTCGGAAGATCTGCCGTTCAATCACTGCTACCGAATAATTCTGCGCTGGTGAGATCTCTTCAGAAGTTTTGTCTTCATCAGTAACCATGTTAAGAACACCTATTCGCCAGTTCTTTCCAATCTTACCACTCATCCTTGCCCCTCCGATGATCGGGACATTTCTTTGGGTGCTTCCCTGGCCCTGAATACCGATCCTTCTGGAGAAGAAAGGGCGTGAGGTTCGGAATCCATTCTCGGCAAAGAGGTCCTGGTTTTCAAGGAAGAACTGTCGTCGTTCAGGGAACGAGATCTCGAATCGCTGAAGGTTGGTTACCTGTTGATCTACCTCCACCTGAGAAAAGTCCGGATTAAAGGTAAGGTCCAGATTCACGGAATTAGACAGACCGATCTTTGCGTCAAACCCAGCATCTCCGTTGGTAGAAGAGGGTTCATTCTCTTCAAAGTTCTTTCCGGTATTTGCGCTTACATATGGGATAAAAGCAAGGTTTGCACCTGCTTCTGGAGGAGGAATATCCCAGGTCATTGGTCCGGAATATGTCATGTCGCTTGCTCGGAATTGCTGAGGTACCTGGATGTAAGAAGTCCGCTCGTTACGTTTCTGGTTATTTCGAATAAACTGGATATTCCAACTGGGAACGCTGTTGTACCGAATGCTTTTAAAAGGAATTGCCATCTCCACAATCCAGGCATTTTCCGCTTTAGAAACTTCGCTGTACCACTTGTTATCCCAGTCGGACTGTACATCTCCCCCTAATACAACCAATCCTTCTCGCTGAACATTATCAGGAGTTACCTGAAAGGTGAATCCATTGGACCTGTCATTATATGGATCAATGTAGAAACTGATATTGTCATTGAAGAACCAGGTAAAATCCCTTTTCAGGGTATTGGTGATCGGATCACCCCGCATATAATCATAGCAGATCACTGCGACATAGATGAACTGATCGTCGTAGGTGATCATGAATTGAGTGGAATCCTCTGCCGGTTGATTATCAGTAGGGAATGTTTGATAAAATCCACCACCGCGATTGGCATTTTGCCAGGTCGCTTCTTCAAGCTTACCATCAAGGATGATCTTGTCGGAAGCTTTAGCTACAAAATATTCAGCTTCCCCTTGCAGGTTTTGCGAGTAGGAGGCGGTTGAATAAATAAGCAGTAGTAATGAGAAGAGTTTAATCCTCGTCTTCATCCATTGGTATTAAGTGTTGATCTACTATTGACCTTAAATAGGATCTGTCTGTGTTGATCTTGGGATCTTTATAGATGTAAGCAGAAAGGTCTGATATAACACCAGGTTTATATCCGAGTCTCACTGCCAACTTCTCACAGAACGCCACTTCGTTTTTATGGATTTTGCCATCGATTTTCATCAATCTGACCACATTCACCAGGTACTCAAACTTCTCGTCAGCTGGTAGATCCTTCAATTGAGGAATAGGGCTAGGATCATTAATGATCTGAGAGGCACGTTCCTGGTCAATACCAAGTCCCTCTGCCACATGCAGAATAAGCCGGTATTCTTCCTCTGCAATCACTTTGTCAGCTTTGGATAGATGTGTTAGAATACTTATTTGGTCTTCAACTGATAACATACCGGAAAGTTAGGCTAAAACTAAAAAACGAACATTATCCAAGGAATCATACATATGAATACCGAAAAAAGTTCAACTATTTTCCACAGGTATTGTTTTTTAAAATCATTTGTTTTTGTTTCGCATTCAAATGATGAATAACAGAACATATTGGTGGTGGAGTAGCATACGTCGATGCTAACAGGTCACTGATATGTCTAAACGATATAAATGAAACCCGCCTGTTGGCGGGTTTTTTTGTTTATAAACATGGATAAAATTCGAATACACATTCGTAGTAAGAAGATACTGGCAGACACGATTACTCCGGTTGGGATCTATTTGAAGCTGAGGGATCGGTTTGCTAATTCAATTCTACTGGAGAGTTCCGATTATCATGGAACGGAGAATGCTTTTTCATACATCTGCTGTCTCCCGATAGCCAATTTCCAGGTGATTAATGATCAGGTAATCACGAAACTTCCTAATGAGGAACATAGATCTGAGCAACTGACGGATATCAAAGAGCAACTCTCCGGGTTTGTCAGATTGTTTGAATCTGAAAGGACTTCAGAGAAGCATATTCAAACCGGTTTGTTTGGACACATCAATTACGATACGGTCAAATACTTTGACGGGATCCGGGTGAAGGTGAATAGTGAGATCCCAATGATCAACTATTCCATGTATCGTTTCATTATAGCATTTGATCATACGAAAAGCGAATGCCATTTGATAGAGGCTTATGTTGATCAGCCAGACGAAACTTTGTTCGAAGAGATCATCAACCTTATTCAGCAAAACAACCTTCCGAACTACCCATTTAGAGCTGGTGAACAAATTACATCCAGTATTTCGGATGACGAATACATGCAGATGGTTAAAAAGGGTATTCATCATTGCAAAGTAGGGGACGTGTTCCAGGTTGTGTTATCTAGGAAATTCAGGACCTCTTTTACAGGGGATGAATTCCAGGTTTATCGGGCACTTCGCTCGATCAACCCTTCGCCATATCTCTTTTACTTCGACTATGGTAGCTATAAGCTTTTTGGCTCTTCACCGGAGGCTCAGTTGATCCTAAAGGATAACAAGGCTACTTTGTTCCCAATCGCAGGCACCTTCAAAAGAACAGGTGACGACACAGCTGATACCAATTCGGCAATGGAACTTCTTAAAGACCCGAAAGAGGATTCTGAGCACGTGATGTTAGTTGACCTGGCACGCAATGACCTAAGCAGACATTGTTCGGATGTAAAGGTGGAGACCTATAAAGAGATCCAATACTATTCACACGTCATACACCTTGTTTCGAAGGTTGTCGGTGAGATATCACATGCCTCGATGGCTGATTTGGTTGCGGATACCTTTCCGGCGGGGACACTTTCCGGGGCACCAAAGATCCGTGCGATGCAAATCATTGCTGAAAACGAGCATGAAGCCAGGGGACATTACGGTGGAGCTGTTGGGTTTTTGGATTTCAATGACAATTTCAATCACGCGATTCTGATCAGAAGTTGCCTGAGTAAGGACAATCAACTCTTTTTTCAAGCCGGAGCAGGAATCGTTGCACAGTCGAATCCAGAAAAAGAATTACAGGAAGTAAATAATAAAATGGCGGCTCTAACGCAAGCAATTAAACAAGCGCAAGGACTATGAAAGTAGCGGTTATTGATAATTATGATTCATTCACTTATAACCTGGTTCATATCCTTCGTGAACTTGAACCTGAAGAGCTGTTTGTAACCCGAAATGATCAATTTGAACTGGAACAGCTAGAGTCATTTGATCACATCATGCTGTCTCCGGGGCCTGGTCTTCCGAAGGATGCTGGGAAAATGCCTGAGGTGATCAAACGGTTTGCGCCTACAAAGAACATTCTCGGTGTTTGCCTGGGCCACCAGGGTATTGGTGAAGCATTTGGATGCGAGTTATATAACCTTCCGACAGTTTTTCATGGGGTGGTAACTAATGTTGAGCAGATAGCAGAAGACGAAATTTTTCGAGGTATTCCAAAAGCATTCAAGGCCTGTAGGTATCACTCATGGGTGATTAAGAAGGATTCCATTTCAGATGACCTTGAAGTAACCAGTGTATCTGAAAATGGCAACATTATGTCTGTGAAGCACAAAGAATACAGCGTTAGGGGAATTCAATTTCACCCTGAATCGATCATGACAAAACACGGTGAGAAGATCATTCAAAACTGGTTAGCATTATGAAGGAAATACTTAATCGATTGATCAATCAGCAGACACTTTCCAAAGAAGAGTCCAGGGAAGTATTGAAGGGACTGGCAAGTGGACAGTTCAACCCTAGTCAAATAGCTTCCTTCATCACTGTTTACCTGATGAGAGCCATTCGAGTAGAGGAACTTGAAGGTTTCCGGGATGCGATGCTGGAATTGTGCATACCAGTGGATTTGTCCGGTTATAATGCAATTGATGTTTGTGGAACCGGAGGGGATGGAAAGAATACATTCAATATTTCCACAATTGCCTCCTTCGTGATTGCCGGAGCTGGAGTACATGTTGCGAAGCACGGCAACTATGGTGTTTCCTCAGTTAGTGGTTCATCCAATGTTCTTGAATCACTTGGTATAAAATTCTCTAATGATACTGGCATCCTTAAGCGATCCATTGATGAAGCCGGGATCTGTTTCATGCATGCACCATTGTTTCACCCGGCCATGAAAAATGTTGCGCCTGTGCGAAGAGAATTAGGTATTAAAACCTTTTTCAATATGCTCGGTCCGATGGTGAATCCATCATTTCCACCTAACCAATTGGTTGGTGTTTTCGACCTGGAGCTTGCCAGGTTGTATGGCTACCTCTATCAAAACACAGATAAAGCTTTTTCGATTGTCCACTCTTTGGACGGGTACGATGAAGTTTCGCTGACAGGTGATTTCAAACTGATCACCAGGGAGACTGAATCAATCATCGCTCCCTCAAACCTGGACTTGCCAAAGGTTGATGAAAAAGCAATCCATGGAGGAGAGACAGTTGAAGATGCTTCGAAGATCTTCTCCACAATACTTAGTAATGAAGGATCTAGAGAACAGGAAGCAGTAGTAAAGGCGAACGCAGGGCTGGCAATAGCAACAGTTAATCAGGTTTCCATTGAAGAAGGGGTCCAATCTGCACATGAATCACTGAAGTCAGGCAGGGCATTGGAATCATTTAAAAAATTTCTAACAGTCAATAGTTGATGAACATTCTAGAGAAGATAGTTGAACACAAGAAAGAGGAAGTGAAGGGGAGAAAGGAGTTGTACCCGGTGAAACTCTTAGAGCAAGGAGTCTACTTCGAAGGTAAGCCGGTTTCTCTCAGGAAGTATTTGCAAAGAGATGATAAGTCTGGAATTATTGCTGAGATAAAGCGAAAATCTCCCTCAAAAGGAAGCATCAATGCTCACTTCTCTGTGGAGGAAGTATCCATAGGTTACATGCAGGCGGGAGCCTCAGGCTTGTCCGTGCTTACGGATCAGGAATTCTTCGGAGGGACCTCTGAAGACCTTAAGACGGTTCGTTCATTCAATTTTTGCCCGATCCTGAGAAAGGATTTCATTATTGATGAATACCAGGTGATTGAATCTAAATCCATTGGGGCGGATGTTATTCTCCTGATCGCAGCTATTCTGACTCCTAAAGAAATTGAATCACTCGGTAAGCTGGCTCAAAGTCTTGGTATGGAAGTACTGCTAGAGGTTCATTCAGACGAAGAACTTGAAAGATCCATCACACAAGCAGTTAATCACATTGGCGTGAACAACAGGGACCTCAAAACCTTTGAGACGGATATCAATACGTCAATCGACCTGGCAGAAAAGATCCCTTCGGACTTTGTGAAAATTTCTGAGAGTGGGATTGGAAAACCGGAGACGATTTTGGAGTTAAGAAAGCATGGGTTTGAGGGATTTCTAATTGGTGAAACATTCATGACCAATGGACGACCTCACAAGGCTGCCTTTGAATTCATTAAACAGTTGAAATGAACAAGTTGAAGTTAAAGGTTTGTGGGATGAAAGACCCTGAGAACATAAATGAGCTGATCCAGCTCCAGCCGGATTTTATTGGGTTTATTTTCTATCCAAAGTCACCCCGATATGCTTCAACGCTTAATAAAGAATTGATTAACACAATTCCGCATACAATTTCGAAAGTTGGTGTTTTTGTGAATGAAGACTTTGAACAAATCCTGCTAAAGAGGGATAAGTACGAGTTAGACTACATCCAGTTACATGGTGATGAAGACTTGACTTTAGTCAAGAAGCTGAAAGAACGTGGGATGAAGGTTATCAAGGTTTTCAGAATCAGTGATGAGCTACCTTATGAAATTGCCACTTACGATGGTATAGCTGACCTGTTCCTGTTTGACAAAGCTGATGCAAGATACGGGGGAACAGGGCAACAATTTGATTGGTCAGTATTAAAGACCTATCAACTTAAAACACCCTATTTGCTAAGTGGAGGAGTTGGTTTGGAGGACGTGAATGCAATTAAGCGAATGGATTTGCCGATGATCTACGGTATTGATGTCAATAGCCGGTTCGAGATTGAGCCTGGAGTAAAAGATGTTTTAAACGTATCAAAATTGAAGGAGCAATTATGAGTGATTTTCAAGTTAGTGAGTTGGGGTATTATGGAGCTTTTGGAGGAGCATTTATCCCGGAAATGCTCTATCCAAATGTTGAGGAACTACGGAAGAATTACCTGGGCATTATGTCTTCTGAAAAGTTCAAGCAGGAGTTTGACCAGTTACTTCGTACATATGTAGGAAGACCAACTCCACTTTATTTCGCTAAGAATCTTTCGGAAAAGTACCAAGCGAAGATCTATCTGAAGCGAGAGGATCTTTGTCATACCGGGGCACATAAGGTCAATAATACGGTTGGTCAGGCGTTGCTTGCCAGAGAGCTTGGAAAGAAAAGAATCATCGCTGAGACAGGTGCTGGGCAGCATGGTGTTGCGACAGCTACCGTTTGCGCTTTATTGGGAATGGAATGCGTGGTGTACATGGGAGCCCTGGACATGGACAGGCAACGACCGAATGTAGAGCGGATGAAGATCCTTGGTGCAGAGGTTAGAGGTGTGACTTCTGGGAGCCAAACATTAAAAGATGCCACAAATGAAGCGATGCGTCACTGGATCAAACATCCGGATGATACGCACTACATTATTGGGTCTGTTGTTGGCCCACATCCATACCCAGATCTTGTGGCGAAATTTCAATCTGTTATCAGCGAGGAAATAAAGGGACAATTACTTGAAACCGAAGGAACTGATTTTCCCGATTATGTCATCGCATGCGTCGGAGGAGGAAGCAATGCGGCGGGAGCTTTTTACCACTACCTGGACAATGAGAAGGTTCAGTTGATAGGAGTAGAGGCTGCAGGTTTGGGTATTGATTCTGGTCAATCTGCCGCTACTACGATACTTGGAACCGCTGGTGTTCTGCACGGAAGTAAAACCTTACTCATGCAGGATGAATATGGTCAGGTTGTTGAACCTCACAGTATCTCAGCAGGGCTGGATTACCCTGGTATTGGGCCACTTCATGCGCACTTAAAGGATACCAATCGTGCCAAATTTCTTCCTGTGACAGATGAAGATGCAATGAAGGCGGGAATTGAACTGAGCCGACTAGAGGGCATTATTCCAGCTATTGAATCAGCCCATGCCTTTGCTGCACTGGAGCAACTGAATTTTACAACTGATGACCTGGTAGTGATCAACCTCTCAGGTCGTGGTGACAAGGACCTGGAGACTTACATCAAATGGGGGAATTATTGAAATGGGAACAATGACGGAAAGAAAAGACTTGAATCAAGTGCTTGCACACAAAGAAGATATTCTCAATGTGTTTTATACAGCAGGGTTTCCGCAGGCGGACGATACCTTACGAATAGCCATTGAGTTGGAAAAGAGCGGGGTGGATATGATCGAGATTGGCCTCCCATTCTCAGATCCCATTGCTGATGGACCGGTCATCCAAATGAGTTCTCAACAAGCTTTGGCTAATGGAATGAACCTGTCTCTTTTGTTTGAGCAGTTGAAAGATCTTCGAGCCCATGTCCAAATACCTGTTCTGCTAATGGGCTACTTCAACCCAGTCATGCAATTTGGAGTGGAGAAGTTTTGTACTGCCTGCGAGGAGGTTGGAATTGATGGCGTGATCATTCCGGATTTGCCCATGAAAGAATACCTGGATGAATACAAAGATCTTTTTAGTTCGAAGGGGCTTTCTAATGTTTTTCTGATCAGTCCTATTACTTCGGAAGAACGGATACGATTGATCGATGATAATACCACTGGTTTTATATACATGGTTGCTTCATCAAGCATTACCGGGGTTAGCAAGCAAAGCTCGGAAGGTCAGCTAGCTTACTATCAACGCATCAAGGAAATGAATTTGAAAAATCCGCGGTTAATAGGATTTGGAATAGCGGACAATACGGGTTTTAAAAATGCCTGTCAGTACGCCAATGGAGCTATTGTAGGAAGCGCATTCATCCACCAACTATCTGAAGATGCTTCTCCGGAAGGCATCAAAGGGTTTGTAAACTCAATTAAGGGAAAATGATCATACAGTTAGATAAAGAGATCAATGGTGAGTTGAGAAGTTCTGTTGAGCGGGAACTTCAGGCTCAGAAATACAAGACAACATTTGTGAGGACCCAATTTGGAGATTACCTGATTGGGACCGGTAAGAAGTCTTTTGATATCCGTAAAATCGGTCACCTGGAAGGCATTCTGGATATCCATGTGGTTTCTGACGATTACAAACTGGTTTCGAGAAAGTGGAAGGTGGACCGAACACAGATCGACCTGGATGATGATGTGGTTATTGGCGGAGGGGAGTTTGCGATCATGGCAGGACCTTGCAGTATAGAAGGTGAGGAAAATATCGAACGAACTATTTCCTTTTTGAAAGCGAATAAGGTCCGTATTATGCGTGGAGGGGTGTTTAAACCAAGAAGTTCACCTTATTCATTTAGAGGTTTGGGTATTGAAGGATTGAAAATGTGGTATCAACATGCGAGGGAGAATGGTATCAAGATCGCCACGGAAGTCATGCAGGTCTCTCAAATCGAGGAGATGTACGACTATGTGGACATTTACCAGGTAGGGGCAAGGAACACTCAAAATTTCAATCTATTGGATGAACTTGGAAAAGTTGACAAACCGGTGATGATTAAACGAGGAGTTTCGGGAACGATCGATGAACTACTTCAAAGTGCCGAGTATGTTTTCTCAGGAGGTAATGAACGTTTGCTTTTGTGTGAACGAGGTATTCGAACTTACGAGCGAGCGTCACGAAATACATTCGATATCAATGCGATCCCGATCTTAAAAGAGAAGTCTCATCTTCCGATCATCGCTGACCCTTCCCATGGAATTGGATTAAGGGATCATGTAGAACCAATCGCTCTTGCGGCAACAGTTGCTGGTGCTGATGGAGTGATCTTCGAAATGCATGTCAAACCCGAGGAGGCGTACTCTGATGGTCAACAGACACTTGATGAGAATGAAAGTAGAAGGCTAATCGAAAAACTACGACTCTTGAAATCAACCTTTAACGGCCAATCAATGGCACAAACCTCAGTTCAATGAAACAAGTCTATGAGAACTACACACAAGAGGATTTCGAGGTATGGAAGATATTGTTTGACCGACAGATCCAGCAGTTTCCTACGCATGCGTCCAAGGCGTACCTAGATGGGCTGAAGATTGCGAAATTCGAAACGGGTATTATTCCTGAATTCAAGGAGACCAATAAAATTCTAAAGAAAACAACCGGATGGCAACTGGCAGTCGTACCTGGAATTGTTCCGGATTACACCTTTTTTGAACTGATGGCTAACAAGCGTTTTCCAGCTACGACCTGGCTAAGAAAGAAGAAGGAGCTTGATTATCTAGAAGAGCCTGACATGTTTCATGATGTGTTTGCTCATGTTCCTTTACTAACCAATCAACACTTCGTGGATTTTTTGGAGGCACTGAGTAGGATCGCTTTACAGTTTGTTGGAAATGAGGAGGCGATACACCTACTTTCCAGGGTGTATTGGTTTACTGTTGAATTCGGACTGATCAGTGAGCCCGAGGGGACCAGGATCTATGGGGCTGGTATTCTTTCTTCTGCCGGAGAAACCAAATATGCGTTGAGTGATGAGGTGCCCAAACATCCGTTTAGTATCTCGCACATGCTGGATACAGCATACAGAAAAGATGTTTTCCAGAAAGAGTATTTCATCACCGAATCGTACGAACAACTCTACAATTCAGTGCCAGAGATCGAAAAACTTCTGATGGAAAAGCTTGAAGTGAGTGTTTAGCGTCTACATTTTTATTCGTACTCCAGTATTCAATGATAGCGGCGCAGTTAAAACGATCCCATTCATAACATCCACTCTAAACTTGAGAGGGATATCAATTTGATCATTAACAGGAATATAATAGTTGCCTGAAAGCAATAAACCTATCTCAAACCCACCGGAAGCAAAATTGAATTCAGGTCCGACATCAAAGGCGAAGCTGTCTTCCCCGAACCGAAGAATGGGAGTGATACGAACGGTTGAAATGTCATATTCCCGTGTTATTGGTGTGCTGCCAAATGGAACACGGACCTGATACCAGTAAAGGTATTGGTACATCACTTCTGCTCCGAGAGTAAAAGCACTCATTTCCTTGAAAAAGAACTGAGCACCACCTCCATAAGCGAATTGATCCCAATCGAGCAGGTTTGTTCCGGCTACCTCATCCTCGATAATTAGCTGATCAAGGTCAACAGCCGTATAACCGGCTCCAAGATTGATCTCAAGTTGTTGTTGAGCATACGCATAACCGGAAATCAAAAGAATTGTGAATAGAGTGAACGCTTTTTTCATGGTGAGAAAGTTTAGAGTTGGAGTTGGTTGACGTTCAAACGCGTAATGAAGATAATGAACTTAATGTCCAATCACAATGAGAATGTGGATTAATGAGACTTAAGTTGTGTATAACCCTGTGGATAAATAGGGTATAAGTAAGTGCAAAACTTGTTGATAACTAGGCACTTATAAAATTTGGAGATGTAAATTTATAGTCTACATTAGTATCACCAAACGAGAGATAGGAAGCCGAAACGTAAGTTTCCAGTCTGACAAAGGGAAGTTGGTTTAAGCTCCGGTTTAGGTCAACGAAGTTTGGAAGATTGATGTAGGAGACCGGGTTTGGGGCAACCTAAACAACGGGTTTACAAGGAATCCGAACTGTAGTTTGGAGTTTTGCAACTGCTACGGTAGTTGTAAAATTGAAAGGGTGACATTCAGCAATGAATATCGCCCTTTTTGTTTTTGAGCCCTCCGAACTCCATTCATTTCACATTACCCTTCCAAAAAGTTTATATTTAAGGAAATCATTCGCCTAGTGAAATGAAGAAATTTGATGTTTGCGTCATCGGTGGTGGCCCTGCAGGGTACGCGTCGGCAATGAGGGCATTGGATTTTGGGAAACGCGTCGCACTAATTGAAAAAAGCAAATTGGGTGGTGCCGGAGTACACCAAGGAGCACTTTGGAGCAAGACCTGGTGGGAGCTGTCCAGAGAGGCCCGGCTGATCAATCTACACAATCAGGCATTCGATCTTAATCTTTCCGGATTTAGTTATGATAAAGTCCGCGACGAAGTTATGTGTGCTGTCGACGAGCGTGTTCAGCTTCTTTCCCATCACATGAAAAACATCAACAATGGCCTGGGCGATGAGCTCTTTGAATACATTCATGGGGCAGCTAAGGTCACGGGTCAGAATGAAGTCACAGTGAATGGAGAGTCGGATGAAATCAAGCTGAATGCAGATTACATCATTCTGGCAACCGGAAGCACTCCAAGGAAGCTGCCACACTTACCGATAGACGAGGAAGTGGTCTTCACAAGTGATGGGCTGAACAATCTAAAAGCTTTCCCCAAATCTATCGTGATCGTTGGAGCAGGGGTTATTGGCTGTGAGTTTGCGACGATCTTCTCCAATTTCGGTCAAACCAAAGTACATCTCATTGATAAAGGGGACCGGATACTTCCGTTTGAAGATGAGGATGTTGTGGAGGTGATCGAAAAAAACCTGGAAGAGAAAGGCGTTCTCATTCACCGTAATTCCCGACTGAACAGTATGAAGATCGAGGGAGGCGAGGTTGTTTATGATCTGGAGTACACCGACGGCTCCAAAGAGACCTTTCAGGTAGAGAAAGGGCTTGTCTCGATTGGCAGGGTTCCTCAGTATCACAACCTGATCGCTGATGAGGTAAAAGTCGAACTGGACGATCGGGGTATCAAGGATGACCTGACACAGACTAGCATTTCTAACATCTATGCAGTTGGCGATATCACTGCAGATATTTCATTGGTAAATGTAGGTGAATTAGAAGGCCGTTATGCTGTTGAGCGCATCTTTGGTCAGCCTGAGCAACCATTGATCTACAAGAACATATCCACCATCATGTTCCTCGATCCTGAAGTAGCAGGCGTAGGAATGAATGAGATCCAGGCCAAAGAAGCCAACCTGGATTACAAAGTAGTGAGCCTTGACTATGGCTGTATTCCCCGGGCGACAGCTATGCGAAACACTCAGGGCTTTATTAAAGTGCTTGTAACCAACGATGACCAGTTGAATATACTTGGAATGCGTGTTGTCGGTGAACATGCTTCCAGTGCTATTCAGGCGGTTGCTCTGCTAATTTCCCAAGACAGAAGTATCAAAGAACTTGCTGAGCTCATACACCCTCACCCCTCGATCATTGAAGGTATTCAGGAGTGCGGTCGCGTATTGATGCACAAGCCGCTGTTCAAGCCAAGCGTTCTGAGGGAGGCCATTAAATGCAAAGTCTGGGAAGGTGGTGAATACAAAGACCTGGTTAACTGAAGTATCAGCAGTTAGAAAAAAGAAAGGCGACCCTGGACAGGCCGCCTAAACAAAAAGCTGATTGATTAAATCCACTTCCGCAAGTTTGTGCCTTTCGGAAGATTCGATCAACCATTCCTTGGGTACAAAATGGTTACAAGTTTCCGGAAAATTGACGTATCCTTTTTGTAACTAACTAATGTAATAGGTTTAGCGTCTAATTGATGTTTACCCATGCATCTCAAGTGAGATGCATTTTTAATTGTTACACGCTAAAATTTATTACTGACTTATGTCTACACTTAGATTAGGAGATGAAGCTCCGAATTTTGTTGCTCAATCCACAGTAGGAGAGATCAACTTCCACGAATGGTTAGGTGATGGTTGGGGAGTGCTCTTTTCGCACCCTGCCGACTTCACGCCTGTTTGCACTACCGAATTGGGAATGGTGGCAAAGATCAAGCAGGAATTCAATAAGCGGGATGTCAAAGTAATTGCATTGAGTATTGATCCAATGGAGTCTCACCATGAGTGGATCAAGGATATCAATGAAACACAGGGCACAACCGTCAATTTCCCATTGATAGCAGATGAGGATCGAAAGGTTTCCGAACTGTATGATATGGTTCACCCCAATGAGAATGATAAAATGACTGTTAGATCAGTTTTTATTATCTCTCCGGACAAGAAGATCAAATTGATCATTACTTACCCTGCTTCTACCGGTAGGAACTTCCATGAGATATTGCGAGTGATCGATTCATTGCAATTGACAGCATATAAGAAGCTTGCAACTCCGGTTAACTGGGAGGCAGGAGAAGATTGTGTGATACTACCAGCAGTATCGAATGAAGAGGCTAAAGACCTGTTCCCACAAGGGTTTAAGGAAGTGAAACCGTATCTGAGATTAACGACTCCATAAAAAAAGGGACCTCACTGAGGTCCCTTTTTCTCTTCATAGCTACTTAGGTTGCTAAATATTTCTTCTAAATATAAACAAGTATGCTGGCACATCAACACTTGTTTGTCCGAAATTCTCACTTCTCAGCCTGAACGCAAGGTCCACATTATCATCAGGAAGTTGATTATAAATGTTTCCTGAGAAAATATAGTCAGGCTGCTCACCGACATAATTGGTTTGAACTTCAGAGCCAGCAATTGACAATCCATTAGTTACATTATATAACTCTGCATAGCTTGTCACCGCGCCAACGCTGGATCGTAGATTGACAGCAAACACAATCGAATCTGCTCCTATATAATGGTTCTTGTTAAACGCTAGTAAGCGTTCCGGTTCGCCAAAAATCCCGGAATAGGTGATACCGGAAGACGCATAATCGGTCACTCCAAAACTGAGTCGTATCAGTTCATCGTAAAAACCTCCACCAGAACCATTTCCATTAGTTCCGTTGCAAACAAAGCGGGTTACCTGGATCTCACTTTCATCCAAAACCCCATCACCATTGGAATCTAAGCCGGAATCGACCTGGATACCTCCGTTCGTACATTCAGAACCGGCATCAAGTGAAGCAACATTTACCAAACTATTTATAGCGGAGACACTGCACAGATATTGTGTATCTGAAACTTCACCCTCATCCAGGGTGCCATTAGCGTCGCTATCCAGGCCGGAATCGATTCTAATTCCACCGGTTGCACAATTAGTACCGGAAGGTTCCACAGAAGTTCTGACAAGACTATTAAATCCTTCATCCCCTTGTGGACCTTCCGGACCGACTGAGCAGGCGAGCACACCCGCCAGTCCACCTAAAAACAATAAACTTTTAATTCTCATTTCTTCAGCTAAAATGTTCAGCTGGCGAAGAGAGCTTAAAATTGGCTGTCAATCCTTACGATCAGCGTTACATAAAGTGAACACTGAAAAAGAAGGTCTTAAGAAAAAAGAAAACCATCCGCCAATCGGCGGATGGGTACTACAGGCGGAATTAGATCTGTTAGAGATTAGATGCAAGCATCTGTCCAACCCCTCCAACAGAGTATCTTCCAAAGGAATCGTGATGAGGACCATCCGTTTTTCCCGTAACAAAAAGAATGTCAAGTACATCAGGTTCTTCAAGTGATGGAACCGCCACGTAAAAATCGATCTGGCTATACAGGTGTTTACCAGTCAGTGCGTGAACGATATCAATCCATGGCCCGGCAAGTTTGATCTCTTTAACATCGTAATTAAGCTCATTCGTCCGCTTGGACTTTGCCAAATAGGCCTCCATGCGGCTTTCAAGTGTGGATGCGTTGGATGGAGCATTACCACTATCGTATCTTTCCGGAAACCGGTATTCAACCAATGCCTTCTTGATCTCCTCTTCACGGCTTGCCCGTTTCTCCTCTACAGTGTTCAACATACTATTGACCTCAGCGTGATCAGGATCTAGCGTTTTCACCAGGTTCAGTTTATTGATCGTTCCGTTGATCAGATCTGTCAATTGTTTTCCCTTTTGATAATCCGCAACCATCATGTCGACGTTGGCCTGGTTGGTTACTGATCCGATGACGCTTTCCTTTAATTCTTCACTTTGTTCGATTAGGTCCTTCATTGAGCGCAATTCGGATGACCTGGAGGACATGTAGCCGTTAGTGAAGTGAGCATATACTTCTCGCCTTTTTGAATCATCCTTGATGATGTGATTTCCATCATTCATTACACCACCATTGATCTCCTCTTCAGCGGCGTAATAGGTTTCTCGATACTTTTCACCAAACTCTGAATCATCAGCATACTTCTCCTGGAACTTTGCCATAGCCATTTCAGCTATTGGTAATGCATAGCTATTGAAGTGATTGACACCATTGATCATGGTCATGATCGCTTTGATCTGGTCTTCTGGTGTCCCACTCATGGATGTTTCTGTTTTCTCTTCCAACAACTGGATTTCCTTGTATATCAGGTTGAAAGAAGTTTCTAACCATGCGTCATCCATCAACATTTCGTCCAGTTTTTGAACGGTCGGTAATTCTGACTTGTCGTATGGCAAGCTTGGTAATTCAATTTCCGGTTTTGGAGGTTCCGGTTTTTGTTGTTGAGCAACCGGCTGATCCATAGTTTTTTCAGTCTTGGTGTCAACTGTGGTAGTAGATGCGGGGATTACTTCAGCACTTGCAGCACTTTCAGTATTCTCAATTTTCTTTCCCTGCTCATTTTTGGTGTTAGCTCCACAAGAGACCATAATAAGAATTGCGGTCAATACTGCGATCTTGCCAACTAACACTTGAACTTTGCTTGTTTTCATTTTTACTAAGGAATTAAATGTGAGTACAAGCTTAAGTAGCTCAGCGAACAGATGGCCAATCAAACCACTTGAGGTTCACTCCATGTATACATGGATCACCCGAAATGTTATGCTGAGGGAAACAGGTCAGTTAATATCCAGGATTTCTCGAATACTTGCCAGGTGGTGATCGTCATGTTCTGCAGTGAAGTAAGCCACATCGACTGGCCTCATAGTAATACCAAGCCGGGTGTGAGTAGCAGCAAATCCAAGCGTTTCATCATTCATGGCTTTTAGCAGATTAACGAAGGTGTTTCGTTTGGCTTCAAACTGATTAATGAGTGATTCAATAGAATCATCATTATGATTGGCGTTCTCGGTCTGCTTGTTTTGCATGTCAGCGGGTGTTAGCTCGGGGCGATGCTCGGCAAGCTCTTCCAGTCGCCTGATGTGGAGGTCTTCGAGATCGAGGAGGTGACCAATTTGTTCTTTTATACTCCACTTGCCATTGTTTCTTGTACTCGCAAGTCGATCCGGGAAGTTAGCGGTCATCGAACGAAGACGAGGGGTCGTTCCGATCAAACGCTCAAGGATGCCTGGCAAAATGCCTATTGGAAAATCAAAAGAGAAAGAGCGTTCAGTCCATTTGGTTCTTTGCATGGGTCAGGGCTTTGTAATTCTAACGATCAACCTTCCTTCAATAGTTCAACTATCCTGCATCCTGATCCATTCTTTGATGACTGCCTGAAGAGCTTCCTTTTTTGATGCAATATCATCCAGGCTTTCAAACCTGGCAACCCTTGATTCCTTTCCATCCCCCTGTAACAGGTTGTGATGGTCTTTGATCAATGCGCCCTTGTGGAACATCAGGCTCACAAATTTTTTTGCATTCATGAAGTAGGAGGCAATGTTTCCTTTATACATGAAAGTAGGACTGCTCCACTTGATGGTCTCCTCAATTCGATCGTCTGTAGCTAAAATGATCTCACGTACTTTTTGGATCTCAGCTGTCATTGGATGGTTCTTCTTTTCCAGGTACTCATCTACTTCCGGATTGATATTCATTGGATTATTGTTTGGAAACCTTGTAAATAAATATCGGGGAAATCACCCGAATGTGGAGGTAATCATTAAATTGTACCAGATTTTCTTATATAAACACAATACCTCACTATTCAATGAAACACTTGGCCATTATGTGCTTTTGCATCGGTTTGTTAGTCCACGATGCAAAGTCACAAACCTTTAATGGCCCCCAGGAGAAGGAGGTAAGAAGTTCCAATGGAGTATGGCTAGGGTTTTACACCAAGTACCACTTCAATGATAAGTGGGCGTACTATGGCGAATACCATGTTCGAATGAGAGAGGGAGTAGATGAAATGGCCCAGATCTACCTTCGATTAGGAGCTACATATAAGATTGCACGCTACCTTGATTTTACTGTTGGTTTTGTTAACCCA
Source organism: Cyclobacteriaceae bacterium (assembly GCA_965267415.1). Lineage (GTDB taxonomy): Bacteria > Bacteroidota > Bacteroidia > Cytophagales > Cyclobacteriaceae > Ekhidna. The sequence continues at coordinate 1,143,469 of OZ253955.1, read as the reverse complement.
TACTATTGGGCACCTGATCCGGAAGTTCCGAACATTGACAAAGTTGTTCCTCAGTACCGTGCCTGGGAGCAGGCCGTATTGGCTACTCCGTTTGATCACATTAAGGTTTTGCATCAGTTGCGACTGGAACAACGCTATCGAAGAGATTTTGAGAAAGGCTCACCCTTTAAGTTAACGCATCGTTTTAGATACAAGTTGACTGCTTACATTCCGCTCAATCACAAAGATTTTGGTCCGCATACGTTGTTTTTGGCGCTTTATGAAGAGATCTTCATTCAGGCAGGTAAAACGGTAGTCTACAACCACCTGGAAGACAACAGGGCCTTCATCGGACTAGGGTATAACCTAAGCCCTGCGCTACAGATCCAGGCAGGGTACATGAATAGTTTTCGACATGATGGTGCTCCTTTTCGATACGAGAGCCGGAACGTGATCCGATTTAGTGTTTATCACCATCTGGATTTCCACCTGGATCGGATGCCGAGAGCCAGGGATATACCGATACACTAGACCTATTCCGGGAAGTACTTGGATACGATTTCTTCCAGCATTTCTACCGTAAGTGGCTTATTCTTGAAATCATCAATTTCAGAGATACCACTTGCACGTTGTTCATCTTCAGGATGAAGGGAGGTAGTAAGCATAACGACAACCAGGTGTCCCTGCTGCGCTTCATCCAGTTCCTTATATTTTTCAAGAAACTCCCAACCGTTCATACCAGGCATGTTGATGTCCAGAAAGATGAGATCGGGCTTGGGATACCTTCCATTGGATTGTGACTGGAGGTATTCCAACGCGGCACTTCCGCTCTGAAGCGAAACGACCTGTTCGGTAATTCCCGCCTGCTGAATGATTACTTCATGCAGGAAATTGGTCGATTCATCATCGTCAATCAGAAGGATGCAATTAAGTTTCTTTTTCATGGCTTTGGGAGTGTAAAATAAAAAGTACTTCCCTCATTTAGTTGAGATTCCACCCATATTTCTCCTCCATGTAGTTCCACAATCTTTCGACAATGAGAAAGTCCGATACCAGTACCTTCATAAGCTTTTCGATTGTGTAAACGCTGAAATATTTGAAAGATTTTATTCCGATGCTCCGGGGCTATTCCTATACCATTGTCTTTGCAGGAAAATTCCCACATACTTTCCTGTTCAATAGCAGAAATCGTAATGCTGGGGTTCAATCCCTCTTTTCTAAACTTAATTGCATTGTTGATCAGGTTCTGAAATACTAACCTTAGATCTGTAGGATTGGCAAGTACCTCAGGAAGTCTTTCGAGTTTCAGCTTGGCTTGGGTTTCTTCAATTCGAGTTGAAAGATCGTCGATTGTTTCTTCAACTAGTTTGTTACAATCAACCGTTTTTAAGTAAAGTTCCCTTCCTATTCTCGAATAGTCCAATAGTCCTTTGATCAGTGAACTCATTCGGTCTGAGGCTTCTATGATGAATTGGAAGCTCTTATCAGCTGTTTCATCAAACTTTCCCGCATAGTTGGTACTTAGCAGTTTAGCAAAGTTGGAGATGGTTCTAACAGGTTCCTGTAAGTCATGAGACGCGATGTATGCGAACTGCTCCATCTCATAATTCTTGATCTTCAATTGCTTGTTCAGCTTCTCCAATTCCTCATTTTTTCGGAGCAACTCCAATTGATACTGGATGTCTTCATGCAGGTGTAACAGGCCGGAAAGGATGAGTTGAAGATCCTTGTCTTTCTCATTCAATATCTTTTCTTCGGTGATTTTACATTCGCCGGAGGTAATATCGAAGATGTGATTGAGGATCTCTTCGGTGATGTTTCTATTTGGAGTGCTTTTCAAGTGCTTCTTCCGCTTCTTCCTGGGTTTTATGAATGGTATAAGATCCGAGTTTAGTCTTTCTTAGGACGAAGTTAGCTGCCATATTGATAATAAAGTTCTTTCCGGTGAAAATGGCAACATGGGTCAATTTGGGCCTGATAAGGTCAAAACAGTCGAGTATATGTTGGCGAATCTCAGGACCGGGCCTATCTGCATAAGTCAAATCCAGGATCAATGTAAAATCATTAAATGGTTTGGCGAGCGCCCAAATCTTATTGAAGTTGAAATCAAGTTGCTCCTTCGTAGTGGATTTAGGTTCGCGGTAATAGATGATTCGTTTTTTATTATTGTGAATCCAGACTTGATCAGGTGAAGGAACCGTTTCTTGCATTTGATAAATAATCTAACCGGTTTATGTTTCACAGTGGTGTTGGTTAGTGGATCGACTTGTGAATATAACCAATCAGGACCTATCCCATTTGTATTTACCTCTTGTAAAAAATGTAATCTGTAACCAGCGGCTTAATCCCCTTAGCTCTGAGGTCTGAAATCAATTGCCCTTTGTGATGCGTGAAATGATTCGCAACATGAAATAGAATTTGCTGAATGGTATTTGAAAACTGGTCTCCCCTGGAGTTGCTATAGTTAATAGAACCATTGAGTGACCTATCTGAAAGGATTTGAAGTGTATCCTTGTAATTAGCCATATCAAGCGCATTAAAACCTTTGGGGTCATGGATATCATTCACTCCAAACGGCTCACCGTTGTTGATTCGTGCATTCCATATCTGGTGCGCATTTAGGCAGTGAGAAAACAGTGGGATGGTCCTTTCAGAAAGTTGGTCTATGTGAGCGTTGAAGTGGTGATGATATTCAAAAATGTCTTCAAAAAATTCCTTCATACTCAAGTTCTCAATCGCATCTGAATAAGCTTATAGGCAGAGAAAACTACCCAAACAAAGTTAACCGCCACGAAAGGAAAAGCATTGTTCATCCAGGCGGTATACAAAAGGAAGGCAGAACCGATGAGGTTCAAAAGAAGGTAGGTATTTGAGTCTGCATGTATTTTCTGAAATAGATTTAATGCAAAGCCAATAAGTAAGCAACTGGCTCCCAGCCAGCCATACACATCAAGTATACTCATTGATTAGCAGCGTTTTTAGCAATTTCAGCCAATTGTTCGTCAATGAATTCACGACTTAGCCACCGGCCCCTGACCATTACGCCATTATGATCCTTTAAGGAAGACATATTTTGAAGCGGATTCGAGTTCAGGAGCAGAAAGTCGGCACTGGACCCAACTACAATTTCACCAAACTGTCCTTCCATATCAAAGAACCTTGATGGGTTGATAGTTCCAGACTGAATCGCTTCTAATGGAGTAATGCCCGCATTGAGCATACCTTGAATTTCATGGTGAATGGAAAAACCTGGTACGTTGAATACCTGTGGGGCGTCAGAACCAAGTAGCAATCCCTGACCACCTTGTTGTAGCTTGTAGATAAGCCTTTTCCTGATCATATCGAATCTCTTCCATTGATCTGAATTGAAATTGTCATTCTCAATCAATCCTTTCTTACTTCGCACCCAATTTTCAACGGTAGATTTTGGCATGTATGCCATCTCAGGAGTACTACCAATTGAATCAGGATCAAGAGGGGAGAACCAACGTTCAAACAGACTTTGTGTAGGCACCACCCAAACTCCCTTGCTCTTTGAAAGTGCTACCAGATCATCCATCAGTGAAGTATCTGCCAGGCTGGTAAAGTCATAGCCAAAGAATCCATTAGTGGTAGGATCAACATTTTCACTTGCCGGAACCAACCCTTCGAGGTATCCATCCACATGATCAACGGTTGCATATCCGCTGTTCAGGGCGTTTCGAATACCAACAAGTGCCGGTACATGCCCCGCATAGGGTATCCCCACCTCATTGGCAGTCTTTACGATCTCATTGAATACCTCCAATTTCAATCCCGGATGGATCTTTAGGAAATCATAGCCAGCTTCGTAATGAGCTCTGATCTTCGTTCTTGCTTCTTCAATGGTTTGGACGGAGTTCCCATTCACCGAAGGACTTGAAGTGAAGATCCTTGGACTAAGGATCTCATTATTGGCGGCCTGTGTTCTCAGTTCCAGGTGCTTGGGGTGCCCGAGCATTCCGCGGATAGTCGTTACCCCATTTGATAGGTAAAGAAACAGCGTCTCATTCAGATTGCTTCGTCCCCATTGTGGTGAAGGGATGTGCGCATGCATTTCCGTCAGGCCAGGGAGTAAAAACTTATCGGAACCATCGATTTGCTTGATCCCTTCGGGAATACTTCTTCCTGTTGGTATAATTTGGGTAATCTGACCTGAATCAACCACAACATCCATGGCCGACTTGAGACTGCCATCCCGAACATCAATAATGCTAACATTGGTAACAATAGTAGCTTCACTGCTTAGTTGCTCGAAGGATTGAGCTGAACTACAAGCAGTTAGAATAATGAGTATGATCGATAACTTATTCATGACGCTAATTTTCCCCAAACTATTGAATTTCAACTAAAGTCGGTGATCACTTTTATACCAGTGGAGGAATGCTGAGTCATGGTTGTTAGTTGCTCAGGCACCTCCGTTAGTTTGATCGTTTCAGAAACAAGACGTGCAGGATCAAGTTTTTCTTCCAGGATCTTTTGCATCATTTCTTCATAACGAAATGCCTGCATTCCATGGCTTCCGATCAACTCGAGTTCTTTTGAAATAAACAGGTCTGTTGGCACTCTTGCATCTTTGGTGCCCGGAGATAAAATGCCAATCTGGATGTGCTTTCCTCTTTTTCTCAGACTTTTCAGTGAATTCATTACAATCTCTTCGTGCCCCAACGCATCGACTGAAATGTGGGCACCGCCTTCCGTGTAAGTGATCAGTTCTTCAACTATGTTAGGAGAGGTCTTCGAATTGATTGTCACGTCAGCTCCAATAGATCTGGCAAAATCCAATTTAGCATCTTCAATATCGACGGCCACCACATTTGCTCCATAAGCCTTGGCGATCATGATGGCGGACAAGCCGATACCTCCGCAACCATGGACAACTACCCAGTTTTCCGATTTAACTTTTCCCTGATCAACAATACCTCTGAAGGATGTGGCGAAGCGGCAGCCTAGGCTCGCTGCAGTTGAAAAACCTATCTGTTCAGGGAGTTTGACCACATTTATGTCTGCATATCGAAGAGCAACATATTGAGCAAATGATCCCCAACCTGTAAAGCCGGGCTGATATTGATTATCACAGATCTGGTGGTTTCCGGTACTGCACTCCGGGCATTTACCACAGCCAGAGACAAAAGGGACGGTGACCCGATCTCCTACTTCCAGGTTCTTTATTTGCTTACCTTTTTCAACTATGATCCCGGCAAGTTCATGGCCAGGCACATGAGGCAGCACTATGTCTTTATCGTGCCCCATCCATCCGTGCCAGTCGCTCAGGCATAAGCCGGAAGCCTTAACCTCTACAATTACTCCATCGTCTGCCGGGGTGGGGTCGGGTACAGTTGCCACTGAAACTGCTCCCATGAAATCTTCATAGTAGACTGCTTTCATAATGAAAAGCTAAAGTATAACCTTAGTTTCTTCCTAACAGCTATGGTATTTTCGCCCATTATGCGTCCAATACTTTTTATTGACCGAGACGGTACGATCATTGAGGAGACTGAAGATGAGAAAATCGAGAAAATTGAAAAACTGATATTCTTGCCTGATGTCTTATACTATCTACGAAAGATCCAGGCCGAAACAGATTTTCTTTTAGTCATGGTGACTAATCAGGATGGATTGGGTTCTTCTATTTTCCCAGATCATGAGTTCTGGCCTGTCCATGAGTTCATTATGCGTACGCTCGAGGGAGAGCAGATCCGTTTCGATGCTGTTCACATTGATGAGCACCTGGAGTCAGACAATCATCCTAACAGAAAGCCGGGTACAGGAATGCTCCAGGAATATTTGAATGGGACCTATGACTTACCTAATTCACATGTTATTGGTGATCGAACCACAGATGTACAATTGGCTCGTAACCTGAACTGCAAAGCGATCCATATCTATGATCAGTCAACTACGGATGCTGAACTAACAACACTGAGTTGGAAAGAGATCTACGAATACCTTTTGGAACTAAACTCTGTTCCAGGGAATTCCGAGAATCATTAGCACGAGTGATATTCCAAAAAGGATCGCTTGAAACCTGAACTTCACCTGGGCATCATCTGATTTTTTGCTGATGCTGCTACCCATTTCAGCAGCTCCAACTGCAAAGAACATCAATAGGATATGTTCAACAGACCAGAACCGCTCCACCGGATCGGACATATTGAACGTAAATCTTGTCGTGTACGGGCTTAGGAAGAAATACAAGACAATCCCTATCAGGAATTGTATACGCATGAGCATCACATAAGAAACTGCAGCAATCTTGTCCAACTTACCATAAGAGCCACCGGCAAAAAGCCCAACAAGGGACTTTCCTAAACTAATGACTAAAGCGAGAAGAACGAGCCACCTGAGGCCGGAGTGGAAATGAAGCAAAAAAGTGTACACGCGTTATCAATTTTTTGCCAAATATAAATGCTTTGGAACAACCGTCAGACTAGAGCAAATAGCTGTACGCAAGCAAGAAAGTAGCCATGCCATAAAAGATGGATCTGAACCGAAATTTGACCAGGTCATCTCCGGATTTGATACTGATCATCCGGCCAACCTGAACCGCAGCTGTGGCTACTGTCACCAATGCTATGTGCTCTATTGCTTGCAGGCTTTCCTCGTAGGTATGAGTGGAACCAAAGAAGTTGGTCAACTCCAAAACAAATTGCGAATAGATCAGTACAATGAAAAATTTGGCAAGCACAGAATCAAACTCTGAGTACTTCAGGCCAGAGAAAACACTAGCTATCGACTTTACACTTATTACAAGTCCTGCAATAAGCGTTAAAATGGTTGCCGTCGTACGCAGCGTCAGTAGGATATCTTCAATCATAATGAGTTGGTTAGATTTACAATACCCTTTCCAACACCAATTTGTTAGTCACGAATTGTCAGCAAGGCGCTCATTAGCTTGATTCCGTACCACAAATTCGCGATCCTTAGGTTTTCATTCGCTGCATGTTGGTTGTTGTCATGATTGGCAACCGGAACGATGATAGCGGGCTTGGCAAGGACATCAGTGAATAGATACAATGGAAGCGATCCACCTAATGTAGGAAGAACAACCAGGTCATCACCAACAACATCCCTTGTTCGCTCCACGACCTGTTGAGCAACAGGATCATCCATAGAAGTTCTCGCAGCTGGATAACCGCTGCTTCTTTTAACCAATGCAATTTTTGAATACTTAAGCCGGGTCTCCTGGTCTGGCTCTTCACGCACTATATGATATCCTTGTTTTTTGATGTGAGCCTCAATTAGATCTAATTGTTTTTCGGGATCGCATCCTTTTACTAATCGGATACCGAGCGATGCAGTAGCCGTGGCAGGAACAACATTTCTCGCTAGCCTTCCGGTATTCCCACTTGAAATTCCCCGGATAGTCAGAGACGGAAGAAGTAGTCGTTCGTAGTAATTACCATCTCCCTCTGTTTCTACCAGTCCCAACTCATTTTTTAGCAGCGGATCGATCTCAGGAGCATTGGCAATGGCTTCTTTTTCCAGATCCCCCATTGGAGCCACATCATCATAATATCCTTCAATGATCACATTCCCTTTTTCATCCTTCATGGAAGCCAATAATTCAGCAAGTCTTTGTCCGGGAACAGGTGCCCAGTTGCCGTAATGTCCGCTATGTAAAGGACGACTAGGTCCATAAACGGTGACTTCCATTCCTGTTGATCCTCTTACCCCAAAAACCAGTTGTGGTTTTCTCGACTGATGAACCGGGCCATCACAGAACATCCATAGGTCAATTTCATCAATTAGTTCTCTGTTGTCTTCCATATATTGACGAAGCTGATCCGATCCTGCCTCTTCCTGGCCTTCAAAGAAGAAAATGATATTGGATGTGATCTTTAACTTGTTTTCCTTGATAATATCCAAAGCAGTTAGGAGTGTGATGACAGGAGCTTTATCATCACCAGCCGACCTGGCATAAATCCGGTTCTCAGGATCTATTTGATCTACCGAAGTGGGAAAATCAATGGGCTCCCCACCTTCGAACATGGCTTTTGAGTAATAAGTAGGCTCCCAGGGATCATTTGTCCATTTGGTCTTATCTACCGGTTGTCCGTCATAATGAACGTAAAATGCCAGTGTACGCTTGGCATTCTTTGCAGGGAGGTATCCAAACACGATCGGAGGAGTCCCCACCATTCGCAGTAGTTTCGTTTCAACCCCTCGCTTCTCCAGCTCTGACTTAATGTATGCAGCGTTCTTGTTGATATTGGGAAGATCATAGGCCACATTGGGAATTGATAAAAGCTCTCGAAAACGATCAATGATCTCAACGCCGTTTTTCTCAAGGTAGTCGTCCGTTAGCTTGTTGATTTTTTGGGCGCTTATGCTGATGCTTACAATAAGCAGAAGAAAAGTAAATTTAGTTTTCATTGAAGTTTGGGTTATTGAAAAAATAAGGATACCATGGGTATTTGTTGATGAATCTAATTGATCTCGAGCGAAGGATCAAAAGCAACGATCAAAAGAAGTACCGATTTATGAATGTGGATCATTTTGAAATTGACAGCAGCTCCAGTAAATGCTCAATCATCTTTACACATCGTTTTTCTACTGTAGCCATCGGGTACTTTGCTGGTTTTGTGAGAAACGAAAGTGTTTACAATACGCAGAAGAAGTAAATTAGTTTTCATTGAAGTTTAGGTTATGGCAAAAATCATCAAGATACCATCGGTATTCGTCTATGAATCTAAAGTGGTGGGTGTGTCACAAAAGAATGACGATGGGACCGAACGACAAGATATAATATCAAGAGAAGTTTTGGAAGACGATGAATTGTACCTGGAAGCTGAGCCTGATAACCGGTTTGACTCCAACGCAATTAAGGTTATATCAAAGTTTAAGAATCAGATCGGCTATTTGAATAAAGAATTGGCTGAAAAGGTAAAACCCGCGTTGGAAAATGATGCGGAAATTCATACTAAGGTGACCTGGGTAAGTGGCGAGAAAATGTTAGGGGTCGGATTAAGGATCGAATTAGTAAGCTAACTTTATCTATAATTGTAAAACCTAATCGCCCCCCGAGCATGGATTTTAACCTTCGAAAATTCGCATTGTATGTCGTTAGTCTCCTGGCACTATCGGCCATTGGCCTTCTAGTATATGACTATTTTGAAATGCACAGGTTTCATTCATCGAAAGTAAAGGTCTTCTGCGATCCGGCTTACGAAAATGTAGGGATCACTAATACACGTTCATTGGAGGTTCTTAAATACTACGTGAACGAACGAGATAAATACAAAGCGACCGAACCCTTCAAGATTGAAAATTTTGCTAAGGATACCATTCATGTTGCACGATGTTCGGAAGGAATGCTATTCTCTAAAAGGTACAATGGTGCAAGAGGAGTAAAGGTAATGGTTGATGGAGAAGAAGTTGTTGTAACTGTGCTGACGGAAAATATTACCTTCCTTGAAGAGGAGCAGTGATTTTATATGCAATCAAGATTTGTTTTTTTGGTAGCAGTCCTGGCTTTCAGCTTTGGCACCATGGCACAAGACAGTGAGTCTTTTGAATTAGAAGAGCTGTACAAGCAAGCAGCTCAGCAAGGTGGCTCATACCTTCGATTCATTGACAATGAGCGACTATCATCAGGAATTTATCAACTAAAAAAAGGAGAGGAGGATAAGCAGGAACCCCATCAATGGGACGAGCTTTACTACATCATTGAGGGCCGGGCACGGTTGGTTGCCGGTGATAAAACATATGAAGTAGCTCCCGGAACCATTCATTTCGTCAAAGCAAATGTGAGTCACCGCTTCATCGAAATCCGGGAAGATCTGAAAGTGCTTGTTTTCTTCTCAAAGAAAGAATGACAGCTATGAAAAAGTGGATATTACTGGTCAGTGTGGTTTTCGTGTGCTCTTGTGGTAGCGATGATTCCGATACGGGACTTACGGCGGCTGAACAGTTCGCGGAAGATGTAACATTGATCCAGGACTACCTGGATACGAATGGGATTGCAGCAACAGTGCATGAGTCAGGGATTCGCTACGTTATTGCAAGTGAAGGAAGTGGGGAAACGGCGGATACCAATGACCTGATCACTGTAGCTTATGAAGGAAGGCTGCTTAGTGGAGATGTCTTTGATAGTTCAGAAGAAGCAAGATTTGTACTCCGACAGTTGGTTGAAGCCTGGCAGCTAACAGTTCCTTTAATACAAGAAGGAGGAAGCATTACTATTTATGCGCCCTCCCAATTTGGTTACGGTCCTCAGCGAGTAGGATCAATTCCTCCTAATTCGGTACTGATTTTTGATATCGACCTGATACAGATCGGGAACTAATCCAGATCAAGGTCCATTTCATAACCTTTGATAGTGATGAGTACGGGGATTCCCTGATCTTCACCGTAAGAAGCTTCAATTTCCAACAGGTCGCCATCTTTGATGTACTTGCGCACATTCATGCTGTCTCTATCAATATTAATGTCCCCGTATTTGGTGTTGGCCATGATTTTATAAGGTCTGCCGCTGATGTCCAAAGTGGTTTCGACATACTTTCCGCTTATGAAAATCTCAGAAGCTCCTTCATCAATTTGACCAATGTCGATCTCATCTTCATACCCATATAGATCGAATTTGGAACCCAACCGGTCGATCTCGTAATTTCCATATTTGGATTCGGCTACTAATGTGCCAACAAACCCAAGATCGAAATCATCTTCATAAGATTCGGAGAGGTCAAGCATTTCTATGTACGTTGCTTCCAGGCTTCCGTATTTACTTTCATCGAATTTCAGTTCACCAACATCCCCTGCTTCGATATCAAACTCATATGTGGTTAGCTGACCTCCATCCAATCGATCACTGATTTCCATTTTCCCATATTTGTAATTCCCTTCGATAGAAACCATGGAGCCTAATTCATAATCAGTCTCGTAGGAAGTTGCTTCCAGTTTTCCCAGTTCTGTGATTTTCAACTCAGAATATTTTGTATCAATTTCAAGCTTACCAATCCTGGAAGCAGTGATCTCCTGTTCATACAATTCCATTTCAGCATCTTCAATGGTATCGAATCTTGCTGATCCATACTTTAGGGTGATGTCAGCTTTTTCGATTGTTTCAACTTTTAGATCACCTGAATATTGATCAATGATAACTTCTTTGTAAGATCCATTCATGACCACATCGCGATAGGAATTCTTGATCTGCAATTCGTTTCCTGAGGGAACTTTGAGTGCATACTCAAGCTTCAATTCATCTTCATTGAAGCTGATTACAATACCAACATGTCTACTCCCCAATTGGAACTTATTTGGTTCGTCCAGGCTGGTTTTAATTAGTAGTTCACTTGGAGTCTTAGTAATGTTTCGTTTTACTTCATCCTCGAAAGCGTCGAGGAATTCCTGCATTCGATTCGTTATCCGTCCGTCAAATCGAACAGTAGCTGTCACTTCTACCTCATCCTTATCCCACGTTTCTACAATAAGGTGTGTATACTTTGACTGAACATTGATCACATCCTCTGGAGACACTTCATAGCTAACCGTAGCAGTCCGTGTTTCTCCATCATCCTTTGAGTCGCCAAAGGTGTAAAGCGAGAGGTTAGATGCTAATATCAGTAGTATTATCTGCTTCATTTTCTTCAAATTTTTTAGTTCTATTTATTTCGAGTTCAAGTTTTCGAAGGATCTTGATCTTTTTCTCATAGTAATCGATCAATGCATTGACTAGTTGATCCTGATCAGCCACCGTTCCAATGTCTCGTCGGTACATTTCATTGATTTCTTCCAAAACCTCCATTTCTTCAAGTAGCCAGGACAGGTCTTCATTGTTGCTCACCTCATTGATCGGTATAGCTGATTCGAGTTGAGTGATCTCTTCCTGATACCCTTTTTCAATCGTTTCATATTCTTCGGAAATATCTCCCAGAGAGGCTAATTCATTCACCTGGTTTTGGAGTGAGAGCGAGTAAAAGAGCAGGACTAAGGAGGTGGAAATAAAAACCAATGCGGCTACCTTCCAGTAGGAAAAGGAATATTTGGGCTCAGACTTCCAGTCCTTTTTGATTTTGTCCCAAACCTCCGGAGGTGGCTGCTCTACGTCCAGTTTGTCCTTGTTTTGCTTTATGAGATCTTCAATTTGCATAGCTGCCTTCCAGTTTTGTTTTTAACAACAGTTTCGCATGTCTGAATTGTGTCTTGGAAGTTGATTCACTAATCCCCAACTCTTTCGCAATTTCTGCATGCTTGTATCCTTCGATAAGGTGCAATGTCAACACCGTTCTACATCCATCAGGTAATTCTTTGATCGCTTGATGGATCGTCTCCGGTTCGATTGCCAACCCGTCATCCAACTCTTCATTGATCAGATCAGGTTGATTATCAATTTCTTCGAATACGTATTTCTTTTTTCTGGCGTATTCCAGCCCGGTATTGACGACAATCCTCTTCAACCATCCTCCAAATGCTTTTGAATCATCCAGATCTTCTATTCGCTTGAATGCTTTCACAAACGCTTCCTGTAGTAGATCTTTAGCTACCTCCGTCTCGTTCGTTATGCGTATTAGTGTACTATACATCGCTTTTGAATAGCAGTTATACAAGTTAAATGCTGCCAATTCATTTCCTTGCTTCAACTGATTGATCCAGACTTGTTGTTCTTCAGTCACTTGGTTGATTGGCATTTGTTAGTAAGATGGGGGTTGTTGGAAAAGGTTGTATGAATGTAATAAAAATCCCTGAGGGGTTGCGATTTGGGGATTGGGGGATTTACGATTTGGGGATTACGATTGAGGGATTTACGATTGGAGGATTTGGGGATTTACGATTGAGGGATTTACGATTGAGGGATTTACGATTGGAGGATTTGGGGATTTACGATTGAGGGATTTACGATTGAGGGATTTACGATTGGAGGATTTGGGGGATTTACGATTGAGGGATTTAAGGATTTACGATTGAGAGATTTACGATTGAGAGATTGGGGGATTTACGATTGGGGGATTGGGGGATTTACGATTGAGGGATTTACGATTGAGAGATTTGGGGATTTACGATTCAGGGATTTAGCGATTCAAGATTTTAGGATTTGAATCTCTCCCCTTAACGTCATTCCTGATGAACGAAGTGAGTTCAGGAATCTCAAAGATTGGAGATTTGGGATTTAAGACTTAGAGGTTTTAGGAGTTGAATTTTAGAATTAACCATGTAAGAATTTGAGCAGGAAAACGTTTGCACGGACAACTACGGTGTTTTGAAGCAAGAAAACGTTTGCACGGACAAACTACGGTGTTTTGAAGCAAGAAAACGTTTGCACGGACAAACTACAGTGTTTTGAAGCAAGAAAACGTTTGTCGCGGACGAACTACAGTGTTTTGGAGCAGAAAAACGTTTGCGCGGACGAACTACGGTGTTTTGAAGCAGGAAAACGTTTGCACAGACCACCTACGATGTTTTGAAGCAAACAAACGTTTTCCTGGGCTCCGACGGCTGTCGGGAAGCAAACAAACGTTTTCCCAGGCTCCGACGACTGTCGGGAAGCAAACAAACGTTTTCCCAGGCTCCGACGACTGTCGGGAAGTAAAAACACGTTTTCTCGGGCTCCGACGGCTGTCGCAATGAAAACACACGTTTTTCCGGGCTCCGACGACTGTCGCAATGAAAACACAGGTTTGCACGGAGTTCGACGAGCGTCGCGGCTTCTGCAGCTTAAATCTCAAACCACAAAACCCAAAGACAAATAAGTTCCAACGCCCAAATCACAATTAGTGTATGAATATGCTGAAACTTGATGCCCGTAACTTGCAGCTCAAGGCTTTATTCTCTGCAAAGCTCGATCTGGTTTTGAGGATTAGTATTAACTCAAATACTTCATGTTCGGCTTAGGAGCGCCTGCCATGATCTCCTCATTTGCAAACTCTTCGAACTTCTTGAAATTTTCTACAAATCGATCAGCCAGGTCGTTGGCTTTTTTGTAGAATTCCACGTCGTTCTTCCATGTCTCTCTCGGGCTCAGGATCTCTCCAGGAACATCCGGACAGGTCATAGGGATCTCCGCTCCAAAGATGGAGTGGGTGCGATAGCCAACATTATCCAATGATCCATTCAGCGCAGCTGTGATCATAGCTCGGGTATACTTTAAGCTGATACGGTTACCAACCCCATATGGTCCACCAGTCCAACCGGTATTGACCAACCATACATTCACGTCATACTCATCCATTTTTGCTCCAAGCATTTCGGCGTATTTCGTAGGGTGGAGCGGAAGGAATGGGGCACCAAAGCAGGCGGAAAAAACCGGCTCTGGATCTGTTACTCCTGCTTCTGTTCCGGCAACTTTGGAAGTGTACCCGGAAATGAAGTGATACATCGCCTGACCTTTGGAAAGTCGCTGAATAGGAGGGATGACACCAAAAGCATCACATGTTAGGAAGAAAATATTCCGAGGGATGCCACCAACCGACGGTTCTACCGCATTTCTAATATGAAAGAGCGGGTAAGATGCTCGTGTGTTCTCAGTTACTGTACAATTCTCATAGTCGACATCTCTTGTGCCTTCTTTGAATCGTGTGTTCTCCAGAATAGCACCGAAATGGATGGCATTGTAGATATCCGGTTCTTTCTCCGCAGACAGATCGATCACTTTTGCGTAGCATCCACCTTCGAAGTTGAATACATTTTTATCAGTCCAGCCGTGCTCATCGTCTCCAATCAATAGCCTGTTTGGATCAGCAGAAAGTGTGGTTTTACCCGTTCCGGACAACCCAAAGAAGATCGAAGTATCATGTGTCTCTACTCCCATGTTAGCAGAGCAGTGCATACTCAGGATACCTTCATCATGAGGGAGTAAGTAATTGAGAACAGAGAAAATTCCTTTCTTCATTTCACCGGAGTAGGCTGTTCCTCCAATGAGGATCATGCGCTTAGTGAAATTGACAATAGCAAAATTCGATTGTCTGGTCCCGTCCACTTCCGGATCCGCCTGGAATTCAGGCACACACAAGATCGTGAAGTTCGGATCAAACTCCTCAAGCTTATAAGATTCTGGTCTCAGGAACATGTTAAACACAAACAGGTTGTGCCATGCCATGGTGTTGATTGCGCGCACTCTTAGCCGATAGGTCTTGTCGGCACCTGCATAGGCTTCCCGAACGTAGACTTTCTTATCTGCCAGAAAGTCAACCATTTTGTTGTAGAGTTTGTCAAAATTCTCTTCTGAGAATGGGATGTTGATGTTTCCCCACCAAACTGAATCTTTGGTTTTTTCGTCTTCCACGATGAAACGGTCTTTCGGGGATCGACCGGTAAACTTCCCGGTATCGCACATAAGCGCCCCGGTGGAAGTAAGCACACCTTCATTGTTCTTGAGTGTCTCCTCAATCAGTTCGGATTGTGTAAGGTTCCAATGTGCTTCTTTGACTTTAATTCCAAGGTTTGACAAGTCATTTTTACTTGACTTAACACCGAATTCTTGCATTGTATAAGTGTATAGGATTTAGATAATTAGTTGCCGTGCAAACGATTGCGCGAAGTTAGTTGATGTCAGTCTTTCTCGAAGAAAGGATCAACGATTTCTTTCGGTGTTGGCTTGGTGAGGAAACTAACTGTAAAAAGCGCAACCAGCGAAACAATCAGTGCAGGGATGGCTATCAGATCCGTATTGAATGGAAATGCCATGAATCCCCAATCGATGATCTCATCACCGGCCACATTGTTCATGATCGTGATCAACACAACTGTGAGCATCCCCGATAGAATAGAGGCAACACCACCCTCGCGTGTAACTCGTCTCCAGAAGAAGGTCGCCAAAAGGGCCGGTGCAAGAGCCGCCCCGATCATTGTATATGAAATGAAGGCCATCTCCAGTATGGTAGTAAACTGGGTGATCATTAAGAAAGCAAGTAAGCCTAATATGGCGATAGCAATTCGCTGGACCCTAAGCTTCTTCTTTGAGTCCATGTCTTTGATGAAATATTTTTCAATAATATCTCGCGAAAAGTTGGTGGAAGCTACCATCAAAAAGGTATTCCCCGTCGACAGAATAATTGCCACACCTCCGGCAAACAAAAGAGAGCCCACGAAAGCCGGAAGTTGTTCAAATCCAATTCGTAAAATGATCTCTTCGGACATTGCAGCGTTGATGGACCCATCGGCGAGGAAGAATCGGGCATCATTCGCATAGATAGCGAATCCTACGACCGCCAAAGCACACATGATGAATTCTATGAAAACCACACCAACAAACATCCCGATCACTGCGTTCCGGGCTGACTTTGCATCCTTGGCAGAGGAAAATTTCTGGTATACGCTACTCTCACTCAACATCAGTAGAAGCGTTGGCAGCATGATTCCAATGTACCATTCAAAGTTGTGTCCTTCCATCATGGAAAGGTGATCCGGGCTCACTTCGTTGATGGTTGCTGTTACATTATCCCAGCCTCCAAAACCTGAGATAGCAACTGGTAGTGCGATACAAATTGCCACGATCATAATGATCCCGTTGAAGATATCGATCGAGACAATAGAAACCATTCCTGCAAGGGCAGTGAAGGCAATGATGATGATGAAAGTGATAAATGTGCCTGCTTCCGGTGTTATTGCACCTTCAGTGAGGATTGAAATGAATCGGCCCCCGCCTTTAAACTGGTATCCTGCGATGATCATGTATGCTACGATAATCGTAATGGTCCCCAGGAGTCTGGCGGTCGGAGAATACCGCTTCTCAAGCAGGTCAGTTAAGGTGTACTGCGAAATTCTTCTTACCCGGGCAGCAATGAAGTAGACTACCAGGATACCGATCCAGGCACCCATCGAAAACCATAGTTCTGAGAAGCCGGTTCGAAAGGTAAGTCCGGCTGTTCCGAAAAGACTTCCCGATCCGATCCATGTTGTGACAAGTGTTCCTACCAGTAAATACACTGGTACATTTCTTCCGGCGACAACAAAATCATCTTCGTTTTTTACTGTTCTGCTCTTGAAAATGATAACTCCTGTTAGAAGAAGGATGTATCCAACTGTAATTACGATGTAGGTCATGTCGGTTAATGTTAATTCGCCAAGATAAGCCACTTTTAGCGATTAGAAAGAATCAGAAGTTGGATGACTAAGGATTGCTGAGTTAATTAGCTACCTAATTTGATATCATGAGAGTTACTTCCTTCTTCATTCTGCTAATGATTGCTGCTTTTGGCTGTAATCAATCTTCCGAAAGAACCACATCTGAACCTTCTGCAGATGGTGAAATGGCCGACAAGCTATTTAATGTGCATGACCGGTTCAAAGCTGATTTCATCAGTCATAGGAGATTCAAACATGCTGGAGTCATGTCATTTTTAGATGGAGTTGGAGCTCCTCTTAGCATCAAGCAGGTTGGGAAATCTATCGATGGGAAGGCTATTAAACTGGTGAGCCTGGGGAACGGGGAGGAGACCGTATTACTGTGGTCACAGATGCATGGTAACGAGCCAACTGCTACCATGGCTTTGATGGATATTTTTAATTTCTTCCAGGAATCCGGTGATGAACTCGATGAATTTAGAAATGCGATATTGTCTAATCTGAATGTGCACTTCATTCCGATGCTTAACCCTGATGGAGCCGATCGCTTTACCCGTAGAAACAGTCAGGGGATTGATATTAACCGGGATGCCTTGAGGCAACAAACACCCGAAGGAAGAACCCTGAAGAAAGTGCGAGACAGCCTGGATGCAGCCTGGGGATTCAACCTTCATGACCAGGGTAGGAGCTCATACGTGACGGACAAGTCTGCAACGATCTCATTGCTTGCCCCGGCATACAACTTTGAAAAGACGATCAATGAAAAGCGTGGAAACGCGATGCAGCTGATCGCTTTGATGAATGAGTCACTGCAACAGTTCATACCAGATCAGGTGAGTCTTTACAACGATGACTTTGAACCCAGAGCTTTTGGAGATAATATTCAATTATGGGGATCCAGGACCATTTTGGTGGAATCCGGAGGATTGTTGGATGACCGGGATAAGCAAGTGATCCGTAAGCTTAACTTCATGGCAATACTGATGTCACTTTACGGAATAGCAACAAATGACTACAATCGCTTTACTACCGATGACTACTTCAACATTCCTGGAACAAACAGGGGATTCCGGGATCTGATTGTAAAGAATGTCCAGCTTCCTGCTTCGTTAGGAGATTACAAAACAGATCTGGCCTACAATTTCTGGGAGGTTGAAAACGACGCAAGCGATGATTACTACTTAGAAACGGATCTTGTTGACCTGGGTGATTTAAGCACTTCCGGAGCTTACAAGATCTATGACATGAGCGGCTATGAAGTTGGTGAAGGAAAGACCTACGATCGTATTCTCAGTGACGTGAACGAGCTTCAATCACTTGATTTGAAAGAGCTTATTGGTCAGGGATATTCTGATTTCATTGTTAGAGAAGCACCTAACTGGTTTGAAGTGCAGTTGCCGGTTCGTATTTGGGTAGGAGAGAAGGACAATGGATCAAACGGCACGCTTACTCTGAGGGATAATCCATCATTGCTCTTTTACGAAGGGGGGACGGTTAAACATGCATTGATCAATGGGTATGTGTTCTCATTGGATCAGGACTGGGAAGAGATCGTTTCAGGGATAGCTAAACTCTAATTGGAATTGTATTTGGAAAGGAAATCCTTGTATTGATTCTGAAGTTCTTCAGCGGAATTGAGAATGTTGGTAAGGTAATAGTTAGAAGTCAATATGAATGTTCCAGGCTTTACCTCATCGATCTTCATTAACATCTGTCCGAGGTTATCGAACATCTGATTTGATATTTCCATGTAGTAGCTCTGAATCTCGTATAATTCTGTTGCATCATCCAGAAATGCCTGATCCATCAGTTGGAAGGCTTTTGATCCATGAGTGAAAGTCCACGCACTGCTTGAGAGTAGCTCATTACTGAAGTTAAAGCTGAATCCTTGAGGATCTTCTATCTGAGCCATCGAATCCAGATATTGCTTGAGTTCTTTATTTTGTACTACAACACTATCAAGCTTTGCCAGGTTTTTATCACACTCCATAAGGATCTTTTGGGTAAGGATCTGACTTTCTTCCTTCAGATCCATGTTTTGCTTATAGGAGTTGAGGCCCAATGCAAGCAGAACTGCAAATACGATGGATAGGAACTCGAAAAGAACTTGCCACAATTGCTTTTTCATGTAACTAAAATAAAATATTGAATTGATGTTTCAATCTAGCCATACGCTTGAGAGCTTAAATTGCTCCATTTTAGTTTAGTACATCAAATCATACAAGTGTATTCAGCTTGTGTGATGCAAACGGAATATGTTTCGCAAAAAACTAGTTTCGAACCACTAAACGACTTGCATTGCCATACTCATCTTTGATTAGATACATGTTAATGCCATCATTTGCCAAACCAACCAGGGAAAACCCACCTGATCTATCTCTTGAAATGATTTGCAAGGAACTGCCATCAAGTTTGTAGAAATGAAGCAATTTCACATCGGGGTGTGAGTGGAATAATGGCTCCTTGTATGTTGCTGGAGAGGGATATAATATTTCCTTGGTACTACTTTCAGACTTCTCAACCCGGATAGTATGATGAATACTTGAGCTACCATTAAAATCAACCTGCAAAAGACGATAGTAGTTGATTCCTGATAGTGGATTGCGGTCTACTTGTTTGTAATTCTTTACTTCGTTTGTTGTCCCATTTCCTGTGATCCTGCAGATCGAAACAAAATTGATTCCATCACCTGATCGCTGTAGTTGAAAGTGATCATTGTTCAATTCGGAAGCGGTAGACCAGGAAAGTTCAATAAAAGTATCATTAGTGATTTTTCCCGTAAAGGTGAGCAACTCTACAGGAAGTGGATTGACACAGCCACTGTGGCAGCACCCGCTTGAACAGTCTGGTGTAGGGTCTTCTGATACGCTGGTGTCCCACATAGCACCGGACCCACTGATCGTTGTTCCTGGGTCTGGTATTGTAATGGTTCCGGATCCAGTTATGGTTCCGGTTACGTTCAAAGTGCTTGAAGCACCTCCGGTCACATTTGCATTCATTGTAAAGGCTGAACCGATAGTAATCGCACCGGTCGTGTTGATAGGTACGTCTGTTATGAAATTGTTAGGTGCATTTGCTGTTAAACTGGTTGAACTGATAGATGGAGATCCGCTTGAGGTGGTGAGGGCAGCAGTAGCGGAGGTAGCTGTAAGTGCATTAGCAAGGCTAATTGTGGTATTAGCTTCTACGCTACCTGATAGATTCAGATCATCGGCACCTACCTGGTTAGTCCCTCCAATTGTTCCTCCGGAAGCATTCAGTGTTCCAAGGTTTGTTCCTGTGGAATTGGCAGTAATTGTTCCTGAAAAAGTAGTGGTCCCGTTGATATCAACTGCTGCTCCGGCGGTGAGTGATCCGGTAATTGAGGCTGCTCCGCTTACATTGACCGGGACGGCCGTATTAAGCGCATTAGGAGTATTTACAGTAAAACTCCCGGCGTTGATAGAAGGAGATCCACCAGAGGTGGTAAGAGCAGCAGCTGCAGAAGTGGCTGTAAGAGCACCGGTTACGGTTATGTTAGTGTTGGCATCTACGCTACCAGAAACATTCATGGCTGCAGCAGAGACGGTATTAGTTCCATTTATTGTACCAGATGAGGTGTCTAAAGTTCCGGTAAATGAAGCATTGGAATTGGCCGTGAGTGTTCCACCGTTCAGGCTAACATTTCGGGGGCTCGATCCAGTGGAACTAAAGATGACACTCCCTGAATTGATGGTTACGTCCTGTGCTCCTGTTGAAAAAACGCCGCTTGCGTTTATTGTCAATGTTCCTGTTACTGTAGCATTCGCATTCGTATCTCCGCCATTGAAAGTTGCAGAACCATTTACGGTAATAGAACTGGCACCTATGGATCCCGAGGTGACGGTCATGGTTCCATCCACTGTAAACGAGCCGCTGGCATTTATACCGCGGGCAGGGCCTGCGTCAATATTCAATTGGGAAGTACCGTCAACGGAAACGTTTCCTCCAACGTTTACGAACTGATTGTTGTCGATGATCAAAGTTCCACCGTTACGAACTGTTACGCCGAACCCACAGCCCGTGCAACCGTCGATTGATACGGTATGAGTTACTCCGTCAACGATTAGCTGACCACTTGCAAAAAAATGAAATGTAGAAATTGTTAAGGCAATAATTGCCTTTCTGGTTGTGTTTGACATGGTTAATGCTGGTTAATCTATATCCCCAGGGTGGCCATAAAAATTCGCACTCACGCAAATTGTTTGAAAACTAGTGGTGATCTAAATCTGTAGGAAAGGGGTGAAAAGTACTTGACAGATACCGTTACAAAAAGTTAACATGATCTTTTAGCCAATGGAAATTGGCCTTTAGGATTCTTGATGCAACAAAAAACCCCGGCTACTAGCCGGGGTTTTCATATTCTTATTTCGACGAATGGTCAATTACATCATGCCGCCCATTCCACCACCTGGAGGCATTGGAGGCATTGCAGGACCTTCTTTCTCTGGCTCCTCTGCTACTACACATTCTGTAGTAAGTAGGAGTGATGCGATAGAAGCTGCATTTTCAAGAGCAAGTCGAGTCACTTTCGTAGGATCGATGATGCCCGCTTTGAACATGTTCACATACTCTCCTGAAGCTGCGTTGAATCCGTAATCAGCTTTACCAGCCGCTACTTCGTTCACAACTACCGAAGACTCTCCACCAGCGTTTTCCACGATGGTTCTTAGTGGAGCCTGGATAGCGGCTTTAACGATCGCAACACCAGTGTTCTGGTCTTCATTGTCAAGCGCCAGCTTGTCAAGAATATTCATTGCTCGAATGAATGCTACTCCACCACCAGCTACGATACCTTCCTGTACGGCAGCTCTTGTAGCGTGCAATGCATCATCCACACGGTCTTTCTTCTCTTTCATCGCTACTTCTGTAGCTGCACCGATGTAAAGAATAGCTACACCACCGGAAAGTTTTGCCAATCGCTCCTGAAGCTTCTCCTTATCATAATCAGAAGTAGTAGCTTCAATTTGTTGCTTGATCTGATTGATTCGACCTTCAATATCTTTCTTCTTGCCAGCACCATTCACGATAGTCGTGTTGTCCTTGTCGATATTGATCTTTTCAGCAGTACCCAAATAATCGATTGTTGCGTTCTCCAACTTGTATCCTCGCTCTTCGGAGATCACCGTACCTCCAGTCAGGATGGCGATATCTTCCAACATCGCTTTTCTTCTGTCACCAAAGCCAGGAGCTTTTACAGCAGCGATTTTCAGTGAGCCTCGGATCTTATTAACTACAAGCGTGGCAAGTGCTTCGCCTTCTACATCTTCTGCGATGATCAAAAGCGGCTTGCCAGTCTGAGCAGTAGCTTCAAGAATAGGAAGCAATTCCTTCATGTTCGAGATCTTCTTGTCGTAGATCAGGATGTAAGGGCTTTCCAATTCAGCTTCCATTTTGTCAGTGTTGGTAACAAAGTATGGAGAAAGGTATCCGCGATCGAATTGCATACCTTCCACTGTTTTGACTTCAGTCTCTGTTCCTTTTGCTTCCTCAACAGTGATCACACCATCTTTCCCTACCTTATCCATCGCATCTGCGATCATAGCTCCTACTTCAGGATCGTTGTTGGCAGAAACGGTAGCTACCTGAGCGATCTCTTCATTGGTTTTGATCCCTTTCGATTGTTTTTGAAGGTTTTCAACAACAGATGCAACTGCTTTGTCGATACCTCTTTTCAGGTCCATAGGGTTAGCACCTGCGGCCACATTCTTGATTCCGTGACTGAAAATAGCTTGTGTCAATACGGTAGCAGTAGTTGTTCCGTCTCCAGCGTCATCTGCTGTTTTGGAAGCAACCTCTTTCACCAACTGAGCACCCATGTTCTCGATAGGTTCTTTAAGCTCAATTTCCTTAGCAACAGAAACTCCATCTTTTGTCACTGTAGGAGCTCCAAATTTTTTGTCAAGGATTACATTTCGTCCTTTAGGCCCTAAGGTGACCTTTACTGCGTCAGCAAGAACATCTACACCTTTCTTTATGCTGTCTCTTGCATCCGTATCAAAGAATATATCTTTTGCCATGATTTATTTGATTTTCAATAAGTTGATTTAAACAATTCCGTAAATGTCTGATTCTTTCATGATCAGATACTCTTTCCCTTCGATCGTAACCTCAGTACCTGAATACTTTCCGTAAAGAACCTTGTCTCCGACTTTTACATTGATTGGTTCGTCTTTCTTACCAGTACCGATTGCGACGATCTTACCTTGCTGAGGCTTTTCCTTGGCAGTATCAGGGATAATGATACCACTAGCTGTCTTCTCTTCAGCGGCCGCAGGTTCCACTAAAACCCTGTCGGCAAGTGGTTTGAAATTTACTTTAGACATGTTTTAAAACGTTTATTGTTGTTTTGAATTCAATAGATGTCATCGCTTGATCATTAAACGTGCCAATACGCCTCCCGACAGGATTTTGTCAGGTTGTCTGACATTTTTGCAGAAATCTTCTGGCTATTGGTCGATCGATCACCTATTTTCTTGTTTGAACTGACAATTTGTTCGTATCCTAAGGGTTAAATAAGGTAGTATGGAAAATTTAAAGCATGACTGGCTGACAGAGGGTTTGATAGATTACGAATACAAGAAGTACATTCTTCTTGCCTATCTCAAGGACATCAAAAAGCGGTTTGACCAAACGAAACTCTATCCGTTCATGGCTGATCTTGTTTTCCACTACCGCAACATTCTGAAAGTGAAGGAGAGTAAAGAACTGCTTTATGAGAACTTTCCTGAAACGCTATCAAAAGCTGATTTCAAAAAGCTTCAATTGACCTACAACAAAGTAGTCAATGATGATGCAGTCATGAAGGAGCTGGAAGACATCATTGCTTTTGCATTACCAAAGATCAAATCTACGTTAGAGGCAGGTAAAGAGATCTATGAGTTTGTTGAGGAAAATATTGAGATCTCACCGGTCGGACTTTCACCGATCTATGAGCAGGAGGGCTACCTGTTGATCAACCAGGACAATGAGCGTGACGTTTCGGTTTATCGCTATCAACTGACTTTGTTTGAGCATGCGGCAGAGAAATACCGAAGTATGTCAACTGAATTTCTCAAAAACGATTTCAAGGATATCAGTCGAACCTTCGAAAGTATTAAAGTGGATCTGACCCGTCAGTTTACTGAACTACCTAATCCGGCAACCTTTCTGGCTGTTAGCAAATTAAAATTTCCAATTGTGGAAACGCTACTTCCGGTAGCAAAACGAATGTTGGTGCGAAACCTTAGTTAGAAGAATCTGCAGGTAATTCCTCCAGATCAAGACCTTCCAAACCACCTTCTGTTGGTTCAATCGCCGGTGGAATTACCGTGTTTTGCTGCACGTTATCGATATTCGGGCTGGTAAGTCCTTCCGGTTGTTGCGGTTGGATGAAATTAGTAGCGATGGAAAGTACCAGAAGTGCAATTGCAAATCCCCAGGTGAGTTTCTCCAATAGGTCACTTGTCTTTTTCACACCCATCAGCTGAGTAGAACCTGATCCGCCAAATTGACTGGAAAGACCACCACCTTTAGGGTTTTGTGCCAACACGACAAGAATTAGAAGGATGGCAACCACCAATATCAACGTTACAATTACACCGTACATCTACTTGATCTTTGAAATTAAGTCCGCAAAGTAAGATTTTTTTTGTGGGAATTTCAAGCTAAGTGTTTCATAGATCTCAATCGCACGTTTCTTATTACCCTGATACAGGTAGATTTCCGCCAGGTATTCCGAAGCAAGCTCCTTGTTCCATGAGGAGCTCTTGTCAGCCAGGTCAACATCTGCCTTTCGCTCCTTTTGAGGCCTTTTGATGGATGGATTTTCCTTTATGAAATTATCGATGATGCTCTTTTGATCCTTCTTCTGCTCACCTTTTCCATCGTCATCATCTTTCTTCTTGGTTGTGGTTTTTTTGGTAGAGCTCTTCTTGGTAGTACTTTTTGATGCGGATGTTGTTCGAGCCGCTGTTTTCTTCGGAGCAGCTTTTGTGGTTGTTTTCTTGGTCGCAGCAGCTTTTTTTGTAGTTGCAGCCTTCGCAGTGGTCGTTTTTCTCGCTGTTGTTGATTTGGCAGAAGAAGTTTTCTTAGCTGGTGTTGCCTTTTTGGCTGTCGTTGTTTTCTTCGCTGTAGTAGCTTTCGAAGTGGCAGTCGACTTTTTAGCAGTTGTACTTGTTGCCTTTTTCTCAGTTGTTGATTTAGTTGCCTTCTTGGCTGTGGTTGTTTTTTTTGTGGTAGAAGCTGCTGCCTTCTTGGTAGCTGTTTTTTTGGCTGGTGTGGAAGACTTTGAAGTCGCTTTTTTTGCCGTTGATGACTTTGTAGTAGTCTTTTTTGCTGTGGTTGTCTTTGGAGCCGCTTTTTTTGAAGCCGTCGTTTTGGCAGCCTTTGGCTTTTCTTCCGTGGTTTCCTCGGCCTTCGGCTCCTCCTCTTCATCACCCCACATTTGTGCCTCAAGCTTCTTCAGTGTTTCCGGAGACATCTTTTTGATGATGTTCATCGCTTCACTGTCTTCTTCCTCACTTTCCTTCGATTCTTCCTTAGGTGGGGCAGGTTTCTTAGGCTCCTCTTTGACTTTTGCTCGTTCCTTTATGTCTTTCTCTTCTTTTTCCTTTTCTGCTTTTTCTTCCTTAACTTCCTCCGGTTCGTCTTTTTCTTCCTTAACCTCTTCCGGTTCGTCCTTTTCTTTAGCAAGCTCTTTTTGTATTTCTTCTTGCTCCTCCTCCTGGAACATTAGAGGTTTTGCTTTCTCGGCTGGAGCGGTTTTTTCTTTCTCCACAGGCAATGCTTCGGTCGAAGACTCTTCTTCAACAGGCTTTTCTTCTACAGCAGGTTCTTCTTCAGGTTGAGAAATAGTTGGCTCTTCTACTACCTCTGTTTTATCCTCAGCTTCGACTTCTTCTTTCTTTTCCTCTTCTTTGGGAGCTTCAGTATCCGCTTTAGAATCTTCAAAAGCTTCCAACTCAAACGCTTTTCGGATCTCATCCACAACTTCGCGGACTTTGTCCAGAGCATTTAGTTCATCTTCAGCTTCATGGCCTTGAATAGCCTCCTCCTTTAGCGCCTCAGTTCTTTCTTCATCAGCTTCCTCAACTGGAGTTGGTTCCTCGGTTTTGTCATCGACCGTCTCAGAATCATCGGTAACTTCTTCTGTTTTGAGATCATCCACAACTTCGGGTTTCTCTTCAGGGGCTTCTGAAGGCTGTACCGGAGATTCACTTATTTTATCAACAGCGTCCCGCTCATCTACCACCTCTGCAGCAGATGATTCATCTTTTGCAGCTTCGATTGGCTCTTCTTTTTCCTCCCGAGTGGTGATGTCCTCAGGTTCCATAGTTGCTGAGGACCTCTCTGCTTCCACGGATAATGGTTCATTGACAGCAGCCGATAGCTCTTCTTGCTTCACTTCATCTGTGGTAGCCGCTGAAGGTGATTCAGTCTCTTCCTCCTCGATCTGCTGCTGCATGTCAGCGAATCTCATCCTGGAAGACTTCAGGTCTTCCATATCCTGTTCCAATTCCTCGAGCATTACATCCAATGCCCCACCTGGGATACCAGGTATGAATAGTTTGTCTTCAGACGATTCTTCAGCGCTCTTTTTAGGAGTCGTTTTCTCAGACGCTGGTTCAGTCGATTTTGGTGCTTCTTTAGGTTTTTCGGTTATAGGCTTTTCTGTGACTGGCTTCTCGGAAGGTTTTTCCGGTGTTGCTTCTGGTGGTGCCTTCGCCGGGACCGGTTTTTCTTCCGGTGGTTTAGTAAGAAACAGCAATTTCCCACTTATGTATTTCTTTAAAAGGGCTCTGTCAGTTGCATAAATAGCGGCAGAGGCTATTCTTTTCTTGGTATTGCCATCATTTAGAAGACGGCTTCCCTTGGCTAAAAGCATTCTGGCACTTTGAAAGTAGGGGGCCTCTTCAATGCTTTTTTCCAGCGCTTCAAGATGCTCAGGCTTGAGTGCGGCAGGGTCTCTAAGGTATTCGATTAACTCGTTCCGATTCACAGACGTGGGTACCAGGTGTAAGAGCTAAAATTAAGAAAATTCACCAATTTGCAACCGAGGCATTAAAGATATCCAGGATGATTTGGTCGAATATTTCCTCAACAAAAGCCTCTTCCTGGGCAGTAATGTCTATCGTATTGTCGTAATCCTTGAAAAATGAGAAATTCTGGTCAAAATCGAAGGTTGGGTCCTGGAGGTTGATATAGCTCGCATTTATTGTAATCGTGATCCTTGAGAGGGCCGCAAAATCAACTCCATCATTCTGTCCTGAGGCAGTAGCTGCAACTGGAGTGACTGTGTAATTCGAAATATAGCCGTCGATCTGTAAGTCTCCGTTGTTATCAACTAATTCAAGGCTCGTATTCTGCTGAAAATAATCCCTGATCCCTTCAGTGAAAAGGACACTCATGTTTGATGGTCCCAATGGAGCGTTGTTATAGAATGTCTGTATTGAAATGGTCTTAACGTCAGGGGATATGGAAGCTCCGGTGAAAGAATAAACACCACAACCCATGTAAATACTCAGTGAGCCTAAAAGAAGATATAAGCTAAAGTTTCTCAATTTCATACTGCTTGATCTTCCTATACAAAGTTCGTTCCGAAATGCCCAGGTCTTCTGCAGCGTACTTACGCTTGTTGTTGTTCTTTTTTAACGCTCGTATGATCATTTCCTTTTCTTTCTTCTCCAGAAGCAGAGAATCTTCAAAGTCCATCTCGTGCGTTATATCCTGAACTTCTCCGTCGATTTCATCCTCCTGGCTGGAAATAACGAGGGTAGGAGGCTCCTCTTCCACACTTTTCTCGATTCTTGTGGGCACAGGTTGTTCGACACTGTCAAAAAGTCCACGATGCTCTTCAAGAATTTCTTTTTCGCTTTCACTGCCTTCAAGCATTTTGAAAACAAGCTTCTTCAGATCTGCCATATCTGCTTTCATGTCAAAAAGGACTTTGTAGAGAATATCACGTTCAGTGAAGTTGTCCTTGGACTCTGCATTATCAATGAGAGCCGGAAGATTACTCCCCATCCTTGGCAAATAAGTTCCTAGTTGCTCCGCATTGATCTCCCGATCAACATTTAGGATACTCATCTGTTCTGTCAGGTTTTTAAGTTGCCGGATATTCCCGGGGAATCGGTGAGACTTCAGGTAATCCTGGGCGTCCGAGGTAAGCTTGATGGGTTCTGTTTTGTAATTATCAGCAAAATCGCTGGCAAACTTTCTGAATAGCAGTAAAACATCTTCATCACGTTCCCTCAACGAAGGAACATATATTGGAACGGTGCTTAATCGATAATACAAGTCTTCTCGAAACTTGCCCTTGTTCACAGCTTCCAGCAAATTGACATTAGTTGCTGCGATGACACGAACGTTCGTTTTTTGTACTTTGGAAGACCCGACTTTGATAAACTCTCCATTCTCCAATACACGTAGCAGTCTTGCCTGTGTACTTTGTGGCATTTCACCGATCT
This sequence comes from Cyclobacteriaceae bacterium, assembly GCA_965267415.1. Taxonomy (GTDB): domain Bacteria; phylum Bacteroidota; class Bacteroidia; order Cytophagales; family Cyclobacteriaceae; genus Ekhidna. The sequence goes on along the minus strand of OZ253955.1, from coordinate 1,115,006 downwards.
CATCAAGGAAAATAGTTCCACCATCAGTTACTTCAAAATAGCCTTTTCGTGCCTCGTGTGCCCCGGTAAATGCTCCTTTTTCGTGACCGAAAAGTTCAGAATCAATCGTTCCTTCAGGGATAGCTCCACAATTGATTGCTATGAACTGCCCGTGTTTCCGATGCGAAAGACTGTGAATGATCTTTGAGAATGACTCTTTCCCGGAACCACTTTCTCCGGTGATCAGCACACTCATATCCGTTGGTGCCACTTGCATGGCTACTCGTATGGCATTGTTGAGTTTAGGGGAATTCCCGACAATTCCAAAGCGTTGCTTGATCGCCTGAACCTCAGAGTCTACTTTGTAATTCATTCGTTTACTACTTCTCCAAATAATGTGGCAGCTGTACAATCATGAACCTTTACATCCAGGTAGCGGCCTTTTGGGTAATCACCATCAAAAACAATCACTTTGTTGGCAGAGTTTCTTCCTTGCATTTGTAGATCGGACTTACGACTCTTTCCCTCAACGAGTACCTTAAACGTTTTTCCGATATCCAGTTGGTTTCGCCTGATTGAAGATTCTCGTTGCCTGGAAAAAATCTCCTCAAGCCTTCTCTTCTTTACTTCCAATGGGATATCATCCTCATACTTTTTGGCTGCTAAAGTGCCAGGTCGCTCAGAATAGAAAAACATGTATGAGAAGTCATAATTGACATAATCGATCAAGGACAAAGTATCCTGATGCTCCTCTTCGGTCTCGGTACAAAAACCAGCGATCATATCCGAACTGATCCCGCATTCGTCTCCAAGAATATCTCTGATCGCATCTACACGATTGATATACCATTCCCGATCATATGTGCGATTCATCAATTGAAGCACTCGTGAATTTCCACTTTGCGCCGGGAGGTGGATGTATTTGCAGATGTTTTCATGCCTCTTCATGGTATGAAGAACTTCATCAGTAATGTCTTTGGGATGTGAAGTGGAAAACCGAACGCGAAGATCCAGGTGAATCTTAGCAACCATTTCAAGGAGGTTGGCAAAATTGACAAATGAGTGTTCTGTCTTTTCCAGTCGGGCTTTATTGTTCTCTTCGGAAGACCATTTATAAGAATCTACATTCTGTCCAAGTAGTGTGATCTCCCGATAGCCCTTGTCAAAAAGCTCTTGAGCTTCCTTTACGATGGAGTGAGGATCTCTACTGCGTTCACGCCCCCTGGTGAAAGGAACCACACAGAAGGAGCACATATTGTCACACCCGCGCATGATAGAGATAAAAGCTGTAACGCCATTGGAGTTTAACCGGACAGGAGAGATGTCAGCGTAAGTTTCTTCCCTTGAGAGAAACGTGTTGATTCCTCGTTCACCGCCTTCAGCCTGCTTTACCAGCTTTGGAAGATCACGGTAGGCATCTGGGCCAAGCACTAGGTCAACGATTTTCTCCTCTTCCAGCAGTTTGGACTTGAGGCGTTCTGCCATACAGCCTAAAACACCAATGGTAACATCCGTATTTTTCTTTTTGACTCCCTGGAAATGATTAAGTCGATTTCTGACGGTCTGTTCAGCCTTTTCCCGTATAGAGCAGGTGTTGATCAGGATCACGTCAGCCAGTTCGGCAGATGAAGTAGTGCTATAACCTTCCTTCTTAAGGATGGAAGTCACTATTTCACTATCTGAAAAATTCATCTGGCAGCCATAACTCTCGATGTACAGCTTTTTTCCAGTTGCTGTTTCTTCTTCACTTACCTTGAAATCACAAGCTTCATTCGAAGATTGCTCTTCCAGCTCAATATCTGCTATTAGCCCTTGCATAATTGCAAAGATAGAAACAGTTGTGACATTTTGTCAGCATTGATTTGAAATTGAATTTGGATTAGTTTCGTTCCAAAATCAATTGAAATGGCGCTGATCAAGGAAGTAAGAGGCTTCACACCGAAAATGGGAAAAGGTTGTTGGCTGGCAGAGAATGCCACTTTAGTGGGAGAGGTGGAGTTAGGAGAGGGGTGTACTGTTTGGTTTGGTGCCGTTGTTCGGGGAGATGTAAACTACATCAAGGTCGGAAACAACAGCAATATCCAGGATAATGTCACCATTCACGGAACATACAAAAAATCAGCAACCACAATCGGTAACAATGTTTCCATCGGACATAATGCGGTCATTCATGGATGTACCCTTGAAGATGATGTCCTAATAGGAATAGGTGCGATTATATTGGATGATGCTGTTGTAAAGTCCGGTTCAATTATTGGAGCAGGATCGGTTGTCCTTTCCGGAACTATTGTTGAAGAAAACTCGGTCTATGGCGGAACACCAGCCAAAAAGATCAAGGAAATAGATGCTGGCAACAAAGAAATGCTTTCCAGAATTGCCGGCAATTATCAGATGTATGCAGGTTGGTTTAAAGATGGATCCAAATGAATTTTTTAGTTAGAATATTACTCTCTTCGATTGCAGTTATTATCAGTTCTTACCTGATTCCGGGGATATATGTTGAAAGCTTTCTTGTAGCTGTCATTATTGCTGTGCTATTGTCGCTGCTTAATGTTACTATCAAGCCACTTCTGATCATATTCACCATCCCATTGACGGTAGTTACACTGGGGCTATTTCTTTTAGTGATCAATGCAATCATTATCCTGATCGCAGGAGCAATCGTTCCAGGATTTGTAGTTGATGGATTTTGGTGGGCTTTGATCTTTAGCCTCGTGCTTTCGCTTACAAATTCACTACTCTCAGATCTTAGCGGAAAGGATCAGAAGTAAACCGGACATTGAGGGTCATGCTTGTAATTCCTTAGCTTGATCCGATAGTTAAGTAGTATTTCGTGCGTACCCCGTGAGAATTCCGATTGTGCAGAGGTAGTCGCATCATAGGAATAACCAACCCGAAAGTTTTCGTTCAGGATCATTTGTGCCAGGAATACGATGGCATCCCCGTTTCGGTAGGAGATCCCTGCATAAGCGATCTCATCAAAAATGACAGTGGCATTTAAATCCCAGCCCAGTCGATTTTGCTCCTGGTATCTTATTAGAGCGGATGGAGAAAGCTTGATATTTCGATTAAGGTCAAAAACCACACCACCTGTCATATAGTAGTATCTGCTTTCCCTGGCTTCAGTTGTGGTGCCTTCTACCTGATAGAGAGAGTTTTCAAGGATATATGGGGCAGACAGTCCAAGGTACATACGTGGGTTAGCAAAATAAACTCCGGCTCCAAAATTTGGGTTGAATCGCGACGCACTTCCTGTCAATAACGGGTCGTCTGAGTTGAGTACCGTTAGCCTGTTGAAGTCCGACCTGCGATTATCAAATCCACCGGAAAGACCTAATGCCAGAATACCAGCAGTGGTTTTTATTTTGTAGGCATAACTACCATAGAGAGAGGTCTCCTGGTGAACACCGATTTGATCCCTGGTAAACATCAATCCTGCACCGATCTGATTGGAAAGGAAAGAGTTGTGCACTGTAAAGACCTGTGAGGTAGGGGCACCCTCTACGTTGATCCATTGTTTACGATGGATGAATATTCCACTCAGTAAGTTTAAGCTACCTGCATAAGCCGGATTCAATGCCAGACCGTTGAACATATATGTGGATGTTACCGGTCGTTGCTGGGCGAACGAACTTATGGTAATTACCAGTGAACAAACGAGTAGAGCGGCTTTTCTCATGTCCTAAAGTTATCTAACTAATTCTAAATATCCCTGTTGTGGATCTCTGCCATCACCCAGATCAATGATGTAGAAGTAAGTTCCTGATGGTAATTGCAATGCGGATCCACCCACGTTACTAAAGCCTTCAAAACGATTGGTTATATTGTCATATCCATCCTGCTCAAAGACTTTTACTCCATCCCTTGCAAATATTTGAACTGTATTATTTGTGAAGTAATCAATACAATCGATCAGGAAGAAGTCATTCAATCTGTCACCATTCGCAGAAACACCATTGTAAACGGTTATCAATGTTTCCATTGAGAACGACCGGGTGTACTCACAGCCATTATCTGCAGTGAAGGTTACAGTATATGTACCCGGGCCAGCATCAATCAATCTGGAATCTTCTCCGACCAGATTTCCGAATTCATCTTCCCAGCGATAGTTGCGCTCCTCATTTGGCTCATCAAATACTACGATCGCTGTACCGTCGAATTGGTTCGTAGACCCATCTTCCGTTCGCAGACATGCTGCGACTGAGAACTGTATCTCAAATACAGGATCAGTTATTTCGTAATCAATTTCAACTGATGTCAAGGCAGACTCACAACCTGTGGTGAGGTTTGTTGCCCTAACCAGGTATGTTCCTGAGTCAAGATTTGTCACTCGACCTCCTGTTGCATAAGGAGTAACAAGGTCGTCTGTAGTAAACCACTCGAAAGTGTAAGCAGACTGATCACCATCCACAGTTGCAACAGCGTCACCATTAGGCTCAGAACAATTTGTTCGAACGTTGTTGACAATTACCTCCGGATCACTAGGAATAATTGCATCATTGTTGATATTAAAGACTTCAGTTGCTACACAGCCCAGGTTCTTATCAGTGATCTGAAGGATATAGCTTCCGGCATCCAATGAATCAACAAGGGAATTTGTACTGATCACATTATTCGCATCGTCAATCCACTCGATATCAACCTGACCTATATCAGGAACTGTCACCTCAACATACCCGTCTTTCTGATCGAAACAGATTGAAACGTGACGAACTTCAAGTGTATAGTCCGGAGGACTTGTACCGTCTTCAATTTCAACCAATTGAGCAGTAGATCGACAGAAAGGATCAACCGTATCTACTACGAAAAGGGTATAAGTACCTTCTGCTGCATTAGTTACCAGCGAACCCGTAAAGTCAGGTGCAGGGAAAGGTGCCAATGGCGTTGATCCTAGTGGATCTGTTGCAGTTTGATCACCAATATACCAGTAGTAGTTGAAATCAGTAACTGCCCTATCTCCACGCTTAACTACCTGGGCACTCATAATACCATTAGGGAATGAACAATTGGTATTTGCTGAAGTGGAAGGAGCAACAAGGAATGGGTTGTTGATCTCGTCGGTCATTTCCAATGTCAACGTGCTTGAACACCCTGAAGTGTTGTCAGTAACTTCAACGGTATAGAATCCGGCTGGTATCCCTGCAACAGAGTCCGTATTGGCTCCAAAAAGAGTACCCGGATTCCCAATATCAGTTTCATCCAATGGATTAGACGTATCTGTCCCAAAGAACCAGTTGACAGTATAATTAGGTGCTCCTGGATCTAAGTTGCCATCCACCATGATTGCAAGGTATCCGTTTGGATTATCAGGATCACAATTGGTTTGTTTACTGAACCTCTCCAGAGCTACATCTGGATACACATAGTTTTCGCCGATCTCTGCCTGGAATACCTCAGTAGGACATTGCAGTGCTATATGTGTACCTATGATGTAGTATGTTCCAGCAGCTTGATCCAATAACGGTGCGCCGGCATTTCCTGTAAATATTGGAGCTGGTGATCCAACAGTAGGATCCTGATCATAGTAGGCAAAATCATAGTCTGCCGGAACTCCGAAGTTCATGTTCATGACAGTCACTGAAGAACCAATTCCATTACAACTTGGCGCATCTACGACAGCTGCCGCCAGGATGTTAACTATTTGTTCCACATTAGGAACAACGAACGACTCAGTACTGGTACATCCCGTAGAATCCAGGGTCACTTCAAGTGTATAAGTACCTGCATCCAATCCGGAGATGGTAGGATTTATTTCGCCTCCTATTGGTGCAGTGGCGGTTGAACCTGTATGCCATTGCCAGCTGTAGTCGATGGTATTGGTCAAACCTCCGTTAACCGTTGCTGATAGCGTACCATCTGCAGTTCCGGTAACGTCGCATGTTGAATCTGCTTTGACCAGGTTGATGGTAATCACAGGCCTTGTCAATACATCCTGGATTGTAAACGCAAGTGCATTCGAAGTACAATTAGCATCTACACGTGTTACTTCCGCTGTATAATCACCAGCGCTCAATTGTCGATATGTCCACGTTCCTCCACCAACGAGTGGCACTGGAGCTGCAAGGTTGTCAAATACAGCAAGACTATAGTCTGCACCCAACATGGTAGTATCTAATACAGCTCCATCGAATACAACTTCCAACAACGAGAAGGTTCCGTTATCGACTGGCAGGTTGTCTCCATCATCATCACATGTAGTGTTGTCGGTAGTTGTACTACTAAAGATGGAAGGAGTAATTGATTCAGTCGTAACAGTGAAGTCTGCAACTTGCGAACAGCTAGTATTTGTATTGGTAACCTCTACAGAGTAATCACCTGCATTCAAATCAGTGATAATTACACTGGTTTCTCCACCTAAAATGTTAGCAGGTATGGCTCCAGACCCTGTATACCACTGAACGGTGAAATGATCGGTTTCATCAAACTGGCTATCGATAATGATCTCTAGTCCGCCAGTATCAGCTGTTCCACCTACACAATCCCTGTCAGGTGTCATCGAAACCAATCCGATCTGAGGGTTCCTGATCGAATCAGGTACATTGATAATACCAGTTGCTGCAAAACATCCGGTTGTGGTGTTTTCAGCGAAAATATAGTAGTCAGTTCCACCAATTAGAGTGGTAAGATTTATCGGTGAAGCTGCTGGTGCAGCGGCAAATACAATTGCACCTCCTGGGGAACCTTGTCTAATAGTTACGTCATAATTTGACAGATTACCTGGGGTGATATTCAAGTCAGTGATAACAAACGTTCCACTTGAGTTTGCTCCTGGAGGAGAGCAAATAGTGTCTGGTGCTATGGTTGCCTCAATTGCGGCAATATCAAGAACCGGAATTGCTTCTGTATTTCCGACGGTAAATGTTGCGATGTTATCACATCCGGTATTTGGAGCGGCCCCTGTTCTGATGACGTAGGCGGTATAAGTACCATCAGAGAGTCCTGTCAGGATAGAGATGTCTGCACCGACTAAGGCATCCCCTACGGTAGCGACCGGTGGGTTAGCCTGGTTATCGAAGAGGAAGTTAGCATCTAATACTCCAGCGGCCGGTCTGGTGATATGCGTACCTCGATACCATTCTACGGTGTAGTTAGCTGCACTAACCGTAGGATTATCCAGTTGCACACCATCATGGAATAGATCGATGGAAAGTGTACCATCCCCGACTTCCCCGGTGTTGTCGCAGTAGGTGTCATCGGTTTGCGTTTCGACTGACAGGGTAGGGCTGACCTGGTTATCATCGATGGTTACTTCGATAGCAGCAGAGACACATCCTGTGGTCGCATTGGTTACGATGACCGCATAGGTATCTCCGGAGAGGTTTTCAATTCTGTTACCGACCCCAGCTTGAGTAAGTCCGGCAACAGCGGATGCCGTGATATCGGTATTAGCACCGAGAGGATCCTGGAACCACTGGAAGGTATAGTTACCCGCCGTGACATTGATTGGTGTGGCATCTTCTAGAATCCGCAGGATTTCAACAGCTCCGTTTGGAGCAGTACAATTGGTATTGTCATCCGCATCGATGTTGGCAGCCACTTCAGGGACGGTAAGAACGGGCTCATCGTTACCAATGGTAAATGTTGCGATGTTATCACATCCGGTATTTGGAGCGGCCCCTGTTCTGATGACGTAGGCGGTATAAGTACCATCAGAGAGTCCTGTCAGGATAGAGATGTCTGCACCGACTAAGGCATCCCCTACGGTAGCGACCGGTGGGTTAGCCTGGTTATCGAAGAGGAAGTTAGCATCTAATACTCCGGCGGCCGGTCTGGTGATATGCGTACCTCGATACCATTCTACGGTGTAGTTAGCTGCACTAACCGTAGGATTATCCAGTTGCACACCATCATGGAATAGATCGATGGAAAGTGTACCATCCCCGACTTCCCCGGTGTTGTCGCAGTAGGTGTCATCGGTTTGCGTTTCGACTGACAGGGTAGGGCTGACCTGGTTATCATCGATGGTTACTTCGATAGCAGCAGAGACACATCCTGTGGTCGCATTGGTTACGATGACCGCATAGGTATCTCCGGAGAGGTTTTCAATTCTGTTACCGACCCCAGCTTCAGTAAGTCCAGCAACAGCGGATGCAGTGATATCGGTATTAGCACCGAGAGGATCCTGGAACCACTGGAAGGTATAATTACCCGCCGTGACATTGATTGGTGTGGCATCTTCTAGAATCCGCAGGATTTCAACAGCTCCGTTTGGAGCAGTACAATTGGTATTGTCATCCGCATCGATGTTGGCAGCCACTTCAGGGACGGTAAGAACGGGCTCATCGTTACCAATGGTAAACGTTGCGATGTTATCACATCCGGTATTTGGAGCGGCCCCTGTTCTGATGACGTAGGCGGTATAAGTACCATCAGAGAGTCCTGTCAGGATAGAGATGTCTGCACCGACTAAGGCATCCCCTACGGTAGCGACCGGTGGGTTAGCCTGGTTGTCGAAGAGGAAGTTAGCATCTAATACTCCGGCGGCCGGTCTGGTGGTATGCGTACCTCGATACCATTCTACGGTGTAGTTGGCTGCACTGACCGTAGGATTATCCAGTTGCACACCATCATGGAATAGATCGATGGAAAGTGTACCATCCCCGACTTCCCCGGTGTTGTCGCAGTAGGTATCATCGGTTTGGGTTTCGACTGACAGGGTAGGGCTGACCTGGTTATCATCGATGGTTACTTCGATAGCAGCAGAGACACATCCTGTGGTCGCATTGGTTACAATGACGGCATAGGTATCTCCGGAGAGGTTTTCAATTCTGTTACCGACCCCAGCTTCAGTAAGTCCAGCAACAGCGGATGCAGTGATATCGGTATTAGCACCGAGAGGATCCTGGAACCACTGGAAGGTATAGTTACCCGCCGTGACATTGATTGGTGTGGCATCTTCTAGAATCCGCAGGATTTCAACAGCTCCGTTTGGAGCAGTACAATTGGTATTGTCATCCGCATCGATGTTGGCAGCCACTTCAGGGACGGTAAGAACGGGCTCATCGTTACCAATGGTAAATGTTGCGATGTTATCACATCCGGTATTTGGAGCGGCCCCTGTTCTGATGACGTAGGCGGTATAAGTACCATCAGAGAGTCCTGTCAGGATAGAGATGTCTGCACCGACTAAGGCATCCCCTACGGTAGCGACCGGTGGGTTAGCCTGGTTGTCGAAGAGGAAGTTAGCATCTAATACTCCGGCGGCCGGTCTGGTGGTATGCGTACCACGATACCATTCTACGGTGTAGTTGGCTGCACTAACCGTAGGATTATCCAGTTGCACACCATCATGGAATAGATCGATGGAAAGTGTACCATCCCCGACTTCCCCGGTGTTGTCGCAGTAGGTATCATCGGTTTGGGTTTCGACTGACAGGGTAGGGCTGACCTGGTTATCATCGATGGTTACTTCGATAGCAGCAGAGACACATCCTGTGGTCGCATTGGTTACAATGACGGCATAGGTATCTCCGGAGAGGTTTTCAATTCTGTTACCGACCCCAGCTTCAGTAAGTCCAGCAACAGCGGATGCAGTGATATCGGTATTAGCACCGAGAGGATCCTGGAACCACTGGAAGGTATAGTTACCCGCCGTGACATTGATTGGTGTGGCATCTTCTAGAATCCGCAGGATTTCAACAGCTCCGTTTGGAGCAGTACAATTGGTATTGTCATCCGCATCGATGTTGGCAGCCACTTCAGGGACGGTAAGAACGGGCTCATCGTTACCAATGGTAAATGTTGCGATGTTATCACATCCGGTATTTGGAGCGGCCCCTGTTCTGATGACGTAGGCGGTATAAGTACCATCAGAGAGTCCTGTCAGGATAGAGATGTCTGCACCGACTAAGGCATCCCCTACGGTAGCGACCGGTGGGTTAGCCTGGTTATCGAAGAGGAAGTTAGCATCTAATACTCCGGCGGCCGGTCTGGTGGTATGCGTACCACGATACCATTCTACGGTGTAGTTGGCTGCACTAACCGTAGGATTATCCAGTTGCACACCATCATGGAATAGATCGATGGAAAGTGTACCATCCCCGACTTCCCCGGTGTTGTCGCAGTAGGTGTCATCGGTTTGGGTTTCGACTGACAGGGTAGGGCTGACCTGGTTATCATCGATGGTTACTTCGATAGCAGCAGAGACACATCCTGTGGTCGCATTGGTTACAATGACGGCATAGGTATCTCCGGAGAGGTTTTCAATTCTGTTACCGACCCCAGCTTGAGTAAGTCCGGCAACAGCGGATGCAGTGATATCGGTATTAGCACCGAGAGGATCCTGGAACCACTGGAAGGTATAGTTACCCGCGGTTACATTGATTGGTGTAGCGTCTTCTAGAATCCGCAGGATTTCAACAGCTCCGTTTGGAGCAGTACAATTGGTATTGTCATCCGCATCGATGTTGGCAGCCACTTCAGGGACGGTAAGAACGGGCTCATCGTTACCAATGGTAAATGTTGCGATGTTATCACATCCGGTATTTGGAGCGGCCCCTGTTCTGATGACGTAGGCGGTATAAGTACCATCAGAGAGTCCTGTCAGGATAGAGATGTCTGCACCGACTAAGGCATCCCCTACGGTAGCGACCGGTGGGTTAGCCTGGTTGTCGAAGAGGAAGTTAGCATCTAATACTCCGGCGGCCGGTCTGGTGATATGCGTACCTCGATACCATTCTACGGTGTAGTTAGCTGCACTAACCGTAGGATTATCCAGTTGCACACCATCATGGAATAGATCGATGGAAAGTGTACCATCCCCGACTTCCCCGGTGTTGTCGCAGTAGGTGTCATCGGTTTGCGTTTCGACTGACAGGGTAGGATTGACCTGATCATCAGCAAGGGGTATTTCAATGGTAGCCAGACTGCTACATTGAGTTGCTGTGTTTGTTATAATAACTCCGTAGGTATCCCCGGAGAGTGTTTGAATTCTGTTACCATTACCTGCTTCGGTGAGACCTGCTACAGCGGAGGCGGTGATATCAGTATTAACTCCCAGTGGATCCTGGAACCACTGGAAGGTATAATTAAGTGCTGTTACCGTAACATCAACTCCTCCTTCCTGCACGGCTATGATCTCAATAGATCCATTAGGGCCAGTACAGTTTGTGTTATTGTCCAAATCAACATAAGTGGCAGTTAGCTCAATATTTGGATCGGTAATCACCTCATTGATGGTCACTTCAGTTGTTACTGCACATGTATTGTTTGGATCAGCTTGGTCAATTACTTCCAATGTGTAGGTTCCCGCATCAATACCATCAATGGTCGAAATGTAATTCCCTGCCGCTGCACCGTTGAGCGTACCATTCGAACCGGTAATTGTTCCAGCGTCCACCAAAGGAGTGCCACCACTATCGTACCATTGAAAATCATAGTCTGTATTAAGATCCGGACTGTTGATCTGGAAGGTAATATTTCCGTTTCCTTCATTCGCATCAGGATCACAACTACTATCGTCTGTAGTACCAGTTATTGAAATGTCAGGAGCTTGTGTATTGTCAGCTATCTCAACCTGGAATGCCGGCGTAACACATCCGTCAACCGTGCTTGTAGCAACTACAAAATAGGTGTCGGCGATCGGAGTGAGGCCGGAAGCTGACATGTCTATGGAATTACCTGTTCCAACAGTTACCGTGATATCATTGGTTAACGACCCTTTGAACCATTGGTAGGTATAGTTAGCTGCTAGCTGACCAACTCCACCTATTTCAATGTCATTATTATTTATAGTGATCGTGCTTGCGGGAGTAGCGTTACAATTGTTATAGTCAACAACCGCAGCGTTGACAATATCATGAATTTCAGGGTCATCCTGTACGGTATAAGTGTCCGACACCTGACAGCCATTTGTATGTACTGCTCCTGCAGCTACTACATTCACTGTTCCGGTTGCGGCAGACCCTCTTCCTGTGATAGTTTCTGCAGCAATCGGGGTAGCTCCTGTGGTGATATATACATTCATCACGGCTCCATTGTCAGTGATGATCACACCAACCCCACCTCCTGAGAAATCGACTACTTCTCCATCTACAAAAGCTCCTGTATTGAGTGTGTAAGTAACATCAGTTAATTGGAAAGCTCTTTCGATGGTTACCGTATAATCGCCCGGCTCAAGATTGGTAGCGGTAACCGAAGTTGCAGGATTCGTGAAAATGTCCTCGTTATGTACTACGGCCAGATCAGCGTCCCGTACAAATGAGAACCTAAATCCTGCAGGTTGCTGGAACTCAGGGTTGTTCATATCCTCCGCAGGATCTTCTGTGGCAGTTACTGATAGCTGGCCATTCCCACCGTAAGTTGGCACATCGCAAATGGAGTTTGCAACCATGGAAAAATTATCTATTAGTGGTTCGTACGCCAGGTCGACAATTTCCTGATCGAAAGAAGCCTGGGACCAACATTCTGCAGTAGAAGGTGGATTAAATGCAGGATTAGGAATTTCTCTTGCTACTGCAATGTATGGGCCGGCTGGTAAGCCATGGAATTCGGCCTCTTCACCCTCGATCAGCGCAGGTGTCGGTTGTCCGGCGTTCGCATAGACCGCATCATCACCATCAAGGATCGCTCCAACGGCAGCATCATACTTAAGAGGGAATCGAATCCCTTCAAAAGTATAAGGACTGATGCGATCTGCCGGTACTCCGTTTCCGGCATACAAGAAGAGGATGTATTCTGAAATATCATCTACATCTCCATCATTAAAGCCGTCACCACCATCTTCCTGTAAGCCAACACGAGCAACACCATTATCAGGACATTCATCCACATTTTCCACGGTGATAGTAGTAGTCGTTTGTTGGTTCAGGAAAGGGAAGTTGTGGTATTCCTGGTATCGACATCCGGTTGTCTGGTCTGTTACCACCACAGTGTAAACACCTGATACAACATCAACTATCTCGTTATTGTATCCCGGTCCGCCAGCAGTACTTTCAATTACGGTATTTACCGTAATGTTTTGTCCTGGATTGGACAGTAGTTGGTCATTGGTGGCAAGACCGTCTCCAAAATTATTCAGGTTGGCGTAATCCTGCGCGCCTTCATAAAATTCAAAGGCGAATGAATTTCCGGTAGGGTTTACCGCCATTCGCACTTGAAATGTTCCAATTGCATCACAACTGTTAGGAATCAAGAAGTTGTTAAATTCTAATGTAGGCGCATTGGCAGAAACACCATCCAAAACAGTAACAGATGTTGTTGCACTGGTACAGGTTGATTCCGTATCAGTCACCACCACAGTATAGGTTCCAGCAGCAAGTCCGGTAAGATCTGCGGTAGTTACACCAACAGGGTTTGATCCGTTACCAGGATCAACGCCATTTGTCATTGGGCTGGATGTTCCTGGCCCAAAGTACCACTGATAAGTCAAAGTAGCACCAGGGTAATTGCTTGGGGGGCCAGCAGGGTTGAAGGATACGACAGTACCCGTTACGTGAGCTTCACCATTAGGTGTACAATCTGTCTGAGTAACATTACTGGTAGATGGAGTCAAAATAACCTCAAACTCGTCAATCGTTACCTGAGCAGTCACAAAACAGTTAGTAGCTCCATCAATGTATTTAACTGTATATAGTCCAGCAGCTAATCCGGTGGAAGTTTGTCCAGTGAAAACTACAGTTCCAGTGGCACTTGCTCCGGCATACCACTCATATGTCTCTGTTCCAGCAGCGCCAGCGCCATTAGCTGTTGCCCCACCTGATGGATTAAGGAGATCACACGAATAATTGTCTACAACATTGGTGAATGCACCAAGAGAAAGCCCGGATGGGTCTTCACCGACAGTGAAGGTGGTGCCAGCGGAGTAACAACCTCTTTCTGTGTCAAGTACCCGAACAGTATAGTCACCTGGGTCGAGACCGGAAATTGATGCTGTAGTGGACCCACTTACATTAACTGAAGCGGATCCTGCTGTGCTCTTTTGGGTAAAAATGTCATCAGCGTTATCCAACAGATTTGCGGCATTAACACCGCCTCCGTAGTACCACTCATAAGAATAATTGCCTGATCCACCTGCAGGAGTTACATCCACGCCACCATTAGGATAGTTAGCCGCTCCGGTACAGACATTGACATTGTTAGGCGTGCCTCCAACTGTGATAACTGTTGGCGTATCATCAATGGTAGCTTGTATGGTAGTCGTACAGTTGTTTCCTGTGTTGGTTACATCGGTTATTACAACAGTATAAGTACCACCAGGTAATTCAGATGCTACATCCCCAGTAGCGGAGATGGACGCAGTAGGGACGTTAGTGACCAGGTCATCGGCCGGGTCAGTAGAAGCCCCTACGAACCAGTCATAGGAGTAGTCAGTAGCATTGGAAGCATCGGTTGTTTCCACAGTGACCTGTCCGTTGTATTCACCAGAAGCGGTTAGCGAGATGTCACAGACAGTGTTATCGTTGGTCCCCGCTACCTGTACCTGGAAGGCAGGAGCGTCAGGGTTGTTGTTGATGGTAACGACTGTCGGTTGAGTGATACAACCGGTGCTGTTATCAATGGCTTCCACGGTATACTCCCCGGCATCCAAACCTGAGATAGTGCTGGTAGAAGCACCTGTTACGTTGACACCATTGACAGGTCCACCTTTTTGTGCGCTGATGGTTGTACCATCAGCGATGAGTGTACCGGAAGTGGAGTTACCGATATAATATCTGAAGGTATAGCTACCGGACCCTCCCGCAGCATCGATGAGTCCGGTGTTGACAGACACCCCACCGTCCGGATATCCGGTACCTCCATCACAAGCAGTCACATGTGCTGGAGTAGCGGTAGGGATATGAGCGAGGTAGGTAGCCGACGTAGCATCATCAATGGTATGTTGTATGGTAGTCGTACAGTTGTTTCCTGTGTTTGTTACATCGGTTATTACGACGGTATAGGTACCCCCCGGAAGTTGCGAAGCGACATCCCCAGTAGCGGAGATAGAAGCGGTCAGAATGTTAGTTGCCAGGTCATCGGCCGGGTCAGTAGAAGCCCCTACGAACCAGTCATAAGAGTAGTCAGTGGCATTGGAAGCATCGGTTGTTTCCACGGTGATCTGTCCGTTGTGTACCCCTGAAGCATTGAGCGAGATGTCACAGACAGTGTTATCGTTGGTACCCGCTACCTGTACCTGGAAGGCAGGAGCGTCAGGGTTGTTGTTGATGGTAACGACTGTCGGTTGAGTGATACAACCGGTGCTGTTATCTATAGCTTCCACGGTATACTCCCCGGCATCCAAACCTGAGATAGTGCTGGTAGAAGCACCTGTTACATTGACACCATTGACAGGCCCACCTTTTTGTGCACTGATGGTTGTACCATCAGCGATGAGTGTACCGGAAGTGGAGTTACCGATATAATATCTGAAGGTATAGCTACCGGACCCTCCCGCAGCATCGATGAGTCCAGTATTGACAGACACCCCACCGTCCGGATATCCGGTACCTCCATCACAAGCAGTCACATGTGCTGGAGTAGCGGTAGGGATATGAGCGAGGTAGGTAGCCGACGTAGCATCATCAATGGTATGTTGTATGGTAGTCGTACAGTTGTTTCCTGTGTTTGTTACATCGGTTATTACGACGGTATAGGTACCCCCGGGAAGTTGCGAAGCGACATCCCCAGTAGCGGAGATAGAAGCGGTCAGAATGTTAGTGACCAGGTCATCTGCCGGGTCAGTAGAAGCCCCTACGAACCAGTCATAAGAGTAGTCAGTGGCATTGGAAGCATCAGTGGTTTCTACGGTGATCTGTCCGCTGTGTACCCCTGAAGCATTGAGCGAGATGTCACAGACCGTGTTATCGTTGGTCCCCGCTACCTGTACCTGGAAGGCAGGAGCGTCAGGGTTGTTGTTGATGGTAACGACTGTCGGTTGAGTGATACATCCGGTGCTGTTATCTATAGCTTCCACGGTATACTCCCCGGCATCCAGTCCCGAGATAGTGCTGGTAGAAGCACCTGTTACGTTGACACCATTGACAGGCCCACCTTTTTGTGCACTGATGGTTGTACCATCAGCGATGAGTGTACCGGAAGTGGAGTTACCGATATAATATCTGAAGGTATAGCTACCGGACCCTCCCGCAGCATCGATGAGTCCGGTGTTGACAGACACCCCACCGTCCGGATATCCGGTACCTCCATCACAAGCAGTCACATGTGCTGGAGTAGCGGTAGGGATATGAGCGAGGTAGGTAGCCGACGTAGCATCATCAATGGTATGTTGTATGGTAGTCGTACAGTTGTTTCCTGTGTTTGTTACATCGGTTATTACGACGGTATAGGTACCCCCCGGAAGTTGCGAAGCGACATCCCCAGTAGCGGAGATAGAAGCGGTCAGAATGTTCGTTGCCAGGTCATCTGCCGGGTCAGTAGAAGCCCCTACGAACCAGTCATAAGAGTAGTCAGTGGCATTGGAAGCATCGGTTGTTTCCACGGTGATCTGTCCGTTGTGTACCCCTGAAGCATTGAGCGAGATGTCACAGACAGTGTTATCGTTGGTACCCGCTACCTGTACCTGGAAGGCAGGAGCGTCAGGGTTGTTGTTGATGGTAACGACTGTCGGTTGAGTGATACAACCGGTGCTGTTATCTATAGCTTCCACGGTATACTCCCCGGCATCCAGTCCTGAGATAGTGCTGGTAGAAGCACCTGTTACGTTGACACCATTGACAGGCCCACCTTTTTGTGCACTGATGGTTGTACCATCAGCGATGAGTGTACCGGAAGTGGAGTTACCGATATAATATCTGAAGGTATAGCTACCGGACCCTCCAGCAGCATCGATGAGTCCAGTATTGACAGACACCCCACCATCCGGATATCCGGTACCTCCATCACAAGCAGTCACATGTGCTGGAGTAGCGGTAGGGATATGAGCGAGGTATGTAGCCGATGTAGCATCATCAATGGTATGTTGTATGGTGGTCGTACAGTTGTTTCCTGTGTTTGTTACATCGGTTATTACGACGGTATAGGTACCCCCGGGAAGTTGCGAAGCGACATCCCCAGTAGCGGAGATAGAAGCAGTCAGAATGTTCGTTGCCAGGTCATCTGCCGGGTCAGTAGAAGCCCCTATGAACCAGTCATAGGAGTAGTCAGTGGCATTGGAAGCATCGGTTGTTTCCACGGTGATCTGTCCGCTGTGTACCCCTGAAGCATTGAGCGAGATGTCACAGACCGTGTTATCGTTGGTACCCGCTACCTGTACCTGGAAGGCAGGAGCGTCGGGGTTGTTGTTGATGGTAACGACTGTCGGTTGAGTGATACAACCGGTGCTGTTATCTATAGCTTCCACGGTATACTCCCCGGCATCCAAACCTGAGATAGTGCTGGTAGAAGCACCTGTTACGTTGACACCATTGACAGGCCCACCTTTTTGTGCACTGATGGTTGTACCATCAGCGATGAGTGTACCGGAAGTGGAGTTACCGATATAATATCTGAAGGTATAGCTACCGGACCCTCCCGCAGCATCGATGAGTCCGGTGTTGACAGACACCCCACCGTCCGGATATCCGGTACCTCCATCACAAGCAGTCACATGTGCTGGAGTAGCGGTAGGGATATGAGCGAGGTAGGTAGCCGACGTAGCATCATCAATGGTATGTTGTATGGTAGTCGTACAGTTGTTTCCTGTGTTTGTTACATCGGTTATTACGACGGTATAGGTACCCCCGGGAAGTTGCGAAGCGACATCCCCAGTAGCGGAGATAGAAGCAGTCAGAATGTTAGTTGCCAGGTCATCTGCCGGGTCAGTAGAAGCCCCTACGAACCAGTCATAAGAGTAGTCAGTGGCATTGGAAGCATCGGTTGTTTCCACGGTGATCTGTCCGTTGTGTACCCCTGAAGCATTGAGCGAGATGTCACAGACCGTGTTATCGTTGGTCCCCGCTACCTGTACCTGGAAGGCAGGAGCGTCCGGAGTGGTTGCTAAAATCACTACTAATGTATCAGAGGTACAATTAGCGGTTGAAGTAGCTACTACCTTATATGTGTCATCAATCACACCCTGGAGATTATTCGTAGCACTTCCAGTCACCGTTCCACCATCTGTGACTTGACTATTGTCGGAATAGAACCAATCAAAATCATACGTACCAGCTGGTGCCACATCCACTAGAATCTCTCCATCATAGCTACCAACAGAACATCCGGTGTTGTCTTGAGTACTATTGAGTGTAACTACAGGGATAACCTGGTTTTGGGCTAAAGTCAGTGTTTGGGTAGAAGTACAGCCAAGCGGACCATAGGTTACCTCTACAAGGTATTCATCGGCAACCAGCCCAGAAACTGTGCTTGTCTCGAATCCAACGGAAGCAGATCCATTCGGATCAGAGCCATCCAAAGGAGTGGAGGTATCATTTCCCAGGTACCATTTGAATGAGAAATCAGGATCAACTAACTCGGTGATCATACATCCGGAAGTACAAACACCGGTTGGATCATTAGTTACATACGCCGTAAGCGATCCGTTTCCAGATCCACAGTCAGTTTGAGGGTTTACCTGGGTAATAACAATGTTTGGAACATATGGACTATCATACACTTCCAGGGTGTACTCAGTAGAAGTACATTCCGAACCTATGGTTTCGGCCACAACCGTATAGAACCCAGCATCAATAGCAAAGCCATTAGAGGCACTCAAAGTTGATCTCCCTTGAACATCTACAGCACCAGCAATCGGAGGAGCACTGCTATCATCCCCATCATACCAGGTAAAATTGAACAGATTAGCATTGTCTGCTACCATATCTCCGTCAGCATCTACTGTCACTGAAACTACACCGTTGGCAGTTCCACAAGAAGTATTGTCGTTTGTAAAGCCACTAAGAATGACTGGGTCAATTGTTGCATCATTGATGACTACATCAACGAAATCACTACACTCCGTATCGTTGTTGATCACATTGACCCGGTAGTTACCTGCTTCACGGTTTTGAAATTCAAAAGGTGTTGCCCCATTGTTGACTATAGCGTCTGAACCTATCTGAGTAGTGAATGCATGACCATCAAATAATTGATACGTGTAGTTGGCAGGTTCGGTGCCTGGCATGGAAGTGGTAACCTGAATGATCCCAACACCTGAGATACAGTTTGTGTCATGTGTTAGGATGGTAACGATCTGAGGTTGATCTGTGAATCGCTGAATTGGCGCGTCTATCCTTCCGGCTTCACAACCTGTTATATTGTCATATACCACCAGTACATAATCTCCTTCATCGAGATTTGAGAATACACCTGTGTTGTTAGTGAAGTCAGCTGGAGCTGAGACGGTAGTTCCAATATACAATTCGAAAACGTATGGAGTGCCACTTGGAGGAACAACATTGGATCCATCAACAGACCCCTGAGCTGTAAGGTTACAGCTGTTAATATCATTTAATACAATATTACCTGGAGTTACTGCCACAGCTTGAGGATCGTCTATGACGTTAATATCCAAGGTGTCTGTACATAAAGTTGCGTCATCCTGCAACACCAATCGGTAGGTCCCTTCTTCAAGTCCCCCCAACTGATGGGCGTTTCCACTTACGAGAAATGCATTCGGATCAGCAGCACCAGGCAATAGGTTTCCAGGAAGCGTATTCGCTCCTTTGAACCAGGTGAATGTAAAACCTACCGTTGTTCCAAGTCCGTCTCCATCTGCTGAGACTTCTCCGTTAGGTGTTCCACATGAAGTGTTGTTAGCTTCTAAAGAAACAGATGGGGTGGGGGCATTTGAATTGTCTAACAACGTAACGGTTGTTTCCGGGGAAGGGCAAGATGAACTGATCTGAATTGCACGAACCGTATATTGTATAGCCTCATTCGGCTCATAAACTGCTCCGATAAAATTTGGTGACGGTGTAATAGTGGGCCCGTTATACCATTCAAATGTGTAGTCGGTAGTGTTGCCTCCGACACTGGCAGACAGAGTGCCGTTGCCTCCACACGTTGTGATATGTGTTACGTTCACAGTTGGCGCGGCAGGGAAATTAAGTCCTGAAGGCACCAAAAGATCCGCATCTCCTGTACACCCGGAGAAAAGTTCATAAGCTTCAACAGTATATTCAATTGCTTCCAGGTTCCCCAGAACATCACCGGTACCAATTGGAGTCAACCCCTCAGTTGTGATGAACCACGTGAACTGGTAGCCATCGGCAGTTAACAAAGTATCCAGTGGTCTGTTATTTGTGAAGTTGGCAGGGAAGGTACCTAGCTCAGTTTGTGTATAGACAAACGCTCCCAATGAACCGTTCGGGACATCACAATTGTCTAGTGAATCAATGACATGAAGCCAGGTGTGAACCTCGTATGGAGGTACAGAACCTGCGTTCAGGTTTTGTATTTCAACACTAACAGTGTCCGATAGGCAGCTGGTACCCGGGAATGACGCAATTGCTTCATATGTTCCTGCGGCTAACCCAGCCAAAACGCTCGTATTGCCAATTGGAGTCGAGTAGTCTCCCGCATTGTACCAGAGAAAATCAAAACCATCAGCTTCAGTAAATTCTTGAATAATATCCGGGCCTTGACCTACCACATTGATATTATCTATGTAATGATTTTCTGATCCGGCGGTGTTGTGAATAGTGGCTGTGATGATCAGAAGCGAATCCGGGTCATTTTCATCTAACCGAATGTTTGAAAGCTGTGCTTGCTCATAATCAAAGTCATCGTAGATCACACCATTGGCGGGAAACTGTCCACTAGAGATCACATTTTCATTAATATCAAGGATCTGGTAAGTCATGATCACCCAGTCTCTCCATTGACTACTTTGAGGTTCCATGTTACCATTTTCGAAGATGTCGACGGTCACGTTGATATTCGTATGATCTGAAATATCAATCCGTTCTGAAGTCCAGGTAACAACTCCTACATCGTTACTTGTTCCAGTACGTCTCGCACGGAACATCTTAGATCCCTGGTAATCAGATACTCCATAGAAGCTTGGTCCGAACGTGCCAGGATCAGAAGACCATGCAGTTGCACCTACATCGGACTGAGTGCCGTTAGTAAGTTCATCAAAATTTTCGAGGTATAGGGTCTCCTGATTTCCAGGTTTAGGTCCGAAGTAGAAAGCGCGCGCACTACCATTTGCAGCAATACTGTCTTCCGCAGGATTGCTAATTTTCGGGCCTAAGAAACATCTTCGGTCATCGTTTAGCTTTTCGACAGACAAGCTGAAAGGAGTGAATTCAATACTTACAGACTGATAGTTGTTACCTGTCTGACATTCCGGGATAGTTGCGTTCGGTAATTCATCAAATGCAGCCGCAATAGGGGGTGTCCCGCCTAAATCATTAGCTACTACGTATAAATCGTAATTTCCGCCAATACCATTTATTGTTTGAACAATTTCCAGGGATTGGCCTACTTCAAAGTTTGTAAGGACTTCTACTTCCGTATCAAGATAGGTTGCGCCTGCAGTAGTTGGATCTCCCGCATAGTAGGAGATGGGCAAACCTCCGGAAATATCTGTATCACCTTCATTGGATATGGTGATAGTAACTTCAATCTCTGCATCAGGACAAACTGCAGAGGTAGCTGATATGGAATTACCAAGAAGTACAATATCTGGAGATACGAATTCCACGCAACCGTTTTCATCTAGTATGGGTGCTTGGTTTAGGAAGCCATTCAACGGTCGGCTAGGAAATGGAATTAAAGTACCATCGGAGTATTCACACAATCCGTCTGAGAATACCAACGTATGATCCTGAAGCTCCGTAGGCACGGTTAGGTCATCATTGATATTTACATTGAAATACCCATGCTGATTCCAAACGTCCCGCGCAGGCATCCATGCTTCACCATCTGATTCATAAACTCTTATACTTGAAAACTGGGTGTTGCTATATGGGCTAAATGGTGTTGCATCACTGGTATAACAAGCAACACAGATCTCACTGGCACCATCTCCATCAATGTCCGCAACTACTGGGTATTCTTCTTGTGTTCGGGAAACACATGTTAATTCGTTACGGGTACTTCCGTCTGTACCAGAGATAACTAGCAAAGATTCCTCACTACGGTAGACCGTTTCTAAAGTACCATCACCATCAAAGTCGAATAATGTACAACCGGTAAATCCAGATGAGCCTTCTTTAATGGCCTTAATCCAAAGTGTCGTAAAATCTTCTTTCAGGGAATAAAGTTTTTGATCCATTACGAAGTTGGCATTCAGTTGGCCATCGCCATCCACATCACCAATATTGACCCTTCCAGGACCTCTTCTGAAGTTGTTTGTATTGTCATGATACCTTGTGACTGTTCCGTTTGCAACATCCCAGAAAAAAACAGAAACCTCATCAGTGGTGCTGGTTCCAGTCGTACCATAGGCTCCAGTAAGGATCACATCCATGTTACCATCCAGGTTGTAATCTGCTACGGAAACTGTACTTCGGTTCCCATCAAGCCAGTTACCCCAATACAGTGGTCGGTAAATGTCAGGGCCGGCAAATAGATCATTCATATCCAATACTGCGGTTCTCGTTCCAGTACCGATGTTGATAGCCCAAATATGATTACCGCTAATTAGCTCCAGGCCGGAACAATCGGTACAAAATGAATCATCGAGAATATCCGCGGCAATGGGTCCATGTACATAGTCCCGTTCCCAATCGCCATCTCCAGTAATGATACGAGCTCCTGTTTGTGCGTTAATAATTTCATTCTTATAGTAAACTTCCGGAACTCCATCTTCATTGAAATCCGCAAAGCCCGCGATCCCCATATCATTCCTACTGGCGGTGTGACTCCAAACCTCGGCACTTAGATCTCCTTCGAAAAGCTTCAGACGGTTACCTTCATTGTGAGTAACAAGGATCTCTGTGGTTTCATCATTGAAGACATTTGCTATGGCAGGGGTATTCTCAGGGTTGAACCCTACCGACCGGGAAGCGACTGTGGTTCCATCGAATCCGTTAAGGACGGTAACAGTACTTCCGTAGTTGTTGATAACTACTACTTCCGGAATCCCGTTTTGATCCAGATCTCCTACGGCTGGAGATGTATGACTAGTGGTAGTGGACTGAGCGGATTGCCACTGCTGTCTAATTGCGAAACTTGTTACATCGACCTCATCGAAGCAAACCACGGAGTTTCCGAAGAAGAAGTCATCACATGTTCCTAGTGGAGCACATTCCGGGTCAAAACAATCAACCAGGCCATCACCATCATCATCTATTCCGTTGGAACAGGCGGTTGGTGTGTTTTCTTGTGCGGTAGCAACAAAAAAGGTGGATGCTAGCAGTGTTGTTAGAAAGGTATTCCGATAGCTTTTCATTGTGTTAGTTGAAGTGGATTTCTGTCATAAATACACCTATAAGGCAATTTGTAACCCTTTGGGTCTGGTACGACAACCCCTTGAAAATCAAAAGATACACGTACTCAACGTAAATTTACGCATAAAATTGGGACAGAATTATCTTGTGATAAAATATCACTATTCCAAGTAAATTTTTAGACGAAACGTGTTGTTTGGGGGTTGAATTTGTGAAATCAGGGGATCAACGAGCGAGCAAAATACTGCCAGAAGTTGATAAGCTGGAATCATCACATTTTAACACAAAATAATACAACCCTTCAGGTACTGGAGAACCATTTGAATTGCCATCCCAGACGCAATTATCAATAAAAGGGGAATCCTGCACCAAAATATTTCTTCCTCTTGAGTCGAACACGTAGACTTTACAACCGACAAGCTCTGATGTATTCAGGATCTCCCAACAATCAAAACCCTGCCCATCTCCATTCGGAGAGAAGGTTCTTCTAGGTCGGATATTATCCAGAATGATGGTTACAGTGGTAGCTACATTACAACCGTTCGCATCCACTCCGGTAAGTGTCACAACAGTAGGAGAGGTAGCTGGAAACACCGTTGCATTTATCGAAGTAGTGTCATCGATAATGGATTCCGGACTCCAGGCAACTCCTGAGACCAGACCATCAGCAGTTAATACAATGAAATTATCTTCCTCAAGTGTGACCGAATCATTGGTTAGGTCAAATCCCGTTGCAGAAATATCAATATCAGATTCGAAGTTCTGAACCTTTACACTATCCATTACCTGGCAGCCAATTGTTGTTGTGAGGGTAACTACAACATAAACAGAATCAACTCCTAATGGAGTAGTAGCATCAATACTGGTTCCGGTTCCAGTGGATATCTCCGTTTGATTCTCAGCGCTGCGTACGACCCAGCTATAACTTGCGATAGTGGAAGCATCCGGTGAGGTAACACTAACCGATAAGGGATCCAGCTGGCATTTCTCAACCCCATCAGATACATTGAAAGTGATCACTGGTTCTTCCGAAACGGTAACTATTTGCGTGATCATATCAGAACATGATGCTACATCAGTTGGATCATAAGAGGTGGTATGGATTACTTCATAGGTACCAACAGCAGGAAAGGTAAATGTTAGTTCATTGGTGGAGGAGCTTCCAATCTGAGCATTCGTTGCATCCTCTACAATCCAACTATTTACAGGTGTGAAACCTGTCTGTACGGTCGAACTTGATGTGAAGGTAGTTGCGAAGTTGACACATGTTTCGCTGGGGCCAGTTATACCAGCTACTGGTTCGGATACCTCGGTAACCGTGTAGGCAGATGTGGTTCTGGAGCAACCACTCGCAGTGACTGTTGCAACCACTGTGTAGCTGCCACTTTGATCTGCTGTGTAGGTAGCATTTGTGGCTAAGGGAATATTTGCTCCATTTCTTTGCCATTGGTAGGTTACATCTGTAATACTTGAGACTTCCAGCTGCGGATCATTTGCAGCATCACTACAGAAGGTATCGTTTCCGTTATTAAATACCTCAAGGAAAGGAGCCTGATCGACATCAATTTGCTGAGTAGCTGCATTACTAGAACAATCAGCATTATTTCTAACAACAACTGAATAGACCCCAGCATCATCTACTGATGCTGATGCTATATCGATTGTGGCTGCAGTGGAAGTGCTTCCGTCTGGCAAGGTCCAGAGATAGTTATTGTAGGAGGCGGTAGTGGAAAGTGTTATGCTTTCTCCTGTACAATAAGCTCCACCAGGAACAGGGGTCACCTGAATGGTAGGTGTAGTGGTCCCAGCTCCATTGATGATTGTGTAATTCTGTTGAGCAGTTTCTGTAGTACAGACTAAGTCAGCAGAAGTTATTGTGACTCTAATATCTGCATTATTGGGGAGCATATTAATCTCAAACGTAGCAGAGTTAACAGTGCCTGTGGAGAAGCTATTGTTAGTAGCATTGCCACTTAGAACATCCCATTGATAAGAAGCTCCCGGGGAAGCTGTTGCTGTTAAAGTAAAATTATCAGGTGTATCACAAAACTGACTCTCTGATGCTAAGGGAGATAGTTCAGGTTCCATGCAATTCCTGTTCATGAAAACGCCAAGGTTACCGGTACGACCAAGGCTAATATCGTGAGTGAAGGCCAGGTCTGGTTTAGCATCCCTGTTTAAGTCCGCAACACATAGGTTTCGAACATTTTGGGACGTTACTAATTCAGTGGCCGCTGCGAAAGAAATAGACCCTGATCCAGTTGATGTGTTTTCAATTACGTATAGGTTGTTTCCGGCGCTTGCTACAGCAATATCCAATTTTCCATCGCCATTCAGGTCACCCAAATCCAATCCCCAGGGGAACGTTCCAACTGTAACGCTTGCTCCGGTAGTGAAAGTGATATCTCCGCCTTGAGAACTGGTATTTCTGAAGATTGAGACCTGCTGTGCGACTTGACGCTCCGTCACGACAAGGTCATTGAATCCGTCATTGTCAAAATCACCAAGCGCTATGTTTACACGCCTATTCAATGTAGCGATTTGGGCTCCATCTTCAAAACTTAATGAACCTTTGATACTGCGATTCCTAAGAATAGCAATCCCTTCACTGGATTGGTCAAATGGCAGAGCAACGATATCCGGCAAATTGTCGTTATTGAGATCTGCAACATTGATCGAACCGGTTTCTGAAGTGGAGGCCTGGATGGAGTAGGGGGAGTCAAAGGTAAAAACTCCATCTCCAGTACTGGTATTTCGATAAATAAAGACGGTGTTGTCTGTGGATGTTCCCAATGCCAGGTCGATTTTTCCATCTCCATCAAAATCAGCAGCTCGGATCCTTCGGGTCAGTCGGTTGATGCTTCCAAAATCAGGCAGAGAAATATTGAGGCTCAGCACTGGGCTCATATTAATTGTCCCACCACTCAAATTTTCGTACACATAAAGATGCTTGACGTTCGTCGCGTCATTCGTGGTGAAGATTAATTCAGGAAGTCCGTCATTGTCCAGATCAGCACAGGTAGTAGAAATAAAACCTTCATTGTTTTCGCCATTATTGATATTGGTTGGAGCTCCAAAGTTGGTTGCGGCCTGGGTACTTTGATTTCTAAAAATCGTAATTTCACTGTCGCCGGAGGAAGTAACATTATGTGTGATGACCACATCATTTAGTCCTAACCCATCCCCGGGGTTGAGGTCGCAAAGGCAGATGTCATAAGCATCAACCTCAGTTGTACTTACTGTTTCTTCCAGAGGGAAATTATTGATTGTGCTACCGCTGAAGCTGA
Organism: Cyclobacteriaceae bacterium; assembly: GCA_965267415.1. Taxonomy (GTDB): domain Bacteria; phylum Bacteroidota; class Bacteroidia; order Cytophagales; family Cyclobacteriaceae; genus Ekhidna. The sequence continues at coordinate 1,088,488 of OZ253955.1, read as the reverse complement.
TGTAAAAATGTTGTGAAGACTGACCGATCAAGTCATTGGTGGCATTTAACAATGTAATTGGACCTTGACGTGCCCCAGCGGGTACTGTAGCTTCCATTAAGTTATCTGAAAGCACATTGATAGCACTTGCTTCCACACCTCCGAAGAACACATCTGAAACATTGGTGAAGCTTGATCCTGAGATTGTTACAGTCTGACCAACTTCGACATTGGTAGGTGAAATGCTATGAACAATTGGCTGTTGCGCATGAATTGCGAACGATACGGCAAGAAAGAGTATTGATGTTAGCTGCTTCATTATTCAGTCACTTGTAGTACCCATGCTTTGGATAGCAATGGGGATTTTCTCATTTCATCTCTACGAGATCTCGCCCGATCAATATTAGGTGACTGGTAGACTACTACATAATAATAGCCCCTTCCACTTGAAAATCCAACGATTGTATCGTGAAAACCTTGTTGGAAGAGATCATCACTATAATCCTCTGCATGTTCAAATACTTCGAAAGCGCCTGCAATCACAAAATTCCCAACTGGTAGCTCCAGCAGGTGATTACCTCGCTTCACGATAGCTAAACCATTGGAGGTAGCGAGCTCATCATTTGTTCGGAAATCTTGCGTTAACCCGGGATCACCTTTAGTTACCTGATTTTGTTGTTCTACTGTCAAGTCAGGATTTTGGCTAATGACCTGAGCCTGCTGCTCATTGATCACCCGGTCCCATTTAACAATGGTTTCTGTTGTGCCATCAGCATTGGTTCGTTCATATTTAACGCCTATTTCTTTGGAACCATCCGGAAGATCTCGTTCAAGGTGCCCATCGGGAGCTACTTGTAAATTACCAGCCTGAGAAGCAGGCATCCAGCTCAGTACAACATCCGTTCCGCCAGTAGGATTTGGTTTCTCCAGACGAACGCCAACTTCACTTTCACCAAATTGATTAGTTCGTTCCAGTGCGCCAGCATCTTCGTTGTGATCCCATGCATCAGAAGGTTCAGTGTCTGTCGGATCGTTGATATCGGATGGATCTTCTGTAGCAGCCGGAGGATCTGTACCCTTGGTTAATGGGTTAGTCTCAGTTGATCCCACAATGCTTAACTCGTCATTACTCTCCGTTTGATCTTGCCTGCTTTCCTGAAGTGCAGCAATTTGTTTTTGGCGTTCGAGTTCTGCTTGTCGAGCCCGCTCCTCTGCAGATAACCTATGGCTTTTTATGAAAGAAGAAACGTGTTCAGCATGTTCTTTTTTCGTACCCAGATGATATCCGATATTCACCTCAAAAGTTGGACCTAAGTCACTGGAAATGTTAGGGTTACCTAGCTCATATGAGAAACCCAAACCGAACTTTTCTTTCACTTTCGCTCCAACCAAACCGATAATGCCAGCATCCTGTCGGTAAGAGGCACCTGCCCAGACAATGTGCTTGATGTGAGCAATGACAGTTCCTTCAAACTGACCGGGAACCACCTGGCTATACCGATAGATTAAGTGAGGTTCGATTGCAAAATCGTCATTAACATGTCCCCGATAATTCATTTTGAAGAGGATGTTGTCCAATGGGGTGACACTTATAGGTGCAAACTCGGTTTGTGTTACCACATCATAAGTGAAAAGATTAGGAATAGAAAATCCAACATTAAAGTGATCAAAGTGGTAGGTCATCCCAAAATCACCAATAAGAAAGGAGTTCTGGTCCAAAAAATTGTTGAAAGCCACATCATCAGGAGAATCAAATTCAGAGATGTTCACGGAATTGATCCCTCCTCCAATTGAAAGCCCAAACCTCAAGAAGTGGGTCCTATCGATGTTCAAAAGATACCCTCCGGTAATCTTACCGGCAGAAGTCGTCAGGAGTCCCTGTGATATGTTGAATGCGGAGGCACCGAGCGCTATTCCACCATCAAGAGGAACATGAAAACTGGCGTGTGTTGTCTGTGGAGCACCCTGAATATTCGTCCATTGCTGCCTGTACATAAGGAAAAGGACTGTGTGTCCTTCTACACCCGCATATGCGGGATTGTACACATACGGGTTCATGAAGAACTGATTGTATACCTGGGGTTGCTGAGCAGAAGAAAGGTGAGAGGTCAGAAGAAAGAAAATCCCTAATAGAAAATACCCTACCCGCTTAAAGACAACCAATTTAGAGACTGTGCAGCGTATCAAATGAGATTGTTTACTAAGTAATAACTCTTAATTAAGGTGAAAATTATTAAAAAAATACTATTTCACCGCACCCGTAACAAACTATAGATGAAACAAGGGATTTCTACGATGTATCTCAGCTAACAGGTTTTAATTTTGGTCATTGATACTATCACTGCTGATGTTTTCGTATTATTACGTAGGCATTCAGCCGAAAATTTTATGAAGAAACTCCTCGTTTTTACTGTGTTTGTTTGCCTTGCACAATTTGCCTACAGCCAATATTGGTTTGGTCCAAAAATTGGGATCAGTTATGTAAATCCGGTTTACCAGGATCCTGCTGTGGAGCGCGATCTCTATGATGTAGACAATGATTTTGATGCACAAATTGGTGTAGCATTAAATTACACTGCTACGGACCTTTATTCTGTTTATACAGAAATAGTATATGAACGGATGAATCGGGACCTGAGAAACAAAACTGATAATCCTGACCTGGTGATCAGTAACTCGGTCAATGACTTCATCACGATACCAATTATGCTCCGCATTAGCCTTGGAAGGCTTCCTTTCCACTACTATATTAATGGAGGCCCCAAGCTGAGTTATTGGCTTTCTAGCAAAGGGAGTATCTTCTTAGAATCATTTGAAGAGCAAGTTATCCTTGATCCGGTGACAGGAGAAACGCTTCCGCCCGGTCCCCAAGAATACAAAGTTGTTTTTAACTCATCGAAAGCCAATGGAGAAGATACTCGTCACGTAAGTGATCCAAACAGGCTTCAGTTTGGTTTGGCCGCAGGTGCAGGAGCATTTTTTGACCTAGCCAGCGGTGGTCGGTTGATGGTTGATCTGAGGTATACTTTCGGTCACTCCAACCTCGCGTTTGATGATGGCTCAGATGCCTTTGACTTTGCCGATGATAATTATGTGGAAAGCTTTGAATACACCATGAATACTGCCACGATTTCAGTGGGTTACTTATTTGGCTACAACGCTGAGTTCAAGCGCAAAGGAAAAAGTACTGACAAGAAAAGTAACAGAAAGAAGAAAAAATAGTACTATTCTAATTTTTAAGGTTGACATTATGGAGACATCCCTCCATTCCGGCAGGTTTATGTGAGAATGTTCAACTTATTGTTCTAATTTAGTCTTTACGCCTAGAAACCTGCTATCGTGATTCAAGCTTTTTTAAAATTTCTTGGGGGAGAAGCTGGAGAAGAGAAAGAAATGAGCCTTCTGTTGGGTAAGGGATTCTTTATGGGAATCCTGCTTGCAACCTATCAAATTGGAGGTGAAACACTTTTCCTTACTGTACTTGGGGATGAATGGCTTGACGTAGCATTCTTCTCTGCTGGAGCTGCAGGTATTGTTTCCACTTTCCTGTTTGTATACCTACAGAAGAAGATCAACTTCTCCACCTTAGTATTATCAACTACATTCCTCGTTCTCCTTTTCATAGGAGGTCTAAGAGCTGCGTTTGAGTTCATTTCCTACGATCAGGGAGTAAGAGGAGAGTTTCAGATTCTTCCTTTTACATTATTTGTGATGATCGGCCCGATCACCTCCTTGACCCTCCTTGGCTTTTGGGGTGTATTTGGACGGATTTTCGATTTACGCCAATCAAAAAGAATCATTGGTGGTATTGATACCGGTCAACTGATGGCAACTATGATCGCCTTTTTCAGTATTCCATTGTTGACAGCCACGATCATTAATGCTACTTACGATCTATTATTTGTCTCAGGGATTGCTGCATTGGGTGTATTCATCTTCACTCTACTCCTGACCCTGAATTTCAACATAGACAAGGCTACCAAACTGGAGGAAGGGGAAGAGGTAAAGAAAATAAGTTACACTGCACTATTTAAGGATAAATATTTAAGGCTTCTATCGATCTTCCTGATATTCTCCATGGGTGCGGCGGTCTTTGTGGATTACACGTTCTTGAGTGCCACCGAGACCATGTATCCGGATGAGAAGGAACTTTCAACATTTCTATCGTTCTTCTCAGGAACTGTTATTATCGTATCCTTCCTGATCCAGAGTTTCATCAACGATATCATTATCGGTCGTTTTGGTTTGAAGGTAGCATTGATGACCATGCCGTTGATCTTGGCGCTGTTTACGGTGGGGGCGATCATCTCCGGTCACATTTTTGAATATGAGGTGAAAACTCAGGAATACATCCTCTTCTTCGTGTTGATCGCGGTGGGTAAATTGTTTACAGCTTCGTTGAAGGACGCACTCGAAAATCCGGCATATAAGCTCTTTTTCCTTCCATTAGATATTAAAATACGATTCGATATTCAAACACGAATCGAGGGTGTTGTAAATGAGTTTGGAAAATTGGCAGCAGGTGCTGCACAGATTGGTCTAGGTCTGCTTGTTTTCTTTAAACTGATCCACTATTCATACTTCATTCTTTTGCTTGCCGCGGGTATTGTATACCTGGCCGGTAAGCTATTTGAAGAGTATAAAAAAACACTTAAGGAGACACTCGAGAAACAGAAAGAAGGTCTCAAGGGAGAAGGCAAGCGGAATGAGAATAATACGATCAATATTCTCAAAAATGAGGTTAGAGAGAAAGATGCCAAGAAAGTTATCAATGCACTTAAGCTGTTTGAAAAGCTTGAGCCAATTGAATTTGAATATGCTTTACTTGATCTTCTTAATGCCAGGCAACCAGAACTGAGGGTTTACGCTTATCAAAAGTTAGGCGATCGAATGTGTTGGGAGGCTTTAGAGATCATAGAAAAAGACATTAAGACGGAGGGTAACGAGAATGTACTTGTGGTGGCTCAGGAATCACTGAAAGACCTTCAGGAAGCACAAGCATTTAGCTTAAATGATGTCAACATCAAGAAACTGGTTCGATCAACTGAGGCTGAGGATCGAATAAGGGGAGCAAGGCAATTGGTAAAAGCTACCGAAGACAGGCATGTAGCTTACATCGTTGAATTGCTTCGTGACATCAACCCGGAAGTGAGATCCGCCGCAATGATAACAGCCGGTAAGGTCCGTCGACCTGAGCTTTGGCCTATACTAATTGAGAACCTACATCTGTCAACTTATGGTAACGTAGCTATGTCAGCATTAAAAGCTGCAGGTGAAAGTGCCTTCCACACCATTGATACTGCATTTTATAAGACAGGTCAATATCACTCAACTATGATCAGAATTATCCAGATCCTGGGTAGAGTGGGAGGAAGAGCCGCAACAGAATTACTATGGAAGAAAATTGACTTCCCGGACAGGAAAATTGTCTCTCAACTTTTACTTTCATTGAGTTACATTGGATTCGTTGGACGTGACTTTCAGGCGGCAAGGATCAAAATTGCTGTGGAATCTGAGATTGGGGATATCGCCTGGAATATGAAGTCAGTACTTGACATTCCGGAAGAAGATCACGTCGATCAAATGATCAGGGAAGCAATGCATGAAGAAGATCGTAAGAACTACGACAACATATTTATGCTTCTGGGGATGATCTACGATCCACAAAGTGTTCGGCTTGCCAAAGAGAACATTCAGAACGGAACTTCGGAGAGTATTACGTTCGCAGTAGAGATGATGGACATCTTCGTAGAAGAAGAGCTTAAGCCAAAGCTGTTGCCTGTAATGGATGAATTGAAGGTTGCTGAAAGATTGGCCAAACTTCAGAATTATTATCCACCGGAAGACTTTGAGTCCTATCAGGATCTTCTTCTCCAAATTGTAAACAGGGATTATAACCGAATCAATAGGTATACTAAGTCATTGGCAATGTTCAGGATCAGTCAATTGAGTGATAAAGTGACCGCAGATTTGATCGCAAACTTATTCAACCCGGATCCTTTACTGCTCCAAACGGCTGCCTATGTTATTTATAAGTTGGATAAGTCAGCATATCACGAGCATACCAAACGTCTCAAACCAGTCACCAAGAAGGAATTGGACAAAGCTATTTTACCTCCTGTGTTTAGAGGTGAAGATGAAGACTATCACCAAAAACTGCTTTTGATTGAACGTGTGATGGTTGTCAAAGACATTGAGCTTTTCAATCGAATACCAGGAGAGTTGATCACGTACCTCGCAGAATGCTTTGAGGAAGTAAAAGTTAAAATGGGCACTACGCTTATTCAGGAGGGAGACAGTGGAATGGAGCCAATGTATATTGTTCTTGAAGGTGAAGTAGACATTTATCAGGGTGACAATAAGGTTGGAGAAGTTACTAAGCTTGGAGTGTTTGGAGAGAAGAACCTGGTAGAGTCGGATGAATTCAATTTTACAGCTTTAACAAGGAATGAGTGTACTTTACTTTTCATTCGGAAAGAAGAGCTACTCAACCTGATGTCGAAGCACATCGAGATCATCGATTGCTGGATCGACATATTGAATGAAGAGATGGGTGAAGAGGAAAAAGAGGCTGTTGTAGATGTGCTGTTTAGCTAAATAGAGGGCGTATGGGAAAGCATTTTTTATATAGTATAAATTTTAGTTATTTCACCAAAGAAATCACTACCAAACTCATCAATAAATGAGTGATAATCGCACGATAACACTGATCTATTCAGAAAAAGACGATGAACCTATTGAAGGTGGGCTTAAGGGTTGGGTTAGCAACTTTCACAAGTTCCTTACCACGCTTATGTACCAGATCACGAGGGAGAATGCTGAAATAAAGCTGATCCCTAGCGCTTCGTTTAACGCTTCAGACCTTGACAATAGTGCTGCTGTTCTGGCGGTTTTGTCAGAAAACCTTCTTGCTGACAATAGCATTTCAAATGCGCTTAATAATTACGGCAAAAACCTGAAGGATTCGAATGATTTGATAGCAGATGGAATAGCCAGGGTTTTTAAGATACTCAAGTACCCTTTTGACGCAGATGAGAAACTACCTGAAGTAGAGGAGTTATTGACATATGATTTTTACCTGGTAGATCCATTAACCGGTGAACCTCAGGAGTTTACAAGATTTTTTGGTAATGATGCAGAGCGAAGCTATTGGATGAAGCTTGTTGACATGGCTTACGACATCAACCACGTTCTGAATGCCAAATCACGAGCTGAAGATGAGTCATACGAAACCATCCCTCGTGAGAAAACAGTCTACTTGGCGAGTACTGGAGTCGACATGGTGATTCAACGAGATATTATTAAACGTGAGTTGATAAGACATGGATATAAAGTATTGCCTGACCACTCCTTGCCAAAGGAGGTGAAAGGGCTGGAGCGAATGATCCGTGACGATTTGGACAGATGTAGACTTTCAATACACCTGGTAGGGGAGGATTATGGATATAAGCCACGAGGGTCAGAGCTTTCGGTTGTAGATATTCAAAACCGAATTGCTTCGGATCATACCTATCAAATGGTAGAGAAGAACAAGGACCTGAAGGAAGGGGAGAAAGAACCTTTCAGTCGACTGATCTGGGTATCTCCTGATCTGAAAAATGTCACTGAGCGGCAAAAGATATTTATCGAGGATCTAAAAAGTGATGCTGCATCACTTGAAGAGGCAGAAGTACTTCAAATCACTTTGCAGGAGCTAAAAACTATTGTCAGGGAAGAACTTGTGACCGGTGGCCGATTCAACCAAAAACGAGATATCAAAGGACTTGGCAATGAAAAAGAGGATGATAAGACCAAAGTCATTTACCTGATAGCAGATAGGAGAGATGTTGATGCTACTGAAGAGATGCAGGACTATTTGAAGCAGAAGGGTTTTAATGTCGTTTCTCCAAGTTATGAGGGAGACCTTGTTGACCTCAGGTATATCCATCAGGAAAACCTGAGACGATGCGATGCTTCGATCATCTATTTTGGAGATTCCACTGAAGATTGGATCAAAACAAAACTACAGGACCTCTTGAAGGCTCCAGGTTTTGGTAGAAATAAGCCTCTAATGGCCAAAGCGGTCTATTTAAGAGAGTCAAAAGAAATTGATAAATCACACTACGAAAAAAACAACGCCATGGTGTTAGGCAGCAATGGAAACTTTGCACCGGAGCACCTGACGCCTTTTCTAACTAAACTGGAAAGCTCATGAGCGATAAAGAAATAGACATTCAGCACGGCGAAGGGCAGGATATTGTAGATATCACCCAGCTGATCAACCCGTTTCCTGGTCTGAGGCCGTTCGGGATTGAGGAAAGCCACCTCTTCTTTGGTCGTGAAGGCCAAAGTGACGAGGTACTTGTCAAGCTGTCGGAAAATAAATTCGTTGCTATCCTTGGCGCGTCCGGTAGTGGTAAATCCTCATTGATGTATTGTGGACTGATCCCTACCTTGTATGGAGGGTTCATGACCGATGCAGGTTCCAACTGGCGAATTGTAGTAACCCGTCCGGGCGGTGGCCCGATCGATAACCTTGCAGAGGCGTTGTTGATCAAGGATATGGAGTATGCTAATCTTAGTGAGGAAGACAAGCTTATCCGAAAGACCATTATTGGTACAGTGCTTCGAAGTAGCTCACTTGGTTTGGTCGAAGTTGTTCGGCAGCTGAAATCCGAAGATCACCAAAACATATTGATCCTTGTTGACCAGTTTGAAGAATTATTCCGATATCGACGATTAGAATCTGCTACCTCAGATTTGGATGAATCTTCCGCATTTGTGAATCTCCTGCTGGAAGCCATTCACCAGTATGACGAACCAATTTATGTGGCATTGACCATGCGTTCGGACTTTATTGGGGAATGTGCTCAGTATCCGGACCTTACTCAAATGATCAACGACTCTCACTACCTGATTCCTCAGATGACTAGGGATCAGAAGAGAACGGCGATCGAAGGTCCTGTTGCAGTTGGAGGCGGTAAAATTGCTCCTCGTTTGACCCAGCAACTTCTTAACGACGTAGGTGATAATCCGGATCAACTCCCGATCCTGCAGCACGCGCTGATGAGAACATGGTCCTATTGGACAGACAACCGAAAGGTGGGGGAGCCAATAGATTTAAGACATTACAACTCCATTGGTACCCTGCGGGAAGCACTTTCACTCCATGCTAATGAAGCATTTGACTCGTTGAGCAAGCGTGAGAAAGAGATCTGTGAAGTCATGTTTAAGGCATTGACTGAAAGAGGGTCTGAAAACCAGGGAATTAGACGACCTACGAAGCTTGCTACGATTGCTGCCATTGCAGGAGTAAATGAGGATGAGGTCATCCGGGTGGTGGAACGCTTCCGTGAACCAGGAAGGTCGCTTTTGATGCCTCCGTTTGGTGTTCGATTGGACTCTGAGACAGTGATTGATATCTCGCACGAAAGTTTAATGCGGATCTGGATCCGTCTGAAACGATGGCTGGATGAGGAATCCAAAGCTGCAGAGATGTATTTAAAACTGTCTGAGGCAGCTGAAAGATACCAGGAAGGAAAAGCAGGTCTATGGCAGATGCCTGATTTACAGTTGGCACTCAACTGGAGAGAAGAGAACAAACCAACACTTGTTTGGGGTCAGCGATACAATCCTGCCTTCGAACGAACCATGGTGTTCCTCGAGACTTCTGAAAAGGCTTACCTGACCGAGCAACGAAACAAAGAGATCCTTCAGAAGCGACAGGTGCGAAGGATGCGTATCACGGCGATCGTACTATCGATTGCAGTATTGGTATCATTGACATTCGTAATCTATGGTCAGATCAAAGCGAATGAGGCGCAAAGAAACCTGGTTGTAGCTCAGGAGCAACAGGCACTTGCTGAGCAAAATGCTCAGGAAGCTCAAAGACAATCGGAATTAGCAACTCAAGCAGCAGCTGAAGCGAGAAGTGCTCAGGCAGATGCTGAAGCCAGTGCTGAAGAAGCGAGATTAGCGACGATCGAGGCTCAGAACCAAGCGGCAATCGCTCAGCAGCAAAGAGCTGCTGCGGAAGCTGCGACCCAACAGGCGAATGAGGCAAATGCTTTGGCGCAAGAAAATGCGGAACAAGCTCGAAAGAATGCAGAAGAAGCACAGAAAAATGCGGAGGAAGCAAATTTAGCCAGAGCAAATGCTGAGCGATTGCGGTACCAGGCGGTTGCCCAGTCCATGGCGATCAAGGCGAAAACGATTATCTCGGAGGATAGCGCAACAGCACAGTTGAAAGCATTAGTAGCCCGACAAGCTTACCGCTTTTATGAAGAATATAAAGAGGAGGGCAAAGACTATAATGGTGATATCTACGCCGGGGTTTACAGTGCACTTCAAGGTCTTTACGAAATTGAGGCTGGTGGAGATAAGTATGTAGGGGATTCAACCTTGAATTATTATCATAAACCAGTTCCTGATGAAGCTGCGAATACGGAGGTCGGAGTACGTTCTGTAGTTTATTCTAATGACGGCCAAAGCTTCTATTCAGCAGGTAGCAATGGAGAGGTTCTGAAGTGGAATATTGAAACACGTGCTTATAGAGAGGTATTCAAGCAACCACATGTCGAGGTTGCCCGTGTGGTAAATATCAGTGATGATGAGCGATACCTCGCTTTAGGAACACAAGATGATCACATCTTGATTTTCAATGCACAAAATCCTGATTCGGAACCTGTTGTTATGGACGGTCACATAGGGGGTACTGTTTATGACCTGGTATTCTTACCGGATAACTCAGGATTCATCTCTGTAGGAGGTGATAACAGGATCTTAAGGAGTGATTTCAGGTCTGTTGATGAGATAGCAAAAACATCACATAGGATAAAGACACTAGCATTGTCTCCTGATGCCAAAACGTTGATTGGCGGTTCAGATGATGGTAATGTTTACAAATGGGATTTGACAGACCTGTCACAAGAGCCTGTTACGATTACCCGTAAATCTAACGCTCCAGTAACATCAGTAAGATTCAGCAATAACGGAAGGTTCCTGGCCATGGGAGATGCTCGGGGTATTGTGATCTACTATAACTTCCAATTTGCAAGTCAGGTAGGTCCTAGTTTAACAGGTTTCAGGGCACCGGTTACTGATATTGAATTCAGCCCGGATGACAGGTTACTTCTAGCCACTTCAAAAAACAAGCAGGTCAGGGTTTGGGATACTCGAAATATCTTTGAATTGCCAACAATTTTGACCGATTACCCTGGAGAGAATGAGTCTGGTTGGGTATATGATGCCAGCTTCAGCCCTGATGGTAATTGGTTTCTGACAGCTGCCGGTGATGGCAATATTCGACTATACCCGACTACAGCTCATGCGATGGCTGAAGAGATATGTGAGCATATTACTCAGGGTAATATGTCAGACAGTGAATGGAGACAGTACGTAGGTGATATAGATGACATCCCATATGTATACACCTGTGAAGGACTTGATAAACGAATTGATTAATCAGTAAGAATTAAGCTTCAATGAGGTTAATACTAGTTTGTGGATTGCTAATAGTTTCCATTAGTGTGGGATTTGCTCAAACTGCTGCCTGTACCCGTCTTTTAGGTGATGCGGAAGAAGCATTTGACCAGGGACGATTATTGGATGTTAAGGATATGCTCCTTACCAACAACAAGAAAGTGGATTGTTTTAGCAGCTTTTCCAAAGATGAACAGATCAGGGCAGAAAAGCTGTTAGTGAAAGTTCATCTTTTTACAGATAATGTCCCGGAAGCGGAGAAAGCACTGGTTGATCTACTGATTGCTGACAAAGAACACCAACTTGCAAAAGATGACCCTTCCGAGTTACACTTCCTTTACAGCCAGTTCAAGACAGAACCAATTTTCAGGTTAGGAGCGAGACTTTCAGTGAATAAGTCATTGCCAAGTGTCATCCGATCGCACAACACTTTTCAAAGTACTGAGAAGCAGTACAATGAAAATGCTGTCAATAATCCTGGTTTGGGGGTTGGATTCAGTTTTGAAGTACTCATCGAACGTCATATAAAGAATGGAATTGAGATTGGTTTGGGCCCTCAGCTTCGTGTAGCCAACTATCAGGTTGAAGGGGACTTTCTGGAAGAATCAGGATTGGTTTTCTACAACGTAACGAATCAAAGTACAATGCTTCGAATTCCACTCTTAGGTCGATACAATTTCAATTACGACAAGAAAAACATTGAAGGGATCAGGCTAAACAAGATGTGGTATGTATTTGGAGGAGCATCTTATGATCTGATGATGAATGCCAAGTACATTAACACGGATCGTACAGGAGGAACAGCATTCACTTTGACCGATGAAAACTCAAGTTTGACAGACTTGGATCAGGTGGCTACAAGTAATGTTTCGATTTTTGCTGGAGCAGGAGTAAAACTCAGAATGGGTCGTGCGAAAGTTGACTTCCTGACTTTTGAGTTACGATACGACAACTCATTGTTCAACTATACCGATCCGGACAATCGGTATGCCAACCAGGATGTGGCGTTTGATATAGGGCATGTGGAAGATGATCTGACACTAAATACCGTCTCGATATCTGTTGGCTACACACGATCATTTTATAAACCAAGTAAGAGAAAGCAGTATAGATAATTTATGAAAAAACTGTTTTACTTCATATTAATAGGGCTTCTGATCTCCTGTAAGATCGAAGATGACAATGCTCCGCAACCTGATGAGCAGTTCATTAAGTACTACGGGATACTTGCGGAACAAGAAGCAAAGGATATTGAGCCTATTTTCACTGCTGATAGTACTGCTATCGACGGTTATGTAATTTTTGGAACACAACAGCTTGCGGATTCCTCTGTTGACTATTACGTGGTTCGCACAGATCCAGAAGGGAATAAGCTCTATGAAAATAGCTTTGGCTTAAGAGACATTGAAAGGATAGATATAGATGGAAACGGTGACCCTGATCTGGTAAGTGCTGATGAGATTCCAGGACAGATTACTTCATTAGGAAATGGCAATGGTTTCCTGGCTGTTGGAACATCTCAGTTCTCGATTCCTACTCAAAATATCGTTGACTACAGCCTGATCACATTTGCAGTCCTCAATGACACACTTGGTGTTAGGGGAGTTGGAGCGATCCGAGCTGGAAACAATCTTACTCAGGATATATTTGGAAATGACATCCTTCTCTTGTCAGATAACTCATTTTTGATCATTGGTACCAGGGAACGGGATGATGAAACAAACTTTGATTTCTACTATACCAGACGTGGAATCGCAGGCCTTTCTGGTGAGGATACTACATTTTGGGAACGGACATCAGGTTCCAACATAAACGATGATGTTTTAGTGCGAGCATTTGAAAATGACGACCAAAGTATTTCTATGTTTGGTTACTCAGAAGATCCTGGGGTGAATGGAGAGCAGGGGACGAATGTGACTTTCGTCAAAGTGAATCAGAATGGGATTGTCCAGAATTCCAACTCCAATGGAATTCCCGAGAATCCAGGATTTCCTAATGTCATCTATTCAGACTTCCTCTCTGATGTAGTCGAAATACCGGGTGGATATGCGGTTACCGGAACGACCGTCTTTTCTGATAACAGAAATTTTGCCTTCTTTATGTCTTTGGGCTCTGATGGGATTGCAATTTCAAGTGACACGTTGACCAGTGAATTTTTCGTCACAACTGAGGGAACCGATACAAGAACCAACCTTCAAACACAGGGCTTAGGGATCACCGCCGGTATCACAAACGATTTTGTAATAGTGGGCCAGTATCCGAACTATAGAACGGATACGGAATCACGAAGTGGTGAGGCAATGTTCTACAGGGTAAACCAAGTAGGAGAGAAGATTGAAGGATATGAGTCCAACTTTGGATTGGGTGATGGAAACGATGTTGCATCGGATGCGATCACGCTCTCGGATGGCAAAATTGTCGTAGCAGGCACGGTAGACTTTGGTGGTGGGGTTAAAATGATCTCACTGATCAAACTGAATGATACCGGGCAGATCGATCAATAAACTCCTTCGCGACCCAAATCTTGGAAATATCCAAAAAGTTAAAAAAATTATCAGAAAAGTGATATTTTCTTTTGATTTTAAATATGCTTTTAGGAACTTCACATTCTAGTTAAATTTAGGGTTAGAAATAGCCATAATTTTAAACCACTAGAAGCCACGCCACACTTTATTACTTGCTTAAAATTTCGACCATGAAACACATCCGTCTTGTCACCTATCTAATCACGCAATTCTGTTATCTACTTTCAAACAAAAAACGTGCAATGGTGATCAGGCCACTACTGGTGGTCTTGGCGGTTTTTGCAGGGGTGTTTGTAAATGCACAATCAGTTTCGATTGCAAATGGAGCTGATGCTGAGGCGCTTACGTTTTCCTCATTGAATACATCTTCTCCTGGAGTATTTGTGTTTGACTTTGATCTGGTTCACGATGGAGTCACGACTGATGTGTTGTTCGATCAGGTAACATTTACAATTACCGACGGAGCAATCGATTGGTCTCAGGTCATTGCTGGCGCTGAACTATCCGATAACGAGGCAAATACACAAACAACAGATGTTACAATAGGTGCGACAAGTATTACAATTTCGAATATACCAACTGGAACTAATCAGTTAGGCGAAATTAATGACACGCCGGAAACCAAGTCATATCAGCTGGCCATTTGGTTTAGTACTAGCATACCCGCTGCAATCGCAAGCCAACTTGACACAAGAAACATCGAGATAACAATCACCCAGGGAAGCTTTAACGCTACCCAGGGAAGTTTCGCCGCTAGTAGTACTTCCAGTGGCGCATCTAACAATGCGATAGATGTGGATGCTACAGAATTACGATTTGCGGTTGATGCCAGTGATACAGAAACGAATGTAGCAATGTCGCCGAGTGTTGAGGTAGAAATTACAGATGTGAATGGATTAAGGGATACCGACAATTCAGCAACTATTGGTACAATCGATGTAACATCGACAGGAACATTAAACTCATCTCCGCAAAACGCTTCCTTGACCTCAGGAGTGGCAACATTTTCAATTGTTCATACAGCTGGAGGAACCGGACTTCAGTTGTCAGCTCAAGATAATGCAATGTCTCTTTCAGCTATTACCAGTTCACTGTTTGATATAAACGCAACACCGGTCATAGCTAACCTCGATACGGATTCCTACGGTTATAATGAAGGTGCTGGCCAAACAGTCATTGATCAAGGTGGTGATGCAACACTAACAGATGCTGATGGTGGAGATCTAAACGGAGGAAACCTTACGGTTATAATTACCCCGGTAGTAGATGCTACGGAAGATTTGCTTGATCTGGATATAAGTGGTACAATTAGTTTATCAGGTACAACCATGGGTAGCAATGTATCCGTAGGGGGCAATGTTGTTGGAACCTTGGGTGCAGCCATCACTGAAGGTAACAACCTTATTGTAAACTTTACTACCGCTGATGCAACGATTGCTAATGTGCAAACATTGATTAGAGGAATTACTTACACTAACTCTGACAATGATAATCCAACTGCTGGTGCAAGAACTATTCGAGTTACCGTTAATGATGGAGATGGAGCGCTTGGAACTTCTGCAAATAACGATGTGACTGTAACTGTTGCAGCCGTCAATGATGCTCCGGTGATAGGCAATCTTAATGGTGATTCATACCCATATACTGAAGAAGATGGCCCAACCAACATCGATCAGGGATTGAATGCAACTATCACGGACGCTGAAAACGCAGCGAATTTGGATGGTGGCAACTTGGCTGTAACAATCAGTGCTGGAGAAATTGTGTCGGAGGATTTATTAAGTTTTAATTCAGGAACGGTCACATTAGGAGGGCTAACAGCGGGAAGTACCGTAACTATCTCAGCCACCGTTATTGGGACACTTGGATTTAATATTCAAGAGGGAAATGACCTTGTGGTCAATCTAAACTCGAGTGCAACACTCACCCACGTTAGAGATCTGATTCGTGCAATCACCTATGAAAACACTGACGTAGACACTCCTACATCAGGAGCAAGAACAATTGAAGTTACAGTTGATGATGGAGATGGAGGAACTTCCACTTCAGCAACGAATAGTGTGACTGTGACAGTTTCTGCAGTTAACGATACTCCGGTTATTGGGAATTTGAATGGAGATTCTTACGGCTATAGCGAAGGAGCAGGACAAACGGATATTGACCAGGCAGCTGCTGCAACTTTGTCCGATGACGATAGTCCCAATTTTGACGGAGGAAATTTGACAGCAACTATAACTCTTGGCGAAGATCCGGCGGAAGACTTATTGAGCTTCAATTCAGGAACGGTGACCCTTAGCGGAACAACAATGGGAAGCACAGTCACGGTATCTGCCACAGTCATTGGTACACTTGGTATGGCAATTTCGGAGGGGAATAATTTGGTAGTTGATTTCAATTCAAGTGCAACGCCTGCCTTGATAGAGATTTTGATTCGAGCAATCACCTATGAAAATACAGATGTTGCCACCGCAACCGCCGGTGCAAGAACAATTAGGGTGACAGTGAATGACGGTGACGGTGGAGCTCAAACCTCGGCTAACAATGATGTTATTGTTACGGTAACTGCGTCCAATGATGATCCGGTGTTTACGAATTTAAACGGTACTCCAGCATATACTGAACAGGCTACTCCAGGAGTCAGGCTAGATACCGACGTTGATATAGCTGATTCTGAGTTGGATGCCGCTGATGATTACAATCTAGCCACTTTGACAATTGCCAGGAATGGTGGCGCCAATGTGAACGATAATTATGAATTATTTGCAGACGCAACGTATGATGTTTCTGGGACAACATTGAGAGATGGAGGAACCAGTATTGGTACATTCGTGGATGATGGAGCCGGAACGCTTACCATTACTTTTAGTAATGCATCTCAGGTACCCACTTCTTCTGATGTTGACAATGTCCTTCGCCTCATTGCCTATACGAATGATAGCGATGATCCTGCAGCTTCAGTAACACTTAATTGGACCTTTGCCGATGGAGTAGGCGGTATATCTATGGGAACGAATCAGACGATTGTAGGAATTACTCAGGTTAACGACCCTCCAACGTTAACCGGAACCGCTAACAATCCAAACTTTGCTCAAGGCGGTGGTGGCTCAGACTTGTTTGATAATGTTCAGGATTCTACCATTGAAGCGAGTCAACAGTTTACAGGTTTCATTATTACCGTTTCTGGTCTCGTGGATGGAGCGGATGAGGTATTGAATTTTGATGGATCTGCGATCCCCTTAACTACCAATTCTGGAACAACCACGGGCAATTCGATTGGTTGGAGTTCGAATTTAGCAGCCGGAACAGCTACAATCACATTTACCGGCGCAACCTTGGTAGAAGATGGGCTTCAGGCCTTGATTGATGCGATGACATATCAAAACTTGAATGGATCACCAACCACCGGAGGAAGAGGTGTAACGGTAACAAGTGTGACGGATAACGGAGGGGGAAGTAATACAGGTGTGCCAGCATTGGCCACCTCCACGGTAACAGTGGTAAATGTAATTGCACCCACTTTGTCGGCAGGTGATATTGTAATTACCGGATTGAGATCCGATGGTACAGATGAGTTTACTTGGGTTCCTTTAGTTGATCTTCAAGAAGGCGAGGTTATCTATTTTACCGATGCTGGTTGGCTGAATGGTGACTGGGAACCAAGTTCAAATTCTTCAGTAATTAAATACGTTACACCTTCAGGAGGAGTACCAAAGGGAACCAGGCAATTGGTTACAGATGCTGATGAAAAGACCGCACCATATTCAGTGATTTCAGATACGGGTACTGGACATCCCACAAATATTGGTACTGGTACAGACATGTTTCTTGAGCAAGATGGTGACCAAATGGTCGCATTCCAATCAAGTGATGATGATACCCAGAATACCTTTACCGATACTGATCTGACCTTCCTATTTGCAGTTACAACATTTAGGGATGCTTGGACAAATAGTGCTAGCCTCGCTAATGCTGATACTGACTCTGAGTTGTATGGAACGGAAAATGCGGGTGTGGCTGACTTACAGAATAATTTGACGGCTGTTGCTATAGGTAACTCTAGTTCAGAAATTGACAATGCACGGTTTGAGAGTGTCTCAGCGGTTCAAGGCACACCTGCTTCTGTTCTTGCCTTAGTTGGAAATAGTGGCAACTGGGCACAAGATAATGGAGGCACTTCAGGTGGATATACGAATGGTGGATCTCCAGCTGGTGTTTGGAACATCAATGCCCCACCTGATTTCACAGCGCTCGTCGATTCAGACCCGGCATACACGGAAAACGATTTGGCTTCTCCTGTGATCTTCACTGGAGCAACTATCGATACAGATGAGTCCGCTCAAAACCTGATTGCTCTTGAAATAACTGTTGTTAATGTTACAGATGGAACTTCAGCTGGACAAGATGAGATTATTAATTTCGATAGTCATCCCATCAGTTTGCAAACCGGTAGCACTGGAACGGTAACGTCTGGAATTTTTGCAACTTTTGATTATAGCGTTACACATACTACAGGTACTTCCGTCATAACTATTGATAATTTTTCAGAGTCGATTGCTACTGTTCAGGGAGCAATAAACAATTTAACTTATACACATTCTTCAGAGGATCCTTCTGCAGGCGGAAGAGATGTAAGCATCACAAGTCTGACGGATACCAACGGAACAGTGGATGCTGAAAATACCAGCCCAACATCTCCCATATCTACGGTTACTGTAACTCCACAAAACGACCAACCTACATTAACCGCGGTTGCACAAGATCCAACATTCACAGAAGGAGGTGGTGCTGTGGACTTGTTCACAACGCCAATTAACGCATCACTTATAGAAGCAGCTGATAATGTCCTTAGTTTCGATATTATTGTTACCAATGTTACTGATGGAACTGGTGGGAATGCTGAATTTATTACTGTTGATGGGGAAGTAATCTCATTAGAAACCCAGGGATCAACCCCTGCTACAACACCACCCACGTTTGGTAATTTTAATTACTCAGTCTCCAATCCCGGCGGAACGGCAACCATCACCATATCAGGAATTACCAATAATTCAGTTGCCAATCTGGTGACTGTAATAGATGGGTTGACATATGGTAACACCGCCATTCCTCCGTCTACAACCACTAGAAATGTTTCTATCAATAACCTGGCAGATACAGGTCCAACTGGTCCTGGTCATGATAATATTAATAATGCACTTGTTGTTAGTTCCGATGTTTCCATCACAGTAAACCAGCCTGTGCTTACCAATGTCCGCTGGTTAGATGCCAACCCGGTAGATGGAGACATTGATCAGATGCAGTTGACATTTGACTTGCCGGTTGACTTCATCGATGGTGATGGTCCTGGTCCTGGAGGTCCGTTAGGTATGGATGCACTTGTTTTAACTGGTGTCACAATTACTACTACAGACTTTTCGACTTTTGTTGATAATACGGTACACGTACTGGATATCTCACCAATAGCGGGAACAGCTTCACCCGTAGCTACAGTATCCTATTCGGCCGCAGCTGGGACCAATTCCGATATTGTCCGTGATAACACCTCCCTTGAAGTAACTGATGGAGCTGCTGCGGGATATACGGATGGAGCTGCTCCGTTCCTGGAGAGCGCGACTTATGTAGATACTGATTTGGATGGAACAGTTAACCGAATAGATGTTACCTACTCGGAAACGATTACTGCCTCTACATTTGAGGCTGGGGACTGGACCATTACCCCGAACCCTCACTTAATGAGTGTTGCCAGTGGTTCATTTACAGGAAATGTAGTAGAAATAACTGTTGGAAGTCCTCCGGCTGATAACACGGCACTCACAACAACAGGGATTCAATATGATGATACCGCATCTCCAGGTTTAGGAAGTCTCAGAGATGGAGCAGCTAATTCTGCGGTTACAGGCTCCGCCACTGCTTCGGACGGTGCAGCTCCGGCAATTATTGGAACCACTTACCTTGATACAAATGGCAATGGTGACGTTGACCGTATTGATGTTAATTACAGTGAAGACGTAGCAGGAAGTTCAACCTTTGAGGCATTAGATTGGGGGTTAGGAGCTAACCCGGATGCATTGGTTTTAGGCACAGGTGTGTTTGTGGGTAGTGATCTGCGAATTCCTGTCACTACTGCTCCTGCTAATAACACTGGGCTCAATTCTCCTACCATCGAATATTCTGATACCGCATCACCAGGTTTAGGAAGTATTACGGATGGAACAAATCCATCACCTGCTGACGGACCATTGGCAATAGCCGACGGAGCAGCACCGATATTGGTTAGTGCTTCTTATAGAGATTTAACACTAGTTAATGGAACAGTAGACCGAATTGATGTCACCTTCTCTGAGGACATATCCGGATCTGCTTTTGAAGCTGGAGACTGGTCATTCCCAGGTGACATCTATGGCTTGGGTATTACTGGGCATGCGTTTTCGGGCAGTGACGTTCGGATTGATGTCATCAATGCACCGGCCGATATGACTGCTCTTACTGCCTTTAATGTTCAGTATACTGACAATCCAACTGCTGGCAGTATAAATGATGGACCAAACGCAGCGGGTACAACTCCTGCGCCGGTTCCCGTTGCAGATGGTGCCCCTCCCGTGATTATTGCGGCTACTACAACTGAGTTCACTAGAAATGGCCAGATCGATGGTCTGGTTTTGACAATGTCGGAAAATGTGTTGAATGCTTCATCAACAATCAATGCGTCCACGTTTGATGTAGGAGGAGGAACTTATACTGGCGAAGGTGGAAACTTTGGCACTCCTGATGATCAATTCATTAATGTTACTTTCGGAGAAAGTGGCTCAGGAGATACGGATCAAACACCTAACGTCGTTCTAGGTGTTGGTTTTTTGAGTGATGGAACAAATGCGCTCACCAGTCCCCAGACATTCAATTCAGTCACTGATGGTGTTGCTCCGCAAATCACCAATATGGAATACCAGGATGGAAATGAGGATGGGTTCATTGACCGGTTCCTGATCAGCTTCTCTGAAGCATTGGGCGGGACAAGTATATTGACCAATACTAACCTTATTCTATCTCCGACAGGAGATTTCACGGGGGCTGATTTCGGAACCAGTGCGAACCTGTTGTCAGGTGGAGAAACAAGCCTCCTTGTAACACTTGATGGATCGCCATCTACTAATCTGGATACACGCGAAGACTTAGGTACGATTGCATTGAGCCTTGCTGGTACATTTAATTTAACTGAGGGAACGAATAATAATAACATTCCTGCTGCTCAAACCTGGGTGACATTCACTGATGGTGCTGCACCAGTAGTGGCCTCAGCTGTAACATCTGAAGACGCTGGTAGTATCAATGGGCAAATTGATAGAATAACGGTGACCATGTCTGAGAATATCGTTGGAACACCAACTTCAACATTCAATGCATCAACTTTTGATTTGGGAGTTCCATATACTGATGTTACAGCTACTGATGGAACACCTGGTGATGCAATAGTTACTATTACTGTTAATGAAAGTGGTACTCCTGATACCGATGTTACACCTTCTGTGACTTTAAATCCGGGTACCCTAAGTGATGGTACCAACAGCGTGACCGGAAGTCCTGTTTTTAGTGGCACGACAGATGGAGCTGCTCCTCAAATTGTAGATTTCGAGTACCAGGATGCCAATATTGACGGACGTATTGATGGCTTCCTAGTAAGTTTCTCGGAAGCCGTTACCAGTGCGAGTACGCTTGGAGCAAGCAACCTTGACTTGACCGCTGATGGAGATTTCAATGGAGCTGCCTTCGGAGTGGGTGGAGATCAAATTTCCAGTACGGTATCGAGTATATTGGTTTCACTTAATACACCAGCTACTGATGTAGACACAGAAAGTATAGGCCTTGCTATTAGTACGCTAGCAGGATTCAGTCTTCAAGATGATGATCTAAATACAAGTGCACTTTTGGGAGGCGTAACATGGGCAAGTTTCTCTGATGGAGCAGGACCGGTAGTTGAACTTGCTTCTACAGTAGATGCGAATAGAAATGGCCAGATTGATGGGTTGTCCATCACTATGTCTGAAAACCTCAACAATGCGTCTTCCTTTTTTAATACTGCAACTTTTTCTATGGCGGCACCATATAACGCAGGGGAACTCGCAGATACGGGAACACCTAATGATGAGTTTGTAGACCTAACATTTACTGAGATTTCAGGGCCTGATACTGATGCAACTCCGAATGTTACTTTAACTCAAAACTTACTATTTGATGATGCTGGTAATGCAATTCAGGGTGCTGATCAATTGTTTGGTGGCACAACAGATGGTGCTGGCCCTGCGATTGTTGCGGCCTTAACAGATGATACGAGTGAAGAGGGAGAAATAGATTTTATTGGGATCTTGTTTTCAGAAGATATTTCGGCCGGATCTATTGACATAACAGGTCCAACATTTGATGATTTCGATGTTCCAACCTATACCATTACCGGAGTATCGGTTGTTGCGAGTGATAGTGTGAACCTTACACTAATGAATAGTGGAACTCCGGATTCGGATGCACTACCTCAGGTAGATTTGATCGCTAATCAGGTAGATGACCTGGCAACTCCTACTCCTAATTCGATCAGCCCGGCCCAAAATTTCATTGGCACCGCGGATGGGGCTCCTGCGTCCATTATTGCTGCTACCACAGATGATACCGATTCCGATGGTCTTATTGATTTCATCACTTTGACTTATTCTGAGAATGTAAATTCTGGGTCCATTGCTGCTGGTGATTTCACTTTAGACATGAGTTACAGTGTTACAGGGGCTGCAATAGGAGGTAGTCTGGATGAAATTGATCTGACTGTTGGAGAGCAAGGAACTCCTGGAGTGGATGGAGATACCGAAGTAACTCCGCAAGTGACAATGGGGGCAGGATCCATAAATGACGCAGCTAATAACAATACAACAACAAACCCTCAAGCTTTTGTATCTGCAGATGGCGCATCTCCTGCAGTTGTGCGGGCATGGGCACTGGATAATGATTTAGATGGAAATATTGATACCATTGAGTTTGAACTAAGTGAAGTGATCTTTGACAACCTGGGTGATGGGGGTAGTTTTACTGTTTCTCCTCCAACAGGCTTTGGAAGTCCGGAAACATCCGGAACCATCATCACATCGGTAGCTGATATTGCAGCCACAGGTGCAGCAGATGATCAGTACATATCATTGGAGTTTGCCGTAGGTACGTGGGGTACAGGCCAAATGACAATGCAATATGGAGGTACACTTATAACGGACCAGTCTCCGGCACTCAACGTTTTGAGTATACCTGCCCTGACTACAATAACAGATAGGGCTGGACCTAGAGTTATCAACACAGCCACTGACCTGACTCCTTTTGATGATGAAACGGGTGTTGCAAGCGGTACTACGATTTCCATACGATATTCGGAAGAAGTAGACTGGGATCCTCAGGTAGCATCTCATAGGATCTACTTCACACGATTGGCACCACCGGAAATTACCGAGTTCAGACAAGGTCTGAATCAGTCAAATGTCGACTTCAGCACAAGTGATGGATCAGGTTCTGCGGGTACGGTTACTATAACGTTACCTTCTGCCACTACGGTTAATTCGTCCTATTACACTGTCATCGAAAATGATGCTTTTGTTGATGACGCAGGTAACCGAAGTGATGGAACAGAGTTCGATGCTCCCGATGAGTGGAATTTCACTACGCTTAATGCTTTGGTTGTCGTAAATGCTACAGCTACAACGTCAGAGATTACCCTTGAGCTAAATGCGGATGCCACAGTAACTCCTGAAGCTGGACCTCCATTTACGGACTTTGTCGTGACAGATGGTCAAGGTGTTTCTCACACCGTTACAGGCATAGCAGATGGACCTGGAAATACAGTTATTATAACTGTTGATCTTTCTACTGCTATTGGGGATCTAGATCTTGACTTTGACGGAAGTGGAACTGGAGGTGTTGGAACAACTATTATAACCGCTGGAGGTTTTGGAGTTTTAGAGGATTTTGTAGATCGAATCATTGATTTTGATACGACAGACCCCTCAATGCTTGTAGCGGGCTCTACCTTTAATGGAGACCATGTGATCGTTCAATTCAACGATGATGTGTTTAATTCCGTTACTGGTTCTGTCGCTGGAGATTGGACGATAGAGGATGGCACAATGACTGGTCCGTTCCCGCTTGGGGGAGCTAATCCGATTCAGGATGCATCAATGGTTGCTATTACCGATCAACAATTAAGACTAAACTTTAGTGCAGGAACTATTACACCGATTGGAAACCTCTTCATTACGTACACGGAGAATTTCGGAAATGATGGGGTTGAAGATTATGGAGGGAACCGCTTGGGCACTCAGACGATCGAGTTGGTTCTCGACTTGACCTCTCCAACCCTTCAAACAGCTTCCATTGTAGATGCTACGCATATATTACTTGACTTTGATGAGGAGGTTCAGATAACTTCAGCAACTCCTGCATTCAACTGGATGATCACCGATGAGGCCATGAATACCTTTATCGTGGCTGCTATAACTGACGGTACTCCAAATGATGACCTCTTAACACTTACTACACAGGACTTTTCTGAAGCTGTTGGTGATCTGGAGGTCGAATATATAAACACTGGGTTGGTGATTGAGGATTTTGGAAGTAATGTCTTAGGTGATATTGCAGGTCCTGGTTTTACCATTGACTCTGATCTGAATCCTACGCCAGGAATTGTGGAAATCACGGCTAATACAGCGAGTGCTGATCCAACCAGCGCGGCGGCTACTGATTTGGCTATGTACCGATCAACGGTAGCAGCAGCAACGATTGAAGCATATACTCCCATAACTATAACTCCGCAGTATACCGGGAACAACATCAATATTTATTATGATGCTAACCTTTCCAATATGATCCACCAGGAACTAGGTGTTGCCGTCTCCGCTTCACCTACAATCGCACAGATCTTTGGTGGGATCATTGATTTCAACGATGCGGTTAATGATGTAGGTGTCCATACAATTTATATCACGGAGGAAACGACTGGAACGTTAGTGACTGAAGGACCGGCCCTTCAATATAACATCGCATTCATGGATGAGACCTCTAACTCTGCTGCAGGACAAAGTTTTGGTGAGACAGACAATGTTGGAACGGATATAAGAACCTACCACCCATTAAACCAAACCCTTACTCTGACTGGAAATGGGTTAGCAAACATTTCTTACAATTTTCCTCAAGCAGACTCATCTTATGTAAGCTTCATTCCGTCAGCAGCCGGAGATGGTACTCATCAGATTTCATTTAGATGGCAAAATGATACGACAGGTGTGTCCGCCACATTTACCCCGGTTGAGATGTTGATGAATGTGAATGCGTCATCCCCAGTATTTGCCCTCGGCCAAAGCGTGGCATTCGGTAAGAACGAGACGGAAGCTATTATTGCAATCAATGATTCGCCATCCGGACTGGATGTTGCACCGACAGATTTAGCTCCAGGAGATTTTTACGGAGTTGAAGTATACCACATTGTTAATGGTGTGATAAATACGGGTATTGGTTTTCCAAGTATTCATCCAATGTCAACCTTTAATTCCAACGTTTTTGCAGGAGGAACACTTAACGATGATATAGCGCAAACAGTGCTTAACTATGATGATCCTACGTTCTCTACACTTCCTGATCGACCAGACTTATTGGATGGTCAACCTGCATACATCTCTGGCGAATGGACATTTAATCCTTCAGCTTTCGCCAACTCACTAGGACCTCAGCAAGTGGATACCCTTAGGTTTGTTACCATATCCGCCGCTGATGTTGGAGGTAGTAAGGCAATTATCTCTACAGAAGATGTTTTCCTTTATCCAAATCCAATTGTTACAGTTCAAGGAGTAAATCCTTTCTATTGTGAGGATGACGCAACCTTTACGGTCCAGGCGAATATTGATACCTACGTAGGGGTTGATGGAGTAGATACGACAGGGTTTATCACTAACGGGTATGTGCTGAATAGCGGAACAAGCTTGGCTGGTCCATGGTCATTTCACTCAGATTCAACTATTGCGGGTGGTTCAGGTATTGTGAACACAATTACACCTAGTGTTTTAGGACCTGGATTTTACCAAATTGACTATACTTCAGATCCTCAAACTGCTGCAGGGACGATCGGTTCCGGAACATTTGAGTTCGAAATCCGACTCGTAGAAACTCCACCATTGTTGGACATTACGGCTTTTGATGCTAATGGAGGGTATAACGGAACTAACTACGTATTCGAATACTGTAGCGGTGATGTGATTCCTAATTTGTTGATCAACACTGCTCTGCCTGGTTCTGCCGCAGATAATGGCAACAACGATTATCGCTGGTATGAAATTGATGGAACACCAATTACCGATGGGAATTCAAATACCTTCCAATTGGATATTGCCAGCACTACTTTCTTTGGAATGACAAATACACCAACAGGAACCCAGGATTTTGAGATGTATGTGACACGTTCACTTAATCTTTGTGAGTCTGATTCTGTGAGGATCAGTATTAGAATATTTGATATCCCTGAAACTCCGGTGATAGATGTTACTGACACGGATGTTTTCTCGGATAATGAAGATTACTATTTTGAGTATTGTTCCGACTATTTTGTATCTGTCGCGGATCAGAATAGTACATATGACTTGGCTACAATCTTAACCACACTAGGTGATCCTGATGGTCGTAATTTCATTTCAGATAGAACTTACTTCGAAATACTGGATGCAAGCCTGACTCAAATTGATGTGATTCAGTACAATGGAGATGTCGGCTACTCGATCAATTTTGATGCTCTTCCATATGATCCATTAGTATCCAACACACCCAATGCAAGCCCGAGTGGAATCGAGTCCGCAGATTTTTACATTGTCAAGCACGTAGCAGACAGTGCATTTCTTTCCATTCCAACAGAATGGGAAGGCTGTGCAGGAGATACCGCCAGAATCTTCACCAGACTTTACACTCTTCCTAATGTTCCGGCATTTGCAGACTTCACTGGTGATCCACACGATTTGAATGGGGATGGAAGTGTGGTTCAATACTACATGTGTAGAAATGATGCCTCACTCTTGCCACTTGATGTTGGGTTAAATGTTCCGGCAGGAACAGTGAACTTCGAATATGAGTGGTTCCAGGATGCAGGAGCAATGATGCAAATGACTGTGGATGATCGGGAAGGAGAGAGACTATCGCTAAATGACCTGAATGCAGTTGGCTTTGATGAAGCGGCATTAGTAGAAACTCCATACACGTATTACGTTCGATTAAGGTCCAACGTGAATGATGACTCTGGCTTTGGCGGATGTACAACCTCGGGCTTAAGAGAAGTTAGAATTATCGTATTCCCTGACGTAGTAGAGCCTGTAGTTACTGTTGGAGCTGACCCTCAGGGAGAATTGAACGGAACTAATACCACAGGAATAGGAAACTTCGATGTTGAATTTGATTTCTGTGTAGACACAGGAGAAGGCCTTGATCCTGCTACCGAATTTGTTAGTACGGTATCTTATAGTGGAAGCCAGGGAGAAATCCTGGAGTGGTTTGAGGCAAACGCTGCTGGAGACGCGATCGTTGGTACTTCAGTGGCATCTGCTACCACAGCAGAGAGTCACACGGTTACTGCTTCTGATCTTAGAATTCAGAATAGCGAAAACAGCACATTCAATTTTGCAGTGATCTACAATGTAGATATTGTTACCGATGAATTCGCTGGTTGTACAAGTATTGATACTGCCTTTGTGAGGATCAACGTGAGTACAATTCCAGCTACCTCATTCTCTTACTCAGGGATTACAGCTACTGAAGCTTCGGGAACAACATTTACCTTCCTGGATAATAATGGTTCCACTCTTGCGACCAATGGCCTGACATTTGAAATTAGAGATGACGGAGGAAGTCTGGTGACCTCACATACGGCTTCAACGCTTGCGCCATTCAATTATGTGTTTGCTCAGGCAGGTACCTATGATGGAACATTGATACTTCAAACCACTGCCGGTTGTGATTCCACATTGACGCGTAGGTTCCAGATCCTTGAGAAAATTAACGTCGCGGGTTCGTATACAGAGAACTTTGATGCCGATGATGGAGGCTGGTTTGCAGAGTTCCAAAATGATGCAGGGTTACTTGGAGGTACCAATGATCTTCAACGGGTAACTTCATGGGTTCATGGAACACCTGCAGGAACCAACGGCAATATTGTATCAACGTTTGATGGTGCAGGACAAGCCTGGTCAACAACTGGAACAGCTGACAACAGGTACCAGGGTGGTGAGATATCGTATATCTATTCACCATCTTATGACATATCTACATTAGATAATCCGGCTATTAGATTCCTTACTTACAGGGACTTGGATGGTATTAAAGACGGAGTGGTACTTCAGTATTCTGAGGATGATGGGGTCACTTGGACGGTATTGGGAGATTATGTTCCATCAAACCCGATTCCTTCTTCTGGCCAGTTTTGGTATACAAATAATGGAATATCCAGTGCTCCTGGGGATGCAGCGATCGGAGGAACGATCGGATTCAACCCCGGAAGAGTGGGCTGGGCAGATCTGTATACCGTTGATGAGGCAGATGAGTTAACAATAACAAATGGCTGGGCAGCAAGTACTCACAAATTGACGGACGTAACAGGCTCGACAAGTGTTCGGTTCAGGTTTGCACTCTCAGCTTCAGGTACAGGTACCGATGATAAATCTGGTGACGGATTTGCTTTTGACGAAATGGAGATATTCCAGCTAGGAAAACAGGTTCTTGTAGAGCAGTTCTCATCTTCTGTGTCAGCAAATAGTCTGACTGCAGAACGAGACATAGCTTACGATCCAAATGGATTTATAAGTGGAGGAGTAGCTCAGGATAACATTACTTATATCAACTATTTCACAGATTTGGGTAATGGGCAGAATACGGACCCATTGAGCTTGAGAAATACAAGTGGTCCGGGTGCCAGAGCTGCATACTATGGAGTTGAGGCAGTTCCAAATTCTGCGTTGGATGGCGAGTTACTTACCCAGTTTGCTGATGATCAATTAAGCTGGAACGATAATGATATTGATATCAAAGGGTTGAATCCGGCACGATTTGATGCTCCTACGATCACCAATGTCTCTACAGATCCTGGTGTTGTTTCTGTGTCAGCGTCCTTCAATGCAGCGTATAATGCAGGTAATGCAAACTTGTCTTTCATGTTTGCAATTGTTGAAGACATTGTTGTACCGGCAGGAGGATTGGAAGGAACCGGGTACGTGTTTGGAGATACGATCTTCAACGCATTCAGGAAGTTTGTTCCTGGACCGGAAGGGTTCAATTATGTCGGACCGGTAGCTGCTGATCAGGACTTCAATTACCAGATCGACTGGGTGATTGATAATGTCTACGATGCGAATAACTTGAAAGTCGCAGTATTTGTGCAGGATAATGACTCAGAAGATAAAGAGGTAATGCAATCTGGTATCATTCGAATTTCCGGATCAGAGACCATTACCGGTATCAATGATCCGTCTAACTTCTCAGTTTACCCGAACCCTGCCGATGATCAGGTGAACATTGAGTTTGCGAGTCCGGTTCTTGTGGATACCGAATGGACGCTCTTTGATCAAGCAGGAAGGGAAATATACAGGGGAGTAGTTGCCAAGGGTACCCAACTCTTGACATTGGATACGGAAGTAGTGGATGAAGGCATGTATTTCTTCCATCTCTTTACCGAAGAGAATAGGAGAGGTGTGGCACGTATTATCATCACACACTAATTTATAACTAACCAAAGCCAGGGCCCCTTCGAAATTCGAAGGGGCTTCTGTTTTTAAGCCCATAGGTCTTCATGTAGATCATATGTATATATGAATAGGTAAATTCGATATTCGAAAAATCATATTTCATGATTTGATTTGAGATTCCTTAATAAGGAAGAGTCTCACTATTCAATCTATAGCGCTCGAACACAATTGAAATTCGACGCTTCATGAAATACATAATTCTCTTTACCGGATTACTCTTTTCTATTTATTCATATTCACAGCCCAATTTTACTGAAGCGGTTTTCCAAGATGACGATGGGGACGGAAACCTGGATCAGGTAACACTTCACTTTGATGGAGATATCATTATTTTCGATGATCCTGGAGATGGCTTCTCGGAAATAATCTTGACGTATAATTCCGGAGCCTCATCAATAACTTTTGACACTCAAGACTTAACTGATCTTTCACTTGGAATTACATCTTTACTGATCACCTTTGCAATTGACCAAATACCAGGGACTGGCCTTGAAGGTATTGATATTACATATCAGGATGTTGGATCCTCAGCGATTAGAGAATCCGCTGGTGGTCTTCCTCCAGAAATATTAGATGGCCCACCAACTACACTTACCGATGCAGCTCCTCCACGGATAAGTAATGCTACTTGGAATGACATAAACCCAGTGGATGGAAACATCGACCAAGTAGTATTGAGCTTTAGCGAGCCTGTAGATGTAAACGATCCATTGGGGCTAGGAGATGGCTTGGATGCCATTATAATCGGAGGTGCAATTACCTCAATTCTTGCAGCGGACTACTCCGGTATGGATCAGACTTCTCTAGAGTTGAATCTCAGCCCGATAAACGGTACAGGTATTACTGGACTGATAGTCAATTATACTACCGGAGGAACCAGTTCCATAGCAGATAATGCATCACCCACACCTTTGACAATGACAGACCTGGAGGCTGATAGTTACACGGACGCAGCTCCTCCCAGGATCAGTAACGCCACCTGGCAAGATGCGAATACAGTGGATGGTAACATTGACCTGGTGGTGTTAGAATTCAGTGAACAAGTAGATATTGACGATGTAGGGAATGCAAGCGACGGTCTGGATGTCATTGTGATATCTGACCCGTTAGGCACAGTGGTTCAGGATGCTTTTGAATTGGATGCGATGGATGTCAATTCTTTGACACTAAACTTTGATGGTGATCCAATTGAAGGAACAGGCATAGTTGGTTTGGATGTTAGTTATTCAGTTGGAGCGAGTGCAATTGTTGACAATGCCTCGCCAACTCCATTGGAAATCACGGATGGCCAGAGCACTTCTTTCGGCGATTTAAATACCGATGAAGCTCCTCCCCAGATTACAAACTTTGAATACCAGGATATCAACCGGGACGGATACATAGACCAATTTTATTTGACCTTCTCTGAGCCAATCGATGTGGACAATCAAGACAGCAATCTGAGTGCAAATGATCTTATATTTTCAAATGTTGGAGATTTCACTGGAGCTCAGTTTGGTTCGAATGCAACTAACTTGCTTACGCATAATATAACGGAGGTGGTCGTCCCACTTGGGGTTTTACCATCCAACCGTGTGACTTACTCAGCTACAGACCCAACGATTGCCGCCCAACCTAACTTTCTGTTAAGCGATAATGCCACAACCCCCAACCAAAATACAACTCAAATTCTGGCTACTGTCACAGATGGAGCACCACCTGTATTGACTGAAATAGACTACTCCGACCAGGATGGTGATGGGATCATCGATCAGTTTGATCTACACTTTTCAGAAGACCTTGCTGCGGGATCTACTATCACTCCAAACCATTTTGTGGTTACAAATGATGGGGATTTTGGTGGTATGGTTTTTCCCGACAGTGATGCTTCTCTTCTTGATGGTGGTGGCGGAACAGATCCAATCTCAATGATTGGAAACACAGAGGTAGATACACATGACGACTCAGGTGACCTGGCTATTTTCAACCTCGGAACAAGTACGGATTATATCCTGGTAGATGCTGCTGGGAACACCAATGACATAAAAGAGATCCAGTCGCAGGTTGTTTTCAACGACCTGGCAGGTCCGATTTGGCTGAGTGCAGAGACAGGAGACAATGATCGGGACGGTAGATTGGACCTGGTTTCAGTTACGTTCTCAGAAGATGTATCCATTGCTTCGTTGAATATCAGCGATTTCAATTTTGATAACAATACCCCTGTCTTCACCATAAATGATGTATCAACAAGCTCGGGGTTGGATGAGGACATGGTCATTGTATCATTTGACGAGGAAGCCTATGACACGGATGCCACTGCGGTGTTAAGTATAGTCAATGGTTCTTTGGTAGACCTCAGTACAAACACCAATCCTTCGCTAACTGATCTGGTGGCTACTGATGGAGCAGCACCAGCAATCATAGATTTTAGCTACGAGGATAGTGACAGCCCTCCGGATGGTTACATCGATCAAATTCAGGTTACTTTTTCAGAGGTTCTTGATGCAGGGATGAGTACGCTTCGACCTGCTGATCTCATTTTGATAGATGATGGTGATTTTGATGGGGCCTTTTTTGGAGGGAGTATTACTAGCTATGCAGATGCTACAAATACGGCTGTTATTCCTCTTGGCTCACCTTCCTCTCAACAGTTAACAAATACTGTAACGCCACTAATAATTGCTACACAGTCCGACTTCAGCTTAGCAGACCCGGTAGGGAATGTGAATAATCAATTGGCTATCCAATCACAAGCTACACTTACTGACGGAGCTCCTCCGGTCATTCAGGACATTCGATACCTGGACAGTGATAATAACGCGAGAATAGATCAATTACAGCTCACCTTTTCGGAACCACTTGATGCGACAAGTGCCTTACCAAATGGAAGTTTGTTATTAATATCTGATGGTGGTTTTACTGGCTTGGCTTTTTCGGGCCCGGGCCCGGCGATCCCTGATGGTAGTTCGACGGTTACAATTGATTTGGTTGAATCAAATGTTGAGAATACATATAGCAATACTTTAAGTGTTGGTACTGCGCTTGGGTTCAGCATTGTGGAAAATGCAAGTGGGATTTCAAATACAGAAGAAGGTCCGCAAAACCAGGCATCACTTTCCGACGGGGCTAACCCGGTAGCATTGAGTGCTGAAACATTAGATCTTGACGGAAATGGAAGGTTGGATCAAATACGGGTCACTTTTTCCGAAGACCTTGATCCAGCCACCATCGATTTCACACCTTCCGGAGGAGTTACAGATGATTTTAGCCTGTCAGATTCCTATGAAATTGCTTACGTTACCATGGGTGCCGCAAGTGATGCAATCGTGGAGATCAACCTGGTAGAAATGGTTAATGCCGATGGTAATGCACTCCCGGAAATCAGCTTTGCTGCAACTCAAATATTTGATCCTCAGGGCAATGCTTTAACGGCCCCAACATCATTAGTCCCAGTCGATGGGGTAGGACCGAATATCTTTAGCGCAATCACTGCAGATGCAGATGGAAATGGTTCGATCGACTTGTTAATCGTTCAATTTGATAGTCCAATCAGTGATGCCTCACTGGACAACACAGATCCTTTTACGGAAGACTTTGTTGTGGAAGGATTTGATATTGCAGGGTATGATACGGATCCCACGATGCTTGGAGCAATTGCTGCAAATGATAACATCATCGGTTTGATATTGGACGAAGATTTGATCAACCCTTACAATACCGATGTAACCCCGAATATTACGTTGATTGCTAACCAGGTAGAGGATATTGACGGTTTTTCGTTACTCATTTCAGCAGGAAACCAATTGTTTGATCAAACCCAGGACGGTGCTTCTCCTATATATGTGAGCACACCAGTGGCTGATGAAGCAGATAATACCTATAATGCCTCTGAAACCATTACGTTAACCTTGACAACTTCTGAGCCAGTTAATGCTGAGGTGAATCTTGTGGAGATTGGATTATTGGACAATCAGGGATTAGTGCCGGTTCCCGGAGGAGACCCAACAACTGGTTATACGTACACGTACACCACACCAGCGGCTAATAATCTGATCCATGGAGATGCATTAAATGTGCTATTCTCCATAGAGGACGCTGTTGGGTTGTCTGTTGGACCAGGGAATGCGATTACGTTGACGATTGATAATGTCATTCCAACAGTGACGATCAACACCCTGGAAACTACGGATAACACCAGTCAACTGATCACAGGTACGGTAGATGAGGGGATGGGTGATGATGATCTTAATGACCTGGTCATTGAAGTTAATCTCAATGATGGAGCAGGCTGGCAAAATGCTTCCAGCCTGGGCGGAACCTGGAGTTTTAATACCACATTAGGGAATGGAATCTACGACATTGATGCCCGGGTAACAGACCTTGCGGGAAATCAAACATTGAATCTGAATGACATAGATGATGAACTACAGGTTGGAGGAATAGAAGTGACTGTTCCCTCTATCACGACTTTGTGCATAGACGGACCTTCGATAGCGTTGGATCCGATCGTGATCCAGGAAAGCAAGATCAATGATTTTAAGCCAGGTACGACCAGAATATTTGTAATTGAACTTACTCCTGGACTAAACTTTGACCAAACCGCAATTGTATCAGCTTCAGGGATTCATAATGACCTGTCAGGCATCAATTTTTCTTACCCAAACACTCAGAGGCTTGAAGTAGAATTAGATATTGACAACATTCCGGATCCCCAACTTGATGTACTAAGTATCAATGACATATACATTCAAGCCTCAGGAACACCAATTGTTGGAGAAGCTACATATGTTGAGGTCACAGCCTCCTTGTTTGGTATTACCACAGGAGCCACTTTAGCTGATTTGACAAGTATTGCTCCGCCTATGGCTCCAGTGGTAAGAATAGGGGATGATACTGGCCTTGTTGTGAATGGAGAACTTGAAGTCCCGGTCAACAGTGGTGAATCATTGTATGCTGAAGGAGTTGGTACGTATCGGTGGTATGACTTTGACTTGGATCAGATCTACGTAGGTCAAAACCCTTCATTGGCTAATCTTACATCGGGAGGTGCAAATGATAATACAGGATTTGATAACACAGCTGCTGGCCTGTACACAATCTACGTGAGCACTTCTGATGGCACTTGCGAAAGTGCCCTTACTCCGATCAATATATATGTTTATGATCGTCAATTGAGTCCGCCAACCACCGATCTCTTTGAAAATGATGAAGTAGGTGTCACCATTTCACTGATAAACAATCTTGGTTTCCGAGGTGATTTCAATGGGTTAGGTTTGACCAGCGAAGAGGATGATGGAGACGATGGAGATGTTGACGACAATGTAACTGCATCCGCACAGTTTGTGCCTATAGGTAACGGCGCTTTCAATATCACCTACAGGGTTACTAATACTGCGACAGATGAAACATATGATTTCGTTACCACCTTCAGTGTAAACCCGGTTGCGTCAATCTTTGCAGTAGCCATTGAAGATCAGTATTGTTTCAACGACCCGGAGGTCACTGGAGATGTTGACATAAGTGATCTGGACGGCACGGGTTTCTACTTTTACCAGTTGCAGTTTCGGGATGCGACCAATCCTGCGATTGTAATAGAGCCGGTTTCTCCTCTCGAAACCGGTGCTTTAGTCAGACCGTCTGATTGGGGGATGGACATTGATGCTGGCAACCCTATCAACCAACATAAATCAATTAGTGACTGGACGATAGATCCTTCTTCTCTCGGAATCGGGGATTACATTCTCGAACGGGTGGTTTTACCTGTGGGCTCTGTTGATCCAGCTGGTACTTCTCTTGTTTCAAATTTCAATGAAATGAGAATCAATTCTACACCTGAAGTTGTACTAAATGCGCCTGTTACAACGCTGTGCCAAAACGACCTGTCTATTGGCTTGACAGCCACTGTGGGAGTAAACGTAGTAGCGGTAGATGAATATACCATTCACGGAGCGACACCTACTATAGTATCTGGTAGCCAATTTGATCCATCCAATCATGACCCGGGAACTTACGACATCACCTTTACATCTCTGCCTGGACAAGACCCCCTGGGAAATTCCTGTATCGATGAATCCGCCGTACTGACCATTACGGTATTGGAAAATCCTAATCCCACGGACATTGACCCGATCGGTGGTCAAATAATCACGGGGCATGGCCAGCGAGTGGGGGATACTTTTTTCCTGGAGTATTGTGAAGGGGAAGCAATTGATAACCTTGAGTTTGCATTAGGTCCGGATGAAACAATCGAGGTGTATAGAAATTCCTCACTTACCAGTTCTGTTGTGATTGCAGACAACAGTGAATTGGATGGAATTCTCACAATCACTCAAAATGATCTCTTTGGTGGAAGTAATCCGACTGACCAATCTTTCTATGTCATTCTCAGGGATAACTTATCTGAGGCAAATGGAGGATGCCCGGCAGACCCAATCGTATTCAACTTTGTTATCCGTGAGGTTCCTGATAATCCGCAGCTGAATTTGGGAGCATCCTCGGCTGGAGGACAGGTAGACCAGGAATTATATGAATTCAACTATTGCAGTACTGGTCAATTCAACATAGATGGTTTTGAAAACCTGGTGATGGATGCAGCTCTTGACAATGAATCGTACTTCAATGTTTATGACTTAGTAGGTGTTTCAATAAGGGATCATGTAACAGCCAACCAGATAATTATTAATGATCCACTTGATCCATTTCCTGATTTACCTGTTGACCCGGGCGCTTCGGTTCAATACGAGATCGAAGTGGTTAACTATGATAATTCCTTTCTAAACACTCCACCTTCCGAAGGTATTGAGTTCACTGGTTGTATCAGTGAGCGAACAACGGTGACTATCAATGTACATGGGATTCCGAATGATCTGATCGTTGAGGATTTTTCCGGAAACCCAACTCTACTTGGTGATGAAGTGGTTTACTATATGTGCCAGGGCGAATTTCCTGACCTTAATGTAAACACTCCCGACGGAGTAGGGGATAACTACCGGATCAACTGGTATGACGGGTCGTTTGATCCAATAATTGTAGCAGACAATCGGGGCAACAGGGTAACATCCAATGATCTGGCACTGTCGTCCCTGAATTTTGATCTTTATACTGCTGGTACCTATGAATTCTATGCAGAAATTAATGTGGAAGCTGATGCAAGTGCTGCATTTGAAGGATGTCCATCAGGGCTCACACCTGTTCAGTTAGTGATGTTTGAAGAATCGACCAATACAAATGTGCTTAAGCCAGATATTGCTACCACTGGATCTTTAACTGGCGGTTTTGATAAAGTATTTGAGTTTTGTGTGGATGATGAAACAGGACTCGACGGTACAGTTTCGTTCGACACTAATCCTTTGTATGGAGGTGGCTTTTCTGATCAGGTAAGGTGGTTTCTTGCAGATGATACCGGTAGTGATATTGTCGGTTTTTTACCCATTGCTACCGGGACCTCAATAACAGCCTCTCAATTGGGAATTACCAGTGAGACAAATGCAACTTTTAACTATGGAGTTGTTCATGTTTCAGATATTGTCAATAATGGAGATGATTTTCTAGGGTGTGAAAGCGAAGTTGAATTCGTTCAGCTGAAGATCACCACATTACCGGAACCTGCATTTTCTTTTTCGGGAATCAATGAAGGATTGCCAACACAATTTGATTTTCATGATTTTAATCTGGATGCTGAAAGCCAGGTTGAATTCGAGGTTTGGGATGTTGATGATGCTCAATTGATCACGAGTTATTCAGAGTCGATCAATGTAAATGAGAATGAGAACGAGTTTTCTCCGCTATTGCCTTCTGGTGTATACGATGGAGTTCTGACAATCACATCTGAAGATGGTTGTTCCGTGAGTATAACAAGACAATTCAGAATTCAGGAACTTATTCCCGTTAATGGCTTTTACATGGATGAGTTTGATGAAGAGAATAGCAACTGGTTGGTTGAATTCCAACAGGATAACGGACTTGAGGGCTCATTGTCAGATGCTTCAAGTCAACGGGTTTCTTCGTGGGAGCATGGAATTCCTGATGGATCAAGCATTAATACCACCAGGAATGGTTCCGGCAAGGCATGGGGAACATATGGAACCATTAACCATCGATTCTTTGGAGGTGAGCGCTCATGGGTTATCTCGCCAGCCTTTGATATTTCTTTTATTATCAATCCAGCAGTTCGCATGTGGACGTACACAGATACTGACCTGAATGGAGGAGTGGTTTTTCAGTATTCACTCGACGCTGGAATTACCTGGCAAACACTTGGAGGGTTTGATCCCTCTAAACCGGAAGCCTCATCAGGCTTTGAGTGGTACACAGAGAATGGCAATCGTGCTGCTCCTGGAAGTGAAGGAATAGGTGGGGTGAATGGATTCAATGATGATCGTGTAGCCTGGTCGGGCCAATATTCAGACCAAGAGCTCGAAGAATGGTCCACTACAAATGGTTGGCATGAAAGTATTCATTCATTGAAAGCAATTGAAGGGGCAAAAAATGTGATGTTCCGGGTAGCTGTGGCTGTTCAGGGTGCAGAGGAAGATGAATTGGTTACTACTGGTTTTGCCTTTGACGACTTTGAGTTGTTTGGTCTGGGAACCAATGTACTGATTGAGAACTTTGTGACGTCTGTGAATGCTGAGGATACCGCCTTGCTGAAAAGTATTGAACAGGTGATTGGAAGCAATTCAACTGCTGTGATCAATTACTATACGGACTTTTCAGATACGGAATTGGTTGAAGATCCTTTTCACAAAAGGAACGTAGCAGGACCTAATGCCAGAGCAGCTTATTATGGTTTGTCAGGAGCATCAACATCCGCATTGAATGGTGAGTTGTATGATCAGGCAAATCCAACGGTAAGCAGTTTTAGCCCTACAGATATAGAACGCAAAGGGCTTGATCCGATTATCTTCATTGCTCCAGAGATTGTCAACCTATCCTCTGACCCGGGAATCATCAACCTCTCGGCTACATTCGTACCTCAAGTGAGCTCTGAACGGATGGACTTGTCCTTTGTATTCTCCATTATTGAAAAGGAAGTGATTGTAACTAGTGAAATGGACGAATTAGGACTTTATCAGCCAGGAGATGTCTTACGGAACGTTTTTAGGAAAATGCTGCCAGGCACTTCCGGAGTAAACTATATAGGTGAGATCGTAAATGGGGAAGAAGGAGCATTCGAAATCCGTTCCGGGGAATGGCCAGTAACCAATGTGTACGATCCCACAAAACTTGCGGCAATTGCTTTTGTGCAGGATAATGAAACCAATCGGATACTTCAATCAGGAATAATTGATTTGGTAGAGATCACCAACACTGTCACAGGGCTTTCGCTTGAAGATCATGTGACGATCTATCCCAACCCTGCAAGTTCACAATTGACGGTTGAGTTTGGAAGTGAGTTATTCGGGGGACACTGGTCCCTTGTCGACCTTTCTGGTAGAGAGGTGTTAAGTGGTCCACTGCCTAAAGAAAAGTTGTTGATAGATACACGAGACCTCAAAGTGGGAATTTATCTTATCAAACTGAATATGCCATCAGGATTGGAAGGATTGACCCAGCGTGTGATGATCGTACATTAGAACAACTTATACCACAACGTTCACGATCTTCTTTGGAACGACGATGACCTTCTTTGCTGGCTTCCCGTCCATCCATTTCTTAACGACTTCATTTGCAAGGACTTCACTCTGGATCTGATCGTTTGCAGCGTCTAATGGGAATTGTAGTTTCACACGCATTTTTCCATTGATGGAAACGGGATACTCATAGGAATCTTCGACGAGGTACTGTTCCTGAATTTCAGGATAAGAAGTGTAAGTAACAGATTCTTCGTGCCCGAGTAAATGCCAAAGTTCTTCGCTTAAGTGAGGTGCAAAAGGAGAAAGGGCGATAACCATTGGCTCCAAAACAGCTCTTTTATTGCACTTAAGTGAGGAAAGCTCATTCGTCGCAATCATGAATGTACTCACAGAGGTATTCAGCGAAAGCTTATCAATGTCTTCAGCGACTTTCTTCAAAGCTCCGTGAAGGACTTTGAGCTCTTCTGGACTTGAGGCTTCATCAGAAATGGAAAACGAGTCCTCTTCATGGAAGAGCCCCCAGAACTTTCTCAAAAATTTGAAGACACCTTCAATTCCATTAGTATTCCACGGTTTACTTGCTTCGACCGGACCCAAGAACATCTCATACATCCTCAATGTATCAGCACCATACTTTTCAACTAAAGAATCGGGATTGACCACATTGAGTTTTGACTTGGACATCTTTTCAACTTCCCATCCGCAGATGTATTTACCACCTTCAAGTTCAAATGTTGCATCTTTTGCATCCTGCCGTGAAGCTTTGAAACCTTCGATATCGAGAATATCATTTCGAACAAGGCTTATGTCGACATGAATTGGAGAGACATCATATTTATCTTTCAAACCGAGCGATACATACTTATTCTCATTTTTCACTCGGTAAGCAAAACTTGACCTCCCCTGGATCATTCCCTGGTTGATCAATTTTTGGAACGGCTCCTTGGTACTCACGTACCCCTGGTTATAGAGGAACTTATGCCAGAAACGTGCATATAGTAGGTGGAGCACCGCGTGCTCCGCACCACCAATATAGAAATCCACACTTTGCCAGTGCTTCTCTCTTTCCGAGCTGACGAATTCCCCATCATTCTTAGGGTCCATGTATCGGAGATAGTACCAGCAGCTTCCTGCCCATTGAGGCATAGTATTCGTCTCACGCTTTGCAGGGCCTCCACAACTTGGGCATGAGGTATTCACCCAATCTGTTGCATGAGCCAATGGGGATTCTCCGTCTTCAGTTGGTAGGTATGAATCGACTTCAGGCAACTCTAGAGGGAGTTGATCTTCCGGGACCGGTACGGTTCCACATTTTTCACAGTGAATAATAGGAATTGGTTCTCCCCAATACCGTTGACGGCTGAAGATCCAATCTCTTAATTTGAAATTGATGGCACCTTTTCCAATTCCTTCATCTTCCAACTTTTTGATAATTATTGGTTGGAACTCCTTGCTTTGCATGCCATTGTATTCTCCTGAATTCAGCAAGACCCCATGACCAGGGAAAGCTTCTTCCTGATCTTCTATCGGCTTCCCATCAGGCGTAACTACCTGGATGATTGGAAGATCATATTTTTTTGCAAACTCAAAGTCACGCTGATCACCCCCGGGTACTGCCATGATCGCTCCTGTACCATAAGAGATCAATACATAATCTGCTATCCAGATAGGTATTTGTTCACCTGTAACAGGGTTCAACGCATAAGCACCGGTAAATACTCCTGTTTTATTTTTATCCAGTTCGGTCCTTTCCAGATCACTTTTTAAACCTGCCTGCTTCACGTAAGCTTCAACTTCACCTTTTTGAGCATCAGTAGTGATTTTGTTGATCAGTTCATGCTCTGGTGCGAGAACCATATATGTGGCTCCATAGATCGTGTCTGGTCTGGTGGTATATATTTTAATGGATTCATCAAATCCATTTACTGAAAAATCGATTTCAGCACCATGACTTTTACCAATCCAGTTCTGCTGTGATAGTTTGACTGACTCTGGCCAATCCAATCCATCAAGATCATTCAATAAACGGTCTGCATATTCAGTGATCTTAAGTACCCATTGTCTCAACTTTCTCCTGACAACAGGAGTGCCACAACGCTCGCACGCTCCATTTTTGACTTCTTCAT
This sequence comes from Cyclobacteriaceae bacterium, assembly GCA_965267415.1. Classification (GTDB taxonomy): domain Bacteria; phylum Bacteroidota; class Bacteroidia; order Cytophagales; family Cyclobacteriaceae; genus Ekhidna. Next base: position 1,047,053 of record OZ253955.1, on the reverse strand, counting down.
TTGCAAGAACCGCTTTATCATTCGGACACCAGTTGATGGACGCATCTGCTTCATAAGCCAGTCCTTCTTCATAGAGTTTCAAAAAGATCCATTGGGTCCACTTGAAAAAGTCCGGACTGCTCGTTTGCACTTCGCGACTCCAGTCATAACTAAACCCCAGACTTGCAAGTTGTTCTTTAAACCGGCCAATGTTTTGAGCGGTACTTATCGCAGGATGCTGACCGGTTCGTATAGCATGTTGCTCAGCAGGTAATCCGAATGAGTCAAAACCCATTGGATGCAAGACATTATAACCCTTTAATCGTTTGTATCGGGCAACAATATCAGACGCAATGTACCCTAGTGGATGTCCGACATGCAGTCCGGCTCCCGATGGGTATGGAAACATGTCCAATACATAATACTTTGGAGAAGTCGAGGAGTCATCAACCTTGAAGGTTTCTTTATCTTTCCAAAACTGTTGCCATTTGCTTTCTATATCAGCAAAACGATACTCTGCCATCCGTAAATCTGAATTTTAAGGTCGCAAAGGTAAATGATGAAGGAAAGATTTTCAGCCATTGGAAACCCTTTATAAATCGTGCTGTCTTTAGAAACAAATACTTGAGATAAGAAGGAAATGAAAAAACGATTAATCATTGTCATAGGTGTTCTAATAGGGGCTTTTTCAGTGTTTGCTCAGCCGAATGATTCGACTGCTATACCACAGGAAAAAGCACTTCCTGCGGATACCATACCGCCTGTAGAACAACCTGTTGTGGAGCAGGAAGCTGAAGATGATTCACCCAGGATCATATACTATCAGAGCACGGAGCCTGATAACAGAAGGCGTGAAAGGCGTCAGGATATTAAAACATTGAGTGGATCCATGAGTCACAGTGGAGGTTTTGGTGCACTCTCTTTCAGAAGCACCAAATTTCGAGACGAATCCCTGGTACTCGCTGGTCTAAGGGGAGGATGGATCATTAACCGCACATTAGGGATTGGATTAGAAGGACATGGAATCATTCCAACGGCTAAGTTTATGGACATTGACACGGTAGAAGTCACAGCACTTGGTGGCTATGGAGGGATGTTCCTGGAATTGATCTTCTTTTCAAACGAAGTAGTTCACATAACTTTCCCGGTTTCCGGTGGAGCAGGTTGGTTAGGGTATGATCGGGTGAATGAAGATCGGACCACACCTTTTAGACCAGAAGAAAGAGAAGTGGATGGAGATGTGTTCTGGTATGTGGAGCCTGGAGCAGCGTTGGAATTTAATATCAGTAGAAACTTCAGGTTGGATTTTGGTGTGAGTAAGCGCTTTACCCAAGACCTGGAATTGCAAAACACAGACCCGAAAGCATTTGATAAACTCAACTATTTTGTGACACTCAAAATAGGAGGATTTTAAGTTTTATTTATTCAGTTCACTTTCGAGGGCCCTGACGTATCGTTAGGGCTTTCTTTTTGTGTACGTATTAGTGTACGGTAGTGGTCAATGCTGAACACCTAGATCGATAACAAATTACTGGTATACAGTGACTTATAAAACCTGGCATCTTTTATGAGTTTATTGATCAAAACTCAAACTCCATGCTCACTTCAATCAAACTTTTTGTTCGTACGTTGCGACGAAACAAGCTTTTCGCTGTAATCAATATCCTTGGACTTACGATAGGGTTCTATGCTTCTATCCTTATCTACTCTTACGTTGAAAATGAGATGAGCTATGATAAGTTTCATAAAAAGGGTGAGCAGATATATCGGGTCAATCAAACTTTTATATGGGGAGATGATAATCCAAATCTATTCTCCAGTACCGGACCAGGAGTGGCCTATGCAATTAACGAGGAGATCCCGGAAGTTGAGCAGGTGGTCCGAGTGCATACTGCACAAATGAGTCCTGTTCGATTCAAAGATGGAAATGAAGAAAAGTTTTTTCAAGACGAGTATGTCTTGGCTGTCGATACCAATTTTTTAGATGTCTTCACCTATCCATTGCTTTATGGCGATGTGTCCACTGCTTTGGATGAACCATTTTCAATAGTCCTTTCGAAAGAAACCTCCATACAGTTTTTTGGTAACGAAAACCCGGTTGGAAGAGTGATCGATTTGGGTGGAGGAGAACGAAGAGCTTCTTATAAAGTAACAGGAGTATTAGATGAAGTTGAAGGAAACACTTACATCGACGGGGATATTTACATTTCCATGGGAAGTATTGAGCGCGTGGCAAGAAGCAATTGGAGCTGGATGTGGACGACATTTGAAACTTTCATCGTACTTGAACCCACTGCAAACCCGGATGCTATTCGTGAAAAATTGAATCAACTCCCTAAAAAGCACGCAGTGAGAACACTGGAGGTAATGGGCTATACGTATGATGAATACATTGAAGCAGGGAAGGAGTGGAACCTCTATTTACAACCCTTTACTGATATCTATCTCGGCTCAACAAATATCTACAATAGATTGTCTTCAGTGGGGAATATTCAAATAGTTGCGGCCCTTATAGGCTCAGCTTTTTTCCTTGTTATTCTTTCCTGTATCAATTTTATCAATCTGACAACTGCTCAGTTCACTTCCCGAGCAAAAGATGTGGCACTGCGAAAAGTATTGGGCGGAAGTCGGTCAAGCTTTAATCATAGGTTCTTTGTTGAATCATTTATGTACAGCTTATTATCGGGGATACTCGGCTTTGTTATCGCTGTTTACTCTGTGCCTATTATCAATAGAGCTCTGTCGATGGAGATTTCATTGCAATTGCTTGATCCGGCTTTTCTACTTTTTGTTCTCGGTATCATACTGCTAGTGAGTGCAATCGCCAGTTTGTATCCATCTGTATTTTTCAATGCATTCAAGCCCGTTTCCGCTCTTAAAGGAGAACTAAAAACGGGTGTCAAGGGAGTGAGGCTTAGAAATGGAATGTTGGTGACGCAGTATGTGCTTTCTCTGTTGTTGATCATCTGTACATTAACCGTATTCAAACAGCTTAACTTCTTCCTCAATGCAGATATCGGTTTCGAAAAAGAAGATGTCTTTGTGATAGAGAATGCTCACTGGACCAGCTCGATCGAAGAATTTGCTAATGAAATTGAAAGCCTCGACGGAGTTATGGGAACTTCTGTTTGTGATGCATCACCACTTTCAATCTACAATGGTGATCACTTTCAAACGGATGATCCTGAGTTAGGAGGTGTGATGCTCAATTATACCCAGGCTGATGAAGATTACCTTCCACTAACCGGAATCCAACTAGTATTGGGGAGGAACTTTGACAAGTCTCATCAAACCGATGTAAATGCCGTACTGTTGAATGAAACAGCAGTTTACTCCATGGGGTGGCCATTGGATGAGTCGATCCTCAATCGCAAACTGGATACCTGGTTCGGAACTAGTCACATCATTGGAGTGGTAAAAGACTTTAACTACTGGACGCTTCATGGCCCGGTCGAACCATTTGCATTGTTTCATTCGGGTTCAAAATCATCGGAAACGAACATACTGACACAAGTGGTTGTGAAAACGCAAGCTGGAAAAGAGGGCCTGGATGAGGAAATTAAGGCTTTGTGGGAGACGTTTGCCCCTAACAGACCATTTGAAACAGTCAGCCTAACGCAGGAATTTCAAAGTGATTACGAAACCGAAAATCAGTTCAGCAAAGTGCTTTCGTTCTTTGCCATGCTAACGATTATTATCGCATCACTTGGACTGCTGGGCATTGTGGTCTTTTCAATAGAGCAGAAACTCAAGGAAGTAGGAGTGAGGAAAGTATTGGGAGCTTCGATGATGAGCATCGTTATGCTTTTCTCTAAAACCTATTTGAAACTTTTGATTGTGGCCTTCGCCATTGCTTCACCAATAGCTTATTACTTCATGGAAGACTGGTTGTCCGGCTTTGAGTACAGAATTGGTTTTGCTCCGGAGGTATTTGGGATCTCATTGATCTTGCTCCTGGTGATTTCAATTGTCATATCGTCCTACCATTCAATCAAAGCGTCGCTGTTGAACCCAGCAGAAGTTCTTAAAGACGAATAATATCACTTTTGCTCTTTGAGAGCTGCTAACGCCTTTACAATGTGCTGCGTAGGATTAGTTGCAGAGTTATAGGTATGGATAATTGTACCTTGATCATTAACGACGAAGGTCACACGACCTGGTAGCATTCCAAATAGATTTCTGGGTACTCCGAAGGCCTTTTCTGCTACACGGTTTACATCACTTAGCAGGATGAAAGGTAAATTCCTTTTTTCTTTCACCTTGGCGTGCGAGTCACTGGAGTCCCCACTGATCCCGATGACTTCAGCTCCGACCTTCAAAAAATCATCATAGCGGTCTCGAAAGCTACATGCCTCAACCGTACAACCAGGTGTGTTGTTTTTCGGATAGAAATAGACGACTAGCGGTCTACCACTGACTTGATCGAAAGTAAAAGTGTTGCCGTCATGATCTGGCAATTCGATTTGGGGAAGCTTATCTCCAATGTTGAGCATTACTGTTTCTTTTTGATAGTGAGTAAGAATAGGGGTAGGACAGTTAAATCAATGAAAAGCGCAATCAATAGTGACAAACTGACAAATAAGCCTAAATAGTAGGTTGCTCCGAAACTGGAGAAAAGGAACAGAGAAAAACCTGAAACTACGATGATAGAGGTGATGAGTATCGCACTTCCTGCGTGATTGAAGGTTAGCTTTAAGGATGAGATGCCATCCTTTTCTTTGTTCTGCATATAATAACTCATCATGTGTATCGTGTCGTCAACGGCTATACCAAATGCAACGGTGAAGATGATGGAAGTCGTCATTTTCAATGAAACTCCCAACCACCCCAATACACCTGCAACCAGGACTAGTGGGATGATGTTTGGTATCAGGCTAATTAAAAGCAGTTTGAAGGACTTGAAGTAAATACCTAAAACGACACCAATAATGCCAATAGCTGTAATCAATCCTTTGATCAGGTTCGTAGAGAGCAATTCATGACTCTTGTCGATTAGAAAAGTAGTGCCGGTAATTCGATAATCGATTTTTGAATGATCGATAGATTTTTTCAGATAGGCCAGTAATTTTTCGTTCCTGATGTTAGTCTCATATGAACCAAGTTCAGGGAAAAACCCAACAATCCTGCAGGCGCTTTGATCAGTTAATATCAGGTTATCCAATGCTCGTTGATCAAGCCTTCTTGTCAGGTTGACGGCCCTTCTAAATCCTGGATCCTTTTCTGGGTATTGGTAATTAATACTTAACCCTCCATTATTTGCCATATTTAAATAATGGAGCAAAGATGAGGGCCCTTGAACTCGGCCAATAACGTAATTGGTCTTTAGGTATGTTTCCACCTTCCGAATTTCATCCATCACTTCACGATCCCAGATCTTGAATGGAGCCTTTGCTTCTATTCGAACCTCATACGGCTTAGAGCCACCCAGGTATTCATCAGCAAACTCAAAATTGCGCCTTACTTCTGATGAAGGAGGCAAGTCATCCAGGAGGAATGAATTGATCCTGAGTTTGGAGAGACCTGGAATAGCTATCAGTATAATTACTACCGCTCCGATACCAATCATTCGTCTGTTATTGGTAAGCCAGCTCACATAAGTTGGAGGTACATTCACTTTGATCTTGCTTCTGCCTACAGGTAAGAATAACCCAAGCCAAAGTCCAAAAGTAAAGGTGATAATAAAGGCTGCTAACACTCCCAATGCGGCAAACACGCCAAGAATTTGAATGGGCTCAGTATTGATCCATATTAAACTGAGAAATCCAACAGCTGTGGTAACAGAGGTAAGCAAGGTGGGTATTAGAACAACACTGAGCGCATCCTTGATCCTTTCGTAGATATTGTCAGCCTTGGAACGATAAACAGCGTTCATTAAGTGAATGGCATCCGACATGGAAACAAAAAAGAGAATTGGTGGAAGAAGTGAGCTTAGCAAGTTGATCTTCACTCCTAATAACCCAATGAACCCGAACAACCAGACCAATGAAAAAACACTGATCAGGAATGGTAGAATGGATGCGCTTAAACTTCTAAATATGATGACCAGTATTAGAAAACTCAAGATGATCGACCCAATGAGGAACTTAGCGAAATCCTGCTGGATATAGCTGATAAAGACATTTTGTGCGGTCAATTTCCCTACTAACCTGATAGAGTCAAATAAGTGAATTTCCGATTGATCCTGAATTGCTTCTACCAACTTCTGACTTCTTTCCTGGTCGGTGAAATGATCGTGTTCGAGGAAGATGATAAGAGACTTGCGATCTGAGCTGAACGATGAAGCATAAAATTCATTAGAGAAGATCCGGGTGCTGTCTGAGATCAGCAAATCAGGATTGTCTAGATGGATCAGTGGAAAAGCAAGCAGTCCGGTCGGGCCGTTCACCAAATGAGATTGAGAAAGGGGAGATGTCACTTGTTCAATTCCAGGGATTGATCTCAAGGAATTCTCGAAGTGGTTTGCCCGGGTTAGGAAATCCGAGTTGAAAAGCCCGTTCTTACTTCCTAGTATGACTAGGATAAAGTCATTGTCATAGCCGAATTCACGCTTATGAATTTCATAGAACTGGCTATCAGGATCGTTTTGGGGAAAGAATTTCTCGAACTCAAAATCAAAGGACAAGTACTGAAGATGCCATCCGAAAAAGGCAGTGACCCCTCCAAAAATCAACGCAAAAAGGATTCTGCCAGACCTGGCTGAAAGCCAATCAATATATTTATGGAGAAGAGCGCTCAGGTGATTTCTTGTTAAGTTATTTTTACTTTCAAATAACGACCAATCATGCGACAATACCTCAATTTAATGCAACATATCATCGATCACGGAGTGGATAAAGAGGATCGCACCGGGACGGGAACCAGGAGCGTATTCGGGTATCAGATGAGGTTTGATTTGAGTGAGGGTTTCCCATGTGTGACCACCAAGAAGTTGCATTTGAGATCGATCATTCATGAGTTGCTTTGGTTTTTAAAAGGCGATCAAAACATTCAATATTTAAAGGAGAATGGTGTTTCCATATGGGATGAGTGGGCAGATGAAGAGGGTAATCTTGGACCTGTTTACGGTGTGCAATGGAGAAGCTGGGAGACTCCCGATGGAAGAAAGGTAGACCAGATCAAGAAACTCATTGAAGGCATAAGGAATAACCCGGACTCAAGGAGACACATCGTTAGCGCATGGAATGTTTCGGATGTCGACAGCATGGCACTACCTCCATGCCATACGCTTTTCCAATTCTATGTAGCGGAGGGAAAATTGAGTTGTCAATTGTACCAGCGAAGTGCAGATGTTTTTCTTGGAGTGCCGTTCAATATTGCTTCTTATGCGCTGTTTACTATGATGGTTGCCCAGGTATGTGACCTTGAGCCTGGAGATTTCGTACATACCTTTGGAGACGCTCACCTTTACTCGAATCACATGGAACAAGCGCACTTGCAATTGACCAGAGAACCCAGGGAACTTCCGGCTATGCGGATCAACCCTGACGTTAAAGATATTTTTGGATTCACCTTTGAGGATTTCGAACTCGTTGATTACGATCCGCATCCACATATAAAAGCCGCTGTAGCGGTGTAACTTTCACCCCTCTAAACTTGTCTTTTAAAGTGATCATAACAAATGGCTGAACGTAGTGGCATATTTGACATGATCGGTCCCGTAATGATCGGACCTTCAAGTTCACATACAGCTGGTGTGGTAAGAATAGGTAGAGTGACCAATCGAATCCTGGGAGGGATCCCGGAGCAAGCCGATATCATTTTCTACAATTCTTTCGCCAGAACGTATGAGGGTCATGGTAGTGATCGGGCAATTCTGGCTGGACTAATGGATTTTAAAACGGACGACAAACGTATTAAAAAAGCGAAAGACCTGACAAAAGAGGTTGGGCTATCCTACAAATTCAGGTCAGTAGGAAGTGCATCACTGTACCATCCAAATTCTGTAAATGTCATTGCAAAGAAGGGAGACAAAGAGGTACAGGTAATGGGCGAAAGCAGGGGAGGTGGTGTGATCCGGATCAAAGAGGTGAATGGTTTTGATTCCAACTTCACTGCGAGCCTGCATACGCTGATCATTGAAGCGGATGACGTAAAAGGGAGTATTGCTTTCATCGCTGACGTGCTTTCGTATGATAATTGCAACATTGCAACCATGACTGTATCCAGGAAAGGAAAGAATGATCAGGCTTGCCTGATCCTGGAGATGGATTCAGAGCTTGATGATCTTACGTTAGAGTACCTGAAGAAGAGGAATTGGATACACAACGTGATTTACATTCCTGATATTGACAAATGACCATGAAAAAACTCAAAATAATTCTCATTCTATCCACTGTCACTTGCCTTGGCTGGGCTCAGGAAAAGCGCTTGCTTACCCTGGAAGAGTGCATCAATATTGCTGTGGAAAACAATTTGACGGTACAGAGGAGTCAACTGAGCCTGGCGACTGCTGAAGTTAACCTGCGACAGGCAAAAGCACAGCGATATCCAACTTTGAATGCAAATGGCAACTTTGGTTATAACTGGGGTCGTGGTATTGACCCTACCACCAACCAATTCACCACGCAGCGGATCAATTTCAATGGACTCAGTGCCAGTACAAACATGCCCTTGATCCAGGGGTTACAAACCACCAATACGATCAAGCAGAATAAGGTAGATGTTGAAGCGAGTAAATTGGATGTTCAGAAAGCGACCAATGATATTTCATTGAATATTGCGCTAACATATCTGAATGTGATTTTCAACAAGGAACTGGTTGAGAATGCAAGGTTTCAGTTAGCATCAAGTGAAGAGCAGTTGGATCGTACGCAAAAGCTTGTGGAGTCCGGTGCTCTGCCGGTTTCGAACGAACTCCAGCTGGTCAGCCAGGTAGCTACTAACGAAGTGAATTTGATCACCGCGGAAAACAACCTTGATCTTGCCATACTGGATCTTAAACAGGCGCTTTTATTGCCACCGGGAGAAGAAATAGACATTGTAATTCCTGAGATTGCTATTGATCAGGCGGAAATAGAAGAAAGCTCCGTTCAGGAGATCTATGCAATTGCTATTGGTAACCAACCCGAAATAGAAAGTGCAGATAAGCGGGTAGAAAGTGCCAATTTGGGTCTGGAGGTTTCAAGAGGAGCATTGTATCCGAGCCTTAGCCTCAATGGAAGTATGAATACCAACTATTCCGACGCATTACGAACGTTCGATGTGGCAAATATTACTCCGACCGGATTGGAGCCCACCGCTTTTGAGACTGCTTCAGGGGAGGCCATTTTCGAGCAGCAGTTTGATGTAGAACTTAGCGGAACAACGGTACCGCTTTCAACACAATACCAGGATAACCTTAGTAAATCTTTATCTGTGGGTCTTTTTATTCCAATTTTTAACGGATTCAACACCAGATCCAATATCCAAAGGTCAAAGATCTCGGTGCAGCAAGCGGAGATAGCAGCAGTAGAGCAGCGAAATGTATTATACCAGAGTATTGAATCTGCTTATCGTAATGCATTAGCTGCAGCTAAAACTTATACCGCTTCTCAGCGACAGGTAGAAGCTTTGGAAGAGACTTTTCGTTCAATTGAAAATCAGTATAATTTAGGAGCTTCAAATTTCACCGACTATCAGGTTGCGGCAAATAATCTTTTTCAGGCTAGATCTGACCTTTTCAGAGCAAAATATGATTTCGTTTTCAGGCAAAAGGTCCTTGATTTCTACCAGGGAAAACCTTTATCACTGTAAACTGAACACCTACTCAACTTAATTATGGCTAAGAAGAAAAAATCAAAAAATCGAATCATTTATATCCTCGGAGGTGCTGTCGTAGTACTTCTATTGTTTGCTGTTGTAGGCAAATCTCAAGGATGGGTTGGCAAGAAGAAAGCAATTGAAGTGGAAGTTGCAAAGGCAGAGAAAGCCACCATTATCGAAAAAGTCAGTGCTTCAGGAGCGGTACAGCCTGTGGTCGAGGTAAAGATCAGTCCCGAGGTTTCCGGTGAAGTGATCGAGCTTAGGGTAGAAGAAGGAGACTCAGTGAGTAAGGGGGATTACATTTTAAAGATCCGCCCGGACAATTTCGAATCCGCACTGGAGCGAGCAAGGGCCAACCTCAACCAGCAGTTAGCCAATGAAGCTCAGGCCAGGTCAAGCGAGGCAAGAGCCCAGGCTAATTATACTCGTGCAGAACAGGAATTCAATCGACAGAAAAACCTCTATGAACAAAAGGTGATCTCTGAGGCTGACTACCAGTTGGCAGAAGCCAACTTTAAGATTGCTCAGCAAGACCTGGAATCAGCCAAGCAAAGCGTTAAAGCAGCGGCTTATATTGTTCAGAGTGCCAGAGCTACGGTGGTAGAATCAGAAGAGAACCTACGCTTGACACGCATTACAGCTCCAATGAGCGGTATCGTATCCAAACTTCCAATTGAAGTTGGAGAAACTGTGTTGGGGACTTCCCAGTTTCAGGGAACGGAGATCCTGAGAATAGCAGACTTATCTAACATGGAAGTAAAAGTTGATGTGAATGAAAACGATATCATTCGAATTACAGAGGGTGATACAGCCTTAATCGATGTAGACTCTTACTCTTACATGGACAAGACTTTCAAGGGAGTTGTTACTCAAATAGCAAACACTGCCAACGATAAGATATCAACGGATGCGGTGACAGAGTTTGAAGTTCTCATACGCATTTTGCCAAGCTCCTATTCGGACCTGGTATTGGAGCAAGGAGAAAAATACCCATTCAAGCCAGGCATGACTGCCAGTGTTGATATTATCACAGAAACTAAATCAAACGTACTTAGCGTCCCTCTCGCGGCGGTAACTACCAGAAGCCCGGATAACGAAAGTGAGGAGGGAGACGAGGAAGATAGTGATGAAGAAGATGATGGTGTAGCAGATGAAGATCTTTTAGAAGTGGTATTTGTTCTGGAAGAAGATAAAGCTATTCAGGTTGAAGTCGAGACTGGAATAAGCGATTTTGAGCGAATAGAGATAATAAATGGCATAACAGAAGGCCAGCAAGTGATCAAAGGACCATTTCTGGCGGTATCCAAACGTCTGAAGGACGGAGACACAGTCGAAATCGAAGAGGACGAGAAAAAATCTGACGAGAGCGAGGATTAACTCGTGGAATAAGCCCTTCATTCAAAAGTCTTCAGTAGCTCATTTTCAATATTTAATTGGGTTGAAATAAGGGATTATTGTATTATAGTTGCTGATAGTGTATATAATTGTAATAGTTAGTTTGTCGCAGCAATTAAGAAAGATATGAAGAAACTTCTCTACCTCTCAATAGTGGGGACAATGTTCCTTACCTCATGTGGAAACGACGATAGTGTCGCACCTACGCACGAAATCGGAACCTGGTTGTTAGATAGTTATGTGTTGACAAATCCACCTGCTGGTTTTGAAGGCAGTGATGGAATTGCATTTCAAGTGAATGAAATATCATTTGGAGGTGTTGCATTCGATTCTTATGAGATCACATTTGCACAAGACGGCACTTTCACAAGGAGGATTGGTGTTTCGATCGGTCCCAATATTAACGACGATGGTACCTGGTCCATTACAGACGATGATATCGTATTAACTTCATCTGATACTGAAACGGATGAAGAATACACGGTAGAGAGAAACGAAAATGATCAATTGTGGTGGAGTACGGAGACCTCTTTTGCTTTGCTTTCTGATTTCAGGTCAGATTCCCTGGTAAATGCAGGAGTGACCTCACTTACCCAGGAACAATTCACACAATTGGCTAGTGTAGTTGTCGTTGATCTGATCTACGCGTTTGAGCGGTCTGAGTAAAAAATCAAGTAAGTAAATATGAGGAAGATTTGGTGCATACTTGTCTTACTCTCCACTGTACCAGCCTTCTCTCAATCTACCGTCAACGGTAAGGTTACTGACACCTCAGGGGAAGCCCTGATTGGTGTCACTGTATACAACGAGAATACGAAACAAGGGGCAATTACAGATCTGGACGGGAACTATTCCCTACAGGTCAATAGAGGAGATGTACTTACCTTCCAGATGGTTGGGATGCAAACCCAGCAAGTCACCATTGGCAGTCAGTCTACTATTGCTATAGCCTTAGAAGAAGAGATCTTTGTGACCGATGAAGTTGTGATCACCGGTTTTCAGGAGGTCGATCGTAAACTTTTCACAGGAGCCTCAGAAAGTTTGAAAATGGATGATATCCGGCCACAGGGTATGGTGGATGTCAGCCGGGTACTGGAAGGACAGGTAGCTGGTGTAAACGTTGATAACGTATCAGGAACATTCGGTACTTCTCCGAGAATTCGGATCCGTGGTAATGCTTCCATCAACGGGAATAATCAACCGCTTTTTGTAGTAGATGGAGTTATTCTGGAAGATCTCTCCAACATCAATACAGATGATCTCATATCAGGAGACGCGAATACACTGGTTAGTTCCTCAATCGCAAATCTCAATCCAAGTGATATCGAATCCTTTCAGATCCTGAAAGATGCCTCTGCAACGGCTATATACGGTGCGAGAGCGGCAAACGGAGTTATTGTTGTAACAACAAAACGAGGAAAAAGTGGGAGACTGAGTGTCAACTACAATGGTAATTTTTCAGCAAAACTTCGTCCTACATACAATCAATTTGACCTACTGAATTCTGCTGAAGAAATGTCCGTTTACCGGGAATTGTCCAGCAAAGGATTGGTTGACATCAGTACTGCCGTTCAGGCAAGAAATTATGGTGCACTTGGTAAGATGTACACACTTATTGCAAACCATGAGTTGGAGTGGGGACCTGGAGGATCACTTAATGAGACGTTCCTTAACCAATACGAAAATGCAAACACAGATTGGTTTGATGTGCTCTTCCGGGACGTTGGGCTACAGCAGCAGCACTCACTGAGTTTTACTGCTGGTAGCGAACGTACAAACAGCTATTACTCAATCAGTTATCTTGATGATCAGGGACAGACGATCGCAGACCGTGTTGGAAGATTTACCGGAACTGCGAGAAACACCTACTTCATTTCTGACCAGTTCACTTTTGGTCTCAAGATGAGCGCTAGCTATCGGGATCAAACAGTACCAGGTACTCGAAATAGGGAGTTGGATCCAATAACCGGTCAGTTCAACCGGGATTTTGACATCAACCCCTATAGCTACAGCTTAAATACGGCCCGATCCATTCGACCCTTTGACGAAAATGGCAACCGGGAATTCTTTAGAAGAAATTTTGCTCCATTCAATATTCTTCACGAACTGGAGAATAACTTCATTGACATACAGGTGTTGGATGTGTCGGCTCAGACTGACTTTCAGTTTGACCCAACGGATAATATTTCCCTTAAAGGAGTTCTACAGATTCGATACGCAAACACGGAGCGCGAGCATATCATTACTGAAAACTCCAATCAGGCCGAAGCTTTTCGTGCGGACGACACACAATTTATCCAGCAAGCGAACAATCTGCTTTTCAATGATCCCGACAACCCCGGACTTAACCCGACGGTGGTACTTCCGGAAGGTGGGTTCAATTACCTTGATCGAAGTGATCTGCTAAACTTTTTCAGTAGGGTAAGCGGTACCTGGTCGAAGACATTTAACCAGGTTCATGAAGTGAACGTATTGGCGGGGCAGGAGCTAAGGCTCACGAACCGTACAGAATCCAGTGCTACTGGCTTAGGCGTGGTTTATGAGAGTGGTGGTATTGTGGTGACCGATCCAAACATTATTGAATTCTTCAACCTTCAAAACATAGATTACTATTCCTTAAATGAAGAAAAAGACCGCTTTATCGGGTGGTTTATAAACGGTGGTTATGCGTGGAAATCGAAATATGTAGCCAATTTCACTGCCAGGTATGATGGGTCAAACCAATTAGGAAGAAGCCAGCAGGCAAGATTCTTACCGACCTGGAATGTCAGCGGTGCGTGGAATGTGTACAATGAAGGTTTCATGCAACAGTTCCCATTTATAAACGATGTTCGGCTAAGAGCTACATATGGTATTTCGGGTAATCTTCCACCATTTGCCAGTGCCATACTTAATATTCAATCAGATGTTACGGTTCGGCCAGATGATGTGGAGCCTTTCCTTTTTATCGAAGATCTGACCAATACGGAACTGACCTGGGAAAAGCTTAAGGAATTCAATGTGGGTTTAGATTTCAGTCTCTTCAATAGGGTATCAGCAAGCTTTGATTATTACATAAGGAATTCGTTTGATTTGATAGGGACTGTCCAGACAAGTGGGATAGGAGGAGAAGGTCTGAAAGTTGGAAACTTCGCAGATATGGAGATCAAGGGATTTGAGTTCACTATTAACTCGACCAATTATACAAACGGCGATTTTACCTGGACTTCTAATTTCAACATGGGACACAGCCAGGATAAGATCACTAACCTTGACTTTGGCCCCAGGTTCGTAGATGCTATCGGGCAAACAGGAGCAGCTGTTTTAGGAAGACCAAGGAGGTCCTTGTATTCGGCCAATTTTGCGGGTTTGAATAGTACTGGCGTTCCAACCTTCTTTGACGCTAATGGTGAGACTGTATTACAAATTGATCTTCAGGAACGTCAGGGGCTGGAAGATGCCCTCGTTTTTGAGGGCTCAACAGAGCCACGAACATCCGGCGGGTTCACAAACACTTTCAGGTATCGGGGGTTGAGCTTAATGGTGTTGTTATCATTTAAGCTGGGTTATAAGATCCGACTGAACGATGCATTCTTTGAGTCCTACACAGACTTTGATGCATTGCCGGGACAATTGGTAGACCGATGGGCCGTGCCAGGGGATGAGGCACTTACCAACATTCCGGTAATAGTGGATAGAAACGTGGCTCAGGCGGATGGAAATGTGGTACAGGCTTATAGACTTTATAATAAAAGTACCGTGAGGGTAGCAGACGGTGATTACCTCCGCTTAAAAACAGTTAGGCTGAGTTATCAACTACCTGCTCAAATGATTCAGCGGTTCGGCTTTTCTAATGTGAATGTCTCGTTGGAAGGGCAAAACCTTGCATTGTTGTATTCAGATAGGGAGAACTTAAGAGGGCAGGACCCTGAGTTCTTCAGTACAGGTGGTGTATCACTGCCACAGCCGAGGTTGTTAACTTTTGCATTGAATCTGGGATTCTGATGAGAAAAAGAAACTTTTCAATATTGAATAAGAGTAGCCTGCTTACAGCCGCATTGATCCTGTTCAGTGGGTGTGATAGTTTTCTGGATGAAAACCCGGACAATCGGGTTGTATTGGACAATCTGGAGAAGACTGCTCAGCTTTTGGTAAATGCCTATTCCATAGCAAGTCCGAACTATACCGACTGGATGACTGATGATGTACAGTTCACTGAGGGCACTACTATTCGGTTGAATCACCAACAGATGTATGCCTGGGAGGACGTTACTACAGGTCCGACAGACCAGGATACTCCGGACTTTTACTGGTTTCAGACGTACGATGCAATTGCCCATGCAAACGAGGTGCTTTCGATCCTCGAAGATCTTTCGGCTGAAGGGTCAGAAGAAATAGCACGAAAAAATGCAATCGAAGCTGAAGCCTTACTTACCCGAGCTTATGGACACTTCATGTTGGTCAATATGTTTGGTGAAGATTTTAGTAATAGTGCCGGATCGGACGAAGGGATTCCGTACGTTGAAGAGCCGGAGACGACCTTTTTAGCTCAATATGAGCGTAGAAGCGTACGAAAGGTTTATGAAGAGATTGAGGATGATCTTGTGAGAGGATTGGAACTTGTGGATGACACATTCTTTGAAAACTCGGGCAAGTACCACTTCAACCGAAACGCAGCACTTGCCTTTGCTTCCAGGTTCTACCTATTCAAAGGGGATTTTGTCAGGTGTCTTCAATACAGTGATGAGTTGTTAGGCTCGAATCCTTCCGCTTTTATCAGGGACCTGACCTCTGTTGAATTTCAGGCGGCCAGTTCTTCCACTATAGAGTACCCCAGGTTGTATACTTCACCTGAGCTGCCAAGCAACCTGATGTTAATAAGAAAATTGTCACTAGTACAACGAACAGATTTTGCCTACGGTCCTGAGGAAAACTTCTATCGATCTCTTTTCGGTACTTCACCATTTAGCGGACTGACTGACGAACGTGAGAATCCGGCTTTTGTGAAAGGGATCAATGGAGTATATCCGGCGAGGTATCAAAACCTGTTTGAGCGAAGCAGTCTGAACTCCAACGTAGGATTTCCATACTACATCCACATTGCGTTTAGTGGTGAGGAAGTTGTGCTGAACAGGGCAGAAGCAAACGCATACTTGGGTAATCTTTCTGCATCCATATCAGACTTACAGGCATTGAGTGAAAGACGATTCAGTGGAGGTACCCCCTCGTTGACACTGCAAGACCTTCGTGATTTCTACAGTGACACAGATGACCTGAATAATGTGATTTCTTACATCCTTTTCCTCGAGAGAAGAAAGGAATTCATCATGCAGGGAATGCGTTGGTATGATATTAAGCGTTATAACCTACCAGTTACGCATAATACACAGGCAGGGGGAACCATCACACTTTCCAGTGATGACTTAAGAAAAGTATTTCAGATTCCACAATCTGCTATTGATGTAGGTGGACTAGAACCAAATCCACGTTAACGAATGATAGAGACGATGAAGAAAAGACATACATTGATATTGGGAATGATAGTGAGCCTGTTTCTGATAGGTTGTTATCCTGATGAATCGTTGAATGAGCCTGTCAAGGAACCTGATGTGGAAATAACCACCGACCTTGACATCTATATCGAGGAAAACTTTACAGAGGAGTACGGGATGGCTATTCGCTATCGGTTCGTTGACAACTTTGTACAACCAACTCAGCGAGTTTCTCCACCACGACTGGAAACGGTTAGACCCATGCTTGATTTCATAGAACAATTCTGGATCAACCCATACAAAGACGTTCAGGATGGAGAGGTCTTCTTCAGGAATCACGTACCTGCTGAAATTGTCTTCCTTGGGGGGCTTATTTACAATGGTGATGGTACTGTAACATTGGGTACGGCAGATGCGGGAGCACAGATCACATTTACCAACGTTAATGCGATAGATGTCACTGATGAAGATTGGCGCACACTCCAACTGCAAACCGTCTACCATGAGTTCGCGCATACGGTGCATCAGCTATACAAACTTCCCAATGCATTTGAAACAATAGCTCCCACAGGGTACACGGGACCAGGTTCATGGTTCGTTTTAACAGATGACGATGCGCTTGGCCGAGGCTTTGTCTCGCCATACGCCACAAGCTCTCCGAATGAAGACTTTGCTGAAACGGTTGCTTTTTACCTATTCGACCCGGATTTTGATGCCAACTTCATAGACCTTGAAGATCCGTGTACAACGGATGAATGTGTAAGTCGAAATGAAGGAAAAATAATGATCTCTGAAAAGATATCGGCAATAAGTGATCACTATGAAAAGGTGACTGGAATTAATTTGGAGGCTTTAAGGAACGCAATTCAAAGCAGGCTGTAGTATGAAGGGAGCGGTATTGATCATATTGACCATTTTTCTTCTGGCTTCATGCGCATTTAATGATGAAGCGAAGCTCCCACCAATTGAAGAAAGGCTAGCTAATTCGGTATCGTCACTCACAGAGCTTCTGGTAGCTCCTCAGGATGGGTGGCGTGTGGAGTATCAGCCAACAAATGAAACAGGCATTTTCTTCATTTTGATGGACTTCAATGAGGACGGTACTGTTCGTATTCAGTCCGATGTAACTGCCAACGATGGTGAGTTCCGGGATCATGTGGTCTCCTATAGGATTGATAACGCCCAGGGTACCGAGCTGATCCTGGAAACATATGGTGTTTTTCACTACATGTTCGAATTGCAGCAAGCTTCCTTTGGAGCGGAGTTTGAGTTCTTTTTTATTGAGGAGAGCTCTGATAACCTGATCTTCCGAAGTAAGACAGATGGTGGATTGGACCCAACGACTATTGTATTTCAGGAGGCCGGGCCTGATGATGCACAATTGATCTCAACAGAAGCTATGCCGCTTCTGGCTCAGGGGATCTTTCAGACAGAAAACCTGGCAGGTATTGGGTCTTTTGCAACCCACAATATTTATGTTCAGGAGGATAATCATACAATCTCAGCATCGTTTGATCTGGATAGGAGAGTTGTGAAGTTTGTTGGTGCGGCAGTAGGGCAGACCATTACCGAGATTGCTACAAATAACACACGTGTCACACCGAATATATCTACATCGTTTAGTCTTTCGAATGAACGGGTAGTGCTTGATAACGAAGTGACTATAACGCTAGGTGGGACCAGTCATGTAATCACAGAGATACCTGTAGAGAACTTTGCTGGTGCAGTTCAGGAATTCTGTACCGGGGTAGAAGACTCCATCTCAACCTTTAGTAGTTCAGGTGTTCCTGGGTTAGGTAACATTACAATCCAGAGCTCCTTGTTTCAGGCATCAAATAGTTTTCAACCGGATATTGATGATGGCTTTTATTCCGTGAACCACGTATTCATCTATGACGAAAACGACAGCACCATTGCTGAGGATATCGAAACAGTTTACCCTACAGTGGCTGCATTTCAATGGTATTTCGGCAGAGGGGTATCAGGAGATAGTATATTAAACGCCGTTGGCTTTGTGATTCTCGATGATTTCAATAATCCTGAGTTCTTCCTAAGAGGATTTGATTTTGTTCAAAATGGGAATCTCGTAGAGATGACCTTTAATGGCGAGGATTTGATTGATGCGGAGAATCCAACTACTGAAGAATTGAACGGATTAGATCAATTGACGGATCAGATTTTTGCCGGAGGGACCGTTTATGTGTTGGATATTATTACGATTGAGGGTCTGTTTGAGTTCTACAATCCGTGCAATGGCTACAAAGGATTTATCATTCAGCCTAATTAAGTTCGAGTGCCTCGTCTACCGCCTCAACAATCTCCTGCATTTTTCGATCGCTGTATCTTCCAGCGGTGGCATATACAATTTTTCCAGCAGGGTCTAAGACAAAAAAGTAAGGAACGTCCCTGCCCTGGAAGTTAAGGGCCTTCTTATACAATTTGATCTGGCCTTTGTAAAACATCACATGAGGAAGTAAACGACGATCAATGGTCTTCTGCATCTTTTTCATCACCTTCTGATAAGCAGGTCGCTTTGCTCCTGAGAACATGGGTACAAAAAAGCAATTCACATCATAAGTCACATCGAATACGGACGGAGTTTCTGGCTTGTAAATGAATTGATTGTAAGCAGGTTCAAACCAGGTCTTCAAATCATCTTCTGAAGCTTTTGTATAAGCAAGACCCAGTATGGTGAACTTATCACCTAGGTCTTTAGGGATCGTGACGAATTTGTTTGTCAGGCTTTCAGTTTCCATTTCAGGAAATGGATCACCGACTTGTGAATAGGCTGATGTTATAAAAGAAATGGAGAGAAGAGAAATGAGGATTCGCATAGTAAAATCTGATTGTTTTAAAGTTAGCTGATTGTTCAGAAGAAACGTCATAGACACTGCTGAATTGTATATGGCTACCGGTTTCGCAACCCCAATACCTTAATTGCGTTATACATTGATTATCTATGTATATAAATAATTAACGTATGCTTTCATTTTCTAAGTCACTAATTGCTGCCTCTTCCAAACCCCTGATCCTGGGTATTCTGAAGGAGGGCAAGTCTTACGGATACAAGATCATTCAGCGGGTCAAGGAGATCTCCAATGGAAAACTCGAATGGGCTGATGGAATGCTTTATCCGGTACTTCACAAGCTGGAAAGAGAAAACCTGATCAAGTCCGAATGGATCTTATCGGATTCCGGGCGTCATCGAAAGTATTATGCGATTACCGAGGCAGGTAAAGAGGCTTTACTGGAAGAACAAAGCAATTGGACGACAATGAATGAAATTATGGTTTCACTATGGAAGGGTCAAGCTTCTCCAACTACCTGAAAGGAATAATGAATTTAGAAGAACGAATCAATACCTGGCGAAAGGAGCTTCATTCAAAACGATTCCTGGAAGAAGGAGTGATCACCGAATTGGAAGATCACTTACGAGATGAGATCGATCAGTTAGTATCGAGTGGGGTGAATGAAATGGATGCCTTTGATGAGGCAGTGAAAAAGCTAGGCGACCTTTCCTCTCTTGAGCAGGAGGAAAAGAAGGCCAGAGATAAAAGTGAGAGTTTCTTATTACCAGGACTAATGCGAAGTTTCCTGAAGGCAGGTGCACGCCACTTGAACAAGAATAGACTAACGAGTGCCATCAATTTGGTAGGCTTGACGGTCGCTTTTGTGGCCATTTCCTTTATTGGATTCTTCATCTATGATGAGCTAAGCTTTGAATCACATCATCCGGATTATGAAAGGATCTACCGGTTATCGTACAGTTTTCAACAGGAGGAAGGGCAGGTAGAGAAAAGAGCATTCTCTTCAGGAATGTGGACAGATATTCTTGCTGATAGAAATCCAGCCATTGAAGAACCGTTCCGTTTTCTTACGATCTCGTACGGTTACATTAGTAACCCGGAAAACAATCAGTCTTACTACGAAGAAGGGGTCTATTGGTCGGACCCCAATTTCTTTGATTTCCTAAGCTTTGAATTGAAATACGGTCGGCCGGAAGATCAACTGGCCAACCTTAATTCAATCGTTCTGACTGAAAAAACAGCAAAGAAGATCTTTGGAGCTGAAAATCCGGTCGGAGAGAATCTTAAATATGTCAGAAGGGGGAATGAAGTGAACTTTACGGTTACCGGAGTGATCTATGATCCTCCCTCGAATAGTCATTTTCAACCCGATTACATTGCGCATTATCAGGCACTTCAAGGTATTCATGGCGAACAGTATCGAGGTTGGCTCGATCAGAATCCCAGACCTGGTTACATCTACAGTTATTTGAAGATCAATGATCCTTCAGCTGTTCCGTTCATTAAAGAAGATCTATCCAAGTGGTGGGATGAAGTTATTCCTGACCGTGCTGAACGTATGGAACCGCTACTTACGCCAATTGCAGATATTCACTTCAACCCTCCGGTGAAGTGGGAAGTTGATATACCCATAGATATGAGCTATATCTACGGATTGATGATTATTGGAAGCTTTATCATGATCGTGGCATTGGTCAATTTCACCAACCTGACCACAGCCCAGGGAAGTAAGCGACAAAAAGAAATTGGTTTAAGAAAAACGTTGGGGAGTACTAAGAAGCAGCTCAAAATCCAGTTCTTCATCGAATCATCATTATCAGTACTCATCGCATTGTTGATCGCATTTGTCATTAGTTATTTCCTAATGCCTCAATTCAATCAAATGATAGGAAAGAACATTGATTTCTTCACTGTGACTGGCTCTGCAGCCTATCTAAACGTGGCGATACCGCTCATATTGATCATCCTCGCTTTCGCAGGTTCCTTGCCTGCACTTTACTTTACCAGAAAGATCACTCACTCCTTCAATATGAACCTGTTCTTCAAACCTGAGCGGGTTAATTCACCTTCACGGAACGTGCTTGTGATTTTGCAATTTATCGTTGCAATCACGTTGGTTATCAGTACGGCAGTGGTTTACAATCAGTTAAACCTGATCAATAACGGGCATTTGGGGAAAAGCCGTGATACTGTCATTGGGATCCGTACATCCAGGATGGGAGACTCAGTACAGGTAAGCAGGTATAAGACAAGAATCCAGAGCATTAGTGGTGTGATAGAACACACACTTGGCGAACACCTTCCGAAGCAAAGTGATTATGGAAGAGTAGATACTAAATGGCTAGCCGGTGACAAGGAACTGTATTGGAATAAGTTCGAAGTAGATGGAGGGTTTATTTCCACATATGACTTAAAACTGGTTGCTGGTCAGAACTTTGTCAGGCGTATACAACCCAATGCGGTGATCATCAATGAAGCAGCTCTCAAAGAGCTTAACTTACCTGTAGAAGAAGCAATTGGAACGTTCCTGAGAGAAGACAGTATCAACTATGTGTATGAAGGAGAAAGCGGTGTGATAATTGGCGTAGTTGAAGACTTTGTTTACAAATCAGTGAAGCAGGATATTGAGCCACTTGTGATCGTACCCAACAACTACGTTGAAGGGGTGCTAACGGTGAAATTGGGTGAAGGGAATAAGCAGCCGATGCTAACTCAATTAGAAGAGATCTGGCATGAGGTTTATCCGGGTCGACCGTTCGAGTATTGGTTCCTGGACAAAGAGTTTGAACGAATGTATAGCCAGGAAAGACGACTGGGCAAATTGATCCCCATCTTTTCAGGACTGGCAATCGTTATTTCACTTCTCGGCCTTTTTGCTTTGACGATATTCATTTCAGAACTGCGAAAAAAGGAAATCGGGATCCGTAAAGTGCTGGGTTGCTCGACCACCGGCGTGGTGAGGCTGCTAGGCTGGCAATACCTCAAGACATTGATCCCGGCAGTTATCATAAGTGTTCCACTGGCGTATTTCGGTCTGTCGAAGTGGTTGGATGGTTTTGCTTATCGTGTGAATGTGGATGTAGGCATTATCCTATTTTCCATTCTGGCCGTGACCGTAATTGCTATGTTGACCATTAGCTTGAAGACAATCACTGCCGCTACAAGCAACCCGGTAGAAAGCCTGAAATATGAATAAACTTAAGCTGGAGGTAGTGATTTGATTCGTCTCCAGCGATTCCCAAACCTGATCCAGGCAATGCTTCCGGCAGCAATTCCAAAGATCGCGATCCAGATGAGATCATCAGGTGTAGATCCATTGATCGCTCGGGTGGTAAATGCTCCGATCATAACAGTTGCTAGTGCAATACCTGCATAGAACGCGGTTTTCGGAATCAGTAAGAGTAAGGCTCCGGCTACTTCGAGGAAACCTATCAGGAACATAAACCAGACCGGGTATCCCCATCTGTTGAATGCGGGAGCCCAAAAGCCTTCCGGATCGAATTTTTTCCATCCCTGTATAAGGAATAGGTATGCAAGGTACAGCCCGACCAGGTTGATCAATACTTCTTTGATGACCGTTTTAGGAGATATCTTTTTCATTGTCAACTTTTTCCAAAGAGACGGAAATTCAATCTTCTGAGATACTCCTCAGGGACAGGTTATGGCTGGTCAGGGATGAAATGTATCAATCAACCAGGGACTTCACATTTGGAAGGAACGTTCTGGTAGAGGTCAGGTGGTAGCCTGTGTTGAGCTTGATCAGGTATTCTCCGTTGCGCCAATGTGAGAGGGTTTTGATCGCATCTGAGTTCACGATCCTGGAGCGATGAACCTGGACAAACCTTCCGTCAAGCTCATTGCTCAAGGTCTTTAGTGTCTTTCGGGATTTTAGTACACCTTCGGCCGTGTGTATTTGAATGTAATTTTTAGCTGACTCGATCCAGAGGATCTCACTTTGCTCAACGAATTGAGTTCCCTTACTCGTTTCAATAGCAAGCCTTTCCAGGTTGGCCGGAACATGCCTTTTAAACCAATAGGAGAGAAGCAGGGCCACCAACCAATAGATCAGCAACTCTTTCGGTATGGAAGCCACGATCACCCATTTGACATCTCTAAGTATTGAACCTACGGATTGATTGACCATTCCAATCTGGTTCTTGATCCAAAAATCCAAACTTATAGCTAGCAGCCGTGCAATAGGTGCGAACAGCAGAGATACCAACGCATGGATGGGCAGATGCTTTTGCCAATCCTTTTGCATGAGTGGAAACCGAAAGGTAAATCGATATAAAGCAGGTAAGTACAGAAACCAAAGAAGAATTGGTACAAAGTGATAAAATGAAATATCGAAAATGTGGTAAAGATCAGTTGGCTCTCCCAGATGCCTCTGAAAAAGAACAGAGGAGGCCAGCGAAATGATGGCTACTCCAAACAGGATAGGAGTGAGGTGATGATAAGACTTCCTCAGGGTCAACATAAAAGTAAGTTACAAACGAAAATCGTTCTTCAGAGTAGCATACACCTGGTCGACAGGCAAGCCTACCACGTTGTAGAAAGAACCCTTGATCCACTCTACAGCTATTAGCCCAAACCACTCCTGAATACCATACGCACCAGCCTTGTCAAATGGTTCATACTTTGAGATGTAATGATTGATTTCCTCTTCTTCAAGATTCTTGACTTTCACTTCAGTAGAATTACTGAAAGTTTCCGATTTGGTGGGGCTACTTATGCAGACACCCGTAACAACCTGATGAACCTTCCCTGAAAGCGAATGGAGCATTTCCTGGGCTTCAAGGATGTTTTTTGGCTTTCCAAGAATGCGATTGTCCTGAATAACGACGGTATCCGCAGTTAGAACTATTTCATTACTGACGACCTGGCGATAAGCCTGATTTTTGCCTTTTGCCAGGTAAGCAGCGACCTCTTGAGCAGGCAGATCATCTGGGAAGACTTCTTCGAATGCTACGCTTCGTGTCTCAAATTCAAACCCGGCATTAGAAAGTAATTCCTTTCTCCTGGGTGACTGGGAGCCGAGTATGAGTTTACTCGAAAGCTTCATCAAAAAACGAGTTGAATTCTTCCTGTTTGATTGAGCTGAAAAGAAAACCACAGATCACCTTGGGGTAGAAGTAGGTAGACTTCTGTGGAAGGGTATAGCCGCTGTAGCAGACTTCCTTTACGGTATCAATGGAAATTTCTTTGGTAATGATGGCGCATTGGGTCTCACCCAAAGTAACATCACGAAGGCAGGTGGCGAAGTTCCGTTCAAAACTGAGATTTCGACTTCCTCGTTGATCTTTGCCGGCAATTCCAAGGCACTTCTCGATCACAAAGTAATGCATGACGGTGAGGTCTAGACGCTTGATCGTATCAGGAAATTTCCATTCGATGGTATCGATCATCTCTTCTTTCAGACGGATCTTGTATGCGTTTTCCTTTAAAAGAAGCCCGAATGCCCATTTTTTACCTAAAATGACTTCATTGACTGCCTCTGGCTCGGGTATGTATTTGATGTGGAAGTATTGCTCAAGCTTTTTCAGTAGCTCCTCTTCTGAGAAATTATCCAATCCCGAGATCACTCGATGTGTGGGAAGAATACGAAGGTTATCGGCTTCCGTATTGGTAAACCACATCAGATGATAGTTGTAGCCTTCTTGGCCGGTATGGTCTTTATTCTCTTGTTCCCGCTTTTGCCGGTAAAACAATGATCCCTCATACCGATGGTGACCATCTGCCAGGATGATCTTCTTATCCTTGATGATCTCTATGATCCGCTTGATCACCTTAGCATCGTGGATCACTCCAAAAACATCACGAACCCCCTGATAATCCTCAGTTTCATATAGAGGATATTCCATGGCATGGTCAAGCATCTTCTCAATTTCCTCCGCTGGATCTGTGTAGAGCCCGTGAGTGGGGCTGACATTAAGTTGTGTCAGATCCAGAATGTCCATTCGGTCATTGACGGAGTAGGGCATGGTATTCTCATGACGAAGCAGAACACCGTCATCCCAATCATAGACCCTCATGTTAGCAATGAAACCCTTTCTCACATATTCCTTGTCACTTCCGGGAAGAGAGAAATGCTGGTAGTACACGTATAGGGCTGGTAACTCATCCTGAACGATCGTTCCGTCCTTTTTCCACTTCAATAGCGTCTTAGCCGCGTTTCTAATAGGGTTTTCTCCGTTGGGAACGGATAAATGGATGCTGTTCAGCGGATTTTCATAAAGTTTTTCCCGCTGCTTTTCAGATACAACATCGAACAGGGGAGAAGTCAGCTCGTCGATATTCTCGATCAGCTCATTGTTGTACCTCCATGCCCGGAGTGGTTTGATTTCGGCCATTTAGTCTTTCAATCTCGATTTCCACTTACTCACATTAACAGATCCGTTTGATCCTGAAGGTGTTTTCGCAGATTTCCGTTGATGGATCTCATGAGCTAAAAAAGCTGCAACAGCAGCCACATCATCCGGTACTTCAGTTTTAAGTATATCTGGCGAGTAGTGAGACTCTACGAACTTGGTAGTGAAGGATCCGTCCAGGAACTCCGGGTGGTTGAGAACAAAATCACAGAAGGGTAGTGTAGTGCTCAATCCGGTGATCTGGTATTCACTTATAGCACGTTTCATTCGCTCGATCGCCTCATTTCTATCCTTACCATAAGTGATCAGTTTAGCGATCATCGGGTCGTAATAGATGGAAACATCCAATCCTTCCTGGTAACCATCATCTACACGAACACCTGCTCCCTGAGGTCTGACATAGGTTTTCAACGTTCCGGTATCAGGTAGAAAGTTATTCAAAGGGTCTTCCGCATAAACTCTTACTTCCAGGCTGTGGCCGTGAATAGTCAAATCATCCTGTGAAATGGATAAAGCATTGCCTTCGGCTATCTTGATCTGCTCTTTGACCAGGTCAACACCAGTGATCAGTTCTGTTACTGGATGCTCTACCTGAAGACGTGTATTCATTTCCAGGAAATAAAAGTCAAAGTTTTCATCAGCGATGAATTCTACCGTTCCTGCCCCATAGTAATTACAGGATTTAGCAACATTAACAGCTGCTTCTCCGATCTCTCTACGTCTTTTGTCTGTCAAAAGTGCCGAAGGGGCTTCCTCAATGACTTTTTGGTGTCTCCGCTGAATACTGCATTCCCGCTCGAAAAGATGAATGATGTTTCCATGCTTATCTCCCAGTACCTGAACTTCGATATGCTTGGGTGAGGCAATAAATTTCTCAACAAACACTTCATCATTTCCAAAAGAATTCCGCGCTTCACTCATTGCCCGCTCCATCTGCTCTTCGAAATCTTTTGGGTCGTGGACAATTCGCATCCCTTTTCCACCGCCACCGGCACTTGCTTTGATCATGATCGGGTAACCAATGCTATCAGCCACTTTTTTTGCTTTATCAACCTGGTTGATGGGCTCATCCATACCAGGAACAAGTGGAACATCGAATTCCTTAACTGTTTGTTTGGATGTGAGTTTATCACCCATCAAGCGAATAGCTTCTGCAGATGGACCAATGAAGTTGATCCCTTCTTTTTCTGCACGTTCTGCGAATTCAGCGTTTTCAGACAGAAAACCATAGCCCGGATGGATAGCATCCGCATTGGTCTGCTTACAAGCTTCTATGATCTTGTCCTGGTTGAGATAGGACTCTGAAGCTGTTGGAGGGCCGATATTGATGGCTTCATCAGCGTAGGAGGCATGTGGTAAAAGCTTGTCAGCATCGCTGTAGACCGCTACAGTAGCGATTCCCATCTCTTTGGCCGAACGCATTACCCGTAGGGCAATTTCGCCTCTATTGGCGACTAAAATCTTCTTAATTGGCATAGAACAATCGTTACCGCAAGTTTATCAAATCCAGAACTATTCATAATAAGCACAATACTGCTAAATTTGCGTCTGTTTTTTAAGAAACCAGAATTATAATAGCTGAATGGATTTATTTGACAAGTTACTGAGTGACAAAGGGCCGCTAGGGCAGTATTCGTATCTGGATGAAGATGTAAACTATTACTTCTTTCCAAAACTGGAAGGGGAGGTACAGCCCAGGATGAAATTTCGAGGCAAGGAGGTTTTGACATGGAGTTTGAACAACTACCTTGGTCTGGCTAATCACCCGGAAATACGAAGGACGGATACAGAAGCAACAGAAAAGTGGGGATTGGGATATCCGATGGGTGCCCGAATGATGACAGGTAATTCTGACCTGCACGATCAATTGGAGCAGGAATTAGCAGATTTTGTAGGTAAGCCTACAGGAATGCTTCTAAACTATGGATATCAGGGTGTGATGTCTGTAATTGATGCCTTAATTGATCGCAAAGACGTTGTTGTTTACGATGCAGAATGCCACGCCTGTATCATCGATGCACTTAGAATGCACATCGGAAAACGATATGTTTTCCCTCACAATGACATTGAAAACTGCGAGCGACAACTAAAAAGAGCTGAAAAACTTGCTAAAGAGCAAGGAGGAGGCGTTTTGGTGATCACAGAGGGTGTGTTCGGAATGAGTGGAAACACTGGTAAACTGGATGAGATCGCAGCATTGAAGAAAAACTATGATTTCCGATTGCTGGTAGACGATGCACACGGATTTGGCACCATGGGAGACACAGGAGCCGGAACCGGAGAATACTACGGAGTACAGGACGATATTGATATCTATTTCTCCACATTTGCCAAGTCAATGGCAAGTATTGGTGCTTTCATTGCTGGCCCTACAGAGGTTGTGAACCACTTGAGATACAAAGTAAGGTCACAGATCTATGCGAAATCACTACCAATGCCGTTGGTAGAAGGAGGTTTGAAGCGACTGGACATGCTTCGAACCATGCCGGAATTGCGAGAAAAGCTGTGGACAATCGTCAATGCAGTGCAAAATGGCTTTAAAAAGCGAGGATTCAACATTGGAACAACTAATTCACCGGTAACTCCGGTTGTGTTGAATGGTGAGGTTATTGAAGCATGTAATATGGTTCAGGACCTACGAGAGAATTACAAAATATTCTGCTCAATGATCATTTACCCGGTAATACCTAAGGGTATGGTGATCCTCCGAATCATTCCTACAGCGATGCACTCGTTAGAGGATGTCGAGTTGACGCTTGATGCATTTGAAGCAATCAAGACGAAGCTTGATGAAGGTGTGTATAAGGCGCAAGGAGTAGAAGGAGCACTGCTGGCAAAAACTTAATTATTAACCCAATTTAAACTGATTATTAAGCAATTTGGGCTATATTGCCCCATCTTTTAATTATTTCGATAACCTTAATTACCTTATAACATGAAAAGATTTGGACAACTTCAAGACTTACTCAACTCGCTGCAATCTGACTTTGAAAAGTTTTATGACAAAGGAAATAACGCCGCTGGTACTCGGGTAAGAAAGGGAATGCAAGATCTAAAAAACCTCGCCCAGGAAATTAGACTTGAAGTTCAGGATATCAAAAACAAAGGTTAAGATTTTAACACCCAAAAGAAAGCAACCCTGACCGCAGCGTCAGGGTTTTTTTATGCTTTGAAAGTTGCTAGGATATCTCTCCACTCGTTTTTTAGCTGTTCTGTAGCTTCAAAAAGTGGAGGCCTGACCGTATCAGATCCAATGCCAAGCACGCTTAATCCACCTTTTAGGGAGGTGGGATTTCCTTCTTTTGACAGCAAACGATAGACCGGCTTCAATTTAGAATTGAGTTCTTCAGCTTTTGAGAAATCTCCGTTCAAGGCATGGTTGACCATCTTTGAGAATTCTGCCGGAAGAATATTGCTGATAACAGATATCACTCCAATGGCTCCCATTTTCACCAGTTCAAACGTATCCTGGTCATCTCCTGAAATCAGTGCAAAATCACTGGAAGCGTGTTTAACAATTTCTTCACATTGAGATAAATCACCGGCAGCTTCTTTGATCCCGATGATATTAGGATGAGAGGCCAGCGCTAAGGTTGTGGCAGCCTCCATATTACAGGCGGTTCTTGAGGGTACGTTATATAAAAGGACCGGCTTGGGAAAACTGTCAGCGAGTAGTGTAAAATGCCTTTTGATGCCTTCCTGGGACGGACGACTATAATATGGGCTTACCGAAAGGATCGCTTCGATAGGGTAACCGGCCAAATCCTTTGACTTTCGGATCAGCTCATGGGTATTGTTGCCTCCGTGACCAAATACGACAGGTTTTCGACCGTTGTTCTTTTCAATGATGAACGAAAGGATGTTAAGTTTTTCTTCCCATGAAAAGACAGGAGACTCACCAGTGGTACCCTGGACAACCAGGTAGTCAACACCACCCTTGATCACGTGTTCAAGGAGCTTTTCTAACGCCTCAAAGTCGACCTCCAGATCATTCGTTAGCGGTGTAGCCAGTGCAACTCCAGTCCCTCTCAGTTCTTTCATCAGATCATCTTTAAGTACCTTAAAACGTCTTGTGTGCTCGTGGAGCTATTATCAGAGGGCTTTACCGCCAGCATTAACAGGTCGTCATAGG
This sequence comes from Cyclobacteriaceae bacterium, assembly GCA_965267415.1. Classification (GTDB taxonomy): domain Bacteria; phylum Bacteroidota; class Bacteroidia; order Cytophagales; family Cyclobacteriaceae; genus Ekhidna. The sequence continues at coordinate 1,017,160 of OZ253955.1, read as the reverse complement.
CTTCTGAATTGATCCCAATCTTGCAATTTGCTTTGGAAAGCGCCAGCACATACTTGTAATTGATGTCGCCTGAAGTATCCAATGAGATGAGGAAATCAAAAGGCTGCCTGGTGAACATCCCAATGCGATCCTTGTTAAGGTTTCCGGATGCAGAAATGTCCTTTTTGCAGAACGAGAACTGCTCTTCCGATTCCTTTTCAGTAAAAGCTAACATGGCCAACTCTTTTCCATCTCCTTTCAGGCTATCCGCCAATTCTTCCACGAGCTCCCTGTTAAACTCCTGGGAATTGTACAGGATCCCGAAATTCGAAGCACTTCGGTAGGTTACATGCTCTTTTTTCTGAGCTTTGATCAGTTTTTTACATTTCCGACTCAGTAATGCGCTCTTTATCATTGGTTAAGAGTTGGTTAAAAGCTGCCTCATCCACCATTTTAATCCCGAGGCGTTCCGCTTTTTCTTTCTTAGCTGGCCCCATATTGGCTCCAGCGACTAAATAATCCGTTTTGCTTGATATACTGCTTGCAATTTTCCCACCTTCACTCTTGATGAGCGCTTTTAGCTCATCCCTTCCATAGCCTTCAAAAATACCGGAAACTACGAAAGTCAGTCCTTTCAATGAATCTCCAATACCCTCCTGTACTTTCATTTCCAGTTGAAGCCCGGCAGCCTTGAGAGAATCTACCATATCGTTATTCGCAGGCTGTGAGAAAAAGTCAATGATGCTTTCTGCGATGCGCTCGCCAATCTCATGAACGGCAATGATCTCATCAAAAGTTGCAGCCTTGATACCATCAATCGACCCAAAATGCTCTGCTAACTTTTCCGCCACTGTTTTACCTACATGCCGAATTCCTAAGCCAAATAGCACACGTTCAAATGGGACCTCTTTTGAGGCTTGAATAGAATCCAGGATGTTGTTGGCCGTTTTTTCTTTGATCGACCGCCTCGAGACTTCACCGTTTTCATCTTCTTCTTCGAATTGCAGATCATTGATCTGGTCAAAGCTTAGATAGTACAGGTCCGCCAGGTTTTGGATCAGACCTTTGTTTAGAAACCCCTTGATCGTTCTGGGACCTAGCGTCTCAATATTCATCGCATTGCGGCTGATAAAATGCTCGATCCTTCCCTGAACCTGGGGAGGACAGCTCTCTTGATTAGGGCAATAATGTTGTGCTTCACCTTCTTCCCGGATCAGTTCAGTATTGCACTCCGGGCAATGGGTAATGTATTCAAAAGGAGGGGCGTTATCCGAACGTTTTGAAGGATCTACTGCTGTGATTTTTGGAATGATCTCACCACCTTTTTCTACGGAAACCGTGTCGCCAATTCTAAGCCCCAGTCGTTCGATTTCGTTAGCATTGTGCAAAGATGCTCGTTTGACAGTTGTACCTGCCAGAAAAACCGGCTCAAGTTCAGCTACAGGCGTAATAGCACCCGTTCTCCCTACCTGGTAGGATACATCATGAATGATCGTTTGTGCAGACTCAGCCTTGTACTTGTACGAGATGGCCCATCGTGGATTCTTTGCGGTGAACCCCAATTCAGATTGCTGATTCAGGTTGTTTACTTTGATCACCACACCATCTGTTTCGACAGGTAGCTCATGCCGCTTCTCTTCCCATCCTCTTATGTATTCAAAGACTTCTTCAATGTTCTCGCATTTCTGATAAGTAGGAGAGACGTTGAAACCGGATTTTTCCAGAAAATGGATGGCTGCTTCATGTGTGTCAAAATGCTCTTCATCGTCGAGATAAGTATACAGGAAGCAGTCCAGTTGACGCTCGGCGACCACTTTAGAATCCTGCATTTTTAGCGTACCGGAAGTCGTGTTTCTAGGGTTGGCTAAAACAGCTTCCCCTTCTTCTTCCCGCTTTTTGTTTAAGGCCACAAAAACCTCTTTTGGCATAAATACCTCACCTCTCACTTCGAAAGCATCAGGAACATCTCCCTGAAGCTTGAGCGGAATGGTCCGGATAGTCTTCACATTAGTAGTGATATCATCCCCTTTGGTGCCGTCTCCTCTTGTTACGGCCTTACTCAACATCCCATTTTCATAAATGAGGCTAATTGCGACACCATCAAATTTCAACTCACAGAAATACTCATATTCTTCTGTTCCCAAACCTCGCATGACACGCCCATCAAAATCGCTTAATTCCTCCATGGAATATGTGTTTCCCAGGGAGAGCATCCGGTATTTATGAACGACCGTTTCAAATTCTTTCGTGATTTCTCCACCTACGCGAGTAGTAGGAGAGTAGGACAACTTGAGATCGGGAAATTGCTCCTCCAGTGCTTCCAACTCCTTCAGTTTCTGGTCAAAGTCATAGTCTGAAATGACAGGAGCACTCTTCTGATAATAGAGATAATTGTGATGATTCAGTTCATCCGTTAGCTGTTGAATTTTTTGTTGAGCAGTTGACTTATCCATTCGAAAACAAATCTATTCCATTCGAATCAGGTGTTGAAAATTAATTGCTTGTCATATCATGAATTCGTTCTAATTTCGGAGTGTGAGTGAAGAAAGGAAAACCGAAATCCTAAGGGAAGCCTTTGCCCAATTTTCAGATAAAGGCGTATCAAATACGAAAATCGATGATATCGCTTTATCACTTAAGATCAGTAAAAAAACGCTGTATTTCTTGTTCAAGTCGAAGTTCGAACTGGTGGAAGAAGCATGTCATTGGAAATTGAATGATATATCTGAAAAAGCACAACAAGTAGTGGATCTGGATACGACACTTGTGAACAAGCTCATCAAGTACCTGGAGATCATCTTGGAAAATGTTACGGACATTTCTGTAAAAATGACGGAAGAAGTATTGATGGATAAGGAACGGGTAATGAACATTGTGAATGAATACCTAAAAGGAGCGGTTTATTCACGGTTCGCACGACTGATTGACCAGGGTAAGGAGGAAGGTATAATTAAATGCAATGCTGATTCAGAGACAGCTTTGGTCATTTATTGGGAAACACTCAGTTCATTCCTTTTCGCACGGCCTACACGACACATTCCTGATGAGTTCAAACTCACCAAGCCGATTTATCAATTGCTGGGAGACCAAATGGTCAATTTCTTCAGAGGACTCCTGAACGAACAGGGGACGAAAGAATTTGACCGGCAACTTCAATCTCATCCACAATTATCGAAGCTCTTTGCCTGAGGATGTCCTTATTTTTGCAGCATGAAGTCCTTTGAGGATCACCTGGATAAGTTTCCCATTTTCCAAATCGTTCAGCAGGCATCTGAAAAGTTGGGTCTGGAGGCGTATGTGATCGGTGGATACGTTAGGGATCTGATCTTTGAAAAAGATTCAAAAGACCTGGATTTCGTATGTGTTGGAAGTGGAATGGACCTTGCAAAGGCGGTGGCCAAAGAATTGGGCAAGGAAAGCAAACTATCGGTCTATAAGACATACGGTACCGCCTCTATTCACCACAATGGTTTTGTCTATGAATTTGTGGGAGCCAGAAAGGAATCGTATCATCCGGACTCAAGAAATCCGGAAGTAGCAACCGGGACATTTGAAGATGACATTCTTCGACGGGATTTCACGATCAATACATTGGCCATAGGCCTCAACTCCGACAACTACGGAGAGCTCGTGGATCAATTTGACGGTGTTTCGGATATTGACAAAAAGATCATCAAAACGCCTACAGATCCAATACGAACATTTTCAGACGACCCCTTACGCATGATGCGTGCCATTCGGTTTGCAACCCAACTCAATTTCGACATTGATGCGGATACATTCGATGCGATCGTTACCCAGAGAGAAAGGATCAGGATTATTTCACAAGAGCGAATAACGGATGAATTGAATAAGATCATCCTGGCTGAGACCCCTTCATATGGGTTTAAACTACTTTTTCATTCCGGGTTGCTGGAATTCATCTTTCCGGAGATGGTAAAGCTGCAGGGAGTCCAGAAGAAAAATGGGAAGGCACATAAAGATAATTTTTACCATACACTTCAGGTCTTGGACAACATCTCAGAGATGACCGATGATCTCTGGCTCAGATGGGCAGCTATTCTTCATGACATAGCTAAACCAGCCACACAGCGCTTCCACGAAAAAGCAGGATGGACCTTTCATGGACATGAAGATCTGGGTGCAAAATGGGTTCCTGGTATTTTCAAGCGACTTAAGTTGCCATTGGATGATCGCATGAAATACGTACAAAAGCTGGTGAGACTTCACTTGAGACCAATTGCCCTGGTTAACGATAAGGTCACTGACTCTGCTGTCCGTAGGATGGTTTTTGAAGCTGGAGAGGATGTAGAGGACCTGATGACACTTTGCAAAGCTGATATTACTTCTAAGAACCCTGAGCGAGTCCAGAGATATAAGCAGAATTTCGGACGTGTGAGCCAAAAGATCAGGGAGGTGGAAGAGCGGGATAGGGTTATGAATTTCCAGCCTCCGATCAGTGGTGAGACCATCCTGGAAACGTTCGATATCAAACCTGGCAGAATTATTGGTGATATCAAATCTGAGATCAAAGAAGCCATCCTGGACGGCAAGATCGCGAATGATGAAGGGGAGGCATATGAGATGATGATCAGGTTGGGAGAAAAATATGAACTAACTAGAAAGAAATAAATTCCGCTAACACACAGGTTATCACTATGTTTGCAGGCGTTTTAAAATTTGGTATGATGAAAACACTGGTATTAGTTGTTTTGACTTTCGTAAGTATAATTGGATTGCGGGCCCAAAGCCTGGAAACTGTTGAAGGGGATTCCGTTCCGTGGGAGATCCGAAAGCAGTCCTTCATTTATAACTCAGCCCGACTATTCAACGACCCAATGGTTGCTAAAATGGCGCTTTACAACCTGATGTCAGAAACTCCCGGCAATCCGGCGGTGTATGATTCACTTGCGTTGATCTACATGCAGTTTAACCAGTACGCTTCCTCTGCGTTGGTTTCTCAACAGTCATTGCAGATCAATCCTGAAAACCAGTTTGCTATGGAAATGGCTGCCAGCTCATTCGATAACCTTGGTGCAAAAGACCGGGCACTGCCGTATTATGAGTCTCTTTATCTAGCTAGCAATGACCTGAACGTCTTGTATAAGATTGCTTTTGTACAAATGGAGATGCAGCGCTTCTCAGAAGGGCTTACTTCGGTAGATATCATCATGCAAAGTGCAGGAGCGAAGGAATCTTTCATTGCCTTTCCAACCCAGGAAGGGACCCGTCAGGACGTACCATTGGATGTTGCTGCCCACCGTATCAAGGCGATGATTGAAGAGGGAAGAGGCAACACTGACCTGGCGAAGGAACTTTACCTGAAAACCCTCGAGATGTACCCTGGCTTCCAGATGGTCCAGGCCCAACTCCAGGAACTGGTTAAAGAAGACAAGCAGTAGTTTTTGCATTGGCTGTTAGCTCTTAGCCTTTAGCTTTTTTGCTATTCAGGTATTTGTAGTTTACCCTTTTGGGATTTCGAATTTATTTGTCATTTGGGCATTAGCCTTTAGCTATTTGGCTATTCGGCATTTTAGAGCTTGATTTTTGGGATTTGAAATTTATTTGTTTTTTGGGATTTGCTATTTAGCCTTTAGCCCTTAGCTATTTGGCTGTTTAGCTCTCACAGCTCATGTCTTTCTACTCATCAACTAATCACCACTCAACCAATTCACTAGTTCACTACTCAACCAAACCATCCGCCGAAGCTTCAGCGAAGGCCATTTGGCTGTTAGCTCTTAGCCTTTAGCTTTTTTGCTATTCAGGTATTTGTAGTTTACCCTTTTGGGATTTCGAATTTATTTGTCTTTTGGGATTTGTCATTTGGGCATTAGCCTTTAGCTATTCGGCATTTTAGAGCTTGATTTTTGGGATTTGAAATTTATTTGTTTTTTGAGATTTGCTATTTGGGCTTGCATTGGCTGTTAGCTCTTAGCCTTTAGCTTTTTTGCTATTCAGGTATTTGTAGTTTACCCTTTTGGGATTTCGAATTTATTTGTCTTTTGGGATTTGTCATTTGGGCATGAGCCTTTAGCTATTTGGCTATTCGGCATTTTAGAGCTTGATTTTTGGGATTTGAAATTTATTTGTTTTTTGGGATTTGCTATTTGGGCTTGCATTGGCTGTTAGCTCTTAGCCTTTAGCTTTTTTGCTATTCAGGTATTTGTAGTTTACCCTTTTGGGATTTCGAATTTATTTGTCTTTTGGGATTTGTCATTTGGGCATTAGCCTTTAGCTGTTTGGCTATTCGGCATTTTAGAGCTTGATTTTTGGGATTTGAAATTTATTTGTTTTTTGGGATTTGCTATTTGGGCTTTAGCTATTTAACTGGCTCTTAACTATTCACTACTCCACCAATTCACTACTCCACCAATTCACTACTCCACCAATTCACTACTCCACCAATTCACTACTCCACCAATTCACTACTCCACTATTCACTACTCCACCAATTCACTACTCCACTATTCACTACTCCACTATTCACTACTCCACTATTCACTACTCCACTATTCACTACCCACTATTCACTACTCCACTATTCACTACTCCACTATTCACTACTCCACTATTCACTACCCACTATTCACTACTCCACTATTCACTACTCCACTATTCACTACTCCACCAATTCACTACTCCACCAATTCACTACTCCACTATTCACCACTCAACTAATCACCACTCAAACTAAAACCCCACAAGCTTACGGCTCACAGCTTGACACTTGATCCTCTGCCATTCAACGTCATAATTCCTAATTCCTCATTCTCAATTCTTAATTCTCAATTCCCAATTCTCAATTCATAATTCCTAATTCCTCATTCTCAATTCTTAATTCTCAATTCCCAATTCTCAATTCTCAATTCTCAATTCCCAATTCTCAATTCTCAATTCTCAATTCCTACATTCTTAATTCCTAATTCTTAATTCCTAATTCTTAATTCCCAATTCTCAATCGTAGGCGGACTTTCTACTTCCTTGAAGCTTGCTCCTTGAGGCTTGTTCCTTTCTCGTAGATCACATGTAGCATCCGCACTCTTTGACCTCCCAACCGATTCCGCAACCTTCGTGAGTTGCAAAAAAGCAATCCATAATCAGTATTAACACAACGGTAGCTAATGGCTAATGCCAAAGGCCCAAAGCCAAATCATATGAAGCAAAACAACTACTACCACTGGCTCAAACTCCAGCGCAAATACCGAAACATCCAGCGAAGGCTGCACGAAGCAAGCGACAACCGTCTGACACGTAAGCTCGACATCATTGCCCGACGACTGCACAACCTTAACCGCAAGTGGAAACTCGGTATCTCTACAGCTATGCTGACTGCCTGGCTGACGATGACACCCAACACGGTCACTGCCCAGGTCCAGAGCGTGATTGATCTGGGAGTGCAGGAAGAATCCCGGGTGATCCTGTTTAAAGGACATGAATCGGGGGACAATACTGGCAGAAACACTGGTACTGTTGGGGATATTAATAACGATGGATTTGATGATTTTGCTATTAGCGCATACTGGGCGGATCCGAATGGATTGGAAGATGCAGGCTCAGTCTACGTGGTTTTTGGTCAGGCGAACAACGCCATACCAACATTGGATCTTAGTGAACTGGACGGCACAAACGGCTTTCGGATAGATGGATTGAGTACCGATGATAGATTGGGACAGGGACTGGCTGGTGACATGGACCTGAATGGTGATGAGGTCGATGATTTGGTTATTGGGGCTCATTTTGCAGATCCCAACGGGAATGCTGATGCTGGATCTGCTTATGTGATTTTCGGATCAACAACTGGTTTTGGAGAGGTATTCGACCTGGCTTCTCTAAATGGAACGAATGGATTTGTTATCAATGGTGAAAATGCTGGAGATCAATTAGGTAGAGCCATTGACAGAGCTGGCGACATCAACGGTGACGGATGGGGTGACCTGGTTGTTGGTGCAAGTCAGGCCGACCCTAACATGCTTGACGGTGCAGGCTCTGCTTATGTGATTTTTGGAAAGAACATTGACACTCCATTTAACGAGGTGCTCAATTTATCGGATTTGACGATCTCCGACGGTTTCCGTTTAGATGGAGGTGTCGCCGGATATCAAATCGGTTGGTCAGTAGCTGGTATTGGAGATTTTAATGATGATACGGTAGATGATCTGGCAGTTGGATCCTTTCAGACATCTCACAATGGTAACTTTAGCGGGTCTTCTTATATCATATTTGGGAAAAATACGAGTGAAGTCGGTGACTTTGATCTTGTGTTTCCGCTTTCTGGCTTGAATGGAACGAATGGTTTCCGACTCGATGGAGCAGCTGAATCATCTATTGGTTTTTCACTGAGCGGTGTTGGGGATTTCAATGCAGATGGATTTGATGACATGGTCATTGGAGGTCCGTTTGCAGACCCGGATATGGCGGGTAATGCTGGGTCGGCATATGTATTTTTTGGATCAAACGCTGTGATGCCTGCTTTTCAGGATTTGACCGTGAATGGAGTCAATGGATTTAGTTTGAGTGGTAATTCAAATGAAGCCCAATTGGGTATTTCCGCAAGTGGCATAGTAGATTTCAATGGGGATGAAATACCTGATGTTATTATAGGAGAAAGGGGCGCGGATCCAAATGATGTGGAGAGTGCGGGGACGGCATACCTATTATTCGGGAGGAATACTTCCCAGGAAGGCAACTTCAATTCAACCTTCGACCTCTCAACCCCGGATGGGATCAACTTTCTTCAGATAAATGGATCGGTTGAAGGAGGTCAATCAGGATATTCAACGAGTAGCGCAGGAGATTTCAACGGAGACGGTTTGCATGATGTATTGGTTGCCGCACCAAATGCAGAAAACAACAAAGGATACATCTACCTCGTATTTGGTTTCGAACCGGATGCACCGTACGTGCCGGAACCGATCCCTACCCAGGCACCGTTGGAAGACCTGGCTTATTCCTTCGCAGTAGGATCATACTTCACCGATCCGGATGGCGGGCCACTCACCTTTACCGCCGCACTGGCCAGCGAAGACCCACTCCCTGCCTGGCTCAGCTTTGATCCCACAACAGCCACCTTCAGCGGTACACCCGCCAATGCAGATGTGGGTGTCACCTACACCATCAAGGTCACCGCTACTGACAACCAGGACAAATTTATCAGCTCCTTCTTCGAACTCTTTGTGCAGGATGATGCCTCCTTTCCAACTGACCTTTCCCAATTGGTAGGAGCTAATGGTTTTAGGATTATTGGGGAAGCAGCTGGTGATCGATCAGGTTACTCAGTAAGTAGTGCCGGGGATGTGAATGGAGACGGAATCGTTGATCTGCTTGTTGGAGCTCCTTTGGTTGATGCAACCGGAGATAACTCGGGTGCAGTATATGTAGTGTTTGGAAGCGAAGTGGGATTTCCTGATGTACTGAATCTTTTTGCCCTGGATGGTACTAATGGGTTTCGAATCAATGGTGAAGTGGCTGGAGATGAACTAGCTATTAGTCTAAGTGGAATTGGAGACCTAAATGGCGATGATATCGATGACATTTTGCTTGGAACCAACCGTGCTGATCCAAACGGAGATGGATCAGGTGTTGCTTATGTAATGTTTGGAAAAAATGTTTCTGAAGACGGTCCCTTTGATCACCCACTTGATTTAAGCACGCTTCAGCAGCAAGACGGTTTTAGAATAAATGGGGTAGCCGCTGGAGATAATTTAGGGTTTTCATTGCGTGGCGTAGGTGATATTAACAACGATACGTTTGATGATATCCTTATTGGTGCCTGGGGAGTAGATAATATCACAGGAGCAGCTTACGTGATCCTTGGAAAGGATACAGAGATTTCTGGCAGTTTTGGAGACTCATTTGATCTTACAACGCTTAATGGTGATAATGGCTTTCGGATAGATGGTGAAGCAAATGGCTTTTTAGGTATTGGCGTTGGGAAAGTCGGTGACCTGTCAGGAGATGGGATTGATGACCTGGCGATGGGCTCAGCTTCGAACTATGGAATAGCTAATGTGATTTATGGAAAAGACATAGGGAGTTCGTTCTCACATCCAATTGATATGACCACAATAGGAGCTGAGGATGGGTTTCGATTATCGGGAGAGCCATTTGCAACAGGTTTTGGTTTTTCCATTACAGGAGGGGATATTGATGGGGATGAAGCCACAGACATTATTGTAGGAGGTCCTTTCGTTGGAACTTCTGATACTGGTGCGGTATATGCTTTATTTGGACGCGATGTTTCGGTAAGCCCTTTCCCTTCTGATGTTGCTGCTTTGTTAAACGGTTCTGACGGTTTTAGATTGGATGGAATACCGGGACAAATTTCGGTTGGTCATCACCTAAGTACAATGGATTTCGATGCGGATAGTTACGATGATATCATCATTGGTGTACCTGTTTCGAACTTTAACGGTGATCAGAGTGGTTCCTTGTATATCGTTTTTGGAAGGAATGCTGAGATAAACCCTTTTGAGGCTCAGACCTCACTTTCCAACCTTGATAATGGAGCCGTCCGGCTAGACGGGACAAAAGAAGGGTATCGATTAGGTTCATCAGTTAGTTCTGCTGGGGATATCAACAATGATGGATATGAGGATTTATTGGTCGGTGCGGTATTAGCAGATTCCAATGGTCTGACTGACAATGGGGTCTCTTATGTCCTTTTCGGCAGACCTTTATTAAAACCCATCGCTCCCGAACTAGCCAACCCAGTCACAGATCAATTAGGCAATGAAGGAGAAACATTCTCTTTCACCATTCCAGCTAATACCTTCACCGATCCAAGCAATGACAACCCCCACGGCCTGGTAGATGAGCAAACCTTGTCTGCTTCATTGGCAGAAGACCAACCACTTCCGGCATGGTTGAGCTTCAATGAAGCAACGCAAACCTTTAATGGTACACCAGGGTCAAACGATGGAGGTACACTAACGATCGAAGTGACCACCACAGATGAAACAGGACTCACCGCAACGGATGAATTCCAGTTGCTTGTCAACCAGGCTCCGAAATTTGGTAGTGCAATTGATCTTTCCTTTAAAGAACTTACGGCGATCGCACTGCAGGTAGCCGTAATAGACCCGGAAGGGCAGCCACTTACTTACAGTCTGCAAGGTGCTCCTGAAGGAATGAGTATGACCAATACAGGCATTATCCAATGGACACCAACTGAAGCACAGGACGGGACCTACCAGGGAGCAGTCACGGTGAATGATCCGCATACTAGTGCTACCATGAATTGGTCCCTGGAAATCACGGAAGTTAACAGTCCACCTGTGATCACAGGCATTCAGGCCCAGTCAGTCCCGGAAGGGGAGGAGCTTACTCTGAGCCTGTCTGCCAGCGATCCGGACCTCCCGGCCCAGGTGCTTACCTTCAGCCTGGATGCAAGCTCCACTGCTAAGGGAATGACGGTTAGCCCAGCAGGTGCCTTTAGCTGGACTCCAGGAGAAGAAGATGATGGAGACCATACCGTAACCGTCCAGGTAACAGATGGCACGGCCAGCGCTACCCTGGATTTCAATATCACCGTCCAGGAAGTACTGGGAGTCGGTGAGCAGTTGGAAGGTTTGGCTATTTATCCTAACCCATCAGACGGAGAGCTCAATCTATCACTGGATAATGACTATATCGGAACGGTCCACGTTCGTTTGATTGACCTGAATGGCAAACAGGTTGTTGCACCTCAGGTTTGGAAGAAAGTCGGTCGTTCACTTCAGGTATCGATATTGACGGAACCGTTGAAGGCGGGTATTTACATCGCTGAGATAAACCAGGGAGATCAAACGATACGTCAACAGGTGGTAATTAATGTAAAGGAATGAAGATTAAGCTCGCTGTTTAGCTTTTCACCCGTCGAAGCGTGAGTGAAGGTGGGTTGCCTTTAGCCTTTAGCCCTTAGCTATTTGGCTGTTTAGCTCTCACAGCTCATGTCTTTCTACTCATCAACTTTTCACCACTCAACTAATCACCACTCAACCAATTCACTAGTTCACTACTCCACCAAACCATCCGCCGAAGGCAGGTCATCCCCCGGTTTATCCAGTGGATCTCATTATCACCTTGAACCTAATTCCGTCATCCTGATCCCGAAGTATTCGGGAGAAGGATCTTCATAACCCAAGGCCGCTTACAAGTTTACCAAGATTCTTCGTTCGTCCCGATGGATCGGGACTCCTTCAGAATGACGACCAAGTTTAGCCATAACTAATTCACTATTCCACTATTCCACTATTCCACTATTCACTACTCCACTATTCACTACTCCACTATTCACTACTCCACTATTCACTACTCCACTATTCACTACTCCACTATTCACTACTCCACTATTCACTACTCCACTATTCACTACTCCACTATTCACTACTCCACTATTCACTACTCCACCGATTCACTACTCCACTATTCACTACTCCACCGATTCACTACTCCACTATTCACTACTCCACCGATTCACTACTCCACTATTCACTACTCCACCAATTCACTATTCCACTATTCACTACTCACTACTCAAACTAAAACCCCACAAGCTTACTGCTCACAGCTTGACACTTGATCCTCTGCTATTCAACGCCATAATTCCTCATTCTTCATTCTTAATTCCTAATTCCTAATTCTTAATTCCTAATTCTCAATTCCCAATTCTCAATTCTCAATTCTCAATTCCTACATTCTTAATTCTCAATTCTCAATTCCTACATTCTCAATTCTCAATTCTCAATTCTCAATTCTCAATTCTCAATTCCCAATTCCCAATTCTCAATTCTTAATTCTCAATTCTCAATTCTCAATTCCTAATTCTCAATTTCACCCGCCGAAGCTTTAGCGAAGGCGGACTTACTCCTTACCACTTATACCTTACCCCTCACATGTATATCACATGTAGATCACCTCTCATACACTATCCAAATACTTCATACCACCTTAGTATCTCTTATTAAAAATCAATAAAGAAGTCATGGGAAAAACTACAGGTGAGGAACGCCCCAACACCACAAGCCGCAAACAAAACTCGAAACCCGTGTTTGAGCTCACCACTTCCCGGCAGTTTCAAGATTGGATCAGCACCCACCATGTCAGTCTGCTATTCACTACCTACCAGGTAGGTAAGGTATTCATGGTAGGCACAAACTATGATAGAACACTTCATGTAACCGAACGTACATTCAGTCGTTGCATGGGATTGGGAATGCCTGACGACCATGCCGAGACCTTCTGGATGAGTTCGATTTTCCAGCTATGGCGTTTTGATAATTCCCTGCAAAATGGCCGCTATCAGGAATATGATAAGGTATACCTTCCTCAGGTTGCCTATACGACAGGTGATATAGACATTCACGACATAGTCATTGATAAAGACGAGAAGCCTGTTTTTGTGAATACGTTATTCAGCTGTTTAGCAACGATTAGCGAGAGACACAGTTTTGAACCTGTCTGGCAACCACCATTCATTTCAAAATTGGTTCCTGAGGACAGATGCCACATGAATGGGCTGGCCGCTCGGGATGGACACCCGGCTTATGTGACGATGGTCAGTCAGAGCGATGCATCCGACGGATGGCGAGAACATCGTGAAGATGGCGGGGTTGTTATGGACGTGCAAACCAATGAAGTGGTTTGTGAACATTTGTCCATGCCACACTCACCCAGGTGGTACAATGGACAGCTTTATATATTGGAGGCAGGTACCGGCTTTTTTGGAAAGGTGAATTTGGAGAAAGGGACTTTTGAACCCATGGCCTTTTGTCCTGGCTTCCTAAGGGGACTGGATTTTGTAGATAATTATGCGATCATAGCCATGTCAGGGGCACGGAAAAACAAAACATTCTCCGGCTTGGCTCTGGACAAGAATCTGAAAAAGAAGAATACAGAACCTCGCTGCGGAATCCAGATCATCAACCTGGATACAGGAGCCACTGAGCACTGGATTCGTTTGGAAGGACTAATAGAAGAACTTTACGATGTGAAAGCACTTGTGGACGTAAAGAAACCACTACTCATAGGAACCCGAAAGAATGAGATCAGAACTATGCTTTCGGTACCAACTGGATGATTGATTAGCTCTTAGCCAATGGCCTTTAGCTTTTTGGCTTTTGGCTTTTGGCTTTTGGCTATTTGGCTATTTGGCTTTTGGCTATTTGGCTTTTGGCTATTTGGCTTTTGGCTATTTCATCCGCAGAAGCGTAAGCGAAGGCGAGTTGGCTTTTGGCTTTTAGCCATTGGCCTTTAGCTTTTTGACTATTCAGATATTTGTAGTTTAGCCTTTTGGGATTTGCTATTTGGGCATTAGCCTTTAGCTATTTGGCTTTTGGCTTTTGGCTATTTCATCCGCAGAAGCGTAAGCGAAGGCGGACTTACTCCTTACCACTTATTCCTTACTCCTGACCTTCCGCCATTTCTTTCAACTTCTCCAGCCAGTTGATCAGGTCGTTGTAAACCTTCTGGTGCTTGTTAACAAGGACTGTGAATGTACCCTGTAATGAAGTACTTAACGTGGCGATTGTTTGATTCTCGTCATCTTCCAGTTGCCAGACATGTATGCTCTTGGCCCAGGTAGACTTTCCGGTCCAGGTAAGGGTAGTGGGTTCTGTGATAGACTGTATCTGCGCATTGAATTTGGAACCATCAAAATTCCAACTGAAGTTTTTGCCGCTCTCAGGATTCCCTTCGATAGAGATTCTTTTGATGTCTTTGTTCCACTCCGGCCACTTTTCCATATCGCTCAGTATACCCCAAACTTTACTGATCGGAGCATTGATGATGATAGAGTGACCATCCTTTATGCTGGCATTTTCGTTGATCTTACCTTCTTTGGCAAGTGCATTTAAGGTATTCATGGGTGATTAGTCTAGTATCACTAAGTTATTCAACTTCTAAAACTTCACTTTCATTTTTCTTGCTATTATTTACCAGCCCCAGGGTCATCACCAGGCTTGAGATAATGATGATAAAGAGCAGAATGCCAGAATTGAAGGAATTCTGCTGAAACTCAGCCGGAATGGAATAGAAAAGAAGCAATGTGATCAGCCCTCTGGGAGCGATTGCAAGGGTTCTGCGGATATCCTTTCGTCGGAACGGAAGTAAAGAGAGGTATCGTGTCGAATAGATCAACAATAGTGAAAGCACACTGACAAGCGCCACCTGGAAATCAAAAAGGGTAGAGAGAGCAATAGAAAAGCCGAATATCACAAAAAAGAACGTACGGATCACAAACGCGGATTCAATCGTGATCATCAGAAATGTTTCACGGATATTTTCCAACGCGATCGGTTTGATGTATTTCTTCAACTGACCCGAGAAGAAGATCTTGTTATTATTGAGAATCAATCCGAAGATCAGGATCACCAGAAGAGAGGAGAGGTGCATGAGTTTCCCCACACTGAAGAGTAAGAAAAGCACCGAGATCATCAGGAACAGTTTGATCTTCGTTTCCAGGTTTTGAAAAACATAGATCAAAACATAACTAAGGACTACCGAGGTAACGATCGTGATGATCAGGCTCAGCGTGAAATCACCAACAGCAAGTGCGTCATTGTCAGATTCTCCGAGGCTTATGAGGAAATAGAAAGCCATGATCCCCAGGATATCTGAGAAGGTACTTTCGTAAATATGGAATTCTTCAGCCTCTTCACCCAGGTTATTCACGGATGGGATCACGATGGCACTACTGATGATCGAAAGAGGCGTTGCGAAGATCAAAGCGGTGATCCAGTTCATCTCGAAGGAAACAAACAATACTCCACCGATTGTGAACATGCAAAGCAGAAGCCCGATCAATGCAACCATGAATGATTTTGTGATCAATCCGAACCTGCTTTTATCGATTCGGAGCTCGAGGGCTGCTTCAAGGACAATTAGTATTAATCCAAGTGTTCCCAGAACCTCAAGTAGCTTAATGTCAGCAAAGGTTCTCAGGATAGTCTCCTTTTCAACTCCAAATAACCCAATGAGTTCCCTTCCGACAACTCCCAATAAGATCAACATCAATACGGACGGGAAATTGGATTTGTCCGCCAGTCTGTTAAACATGTAAGACAGAATGATGATAATGGAGGCGGCAATGATGATGTAGTATTCCATAAACTAGTCCGGTGAATTTAACAATTAAGAGGATTTGATCAAATTTGAACCAAAGCCTTAATGCCGGGGTTTTAAGTTTTGATTAAAAATTAGGATGACAGAAACAATCACATTTGGATCAGGATGCTTCTGGTGTACAGAGGCAATTTTTCAACGACTTAAGGGAGTGGAAGCAGTAAAATCCGGTTATTCCGGAGGATCAACAGAAAATCCGACATATGAGCAGGTTTGCTCAGGAGAAACCGGACATGCGGAAGTGGTCCAGGTAGAATACAATCCAAGTCAGATCTCTTTTGATGAGCTTTTGGAAGTTTTTTGGAATACCCATGATCCCACTACCCTAAACAGGCAAGGAAATGATCGGGGTACTCAATACCGTTCCGCAATTTTTTATCACGACGATGAGCAAAGGAAGCTTGCTGAGGCTTACAAACAAAAGTTAGATAGCAGTGATGTATGGCCTGATCCGATTGTAACGGAGATTACTCCATTCAGCAATTTTTATGCAGCTGAAGGTTATCATGATGACTACTTCAATCAAAATGGATCCCAGCCATATTGTTCATTCGTAGTAGCTCCTAAGGTCGATAAGTTCAAGAAAGTATTTGCTGACAAGCTAAAAGATCACTCGTAGTGCTTGCTTAAGTGGTGCACGTGTTGCCGGATCTTGTCTACGCGATTGGTGACGTGCTTAACGTAGTTATATAGTTCTGTTTCAAGGATATAGACCTGGCCGGAATAGGAATTAGCCCCGACTTCACTTCGTGTTTTCTTTGCGTCCCGTTCGATTTCTTTAGCTGCTTTGCATTCTTCACTCATGAAATGAACAAAACTCTTGGTGTCGTACTCTTCTTCAAATTTTTTGATGTCTTTGAGAGTCTTTTTGATCTCTTTATCTGAGCTGCGTTGCGAAAGATCAACCAACACGTCGTAGAGAACACTGTCAAGGTGGTGGATGTCATTCAATAGTTGAATGATCTTGGTACGATATTCCTGGTTGGAACATACATAAAGCAATCCCTCATAAGTGGCAAGCTTGTCTGCCTCTAAATCCCAATCGTAGGTAATTTCATCAATACGCTCATCCAATCTGCCCTCTTCCTGGGCAAATACACCGAACGATATTAAGAGAAGTATAATGAAAACTGGTATTCTCATTGAATGACTGATTAGCTAGTTGATAAACCAAAAATGGAGCCATTTAGGTCCATAATAAAGTTCTATTGTTCATTTTTCGCTGATCCTCGGTAAATTAACGATCAAATTATGCTATCAGTCTACTATCAGGGAATGTCCAGAGTTTTCGTACTAACCACTGCTTTTTTGCTCATTATTATGAGTTGTAGCTCACAGGATCAGTCAATAATCAAGTCCATTGACGCTGAAGAGTTAAAATCATTAACGAAAAATGACATCATATTGTTAGATGTACGGACACCTGCCGAGTATGAAAACGGAAAGATTGAAGGAGCATTGACCATCGATTATCGCTCATCAGAATTCAAATCCGAACTTTCAAAGCTGGACAACAGCAAGGAGATCATTGTCTACTGTGCAGCAGGCGGCAGAAGCACACGTGCTTCCAATATGTTGAAAGACCTTGGGTTCAAAACGATCTACAACTACACAGGTGGATTTAATGATTGGAAGGCAAGAGGGGAGAAGATCGTAAAATAGGCATACATTCCAGCTCTGAAATTCGACAGTTCAACACACCAATTGGTTGATCTGCCCAGATCGTATGCGCAACTATTTTATAAGAACGTCTTACTAGCAAACACGACGTACTATGAAAAGATTAATCGCATTCTTTCTATTAACAGCTTCTTTTGGTTTGACTTGGGCACAGGATTTCCCGAAACCTAAACAAGGAGCAAAGATCTATTTAGAGTCATATGAAGTGACAATCGATAATGTGGAAGAAGCTACGCTGGATCTCTGGCTGGTAAGAAGCAAGCGAGCCTCAAAAGCTAAATTTGAGCTTCCAAAATTCAATGGCTCCAAAGAGCTTGAAATTGTAGTTACCAGAGATGAGCAAAACCCAGACCATTATGTCGCAACAATTGATCCCAAAGGAGTAAAAAATGGTAAGTACTTTTACACTGTATCAGGAGGTAGTGCAGGATCTCACAAGATTACCGGCACAACGATCTCGATTATCGTAGGAAACAATGCCTCTATGGTATCGAAGAATAATAGATAATGAAAAAGTATGCCATCAGGGTTGGCTCAGGAATCCTGGCATTTCTGTTCTTTCGGCTCACTAATGTGAGCCACTGGACGGATTTTTTCGTCTGGGACGGAATGGATTTCGTATTCCTTCTCTATACTGTTGTGGTCTTCCTGATCACATGGGAGGTGGCCTCTTATTCTATTAGCTACTACAAAAACAAAGAATCATTTCAAACGAACAGGGGGTTCTTTCGCGTCTTTTTTAAGACGGCTTTTTCGATGCTCCCATTCATACTATTATTCTCTTACCTATACAGTTTTCACCTTTATCCGACATGCTGCCAAATCAATGCTTTGGTTTGCAGTAAAATGGGTGGTGAGTTTGATCCAACCTCACAGTTTTGGGTTTACAATGCCCAGGGATTTGTATTGTCGCTATTGATTATTTCTTCAGATACGATCCATTTATACATTCATAATGCTGTTAATACTGCCAGGGAAAAGGACCTGATCCAAAAGGAATTGATCGCTGCAAAATTTGAGGGACTAAAAAACCAGGTAAACCCACACTTCCTTTTCAATAGCTTCAGTGTACTGACATCACTGGTAGAAAGCAACAAAAACGATGCAGTCAAATTCATAGGGAAGCTATCAGATATGTATCGGTACATCCTCGAAAACGATGAGAATGAACTTGTTCCAATTGCTGACGAACTGGGATTCCTTGATGACTATATGTACCTGCTGAAGATGAGACACAATGACGGTATCATGTTAAAGAACAATCTTCAGATCAAACGGGACACAAATGTGCCTCCTATGTCATTGCAGATCCTTGTCGAGAATGCCGTAAAACATAACTCCTTTTCAGACGAGGACCCTTTAACCATTCATCTTTACAATGAAGGCGATCAGTTTATCGTGGTAGAAAATCACAAAAGGCCAAAGAAAGAACTTGTAAGTTCAACGGGAATTGGTTTGAAGAACTTATCCAAACGGTTGCTGTTATCAATAAAGAAAGGATTGGAGATTACTGATAATCCACAAGAATTTAGGGTTAAGCTTCCCATTTGATTCCGAATGAAAAGTGCCTTGATCATAGAGGATGAAAAGCTGTCAGCTGATCGCTTAAATGATCTGGTTCAGGAACATACGTCCCTTCAGGTGACATCCGTATGCTATTCAGTTAAATCGGCTGTGAAATGGTTGGGTCAACATGGGGTTCCGGATATCATTTTCATGGATATTCAATTAGGTGATGGGACTGGTTTTGACATTCTGGATCACATTGAATCGTACCCGTTCATCATTTTCACTACCGCATTCGACAAATACACCTTAAAGGCTTTTAAGTATAACAGCATTGACTACCTACTCAAACCAATCAAGGTGGAAGACCTTACCAAGGCGGTCGCCAAGTTCCAGCGTGTCAATGAATCTTCTGAAGTGGATACTAAGATAGAGGCACTTAAAAAAGAAATTCTAAAGGACTTCAGGACTAAGTTTCTGATCAAAACCGGGTTGAAGTACCGATCAGTAACGACGGCTGACATCAGTTATTTCTATAGCTCGGAGGGCACTACTTACATCAAGACCAGGGAAGATGAATCACTCATATTGGATGTTTCACTGGATCAATTGGAGCATACGCTAGATCCGAGTATGTATTTCAGAGTTAACAGGCACTTGATCGTAAGCAGCAATCACATAGCAAGTATCGATTCCTACTTTAACGGCCGGTTGAGCCTGGTGCTTAAGCCGAACTTTTCTGAGCAGGTGATAGTTAGCCGGGAGAAGGTACGTTCATTCAAGGAATGGCTGGATAACTAATGAAGTGTGTTTCAGGAAAACGTGTGTATGAATCAGAGGAGCTTGCATTGGATGCATTGATTCAGAACCAAATACGGAACCATTACCGGGACGGGAGTGGTCCTGTCAATGTTTACGAGTGTCATGAATGCAAAAACTGGCACTTTACCTCTAAAGGACCTAAGGCAGACATACTTGAAGATCCGGAAACGATTCAAAGAATTAGAAAAGAGAGAGAAGGTTTGGAGTGGGAGTCCCGTTTAAGGTAACTCAGCTTTCCGTTTGATAAGTGTCTTTGATCTCGTCCTTCAGTAAATCCCATTCAACAGACAGACTGGGATCCGAATGGATCTTTGAAGTGACTTTCGAGATGACATCTCGCTTGAAGCCAAGTTTTTCAGCAATGTCTTTACAGTAATTGATCTCACTCAAAAAGATCTTGCCATCCACTTTCATCAATTCAATCACACTTACCAGGTATTCAAAACGCTGATCGAAACTCAATCCCACAAATTCTTGTGCATCAAAGTCCCGTTGCTTCAGCCCATCATTGATAACTTCATTGATCTCTTCTTCAGACATGTTGTTGGCACGACCAATGTCAATGACGAATTTCATTTCCTCATCATCAAATGCATTATCAACAAGTGCTAATTGGACCAGGTATTTAAGACGTATGGCAGCATTCATAGTTAAGAACGGCGAAACATTAGGGGTTATAAATATAAGTATTTTAATGTGAGTTTGCACATAAACAATTTTTATACGTTTTCTGTTCGTTAATGGCTGAAAAGCCTCAAATATTTTTTTTGCGAGAAACTATTGGACGGGTCGTCTCATTTCTTCGATAGACATATAATATACTGCAATCCGTTTTTGTAGGTATTGCGTATCTTAGAATAGCCGATGCTCTCTGAATTTCAACGTAAAAAGCTGCACTATTTCTTTGAATTGCTCGACCTTAACCGTAATGGATTATTGCAGTTGAATGATTTCTCTGATATGGCTGAACAAGTCAGATTGAGACTTGAACTGGAGGAGGGTAGTAGGGCACACAAGACCATCGCCGACAAGGCTACCAGGTTGTTTCACCAGTTGTTGACGGACATTTCACCTCAGGAATCACAAGCAATCACTCAGGAAGAATGGATCACTTATTTTGATAAAAGGTTAGGTGGTAGATATGCAGATGAAGCGTTAACGGTCTACAAAGAGCTGATCTTCCGTTACATTTTTGACTTCTTCGATCATAATCATGATGGGTTCATCACTAAGAATGAATACAACATAATCTTCGAGATTTTCGGATTGGATAAAAACTACCTGGAGGAGTCCTTTGGTAGATTGGATAAAAACGACGATCAGAAAATATCCAGGTATGAGATCCTGGCAGCCCTGGAGGATTTTCTAAGCTCAGATGATGAATCAGCAGCAGGTAACTGGATCTTCGGCTACTGGGAGAGTAGACCGACATAAAAAACCCTGACGCTGCGGTCAGGGTTAATTTAATCTATTTGAAGTATACTTTTTCCTTCTTATTGTATTTGTTCCGATACGATAATTGCCAGCCGTCACTTCCCCATTTTTTCACTTTATACTCGTAGGGGATCCTTCTACGCTCTTCCGTAAATGAATCATACATAAGGATCAATTTATTTCCATCAAGAGTCCATTCGCCACCGAGTTTAGCATAGTTGTTTCGGTCGTGATAGAACTTCCTGTCGATCCGCATGGTCAAAACCTCGCCGATCTCAAAATAAGGTCGACTGCTTTTGACAAGCATTGATGTCCATTTTTGTTTTGACTGAATGAGTTCTTCGATCTTCGATAGCTTTTGGGCCTGAACTGACTGCAGACCGATAAGCAATATTAGTAGTAGATAAATTTTACGCATATCATTGAGTTTTTTCCATCTAATTCAAAATCTGTGCCTTAATTTAAATCGCCATAAAAAACGTTTATGAACAGCCTGGAAGAACGAATCAAAAATACCATTAGAGATGTCCCTGATTTCCCCAAACCGGGAATTGTTTTCAAAGATATAACTCCTTTACTGACTGATGTTTCCATCAGCAAAGAAATCACACAAGAATTGGCGAAATATTGGAAAGATCAAGGCATAGATACCATTGTCGGAATTGAATCCAGGGGTTTTATGTGGGGTCATTCATTGGCTCAGGAGCTGGAGATACCCTTTGTTCCAATCCGGAAGAAGGGAAAACTTCCGGGAGAGTCCTATTCTTTTAAGTACGAACTGGAATACGGATCAGCGGAGATTGAGATTCACAAGGATGCCATTCAGAACAAGCATCGTGTGTTGATCCATGATGACTTGCTAGCTACAGGAGGTACCGCTGTTGGTGCTGCGGAGTTGGTCAAAATGAGTGATGGTGAGGTTGCCGGATTCTCTTTTATTGTTGAATTGGGCTTCTTGGCTGGTAGAGATAAGTTGGATCCTTATGCTCCGATTATTCATACACTGATAAAATATTGAGAAGAAACCGTAAGGTTTTCCCAATTTTGTCATCTAACACTACGATAAATTAACCTAGTATGAGACTGACAAAACTACTAACACCTTTAACCTTAGCACTTTCCGTATTTCTGATATCCTGTGGAGGAGACGATAGTGGTAGCGTAACACCTTTTGAGGCCAGCGTATCACTTTCTGTAAATAATAATGACATTAATGAGACTGGAGGAACGGCGACCGTAACCATTACATCCAGTACACAGAACACTTCAGGAACGGCCATCCCGATCCCGGTGAGTGTTTCCGGAACAGCGACTGAGGGGACAGACTATTCCATTGGGACCGCCTCGCTTGCTGCTGGTGAGTCAACAGCTACTTTGACCATCAGTACAATAGATGATTTTGATGAAGAGGGAGATGAGACAGTAGTCGTGGAAATAAATGACGCTTCTCTTGATGAAGTGTTGACTGTTTCAGGTGGATCGATAACGGTAACTATCAACGAAGACTGTGATAGCGGAGTGAATGGCGATTCAATTGATCAGGATAATCATGATTGTGAAAACCCTGCCTTCATGACATCTTATACAGAGACCTTTGCTTCTGCAAATGTGAGGCAGATTGTAACTACCGGGCGTCCAAATCATACCTGGAGGAATCAAATACCCATGCTTGTGAGTGAACTCGATAATAGTGATAAAACATACACGATGGTGGACCCGCCTGCCCTCGCAGCAAGCCAGACGAGTGTTTTAGATGCTAACACAGGAAGACCAAAATGGGTATTTGGTGTGGCACTGAATGGTGTAAAAATCGATCCGGCACCTGCCGAGCCATTTATTTGGGAAGATCTGAGCGGGGAGTATAACTGGGATTGGGTGATGGAACCCAACAACAACATGGATGCAGTAGGTCTGGATTGTGCTGTTGCACACGTTCAGCCTGACGGACAATATCACTATCATGGAGATTTCGCTATTTATGCAGACATCAGGTTGGCAGGATTGGGAGCAGGGACCACTACACCAGCAAATCCAGATCAGGCATTTATCGGTTGGGCTGGTGATGGCTTTCCAATACTCTATAAGTTTGGGCCGGATGGTTCCGGAGGGATTACATCTCTTGAGCCGAGCTATAGGTTGAAGACCGGTGAACGACCAGGTGACGGTGATTCTGAACCTTGCGGTATTTATAATGGCAAGTACACGAATGATTATGAGTACGTAGAAGGACTTGGCGACCTGGATGAGTGTAATGGAATTTCACGACAGGTTTCAATTACCACAGATGCTGAGGGAGAACCAGAGACATTCGATTACTTCTATGTAGTAACAGATAACCATCCGATCCTTCCTAGATGTTTTTCCGGAACACCGGATGATTCATTCTTATTGAATCAAAGTGCTCCAGGGGATCATTTTGGAAACTGATAAATATTAGAGCCCTGACGGTAGCGTCAGGGCTTTTTTACTCCCTGAAAGCTAGAAGAACCTCATTGGCACGACCGATAGCATTGAATCGAACCGTGAGGTATTTTTTGGTAGAATAGCTACCACAGGAATCTGGAGGTGTTAGACGATAGTGGAAGAACTTCTGATTTCGCTCGTATAACTCATGCTCTTCCGCTTTACCGAGAAGGCTTTCAATTTCATTTTGTGTTGCTGATAACAGCAAAGCTTCGTTTTGGATCAATAAGTCGGCGGACTCCAGCCGGTAAGTTGTGCATTCGGGTTTCTTCCACCTTTCCTTATCAAAACCATCCAATGATAGCGTTTGGTAACATGAGGTGAGTACAACAAGAAGAGCTAAAGCTGGAAGTTTTTTCATTTTCTGAGAACTGTGATCACGTAACAGATCCCAAAAATAATCCCGGAAATGGTCACCATCGCTCCGGCGATAGATCCATCAAGTATGTAGGAGAGCCAGTAACCAAAAAAGGAACTCAGAATCCCAAACAATACGCCAAGTAGAAGCATCCATTTGAGGTTGTTGGTCAGGAGATATGCCGACGAAGCGGGAGCAATGAGAAGAGCAACTACGAGTATTGCTCCTACAGATTCAAATGAGGCAACTGTCGTTAGCGAAACCAACCCCATTAAGGCATAATGCCAAACAGAGGAAGAGATCCCAATACTGTTGGCAAACGACGAATCAAAAGTGGTGATGACAAGTTCTTTGTAAAAGAAGAAGATAAATAACAGGATCATCACGAGTACCACCGAAAGGACGATGACTGCTTTGGGTCCAATTGGATTACCCTCAGCATCATAGATAAGGTCAATGGGTGTGTATGCGATCTCACCATGGAGAATACAATCCTGATCGATGTGCGCATTGCCGGCGTAGTAGGTAACAAGGATAACTCCAAGTGCAAATAGCCAGGTAAATGTTACACCTATGGAAGCATCAGTTTGTAGTCGACCTTTTTGATGAAAGAATTCAATTAAGAAAGTAGTCAATACTCCAAGCAGACCTGCTCCGACCAATAACCAGACGGACTGTTGTGATCCAACAATGAAGAAAGCAATAACGATTCCCGGTAAAACGGAATGTGAAATGGCATCACCAACCATAGCCATTTTTCTAAGAATGAGAAAAGATCCTAAGAGACTGCAACATGTTGCAACAAGCGCTCCGGTCAATATGATGATAAATGCATCCATTAGTTCTCCGGTATCTTGGATTGATGTGGATCGGAAGTCGGATACTCTAGGAGCTGCTCGAGTCGACGTTCCAGTTCTGGTGTGATCACGTGCTCGATCGTTTCGGCATCCTCGTGTACATGGTCGGGGGCGATTCGTAAATACTTAGTCAAATACAGTTCCCAAAGACGATGAAGCCGTGTGATCTTCCTGCCTTTTTCATGTCCTTCCTTTGAGAGTTGCCATGAGTCGCCTCTCCGCTTGATATACCCATCAAGCTTTAGCTTTTTCAAACCACGTGAAAGTTGTGTCGAAGAAAAATTCCTGGCGAGTAGGGGATGACTAAAATCAATTTGCTCATAATTCTCCCCTGTGTTCTCCCAGATCTTAAAGAATGCTTTAAGCAGGTTCTCTTCCAATAGCTTTCGCTGAATTTGAATTCTTCTGAGCTGATTAATGAGGATACCTCTTCTTGGTGCGAAAAAGAACGATCCAAGTGCGATAATGGAGAGGATCATAACCATCCAGGGGCCCGTAGGCATGGACGGGGCACTGTACGAGATAAACGCACCTGAGATCCCTGAAAATGCCCCAAAAAGAGATGCCAGGATCAACATCTTATGTAAATGATCTGTCCAGAACCTTGCTGCGGCTGCCGGTGTGATCAACATGGCTGCCATCAGTACCACCCCAACTGCCTGAATGCCTGTGACCACTGCTAAAACCGTAATAGAAGTAAGGAGCATCTCCAGTCGCTTGATCGGTAATCCAATTGCCTGGGCAAATTGGGGGTCAAATGAGATGAGCTTGAACTCTTTGTAAAATAGGAAGGTGGTAATAAGCACAATGATCGCGATAGCGCTAAAGGCGATCAGGTCTTTTCCAATCAACGCTGCTGCTTTTCCAAATAAGAAAGTATCCAACCCACTTTGAGAGGCGTTTCCCGAATGTTGGATGTAGGTCATCAAAAGGATACCAACACCAAAGAAAACTGACAAAGAAAGACCAGTTGCAGCATCCTCCTTGATCTTTGTATTCCGAATGATTGCATCCATAACTACGATCGAGATCCATCCCGTTACGAAAGCCCCGATGATAAGAAGGAAAGGGTCTTTACTTCCTGAAGCCATGAATGAAATACAAATTCCAGGAAGTACTGCATGAGAAATAACATCTCCTACCAATGATTTCTTCTTGATGAATGTGAAACATCCTACTACTGCGGAGCTAATAGATAGTAGTACAGTTCCAAACACGACATACTTGATGTTTGGGTATTGAAAAGAGAAGAACTCGATCAGCGTTTCCATCTATTGCTTTTCTCTTGCCTTGAATCCACCAGCTTTTACTAATTCGCCAACCTCTGAAAGCAATGTGAGCTTACCTCCATATGTTTCTTCCAGGAACTGTTGAGTAAACACCTCACTTGTTGGGCCTGATGCCACCAGGCGTAGGTTTAGCATGATCACCCAATCAAAGTAGGTTTCCACAGATTGAAGGTCGTGGTGAACAACTATGATGGTTTTACCCTTAGCAGATAGGTCTTGTAGAATTTTGATGATTGCTTTTTCTGTGGCAGCATCCACTCCTGAAAAGGGCTCATCCATGAGATAGATGTCTGCGTTTTGAGTCAGTGCTCGTGCCAGAAAAACACGTTGCTGCTGTCCTCCTGAGAGCTGTGCAATCTGCCTTTTATAGAAGTTTTCCATCCCGACTGCCTCAAGTGCTTTCATTGCCGCATCTCGGTCAGCCTTCCTGGGCCTTTTTAATAATCCAAGCTGGGCATACCTCCCCATCATAACAATATCCAATACAGAAGCGGGAAAGTCCCAATCTACAGACTCTCTTTGAGGAACGTAGCTGACTTGTTTTCGTACGTCTTCCAATTCCTTATCATACAGCTTGACATAGCCGGAATTCAATGGAATTAACCCCATGATGGACTTGATCAGGGTTGACTTGCCTGCTCCATTCGGTCCGATGATCCCACAAAGTGCACCTTCCGGAATAGACAGATCAATACCCCACAAGACTGGTTTCTTATCATAGCTGACTGTTAAGTCATGGATCTCTAATACCGGGTTTTCTACTTGATGGATCATTTTTTTGACTATTTAGCTTGTTGCAATTTTGGCTGTTTAGCTTTTTAGTTTTTGGATGAATGAGTTAAGTCGTTTTTTCAAGTGAATTAGTTTTTCATTGATCTACATATATTGTTTCTCTGATATGATTTTCAAGTCTTTGGAAAACAAAAGCAAGTATTCTACTTCTGAGGCAGAGCCCATGGAAATGTCACAGAATCTTTTCAACTCTGCCTGGGAGGCCCTTCCGCAACCCTCAACAATATTGGTTGGTACTGAAACTGCACTCCGTCTCAACTGACTCACTAATCCGAACTTTTCATCAGATGGAAAGTTTATTGTCAGCCCATAGATTTCCAATGCTAATTTGTGAGCGTCTTTCCAAATCTCAAGTTTTTTAAAATCTCTCATTATTGAATTATTTAAAATCCATAATGGCTAATGGGTAACTAATTCAACTAAAAGCCAAAAGGCTAAATAGCTAATTTCACTTTAATGCCTCTACTATCGTATCCACGTTCTTTCTAAACATTCCCAGGTAGGTTCCTTCCAATGTTCCAAACTCACCCATTGCATCAGAATACAGGTATCCGCCGATCGCTACATCGTGCCCCTTTTCCTTGCATCCGGTCACGACAGCATTGATGGACTTTTCAGAAACACTGGTTTCAACGAAGATTGCTTTGATCTCATTATCAAGGATAATATCAATGATCTGTGCAATATCCTTAAGACCGAAATCAGCTACGGTTGATATTCCCTGAAGACTTTCAACACGCATTCCATAGGCTTCTCCAAAGTAGCCGAATGCATCATGAGCGGTGATCAGGATCCTTTTTTCTTCTGGGATTTCTTCGATTCGACGCTTCACATAGTTGTCCAGGGAGTCAAGGCTAATCAGGTATTGCTTGACATTTGTGGCATAGTATTCAGTATTCGAGGAGTCAACGCTCACCAGGGAGTTAAACACTTCATCCACAACATACTTCCATTTGCTCACATCAAACCATACATGTGGATCGTAGGAGTCCTTGTAACCAACCAGCGAGAGTAGCTGGTCTTCCGGAATTACCTCAGCTACCGCAAAGACTGGTTTTTGTCTGGCTAGTTTTTCCAAAACTTCGGACATCTTTCCCTCCAGGTAGATCCCATTGTAGATCACTAAATCAGCGTTGTTCAATCGGGAGAGGTCACCCTGTGTCGCTTTGTATAGGTGAGGATCAACTCCTGGACCCATAATAGCTGTTGCATCGACCTTGTCTCCTCCGATATTGATCACGGCATCATACAACATTCCTGTGGTGGCTACCACGCTGAGTTTACCGTTCTCATTTTTCTGATCAGGGGAGGTACATGATTGAATGAAAAAGACAGCTATAGACAGTAGAGTAAAAATTTGCTTCATATAGAATTAATCAATAAGTGATAGCATTAAACAACTTGCCACCCGGTTGGAAATGAATTGATTAGTTGTATCGTCGATCGAGATCGAAATAGAGCCATCGAAATCGATGCGTTCAATGACCTGAATCTTAGAACCGAGACTTATGTTGAGTTTGTCAAGATGCTGCAGGAGGGAAGCATCGTCATCGCTTACACTAACCAGAATTCCCTTCGTCCCAACTGACAACTCAGTAAGCGGTGCTTTAACAACTTCTTTGATCTTGCCATCCTTGTCCGGAATTGGATCGCCATGAGGATCGATGGATGGGTTCCCAAGGAAGTCGTCCAACCTTTCAACAAGTAATGGGGATTTGATGTGTTCCAGTTGCTCGGCAATTTCATGAACTTCATCCCATTTGAAATTGAGGTTTTCTACCAGGAAGACTTCCCATAGCCGGTGCTTCCGGATGACGTAAAGCGCTGACTTTCTCCCACTATCCAGAAGGGTAGCTCCCTTGTATTTCTGATATCCGATGAGCTTCTTGGCAGAAAGCTTCTTCATCATATCATTGACGGATGCCGGGGTTGTGTTCATGCTTTCAGCTAAGGCATTGGTGTTAACACTTCCCGAACCATCATTAGAAAGATGATAGATCGCTTTCAGATAATTCTCTTCGGTAAGACTTAGTGTCAAATCCATACCGCAAAGATAGAATCTATTTTTAGATTAATCTAAATATTTTTTTAGATAAAATATTTTAAGTCTATTTAATGAATTGATTATCAGAGATAATAACTTATTTGATTAAAGTTTCAATTGATCCATTCAGTACACCTTCTTGTGATTCCCAGGTCTCTGTTTCAGGGTAGTTATTTGTGAATAAGGATGTCGGATCTTTCATCCTTTCAATGATGAGATCAAGGTTTGGGTTAGTGAAATCTATCGCGATAGCTCCTCCCAAATGGATTGATTTATCGTACCATTTTGAGTTACCTTGGATAAGGTATGGCAGGCTATAACGCGAGTATTCATATAATTTAGTAGGGAATTTATTCTCATTTACAGCATTCGGCTGATAACTAATGATACCCAAATCACTTTCCATGATCGCTTCAGTTATTTGTTCATGTGAAATAAAGCGATCAGAGATCTGTAAGTTGATATGCCCGTCCTGATCAGCTAACTGCTCTAACCATTGAAAAAGCTTTCGATCATGACATTGACCAATAATGGTGATTGTAGTGTCTGGCTTGATTCCTCTCAATCCCTGATAAACTTCAATGGCAAGTTGGACTTGGGAATAGCTTGAGACAGTCCCACTGAAAAGTAACGACAACTTCTTTTTTGGATTTCTCTTGAGGTCAGTATTCTTGGCCTTATTCTCCAACACGATCGATGGCTTCAATTGGAGATCATTTTCGTAGCAAACCTCTGCGAGCCAATACTGATCAACATAAGCGTGCGATATTCTTTCTTTCAACCTAACCAAATAAGCTAATAGCAATGTGAGAGGTAGACGAGACAGATAACGGATGTTTTGCTTATAGTCCTCCTGGACATCATAAATGATTTTCGTCCGATTTATCAGCTTAGACAACCAGGCGATGGTGAGCAATTCGTGAGTTGTTATGATCAGAATATTTGGCTTCAATTTTATCAGGATACCAAGGATTCGATATCGAATTGCCAGTCTTTTGAAAATGGACTTCCCTGACAGATGGTGTGGGTAAAATTTGATCGACGAGAAACCTGATTCTTTTTTCCCGGCATTTCCTATGATATTAATCTCATATTTATTTGTTTTCGCGATTGATTGTGCAATCTTCTCAAACGCTCGGACGTCATCCACCGGTTTAAGAGTATTAGCAATAACAATCTTTTTTATCATAGGAGCTGTAAATATTACCTTTTGAATGGAATTAAAAAATCTGATTGAGGAAGCCTGGGAAGACAGGACACTTGTAAAAAACAAGGATGTCGCAGTTGCAATCAAAACGATTATCGAAGAACTGGATAACGGAAAGCGTCGGATTGCAGAACCCTCAGGCTCTGATTGGGTTGTGAATGACTGGGTCAAGAAAGCAGTTATTCTCTATTTCCCGTTGATGAAAATGCAACTTATTGAAGTTGGACCTTTTCAGTTTCATGATAAGATCAAACTAAAATCAGGTTACGACCAACTAGGAGTAAGGGTAGTTCCTCACGCGATTGCTAGATATGGAGCATTCATTAACAAAAACACAGTGCTGATGCCTAGCTATGTGAACATTGGAGCATATGTAGATGAGGGAACCATGGTGGATACATGGGCTACTGTTGGTAGTTGTGCCCAGATTGGTAAAAATGTTCATTTAAGTGGAGGAGTAGGTATTGGAGGAGTATTGGAACCGGTTCAGGCTGCTCCTGTCATTGTAGAAGACAATGCGTTCATTGGATCCAGGTGTATCGTGGTAGAAGGAGTTCGGATTGGCAAAGAAGCTGTTCTGGGTGCCAATGTTACACTTACAGCAAGTTCTAAGATCATTGATGTCACTGGTGATGAACCAGTAGAATATAAAGGCTATGTTCCGGAGCGATCAGTGGTTATTCCCGGCTCCATTCCTAAAAAGTTTAAAGCGGGAGAATACCAGGTCCCTTGTGCCTTGATTATCGGAAAAAGAAAGGAAAGTACCGATAAAAAGACCTCATTGAACGAAGCTTTGAGAGAAAACAGCGTCTCTGTTTAGAAAGTGGCACCCTCCTTGCAAGACATAGTGTCATTACCAACATTAAAGACGATGAAGACACTAATTTTCATGTTTATTGGATTCTTATCATCTGCACAGTATCGGTTGATGGAAGAGTCACCTGCAAATAAGGGAGAACAGTTAGAGTTTAAATTGAGTTATGGGTGGTTTACCGTAGGTAGGGCCTCCATGCAGACAGCCTCTTATTTAGAGAAACGAGAGGGTAATGATTGTTTCAAAATTGACATTACCGGAAAAACCGCAGGACTGGTAGGAGTTTTTTCAAAAGTGAATGACAGGTGGGGAGCGGTGATTCGAAAAGACAACTTCCTGCCTTACTATTCTTATCGGGATCTGGAAGAGGGAAACTACCGTAAAGATGAAAAAGTCTATTTCGAATACGATTCCATGCGGGTACGAGTGGAAGACTTTGATGTAAAAGGGAATGTACCGAGACCTACTCAGTATTATGATATTGAAAAGGACAATGTCTTTGATATGATCGGTGGCTTACAATACGCCAGAAGTATTGATTACCGTTCGATGAGTGAAGGAGACACCATCAAAATGGATGCGTATTTTGACAAGACGTTCTACGATTTTGAGATGGTCTATCATGGTGTGGAACGTGTGAAAACCAAAGTGGGACGGATCAATTGCTTTAAGCTTGTACCGGTGATGCCGGACAACAAATTATTCCGTGGTGAGAACTCCGTCACATTCTGGATCTCTGCTGATGCGAATCGGCTTCCATTGAAAGTGAAAGCAAGCATGTTTTTTGGAACTGCTTACGTTGAACTCACTTCTTACAAAAACGTAAAGAGTGGTATTGATTTTGACTAAGTAAGGCTAGCTTTGCGGCCTCAAATGAAGAACATGCGATACATTATAATCAGCTTGGTCCTACTCGGAGCGTGTAGTCAGCGGGTAGAGAATAGGGGAGATATCTTTTTTGCAAAGGGACAGTATGGCGAGGCTGCAGAAGCGTATACTGCTTCTCTTTCGACCGACCCTGAGAACACAAGTTTCTTATATAATCGAGGGCGATCGTATGAGGAGCTTGGTAGGTTTTCCAAGGCAACTGCTGATTTCGAGCAGATTGTTAAAATGGACCCAAAGCACATCAACGCAATTCTGAGTTTGTCAAAGATTGCTTACAGCCAAAAAAACTATAACAAAGCGCTTGTTCATGCTGGTACGGCAATCAGGCAAAATGAGAATTCAGCACAGGCTTTTTTCCTTTCTGCCCGGGCTGCACATCAGCTTGGTTACGTAGATCAGGCTTTTGAACATTATGACAATGCCATCAGTATTGACAAAGAATACGGAGAGGCTTACCTCTATCGTGGGGCATTGAAGATTGGGAAAAACCGATTCAAATCTGCATGTGAAGATTTCAGGCGTGCCAGAGCTCTTGAAGTAGAAGGTGCTCAGGATGCGCTGGATGACTATTGCTCCTAAAAAACAAACCCTGCAATTACATAAAGAATAACTGCCAGCCCGCCTGTGAAGAGGGCATAGGGTAGCTGCGTCCGAACGTGATCTATGTGATCACAACCAGATGCCACTGAAGCAATAAGTGTCGTATCGGAGATAGGTGAACAGTGATCCCCAAAAACACCACCGCCAAGAACTGCCGCAACCATTAAGTAGAGGTTGGAGTCAATGGCAAAATTTAAAGGCAATGCAATAGACATCATGATCGCAAAAGTTCCCCAGGAAGTACCCGTGGAGAATGCGATGAATCCACTAATGATGAAAACGAGGGCAGGAGCAATTTCGGGAAGCAACCACGACTGGGTCACCTGTGAAACGTAGATGCCAGTACCCAACTCATTACAAAGGTTTCCTATCGCAAAGGCAAGGACCATCAATACGGCCATTACCAACATATCATTCATTCCTTTAAACGATTCATCGATCAGGGATTTGATCGTCAATCTTTTCTGGATGAAATACATAACTATCGCCGTTATAAAACCAGTGAAACAAGCGTTTAGCACTGATTCTGAACCTGAACCATTTCCAATGCTATACCAGATCTTATCTCCCGTTGTTCCGACAACTGTGGCATCCCATCCGGAATAGACCAGGAAAAATGGCATACTCACAACCATGGTAACGATAGGAACCACCATATTGAAAGGACCTGAAGTTTGTCCCTCTTCTTCGTCAATTGATACTTCACTTTTCTTGGCCTCTACTACGGTCTTCATCGGACCAAAGTCTTTTCCTGAAAGTGCCAGGTAAAAAACCAGTCCAAGTGTTAGAAGTGCGTAGAAGTTGAATGGGATCGAAAAAATCAGTGTCTGGAATGGGTCCAGTTGTGGGTATATCATAAAGAGCCCCATGATGTAAGCACCCCATGCGTTGAGTGGGAAGATTATACAGGAAGGAGCGGAGCTGGAGTCAGCTAGGTAAGCCAACTTTTCCCTTGCAATCTTATGCTTGTCAAAAACAGGACGAAAGATGGTTCCTACGGTTAGAATTGAGATATTGGATTCTACGAAGATCAGGAAGCCTGTTAATGCCGTTGTAGCCTGAAGCTTTCGCTCAAAGTTGGTCTTATTATCCAATCGCTTCTTTACCCACTTGATAAAACCATTGATGCCACCGGAGTATTTGATTAGCTGGATCATCGCCCCAATGATCAGAGTAAGCACAATGGTACGAGTATTCCCTTTGCTTTGAAACACGTTAATGAATGCTTCAATCGTAGCTAGAAAGCCCTCAAAAACATTACCCTGATGGATTACCAGGTAACCGACGAGAATACCCGTGATCAAAGAAAAAACTACCTGCTTGGTTCGTATGGCTAGTCCGATGGCGAGTACTGGCGGAATTAACGACCAGAATCCATAATCTGTCATTTTTTACTCATATTAGTTAGCGAAGGATCCGGATCTGAACGGCCGGCCCGATACGGATAAGTTGTGAATATAAGGTCTATTGCTTTCTTGATAGCTTTATGATTACGATCTTCTTTACTGTTTTGTGTGAGATCAAAGCTCCCTTGCCACACCAACTTCCTGTTGTCAAGCAGTTCCAGCAATATGACAGACTCATAAATTATTCGAGTACTTAGTGTGGGTGGACCAAGGAAGGATTGGTTGGTAGTCGTGTTGGAATTAGTACTTGATACAAGCTCATACCTGAGTATAAGATCAGGGCCCACGCTGGATGGAGTGTAACTACGGACACCCTCCATTTGATATTCAATTTGCGACTCGATGGTGCCAAGAAGCTGGGTAGCTTCAGGTGCCATCTTTCGCTTGTTGATCTTTACATTGACCAATTGATAGCTTACATACTTCTTGAAGTTTGCCCGGTCGTTAATGAATGACACTACTTTCTGACTGCACGAAAACTGCAGGCTTAAGCAGAGCAACAGTAGTCCTTTCTTCATGGACTACTAAGTTAATTCCTAACTACGCAACTGAGAATTGAACCATACCTCGGTTGATCTTTCTGACATTGTTTAGCGATAATAGGATCTTGTCGGCAAGTGAAGCTTCCATACCTTCAAATTCGTAAAGCATCTCAAAGCGGTCTGCATTGTTACTTTCGGTGGTTACAGAGCGATACTGTTCACAGCACCCTTTTTCATAGGCGTCTGTGTCAGGGTTATACCAAATGATTAGCGTGTTGTTTTTCATATAATGTTAACACTGCAATGATATCAAAATAGTTACAAAAAATGTTATATAAATGCAATTTGATCACCTAATGTCAACCCCCATTTTCGTCGAAAAGGAGGAGTGATTGGTCAGTCTTTAGCACAGAATTTGCATCATAGAACGCCAATGACATATTTTTACTAGCCATGGCTCGCTTCTTCGCTGTAGTTGTTTTTTCTTGTTCGTTGATCAGTTGCTTTTCGCAGGTAGCGGAGACGAGGACAACTAATTTGGCGGGTGTCTACCAGGGAAGAACGTTATTCATTCAAAATCCATACAATCGTCAGACGAGATCGTTTTGTATTGAAAGAATTCTTCTCAATAATGAACCACTGATACTTAACTACAAGCTCAGTGCAATCCAATTAGACTTTGATGGATTTGATCTGTACACTCCGGTCAATATAAGGATTGTCCATGCAGACTCCATTTGCGATCCCATCATTATCAATTCAGAAGCAGTACTCTTTCACACCATCTTTCGATTCTCCACCATCCAATTGACAGACAGTTCATTGATGTGGACTACAAAAGGTGAAAGAGGAGTAGGGAATTTTGCAGTAGAAAAACTTGACAATGGAATTTGGATTGAGAAATGGACGCTTCCTGCTTCTGGGGTATATGAAGGTTCGCCTTATAGTTATTTCCCGGAAGATCTGGAAGAGGGAGCCAACAAGTACCGCGTGAAATACATTTACCCATCAGGAAGTCGTAGGAGATACCTGTATTCATCTGAAGTTGACTATGATCACTATCCTGAGCCAGTAGAATTCCAGCCGAAATCAGCAAAGACGAGACTTTACCTTTCTCGTGCTACACCTTATGAGATCTACGATGGTAATAGCGAACTGGTCCTTACCGGGCAAGGAAGCGAAATCGATGTGACGGTCTTAAGACAAGGCCAATATGTGATCTATTTCAACGGAAAAGATCCCGGGACTTTTATAAAGGAATAGTGGTTTTACATGAAGTTGAACCCAAAGAAGTTACTTAGGATTACAAGCACAAACATGATGCCCAGTAGTACCGGAGCCAGGTAAGAGATCTGGAAATTCAGGATCTTTTTGATGGTACTATTGGCATAGGTGTCAAAGCCGGTCCCGATTTCTTCATGCAGATTTTCTTTCTTCCATTTGTAAGCAGCAAACGTGACGATCAAAGACCCGCCAATCAATAGCATGATGTCTGAGACATGTTGCAAAAACTGATCAAAGGTCACTG
Organism: Cyclobacteriaceae bacterium; assembly: GCA_965267415.1. GTDB lineage: Bacteria > Bacteroidota > Bacteroidia > Cytophagales > Cyclobacteriaceae > Ekhidna. Next base: position 980,913 of record OZ253955.1, on the reverse strand, counting down.
GTGCGGAAGCTCCGACGTAAGTAATGAAATTGGTGAAGGTTTCGCTGTATCCGTTTCCAATAAGCGTAGGCAGTCCGAAAAGGAAGATCCCTCCGGCTGCAATCCATACTGCTGATTTACGTTTGATCTTATATTCATCCACAAGGTAAGCAACGGGGACTTCAAGTAATGAAACGGTAGAAGTCAATGCTGCGAATGATAGCAGGAGGAAAAAGAACGTTCCTACAACCACACCCAGAGATGGTCCTAACGAAGCAAAGACCGATGGGAGAGTGGTGAAAATCAACCCAGGACCACCGGCAACATTAGACATATCTCCTTCAAGGTTATACGCAACAAGTGGGAATAACATCAATCCGGCAATGAATGCGATCCCAACATCAAACAAGGTGATAAAAGCTGCGGATGTAACAATATTTTCTTTTCGTGACAGATAGCTACCGTATGTGATCAGAGCGCCCATTCCCAGGGAAAGAGAGAAGAATGCCTGACGCAGTGCTCCTCCAATAACCTGCATATTTATTTCGGAGAATTCAGGAACCAGGTAGAATTTCACGCCAACAAGGGCATTTGGTAGTGTGAATGCATATATAGCCAGAGAAATGATCATTACGATCAATGTAGGCATCAGGATCTTGGCTGCCCGTTCGATACCACCTGAGATACCTCTGGATACGATCAGTGCAGTAACTAACATGAAGACAACAGCATACAAGCCAACCTTCGTGAGCTTGGAAGTATAGCTACCAAATTCATCTCCGATATTGAAGTTACCTTGAGACATTTCAATGACATATCCGAATGCCCAGCCTGCTACAACATTGTAAAACGATAGGATGAAAACACCAGCCAGGATACCAATGACCCCAACAAAGGACCATCTCTTAAAACCCAGCGCTGTGAAAGCTCCAGCCGCATTCTTGGCAGTTTTCCGGCCGATCGCTATCTCAGTCACCATGACGGGAAAGCATAATATGAAACAAAAAGTGAGGTAAAGGATCACAAAAGCAGCGCCACCACCGGCTTCTACTTCAAATGGGAATTTCCAGATGTTTCCTAAGCCGACAGCTGAACCAGCAGCGGCCAATACGAAACCCATTCGACTTGAAAAATTACCTCTTGCACTCATATTATTTTACAATGTTTGAAATTTGACGACCGCCAAATATAGCAAAAGGGGGGTATTATGAAAGGACTGGATTCGTTAACCGGTTAGCCAGCGGTTACATCCATATCTTCCGTATCCGCCGCTAATTCATAAGGATAATTGAAGAGGTGATTTTCCTTGATCGCCTCTGCCACCCGATTGGGAACCATCTCTTCCCACTCTTTACTTCCTGATTCGATCAACTTTAACACATTATCAGAAATGATATGCAGGTTTTCCACCTTGGCATCAGTAATGCCAATGATCTTCTTGTTGTCGATAAAGAACTGATACAAATGCTGCAAATGAGGAGCGGGCTCAAAGTCGTCACTGGTATGAGGTTTCTTGGACCCTGATTTAAGTGTAGGGTAGACAAAAAGCTTTGCCTTTCCTCCAAAAAGGCGTCCGAATGATTCGAGGATCCCACCCTTTAGGTTTTCATAATAGGATTCATCAAAGATCTGAGCGAGGTTGTTCAATCCCAGAATGATTCCAAGAGTTTTGTTCTTGATGAATTGGGACAGATAATCTGCCAACTTATAGTGCTCCTGGTAGTTGGAGATCATCACATTCTGGCCAAGGGAACATAATAGATCCACTCGATCCAGGAAGTCAGTCTCGTCCAGTTCACCCTGCAATCGAAGATCATTTAATGTTATCTCAACCAACGAAATAAGATCCTCTTTCTCAGTTTCCATTTCCTTCTTAAAGGTCCGGATCCCGGCGATCATCATATCTACATTCACATGAGTAACGGGACGGAACCTTCCCCTGAGCACAATAACATTTTTATTGTATAGGACTTCCGCCGGTTGCTGTACCCCTTTGTCAGGGCCAAACATGGCAGCCTTGGTCAAACCATTTCTTACTAACCTTAGGGTCATTAGCCGGTTATCCACGTGGTGGAAATCTGGTCCGCTGATCCTGAACATGTCGATCTCGAAGCGATGTTGTCTTAGATTCTCAATCAAAGCTTCGATTATATCCTCAGCCCTGCTGAGATGATAGCAAGAATGGATAAGATTCACACCAATGATCCCAAGGACCTGTTGTTGCCATTCGGTATCCTGATCTTTCAGTGTGACATGGATGATGCAATCATTCGCTTCAGTCATTGGATGCTTCTGAAAGCGCAAGCCCATCCATCCGTGTCCCGTGTTACTTCGATCGTAATTGATCGTTTCGACCGTATTTGCGTATGCAAAGAATTTACTTTTCTTAGCCCGGTGGGTCAACCGCTGATCGAGGAGTGAATATTCCCGGTCCAGCATTTTGTACAACTTTTCCTCGCACACGTACCGGTCACACTTACCATAGATAGCATCACTAAAGGTCATATCATAAGCTGACATGGTTTTGGCAATGGTGCCTGATGCAGCGCCGGCCTTAAAAAAATAGGAGGCAACTTCCTGGCCGCCTCCGATCTCTGCTACAGTTCCGTAGATACTCTTGTCCAGATTTAACTGGAGCGCCTTCTCCTTGGTTGTGAGTTTTTTAGTAAAGTCAGTCATTTTTGGGCGAGATCGTTGTTTATATAAAGTTATCCGAATCTTGATTAAAACAATTGTTTTAAAACAAAAAACCGACCAAAGGTCGGTTTTTATAGACACGTATTTAGAAACTTTTAGTTATACAACGAATAGGGGAAGGCATTTGCTTCAATCATGGTATCTGCTATAGCCTGCCGCAACTCCTTTGTATTGTAGGGGTCCATTTTTGTGAAGCGTTTCATGCCCATGAGCATCACTCGAAGTTCATCACCCTCAGCGAAGCAGGCAACCGCCTCATCTCCGGCATTCTTGATCTTTTGAATTGCTTCATAAAGGTAGAGTTTCGCCATGTTCTGGTAAACAGCACTTCCTTCATCACCATACAATCCCATGAGCTTCTCTGTTCGAAGGATGGTGGATTCTGCCACGTACACTTCGATCAGCATATCAGCGAGATTCAACAAGACTTCTTGCTCCTGGTCAAGTTTAGGTCCAAAGGTCTCTGCAGCCTTTCCGGCAGCCATCAACACGGCCTTCTTCAGATTCTTGATCACCTCTTTTTCCTTGGCAAGCGGAGCTGACATATCAGGAGTTTCAAAAGATGGAACACTTGTCAATTCCTTAGCAACAGCCATAGCAGGTTCGAGTAGATTCAACTCGCCTTTCATGGCCTTCTTGAACATCATACCTACTAATAGCATGCGATTAATCTCATTGGTGCCCTCATAGATCCTTGTGATCCGTGAGTCCCTGTAAGCTTTAGCCATCGGTGCTTCTTCTGAGAACCCCATACCGCCGTATACCTGAACGCCCTCGTCAACACAATAATCGAGAACTTCTGATCCATGGACCTTGATCATGGCACATTCGATCGCAAATTGCTCGACACCTTTCAGCTTCGCATCACTTGGACTAAGGCCATCTTCCTGGAGCTTCGCAATTAGATCTTCGATATTTTGACCTGCACGGTAGGAGGCAGACTCGCATGCATAGGTTCTGGTAGCCATATTGGCCAGCTTGACTTTGATTGCCCCGAAGCTGGAAATCGGCACTCCGAATTGCTTTCGTTCGTTTGCATACTGAGTACTTTGAGTAGCTACTTCTTTGCAGCCGTTGATACATCCTGCTCCTAGTTTTATCCTTCCAACATTCAATACATTAACGGCAATCTTGAATCCGTTTTCCCTTTCTGATAACAGGTTTTCGACCGGGACTTTCAGGTCATTGAAAAAGACCTGGCGGGTAGAGGAGCCTTTGATGCCCAGTTTCTTTTCCTCGTCATTCATGGTGATGCCATCCCAGGTACGCTCAGCAATGAATGCAGAGAGCTTCTTATCGTCCTCGATCTTTGCGAAGATGATCAGCAAGTCTGCAAAGCCTGCATTTGATATCCACATTTTTTGCCCATTGATGACATAATGCTTGCCATCCTCTGACAGTGTTGCTTTAGTCTTTCCTGAGTTTGCATCCGATCCTGCATCCGGCTCTGTCAGACAGTAGCATGCTTTCCATTCTCCGGAAGCCAGCTTTGGAAGATATAGTTGCTTTTGTTCTTCTGTACCATAATAGAGGATAGGAAGAGTTCCGATTCCGGTGTGGGCTCCATAAGCAGTAGAGAAGGAGCCAGCAACGGCCATAATATCAGCAATTAGCATTCCTGTATTGAAGCTCATCCCCAGACCTCCGTATTCTTCAGGAACATTAACGCCAAGAAGCCCTAATTCACCAGCCTTATCCATAAGGCTGGGCATCAAGCCTTCCTCCATACTTTCTATCCGTTCCGTGATTGGTTTAATTTCTTTATCAATAAAATCCTGAGTGGCAGCTGCCATCATCTTTTGTTCCTCAGAAAACTCCTCCGGGATAAATACCTCTTCGGCGTGTGTCTCTTTAACCAGAAACTCACCACCCTTTATCATGTCTTTGGATTCTACTGCTGTTTCCATTGCTGTATAAATGTTTGATTTTAGACTTTAAACGCAGAAAATACTCTGCATGCATAACAAATATACGAATAAATACTCTGCATGCATAACAAATTTCGAATAATTTATCATTTCCTAACAGCTGGATCATTTGAATGATTGATTTACAGTTCGGTAATGGATTTCTACATTTCAGCCAGATTGTTGATCGCTTAGTAATTAGCTTAGATATCTTCGAGTGACCTAGAATAAAGAACTATGAAGCTGGACTGGAAATCAGAACTGAATTGGAAACAGGAACTTCTTCAAGTAGTCCTGATCTTCATTTTCGGAGGACTCGTGGAGATATTCTTGTGGTGTGATACATGTCTCGATGATTGGGAAAGATTGAGATTGAATTTCATTGCTAGTGGATTGTTTTGGGTGTTTTTGTGGAAGGGAAGTGATTACATGGTGAGCTTTTTGAATACAGTCTACTCTTGGATAGAGTATCCAATTAGGCGGTTATTACTTAGTGTGACCCTAGTTATTGTATATACAGCTATCGTCGCATTTTCACTGCATTTGTTTTTTGACTTAGTGGTCTTCCAAAAGGGGTTTGAACAATCGTTCATGGAATTGACAGATGTTAACCTGACCAACACACTTATTGTAATGCTTGGCATCAACACATTTATGCATGGTCGTGGCTTCCTATTGCAATGGAGGCAGGTATCTATCGATATGGAAAAGTTGAAGACCCAACAGGCGCTAACACAGTTCCAAAGCCTAAAGAATCAGGTGAATCCTCATTTTCTATTCAACTCGCTGAATGCCTTAAGTTCGCTCGTCTATGACGATCAGGACAAGGCAGTCGAATTCATTCGACGGCTTTCTAAGGTGTATCGCTATGTGCTTGACAACAAGGATGAGGAACTTGTCCCTGTTCATGAGGAGCTTGCTTTCACTGAGAACTTCCTATATCTACAAAAGATCCGTTTTGGGGACAACCTTAAAGTTGTTCTTGAAGGAAATTCAGATAGCGGGTACTTGCCTCCATTGGCGCTCCAGATCCTGGCAGAGAATGCCATTAAGCACAACGTCATCAGTGAAGCCGATCCATTAACAATTAAGGTGTCTATTAGCGAAAACGAGTGTATAGTGTCTAACTCTATTAAAGAGAAACTCACAAAGGATTCAACAGGTATCGGCCTAAATAATTTAAAGGAACGTTATCAGTACTTATCAAAGGAGGAGCTTGTGATTGAAAACAATGGTGAGGAGTTCACTGTTAAGCTTCCTATTCTAACACTAGCCAAATGAGATTTATCATTATTGAAGACGAACAACTAGCTGCCAAGCGGATCCGTGAGCTAATGGCCAACATTCGCCCGGACTATCACTTTGTGGCCAAATTTGATTCAGTGGAATCCGCCACCATTTCATTGCCTATCCTTCAGTACGACCTTATCCTGATGGATATTCAGCTGGCGGACGGAACTTCGTTCGATATTTTTGACCAGATAACTTTGAAGACCCCAATCATATTCACTACGGCTTATGATGAGTATGCTATTAGAGCCTTTAAGATCAATAGTGTGGATTATCTGTTGAAACCAATAGATCAAACAGAATTGGCACAAGCGATTCACAAGTTCGAGGAAAACCGGACGGTTCCAGAGTCAGCTAACTCCCCATCCGATCAAATCACAGATTTGATGAAATCACTGCTGCCAAAAGGAAAGGAGCGGTTTGTTGTAAAGATTGGAGAACATCTAAAGACAGTAGAGAGCGCTGTTATTCAGTTGATCTATAGTCAGGACAAGGCTACCTACTTGTTTAGTGAGGATGGAAAAAGATACCTGGTTGACTATAGCCTTGATAAAGTTGAGGAGCTAATGAACAAGGATCAATTCTTTCGTATTAGCAGAAAGTTTTTGGTCAATGTATCGCATATTAAGGATATGACTGCCTTTACCAATTCTCGATTGAAATTATCCGTACCACATTATGATGGTGAACCGATCATTGTGGCGAGAGAAAGAGTAGGAGAGTTCAAAGAATGGCTGGACAGGTAATAGGTTTTAATTCCCTCATCTTAACAATTGCATAGCCTTTTCTTCATACTTTTGGAACCGGATTAGAAACCAGCCGTATATCTCAACCAACTTCAAAATAGAATTATGTCCGTAGCTAAGATGAGCCGCAAGGTGATGCGATTCAAGAATTCCTCCCATGAGGAGTTTGCATCCACTTTAAATAAGCGGGTAAATCAGTACTTCAAGAACAGTAAGTTTAGTAGATACGCTAACACCGAAATGGTCATCAAAACCATTTTCATGTTTGCACTTTACTTCGTTCCGTACTTTATGTTCCTTTTTGGTGTAGTCACTCATGTTTGGGTTTTCTATTTGATGGCAATTCTCATGGGGTTCGGCAAAGCGGGCATTGGGCTTTCAGTAATGCATGATGCAAATCACGGGGCATATTCGAAGAAGAGATGGGTAAACAATGTTATTGGCTACTCCATGAATTTAATCGGAGGAAATGCTACGAACTGGAAGATCCAACATAATGTAAAACATCATACATACACAAATGTCGTTGGTATGGATGAGGACGTTACACCGGGTGGAAATGTCCTTCGGTTCAATCCTTATGCTCCAATGAAGAAACATCATCGGTGGCAGCACATTTATGCCTGGTTTCTTTATGGGTTGATGACCATGAGTTGGATCGTGGTTAAGGACATCACTCAGTTGGCAGAATATACCAGGGATGGTCTTTTGAAAAAGCAAGCTAAAAGTATAACCCGTGCATGGATATGGTTGCTTGCAACTAAGCTCTTTTATTATTCCTACATTCTTGCACTGCCAATTTTATTCACTCCATTCGCATGGTACCACATTCTGTTTGGTTTCATTATCATGCATTACATCGCTGGCTTCACCTTAGGAGTTATTTTTCAGCCGGCCCATGTTATGGAAGAGAATAGCTTTGAAGATGCCCAGGCAACTGACACTATTGAAGAAAACTGGACAGTACACCAGTTGAAGACCACTTGCAATTTTGCTCATAAGAATCGATTACTATCCTGGTACGTTGGAGGATTGAATTATCAAATTGAGCACCATTTGTTCCCCAATGTGTGCCACGTTCATTACAGGAAGATTTCCAAGATCGTTCGGGCCACTGCCGAGGAATATGGTATTCCTTATAAATCATACCCGTCGTTCAGATCTGCGTTACTATCTCACGGTAAAATGTTGTACGCCCTTGGCAGGTAATGCAGGAGCTACTTGCTGAGATCAAGGGTTGTCGGATTTGTGCTCAGCACTTACCACATGAACCACGACCTGTAGTTGCAGGTAGTACATCCGCAAAACTGTTGATCATTGGTCAGGCACCAGGTAGGAGAGTGCACGAAAGCGGCGTTCCCTGGGATGATCCCAGTGGGGATCAATTGAGAAAGTGGTTGGGGATCGACTCAGAGTTGTTTTATGACGAAGCTCAAATAGCCCTGATGCCAATGGGGTTTTGCTATCCCGGATCAGGTAAATCCGGTGACCTGCCACCACGGCCTGAGTGTGCTCCATCCTGGCACGATCAATTGAACACACAGCTGAAGTCAGTCAAACTCACATTATTGATTGGTCAGTATGCCCAGAAGTATTACCTGAAAGAAGCATTCGGAAAAAACCTGACGGAAACAGTCAGAAACTATGATTCCTTTTTACCTACTTATCTCCCGCTTCCACATCCTTCTCCAAGAAACCGGATATGGGTCAAACGAAACGAATGGTTTGAAACGGAACTGATCCCTAAGTTAAAGGAGCGAGTAGCAGACCTGTTTAGCTGATATTAATCCCGGACCGGAAACTTCTTCATTGCTTTTGCCACTCCTGACCAGATGGCTTGTTCATCATACGAAGGATTGATCTCCATGTACCGAACAGCTGTAGATGTCCATATCAGGTTGGAGGTTGCCCGATCAATGACATCAATGACAAGGCTTCCCTTTAAGAAATTCTGATATTCAGGATACAACATGGTCAACCATTCACGCTCACCTTGATGCGTGCTGTAAAAGAAATCTTCCTTAATAGCCGAATCTTCCTCAACAACAAAGTAGAAATTGATGATCAGATCTGAACGGTCGTCACCATGTAGATAACCCTTGTCATTCATGTTCCAGGCAATCGAATTGGCAACTTCGTTGATCACCCGCTCATCATAGTAACGGTCAGGTCCCTGGTAGGTGATCTCACACCCTTGCATCCAGCACCAGGACTCATAAGGACTGAAGTCTGTATCCGGATTTTGAAAGGTTTTCACCTGAACGGCACAGGACGTTAATGCAATCAACACAGGGATGAATAAGGTTCGCATTTGAAAGGATTTTGATGGACAAATCAATTCCTTAATTGAAGAGGCACCTATGTCAGGTCTCAGGAATCTGAATGAGATTAATCATTCCAAGCGGAATCAGTCATAAACACCGGTATATTAATCGAACATTAACTGCAAGTCATCTACAATTGTCATATTTTGATATAAAATTGACTTATTCCTATATCCAATTGCATTATCTATGCGTTTATTCTAGTGAAGCCTGCAAAAATTACCCAAAAACAGGTATTGATTTTGCTCAGGTTTCGAATGAATTTTATACCAGTAAATAGATAATAAAAATGCAAGTAGCAGTTGAACCTTCAGAAGTATTTGACAAGAAAAGGATTTCCAGAGTGCTTGTTGAGTTAGCTGAAGAATGTCTGAGATGTCCTGACAATCGCCATTACGTTTCCATGCGAGGGGTGATCAAGGTCAAAAGTAAAGTTCAAACTCAATGGTGACCGATGAGTAGTGATCTTAGGATCATGACCGTCAACATGAGATAAGCCATTGTTCTTGCATTTAATCGCTTTGTAATCCAGGATTGAATTCCTGGTCGTACCAATTTCCCATTAATCACGTACCCAAGTTTTGAAACCGTTTGTATCACATCGGTTTCAAAGCTTTTTCTTAGTAAAGCAACGGAATGAGTCAGCAACTGCTCACCACTGTTATAGTTTCCCCATACTTTTCTAATCAGTTCTTCCCGAGGCACTACAGAGTTGATGTTGGAGAGAAGAAGGTGTAAGATCTGCACCAGTCTTGGTTCAACTTTCCTACTTATTTCAGTCTTTAGGTCTGTCACTTCTCGCTTATCGAAATCGATTAGGTATCGATCATTCAGAATGGCTCTTTTCATAATCTCAACATTTTCTCAATATGAATTGCACAGGTTGTGGTAATGCCCACTGATACATTTGATGTCCTAAAAGGATCAAAGGTTACTCAAATGAAAAACTTTACTCCTCAGATCCGAAAGGTGATCCTTTCGACCATTGCTGTTTATCTTATAACTTCCATTCATCATATATATGGAGCAAGGTTGTATAGCACTCCCTGGCGAAATCATATTGCTACCCAGGGACTTACATGGCTGGTCGCTTCGTTGCTCATTCTTTGGACATTTGTCAAATGGAGGAGGAAACTGCTTCTCTGGCTATTTGTCTTGATTTCAGGTTTCTTCTTTATTGGAGCCATTGGTTTCTTCGAGGGTGGATACAATCATGTGTTGAAGAATGCACTTTACTTCGCTGGAGTAGATCAAACAACGCTCTTGAATATGTATCCGCCTCCCCGTTATGAACTTCCGAATGACTGGCTTTTTGAGCTGTCAGGTATATTCACATTTATCGTTTGCATGTGGTGTTTGAAAACGTATGTTTTGATGGTCAAAGACGCTTATCATAAATAAGGATGTAACCTTTTCCATTGTACCGGGTATTTAATAGAAATACCAACAAAATGAAGAAGTACCTCATCTTTACCCTGGCGGCATTTGTAACTGTGCTTGCCTTTTCCCAAAGCAAGGAAGAAGGTCTTAAGAGAATCGCAGGAAACGACGATGATGAATCCGTCTCTGTCATTATAAACGGCATTCTCTCTCAGGAAATGATCGAAGAATTCGAAGAACTCGCAGAAGATCTTGCGTTTTCTGAGTTGCAGCATTTAGGCATACATGATGGAGAAGGGTTTGATTTCAACTTCGCTTATGACTTTGATCATGACTTCAATTTTGATTTCGACTTTGACCATCATTTTGATCACGATTTTGATGTCGATATAGATCACGACTTTGATCATGATTTCAATTTTGATTTCGACTTTGATCACGACTTTGATATTGATATTGACCTGGACCTGGATGATGGTGTCCACATTGATCTGGGGAATCTCGATATGAATATCAATGAGATCGTCGAAGATGCGTTACGTATCTCTAATGATGCGATCAGGCTGTCGCGGGATGCAGTGAAGGAACAGAGTAAGAACTGATCCTAATTGACCGTCATCAAGACTCCAATGGAGAAGTTGGAGTCCCAGTCAAAGACATGGGAGATGGTAGACTCTTCGTATAACGCCTTGTAAATATTCAATCCAGCCAGTTCTTGCTCTTCTCGAAGTTTATAGGAGGTAGGGGACTCGAGAATGGTGTACCTGCCATTTCTATTGTTGGTAGCAGTTGCTAAAGTGTAGGGCACTTTTCCAACCATGAAGCAGATCTGCTTGTTTTGTGCTGGAACGCGGATCAATGCTTCCCGAATGCTTTTGAATGCTTCTTCATCACTTATTCCTTCTTCGTAGTACTTTGAACCATAGGTTTCAATTGTCTGTGCTTTTCCATCTTTGATCCAGGTCACTTTTGTGTTTCCTGATCCAACATCTACCATAAAAGCATGGGCATATAGGTCGGGAGGTACAGTTGCCTGAAGGGCGTAATTGCCCTCCTGGTCAGCATTTACTGTGATGATCCCAATGTTCAACTGGCGCAGACGATCAGCTATTTCTATGACTCGATCGTTCTTAATAGCACTGGAACTGGCAACAAAGTTGATGTTGTTTCGACTCACTCCGTAGGTGATCATCTCTGCTTTGAACTGATCGATCTTGTTCATCACATGTTCAAAGGTGATCGCTCCATCACTGATATAGCTTTCACCATACACTGCTTTTTCCAATACCCATCGGTCCTGGTTATCCATGCGAACGGTGAATGAATTGAACCCGGTGTATCCCAGCTCTATGATGCCAAGCAGTTTTCCACCTACAGGTTTTGCAGGTTGGTAATCAAATGAGGAAAGGAAGGCAACCTGATCGTCCGGATCGAGTTGCGAATAATCGCTTGTTCCGTCAGATGATGAACATCCGGCGAGAACAGTTAAGGCGAATATCGTGCGGCAAAATATTCTAAACCAGTCCAAAGGCTAAGCCAATTCTCTTAGATCAACAGGAACCACCTTTGAAACTCCCTGCTCTTGCATTGTTACCCCATAGATCACGTCGGTGCTGGACATGGTTCGTTTGTTGTGGGTGACAATGATAAACTGAGACTCCCTGGAAAACTTCCTGATGATGTCGTTAAACTTATCAATGTTCGCATCGTCAAGGGGTGCGTCGACCTCATCGAAGATGCAAAAAGGCGCTGGTTTGAGTAAATATATTGAAAATAAAAGTGAAGTTGCCGTTAAGGTTTTTTCACCTCCGGATAACTGGTTGATAGTCAGAGGTCTTTTACCTTTTGGCTTGGCAATGATCTCGATCGAACTTTCCAATGGATTGTCCGGATCAGTCAAAAGCAAGTCGCAATCATCCTCTTCAGTGAAAAGTGTTCGGAATACGTCAATGAAGTTGTGCTTGATCTTATCAAACGCTTCCATGAACGTCTCCTTAGCAACTTCGTCAATTTCTGCAATGGTGGTGAGGAGTGATTCTTTGGCATTGAGCAGGTCTTCTTTCTGCCCGGTGATGAAGGTGTGCCGCTCCTTGATCTCTTCGTAAGCTTCCATCGCCATCGGATTGATCGGCCCCATGGTATCGATGCGGGTTCGAAGCTTCTCGACTTTACTACGTAACGCCTCCTCATTGATCTTTTCGTACCCTTCGACCTCTTCGGCCTTCTCAACATCAATGTTGAATTCAACAGACAGCCGGTCTTTCACTGAGTTAAGACCCATCTTGGATTCATTCAGCTTGTTCTGCCATTCCATCAGTGCGTGATCGATCCCTTCTCGCTGACGTTGAGTTTCGCGAAGGTTCTTTTCTTCCTCATCTATGAGTGACCTTCCTTCGTAATATTCCTTTTCAGCTTCGTTAACCCCGGTTTCAAGTGATTCCTTCTCATCATACATCCCTACAAGCTCATCATCACTTTCGGTGCTCTTTCGTGCCAGCTCATTCAGGTTTTGTGTAGTAACCTCCTGGTCTTCTTTGTTTCGCTCAATACGGAGTTTACTGTTCTCAAAGGCCTCTTGCTTGTAACCGATCTCCTGCTCCAGGCTGCTGATCTTGTTTTGCTTTTGGTGGAAAAGCACATTCTGTTCATTGAAGATCGAAGACTTGGTACTTAGTAGTTCCTGTAATTGATTGGTTTCTTCCTGTATAGTTTGTACCTGTGCCTCAAGTGCTTCCGAAGATGTTCGTTCTTCTTTGGCCGAAGGCTCGAGTTCGGCAAGCTCTTTTTCCAGTTGAACAACCTGCTGCTGAATGTCTTCCTTGCGGTCTTTGTTTGATGAAAGTAACTCTGTAAACTGGTCCTGGCGGGTTTGAACAGATATCTGTGTTTCGTTGATACGGGTCAACTGTTCCTGAAGTTCTTCGATCTCACCGGACCTGGAAGACTGTTTCAACTGTTCCAGTTGCTCCTCGATCTTTTCGGACTTCTTCTCTAGAGAAGTTTGTTGTTTCTTAAGCTCACCGATCTCTTGGTCCAGGTTCTCCAGGTTCTTTGCTCGTCCGATACGTTTCCCCTCAAACAACCCAACGGATCCTCCGGAAATACTGAACTTTCTTCGGGTGATCTTACCGGTTTTATCCAGTAGAATAGCTTCAGAATCTTCAGCAGGCAGGTCACCATCAAAAATGTAAACCTTGTCTAGTAAAAATTCAACCAGCCTGGCATAACGCGAATCGTACTCAACGACCTCCGTAGCAGGTTTGGCATTGGCAACAGTAACAGAAGAAGGAGTGAAGGACTTAAGCTGATCAAGAATGAAGAAGTTTGCTTTTCCTTGTGCCGAATCACTCAGCGTATTGATCGCATCGATGGCTTGCTGATGGTTCTCAACGACATAATAATTCATGTATGTTTCGAGAAAATTCTCGATCGTCACTCGATACGCTTCCGGACAAGTAATGACATCAGATAGGAGTGGGGTGTCTTTAAAGCCAGGTTGCTTTTTCAGAAAACGGATCGCTTCTGGAAAACCTTCGAGGTTGTCCACCAGTGATTTGGTCAGGCTGTATTCGTTTTGTTTAGCGTCCAGCTGCCGGTTTAGCGCAACCAGTTCTTCACGGACTGCCTGTACTTCTTCTTCCTTATCGGCGATCTTCTCACTCAGTTCGCTTTCAGCCTTCTTCAGCTTTTCGTAGGCTGACGTGACCTCTTGCTTTTCTTTTTCAATTGAGGTGAGTCGTGACTGGAATTCCTCCAGGTTCGCGCTGTGCTGAGAGGAGTCTTCACTGGTCTTATTCAGTTCTGCTCGCATGGAGTTCAGCTGGATCCCTTTGATCTCCAACTCTTTGGTCAGCTGGAAACTGTTCTCTTTCTTATCAGCGAGTTCCTGTGAAAGTCGATTGGAATTCTGTTGCGCCTCGTTGGTCAACAACTGCTGGTTCTCATAATCCTCTTTGAGCCGATCAACCTCCTGCTTTAATTCTTCCAGGACCTTGGATTCCGATTCCAGCTCCTGGTGAAGGCCTTTCAGGGAAACTGTGATCCGATCCTGACTTTGCATGTCTGCGGCGATCTGCTCTTTCAGATTTTCGATCTTATCCTGCAGGAACACCTGACGCTCGTTCTTGATCTTCTTGTCACTCTCATACTGTCGGATCTTGCTGACATGCTCGTTCAAGGTCTTTTGACGAGAGGATAGGAGCTTCTCTTTGTTGATCAGATCGGACTTTGCTTTCTCGATCGCGGATTCCTTCTCATTGACAAGTGTGTTTAACGCCAGCTTCTTGTCGTTCTCATCCTGGATCTCTTTTTCGATCCCATCGATCACACCCTGGTGATTCGCCATGGATTTCTTTGCAAGGGCAATGCTGGCGTTCTTGTACTCGTCTTTGATCTCGTAGTACTTCTTGGCCTGGTTGGCTTGCCGTTCCAGCGAACGAAGGTTTTTATCGATCTCGAAGAGTAAGTCTTCCACACGGTCCAGGTCGTCATCTGTATCTTCCAGCTTCTTTAACGTTTCCTTCTTGCGGATCTTGAACTTGGAGATACCTGCGGCTTCCTCGAACAAGGCCCTTCGGGAGTTATCCTTATCATTCAGGATATCGTCCACCATCTTCAACTCAATGATCGCGTAGCTGTTGGAGGCGATCCCGGTATCGAGGAAGAGGTTGGTAATGTCTTTCAATCGACAGGTCACGCCATTCAATAGGTACTCACTATCTCCCGAACGATAATAGCGCCGGGTAATAGTGACCTGTGAATATTCTGTAGGGATGAGGTTCTTGGTATTGTTGAAGGTGAGCGAGACTTCCGCCATTTGAGTCTGCTTACGGTTCTTGGTGCCGTTGAAGATCACACTCTCCATTTTGTCTGATCGCAACACGCGGGTCTTCTGCTCGCCAAGCACCCATCTGATGGAATCCACCACGTTGGATTTCCCGCACCCGTTCGGCCCTACGATCCCGGTTATTCCCTCATCAAAGTTGATAACCACCTTGTCCGCGAAGCTCTTGAATCCCTTAAGTTCTAACCTGGTTAATTGCATTAAAAAATCTGAAGGCGATCAGTAAATAAGAAGCTGACAAAAATAGTAGATTAGGTGATTTCTGTCGCACACAAAATCTTGAAATCGATCGAGCCAGGAAAGATTTCTTCCAATGTTCTATGATCACGCTAACAAGTGACTAAAAGTCGACGGCTAATGGCCATAGCCAAAGGCCCATAAAATAAATACCTCTTCCCGGTAAGTGAAATACCACCGAGGGGGTATTGATGAAACTAACAGATTTGTGGATTTTAGATTGTGAAGATTGGAATTAGAAGAGAACCTTGAAAATTGAAAGAGAACCTTGGAATAAGACAACTTATAGCTTAAATAGTACCAGTGTTATGTTGTGTTTTGGTAACATGCGACGTTGAGTGCTATATTAGATAACTGCTACTCACCCTAACCGACCATGAAATACGTTAAGACCGATTCGCTTAAAAGACCACTAACGTTATTTATTATATTCCTTATTCTGGCAATGATTGTTTGTACAGGCATTGTCGCAGTTAGTGTTCCGGATTTTGAAGGAAAAATATCCCTGGCCAAATCCTATTATGGGTACATTTTGAACCTCTTGGTTTATGTACTATTAGGTATTCTGATTGTCTACTATTACCGGATACTCTTTCAGTTATCAAAGACCATCACGAAGAATACAATTGCAAAGATCCTGGCGGTGGGACTTCTTAGTATTTTCTATTTTGATGGATTTCACTCTGTATTGATCAAGCCGATCAGTAGTCCAATGGCACAGATTGGTAATTCTTCAGTTTTTTACGATGAGCCAGAGCCTGTAGAAAATAGTTTTCTGTTTTCTGAACCTGAAACTGAGGAAGAGGTTGATTTAGAGGCTGAGGAGAATGTGTTGGTGGCACTACTCAATACGTCAATGGAAGTCAGTGTGGAGAAGATCAAGTATGCCTTTCAATTAGTTTACCGGATCTTCGAGCAAATATTCATTCATTATGTAAGATCCTTTTTCCTGGGATTGGTCATGTTGCTTTTCCTACTGCTTTTAATGGAATACCTGGTATCCAGCAAGAAAAAGGTGGAAACATGGTTGATCAGTTATAAGGTAAGTATTGTCTTCTTCCTCATTTTCGTTGTGGGAATGTTTCTTGGCATGTCGTCCATCATTGCGATACCCGTATTGAATAGAGACAAAGAGTTTACTGATTTGGATGCTACAGCACTTCGGGAAAACCTTGAGAGGTCAGAGAAGAACCTTAGCGATATTACAGACTATCAACTGGAGTTTGCAACAAATGATGTTTCGACCACATTGAATGAGTTGCAATTAAGGATTGAGCAGCTTTCAACCGATTCTGCTCTTGCGGCTAACTCAAATCGTGACATAGGTTTTGTGACCTACTCGATGACACAGGCACTTAGTGATATTGGTTCTTGGATGAGATACCTTGAAAATCAGAAGTCCGAGATCAATGAGGCAATTGAAGATTACAACCGGCTGGTTCTAGACAAGAAGAATGAGGTGATCAGCTCATTTGAGACCGAGTTGTTGAATCGCAATGTTGGTGAAGAACGGGTCGTGCTTTATAAACAATTAAACAACTATTATGTGAATTACCTCCAGGAATATCAGATAGAGCTGAGCTATCGGGTTTCTGATATTAAGAGAAATTATGAGTTCAATAAAAGGGAACTGGACGCTCTTCAACTCAATCTGGACTATGAATCTAATGCGCTCATAGACTTTTTTCGCAATGGTGAATTCTACTTGCGACCAGGTGAATACGTCGATTGGGATATCGAAAACTATCTGAGTGACTATTACTATTCGCCAGTACTTCAGGCTCCCAGTGAAGACATTTTTTATCAGCTTGCCAGCTGGCTGATCAATTCCAGGTCTGATGAAATGATCCTGATCTCCGGGATGCTGGGGTTTGGATTATTGGGTGCTGGCATTTCCTCACTCATTCGAAGGAAGAAATATGACTCTGAGGAATCCTTTTTCAGGAGCAATGTAACAAGCACATTAATTGGTGGCTTTTCAGCGTCCCTTGTTGTTTTTCTAAGTGCTAAAGGAGGAATGGCGATTCTGAGTTCTGACACTTCCAATCTCAACCCGTACACACTGCTTTTCTTTTGTTTCGTCGGGTCCGTTTACAGCGAGGTGGTATGGGAGAGGGTCAAACGACAGTTTGAGAATAATGAGAAAAAGATAGCTGCTGAAAAGAAATAAGGATATACAAGCCTGCTATCCTGGATAATCTATATCGACTAACATAACTTAATAACTAAACACTATGGCTACAGTAAAATGTAAAATCACTTATCCGGATCAGTTCATCACGGACATAGGTGAGTTTCAAATCAATTTTGAAGATGCGACCGAGACAATAACATCACCAGGAAACCTTGAGGTAACCAGAGAAAATGTAGATGTTTCTGCGCACTTGCATGTTGTGGGAATTCTGTTCGGACCAGAAAATGCTACATGTGAGATGGACGTTTTTGTCGACGATACAAAAGTCAATTCAAATCCCATCGAAAGCGTCTATAAGCCTAACATGGGAGGTCAATTATTCAACTGGTTCGCATGAAAACGAGATTATTCCTACTAATAGTAAGCTGCTTTGTTGCTTTCAGCATTGTTGCCCAGGATACTAAAACCGGAAAGGACGAAAGCAGTGTGGTTTTGAATACAACCAATGTTGGCTTTGATCCTGGAAAAGCCTCCTTAACATTCAAAACGAATAACCTTAGTTTAAGAAAGACCAATCCCAATTCGATTCTTTGGGGCATAACTGCCGAAGGAAAGAACAACGAAGGTATATCGTCCATCTTTTCATCAAGTGAGATTGTGCCTTCCAGCAAGATCACTTTATTACTAGGGTTCTCAACATCCAATGCTGATAAACTATCGAATGTATATTTGAATAATCTGCAAGTTGAAAAGCAGAGGTTCACATCCCTTTCTACAGGATTCAAGCAATCAATTGATACGGCGATTTATAACTATATCAATGATCTAGATACAGGGTCAGCTGATTCAATAGCCAAAAGAGTGCTTGGGACAGCTTACAGCACCGTAAAAAAGAAACCCCTTAAGATCTATACTCGACTTAAGAAAGCCTTTAAAATCTTATCCCAGGATGTTTCCCAAACCGCTGAAACCAGGTATCACGCCACTGAGATATACAAAACCTATTTTGAGGATAACCCAGAATGGAAAGAGTATAAAGGCTTACAGAAAGTGATCAAGGAAGGAATTGATAACATGGGTAAGGACATAGATAAGTATAAGAGGACCACATTTTACCTTCATCATGGGAATGCAGCAACCAAGTTCAATGTATTTAAAGGTTGGGATTCAGTTGATCTTACGAACAGTTTCGAGAAGATCACTTTTAGGGGTAGTAGCGGAGGGTTTGGCATTAACAGGAACTATGGAAGCAAGTGGATCATTGGGTTCAGATACACTTATGAAGAAGCCAATAACCTGGAGGATCTTGAAACTTCGGAGTATAAGGTAACTCAAACGAATACTACTGCCTCCGCTACAGGGGCGACTGAATTAAAGAAGACCGCCTATCCAAACACATTCAGAAAGGTTTTCATCGACAATTTGGATTTTGACATCATGCGATTCTTCCCTTCCGGGAAAGAGAGCATCATTATTGCCAATTTGTACATAAGAGACAACATATCTTCAAACGAAGAAATTGTTGTGAATCATACCGATATTGGAATTAGTGGTTCGTTGTTCAATGGGAAAAAAGGGAAATTCATTGGAGGAGTCTACTTGGAAGTGCCTGACGTAGGTCAGAATAGGGAGCGTCGCAAACCAGCAGATGTGAAGGACCTGGATCCTTTTTACCAACGACTTAATTTCGGAGTATTCACCAAATTCAGCTTTTCTAAACTTACTTATTCATCATTATAAACCAGACCAGCCATGATACTCAGGATCATATTGCTATTAGCAATCGTACCGAATTTATTGCTAGCTCAACATCAATCGTATCGGCTACCAGCTGGAAAGCACACACTTTATCCTGCTGGCTATTACTTCAATGGTGGGGAGGTGCCAGATCTGGTTTTCGCGGCGCAGTGTATTGTTAGAGAATTGGACGAGATACCCTTTATGAATGAAGTTAATGGAATTACTGGTTCAGGCTTTAAGTTGGAAGTATTTGATCAAAACAGAACACTTGTCAGTACACAGTCTGGCTCTATGGGAGAAATTGGGTTAGAGGTTTATGGTATTAATAGCGTTGATGAACTCGGTTTGAAGGTAAAAGACTACAATCCTGAATATGAATATGTGCTGACCGCAGAAAATTACTCCGTAATGAGTGAAACAATAGAACAATCAGAAAAACATTATGGAGTCTTAAGTGAAAAATTTGGGACTATGGAAGAGTTTGATTCTTTTCTTGAGATGTTTCCTGAGCAAAAAGAGGCCGGATACTATTCAGGTATTGAATGGAAATGGTTGGTGGATATTCCGGAGGATGAGATGAGCTTTTATTTGGCAAGATATTATCAAGCAGCACTAAATGATATTTCGTTGTTTCGTCCGGTAGAAGAGTTAGATGTCGATTTTCTTCAAGGATTAAGAGAAAACTCAAATCGGGCACTTCGCAAGTATTTTGACCTTACTGAATCTACCGATATCGAAGTAAAACATTTATATGCTGATTACTATGAGTATCGATTCAAAGTCAATGAACCTCAAAATTTGAAACGAGAAATAAAGAAATTCAAGGACAATGAGGACCTATGTGGAGTTAATGTTGGCATTTGTGTCAACGATATATCTCTAAGTAAACAAGCTCCGGAAGTTTCATTGAGCCTTGAATGCGAAGCACTTGGATCCATTACGATTAGTTCATCGGGTGACTTAGAAGCTACGTTTAAACTACTCGGAGAGGACTAATTCTCACTCATCACAGCTATACTGAAAATAACTCCCGCTGCTGCTGGCATAGCCGTACTTGTAGATGTCATAGCTTTCGCCATCAGTTGTAATGACAATGTGACCGTCAAATACTTGTTGACGGTCTTTGATGTAATCAGGGATAGCGTCGCTGGTGCTTCCCAGGTTGGTCTGGAAGATCATTTCCATACCTGAGTCTACCATTCGGGACAAAGCTCCTAGGGTAGGGTGGTGGTGTGAGTTCCCTTCTCCGCAGGAGATGATCCCTACTTCCGCTTGAATGTCGGCGAGGAAGGAAGCCTCTTGACCATTCTCTGCTCCGTGGTGATCCGCATGGAAAACATCCACGTTGATGTTTCTTCGTTGGATATAATCCCCAACCGCAGCTTCGACCTTGGCATTTTCGTTTCCATATTTCTGACCGATCATGTCACCGGAGATCAGGTAATCAAACTTCTTATACTGTAGTAGGAACGAGAGACTCTTCTCATTCTCTGTGTTTACATAAGCCACCTGGGCATCTCGCCCCTGAACCCAGCCATTGGTAGCCAGGCAGGTCATTTTTGCTTCTGGTCCGAGGGAGATCTCGTACCCTCGGTCACTTTTGGAATCGAGTGAAACCCGGTTGATCGTATTGGCAAACTCCTGGTATTTCCTAAAGATGGTGGAACTGGGAGGTCGGTTGTCACCACGGTCGATCGCATTGATTACGGTGATATCATCCGAAGTGCCGGGAGTATTGTCCCGTCCGGTCCTGAAACTGGTTTGATAGATATTGCCTCTTCCTCCGGCAATGATCCCACCGATGTGGTCCGCATCGTAGTGACTAACAACGAGGTAGTCAATTCTCCTAATGCCATCACTGATCAATACGTCGTTGATGATCGCTCCGGCATCTTCCTTGGAGAGTCGACTGTAGCCTCCGGCATCAAAGAGTACGGTGATGATGGAGTCAGAAGAGATGCGAGAAACAATGAGTGTCGCATCGCCCTGACCAATGTCGAAGTGGGTGATCTCGATACGTTGTTGAGCAAATGAACAAACGGATAGCAGCAAGGCTGCCAGTGGATAGGTTAGCTTTTTCATGGTGACTGATTTGGTTTCTCAAGATAGTGTATTCAAAAAAGATATCAAATACCGTATCTTAAGGGATTGTTATGATTCCGTTGAGTATTGTTTTAAGCAATGCAAGTCGTTATCTTTAAATTAAACTAACCTAACCCTCATGTACGACTCCACTTATGAATCCCCTGAACAGGTAAGGGCGCGCAAACAACGTAACACCACCATCTCGATTGTTGCCTTACTACTGGCAGTTGGTGGTAGCATTCTTTATTCCTATTACGACTGGACGAATTTCTCTTTTAAGCCCGACCTCATTGAAAACTGGTCAAGTATCTTCATGAAGTACTTTTTCATCATTGTGGCGATGGAGCGAGCAGCGGCGGTATGGACGGGTATCGAACGAAACGAAGCGAAACGGACCTGGGACCGACGGGTGAAGCGGGTCAGGGAAGTGCTGGAGATCAAGTTTGCAGACGTTTCCATTGCAGAGCTAAAGCAGACTTACCATCGGGAAAAGATCATCATCGATGAGATCACTCACAATTCAAAAAGCTTCATTGGAGTGGATGACCCTTACCTGGATGATGACAAGAAGAAGATCACCTATAAAAATAAACCGGAGGATGAAAAACATGCACTGATCGGCTACCTGCGAGCTGTAAAGCACTCGTATGAGTTTCGACGTACCAAGTTTGAAGAACGCACCTATAAGATGATCACTCGTATCGTGTTTGTCGGTGGGGTAGTGTTTGCTGCGATCGGTTTGAGCATCCTGGGCGATATCCTTGACATTGAACCTGTGGAGAATCAGACACAGATCTTCTTTTATCGATTAGGAGATATCGTCATTACGGGCGGATTGCTGGGTGGCGGTAGCAAAAGCTTCAGCGTCTTCATCAATACATTGGATCGGATCTTCAACCGGGCGAAGGATCCTGGAGGAGAGTCCTGATTCATACAAACATCTAACATAGTCAACCATGGATATAGCAAACATTCCCAGCGAGAACGGTGGTGGGTCACAGACTCCAACAAAGATCGTGATCCATGCCATGGCAGAATACATTGACAATGGGGTAGAGGACTACCATGCCAAAGAGTGGCTGGACAAACTGGGTCTTTCCGCACATTACTTTATTTGTCCCTCCGGAGTGATTATTCAATCCAGGGCCAACGACCAGATCGCCTGGCATGCAAAAGGACACAATACCAATAGTATAGGGATCGAGTTCCTGGTTTCAGGAATACATACCTATCCCACCTTCCTGGAGGCCATGAAGAAACGGTATCTGACCAGGTTTCAATTGACGGCAGGTATTGAATTGTGCAGATCACTCAAAGCTCAGGAAAACATCACTGAGATCACCCGCCATGATGTGCTTTCTCCGGGTAAGAAGTACGATCCGGGAAAAGGCTTTCCCTGGGACCAGTTTATTGCAGCGGTTGAATAAGAGTGATAAGCTACAAGCTTTAAGCCTCAAGCATTACTATTGGGTATTGATTTAAACATTTTTGTCGTCCTGAGCAAAGCGAAGGATCTTATCCAGCAATTGGACTAATAATCAAGACACCATGCGTTACCTAACTCTCATCATAATCCTCTTATTGTTTACTTCCTGCAACCGTGAGCCTATGAAACTCTTTTACAAAACAAAAGTCACCAATGAGCAAATCAATTCGAGGATACTTAAGAAGAGTGACTTTACTATCCCGGTTACAAACACTCCTGATGGTAACATCAAGATCCGGTACCTGGGATGTGGCGGGTACTACATTGGGGATGATGAGAATGCCGTATTGATCGATCCATTCTTTTCGCATTTCCCTATGTTGAGGGTCTACTTTGGAAAAGTCTTCACCCGACAGGGAGATGTGGCATATGCTTTGGATCCTATACGAAACGATTTGAAAAACAAGGTACGAGGTGTGTTTGCAGCGCATGCGCATTACGACCATTTGATGGACATTCCTTATGTCTACAATCGCTACCTGGATACGAGTGATCCGGACCTGAAGGTGTACGGATCTGGATCTGCAGGTATCTTGATCTCCAATGTGATCCAACCCAATGATTTTGGAAACCTGGACCCTATGCGATCCAATCAGAATAATGTCGGCAACTGGGTGGAGCTGGCAGGTGGTGCAATACGTGTCTTGCCGATCGAGACGAATCATGCACCTCACTTTGCAGGGATCTTGTTCTTCCATGGCGATGGAAAGAAACCGTTGAAAGGATATACTTCTGACTTGGCGAAGACGAAGGGGCGCAAATGGAAAGTCGGGAACGTCTTTGCCTTCCTGGTTGATTTCATGGATGGAAACGATGTACGTTACCGCATCTTTGTGCAGTCTTCAGCCGCAAAACAACCCGGTGGCTACCTGCACCAGGATCATCTGAATGAAAAGGCAATTGATCTGGCCATCCTTGGTGCGGCAAGTTTCAGCAAAGTGAAAGATGAAGACTACCCGGAGAAGCTGATGGATTACCTGGGCAAACCCCAGCGAGTGATCATCGGACATTGGGAAGACTTCTTCAAACCTTATCAGGAATTTCCTAAAACGGTTGTACCGAGTACCAAACTGGATAAGTTCATCCTCAAATTGAATAGCAAAGTCCCGTGGCTGGATAATGGGGTGGAGCAGTTTTATTTACCTGAGCCTGGGGTTGAGATGCGAGTGGGGTGGAAATGAGTTGCAAGGTTTTAGCTTTTGAACGTCATTCCTGACAAACTTAGTGAGTTCAGGAATCTCACCATTATTTAAAGATTCTGTATTGCTACACTCACCCTTCGGCCACCAAAGGCATTGCCTTCGCGTAGCTTCGGCGAAGCAGTATGACTTCAGGGTGTCGATCTTTGGTACGTCACTCTGAACCTGCCTTTGCCGGCAGACAGGCTTGTTCCAGAGTCTATCTTCCACCAATATCACTCTACCGGTACTCGATCCCCAATGATCTCTTCGTACAAATGATGAATATCAAATAGCTGTTGAGCACCGAGCTTTTGACCGGCCTGTGCTGCGAAGTAAAGTAGGGTAGCAATCACAGCAAAGACAGGAACAGACCATAAAACATAGGAAGACATTCCCAGACTCCAACGGGTCAGTCCCCACATGCCAAGGAAGAGCGAAAGGATACCGAGGGCCACATAGCTGAAGAAGAACACCGCCCATAAGGTAGGGTTTGGGCCATACAACCCACGGATGATCACTTCTTCGTTATCCTGCTCAAAGGTGAGATTGAGTTGTGGTGACCAGAAGTGTTGCTCCTTTGGATCGATCTTGATATACAGATTACCAGGCACATGCGTTGCGATGAATTGGTCTTTGGTTTTGATGGCCTCCAGGATCTGTTCCTCCAGTTCGGAGGAGGTACCTGGCTGAACATGCTTAAACCGTGGACGGATGCGAAAACTGGACATGATGCCAAGCTATCCTGATTTGCTCGTGTGAAAAATGATGAACGTCAGTATCTCTACTTCCTGTCATTCCGGGCTACTCTAAAGTCATGCTGAACCTGCCTATGCCGGCAGGCAGGTTTATTTCAGCATCTATATTCACCCATCCTCCGAAACCGAGATAATGTGTTGCAGCTTCTCCACCTGGGATTGTTTCTCCGTCAGTTCCTTTCTTTCGCTATCAAGCGCTTCCCCTTTGAAATCATCCAATTGGAGCGAAAGCTTATACATCAGGTCCTCAAGTGCTTCCAGGAGAATTGGTTTGTAATCAGGATCTAGTTCAATCATAATGAGTTGGTTTTATAAGCTTAACTGAAGACATTATCAAGTTCCACTACCCTAAGTTATGAATAAGCAATGACTGCCTTGAACCAACCCGCAAACAATCAAACCTCAAAAGACAAATAAATCCAAATAACAAACCCCAACGATCAAAATGGCAGATAGAAGAACCGCTCTTAATTACCAGTAATCTTATGAACACTGATCACCCGGCCTCTGTCGATCATGGTTTCTTTCTTGTTTGCCTCAGTTCCAACTTCCAACAATACAAAACCATTGTAATCCAGTGAAATGAGAACTCCTTTGGCAGTCTTGTTTCCTGGATTTTCATACTCGACCTCTACCATCGGTTTCTCCTTAATGAAAGCGAGCATAGTTTTAATAACCTCTTTGATATGTGGTTTTTCGGCTCGCTTTTCCTCACTGGGACACGGACATTTGATCTGCCTGTAGATCAACAGTCCAATAAGGACATAAATAGGACCGGTAGCCAAGGCAATTGGCTGCCAATGAAGTTGAAATGAAACTGAAAAGAGCTTATCAAAAAAGCCGCTTAAACCTGATGAATCTCGCTCGCGGACTTGCTCTTTTGATTTTGGGAGTAGCTTACTCATTAAAAGTATATCTTCCGTTAGTTGCGTGACGGCTTTAGTCCAGGTACGCTCTTGTTCTGCCGATTGATCTCTAGGTTCAAGGTATTTCTTAATCAGTTCAACAAGCTTGGTCTCCAACTCTGAATGATCATGTGCATTTACATCTACAGTAAGATCAGGGAGTGTTACCCGAACCGTGTCCACCTGTACCGTGACCTTCTCTGAACCCTGACTTACCTGGCCTGAGGATGCTTTTTCCAGGATGTCCATCAATCGATCCAACAGTTTATCCAAGTGCCTGGAATCTGGTGATACTTCCTGACTGGCAAGGTATTCTCTTAAAGCTTTGGAAAGGTTGAGTCTCACGAAGAGACCATTTGCGGTCAATTGATAGATGATCGTATCAAGATCACTATTATCAAGGGTACTCTTCTTGCTTCTGATGAATGCGTCGTTGATTTCTCTCCATGATGCATTATCCGTAACAGACCATAGGAAGGCCTGACCTAATTGAGCCTGGTAGCTAGCGTCTGATTCTGATAGGCGGTCCAATGTGGTTGCTGCAGCTCTTGTGTCAGGAGTAGCAAAACCATGAAGGGATAGCTTGTTTGCAGCTACAGGGGCCGCTCTATTGATCTCACCGCACATCGCAAATATGCTTCCTTCGTTTCTGGCATTTTGAGAAACTCTAATTGATCCACCTTTAGTCACAATCATGTCCTGTACCTTCTTGTTTCTGCTCGACAGGACAAACCCGGGAGTCCATCCGATTGCTATCGGTTCTGCCAGTTTGTTTTCAATCACAATTTTCAAGCAGTTACCCCAGTGATCACCCGTACCTCTAATATCGATCACTATTTTATCATTAGGGGTTTTGAGTAGCGAATCAAGATCAATAAGTTGTTGGCACTTCGAATGGAAGCTTCCAAGCAGCAAAACAGCTGCGCTGATGAGTATATGGAATTTCATGGTTAGGTGGTCGGTTGTTTCAACTATAATTTACTGAATGATAGCGTTATTAACCACTTTCGCTTCACTATCGTGAAATGAAACAAGGCCAACTCAGTAAGTCACGATTGCCTCCGCTGTTCCAATTCTCCTCTTAACATCCGGTTTTCATCTGCGAGCTTTTTGTTTTGAGAGATCCCAAGTGTGAGTTTGATCGAGATGATCATCTGGTTGAGTATGCCAATGAACAGGTCTGTACTGAATCCTACCAGGAACGGGAGCCAGGCAAACAGCTTGTTGGTTTCAAAATCATCATTTATATCCTTGAGTATGGTGTAAGAAAGCCATCCGGCGATCAGGCCCATAATGAGCTTGGCAATAATCTCGTTCCAGGCTGTTTCCGGATCAATGGTATAATCGTCACCTTTCTTGGGTTTTAGGACATTGTAAAGCAAATACACAGAGGATCCAAGTAAGCCAAGAATGGAAGGAAAAATGATATCCTTTTTAATGTCCGTTGAGGAAAAAGGATCTATTACAATGATGGTGAGCATCGCAATCAAAGAAATGATGCTTATCACCCAGGTGCGGATAGAAATTGGGGGTTTATCTTCAAGATTTTCAGGCATGATAATGTAGGTTAGTTCTTCTAAGCTACCAAGTAGTACCCTTATTTGCAATACCTTCATAGGGGTATTCCTTACTTGATCATGATATTAGTAGCCTACTGACTGACCAAAGTCAGATCCATTTAATTCCGATCAGCTGATCCACGACCTAACTTTGCGGGCGACTTTGAAACCTGACCCTTATGTATTGGAAAAAGTACTCACACAAGGAAATCAAGGAGATCGTTTATGATGCCCTTGCCGAGAATCATGATTTCAGAAAGAACCCGGTATTGGGTTTACCTGCTTCTTACCTCGATGCAGAAGTGTTTTACGATGATGCGCCTTTCCTGAAGGACGCTCCATTCCTGACAGCATTGATTGCGAATCCCAATCACATTGGTTGCCACACCTTAAATGAATCCGAACTGGCGTTTGGAGGGACCCACAAGATCGAAATAGAACTGATCGACTTGTGTGCACAACAGATCTTTGAGGGTGGGGAGGAATCGTTTGATGGCTATGTAGCTTCGGGCGGAACGGAAGCTAATATTCAGGCGATCTGGATACTGAAGCGGTACTATGAGACTGAGTTCCAGGCAAAGCCCGGAGAAGTGGGGATCCTGTATTCGGAAGACGCACATTACTCCATGCCGAAGGCAGCCAAATTGATGGGTATTCCATCGTTTGTCACGAAAGTAGATGAAACGACCAGAAGAGTGACCAGGGAAAGCCTGCAGGAATGCTATGAAGCTTCGGTTCGTGAAGAAGTGAAGCATTTGATCGTCATTGCCAACATGTCTACTACCATGTTTGGCTCTGTAGATGACATAGATGAACTAACCGGCTGGTTAGATGAGCTGGGTGCAGATTACAAAGTACACGTAGACGCAGCTTTCGGTGGGTTCATTTATCCCTTTAGTACGAATGATCCTTCGTATACCTTCCAAAACCCCAGGATCAGTTCCTTCACACTGGATGGACATAAGATGCTGCAGTCTCCTTACGGTACCGGGATCTACCTGACCCGTAAAGGATTCATGGAGTACGCCTTGACAGAGGAGGCCAACTATGTAAAAGGGAAGGACTACACCCTGATCGGCAGCCGGTCGGGAGCGAATGCCATTGCTATCTGGATGATCATGCGGACCTACGGATCGGAGGGATGGACTGCCAAAGTTCAGAAGTTACTATCCAAGACGGACCGGTTATGTGATGAACTGGAAGACCGGAACATCAAATACTTTCGAAATCCCGGTATGAATATCATTGCCATCAAAGGAGACCAGGTGCCGATGCAGCTAGCAGAAAAGTACCTGCTTGTACCTGACTCACATGAGGATGAGCCCGGATGGTGGAAGATCGTCGTAATGGATCATGTGAAGCAGGGTGTCATCGACCGTTTCCTTAACGATCTGGATACTTCTGTGAAGTCGGTGGATCTGACTGTTTAAGGGCACTAATGACCAAGTGGCAAATTCCAAAAGACAAATAACTGACAAGTTCCAAATCCTAAAAAGACAAGCAAATCACAAACCACAACGTCATTCCTATCTCCGGATCGTCATTCCTATCTCTGGATCGTCATTCCTGATGGAGCGCAAGCGGAATTCAGGAATCTCACCATTGTTTGAGATTCCTGAACTCACTCTGCTCGTCCCACGGCCGCCGGAGGCATTGCCTTCGCATAGCTTCTCCTTCGTAGTACTACGGCGAAGGAGCTATGGCGAAGCAAGGCTAGCCGAAGGGCAGGCAGGAATGACGGTCGGAAGTTGGAATGTATCCCTCAATCACTTTTGAGATTCTGTTTTGTTGAACATGTAACGCGCAATCTTCCAATCGCCATCCAATTTTTCAAATACAAATAACTCTCTATTTGCCTCCGGAATCGTGTCTCCAGTTGCATGGATCAATGTTGTTCCTTTTGAGCTTGTTACGGCAAACGCCAGGTTCTCCTCGATTTCAATTTCGTCGATGAAGAACTCGATGTTTAGCTGGATCTGTGAAAAGATGAATTCATATGACTTCAGGATAGCCTCAGCCCCAATCGCAGAGGGTGCTTCCGTAGGCATGAAGATGCCATCTTTCGTATAGAGACGCTGAGCCAATTGGGCATCTGAAGTATTCAAGGCCTTTTTGTACTCTGAGAGTAGCTGCTCGATTTTTTGTTTTTCTTCTTTCTGCATGATTTCTAACGTTTTTGATTGTTGCTGAATGTTTTCATTAGTTGCTGTTGTGCAGGATGACACGATAAGAGTTGATGTTAGCGTGAGCATGATTGCACGGAATAATTGAATCTTTTTCATGTCGTTTTCTTTAGAATGTTGACATGACAAAATTCAAATGCAGCGACATTCCGTACCCATAAAGAAGCTTAAGAAAGCTCCTTAAGGTAGATTAAGAATCAGCGAGCTTTTTTCTTACCGAGCTTAAGAATTCGGGAGTCATCCCCAGATAGGAAGCGATCTGAGCGTTGGAGATACGATTGAAAAAGTAAGGGTAATTCTGCATGAAGTCCAGGTACCTTTCGGTTGCTGTGGAGCTGATGTTTTGCAAGATCCTCTTTTGAGCGCTTACCAGTGCATTCTCTGTGATTACTCTAAAGATCCGATTGTACTTTGGATATTCTACGAACAACCTAATTTGATCTTGTTTCTTGATTTGGAGGACCTTTGACTCCTCGATCGCCTCGATGTATAATTTGCTCGGCTCCTCAGAGTGGAAGCTACCAATATCTCCAACCCACCAGTTTTCGACTGCAAATTGAATGTTATGCTCTTTCGCATCCTCATCAACAAAATACATCCGAAAGCATCCTTCCACTACGAACGTGTTGTACTTACAAACGTCACCCTGGCTCAGAATGAATTGCCTCCGCTTTACCCTTCGCGGATGAAAGACTTCTGAAAGGATAGCGGTCTCTTCCTCATTCAGTTTGAGGTGGGAGTTAAAATAAGCTACCAGCGCATCCAGATCATGGCTACTTTTTTCCAACTTGAATTCAGTTTCGTGACTGAATATAGATAGAATCCCGAAGAGTTGTAGTCAATATCCACCGAAGGCAGACTAATCAACTAATTCACTATTCAACTAATCAACTAACCCACAATCCCCATCCAACATATCCTGTAGCGTAGGATTGTACGAATTGCCAATCACATCGTATTCCTCATCAAACCCGTTTGCAATTGCGGTTTGGATTCCGCAGAAGTTGACCAGGAGATCATTGTCTCTGACTCGTATAAACCCACCGACTGAAGTAACGTTTCTTAATCCGTCAAGGTCCAATAGAGCTTCATTAAAACCCAGGTAGAGGAAAGAGCCGACAGAAGTGATTTTGTGTAAACCTTCCAGGCTGGGTAGGGAAGGGTTGTCTGAAATGTGAAGCTCTCCACCGATAGCAGATAGGTTCTCCAGTCCGGTGATGTCTTGCAACTCTAGGTTATCTCCAATGAACAGCTCATTTCCAACAGTCGTCAGAGCATTCAGGTCGTTCAGGTCATTCAAGACCGGATTCTTCCAAATAAAGATGTTGCCATCTACACTTGACAAACTATTGATTCCTTGTAAGTCGATCAATGAAGCGTTTCCGACTACACTTAGATCACCTCCAATAGAGGTTAGTTCACTAAGTCCTGCAAGATTGGGCAAAGCATCATTGAACTGGATGATCAGATCACCATCGATGGTATTCAGACTATGCAATCCATCCAGACTCGAGATCAGGGTAGAGGGGGAGTTTAGGATGCCGATCGTAATCGTTCCTGTTACCCTGGTAAAACCTCCAAAAGCATCAACGTCCTGTTGCGTAATCAATGTGACATCCCCGTTAAACACATCACTGGTAGCTGAAGGGGTTAATCCATCATCTGTGGTGTTGCAGCTAAATATTGTGATGGATAAACAAAGGAAGAATGCCAGGTTCTTCATGGTTGTAGGTGGTTGTTATGGTTTATAACGATAGAAGTAGGTCAATCTTTTGTTCAGAGATACAATTAAAATCTCAAACCTCTCAACGTCATTCCTATCTCTGGATCGTCATTCCTGATGGAGCGAAAGCGGAATTCAGGAATCTCACCATTGTTTGAGATTCCTGAACTCATTTCATTCGTCAGGAATGACGGTCTAGAGGTGTGATGACGGTCGGAAGTTTAGGGATGACGGGCTCGAGAGCGGGTAAATTGGTTGAATGGTTAATTAGTAAAGTAGATAATCAACAACTTGCCGTAATCTTCTCAGAGCGAAGAATGAGTTCTACACCAACTCACCCGTCCGCTCCCGTCCCGAAAAATCGGGATCGGGACGGACTTCCCTCTCTTGGAAAGAGAGGGTTAGGGAGAGTTCCTTCTACCAAATACTTTCTACCTTCTACTCTATCACTGTAACAAATCACCCCAACCCCCGTCATGCATCAAAGCTTTTGATAATGAGATACCCTTTGGTAAAACCAACCTACTACTTTTCACTTCTTGGTGAGATCCTGAACTTCATCAAACGACCCACGCTAGAGAAAACGAAGGGAAAAACAACAAGAATGAAGATCTACGATACCATTGGGCTGTTCATTCTTAAGATGCTGTTCCTTATCCCGGTGGTTCTGTTTTTTGCCGTGGTATATGACCCTGAGAATGTACAGGGTGCAGGCATGTCCGAACGTTTCTCTCCGTTGGTATTCCTGATGGTTGGTGGTTTGATCCTGCCGTTTGTTGAAGAAACTGCGTTCAGGCTTTCCTTGAGGTTCAAGCCCATCTATCTGGCTCTTTCGGTTAGTGTTTTAACCTACTATGTTTTAACCAAGCTCGTCTTCTTTACAAAGATCAGTGCGGTTGATGAAAGCTTTGTTTTGAGAGTTGTCGTATCTGTTTTAGTTGGAATGGTTCTCTATCCGGCCATCAGCCGTCCCTCTGTGAAAGAGGCCCTGAATCGATTCTGGGTAAAACACTTTCGGATCATTTATTACGTTTCCTGCATCCTCTTCGCCTGGGTCCATATCACCAAGTATGAAGTGACCCTGTTGAACGTGTTGCTACTTCCAATACTCACGCTACCGCAACTCATGAGCGCATTGATCTATGGATACACACGAGTTGCCTTCGGCTTTCAATACCCCTTGCTTTTTCATATATCCAATAATGTGATTGGGATTGGTTTATCATTTTCACCACTTAGTGACCTGGTTTTTTAAGGTTAAGTATCAAACTACACTAAACGTCATTCCTTCTCTAGTTCGTCATTCCTGCGAATGCAGGAATCTCATCATTTGTTTGAGATTCCTGAATTCCGCATTCGCTCCATCCCACGGCCGCCAAAGGCATTGCCTTCGCGTAGCTTCTCCTTCATAGTATTACGGCGAAGGAACTTCGGCGAAGCAAGGCTTGCCGACGGACAGGCAGGAATGACGGTCGGCACTACATCTGATCTACAATCATCAAATAAACAAGTTGTACAGCCTTCACAGCAGCTTGTGCAGCCCTTTCAGGGGTTTGTGCAGAGCTTTGAGACGTTGTTGCAGACCTATCCGAGGTTATTGCAGGCCTATCCGAGGTTGTTGCAGACCCTTCCGAGGTTGTTGCAGACCCTTCCGAGGTTGTTGCAAAGCTTTTAGACCTTGTTGCAGAGGTTTACGAGATTGTTGCAAGGATTAAAGAGGTTATTGTCAAGCAAACAACGGTTGTTGCTAAGCTGTCAGTGTTTGTTGCTGAGTGAACGGTGCTTGTTGTTGGCCTGACAGCACTTGTTGCTAAGCTTTCAGCACTTCTTGTTAAGCTTTCAGCACTTCTTGTTAAGCTTTCAGCACTTCTTGTTAAGCTTTCAGCACTTCTTGTTAAGCAGTTAGTGGTTGTTGCTCAGGGGAGTGGTGTTGAAGATCTACACTCCATACTTTCTACCTTCTACTCTTTACTTTCAACCTTTGAAACATTGCTTTCTTCCAGCAACTCCACCTCATTTAGGAACCTAATCAGGAAGTAAAAAGAGACAGCTATATCCTTCGACGGCAACACTGCCGTAGGTTCCGCCAGGTAGGCATGATACAATTCCTCCATATTGCGGCGGAGTTGGGTAGGAGGGATTGTAGCAAAAAGATCCTCAAGTTCATTAAGGAGCTGAGATTGGGATGCACAGTAGGTATCTAGAGCCATATGATCAATTTAGAGTTCTTGATACGTTAGATCAAACAAAAATAATGATACTTATTGTATGTAGACTTATTGTCTACTTCTCCACAGCTTTGATTCGTGCAAGAAAACGTCCTTATACGCTTCGGCAACCGTATCAGAGAGCTACGAGTAGAGCGTGGTTGGTCGCAAGAAAAACTTGCAGAGTATACAGGGTTTCACCGAACCTATATTGGTATGGTTGAGCGGGGGGAGAGAAACCCAGGACTCAAAAACATTGAGGGGTTTGCTGAATCATTTAAACTTCCTATATCGGATTTGATGAAGGGGCTTTGAGGTATCTTGAATGAGAAAAGCACTTAATGCAATATTTCTCAGACTGGCGCATTCTATGATAGATGCAAGTTTATTAATTGTAATTTTCGATGATCAGTAGTTTGCGTGTTGAACGAAAGGTGTACCTCGCTCAATGGTTGCAAATACTCGTGATATGAGTTTGTTTCTTACGGCATTGATTACTGCCATTTTATTTTTTCCTTCACCAACTTTCCTATCAAAGTAAGCCTTTAGTTCTCTATCATGTCGAACCGCATTGATGGCCCCCATGCTCAGAAGTGATTTGGCTTTTTTGTTTGCTAAATGACTTATTCGCGTTCGCCCTTTTATGCTGGATCCGGAGGAGTATTCGAAAGGTGCCACACCTGAATAACAAGCATATTGTCTTGAGTTCTTGAAACAGGTGAAAGACCTGGTGGTCATAATCAGGTAAATAGCTATTTGCGGTCCAACTCCCGGAACAGATTGACATAGCTCAAAAACGTCATTTAATCTATTATCTGATTTGATAAGCTCGATCATCTGGTTGTCCAGTTGCTTGATCTGACTCTTTATGGTTGAAATAGCTTTATCCGCTGACTTGTTTATTTCGACCATCAATCGACGGTCAATAAACTCATTACATTCTTTGGCAGGCATGGCAATGCTGTTTTTGGCCTTTACGAGCCGTTCACGCTGACCATATATGAGCTTTAGTTTCAGCAGCAGCTTTTCTGGGATTGTAGTTATGGTCATGTACTCCTGGAAGAGAAGACCGTATCTGGCAATGGCTTTAGCATCAGCTTTATCATTTTTCCCTCGCTGTATACCAAGTGATTTCTTTATCTGAGCTGCTGGAATAAGGGTATAAACTATTTTCCTTGATGCTAAGAATTCACAAATAGGGAATGCGTAAATCCCAGTATGCTCGATACATACAAGTGTGCGTTCGTTGACTAATTGATTTACTTTTTCAAAGTCGGGTTTCTCATTTTTGATCCTAAGAGATTCAAAACCAGATGATGAACTTACGCATAAATCCAATGTCTTCTTGGAAACGTCAATACCGATCACAGTTTCATACTTTTTCATAACTTTAAATGATTTCATTAATGCCTTTAATAGGCCTTAAAGCCTAATATTCTATTTAATGCAAATCAAAAAGACAGTAGAGGACTTATGCGCCAGATAAGTCTTCAGCTTAGCGCGTGTGATAGTTCACCTCTACTGTTTTTGTTTACCTTGAAAGTATAACTATTTCTATTGATGCTAATCTAAAGGCAAGTGTTACTCACTTGTGCCTATTAAATCAATCGTGAATGATCTTTAAGCCCAAGTCATACCTACGGTAGATAAATCTGGAGACTTGAGCTAGTAGTGAGAAAGTTGTCGTCCATTTAGTGAAGGTAGGTAAGGAGATGAAATTATGATTAATAATGGTTTGATTACATTTATAAAACTACTAAGCATTTATTTAAGCCTAATTGAAGTGAGTACACTATTATCAAATTAGGTTACGCTTGTTTTAATCTCTTATTCTAGCTCTACTCTACCGATTATGATGTCTTTTCCCTGATATTAGGGCGTAGTTTCAAACTACGCCGAGTGAGGGTTACTCAGTTAAGCTGAGATGTTTCTTCAGTACCCATCCATGACTGGATAAACAGTCGCTTGGGCTCATGTAGTTGATGTAAGCCCATTTGTGCTGGGTTTGTATTACAACAACTTTTGAGCATTCGGCCAAAGTGTCTAGCACCAAAGTCTTAGTTCGAGGTTTCAACCTTACTTCACAAGCTATTCTTGCAATTCTTACCTCTTTAGTTCTGTTTAATGCTTCTTCTAAATGATTATGCAAATCATTTTTAAAGTCATTTAAATCCTGAGGAGTTACACTGTCCTCTTGCTGTATCCAATTTCTAGCTTCACCAATGATGGAAAGTATGAAACTAAGAACAGCCATCCATTTTAAAACGATGCTGAAATAGTCCCGATCTTTTTCATCTACTTTGACTTCAATTCGTTCTAAGAAACCTTTGATTTCTTCTAAGTCACCTTTTGTGATCGACTCTCTTTCAATTATTTGTTCACTGATTCTTGCTGCACCGTCACTAATTTCTTCAAAGTCTTTAAGTAGATCTAATCTCTTTATTGATTGTTGAGTTATTAAAGATGACAAGCCTCCCAAAGCCTGTTGCATGCTGTTCATTTGGCTTGTCAGTGCTGAAGATTGAAGTACATCAGCGATTCCTGTCCATTTCGATGCTAACCCATCATTTTGAAGTTTTCCAGCTAGACTTAGGATTGTACTGGGGTGCTGGTTTTGAAAATTTTTGTTTGCTAATTCACCCAGTCCTTTTAGCTGGTTTTGGTTTGAGGCTAGGGACTTTGAAAGCTCAGTTAATGTACCCAATCCACCTAGTTGATTTTTCCATCTATGGTGATCCCTAAACTCAGCAAGTTGAGAGGCCAATGGACTGCCAAAAGAATTCATTTTTCCAAATTCCTTTAAAACACTTGTGAGCCCACCAAGTTGATTATTCATTACTAGTTGGTTAGCTCTAAGCTGCTGTTGTAAACCTGATAGTCCAATACTTTCTAAATAAGTTCTATTCATCACTTTGATCGTGGCGCTCTTTTACGCATTACTGGTATATAAACGTAATTAAAAAATGTGCCTTAAAGCATTTTAGACGAGCTTTTTCTCGCACTTTCTTAATCGGTCGCTCGCCTGCCTGTCTGCGGCTAGGCTCTGTCGAGTGACGAGTATCTTAAATCCTTAACCAGGCGTAGTTTTGTCCCTTTTCAATCAGCGGAGAATGACTGGTTTTGCTCAAGTCTGAAGACCTGCGCTAGTAGGTGAGTCTTAGTAGTCTTAATCTCCCTTCTTATGCTTATGTGGCTTCAGGGAGGGTGTATTTCCAGGAGTTTTTTTATTATCCCGTTGACGTCTATCTGGTTTTCCTGTTGATTTGGCAGTTCTTTTTGGACCTGGTTTGATTCCCATGACAAGTTCAGTTCTATTCCTAAATTGAATCAATTATGTTAGAAAATCAATACCCACTTTTAGGTATTTTTACTTAAAACTGATCTGTCTCAATAAACCAGAAGAAATGCTTATAAAAACATATGGAAGCTTTTGGGACCCTTCATCCGTAAATTGGAATGGTAAAGGGATGACAAATGGAAAGGCTACATTACTGGGCGAAACGAAGCGTTCATCTAAGAAGTATACGATAGACTTTTGGGATGCACACGGAATCTACATTCTTTACTTCAATTATGAGCCTGTCTATATTGGGAAGGCGGTTAGTAAAAATTCGACAATAGGATCAAGGTTGCGAGCACACTGTTCGAATCATTTAGCCAGCAGGTGGAATCAATTTTCTTGGCTGTCAATTACAGACTTTAATACTACAACAAGTAAACTTTCTAATCCAGGTAGGCGCACTATTCAACCGAAGGAAATGGTTGATTTATTGGAAGCCGTGGCAATTTTTATAGGAAACCCTAAGCTAAACAAGAAAGAAGAGACAATTCAAGGAGCTACAAAATTTGAACAAGTACCTACTCTCAGTCAAAAAACCCTCAAAGATTACTTCGAAGAAATAAAGAAAGAAATTCGTAAGATAAATACATGATAGCCTTTCTCATGAATAATTCAGGCTTTTTCAAACTAAGCTATGAGCGCAACTAGATTATCGAATTCTAAGATAAGGCAACTAGGTAAGGCTATTCGAAATAATATGCTCGAGCATGATAAACTGAACCCTGAGACACTGTCTGAACTTGAATCCTACCGAGCTTCATACATCAACTCAATATCGGAGACCTTCACAAGGCTAAGTAATATTTCGAAAAGGATCAGACATGATTCAATTAGCACATTTAGGATCAAAAGAATAGAGTCAATAATTAGTAAGTTGGGAAGATATCCAGATATGCAATTCGACAGGATGTGGGACATAGCTGGATGTAGATGCATTCTTAACAGCGATGTAAAGGTTATAAAGTTAGTAGGTGAACTCGATTCTGCCCTTTTAATTAGAAAGACTAATAATTATTATGATAAACCTCAAGCAAGTGGTTATCGATCTATCCATTTGTATACAAGGCTTGACAATAATGATAAAAATACAGTTGAGATTCAGATAAGAAATCGAGATGATCATAACTGGGCAACACTGGTTGAAATAATTGATTTGTTATTTGATAAATCAATTAAGGAAGGGCAGGAAGACTATGAATTTAATAGGTTTCATTACCTAATGTCTAAGCTAAAGATCATTAATTCGAAGGAAAAGGTTGAGCTCATGAAGATAATCCATAACAATCAGATATTCAAGAAGTTGCTTTCGGTTTTTGCAAAGAACTATCTGGAGGTACGATTGAATTGGCTTGAATTAAAAAGACATAAGCACGATCATTTTTTTGTTATTGAAACAAAGAAAGATGAGACTCCTATCATCAGAAATTTTTCAAACTTTAATGAGGCTGAAGAATGTTATTTTGAGCGATTCAAATCTGAAGGTAATAACAATACTGTTATGACATTTTTGCCGCAGACCAATTTCACCAACATCGAGACAGCATATTCAAACTATACTCTTACCACACACACATTCATTGGAGATTATTTTAGACTAGCTGAGAACGCAGTTATCGATTTAATTGATCAAAGAAGGTATAGGTCTTTTTATTTTCTTTTTTGTAAGTATTTGGATAATTATAGGTTCTATTTGAATAGTGTCAGTGAAGAGTTAAAGACTATTGAGAGGTATTCTCAAATGAACAAAGAGAATGATAGGAAAATCAAGAACTGGACGAAGGATTTAAGACAGAGAATTGGTAAAAGAACGGCAAGTGTTATTTCGGCTCAAAAACGATTTAATAAAAAGATTCCATCTCGTGGAATGGATCGAATCTTGTTCATAATTTACTCTTGGCTAGCTAACAGAAAAGCAAGAAAGTTGAAACTCCTTCAGTAGTAGATATACTCGGTCTCATAGTGAATTCTATGATAGATGCATGTGTTCTTCACCTGCCCTTTTCCAATCAGTACCGAATGACTGGTTTTGCCCAAGTCATACCTACGGTAGATAAATCTGAAGACTTGCGCTAGTCGGATTACTTTAGCAATTTCAATTCTATGAATCGCTCGTCGCGCATGCGGTAGGCATTCATGGCCATTTTGCCCAGCTTATTCGTAAGCTTGTGGTTCACTAGTGCTCCGGCAATCGCGCCTACACCGGGTAGGAGTTGCAGCAGCTTGGCCAGGTCGATGTAGTCCCGATATTCCAGTTGGAACGTTCGCCAGTCGAATGCTTGTAGGTTATCGGGTAGTTGTTCTTTGGTTACTTCCCAGCGTTCCATTTTTTCAAACAGGTCGTTTCGTCGTTCCTGGCTGGAGAAAGTCAGCTGAAAAATGTGAAGGATGTAGACTCGCTCTTTATAGTCCTTGGTGTCATAGCCGTACCGTGAGGCAATCTCAAAGAGCATCTTCATCTTCAATGTCAACCAGAGGGGAAAGTCGGCCAGGCTGAGCAGGAATCCTCCGAATCCTGTTGCTGCCCCTTCCACCGCTGCTGAAGAAGAGTAGAAGTTGATACGTTCTTTCACCTTCTGTTCTATTTCTTCCAGGTGGTTTACCTCTTTACGGTTCTTTGTGGTAAACCCTGAACCAAAGATGACTCCACGGGTGATCTCCTTAATGGCTTTGGTGATGGCCTTGTGTACTTTCTCCGGGATAATGTCGTTGACACCTTTTTGTACTTTCCTGGTGGCCTTGTTCCAGAAGTTGGGGCTTTTGCGCATTTCGGCCTTCCATTGCTGAAGTTCCTGGATGATGAGTTGGTCGTAAATGGAGGAGGGGTCTGGCATGTGCGTTTTCTTGTTTTCTTATTAGACGGGGGTTGGGTAGCGGATGTTGCTAATGCCAATTCAATCCTCCTACTTCTCGAAACTGATGTGCGGAGGCTACCCAATGTTACTGTGTCTGTAGCTTGCTACACCATGTTATTGTGTAAGTTTTTGAGGTCTAACAAATGGTGTATATCCTAGATGTTATTTGGTTGCGGCCAATAGTATAATTGTGCAGTGTTTTCTTTCGTCACTTTTTCAATCGTCAAAAAGTGACGCAAAAGACTTTGTCAAAATCAAATCCTGGCCAACGCTTATCCCAGCCCAGTGATTTTGACAGGTCGCTGCGTTGCAGCGAATAGGATAGGCCTTGCAGCTTGAGGGTTATATCCCTCAAGCACCAAATCCGAATTAACTATTCAACTCATCAGCTCTAATTGATTCTACAGATCGTCGAAAGACTTGGAGCTTGCAGCTTGATGCTCAAGACTCAAACTACGCCAAGTGAGGTGTACGAAAAGCCTTACTGCTTCAATCTTGCTCTAGTGGCCATTACAAAGAATGTAATCAGGATAATGGAAATCAAGCGTTGAGCAATAAGCAAAGAAAACATCCCTTCCAATGCGAAATCGCTGATTGACCCGGCAAACGGAAATGCACTGGCAATGCTTATGTTGAATCCCTCTTGAATTGGAATGTTCCACTGGTAATGAATGTGAAAAGACACTGATATGATAAGCACCATAAGAAGGATAAGAGGTCTTGAAAGGCTTTGGTGATACTTAGATAAAAGCTCATATAAGACCCTAATTAATAGATTGATCAGTAGTGAAAATCGTGTGGGAATACCCTTAATTCCTTTGCTGGACTTGAATTTTTTCAAGATGCTTTTCCTTGTCATCACCATCTCTGAAACATAAGCATCACCTGCTTTGGTCCAGTCCTTAGCTTCACTAAAGTTTTTCTTTAGTTGGCGGTAAGTTTTAGCCATATCTTCAACACTGGCATCTTTCTCGTTACCTAGTATGATTCGTCCTCTTCGATAGCTAAAGGTGCAATTTTCAAAGTGTGTTTGAACAATGTCGCACAAGTCGAACCATACATTTGACATGTCGCAAAACCTGAATTTTATCACGGAAGGCAAGGACATTGATTCGAACTTAAGCATGTGGCTTGGGTCAATTTTTTCAATAATCGTGAGGCTTTCCGGATGAAACTTACAATCGCGGAATACACACCAGTTTTCATCGAAGCTTTCCAGAAATTGATAGGAAGCGATCTCTAATTGTCCATTGAAACGGCATTCGTAGAATCCAAATCCTGAGATTGAAATCTCCGTAAACCATGCAAT
Source organism: Cyclobacteriaceae bacterium (assembly GCA_965267415.1). Taxonomy (GTDB): domain Bacteria; phylum Bacteroidota; class Bacteroidia; order Cytophagales; family Cyclobacteriaceae; genus Ekhidna. Next base: position 940,051 of record OZ253955.1, on the reverse strand, counting down.
GTCTTGAAAAGTGCATTGATGTATCCAGGCATTAAGGAATTTGGTCTTATAGAAACTTACATCTGAATTGAATTCGCAAGCTGTAAAATCGCAATTAGCTATCTCACTCTGGTCCATATGAAGCGATTTGTTAAACCTGCAAGTAGTAAAACGTAGGCCGTCACCATTGAAACTTGCGTGTGTGCAATAAAAACCCTCCTTAAATTCGACATCCTCAAAGTGTACACGACCTTTGAATTTTGTGTTATCGAAAAAGGTTTTCGTTAAGAAATTAACATTTTCGATTAAGATGAAATCTGCTTCGAAAGTGCAGTTTGTAAAATTGAGATATCCGAGGTTTTTGTTGTAGACAGGTAATTCTAATTCAGGTATTCTTTTCTCAGCAAAATCAATTATCCCTTGCAAGCTTCCCTTCTTAGACCCTGTTGGAAAAACTATTCCATGGAAATTAAAGTCATCATTATTTAATTTTTCTGCTTGAACCTTTATCCAAAATTGATCCACCAAGTCCTGGTCCCATATTTGATTTCCTTCACTATTTAATTGATACCAGCTTTCCTTTGAGCAAAAAAGAATGTCATCTTGATCTTTAGTGGGTGTGTCCATTGTCAGTAATTACCCAATTATAGCTATATCAATCTATAATAAAATGATAACTAACTCCTCGTTTTGGATCACCTGTTTATTTTGCTAGTAAATAACGACCCCCAACTAGGTGTAGCTTGCTACACCATGTTATTGTGTAAGTTTTTGAGGTCTAACAAATGGTGCATCCCCTCGACTGGCGCAAGCCTGCCTCAATCGGCAAGTGAATGTTACTCACTTGTGCCTATTAAATCAATCGTGAATGATCTTTAAGCCCAAGTCATACCTACGGTAGATAAATCTGGAGACTTGCGCTAGTGGGGGGGCGGGAAGAAAAAAGAAGGCTATCCCGGCAGGGAAAAATAAATAAAGGAAAATGCTTCAATTGCTAAACGATGATAGCTTGCTTTGCCGAAGGCGGCTGAATAAAAGAAGCAAGGGTTCCTTGCGAATGTTGGAACCCAAGCTAATAATGAGATTCCTGAACTCACTTCGTTCCTCAGGAATGACGGAAAGAGTGAACCCTGTTCTCGCTCACTTCAGCCTGGGGTTTTGAAGGATCACTGCATTGCAGCGAAATGGATTCAGAAGATTGTTAAAAGACTTGGAGCTTGCAACTTGATGCTTGTAGCACACAAGCCTCAAATCCGAATTAACTAATCCACCAATTAACTATTCAACTCATTGGCTCTACAGATCGTCGAAAGACTTGGAACTTGATGCTTAAGATGTCCAACTAGGGGTAGCTTTTTATTTGTAGTTCTCCAAAATTTCAGAACTTACCCAGTAGATGTCTTTGTTGCTTGTGTAAAAGAGGTATTTCCCATCAGCAGTCACAAATGGGCAAAGTTCGTGACCTTCGCTATTAATAGGTTGTCCCATGTTTTTAGATTCAGACCAGGATCCATCAGGTTTCTTGAAACTGATATATAAATCTCCGTGCCCCAGTCCCTCTTCTCTTTGGGCGCAAAAGATCATGTAGTTTTCGTTTGGATCGATGAAGACATCCGCCTCATATTCGGAGGTATTGACTGCATCACTTAATGCAATGGGTTGCTGAAATTGCCCATTGATTTGTTTAGCGGAGTATATGTCAAAATCGTTTTGCTGATTTTGTGCCGCTTCTTTATTGGATGAAAAATACATGGTTCCATTCCTGGTAAAGGAGATGTAGTATTCATTCTTATTGGAGTTGATCTTTGGTCCGGCATTAATGGGTTCTGACCAACCAGACCATTCTTTTTCTACATACCATATGTCATAATCAGTTGGTTCTCCCTGCCCATCTATTGGTCTGCGTGAAATAAAGTACAGACGATTTTCATCAGGTGAAAGAAATGGGTCATTATAACCGTACGCAGGATGCTTCAGTATGACTTTCGGTGGGCTCCAGGAATCCCATGTGAGTTTTGAATATCGAATTTCTTCCTTACCATTAACATTTACTCCATAGAAGAATTCTGTGCCTTCTTTATTGAATACAGAGCCGAATTCATACTCGTCATCATTCGACACGAGATCTGGAGCAAATATTTTGGGTGTTGTAGTAGGAGGTACTTGTTTTAGATATTTCAAATGTTCCTCAACGTCTTGAGAGAGATCTTCGTTTTTGATTATTTCCAACATGCGAGTTGCACGTTTTCTTTCCCTGGAGCCCTTTTTTGAAACAGCAATAGCCTTTTCATAACTCTCAATCGCAATTTGCTTGCTGCCTAGCACCATGTAGATATAACCATACGTTTCGTGAAAGAAAAAATCACCGTTTATTAACGTATTCACCTTTATATAGTCAAGAATGGCTAGCGATTGATAAAGTAGTTTATTGTTCGACCTCCAGATCGGTCTATAGCTTTGTAAAGACGGTATGTAGTAATAATCAAATGATAGATTGTCGTAAGCGACCCGAGCCTTTGCGATCAACCCATAGGGTATCCAATTCAAATTATCTTTAGCAATATCATATTTATCAGGATTGGCTGCTGAATAATCTTCAAACATTTTGAACCCTGATTGCAGTCCGTTTTGTTCAAACTCATTAAGCAGGGTATTATAAAAATACCCTTCCTCTGATTCCTGAAAGTTGATGGCCGCAAAACTTTTTTGCTGAAATCGATCTCCTACATTCTCAATTCGAAAGCCTTTCTTTAATTCCTCCTTTAAGTCGATCACGACAGTCTCACCATAATTATGAAACCAATTCATATGGATCTTACGCTCCTTGAGATCGTACACGCTTGAGTTTTGTGTGGATACTATACCCTCCTGATGAACGTCTCGCAATATGTCTTGAAAAAAGGGAATGGAAATCTCGTCAGAGTTAGCAAGAGCCTTATCTATTTTATCGTATCGCAAGCAATCATAACCTTTGCTCGATAAGTCACAAACATTAAAATTCGTGGTAATCTGGTAGTCACCGGTCTTATGGACGATGGTATCGACATTTATGAGTACAGATTTTCCGGTAGCGTCAGCCAAAAGCATCTGCGAACTATATGATGCGTAAGTGTATTTTTGGTAAAGTGTCAAGGCTTCTTCTACCGTTTTGCATGTGGCCAGTATTTCCGCAATTGTTATAAAATTGATTTCGCGATTGTCAGATGCGATGCGCGGAATAGCGGCAAAATCAAAGAACAAACCGTATTCGTTCATTCCTGCCTGGGTTTGCATATCATTTTGACCGAAAAAAACAGCTCCGTATTTTCCTTCACTGGCCGGAATAAACCACATGTGACGAAAGGAAGTGTATGAATCTTCGTTTGACCCTACAAGTACCTGCCCGTTCCTGGAACTTGTAAATATTGAACAAGCATCACCCTGATGTTGGATCAAAATTGCAAGAACCAATAAGAAGAAGTTGAAGGATTTTTTCATTGATCTAAGAGAATTTAAGCTTTGGAAAAACGAAAGTAAACCCTCCCGGAACATTTAAATTGTATAAACTTTACCCTCACAAAAAAATCCAATTCAATTCACCTTTTGTGTGATTTAAGTTTTTGAAAAAGGCACGAGGAGTAAACCCTGTCAATGTTTTAAAATCTTTTATCATATGAGCCTGATCAAAAAAAGAGGCCATATAACCTATCTCAATGAGTGATAAAGTCCCTTTTTCAGTCTTGTAGTACTCTTTCAGGGCTTTATGAAACCGCACCACCTTGATAAATTCTGAAGGGGTCCTATCCAGGTAAGACTTGGTATGCTTTATCAATGTCTTTTGACTGATACCATATTCTTTTGAAAGTTCGCCAATAGAAGTTCTTGAGTTGATTGTCACATCATCAATAAATTGATGAAGAAATGGGTGTTTGAACTTTGAAAGTTTGGATAATAAATAGCTTTCTAATTGAAGAATTATTTCATCTGTACTGGTCAGGTCAATGATTTCACTCATTTTCTCTTTATAGTCCGGATATGGAAGAAAAGAATCGTTTTCAGAAATAGACTCTCCCGGGTGCTCGATAAAAGCGTATAACGCCAGGGGTTTGAAATAAATGGTTATTTCTTTAACACTTCCTTTGTACTTGATCAGTATGGGTTTTTTATAGGATAAGGTCAAATCGGAAGTAAGAGATCCGTTACCATCGGATTCTATTACCATCGTGTTTGGTAGGTAACTTACCTTGGCATTCTTATTTACTGAAACTATTGAATACGGTTTAGGAAAGGTTAAATAAGTTGTTTCCTTGTTGTTATCATTATTCAATAAATAGTAGCTGAATACATAATCTTTTAAAATCTCATTTTGAGGTTTGAAGACTTGTATATTCATGTACGCACTTTAGCGTTTATTACCTTGAGTTCTTTTCAAGCCATTCTTTAATTTGATCGAAGCTCAATTCTCCTTTTGATATAGCAATAACAAATTGATATTTATGTTCTTGATCTGCTTTGATATCAATTTGTTTGTTCATGAGGTGAAGTCGAGCAAGAACGTATCCTGTTCGTTTATTACCGTCCGTAAAAGGATGATTCTTAACAACACTTTCAAGTATTGCAGCAGCTTTCTCAATAGGTGTTGGATAGAGTTCCTTCCCATCAAATGTTTGATATGGTCGATTAAGAGCTGAATCTAACAGCTCTCTGTCTCGAACCCCTTTCGATCCACCAAATCGTTCAATAAGAATATCATGGATTTCTAGTACTTCCCTTTCTGAGATCATTGAGCAAGTCTTTCCAGCAGTTCCTTGTCCTCAGTTAAGATAGTTCTCAGGTTCTGAGAAAGAGAGACTGATTCGGCTGACTTTCCCTGCGCTAATTTTAGATAGTCGTAAACTTCACGAAGTACTTGTTCAGAGGTATTGTCTAGAAGTTCACTAATTGCTGTTTTTACTTCTTCTCTGCTCATATATCAAAGATACGAATTTGGCAGGAAAACTGTTCGGAGCGTAAATTCAAGGTAATGTGATCGAGTATAATGCGAGTGGGGCCGATAGGTCATGCGAGGAGCATTTAGCTTGGCCTTATTCGCATTATGCTTTGTTGATTTGCAGTTGCCTGCAAGACAGGATAAATATAGGAGGTAAAGATGGGATTTGTGAGAGGACGAGCTACACTCGATCACGACTTGTCCTGACGGATGTCATGGATTGAGTTGAATGAGTTCATCGGGAGTCCGCGGTTACGCGTACGTAGATGAATGTGCCGCAGGCCATTCATCTCAACGTCCGGATATGGCACGTGCCTCTGGGCTCTATTTATATCTTCTAAGCTAGCGGATTAGCACTGCACTTTCAAGCAACTCTTAGAGGCATGTGCTATATCGTTTGTAATGAGGTTTTGGTTTCTTTCATTAACTTCAATAGGAATTTACTCAATCTTCATCAAGTACTTGGTGAGACTACTCTCAAGCTCTTTAGCCTTTTCTAGTCCTTGGTTATATCGTGCTTGATTCAACTTTATAAGGAGAAATTTCACGCTTAACCTATCAATGAATTCGCTTTCCTTGATGTCTGTTTGATAACTTGAACTAAACGGATCAACTTCTATAATATCCGGAACCAATACTTTGGCTAAAGAATTCACATCTATCGGATCTAACAAATATTCATTGAACCAGCTTAAGGCATTGCTATTGTTACTAGCGATAATTTTATCAATTTCGTCGTACAACGAATAATAGGATTGGATTTGTATTCGAATTGAATCAGAGGAGAGCAAATTTAACCGCCCCGATGATCTCATGTCCTCAAATACACTAGATTGAGTTACCAATGGTGTTCCTTGCGCAGTTCTTGCTAAATGAATCAGGTACGAGGAATCATTTATGGTTTTCTCCTTGATGCTTGACAACAAATGGTTAATAGAATACAGAACAGCCGAATCAGTAGAAAGCGCTTGTCTGAAGGCGTTTTGATCACCTTGTATTTCGGTTAAAATTCCCTTGATGTATTTGATTTCGAGGGCTTTATTCTTCGTGTTTAGATTCCAGGTATTAACTTGAAGTGCCAGTAATATTCCTATCATCACTAGTAGAATCTCTCCACCAGCATACACCAGGTATTTACCTACTGCCTTGGTGTCGACAAGCTTTTTTCTTGCTGAATTGAATATTCGTAGCATATGATAAGACTGAATTCAAATATAGGATTTTAGAATAATCGCAGGGTTTTTGCTGAGTGCCTCATAACGCCCAGCTAAAATCCGTTGGCTGGACATCTGTAAATATCAGTAAAGTATCTTGTTCCACAAACCTTGACAAGTACCTCAGTAAGCCTATGGATTTTAGCATCTGTTAGGTTTTCGTGTTTTCGCCCAGTTTCTACGTTCAGATTAGTTCGTTTGTCTGGTGCGATGGGGGCAGCCATACTCTTTGGCAGGTTTTGGTTTGTGGGGTGGTTCGTGCGACCTGGCAATGTGTTTGGATGCTGGCTTGTCAAATACCTAATTCCTGTTTTATTTGTTTGAGGTCTGATAATAAGTCATCTCTCATCTGTTGAGTGTAAATTCGGTAGATGTCTCCAAGGTTTTGATATTCTATTAATCTTTCAAAATCTCTCATTCGTGCCATCCATGTTACTCCGTCTGTTACTAAGAAAAAATAAGTATCACTTCTCTTTTCCTTAATTATTTTCTGTACATCGCCAATTACATCGCTCTGCTTGCTACCTGTTGCCCCATATGCTTTTACTTCTATTACTATACTTGGGTGTTCAGTTGACGGAATGCAGAAATCTGCCTTGGCGGTGCTCAGACCATTTGCACCAATAAAACTCTTCCTAATTTCAAATTTGTCAAAAACCAGCCTTACAAGAGTCTCAACAAAATCTTCTAAATTCTTCCCTCTCTTTTGACCTTTTATCGCACTTCCTCTACCCATTTTAAGACGTTCTTGGACAACTTCTTTCCAAGTATAATTTCTGGACATTAATCTGTTGAGAGATTCCAGCAGTCCATAATTATCTAAAGTACCCACATATTTATCAGGATCTTTCTTAAAAGTAGTTTTTCCATGCCCACTTTCATTATCGTAGAACAATGCCTTAAGAGTTTCGGTGAATTCATCTTTTGATTGTTCAAGTACCAAACGAAAGAGTGTAATACCTGCATCAAAATTTATTTCCAAAAGAGATTTTAGATCGTTTATTGTGACAGAGTCCCCAACATTGAAATCGGTCAAACAATCAACAAAGGTTTGTGCAAACTCATCTTTCCAGTCAGTTGACACTTCTCCAAGTTTAAGAATAAGTTCATCTTTCGTCTGTCTATGTCTTTGCATTATTAGTCCTGCCCGATTATTAGATATTCATCGACTTTTGATCTTGAAACGGCCGAGTGATTGCCGAAATGATATTTATGCGGCTTAGTTTTTACCTCTACATTTTCCTTATGATTCTTCATAATTGAAACTAATGTTTCAAGGTCTGGATAAGCATTAGAAGAATAAGACAGAACTAAAGTGCTTTCACAGAATTTATCAAACATTTGATCAAAAGCATTTATTGCAGTTCGGCGATATGAAAATGGTGTGAACTTCTTTTTGATTTTCTTGACTTTTGTGTTTTCCATTATCTCCTCTCCATTCCAATATTTTGATAGTCCTTCAAGGAAATGATACCTTTTTATATAGCAGTTATCATCCGATGGTGGTACGTATGGAGGATCCATATAAACTAAATCTGGCTTGAACATCTTTTGACTAAAATCAAAAACATCCAGATTGAAAGTTATATTTTCATGATGATTATCAAAAACAACGTCATTATAAATATTGATCTGTTCCAAGAAATGTTCTCTTACAGAAAGTCTTAAATCACGTCTCCCATCGTTATACTTATCCAAATTCCCTGAAATCGTAAAAACACCTCTTGGTTGTTTCTTTAAGCATGACCTGAATAGTGCTGTATATGCCAAGGCTTGTTTATTCTTAGAAGAGAGACTAAGTATGTTATGACTCACTTTGTCAAGGAAATTCAAGTCGCCTTTAGTAAAAAATACTTTATCAAACGTCTTTTGTATAAAGTCATCGGAATCTACCGTCAAATCCAAAAGTTTTAAAATGTCGTCCTGATCTAACCGATCAGATTGGTTTTCAATGACAGCTTTGGAGATTACCGAAGAAAAATTTAAAAAGTCATTGGAGTAGACCTTTTTATTCATTGACTTCAAGAGATATGAAACTACTCCTGATCCTGAAAAGGCATCAAATGCTGAATTAAAATCTAGCTCATCAAGAGTTTCATGAATCCATGGAATTAGTTTGTACTTGCTTCCCATATATCTCAATAAAGGATAGCTGTGAATCCTATTTAGGTTCGATGATTCCTCTACGGAGGACATTGTTAGTTGTTCCATTCCCGTCATTTAGAATTCCATTTTGCTTTGTTTGGCATTTTTACTTCTGACGTATTTAGCCTGTTCTTCTGCAACAGCGAAAACAGATTCTGAGCATTGGTATTTGTGTGCTTGCTCAACTAAGATGTCTGCTACGAATAGTTCTTTTACTTTAAAAAATTCCAGATCATAGAATTCTGCTAAAGCTTCAAGTTTAGCGAAAGGGAATTTCTTTTTTCCTCTCTCTATTTTGCTTACATCTGTGTAAGGAAGATCTAACCTTTTCGCAAATGTGTCTTGGGTTAAATCTCTCGATTCTCTCTGTTTTCTAAGAAATTCACCAAACGTTGACATATTTATCTCTTGACTAAATTTATCTTGACACTTTATTGGCAATTTATTAATCTTCTGAGAGAATTACATGAAACCGCGAGGAAAAGATTTTAGCTCTTTTGGTTTTTTTCAGGGATGGAGCTGCGGTGGCAAAAACCAAATGTGTTAAAATGTGCGGTGGGTCTACGTCACGGCATGAAACCTAACGTGATCGAGTATAATGCGAGTGGGGCCGATAGGCAACACGAGGAGCATTTAGCTCGGCCTTATTCGCATTATGCTTTGTTGATTTGCAGTTGCCTGCAAGACAGGATAAATATAGCAGGTAAAGATGGGATTTGTGAGAGGACGAGCTACACTCGATCACGACTTGTCCTGACGGATGTCATGGATTGAGTTGAATGAGTTCATCGGGAGTGTGCGGTTACGCGTACGTAGATGAATGTGCTGCAGGCCATTCAACTCAACTAGTATATAAACGTAATTAAAAATACATGCCTTGAAACGTTTTGTAGGCCGTTTGTTTCTTCTGCTTCCACTTAACCATCTAAATAGGAGGGTAATGAGTATTACGAATTTCAGGAAAATTCTGGAGGGTTAAAGGGATAACAGCTAAGATCTGTGTTTCGATGCTGAGCCATACTCAATTAGTTATGTGCCTTCCTGTATTTTTTTCGCATGACCTTTCGGGCTCGCAGGCATTCCTGCCACCAACATACCCGGAGATACGTCATCTAAAACAACGGAACCTGCAGCAACCACTGAATTTTCCCCAACAACGATATTGCCCAGTATGGTTGCTCCGGTACCAATGACAACATTCGATTTGATTTTAGGATGCCTTTCTCCTCCCGAATGCCCGGTTCCCCCCAGGGTTACGTTATGAAATAAGAAAACATCGCTTTCAATTTTGCATGTTTCCCCGATGACTATACCCATGCAGTGATCCATCACCAGGCCTCTGCCTATTTCTGCAGCCGGATGTATATCAACGCCATAGTGTTTGCTGATTTGGTTATTGAGCCATTTCGCACTGAAGTACTCCTGATGCTTCCACATTTTATGTGAAATCCGAAAGGCCATTAAAGCATGAAAGCCCCGATTAAGTAATAGTACTTCTATGTATGTCCTACAGGCAAAATCTCTTTTGTAGAAGGCATTTATGTCTTGTTCGATTTCAACCTCGTCTAGTTTTCCCCTGAACAGGGTCAACAAGTTTTCTTTACCTAAATATTGATCGCAAAATTGTGAAGCGAGTATTTTTTCCAGAATATCAGTTAAGCTTCGGCTGTTTGCTACGTAAACTTCTGCGTACTTGCTAAGAACCTGATCCGAGGTGTCAGTGGCTTCCTGCCTAATTGTTTCCAATAGATTGTTCATTGTTCAGGTCAAGTTTTTCTAATTCTATTTTATAGATGTTGCCCAGTCCATTCAGCGGTGAGTTTAGGTAATTGCCTAAAAGATCATGCGTATACGTAGTGTCTTTCAAATGGTAGTCCCTGTTAACCCTGCTTGCGAAAAAGAGGGTTTTGCCATCCGGAGAGACTTTCGGAGAAAAATCAAAGGAATAGGTATTCACGATGGAACCGATATTCTTTAGCGGTGACCAGTTCTGGTCCGTCCTTAAAGCAAAGTGGATGTCATCATAGCCCAGATCTCCTGGCTTATGTTGAACCATTACGAATAGCATTTTTCCATCGGGAGAAACACCAACATTGCCTTCATGGTATTTAGAGTTTATCAAGCTGTCAAGCAGTACAGATGCCTGAAACTGTCCATTGCTGAATTCAGCATAGTAAACATCCATGTCACCAAATCCCCCGGGCCTGTTCGAACAAAAGTAAAGGTTGCCCTCAAGGTCTACAGAGGGAGAGAATTCGTTAAATCCCGTGTTTATTTCAGCAGGTAGCCATACAGGCGTACTCCAGTTGTTGTCAACCTGCTCAACATACCATATATCATTGGAGGAGTTTACTTCACCGGAACTTCCCACAGGCCTTCGTGAACTAAAGAATAGTTTTTTTCCATCAGGAGAAAGTGCAGGGGATCCATCAGCATATTTTCCGGAGAAACCAGCTATTTCAGGTTCCTTCCACGAACCATTAGCGTAGGTTGAATGTGCTATCGTACTATAGCTGTGGTCGTGTGTATAAATAGCAAAGTAAATTTCATTTCCGGATGGGGTTATACTTGCATGGCCCTCGAAATGAGGGCTGGAGATCACATAAGGGCCAACCATCTGGGGTTGGTAAGCTAACTCTGAGATAACGTCTGGTTGTTGTCTGATAGCAGCATGGTCTTTGTAATCAACATGAGTACAGGAAATTAGCAGCATGAGGTAAGGCAATCTTGATTTCATGGCAAGCATTGTTTGAATTGTCAACTTGTTTTCATTGCAATGGTGAGATAATTGCCAATAAATAAATAGAATGAAATTAGCCAAAGGTGATTAATGAGAGCGAATGTCCCGGGGGCCTGCACCCAGATATTGCTTAAATAATCTTGTCATATGACTTTGGTCCGAAAAGCCACAGTGATGAGCTATTTCTGAAATTCTGGATGGAGATCTTAGCAATAGTTGAACAGCTCTTTCTACTTTGATCTTCCTCATATACTCGGCTATCGTGAAGTCATAGAACCTGGAGAAATATTTTGAGATAGTTACAGGGTGTAAGTTAAGTTCTAGTGAAAGCTCGTCTAGCGAGACAAATTCATTCCATCGGTCGTCCAGTAATTCTTTTACAGTAGTTAACCATTTCGGGAATTGAATGGGGAGGCTATTGATGAACATTGAGTAGAGGTGCTGGTAAATGCTGTCGGCAGTGTTTTCGTTATACCACAAGCATTCATAATACACCTTCACAAGGGTTGCGAAAGTAGAAGGTGTAGAATTGAGGTTGTTGAAATTTGTCCCTGAGTTAAAAAAATGCTCGTTAAACTCAACAATTATGTTCTTTGATGGATAAGCAACATTTTTATTGCAATGCGTTTCTCCCTCCCGGTAGGAGGTTATATCTCCTGGTTTCAGTTCAGTAGTGCTTCTCAACCTTGACTCCAGGTTACCTCCCTTGAGAACGGCCAGAATATGTTTTTGCTCATGAAAATGCCAATCCTCAGTTACCTGGGAGACATAGTCTACCACTGAAATTGTGAACAAAGTTGTCTTCAACCGGAGACTATTGGTTCCAATAAAGTTTGAGGCTTTCAAATCACCAGGTTCAGTCATAGCTTGTAAAGCTGCTTAAAGCCGTAAGCTAAAACGTAATCAAAGATGTATTGTTAATGGCATGATTGAATATTAATCGAATTGACTGTCTATTGAGAATAAACCTGTGAAAGTTCGCTTTGACATTAGAAGACCGGCACGTTCGATGTTAGATTTACATTCCAACTAGTTTCTCAACCATGCAACCTAACCCCCTCAACGAACCCCTTGAAAAAGAATACTTCCACCTCCAAACACTCATCGAAGATTTTGATAAGCGGGCCATCACCATCAAAGCATGGAGCATTACCTTCAGCTTCGCCGGGATCGGTTCGGCCTTTGCTGTAGATGCACCCATCGTAATCCTTGTTGCAGGGTTAAGCGCACTGACATTCTGGATCATTGAGACCTTGTGGAAGACGTTCCAAAATGCGCACTATCGCAGAGTCCGTCAGATCGAAGATTACTTCAAAGGGAGGATCTCCAAGATCACACCGTTCCAGATTGGGAAGACCTGGTCGGCAGAGTATCGTGAGGCGAGGTTGAAGACGTTTGTTAGAGCGTTTTTTTGGCCGCACGTCTACCTACCACATCTTGTTGTAGTAATTCTTAGTTTACTGATCTACTTGCTGATCGAACTGGGATATATAGGAATGTGAGTAGGATTTTAGATTGGAGGATTCGTCGAATGTAGATTTGGGATTCGTTGATTGCAGATTTTGGATTTTATGGATTCGGAAATCCTTGAAGCTTGGATCTTGCGGCTTAAGCTCTAAGTCCAATCAGAATTAACCAATCAACTATTCAACTCTCATCAAGTCCTGATTGATTCTTACGGATCGCATCTGTCAGCAAATAGGATTAAACCGTTGAAGGGCTTGGAGCTTGCAACTTATGACTTGACTCTTCTAGATTGGTACGTTATGCTTTATTTTAATTAACTTAAGTAGTTCGAACCACCAAAAAACTGTCATGAAACGCATTGCAATTTGTTCTGATGGTACCTGGAACAAGCCTGATCAATTGGATCGTGAAATACGAAAGCCAAGCAACGTAGTTAAAATCGCAAGAAGTATTTTAGCCAAAGACGAAACAACTTCCCAGGTTGTTTATTATGATGAAACTAAAGCTGTTTGGTGGCGGTCGATGGAGTGATTATTACACTTTTCTTCGCCACTTTTGAAGAGCCCAAAAGTGGCCCAAAAGGCCTTGTTAAAACCTAATCCCGGCCGTCCCACATACCATCCCCGAGGTTTTAACAGATCGCTTTTTCAAAGCGACAAAAGTCTATTAACGCTGCAAAACAGCGTGAGCCTTGCTGCACAGTTGTGATTCAACTGAGATTGGAAGATACTTTATCGCTAGTCCCTGGTGAGGTGCCATTGATCCTGGGAAGAATAGTTCTCGGGAAAACCTTCGCAGCAAGGGAGATTTTTTTTGATTCGTTTTTTGATCGACTGCAAAAAATGAATGAAAAAGAAAAGCTTCAGTTGCTAACCGGTGGTCGCTTGCTTCACCGAAGTTGGTTTGAAAGGAAAAGAGGAATGGAAGGAGGAGTGATTCCTGCCCTCGCTCATTTCTACCAAGGGATTTTGATAGGTCGCTGCGTTGCAGCGAAAGGGGTAAAGCAGATCGTCGAAAGGCTTGAAGCTTGGAACCCATGACTTGATCCTCCTATAGACTATTCCATGAACTTCTTTACTTCAGCATCGGCTTGGGCATAGATTGATTCTAGTTCCTTTTGAACATTCACCGCTTCGTCGGATTCATCAAGTGCCTTGAGTGCCGTAAATTTTCCTTTTAGGGATTTGGGTCTTCTTGGCATTCGTAGCAAGGCTTTGTCAAACTGTTCCCTTGCTTCTTCATATCGACCTTTTTCTATTAACCACTCACCATATTGCTCGAACGAAGGTTGGGTAATACTTGGTGGTCCTGTTGGAAAATCGGTTAGATCCTCCAACGCAGTAGCCTTTTCCATTTTAGCTTCAAATAATGTCTCATCTCCTTCTATTAGGGCTTTCATCGCTTCCATTTGAGTGACAATCACCTTGGCAGTGGTTATTCCGTTTTCTGTTGGAGCATACCTACTCGTCCCTGCGGCACACACGGTAATGCTTGAACCTTTCGTCTGCAATGAATCCACATAGATGTTTGAAGAAAGCCAATCAATTTCATCATTTATTGTTTTGAGGTCCTCGTTTGGAAAAGCAACTTGTGCTCTTAGCAAGCTGCGCACAGCTTTTGGAATGATACCTATATCATCGACTTTGACATCCAGATCAAGCTGGGTTTTTGCCTCCACTTTTTTGCTTGCAGCCAGTTGTCTACTCTGCATGCCCAATAGGTATCCTCTTGCGCCTCTTGTCGGATCTTTTGGAACATACGTGAGCATGTCGTTTAAGAGTTTTTCAGCCTCGGCATACCTTCCTTGTTGTAAAAGTCCATAATGCAACCAGGCGTACGAGTGATAACCTCTGGCACCATCCTTCAATTCCTTTTTGGTCATTCTTTCAACACTGGCATCATAGGATACTTGATTGGAGTTCACTACTCCATCCCATGCTCCAAGCGCCAAATAGATATGTGAAGGCATATGCAAGGCATGTGCCGCATCAGCTGCTACTCCAGCATAAGCATCAGCGGCATCCAGCGCATCTTTCGCCGAGGTGGGTCCATCCAGGGCATGTATCTTATAGTGCAAAGCACCCGGATGAGAAGGATTTACTTTGATAATTTGACCGGCAATGGAAGCAGCTAACCTTAGGTCATCGCTACCATCCCCATATTCTTCTGATGCCCAGATCAGTGATAAGGCATAGAAAGCTGCTATTTCCTGATGGTCGGGATATTTCTCATGCACAGATGCCAGGTGATCTTTTATCAAGTCATTTCTGTAATCAAAATCACCTTCTCCATACATGATCTCTACGATTTCCCAAAGGGCCTTTTCTAATGGATCCTCAATTGAAGCCAGACGCTCCACCTTCGTATCGCCTAATCGGGATACAATTGCTTTTCCTTTAGTGGTGTTTTGCAATCTCCACAGTGCCTTGTAATGACACATAGCTTCCCCCCAGTGGGTTAATACTTCTGTGTTATCCAACGCTGTTGCTTCCTCAAATGCCGTCAATGCATCGTCGTATTCAAAATTGTGTAAGAGAAGTAGTCCTTCATCAAACTTTTCCTGGGTGGCAGGACTCAATGTGAATCCGTGCTCCAGCTTACCCAGAACTACATCTGAAGATGCTATTGAGTCGTTTGATTGCTCTTTAGGAGAACAACCTATTAAAAAGATAACCAGTACAAGTGAGGGGTGTAGTATTCGCTTCATCGGAGATTTTTTTGTGTGACTTACTATAAAGATAAAGTGGTTTTGAAGAAAAGGAACTTATAGTAAAGCGTTTCAAACGTCAATGTGTAGACTTCTAATCGGTCGGGTGGTAATCTAACTCGCCCAAAGTACGCTGAGTTAGGGAGTGTTTGGTTGCGGTTAATGGATTGGTTACTACACTATTTTCTTCGTCACTTTTGCAGTCGATCAAAAGTGACCGCAGCGGCGGACCGTCAAAAAATCTTGTCAAAACCTGATCCAAGCTATCCCACCATCCAACCCCGAGGTTTTGACGGATCGCTGCGTTGCAGCGAATAGGATTCAGAAGATTTTGGAGCTTGGGGCGTGCGACTTGATCCAGAACAAATCCTGACCGTCTCACATACAGCTCCGAGGTTTGACAGGTCGCTGCAAAGCAGCGACAGGGATTAAGAAGACTGTTAAGAGGCTTGGAGCTTGCATCTTATTACTTGATCCTCCATAACAATGAATCACTCCATGTGGTAATCCAACTCGCCCGCGTCGATTCGAAAAGCTAATCGGTTTTCGGGAGGGGGAATGAGGCATGTTGCAAAATCCGAAAAGGCACATGGAGGATTATACGATTGATTGAAATCAATCATCGTCTTTCCACTCTCGTCAGGCCAGGGCACATGGATGTATCGACCGCTTCCGTATGTTTCGATCGCACTGGTCTCATCACTGAAGATGACAAAAAAATCACGTTCATCTTGCATCGGCTCAAGCGTATAGCTTTTTTCACCTACCTGAAACTGTAGTTGCCCCTCTATATCAAACTCAAATTGATGACCTAGAATATTATCAATTCGCAATTTCTTACTTGTTGTATACCGACTAAAATTTGCCTGAACCTGAAGCTTCGGATTATAGTCAAAAAACTTAATGCCTATCTCTTTGCTCAGAGCCGGGTGATCAAGGTCTTTCAGCCTGATGCCAATATCACCTTGTCTTTCGATGACGTACCAAACGTAGGAGTCGTAGCTCATTTCCTTCCGTACTTCTTTTTCAAGATCAAAAACCAGGCTGGATGTAGTGGAATCAGAATCGATCCGAATTCCATCGGCCAGGTTTTCAACGCTCACTTTTCCTTCCTGAACAATTAAGACTCCACTAGTTGAGGGAAAATCGTTTGGGAACACCACTGCATTACTGCTACCAGAACCGAAGGTATGTTCACCTTCCTCCAACCAGTACAAACCAGCAAGGTTGAGGTAACCATCTTTGGATTTCAATTCCTCCATCCGGGTCTCCTTCCAATCCTTCCAGTCCGACAATTGTTCATCCGTAGCTTCATTTGCCTGGGAACAAGACACGATCAGTAGAAATAGAAGCAATCGTGATTTTTTCATAGTCAAAATTTACAATGGTAACAGGATAAACGAAACTACCAGACCCTAAGATACCCTAAATTGGGTGTAGCTTAGACTACATCCTTATATCAAGGTGTAGTCCAAGCTATGTTGAGTGTAGGGGTATATTCAGAGCTAGTGCTTGAAGGTTCTTGCTTCATAGCGAGTGTCAGTAGTTCTTCGAAGTTTCTTTCGTCACTTTTCAGCTGCGCCTTCACGAAGCTTCAGCGAAGCAAGGTCGATCAAAAGTGACCGCAGCGGCGGACCGTCAAAATGCTTTGTCCTTCCGGACTTGATCCGGGACAAATCCCGCCTGCCTGCCGGCAAAGGCAGGGCTATCGCCCCGATCCTAATAAACCAATCAACTATTCAACTAATCAGATCATTGAAGGGCTTGAAGCTTGCAACTTGCGCCTGATAGCTTACTAACTCTTAAGCACCAATTCGAATCCACTAATCAACTATTCCACTAAATTAACTGTGTTACCAGACCCTAAGGTACTGTATCATGGGGTTGGGTTCCGGGCTTAACGTCATCCATACACTGAGCGTATCATTTTCTCCAATCATTTCGAAGTATCCTCGTAGTTGATTACGAGGTTCGATATCGGTGACTTCCTGAATTTCACCGACGATCGCCAGTAGCGAATCCACCTCTTGCTTTCTTAGCGCTCTATTTTTATCTAAATAGAAATTCTCTGCCAGAATCCTGTTTTCCAATTCCGGATCCCATTCTTTGATCAATTCGACTACCTCTGTCTGTCTTTGCGTTAGGATATCAGAAGCGGGCAAGACACGAGGTTCCAATTCGATCTCCTCAAAAAGGAGCTTAAGTAGTTCTGCATAGGGCCATGGTGAAGTGTAGGTGAGGTTGCAAAAAGCCATCAACCCAATTCCCAACTCAGGATAGAATACGTAGTTGCTACCGAATCCTGGTAGTGCTCCTCCATGAGAAACGCGCTTGATCCCTTTACAGCTTGTTCCTATTCCAAGACCGTAACCATAGCCGGATATCACAGGACATGGCTCATCATTCCAATCGGTTGCCTCGCTGAACAAGCGTACATATTGGGGCTGATGCATCCTGCGTAAAGAGCTTCGTTTGACGGGCCCATCATCAGGATCATTACGGGGTGGCCAGGCAGAAAGGTGAAAGCTTACGTATTTACTAAAATCATCAATGGAAGTGATCAATCCACCCATGGCACCATAGGATCCATCATGCAGCATGGGAGCCAGGGTAAGGCTGTCCGGATCGTATCCGATCACCAGTTGGTCCTCAGGGATGTCTTCATATTCCCAATAGGTTTCCACCATGCCGAGTGGTCTGAGTATTTCCTGAGTGATGTATTGTTGATAGGGCATACCTGCTACATTCGAAACCACTTTTCCTAGCAGCGCATATCCGGTGTTACTGTATTCAAATGAAAAGGAAGGAATATTGGAAAAGGAAGGGCCTGACTTCATTAGGTTAAGCAGCATGCTATCCGGTTCATGTAGTTGTCGATCTCCCCAGGGATTGTCTTCAGGAAAACCAGCAGTCATGGTCAATAAGTTTTCAATGGTAATGGAGGTGGCATCACTGGTAAGGTAGGGGAGGTTTTCCATCTCCGGGATGTAATGATGGGCTGGGTTATTCAATCGTACTTTGCCATCTTCTACCAGCTTCATGATAGCCATTGCTGTAAAGCTTTTGGTCATAGAAGCAATTCGAAAGGACGATTGGGTAGTGGTTGGAATTTGTTTTTCAAGGTTAATGAATCCCATAGCTGAATCCATCACTAGTTGATTATCAACTACAATTCCATAAGCGATTGCTGGTATGTTTCTTTCTTGTGCATACAACTGCATTTGTTCATGAAACCGAGGTATAATGGAGCGAATTAATTCAACGCGATTGTCATCTTTAAAGGCTTTGGGTTTGAATCCGGCGGTAACATTAATTGCACTATCAACGGGTTGACGATTCTGGTTGCATGAAGTAGCAATGAGTAGTAAGGAGAGAATGATAACTGGTTTCATAGGGACTTTTTTTAAAGTTACAATTTCAGATGCAGTTTGTGTTTGTGAGAGGTGTATTTCGAGCTAGTCAGTGATGACCAAGGGTTGTTTTGGTACGGTCAATAAGATAATTGTTACATCGTTCTTTTGTCACTTTTGCAGTCGATCAAAAGTGACCAAAAAATCTTGTCAAAATCAAATCCTGGCTTTCGCTTTCTCCCACCCAGTGATTTTGACAGCTCGCTGCTTTGCAGCGATTGAAAGGGTCTTAAATCATAAGCGCCTGGAAAAATTGAGTTTAGGTGGATTTAAGTGCAAAATCACTGTTTGAGCCGCCGCAGGAGGCGAGTTTGATTTTGCGTATGGGTTCACTCAATTTTTAAGCGAATGATTTACAACCCTTGATTTTTTGCTTCTTTTTTATCTAAGAAAAAAGAAGGCCACCCCGGCAGGGGAAAATGAATAAAAGAAATGCTTCGGTTGCTAACCGGTGATCGCTTGCTTTGCCGAAGGCGTTGAAAGGAAAAGAGGAATGGTGGAAAGGAGTGATCCCTGCTCTCAACCACATCTACTATGAGGTTTTGACAGTTCGCTGCGATGCAGCGAACAGGGCTTTGATGGGTTTCCAAAAGGCTTTGTCATCCCGGACTTGGTCCGAGACAAATCCTGCTTGCCTGCCGACTAGGCAGGGTCATCGCCTTTCCCGCCCAGTGATTTTGACGGATCGCTGCTTTGCAGCGAATGAAATCAGGTATTGCAACTTGAAGCTTACAGCTTATAGTTCTTAAGCGCCGTTCTGCATTAACTAATTTACTAATCAACTATTCAACTCTCATCAGATCACCGAAAGACTTGGAGCTTGTGGCTTGGTCCTTCGTGTGACTTGATCCTTCATATTCGAGCTTCGTAAGTTGATCGTAGATTTGTGACCAATATGCCAACAGTCCTTGGAATTGGTCTGGTACAATGTGTGATCCTTGTGGCACTCGTCTTGCAAAAGCGTCGCAAGGCAGGGTATGATCAGTTGCTAATTGTCTGGCTTCTTGTTTTTACCCTTCATCTATCCCTGATCCTAACGATACAAATGGGATATCCTTTTAGGATCGTGCTTTCGATTGCCAAGTCAATCAACCTGCTTCACGGTCCATTTCTTATACTTTATGCCTTTGCCATCTTCAATGGGAAGATCAAAAGCATTCAGCTCATACATTTTGCACCATTTGTGTTGATCGTTATCGCTGATTACCTCATAGCCTCTCCGGGCAACAACCCCTGGGAATATGCCATGGCACTGATGAAGACCATTAGCATTATGGCTTATAGTATTTACTGTATTCGTTGGGCAGATCAAAAAATTTTGGAACTTAAGAAAACAAGGTCAGACAGTCGTTTCATTGAGGCCGGTTGGATTAAGATCGTTGCAATCCTACTGTTGCTAATGATAGGGTTGGGGGCGCTTCATATACTATCTGTGCACATAATGAATGAGCAATACTATACCTTGCTCGATATCGGGCTTTATGTTTTGGTAATTATCCTGCTAGGATATTTTGGCCTTAAACAGGGTGTTGTATACACACCACCTACAACTACTAGCAAAGCGGGTTACAGACATAGTCCACTTTCTGAGGATCAGAAACAAGGATTACAGGGGCGTATCGAAAGTTATTTTGAGACTGAAACGGATTTCTTACAACAGGAATTTTCATTGAGCACTTTGTCGGATCACCTGGATATTCCGAAACATCACCTGTCTGAGATCATCAATCAGGACATGGGTATTACCTTTTATGCACTGGTTAATGAGAGGCGTGTAGCGCATGTCATTCAGATGATGAAGGAAGGTAAGGCTGATGAAATGTCGCTTGAGGGTCTAGGGTTCAGTGCTGGTTTCAACACCAAATCCGCTTTCTTCCGCAATTTCAAAGAACACACCGGTCAAACCCCGAGTCAATATTTAAAAGACCTAATTACGTCCTGATTAATTAAGAAGGACTTTCAGTTGGTGTTGGGGACACTTTTTTGTGAAAATCAAAAAGATGCAACAAGTCAAAACCACACCACTGATCTTAACAGCTTTCCTACTTGCCTGGCTGGGTTTTTTACCTGATATAATCACTTCGTATGGTTATGAGCTTCCTACACATGTCAGCTTGCTTAAGCTTCTGATGATCGTGACTCCTATTGGCACCGCCACATTTTTCACCTATAAGGCAGGAGGTAAGGCAGCTGTTAAAGCGCTGTTTAGAAGGTTTACATTCATAAAAGCACCCATCGTTGTAATTCTTGTCAGCCTGGTCCTGCCATTCATCATTTTATTCGTTGCTTCACTGATCGGTTTGAAATGGGCTGAGGAGCCCTGGCCTGAATCATATGATGCAATGGCCATTCTAAAAAACATAGGTGTCTTTACGCTGATGTATCTCATTGTAAATACCGAGGAAATTTTATGGAGAGGAGTGGTTTTTCAGCGGTGGTCCGAGCAATATGGTTTCCTGGGTGCTAACCTGAGACTGGCACCTATTTGGTGGTTATTTCACATCCCTTATTTCGTGGCTAGTGGTGGACATCAGGCAGGGTTGGGATTGATGGAGTTCACCCTATTAGTTGTACCGTCAACATTTATTTTAGGATGGATCTATCATAACTCGAATGGCAGCCTGTTTTATACGCACTTGTTTCATCAATTATTGAATGGTGTTGGGCAGGCACTGCCGCTGTTTCCCGTATTCATTGGTGGGATCCTCAACCCGGTTTGGATACTGGATATGGAATTGATGCTGATCGCAGGTATTATTTTAATGTGGTGGTGGAAAAAACAAGTTTGATTCATTTGGTGGGATATAAATAGGCTAGCCACTAAAAAGTAAGAGAATGATCAAGGGTTGTTGGGGTGCGGTCAATAAAGTTGATTGTGCACCGTTTCTTTTGTCACTTTTGCAGTCCTCATCGCCGTGGTATCCTTACGAACCATGTATTTCAAAACATTTCACCTATTTTACCAACAATGGATATTTTCGAGAAACCTCGAAACTCTACGTTAGAGATTGGAAAATTATATTTCTGGACAGCAAGCATAAGAAATTGGTACACGCTTCTTGAAAGTGACAATTTCAAACAAGTAATGACAGATTCACTTCAAAACTTGACGGATCGAAACCTGATTGACGTTTACGGCATGGTGATAATGCCGAATCACATCCACTTGATTTGGCGACTGAAAAAACTCAATGGAAGGGAACTTCCGAATGCATCGTTATTAAAGTTTACAGCACATCAGTTCAAAAAAATGCTCTCACCCAGGGAGCTATCTCGATTTTATGTAGATGCCTCCAACAAGCAATTTGAATTTTGGCAAAGGGATTCGCTTGGAATTGAATTATATAGTCCGAATGTAATCCACCAGAAACTGGATTACATCCATTTCAACCCGCTAGGTGAAAAGTGGAATTTGGTGTCTGACCCTGCCGAATATGAGTTTTCGTCTGCTGCCTACTACTATTCTGGTTTGAATAAATTTCGATTTTTAAAACATATTGGTGATTGTATTTAAGGAATAGATGGGTTGAAGGGAAGGTTCGTGAAGACACGAATCTTGGCTAAGGAAAATTGATGGTCTGAAGGGGAAGGTTCGTGGGGATACGAATCTTGGCTAGCTTAAGCCTCTCATTCAATACGCCTCATTTTAGCCTCATATCTTTCAGTGAATGTTCCATCTGAATTTGTAAGGCTTTCTATTCGAACCATCAGGTCATCACTCTCTCTTATAACCGAAATGTCGTTGGACATCTCGAAATTAAATGTTGGATGAACAAATGATGAACTGGCCTTCAATGTCCACTTATCCTTCCTTGTATATGGTTTAGTTCTTGTTCCATTTGGACCGATTCTGGTTAAGTCAAAATGCCCTCCTTCTTTGTTGTAGGTAAAATAATAGATTGAGGTACGTGATTTAGACAGGTTTGTATATCTCCCGATCAATTCGGTTCTTGCCACAAATCTTTCGCATCTTATAACCCTACCATTAAGAACCCATGAACAGTCCAGAAATCCACTTTCCTTAAACGCGGAATCATCCGAGTCAACTTCACCTGCTTCAACACTCCATTTTCCTACCATCCACCCGATGGAGGCGATACTATCCGTGTTGTATTCCTGGCCGCTGGCTGCTGAACTTAGAAGGTTGAATAGGAGATAAAACGATAGTGCTAAATACTTCATGATTTTTAAATGTTTGAGTACGTTGAGTTATCAGGATTTCAACAATAGTTTAATATCTGGTATAATTCTTCCAGATTAATTAAATAGGTGTTGTTGAGTAGTTTATACTACTCTTTGTGAGGGGCTGCATTTATGAGAAGAAAACTGCCTGAAGGCAAGGTAAGATTCAATTAATTCGCGAACTGTTCTAACTTTAGAACAATGAGAAAAGCAATTGTCGATTACATCCGCGAACTGAGCATTGTGATTGTAGGCATCACGGTGGCCTTTGCCATCAACAAGTGGTCCGAAAGGAACCAGAACCATGAAAAAGAAAAACACGTCATGGAAACAGTCCTTTCTGAAATCGAAAACAATAATTTCTACGTCAAAGAAGCAATCCTTGCCAATGAAAAGGTGATCAGCCAGTATGATTCTGCATTGATGTTGCTTGAAACTGTTGGGGACAGACCAATCAATATCATCATCAATGTGTCAAAGCTGTTATTCGAAGAGACAGGGATGGAGTTAGCTGTATCGATTGGTGTGTTGAGTGAAGTGGATTTTCAATTGGCCCGCGACATCAGCTTCTGTTACAAGCTCCAACAAAACATCCTGGACTTTGAGGAAACCTATTTTGACTATTTGGATGTGGACGAAGAAGACCGAAAGCGGTATTATCGCAGATGCAAGAGCAAGGTCAGTAACTTCACCAACGCACTTAAGACACTAGATGAGGATCAGGTTGAGTTACGAAAGGAAGTGGAGAAGTATATCCAGGAGAAGTTTTAAACTACACCAAGCGAGAGGTATTTTGCCTAAAATTGAACTGTGCCACAAAACGATTGCTATTTGAATGTCTCAATTGAAGTACCGGGTTTATGTAGTGGAATTATCTAAGAGAATTTTTACTGAAAACGCAAAATTCCGTGCGGCCAATCCCCAGTTCAATGGAGTGCTGGAATGTTTGTACGTTGGAATGACCAGCAAGGAACCTAAAGAACGATTTGAACAGCATAAAAAGGGGTACCGAAGCAAAAAAGGTCACAAACTATCATCCAACATCGTTCAGAAATATGGCACATATCTTCGCCCCAACCTTTACAATCACATAAAGCCAATGCCTACCAGGTCAGAAGCACAAAAGATGGAGGAGAAGTTGGCTTTGGAGTTGCGGAGGAAGAGGTATGCTGTGTGGTTTAATTGACTCCATTGATTATTATTTAATTCCTTTCTTATGCCGCCAACATCTGGATAACATCAAATTACTGGTTTTCGAAATTATCTGACATCAATCAATTCTTAGGGTGATGCCCAGCATTGCAGGAGGGGTTGGCCTAAACTAAGTTCGTGCCAACCACATAACCAAAATCATGAAAAGGCTTCTACTGATACTGACACTAGTAACATGTCACTTTGTTAATGCACAAACTCAAGAGAAAACAAACCAAACGGTTGGGTTTGAATTGGATGCCCTTCCGTATATAGCTGGTGGCTTTTACGGATCTATCTGGTACGGAAGGAATCAAATGAGATACAGGACGGTTATCACCAAGATTACTACACCTGAATTCGTTTTAAAGGATGGATTTACAAATAATGATATGTACGTCTATGCACTGATCACCGAATATTTCTTCAAACCCGGTTTTGAAGGTTGGTGGGTAGGCACAGGACTTGAATATTGGGATGCTGAGATCCAAACAGATGCAAAGCTGTCAACCGCAGAATATGAGAACTACATTTTCACAGTGGGGAGTGGCTATGCATGGAAGTTCCATAAGAATTTCTACTTAAATCCATGGGCTGCTGTTCATGTGAGGATTGCAGGAGATAGCGAGGTACCGGTTGATAATAGGGTATTTGAGCCAGCTCCCATACTTCCCGAAATATCTGTCAAGCTTGGTTGGCATTTTTGACGTTTTAGTGTATTCCTCCTGTCGGATCAGTTAAGAAACTCAATACTTCGTTGTTGATTCGCTTCGTCTCTACAATCAGGAGGTCGTGACCTGCATTTGGGATAATGATCGTTTTTATTTCAGGCTTTACAACATTAAGATGACGAACTGCTTTTTGAGCAGAGTATATGTACTCATTTTCTCCAACAATGAAACAGGATGGGACTTTGAGTTTTTCCCAATCCTCCTTTTTGAGGACAGTAGGAACCACATATTTTTTTCGCTTGAAACATGCATTACAAAACAATAGCTCTTCAACCATTTCATCTACGACTTTCAGTGTTTCTTCACTATGCTTGACCGCATCTTTATATGACCAGTAGATGTAGTTTTTGATATTTTTTCGTGTTGGGAACAAATGCTGAAATACTGCACGAAATATGGTTTTCAGCTTTCCAGGTATAACAGTACTTGATGGCGATATGATAATTAACCTTTTCAATTTTTCAGGATGAGAAATAGCATAAAGCGTTGAATACCATGCTCCGTAGGAATAGCTTACCAAATTGATGTCATCCAACTCAAGATTTGTGAATAGTTCATTCAGCCATTTCACAAAATCATTTGGTGTTTTTAGTGGTTGAGACCATACACTTAGTCCAAAATCAAATATTGGGTCAGGAGTGAATACACGATAGTTTTCTGATAGTTTTTCGATGTGTCTTGCCCATGATAATGAATTTTCAGTGTCACCTGGTATTAAGACCATAGTCGCACCATCTTTAGGTCCACTTATCCTTACATAAGTAGAGCCATAAGTCGTCCAAATCGTCCTGGAATCAAAAACAACCGGCCATTTTTTAGATTTTTCATCATAGTATTTCAAATAGTCAACCTTTGCTTCTTTGGATCTAAATGGATGATAAGATGATGAGCTGCTATTTGTTTTTGTGGGCATTCTCTAGATAGATTTTGACAGCTATATACCAAATATTTGATTTCTTGTAAATGACATGCATCAGCCGTATAAACACAATCTAAAAGAATATGTCCTGAAAGGTTTTGCTAAGCCTCTTCCCCAACTGGGTTTAAGCTACACGCTGATATTATGTAGTAGTTTAAACTACTCCAAGTGAAGAGGACTATTTTCATCAGCACTTACCGTCACTTGAGCTTCGACCTGTTGCCTCCGATTGAATTTCGAGTATGCGAAAACTACTACTATATATTCGAGCCCGATAAGCCAAAAACCTGGATCACCGAAGAAAGACAGATGCGTTCCTCCATAGGGCATAATAAAAAACGGAACTGTAATAATGGCATCAAGTACCATAGCTCCCAAGAACATGACCACACCTAGCAATAGACCATTTGTCATATTCCCTCTTCGATAATAGAGATAAGTTCCTAAGAGAACAGCAGGAACTATGGCAACCATCAGGACAAGGTTTGCTTGAAGTTCTTGATCTTCCAATATTGGAACGAAGTAAGATCCTACATAGGTGGTGATTCCTATGACATAAACTACTAGAGAACTAAATAGCGCGTGTTTTAGATTCAGGTTTTTCATTTTACTTCTAATTTTAATTCGAGAGTAAAATTGAAATACCGGGCAACCCTATGCTTGACACTTCAAGCCAATCATTTGACACTTTAAGCCAAAGTAGAATTAATGGTTAGTTTTTTCGAAATTTCATTGGAGATAGCCCCTAACTAGGTGTAGCTTATGCTACGCTCTGATTTACTGCATAGTTTAAAACTACGCCAAGTGAGGGTTGTGTTGACCTCAGTGGCTTATGCTGATCCAACAGCGGTTATTGCTGAGTTAACAGCGGTTGATGTCGACCTGACAGACCTTATTGCTAAGCCGACTGACCTTGTTGCTGATGTGATAGACGTTATTGCTGAGCTGACATCAGGTATTGTTGAGTGTTCAGCACTTAATGTTGAGTTGTTAGAGGTTATTGTTGATTGAAAACCCCATAATGACATATAAATGATGTCAGCTCACTTACTCCTTGCCACATACTCCTAAGTCCTCTGCTTCATTCAGGAAGCGGATCAGAAACAGAAATGAGATTGCTATGTCCTTCGAGGGCAAAACAGCAGTTGGTTCCGCTAAATAAGCATGGTACAGCTCCTCCAGGTTGCACCGGAGCTTAGCTGGGGATTGGGTGTGGAAGAGGTCGTGAAGGTGTTCGAGTAGGAGGTGGTCGGTAGGTGAGATGCTGATTGTTTCCATAACGTTCAAGGTAAATCAATTACCTGAATACGGCAAATATGTCGCATTACTATTTTGTTGACAGTCCCAACTTCCACTCCATGGACAAAGAGTCTCTTCAAAAAGTTTTTGGTGCTAATGTGAAACGTATTCGTGAAGGCCAGGGCATGACCCAACTACAACTGGCCGTAAAAGCAGATACCGATATTCGACAGGTCCAGCGCATCGAAGCTGGAGAGATTGCGACTTCTATAGCTCAGGCCAAATTAATTGCGGATGTGTTAGGAGCGGGGTTAGATGAGTTAGTGGGGTGAAGAACCAACCATTCATTGATGTTTTCGGAAAGCATCTACGCAAACTTCGAGAGGAACGGAATCTTAGCCAAGAGGAATTGGCTAACCGTTCAGGTATCGCCTTTAGTCAAATTGGGCGATTTGAAAGAGGGGTAAGGAGTCCTACGTTGAGTACGTTGGAGTCGTTGGCAAAAGGGTTAGATGTGAAGCCTAGGGAGTCGTTGGATTTTTGATATGTAAATAAATAGGAGATACAATTTATAAGGGTGTATTATGTGTTATAGTTGAACCCTAGACTTCCAAAGCGATTGAATACTATTTAAATGTCTCAATTGAAGTACCGGGTTTATGTAGTGGAATTATCTAAGAGAGTTTTACTGAAAACGCAAAATTCCCAGTTCAATGGAGTGCTGGAATGTTTGTACGTTGGAATGACCAGCAAGGAACCTAAAGAACGATTTGAACAGCATAAAAAGGGGTACCGAAGCAAAAAAGGTCACAAACTATCATCCAACATCGTTCAGAAATATGGCACATATCTTCGCCCTAACCTTTACAATCACATAAAGCCAATGCCTACCAGGTCAGAAGCACAAGAGATGGAGGAAAAGTTAGCTTTGGAGTTGCGAAGGAAGAGGTATGCTGTGTGGTTTAATTGATTATGCTGGCTGAGTGATTTAACAAGTAGGTGAGTGACCAAAGGTTGTTTGTGAATGTTGGAATCCCAATCTAAGAATGAGATTCCTGAAGTCACTTTGTTCTTCAGGAATGACGGGGAGGAGTGATCCCTACTCGTGCCCACTTCCACCCCGAGGTTTTAATAGATCTGCCCTACACCTTGAAGCTTATACCTTTTAGTCACCAACTCGAATTAACTAATTAACTATTCAACTACTCAAATCTCATCACATCTTAATTGATTTCTTACTTAGCTAAGTGATAGCTTGACAAAAAGTAGGTGCCTCATGCTTGATTTTCCTAGTTACGCTTTCTTCTGTTTTTCCTCCATTTTTCCTTGCCGTACCGGCCTGCCCAGGATGGCTTTAGGTTGTCATCCCTTAAGACGATATTTTGGTCATTTAAGATCAACTCTTTAGCGATGTAGTGATTCTTTGGAAGTCTTTCAGTCCTAAATGCAACAAGACTTAATGCTTCGTTTTCAGCGTCTGCTACATAATCCAGTACCTCATCGCTTGGTCCAAGGTGGATGTTCAGCGTCTGGTCGTTGGTGACCAGGATCAAATGTGTTCCTGCCGTTGCTTTACCCGTGGTATACTTGCACGGACCTTGTTCAACTGTCTGGATCGTTCCTTCCAATTCAACCAGTTCAGGGTTTGCTCCCTGACGACTTAAACCGGATGCTTCACCGGTGCCTTTTTGCGCATAGCCACTAAAAGCGACTAAGATAGCTGCCAGGAAAAGAGTGGAATTAATGAATGTTTTCATTTTCTTACCCGAGGGGTGTTACGTTAAGTAGCAAAGCTCCTGTCTGGCAGATCCAGGAACAATGATTTGTATGAGCTACAGAAGTGATTTGGCTCAGTAAGTAGTGATTTTGACCAATCGCTGCTTTGCAGCGAATGAGATCCAGAGAGTTGTCGAAATGCTTTGAGCTTTCAGCTTGACATAATCCAGGTATGGTGCATTTTTCACCTGACGGAACTAATAAACTATTGACCTGACTAGACACTTCGGCTAATATTTCATTCTTTCCGACAATCCACTATCTTACTCTATCTATGGAAATCAAGGTTGTACAAAGAAATTCAGCGAGGGCCTGCGAATGTTGCAGCTCGTGGCTCAAGCACTGGCAGAAGGTCACTAGAGAAGATACAGGTACCTGTCGTGCCAAAAGTTGCACCAATCCTGCGAAAGTAGGTGCTCATGTCATGAGAAAAGGTGCTGATAAAACCTGGCGCATCATCCCACTTTGCCATGATTGCAATAAGAAAACGGATTGGATCACCTTGAATAAGCATACGGTTTCTGCGCCTGCGGAGCAATTCTCCTGTTCGTGAGGGAGTATAGGCATTGCTGATCCATGAGGAATTACGAACCCATCTTAAAGAGTGTTTTCGACGAGGTACTCGAAATGGAAAACGAGGGTGTAGTGGCTACCTACATTCCTGAGCTTGCATCTGTTTCTCAGGACCACCTTGGTGTCTATCTTCACTCATTGGAGGGTCAGCGGGTTGGAGTAGGAGACTGGGATGTGAAGTTCTCCATCCAAAGTATTTCCAAAGTGATCTCCCTGGCTATGATCTACAACGAGGCAGGGCCCAAGCTTTGGGAACGAGTAGGGATCGAACCATCGGGAACGCCGTTTAACTCCCTGGTCCAGTTGGAATACGATCAGGGAATACCACGAAACCCGATGATCAATGCAGGGGCAATTGTGATCTGTGATATCATCCTTTCGTCCGTCAAAGATCCGAAGGGTGAGCTTTTAACCTTCACACGTCAACTGGCTCAATCGGAAAGTATCAATTATAATGAAAAAGTAGCTGCATCTGAGCTATCGGCTGGTCATCGCAATAAGGCATTGATCCATTTGATGAAGGACTTCAGGAATATCGAAAATGACATTGATGAGGTGTTGGACTTCTATTTTCACCTTTGCTCTATTGAGATGACCTGTCAGGAGCTTTCCCGCGCCTTCCTCTTTCTCGCGAATGATGGCCTGGACCCACAAACAGACCAGCAGGTCTTATCACTTAGTAGAAGCAAGCGAATGAATGCGATCATGCAAACCTGTGGGTTTTATGATGAGGCAGGTGAGTTTTCTTTTTGCGTTGGTTTGCCCGGGAAGAGTGGTGTAGGTGGTGGGATTGTCGCTGTTCATCCGGATAAGTTTTCCATAGCTGTGTGGAGTCCGCGATTGAATGCAAAGGGTAATTCGTATCGAGGGTTTAGGTTTCTTGAGTCTTTCACAACGGAGACAGGGTTGTCAGTGTTTTGACTTTTGATTCCCTTACAATGTCCTGGCTAGCTTTTTGGCAGCCTATTAAATCAATTCACTTTCAACCTTCTAACGGTCGTAGGTGTTAATACCCGGTGACCACTTAAGGTATCAGACATCTCATTGACATACAGGAATTTCCCATCAGGGCTGAAATCCAGGTCATTTGGATAGCTGAAAGTAGACTCTAATAATGTTGAGTTTTTCCTTCCCCGATCGCCCGAGCCGGCGAACAAATCAACATCTGCATCCATAGAGACTTTATAGATCTGATGAGCCGACCGGGCAACAACATATAGAAAGCCATCTCTGTAGATCAGGTGACCATTGTTATTACCT
Source organism: Cyclobacteriaceae bacterium (assembly GCA_965267415.1). GTDB lineage: Bacteria > Bacteroidota > Bacteroidia > Cytophagales > Cyclobacteriaceae > Ekhidna. The sequence continues at coordinate 909,549 of OZ253955.1, read as the reverse complement.
GGAATTTCAGCAAACCTGGAAGCTTCTCCTTCTGAAGTTATTTTAAGGACCCAACCATCAGAAAAATTGGACACGTAGTAATCGCCATTTTCGCTTTTGGTAATCCCATTAGGGCATTGAAAAACGTCACCGCTGGAAAAGAGAACGGAGTTGCCATCTGAATCCACCTTTCTTAAGGTGTTATTGCCACAATTACAGACAATGAGGTTGTCTGCATTATAATAAACACCGACAGGAGCAATGATGCTGTCTTTTGAGAGCATTTCAACTACACCAGCCGGAGAAATTTTGGAAATGTAGCCACCTCGAATATTGGATTGATACAAATTGCCTTCCGAATCGAAATCGCTTCCAGAAGATCCTGTTAAGCTGTCAGCAAAAACTGTTACTGTTCCCTGAGGTGTAATCTTGAATACTCTTGTAGTGAAGTTGAAATTGGGTATCGTTCCAAGAAAAGGCCCAAAATCAGAACTATAGATATTCCCGTCTTTATCCACAGATACGCCTCCGGTACCCCCGTAAAGATTGTCCGCAAAAGTGATCACATCTGTTTCGGCTGGAGTATCATCTTGACATGACGCAAAAACGAAGGTTAGAAAGAGAAATTGAAGGATCTTGATCTTCATGGTTAAATGGAATTTAGGACGAAACTTATATCCAGCTTCGTGGATTAAAGACAATTCCTATAATATTTTCCTTTACCCAGAAGTGAACCAATCGGGATGCTTGGGACGAAATGCATAAAAGGAATGATTATCCTTTTTCAGTCTTCTTACTTAACTGCTCAAAGCTTTCTTCGATCTCTTTTTCTGATTTTCCAAAAATGGCCGAAGCGTCTTTCAAGGCTTGCTTGTTACCATTGAGTCTGGTTACAGATTCAAGCGTAGCTTGCTCTTCTTTGTCTGAGTTTTTAGACAAGTACTTGGCTAATTTGTTCCAAAAAACTGATTCTTCCATTCGGAGTTTAGTGTAACCAAGTGACGTAAGCGCCAGGATTTAACCTGACACTAAACGAGTTGAACTCCTCAAATGTAGGAATAAAATGAAAAATTAAATCCTAAATGGGGCTCTAGGAATAGAATTCGGAAAGCTCTTCCTTAAACGTTTCTCTCAGGAATTTTAGTGACCGGCCCATTTGTGTCTCTACGGTCTTGATGGATATTCCCAGTTTCTCAGCGATTTCTTTATATCTCAGTCCTTCGTTCCTGCTCATTAAAAATATCCTCCGACGATCTTTTGGAAGTTTGTTTATGGCCGCTTCAATTTTCTCATAGAGCTCGTTTGACTGAATGATCTCTTGTGTGTTGGAATGTGTGGAAGTTAATGTTTGCAATACATCATCTGATTCAAAATGCCTGCTTCCCTCTTTTCGGATCATATCAAGGCATCTGTTTCTGATTGCTGTAAAAAGGTACGATTGAAAGGAGCTTTGAATATGTATGTGCTTTCGCTTATTCCATAGTTTAAGGAAAACCTCGCTAACAACTTCCTCAGAAGTTTCTATGCTATCGACATATTTCTTGGCATAAAAAAGTACACGATTGTAATAGCTCTGATAAAGTGTTTTGAAGCTTACGTAACAATCTGAGTTGCATACTTTTTGAAAGAGAAGGTCACTATCTTCCTTGGGAATATCATCTCTGTTTATGTTAAGGTTGGAACCAACCGGATTGGCGTGAATTTCATCTAGTTCAATCGATACAGCGGCAAGACTCATATTACAGTTTTTGGGTTTGTTATCTCTTAATCCGAAATCATAATTAATTAATTATTGAAAAAAATCAATGAAAAATTTGGAATTATCTGAAATATTTTTTATGGGCACGTTCCCGGGAACGTTTTCGGAAACGGAAAGCCGATCTATCGTTGAGTTTTTTTGCCATTTTTTGAATTCTTTATCGTTTCTTTAATCGCTCTGAAATGAAAAAGCGAAGGATTACCATCAAGGACATTGCAAGGGAGCTTGACATGTCAACCTCAACTGTTTCCAGGGCACTTTCGGATCACTCTGATGTAAGTGCGGAAACAAGAAAACTAGTGATGGATCTGGCTGAACGACTGGAATACCAACCGGACCCGATTGCTGTGAGCCTAAGGCAGAACAGGACCAATGTGATTGGAGTTATCGTTCCTCAGATCATCAATCGATTTTTTTCGAAATCCATCTCCGGAATTCAGGAAGTGGCGAGGCAACATGGGTACCGTGTTATGATCACCCAGTCCGATGAATCACTAGAGTTGGAAAAAGAAAACATAGTGACCATGTTGAATAGCAGGGTCGATGGATTGGTGGTCGCTCTGTCTCGACAAACTTCGGATATCAATCACTTCAATAGGGTTCTGGAATCAGCAATTCCATTGGTGTTTTTTGATCGGGTAGATGAGACCGCTGAAACATCAAGAGTGATCATTGATGATTATGAGGCTTCCTACAATGCTGTAAAGCATTTGATTGAGCAGGGTTGTAAACGCATTGCAAATGTCGCCGGACCTCAAAACCTCGTTAACAGTAAGAAACGGCTTCAAGGGTACAAAGACGCTTTGGCCGATCATGGTCTTTCGGTTAATGAAGACCTCCTCGTTTTCTCAGATTACCACACGGATCGAGTTCGGAAGATCACTGATCATTACCTGAACCTCAAGGAGAGACCGGATGCAATATTTGCTATTAATGATGCATTTGCAATTGAAATGATCTCCTACCTGAAAAAGCGAAACGTTCGAATCCCTGGTGATATAGCAATTGTTGGTTTTAACAATGAAGTTGTTGGAGAATTTGTAGATCCACCATTAACCAGTGTGGACAGTCCGGCGCATGAACTGGGTAAGGAAGCAGCCAATCTGCTTTTAAGTCATATCCAGCAAGAGAACAACGAAGTGACATGTAAGATCCTAAAGAGTAAACTGATCATCCGTGAATCTTCACAGCGCGGTGGCTGATCACCTGATAAGGTGTAAGGGAGCGCTCTTTTCAAGACCGTCTTTACATCTAATAAATAATGATGATGAGAAACCTTATAATGGCTATGGGGATGTACGTCCCTTTTTTGCTTAGTGCCCAACAGCCACTAATTCACAATACCTTTAATCGCACCTCCACTAGTCTTAATGGCAGTTGGAAATACGTAATAGATCCTTATGAGACGGGTTACCGAAATCATCGCAACTGGGCGCCGTTTGATCAAAAGGAGTCTACCAAAAACTCCGCTAGGCCATACTATACCGATCGACAGGTAGAGAACAGGTGGGATAGAATTGAATACGATTTTGACAACTCAGCCGAGATCCAGGTCCCCGGAGACTGGAACAGCCAGGATGACCGGCTTCTTTATTATGAAGGCTCTATTTGGTACCGCAAGACATTTAATTATGACCTGAACGATGGCAATCGCTTGTTTGTCTATTTCGGTGCAGCAAACTATCAGACGGATGTTTATGTCAACGGCAAAAAGGTAGGCATTCACCGCGGAGGCTTTGATCCGTTCAATTTTGAAATCACAGATGCTATTGAGGAAGGAATCAATTCCCTTGTTGTTCGGGTGGACAACAGAAGAGAGAAAGATCGTGTACCTACTCGTTCAACGGACTGGTGGAATTACGGCGGGATCACACGCGAGGTAAAGCTCCTTGAACTTCCTTCAACCTTCATTCAGGATTATTATATACAGTTGGATAAGAACAATCCATCTATTATTAAGGGGAATGTTCAGTTGAACGGTGAAAGCCTCCAGCAGGAAATCACAATTCAAATTCCGGAAATTGGAGCAACACACTCTGTGCGTTCTGATGAAAGTGGTGTTGCTTCATTCGAGATCTCAGCTAGAAAAATTAAGAAGTGGTACCCGGAGCGACCGAAACTTTATGAAGTTGCCATAAACTCTCAAACAGATCAGGTCAGTGATCAAATCGGATTTCGCACAATCACTACCAATGGGGCTGATATATTATTAAATGGCAAATCAATTTTCCTACGAGGTATTTCACTCCATGAAGAAAATCCGTTGAAGATGGGTAGGTCTAATTCAGAAAGTGAATCTAGGATGCTTCTGGGTTGGGCCAGAGAATTGAATTGCAATTTTCTCAGATTAGCTCATTACCCACACAACGAGCATATGCCACGTCTGGCGGATGAATTAGGATTCCTGCTATGGGAAGAGATCCCTGTGTATTGGGGAATAGATTATGAAAACCCGGTTGCTTTTGAGCAAGCTAAGACGCAGCTTCAGAATTTGGTCAGTCGTGACAAGAACCGCGCAAGTGTGATCGTTTGGTCAGTTGCAAACGAAACACCGGTTGTAGATTCCAGGCTTCAATTCCTAAAGAGTCTGAAAAACATAGCTCTTGAGACCGACGACACACGGTTTATCTCTGCTGCCCTTGAACGAAATGAGAAAGAAGTAACCGATGTAATTCGTGTGCCAGACCCATTTGCAGGAGATGTAGATATGCTGAGCGTCAACGAGTATATTGGCTGGTACTCGGGGTTGCCCGACCGCTGCAGAGAGGTTACCTGGCAACTTCCCAATGACAAACCTTTTTTCATTAGTGAATTTGGTGGCGGTGCGCTATATAACCATCATGGAGATTCCCTAACCCGGTGGACAGAGGAGTACCAGGAGTATTTGTATAAAGAGCAGATCGCTATGCTCAAAAAGATACCAACTCTTCGAGGAATGACTCCATGGATACTGGCAGACTTTCGATCTCCCAGAAGGAATCTTCCTATCATTCAGGATGGATGGAACAGAAAGGGGCTGATATCAGACGGAGGCTTCAAGAAGAAAGCATTTCATATCTTGAAGAAATATTATGATGAGATGGAACGCAAATACAAATACAAAATTGATTGATGATGAATAGAAAGGACTTTGTTAAATCCATCGGTCTTGGCTCTGCCTTGGGATTCTTTCCTTTTAGTGCATCTTCAACAATGACCTCCATTCCAAAGAAGAATGGTGTCAAGATTACTGCTGTCAAATCGTATCGCTTTAAAAAGGCAAACTTCGTAAAGGTAGAAACCAATGAAGGGATTTCTGGCTGGGGAGAGAGCGACGGAGCAAACAAGCGATTTGCTGCTCAGTATATCAAAGCCAATCTCGAGAAGTATATCGTAGGAAAGGACCCATTTGATAGCGAAGGCATCTGGCATGAATGTTACCTTAAGGGATTAGAAGCCGGAATAGGAGGGATCCACCCCGGAACACTATCAGGTGTTGACAATGCACTGTGGGACCTGAAAGGTAAACTCCTGGAAATGCCGGTTCACAAGCTCATGGGTGGAAATGGAAAAGACAGGATCCAGGTTTATGGTTCCTATGGAAGGGATAAGGGAGGAAACAACTACATGACACCCAAAGAGATGGCTGACAAGGCGATGTTCTATGTCAATCAAGGATATAGAGCGGTGAAAGCGAGAATGCAAATTCGACAGGAAAATGTCAATCCGTTCCCGGACGACATTTTTGATTGTGTGAAAGAGATAAGAAGTGCGATCGGCGATGACATTGTACTATTTGTTGACTTCAACAATGGATACACACCATCGAAAGCTATTATGATGGCGAAGCGGTTGTACGAGCATTTTAATATCGCCGCGTTAGAAGAGCCCGTTTTCCAACAAGACTATCAAGGCCTCCGGCAGGTGGTAGATGCATTGGATATTCCGGTAATGGCTGGGGAGCATGAGTACAATAAATGGATGATGCGAGACCTGATCTCCATTTCAAATGTTGACCTACTAAATGCAGATGTCATTAAATGTGGAATCACGGAGTGCCGTAAAACAGCCGCAATGGCTCATGCTTTCGGCAAGCAGATAATGGTACATAATGCCAAACCTACATTGGCGACAGCTGCAAGCTTGCAATTACTGGCATCTATCCCTAACGGAGCTACTTTCCAGGAGTACGCCGGTAAGCGTATTGAGCAAAACTATGGTCCTGTGCTGGAGTTGTTCAATGACTACTTCGAGTTTGAAGGTGGATTTCTCTCTGTCCCACAGAAACCAGGCCTTGGTCTGGAAATAAATGAAGAAGCAATGGAGTCAAACCGGTTAAATTGACCTTGGAGTTCAAACATTTTGCTTATAGGAATAGTTGATTAAAGTTGTCTTGGGCATTTATTGTAAGGGATGTGCCTGTCATCCCACGTCTTGATAATCAAATTGTGTTCCAAATCCGCAATACGATTAATGCCATGAACCCAAGTAAGAAGCATATCATTCGCCAGTATTTCATAGCTTTCGTTTGCTTTCTGTTCACTATAACAGTGTCTGCTCAATATACCGCTTCTGTAAAAGGGAAGGTCTTTGAAAAGGAAACCGGAGAGCCGCTTCCTGGCGCTACGGTAGGTATTAAAGGTACGGTAATAGGAACAGTTACTGATATCTATGGAAACTTCTTCCTGAATGTTCCAGCTGGCAGTCAAATAATAGAAGTAAGATTCCTAGGTTTTGGTACACAGGAGCAAGAAGTCACAGTGGGTGAAGATGAAACTGCCCAGCTTGACTTTCTTCTCGAGCCGGAAGTATACGAAGGTGCGGAGGTTGTGATCACTACACAGTTACTGGGCCAGCGCGCAGCAATTAATCAACAGATCAATTCAAATACCATTGTTAATGTGGTCTCTAAGGACCGGATTCAGGAATTACCGGATCAGAATGCAGCCGAATCAGTTGGAAGATTACCTGGAATAGCAATTCAACGAGATGGAGGAGAAGGAACCAAAGTGGTAGTAAGAGGACTTTCTCCTCGATTCAATTCAATTACAGTAAACGGAGAAAGGCTACCATCAACGGACCCTAGCGACCGTTCAGTTGACTTGAGTTTCCTGGCTCCTGAAGCACTAGCAGGTATCGAGGTTTTTAAAGCATTACGACCAGACATGGATGCAGATGCAATTGGGGGTACAGTTAATTTCACTCCAGCCAAGGCCACTGCTGGTTTTGACGGCTCTCAAATACGAGCGTCTTTTGGCTACAATGGACATGCGGAAGAGTGGGGGCAACCACGATTGAATGCAAGTGTTGGTAACCGTTTCATAGATAATAAATTGGGGGTTTTAGTGACTGGTAATTTCCAACGTGCAAACCGTAGCAGGGATGTCCTTGATGCCAGCTTCATCCAGGGTGGTCAGGTTGGAGAAAATCTCGAAAATGTCATTATTATACCACAGGATGGAAGATTTACTGACCTTGATGAAGTGAGGAGACGATTTGGCGCAAGTCTTACGCTAGATTATAACCTCAATGAGAATTCCAATATCATGCTTTACTCCGTCTGGGGCCAAACCGAACGCGATGAGCTAAGATTTCGCCGTGGTATTAATATGGAGTTGACCCGCCAGGACTTCCAGCTTAGGGATAGGGAACTAAGTACCGGGGTAATAACAAACTCTCTTACTGGTACCCACAAAGTTGGAAATGGGAATACAGATATCTTCTGGAGAACTTCAGCTTCAATAAGCCGACAAAAAACTCCTTTTGAGCATGATTTCAGATTCAGGGAAGATAATGCATTCGTTCTACCAGAAGGCTTCCTTCCAAATGGAAGAACCGTCAACGATTACCTGCCTCTTCTGAATAATGATCTTCAGTCGACCTATGTCCCACGGGGAGGAGGAAGGTTTAATGATAACAATGTAAACGAAGATGCCTACACTGCCCAGGTTGATGTGTCGCATAATCTTAATCTTGGAAGTAGCATCAGCGGAAAGATCAAATATGGTGGTAAAGTCAGAATGTTTGATAGGAGCAGAGATGTCTCACAATTCAGGGACAATGGAAATGGTCCAGAGAACGGGTTCGCCAACCTTGTGGCTGCCCGACCCAACGAATACGATCTTGATAACAACAATCAGATACTTATCACCAACTTTCTTAAGGACAGTGTAGGAGGTGATTTCCTCAATGGGGATTACGACCTGGGAATCACACTTGATGCCGATGAAATTGATCGGTTTTATCAACTATTTGGTGAGACCACCTATACCCGACGAGACCTGGTCGATAATCAGGACTATGAATCACTTGAGATCATTTCAGCAGGTTACGTAATGGGTGAATTCAATATCTCCGATCTAACGATAGTTGGTGGTGTGAGAGTAGAGCGAACCGATGGAGAATACAGTGGATTTGAAACAGCTTCTGGGTCCGATGATGAACTGGGAGATGATGATGTAGTAGTTGTTGATCTGGTAGAACGAACAAGTGATGTCTACTATGCCGAATTGCTTCCACAGTTCAACTTAAAATATCAGGTTACAGACTGGATGGATATCCGGGCTGCAGTTACCAAATCGCTCGCTCGTCCCAATTTTCAGGATATGGTTCCATGGGTTCAATTCAACTCAAACGACAACATTGTAAATCGTGGGAATCCCAACCTTAGACACACCATTGCATGGAATTATGATCTTTTCCTTTCGTTCTATAATCGGTTTGGATTATTCACGATCGGAGGTTTCTATAAGGAACTTGATAATATAGATGCACAGTCTACTTCGATTGCGCCAGCTGTTGGGGTGGAATTCCCTGCAGCTACAGTCAACGAGCCAGTGAATCTACCTTCACTGTCTACGGTAAGAGGAGTTGAGATTGACCTTCAGGCAAACCTGGCTTCCCTGCCAAGTCCATTCAATGGGATCGTTCTATCGGCCAACCTGACATTGATTGATTCAGAAACTACCGTATTGGAATTTCAACGACAAGGCGATACTGGTTCCCCTTTGTTTACACCGGATTTTAGAAATGTAGAACGAGAGATCCCAGTTCCGGGTCAACCTGACTTAACGGCCAATATTGCAGTTGGGTATGAGAAGAAGGGATTCTCCGCAAGGGTAACCGCCCTTGTGCAGGACAATAGTCTGAGTGCTATTGGTCCCACTTCTGAATTCGACAGTTTTGAAAAACTGCTCGTGCGGTGGGATGCTTCACTTAGCCAACGAGTTAATGAGAACTTCCAGTTCTACTATAACCTCAACAATATCACAGATGCTCCGATTGTGAGCTTTCAAAGCGCATCTGGTTTTGAGACATCTCGTGAATTGTTTGGCTTCACAATGGATTTAGGAATTAAGTACACATTCAGATAAACTATGAGACTGGTTAAAATAGCACTACTTCTTTTAATCGTATCTCCTACCTGGGCTCAGGAAGAAGTAATTGTAGAGCCAACAGAGGCAGGTGCACTCAATAATATTATTCTGGGTGATACCATAGCCGGAGGTGTTAGGAGAGATCCTAACGCAGTATATGTATTGCGCCGGAACGCTGTATACAAATTGACTGCTGAAATACGGAATCCTGGTTATTCACTTACGATCAGGGCGGAAGATGGTCCGGGATCAAGACCGATCATCATGCCTTCTGCAGCTAGTGGCGGTGACTCTCAACGCCCATTTACCGCTCAGGGAGACCTGACGCTCGAAGGAGTTTATGTTACATGCTATAATGACTTGGGAGGTTTTGCTGACAGGATTATTCGAGTCAACATTTCAAATGTCAGGATCAACTTGAGTGATTGTTGGTTTGATGGCGCTGGCCAGTCCATTGTTCGGTCTGATACGGATGGCAATTCTGTCTTCATGGAAAACTGCATAGTTAGCCATGCCGGAAATGCGTTTAATCCAAACAATGGCCGGATCGTTGATTTCAGGCAGAATGGTGATACGCTCTTAATGGCTAACAACACGTTTTACAACGTGACCAGCAGGATCATGCGATTAAGCGATGGGTTCACCGTTCGTTTCGCGAATATCCATAATAATACAATCGTAAATACGGGTCAGGTGGTAGCGGATCTTGGAGAGCTTGCTGTTGGATTTGTCCGTGATAATATTATTATCAACGGAGGCTTTCTTGGTGATGTCAGAAGCAGCGCTTTGTTTCAGTATGACGAACTTTCCGATGCAGCAGAAGCACAATATGCATTAGAAGGAATCACCCAACAAATTCATGTTTACAACAATTGGTTCCACTACGACAACAGTGTGATGAAGGTCTGGCAGGATACCATCTTGAGGAGGGATGACCTCTTCGATGACGATATGTTTCCGTTCTTGAGAGGACCTGACGGAAGCCCAATTGATTCAGCAACGCTTTACAGCACTTACACCTTTACGAATGACATACAATTGAAGAACAGTCCTGGGATGTCAGAACAGGTCTTAAAGGGTATGATCATTGACCAACTTTTTGCTCAAAACATTGATAATGGCTCTTCACCAAATTGGGGATTCACCAATTCTCCATTCTTTAAATTGATCAACGGCGACCTTGAAATACCTTATGAATTCCCATATGATTTCAGTTACTCTGCCACGGAAGCTGCGGCTACTTTAGCAACCGATGGAGGGCAGTTGGGTGATCGGAACTGGGAACTAGAGACATTTAACCTGGTCCTGAATACAGAAACACCCGAAAATGACCAGGTGTTTTATCCAAACCCGGCTACTAATACGATCAACCTCTTAGGTAGTCAGCAGATAACCTCATTTCGCTTGTTGAGCCTGGACGGTAAACTGATCATTGAGCAGGTTAATGTGAATCAACCCATTGATGTGAGTCAGGTAGTTCCGGGAGCTTATATCGTGGTAGCCACAACAGCAAATGGCGAGAATAAGAAACAGATACTTTTCAAACGATGAGAAACGCTACATACACGTTATTACGATCCTTAGTTGTTATCATATTTCTCATCACATCTTGTGATAGTTATGAGGATGTTAGTCCCAATACACAATTCAAAGAAGAGCTTCTTCTAGGTTCCTGGGAATTGGATCATGCTTCCTATGAAGGGGTCAACGTCACTGGGCTTTTCAATGACTATGATACCAATGAACTACTGAGAATCACTTTTCTCGAAGATAATTCCTGGGTATCCGAGAATGGAAACGTAGTGTTTTCCGATGCGGGTAGTTGGTCCCTTAGTGATGAGGTAGAAGATGAAATCACCATAGATGATACCACAATGAATTTTGAGTTCAGCTTTGATGGCGTGATTCTTACGCTCACTTTTCAACTGGACGGTGTAGGGGTAGGAGGTCGAGTTTCAGGTCTTTCTGGTGAGTACAACCTAAGACTTTCGAGAATAGAATCTTAGACATTAGAAACTTAAGTAAAGAACATCATGAAAAATTTATTGCTATGTTTAGCTGTGGCCGGATTAGTCCTGATTACCTCGTGTGGTAAGGACGATGGACCAGCTCCACTTCCGCCGGTTCCGGCAATCACGTTTCCGGATGGAAACACAGTGAATGTAGAAAGAGGTGCCTCTGTAGACGTTGCTATTAACCTAAGCGCGGATGGAGGAATCAGAAGCTTGACCGCCAATGGTGAGGATTTCACATTTACGACTGGTGATGATAACACCACTGGTACCGCCACTTACACATTTCAAGCCGCAGCTGATGAGGCGTTTGGTGATCAAACAGTAACGTTTGCAATCACTGATGAAAGAGACCAGGTAGAGAATGCAACTTTGACTATAACAGTTGTTGGATCGACCATTGAGGTTTCAGATCATATTACTGCTGATGTTACGTGGGAGTCAGAGAACATTTACATCCTTACGGATTCTATTATTGTTAAGGGTGCAACGCTTACGATTGAAGCAGGGACCACTATTTACGGTAGAGAGAACAATCCGGAACTTCCCAACGGAGATGACAACAAGTTTGCAACAGGACTCCAGATTAATGATGATGCTGCCCTGATCGCTGAAGGTACTGCGGATGCACCAATTGTTTTCACAAGTGAGAATGTATTGGATGGAACCGCTGAAGCTGGAGATTGGGAAGGACTGAAATTCAGTGGAAACCGAATGTCAGATCAAGGCTCTGTTCGCTATGTGAGGATCGAATACGGTGGAGGAAGTGTTGATGGTGGTGATGCATCAGCTTTCCGGTTGAATGAGGTTACCAAGGAAACAGACTTTGAGTACATCCAGGTATTTAATCCTTTACAAAGAGGGATACGAGCGGATGATTCTGCGCATGTAAACATTCGATACTTAATCGTAACAAACGCGAACAACCACGCTTCCATTGCTGTGAGAGGTAAAGCACAGATATACGGACAATACGTCATAGGTAATGGTCCAAATGCTGAACATATCCAACGAATGGTGCGTGTTGATCAGGATGATTCCAAGATCTTTATGGCCAACTTCACGCTTTTGGGTAGCGGTGAACCAGGTGGTGGTAGTTTGGATGGAATGAGAATTCATAACAGTCCTAATACTTACCAGTTCTACAGTGGAATTGTAGCAGAATTCCCAGATGACGGAATCCGGGCACAGGGCTATTCGGTTGGATCAGATAGTATCGCTAATACTTATGTATTTAAAATTGGAGGTACAGGTGAAACTGATGGAATTCCAGATGGAATGGGCGGCTTTAGTAGTGCCCTACGTGACGGAGCAGTCAATTTTGTCGACCTGTATGGAAACCAGTGGAGTCAGAGCACTACACTTGTAGCCGGAATCGGTATAGATGATTTTGTTCCGGATGCAGCTGTTGCACCAACATTTACGGTGGATCTGACAGCTATAAATAGCTTCTTTGAAAACTCAGGTTTTGTAGGAGCTGTTGGTTCAACTGACTGGACGTTAGGCTGGTCGTTAAACACCGACGGATCTGCACGATAGAAAACAACCCTTCATACTTTAAGTGACTTGAGGCACCTTCTTGTAAGGTGCCTCTCTTTTTTTAAACGTCTCCATTGTATGAAACGATCCATAAAACTCAAACTCCTACTTTTCCTCTTTTTACTAAGTGCATTGAGAGGATTTACCCAGATGTACGAAGATTATCAACTTAGACTTGAACCGGTATGGTCCCGTGTGGCGGATGCCCTTGGAGAATGGGGTTCGGTTGAAAGTGCTGAATTCTCCAAGGATGGAAAATTCATTGTGAGTGGTACTAAGTTTGACAATTCCGTGATCATGTGGAGAACTTCTGATGGGGCTGAGTTATGGAGGAGGTATGTGGCGCAGGAAGTAGAACGAGTAGGATTCTCTTCGGATGGAAAGTACGTGGCTTCATGTAGCGAAGACTTCCTGGTTACGGTTTTTGATGCTGCATCAGGAGAGAAGATCCAGGAGATTAAGCACAACAATGGCATAGATGGCCTTACCTGGTCAAACAATGGGTTGTTACTCGTCAGTGGGGAAGAAGAGGTGAAAAGAGATGGTGGACGTAAGGAGGCATTCATAAGAGTATTTCAAATGCCGGGAGGAAAAGAAATCAAAACCATAGATTTTGAAGGTACCGTGAATGAAGTGTTCTTTTCAGCAGATGATGAAATGCTGCTTGCTGCTGGGCATGGTTCCGTAAGGATTTACAACACTTCGGGTTGGTCGCTGATTAAAACCTTTGAAGCAGACGAATACCGAAAGTTCATTTCTGGGGTCATCTCTCCGGATAGTAAACACATTTTCGCATCTGACAATGACGGGGATATGTACTTCTGGGAGATCAGTTCCGGAAAGCTCCTAAAAAAATTGAATCACACGGGTAAAAAAGTAGAAACCGTATCCTGGCACCCATCAGGAGATTATGTAGCATTCGCAGGTCACGATTCATATATCAGGATCTATCGTATTACTGATGTCTTGAAATACGATAACGATCGAATTCCCATTGCTCATCGTGTTTGGGCCAGCGATAATGCGGAATACATAGACTTCAACGATGATGGAAGTTTTCTTGTGAGTGCGCATCAAAATGGACTGATCAAGCTATGGGTATGGATGGGAGAAGATCCTGGCTTAAACGAACGACTTCATCAAGAGGTCAAAAAGAAACAAAAGGCCTACATCAATAAGTAGCCAGTCAGGTCTTCACACTTTACAAAATTGAATTAGCTTCTAACCAAAATATTATCATTTGATAATGACCTGTGGGTTAATCAACGTTCAAGATCGTCTTATCTATAGATTAACCATTGCCACACATGAAATTCGCCTTGTTCAGGAAGATAGGACCCAAAATGGCCCTTGCATTTTCTTTGTTGATTCTTCTTTATTGTGTCAATACCCTCTATAATCAGTCGAGCCTGGATACCATGACTGAGAGTGGAACAGACATTTACAGCATCCATTTTAGATCCTTAAGTCACGCTATGAGAGGGGTTCGTGATGTTCAGCAATTAAAGAGTGCTATGCTTGAGCTGGCCATGTTCGAAGACGGATCAAAAGATACCTCATCTTTCAGATCGGTTAGGTCTAACATTGATCAAATACGGGGCAGGGTTGGACAATTACAAGCTGGGTTTGATAGCAGGGGGATCACCCGTGCTGATGATGAAATTGCTGAGTTGCTGCGCATCTGTGAAAACCTGGATGGCTATGCCAACAAGATAGAAACATTTCTAGATAGGGGTGAAAGAGACTCCATCAAGCATTTATATAACAACTTGTTTGAAAAGGATTTCGAAGAACTTTCCGACCAAATCACAGATGTAGTTAATATAACTTCCAGTTTGGCAAAAGCAGACGCCAGGACAGTACGTAGTAAGTCAGAAGTAATTTCAGGGGTTTCCTGGCTGTTTTTTGGAGTGATGGTGATCAGCCTGGCTTCATTTGGTGTCTTCCTAACAAGGAACATCAAGGGCCAACTGGGATGCGAGCCTTATGAGGCAGCTATGATCACCAAAGAACTGTCTTCCGGAAATTTTACGATTGATCTTGAAAAGAAAAAAGAACTTGGACTTTATAAGGACCTTAAATCGACGGTTGAAGTGCTACGTAGCGTAATTGCTGAAGTGACAAGCATTGCTGAAGAACTATCCAGGGCTTCAAATCAACTGGCAAATGGTGCTCAATCAATCAGTGAAGGAGCGAATGATCAGGCCTCAGCAGCACAAGAAGTTGCGGCATCAATGGAACAGATGACAGCATCTATTGAAGTGAACACCTCAAGTGCCGAGAAGACAGAACAGATGAGTAAGGCTGCTGCTGAGGAGGTCAGGAAAAGTAATGATTCTGTTGTTCAGACCGCAGAAAGCATGCAAACGATCAATGACCGTATCGGTTTGATTGGTCAGATTGTGAGACAAACCAATATTCTGGCATTAAATGCTGCTGTGGAGGCTTCTCATGCAGGAGATCATGGTAAGGGATTTGCAGTTGTGGCAGCAGAAGTCAGGAAGCTGGCAGAGAACAGTAAAAGTGCTTCTGATGAAATCCTCAATATATCTAATGAAAGTGTAGTTATTGCCAATAAGTCAGGGGAGATGCTGTCCAAGTTAATTCCGGTTATTCTTGAAACTTCAGAACATCTCCAGCAGATTGTGCACAGTTCAAAAGAACAAAGTTCGTCTTCTTCTCAGGTCAACAATGCTTTGCAGCAATTGAACAACGTGATACAACAAAACGCGGCTCATTCTGAAGAAATTGCAAGCGGCAGTGATGAACTGGCACATATGGCTAAGAAGCTTCGTGAATCAATGAGATTCTTTAAGCTGAAGGCTGTTACCAACGGCTAGTCTGGAAACTGTACATGTCTTTGATCTAACGATCGTCTTCTTTACATTGAGATAAAGCTGAGCACCTTGACGAATCGAAGAAAATTTCTCAAAACCACAGCAGGTATTGCAGCCGGAGCTCCAATAGTTGCTTGTCAGCCTCCAATCAGAGGTAAGGCAGATTATACTCCCTCTGAAACACTTAAGGGCTTCAGAAAAATAGCAGCTCAACCTGTGTTAGAGCGATCAAGCTTTCCGGATCCGGTACCGATCGGGTCGATTGAGCTTTTTAAGTCAGGCAAGCATTACTACATTCAGGCCACTTCTACGGATGGACTAAAAGGTGTTGCAGTTATGAACAAAAAGTACGTAACGAACATCTATCCGATCATATTAAATCGCATAGTGAAGTTCTTCAAAGGTGAAGATGCACGAGACTTGGAATTGCTCATTGAAAATGCCTATTTGGGCGACTTGAATTATAAATGGCAGGGGCTCGCTTTCTGGGTGGGAATTGCATACGTGGAGTTAGCCATACTTGACCTTCTAGGTAAAACGATCGGGCAGCCAATAGGGAATTTTCTTGGTGGAAGGGTAAGGAATGAAGTAGCGATCTACTATGCCAGTGGTAACCGTGGAAACGAGCCCAAGGAGGAAATTGATCACCTATTGCGTCTCGTTGAGCGATCGGGAGCAAAAGCAGTAAAATATAGGTTAGGCGCTCGGATGCACTATGACGATACTTCTACAAAGCGAGACGAAGCACTTATTCCACTGGTAAGAGAGACATTGGGGGATGATGCCACCATCTATGCAGACGCAAACGGCTCATACGATGTGGAAATGGGCATCCGAGTGGGACGTATGCTCGAAGATTACCAAGTCGACTTCTTTGAGGAGCCATGTCGCTTTGATCACTATGAAGAAACGAAAGCTGTAGCGGATGGTCTGAAGATCCCAATAGCAGGGGGTGAAGAGGAAGTCAGTACAAGGCAATTCATGTGGCTCCTGGACAAAGGGATCTACAAAGTGGTTCAGCCTGATCTGCTTTTTTATGGCGGGTTGACCCGTGCCATTAAGGTAGCCAGGATGGCTGAGTCTATTGGAATCCCATGTACTCCTCACATATCCGGAGGGGCACTCGGTTTTTTGTACATGATGCAGTTTGCTTCATGTGTTTCTAATATCGGGCCTTACCAGGAATTCAAAGGGAACAGGGATCAGGTGCCTGTTGAGTCTGTCTCATCCTCACTTCAACCTGAAAATGGGATCATAGCGATCCCAACTGAGCCTGGTCTTGGTGTGACCTATGATCGGGGATTTCTAAGTAATGGAAAATTGATAACGACTATATGAGCCTTTTAAGAATTGTCATTCTCTTTGTTACAATCGCTTTTTTATCCTGCAATAAGTCTGCTGTAGGTTCATTCAACTATCAAGAGGCGAAAAAACTTGAAGCCGAAGGGTGGGAACAGGTTCCGGCCATTTTGGAGCGTATCGTTCCTCCGGTTTTTCCTGAGAATGAATTTAATGTCTTAGACTTTGGAGCTGTTGGAGACTCAACGACCAATAGTCTGCCTGCCATAACCAGGGCTATTGATAAATGTAGCAACGCGGGTGGAGGAAAGATCATTATTCCTGCTGGTCAGTATTTCATGAATGGCCCCATTCACTTGAAAAGCAACATTCATTTGTACCTGGAGGAAGGTGCAAGGATCTTTTTTACAAACGATCATGAAAAATATTTGCCATCCGTAAAGGTCCGATGGGAAGGGACAGTCTGCTATAATTTTTCTCCTTTAATCTATGCTTACCAGCAAGAGAATATTGCGATAACAGGAAAGGGAGAGATAGATGGAGCAGCCCGTGATTGGTCATTTGAGTGGAGAAAGCTTCAGAAACCAGAAAAGAATACTCTTAGGCAAATGGGTAATGATACCATCCCGGAAGAGCAGCGTGTTTTTGGTAACGGATTTCTTGATTTGGACGGGGATGGTGAAGACGATGGATACGGAGATGGGAAACTACATTATCTCAGACCAACCCTCGTTGAACTATATGAGTGTAGGAATATTTTGATTGAAGAGGTTTCTTTCAAGAATAGTCCGTTTTGGACCATTCACCCGGTTTTTTCAAAGAACATAACTATCAGAAAAATAGAGGTTTATGGTGAGGTACTTAATGACGATGGAGTAGACCCTGATAGTTGTGAAGATGTGTTGATCGAAGGATGCACGATCCAAACCAGGGATGACGCGATTTCGATTAAGGCTGGAAGAGATCAGGATGCCTGGAATAGAATGGGAAGTAAGAACATTATTGTCCGAAATAACCAACTATTAAGTGCTGCTAACGCTTTGTGTATTGGCTCGGAGATGTCGGGAGGAGTTGAAAACGTATTCGCATCCAACAACTTCATTGCCAATAGCCAACATGCACTCAACTTTAAATGCAACCTTGATAGAGGTGGTCAGGTTCAAAAAGTGTATTTAAAAGACACAAAGATCGAGTCCTGTCGAGATGCAATGTTCATTTTCAGAATGGATTATCATGGTTATCGAGGCAATAATTTCCCTACCAAATTCAATGACTTCTTTGTCAGTGGTATCACCTGCGAAAAGGTAGAAGAAAAGCCATTTAAGATCGTAGGTGTGGAAGCTGAACCTATCTCAAGGATACTTTTGGACGATATTGAAATAATTGATGCTGGCGGAAACAGCCAACTTGAGTTCGTTGAAGACATCATTTTTAATGAGGTGACGATTAAGGGAAAACCATGGGACAATCAATAGCCAGGTTAGCTATTACCCTTTGTATAGGTGTTGCTTCGTGCACACCCGTGATTGAGGAAACAGGCAAAAACACCTTTACCGATATCATCCTCATCATGGTGGATGATATGGGCTATTCTGACCTTGGCTGTTTTGGAGGAGAAATCCAAACACCTAACCTTGACACATTAGCAAGACAGGGACTCAGGTTAACGAGGTTCTACAACAATGCTAAATGCTATCCGAGTCGGGCTTCTTTGTTGACCGGGACATATCCTCATAAAGCTGGGCTTGGGCGCAATATCTTGTCCCTTCAGAAACCAAAAGGAGAAACCGGTCCTTACCAGGGATGGCTGGGTGATCAAGTAGTCACCATCGCTGAAGTGTTGAAAGGATCGGGATACAAGTCCTACGCTTCGGGAAAGTGGCATGTTGGTGAAAAACCTGAAGATTGGCCATTACAGCGTGGTTTCGATAGATATTTTGGTTTAGTGAGCGGTGCAAGTAGCTATTTTGAATTGTTAGGAAATCAACGAAGGGTTAGGCAAATGGTCCTGGAAAACGAACTCTGGACACCTCCTGATTCGGGATTTTACATGACAGATGCGATTACCGATTATGCAGTAGACAGAATTAAAGATACATCCTTGGATTCCGGGATCTTCCTCTACGTAGCGTACACAGCGCCTCATTGGCCTTTACATGCACAGGAGGAAGACATTGCCAAATACGAAGGAGTTTATGATGTTGGCTGGAAAGAAATCAGAGATCGGCGATTTGATCGAATGAAGGTAATGGGGATTATTCCCGAAAATACCATTCTTTCCCCGAAACCTACTTCCATACCAGATTGGGACACAGTTGAAAAGAAGTCGGAATGGAGTAGAAAAATGCAGGTCTATGCGGCGATGATGGATCGTGTTGATCAGGGTGTTGGAAGGATACTTGACGCAGTTAGTCAAAGGGGAAATAGAGGAAACACCCTTGTGATCTTCCTTTCAGATAATGGAGCCTCTCGTGAGAATATAGATCACCGCAAACTTCACACAGATGGCATACCAATCGGCTTAAGAGGATCCTATAAGTCTATGGAAGAACCATGGGCAAATGTCTCTAATACGCCATTTAGAAGATACAAGACCGAATTGCATGAAGGAGGTATCCGTACACCACTTATTGCTAACTGGCCGACAGTGATCGACCCGGGACAACTCAATACCAACTATTTAGGTCACCTGATGGATTTCATGCCTACGATCCTTGAGCTGACTAATACAAATTATCCATCTGAATTTAATGATCAGAAAATCTCATCCGTTGATGGAAAAAGTCTTTTGCCACTATTCAATGGTGACACAATTAGTGGGCATGAGGTACTTTGTTGGGAATACCAGGAAAATAAGGTGGTCCTCAAAGGGCAATGGAAACTTATTCACCCAAAAAATGAAGGTTGGGAATTGTATCATATTCTCAATGACCCGACAGAACAAATGAATTTGGCTGAGGATCATCCCCAGGTTGTAAAAGAACTAAAATCCCTCTATGATTCCTGGGCTTCAGATATGGGCATTTAACCCGTCAGGGTTTTGAAGACCCGATTCCGTCTTTTTGTTACGAATTGTAACAATGGGAAATCACCAGTTCAGTATTAGCGACAAGGTCATTGCAATTACCGGGGGAAGCGGTGTGTTGGGAAGTGAAATGACACTTTCAGCAGCTTCAGAAGGAGCTAAAGTGGCCATATTGGCTATAAATGAAGCCGAAGGGAATCAGCTTCAAAGAGAAATCACCTCGAAAGGCTATAAAGCCAGTTTTCATTTGGTTGATGTGTTGGATGAAGCCAGTGTTGAAGCCAGTGTTAAATCGATCCTGCAAACATGGGGTCAGGTGGATATTCTCGTTAATGCCGCAGGCGGCAATCAGCCGGGAGCAACAATAGGGAAGGACGGATCCGTGTTGGACCTATCAATCGATGATCTGCGGAAGGTCATTGAACTCAACTACCTGGGCACAGTCATTCCAACTCAGGCGTTTTTACGCGTATTTATGGAGCAAGGTCATGGCAATGTTATTAACATCTCGTCCATGTCAGCGCAGCGCCCACTTACAAGGGTAATGGGGTATTCTTCCTCCAAAGCGGCTATAGATAATTATACCAAATGGCTTGCGGTCGAATTAGCTACCAAACACGGAGAACGTTTAAGAGTCAATGCAATCGCACCTGGCTTTTTCCTAACGAAACAAAACAGATCATTGCTAACAAACGAGGATGGTTCATTGACAGAACGAGGGCAAGCGATCATAGATCAAACCCCATTTAAACGCTTTGGCGATCCGTCTGAATTGACGGGAACGCTGATATGGCTATGCTCAGACGCTTCAAAGTTTGTTACGGGTACTATCGTTCCTGTTGATGGTGGATTTAATGCGTTTTCCGGAATATGAGCTTTCTTCAATCTTTCAGATGGTATGGCGAATCAGATCCCGTCACCTTGCAACACATCCGGCAAGCTGGCGCAACAGGAATAGTCAGTGCGCTTCATCACATTCCAAATGGAACTGTATGGACCTTTGATGAAATAGAAAAATACCAGAAACTCATTGAAGATGTTGGTTTGACTTGGGAGGTGGTAGAGAGCATACCTGTTCATGAAGACATCAAACTGCGGTCCGGTCGATTTCAGGAATACATCGAGAACTACAAAGAATCAATAAGGAACCTTTCAAAAGCTGGGATCAAGATCGTTTGCTACAATTTCATGCCCGTATTGGACTGGACCCGGACGGATCTTTCCTATGAACTTCCAGGTGGATCATTGGCACTTCGGTTTGACAGGATTGCAATGGCAGCCTTCGAGTTGTACATTCTTGAGCGCGAAGGTGCTGATAAGACTTACTCGGATGAAGAAAGAGCGGCGGCACGCAATTACTATGACTCTCTTGATAAGGATCAAAAAATGCTTCTGATAAACAACATTATCGCCGGTTTGCCAGGATCTGAAGAGTCTTATTCGGTAGACTCATTCAAGGCTAAGCTCCAGCAATATGAAAATATTTCAGCTAACGACCTTAGAAACAACCTAGTTGCGTTTTTGGAAGAGATTATTCCCATTGCGGAAGAGCAAGGTGTACATATGGCAATACATCCTGATGATCCACCGTATCCTATTCTTGGCCTTCCAAGAGTAGTAAGCACTGCAAAAGATATTCGTCAGCTATTTGATGCTATTCCGGCAACCAATAATGGAATCACATTTTGTACCGGATCATTTGGGGTGAGAGCCGATAATGACCTGAGAGAAATGATCAATGAATTTGGAGACCGGATCCATTTTGTTCACTTAAGAGCTACGAAACGAGATGAGTCCGGTAATTTCTATGAAGCAAATCACCTGGAAGGTGATGTCGATATGTTTGAAGTCGTCGGATCGCTTCTTGAAGAAATGTTAAAAAGAAAGCAATCTGGTCGTAAGGATTTTCATATCCCGATGCGTCCTGATCATGGACATCAGCTTTTGGACGATATTCATAAAAAGGTAAATCCGGGATATGCAGGAATCGGGAGACTCAAAGGTCTTGCCGAGCTGAGAGGACTTGAGTTGGGAATAACCCGTTCAAAGTCGATGAAATTTTGAGGATCTCAACATGAAGAAGTTTCTAGACGATAACTTTCTTTTAGGTACAAAAACAGCCGAAAAACTCTATCATGAGTTTGCCGCTGATCTACCTATTGTCGACTACCACTGCCACCTTTCTCCTCAAGACCTTGCCGATGATCGAAGTTTCGATAACCTGACTGAAATATGGCTGGAAGGTGATCATTACAAATGGCGGGCGATGCGTGCCAATGGGGTAGATGAAAGTTTCATCACTGGGGATCGTTCCCCGGAAGAGAAATTTCACAAATGGGCAGAAACGGTACCATACACTTTACGTAATCCGCTCTACCACTGGACCCACTTAGAACTTCAGCGCTACTTTGATATCACAGAATTACTCAATGGTAATACAAGCAAAGAGACCTATGAGGAAGCAACCACCTTGCTGAGAACATCTGCCTTCAGTACTAAGAACCTGGTAAAAAAAATGAATGTGGAGATCATTTGCACCACAGATGATCCAACGTCCAGTTTAGAAGACCATCAGCGGTTATTACAGAGTCAATCATCTTTTGAAGTTTTTCCTACCTTCAGACCCGACCGTGCTTTTTCAATATGGGATACTGAGAAGTACAATGCTTATTTAGATACCCTTGCGTCTGTTTGTGACCTTCCATTAACTACTTATGATGAATTACTGTCGGCTTTGCAGAATCGTATTGATTTCTTCCACGAAATGGGATGCCGACTTTCAGATCATGGGTTGGAGCAGTTTTATATCATCACTGATAAGTCATTCGATTGTGCCAAGGTTTTTTCCAAAGTAAGAAATGGATCCTCTGTTAATAAGGAAGAAATAGCATTCTTTGAACGAAGCGTTCTTATAGAGCTATCCAGAATGTATCATGCCAAAGGCTGGACTCAGCAATTCCATCTTGGAGCATTGCGAAATACCAATGACCGTATGATGAGCAAATTAGGTCGGGATACCGGATTTGATTCCATTGGAGATTTCCCACAGGTAGAGGCACTGGCAGATTTCCTAAACGAACTGGATGCCACAGATCAACTTGCCAGGACCATTCTTTATAATCTCAATCCATCAAATAATGAAGCCTTTGCAACAATGGCCGGGAATTTTAATGATGGAGCTATCCCGGGGAAGATCCAGTTTGGTTCAGGCTGGTGGTTTTTAGATCAAAAAGACGGGATGGAGAAGCAATTGAATTCCTTATCCAATATGGGACTATTGAGTCGGTTTGTTGGTATGGTTACCGATTCAAGAAGTTTCATGTCTTACCCACGACACGAGTATTTCCGAAGGATCCTTTGCAACCTAATTGGTAACGATGTTGAGAATGGAGAACTTCCAAATGACATGAACCTATTAGGCGAGCTGGTTGCAAACATCAGTTACCACAATGCAAAAACGTATTTTCAGTTTACCACCAATCTTAAAAAACAAGCAGTAGCTTCTAAAGTATGAACAAGAAAGTAGTAACCTTCGGAGAGATCATGTTGCGATTGGCCCCTCCCGGTTTTTTAAGGTTTTCGCAAGCCACTTCCTTTGATGTGGTTTATGGGGGGGGTGAATCCAACGTGGCAGTTTCGTTGGCTAATTATGGAGTTCCGGTGCAGTTCATTACCCGTCTTCCGGACAATGATATCGGACAATGCGCCCTAATGGAAATGCGAAAAAGAGGAGTGGGTACCGATCACATCCTGTTTGGAGGGGATCGTTTGGGAATCTACTTTTTAGAAACTGGTGCTGTAGCACGAGGAAGTAAAGTGGTTTATGACCGTGCCAATTCTGCCATGGCTGAGATACAGGCCGGTATGGTCGATTGGAACGCAGTGTTTGAAGGAGTAGACTGGTTTCACTGGACGGGCATAACCCCCGCTATCTCGCAAGGTGCTGCCGATGCATGCCTCGAAGCTGTCAAAGCAGCAACACAAAAAGGAGTTACGGTTTCTACGGATTTGAACTACCGAAAGAAGCTTTGGAAGTACGGAGGGGATCGTGAAGCCATTATGACTGAGCTTACCAATCACTGTGATATCATTTTGGGCAACGAGGAAGATGCCGAAATGCACTTTGGTATTAAACCGGAAGGGCTCGATGTGACCAAGCATGGTCATGAAGTGAAAGCTGAGGCCTTTTTATCAGTTTGCGAACAGATGATGAAGAAATTTCCGAGAGCGAAGAAGGTTATTACAACCTTAAGAGGTTCGATTTCTGCATCACACAACACCTGGGCTGGAGTTTTGTATGACGGAAGTACGATGTATGAATCACAACAATACCAAATCACCGATATAGTTGATAGAGTAGGAGGTGGTGATTCATTTATGGGTGGTCTGATCTATGGGCTTTTGAAATACCCGGAAGATGATCAGAACGCATTGAATTTCGCCGTTGCAGCCTCATGTCTGAAGCACACGATAAAAGGAGACGCAAATCTTGTGACAGTCGATGAAGTTGAGAAGCTAACTAGCGGTGATGCCTCCGGAAGGGTAGCAAGATAAACGATCAGTGATGGCGAAGTTTTCCAGAATAGAAGTTTTCCAGACAATGAAGGAGAATGGAATGGTTCCACTCTTCTATCACAAGGATGTTGAATTGGGGAAGAAAGTCCTTCGAGCTTGTTATGAAGGCGGTGCGAGAGTATTAGAATTCACAAACAGAGGAGATTATGGGCATGAGGTTTTCCGTGAGTTGAATCTGTTCGCCGAATCAGAGTTGCCGGAAATGGTGCTAGGTGTGGGTTCTGTTACAGATGCCGGAACAGCTTCTCTTTATATGCAACTAGGTGCCAATTTTGTTGTTACTCCGGTCCTTAGGGAAGATATTGCTTTGGTCTGCAATCGCAAGAAAGTACTTTGGTCTCCCGGATGTGGAACTTTGTCAGAGATTGCCAGAGCAGAGGAGTTGGGATGTGAATTGGTTAAATTGTTTCCCGGTGGAACCTATGGGCCTGGTTTTGTCAAGGCCATTAAAGGCCCATGTCCATGGACTAACATTATGCCAACCGGGGGAGTTTCCCCTGATGAGGTTAACTTAAAAGGATGGTTTGATGCTGGAGTCACATGCGTAGGTATGGGTTCTCAGCTGATCTCCAAAGACATACTCGCCGAGGGAAAGTTCAAAGAGCTGACCCAAAAAGTAGAAAATGCATTGACTATTATTGAAAAACTGAGGTCTTGATAAGGAGCTATTTGAATCACAAATTCCCATTTTTTGTAGGCACAACGGGTTTTTTACTTATTACTGTTTTCTCCCTTTCATCTTGCCAATCGTCAACTGCTGTTAAAGAATTACGCCTTGCTCATGGATTAGACATTACACATCCTGTACACCAGGGAATGGTCTATATGGCAGAGCAGTTAGTTGAAATTTCTAATGGTGAAATGAGGATACAGCTATACCCAAGTGGTCAGTTGGGTTCCGAACGAGAATGCCTGGAGCTTCTCCAGGTTGGTAGCCTGGATATGACTAAGGTTTCCGCTGCGGTGATGGAAAACTTTGCTCCGGTGTATCAGGTGTTAAGCCTTCCATACATTTTTAAGAGCAGGAAACATGCTTACCAGGTTTTAGACGGTGAAGTAGGAAGATACCTTTTGGATCAGGGTAGTAATTATAGGTTGAGAGGATTGTGTTTTTATGATGCAGGAAGCCGTAGTTTTTATACCAAAGACAAACCCGTTAGTTCTCCGAATGACCTGGAAGGACTGAAGATCAGGGTTCAGAGAAGCAAGACTGCAGTTGAAATGATGAATAATCTTGGTGGGTCGCCCACACCGATTCCATGGGGAGAGTTATACACGGCATTGCAACAAGGAGTTGTGGACGGAGCAGAAAACAATCCTCCAAGCTTCTATTTTTCCCGACATTTCGAAATATGTAAGTACTATGCCATTAACGAACATACCACCGTTCCCGACGTACTTTTGATCGGTACAAGTACATGGAAGCGTCTGGATGATCAGCAAAGAAGCTGGCTGAAAGAAGCGGCGAGGAGATCTGCGGAGCATCAGCGAAAACTGTGGCAAGCTTCAGAGGAGGATTGCCTCAATAAGATGATGGCAGAGGGGGTGAAGGTCACTTATCCTGAAAAAACTTCCTTTGCGAGTAAGGTGGAGAAGATGCGCTCTGTTTACAAGGATCAGGATGAATTCAGAAAAGTCATTGAGCAAATCGAGCGGGAGGAAGAGAAGCTAGCCGATGAGACAGTCTTATGAGAACACGCCTGATCAAAATACTTGAATCCTTTTTGGTAATACTGATTGCTGTAATGACCCTGGATGTTGTCTGGCAGGTTGCCTCCAGGTATATTCTTGGTAATCCCAGCAGCTTTACTGATGAGTTAGCTGGTTTTCTGCTTATCTGGTTGGGGCTCTTTGGAGCTGCGTATGCCTCCGGCAAAGAAGTTCATGTAGCTATTGACATTTTACCTCAGCGATTGGCAGGAAGAAGGAAGCGGAATATCTACATCGTTGGTCGCCTGTTGGTCGCGTTATTTTCATTAATGGTTATGGTAATTGGAGGTGCGAACCTTGTTTATCTCACTTTCTTGTTGGATCAACGTTCTGCCAGTTTGCAAGTGCCACTTGGATACGTTTATTCATGTATACCGATTTGTGGTTTAATCATAACCTACTTCGCAATACATTCGGCTGTTGTGCCTAAAACATCGGAGAGCTAATGGATTCAACCGAAGTACTCCTACTGGTAACATCATTCATTATTCTACTGGGAATTGGAGTGCCAGTAGCTTATAGCATTGGGCTTTCATCAATGCTGACCCTACTAATGGCAATGCCTGCCTTTCCGGCACTCTCCACGCTGGCTCAACGGATGGCCACCGCACTGGATAGTTTTGCTTTGCTTGCCATACCATTTTTCATTCTTGCGGGACAGTTTATGAATCGGGGAGGGATTGCCACCCGGTTAATAGACCTGGCCAAAGTCATGGTTGGCCGCCTTCCGGGGGGGCTGGCCTTTGTTAATATCATCTCTTGTATGCTTTTTGGTGCAATCTCTGGATCTGCGGTAGCAGCTACATCGGCCATTGGAGGGTTCATGATCGGTAGGATGGAAAAAGAAGGTTATTCAAAGCCTTTTAGCGCTGCGGTGAATATTACCAGTTCAACTACTGGTTTGATTATCCCACCAAGCAACGTATTGATCGTCTATTCATTGGCTAGTGGTGGAGTGTCTATTGCTGCATTGTTCGTAGCGGGGTATGTTCCTGGTATTCTGGTAGGTATCGGTTTGATGATTGTGGCAGGAATTTGGTCTTACGTTAAGAAATACCCGGTTGGTGAAAGTGCAGCATTGAAGGAAATCGTTATCAAAGCCTGGAGAGCATTCCCAAGTTTGCTCTTATTGGTGATCGTCATGGGAGGTATCGTCGGTGGGATCTTTACTGCAACTGAAGCCTCAGCGATCGCGGTAGTTTATGCAGCTATTCTCTCTATACTGGTTTACAAGGAGGTCTCTTTAGCGGATATTCCATCTATATTCATCGAAACAGCAAAAACCACTGCTGTAGTGATGCTCCTCATAGGAACCTCCATGGGCATGTCCTGGGTGATGTCTTACGAGAATATTCCACTCGAAGTAAGTGAAGCATTGATCAGTATTAGCGATAATAAGATCGTCATCTTAATCATCATTAACCTGATCTTACTATTCGTTGGTGTTTTTATGGATATGACACCTGCGATATTGATTTTTACTCCAATTTTTCTTCCTGTCGTGACTCAGCTGGGCATGAATCCCATTCACTTTGGGATCATTATGGTACTGAATCTTTGTATCGGATTATGCACACCTCCGGTTGGGTCTGTCCTGTTCGTTGGAGTTGGAGTTGCCAAAACCTCAATAGAGAAAGTAATACGTCCACTTCTGCCACTCTTCATTGCCATGTTGATCGTATTATTATTGGTTACTTATGTGCCTGAAATAACCCTTTGGTTACCAAGACAATTTGGCTTTTGAATGTCGGGGTAAGCAGTTGTTAGCTGGGTCTTCTCTTTACATGAGATCGATCTTTTTAATCTTCCTGGTTGCGTTCTTTGGGTGCAATTCGCAACCAGCATCTTGGAATTTTAGCATTAAAGATTTTGGCGCTATTGGTGATGGAAAAACGCTGAATACTTCAGCTATTCAGCAAGCCATTGACCAGGCTGCTTCCTTGGGTGGTGGAACTGTCTATTTCCCTCCCGGGAAGTATAAATCCGGAACGATCGAACTAAAATCTGATGTTTCGTTGCAGTTTGAATCTGGTGCCTCACTTATAGGAAGTGAAAGACTTGAAGATTACACCGGAGAGCGCAAATCTTTCATCATTGGAGACAGTCTTGAAAATATTTCGATCGCTGGAAAAGGAATCATAGATGGGAATGGACATACTTTTTGGGATGAGGATTACCAGGCATTGGAGCGACCGGAACCCTGGATCTTTCTTTTAAGCTGTAAGAACGTTTCCATTGAGGGCATCAAATTGATTAACTCACCCAGTCACGTCCTTCGCTTGGAGGCGAGCGAAGACGTGACTGTTAATGATATTTCGATCATCAACGATTTTCGAGGACCCAACACGGATGGAATAGATATTGTTGACTCTAAAAACGTGAGGATCTCCAATTCTTTTATCTCAACAGGAGACGATGCGATCTGCTTGAAAACTCATAGGCTACCAGTTGAAAATATTGTAGTCACCAATTGCATACTGGAAAGCGATGATGCAGCCATCAAATTTGGGACAGGATCACGAGCAGCCACCCGTTTTTGTACTTTTTCCAACATCACCATAAGAAGAACGCGATACGGCATTTCGTTCTTTATGCTTGATGGAGGTGTTTATGAACATAACCTTTTTTCAAACATTATCATCAAGGGAGGATCCAGGCATAGGCATGAATATCCGATCTTTATTGACATTGACAAACGAGTAGAGGATAGAAATTACGGAAGGATTAACAACAACACTTTTTCCAATATCAAAATTGTATCTTCAGGAAAAGTATTGGTTTCAGGGCATCCGGAGAGTAAGATTGAAGGGATTGATTTCAGGAACATATCATTTCATTTGACTGAAGATCAGGATTTCACTGAATCCAATAAACCAAGAGGTAACAAAAGATACCCTAAGCTATCGACCAGTGTGGATCTATCGAGAGAGCCTGCGGTCTTTGTTTTTGGCTATATAAAAGATCTGTCCTTAAGTGATGTTTCAATATCATATCCTTCATCAAGTAATCGAAAGGGAATTTTTACCAGGGAAGTTGAGACGTTTCGGAATGACGGTTTAAGGGAGATCAAAAACTAAGAAAATGGAAAACAGAATTACCAGAAGATCATTTGTTCAGAAAGCTACACTTGCATCTGTAGCTGCCGGGGTAGTCCCTGGTGTTGCGATGAATGCACCTATCGTGAAGAAGGATGATGATAAACTATTGAATGCCTACTACTTCAGGGCACATATGTATACCATGGTTCCTCGCCAGGTACGTGAGGATCTGAAATGGATGGCTGGAATCGGAACCAATGTGGTTTCAGTTGCTGTGCTTGAGCAAGACTTAAGAGCAGCGGTTGAAAATGTACAGATCATTGCGGAAGAAGCTGACAAATTAGGTATGGATCTGTTTGTTGTTCCTTCCAGGTGGGGAGGACTTCTGGCAGGAGCACCAAAGGTCCCCAGTGTATTTACCGTTCAGAACCCTCAAACCTGGCTTCTCGAAAAGGATGGATCATTCTATAAGGACAAGAATGTTGGTGTTCATTGTAGTATCCATTACCCGGAGACCATTGACTTCTTCAAAAAATCATTAGACAAAGTACTTAGCCTCTGGAATGTCAAAGGAATCATTTGGGACGAGCCCAAGATCTATGATAAGCCTGACTTCTCAGAGCTGGCCAAAAAGAACATAGCTAATATTGATGAAGTTGGTCCACATAATGCAGCTTTCTCAAACTTCTTTTCCATCGTCAACAAGCACATCAAAGACAACTATCCCGAAGTTAAGACAAACCTCTTTGCGTATGCGAATGTGCCTCAACACATCATTGATTCATTGGGCACTATCAAGAACCTGGATTACCTGGGATGTGATGGAAGGCCCTGGTCGGCTGAAGATATGGGAGATGTGGAACAGGTTGGTAAGACCCTCCTTGGGCCCGGACAAAACTTTATCAAGACGGCCAGATCCAATGGAATGAAGGGGTTGCTGCTGGTAGAAAATCACAATATGTCTTCTGAGAATAATGCATTGATGGACAGAAGGTTATCCGAAGTAGTTGAACTAAATCCTGAACATTTAATTTACTATTACTATCCCCGGAACTTAGATAGGCCAGAGGAAAACATGGCTATCATAGAAAAGCATCTCAAGAATTACCGATAATGGGCTTTCAACGGAAAATAGTTAAAGTCCATCCTGACGACAATCTGGTTGTCGCACTTGCTGATCTGCAAGCGGGAGAGGAGATTCATCTGAATGGTAGTGCGTTTCGCCTTCAAACAAATGTTTCTCAGAAGCACAAGTTCTTTTCGGACGATCTGAATGAAGGTGACGAAGTAATTATGTATGGAGTGACGGTTGGAAGAGTGAATATCCAGGTTAATAAAGGTTCAGTTGCAACAATAGATAATGTTGCTCACGCCACGAACACTATTTCATCAAGAGCCGAGGATTTGCATTGGAATGCTCCGGACGTGGAAAAATTCCAGGACTTAAGGTTTGAAGGATATCATCGATCAGATGGCAAAGTAGGAATAGCAAACTACTGGCTGGTCATTCCATTAGTCTTTTGCGAAAATCGAAACCTCCAGGTCATCAAGGAGGTGATGTTGGAAGAATTGGGATATGCTTCGGGAAGATTATATCAGCTCGATGTAAGGAAATTAGTATCTAACTATCGAACAGGTCATTCAGAGAAACGACTACTGGAAGAGGACATTATTCTGGATCATGATAAGCAAAATGAACGAAGAGTGTTTCCAAATATTGATGGGATCAAATTCTTGTTCCATGAAGGAGGATGCGGTGGTACGCGACAAGACAGTGAAACGCTGTGCGCGCTATTGGCAGGATACCTGAACAACGCCAATGTTGCTGGCGCAACTGTTTTGAGCCTTGGTTGTCAAAATGCTCAGGTGGATATGCTTCACCAGGCGATTGAAAGGATCAATCCCAATTTTGATAAGCCACTTTATGTTCTTGGACAGCAGGAGAGCAAATCAGAACCTGATTTCATTGCCTCAGCAGTTAAGCAAACATTTGTCGGCCTTGTGAGGGCCAATGAGGTTGAAAGAGAACCAGCAGCATTGAATAAGCTCATAGTAGGGCTTGAGTGTGGCGGCTCTGACGGTTTCTCAGGAATCACAGCCAATCCATCGGTAGGGTACTTTTCTGACCTTTTAGTTGCATGCGGTGGATCAGTTATTCTATCTGAATTCCCGGAATTGAATGGAGTGGAGCAGGATCTGATCAATCGCTCTGTCTCAGAGGGAACAGCTCAAAAATTTACCAACCTGATGAATACCTATTCCAACCGGGCAAAGGAAGTTGGTTCCGGCTTTGAGTCCAACCCATCACCCGGGAATATCAAGGATGGGTTAATTACGGACGCAATGAAGTCAGCTGGAGCTGCTAAGAAAGGAGGGACCTCACCAGTCGTTGATGTTTTAGATTATACAGAACAGGTGACTGAAGCTGGACTTAATTTGCTGTGCACTCCTGGCAATGATGTAGAATCTACTACCGGGCTGGCAGGTTCGGGCGCTACAATAACGCTCTTCACAACTGGTTTAGGTACGCCAACAGGTAATCCTGTTAGTCCCGTTGTGAAAGTGTCCAGTAATTCCGCTTTGGCTAAACGAATGAGTGATATTATAGATATTAACACAGGTTCCATCATAACTGGCACGGATACCATTCAATCAAAAGGAGAAGAATTACTTAGGTATGTGATAGAAGTTGCCAGCGGGAGGGAAACACCCAATGCTGTTAGGCTCGGCCAGGACGATTTTATTCCCTGGAAAAGGGGAATTTCCTTATAGTGTTATTGCACTTTGAATTCCTTGCTTGTCAATTAACTCTAGCTTCTTGCTAACCGTTCTGGCCAGATATGGTATTTCTGTAAGATCTCTTCCCCAGAGTTTTACATCTGAAAGTACTTCGTGTGTGAGTTGATCATAGCTTTCAAACGAATTCCAAAGTGTTTCAAGTTTTTGAATTACGTATTCTTCATCCTTTAAATGAATTGGTTCGCCATTGAGCTCTCCACGATAGAATCGGATAAGGCAGGCAAGCGAAGTTAGAAGGTTCGTTGCAAGCATACCCTTGACTTCAAAAAGACCCAGAATTGACGGGAGCACCCTGGTTTTAAACTTTGAAAAGCTATTCAGCGAGATAGTTAGCAATTCGTGCCTGATCGCGGGGTTTTTAAACCGGTTCAAGATGATCTCTGCATATTCTGAAACTTCATGAGTGTCCTCATTTAACGAAGGAATGATTTCATTATGTAACGCATCCATTAATACATGACTCAATTGCTCATCCTCGATTGTTTCCCGGACAGTTTGTTTTCCTGCAAGAAAACCCAAAGGAACCATAGTCGTATGCAGCCCATTTAGAATGCGCACTTTGCGTGTGCGGTACCTATCAAGATTATCAGTAAAGACGACATTCAAATTCGTATCGTTGATCGGCAGGTAGTTCTGTATCCACTGTGGCCCTTCGATGACCCACAAATGAAATAATTCACCTTCAACCAGGAGTTCATCTCTAAAACCTATGTTCTCCCATATTTCTTCTTCTTTTTCTTTAGGGTAACCCGGGACGATCCTATCCACCAGTGTATTGCAGAATTCTGTCTTATCCTCCAGCCATTCAAGGAAGTAGTCTCCCAGTTCCCAGTGTGCAATGAGCCGTATTAATGTTTCCTTGAGTTTCTTGCCATTCTCTTCGATCAATTCACAAGGAAGAATGATGATTGGGGAGGAGTCAGGCAAGGTTTGATAACGACGGTGGAGGAATTGCAGAAGTTTGCCTGGAAAACTACTTGCTGGCTGGTTTTCTAAACTGTCTGTTTCATCAAATGCTATACCTGCCTCTGTTGTGTTTGAAACAATGAATTTCAACTCAGGATTCTCCGCTTCTTTTAAAAACAGATCAAATGACTCATACGGATTGATCACGTCATTGATCACATCAATCAAATTTCTCTCGGTCGTAAACCCGTTTTCGCCAAGACCATTTAAGATTAAATGGTACAGACCATTTTGTTTACCCAATACCCCACCTAAACCAAAAGGAAGGGGTTGCACAACAGTTACACCAGCGTCAAAATCTGTTTGCCGGTTCAATTCAAAAACGATCCAATCGACAAATGCACGTAAAAAATTACCTTCTCCAAACTGGATGATCTTGGTAGGTCGAGAGTGAGAAGATTTAGCAGATCGGCGATTGAGTGGTTCTACTAGCTGATTCATACGCATAACACTAGCTTTAGGACTTGATTTACATAAGTCAACCCTGACGGTTAGTGGTGAGTAAAGGGTTTATCGTCTCATGTATATGGAATCATTTTGGATCTTACTTGGCATTATTTTCACTTCCATTGGGATCATTGTTTTCTCTATCAATCGTTTCAAACTACATCCCTTTCTGGCCTTACTTATTGGCTGTTTGTTTGTGGGGTTTGCAAGTGGGATCCCTGCACTTCAAATAATCAAGCTGATTAGCGGAGGTTTTGGAAGTATCCTTTCCGGAATAGGACTGATCATTGTTCTTGGGACGGTTATTGGTGTTTTTATTGAAAAATCCGGTGCGCTTGAAGTTATTGCTGATACGATCATTCGGCTGTTTGGTAGCAAGCGCCTGATTGAAGCTGTCGGGCTACTGGGAGCGGCAGTTGGTGTACCTGTTTTTTGCGATTCAGGTTTTATTATCCTTTCCAGATTGACCAGACAGCTAGCTACGAAAGCGAAAGGTTCGTCTGCTTCATTCTCATTAGCACTTGCAGCAGGACTCTATACGACCCATACCTTGGTTCCGCCAACTCCCGGACCTATTGCGGTAGCTGGAAATCTTGGAGTAGAGGAGCACCTCGGAATGATCATACTGGTTGGGTTATTAGTATCAATTTCGGTACTGATGCTGAGTATGCTTTTTTCCAGGAGGTTGGGAGATTCGATTCAGGTTGCAGAATTAGAGAGGTTCGAAGAACCTATCAACAAAAAAACGCTTAACCCTGTCTGGGCCTTTACCCCCATTGTTACACCCATCATACTCATTGCATTGGGTTCATTGTTTAGAATAATTGAGTTTGAAGGGATGATTGTAGAAAGTATTCGATTCATCGGAACTCCTTTCGTTTCCCTTTTGATTGGATGCATTTTGGCAATCATTCAGGCGCTTCCAAGACTTGAACCTGGAGGTCAAAGTAAACTTTTTGCCGAAGGACTCAAGCAGGCAGGTCCAATCATACTCATAACTGGAGCAGGAGGAGCTTTCGGGAATGTATTGAAGGGTACAACATTGGCTGATCAGCTTTCAGTGTTACTAGGAAGCTCAGAAATATCTTTTCCCTTGTTAATGGCCCTGGCTTTTACCTTAGCTGCATTGCTTAAGACGGCCCAGGGATCAAGTACATCAGCATTGGTTATTAGCAGCGCTATACTATCGCCGATTGTGATGTTAGTTGATGGGCTAACATCATTTCAATTGTCATTGCTAGTGATGGCTTTTGGTGGTGGTGCAATGACCGTCTCGCATGCCAATGATTCCTATTTCTGGGTAGTTACACAATTCTCAGGATTTAGCACTCAGCAAGGGTATCGAGGATTCACACTTATTACCCTGATTCAGGGTTTGACCACTCTGGTTGTTGTCATGCTGCTTTATCTTATTTCGTTATTTTTTAAGTAAGAATGATTTGTAGTTGTAAAGAAGTAATCTCAATCAAATGAAGATCGCAATCATAGCTCATGATGGAAAGAAGGCAGACATGGTTCAGTTCCTGCTTGAACACAAAAATTTCCTTAAGCAAGTAGAACTCACATCGACCGGGACAACCGGAACCCATGTTGAAAAAGCTGGCCTTGAGGTTAAAAAGCTACTATCCGGTCCTCTTGGTGGTGATGCTCAGATCGCAGCTTTAGCTGCAGAAGGAGAGATAAATGCAGTCATCTTCTTTAGAGATCCATTGGATAAGCATCCACATGAACCAGACGTTCAGATGTTGCTGAGAGTGTGTGACGTTCATGACATCCCACTTGCTACAAATCCCGCAACCGCCAAGCTGGTCCTTAACGGAATGTCTTTGTAGACATTAGCTGACTACTTCATCTTCGTTGTTCATAATCTCATTTTGATGATCAATGGATTCCTGGTGTACGGCGTTCAAATACCTCACCATGAATTTCTTGGAAAGACCCTGAAGCGCCCCAGAAGCAGTTGCTTTTTCGATGATCTCTTCCCACCGATTGGTTTGAAGGATGGTAATACCCTTCTCTTTCTTGACTAGCCCAATTTCTTCAGCCACTCTCATTCGTGATCCAAGAAGCTTAAGGAGTTCATCATCAATTGTATCTATTTCCCTTCGGAGCATACTGAGTTGCTCATTAAGTGATTCCTCATCAACAGATGAACGACGAACGACAAGGCCATCAAGCAGCTCTTTCAGGCCGTCCGGTGTTACTTGTTGTGCTTTGTCACTCAGGGCATTCTGAGGATCAATGTGCGATTCAATCATCAACCCTTCAAAGTCAAGGTCGAGTGCCTTTTGTGAAACAGCCAACAGGTTTTCACGATTTCCACAAATATGACTTGGGTCGCAGACGATTGGAATTTCCGGGAACCTTCGTTTCATCTCGATCGCCAGTTGCCACTGAGGTTCGTTTCGATACATGGATTTTCCATGTGTAGCAAAGCCACGATGAACAACTCCCAGTTTTTTAATACCGGCTTTGTGTAGCCGCTCTAAAGCACCGGTCCAGAGGTCAATATCTGCATTGATAGGATTCTTCACCAATACGGTGGAATCGGTTCCCTTGAGTGCATCGGCAATTTCCTGAACCGAAAATGGATTTACAGTTGTTCTTGCTCCAATCCAGAGTATGTCCATTCCATGTTTCAAAGCTTCAAATACATGATTGAAGTTGGCTACTTCAACCGATACAGGAAGACCGGTCTCTTCTTTCGCACTCTTCAGCCACTCAAGTCCTTTTGTTCCAACTCCTTCAAAGCTGTTAGGGCGAGTTCTGGGCTTCCAGATACCGGCGCGGAGTATATCCACTTTCTTGGTTTTTGCAATTTCGACGCAAGTAGTGATCAGTTGCTCTTCCGATTCTGCACTACAGGGGCCGGAGATGATTACCGGCCGCTTTTCCTGAAAGAGATTGATGGGGGTCGTTTCCATTTATTTTCTATTAATTCGTTCTAATACTTGATTTAAAATGATAGTTGGGCTGCATAGTGAAAACCGGATGAACTGATCTCCTTCGCTTCCGAAGATCATACCGGGTGGCACAAACAGTTTGTAAGTCTTTAAGAGTTTGTCAGAGAATGATTCTCCATTCTTTTCATTCGATGGGATCCTGGCCCAAAGAAACATTCCAACCTGATCCTTTCGATAGTGACATCCCAGTGAGTCTGCGATCAAGTAGATCAATTCCCTTCGCTCAGCGTATTTTTTGTTCAGTGATTCATACCATGACCTGTCCTGCTTGAGAGCCTCCATTGCTGCTCGCATCACAGGCTTGAACATACCTGAATCCATGTTGCTTTTAAAGGTGAGCACTTGCTGAATGAGTTCCTCGTTCCCACATACTAAACCAACACGCCATCCGGCCATATTGTGAGATTTACTGAGGCTGTTCAATTCAAGTACCAGGTCATCTTTAGATCGGTTTTTTAAAAGGCTTATTGGCCGTTCAGTCAGTGTAAAACTGTACGGATTGTCGTTAACTAAAATGATATTGTGCGACCTACAGAAGCGGATTAATTCCTTGAAAAGTTCGTCAGAAGCATTGGTTCCGGTCGGCATGTGAGGATAGTTGACCCACATGAGTTTAACACACGTTAGATCTTGCGATTCCAAAGCGGAAAAATCAGGTAGGAATCCATTTGACTCTTTTAATTGGTACTCGATGGGGGTAGCTCCGGCCAGCTTACTTGCCGATCGGTAGGTAGCGTATCCGGGGTTAGGAATTAATACTTCATCCCCAGGGTCAAGAAAAGCCATGCTGATATGCATAATACCTTCTTTGGAACCTATCAACGGAAGTATTTCATGGTCCGGGTCGAGGGACACATCGTAAAATTCGTGATACCATCGTTGGAAAGATTCCCTTAACTCCGGTATGCCCTTATAGCTCTGGTAACGGTGAAAATCTTGTTCACTTAGTGATTCGCTAAGTGCTCTCTTTACGGATTCAGGAGGGTCAAGGTCAGGACTTCCAATTCCGAGATTAAGCACTGGCATATCAATCGTATTTAGCTGCTCAATTTCCCGTAGCTTGCTTGAGAAGTAGTATTCCCCAATACCGTTTAGCCTTTTTGCTTTTAATGTTTCAACCATGAGTCTCTCCCCGTTTATATGCACCTAATATTTGATGATGAATCGTCATCATCGCCAACAACTGCTTCAATTCTTCCAATTGCTCTATTCCCGAAACATCCAATGTTGCAAAGAATCCATAAAGCGTGTTTTTGCTTGGTACGGGGTGTGACTGCAACTTGGAAAGGTTAATCCCAG
Organism: Cyclobacteriaceae bacterium; assembly: GCA_965267415.1. Taxonomy (GTDB): domain Bacteria; phylum Bacteroidota; class Bacteroidia; order Cytophagales; family Cyclobacteriaceae; genus Ekhidna. The sequence continues at coordinate 871,947 of OZ253955.1, read as the reverse complement.
CTTCACTAATGACTGAAAGCAATTGAGCAAGTGATCCCGGTGAATGGCTGGTTTGAAAATAGACAGAAAGCTTGTTGATCTCATCTGAGATTGGGTCTACTTCTGGTTTCTTGAGTACAAGAAATCTTGTGTAGTTCAAGTCATGGTCTTCGATACCAGCGTGGATAATGTTAAGTCCATGTTCTTCTGCCGCAAGTTTTCCCGCTATCGCTCCTACATGGGTGAGTTGCTCCTGGTTAATTCGCTTTGCACTTCCGGCTGTATCATAAGCCTCAACAATTTGACAACCATTGAGGGAATTCAGAAATGAAGCACATTGCCTAAGCGCCATCTGGTGGGAGTGGACTTCCTTGATCTCATCAAGAGCCACTTCTTCCTGGGCCATTAGGTTCAGCTTCACTCGCAAGCCTACTTCGCCACAAACTTCGAGTTTAGAATTCCTGACCAGGTTATAATTAGGAATAATGCAACCTGCCAGTGAGTTCTCAATGGCCATCACTCCATAATCTACTGCTCCGGCCTGTGTAGACGTTACGACATCATCAAATGTCCGGCACTCATCCAGCTCTATGTCCGCACCAAACAAATGCCTTGAAGCTTCGTGATGAAAGCTTCCTCTAATTCCCTGTATCGCTATTTTCAAGCCTTTTCTCATTTTCTTAGACATAAAAAAAGGCCTCCCTGTGGGGAGGCCTTGGTCATATCTTAGGTATCAGATATACTACGCCTTCCCCACGGGTGGTGGGCTAAAAAAGAAGTAGTAAAATGATACTGTCCTGTTCATAATTTGCTTCACAAAAAAACTTACATATTGGGTTTAAACCAAATAAAGGAGCAGAAAAATGAAGATTTTCCATACTTTTTTAGTCAAGCGACCGAATAATTGCTTTCAGACTGCTAATGTTCGCGTCTATAGGTGTGGAATTGCTTTCCCTGGACATCAAATCATTCAATTGTGGAGGTATCTTGATCGATCGATTAATCACTGGCTCTACCACATCTAGAAACTTGGCCGGGTGTGCTGTTTCCAGGAAAACCCCAACTTCAGTTGACGGATCAAGGTGTTTTTTCAATCCCAGATAACCAATAGCTCCATGTGGATCCATCAGGTAATTGTACGTTTGTTCGACTTCCTGGATGGCAACTTTGGTTTGCTCGTCGGTAGCAAAAAATCCACAAATGTCTTTGTTCATTTCTTCCCAATCATTTTCATACAATTCTGTCAAGCGATAGAAATTGCTCGGATTCCCCACATCCATCGCATTGGAGATTGTTCGAAGAGAAACCTTTGGATTAAACTCTGCAGTCTCCAGGTAATGAGGAACAATATCATTTATGTTGGAGGAAGCGATAAATTTCTTGATTGGCAGACCCATTCGCTTAGCGATCAATCCGGCGGTCAGGTTGCCATAATTTCCACTTGGAACTGATACAACAAGGTTTTTGGAAGTCTTTCCAAGTTGGGCATAAAGCCAGAAGTAATAGATTGACTGTGGGATCAGTCTGGCGATGTTGATCGAGTTGGCGGATGTTAACTGGAACTGTTCGCTCAATTCCTCATCCAGAAACGCTTCTTTGACCATTCGCTGACAGTCGTCAAACGTGCCATCCACTTCACACGCCAATACATTTTGTCCAAGTGTTGTCAATTGCCTTTCCTGTAATTCACTCACCTGGTTCTTGGGAAACAGTATGATCACATTGATGTCTAAACCCAGGAAGCTATGACCAACCGCACCACCCGTATCCCCGGAAGTCGCAACTAATACCGTAGGCTTTTCTGCTTCATCTTGATACAAATGATTAAGACATCTTGACAAGAATCGTGCACCAACGTCCTTAAAGGCCATGGTGGGCCCGTGGAATAACTCGATCGCATAAATGTTTGGAGAGACTTCAACTAGAGGAATGTCGAAGGACAGGGTAGAGCTGATGATTTCTTTCAGGTCGTCCGGTTGGATATTCTCATCAACAAAATGCTTTACTACCTCGAATCCAATATCTGCGAGACTTAGCCCATGGATTTGTTCAAAAAAAGCATTTGGAAGACAGGGGATTGTATCAGGCATGTACAACCCATTGTCCGGTGGTAGTCCATTAAGCAACGCTGTTTTGAAGTCAGCCTCTTCGGCTTTTCTATTTGTACTGTAGTATTTCAACTTCAGGATATTGTTATGTGGTAGTGACCCCTTCGGAACTAATATGAGTAATGTAAGTATGACATTCTATGTCCACTTTCCGGTAGATGGATTGTAAAGCATTTTCAATTTCAGCAGCAGTTTTATCATCATCTACGAATGCAAAAATGGATGGACCTGATCCGGCAATGTTGCAGCCTAATGCACCCATTTGAAGAGCTTGCTGCTTGGCCACCTGGTATTCGGGGATCAATAAACTACGTGCAGGTTCTGCAATACGATCTTCTATGGCCTTTCCGATCAACTTTTTGTCTTTCTCATATAAGCCTGAAACAAAAGTTCCAAGGTTTGCCATTTGTTGAACCGCCTCCTGCAGATCGACCTGCCGTCTTAAGATCTTCTTCGCATGAGCAGTTTTCAATTCAATAAGCGGATGAACAATCACGATCAGTAGTTCATCAAGGCTCGGTAATTGTAGAACTTCAAGAGGCTCCACACTCCTGATCAGTGTGATTCCACCTAACAAACAAGGAGATACATTATCTGCATGAGCGATCCCGGAAGCAACCTTTTCTCCTTCAATTGCGAACCTGATTAGCTGTTCTCTCGAATAGGGCTTTCCAAGTAATTCATTGACTGCATAAGCAGCTCCCGCAGCACTGGACGCACTGGTACCTAACCCACTCCCAGGTTTGATCTTTTTGTTGATCCTGAATGAGAATCCTTGATCGGACCCCTGATCAGCTAGCAGTGCTTTTGCTGCCGCTGTTGCTGTATTCAGTGTTGGTTCGGTTGGGATGTTGAAGGGTTCCGTTGTTTCAATTACCAATTGGTCGTCATCCCTTCTCGTAACAATTAATTCTTCTCCCAATCCTTTTAGGGAAAGACCCAGAATATCATAACCACACCCCAAATTGGCTATTGTTGCAGGAGAGAAAACGGTAATTGAATCGAGTGTTGACATTAATTGTTTGCAATGCTTATGATATCGGCAAAGATCCCGGCAGCAGTCACTTGTGCTCCGGCACCAGCTCCCTTGATCACAAGCGGTTGTTCGTTGTACCTATTGGTGTAAATCAACACAATATTGTCTTTTCCATCAAGGTGATAGAATGAATGGGAGGGATCAACCTCCTGTAGCCCAATGGAAGCCGATCCATTATTGAAACTGGCCACATACTTTAAACGGCATTCATTTGCTTCAGCTGAAGCCAGTAGCTGCTGGAAGGTTTCTTCCTCTTTTCTCAATAGTTCGAAGAATTGTTCGACCGTTTTAGCTGAAAGGCATTCTTCACTGACAAAGGAGTTGTTTTCAATATCATCCAACTCAACTTGTTCACCAATTTCCCTTAATAAGATCAATAGCTTACGTTGGACATCCAATCCACTCAAATCAGTGGCGGGATTCGGCTCAGCATAACCCTGGTCAACGGCTTCTTGAACAATATCTGCGAAGGAAGTATCCGAATTGAAGTTGTTAAAAATGAAATTGAGACTACCTGAAAGTACCGCTTCTATCCGATGGATCTTATCTCCGCTTTTGATCAGTGAGTTGATTGTTGAAATGATTGGTAAACCAGCACCAACATTCGTTTCAAATAGAAACGTAGAGTTGAATTCCTGAGTAGCATTCTTTAATTGCAGATAGGTTTCATAAGATGATGAACATGCAATCTTGTTAGGCGTGACGACCGAGATATTGTTGACAAGTAGTTGGTGGTATAATCCGGCGATGCTTTCATTTGCTGTGTTATCTACAAACACGCTATTGCGTAAATTCAATTCATCAATCCGATTGGCGAATACTTTTGAGTCCATGGATTCACCTTCATCGATGAGTTTGTCCTTCCATGACTCCCAATCAACCCCTGTCTCATCAAAGAACATTTTTTTCGAATTAGCGATCCCCACAAGTTTGATGTCGATTCGTTCATTTTCTCGCAGGTATTCATTTTGCTGCGAGATCTGATCGATCAAAATTGAACCAACGTTACCAACTCCGATGATGAACAAATGAATACGCTTGTAGCTTGACAAGAAGAACGATTCATGTAATACATTGAGTGCTTTCTTAAGGTTTCGTTGATCAATCACAGCAGTAACATTCAGTTCAGAAGAACCTTGAGCAATCGCTTTGATATTCACACCGTTTTCACCTAGTGCGGCAAACATCCGTCCGCTAATCCCGACATGCTCCTGCATTTTATCACCTACCAATGCGACAATCGCCAAATCGGTTTCAACCTCTAGTTGATTCAGTGTGCCTTTTTCCAGTTCCAGTTCAAACTCCTGCCTGATGGCAGCTTCGGCCGTTTGAATACCCTTGACATCTATCGCAACACAGATCGAATGTTCAGACGAAGCTTGCGTGATCATGATGATATTCACCTGGGCCTCTGAAAGCGCCTTGAAAAACCGGTAGGCAAACTTTGGAACACCAATCATTCCAACTCCTGAAAAATTGACAAGAGCAATGTTTTCGATACTTGACAATCCACTGACCAACCTTCCATTCCCCTGGTGATTTGAGCTAATGGTTGTTCCTTGCACTTCAGGATTGAAAGTGTTCCTAACCTTGATCGGAATACCGTCATTCAATACAGGTTGAATAGTAGGAGGGTAGATCACCTTCGCCCCGAAGTGTGAGAGTTCAAGTGCTTCCGAATACGAAACAGATTCGATTGGATAGGAAGATTTGACTTTTCGCGGATCTGCTGTCATCAGGCCGTCCACGTCTGTCCATATCTCGAGGAGACCTGCTTTGAGTGTGGAAGCTAAGATTGCTGCAGTATAATCTGAGCCACCTCTACCTAGTGTTGTCGTGCTTCCATTGGAATCTGCTGCTACAAATCCCGGGCAAATGACAAGGTCAGCAGCAGATCTGAAGAAAGCAGTTACTTTTTTCTTGGTTGCATCAAAATCAACAACTGCCTTTGTGAAGGTGCTATCTGTCAGAATCAAACTTCTAGAATCTCCAAGCTCAGCTTTGATCCCTTCAGCATTGAGAAAATCAACGATTATTTCTGCCGAAAGGATCTCACCAAAACTTAAGATCAAGTCCGAGCTTTTTGGAGATAGTTCTTTGATCAATGAAACGCCATGAAAGATCTCTTCCAGGTTGTTTAGCAATATTTTGACTTTGCCAATGGTGTCTGACTGATTGCGAGCAGGCAACAGCTCCCCAATCAAATTAAGGTGCCGTTGCTCGATTTGATTGAAAAGTTGACCGTAATCTCCACCTTCGGATGCTGTGATACTACATTCACTTAGTAGGTTGGTGATACCACTGAAAGCAGAAACAACACAAACTACCTGTTCACCCTGCCGTTGAGCAAGGTGGCTCTTTAGTGTACGTAATCCCTCGGGAGAACCAACAGAGGTTCCTCCGAACTTCATGACAACCATGTCCCTTCAAATTGATGATTCTACCAACCAGACCTTACTATTTCACTATTTATTCTCAGGGCGCAGCTTCCGAACAGTCTCACCGGTTCTCCACATTTCTGAGTTTCTCAGTTCGTCCAATTCCTTCTCAAGTCCTACCCGGTAATCTTCTCGCTTGTTAGCTTCAATAGTAATATTGGCCTCATTACCCTTTTCAACACTATCATACAGATCATCCATTACCGGACGGATAGCATCTCTGAATTTTTTCCACCAGTCAAGTGCACCGCGCTGTGCTGTTGTGGAACAGTTAGCATACATCCAGTCCATGCCATTTTCAGCAACTAATGGATAAAGGGACTGGGTTGCCTCTTCCACGGTTTCATTGAAAGCTTCTGATGGAGTGTGGCCCTTACTTCTAAGTAGGTCATATTGTGCAGCGAAAAGCCCCTGGATCGCGCCCATCAAACTACCACGTTCTCCGGTCAAGTCACTCACTACTTCTCGTTTGAAATCAGTTTCAAACAGGTAGCCGGATCCAACACCTATACCTAACGCAATTACTCGATCTCGTGCATTACCTGTGAAGTCCTGATGAACTGCAAAAGATGAATTGAGCCCTTTGCCAGCTACAAATAATCTTCTCAAGGAGGTTCCTGAACCCTTAGGAGCAACAAGAATTACATCAACATTGTCAGGAGGGATGATCCCCGTCTGTTCGCTGTAAGTAACTCCAAAACCGTGAGAGAAATACAAAGCATCTCCTTCGTTTAGATTTGCCTTGATCACCGGCCATTGCTCGATCTGTCCAGCGTCGGATAACAGAAACTGGATCGTAGTTCCTCTCTTTGCCGCTTCTTCAATTTCAAAGAGGTTTTCACCTTCTACCCATCCGTCGGCAAGTGCTTTTTCCCAAGATTTACCGCCTTTTCGTTGACCTACAATCACATTGAACCCATTATCTCTCAGGTTTAATGCCTGACCCGGGCCCTGAACTCCATAGCCAATGATCGCAATGGTCTCATCTTTCATGACTTCCAATGCCTTGTCTAGCGGAAATTCTTCTCTGGTGATTACTTGTTCGTCAACTCCTCCAAAATTTATAGTTGCCATCTTCTAATTTTTTAAAATGATTTAGTGAATTCTTAATAGTCTTTTATGCTCAGAGTATTTGATTTACTCTGTTCTAGTTCTTTGATATATGCTTCTGTTCTTCGCTTGGATTTTGATATTGCAACCCTTCCGGATCGCACAAACTCCAACAGCCCGAACGGTTCTAGTTTTTGATACAAGTCATGTGTTTCTTCCTTGTGACCTGTCTTTTCAATGATGATATGATCCTGTTCAATTTCAAGGATCCGAGCTCCGTTGTTGCGTACAAGCGCCTCAATTTTCTGGCCCTGCATGAATACACTGGTTGGGACCTTGTAGAGCGCAATTTCCTGGTAAAAGATCTCATCTGACTCGTAAACAAAAGCCCCTAATACATCGACCAGTTTGCGGATCTGTTCACAGATCTTATCCGCTTTGTCGCGTGAACAATTTGCTACGATCGTGAATCGACTTATTCCTTTCACTTCTGAAGTAGAGACATTCAGACTTTCAATGTTGATCTTCCTTCGATTAAAGATGATCGTTATGTGGTTCAATAAACCCGCTCGATCTTCCGTCAAAACAGATAAGGTATAACTCTGTCCACTCATGATAATCTTACTTCTGAAACTGAATCACCTGTTTTGATCATTGGGAATACATTCCCTTCTTTCTCAACTATCACTTCCAATAGCATAGGTCCTTCCTGATTGAGGAATGAATCGATCTTGGTTGCGAGCTCTTCACGTTTTTCAACCTTAGCCGTTGGGATACCATATCCTTGGGAGATAAGCTGGAAATCGGGGTTGATCAATTCCGTCGCTGAGTATCGGCTTTCGAAAAAGAGTTCCTGCCATTGGCGGACCATTCCAAGGAAGTTGTTGTTCAACACCAGGATCTTAACATCGATGTTACTCTGAAAGATGGTTCCCAATTCCTGGATGGTCATTTGAAAACCACCATCACCAATGATGGCAATAACTTGTTTGGTATCCTGTCCGACAGCTGCACCCATGGCGGCTGGCAAGGCGAACCCCATAGTTCCCAAGCCTCCCGAGGTAACATTTTGGCGCTTGTCCTTAAAGTCATAGTACCTACTGGTAACCATTTGATGCTGTCCAACATCCGTAACGATCACTGATTTGCCTTCAGTCTTATCCGATATCAGCTTTACTACTTCAGCCATACCAAGCGCTCCTGATCGATTGTTGAGTTGATGGTCAATAACCTCCTTATATTCAACTTTATCACAAGCCTTGAATTCTTCCAGCCATTCATTATGCTCGTTTGCTTTGATATGATTCTTTAGCGCAAGCAGAGCGGCCTTTGCGTCGGAGACAATTGCCACATCTGTCTTGACATTCTTGTCGATCTCAGCAGCATCGATTTCAATATGGATGACCTTTGCTTGTTTGGCATACCTATTAAGGTCACCAGTTACCCGGTCATCAAATCGCATACCAACAGCAATGAGCACATCACATTCGTTTGTCTTAATATTTGGTCCATAGTTGCCATGCATTCCAAGATATCCCACATAGAGTGGATGGTCTGTCGAAACTGCTGACAAGCCTAGGAGGGTAGATGCCATTGGAATACCTCCTTTTTCCGCGAAAGCCAACAATTCTTTTTCCGCTTCCGACAGGATGACACCCTGACCAACAAGCAGATAAGGTTTTTTGGCGTTGTTGATCAGATCAGCCGCTTCCTTAACCTTTGATTCATCCAGGGTGGGATAGGGATGATAGCTTCTTATTCGTTCACACGGCTCGTAAGCGAAATCAAAGGATTCGAATTGAGCGTCCTTCGTGATGTCAATTAGCACTGGACCTGGTCTCCCGGAATTAGCAATATAGAAGGCTCGGGCCAGGATCGATGGGATCTCTTCCGCCTTTGTGACCTGGTAATTCCACTTGGTGACTGGCATGGATATCCCCATAACATCCGTTTCCTGGAATGCATCGGTTCCCAATAGGTGTGAGGCTACCTGACCTGTGATACATACGATCGGAGTTGAGTCAATTTGTGCATCAGCAATACCAGTGATTAGGTTCGTAGCACCAGGACCGGAAGTGGCCATACAAACACCTGTTTTTCCCGATACCCTTGCATAACCCTGAGCTGCATGAATCGCTCCCTGCTCGTGACGAACAAGGATGTGTTCAAGTTTATCTTGGTACTGATGGATCTCGTCATAAATAGGCATGATCGCTCCACCAGGATATCCAAAGATCGTTTGGACTCCTTCTTCAATCAGACATCTCATGACCGCCTCTGAACCGGTTATTCGTTCAGTTTGAAATGCTTTTTCTTCCAATGTCAATGTAGAAGCTTTCATATGCAATTATTCATCGGTTACACATCCTTCTGAGGCTGTTGCCACAGCATTGATATATTTTTTGAGGATTCCTTTATCCGCCTTATAAGCTGGCTTTTTCCAATCCTTTCTTCGTTTCTCTATTTCTTCTTCAGGTATTAAAAGGTTCAACTCATTTTTGATGGCATCAATGGCGATAGGATCACCATTCTGAATGAGGGCAAGTGGACCGCCTTCCTGGGCTTCCGGGGTAATATGGCCAACTACAAATCCGTGTGATCCACCGGAAAAACGACCATCAGTGATCAGGGCTACATCCTTGCCCAGACCGGCACCCATTACCGCACTGGTTGGTTTAAGCATCTCTGGCATACCCGGTGCTCCTTTCGGACCTGAATATCTTATGACGATGACTTCTCCTGGCTTAACTTCTTTTCCGATCCCTTCAACCGCTTCAAATTCATCATCGTAGCATCGTGCCGGGCCTTCGAAGTATTCGCCTTCCTTCCCTGTTATCTTCGCTACTGCCCCTTCAGGTGCAAGATTCCCACGGAGTATCTGTAGATGCCCACTAGGTTTGATCGGGTTGGAAAAGTCATGAATGATCTTCTGATCAGCCTTTAATTCTGAATAACCCTCCAGGTTTTCAGCTAGTGTTTTTCCTGTAACAGTGAGGCAATCTCCGTGAAGGTATCCTGCCTTGAGCATGGCTTTCATTACTCCCGGGACACCTCCTATGTGATGAAGGTCTTCCATTAGGTAGGTACCACTTGGTTTCAGATCAGCCAGGAAAGGAGTGGAGTCTGAAAGACGCTGGAAATCATCAATGCCAATATTGACATTTGCAGCTTTTGCCATTGCGATCAAATGGAGAACCGCATTTGTGGAACCACCCAGAACAAGGATCAAACGGATAGCATTCTCGAATGCTTCAAACGTCAGGATGTCACTTGGTCGGATATCTTCTTTCAATAGATGCCTGATTGCCTGACCAACTTTAAGCGTCTCTGATTTCTTTTCCTTACTCTCAGCCGGATTGGAAGCAGAGGTTGGAAGGCTCATTCCCATGGCTTCAATCGCGGAAGACATGGTATTGGCTGTATACATTCCGCCACATGCTCCAGGTCCAGGAACAGCGTTTTTGATAATTCCCTGGTAGTCTTCTTCTGAGATGGAATTGCTCAATTTCTGACCATAGGCTTCAAAAGCCGAAACGATATTCAGATCTTCTCCTTTCCACTTACCTGGGCGTACTGTTCCTCCGTAGACCATCAGGCTTGGACGGTTTAATCTTCCCAGGGCGATCATCGCTCCTGGCATGTTTTTGTCACAACCGACTACAGGTACAACAGCATCATAGAATTGGGCATTAACAACAGTTTCGATCGAATCCGCAATGATGTCACGGGAAACAAGTGAATACTTCATCCCAGTAGTTCCATTGGACATACCGTCACTCACTCCAATGGTATTGAAAATGAGCCCAACCAGGTCTGCTTCATTGACTCCTTTTTTGACTTGATGAGCTAGGATATTGAGGTGCATGTTGCACGGATTCCCCTCAAACCCATTACTCACAATACCCACCTGGGCCTTCTTCAGATCATTTTCTGAAAGCCCCAGGGCATAGAGTTGAGCCTGCGATCCCGGTTGCGAAGGATCCTGAGTGATCGTCGCACTGTGTTTGTTGAGCGCCATATCGTTTTGTTTTTCAGATAATGGAGTGATTCCAGAAGTCCTCGTTTGTCAATTGACTTTTCAACATCATGAGTAGGTCATGAGCGATGGTAGATTTCCAATCTGCGGTGAAGGTGTATCCATCAATCGCCTCAACAATGCTCATGGCGTGGCTGGCATTCGAGAAGAAAGCCACTTCAGAAGCATTGAGCTCTTCAAGCGAGATGGTTTTTTCAATCACGGGATGACCGAGGGCAATAGCACACTCAATAATGGAGTTGCGCATTACACCAGGTGTTGTGTCCCGCTCTAGCTTTGGCGTGTACACTACTTCGTCTTTGATAAAGAAAAACGGGTTAGCCGACTTGCATGTCAATGTGCCGTCAACGTCAACGCTAAGGTCATTCTGATAGTAAGAAGTGTCGATCCTTAGGTTCTCCTGGATGGAAAAAGGTGTGGCAGCCTTGGCGGTAACAACAAGTTTGGATTCCCCATTTTTTGAATAGAACAATGCATGAACAAAAGCATCGGATAACTCATTCTTTTCCAGCAAGTGATAAGTGATCTGAACCAACTGGTAAGAAGTGTACGTACATGAGATCCCTTTATCTCTTGCATTCAAAAGAAGCTGTTCGAAATGCTCACGGGCTTTGAAAATGTGTGTGCCTGACTCGGTTGAATACGCACGAGCTTCCTGAGATATACCCTGGCCAAAATGGATCGTGTCTTCCATGAATCGATGATCAATTTGACTGGCTTTTAACCAATCATTGTCGAAAAAAATGGTGTATGGATTAGTTGATTTCATGACCTACTAGTTTTTGGTTTTGAACTTTGCTGGCGATTCGTTCACCAACTTCCCGGGTGGTTTTAGGTTGATCAGTATTTAAATCAGGTGTAAGAAAGTTTTCATCAATTACAGATTCTACCGCAAGCTCAATGGCCTTGGCTTCTTCTTTCAGATCCAGTGATTCTAACAGCATAGCGGCTGATAGAATGGTAGCGATTGGGTTGGCAATGTCCTTACCAACTGCTTGAGGATAAGAACCATGAATTGGCTCAAAGACAGAAGTGTGAATTCCAACAGATGCTGACGGGAGCAATCCAAGAGATCCTGTAATAACACTGGCTTCATCCGTCAGAATGTCTCCGAACATGTTTTCGGTAACCAGCACATCAAACTTCTTTGGCCACTGGATCAATTGCATTGCGGCATTGTCCACGAACATGTAGTCAGTTTCAATGTCTGGATACTTGGTTTCTGTTTTTTGAGCGACCTCTCGCCAAAGCCTGGAGGTGGCAAGCACATTGGCTTTGTCTACCACAGTCAATTTCCCATTCCGGTTTCCTGCGTACTGGTAAGCCAGCTTTAGTATTCGTTCAATCTCATCGACTGTGTAGACACACGTATCAAAGGCAGTTTGGCCATTTTCGGACCTTCCTCTTGGTTCGCCGAAATAGATACCGCCAGTAAGTTCTCGTATCACCACGAAATCTGCATCCTGAACGATATCCTGACGGAGTGGACTCAGATGACTTAGCGAATTGAAAGTCCTGACAGGTCGGATATTGGCATAAAGACCAAGTTGCTTTCTCATTCTTAGCAAACCTTGCTCGGGTCTGACTTTGGCAGTCGGGTCATTGTCGTACTTAGGATCACCAATGGCTCCAAACAGAATGGCATCCGCTTCCATACACAGTTCATGCGTACGGTCAGGGTAAGGGTCTCCAACAGCATCAATAGCCGATGCGCCTACTTCTCCAAACTCGAAATGGAATGTGTGGCCGAAAGTTGCGGCAACAGCTCCAAGTACTTTTTCAGCTTGTTCGACAATCTCAGGTCCAATCCCGTCACCTGGTAATTTGGCTATACTAAACTCCATATACTTTTTCTTTAGCTTCTAGAATGTTCAACATTCGGGTGGTAGCCTTAATGGCAGCCACTGTCTGATCCGGATCCAATCCTTTTGTTTTAAGTTTTTCCTCCCGGAATTCCCAGGTTATGGTAGTGATCACAAGTGCATCCGTTTCGCCACCTGGTGGAATGGCCACTTCGTAATCAATCAGTTTTGGGAACTCGCGACCCAATTGATGGTAGATCTCCGAAAGGGCGTTCATGAAGGCATCATACTGACCATCACCTCCTGAAGTTTGATCGTAGGTAATCCCATCAATGGCTACCGAAATGGTTGCGCTTGATTTAAGTCCCTTAGCCACGGACATGGAATAGCTCAGGATCTCTACCCGAGGGTCAGAGATCTGGTTTCCAAGTACATCATTGATGATGAAAGGCAAGTCTTCTTTGGTGATGACTTCCTTCTTGTCCCCAAGTTCGATGATCCGTTGGGTTACTCTCTTAAGGTCTTTTTCAGAGAGTTCAATACCTAACTCGATCAGGTTCTTGTGAATGTTTGATTTACCTGACAGCTTACCCAGCGCATAAGAATAGCTTCTGCCGAAACGATTTGGATCAAGCTCAGTTTGATAGAGGCTGTCCTTGTTATCCCCATCCGCATGAATACCACTGGTCTGAGTGAATACGAATTCTCCAATCAAAGGCTTATTCGGAGGAATACGGATTCCTGAAAATGATTCCACCAGTTTTGATACTTTGTAAAGCTTTGATTCATCGAGATTGGTGGCAATCTTCATGTGATCTTTTAGAACTCCCAAAACGCTGGATAGGGGAACGTTCCCTGCGCGTTCTCCCAAACCGTTCAAAGTGGTGTGTATTCCTTTGCAGCCAGCTCGAACCGCTTCAAATACATTTGCTACTGCCAGGTCATAGTCATTGTGCGCATGGAAATCAAAATGAACATCCGGGAACCTTCTGATCATTTCATTGCAGAATACAGCTGTGTTTTCATGATTAAGGATGCCTAATGTATCCGGTAGCATGATCCTTTTCAGACCTGAACTCTTGATGTTTTCGATGAGGTCAAATACATAATTAGGAGATTCCTTCATACCGTTTGACCAATCTTCCAGATAAACATTCACCTCAAGACCTTGAGCTAAGGATTGGCTAATTGCGTTTAACACATCTCCGAAGTGCTCCTCAGGTTGTTTTCCCAATTGCTTGAGGCAATGCTTTTCCGAACCCTTGCAAAGTAGGTTGATCACTTTTCCTCCTACATTGTTGATCCATTCGACGGATAAACCATTATCAACGAAACCAAGGATCTCGATCTTATGCAGATGGCCTTTTGATTCGGCCCAGGAAACGATCTTTTGAGCTCCTGAGAACTCACCATCTGATACCCTGGCGGAAGCAATTTCCAACCGATCTACCTTGAGCTCATCAAGTAGTAATTGAGCAATAGTCAGTTTTTCTCCGTCGGTAAATGAAACACCAGAAGTTTGTTCGCCATCGCGTAGGGTAGTATCGAGGATTTCAAGACTCACAATCGTGCACTTTCAAATGCTTCTATTTTGTCTTTAATGCTTATCAGATAATCGATATCATCGTATCCATTCATCAGGCATTCCTTTTTGTATGGACTGATCTCGAATGAAGTTGATTTACCTGTTGAGTCGACTGTGAACTGCTGGCTTGGTAAATCAGCAGTAAATGAGGTGGCAGGATTAGCTTCGATTTCTTTGAAGATCTCTGACAGGAATTCTGGAGATACCTGCACTGGAAGCACTCCGTTATTCAGGCAGTTATTTCTGAAGATATCAGCAAAAAAGCTGGAGACAACTACTTTGAATCCATAATCATGAACCGCCCAGGCGGCATGCTCCCGGCTGGAGCCACACCCGAAGTTCTTTCCTGCAACCAGTATTGATCCGGAATACGTTGGATTGTTTAGCGGGAATCCATCAATAGGTGATCCATCCTGATTGAATCTCCAGTCTCTGAAAAGGTTTTCTCCAAAGCCATCACGGGTAGTGATCTTAAGGAACCTTGCAGGGATGATCTGATCCGTATCCACGTTTTCAATGGGTAGGGGAACGGCCGTTGAAGTCAAATGATCTAATTTTTCTTTTGCCATTGTTACAAGGTTCTTGGATCAACAATTTTTCCTGCTACTGCAGCCGCTGCAGCGGTCAATGGGCTGGCCAGCATCGTGCGGGCACCTGGTCCCTGCCTTCCTTCGAAATTTCGATTGGAAGTTGAGACGGCATATTTTCCAGCAGGGATCTTATCTTCATTCATGGCAAGACATGCAGAACATCCTGGCTGTCTTAGCTTGAAGCCTGCAGCCTCCAGTGTTTCGACAATACCTTCTTCTTTGGCCTGCTTTTCTACTTGCTTGGAACCCGGGACAATCCAGGCTGTGATGTTATCCGCTTTTTGTTTCCCCTTGACGTAAGAGGCCACTTCTCGCAAGTCTTCAATTCGTCCATTGGTGCAGCTGCCAACAAAGACATAGTCAATGGACTTGCCCATTAGCTGCTCACCATCAGAGAAGCCCATGTAATCAAGCGATTTCTGGAACGAGTCTTGTTCTGAAGTATCAATGGAATCCAATGACGGAATAGCAAGGCTTACTTTTGTTCCCATGCCTGGGTTAGTTCCATAAGTGATCATTGGTTCAATGTCTGCGGCATCAAAGGTTAGTTCCTTATCAAATACAGCTCCTTCGTCCGTTTTAAGTAGCGTCCATTTTGCAACAGCCTCATTGAAATCAACCCCTTTTGGAGCTTTTTCTTTACCTCTTAAGTATTCAAAAGTTGTTTCATCCGGAGCAATAAGGCCTCCACGAGCACCCATTTCAATGCTCATGTTGCAGACGGTCATTCGACCTTCCATTGACAGATTTTCGAATGCGGAACCTGCATATTCAACAAAATAACCTGTGGCTCCACCGGCAGATACTTTTGAGATGATATACAAGATCAGATCCTTGGCTGTCACTCCTTCAGACAGTTCCCCATCAACTGTGATTCGCATCTTCTTAGGCTTAGGCTGCATGATGCATTGAGAGGCCATGACCATCTCAACCTCTGAAGTACCTATTCCAAATGCGATTGCTCCAAAGGCCCCATGTGTAGAGGTATGACTATCACCACAAACAATGGTCATTCCTGGCTGAGTAAGTCCAAGTTGCGGACCGATCACGTGGACAATTCCCTGGTAAGGGTGGTTAAGCCCAAATAGTTCTACACCATGATTGTTGCAATTCTCAGTGAGCTTGTCAACCTGGAATTTGGATAGTGCATCCTTGATCGGAAGGTGCTGATCAATGGTTGGTACGTTGTGATCTGGTGTCGCAAACGTTCGGTCTGGCCGAAACAATGAGGTTCCTCGTTGCTCGATTCCGGCGAACGCCTGTGGGCTTGTTACTTCATGAATCAAGTGACAATCGATGTAAAGAACACTAGGTCCTCCCTCGATCTCACTCACTACATGAGCGTCCCATATTTTATCAAATAGTGTTTTAGCTTCCACGCTTTTCTTTCGGTTTATGCCAAAAAAAAGCGCCATTCTGTTAGGAATGACGCTTGATTTTATGCTTAGAAACCACGTACATCATTCCCGTTTGAGGATCGTAATGACCTCAATAATAATCGGGGTAATAATGACGAGTAGGTTTCTCATTGCTTCGTTTTCGTTTAACAAATGTATCATTCATTTCTAACATGCGGCATTACATCTAAGAAATCAAGAGTAAACCGCGACCAACTCCTCCAAATCCTTGTCGTCGATCACATCCTTATGATCAGCCAGTGCTAGAAATTTATTGTATGTTTCATCTAGTTCGTTTTGGGTAAGGTTAATGTCAATTTTTCCAAGTCGATAATTCAATGCAGCCCTTCCACTTCTTGCCGTAAGTACAATGGAAGAGTTGTTGGCTCCAACTTCCTCAGGATCAATGATCTCGTAATTGTCCCGGTTCTTTATTACACCATCCTGGTGGATTCCCGAAGAGTGTGCAAATGCATTACTACCAACAATTGCTTTGTTGGGTTGAACCGGCATATTCATCGTGTGTGAAACCAAATCGCTGACCTGGTGGAGTTTTTGCGAGTCGATTCCGGTTTCGAAATTCATCCAGTTATGTTTTTTGATAATCATCACTACTTCCTCCAGGGAAGTGTTGCCTGCTCTTTCTCCGATTCCATTAATGGTGCTTTCAACCTGGCGAGCACCGTTTTGAATACCAGCTATGGAATTTGCAGTAGCTAAGCCAAGGTCATTGTGGCAATGTGTGGAGATGGTGGCATGATCAATGTTTTTCACGTTTTCCTTTAGGAACTTGATCTTAGCTCCGTATTCTTCAGGCAAACAATAACCAGTCGTATCAGGAATATTAACAACGGTAGCACCCGCTTCAATTGCTGCTTCGATCACCTGTGCCAGGTATTCGTTTTCAGTTCTTCCCGCATCCTCCGCATAGAATTCTACGTCTTCTACAAACCTCTTTGCATGTCTAACAGCTTTTTTGCTGATCTCAATAATGTTTTCTCGTGTGGTTCTGATCTTGGTAAAAACATGCTGATCTGAGGTGCCTATGCCGGTATGAATACGGGGCCTGGCAGCACTCTTCACTGCTTCAGCTGCAGTTTCAATGTCCTTTTCAACAGCTCTTGACAAGGCACAGACTGTTGATCTGTTAATCAGTTTGGCAATTTCTGAAACACTTTCAAAATCACCTGGGCTAGAAATAGGGAAACCGGCTTCTATGATATCAACTCCCAGCGCTTCCAGGTGCTCAGCGATCAACAACTTGTTTTCAGTGTTCAATCTGCAACCCGGAACTTGTTCTCCATCCCGAAGAGTGGTGTCGAATATTTGAATCCTGTTATCCATCGCTAGCAAAGCTAGAAGGCCGAAACAGGGTATAAAATGCCTTTATAATTTATTATTACGATTCCAAAATAGATAAAATAGCTATTTTTGAATTGTATGATTCATTATTGATCATTTTAATTACAATGTCTAACAAGCGATCTTCTACACTTTTTACCTTGATTAAATCCCTGTCCAGGAGTGAAAAAAGATACTTCAAGTTGTCTGTGAGTAGTTCCGAGGACAAGAAATACCTGAGATTGTTTGAATTGATCGATGAGCAGTCTGAATTTGATGAGGAAGTGATCCTTGCTAAAGAGTCCGACTTTAAACCGTCACAGTTTTCCAACCTTAAGGCGCATTTGTACAAGAAGATCTTAAAATCATTGAGGGATTATTCCCTGCCTACCATAGCAGGAGTTCAGATAAGAGAGTTGATTGATGAGGCTCAAATCCTGTTTGCAAAAAGCTTGTACCAGCAATGTGCCAAGCGGTTAGATAAGGCGTTGGCATTAGCTATCGAAGTAGATAATCTCGAACTTCAGCTGGAGGTTTTGAAATGGAAAAAGGAGGTTATTAACCATGCGGTAGGTTGGGAGAATCAGGATTATGTGAATGATATTATTGTCCGGGTAAAAGGTGTGACGGATCAGATCAACAACATCAATACCTTCTCTAACCTTCAGTCGCGATTGCAATCACTTTATCAGAAGACGGGATACGTAAGGGATGAAAAGGAGTTCCGAAAGATTGAGCATATCTTCAATTCCAATCTTCCTTCGGTAAGTGAGCAGTTTTACAGTATCACGGAGAAGATCCACCTGTACCAGCTGTACATCGGGTACTATTTCTTTATCCAGGATTTTGAATCAGGTTATCGCTATGCGAAGAAGTGGGTCACTATTTTCCATGAAAATGAGGCGTTGCTAAGGCCCAAGCTGGAATGGTATATACAAGGACTGAACTACCTGCTGATTGCTCAGAACAAACTGGACCTTTATGATGAATTCCAGGAGACTAAACGAGAGCTGCGAACTTTAAACAAGCTTCCAAACAACTATTACAATGAAAATATTCGGTTGAAGCTGTTGAAGTATTCATTTGTGCATGAGTTCAACAGCCTGTTCATGAGTGGAGATTTTGACAGGGGAGTAGAGTTGATCGAGCGGTTGACTTCAGGCCTGGAAGACTTTATTAACCAACTGGACCCTCACTCAAGGATGATCCTATTCTACAAAACGTCTTGCTTGTATTTTGGACAAGGGAACTACCGTAAAGTGATCGAATGGCTAAATAAGATCCTGGATCTTGGAGAAAGTGACCTGCGAGAAGATATTCACGGGTTTTCCAGGATATTGATGCTGATCAGTCATTACGAACTCAACAACATTGAATTGATCCAATACCATGTGCGTTCAACATACCGGTTTCTCTCCAGGAAGGAAGACCTGCACCAGTTCCAAAAACTAATCCTACGATTTTTGAAAGGGCTGCATAAACAAATGGCCAATGATGAGGTCATTTTGAGATTTGAGAAACTTAGGGAGCGAATGCTTGAACTTCAAGCTAATCCATATGAGAATCGGGCTTTTGTATATTTCGATATGATATCCTGGCTGGAATCGAAGATTGAAGGTAAAGCAACTAAAGAGATTATCAAACGAAAGTTTCTTGCTCAAATCAATGATGCTGAGCGGGAAGTTGAACTTGCTGGGTAGGTCCAAGTTCATTCAAAGTACTTCCATTCCTTGGTGAATTCTGCTTTGATTTGCTCGTTTGCAAGGTTTCCAATACTTCCAAGGTGTGTGTGCTTGATAGCTCTTTCTGCTATAAATTCACCGTTCTTCACTTTGTTTCCAACCAGTTGATAGGCATCTCGAAAGGGGGTTCCTTTGACAACTTCTTTATTTACTTCTTCCACTGTGAAAAGGAGGTTATATTTCTCCTGATCGATCAGTTTACTGTTGGGTTCAAGGTTGACTGTCATAGCTAGTAAAACGTCCAGGCACTGGATAATGGAATTAAACCCTCGAACAAAACTCTCCTTTAGTACCTGAAGGTCCCGATGATATCCACTGGGCAAATTGGTTAGGATGGATGTGATCTCCGTAGGTAATGACTGAAGTTGATTGCATTTGGCGCGCACTAATTCGAATCCATCTGGATTATGTTTATGTGGCATAATGCTGGATCCGGTTGTGAACTGATTATCTCGTTTTAGGAAACCATAATCACTTCCTGAATAAAGGCAGACATCCATGCAGAACTTGGAAATGGTAGCTGCTAAAGTTGCTATTCCATAAGCACAGGCTTTCTCTATCTTGCCACGAGTCATTTGGGAATAAATGGAGTTGTAATTGAGTGTTGAGAAGCCCAGTTCCTCAGTTGTCATTTCTCGGTCGATAGGGAAGGAGGAACCGTAACCAGCAGCAGATCCTAGCGGATTTTTGTCACAGAGTTTGTGTGCGGCTTTGAGCATCACCAGATCATCAACCAGGCTCTCGGCGTATGCACCGAACCAGAGCCCAAAGGAGGAAGGCATAGCCACTTGCATATGCGTATAGCCCGGCATCAGGACATCTTTGTGAGCTTCACTTTTGTCAATTAGCAAATCGAAAAGTGATTTCACTCTTTTGGAAATCTCTGCATGTTGAGCCTTTCCATAAAGTTTGAGTGCTACCAACACCTGGTCATTTCTTGATCTTCCACTGTGAACCTTTTTTCCAACGTCCCCAAGTTTTTCAGTTAAGATCAATTCGATTTGAGAGTGACAATCTTCGATTCCTGGCTCGATGACAAACTTCCCATCCTTTATTAATTGCTGAATTTCATCCAACCCTTGAATCAGCAGATCTTTTTCATCCGTTGTTAGCAATCCTATGGATTCAAGCATGTTTACATGGGCCTTGGATGCGGTGACATCATAGGTAGCTATTTCCAGGTCAAGTATCGGATCCTGTCCGATGGTGAATTGCTCAAAAAGCTGATCAATTGCTTCTCCTTGTTTGTGCCAAAGTTTCATGACGTTGTTTGCTTTAAATGAAATAGTGTTTCTAAGAGGTTGATATATCCTGCGATCCCTTCGTTGATCTCCTGAATATAAATGAACTCATCTGCTGTATGAGATCGCTCTGATTTCCCAGGCCCCATCTTGATCGTTGGAAAGTCCATTAAGGCTTGATCAGAAAGGGTAGAGGAACCGAATGTTTTAATTCCAAGAGTGGTTGCAGCTTTGATTAACGGCGAATCATTTCCAATTCCGGAAGGGCTCAGTCGCGTGGATCGCGCTTTTACAGAACATTTCACCGATTCCTTAATGATATCCAATGTCTCTTTATTGGAATAGGCATCAGTGGTCCTAACATCAACAACGAACTTACATTGCGCCGGCACCACATTGTGTTGGGTGCCAGCTTCAACCAAAGTCACAGACATTTTAATTGGCCCAAGCGTATCAGATACTTTTGGAAATTGGTAAGCCCGGAACCAGTTGATGTCTTCAATTGCCTCATAAATTGCGTTTGTTCCTTCATCTCTTGCAGCATGACCCGACTGTCCTGTTGCTTCACAATCTAGGACCATCAGTCCCTTTTCGGCAATGGCCATTTCCATGCCCGTTGGCTCCCCGACGATTCCGAAATCAATGCTTGGAAGTCCTTTAAGGATCGAAGCGACTCCACCATCTCCGGAGATCTCTTCTTCCGCAGAAGCTGCAAGGATCACATTATAAGGAAGGTTCTTTTTTTCGTAAAAATGAATGAATGTCTCGATCAGCGAGACCAGGCATCCACCGGCATCATTGCTACCTAACCCGTACAACTTGTCATCTGCCACGATTGAATCAAAAGGATCATTCGTATAGCCTGAATTCGGTTTGACCGTGTCGTGATGAGAGTTCAGTAAGATGGTCGGTTTCGTTTCAATGAATTCCAGGTTGCAGGCAATTACATTGTTGTGGATCCGATTTGTTTGGATTCCTCTTGAAAGAAGGAAGTTTTCAATGATTGCTGTTGTATCATGTTCTTGCTTACTAAAACTGGGTGTTTGTATCAGTTCTTTCAACAGGTCAATTGCCTGATTACAATGTGCTTTATCGTAGGAGGGTGAATTCATTCGTGTTTCCTTCGTGAATAGTTAACAGATCAGAATGTTTCAGTATTCTGACACATTTGACACCTTGTGAAATGGCTTGGAAAGCATTATCTAGCTTAGGGATCATGCCCCCTTGGATGACTCCTTTGTCCTTTAGGTGCTCATAATAGTTTAAGTCCAATTCCTTTAGCAATGAGTCAGGCGAATCGAGATCTTCGTAGACACCATTGAGTTCAAAGCAATAGTTGATCTCCACTTCGAAGTGATTTGAAAGAGCTGCAGATAGCACATTGGCAATAGTGTCGGCATTGGTGTTGAGCAGGTGACCATTACCGTCATGGGTCAGTGGACAGACTACAGGAATGGTGCCACTGTTAAGAAGCGTTTTCAGCAAATTTACGTTGACCTCAACCGGATCGCCAACCCATCCATAATCGATTCCATTGGTGATCTGACGCTTTTCTGAAAGGATGAGGTTTCCATCTGCTCCTGAAAGACCAATAGCATTGCAGCCAAACCCCTGTAAGGCACTCACTAAACGTTTATTAACAAGACCTGCATAAGTCATTGTCACAATTTGGATCGATTCGTCATTGGTGATCCTTCTTCCATCGATCATCTCTGTTTCAATGCCCATCGAATCTGCTAGCTTGGTTGCAACCGTACCACCACCGTGGACCAATACCTTAAGTCCACCCAGCTTTTCAAAATCCATGAGGAACGAATTCAACAATGAATCATCGTCGATTACTTTGCCGCCGATCTTTACAATGTCCAGTTTCATTCATTCAGGTTTAACAAGAGTTCCTTAAGTACTGCTTGAGCAGCATGCAATCGATTTTCAGCTTGTTGAAGTACGATCGAATTCGGACTATCAAGGACATCATCTGCTATGACCACATTTCGACGCACCGGAAGACAATGCATGACTTTTGCATCATTCGTTTGTGTGAGTTTCTCTTTGGTAAGCATCCAACTAGGATCATCTCCAACCATACCATAGCTTTCATAGGATGACCAGTTTTTTGTATAGATAAAGTCTGCATTCTGAAATGCTTTGGATTGATCATGTTCAATGCTTGCTCCATTTGTGAAGGTTTCAGCCAGTTCAAATCCAGGAGGATGAGCAATGGTGAAATCATAGTCCGATTGTGTCATCCATTGAGCAAATGAATTAGCGACCGATTGTGGTAAGGGCTTGATGTGTGGCGCCCAGGTTAAAACGATCTTTGGTTTATCGATTGTTTTGAATTCTTCGATTGTCATTAAATCTGTTAGCGACTGCAAGGGGTGAAGTGTGGCAGACTCCAGGTTGACAACAGGTCGATTTCCAAGTTTGAGGAATGATTGGAGTACCAGGTCTTGATAGTCTTCTTCCCGATCATTGAGGCTAGGGAAGGAGCGTACACCAAGGATGTCACAGTATGATCCCATGACGGGAATCGCTTCTTTGATGTGCTCCGCAGTTCCTTTATCCATGACAGTTCCGTCACTCATTTCCAGTTGCCAGGAATCAGAAGAAACATTGAGGGTCATAACCTGCATTCCAAGGTTGTAGGCAGCACGAGTTGTACTCATCCGTGTTCGCAAGCTGGAGTTGAAGAAGATCAAGCCAAGCACTTTGCCAGCACCCAACTGATGATCACTTAGGGGATCTTCTTTGATTCGCAAAGCTTTGTCAACCAGCTGCTTGGGGTTGGACACATCCGCTATGGAGGTAAAATGCTTCATGCCAGCGCTTTTTTCAATGATTCAATGAAATAGTCGATTTCCGGCTTTTGAATAGAGAGCGGTGGAAGTACGCGTAGGACGTAAGGGTTGTCGGAAGAACCTGTAAAAACCTGGTGTTCGAAGAGTAGTTTCTTTCGGATCTCTTTTGAAGGTTGATCCAATTCAATGGCTACCATCAATCCCCTTCCTCGAACTTCTTTGATTTCCGGAATCAGGCCAAGCTGATCAATTAAGTAGGAGCCAACCTTCCTGGCATTTGCTCCAAGGTTTTCCTTTTCAATGGTTTCCAATACCGCTAACCCAGCTGCACAGGCCATCGGACTTCCGCCATACGTTGTTCCCAGCATGCCCATCCACGCATCTATTTTAGGTGAGATCAGTACACCTCCTAATGGAAATCCATTTCCCATCCCTTTTCCGATGGTGATGATATCGGGTCTTATGCCGGCCACTTGATGCGCAAAGAAATCCCCTGTTCGGGCATATCCTGACTGTACCTCATCCAATACAAGCAATGCACCCTTTTCTTTACAGGCTCTATCCAGGAGCTGAAGGAATTCATTACTAGGAGGGTAAACACCTGCAATCCCTTGGATGCCTTCGACAATAACAGCTGCAACAGATTCGTCAAGCTTCTCGATGAGCCCCTCACAGTCATTTAATCCAACTCGAATTACATTGCCTGTGCCATTGACTGGAGCAAGGATCCGATCATTATCAGTCGCTTCCAATGCCAGTGAAGTACGACCATGGAACCCCTTATCAAAGGAAATGACTTTCTTTCTTCCTGTATGAAAAGAAGCTATCTTCAAGGCATTCTCAACTGCTTCAGCTCCGGAATTGCACAGGAAAAGCGTGTAGTCCTCATAACCCGAGACTTCTCCCAACTTGCGTGCAAATTCTTCCTGGATCGAAAGCGTTACCGAGTTAGAATAGAACCCCAGTTTCTCTAGCTGACAACCAACATTTTTAACGTAGACTGGATGTGAGTGACCAATTGAAATCACTGCATGTCCTCCATACAGATCCAAATACTTCTGACCATTGATATCCCAAACAAAGCAGCCATCGCCTTTAACCGGCTCAATCTGGTATCGGGGGTAAACATCAAAGAGTTCCATTGTTGTCTTGTTTCATTTTTGTGATTCGGTAATAGGAAGCCATGATCCCCTGGATCAGAGCTGAACTGAAGCCCTTGTGTTCCATCTCATTCAATCCTTCGATGGTACATCCCTGGGGAGTGGTTACATTGTCGATTTCTACCTCCGGGTGGGTTGAGTTGGATAATACTAATTCAGCCGCACCCCGTGCGGTTTGCATTGCTATCAATTGTGCGTCTGTTGAATCAAACCCCATCTGTACACCTCCTTGAGTGGCCGCTCTGAGGTACCGCATGAAGAAAGCAATTCCGCTGGCGCCAAGTACAGTAGCAGCCTGCATCATCGGTTCTTCAATGACCAGTGTCTTACCCAAGGGCTCGAAAAGCTTTATTGCTGCATCCAGGTCGGAACCATGATTATCTGTAGCAAGACATGTCATCGATTGACCTACAGCAATAGCTGTATTCGGCATAGCTCGAATGATGGCTGATTGATCGCCAACCAATTCCTTCAATTGTCCTAAAGAAATACCTGTAATGACCGAGACCACAGTATGGTCCTTAGTCAACACTGGTTTAATCTCATCTATCAATACACCAAGTTGTTTGGGCTGAACACAGAGAATGATCGTTTTTGATTGCTCAACAGCAGCTTTATTATCAGAAGTTACCTGAAATCCCAAATCGATTAAATCTTTCATTCCTTTGGGGTTTCTTTTAGTCAAAAAAGTGTTTTCAGGTAGTAAGGCCTGTTGTTTGACCAATCCTTTGGCTATTGAAATGCCAAGGTTGCCAGCTCCGAGTATGGCTATATTCTCTTTCATAATTAGAATGAAGTCGCTTTAAGTTGAAGACCGTCGGTTTCACTAAGGCCACAGATTAAATTCATATTTTGCACTGCCTGACCACTTGCTCCCTTGAGTAGGTTGTCAATGACGGAAATGATCACTGCCTGGCCATCGATCACTTTCGGATATACAATAGCGTGGTTCGTATTGACCACCATTTTCAGATCCGGATTCTCAGAAGAGACATAGGTGAAGGGATGGTCTTGATAGAATTTCTCGTAGAGTGAAATCAGTTGTGATTCTTGTAGATCCGTCTTGAAATAGGACGTGGTGATGATCCCTCTTGTGAACGCTCCCCGGTAGGGGATGAAATGGATGGAAGAGGTTAAGCTTCCATTTACCTTCGAAAACGTCTCATTCGATTCAAGCAAATGTTGATGAGTCAATGGCTTGTACACACTTGCATTGCTGTTTCGCCAGCTGAAATGCGAGGTTTCGGAGAATGCTTGCCCGGCTCCTGTAGAGCCTGTAATCCCTGAGGTATGAACGTCACCTAAGATCGACCCACTTTGGAAAGCCGGTAACAGCCCGAGCTGGATGCTCGTCGCAAAACACCCTGGGTTAGCGATGTGCTTTGAAGCAGCTATTTGATCTTTATTAACCTCGGGAAGTCCGTACACAAAATCATGTAATCCATCAAGACGGTAATCCTGGCTCAGGTCAATGATTTGCTTCTCCAGTAATTCAGGATTTCCATCAATTACTTTTCTCGACTCTCCATGCCCTTTGCAGAAAAAGACCACATCAAACACTTCCGAATCAATGTCAGATGAGAAGACTAAATCTGATTGAAACAGGCCCTTGTGAATTGAACTTATTTTCTTTCCGGCATTGCTATCACTTTGAACCATAGTCACCTCAACAGCCAGATGATTCAACAGGATTCTCAGCAATTCTCCAGCTGTATAGCCAGCTCCTCCGATGATGCCTACTTTAACTTTCATGGTCGATTGCGTTGATCATTTTTGTTTGAACAGCAAATAGTTTGGTGAATCCTCTAGCGTCATCTCCTGTCCAGAGAGAGTTGGCTTCACCGTACTTCCCGAATTTGGATTGCATGAGGTCATTTGGAGAAGAAATTCCTTCAACCTGAAAATGGTAGGGCATCAGACGAACTTTCACTGTTCCGGTCACTTTTTGTTGGGAACTATCAAGGAAAGACTCAATGTCTCGCATCACAGGATCTAGAAATTGACCTTCGTGCATCAGATTTCCATACCAGATGGATAGCTGGTCTTTGATGAATAGTTGATGCTTGGAAAGCACGTGCTTCTCCAACTGATGGTGGGCTTTGATAAGGATCAGCGGAGCTGCTGCTTCAAATCCAACCCGGCCCTTGATTCCGACGATCGTGTCTCCAACATGTATATCCCTTCCGATAGCATATTTGGAAGCCAATGTCCCAAGCTCTTGAATTATGACTATAGGAGAATTTGATTTTCCGTTTAGTGCTACCGGTTGGCCTTTTTTGAAATCGATCGTTATGGTTTGGGTGTCCAGTTTTTCCAATTGACTTGGAAAGGCTTCATCTGGTAAATAATCACTGGACGTAAGCGTCTCTTTACCTCCAACAGATGTTCCCCAAAGTCCCTGATTAATGGAGTAAACGGACTTCTTCCATTCTGATTCAACCCCGTTTTCTTTCAGGTAATCAATCTCTTGCTCTCTGCTAAGCGAATGATCACGGATCGGTGTAATGATCTCCATGCCTGGGCAGATGGTTTGGAAAATCAGGTCAAACCGGATCTGGTCATTGCCTGCACCAGTACTACCATGAGCGATTGCATCTGCATCGATCTCTTTAGCGTATTCAGCGATCGCCATCGCCTGAAACACCCGCTCGGCGCTGACAGAAAGTGGATAAGTATTATTCTTCAGGACATTTCCAAAAAGGAGATACTTGATGCCTTTTTCGTAAAAAGCATTGGTTTGATCATTGAAAAAGTAGGATTTGGCTCCAAGAGCTAAGGCCTTATTCTCAAGTTCCACGGCTTCTTTCTCCGTAAATCCACCTGTATTGACCGTTGTTGCATAAACCTCGAATCCAAGTTCTTTCGACAGGTACATGGTGCAATAGGAGGTGTCCAATCCTCCGCTAAATGCTAATACTACTTTTTTCATTGTGCACTGATTTTTTCCATTCTTCGTTTCTTGAGTCGCATGAAACGCCCATAGAGTCTGGATTTTTTCACAAACTCCCACCGTTTTCCATTTTTAGTTTGTGGATCGAAAAGCATGGCTGTACACATACAATTCTGACAGCTTTTGCTTTTTAAAATTTCGTAGTTGACACAGCTTTTACAGCCTTCCCAAAATAGTTTGTCACCTGTCAACTTGTTGTAAGTGACTGGTTGATAGCCTAAATCTGAATTAATCTTCATGACAGGAAGTGAGGTGGTTAGTCCGAAGAGCTTGGCATTTGGGAAAAGCTTTCGGGAATGGTTGAAGGCTTTCTTCTTGATGCGTTTGGCAGCTCCGGATCCACGATACTTCTCTTTGACGATGAGACCAGAGTTGGCTACATATTTTTTGTTGTCCCAACTTTCGATGTAGCAGAATCCAACTAACTCATTGGTTTTGGTTAGTGCAATAATGGCAACACCATCCGCGATCTTTTGACGGATGTATTCCGGGGTTCTCAGGGCGATTCCTGTACCTCTTTGTTTAGCACTGATCTTGATCAGCTCGCAGATCTCGTCTGCAAAAGCTGCGTGTTTAGCCGCAGCAACTTGAACGATGAACGTATTCATCTTGTGTTTTTTTGAAATTTGAACTAGGAAAATATTGGGCGAAGAATGGCTACCACGTAGGTAGCACTGGGATTATATAGCAGGCCTGAGCCTGGCGGGTGCCGCCGGCCTAAAAGAAAGTGCTGCTATGATTACTAGATCGCTCAAAGTTTTGTTCGAGGGGCAAAGTTTTGTCAAACTCTGAGAGAATTCAAAACTTTTCCTGAGTTTTTGTTTTTCACAACATGTTAAGAAATAGTAAATATCGGTGACATAGGGCTGTCACTTCCCCTCGGAAATTTGCCTCAAACGTTTTATAAATGAAGCAAATCACAATTATTCTAATTATGGGAACAATGGCATTGGGCTGCAATTCAACAGCTGACAAAAGAGGAATTGAACAAACAGAAATGCAAAATGAAGTTATTGCTAAAGCGATGGAATACGCCCCCTTTGAACTCAAGGAAGGAATTTCACAGTCTCAACTAATTGCAGCATCAAGTACACTTCAGGAGGAGTTTTTGAGCAAGCAGCAAGGCTTTGTTAAGCGAGAGCTCATTCACATTGAGGGAAGGAGTTATGCTGATATTGTTCACTGGGAGAGTCAGGAAAGCGCAAATGCAGCGATGGCAAATGCGATGGAAAGTCCTGTTTGTATGTCGTATTTCGAATTGATGAAGGTGCCTGATGAAGGAGTGAATCATTTTGAAATAATTAGCTCCTATTAATTGCTCTAGATAACCAAGGATAAACTATTTATAATCAGGAATTTACAATGGTCCTGAATGTAAGATTTATCCTTGGTGTTTTTACCTTTTTTGTAGGAGGTAGACGATGCAGCCAATGTGTTTGAGTGGTTCCTTTCATTACTAGTAAGCTTCCCTTTTCAAGAACTAGTGAAACCAGTGCGTTAGTCTTTTTGTGTTTGAAGGAGAATTTCCTTTCTGCTCCAAAGCTAAGTGATCCAATTGCACCATCCTTTTTCAGATCAACTTCTCCGTCGCTATGCCAGGCCATTCCTTCATTTCCGTCGTGGTAGAGGTTTAGTAGACATGAGTTAAAAGTTTCACCTGTTCTGCTCTCGACCAACTTCTTTAATTCAACAAGTTCATTGGTCCATGGTAGCGCTTCTTTAGTGGTATTTGAGTAGGTATACTTAAATGGTCTTTCTCCATACCAAGCTACTTTTCTTTTCGTGACGATCCGTTTACCAAAGATGACCGCCTCATCATTTCTCCATGCTATTTCAGTCATCAGTAGGTCCAGGTAGGACTGGGCATGGAAAGGATCCATGATCATTCCATGATAGTTAACCTCTCCATCATAAGGCAACAAATTCGATGTTGGTTCTGTATTAAATAAGTCCATTTTTCCAATCGAGGTATTTGTCTTTCATGCAATGCGCACAAGGTCTGTAACCTGATTCTAGCGCCTCTTGTTCATTGGCAAAGAATACGCGATTCGATCTTTTCATTCGCTTCCCAGACCAACAATTTAATGCTCCATAGATTTTCAATTGCTTGTTGCCACCAAATCGTATGCTACCATTTCTGATTTCTTTGATCAATGAGCTGTCAGACAGATTGGGATGACTGATCATTTTAGCTTGTTGCATCGTGGAAAATAATTCCAAGTGTATGTCGCTGACCTTCACGAACCTCACTTACTCCATGCTTCATGTTAACACGGTAGTAGCCTTTCGTACCTTTCACTGGTCGAAAACTAGTGGTGAAAAGCAGCATGTCACCTTTTTTAGGACTTAAAACAATTGCTTTCGATTGAGCGCGCGGTGTTTGTTGGGTCATCACAAATTCGCCTCCGGTATAGTCCAGACGAGGTTCATCTAGAAAGAACACAGCTTGGATCGGGAAATAGACGGTACCGTATAGATCCTGGTGAAGTGTGTTATATCCACCCGGTCCATATTTCAGGATCAGTGGAGTTGGTTTGAATTGACCACTTGCGTGACAGAGTGTGTGCAGATCAGCTAATGTGCTTGGATAAGTGGTATCGATCTTGAGTAACCTCATCCATTCATTAGCTATCGGAGCCAAATGTGGGTAGATACCATTTCTAAGCTTTTGAGTAATTTCCGGTAAAGGATAGTTGAAGTACTTATATTCCCCCATCCCAAACCGGTATCGTTCCATAACTACCGTCTTTCGATAAGCCTGAGTGTCGTCATAATTTTCAATCAAGGTCTGACACTGTTGAGGGGATAGTATATGAGGTACAGTTGCAAACCCAACTTCATTAAGGGAAGCCTTGATTGAGTTCCAATCGATCTCCGATAATCTTGATTCAATTCCCATTGAAATTCAAAACTAGGGCAGGAGGGATCCCACTGAAACCCGATTCTTGCTAAGTTTCAGCTAGACTAGGAAGCTTGGGCAAACTTCTGATGGATGTGTTCTTTCAGGTTGCATTTTTCAGTTAACTCCATCTTCTTTTTCAAACGGTGCCTGGCTACCTTAATAGTCCCAGGATCAACACCCATGATGTCGGCAGATTCTTTCATGGACAGGTTCATTTTGATCAAGGCACAATGCCTGAGATCCCCTTTAGAGAGTTTCGGGTAGTCTGTCATGAGTTTGTCGAAGAAGTTTTGATGAACATGGCCAAAATATTTGCTAAACTGTTCCCACTCATTCTCGGAAGATTTGTTGATAGAAATTGCCCTGAGTAGTCTTCTCGAAACTTGATCAGACCCATTAGAAACACCATTTCTCGCAATCTCCTCAATTTCTTCAACAAACCGGTTCTTTCGGATCATATGCAATGTATGGTCAGCAAGTTCCTCTTCCCTGATCTTCAGCTTTTCTTCTACGCTTTGCATTTTGTAGTTGCTCAAGTCAAGTGCAATGGATTTCTTTCGGTTTTGTGCTCTTATAAGAAGAAAGAGTACAAAAAAGACGATGATAACTGCGACTGAAATGGTCAGGACTATTAGAAATTGCAATCGTTGCTCACGCATTTCCTGGTTTAATTGATTGAGCTTTTGTTGCTCTCTCAGCGTTTCAATCCTGACCCTATGGTTAGCAAACTCCCTCTCATTAGAAGCTAGCTGGATGGTATCCAAATACGCATTATGAAGTTTGTAATAAGTGAACGCTTCTTCTGGTTTTTGCTGTGCCTCTTTTATTTCAGATAGCAATTGGTAGGTTCGGGATAAATAATAATAATTTTTACTACTAAGCATGACCGGTAATGCTGATAGTGCATATCCTTCTGCCTTGGTAAAATCATTTCTTCTGTAATAAAATGCACCTTTATTATAGTACAGTTCTGAAAGCTGAAATGGATTATCCTGTTGCTTGGCAATGAGCATTGCTTCATGCAAATAGAACCCTGCTGAATCATACATTTGATAATGGTCGTAGAAGTGCTCAGAAATGTTTTTTGCAAGCTCAACGATCGTTTCAAGTTGTTGATGTTCTATCGCAAGTTTGTATGCTAACTTATAGTAGTAAAGCGCGCTATCCATGTCTTTTACCTGGGTATGTATTCGCGCCAGCGTATTATAAGCATCCGGGATGTGCCTAAAATCGCTTCCAGAAACCACCAGGCTCTGTTTTGCAAAATCCTTGGCCTGTGAATATCGCCCCATCAAATTGTAGGTCATTGCGATATTGTTGAGTGTAGATGCCAAATTCTGTCGGTTCATAAACTCCGCTGTATCCAGCTGGTAAGAAGCCTCCAGGGAATGCTGGAATTTTTCAAGTGCTTTGTTGTACATTCCTCTTTTACCATAAAACACTCCAAATCCATTGTACAGTGCGATCAGGTTTTCATACTTCTTGGCTTGCTCAAAGTATTCAGCCGAAAAGATATGGAATGCTTCTGCTTCCTCAACATTGCCCAACTTTTCATGGATGTTAGCAACATGATAAAACAGGATGCCATTATTGATCTTTCCTTCCCTTAGGTAATGATTCTGGTTATTGGCTAGCCGGAAATACTCCAAAGCTCTCGAAAGACTATCAGATCGCTCGAAAAGGATTCCAAGAACTACCCATGACCTTGCTTTCGCTCCTTCATAACCCAAATTATTGGCCTGGATTAGCGCGTCATTCACTATATCAAATGATCGATCTGAATGATCCCAAATCAAATCATAGGAAATATCAATAAGTGAATCAAGTTGGGCTTCACTGTAATTCCTAAATGGTTGGCACAACACACTTAAATGAATGAAAAAAGTCATAGCACATAATGCTATGTAAGTACGGCAGCTATTACTCATTTCTCTGTATCTAAAAACGGATAAAAGCTTTTACATCAACAACACTCTGTAGGTTTCAAGTATCCCAGGATGTTACCAATTTGTAACACTTTCCTAATTCACTTCGATTACCAACTTGCGGTAGACAAACGGTAGACGATAAGTCTTGTGCTAAATCGCTGACAGAATATGAAACGGGAATAGCTAGTTTCAGGCCTTATCCTCTACGGGGAGTTCCAAAGCCTCGGCCAACTGACTCAAGCCTTTCAATATTTGAGCTCTATCATGAGTGGTTTCAAGAATGATAGTCTTCTTGCCAATCAAGGCAAGCTTGTATATAGATGTTAGTGGGTCAACCGTATTGATTGATGCTCGATTGCTTGACACTGCACTTCGGATTATACCGACCTTTGTAAAGTCCGATCTATGGAAGTTTCTGAAGAACATAGGAATTAAGAAACCCTTGGCTACCTCGACGCTATTCTTGTCAGAGTCAATTCTAACCTGGTAGTAGAATCCAAGTATTCTTATTCCGGCAAGTGGAAGTAGATGAGCTGGTATGATTACAATATCCGTCCACCATCCATCTGGGCTAAGGTAGAAAATGAGCAGCAAGACAACTCCCAGTAATAAGCTTATTTTACCTGCCAGGGAAAATTCAGAATCCGTTTTCTTGGATGGAAATATCAGGAGTGAGTCCTTCATCTTAATTTATAGAAGCTGGTAAAGTAACCCGAATGTTACCGGAGTTACGAATTCCAAGACGTTACAAATAGAATACAACAAACGAATGCCTTTTAAGAATCAAGAGCGATCAATTTTCTGTAGTATTTGCTAAATTTGCGTCTTTATGTTATCCATTTCTTACATATCAGCAGGAATAATTGTGTCCTAGCCTAAAGCAGGCAAAACCCACGATCAATTCAATTATTCACTCTAGGAAGTTTAGAAGGCTTTCTGAAAATCAATCTTAAATTAGAAATGGAAAAAGTATATCAATACGGCTGGGAAAGCTATTGTTCAAGTTTAGAAAGCAAGCCTCAAGACATAAGTAATGTTGGAAGGGTGGCAGCCATTAAAGGATTTCGGTATGAGGTGGTCACCAACCAGGGAGTTCATCAGGCCGAGTTACTGGGAAAGCTGCAGGCAATTGAAAGCGAACACCAGCCGAAAGTTGGTGACTGGGTGAACTTCATTTTGTATGACGATACAGCATTTATCAATGAAGTATTACCTCGTAAAAATCAATTATATCGCAAAGCGGTTGGGAAGGCAAGTGCTAAACAGGTTCTTGCTACTAACCTGGATAATGCGATCATTATTCAGGGAATGGATAATGATTTTAACCTCAACCGACTGGAAAGGTATGTGGTTCAAATTATAGGTTGTGGTATCAAACCGATCATTATTTTGAATAAATCGGACCTTGTGCCAAACCCAGATGTTTTTGTTGAGGAAGTAAGGAAGCTTGGAAGAGAGACACAAGTGTTTGTTTGTAGTGTAAAGACCGGAGACGGCATTCCCGAGATATTAGATCAGGTCTTCATTCCTGGATCAACCAGTGTGCTCATAGGTTCTTCTGGTGTGGGCAAAAGTTCTCTTACCAATTTATTGTTTGACGAAAATGTAGCATCAACCGCAGAGATTAGTTCAGCAACGCAAAAGGGAAAACATACAACTACAACGAGGGAAATGTTTGTGTTGAAAAACGGAGGGATCATCATCGATACACCAGGCATGAGAGAGTTTGGACTAGGGTTCGACGAAGATGTTGACCTAAGTGAGCAGTTCCCGGTTATCGATCAATATGCCGGTGAGTGCCGATTCAATGATTGCAGTCACACCAGTGAAGATGGTTGTAAGGTGATTGAAGCACTGGAAAATTGTGATATAGATCCTGTAGTGTATGAAAACTATCATAAACTGGTGAAGGAGCAGCGTCGTTTTCAGTTGAGTCAACATGAGAAGCGAAGACAAGGGAAGCAGTTTGAGAAAATGGCCAGGGATGCTCAGGCTATTAAAAAGCGATACAAGGGTAAGTAGAAAGTTGAGTGGGAGGTGGTATTCTCACCTCCCCTGAATTATCATCATGTGAATTTTCGAGATTTCCTGATCTAGAATTGGATACTTCTGATTTCAATTTCCCTGGGAAGGGAAGGGGCGGAAACACTGATCACATAGTTTTCTTTTATGCTCAGGTGCCTTGTATGCCATTTCATTTTTCCATTACCATTTATGGTGTAGTCATATTCAGCATTTTGAATAATATCCTTGAATGACAGACTCATTCCTCGACCGTCAGCTTTCACAATACTTTCTTTTTTGGTCCAAATTCTGAAAAACGACTCCATATGATCCTCTGAACTTTCAATTTGATTAGCATCTTCAATACTTAAAAACTCCTTGTAAGGCTTCCAGTCAATGGGCCTGATAAATTCAACATCAACCCCTACTTTTTGAGTATTATCAAAGACTCCAACCACCATATCGTTTGAGTGACTTATTGAAAAGTTTGGTCCTTGCTCTATGAAAGGTTTACCATGCTCAGTGAAGGCAATACTTGATAGCGAGTAGGGAGAATTCAGGTCTTTTAGTGCTTTTCTTATAACATTTCTACCAATTAAATAGTTTATCCTGTCGTTAAGAGTAAAATAATTATGGGAAGCCCTAACAATTTCCTCAGTAAGGGTGGATTCCAGGGAAGAAATGTTTAGCTTTTTGTTTCGATCCCTAAAATGGTAGTAACAGATCATTAGAAGCATAATTTATAACGGATTACGTTTTGTAAAAGAAAATTTATTAATACCTTGAAATGAATTTTGTTAAGAATTAATTAAGAACCACCAGTTTGTAAAACTAAAAATAGCAAACAACCGTTTTACAAACGAACTACTTAAGGCCACTATGGAAAAACACTCACCAAGAACTAAGCAGGGCTTAGGCAGGGAACCTATAGCCATCGTCGGAATGTCATGTCGTTTCCCAAAGGTTTCCAGTCTTGAAAATTTCTGGGAGCTTTTGTTTCAAGGAAAAGATACTATTGATGAAATCAAAAGATGGGACATAGACAGGTATTACGACGAAGACAAGACAGCAAAGAATAAAACTCATCAACGTCACAGTTCCCTATTTGAAAACATTGATGATTTTGATCCTTTCTTCTTCAATATTTCTCCTGCGGAAGCATCGGAGATGACGCCCTCTCAGAAACTGATCCTTGAACTGGCATGGGAGACAATTGAGAACAGCACAATTCCATATCAAGAGATCCAGGGTAAAAAGGCGGGTGTCTACATTGGGAATATATGGAATGACTTTGAGCACCTTAGGAAGCATAAGAATGCAGAAATAACGCTTCATTCTGCAGTAGGCCAATCTTCAAATGTGATAGCAAACCGGGTTTCCTATTTTATGGGCTTCACCGGTCCAAGCCTGGTAGTAGATACCGGGTGTTCTACTTCACTGGTTGCGCTCCATTTAGCATGTCAAGGACTTTGGGATGGAAGCATCTCGCACGCTTTGGCCGGAGGCGTGAATCACATTCTTGATCCGGATCAGAACTTACTGCTTTCCAAGTTTGGAGGACTTTCTGCTAGTGGTAAATGCAGCACTTTTGATGAAAGCGTGGATGGTTTTGTTCGGGGAGAGGGTGCCGGATTGCTTCTCTTGCGAAGGCTCTCCGAAGCGGAGGCTGCCGGTGATCATATTTACGCAGTTATTAAGGGCTCAGCCATGAACAATAATGGCTACAATGTCAACTTGCCAGCAACCAGCACCACTGGGCAAATGGATGTTCTCAGAGAAGCTTACAAGGATTCAGGGATCCTGCCGGAGGATGTGCATTATGTGGAGACCCATGGGACCGGAACGAAGCTTGGTGACCCTACGGAATGCAGGGCAATCGGTCAGTTCTTTAGCCAAAACAGGGAAATACCACTATCCATTGGGTCTGTGAAAACCAACCTGGGGCACACAGAAGCAACAGCGGGGATTGCCGGCCTGATTAAGACGGTTCTAGCTATTAATCACAAAGTGATTCCACGAAATCTGAATTTTAAAACACCTAACCCTGAAATCGATTTTGAGGGATTGAAACTTAAAGTCCAGCAGGAAAATACCTTATGGCCGGTTACGGGAAATGAATCATTAAAAGCTGGAATAAACTCTTTTGGGTGGGGCGGCACGAATGCGCATGTAGTGATCGAAGAGTATCGTCCTTCATTTGAAATCGAAAGCCGGGTCATCCACCAAAAAAGCCATTTTGTATTACCTGTTTCTGCTAAATCTGAAGATGGACTAACCGCTTACGTTTCAAAATTCAGAGATCAGTTAACCAAAATGGGAGCTAATGACTTTGTAAAGAACCTGGCTTCAGCAGCTATAAGAAAGCCGAAACTTAGCCATGGTGAACTTTTCGTAGGTAAGGATCAGACTGAGTTGCTTATCCAGATGGAAAAGTATCTTGAGACTCCTACCCCTGAGGAGACAGAGCTAGATTCTCTCAAAGTTGCGTTCGTTTTCCCTGGTCAGGGATCCCAATGGTTAGGGATGGGGCAGGAGCTATACAAGGAAGAACCTGTATTTAAACAGGCAATTGATGATTGTGAAAAGGCTTTTGAACCCTACACAAACTGGTCCCTAGTAGAACAATTGTACGCTTCTGAAGAAGATTCAAGGCTGAACGAGATCAATGTGATCCAACCAATGCTGTTTGCAATGCAGATTTCCCTCGCGAGGCTATGGATAGCGTTCGGCATCAAACCGAGAGCGGTTGTTGGTCATAGTATGGGGGAAGTGGCTTCAGCCTTTATTTCAGGAGCCTTAAGTCTGGATAATGCAGCTCAAGTTATATGTACCAGGAGTAGGTTAATGCAGACTGTAAGTGGTCAGGGAGGAGCCATGGCTGTCACAGAACTAACCCTATCGGAGGCGGAAACACTGATCTCTTCTTATCATGGGTTATCGGTGGCGGTGAATAATAGTCCTAAATCAACGGTCATAGCTGGTAATCAAAAAGAAATCACGCGATTGTTGGAAGAATTGGAGGATAAAGGCCTCTTTGGGAGACAGGTAAATGTAGATGTTGCTTCTCACAGTGAACAGATGGATCCAATAAAGGATGAGTTATACAATACATTGAGTTCGATACGACCCACAGACACATTAATTGATCTCTATTCCACAGTTAAAGCCAGTCAGGTAGATGGCGAAACGCTCACTGTTAAATACTGGGCAGATAATTTGAGAGAAGGAGTTCAGTTTGCTTCAACGATGGAGCAAATGATAGAAAGAGGGTATAATTTGTTCATCGAGGTAAGTCCACATCCGGTGCTTGTTACTTCTATTCAGGAATGCCTGGAGGCTTTTGAATCCAAAGGAGTGGTATCGCCAACGCTTTTGAGAAATAAACCTGAGACTCAGGTACTATATGGTTATTTAAATGATATGTTCAAGAAAGGCCTTCACATTGACTGGAGCAGCTTTTATGATCATCCCAATTTGTCATATTACTCACTTCCATCTTACCCATTTCAGCGCTCTACTTATTCCGTTTCGGAAGGCAGATCGTTGCAATCCCAGTTTAAAGGCGGTCATGCGCTGATAGGTGAAGAATTGCAACTTCAACTTGAGCCTGGAGTTTACTTCTGGAAAACGTCGGTAGCAATTGAAGATTTCCCATTCCTGACTGAAAATGAATTGAATGGAATGACCCAACTGCCAATTGCTTTTTACATTGAGATGGCCCTCGAAGCTATTTCACATGTGGCAGGAAGCATGAAAGTCATGATTCGTAACCTGGAGTTAATCAGGCCGGTGTTTACTGAAAACAATGCTTCTCTGGATTTTCAGATAAAGCTTTCTGATAGCTCAAGAGCATTTGAGATCCTGGTTCTTTCAAAGGGAAAATGGGATACGTGTTTAAATGGATCATTTGAAACGTTTTTTCCATTGCGATCTCAACCGGAAAAGGTTTCAATCACAACCCCTGAAACTTCAATAGATGTCGCGGATTTCTATCACCTGATGAAAGATGTTGGATTCAATTTAAAAGCTGATACTGGGATGCTGGATTCGATACATGTGGATGGTAAAAATGCGGTTGCTTCATTCAAAATGCCTGACAAGCAATCGGTTGCTGGTGACTTTTTAGTATCGCCTTCACTTTTGGAAAAATGTATTCAGACCATTTATTCAAATCACCTGGATCAATGGAGTAAAGAAGCGTTGGTTCCTCATGTCGCTGGTATTGAAGAGATCCAACTCCTGGATCGAATCGATCAATCGGAAGTGATTTCGGTTCATAGCTTCACCCGTGAAATTGAAGACGGGTCGCTTATTTATGATCTCAGTATTCTTAATTCTACGGGGGAGGTTTGTTTGCAATTCAAAGGGATAAGAGTTTCACTCGGCGAGAAATCAGAAGAACTTCCAGGCTCATACCTTGTCGATTGGCAACCCAGTAAAATTTCTGAGAGTCGGCAGAATTACGAAAATGTGTTGATCCTTTATGAAGAAGATAATGACTTATCGGACCAGTTGAATATTCAGCTGGATGCTTTTGATCTAAATGTCACTACCATTCAATTCAAAAATCATCTCAGGTGGTCTCAGGATCTGTCATGGAATTCGATTGATCATTTAGTATACTATGCAAATGCTCGTTCTTCTAATGAGAAGATCGTAACAAGTTCGATTGACCTCATTTCCCGCATTGCCAGAGCTATTGAACGAGAAAAACCTCCTCATCTTTCTAAGATCACATTGGTAACCAATGCCGCAGTTCCTTACAAGAATTTGCATATCAATTTGTCTCAGGCACCAATTGCCGGACTAACCAAAGTACTCGCTAATGAGTATCCGGATTTTAATGTTTCGCAAATAGACACTGCCATCTTGCCTTCGCCCAGGCAGACCAAATTACTTGCTTCGCTCATTGCCAGAAAGACTGATTATGAAATTCAAACGGTCTTGAGAGATGATCAGACCTATGTAGCAAGATTGAAGAAAGCCGTTTCTCTTTCGTATAAGAAAGCAGGATTTTCTTCAAGTGGCTTCCATGTGATGATAGGGGCGGACGAATATGCGATTCCGGTTATTGACTGGATGTTGGAGAATGGTGTGAAGAAACTCGACCTTTTGTGTGAACCAATGGCAATAAATAGGTTGAAACACAAATTCAGTACTGAAGAGATCAACGCTGTTATTAGGTTTCATGAGTATTCGCGTAAGGAGCATTCGAGTATCAGTAAGGTCTTGGCAGATCATCCCGGCAGAATGGAGATTGAAACACTGACCTATTTTGATAAGCCAGCAAGGGAGACGCTCTTTAAGGATTTTACGACAGACAGTTTTTCAAGGCAGCTTAAAGTGAAGATCAATGAGTCGTTGCAAATACATGATCTTGTTGAAAAACTGAAGATACCAAACTTGTTGATGTTTACGGAAGAGGCTTCTCTCATAGGATCAAAGGGAAAGTCCGCAATGGCTTCATCTGGATCTTTTTATGAGGGATTTGCTGCTTTAAGAGGACAAAAAGGACAATCTATATGTCTTTTTAACATTCCTTCATCTTCAGGCTCTATTTCTCATGTGGAACCATTGAGTAGTGATGACGGTAAACATGTTCTTGATCTTGGATATCTCAATAAGTCAAACGGATTAGGCCTCTTCAAACTACACATCGATCATGCTGGAGAGTCCATCCCAATGATTCAGGAGAGTCAATTTGCAGTCGAAGTTTTAAAATCACCCTCTGAAAAAAGTACAGGGAATACGGTGCTTGAAGATTTCCATCAAGCGACTGATACGAATGATAAGCTCGAGATTCTGACGCTCTTTTTGCAACAGCAAATTTCCGAAATTATCAAGTCCCCAGTGGCAACTATTGCTACCAAGACCAAATTCAAATACCTGGGAGTCGATTCACTGATGGCTGTTCAATTCAGGAATAGGATTGAGAAGGGTTTATCCCTTAAGCTCTCGGTGAGTGATATATGGAAGTATTCCAACGTGGATGAGTTGTCACAATATCTCTTTGAGACGCTTGCAAGTGCTGAAGTCTCCACAAAAGAGGATGAGATCTCACCTGTTTACTTCTTTGATAATCATTCGGAAGAAAATATTGCTCAACTGATCTGCTTCCATGATGCCGGTGGAAGTGCCTCACTGTACGAAGACTGGGCAGAGCTGCTTGGAGATGGGATTGGAATCATCAGGGTTGAATTACCTGGTCGGGGTGGAGAAGCTATTTCTCCGGATCAAACTCCACACATTGCTACGATCATTCAACTGATCTCTGACAAACTTGAGGAAAAGATCACAAGGCCAACGCTCTTTATCGGACATAGTATGGGTGGTTTGTTTGCATTTGAGGTAATCCACGAGTTGAACAACAGGGGCTTTGATATTCCAAAGAAGCTGTTTATTTCTTCCACTCCCCAATTGAATTCGTACGATCGATCGGCCTTCGATTCGAGCATGAGTGAGGAGCAGCTCATCGAGAGATTCCCTTATCTAAGTCATGTCTATACTCCGGATCCGGAGTTAAGGACTTTCTTACGGTCAATCCTCCGAATGGACCTTAGGCTTCTTGATACGTTTGAATATGCAAAGAAACCTGGGCTTAATCTTGACATTACATGCGTAAGAGGCTTGCAGGATCATACGGTGAGTAAGAAGCAAATGATGGGGTGGGAAAGTGAAATTTTGGGAACACTTGAATTAATTGAGCGGGAAGGAGATCATCATTACATAAAAAATGATGGACCGTTCATTACGGATCTGATCCTCTCAGAATTGAACGCCTTTGAAAAGGTGTTGGTGCCAAGAAATTCGAAAAAATCGTAATCATGCTAAAGGATCAGATAATTGGTACATGGATACTGGAGTCGTGGACCTATCAGGATGAAACGGGGGTGACTGTTGATTACCTGGGCTATGATCCGTTAGGCCAACTTCACTACAGTCCGGATAACCTGATGAGTGTGCAGATCATGAAGAACGGCAGGCAAAAATTTACTGGCGGGCACCTCACGGATGGTACTGAGGAAGAGGTAGCTGAAGCATTTAAGTCGTTCTTTGCTTATTTCGGGACTTATGAGGAAAAGGAGCCCGGTGTTTTAGTTCACCACATTCTTGGAAGCAATTTTCCAAACTGGACGGGTGAAAAAGAAATACGGTATGCAAAAATGGTGGAAGGTGATTTAATACTTTCAGCCCCTTCCACCTTACCAGATAATCAAGAAGTGATGTTTGAGGTAAAATGGAAGAGGCCTGAGTAGAAATGATCTAAAGTAGAAGTTTTTTGGCTTCTTCCATACTTGAAACATTGGGTAAATCAATGTCATTCGCCTTTTGCCAACTCTTAGCGTTCAGCTTTGCTATTGCTGAATCATCCAAAACAGTAATGATCCGTTTGATACTTGCTTCTTTTGATAAGCGTGGCATCATTTCAGTAGCGAACCAATCGGTGATCTCCGTTGTGAATGAATATTTCATTTTGGAGCAATCAGCAATCAGACAAGTGACATCTTTTTCCTTGTCGATTTCAAAGGCTTTCAAATGTGCCTCTTTGATATCATCAAAAGAAATAGTGGCATTTGTCCAATCGAACAAAACATAATTCTTATCACTATGATAAGTGATTTTAACGTAGCCTGGTTTTTCGTAAATAGTCATATTCTTAATAGCGGAATGAGCTATAAATAAATTAAAGGTTCAATTATAAACCAAATGATTGGATCAATCAACTAAGATTGGAACTCAGAATGGATAAAATTGCATAAAAACCCTATTATCAAATGATAATGAAGGTTTTTTGCCCTCACAACATCGGGGTGATGTTAGTTCAAATATAAGGGTTTAGTGCCTTTGATAAGGGGTAAAATGTAAAATTAATGTTAAGAATTAGTGCCTGAAAAATGGACACTACTGATTCAGTTGATATGGATGATAGTGAATAACTGATCTGATTTTGTGTCATAGGATATTTCGGGATGGGCATCCTCGGGCTCCTGGTTTGCCCCGAACTTTTCTGAGAGGGACTCAAACACTTCTATTTGTGATTCCAGCATCTGATGCTTTAACCATTCGCTTAATTTAAAATTGGGCATGTTGACGGTTTATTTTGGCAATTGATAAGATCAATTTACATGATTTAAGAATACGATTTATTTTTTTTCGGTGAACCGTAATCTTTTCCTGCTATCCGGTCAAAATCTGTCTACGAAACAAACAGTTGTTAGTGAAAGCTTCAGGATGCCTTTGCGATTTCTTTATGCACAGTATTTGCTGAGCTGCTCGAATCGTTACCCAATCTTAGCTATAGTTGTATATACTTTGGATTACGCCTCTTCATCCACCTTTTCAGAGAGAACCAAAGGATCGTATAGCAAAACACGTAGATCGTTCCGAACCTGCCAAAAAGAGGTATTTCAAGTGAAAGGTCAAATAGGTCCAGCTCTGTATTAAGACCTAAAATGTTGAACTCAAAGCCTTCTTCGAAACCAATGCTTGTGCCCAGTAAACCGAACAAGGAAGCCTGCACTCCTGTACCACTCGCTGATAGTCCTAACGAATGCGCTAAAGGTCTCCAGTCTTTTCCTATGGCTGTGGAAGGTAGATCAAGGCCGAGTTCAGGAACTTTCAATCCGATCCATGCGACGAATGTATTACTATTTGGACCCGGGAAGACCTGGTACCTGTTGGCCCAGGGGTACTCACTAATTGCCGTATCAACTTTATGAATAATGGACTCAACGTGATCTCCTCTCAAGTCAAGTATTAAGGTTGGCTCATTTCCATACCAACTTCGGTCTGGGGTGATGTTTTCACGAAACAGGACATTTCCTAGCCTGTCTCTTCTCCATCCGATAACCTGACACACTTCGTATCCTTTAGCATCGCTTGGTTTCATTGCGATCCAGGAATGTACGGCGAATGCACCTTTGATCCCCCGTGTTCTTGCAGTGTAGACCTGTAGAATAGGCTCAGCGTTTTCTTTGGGATCAGGTGCAAGCCCTCGACTTTCATTCCATCTGACAGGTGCTTTTTGAGCTCTTACAAAGTAATCAACGATTAGAGGTGTGATCAGGAATGCAATGAGTAGTGAACGGGTGATGATGAATCGGTGGGATATCCTCACTGACCGGCTATAGACCTCAACCGCTTTGTTTTCAGTTTTTTCTTTATCTGTTAGTCTTCTATCCATACCTGGATGATTCAATAGATACTTACGTAAATCAGGGATTTGAGGTATATGTGCAATTCAAGGCTTGAGAGTATCATCTTTGAAAATGATCCATGTCATTGTTGAAAAGGAGTGTTTGACTGATTATTAATAGAAAAATCATGGAAACGAAAGAAGAGCTAGAGAAGGAAGAATGCTGTCCTTTATTTCATTCTGAAAAATGGGATGAAAAGGAATTTGAGTGGGAGGGAAAGAAGTTTATAAAAGCATCTGTTCCTGCGATCTTTCACATACCATTTATACCCGTCATGCAGCGGAAGATTGTGAAAATGTTGAAAGCAGCTGAGGATGCTAATCGAGCGGAAGAGAAAAAGGACGAAGTGTTGATGCTGTTCAATGATCCAAGTCCATTCAAATCAGAGGTATATCTTTCCGTGACAGGGGATGTGCCAGAAGCTCGCAATACCAGCCTTAGCGGCACATTCGCAACCAAAGTTTTTGACGGAGAGTATAAAGAGATCCCAAAGTTCATAAAGCAAATGGATGATTACCTGGAGAGTAAAGATCAAAAGGCGAAGGCAAAGGATTATTATGTGCATTATGCGTATTGCCCGGAATGCGCAAAAGCAGCTGGCCATAATTATATGGTGCTTTTTGCTAAAGTGAGTTGATATCTTACTAGACAACGTTTTGATCGTTATTGTGAGCAAAGTCCTAAAAAGCGGGTTGATCCCAGCCTTTAGTGATTTCTCTAAAGCATCACGTCATTCTTAATTCTCAATTCGTAATTGAGGTTTACTTCCCAATACAAAACTTCGAAAAGATATTCTCCAACAAATCATCG
The DNA here is from genome assembly GCA_965267415.1 of Cyclobacteriaceae bacterium. Classification (GTDB taxonomy): domain Bacteria; phylum Bacteroidota; class Bacteroidia; order Cytophagales; family Cyclobacteriaceae; genus Ekhidna. Next base: position 827,850 of record OZ253955.1, on the reverse strand, counting down.
GTGGTCACCTCACCGGTGATCTCTCCAAGATGGTGTAGAGCTGTTCTGATGTCTTGTGCGACCAGGTCGTTAGAAGTTCCTGCTCGAATACCATTCAGCACTCGCTTCAGTGCTTCATCTGTCTGTTGCAGGCTTTCAACATGGCGAACATTAGTAATCACCACGTCTGACTGATTGGGTTCTTTGATGAATGATTTAAGATGACTTTTCAGCTCATCCAGGTTACTGTTTTCTTTCGCAGAGATCAGCAGGCCTTTTTCCTTCAAAACAAAGTCCTTCAATTCTTTTTTTGCCTTGTCTGATTTATTGCCAACCAACAGGTAATTGGCATTTGAATCTTTTAACTCTTTTAGTTGATCCTTTACAGAAGCAACGGAATCAGACCCCAGGTCTACCAGGTATATGATGATACTGGCCTGTTGCATCTTCTCAAGGGTGCGCTTTACCCCAATAGACTCAATTTCGTCAGTGGTTTCTCTGAGACCTGCGGTATCGGTGAAACGAAAAACGATCCCATCAATGTTGATCTGATCTTCAACAAAGTCTCGTGTGGTCCCAGGTATATCCGACACGATCGCTTTTTCTTCATTGAGCAATGCATTAAGCAGGGTAGACTTTCCGGCATTGGGTTTTCCGGCAATGACAACAGGGATCCCGTGTTTAATGACATTCCCATACTCAAAGCTTTGGATCAATTGACCGATGAGGTTTCTGATCGTGTCAATCAATTGCGTTAGCCCCTCACGATCGGCAAACTCCACATCCTCTTCTGCAAAATCCAGCTCCAACTCGATCATCGAAGCGAAATGGATCAACTGATCCCGCAAGTTCTTGATCTCATCGGAAAACCCACCTCGCATTTGATGCATTGCTGTTTGCTGCATGGATGCATTTTCGGAAGCAATGAGATCTGCTACGGCTTCAGCTTGTGTCAAATCAAAACGACCATTCAAAAAAGCGCGTTGAGTGAATTCTCCCGGTTTAGCCAATCGTGCTCCCTGATCCACCAATAAGGAAAGGATCTTCTGCTGAATGTAAGGTGATCCATGCGTTGAGATCTCAATGACATCCTCCTTGGTGTAAGAGTTTGGCCCCTTAAACAGGGAGATCAATACCTCGTCAATGATCTCTTCGTTCGATCGGATGGTACCAAAAAAGAGTCGGTGCGTACTCGCCTTGGTCAGGTCTTTTCCGGCAAACAGCTCATTGACAATCTTGATGGCTGCTGGTCCGGATACCCGGATCACACCAATAGCCCCAACTCCAGGTGGAGTCGCCAATGCTGCTATTGTATCATTGATTTCCTGCATATGTGGTAAAGATGAGTAGAATGATACGTTTCTGCATCATGAATACCAATCCGTATGAATATGAAACCATCTGGTTTTATTTAGTATATTTGAAACCAAAAGGTTGCATATTATGCGAAGAGATGTTTTTCAAGCCATTGCTGACCCTACCAGGAGAGAGATCCTTGGGATGCTTTCCAATCAATCATTGAATATCAATGAAGTATCAAGCAATTTCCAGGTAAGTCGGACCGCTGTAACAAAGCACATGCGAATTCTCCAGGAATGTGGGTTACTATCCATTGAGAAGAGTGGAAGAGAGCGATACTGTCATGCCAGGCTGGACCAACTGTCGGAAGTGGCCGAATGGGTAGGTAGGTATACCCGCTTTTGGAATAAACGCCTGGACAACCTGGAAGAATTACTCAAAAACGATGAAAACGAATAAACTACTAACCAAATAAGAACATGAACAATTACGGACAATTGATTGCACCAAATACACTGCAATTCGAAAGACTCCTTCCCGGCACGGTCGAAAAGGTCTGGGAGTATATTACAGACGGAGAGAAAAGGGCACTCTGGTTTGCCGGAGGAGCGACCGACTTACAAGCCGGGGGTAAAATGCAGCTCGTCTTTATGAACTCTCAGTTTTCTCCACCTGATCCTGTTCCGGAGAAGTACAAGGAATACGGAGATGGTTTTGTTTCGGAAGCTACGATATCAAAATGTGAGCCACCTCATTTGTTTGAAATCGAGTGGGAAGGTCTCGTTCGGTTTGAATTGGAACAGGTTGGTGATAAGGTTAAGCTCGTCTTAACTCATGAAAAACTCGTAGACAATAAGGAAGTCAGAACAGGCACACTATCGGGATGGCATACACATTTAGACATTCTTAATGATCGATTGAATGATCAGGCCCCGGAGAAATTCTGGCCAAAGCACATGAAGCTGGAAGATGAATATGCTCAGCGAATTGATTGATTTGATTTTCTGGTTGATCTGAATAGCCAGAAAAGCAGAATCAGAAAAGTGATGAGCGCAACTTCAATGGAGAGGTTGGGGGGTAGGAAGAAATAGACGACAATGCTTGTGAAAGCGACCCGAAGATATTCCAATACCAACCATCCTCTCCGGTTTTCAAGTAGCAGCCCCAATTGCATAATGGTCCAGATAATGTAACCAGCAAGTGCAAATTTGGCATTCAGTTCATAGTTGCCTTGAGTGAACAGGAAAACAGCTGTGAATACCAGGATAAGTACAAAATGGCCAAATACGTAGCTGATCAGCCCTGAACCTGGGCGAACGTCATACTTGACATAAGAATCCTTATCTACTTCGGGGGCAGCCTGATAGCCACCTAACTCCCTGGGCCTCCAGCCTGGTTTGAAAAACAGCACTTTGAGTTTGTTGAGGAAACCCGGTGTATTTACCACTTGTTGAACCATGTCCCTGACTGGAAGGATGTTGGCCCATACTGGGTTCCAGGTATTTGTTGGTTTGGTCACCCCGTACGTTGGTTTTTCTTCCTCTGCCTGAAAAGTCCCGAAAATCCGGTCCCATATCATTAGTGTACCAGCGTGATTGCGGTCGATATACTTTGGATTTCTACCATGGTGCACCCGGTGATGGGAGGGAGTGTTGAAAACAAACTCGAACCACCTGGGTAGCTTATTGATTGCTTCCGTGTGGATCCAGAATTGATAAATGAGGTTGAGGCCTTTGATTGCAAGAAATGCATAGGTGTTGAATCCAACGAATGCCAGGGGTAAATAGAAAAGCATGGAAAACACCCCACCGAAAGATGCCTGACGCAATGCTACCGACAAATTGTAGTCTTCACTTTGATGATGGACCACATGTGCAGTGTTCCATAAGAAGTTGATCTCATGACTTGCCCGATGAAACCAGTAATAGAAGAAGTCAATGAGAACGAAAAGGATGATCCCGGTAAGCCAGTTATTCGGAATTTGGGTGATGGACCAAAACTGATAGATGAATTGATACATACCAATGGACAATACTCCCCACAAGGCGTTGGTAACCTGCGACATGATTCCACAACCAATGTTTGATATGGCGTCATTGGTTCGGTACACTTTCTTCCTGGAAATCACTTGATGAAGTAATTCGAAACCGATCAGGAGAAAGTAAAGTGGGATAGATAAAATAACCGGATCAAAATCCATTGAATCAAAATTAAAGTATTGACCTCTAAATCTGTTTCGATACCTAGTTTTGCGGCTATGGTCAAAGCAGTCAAAGTTCTCAACCTAGTTTCCGTATTTCTGTTTGTTGCTGTGCTGATCCTGGTATATGCTTACCTCCCGATCAGCGTGGATGTGAATATCGATGGGGTTTCCAACATTCATAAGCAGCGTCTATTTTATTACTTCTTTATAACATTCCTTACCATCAACATTCTATTGAGGATCATTTTGAACCTTGGTTTCAGGCGTACCAATGAAAATATTCTTGCCTGGTTGATGTCCCTGATCTTTGTACTAAATGTGTATGTGTCCTTCCTTATCGGTTTCGTTGGAGTGTGGAATAACTCCACCCATATAAGCCCTTCCAACTACGCATATCTTAATTTCATGGGCCCTGTATTCCTGATAATTTGGGTGATAGGTCTAATTTTTTTAGTAGTAAAACTTCGATAAAAAGTCATTAATTATCAGCTTCTTAAATTGACTTATTTAAAGTAAAACTGCTCCAAATCGATAGGTTGTTACGTGTGCTTGTTGGATATTTATACTTATTTTGATCTCAGGACTAGTTATTAGCTTATAACGTTTTTATTGAATGGCAGAAGCGATTTATACCGAAGAGAGTATTCGGTCTCTCGACTGGAAAGAGCATATCCGGCTGAGGCCAGGTATGTACATCGGAAAATTAGGGGATGGATCTTCTCCTGATGATGGTATTTATGTACTGGTGAAGGAAATCATCGACAACAGTATTGATGAGCACATGATGGGGCATGGCCGGACCATCGAGATCAGGGTCACAGATCATCGGGTAAAAGTCAGGGACTATGGACGTGGGATCCCGCTTGGCAAGGTGGTTGACTGTGTGTCAAAGATCAATACCGGAGGTAAGTACGATTCCGGAGCTTTCCAGAAGTCGGTTGGATTAAATGGAGTTGGTACAAAGGCAGTAAATGCATTGTCGACTTATTTCAAAGTGCAAAGCTTTCGGGATGGAGAAACCAAGCTCGCAGAGTTTGAGCGGGGGGAGATCACCAATGATGCCAAGGTCCAAAAAGCAGATAACCGCAATGGAACAGAAATCATCTTTGAACCGGACGGAGATGTCTTCAAAAACTTCCACTTCATTCCTGAATACCTGGAGAATCAGATGTGGAATTATGCGTATCTCAACGCAGGACTCACTATCGCGCTCAATGGCAAGAAATACCATTCGGAAAACGGTTTAAGAGATCTCCTTGACCGGAAAGTGGATGCAGAAAGTGCGCGATACCCGATCATCCACTTACGCGGTGAGGACATTGAGATCGCAATGACCCATGCGAATCAGTATGGTGAGGAATACTATTCATTTGTGAATGGTCAACACACTACTCAGGGAGGTACTCACCTGGCAGCTTTTAGAGAGGCAGTCGTGAAGACCGTTCGCGAGTTTTATGGTAAGAATTTCGATGCTTCCGATGTACGATCCGCAATTGTTGGAGCAATAGCTGTCCGTGTTCAAGAGCCGGTTTTTGAAAGTCAGACGAAGACCAAGCTTGGATCACAAAATGTGGGCCCTGACGGACCTACCATGAGGACGTTTGTCAATGACTTTGTCAAAAAAGAACTTGACAACTTCCTTCACAGGAATAGTGAAACTGCCGATGCACTACTAAAACGTATCCAGCAGTCTGAACGAGAACGTAAAGAGATCGCAGGTATTAAGAAGCTTGCTAACGAACGAGCAAAAAAAGCTAACCTGCACAACAAAAAACTGAGAGACTGCAGGATCCATTACAATGACAAAAAAGGTGATCAGGATAAGAAGGAGAACAGCATGATCTTCATCACAGAGGGAGATAGTGCCAGCGGCTCGATCACCAAATCTCGAAGTGTTGAAACACAGGCGGTTTTCTCACTCAGAGGTAAGCCTTTCAATTGTTTTGGCCATACCAAGAAGGTCGTTTACGAAAATGAGGAGTTCAATTTATTGCAGCATGCGCTGAACATAGAAGACGGATTGGAAGGCTTGCGTTACAGAAAGATCGTAATTGCAACAGATGCCGATGTTGACGGGATGCACATTCGTCTGCTCCTGTTAACGTACTTCCTGCAGTTCTTCCCTGAACTGGTCCGAGGAAATCACATTTTCATTTTGGAAACTCCCTTATTCCGGGTTAGAAACAAAAAGGAGACCATCTACTGCTATTCGGAAGAAGAGAAACAGGCGGCTGTGAATAAGCTTGGTAATAAACCTGAGATCACCCGGTTCAAAGGACTTGGTGAGATATCACCAGATGAGTTCGCCGCTTTTATTGGTGAGGATATTCGTTTGGAACCGGTGATCCTTCAAAAGGATACCAAGATCCAGGACCTGCTTGGTTTTTATATGGGTAAGAATACGCCTGACAGACAACAATTCATTATTGATAAACTACGTGTAGAAAAAGACCTGGTAGAAGGGGAAGCAGCATAATACTATGGGTGAAGAACACGAAAAAGAGGAAGAATTACATGACGTGATCCCGATATCCGGGATGTATGAGAACTGGTTTCTGGATTACGCTTCCTATGTGATCCTTGAACGAGCAGTTCCTGCAATCAACGATGGACTGAAGCCGGTACAGCGGCGGATCTTGCATGCTATGAAGGAAATGGATGATGGGCGCTACAACAAGGTGGCAAACATCATTGGTAGTACAATGCAATATCACCCGCACGGGGATGCTTCTATTTCTGATGCCATTGTTAATCTGGGGCAAAAGGATCTCCTGATCGACACACAGGGAAACTGGGGCGATGTTCGCACGGGTGACGCTGCAGCAGCAGCCAGATACATTGAAGCGAGGCTATCCAAGTTTGCGCTTGATGTCATCTACAATCCTCAGACCACAGATTGGCAGCTTTCCTACGATGGGCGAAAGAAGGAGCCGGTTACTTTCCCGGTGAAATTCCCATTGCTGTTGGCACAAGGTGTTGAAGGTATTGCTGTGGGGCTGTCGACCAAGATGCTTCCGCATAACTTCTGTGAGATCGTTGAGGGAGCCATAGCCATCCTGAAGAACAAGCGTGTCAAGCTCTACCCGGATTTTCTCACTGGAGGTAAGATTGATGTATCAGACTACAATGATGGAAAAAGGGGAGGAAAGGTGCGCGTCCGGGCTACAATCACAGAGCTGGATTCAAAAACGCTGGTGATCAAGGATATTCCATATGGAACCACTACCACTTCCTTGATCGAATCTATTGTTAAGGCGAATGACAAAGGAAAGATCAAGATCAAGCAGGTGGTTGACAATACTGCCAAGGATATCGAGATCTTGATCTCACTTGCGTCAGGTATCTCTCCGGATATCACAATGGATGCACTATATGCTTTCACGGATTGTGAGGTTTCCATTTCGCCAAACGCCTGTGTGATTGTTGATGAGAAACCACACTTCCTGACGATCACGGAGATCCTGAAGCAGTCAGTGGATCAAACCGTAGATCTGCTAAAACGCGAGTTGGAGATCAAGAAGGGAGAGCTGCTGGAGAAAATACTGTTCAGCTCATTGGAAAAGATCTTCATTGAGAACAGGATCTATCGTGACATAGAAGAATGTGAAACCTGGGAAGCGGTCATCGAAACGATTGATAAAGGACTCGATCCGTTTAAGCCTCAGTTTTACCGGGAGATCACAGAAGAAGACATTGTAAGATTGACAGAGATCAAGATCAAGCGAATTTCAAAGTTTGACGCTTTCAAAGCGGATGAACTAATGAAGAAGCTTGAAGAAGAGTTGAAGGAAACGGAGCATCACCTTCAGCACCTTACGGATTATGCAATTGCTTATTACCAGGGGCTATTGACGAAATACGGAGAGGGTAGGGAGCGAAAAACGGAGATCACTAACTTCGATACGATCAAAGCAACTGTTGTAGCTGCGAATAATGCGAAACTTTACATCAACAGGGCAGATGGATTTGTCGGGTACGGTTTAAAGAAAGATGAATACGTAAGTGAATGTTCTGACATTGATGACATCATTGCTTTCACTGGGGACGGTAAGTGCGTGGTGACACGTATCCAGGAGAAGACATTTGTTGGGAAAAACATTCTCTATGCAGGTGTCTTCAAGAAGAATGATGAGCGAATGGTCTACAACATGGCTTACGTGGATGCCAAGTCAGGTAAGAGCTATGTCAAACGGTTTCAGGTGTTGTCTGTCACCAGGGATCGACCCTATGATTTGACCAAAGGAGATAAAGGAAAAGTTCACTACTTCACTGCGAATCCTAATGGGGAAGCAGAGATAGTTACCATATCCCTCACCCAGGCCAGCAAGGCTCGAAAGAAAGTTTTTGACTTTGATTTTTCAGAGCTTGAGATCAAGGGCCGGGGAGCAGGCGGGAATATTCTCACCAAATATCCGGTTCGAAAGATCGTCTTGAAAGAGGAAGGAAAATCAACACTTGGAGGAGTTGATATCTGGTACGACCCGATTGTTGGTAGATTGAACCGGGAGGAGCGTGGTGAATACCTTGGTAACTTCAATTCCGGTGATCTTGTTGTCGCATTTTATAAGGATGGCTCTTATGAAACGACCAACTTCGAACTAACGAATCATTATGATTTTGAGCGGATTCTTGGAATTTATAAGCTGGATTCAGATGCGACGTTCAATGCCATTCATTACGATGGAGAATCAAAGACTCATTTCGTTAAAAGATTCATTATAGAGACTAACACGCTGGATAAGCGTTTCTCGATTGTTACGGAAGCATCAAGTTCAAAACTTCTTTTTATTTCCAAAGGGATCCAGGCAGATGTTGAAGTCACTTATCGAGATGGCCGAAAGCATGAAAAGAAGAAGTTTGATCTGATCAACCTGATAGATATCAAAGGGTGGAAGGCTGTAGGTAACAAATTCCCGATCCAAAACATCGTTAAAGTAGAACTGGTGCAAAATGAGTCGACTCCAGTTGATCTGGAAGCACTTAAGGAAGAGATCAAAGAAGAAGTAGAAGACGAAGAAAACCAATTGGGGCTTTTTGAAAATGGAAAAGAATAATGCGGACCATATCGTTGAAGTACTGCATCCATTTGTCTCCGATCACAAGAAGAGCCTGATTGAAGAGGTTCTCAAACACCGAACGAGGCACCTAACCCTTGTGTTTGAGGACATTGAAAAGCCACATAACATCAGTGCAGTAGTTCGCACGGCCGAATGTCTGGGGGTTCAGGACATCCATTTTATAAAAAATAAGAATGATTATTCGGTGAATCCTGTGATTACCCAGGGGGCTTCAAAATGGTTGACCTTTCACCATCACAATGAGAACACTAACAATATTGACGCTTGCTATGACCATCTCTGGTCAAATGGATACATGATCTATGCAACTTCTCTCCATGAAACATCTGTCTCTATAAAGGAACTAGACCCTTCACAGAAGATGGCAATTGTCTTTGGGACGGAATCAGATGGAATTAGCAAGGAAGCTGCAGAAAAAGCCGATGGACTGATCCATATCCCGATGGTTGGATTCACCGAAAGCTTCAATCTATCTGTAAGTGCTGCCTTGATATTGAACACCCTTGGTGATAAGAGGAAATTTCCAGTTATCAGCGAGAAAGAGCAGCAGGAATTACGTGCAGAGTGGTACCGGAAGATCGTTCGCGAAGCTGATCTAATCATTAAAAATCATGCGGTAAAGTGATGAATCGCCTGATCAAAATAGCCGCTACTTTCATTGCTTTTATGATAGTCTTTGTATTGATCACTAACCTTTGGGTGGTTAATTCCACTGAAGATCAGATCTACTTATCGGATATTCCTGCAAACGATGTAGCGCTTATTCTGGGTACAAGCAAGAATACCAGTGACGGCCAGCCCAATCGTTTTTTCAAAGAGCGAATGAATGCCGCGGCAAAGCTCTATGAAGAAAGGAAAGTAAAACACATTCTAGTCAGCGGAGACAATAGAACAGAGTACTACAATGAGCCGCGAGATATGCTTCAGGCGCTGGGCAATCTAAATGTCCCGGAAGAGGATATTTCACTTGATTTCGCGGGCTTTCGGACCCTGGATTCTGTAGTTCGATCAAAAGAGGTTTTTGGCCAGGAAACGATCACGATCGTTACACAAGAATTCCATTGCTATCGATCGCTTTTTATTGCAAATCATTTCGGAATTAATGCGGTAGCTTTTTCAGCTGATGATGGCGGATCAATTGGTCTAAATATGGCCTTTCGGGAGGTCCTTGCCAGGTCTTATGCGGTTGCAGACCTCTTCATATTCCAGCGACAGCCAAAATTTTTAGGAGAGGAAATAGAGTTGGATATACGGTAGCTATCTCTCCGTCTTAATCATTACTTTAGGAGCGTACAATTAGCAACCCAAAAAACCTAAAGAAAGATATGAACAAGTACGTTTTCTTATTCCTTTTGCTATTTGTAATTGGAATAACGGCTGATGCTCAAAGACGGAGAAATCAGTCAAGCGCAGCAAGTAATAATGCACTATCCTCAGACTTGTTTAAGAACTATAAGTTCAGAGGAATAGGTCCTGCATTTATGTCCGGACGAATCGCTGATCTAGCCATTCATCCTGAGAATGAAAATATATGGTATGTCGCCGTTGCATCTGGCGGTGTATGGAAGACTGTCAATGCCGGGGTGACGTTCAAGCCGATTTTTGATAACGAGAGCGTTTACTCCATAGGCTGTGTCACCGTTGATCCGAACAACCCTAATGTCGTTTGGGTTGGAACAGGTGAGAATGTAGGAGGAAGGCACATTGGTTTTGGTGATGGGGTCTACAAAAGTGAAGATGGCGGAGCTACATGGACCAATATGGGGCTTAAGGCATCTGAACACATTTCCAAGATCGATATTCATCCTGACAACTCGAATGTCATTCGGGTCGCTTCACAAGGCCCGCTTTGGAGTCCGGGAGGAGAGCGTGGCTTCTATGTATCTACAGATGGAGGACAAACCTGGAAGAAGACGTTAGGAGATGAAGAATTTACCGGTGTAACAGATTTTGAAGTTGATCCACGCGATCCAAACTGGATCTATGCAGCTACCTGGCAACATCATCGAACGGTTGCTGCCTGGATGGGTGGTGGTCCTAAGACAAAACTTTACTTAAGTACGGATGGAGGAAACAACTGGAAGGAATTGAAGAACGGACTTCCCAAAGGGAACATGGGAAAAATTGGATTAGCTATTTCTCCAATCGATCCTGATGTTGTCTATGCAGCGATTGAGTTAGACCGAACCACTGGTGGGATCTTCAGGTCAACAGATCGTGGTGGCAGCTGGAAAAAGATGTCTGATGAAGTAGCAGGAGCCACCGGGCCTCACTATTACCAGGAGTTATACGCCTCTCCGCACAAATTTGACAGGATCTATTTGATGGATAATCAGTTGCGAATGTCAGAAGATGGTGGCAAAACGTTTGTGTCGGTCAATACCAACGACAAACACGTAGACAATCACGCAATGGCTTTCAAAAAGAGCGACCCTAACTACATCATGGTGGGAACCGATGGGGGTGTTTATGAAAGCTTTGACCTTGGAGCTAATTGGAGATATATGGAGAATATTCCAGTGACTCAATTCTACAAAGTAGCTGTGGATGATGCAGAACCTTTTTACAACATCTACGGTGGTACGCAAGACAATAGTACGCAAGGAGGTCCTTCAAGAACAGATAATCTAACTGGTATCAGGAATTCAGATTGGAAAGTAGTCCTTAACTGGGATGGTCACCAACCTGCCACTGAGCCAGGTAATCCGAACATTGTATATGCTCACAGGCAACAGGGAAATCTGTCACGAATTGATATGACTTCCGGTGATGCAACAGACATTCAGCCACAACCAGGTGAGAATGACCCATTCGAGCGATGGAATTGGGATGCACCAATCCTGGTAAGTCCACATTCTCCAACAACAATCTATCACGCTTCACAGCGGGTTTGGAAGTCAGAGAACAGGGGAAATAGCTGGACCGCTATCTCTGGTGATCTTACGAAGAACGAAACCAGGATCGAGCTTCCGATCATGGGTAAAAAGCAAAGTTGGGATGCGCCATGGGATGTGGGAGCCATGTCCGTTTATAACACCATCACCTCACTTTCGGAATCCCCCCAGAAGGCTGGTTTGATCTATGCCGGAACAGATGATGGTATCCTTCAGGTTACCGAAAACGGTGGAGACTCATGGAGAAGGATCAATGTATCCGCAATGGGTGTTCCACCCAATGCCTTCATTAATGATGTAAAAGCGGACCTTCACGATGAGAATACTGTCTACGTGGCGCTTGATAATCACAAGTACGGAGATTACAAGCCTTACCTTGTCAAGAGTACAGATAAGGGAGCGACATGGATTTCTATGACTAGTGGGCTGACTGATAAGAACCTCGTTTGGAGGATTGTACAAGATCACGAAAACCGCAACCTCATGTTCCTTGCAACTGAGTTCGGAGTTTACTTCTCCATTGATGGTGGAAGTAACTGGACGGAGTTGAGCGGAGGCATACCAACGATCTCTTTCCGGGATTTGGTAATCCAGAAGCGTGAGAACGATTTGGTTGCTGCTTCGTTCGGAAGAGGATTCTTCATCCTGGATGATTACAGTGCACTTCGGTCAGTTTCCAACTCACTGGTTGCTCAGGAAGGCGCACTATTCGCACCTCGCAAAGCACTTTGGTACGTACCACGTTCAGTAGTCGATTTTGATGATACCAGGGGTTCACAAGGCTCTCAGTTGTATGTCGCACCTAACCCGGAATTTGGAGCTGTCTTTACCTATTACATGAAAGACAACCTGAAAAGTCTCAAGGACATCCGAAAGGAAAAGGAAAAAGGACTAAGTAATCGCGATGTTCCATTCCCCGGATGGGAATCCTTGCAGGCAGAAAAAGATGAAGAGGGACCTTACGCCTTCATTGAGATCAAAAATCAGGGTGGGTCTGTAGTGAACAGGGTCAAAGTAGGAGGAAAGAAAGGTTTCAACCGCGCAGCATGGAACCTTCGGGTCGCATCCAATGACGCACTTAGATTGGATGGCAATGCCGGAGATGGAAGTGGCTTCCTTGCTCCTCCAGGTACTTATTCCGGGACGTTGTTCAAGGTTGTGAGGGGAGAGATATCCCAGATTGGCACAACGGTTACTTTCGAAGTAGAACCACTTAGAGATGGAGCTATTGCTGGCCCTTCACCGGCTGAAGCTGCAGCATTTTGGAGATCTTTTGAAAGCACCAGTCGCGATGTGAATGCATTTAATACCTCACTTCGTAACCTGATGAATGCAGCTGATAAGATCCACATAGCAGCAAGCAGATCGAATGTTAGCAATGAAGTACTGACAAGTACTATGAACCTGGAAGCAAGTGTAAAAGGTCTGAATGTGAAGTTCAATGGAAATACTGCTAAGCAAGAGATCGGTGAGCGAAATGACCCAACGATCGGTACATGGGGCTTTGCTTTATGGAAAGGGGTGGCATGGTCTACCTACGGACCTACAGAGACCCATAAAGAAGCTTTGTCCATCGTTCAGAAGAAGTTAGGTGAACTTCAAAGTGAATTGAATAGCTTGAATAGTCAGGCAAAGAACCTTGCTGATCAGATCGTGGCAGCCGGAGGTCCTAAGATCGAAGGAATGGATTAAGGTTTCACAACGATTTTGACCGTTTGGATCAATTGACCTTGCGTGGAGATATTTAGTAAGAGTAGAGAAGAAGCAAGCTCTAGTTGAGGTAGTTCCAAACGGATAACCGGATCTTTCAGGTTGCCATCGATCTCTTTGATCACGGCTCCTGAAAGATCCATTAATTGAATACTGATTGGACTTTCTGTCGAAATCAGCCCTCTCATGTCGATAGTAAATTCTTCACCCGGTCTGACCGGATTTGGATAAACAGAAACTTGCGCATCAAACCACTCGGGCGTTAATTGAATCGTTTTCGAATAATCGAACTGACCATCGTAATCAACCTGACGCAATCGATAGAAGGAAGTTCCTGAGGTAGGCTTAGTATCTACAAAAGAGTAACTGCTTACCTCGTTCGTCGTTCCATTTCCATCTACTTTTCCGATTCCTTCAAATTGAACACCATCTGTCGACCGCTCAACCTCAAAATGATCATTGTTGAGTTCGGTAGCAGTAGACCAGGAGAGCTTTATGCTGGAAGCTTCCTCTTTTCCTTCAAAACCAAGGAATTCGACAGGAAGGGTGTCGCCCATTTCTTCTGTTCCGAATGTGACATATGCTGGAATAGGAGGGTTCGTGAATACTGTCATACTAATTGGGTTAGAAATTACGAATCCATTCTGACCAAATGATGTGGCGCTGGCCCTATCCATACTTAACCATGTATTTGTTGTTGTTCTTAGTACGGCTGGTATGAGTAAGGAGTAATCTCCGATTCCACTTGCTATCTCACTATCCCAGTAAAGCTGGAGAGAAATATATTGATCTGTGCCTCCTTCACTGCCTTGAATAGTCCAATGTTCCAACGTGCTGACATCCTCAAGAGGGTCTGCAAAATTGTAGAGTTCCGCATCCGAATTGAAGTACTCCACAGTCAATTCATCAGCTACATCATTAGGTGCACTGATTTCAAGCATTCCTCTTCGACTACCTTTTCCAACGGGAAATAGGAAAGGGTCATTTCCAATTTTAGTTACAGGCCCACTCACATATCCATTCGTTGATGAGGCGGATGAGCCGTCGGCAAATACCAACTGAAGTAAACCACCCGGATGAAGTACGCCATTTTCCAGGTGCAGGGACCCAGTTATAGTTACCGTACTTTCCCCAAAAAGGACGACTCCAGGTCCTGAAGTGTTATCAATGGTTACATTCGAATAATTGATACCGTTTCGATCATACAACGCTTGAAGAGATGAAGTACTGTTAAGGGTCAAATGTGCCCCTGGATCCATTACAAAAGAATCTTCTATGGGAGTCCCACTGTCATCTGGTGAAAAGTCGAATGCTCCCCTGTGAAACATTTGTGCGTTACCTAACAACTGAATGGAAGAAGTTCGGTTTACATAAGTGCTATTGAAATCAATGTTTCCTTGCAAATTGAAAGTTGACCCATTGAAAGTTGACCCATCTTGAAAATCGAAATAGACCATGTCAACAGGTGATCCTCCATTATCTGTTATATTAATTGAGAGGTTCCCGGATATTGTTGTTGTCGAAGCAGTTGATATATGAGAAAATACTTCACTAATTGCAGGAGTTTCGCCGACGTTAACTACATAGTTTCCTCCAATCGAGAGTGATGATTCGTTTTCTATTGCAAGATTGACATCTCCTCTATCATCTTCCCCATTTGCATCATTAAATAAATCGAATTGTGCGTAACCTGAGAATGAAGCGTTTGTTGATGTGGTATTTGCAAGAGAGCCGAAGTTTAGATTCACATTGGCTCCAAAATGTTCATTTATTGAAGTCACAATAAGGTTGTTGGCCTCTAACCCCCCGGAGTAAATATTTAAAAACACATCAGCCGTTTGAGTGTTATTCAAATGATTGATGATAATATCCCCCATCACACCTAAGGCTTCACCATTTTGACTAAACTGGTCAAATCGTATACTGTGTGTTCCAGAGTTGTTTGTAAGCATGCTAAAGTTACCACCCACGGTTATGAATGGACTTTCACCATCATTGCCATTTCTCATACTAAAAAAGGAGGAACCTCCATTCTTAATTAATGTAAGATCACCAGCAACATTGAGTTGACTATTGTGTCTTAGGTGAAATTCAATGGAACTCTCATTTCCTCCATCATTAAATGTAAGTGTCATATTACCATTATTAGTAACATTGAGTGCTCCTCCGTTGACAATGTAGACCTGCTTTAAACTGGAAGAAGAACCTGCGTTTTGAGTGTAATTAAAATCTCCAGCTACATTTAACACACCCCCAGCGCCATTAATGCTGATATAACAATCAGATTCACTCACATCTGCTAGCATGTTGACCGAGCTAACATTCAGTATTTCGTTTGAACCAATAGATAACGTCCCGTTTGTGATCGCGAGGTTTCCAACTGTTGCTGATGCTACGTTGAATGTGACATTATGCGTGATGGTGACATTATCCATAGAGCCAGGTACTGTCATTTGATCCCATATGTTAGGATCATTCCAATCACCATCTACAGTTGTTGCATGCTGTGCAATTGATAAGTTGAACATCAGGATCAACCCTACCGAAAAGATTTTTCGCACCATAATGAAATAGTTAAGTCTTTAACCGGAGTGGTTCTGGATGGAAGTGGTGGGTGGTTCCTGTGTCAGGCTTGGAGTGTTAAGAACTAAGGTTATTGTAAAGAGAACGTAATTGTCTCAGTCAATCCTGGAAATGGGATCTACAAAGTATCTACGGGAAGAAATTTGTTAATCGAGCGTGATTCCCTGGTCTTTGGCCCAGGTGACCATTTCAGCTAACCCTTGTTTGCAGTCTTCCTTGATTTTGGAGAGGGTCTCTTTATCAGCAAGCTGTGGATTATCCTGAAGTTCTTCCAGCTTCGCACCACTCTCCAGGCCGATCATTTTAGCGGAAGGCTTTAATTGATGGGCTGTCCTTCCAAGGTTTTCCATATCACCGGCCTCCAGTTCGGATTCCATTTTGGCAGTCAACGAAGTGTAGGTTTCTTCAAAGGTTGAGATGAACTGACTGATGAATTCCGGGTCACCGTCACTAACGGTTTCGAGGTAGGTAAAATCGATTTGCATAGCGGCTCGAAGTTAATAGAAAATGTTCGCTCGTTTAGCGCAAGTTTTTTTGTAATTTCGAGCGAAAATTCCAAAAGACTAAGAAATGATCGCAGAATTTGAACCGCTGAGAGAAGATGAAGTTGAGGTGCTCCTCAGAGCTCCTGTCTATGTAGCCATCCTTATTGCAGGAGCAGACGGAAATATTGATAAGTCTGAGCGAAAAGAGGCTATAAATGTTGCCAGGAATAAGCAAACCCGTTCACGAGAGCAACTGGCAGATTTTTACAAACTGGTAGGAGAAGGGTTCGAAGACAACTTCAACAAGCTGATCGATGAGCTTCCCTCCGGAACCGAAGAGCGTATATCTGCTATTACCAAGGAACTTCGAAAGCTAAACTTCATTCTTCCTAAGATCGACAAGAACTTCGGCATTAAGCTTCATGCCAGCCTGAAAGAATTGGCAAAGAAGATTGCTGAGGCTTCTGGGGGTGTATTAGGGTACTTGTCCGTAGGCTATGAGGAAGCCAAACTCATGGAGCTAAGGATGATCAATGATCCAACAAAAGCTTAAAAGTAAGTCAAACTAAAATACTTAAGCCCTGTTCATTACGATCAGGGTTTTTTGTTTATTTACAATCATGCACACAAGCGCAGTAGCTCCACTTAGGCTGGTCTTCCTTATGTGGCTTTTCTTCACAGTAGAGTTCTATGCTAGAATTGATCTGGGATTCCTTGGTATTTATCCACTCAGTCTTAATGGGTTAGTCGGCATATTTACTGCACCACTGATCCACGGTGATTTCAACCACTTACTCTCGAACACCTTTCCCTTGCTGATCCTGGGAGGAACGCTTTACTTTTTCTATTCTGACCTGGCTCCCAGAGTCTTTTTACAGTCCTATTTCTTCACCAACATCCTTGTTTGGTGTTTTGGCAGACCTTTTTATCATATTGGTGCCAGTGGGCTGGTGTATGCACTGGCTTCATTCCTGGTGTTCTACGGTATTTTCAGCCGTAACTTCAAAGCAGTAGTAATCAGCATAGCTGTGATAGCCGTTTATGGTGGCTTAGTGTTTGGGATATTTCCGTTTAATCAAAATGTAAGCTGGGAGTCACATTTGATGGGCGCGCTTGTGGGAGGAGTTACTGCATTTCTTTTGCGAGGGAAATAAGGGAACCAAATTTTGAAGCTTAAGATAAATTTTCAAGACACTGTCTTTTTGGGGTCAAATTTGTCAATATCCTCTCTGTTGAAATTTAAGTCTGAGATAACCCTATCACGGATGTTAATTGCCGCAACAAATAAAATTGTCTCAATATCAACACCACTGTTAAATGCACTTTCTTCAAGATAATTTTTGCAATCATCTCTTTGTTTAAAATCCGACAGTACGTCTATAAGAAATTCTTGTACTTGAAACGCATTAACAGGATTAAGTTTATTTACTTCCTCAACTATCTCTGAATAATACTTGTCTGTAAGCTCTTGTATTTTCGAGTCATCAAGTATTTTTTTCCAGTCTCATTCAATATCATTGGAGACGAACTAACGGTGGTTTTTAACCTCCACAACTCTTCGACTTTAACCTCCATTCCTTGAATTTTATCGACATGAACCTTCATCTCCGTAACCATATTATATAGGCCACCTGTTCTGAATATCAACCAACCAATACTACTTATTACAGTTAGTGTAATTGTTGCAACTGCCACCCATTCGCCAATGGATAGTTGACTAGATATAGTTTCATTGGAAGTCACAATATTGGAATTGTTGACTTCCAGAAGAACTGATATTATGATGGTGGTAAAATGCATTCTACCTGTTAGATATCTAATTTAACGCCTATGGGAGTCATTATGTGCAAATATGGAAAAAATCCTTCCTTGTATATCTTCGGTAGCATGAATTACTAAAAATATTAGTAATTTAGATGAATGGATTATCTGAAGGGAAAAGGAGCCCAAATCAATGTCGCAAACAAGTTTTCAAACCTCGAAATCACTACCGAAGACCCGGATGGACTGGATGAAGAGCTCCTGCTGGAAAGACCTAAAACAGAAGTCCTCTATGAGCATCCGAAGCAGATCATCTCCTACAACAAAAGCCCTGATATTGGACTGGAAGCCTCCATCAATCCTTACCAGGGATGTGAGCATGGGTGTGTGTATTGTTACGCTCGCAACTCGCATGAATATTGGGGTTTTAGTGCGGGGCTTGACTTTGAAAGCAAGATCATTGTCAAACCTGATGCACCGAAATTACTCGAACAGACTTTCCTGAAGCGGTCCTACAAACCAAAGATCATTATGCTTAGTGGGAATACGGATTGTTACCAGCCGCTTGAAAAGAAGTTCAAACTCACACGCCAGATCCTTGAAGTGTGTCTCAAGTTTCGGAATCCTGTTGGTATCATTACGAAGAATAGTCTGGTGCTTCGGGATACCGATGTTCTAACTGAGCTTGCCAGGTATAATCTGGTTCATGTCATCTTCTCGATCACTAGTCGAAATGAATCCTTACGTAGAATTCTTGAGCCAAGAACTGCCAGTGCAACTAAAAAGTTTGCCGCGATGGCTTCACTTGCCAATGAAGGTATTCCCACTGGTGTGATGAATGCTCCGATCATTCCTTCTCTTAACCACCATGAGATCCCAAATATCCTGAAGGAAGCTGCTCAATCCGGGGCTGTATTTGCCGGGTACACAGTTGTTCGCCTAAACGGTCAGATCTCAAAGATCTTTAGGGACTGGTTAGAGAAGAACTTTCCTGACAGGGCGGACAAGGTATGGCACCAAATCCAACAATTGCATGGCGGACAAGTAAATGATTCTGAATTTGGCAGGAGGACCAGTGGAGATGGAGAGATCGCTTCCATTATTCATCAGCTA
Organism: Cyclobacteriaceae bacterium; assembly: GCA_965267415.1. Lineage (GTDB taxonomy): Bacteria > Bacteroidota > Bacteroidia > Cytophagales > Cyclobacteriaceae > Ekhidna. Next base: position 808,745 of record OZ253955.1, on the reverse strand, counting down.
TTCACTGTGAGCAAAAAGAAGTACTTCAAAAAAAATGTTGAGCGCCAACATCTGGACATCAGCCAGTTTAGAACAGGAGGGAACTATACGCTCTTCTAGCTTAATCCTCAAGATGAGAACTCATGTACCATGCTCCGCCAGCGAGTGCGAGATCCTTGAAAAATACCAACGTCTCGCTGTTGTTTCCAGCCAAACCTGCAGGCAGGTGTACCATGATAGCAAACAACAAAAGCATCAAGCCGAGTAGCTGTGCAGCAAGCCTGGCTTTCTTGCCAACAATTATAGCTATCGATGCTAGTACTAACCCCATTCCCGTGAGGTAGACCCATAAGACCGACATAGGTAAGAAATCAGGAACTGAGCTTGCTTTAGCGTTCGCATCCCCCAAATGATCAAAACCAAAGTATGCCATAGGAACTATGAACATAAGCTTTCCAATAAACCCAAGAATTTTCAAAGCAGTAATTATTTAATCGCGCGAAAATAATAAAATTCAATTCGGATCAACTAGAAAATGAGTCAAGCAAAAGCTGTCGCGTCTTAAGTCGATCGATCTTCCCGGAGGGGGTACGTTCTATCTGTTTAAGTGAATAGGTCTCTCTTGGTCGCTCATATTTGTCCAGTGCTGAAAAATCTACTTCCCGGTTGGTTTCTGATTCCTGGATGAGAATAACTTTCTCCCCTAGGCGCTTATCGGGTAGGGATGTGACCATGAACGGATGAGTCATTTGAGGTGCCAGTTTTCGCTCAACGACCTCAGGATGAACTTTGACTCCACCTGAGTTGATAACAAAATCGACTCGACCTAACCATTTAAAAGTATTATTGGAAATGAATTCAATTAAATCATTGGTTATTAATGATTTATGATTAGTCAATGTTCCTGATATTTCCAGCTTTTTGTCCTCTCGATCCCGAATTTGGGCATCACCAATGCACTGATAAACTTCAGAGTCACTTTTCCTCAGTGCAAAGTGGGAAACGGTCTCTGTCATTCCGAAGGTTGCATAGATGTTCGCTTTTGTTTCGAAACCAACTACTCCCAGATCTGCTCCTCCAACTAAAATGGTGTCAAATTGATTGAGCTGCTCGGCTGTACCTGAGGAAACCTGAAGTGGGACCATGGAAACAAGGTCGAATTGCTGATCACTACTAATAGTGTCCCAGGGATTGGAGGTTGGTGCGGTAACCATCAGGTTTAGTTGCCTGTACAACGCGCGGAAGACGACCATTGCTCCTCCGATCATGTGTGGGTCGAGGCATAACAGGGCGAACTTAAAGCCGCTGGTTGGATCTAAAAAATCCATTGTTGTCTTACAACTATACTCTACCTTTTCCCTGTCTATTTTAATAGTCTTTGGCTGGCCTGTGGATCCCGAGGTTTTGAAAGTGAAATAGGGCTCTCCGACCAACCACTGTTTGATCAACTCCAGAACCTTTTGCTCATGACTGCCAAAAAAATTCGACGAAATTTCTTCTTTCTTAATTTCATCTATCTTTAGTTCGCATTTTTCAAAGCGTACAACCATTTGACCTTTTGGATAACGAAGAGATACTTGTAAGCAGACTGATCGACAAAGATAAGCGTGCGTTTGAACTGGTTTTCAATAAGTACTATAGTACGATGATACTTTATGCTTCCAGATTCATGGATACCAGGGAGGAGGCAGAAGAAGTTACCCAGGAGGTCTTTGTGAAGTTTTGGGAGAAATGCGACACGCTATCACCTGATTCATCTATCAAGAGTTACCTGTATCGATCTGTGCACAATTCTTGCTTGAATGCATTGAAACATGAGAAAGTAAAGGATTCGTATCGTCAATATATGATCCAGTTCATGGAGTCCAGCAGCGAGAGTTTGTTGGAAACGGAAGATCCTGATGAGCTGCGGAACCGTATTATGAAAGAGATCGATAGTTTACCACCGAGATGCTCAGAAATCTTTAAGTTGAGTAGATTCGAGGGGCTTAAGTATCAGGAAATTGCTGAGCATTTAGGTATTTCTGTCAAAACCGTTGAAGTCCAGATGGGGAAGGCTTTGAAGGTATTGAGGGAGAAGCTTGGTGATTTAAAGAATAAGATCAGTGCGTCATAGTATATGGATAGTATGTCTTCTGTGTTCCCTTAGCTGCCTTTCTCAAGGCAGGAATGGAAGAGTCACCCTCAGCTTTGAAAACGAAGACCTTGAGGTCATTTTTGATGAGCTTTCCGAACAAACCGGATACTTGTTTAGCTACAACTCTGATCTTCTTCCCAAGGGGAGCAAATACACCATTTCCTGCACCGATATGCCGGTGGATCAGTTCCTGTCCGAGTTACTGATTGGCACTTCCCTTAACTATTCGTTTTTCAAGGATCAGATCATTATCAATCAGGCATTACCAGAGATATCAAAGCGAAACAAACTCTTCAATCTTAGTGGGACAGTTACCGATGACAAAGGACAACCATTGAGTGACGTGAACATCTTCCTGGATGGAACAACAATAGGCACCACCTCAGATATTGATGGAAACTACCGGATTGAGCGGATACCTGCAGGATATTATGATTTAGTATTCTCACATGTCGGATATAATAACTCGGTTTTCAATCTGTCGGAGTACAATGGAGGAGCTCGGATACAGAATCACCAGATGTCACTTGAGATAAGTCAACTGGAAGAAGTGGAAATTGTAACAGACCGCATCAGAAAGGATACTGACAGATGGCCGTTCTACTTTATGCAGTTCCAAAACGACTTGCTTGGGACTTCCGAAAGTTCCAGGTATTGTTCCATTTCAAATCCCGAAGTGATCGACTTCACCTACAATGAAGAGACCAATAAACTAGAAGCTTTTGCATCAGAGCCGATCAAAGTGGTAAACGAACCGATGGCTTACCAAATCACTTATTACCTGGAATCATTTGAACGTTCGGATAGTGATCTAAGGTATCGCGGACAGCTTAAGTTTCAGAGTGATTTCGGACCCGGTGGTGAGTTTTCCAGGCGACAGGTAAAACAATTGAGAAAGCAAAGCTATAATGGTTCCTGGACACATTTTAAAAAATCACTTTTGGCCAACAGACTAAGAAAGGATGGATTTAGGATCTATGAAACCAAGAGCGTCACAAACATCAACTTCAATCGATTGAATGAGCTTTCAGCTTCGGATATCATTGTGTTCAAAGGCAACCACTGGGAGTTAGATTTCAAAAATTACCTGTTGGTGGTTTATGGTAAGGAAAGAGAAAGTCTGAATTTTCTTTTGGACGCTCAATTCTCTTCGGTAATTTACGGTGATCTGATAGATGAAAATGACGTTCTTTCGCGACCTCCTGGTAAACAGTTATCCTTGATAAAATTACTACATGGAGCGGTTCGATTGGATTTAAATGGTCAGGTAGTTGATAGATTTGCACTTTCAACTTTTGGCTACTGGTCATGGGAAAGGCTAGCTAACTTAGTGCCTTTAAATTATGATCCTAAATTTGATAATTTTTAGGATGCAGATAGGGGTAAGATTAATTGTAAGTTGTTAGAAATCAGATAGAAAGAAGAACATGGAAGAAACCCTTGCAAAATATTTTTCGGGTGAATGTACGAAAGACGAAATAGATCAAATTGTTTCGTGGCGAAATGAGTCTGAAGACAATGCAAAAGCCTTCTTTGAAGCAAAGAATATTTGGCTTGCATTAGGAGAGAAACCCGAACCAAATATGACTGTTTTGGAGGGTATACTCGGTGAACCTCAGCAAAAAGAGGTAAGAGTTTCGTTCGGCTGGATCAAGTATGCAGCTGCGGCGATGATTGTATTTGCTATCGGTTTTGTGATCATTTCCAACCTGGTGGGAGATGGGCTCAATGTTGAAAAACTAGCTGATGGAAGTGAGATCACTTTGCATGACGAAGCATCCATTCAATCTGTACGGATAACTGAGGAAATACGGGAAGTCACGCTGACAGGAAAAGCCTATTTTGATATTGAACGTGACGAAGAAAGGCCCTTCATTGTCGTAACCGATAACGCCAGAATAGAAGTTTTGGGAACAACTTTCATGATTGATGCAACGAATAGTTCTACCGAGGTTTGTGTTGAATCTGGTATTGTCGCACTGACCAAGCCAGGAAAGCCTGGTAAAACGGACCTAACAGTGAAGCTTGAGAAAGGGGAGATGGGAACAGTAGAAAATATCAAAGAAGGTATTGTCAAGAAAAACAATACGAACGCCAATTATCTTTCCTGGAAAACCAAGACATTGATCTTCGAGCAATCGAAGATGTCTGATGTTGAATCCACGCTGGAAGATGTGTATGGTATTGAGATCGAGTTTGAAAATAATGCACTTAGTAACTGTCGATTGACGGCTAAGTTCAAAGAGCGTAAGCCAAAGGATGCGATCGAGATCATTGCCCGAACCTTCAACCTTTCATTTGAATTCCAGAACGGTAAGGCCGTATTGAAGGGAAGGGGCTGTTAGCAACTCATTAAGGGATCCATTTTATATCATCGAAGTTCGGTTTCCTTTTCTCCAAAAAAGCGTTCCTGCCTTCTTTTGCTTCTTCGGTCATGTAGGCTAACCGGGTAGCCTCACCAGCGAATACCTGCTGACCAACCATGCCATCATCAGTAAGATTAAAGGCGAACTTGAGCATTTTGATAGATGTAGGTGATTTTTCGAGTATCTCTAATGCCCATTGGTAAGCCGTAGTTTCTAACTCTTCGTGAGGGATTACTGCATTCACCATGCCCATTTCGTAAGCTTCTTGCGCAGAGTAGTTTCTTCCAAGAAAAAAGATCTCACGAGCTCGCTTCTGTCCAATCATTTTAGCCAGGTAGGCTGAACCATATCCTCCGTCAAAACTGGTAACGTCAGCATCTGTTTGCTTGAAAATGGCATGCTCTTTACTGGCCAGTGTTAGATCACATACTACATGAAGGCTATGCCCTCCACCAACAGCCCATCCAGGTACAACAGCTATGACCACTTTAGGCATGAAACGGATCAATCGCTGTACTTCCAGGATGTTCAGACGAGGCATGCCGTCATCATCTACATATCCCTGAGCACCTCTGGCACGCTGATCACCACCACTACAAAACGAATAGATACCATCTTTCGATGAAGGTCCTTCGCCACTAAATAGTACTACTCCAATGTTAGTATCCTCCCTGGCATCCAGGAAGGCTTTGTAGAGTTCGGCAACTGTTTTAGGTCGGAATGCATTTCTAACCTCCGGTCGATTGAATGCGATCCGGGCTACCTTGCCACACTTGTTGTAGGTAATATCTTCGAAACTTCCTGCAGAAGTCCAGTTAGGAGAGTCGCTCATGGACGTGTTGTTTAAATTCTTTAAAAATACGTTGATTAACAGATGGCTCTGTAAATACCTCAATGAGCCTGGGCTGATCAGATGGCTCGTAGAAGTCTTTTAAGCTATTCGATAAACCTGATAGATCATTGGCTACCCGGTATTCAATGTCATTCTCTTCACAAATATATTTTGCCGTTCGGTTATGGCGGGTTTCAAAATAGGTTTCCAGTTCCGGAAGTTCACTCGGCCCATCAATCAGCCGGAAGATGCCACCTCCCTGATTATTGATCACGATGATCCTGAGATTAGGGAGAGCATAATTGTGAAAGAATGCATTTCGGTCATAGAGGAAAGCAAGGTCGCCGGTTATAAGAACGTTTTGCGTTTCTGAAACCAAAGAAGTACCAACTGCAGTTGACGTAGCTCCGTCAATCCCGCTTGTTCCTCGGTTACACCATATTTCCGGGTTATTTTTTACTCCAAGGATTTCCGCATACCTGACCGGCATTGAATTACTGAGATGGAGCTCAATACCGTGTGGTATGGATTCAAGAATATGTTTGAATGCTACTAACTCACAGAAATCCTTACTTTCGAAGTATTGACCAATAGCTTGATGAGTAGGTTGAGAGAAATTTTTCCATTGTCCGATATAGGATGTATCGACCTCCGACAGGTCGTAGTGCTCCAAAAAATCCTCCAGGTCAATCTTGATGATCTGAGGATTCGTTTGATAAGTATCAACTGGTACACCGGAAGGATCGAAATGCAAATGGGTAGCTGGTTTCAGCGTTCGGATGAAGTTCTTTAGCTTCTTGGAAAGAACCGATAAACCTGTAGTGATCAGTACGTCAGGTTGAAGTTCTTCCTGCTTGCCAAGAAACAAATCGATATGTTCTATGCATTCTATCTTAACATTGCTGGTCACAGAAGCAATGACGGGGATGTTATTTTGCAATTCCTCTAATGCCTCGTCAAGACGTTCATTACTCTGTTTCTGACCAATCACGATCAAAACCTTCCTGTTTCTGAATAACTCAGGTCGAAGATCGATCATTCCGACTACTACTTCCTCAGAGGTATCTTTCGCTATTGATTTAAAAGTCAGCTTCTGATCTTGGTCCGGATAAAAAGGTTCTTCGAAAGGGATATTTACATGAACCGGCCCCCGAGGTAATCTTAAGGCCAGTTGAAGTGAGCTTACAAGCTCGGTTTCATAGTTGACCTCATCCTGTGGATCCAGAATGATTGGTAACTGAAAAGATGATTTTACGTGATTTTTCATCACATCAAGTTGCCGGATCGTTTGCCCGTCGCGCTGATCGATCAATTCGGGAGGGCGATCCGCACTGAGCACGATTAGCGGAATCTCACGGTAATAAGCTTCGGTGATTGCCGGGTAATAGTTGAGTAAGGCAGTTCCTGAGGTGCAGCACAGTACGACTGGTTGATTCAATTTTTGAGCTATACCCAGAGCAATGAAACCTGCAGATCGTTCGTCTGGGACCACCCACTTTTTGATCTTGTCATTTCTCGCAAAGGAAATGGATAAAGGAGCGTTCCTCGAACCCGGAGACAGTACCACATGCTTCACTCCGTAGGTACTGCAGACTTCAGAGGTATTATAAACGGTAGGGTGAAGCATTAGCCCTGGATAACTCGCCTGAGTGTTTGCATCTTCAAACTTGTCTCCACAAACTCTTTTTCCGGGGAAGAATCCTCCGTTAATCCCGCACCGGCGAAAAACCGTGCCATCCCGTTTCTAATGTTCACACAACGCAGGTTGACGAACAGATCCGTTGAACCTTCAAAGTTGACTGGACCCAGGAAACCGGAATAGTAAGATCGGTTATACCCTTCTTTACTCTTTATGAAGTTCAATGCTGCTTCAAGTGGCATTCCACATACTGCAGAGGTTGGATGGAGTAACTCGAGCATTTGATCCGCCAAGCCATCAAAACTTACCTCGTCGTATCGAACTTCAAATTCTGTCTTAAGGTGAGCTAAGCCACCTGCTCTAACAGTTTTTGGTCCATGCTCGTGAAATTCCCTCAGGCGAATTTTCTTGAAACAATTAATGATGTAACGACTCACGAACGCCTGCTCTTCAATTTCCTTTTGTGTCCAGGCTATGTCTGCCAATGGCATTTCATTCGGTAGCGCCTTGGTGCCTGCAATAGCAGTTGTTTTGAATCTTGCCTTATCGTCAGAGATCAGCAACTCCGGTGATGCGCCAACCCAAATGCCTTCGTCAGGAAGATGAACTAGGCTGCAGAATGCATTGGGATAGGTTTTGCAAATACGTATAAAAAAGTCACTAAGAGAGAAATCATCACTTAACTGAACATCTTCATAACGAGACAATACAACCTTTTCAAATACTTCGTTCTTGATTTCTCCAATAGCTTCTGCCACTAACTTTTCAAACGAGGTTGTCACAACTGACTGATCAAACGATTTCGCCCGTTTCGAGTTTGAAGCGCTGGTGATCTCATCTAAGAACGCTGTGACCTCAAGATCACTCACCCTGGGATCAACCTGGAGCTCTCCTTTTTCCGATAAAGTGATATCGGCTGGAATGCATAAAGGAGTTATGGGGTGGTTATCCTGAAACTTATTGATTCCAAACCCAGCATCTGCTTTGGATAGGCCCTGAAGATCTATGGTCTCCCTAACGCTAACGATTAGGTTGATCTTGCCCGTATTAGGCATTCGCCATGAAGCAAAAGCATAATTTGAGCCTAGCAGTTTCTCTATTAGCGAAGGCTGGTCCAACCCACGTATTTCTTTAGTTATCTCCATTACACTTTGTTCGGCAAAATAGCCATTGTGATCCGACTTATGGCCACTAGTTGGTTGTTGTCATTCTTTATTTCAATTCCCCAGACCTGGGTACTCTTTCCCATGTGGATCGGTTGCGCTCTTCCAGTCACTTTACCCCCCCTTGCAGATTTGATGTGATTAGTGTTGATTTCCAATCCAACTGCATGGTGCTTAGTCATATCTATCGATAGAGTGGCGCCAATGCTCCCCAATGATTCTGCTAGAGCTACAGAAGCGCCTCCATGTAACAAACCCAGAGGTTGCTTTGTTCGATGATCTACAGGCATGGTTGCTACTAGATAATCTTCACCAATTTCTGTGACTTCAATTCCCAAATGCTCCAGCATACAGCCCTTGCCCATTTCATTGACGGCTTCTAATTGGACGTATTCCGGAAAAATTCTTTCTTTACCCATCTTAATCGCAAACCAAGCAAGAGCGACTTGAAAAACAAAACGATTTATCTGCTAAGACATGGAGAAACCGACTACAACAAGCAAGGGATGGTGCAAGGCAGAGGTGTGGATGCTTCATTGAATGATACTGGCCGGAAACAGGCTGTAAGAGCTTATGAACGATTGAATAAGCAACCCATAGACAAGTTCTATGCTTCGGTACTTGTCCGAACTCACCAAACACTTGAACCATTTAGTGCGGAGTTTACCCCCTTGGACGGTTTTGATGAGATCAGTTGGGGAGCGTACGAAGGTGTGAAGACTACCCGTGAATCCAGAGGTATTTACTCCACCACGCTGAATGATTGGAGAATGGGGCATCTTGATAAGAATGTTGGGGGCGGGGAGAACCCAATACAGGTGATGGAGCGTCAGAAAAAGGCTCTTGCCGAAGTGTTGAAGAATGATGCGGAAACCACTTTAATCTGCATGCACGGTAGGGCGATGAGGATACTATTATGTTGGGTACTTAATTATCCCTTAAACTATATGGATGGCTTCCCTCATCGAAATTGCTCTTACTATTCGTTGGTACAAACAAACGGATCCTTTTTCATAAAGGAATTTAATGAAACCAGTCATTTAGATGGCTAAACAAAAGATCCATGCTGAAGTAGGAAAACGGGTAATTGAACTTTCCAACCTCGACAAAGTACTCTACCCCGATGATGGAATTACGAAGGCGGAGATCATTGAGTATTACCTAAAACTAGCTCCAACCATCCTTAATCACATAAGGGGAAGGGCCTTATCCTTGGTTCGATATCCCGACGGTATTTACGGAGAGCAATTCTTTCAGAAGCACCGACCTGACTGGACACCAGACTGGATTGACTACAAGCGATTGGGACAAGAGCGCTTGAAGGAATACATCGTTGCTAAAGAAGAGGCTACACTGGTTTGGCTGGCCAATTTAGCTTGTCTGGAACTCCATCAAATTCACAGCTACACAGAGAAAAGTGACAAGCCGGATTACATTGTCTACGACCTGGACCCTCCTGAAGAGGGTTATGAACTTGAAGAGCTTAAAGGGATCGCCTTTAAGTTGAAAGAGCATCTCGAACGACACAACTATCACGTCTTTGTAAAGACGACCGGAGGTAAGGGCTTTCATATAGTCACTCCAATTGAAACAAAGTATTCGTTCAAGGAATGCTTTGAATGTGCCAAAAAAATTGCTTCTGACTTTATCAACCGAAATAATGAAACGACTCTTCACATCAAAAAAGAACATCGAAAGGGTCGGGTCCTGGTAGATATTTATAGAAATCGCCCTTCGCAAACGATAGTAAGCCCATACAGTCTTCGAGGGAAACCTGGTGCCACTGCATCAACGCCTATTACCTGGGAAGAATTGGAGGAATTGAAAGCTCTTGGTGATTGGAACATCAGAACAACACTGAATAAGGTGCTCACAACCGGAGATTCATGGGAATCGATAAGAGGATGGGCCGTTCCATTGCACACGGATAAGAAATCATATGCGACCAAAGAGCTTCCACCTAACAAGCGGCATAAAACGCCAGAGCAACTGGATGAGTATGAGAAAAAGCGTGATTTTAATAAGACTCCTGAACCACTGCTTTCTGATCATGAATCAGCCGGAAGCCGATTTGTGATCCAACGTCACCATGCCTCTCATCTACATTATGATCTCCGCTTGGAACAAGATGGTGTGTTAAAGTCCTGGGCCATACCTCGTGGGATGCCTCCAAAGCCTGGTGTTAAAAGACTGGCGGTACAAACTGAGGATCATCCGCTTAAATACCTGACGTTTGAAGGAGAAATACCCAAAGGCGAATACGGTGGTGGAATGATGTGGGTATATGCTTCTGGACGATACGAGATCACTAAAGAAAAGAAAGAGGGTTTCTATTTTCGATTGTCCGGAAAGCAAGTGTCAGCTGAGTATCGAATGCATTTGATGAAAGACAAAGAGTGGCTTCTTGAGCGGGTGGATATGCCTCAGCAGGACCTTTTGAATACTGTCATGAAACCTATGCTTGCTGATTCTTCAAAGCGAGTTCCTCAAGGCGATTATGAATATGAAGTGAAATGGGATGGTATTCGCGCATTGATTTACCTTAATGAAGGAGAGTTGAAGATCTACAGCAGAAATCTCAACGATATAACTGAGCAGTTTCCGGAGCTAAATGTTCCCGAAGAAGCATTCCGAATAAACAACGCCATTTTCGATAGTGAGATTGTTTGTCTCGACAGTGGGGGAAGAGCTAATTTCAAAAAGGTGATCAAACGGCTGATGAGCAAGAAGAACTTTGATCGGGAGTCCAAAAGAAGTCCGGCATACTGTTACTTGTTTGACTGCCTGTACCTTGACGGTCGTTCACTTACGAATGACCCATGGGAAAGAAGAAGGTGGTGGATGATCGACTCAGTACGGACAGGAGAGACCAATTACCGGATCAGTGAGACGGTAGAAGATGGAAAAGCCTTGTTTGAAGCAACGAAGAAGCTGGGAGTTGAAGGAATCATTGCGAAGAAACGAGATGGCCGTTACACCTTCGGAAAACGGTCGAGCGATTGGATCAAAGTGAAAGTGAAGGAGACCAAAGACTGTTTCATAGTTGGTTATACCAAAGGAGAAGGAGATCGTGAAAAGTACTTTGGGTCCCTCCAGCTCGCAGAAGATTCCGATGATGGATTGATCTACAGGGGAAGAGTTGGAACTGGTTTTGATGATGAAATGCTGAAGAACCTGAAAAAGATGATGTCTGAATGTGATGAGCAAGGAAAGCCTTTTGAAGCAGAAGCCCATGAAGAAAACAAGACCGTATGGATTGAACCTACCTATAAGTGCGAGGTTGAATACTCTATGATAACTGATAACGGGACATTTCGTGATCCCGTATTCAAGAAAATCGTTCAGGATTAAGTGATATGAAATTCCCTTTTGAGAGTCTCAATATATCAAATCACCTCTTCTAGTAAGTAGAGCTGTTTGACTGTTGCAGATCGCAAATCCTTCATTTTTGATGAAATAGGGCGAATTCATTGGCTTGAACAATGCGAAAAAAACACCGGCCCCTTCATCCGGTCAATTAATCCACAAAAAACGGCTACTCATCGTTAACTGGAGGTTAACCTTAGAAATTAGGTCCTTTCTAAGTAAATTTAGAAAGCTACCACTCTAGCCTATGAAACGAATCATACTTATAGACGATGATTCAACCACCAATGCACTCAATAAGATGATTATTGAGCGCTCGGATCTAGTAGATGAGGTACTAATGTTCAATGAAGCCCAAAAAGCTCTTGAATTCTTTAAGGAAGAACCAGGTGACCGTCAGAATCAATCGTTGATCTTACTTGATATTAACATGCCGCTAATGGATGGCTGGGAGTTTCTGAATGAGTATATTAAACTAAACGGTTCTAGGAGAGGAGAGAAGGTGGTAATGCTTACATCGTCCATTGATCCGAAAGACATGACAAGGGCAGAGGAGTATGGGCCCGTTTCAGAATTCAAATCCAAGCCGCTTTCCATCGAGATGCTCAAGACTCTTGTGATCAAACACTTTTAATTAGCCGGGAGGCTTACCGTGAACGTGCTACCACTTCCGGGGGAAGACTTGACAGTGATCTCACCATTGAGTGAATCAACTCTGTTTTTTACAATGTAAAGTCCAACTCCACGCCCCTCTGTTTCAGCATGAAATCGTTGATACATTTTGAAAAGCTTACTTTCAGCTCGCTTCATATCAAACCCTAATCCATTATCAGTTACCACAAGGAGTAAACGGTCATTTTCAAGCCATGCCCGAATGGAGATCTCAAGTCTGGTGTCACAACGGAATTTGAAAGCATTGGAGATCAGGTGGTAGAGAATGTCGCGTAGGAAGGGTGTATAGCTTTTGACATTAAGATCGGTTGCTACGTCAATTTCAACAAGTGGACCTATCTCTTCCATCTGATGCTTGAAGCCTTCGATGACATCTCCGATCAGATCTTGAATATTGACTGGCTTTAAATCCTCTGACTTTGGTTCTTTTTCATTTAGGACCGTGCTCAACTCCCGAATGGTCTGATCGATCTTAAAGGAGGATTGTTTGATATGGCCTATAATCTCCTCAGGGCTTAAATTGGATTCCCCCTTCTCAAAGAAGCGGGAATATCCAATGATTTGAGTGAGAGGCTCCCTTAGATTGTGAGAAATGACACTATTGAATTCCTCCAGGTTTTTGTTTCGAATCGTCAACTGCTTAATCAATTGATCTTTTTCTTTCTGATGTTTGAGTAAACGTATCTTTTCCCGGTACTGATAATAGAAGGCAATCGAAAGGATGACCAGAATGGAAAAAATGATAACCACAAACAATCGTGATTGGTTGACCCGGTCACTTGTCAGCTGATTTTGTTTGAGTAACTGATTCTCTTTGATACTTATCTCAGTGAGTAAGGCAGATTTGATCTTATCAAGGGAAGAGTTGAATTCCTCACTTCTTATGCTGTCTTTAAATTTCCATATAGAACATGGTATTCGGTAGCTCGTTGATATCTCTTTGACTCACTGTAGTAACCGAATTTCATTTCGTAGCTTTCAAGAAGAAGATCAAATGCGCCTATTTGTTTCGCTAAATTCTCCGCCTTGTTTATGTAATCCATTCCAAGCTCAAATTGATTTTTAGAGAGGTAATAAGTTCCTATCTTGAGAAAAGATTGAGCCCTTCCGCGATGGTCCTCTATTGATTCCCATAGGTTCAGTGACTCTTGTTGATAACTCAACGCATCATCAATTTTGTTCTTGTGAAAATTCACCTCAGCCAGACCGAAGTAGGCATAAGCCAGTCCTCTTTTGTTATTACCTTCCATTGCATGCCTTAGGCCAATTCGATAGTAGTATTCTGCCGAGTCAATGAGAGACTGAGCCAGCATTACTTCAGCAATATTACTGGCCAGAATAGAAGGTTTTATATCTTCGATCTCAGTTAGCGTCTCCCAAGCAATCGTGTAATATTTCATTGAAGAATCGTACAACTTCTTCTTCTTGAATACTTCACCAATGTTGTTATTCAGGCGCGCATAACTTAATGGATACTGGTGCGCATCCATTGTCAAAGCAAGCAGGTAATAAGAAAGTGCCTGATCGTGGAGACCTAGTACCCAAAAGCTGCTACCTTTATTGGTAGTGGCATGGATCAATCCTTCCTGGTAATTGATGCGTTCGGCTTGTTCAATTGCGGTGTTGATGTATGGTAAAGATTGAGAGGGGTCAGATTTAACATATTCAAAGGAGAGAGTATTTAGCAAATCGATGTAGGTAGAATCCAATTTTCCATGCTGTTCGATCCGATTGGTCAAACTATCCCTAAGCGCTTTTTGAGAAAAGCAAACAGAGAGAATTAGTACGTAAAAGCTGGTTGATAAAAGAACTCTCATTGAAAGCGGCTAATCTAACAAAAATTAACCGTGAGGTAGTTCCGGATTTTTACATGAATTATGTCAATGAAACATAAATTTGAAAAATGTCCACCTTCAAGGAAATCGCCTCAGATTTATCTGCTGGAAAGTATGCTCCAGTCTACTTCTTACAAGGAGAGGAGCCTTACTACATCGATTATATAATTCAATTCATTGAAAAACATGCATTAGATGAAACTCAGAAGAGTTTTAACCAGGTGGTTTTGTATGGGAAAGATACCACGATCACGGACATCCTAACAGCTGCCAGGAGGTATCCGATGATGGGTGAAAGACAGGTCGTCATTATAAAGGAGGCGCAAGAGCTAAAAGGATGGACCAAGGCAGATAGTCAAAAGCTATTGATCAATTACCTGGAGAACCCGCTTGCGAGCACTATTCTGGTTTTTGGTTACAAATACAAATCTGTTGACAAACGAACCAGTTTCGGAAAGAGTGTTGCTAAGCTCTCTGTATTCTTTGCCTCAAAAAAACTCTATGACAATGAGGTCCCTGGCTGGATCCAAGCTTATTGCAACGAGAAAAAAGTGGCTATCTCTCAGGCTGCAGTCATGATGCTTTCCGAGAACATTGGCAATAACCTGCAACGAATTGCCAACGAGATTGACAAGGTGGTCATTAACCTGAAAAATGGTGACGAGATCGATGAAGGAATGGTCCAGAAGTATATTGGGATCAACAAGGATTTTAATGTTTTTGAATTGCAAAAGGCGATCGGGTCCGGAAACCAGGCAAAAGCCTTTCAGATCGTTAACTACTTTGCTTCCAATCCATCCAACAACCCAATGGTACTCACGATTTATAGCCTTTTTACGTATTTCAGTAAGTTGCTTTTACTTCACCATGCCGGTGATCAAAACGATAGTACCCTGGCAAACGCTATCGGCGTAAATCCGTATTTTTTGAAAGAGTATCGCTTTGCTGCCAGAAACTATTCCATGGGAAAAGTGATTGAGAATATTAGTCACATTAAGCAGGCTGACCTTCAATCAAAGGGGATAGAATCAGCTCCACGAAAAGAAAAAGCTGTTCTAAGCGAATTGGTACATAAATTGATGAATTGATACAATTTAAAATCAATTCAACGTTTCATTTCAGGTCAAAAACTTCATAAGTGAGAATACAATTCAGTTCACTTGTTTTTTCATTTTCATTACTCACCGTTTGCGCGCAGATTCCTTTAAGTGAGCGCCTCGATCGGAAAGATGTCAATGCACTTTTTCAAATGAGGCACTATGAGTCTGTCATAATGACTTTGGAGGGTATTGAGCCGAAGACCACTGAAGACCGGTACATGCTTGCCATAAGCAAATCCAGGGTCGGTGAAACCGATATCGGTACGCTGAGGGCTTTAGTTGAACAGAACCCAATTCATTCACTCAATGCTGTTGCGAAACATGTGATTGCTGAAGAATATGCGAACAACGGGGATTTTTTTAATGCCAAGCAATGGGCTGAAACGGTTGATCCGGAAAAACTGAATGTCGCTGATCGTTCCAGCTACTATTTCCTCTCTGGCATTTTCTCGCTTGATGATCAACAATACGAGATCGCAAGGAATAACTTCAATCGGGTTGATAGAAGACTTCTCGTTGATAGTATTGAACTATCTTATTATCAAGGAATTACATATTACTATCTAAATGATTATGTTAAGGCTTTGGAATTTCTTGATCCAATTGAAGACCGCAAGGAGTTTAATCCATCAATTCAGCTTTTTCTTTCCAAGATCAAATTTGCAAACGGTGATTACGCTGAGGTGATTAGCTCATCGGAGATGGAATTGACACCTGAAAAAACAGAGGTGAATGCTGAACTCCATCGCGTGATTGGAGAAGCATACGCCCAGCTTGATTCTCAGAAATCGGCCTTGAATTATTTCGAGAAAGCCATTGACCTGTATCCAGTTAAGGCTCCTCCTGCTACTTTCTACCAGGCTGGAATCACCAGTTACGGATTGGGATTAAGACATAAGGCAATTGGTTATTTTGAAGAGGCCGGCTTAGGATCTGATAGCTACGCCAGGCTAAGTGCTTTTCAACTGGGCCGATTATACCTTTCGCTCAGTGATCAGCAAAAAGCGCTATCCGCGTTCATGGAAGCATCGCTATCAGGAGATGATGAAATCCGAGCTGAGGCACTCTTTATGGCTGGCAAGCTGAATACGGATTTAACAGACTACACTGAAGGGATCAATATGCTTAAAGTTTACCTGGATGAATACCCTGACGGTACCTGGGTTTCAGAAGCTCAGGATTTACTAGGTGAAGCCTACCTGAGAACTTCCAATTATGATCAGGCCATTCAATTTTTGAATGAACAGGAGACATTAACTGCATCTCAACAAATCTTATTTCAAAAGGTCACTTTTCAAAAAGCTAAGCAACAGTTTAGTGATGGAGATTTAATCATTGCTTCCAAATGGTTTGAAGAGAGCCTTAAATATCCGGTAGATGAAGGGCTGACTAACGACGCTCATCTGCACCTTGCCGAAGCTTCTCTTGCAGAAGAAGCTTACCAGGAGGCTATCGAGCGATACGATTTAATGCAAAGCAATGATCCTCGTAAACATTATGGTAGGGGGTATGCTTTCTACAATCTTTATAACTACCAGGAAGCAGCAGGGGCCTTCAGCACGTTTCTTTCAGGTAATGGGTCTCGTAAGTTAAAGCAGGATGCTCGTCTTCGCCTGGCTGATTGCTATTATGCATTAAAAGCATACGATAAAGCCCTTGCAACCTACAAGCAACTTGGGCAGGAAGCCACGAATCCCTACGTCTCCTTTCAAATTGGACTCCTTCATCAAAATCAATCAAACCGAAGCGAGGCAATTAAAGCGTTTGAGCGGGTGCTGGCCATGGACGGTAACCATTTAAAGGATCAAGCAGCGTTCTACATTGCAGCCATAAGCTTCGAACAGGCGGATTTTTCCAGATCTGAGTTTCTCTATTCATCATTTATAAGTAAATACCCACAAAGTCCGTTGGTGGTAAAAGCTTATCAGGACCGGGCTGTATGCAGGGTCAATCTGAACAAGTTGATTGAAGCAGTAAATGACTATTCCTTTATTCTCAAAAATCATTTGCAATCTGAAAATGCCGTCAATGCGATCCTCGGATTGCAGGAACTGGAACAAAAAGGTGTGAAGATCGATGGTTTGTCTGAAATGATCGCTAACTATCAGGCGGCCAATCCGGATGACGATAGCGTTGAAGCTATTGCCTTTGAATATGCGAAGAGTAAATATTTCTCGCTGGACTACAGATCATCTGTTGAGTTACTACAAAAGTTCATTGAGCGCTATCCGCAGAGTGGATACATTAAAGAATCTTCTTTTTATCTGGCTGACTCTCATTATCGCTTAGGGGAATTGGAGTTAGCTGAGTCTGTACTTGCAGCGATGAACATAGGATCAGACAAGTTCAGCGGAAGGATACTCCAGCGACTTGGAGATGTAAATGAAAGCCTTAAGGATTTCGAAGGTGCAGTGGAAGCCTTTACAGAGCTTAGTACAACAGGAAGGACTGCAAAAGAACGCTACAACGGAATGAATGGACTCATGCGAGTTTATTTCACCACCGGAGAATACCTGAAATGCATTGATCAGGCCAATCAAATTCTGACTTCAGAATGGGTACCCTTTAATGGCGAGCGCCAGGCAAAACTCTATATTGCTAAATCCTATGATTCAATGGGTCGATTTGATGAGGCGGTTGAGATGTATCAAGCCTTATCCCAGGAAGAAGACCAGATTAGTGCCGAAGCATCATTTGGGATTGCAAGAATCAAGTATGATCAAGGAGATCATCAAGTTTCCCTAGAACGGTTGTTTGAGTTCAACTCCAGGTTTGGCTCTTACCAGCAATTGATCAGCCAATCCTTCTTGTTGATCGCAGACAATTACTTAGCTATTGATGAATTGTTCCAGGCGAAAGCCACGTTGGAGTCCATTATTCTCAATGCCTCGGACTCAATCATTGTTGATCAGGCAAGGAAGAAATTGGAGTCTGTTACAAATGAATCTGAGGTGGATACGATAAAAGAAAAAGGGAAATGAGGAGAATACTTACGCTCATGTTGGTTGGATGTTCCATCGGTGTGTTCGCACAGCAGGACACGGTACGAACAGGAGAAGTGGTGGATGCCCAGGTAGTGATCGAGAAAGAGAAAGAGATCAGGCTTCCAATTGCACAGAAGTTGAATACACCGCTACCTTCTTATGCGTTTGAGTCGGAACCACTTCGGTTGGAGTACAATACAACAAAGCCTGATCTGAATTGGCCAAGTTATAATCCCAGGATATCTCCTCAACCAATAAGTATTTCGGCGCAAGAAGTGAAGTACCAGAACTATTTGAGAGCAGGGTATGGTAACTTCTCTTCTCCATTGATCCAATTAGGTGTATTTAACAAGATCAATGAGACATTAAAGCTGCAAGTGTCTGCAGGCTATGAAAGCTTTGCCAGGGGTCCCATAGGGGATGAAAACAGTGCGACCTCTTCTGGTCAGGTAAATCTTTCAGCCAGCTATAAAACAGGAAACCTGGAATTAATTCCACAACTGTCTTATCGAAGGTCTGATTTCTATTTCTATGGCAATACAGACCGATTCTTTAGTGGGTTCAGTAGTGAAACTCCTTCGGATGGCGATTTCAATGACTTCAACTTGAACCTCTCCCTCAAGGGTAAGCTGAACAATGAAGCCACTTACTATGTAAAGCCGGCATTTATTTCTGCAATTCAAAATGACAATGTCGAAGGTTCTGAAAACAAAGAATCAGGACTATCCTTTGAGAGTGGACTGGTTTTGCCAATAGATTCAACTGTTCAGGCAGGTATAAAATTAACAGGTTATGTCACGGAATATCGGGGTGGTCTTGTCTATAACCGATCTCTGCTAAATATCAATCCGTGGGTCTCGAAGAGATTTTCTTCTTTCTCCCTCAAAGGAGGATTTACAGTTTCGACTGAGCAATCAGGTGGCAATGGCTCTCAGGCAGGTTTCTATCCGGCTCTTGAGGGCTCCTGGGATTTCTCGAAGGATTGGACAGCATACGGAAACCTGAAAGGAGGGTTTGAATCAATGCAATTAGCTCAACTGCTTAATGAGAATAGTTTTATGAATGATTCGCTGGTTATTCTCAACCCTGAATTAACCAGTTCATTTGAAGGTGGTTTGAAAGGTGAATTATTGGAAAATCTAAGTTTTCAAGCTGGCTTAAGATTAGATAATTATGAAGATCTACCATTCATGATCCCATCTTCAAGTGATTCCAGCAAATTCACTTTGACTTATGATGGAAGGCAGGTCAATATTACTACGTTGTTGATCCGTTCTACATATCAGGTTGACAGAAGCCTTAAGCTTGGAGCTACCATTGATTTCTATGACTATGCAGTCAAAGATCTGGAAGAAGCATGGCATAGACCAGATTATCGATTTAGTGCTTTCGCAGAATACAATTTCAATGAACGACTTTATTTGAGAGGGGATTTGATTGCACTTGGTGGGATCAAGGTACCTGTCAGAACACTGCCAAGCGGTGTTAGCCTGGAGTCCTTTATTGACCTTAGCCTACAAACCAATTACATTATAACAGAAAGAGCGTCTGTCTTCTTAGATGTCACCAACTTATTCGGTACAGAATACGAGAGGTATCTTGGATATCCGGTAAGAGGTATCTCGTTTAAGCTGGGAGGTAAGTACAGATTCTAAAGTTATATTTCCTAATTATTAATTTTATTCTATCTTGCTCAGGTCAATTAACGAACTATGGCTGAAGAGAACATAAACGATAAAGATGAACAAGATGACTTCTTCGGTGATGATGACGATTTTGGGTTACCGGATTTAGAGTATGAGGCGTTAGATGATGACGACAAAGACGATAAATCGGATGCAGCCCCAGCTGATGAACCAGTAGCCGAAACACCGCAAGAAGAGCCTGTAGAAGAAACACCCGCAGAAACCACACCGGATCCGGAACCAGTAGCCGAATCTTCTGATGACCCTACTATGGATGACATGGATTCCGATACAGATAATATTTTTGGTGAGGACATCCCTGATGATATCGGAGATGAGGTAGGTGATGATTTTTACTCAGAAGAATCATTTGAAGATTTTGACGCAAGTGACATTAATCTGGACGAAGAAGTACCGGATTCTGTATTTGATAGCGATGATTTTGATGCAGACGGAGATGTAGGAGAGGACTTCAAAGAATTTGAAAGTGACCTGGGTCTTGGGGAAAGTGATTTCCAGACCAGTGACACTGCTGCCTCAGCTTCTACACCTTCTTTCTCAAAAGATGAGGCTGCAGCTTCAAAGGGGAAGTTCACTAAGATTGTAATTTTTGGAACAATTCTTTTCCTTGGTCTTGGGTTTGGATTTTGGTACGCTTATGACAATGGAGGAGAAGACGAGAAGCCAAAGCAAACGGCCAGGGCGAATCAACAACAGGCGAAGAAGCCTGCTGCCCAGCAACAGCGTCCAAGTAATACACAGCAACGTCCTGCTCAGCAACAACCGCAGCAGCAAAGGCCAGCTAATAATCAAGCTGCACAACAGAGTAGACCAACTCAGCAACAGCCAGCGGCTACTCCGGTAACTGCTACTCCTGGTTCTGTAACTACTTTGGATGCCAGGACAGGAAATGCTTTCGTCATTGTCGGAAGCTTTGTTGATGAGGACATAGCGAATGATTATGCAAATAAGCTTGCAGCAGAGGGTAAAAGTCCTTCAATCATAAAACCATTCGGTAATGGATTGTTCCATAGAGTGGCAATTGCAGGATTCCCAACAGTTGCCGCCGCACAGCAAAACCTTGATAATTTCAAAGGTGAGTACGGCCCGGATGTCTGGGTGTTGAAATACTAACGTACTAATCTTACAGAATAACCGTTGAGTTAGCTGAATAAGTTGTTATACTTATTTGGTTAACTCAATTTTATTTAAGCGACTATGTTCTTAAGTGTTATGCAGGATCTTCCCACAGAGGAAGCCCAGGATTCAATTTCCCTCCTTGACTTATTGATGAATGGAGGATACATGATGATCCCCATTTTCATCCTCTGGATGATCGCTATCTATATTTTCGTCGAGCGTCAGCGAACACTCAGTGTGGCTGCCAAAACCCCTGATTCCTTTAAAGACCAAATCAGGACCTTGGTGCTTTCGGGTGACATTAATGGTGCCAGGATGCTATGTAGCAGAACGGATACTCCAATTGCAAGAATGATTGAAAAAGGTGTGAGTAGGATTGGAAATCCTTTGAAAAACATCGAAGTGAATATCGAGAACGTAGGTAAGCTGGAAATCTATCGGTTAGAAAAGAACCTTAACCTGCTGGCTACCATTGCAGGAGCAGCACCTATGATCGGCTTTTTGGGAACTGTAACAGGGATGATCCAGGCTTTCATTGCAATTGCTCAGGAAGAGGGAGCTGTAAGTCCGAAGCTCCTGTCAGCGGGCATATATGAAGCAATGATTACAACCGCATCGGGTCTTTTCGTAGGAATACTTGCATACCTGGGTTACAATTACCTGGTTGCTAAAGTTGGAAAATTGATCCATACGATGGAATCAAACGTTATTGATTTTATAGACCTGTTGCAAGAACCGACGAAGGGATGAATCTGAAATCAAAACATAAGGTCCAGGCTAGCTTCAGCATGTCCTCGATGACAGATGTGATTTTCCTGCTGCTCATTTTTTTCATGCTAACAGCTTCATTCATCACCCCTTCGGGCTTACCTGTCAATCTTCCGAGTTCCCGATCTTCCGAGATAGTTCTTCAAAAAGTGAGTGTTACCATTACAAACGACCTAAGGTATTATATCAATGATGAAAGGGTTGAAAGGCGAAACATTGAAGCAAGATTGAGGTCGGGTTTGAGCGGAAAAGAGGGAATTGTTGTTCTTCATTGTGATAAGTCTGTGCCTGTGGAACACTTGGTGGAAGTGGCCGGGATTGCAACAAGTTTGAAAGCACGAGTATCAATTGCTACTAAACCTGAGTAAGATTGGAGGAGCAGGAAAAAAGGAATAAGCGTATAGGTTGGATAGTCTCTATTACTACCCAAATAGTTCTACTTGTCCTTTTCTATTTCATTGTGGCCTGGAAAGCACCCTTTCCACCTATCCTGGAATATGGTATTGAATTAGGTTTCGAAACTCCCGGAGCTTCATCAACGGAAGAGGTTGAACAACAGGATGAAACATCATCCACATCAGGTGAAGTTGAACCCGCTGAGCCGGTGGAAGAAGCATTGCCTGAGGATCATGGTGAGTCTGAAGATGTGACCGATAATGCTACTTCTGAAGAAACAGTAGCTCAAGAGGAGAGTGAACCTGAAACTTCAAGCGAGGCAACTGAGGTTATCGAAGAAATGGAACCTGATGTAACTCAAGAAGAGGCTGTCGTCAAACCTACAGACTCAGATGAGCCGATTGAGGAAACTCCTGTAGAAGGAGAGAAACAAGATGGATCAGAGAGTGACAATATTCCGACAGAAGAGCCACAAACGATCGATGATCGTGCAATATTTCCTGGGGCGGGATCAAGTGATTCCGCATCAGAATCGGCAAGTCTCTCGCTTGCCGGCTGGATATGGGATTTTAAACCTACACCTGATGATGATTCTCAGGAAGTAGGAAAGATCGTTTACAAAATTGTCGTTGATGAAGACGGCTACCTTGTGCAGATAGAAACGCAGCTAAGTACTGTTTCCCCTTCAGTCGAAAGGGCTTATCGACAATCAGTTGAAAAACTCACATTCAGCAAAACTTCCGATTATCGCCCTGCGAGCCTTTCTACTGGCACCATCACCTTCATCATTAAATCAAGATGACCTACCAGGAGACGATTGGCTATCTCCAGCAAATGTTACCAATGTACCAGCGTGTAGGCAAGCAAGCCTACAAGAAGGATCTAAATAATACATTGCGACTTTTGGATGCATTGGACAACCCACAGCATCACTTCAAAAGTGTGCATATAGCAGGAACCAATGGCAAAGGAACCAGTGCCCATTGCATAGCAGCGATTATGCAAAGTGCTGGCTACAAAACAGGTCTTTATACCTCACCTCACTTAAAGAATTTTACAGAAAGAATAAAGATCAACGGGGTTGAGGTTGAAGAATCATACGTGATTGAGTTCGTACAAAGACTCAAACCCTTCATCGAAGAAATAAAGCCTTCTTTTTTTGAAATAACTGTAGTAATGGCCTTCGCTTACTTTTCTGAACGCAAGGTAGATATCGCCATTATTGAGACCGGATTAGGAGGTAGGCTCGACAGCACCAATGTATTGGAACCCGAAGTTTCGCTGATCACCAATATTGGTATGGACCATATGGACCTTCTTGGAGATACACTTGAAAAGATAGCAGGAGAGAAGGCGGGAATCATTAAACCAGGTGTCCCTGTAGTTATTGGTGAGCACCAGGAAGAGATTCACCATGTTTTTGAAAATAAAGCAGCCGAGGTAGGAGCCAGCCTCTCAGTTGCACAACCTAAGCTTATCATTGATTCAACAGATGAGCCATATTATAAAAGGCGAAACGCCAATGGTATTCTGGCAACTGTTGAGGTTCTTAGAAGTAACGGATGGAAACTAAATGATAAGCAAATAATTCACGGTTTTTCTAACATGGAAAGTCTAACAGGATTCAAGGGAAGATTTCAGTTGATCCGTAACAACCCACAGGTTATTGCGGATGTAAGTCATAATTTGGAAGGACTGACACTGTTATTCAACGATATCCGGAATCGTCATAAAGGCCATGTTCATATCGTATTTGGTACGGTCAGGGATAAACCTGTATCAGAGATTCTTCAGGCACTACCTAAGGATGCCTCTCTTTATTGGACCCAGTCTTCTGTTCCAAGATCACTGGACGTTGATGTTTTAGCTAAAGAAGCAGAAGCGATAGGCCTTCATGGTCATAAGTTCTTGAATGTCAATGAGGCATACAACCACCTACTCTCAATAGCAAAGGCAGACGAATTGATCCTAATCACAGGAAGTACCTTTCTGGTAGCGGATTTAGACATTCTATAGTCAATATTCATATATCAATATTGTAAGAACCTGTAGATTTCATTTGCCGTCCATGTATTAAGATTGCGACCGGTCTCCACGAAAAGAATTTTGGTGTACATATCCTTTCCGTTGATCGATTTTTAGATTGACTTATCAACCTATAGATTTAAATTCACAATAATCTAGCATCAACCTAATGATAACCAGTGTAATCAATCAAAAGGGAGGTACGGGAAAAACGACAACTGCCGTAAACCTCGGCAGTGCGCTTGCCCATAAGCGTAAGAATGTTCTCATCATCGATCTTGACCCTCAAGGAAACTTGTCTTACTCTCTTGGGATCAATGAATATGATTTCACCATTGGTGATGCTTTGATGTCCGGTAAGCCAATCAAGGAAATTGGAGTTGAGCGAGAGGGAATGACGGTCATTCCGACAGATCAGGGATTAAGCAAGTTCGAGTTCGATAAGAAATCTTCAGAGTACGTCCTGAGGGATGCTCTTAAGAAAGTCCGGGGCTATGACCACATACTGATCGATTGTCCTCCTTCTTTATCACTACTTACGATTAATGCTTTAACTGCTTCAGATAATGTCATCATCCCGATTCAATTGGATGTATTTAGTATTCAGGGGCTAGAACAGATCATGGGCACGATTGGTGAAGTGAAAGGATCTACCAATAAAAAGTTGAAGATCGTTGGTATTCTTCCTGTCTTGGTAGATGGGCGCAAGAAGCTCACCAGTGAGGTTAAGGACTATGTGAAGGACAACTTTGATGCAAGGCTGTTTAAGAACGAGATCCGCACCAACGTAAAAGCGGCGGAGGCTCCTTCGTTTGGAGCTTCTGTGATAAAATATGCTCCTTCCTCCAATAGTGCAAAAGACTACATGAGCTTTACAACCGAATTTTTAAGACTAAGCAAAAAATAGATGGCAGCATTAGGATCAAATATGAAGGGAAAGGTTAACAAGCCATCTGGCTTGGTTAAAGAGATCAAAAAAACCCGAACCAAAACAACTTCCAAGGCAACCACAAAAGCCAAGACCAAAAAAGAAGAACCCAAAATCACTGCTAAGTCAACTAACCCAGCTGCAATCAAACAAAAGAAAGTTGCGGCGAAATCTTCTAAAGTAACTCAGACCACAAAGGCAGTTACTAAGCCGACTAAACCAACGACTAAGGAGAAGAGGTCAGCCTCCAAAAAGATCACACAGAAGGCAAGCCAGGCACAGAAGGTAACTAAGCAAAAGACTGCTCCAAAAGCCAAGTCTACGCCTAAGCAAACTGAAAAAGAACTATTGACACTTAGAAATGCTCAATTGATCCTGGAACCTTCTAAGAGGAAAACGATCCGGAAGACAAAGGTTTACCTGGAAGGCGAATTGACCATCAATAATGTTGATGCATTCACTCAATTGATACATCCGATCTTCAAAGACTATGATTATGTTGATTTCAACCTAAGGAGCATCACCACGCTGGATTTGTGCTTTATTCAAATGCTTTATCACTTTCAGCAATCGTATGCAACCAGGAAGAAGACAGTCAAAGTTGATTCTGATATGGCAACAGAAATGAAGAAAATTGTAATAAATGCCGGATTCGAGGAGCTCATGTTTATACCAAAACTTGTCTAATGAAAAAAACCATTCTAATTGTCGACGATTCAGAAAGTATTAGGGAGTTGGTTGGAAACTCGCTTGAAAAAGCGGGGTATGATGTTTTAAAAGGTGTCAATGGTAAAGACGGCTTTAAAGTATTGAAGGAATCTGAAATAACGATCTCACTGGTTATCACAGATTTATTCATGCCTGAAATGGATGGGATAGATCTAATCAAGGAGGTCAGGAAAGACCCGACCTACCAATTTGTTCCGATCCTGATGCTGACAACTGAGTCACAGGCTGAAAAGAAATTGGAAGGAAAGAAGGCTGGAGCTACCGGATGGATGGTAAAACCTTTTGAGGAGGGTAAACTTTTAAGAATAGTAAAAAAAGTAATTAGGTAATGGAGAACCTTCACAAGATATACCTGGAAGAGGCTGAGGATCTTTTCAGTAAGATCGAAGAAAGCCTACTGTTACTTGAGAAATCACCGGAAGACTCATCATTGATCGCAGAGGTCTTTCGCTCAATGCATACTCTTAAAGGTAGTAGTAGTATGTATGGGTCCGTCAAGGTTGCCGATTTCGTCCACAACCTGGAAACTATTTACGATAAGGTAAGAGGAAATGAAGTAGCCCTTAACTCTACCATCATTGACGTCACTTTTAAGTCATTGGATCACCTAAAAAAGATAGTTCAGAATCCGAACATTCCTGATCCGATTGATGCAAAGTATCACGAAAAACTGACGGCTGAGATCCTTTCACTATTTGATGGCGAGGGTGTTATGGTACCGAATGATGTGATGGAAGAAGTGCCTGTCAAGAAGAAGACCTATTTCATCTCGTTCACACCACAAAAAGACCTTTTCAATGATGGGACAAATCCTTTGCTTCTGCTGGATGAACTGACAGAGTTAGGAAAGACCAGAACATATGCATATATCAACAAGGAATCAATCAAGAAATACGACACAAAGAAATGTTACACATCTTGGCGGACGATCCTTGTCACTACTGAAGATGAAAACCCCATTAAGGATGTGTTCATCTTTGTAGAAGATTCAAGTAATATATCGGTAGATCATGTTTTTGATGGTGATCTGCTAAGCCTGCCTGAATTCGTATCCCAGCTTCCGGAAAAAGACGTTACCGCCAAACCTCTGAAACTTTCGGATGTTAAGAAAATTCTATCCGGAGTATCCACGGATGCCCTTGATGAGCTTCATGATGTAGCTATCCCGAAAAGCAGCCAGGAACAGTCTGATGAAAAGATCCAACCCTCGCACACGCACGAGGAGACCATTACAAGTATTCGGGTCTCGGCAGACAAGTTGGATGAACTCATGAACCAGGTGAGCGAGCTGGTAACCACTCAGGCCAGCTTATCTCTTTATGCAGAAAACAACTTTGACCCGATCCTCAACGCAATTTCTGACAATGTCGAAAAGCTATCGAGACAACTCCGGGACATTGCTTTCGAAATGACGTTGATCCAGATCAGCAACCTGTTCAGGAGATTTAATCGGGTGACGAGGGACATCTCCTCTCAACTTGGTAAATCTGTAAAGTTTGTTACCGAGGGCGGAGAAACTGAACTCGATAAAAAGATCATTGATAGCCTGGCGGACCCATTGATGCACTTGATCCGAAACAGCCTGGATCATGGTATCGAATCAAGAGAAGAACGGATCCAGCTTGGAAAACCTGAAAAAGGAACCATCAAACTAAGCAGTTACTATTCTGGTGCCAAAGTGTTTATTCAGATCGAAGATGATGGAAAAGGAATTGACCCGCAAAAGATCCGGGACAGGGCAATCGAAAGACAGCTCATATCAAAAGACGATAAACTAACCGACAGGGAGATCTTCGATTTGATCTTCATTCCCGGCTTTAGTCTCGCGAAGGAAGTCACAGATATTTCAGGAAGAGGAGTGGGAATGGATGTGGTCAAGAAGAATATACTTGATATCCGAGGAGATATTTCTGTTGAATCACAAATCGGTGTGGGCACAAAGATCAAGCTTGGTTTGCCACTTACACTTTCCGTCATTGATGGGCTATTGGTCAAGGTGCAGTCTACATCATTTGTAGTTCCGCTCACAGACATTAAAAAATGCTATGAGATCAAAAGAGATCAACTGACCAACGACTTTAATGAGTTAGTGGTACTGGATGATGAAAAGATACCATTCCTGGATCTTAGGAAAGAGTTCGAAATTAAAGAGGACAATCCACCGGAAATGACCAGTGTGATCATCCTGGAAAATGAAGAGAACAGAATAGCACTTTGCGTAGATATGATCGTCGGCGAGTATCAGGCAGTATTAAAACCTGTCGGTAAATACTATCGGAATCAAGAGTTCGTATCAGGGGCTACCATCCTGGGTGATGGAAGTATTGCCCTGGTGTTGGATGCGTATAAAATCGTTACTCGAAAAATAGTAAAACAAAAGAAATCAGCATGAATAGCTTAGAAGAAGAAGTTGAAGTAGGAGTACTGGATTCCTTCCTGACATTCAGAATGGATGATGAGTTGTTTGGGGTTGATGTGAAAAAGGTCATCGAAATACTTGAGGTGCCTGCAATCACAAAAATCCCTCTTGCTCCCAATTATATGGCGGGAATTATTAACCTGCGTGGAAAAGTGCTTCCACTGATTGACACAAAGGTCAAATTCGGATTAGAGCCAATTGAGTTCACCGTTGACACCTGCATCGTTGTAATTGAAATTGAAGTAGAGGGAGAGACACTACAAATTGGGACACTTGTTGACGCGGTACTGGAAGTGCTCGAGATTTCACAAGATGAAGTTCAACCCTCACCTAGTATTGAAGCCAAGTATAAGCTGGAGTTCATCAGAGGAATGATCAGAAAAGATGAAGACTTCATTATGCTTCTTAACCTTGATCAGGTCTTCAGCATCCAGGATGTGATGTACATGCAGGAAGCTAACGAAGCTGCATCAAACAAGAGTTCAGAAAAAAGCTAAAACAAGCAATGAGATTAACCATCCTACAAAAGCTAGCCCTTTTCGTAACTGCCATATCCGCAGTAATGCTGGTTTTTGGTGCATTCAACTACTTTCTTTTTAATCATTTTGATCGGTACGTGAACGTTACCGCAAAACTCAATGACCTGATCACTTATACAGAAAAGATCCGTGAATCGGATAATAGCTTCAATTTATGGGATGTTAAAAATTCAACTTTCTTCGAGACTGGCCAGAGTGAATACATTCAATCGTTTGACGAAAATGTTCAGAGTGCGAAAACTATCCTCGCAGAAATGAAAGAAAGTGCCCTGGTGAAAAATTATGACTACCAGGAAGACATAAACGAAATTGAGATTCTACTCAATTCGTATGAGAGTAAATTCAAAGAATTGGTAGAAGCAAAGACAAGGTTCGGTTTTGAGGACTATGGACTGGTTGGAAGAATGAGGGAAGCCATTCACCAGATAGAGTCACAACTCACTGAGTCAGATCTCCAGGTGTATATGCTAACACTTCGCAGGCATGAGAAAGACTACCTGCTTAGAAGGGACCTACAGTACCAAAACCGTTTCAATAGTGTTGCTGCACAAATGAAGGTAGCAATGACAAATGACTATTCCTTGCCTACAAATCTCATTGATCAGTATCAAAGCACCTTTGCCGAATTGGTCACTCTTGACCAGGCAATCGGTTTGGACCTCAACCAGGGGTTAAGTGGTGAAGTTCAAGCAGCCATCGTCTCCTTAAATGAGAAACAGAATGAGTTGGTAGCAAATATTGAATCAGGGACTGATCAAAGTAGGACAAGCTACGCATATCTCATTTACGCAGCTGTTGGTATAGGTATTCTGCTTTCCGTTTTCGGCTCCTACCTGTTTTCCAGGTCGCTACGAAGATCCTTTACCGGAGCTTTTGAGGCGATACAAAGTGTTACTAAAGGTAACCTTGATGTTGGTATTGATACGAGTAGCCAGGATGAGATAGGGATGTTGTTGCTCCAACTTAAAACAATGGTTGAAAAGCTACGCGAGATCGTTTCTGTTGTCATCACCAGCAGTCAAAGCATTGCTAATGCAAGTCAGGAAATGAGCAGGTCCTCACAGGTAATGTCTGAAGGAGCCTCTGATCAGGCAAGTTCGGCAGAAGAAGTCTCTTCTTCCATGGAAGAAATGGCTGCCAATATTGAACAGAATACAGCTAATGCTAAGGAGACTGAAGGGCTTTCCGTGGAAGGCGCTTCCAAAATTGAAGAAAGTAATGAAATGGTTAAGCGTACGCTTGATTCCATGAAAACCATTACAGACAAAATATCGATCATCGGAGAGATCTCGAGACAAACAAATCTTTTGGCCCTTAATGCGGCAGTTGAGGCTGCCAGGGCTGGTGAGCATGGAAAAGGTTTCGCAGTTGTAGCTGCAGAGATCAGAAGGTTGGCCGAAAGAAGTCAGGTGGCTGCCAAGGAAATTGATGAAGAATCTATGCTGGGAATTGAAATTGCTCAGGCATCTATGGAGGTCCTTGACAAGATCGTACCGGAAATCAAACGGACCGCTGAATTGGTTGGTCAAATTGCATCGGCTAGTATCGAACAAAATAGTGGTGCGGATCAGATCAATAACGCTATTCAAAACCTGAATAATGTCGTCCAACAGAATGCCGCTGTGGCAGAAGAGATCGCAGCTAGTTCTGAAGAGTTGAGTAACCAGGCAAACGTATTAAGTGATGCCATTTCCTTCTTCACCGTAGAAGCTGAAGAGCATATGTCATCTTATACATTCGAAGGTGCAGAGGAAGAAACAACAGAAGAGGCCAGCACAGAACAAAAAGAAAAAAACGTCAAAGAAGCATCCGGCATAGAAATCGACCTGGGAGAAGGGCCCGATGTGTTGGATACAGAATTTGAAAAATTCTAAATGGAGGGAGTCACTTACGACATAGTGCCGGATAAGCAGCGAATGACTGACGCTGAATTCAGACGCATCAGTCAATTTGTGACAGGGGAGTACGGGATTAAACTTCCGGATTTCAAGAAAACTATGGTTGAAGGGCGCCTGCACAAGCGTCTGAGAGCCACCGGGATCTCATCATTCAAAGAGTATATTGAGCTGGTTTTTAGTAAAGAGGGTCACCAGGAGTTGCTTGAAATGGTGGATGCAATTTCCACCAATAAAACTGATTTCTTTAGGGAATCTGCGCACTTTGACTTTCTAACAAGCAAAGTACTCCCTGAATTTCAGCAGCTAAATAGTAGAAATAAACTTAGAATTTGGAGTTCAGCAGCTTCGAGTGGTGAGGAGATCTACTCCATTGCTGTTAATATTGAAGAGTATCGATTAGCCAACAATTATCCCTTTGATTACACTGTTCTTGGAACAGACATCTCTGTAGATAAGCTCAAGTATGCGATATCAGCAGTTTATCCAATTGACCGGATCAAAGAAGTTCCAATTGAAGTAAGAAACCGATATTTCCTGAAGAGTAAGGATGCCACCAAAAAAACCGTACGAGTTATCCCTGGCATTCGCTCTAAAGTAGAATTCAGGCGACTGAATTTGATGGACAACTCTTACCAGGTGGGAAGTGATTTTGACATCATCTTTTGCAGGAACGTCTTGATCTATTTCGACAAGGACATCCAGGAGCAGGTGATCAATAAACTTGCATCCAAATTGAAGCCAGGAGGCTATTTCTTCCTTGGCCATTCCGAATCGATCATTGGGAAGAAAGTACCACTAACTCAGGTGATACCAACAGTCTATAGAAAAGTTAACCACTGAAAAGAATGAACAAACCCGAACCAAGCATTGAAGAACTAAAAGACGATTATAAAGCACTCGAGCAAAAATTGGCTGTCGTAAGTGAAAAGCTGCTCAGGGCTGAAGAATTGAAAAGCGATTTCTTGTCAAACATCAAAAATGAGATCAATAATCCACTTACTTCAATTCTCGGTTTACTAAAGCACAACATCTCAAATCCGGCAGCTATTGAACAAAACCAGAAGAATGCACAACTCATTTTTGAAGAGGTGTATTCGCTGAATTTCCAGATCAGAAATATCTTCATGGCTGCAGAGGTTGAAGCTGGACAAGCTTTCCCTGAGTTCTCAAATATCAATTTAAACAGGACCATTGATCAGGTCATTGACTCTTTTGATCATTTGGTGGCAAGGAAAAAGATTGAATTTGATCGACACTACGAAGCAAGCGAATCAATTGTGACAGATAGGGAGAAGATAGAGGTGATTATAGCTAACCTTATCAGTAACGCGATCAAATTCAGTAAAGAAGGGGCCAGGGTGGTCATTCAAACATCACAGGATGCAGAAGGAAACATGGTAATTGCTGTTCAGGATTTTGGAGTAGGTATTGATGACGGGTTTATGGATGAGATTTATGATCGGTTCAAACAATTGGATTCAGGAACTCGAAAGGAATTTGGTGGTCATGGACTGGGTCTTGCGATCGTGAATTCCCTCGTCGAGTTGATGGATGGCTCAATGGCAATCGAAAGCAATGTAGGTAAAGGAACCCGCCTTGATATAAAACTCCCACCTAAGGAAGCCCAGATTGGTGGCGAAGAAGAAGACGAAATACTTTTTACAAATAGCGAAGAGGAAGGGGAGATATTTTGATAGAAAGTAACGTTCGGATCGGAAAGCACTACTTGTATCCTTCAAACCTGTTTGTGACTAAAGAACCCTACATAGTTACAACAGTGCTTGGATCATGTATTGCGGTATGCCTTTTCGATTACGATAAGTTGGTGGGAGGGATCAATCATTTCATGCTGCCTGTTTGGAACGGTGAAGGCCTGGCTTCAGCCAAGTATGGAAACATTGCAATGGAAAAACTAATTCAGGAAATGAGGCAATTGGGGAGTAAAACAGAGACGATGCAGGCCAAGCTATTTGGTGGAGCTAACCTTGTAAACCTGACGATGAACGTAGGAGAACGAAATGAAGCAATAGCTAAGAAGATCCTGGAGAATCATAAAATCAAGGTCGTAGCTGAGAGTATTGGAGGTACACAGGGACGAAAAATACTTTTTGATACAAAATCCGGCACTGTACAAATGCGATATATCCAAAGTACACAGGGACTGAAACATAA
Source organism: Cyclobacteriaceae bacterium (assembly GCA_965267415.1). Taxonomy (GTDB): domain Bacteria; phylum Bacteroidota; class Bacteroidia; order Cytophagales; family Cyclobacteriaceae; genus Ekhidna. The sequence continues at coordinate 775,973 of OZ253955.1, read as the reverse complement.
GATTTGAGCAAGAAGATCAAAATATTGGTTGTAGATGACTCTGCGCTCGTTCGTAAGTCGCTCGTTCAGGTATTTGAACAAGACGAGGAATTGGAAGTGATCGGAGAGGCAATCGATCCTTATATGGCAGTTAAAGAGTTGAGGAAAATGGCACCTGATGTCATCACTCTAGACATTGAAATGCCCAAAATGGATGGGATCACCTTCCTCAAGAAGCTGATGTCCCAGCACCCTATACCTGTAGTAGTCATATCAACACTTACACAGAAAGGAACTACAGCTGCTATCAAAGCTCTTGAATATGGGGCCGTTGAAGTACTGGCCAAGCCAAAGATCAATACCCGTGAAGAGTTGCTGGAGAAAAGTGAGTATTTACGAAGGGTAATTAAATCTGCAGCTAAGGCCAATCTTTCAAAACTGATCCTTCCAAACACTCCAAAACCAGTTGCTTCCGCTGCAAATCAGTCACAGGAAGTTGAAAAAATATATTCTGATAAATTAGTGGCGATTGGAGCCTCCACCGGGGGAACAAGCGCACTAAAAATGATTTTGAAAGGACTTTCATTACTTAGCCCGGGAGTTCTTGTTGTTCAGCATATGCCTGAATTTTTCACTAAACAGTTTGCTGACAGACTGAACCAGGAGTGTGAGATAAAGGTGAAAGAAGCTGAAGACGGAGACAGGCTGTACAAAGGACATGCATTGATTGCTCCCGGGAATAAACACATGATGTTAAAAGGGAGCCCTTCCAATTACTATGTACAGATCATGGATGGTCCAAGGGTTAATCATCACAAGCCATCCATAGATGTGCTGTTCAAGTCAGTTGCGAGGTATGCAAAAGACAAGGCAGTGGGGGTTTTACTAACCGGAATGGGTAAGGATGGAGCTGCCGGAATGTTGGAAATGAAACAGGCTGGAGCCCACAATATTGCTCAAAATGAAAATACGAGCGTCGTTTTTGGGATGCCGAAAGAGGCAATAAAATTAGGCGCTGCTGATGAAGTCTTACCACTAGAAATGATAGGTGCTGCTATGTTAAGCCAACGACAATCAAATTGATGTTAAATTTAAAAAAATGAAAATCTTAGATCAGCTTAGATTACCTGCTTTCAAATCTTCGATTCGGATAAAGCTTCTGTTGAGTTTTTTGATACTCACGGCGATATTTATTATCAGCTTTATCATAATCCTGGGCTCTGTTATGCGATCAGAAGGGATCATGTCAGACATCTCTTCCCAGAAAGATGCTTCCGTCACACGCCTGGAATCGTTGAAGGAATTAGTATACGAAAGTAAGTACCTCACATCCATCTGGATCTACAATCGAAGTGACGAAGAGTCGAAAGAAAACCTCCGAACTTATCATGAGAGATATCCGGACCTGAAGAATCAGATAACTACTTCTTCATCAACCTGGGAAGAAGAGACGAAGGTTTTGTCAGATTCGGTGATCGCCTTGACGGATATCTTACTCCAGGAGCAGAGCATTGTGATGGAATCACTTCAGTCATTTGATGATTATGAAGACATCATTAACATGATGGAGACAGAATCACAGATCCAAAGCATTCAGGTACTCGCACAATCCATAATTCCGGTTTTAGAGGACCTTATTACGATCAAGACCACAGAAGGTGTTCGATTGGAAGTCAACAAGAACTTCTCCCTGATGAGAAACACGATATACATTGTTTCAGCGATCATCATTATTATCGGTGTATTCATTTATCTGTTTACAAGTCGGACGATCGTTGTACCGATCATCAATGCGTCACAGGTGGTTAAAAAGGTGGTTGAAGGTGATTTGACTGTAAAAATCAAGAAAGATACAGAGGATGAAGTCGGACAACTCATGTCTCAGTTTGAACTGATGATTGAAAAACTTCAGAGCGTATTGAGCTTTATCACTCAATCTTCAGTTGATATTGAGAAAGCAAGTAGCCAAATGAAGGAAAGCTCTGAAGTCCTTTCGAAAGGTGCTGAAAATCAGACGTTTTCCGTTGAAAAAGTAGCCTCATCCATGGAAGAAATGTCAGCCAGTATTGGATTGAATGCCACGAATGCAATAGAAACAGAGAAAATTGCTGTTAGCTCGGCTGAAGATGTACAGGGTGGAAACGAATCAGTTGTTAAGACACTGGATTCAATGAAGACCATCACGAATAAGATCTCTATCATTGGAGAAATCGCCAGGCAAACAAACCTTCTTGCACTCAATGCGGCTGTTGAAGCTGCCAGGGCAGGCGAACATGGAAAGGGTTTTGCTGTAGTGGCAGCAGAGATCCGAAGGCTTGCAGAAAGAAGCCAGGCAGCATCAGCAGAGATTGATCAGGTCTCATCGAAAGGAGTGGATGTAGCCCAGACCTCCGGCGAATTGCTTCAAAACCTGGTAGAAAAGATCCAGAAGACATCCGAACTTGTGCAGGAGATCAGTAGTGCCAGTCAGGAGCAAAGTACCGGGGCAAACCAGGTAAATAATGCCATTCAGGATCTGAATGTGATCGTGGGACAAAATGATGAGTCTGCCCAAAGAATTAGAACAAATTCGGAAGAATTAGACAACCTCGCAATAGGGTTAAAACAGGCTGTATCCTTTTTCAAACTAAAATGAGAGGTAGTCTATCGAAAAAAAGAGAGATACTAACTATTCGGATATAAATTTATCAACCAGTAAACACATTTTTTAACCAAGCTAGAAATGCTTAATAACTTGAAAGAAAACGAAATAGAAGTTGCAACTAAGCTAATCAATGGGGGGCTTGCCATGGCTAAGTCAAGCATGGAGCAAATACTTCAAAGCCCGATCACCCTAAAGAAGGTTGCGTTTGGAATTGACAAAGAGGATATTTCGAAATTCCAATCCGAAGAAAGTCACAACGTGAGTCTTATCAAAACAGAGCTTAAAGGAGAACTGAAGGGATCCTGCTTTTTGGTTTTCACGGAAAGTGATGTAGACAAGATCAACAAAGCTTGTCTTCCGGCAGAGATCCTTAATGATGATTCGCCGGAGAGCAAAATGATGATGATGGGATTTCTGACTGAGATCGATAACATGGTAGCGGCTGCAGTGATCACTGAATTTGCCAACTTCCTGGGTGTTGATATCTACGGGAACGTTCCATCTTTACACGTGATGCCTCACGATAAGGTGAATGAATACCTGGCGGAAGAAACCACTTCATTCGACTCAGTCATTCATTTCAAAGCCATGTTTAAAGGGGATGAATTGGATATTTCTCCGGATTTTATCTGGATATTCAATGATAAATTCATGGATAAGATCAAAGAAGTTCTTTAACTCAAATAATATCAACCAACTAACGAACATAGAAAATGAGCAAGGTTCTTATAGTAGATGATTCTGTTTACATGCGGTCGTTGATAAAAACCGCATTAGTAGATCAAGGACACGAAATTGTAGGAGAAGCAGCAGACGGTGATTCGGCTATTAATATGGCACTGGAGCTGGGACCTGACCTAATTACACTCGATAATATCTTACCCGACATGATGGGGTTGGAGATCTTGAAAGTTTTGAAGGAAGAGGGAGTAGATTCAAAGATCATCATGGTCAGTGCTGTAGGTCAGCAGACAGTAGTTAACAAGGGAAAGGAACTTGGAGCAGATGAATACATAGTTAAACCGTTTACCTCTGAAGCACTCATCGATGTAGTGAACAAAGTACTCTAAGATGAACAAGCTACACAACCTATCTGTAAGGAGTAAGTTTGCGCTTGCACTTTTACCGCTTATTGTCATCATAATCGTCTTTGATTACCTCCAAATCAAGGAACACTATAGCGATTACACCGATTCTCAGCGACTAAATAGGGCGATCATTGTTGGTATCGAGATCAATCATGCCATCCATGAAATTCAGAAAGAGCGCGGCTTGACCTCCGGCTATTTGTCTCAGGACGAAGACAATTTTATCACTTTACTCAGAGAGCAGCGTCAAAGAACTGACAGCACCATACAGCAATTCTACAGCGAGATCGAAAAAGAGGAGTTGGCGGAATTGGTTGCGTTGCATGCAGAAGCACTTGAGTATTTAAAAACGTACTTTGGGCGTATCCAGGAGATCAGGGAGAAAGTCGATACCCGATTCATTACTCCGGAGCAATCAATCAGCTACTTTTCAGAGATCAATGAGATTGCGCTAATAACGGTCAATGACCTGATCAGTGAATCAAGAGACCGACGAGCTGTTGAGCAGGTCCATGCCATTATTTATTTCCTGAAGGCCAAGGAACGAGCGAGTATCGAACGAGCCATGGGTACCAGGGCTTATTCTGCTGGCTCAATGGAGCCTCAGATGTATAACGAGTTTGCAGCATTGGTAGCGGAACAGGACGCTTATCTGGATGCGTTCCTAACCATTGCCAATGGAGAATACATTGTTTTCTACAACCAAACGGTTAGCGGGCAGGATGTAGTTGAGGTAGATCGATTGAGACAATTGCTTCTACTAAACCAGGATCTTGATCAGGATCCGAACTACTGGTATCAGATGATCACCACCAAGATCAACCTGATGAAGGAGACGGAGGATTTTATGTCCACCAAGATCCATGACTATACCGAAAACATTTCAGCGGAAGCAAACAAGAGCTTGTGGACGGTTTTAATCGTTGACAGTTCCATTGCAGTTCTCACTTTCATCATCATAGCTTTCATCGTCGCGCATCTATTGAGAGATGTCGAAACACTGGAAGAGTTCACCAAAAAAGTAATCAGTGGGGATTTAAGTCAAAAGGTAGTCATCCATACTCGTGATGAGATTGGCCACTACGCAGATACCTTCAACATAATGATCGAAGAGATCAATAAGACGCAGCATGCGCTTAAGAGAGAGCGTGATAAGGCAAGGTACCTGTATGAAAATATTTACAAGCAGTCTCAGGTTGTATTTGAGAATGTTGAGCAGGGGATCTTCTTGTTGAACAAGGAGCATATGATCAGCAAACTGTACTCAAGAGCGATGGAAAGCATCTTCAACACGAAGAAGATCGCAGGAGAGACGCTTGTCGATTTTATGCGTGCGCTACTCATACCAAGAGACCTGGAAGCTCTGGAAATGTTCATGAAGCATTTATTCAATCCGGACATTGATGAAGATGTGGTAAACCAGTTAAACCCGGTTGAACAGGTAAAAATATTTACTGAGTCAAACGGAATGGTAAATACCAAATACATCCGACTGGCATTCACACGGATCGAAAACAGAAGAGGAGAAATCACCCAGATCATGGTAACTGTATCTGATGAAACAGAGGGTGTATTGCTGGCTCAGCAGTTGGAAGAGGCTGACGAGAAGAAGAAAATGGAAATGGAGCAAATGCTGAGCATTCTGAAGATAGATCCGGCATTGCTGAGAGGATTCCTTATCAACTCGCGCAAAGAGCTAAAGAATATCTCCAAGAAATATGAAGGGCATGCTGCCGATGAGGATATAAGGGAGCTTCTGACATTTACCTTCCAGATCATTCACAACCTGAAAGGGAATTCAATTGTTATTGGCTTGCAGATCCTCACCGATAGATTCCACAAGATTGAAGACGCTATCAAGAAGCTGGAGGATAACCCTAAGGTGGTAGGTAGTGATTTCCTCAACATTTTGTACGAAATGAACGAGGTGGATATCATCATTGCCAACATGGGTGAGATGCTTCGAAAGGTGGCGAACATATACAATAAGTTCTCTGGCGAAGAACAGTCTGACACGAATTATGACTTAATTGATTCACTCAAGCGTGGGCTGACCAGAATGAGTGAAGAAAGTGGTAAGGCAGTGAATTTTGCCTTCAATAATGACAAGAACCTGTCAATTCCTAAGCTGATACAGGATCCAGTAAAAGACATCATGATCCAGCTGATGCGCAACTCGATCGCCCATGGAATTGAAGCTCCTAATGTTCGAATTGCAAAGCGTAAGCTGATCAAGGGGAACATCGAGGTTTCCCTCGATGAAGCAGAAGGAGGAAGAGAATTGGTACTGTCGTATAAGGATGACGGTAGTGGACTGAATACCGTCCAGATCATTGACAAGGCGATCAGCAAAAACCTTGTTTCTGAATCTGATCGTGACAAATTGAACGACAACCAGATCATTGATCTCTTGTTTAGTGATGGATTCTCTACCACTGAACAAACAGATGAGCTTTCAGGAAGGGGCCATGGACTTGGTTTGATCAAGGCCAAAATCGCAGAGCTGAACGGAACCTTTGAAATTAATTTTGAAAAAGGCCAGTTTTTTGAGATGGTAATTTACCTTCCCACGTCAATCACTATGGACCCCAAAGTAGAGGAATAATATGAAGTTGCTTATTGTAGATGACTCTTCGATCATGCGTCGAACAATCGAAAAGAACCTTGGGGATTATGACCTTGAAATCATTGGTACGGCTTCTAACGGAAATGCTGCCCTGGAGATCGTACGTGAGGAAAAACCTGATGTGATCACCCTTGACATCACTATGCCTGAAATGGATGGCATAACATGTCTTGAAGGTATCATGGAGATACATCCGGAAGCCAAAGTAATGATCATTACGGCCTTGTCGGATAAACTCACTGGACTCAAGGCTTTGGATAAAGGTGCTCGTGGATTTATGTATAAACCGGTAAATGCCGATGATCTGAAGAAGGCATTTGACAAACTATTGAAACGACAGGCGTAGCATGGATACCAAGAAGGAAGAATTTGAGACGACTTGCACCCTTTTCATCAACGCGCTTGAAAACTATTTCAAACATCTTACAGACATCAATTCTGAAATTGGTGTTCCCTACATCAAGGAATCTGATGAATTAACCCTGAAAAGTTATACGGGATTGATTGGGATTTCGGGTACCAGGAAGGGTTTTGTTTATATCTCTGCGGATGCCAAGATGTACTCAGACCTTATCAATATCTTTATTGGGATAGAAGAACCGACGACCGAAGATATCCTGGATATGGCAGGGGAGATATCCAACGTGATTGCAGGAAGTGTTCGTGCCAATTATGGAAACAATTTTAACATCTCCGTTCCTATTGTATTCGAGGGGATGCCCAAGCAATTAAAGTTTCCGGAGGAAGTGGCAGTCTTCGTCATCCCTATGAAATGGAAATCTCATGAAGCCTACCTGGTAGTAGGTCTTGAGTAAAACCGCTAACTGCTTAATAACCAGATATAAGGCGTTCGTCGAAAGCCTGAATGCGTACACCTTTTGTTTACCTGATTATTATCAGTTTTTTAGCTTTTTATTAAGCGATTGAACACCTTTGTTTACAATTACCGCATTCCATCAACCAGCGGATTTTTTATTTAAAGGAACCACAAGAGCGATGCGTTCAACACGATTGCAAATTATAGCCATGGTTATTCTGTGCCTCGCTGGCATTGAATCAACCGCACAACTCCAGGGAGATACATACGCTAGAGCGAAACAAACCAAGACAGCAAAATTCTATTACGTCTACGACGGTGTACCCGGTTTCGTGGATAAGGGTGCTTCCGGGCGGGTCGAAGGATTTCTTGCTGAGATCATGCGGCAGTTTGAAACTTACATCCAGCAAAAAGAAGGAATTAGGGTAACATCAGAATTCATTCAAGTGCCTAATAAGGACTTCAAAATCTTTATGTCTGACATTAAGAATGGTGTGGGAGGAGTCTTTGGATTAAGTAATGTGAGTATCAAGGAGGAGCGGAAAAAGGATTATCAGTTTAGTCCTCCCTACATGAATAACGTCTCGGTACTAGTCACCAATTCCAAGACACCAACATTGACTAACCTGTCCGACATCAGTACACGTTTTGCTGGGAAAAAAGCTTACTCTGTTTCAGCATCGACCTATTACCAGCGGTTAGACGAAATCAAGGGTATGTATTATCCAAGCATGGAAATAGTTTCACTACCATCTGTAAATGAAGTGATGAACAAGATATCTGAGAGCAATGATGCCTTCGCTGTGGTTGACTTGCACTACTATCTGCAATCACTGAAAAATTTCCCCATAAAAAGACATTCTGTTGGCGATAAGGGAGAAGACAAGTTTGGTGTCATTATGCCTTTAGCTAACGATTGGGAGCCACTAATAAGGGAATTTTTCTCTGGATTTATCGGAGGGCCTGAGTATCGCAAACTCATTGCTGAAAATCTCGGCAAAGGAGCTCTTCGACTGATCGAGGGAACTAATTAGCTAAAAATGTAGAAACTATGAAAACCGTCACAACATTTCTCGCCCTATGTATCGTTGGATTGCTTACAGCTCAGCAACAAGGAAGCTCTTTCGCTGAGGCAAACAGTTCTAAAACCGCGAATCTGGTTTACGTTCACGCTGCTGTCAATGGCTTTGCCGTAAAAGATGCCGCTGGAAGTGAAACCGGGCTTTTGGTTGACCTGATGAATGAGTTTGAGCAATACCTTGCAACTAACTACGGTATTAATGTGAATAGCCGCTATGTCGAAGCGACCGATAAGGATTTTGGCAAATACCTGGATGAAGTTAAAGCCAGTTCAGGTGGGGTGTTTGGATTGAGCAACACAAGTATTAAACCGGAGAGGAGAGCAATCTATGAATTTAGCACTGCATTTCTCAATAATATTTCGGTATTGATTTCTCATAGAAGTTTTCCAACCCTGACAAATATGGGAGGTATTGGAACTTCCTTTGATGGGAAAACAGGTTATGCGGTAGTTGGCACAACCAATCACGCTCGCATGATCGAAGTAAAAAGATCCGGCTTTTCGAGTATGAACATATCGGAAGTTAATTCGAGCAAGGAAATTGTGGAAAACGTAGCTCGTGATTCAAATGGATATGGTTTTGTTGACATCCACTATTACCTGGATTTTTTGAATCAGGGAGCGCAAATCAAGCGTCATCCGGTAGGAGATCAGGCCGGAGACAAATTCGGGATCATCATGCCAAAAGGAAGTGATTGGGCTCCTGTTTTGTCGGCTTTTGTTTCGGACTTCATCAAAACGCCTAAGTATCGTGAAATGGTAACGAAGAACCTTGGTAAAGGGGCGTTAAGGATGATCGTGCAATAGAAAGATCTTCGAAAAGAGAACATTGCATTTCGTAGACAAGTTGTAGCACACTGTACCTGTGCATATGGAACAATTGATTTCCACCTTTGAAGCAATGACTTTAAAGAAGGGTGAGAATTGATCGATATTCAAATAAAGTAAGCTTCAGAATTGGGATTGTCCTGTTGCTTCTATTAAGCTTTTTTATAGTTCCCGCACAGGAGACATCCAAAAGCTTTCAGGAGGCACTAGCCAGTAAGGAAGCTGAACTGGTATTCATATACAATGATGTAGCATATCTTGCCTATACAGCTACCAATGGGGAAGTAAAGGGGATTCTGATAGATGTCATGAATGCCTTCGAAAAATACCTGAAGCAGCAATATGAGATCAGTGTTAGCACACGATACAAGCGAATTGATCAACATAACTTCCAACAATTCCTTGAAGAGGTAAGACACAGCTCTGGCGGGGTATTTGGGCTTAGCAACACCAGTATTACTGATCAAAGAAAACAGTATTATCGGTTCAGCAGACCTTACATGAATAACATAAGTGTTCTGGTCTCTCATGCACAGGTGCCAGTTCTTGAATCTTTCGATCATTTGCCTGTTGCATTTAAGCAGATGACTGCATATACCGTCCCGGGATCAACGTACCAGGATCGACTTAACGACTTGAGAGAAAAATATTTTTCGGAGATGACTATTGAGTATGTTCCTTCCGGACAAGCTGTCATGCAGGCGTTGAATGAAAATGAGAACTCGTTTGCCATTGTAGACTTGCTCTACTATATGGAGTGTTACAAAAAAGGTTATGCCATCAAACGACACAAACTAGGAGATGAGCCTGGGGATCAGTTTGGGATTATCATGCCCGGAAATAGTGACTGGCAAGCTGTCCTCAATGAGTTTTTAGGAGCTGGATTTCTTAAAAGCATGGATTATCGAATGATCGTGTCAGATCATGTCGGAAAAAGTGCGCTTAGATTACTCGATGATGAGATTTGATCAGTTTAACTTTAGATGATGAATGTGTTCATCTATGATGTCGATACGCTGCGTTATGCTTACAACATATTTGGATAACTCTTTCTCAAGCTTCTTTACCTCTTTTTCATAAACACTTCCACCTTCACGTCCATAATTGCGCTCAATCTCATTCACTCCATTGCATTCACGATGAATAAATGCTTTGAAGTTCTTGGTGGTATATTCAACCTCAAGCTTCTCAATATCCTTCAGAGTCGCCTGGGCCTCTGAATCTTTTGAATCCTTGTACTTCCTCGAAACGATCCCGTAAAGCAAGGTATCATAGTGATGGATCTCATCTAATAATTTGATGGTCCGATCACGGTAAGGCTTTGTAGAGCAATACGTTTGAAGGCCCTTGTAGGTCTTCAGCGTTTCCGCTTGCTCATCCCATTTTATCGTCAGATCATCAACGATCTCGACGATATTTTTTTCCTCCTGGGCAGACACAAAATACCCCATTAGCAATAGGGAAATAAGTATAATTGTTTTCATTACTTTGAGCTACGGTTAATGTGAAATTTTAATATCCCTTGAGTAGGAGGAACAAGTTAGAAAAGTTTTCGGATAATCAACAAAGCCGAAATGTGATTGAGCAGGGGAAGGAACTTTTTGATAGCATCAAAGGGAACTGGAGTGCCTTTTTTGGAAATGATAATAAAATCGTAATAGAGCTGGCATGTGGAAGGGGAGAATACACGATAAGTCTTGCAGAACGATATCCATCAAAAAATTTCATTGGTATGGACTTAAAGGGAGACAGGATATGGAAGGGAAGCCAATATGCCGAAGAGAACGGTCTTATGAATGTAGCATTTCTTCGATCAAACATCTTTAATATTCTGGATTTCTTTGAAGAAAACGAAGTGGATGAGATCTGGCTCACTTTTCCGGACCCCAGACCAAAAGATCGGGACGAGAAACACCGGTTGTCTAACTCGCAATACCTAATCAAGTATCGCAAGATCCTGAAGGACGATGGCTGGTTTCGATTCAAGACCGACAATACACCACTCTTTGAGTACACTTTACAAGTATTGACAGAATTCAAGATCAGGGATCATGAGTTCACATTTGACCTTTACAACTCATCGCTGGCGGACGAACACCATGGAATAAAAACCAAGTATGAGAAGATTTGGTCCGAAAAAGGGGAGCAGATCAAGTACATGAAATTCAGGTTTGACCGGGCTTTGGACGAGTAAAGTGGTAATGCTTAAATTGCCGGCCATGTTCTACAGAAAATTATCTCGCTTACTTTCTTTCGTCTTCTTATTTGCCGGTCTTAATGGTTACAGTCAGATTGATCCAACTCAAAATGGTGCATGGTATATGTACTTCTGGAATACACGCTTTAGTGAGAGTGATTTTGGGCTTCAGGGAGACATTCAATACCGGAACTGGAATATGGGTGGCGATTTGGAGCAACTGCTTATTCGTGGGGGCATCAACTATGAGCCAGTTCCCCAGGAGGTTCGCTATACGCTGGGATATGCCAACATTACAACCGGTGAATTTGGGGATGGAACGAGCACAGTGAATGAAAGTCGGATCTACCAGGAATTCTTACTTTGGCAAACCATTGGTAAACGGTATTATCTAAACCATCGATTTCGTTATGAACAACGGTTTGTGGAAAATCAAGACTTCAGAACCCGATACAGGTATTTTCTATCAATGAACATTGCGTTGAACAACGAAACCTTCGAAAAGGGTACGTATTATCTTTCATTTTACAATGAACTATTCATCAATGGTCAGAAAGATATCGGAGACGGTAATACGGTTGAATTCTTCGACCGTAATCGACTCTATGGCGCATTGGGTTATACCTTGAAGAAGGGTATGCGACTTCAGGTTGGCTACATGAAGCAAACTGTAAATGCATTTAGTAAGGACCAATGGCAAATTGGCATGCTCCATACCTTTTAGGTGATCAATTGACCATGAGAGTATATGGTTTCTCTGTTTCAGGAAACTCAATACTGAAATAACCATCCGGTCCGTTGATGGCCCGTATTTGCATAGAGATCCTCCATTCTCCTCGCCCAAACCGTCGCTTACTCAGTTGAATTTCACGGGCTGAGGCATTTTTAAATTTATATCTCGGTGGTTCCCTGGATCGATCCATACCATTTGGCCATACCTCATTGGCAATCCACCCCTTCATATTCCACCATTTATCACTTTCAGGATTTTCAGGAGCAAGTTCCGGGTTATTAACGGGCCATTCTCCGATCTGACCGGAAACGTGAAGATTTAGGGGCTCTTTCACCTTTTCAGTAGTTATTTCTATATCGGTGGTACCGTAACTTTCGGAAGGATAGGTATAACAGATCCAAACGAAATGTTCGTTTTGATGGAAATACAGGTTAACACTATCGGCCAATTGAATTGGTTCGACTCCTAGCAGTTCATACTCCTCAGGGTCTCCATCAGGTAATGGAACGATATCGGATTGCTTTTCTTTTTGACAACTAATGATAAGAAAAGCAGATAGTAGAAACAGCAATGTTCGCATGGTCAGTCTTTTTTAGGTTTCGTCCTTCTACGGGAGTCAGTCCAAAAAAGATTTGGAAATGCTAATCGTAGGCCTTTTCGTGAACGTTACTTACGGCTCGTCCGGAAGGATCATTCAGCTCCGTGAAAGACTGGTCCCATGCAAGGGCTTCCGGGGTGCTGCAAGCTACTGAAGGAACCGATGGTACTGTCCTGGCTGCAGCTTCAGATGAGAAATGATCTTCAAAAATGCTTCTGTAATAATATTCCTCTTTACTCATCGGAGGATTCACGGGAAACCGGTAGCTGGCCTGCTCCATTTGATCATCCGTCACCTCTGCCTCAACCATATCTTTTAGCGCATCGATCCAGCCATAGCCAACACCGTCTGAGAATTGCTCTTTCTGTCTCCAGGCTACTTTTTCAGGTATAAGATCTTCGAAAGCCGATCGCAATACCCATTTTTCCATTCGCTCTTCTGTGATCATTTTGTCAGTCGGATTGATCTGCATTGCTGTATCAATAAATTCCTTGTCCAGGAACGGTACACGACCTTCGACTCCCCATGCAGCCAGGGATTTATTGGCTCGGTTGCAATCATATTGGTGGAGCTTGTCCAACTTTCTGATAAGTTCATTATGAAATTCCTCCGCATTGGGCGCCTTGTGGAAGTACAGGTAGCCACCAAATAGCTCATCAGCGCCTTCACCTGACAGGACCATTTTGATACCCATGGATCGGATGACCCTCGCCATTAAGTACATTGGGGTAGAGGCTCGAACAGTCGTTATATCATAAGTTTCAAGGTAATAGATCACGTCTCTAAGTGCATCCAGGCCTTCCTGGATGGTGAAGGTGATACCATGATGTACGGTTCCGATATGATCGGCAACTTCCTGAGCATGAGCCAGGTCGGGTGAACCCTCCAATCCTACGGAAAAGGAGTGAAGCTGTGGCCACCAGGCATCTGTTTGATCATTGGTCTCGATCCGCTTTCCTGAGAATTTTTTAGCTATCGCCGCTATGATCGAAGAATCCAATCCCCCAGAAATCAATACTCCGTAGGGTACATCCGACATCAACTGTCGATGCACAGCAGCTTCCAGTCCACGCCTGATGTTATCAATTGCGGTTTCATTGCCTTTTACCTGGTTGAAATCCCTCCATTTCCGCTGATACCATTTCTTTATCTCACCTTCCTTACTTGAATAGTAGTGACCGGGAGGAAATGATTCGATCCGATTGCAGGTCCCTTCCAGGGACTTAAGCTCAGAACCGACGTAATGATTCCCTTTTTTATCCCATCCATGATACAACGGGATAATCCCCATATGGTCTCTTGCAATGAGGTACGAGTTATCAGTAGAATCAAAGATTGCGAAACCAAAGATGCCGTTAAGGTCATCAAAGAATTCTTGGCCTTTTTTATCATACAGTGCGAGGATCACCTCACAGTCTGAATTTGTTAGAAAATCATACTCAGAGAGTTCACCCCTAAGTTCCTGATGATTATAGATCTCTCCATTCACAGCGAGAATGATGGTTTCAGAACGATTTTTCAATGGTTGCCCCCCTGACTGAGGGTCAACAATAGCAAGACGTTCATGTGCCATTACAGCATGATCAGAGTCATAGATACCTGACCAGTCAGGACCTCTGTGTCTGACTTTTTTAGCCTGACCAAGGATCTGGGTTCTTAACCCACTACATCCACCTTTTTCATTAAATACAGCGACAATACCGCACATAGTATGAGAGTTGGTAAAGAAAAAGCAACCTAAAGGTCGCTTACACTAGTGGGTTGGGTTGTTTATTGGAAGAGCAATATTACTGAATCTAATTTGATTTCTTGTAAAGCAATAAGCCTACAGCGATGGCCATTAGTCCAAGAAATTGAAAGGTTGTTCCTACTAATGAAGTTCTTAAAGAATAGGCAGCTAATTCTTCCGCATTCCCAAAGTAAGAGTAATAATATGTTCCACCACTTATCAATAACTGCATGAGGATCAAAATGCCTCCTGCAATAACAATTCCACTGGCGATCTGCCTTGCCTGGGTATTAAACCGAATAGCTCCAAACAGCAGCAATATACCAGGAGCCAATACTAGAAATAGAATGATCAGGAAAAGCGCAATTTTCATTTCATTAAATCTAAGGGCGAATCATCTATCGTACAATTACGTATTTTTGCCACCCGTAACGAACCCATCAAATGTCCAAAAAAATCTCCCTTGTCATCCCTGTGATGAATGAAGAAGACAACATTCAACCCTTGTTGGAAACTATTCGGGAATCTCTTGGTGATTGGGATTACGAAGTAGTGCTTGTTGATGATGGCTCAACGGATCAAACCATTTCCAATATCAAAAAGAATGGGGACAGTCGTACGAAAGCGGTGATCTTCAATAAGAACTATGGGCAAACAACTGCTATGGCAGGCGGAATTGCGGAAGCGGAAGGGGACTACATCATCACATTGGATGGTGACCTGCAAAACGATCCCTCTGATATTCCTGCTATGATAGAAATGCTGGAAAAGGAAGAAGTGGATGTGGTGGCTGGTATTCGGGCAAAACGGAAAGACGGAATGTTTTTGCGAAAGATCCCAAGCAAGATCGCGAATGCCATGATCCGTAAGCTGACAGGCGTTTACCTGCATGACTATGGATGCACGTTGAAGGTTTTTAAAAAGGATATTGCTAAGAACCTTGGACTCTATGGAGAGCTCCATCGCTTCATTCCCGTATTGGCACAACTACAGGGTGCCAAACTGGCCGAAATGCCGGTGAAGCATCACGCCAGGATCCATGGAAAATCCAAATATGGGATCGGACGAACTTTTAAGGTGATAAGCGATCTTATGTTGATGGTGTTTTTACAGAAGTACCTGCAACGCCCAATGCACCTGTTCGGGGTGGCTGGTATTGTCACCTTCCTGATTGGAGCAGTGATCAACGGTTACTTGCTCATTGTGAAGTTGATGGGAGAGGAGATCTGGGGTCGTCCTATCCTGATCCTGGGAATTACCTTGCTACTTGGCGGTATACAGTTGATCACAATTGGTATTGTGGCAGAACTGATCGTTCGTACATATTTCGAGAGTCAGGACAAAAAGACGTACCGTGTAAAAGAGATCTTTGTTGGCAAGTAAGAGACAAAATCTGCTAAAGACACTCCTGAAATTCATCGTTTCTGGTGGCGCACTCTACATTGTTTTCCGAAACATAGACTGGGATCAAACAAAAGCTATATTTCTGGAGACCAATCCCGGTTGGTTGGCACTGGCCACCTTCTTCTTTATTGCATCAAAGGTGTTAAGTGCATTTCGGTTGAATCTTTATTTCCGCAACATAGGCTTGATCGTTACTGAGCGCTACAACCTACGGCTTTACTGGATCGGTATGTTTTATAACCTGTTCCTGCCAGGAGGTATTGGCGGGGATGGCTATAAAGTCTATTTACTCAACCGATCACATGGTACTCCGGTAAAACCTTTGATACAGGCAACACTTTTGGACAGGATCTCGGGTTTGGTGGCTTTGTTGGTTTTAGCTGGACTAGGTTATCTATTCATAGACCAAAGTCAATTGCCAGGATGGATCCTTGTGGTAGACTGGCTGGGCTTGTTAGTAGCTCTTCCAATTTTTTACTTCAGCATCAAGGTTTTCTTTTCTGTTTTTCTGGTCTCTTTCACCAGGACAACTGGTTATTCATTTGGAGTTCAGCTGCTTCAAGTCATATGTGCTTACTTCATTTTGAAGTCAATCGGGATCAATGACCTTTTCATGGAATACCAGGTATTATTTCTTATCTCCTCAGTTGTTGCTGTGTTCCCGTTCACCATTGGTGGAGTTGGTGCGAGAGAACTGACATTCATACTAGGCTATTCTTACCTTGGGATTAATGAGAATGCCGCTGTTGCTTTCAGCTTATTGTTTTTTCTTATTACAGCAGGTGTCTCAGTGCTGGGTGGATTTATTAAATCTGGTCCTGGTCAGTAACAAGCTTATCTTGCTCAAAACGTATAAGGAAATCCACCAGGTTATCTTCTGTCTTTAAACCAAACTTCTTCCTTAATCGATAACGGGCTGTTTTAACACTATCAGGAGAGATCCCAAGAATTCGAGCCGATTCTTTCAGGTTCATATTTAACCGTAACA
The DNA here is from genome assembly GCA_965267415.1 of Cyclobacteriaceae bacterium. Classification (GTDB taxonomy): domain Bacteria; phylum Bacteroidota; class Bacteroidia; order Cytophagales; family Cyclobacteriaceae; genus Ekhidna. The sequence continues at coordinate 759,261 of OZ253955.1, read as the reverse complement.
AGGCACATAGTTTGAGCTCAGCATTGCCCAGGTCAGGATAAGTATCCTTTAGCGCACTAAAGAAACCGTCATGCATTTGCTCGAACGTAAGGCGAAAAGTATCCCATTCTTCATCCGACCTAAACGTTTCGTCTACAATTCGATTGATCCGGTTCAGTTGCTTATTGGTATCCGGTGTAGACTGTTTTTTAAGTTCATTGATCTGGGTCTTCAGTTCTTCCATGAGTTCATTCTTCTGAATGAAGTTCAGGGTGTAGGAAGAGATCTCTTTGTTCTTGTCACGCAGATCTTCCTGAAGTTTACTCATCTTCAATTGATGCTGGATCTTATTCTTCTTGATCCTTTGGCGCTGGATATAAGTGATCAATCCGGCGAGGATCAACAAAAAGCCAGCAGACAGAAAGGCAATGTTTCTAACTGATTCTTCTCTTGCCTCCTCTTCAGCCAGTACGGCCAGTTCCTTTTCCTGTTTTTCATTTTCATACTGAAGTTCAAGGATCTCAACCTGTTTCTGGACCTCTGATCCACTGATCGAATCTTTAAGTTTGTAGCTTTCCCTGAGGAAATAGATGGCGCGCTCATACTGACCTAACTGCATGTAGATCTCGGAATAGACCTCCATCAATTCACTCTCCATACTTTTGGAATCAATAGTAGCTATTTCGAAAAAAGCAGAGTCCAGGTAACGCTGTGCTCGGTAGGGGTTGCCAAGTGCAAGCTCAGAAATGCCAAGGTTAACATAGACTTCACCCAGCCGCTTAACATCCTTCTTCAATCTCAGAATTTGTCTTGCTCTTAACAGGTTCTCCAGCGCTTTATCATAAACCTCTTTATTGATAAAGACATCTGCCACGTTATTGTAGCCGAGCGCAATTCCAACGGTATCACTCAATTGTATCGTATAGGTGAGGCCTTCCTGGTAGTACTTCAAGGCACTATCAAACTGCATCAATTTGTTGAAATTGCTACCAATGTTATTCGCAGACCAACCCAGGAGCAGCGTGTCCTTTCTTTCAAATGCATTCATTCGAACCTGCTGCATCATCTCAATCGCTTCACGAGGCTTTCGGATATCACCATAGATGTTAGCAATATCTAGCCTCAGTCCGTCTGCACGTCGTACATCATTTGCTTGCTCATACAATGGGAGCGCCTGGTGATAGTAACTGATGGCTTTTTGGTAGAGATCTCGTGTCCAAAAAGAGATTCCAACAATGTGATAGGCTTTGGCCCGGATCATTGGATGATCTTCATACTTTTTAGCTAGCTCGATCGCTTGAAGTCCCAGTTGTTCCGTAATGAATGGATCAATCGTGTAGAAATCAAATGCGGTATTGGTCATCCACTCCACTTTGTCAGGTGAATCCGGCATTTCAGCAATGACTTTCTGCAGTGAGTCAAGCTGACCGTAAGAAAAGTGAAGCGTGAAGAGCGATAAAATGGTGAGTATTTTATTCATGCCTAATCCACTTCTATGGCTTCCAGCACATCCATTACTTCTCCATAATCCTTGAAACCTGGTTTTTCTTCTTTGGTTGCTTCTAGTTCAAGCCCGGGGAAATTGCCAATGGTATCATTTGGGCCAACACCATAGCCCTTTAGCAGCTTCACATTTCCATTGTAAAAGCCGATCTTCTCATCGATCTGATCCCAAATAGCGGTATTTGAGCTTTTGATAATGACCAACTTAACCAACTCATCCAGATAGCTGAGGTTGGAGGAAAGCTTGCTCAATTGATCCATAGTATCAATAGTCATCTTGAATATCGTCGGCTTACCCAGGAGCCCTACAGGTTCAACCTGGTCAATATTGGTGATCTCTACATAATCCAGTGGGTAATTCTTGAGTGCTTCCTTAATGTCATTTAATTCACAATCTCCAAACTCACCTGCAAAAGATACACCCGCTACCCATTCGGCAATTTCCCTGAAGTCCTCTACAGAGACCTTCTCATCTGAAGTTGGATTGATGTTAAATCCCAGGATGTCAACTCCCATACCTGCACAATAACGTGCGTCCGATAAACTAGAAATGTTAGCTACTTTAACGAAGGTTTGTAATGCCATAGTCAGTACGTTATCAGTTGCAAATAAAAGACTAATTCAATCTAAACACTATCGAATATCGCCCACGTTACAAAAAGAAATCCAAGTTGTCTGTTTTGATCGTACTCTCTATAACAATATTTAACATTGCACTTGTTGTAGACTGATCAACATAACTCGAATGGATACTTACTTAGAAACAACCAAAGACATATACAAAAACGCAGCTGAGAACCCTAATGTAGGGCTTTGCTGTACCACAACACCCGTCTGGGCTTTTCCCGGACTGGAGATCCCCATGAAGATGCTGGAGATGAACTATGGATGTGGAAGTACGGTCCACCCCAGAGATCTGGTAAGGAACCCTAAGATCTTATATGTTGGTGTTGGAGGGGGAATGGAACTATTGCAGTTTTCTTATTTCAATCGAAATCAAGAAGGTGTGATCGGAGTGGATGTTGTTGATGAAATGCTTGAGGCATGCGGCAAAAACTTCAAAGAAGCGGAACGATTGAATCCGTGGTTTAGATCTGAGTATGTAAGCCTCAGAAAGGGGGACGCACTGAACCTTCCGGTTGAAGATGAAAGTGTGGATGTTGCTGCCCAGAATTGCCTGTTCAATATCTTTCATGAAGATGATCTTAGGACTGCTCTTTCCGAAATGTATCGTGTGTTGAAGCCTCACGGTCGATTGGTCCTTTCAGACCCAATATCTGAAGATCATATGCCAGAGCAATTGAAGAATGATCCTGAGCTTCGGGGGCTATGCCTGAGTGGGGCACTACCATTAAAAGAATATATCAATATGATCACAGAAATCGGTTTTGGAACCATCGAGATCCGGGCTAAAAGACCTTATCGAATACTTGATCCAAACCATTACGACACAGATAAACCGATCTTTATTGAGAGTGTAGAAGTTTGTGCCATCAAAGATCCGATACCTGAGGATGGTCCATGTGTTTTTACCGGAAAAACTGCACTGTATTTTGGGGAAGACGAATACTATGATGATCACAAAGGACATGTTCTAATGTACAATCAGCCGCTATCCGTCTGTGACAAGACTGCCGCTAACATCGCCAACCTGGACCGTAAGGATATTATAGTGACTGAAAGTACCTATTTCTATGACGGAGGTGGATGTTGCTGATTAAGTGGATTAGTTAAATGGTCAAATAGTTAATAAGTCAGTTAGACTCATTTCTCACTAATTACTATTCAACTAATTACTATTCAACTAATTAACCACTCAACTGATTTAACAATCCACCAATTAACTACTTAACTTTGCACTCAATGCGTAAACCGTGGCTGTGAACCCGGCAATAAGCGAACTATGAGTAAAGGAAAAATATTAGTGGCCATGAGCGGCGGGATAGATAGCTCATTGGCTGCCGTGATGCTGCACGAAGAAGGCTATGAAGTAATTGGAATGACCATGAAAACGTGGGATTACCAGACTTCAGGAGGAAGTAAGAAGGAAACAGGCTGCTGTAGCCTTGATTCCATCAATGACGCAAGAAACATTGCCGTCAATCTCGGATTCCCACACTACATCATTGACATTCGGGAAGAATTTGGGGATTATGTGATCGATCACTTTACGAACGAGTATTTAAATGGTCGAACACCCAATCCATGTGTTTTATGCAATACGCATATCAAATGGGATGCGCTGCTTAGACGAGCAGACAAGCTAGGGTGTGATTACATTGCCACAGGACATTATGCGAACATTCGGGAAGAGAATGGTCGATATGTTGTTTCGAGGGGACTGGATGGATACAAAGACCAATCGTACGCATTATGGGGTATTTCACAGGAAAGCCTGAGTCGCACGAAGTTTCCATTAGGTCATCTGAAGAAATCGGAGATCCGGGAAATGGCTACAGAGCGTGGCTTCCATGAATTGGTCCAAAAATCAGAATCATACGAGATCTGCTTCGTCCCTGACAATGACTATCGTGGATTCCTGAGAAGACGTGTAGACGGACTAGAAGAACAGGTAGATGGAGGTGAATTCGTATTGGAAGATGGCTCTGTTGTTGGAACGCATGATGGATATCCCTTTTATACTGTCGGTCAAAGAAAAGGACTCGGAATTGCTTTAGGTTACCCTGTATATGTCACTGAAATACAGAAAGATAAGAATAGAGTCATTCTTGGTACATTTGATGAACTGAGTCGTGATGGGATGTACGTAAATCAGCTGAACCTTCAAAAGTATACATCTATAGAAGGTGATCGGAAAGATACCATCACCAAAGTTCGCTACAATGATTCGGGTACACCAGCCGTTATTGAACAGGCAGGAGATACGATGAAAGTATTCTTTGGAAAAGGAGTCAGTGCGATTGCTCCCGGACAGGCAGCTGTATTTTACGAGGGAGATGATGTGATCGGCGGAGGATGGATCAAACAAAGTTTTAAACAAGCATCACAGAATTGAGAAGTCTCTGGATACTATTTGTAGTCGGTTTACTGGTCAGTTGCAATGAGAAGAAGGAAATTGGACCGGAAACGCTCGGCTATGACTTTTATCCAATTGAGCTGGGACAATATCGAATTTATAATGTCGAAGAGATCAACTACAATCTTGTAGGGTCGGATACCAGCATCTATCAACTTCGGGAGACAATTGTTGATTCAATTGAATCGACTGATCAAACAAGCTACCTGATCTTACGGGAAAAGCGTGCGGATGCAACAGAAGCCTGGGTAAGCGATTCGGTGTGGACGGCTGTGCTTACAGCTAACTTTCTGGCCATCTCTGAAAACAATATCCCTTTCATCAAGCTTACTTTTCCTGTTGAACTTGGAAAGGAGTGGGATGGAAATAGTCTGAATTCAAGAACCGAGATTCAATACTATTATCAATCAGTTGAGGAAGTATTGATCGATTCCATTGCGACTGAAGACCACATTCGGTTGATCATTGAAGATATACCAGCTAACATTGTCAACCAGGATGAAAGAAGTGAGGTGTATGCTCGGGGAATAGGGCTCATACAAAAAGATTACCTCTCATTGGAGTTTTGCACCATTGATTGCAATGAGTTAGGAGAAATCCAGGGAGGAAGGTTTCTTAGTCAGGTATTAATAGAAGCTGGAAATTGAAAAAGTCACTCGTCTTAATAGTAGCCTTCACAATTGCGTTGGGTTCTTCTGCTCAGAATCACAGATTTGCTGTTTTTTTTACAGACAAAGCTGGTGAGGGTTATCCATATTCCATCGACAACCCGGAAGCCTTCCTGTCGGAGCGGGCAATTGAGCGTCGGAATAAGCAGAGCATTCCCATTGATGAGACTGATTTGCCAGTCAGTCCGACCTATGTGAATGAACTTGTGTCAAACGACATCACAGTTTATTTCACTTCAAAATGGATGAATGCCGCATTGGTACAGGTTGACTCTGCAACACTTTCTACCATAGTTGAATTTGATTTTGTAGACAGTGTCGCACTTATGGCAGAAGGAGAGCGACTTTCGACTACCCAGCTTGCAGTTGAGATCCCTGAAGAATTCGAAGATCTGAAAGCTGTAAGGGCAACTACAGACCTTCAACTGGTCATGCTACAGGCTGATGTCATGCATGCCAACGAAGTAAGAGGCGAGGGGATGCTCATTGCTGTATTGGATAATGGGTTTCGCGGAGTTGACAAATACAACCCGTTTCAACACCTGTGGGAAAATGAGCAGATTGTTGCAACTCGTGATTTTGTAGAAAACTCGGGAAATGTCTTTCGATTAGGTGGGCACGGAACTTCTGTTTTCTCAACCATTGCCGGGCGTTACCAAACGGATTTCTATGGCACTGCTTATAATGCCGATTTTGTTCTTTGCATTACCGAAGAAGGTGGGAGTGAAGATCGTATTGAAGAATTTAATTTGCTTTTAGGAGCGGAATTTGCAGACAGTCTTGGAGCAGATGTTGTCAATGCTTCGTTGGGTTACAAACATTTTGACATCCCTGAGCATAATTACACCTTTGATGACTTGAATGGAAATACGGCTATTAGCTCGAGAGCTACAAAGATGGCTGTTGATAAGGGAATGGTTGTGGTGGTTAGCGCTGGAAATGATGGGGATAATCCGGAAGGTCAGTGGAGATACATTTCTCCTCCAAGTGATCCGGCGAATGTGCTGGCGGTAGGTAGTGTGAACCCTGATTTCACCTGGACACTTTTTAGCTCATTAGGGCCCACTTCTGATGGAAGAGTGAAACCGGATGTTTCTGCGATGGGCTTAGGTACCGCAGTTGTGACAGGAAATGGAGTTATTGAACGTAGCAATGGAACAAGCTTCGCTGCTCCGCAGGTTGCTGGTTTGGCAGCAGGTATCTGGCAGACAAATCCCGAATGGACCAACATACAGGTGATGGATGCGATCAGAAACTCAGGACATAAGGCCCATGCCCCAGACACACTGATTGGGCATGGTGTGCCATTCTATTCGTATGCAGTTGATGGAAAAGCATTAAATGTATCAGACATTCTAAACGATAAGATTGTTGTCTACCCGAATCCTTTCCAGGGATCCAGGTTGTTTATCCGTTTTGAAGAATCACTAAGTTCAACCATCAAATTGAAAATGGTGGATGAGCAGGGGAAGCAAATGCTTAAGCGTTCTATCAAGTCGCCGGATTCTGGCGAATCATTTGAGTTTGAAGTGAATGACCTCAAAGAAGGATTATATTTTTTATCCTTGCAGTACGACGATCAGATTAAGGTCGTGAAACTGATCAACTTTTGATGAACAAGCTTATTGCCCCTTCTGTATTAGCAGCAGATTTCGCCAATCTCCAGGCAGACATAGAACTACTCAACAATAGCGAAGCAGATTACATTCACATTGATATCATGGATGGGGTATTTGTTCCGAACATCTCGTTTGGATTCCCTGTTTGCCAGGCGATTCACAAGGTTGCGAAGAAGCCCATGGATTTCCACCTGATGATCCAGGACGCAGATCCCTACCTGGAAGATTGCATCAAATCAGGAGCGGAGATCATAAGTGTTCATTTTGAAGCCTGTAGACATTTACACCGTACAGTAACTCAAATTCAGGCGCTGGGAGCAAAAGCCGGAGTTGTTTTGAACCCACATACACCAGTTGATTCACTGGAAGAGATCCTTCCTTTCGTAGACCTGGTATTGTTGATGTCTGTAAACCCGGGTTTTGGTGGACAGAAGTTCATTGAATCCACTTTTAGTAAGGTGATGAAGCTCAAAGCCATGGTTGAAACAGTTGATCGGGAGATCCTCATCGAAGTGGATGGGGGTGTTACGGATCAAAATGCAGGTAAACTTTTTGATGCTGGTGCGGACATACTAGTCGCCGGAAGTTTCGTTTTTAATTCGGATGATCCTGCAGCAACCATCAAGAACCTCAAATCTAACTGATCCTTTGAGGTCAATTTACCTGGCACTGGTAGCGTGTGCTCTGTCTTTTGTGACATTGGGTCAGGATACCGGTACGATACGGGGGACGGTTACCGATGGAGATGGAGTAGGGATACCTGCTGTTAATATCCTCCTGAAATCCGATTCAACCACCGGTACGATTTCGAATGCTAACGGCCAGTTTGAGATCAGGCTGGAATCGGGGGCCAAAGTACTGGTCTTCTCTCACGTTCAGTTTAGATCTCGTGAGGTTAGCGTAAATAGTATCGCTGGCTCAACTCAGAATTTGCAAGTCAGACTAAGCCCTACGAATACGGTGCTTCAGGAAGTAGAAGTTGTGGGGAGAAGTGACGAACCAGTCGACCCTGCGACTGTTGTAGATCCAAGAGCAGCACGAAACCTGCCTTCTGTTGCTGGTGATTTCACCAAGGTTTTGGTGACGCTCCCGGGTGTTGCCGCGAATAATGAGTTGTCCTCCGCTTACAGCGTTCGAGGGGGAAACTTTGATGAAAACCTGGTCTACGTTAACGAGATCCCAATCTATCGACCGTTCCTGGCCAATGCTGGCCAGCAAGAGGGCTTGAGCTTTATCAACCCGTACATGGTCAACGATATTCGGTTCTATGCCGGTGGATGGGAAGCTAAGTATGGTGATAAACTGTCGTCTTCACTCAATATCCTTTACCAGGAGCCGGAACAACTGAATGGTAATCTGAACTTTGGATTGCTAGGAGGATCGGCTTACATAGGCAATAAGCTCTCCGATCGTGTAAAGTATACTTTTGGAGCCAGGCATAGTGACACCAGGTATATTCTTGGCACACTTGAAACGGAAGGGCAATACTTGCCTTCCTACACAGACGCACAGGCATTTTTCACCTTCGATCTTTCCAAGAAAGGTCAGCAGATCAACCGTACAAAATTGAACTGGTTGCTGGCCTATGCCAGGAATCGTTACTTGACCTTACCGGAATCTCAGACTACCGAGTTTGGTTCGGTCTCGCAAACATTGAGGATACAAACTGCTTTCGAAGGACGCGAGCTTCTTAATTACGATACGTATCAATCTGGCATTAACCTTTCCCATCGCTGGTCCAACGTTTTCTTAAGTCGCTGGATCGTTTCCGGAGTTTTTACTCGTGAACGTGAATATTATAATGTAGAGGGAGCCTACCGGATCTGTGATGTAGACAATGATCCGGGTTCTAATACCTTCAATGAATGTGCGATCGTGCGTGGAATAGGGACCAACTTCAACTATGGTCGCAATGACCTGGAAGCAACCTTGCTCAACTCTGAATGGAGAAATCAATACCTCGTAAGTGACTGGGTAATGCTGGAGACAGGAATTGGATTGAATGCCAACCGAATTGATGATTCCCTCAATGAATACGCTTTCTTAGATTCAGCGGGTTTTGTCAATGTCACGGAAAGTACTTTCAACTCTTTGCGCCTGAACACGACTACCATTACCGGATTTATTCAGTCGACGGTGTTCTCGAAAGACTCAGTTCATGCAATCAATGCGGGTGTTCGAGTGAATCACCTGGATTACAACGACGAAACATTGATCAGTCCACGGATGATCTACTGGTTCAGACCATCCTGGAAGCGATCGACTTCATTCAGGCTGTCGGTAGGAAAGTACAGTCAACCACCTTTCTACCGTGAACTTAGGGACCTGTCGGGTACTATCCAGACTGATGTCAAAGCACAGCAATCATGGCACTCGATCCTGGGTGTGGAACATTTATTCGATTGGTGGGGAAGGCCATTTTTGTTCGTGGCTGAGGGCTACTACAAGCGTTTGGACAATGTCATTCCCTACGACATTGAAAACGTCAGGCTGAGATACTTTGCCGATAACAACGCAACAGCTTTTGCCTATGGGACTGACTTTCGTCTACACGGGGAGTTTATTCCAGGCACCCAGTCCTGGTTTAGCCTTGGTTTATTAAAAACGCGTGAAGATCTTGCTGAGGATGATCGGGGATATGTTCGAAGACCTACCGATCAGCACGTGAACCTTGCTTTTTACTTCGAAGATCATATGCCACGTGATCCAACAGTCCGTGTGTATGTGAATTCTGTCTTTGGTTCAGGCTATCCGCTTGGTCCTCCCAATGAAATTAACGCCAGAAATATTTTTTCCGGAGATGAATATTTTAGGCTTGATCTGGGTTTCTCCAAATCATTTGAACTAAACCGGAATAAGTACCTGAAAACCTTATGGTTAAGAGCTGAAATTTTGAATGCTTTAGGTGCCGACAATACCCTTTCTTATTCCTGGATCCAGGACATCTCAGGTAATCAATTAGCCATACCTAACTCATTATCGGCAAGGTTTTTGAATCTGCGGGTCTCAGCGGATTTTTAACCGCTTAAGTTTGTTTACACAAATCTGATTGATGACCATGAAGAAAACTATACTAATGATCGTGCTGGTAGCAGCTACAAGTACGATCTCACTCGCACAGGAATTTAAAGTGATCACTGTTGTGGAATCTATTGTTCCGGGAGGTGTTGGACGCTCCAGGATGGTAGAAAACAGGGGAGATCTGGACATTAACGATTTTACCACTGAGCGAACAGATGGAAAGAAAAGTGATCAGGGGGATGTGAAGCGAAAAGATGCCAAGATCGACCTGTTTGCCGAATCCAAGCTCCTGAACTTTTACAGCGTTACCGGAATAAACTTTCAAAACATTGCTTCAAATGATGCACTTATCTCGTCAAAGCTTAACCAAATGTCTGAAGAAGGCTGGGAGTTAGCTTTTGTCACCAGTGGAGTAGAAGGTGATGCTGGAAAAAGCGATGGAAAAGGACTATTCATTACTCGCTTTATTTTTAAACGATAACATGGATAAATCCCATGATTCTACTTTAGGCATGGGATTTGTTTTTACTTTGCCAAAACAACAAATAAGAAGATGAACAAGATCAAAATCGCAACCATATTCGCCATTGCAATCGTGGCTTTCTCTTGCAATAGGCAAGTGACTCGTTTGAATCCTGAGCAGATGGTAGACCTGAGTGGAAGATGGAATGACACAGACTCCAAATTGGTCGCAGAAGAAATGATTAAGGACGTGACTAACAGACCCTGGCACAATGATTTCCGATTGATTCGGGATCGGAAGCCTACAGTCATTGTTGGTTATGTAAAAAACAAGAGCGCTGAACACATTGATCCGGAAACATTCATAAAGGATATCGAGAGAGAATTCATTAACTCTGGCTTTGTACGAGTGGTTTCTAATGCCGAATTCAGAGAGAAACTTCGTGAAGAACGTGCTGAGCAGGGCGAGTTTGCGTCACCTGAGACTCAAGCTAAATGGGGTCGTGAGTTAGGTGCAGACTTCATGATGTTTGGTGTGATCACCGCAGTGACTGATTCTTACAAAAAAGAAAAAGTAGTTAACTACAAAGTCAACCTTGAGCTGACCAGCATTGAAACCAACGAAAAGGTTTGGTTAGGAGACAAGGAGATCAAGAAGTTTATTAAAAACTAGTCGAATGAATAAGTTCCACGGTTAGTCATCTTGCCGTGGAATACTCGACTTTTTGACGCTAATCACCTTTTAAGGAATACATGTCCCATCGGTATATCCATATCGTACTTCTGCTGATTCTTTCCAGCTGTGTTTCTTTCTACGAACTCAATTACGAATTCAATAAGAACTTCGAACGAGGTGACCTGGAAGGAGCAGAGAATATTCTCGAACAGAATAAAAAGGAAGAGCGCAGCAAAACCAGGTTTCTATACTATGCCAACCGCGGGGTTGTAGCTCATTTGCTAGGCAAGTATGAGGAAAGTAACAACTGGCTGGAACAGGCTTATCTCTTTGGTGAAGATCACCGAAAGAATTACCTGAACTTCGCTGGCTCTTATTTCCTCAACCCAAACCTGATTGTGTATCCTGGTGAAGACCATGAGCATCTGATGTTGCTGTATTACAAGGCGCTGAACTACCTGCGGATGAGTGAATACGATAATGCGTTGGTTGAGTGCCGTAGATTGAACAATCGCCTATATTCTTTGGCTGACAAGTACACGTCGGAAAAGAAGTACCAAAGAGATGCCTTTGTTCATAACCTGATGGGGATTGTCTATGAGGCAAGTGGTGATGCCAATAACGCCTTCATTGCATACAGGAACTCATTGGAGATCTATGAAACAGATTATGCCGAAATGTTCGAACTGGAGGTTCCTGATCAGCTAAAAGAGGATCTAATGAGAACCGCTTATGCTGCAGGATTTAATGAGGAGCTTGCTCAATACGAGCAGAAATTTGGATATGAATACAAACGGACTACTTCAGAGGGGGGGTACCTGGTATTCTTCTGGCATAATGGTTTAGCCCCGGTTAAAGATGAATGGTCCATCAACTTTGTCACAATAGATGGAGGAGACGGAAGGGTTTTCTTTCAGAACGAAGACTATGGCCTGGACTTTCCATTCTACTACAACTCCTCTGATAATGATGATATAGGTATCTCAGATCTGAGTGGCACACGGATCGCTTTCCCGAAGTATGTTGAACGTGAACCTTACTTCAACTATGGTGACCTTCAGGTGAATGGCCAATACTATACACTTGAGAAAGCGGAAGACATTAATGCTATCGCATTTAAGACTTTAAGGGAACGAATGCTTGCAGAATTGGGAAAAGGGTTGTTACGGGTTGCACTCAAAAAGGCAATCGAAAAACAAGTGCGCAAAGAAGACGAAACACTAGGTTTTCTGGTAAGCGCACTCAACTTTGCTTCTGAGCAGGCGGACACGAGAAACTGGCAAACGCTACCTCATTCGATCCATTATACCAGGGTACCATTGAATGAAGGGAAGAACGAGGTTGAGATCTACACGGACGGTCCAAGAAGTGAGTCTGCACAGACCTTTACATTTGTTGGAAAAAGAGGAGTGACCCAATTCCACAGCTACCAATCTTTGGAGAGTGAAGTGGCATTCTAAGGGGCACAAATAGTCGAAAGATTCAATTCATTATTCGCTTGATACTATCTCATCAGATCGTAGATAAGATTCTGAGATTTTTCAATATCTGTTTCGGCAAAAGGTTGTATTTTGAGCCCTTAATCACAAGTCCTAGCCAAAATGTTTACTGAATACGAAATCGAAACCATGTGTGAGATTCCTGCGATCCAGGAAGCTACACTTGAACTAAAGAAAGAATTCTTAAAGACGGAGGCTCCATACCTTGAGATCAATGATCATGATTTCTTTTCATTGGTCATGATGGCACCTACTGTCGGTATCGCTTTGGCTGACGGACACATCAGCTTGTTTGAGGAAATCGCTCTAAACAAAAAGGCCAGGAAGCTTTCTAAGGGTGGCTATTTCATGAAGAAAGACCCTGTGGTTTATGCTATGAAATTCCTGATCAAAAATTACTATAACTGGTCCGACAAATTCTTTGATGTACTCAAAGTTGCAATGAGTGCAGCTTGCGACCTGAACAGTGTTTCACAGCGTAAGATTGACACATCAGGAGATGTTGATTATCAGGCATATAAAAAAGAAGTACTGACTTCACCATATATCCTCATCCGTTTTATCGCCAGCTTCTTTCTTGAGAACGATGAAGACATCATCAATAGCAATCATAAGGTTGGAAAAGAAGAGTATCAGCGCATCCTCCTGGTAGGAGAAAAACTGGGGCTGGATCAGCTGGTTGTCTTCCAGATGTTTTGTCAGACATTCAAATAATCTTTTACCGTTCTTAGCGTTGGGAAGGTGATGAATAAATGGTGTGTAGTTGCTCTATTAATCGGTTTACTATCCTGTGGGAAAGACGATGCTCCTGTCACTACTGATGTGGATGTTACTGTCGCTGCATGGCTGGATTCTGCAGGTATTATAGCCAATAGAGATGCTTCTGGTGTCTACTACTATGCACTCACAGAAAATCCGGCAGGGACCCCAGTATCAGCAGGGAACGTTGTTTCAATTTTCTACCACCTTTGGGATCTTGATAGCAATCTGATTGCCAGTCATCAATCATCCAATGGAGACTCGTTGCAATTGAAGCAGGGTGCATCTGCAGTCTATCCTGTTGGGTTGGATATTGGACTTGGATTTATGAGGCAGGGTGAAGTCTTTCGCCTGATCCTACCACCCAGTCAGGCTTATGCGGACCTTACTTCCGGAGCGATCGATCCTGATCTTATCGCAATGTTGGACGTAGAAGTCGTATCCATTCAGGATGAAGCTTCGGTCTTCACACAGGAGCTTACAGACATAGATGATTATATCATTGCACAAAGCCTTAATGATACGGTTGCTAATCCTGTCGATTCGGTAGAACTGTTTACCTCAGGAGTAGCCTATAAACGCGTTGATATTGGCAATGGACCACTACCTCTTAACGGGGATACGATCATCATTAATTATACCGGAAGATTCCTTGATAACTCGACGTTTGATTCCCGCAGTGGATTTGAATATGTGTTTGGTTCAGGCTTCCCAAGGCCGTTGATCCAGGGGTTAGATTTTGGAATTTCATTAATGCAAAGAGGAGAGGAGTCTTTATTACTCATACCTTCATCACAAGCCTATATTGAAAGTGCACAAGTCATTCCAAGGTCCATCATCAATGACCTGATCGCTGATGAGATCGTCCCGGAATATACCGCCAGGATACCGCCTTACAGCACACTGATCTTTGAAGTGACACGTGTCAATTAATCTTTATTTTTGAAAACGCATTGAGTGTCCGCTTAAGACGATATTGCCTGATTGTTATAGCTGTAGTTGGACTCGCTGGTCATAGCCATTCACAGGATATATACCAGAAGTACAATATCTATCGGAATCCAGCGATGGTATTCCTAAACAAGTTCAGTATTACACTCACAACAGGTTATTCAAATACCAATTACTCTCATGACTTCTCGGGAGTCTATTTCTTTCAGGATGCTGCCAGTCAATTTGTCTTTTCAAACGAAATAGAAAACCTGGGAAGCACTTTTCAAGGATTCACGGATTGGTTGAATAACCCCCAGATTGGATTCGAAACCCCATTGGAGAATCCATTTGATGTACCATTTGATTACCTACAAAACCCAGTTAACAATCCGCTCTTGAGTAATCGACAGTTTTTGGTTAATACCGATACCACAGCCTTTGGTTTTGAAGGAGCAGCAACTGGTATTCCGATCCAGCTGAACATTCATTACAACATCCAGGAGTTCAGGGTTGGGGCTGGCTATGCGATCGAAAAGCAGTTTGTGAGAGAGTTACAACCCACTGCCTTTGCAGATATCGTACGACCCTATCAACCCAATTTCAAATCAACGACTTACAAGCGATTGTACGGGGTTGTTGGCTACCGTTTCTATCAGTTCTGGAGCTATGATTTTGTTGCAGAACTAATGGTTGGTAAGATCAGTGCCGGTAAGCAATTCAACAAAGCCGCAATCAACCGGGGCTTGTTTACCAATATCGGTGTAAGTATTGAAAATAACTGGTCTGAGTACTTTCGTGTGATCGTCCGCCCGAGCTTTGAATTTAAGAATTACACCGTCAACCTTCCGGACGGTTCTTCAATCAATCACAAGCATCCAAGCTTCATGATCCAGTTTGGTTTAAGCATCAATATCCCTGACATCCCAAGGTCACCAATGGCCAGTGATCATGTGCAATTGAAACATGTATATACAGACCCTGTCACAGGCCGGTTAATGGAGGTAAGAGGTCAACCGATCTGGAAGCGTCAGAACCCCAAAGTGGGTGAAAATCACCGCCGTTTATGGCGTTACAAATGGCGTAACAGGAAGAAGCTCAATCCTTACTAAAAGCCCTCGTTTTCAGCACTTTTTTAGCTAAATTGCGGTCTTGTTTTTGGGGTAACAAACAAGATTAGATGTCAGACGGAGAAATTGGGGATATTCCTTCCTCAGATCAGAACATAATTCCGATAAATATTGAAGAAGAAATGAGAGGCGCCTACATCGATTATTCGATGAGCGTGATCATTTCCAGGGCGTTACCAGACGCTCGAGATGGGTTGAAACCTGTTCACAGAAGGATCCTTTACGGGATGGACGAACTGGGTGTGAATTACAACAAACCGTACAAGAAATGTGGACGGATCGTTGGGGATGTGCTTGGAAAGTATCACCCGCATGGTGATACAGCGATCTATGACACCCTGGTAAGGATGGCCCAGGAGTGGTCCCTGAGGTACCCACTGGTGGACGGGCAGGGAAACTTCGGCTCAGTAGATGGGGATTCGCCAGCAGCGATGCGTTATACGGAGGCCAGGTTCAAGCGAATTGCGGAAGAACTACTGGCGGATATTCGCAAGAACACGGTTGACTTCCAGCCTAACTATGATGATAGCGCTGAGGAACCATCCGTACTTCCCTCAAAGATCCCGAACCTGTTGGTCAATGGTGCGAGTGGTATTGCGGTAGGGATGGCTACCAACATGGCTCCACACAACCTTTCAGAGGTAGTGGATGGAGTGATCGCCTACATTGATGATAACGACATTTCCATCACTGATTTGATGGAACATATCAAAGCACCGGATTTTCCAACAGGAGCCACGATCTACGGCTATCAGGGGGTGAGGTCTGCGTATGAAACCGGTCGTGGAAGGATTGTTCTGCGAGCAAAAGCGACCATAGAAGAAACCAAGACGGGCAAGGAGCAGATCATTGTATCTGAGATCCCATACCAGGTCAACAAGGCATCCATGATCGAGAAGACGGCTGCCCTGATCAATGATAAGAAAATAGAAGGCATTTCCGATATCCGGGACGAATCTGATAAGCAGGGATTGAGGGTCGTTTACGACCTGAAAAGGGATGCTATTCCAAATGTTGTCCTAAACAATCTCTATAAGCAGACAGCTCTTCAGTCTTCCTTCAGTATTAATAATGTAGCACTTATAAAAGGAAGGCCTAAAACGCTGAACCTGAAAGAGTTAATTACATGCTTTGTTGACCATCGTCATGAAGTGGTCATTCGAAGAACAGAATTCGAACTGGAAGAAGCAGAGAAGCGTGCGCATATCCTGGAGGGATACCTGATCGCATTAGATAACCTGGATGAAGTCATTGAGTTGATCAGGAACTCCAAAGACCCTGATGAGGCAAAAGAAGGTTTGATTTCCAAGTTCAAGCTATCCGAGATCCAGGCGAAGGCGATCCTTGAAATGCGCCTACAGCGTTTGACAGGACTTGAGCGGGAAAAAATTGAGAAGGAATACGAGGAGATCAAGGCGTTGATCGCTCAATTGAAAGAGATCCTTGCCGATGAAGGTATTCGAATGCAGATCATTAAGGACGAGCTGACAGAGATGCAGGAGCGTTATGGAGATGAGCGACGATCCAATATCGAGCATGCAGCAGATGAGTTCACCGCAGAAGACATGATCCCTGATGAGGACATGGTGATCACCATTTCACACGAAGGATACGTAAAACGAACACCGCTGGTAGATTATCGAACACAAGGAAGAGGGGGAGTAGGAAGTCGAGCGGCTACATCGAAGGATGATGACTTTACAGAACACTTATTTATCGCTTCTGCTCACAATTACCTGTTGATCTTCACAGAGTTTGGAAAGGTCTTCTGGAAGAAAGTATGGGAGATCCCTGAAGGGTCCAAAACTTCCAAAGGTCGTCCGATCCAGAACCTGATCGAGATTGAGAGTGATGACAAGGTTCGTTCAGTGATCAATGTTACCACACTGGAAGACCCGGATTACATCAATAACAACTACCTGGTGATGGGTACCCGAAACGGTACGATCAAAAAGACATCTCTGGAAGCCTATAGCAGACCGAGGAGAAGTGGGATCAATGCAATCACCATCAACGATGGCGATAAACTGCTGGATGTCGCACTGACCAACGGGGATCGGCATGTGGTTATGGCATGTAATACGGGACGCGCGATCAACTTCCATGAATCCGATGTTCGGGCTATGGGAAGAAACGCTGCAGGAGTGCGTGGAATGTCTCTTACAGGCGGTGAATTTATTGTTGGTATGGTTTGTGTAGACTATAAAAATCCTCCTAACTTGCTGGTCGTTTCAGAGAAAGGCTATGGCAAACGTTCTGAACTGGAAGACTATCGGATTACCAAACGTGGTGGTAAGGGTGTAAAAACCATTAATGTTACTGACAAGACCGGGCAGCTTGTTGCCATTAAAGATGTGGTTGATGGGAATCAATTGATGATCATCAACAAATCCGGAATTGCGATTCGTATGTCAGTGGATGACATTCGGGTTATGGGAAGAGCGACGCAAGGTGTTAAAGTAATTAAGCTTAATGATAGCGATGAGATATCTGCCGTTGAGAAGATATCCAACATTGAAACAGAAGATGAAACAATTGAAAACGAGGAATCAAATACCTAGAATCATGAGACAAGTACTGACAATCTCACTCGCCTTGCTATGCATGGCGGTCTACGCACAGAAACCTAACATTAACAAAGCAAAAGCAGCATACGATAAAGGGGAACTGGTTGACGCAAAAACGATCATCGATCAGGCGACTACTTACGAAAAGACAATGGGTAAGGCCAAAACCTGGTATTACCGTGGAATGATCTACGTAGCGCTGGATACAAGCGCAAATGAACCTGGTGCGATGAAAGTGGCACTCGAATCATTCCAAAAAGCGTTGGAATTGGACCCTGAACAGAAATCCATTTCTGAATTCACAGGTTTCTCTATTGAAAACGTAGATTCCAGACTTCAGGGATATTACGGGTACTATTACAACAAGGCGATTGAGAACTATCAGTCAGAAGAGTTCCAATTAGCTGCAGATAACTTCGAGAATGCATTCTACATCATGCCGTCCGATACCAACTCGATCATTAATGCAGCTTATGCTGCTTCCGGAGCTGGTGATTCGGATCGGGCTAGAGTGAACTATAATAAGGCGCTGGATGCTGGAATGAAAGACAAGAACATTTACCTAAGACTCTACAACTATGCGGTTGGTGAAGAAGACTTTGATAAGGCGTTAGAGATCCTTGCAAGAGCAAGAAAAGTACATCCTAATGAAGTTGACCTTCAGAAGTACGAGATCAATATCCTGATCGGTCAGGACCGTATCGATGAAGCCAAATCCGGAATTCAGGATGCCATTGCCAAGGAACCAAATAACCCGGACCTATACTTCAGTTTAGGTGTGATCCATGAAGAGCTCGACGATACTGGTGCAGCCAAGGAAAGCTATGAGAAAGCAGTTGGGATCGATGCAGATCATTTCAACGCGAATTTCAACCTTGGTGTATTGGTGTTTAACGAGTGCAATGAGTTGATCAAAGAACGAAACGCATTGAGCTATAAGGAAGAGAAGAAATACAATGAGTTATCAACTCAGATCACTGATAAACTGAACGCAGCACTTCCATACTGGGAGAAGTTGAACACCTTGAAAGGTGGTGAAGAAACAGTACTCGAAACCCTTAAATACATCTACGTCAATCTGAAAATGAACGACAAAGCTGAACAAGTAGCTAATGAACTTGATCAGATAAAGGGTTAAAAAGATTCTAAGAATTGATTTAGAGCCTTGACGAAATACCGTCAGGGCTTTTTTAGTTGAAGGCGGGCAGAATGTACTGGTAGAGCTGTGAGATAGGTCTGATTTCGTCATAATACGTCGCTGAATTGTTGTTCGTCATCACAACCACTGCATTATGAGCAGGGATCACAAAGATGAATTGACCCCAGTGGCCATAAGCCATGAAAATATCAGCTTTTTGAGAGTTTGTGTCCTTTTTCTCAAATGGCAACACCCACCACATGTAACCGTACCCGATGCTTCTTACACCCGAAATATCATCAGCGTGAGGAACATGCCTCGTGAAGGCTTCTTTTACCCACCAGGAAGGAATGATTTGATTGTTATTCCAGCGTCCATCATTCAGATACAGGTAGCCAATTCGCGCCATATCTATGGGTTTCAGATAGAGTCCGCCTCCGGTATGCGGAATCCCACGGTGACTCCAGCTCCATTTCGCACTGGTTGCTCCGATCGGATCGAATAAATACTGTTTTGCAAAGTCCCTGGTATCCATCCGGGTTGCATTTTGTAGAAGTCCACCTAACAGGATGGCGATACCACTATTGTAGTACCATTTCTTTCCCGGAGAAGTTTCCATTTTGTAATCCAACACATATTTCATCTTATCTCCGGAGTACCTGTTTAGAGGATGCAAATGACTTTCTCCCGTCCAATCCTGCCCAGTCCGCATAGTCAATGCATGATGCAAGGTCATGGCTTGCTTATGCTCATTCATATTGCTTACATTATCATACTCAGGAAAGAAGCTTAGTATCGATTGGTCTATGCTTTTGATGAATCCCTGTTGTATTGCCGCGCCTACCAGTGTTGACGAAATACTTTTGGTGACTGATTGAAGCGTATGCGGCTGACTACCATCATAATCGCCAAAATATTCCTCGAAGACTAAATAGCCGTTTTTGATAATTAAAAGCGAAGTAAGTGTTGGCTGTAACCTTCCATTTTTCACGTGACTAGCATAATTCCTGATGGGTGATTCATCAAGCCCTTGTTCGGAAGGTTTACCGGTTCGCCAGGAACTTCCAGGGAAATACTCCTGGGCTTCTAACTGAGCTGTTAATAGGACAAGAAGGACAATAAGGTATCGCATGGGAGTTATAAACGGGAAAACCGGTCCAAGCGATCAATAGAGATGTATGAATGGAGGAATTTGGACGGTTACTAATACTTAATTCTTAGCTTCCGACTTACACGTTTGGATCGAATACCAAAGTGTTTCACCAATAGTAACAAGTTGATTCTTATCCGAGCTATAAAGTGCCATGGATGACCTCAACCCGGTAGCTATTCTACTACCTGAAGCTTTGATGGTTTCCTGGTTTTCACCTGAGGCTATCACTAATCGCCAGTGTTCGGTACGTTCATCGAATGCTAGGTTCAGCTTGCGTTCATCTACTTCATTCAATCGGAAAGAGTAGATCGCATAATTGCCATCTTCATAATTGAAGTTGAATTCCAACAAGCAGTCGTCAAAAATGAGTCGGGTTGCTTCTTGAGAAACTCCTTTGACTTCCAATTTGCTAACTGTTTTGATCAGGTACTGGATCGTATCAGCCAATTCCTGTGTGTAATTCTGGCTAAAGCCTTTCAGGGAAAACACAAATACGATGGCCATTATGAAAATCTTCAAGTTCATCCCTGGGTCAATTTATTGATCAGCTTGAACATAGTTCGAAAACCAATTGAGGGAGCGGCTTGCTGATTGATGGTACCGGTAATATACAACCCTTTCGATGGAACATAAAAGGCAAGCGATCCCGTAGACCCACTGTGACCAATAATTGCCGGAACAGGCTTAAAAGGAGAAAATATTCGCGGGAGAGCTACTCTTTGTATACCAATCCCATAGACAAACGGGAAGAAGATCTTATTCCACTGTTCCAATTCAGTCAACCGTTCCTTAGGGTAAAAGTATCCGCCAAAGAAGGCCTTTAAGAATTTCAGTTGGTCACTTGCTGTGGAAATGATCTCACATCCGGTTGAGCTAAGGAATTTAGGGATCTCCCGAATATTGGACTTGAAATAGATGGGAGAAAACTGTTGATCTGGTTCACCGGTAAATACGTACGATGAAGTCATATCCAGTTCTTTCAAAACTTCATTGATCAATTCCTGTATGTGCCTTTCTTCAACATGCTCAAGCAGATAGGCCAGTAAATGATGATTCGTATCAATGTATCTCGCAGATATTCCTGGCACAAAATGAGCAGGCATTTGTTTCACTTCCTCAAGTACCTTTTCAATCGGCCATTCCTGATCTGTTCCGTTTTCCAGTTCTTTGATGAGAATGCTTCCATTTGACTGTTTGTCTGCTAGGTAATCAGGAAGGCCGGAAGTTTGTGAAAGCAGATGGCGAATGGTCAATTCATTGGAGAAGTCCTTGCCTCGATAGACATGAAGCCCTTTAATGGCCTCTTCGGGTAGGTGTTTGGAAATCCGATCTTCGAAGTTCAGCCGTTCATCAGCACAAAGCCTGAGTACAAGCGCCGATATGACCAGTTTGTTGACGCTGGCGATGTAGTAGGGGGAGTCCGTGCCCATACTGCCGACAGAACATGAATAGGTAGTATCATCAGATTCAAAGGCAACACCGAATACAGCACCGAAAACCAGTTGATGCTTAGAAGCTTTTTGAACGATCCTGTTCAGATGTTCCTGGATGTCTGTTGAAGCCAAGTTTTGAGATGGTTAGTGGATAAATAAAAAATCACTTCCGGGTTCATTGTCTCCAAACTCCCCAAACCGTGGCTCGGGAGTGACTTTCTCGATCGTTCCGAGGATCTCGCGATAGGTCAGGATACCATCTTCACCACCCAAACTGCGCAAGGCCTCCAGAAACCGACGTGCAAAAGGAGAGTGGTAGCCCGGTCGGCCGTCAGGAACATAGGTTTTACCTCCTGAAGTCAGATACAATCGTGTCTTGTACTGCATCTTGCGTTTAATGAATACTTCTCGCTGAACCTCAGCATATTCACTAGCTACTCCTCGACTGGCAATTGAAGGATCAAAGGTGCCACCGAAGCACACATCCATGGCCAGGAAGATGTGTTGAGCAGGGATGTTATTGATAATGGTTCGAAGGTTGGAATGGCTGATGTAGGAGGTGCGGCCTTCATCCTTTGCTCTCGTATCTTTTGCACAGATGTAACCTTCTTTGAAGTAGTTATCAAACTCTCCGTGACCTGCGAAGAAGATGAATAACTGGTCATCATCCGAATAGGTACGTTTGGCGTATTCCTTCAACACACTATAGATCTCATCGATCGTTGGATCAAAAACGGTTTCCACCTGGTAGTTGAAATTCGATCGAAGTTCTTCAGCAATGGCTCTTGAGTCGAAAATAGGATTCCGGAGGTTATTGAGCTCGTTATACTCATTGGTGGCAATGATCAGTGCATAATCGTTCCCCAGGCGTATCTCAGGGTTCTCCAATCGACCTTCTTCCATCCATTCACGATTGGTGAAGAACTTGAACGTACTGTAACTGTTGTCATTGAAGAACGCATTGACAAGGATCTCATACTGAGTATAAGGAACTTTAAGGTCCAGTTCAAAATAGCCACCTTCATTCACGGTGGCAGCTTTTCCATTGATCAGCAGGTTAGCCAGCTTCCTGGGATTGGTGATCCTTCCCTTGACCGTTAAGATCTCCTGATGGTGATTTACGGTTTCACCTTCGCTGATACCTGGTTGGATCAAAATGATCTCTTTGTTACGTGCTGCTCGGTCATCGCTTACCTGGGCAATCGGTTCGTCAACGGGCGCTGTAGCATTCAATGCCATTTTCTCTGTAGGAACAAAGACTAGTGATCCGTGATCTGTTTGCCGGACGTATTTGACTGAATTAGTAGGATAGGGGTTCGGCGCTGAATTCGCATAGGTGACGGTAATGTCCTTTACCTGGATAGCCAGGTCAATGGTTAGGTGTTTCTCCGGATCATTCATTTCCAGAAAGAAGTTCTTCACCTGTACTTCACCAGCCGTGTAAGGTTTTCCCTTGAACATTGCAATGGCATCCAGCTTCATGAATTCGTCCGGATACAAATAGACAACTACTGACTCCCCGTTACCGATCGTGGCGACTTCCTGGCCCTTAAGCGTAATCACCAGGTCGATAGTGGAGCCTTTCTTTTGCTCCATTCGGTGGATGGCAAGAGATGAAAGCGACTGGGCTTGTGATCCAATGATCACAAGCAGGCTGATCGACCAAAAAAGGAGATTCTTTAACAACAAAGCACTAGATCCGGGTGACGTTTTAATGAAAAGATCGCAAAAAATCGCTACTTTCCAAAGGTAGAGAAGCAGCCAGGAGGGAGAATACCCTCACAAAACGAAGGAATACCGCCATTGGGGTATTGACTATTGGGAGCCAGCACCTCAATTTCGGATCCGGATCATTAAAGTCACCAGCACTTGGATTTTAAGCGAAATTCAATGTAATACTTAACTAAATAACCAATGCAACATCCTATGAAAAAGACGGGATTTCTATTGCTTGTTTTGGGTGGGTTGATGTTAGCCAGCTGTAGCCGCTACATTGCACCACCGTTTACTTCGGTAGAAAAGATCGTCACGCTACGTCCGGGAATGTCCATGAGCCAGGTTTCAGCTACGCTTGGGATCGACCCGTATGACATTCTCCATCTCAACGATGACAACAGTATCGTATTGAGATACAACTATCGATTGAAAGATCGATTTGTAAAAATTAGCACGACCAACAAAGACGAATTTGAGCGTCAAACCCGTAACGAGCAGTCACAGACTTCCGGAAGTGACTGGTACAACAAGGATTATCGCTCTGTGTATGTCCTGTTCACCGACGGCAATGTCAAATCCTTCATTACGGATGCCGGTAAAGAGGACAGTGAATACTTGCTGATCTCAGCGAACAACATTACGCTGGCCAGCAAGGGAGAGGTCACTAGTTATGACCTGGAAATGAACGTGATCCCGCTGAGAAATACCATATCCGGTGGGGGAAGAGGCAACAATGTCTCTCAATTCGGGCTTTTCCGCTTTTTAAAGAAGAAAGAAGACACAGAGCAATAAATGAACTTGACCATGAAAAAGAATATTATACTTTATCTATTTACCGCCTCGACCATGCTATTTGGTGTATCGCAAGCGAATGGTCAGGTGAAATACGGACCCATTGTTGGGTTTAACATGACCACACTAGACAATTTTGACCTGGGACTGGGTGCCAGCCTTGGTTTTTTTGGCCAGATCGAGCTATACGATCGCTTTGGCTGGCGACCAGAGGTGATCTTCAACACGCGAGCTGGTTCCAACACCGTTGCAGGACCACCTGAAATAACCACGGATTACAATATAAGTAGTGTCGACATATCAGTGCTGAGTTTTTACATTCCATTCTCAACGAATCTGAATGCTCACTTGGGCATGCGTTCGACCTCCTGGAATACGGGGACGGCCAGTAGCAACGCCGCAGGATCCGTCGATCAGGACCTGGACTCGTTTGATTCCTCCGGACTGTTCAATGGATTCTATGTGGGGCTGATGTACGAGACCGTTGGCGGACTGACGTTTGAGGGACGATTCACATCCATGCCGGCAGGAGATGAGCTTTCAGGAGCTGCGCCGGTCACGATCAGTGGAGAATATACTGAGATCATGTTCAACTTGTCTTACAAGCTGGACTGGTAGCACTATAGCTAGTTAATTGGATTAGAAAACCCGTCCTCAGCGACGGGTTTTGTTGTTTAGGGCCTTCACAGGGTTTTGGATTCATCCGATCACACACGCCTGAGTTCACTTAACCACATAAAAAATTCAGCTAAGGATGAGCTGAACTTCTTTGTCCATTGAATAAAATGGTGAGAGATGCTTCTAAAATAGGTTTAAGGAAAACTAAATTTTATGAATAAAAGCATCTCATTAAAATCCGGACTTTTTATATACATGTATAAAAGGATTAAGCTATACTCTTTCATGATTATTGCCTTTATGGTGTTTCTTGTACCGCATCAGTCTGAAGCACAACAGTTGGAGGCATATGGAGCGGTTGGCAGCACGCTGGTGGATGTAGAAAAATTGGCTGGGATCCCGTTGGCAGACTGGGAGACATTTGCTTCAGGTTATAGCGTTCAGGCATTCCTGATTGAGCGTGATAACATAAATATAGGCGTAGAGTATGGCTATACTTACCTGTTGTTTTACACCGCTGTTATCGGTACCACCTTTATTGAAACTGAAGTAGAAGCTAGCCGGGCTATGGCGATGGTGAGGTTTCCAGTGAATGAACTGTTTATCGAAGGGGGTGTAGGAGCATACTTTTTTGATAACGACACCCATGCAGCGATAGGCGTGGGAGCTGGTTACAAGTTTGAATTAAATGACAACCTGTCGATTCCTGTCAAACTGAGGACGGATCTTACGTTTACGAAGAATACACCAACTGTGCCGGTTACTTTGAATGCAGGATTAGCTTACCGATTTTAGTTTGTCTGGGATTTGAAAAGGGGCAGCCAGGAAGGCTAGCGAGCGATCCATTTATAGACCATAGGAACCTCTTATCAATAAAATGCATAAGGTTCTCTCTATGAGCGGTTTAACTAACTAAACCGAAGTTTCCTATGAACCGATTAAAATCACTTATTCATACGGACAATGATTGGGGAGCCTTCATTGCCCGTGTATTTCTCGGAGTAGTCATCTTTCCGCATGGAGCACAAAAGATCCTGGGTATCTGGGGTGGACACGGACTACAGCCATTGATGGATTCTTTTCAGCAGTGGTTTGGAATTCCTCCGGCCATGTCGGCGCTGGTTGCTATCGCTGAGTTCTTTGGAGCATTCGCACTCGTTCTGGGATTGTTTGGTCGCTTCATGGCAGGATCGATCATTCTGGTCATGTTGGGAGCGATCTATTATGTCGTGAACGAACACTTCTTCATGAACTGGTATTCACAGCCGCGAGGAGAGGGCTTTGAGTTTCATTTGCTGGCGATTGGTTTAGGGTTGATCGTTCTGATCAAAGGCAGTGGACGTTATTCGGTAGATGGTTTGCTTCAAAAGAGACTAGAATAATCTACTGAAATACGATAGCGGCTATGAATCGCTGACCTTTCCATTTTTTGCCCTCACCGGGATTTATTGCTGACTCACCGAATAAAAAACTTATCAATTGATAATGGGTTCTAGATTCATGGAATAATTAACTTAATTAAATCTATGAGTGAGACAGTAAACAATCGCCTAAAAGGCTATGATTTGGACCCTCCCACAAAAGATTACGCCATTAAGGCCTTATCCAGGTTTATGGATGAGGAAGATGCGAGAAGTCTTTGGGAAAGTGCATGTGTAACCCACAACATCTTGGCTAACTCAACCAACCTTGAAGACCTGGAAAATGTATTCAAGGATCTATCAGTTAGATCCGGTGTTGTTGGAGTAGTAGGCAAGTCGCTTGTTGTTAGAGCCAATTCTTATAAAATTTTAAAAATGAAATCGGAATGGAACCAGTAGAATCAGTAAAAAACCAAGATCCAATACTGGATCCTGAACGCATTGAAGAAATAGCCAGGCTGAGACTTCATGAAGATCAGGTAGATGAAATTCTAAACGAGTATGTGAAAAAAGCTGCAGAAGAATTTGATCTTCCCATTGGTGTGGTATCAATTGTTTTGGATGAAGTTCAGAGCTTCATTGCATCGCATGGGCTGGAGGATTGGGTAAGTGAAGTAAAAGGAACGCCGGTGGAGTGGGCTTTCTGTGCCAATTCTGTGAAGACAGGAAAGGAATTTATTGTCGAGGATTCTCATGACAGCATCATGAAAGAAAGTCCGATAGTGACAATGGAAGGGATCAGATGCTATGCTGGTGTCCCGTTGATCACTGACAAGGGAAAGGTAATTGGCAATTTTTGCGTCCAGGGACCTGACACAAGATCTTTTACCGGCGAAGAAATAGAACGATTGAAGGAATACGCATCAATGGTCATTAAACGGTTGGAAGAGCGTGTGAAATAAAGATCTATAGGGAGAGTGATGTATCGTGTGTGTCGACCCAGTCGTTTAAGGACTGGGTTTTTTTGTTGGGTTAGCTGTAATTCTCTGGGACCTTGTGAAAGTGAAAGGATTAGTTAAATAATCTGTTCAGAGTAAATAAGCAACTATTCTATTTAACATAATATAAATTATATAACAAAATAAGATATTGAGCTTTTGAGCCATATTCATGAATCTGGCTATTTAGATTATATAATTCATATTATGTCTGCGCTCATTCTTCGCTTGCCCTCGCCACGACGCTCGGGTAAATAAACTCCACAAGCCAGCCCTCCGAGATGTAGAATGAAAGTTCGTGCTTCTAGCTGGGTTGTTATATAATTAGTGTTCATGTTAAATAGCCGCTCGGCCAGCGCGCTGATCCATCCGCACGGCTTGCCCTGTCCAAGCGCCCATTAACAGTTTTCTCCCAACGCGCTTCCAGCTAAGGCTGGATATTGGCCATTCATCAGCAAGAGAATCCCAGGCAATTGTGATGTTCTATTTTCCGATATTCGATCAATTATGCATGATTAATTTATCTACGCGATTCTCAGGCGTCAGAAAATTGCCTATGATACACTTGCTTCACCCACCGCTCGTTTGCCACCAGCACAGGCCGTGTCCTATAATAAGTTTACAGATTTAACATATAGTCCTAGTAGGAATTTACAATTTCAGATAATCCTGTAATTCGTTTACTTATTGGACGTGATGAACATCTCTTTGACGCAGCAGAAATAGAATGGCTCACCAGTTGTCTTTCTTTCAGTTGTGTTCGCTGTGTCGCTCAGGCCGCTGGGCCCATACTTTTTCATTGATAAAAAGTATGCAAAAATCTAGACAGAATAAAGCTTCCACCCACAACCCAACGCATGGCCCGCTATTCTGTCAGGCCAACGCTCCTGGAAGTTTACTTAACATAATATTGATACTTGGGTATTCCCCACAGTGAAAAGCAAAGTTCCGGTTGCTCTTCAGGAAATGACAAGTGTGAAGTGAATCCAAGCCTATTTAGCTCACACACAAGCCAACTCATCGTAAACCGGCTTGGCCACTTGCATTTGCTTCAGACCTTCCGGGTTAAACCGCTTTCCCTGGTGAGGTTACTGGGGGTTCACTTTTATCTTTTTTATTATGTACAGATATCTGTTTCGTTATCGCTTTCTTGGCCATTGGTGGTTTGTCGTCTGGCATGTTCGCCGTGCTTTCAGCTTTCGTTGTTCTCGCTCTTGCGGGTTCCTGGATGTTTATTGCCGTGTCTTGTGGTTAGAGTTTTCCATCTCAGAGCTCCCGTTTTAGGGGGCTTTTAATGCTTTTATTATGGAAGATTATAAGTTATTAGTGCACAGGCGTTTTCATTGCTTGTTTCATCGGGGTTGGGCTTTTGTGGTTCTTCATCCCAGGTGGGCTTTTTCCATCAGCCTTTGGAGACATCATTGGCTGTTTATATACTATATCCGCATCGGTCGTTATGAGTTCGGTGTTTGTTCAGTCCCTTATCATTAGGGACTTTTTTTGGTCATGCAAGCTGATAAAGCACAAGAGTTTTACTTGAGGTATTTGAGTTTGACCCAATTGTTGTCATCATCTTGGATACTCCAAAATGTCCATCCATTTACGGTACTTCTATCTACAATTTTCATTGCAGCTCCTGTTGGAGTATCGAATAATTGTCCTTCATATTCAATCTTTCCATTGGGCAATAACTTGGCTTTATAATCGACTCCCTTGTAGTTTTTGAACAATGGTCTTGGAGCTTTAAACAAACCTTCTAATACTGGGTTTGTAATCTGCTCCTTTTGTTCGTTCACTTTCTTTTTACCTAATAGCTCTTCGACTTCTCTCTTTTGCTTGGCTACAAGCATTTTCTTGAGAGTCTTCCTCAATTTATCATCGCTCCCAGCCCGCGGATTATTTGAATTACCCCGTGGAGACGCAATACTTATAAGAAGCGATTCAATGGTTTCGACATATTCTACATCTTCTATCAAAAAAAGTGAGAAATGCGTCCATTCTGCCTTATGCTTATTTTTAAGGTGATCTTTTAGTCTTCGTTTGAGTTCTACTGCTTTTCCAACATAATAAAGTTCTTCTTCGCTATACAAAGCATAAATCCCATGACTTTTCCCAATCAATTCGGTGACTAAATCCTTATGATTGGTCAGTAAATCACGAGATACCTTTTCAAGTTTTTCTTTGTACAGATGTTTCATAATCGTTCTAGATTCTTATTTTCTTGTTTCCTTCTTGACCAAATCATTGGCCAACAACTTAGCCTGCGTAATCACCGTATTTACGGCCTTTTCTTGTAAGTCCGGTGGATAGCCAAATTTTCTCAAGATTCTCCTAACATTTCTCCTCAGAGTGGCCTGAACGCTCTCTTTTATTGTCCAGTCGATGGTAGTACTATTTCTAACTGTCTTGAGAAGTTCTTGAGCAATGTGTTTCAATGTTTCATCACCAAGAATGGAAACAGCGCTATTGTTCACTTCTAATGCCGTATAAAAGGCATACTCTCTGTAATCCAGACCTAATTGATCACCTCTCGCGTCTGCTTCTTTAATTTGGGCGGCAAAAGGAATAAGCACCTTTTCTAAGAACTCAACCGTATCAATCATTCCATTATGATATCGTTTAATTGCTTCTTCAAGCATTTCGGAAAACTTCTTACTTTCTACCAGATTGATTTTCGTTCTTTTCCTGATTTCTTCTTTTAGTAGTTTCTTGAGCAGTTCCACTGCTAAGTTCTTTTGTGGAAGATCTTTTAGTTCTTGAAGGAATTGCTCATCGAGAATTTCAATGTTCGGTTTCTTCATACCAGCCGCATCAAACACATCAATAACCTTATCTGCGGTAATGGCTTCAGACATGATCTGCTTAATTGCAGTTTCTATCTCTTCGTCAGATTTCCCACCTTCATTTCTATCAGAAATCTTAACAAGTCTTGACTTAATTGCCTGAAAAAGAGCAACATCGTCTCTTATTGCTAAAGCCTTTTCATGCGGTACTGAAATGGCAAACGTCTTTAGGAGGTTTCTTGTGTTTTCAACAAACGATTCCTCTCCGTTTTCCTGACTGAAAATATAATCGACAATTAGAGGAATGTATTTCAATTTATCCTCAGATGTCAAAGTGAAGAATTTCTTCCAATCAAAGTGCCGCAACTGATATTCGATCGCTTCGTAGTATTCCAGCATTTTGGCAACAGCCAATTCCTGATCTAAGGTTGGCTTCCCTTCTCCCCCACTAGCGGTATATTCTGCCAGCGCTACTTTTAATTCTTGTGCAATGCCTAGATAATCTACTACCAATCCACCCTCTTTGTCTTCCTTAAAGACTCGGTTTACTCTCGCGATGGCTTGCATCAGACTGTGGCCTCTCATCGGCTTATCTACGTAGAGTGTATGTAAACACGGAGCATCAAATCCAGTTAACCACATATCACGGACTATCACCATTTTTAAAGGATCGTTGGGATTTTTTAAGCGTTCGCCAATCGCTTTGCGCCTGGCTTTATTTCGAATATGTGGTTGCATATTCAGATCATCACTGGATGATCCTGTCATTATTACCTTGATAGCTCCTTTGTCATCATCCTCGGAATGCCAGCCCGGACGAAGTTTGGTTATCGCTTCATACATTTCCACACAAATACGCCTGCTCATGCAAACAACCAGTGCCTTTCCTTCCAGAACCAGACTTCTTTGCTCATAATGATAAACCAAGTCCTCTGCTATCTTATTGATTCTGTTTGAATTACCAACTATTGCTTCAAGTCGACTCCATTTTGCACGCAATTGTTGTCGCTGAGTAAGTTCTTCTCCCTCGGTGAGTTCTTCGAACTGCTCATCTATATTCAATTTTTCGCCTTCTGTGAAGTTGATTTTCGCCAATCGACTTTCATAGAAAATCGGGACAGTTGCTTTATCTGTAACCGCCTGCTGGATGTCATAAACGTCTATGTAATTTCCGAAAACAGCCTGCGTATTTCTGTCATTGCTTTCAATCGGAGTACCTGTAAACCCTATGAATGAAGCATTGGGCAAGGCGTCTCTCATATGTTTGGCAAAACCATCAATGAAATCATATTGACTTCTATGTGCTTCGTCAGCGATTACCACAATATTTTTTCTATCACTCAATGCTTTGATATCAGCTCCGATATATTGAGGTGCAGGTTCTTGAACCACATTGTTTTCAGGTTCTACAATATCACTCTCCATTGGCATGAACTTCTGAATAGTAGTGAAAACAATTCCACCAGATGCTACACTCAGAAGCTTTCTAAGATCTTGTCGATCTTCTGCCTGTTTAGGCTCTTGTCTGAGCAACTGACGGCAATTGAAGAAAGTCTCAAAAAGTTGATCATCCAGATCATTTCTATCAGTCAATAAGACAATAGTAGGGTTATCCAAAGCCAGTACCAGCTTGCCTGTAAAGAATACCATGCTTAGACTTTTACCACTTCCTTGTGTATGCCAAACCACTCCCGCTCTGCGGTCTCCAGTTTCGGATGTAGCCAATTGAGTAGATTCTAGTGCTTTGTTTACTGCATAGTACTGATGATAAGCGGCTACTTTTTTTATGATTTTGTCTTCGCTGTTTTCGAATACAATGAAATGACGAATCGTATCCAATAGCGTTTGTTTGTTCAACAAACCATTAAACATCACTTCCATTTCTGGTGTGAGTGTGTCAGCAGTAGTTTTTCCGTCTTTCGTCCTCCAAGTCATAAAACGATCCCAACCACTGGTTACAGTACCATATCTAGCTTCCCACCCATCACTCACAATCAGTAAGGCGTTGTAATGAAAGGTCGTTGGAATAGCTTCTTTGTAAGTTTGGAGTTGCTTGAATGCAGATTTGGTCGTAGCATTTTCATCTACAGCATTCTTCAGTTCTATGATACCCAATGGCAATCCGTTGATGAAAAGAAGAATATCTGGACGTTTATTCTGATTTCCTTCAATAATGGTGAACTGATCTATAGCAAGGAACTCATTTCTTTCAGGGTGCTCAAAATCAATCAGCACTATTTTTTCACCTCTAATGCCATCTGATGTATTGATTTCTATTTCGATACCATCTGTAAGGAGCTTATGAAATTGCTGATTATTAACAATTAGATTCGGGCTGTCCGCATGCAATACTTTTTTGAGCGCATCTTCTTTACCTTCATAAGGAATGTCTGGATTCAGCTTATCGATGGCATCACGCAATCGAGTAACCAAGACTACCTCGTTATATTGTCTTTCCGGGTGCTCTCCATCAGGTGAGATATTCGGGCCTTCCAAATGCTTGTACCCCAGCGACTTTAAGTAGCCCAGTGCAATTTGCTCGATTTCGTTTTCGCTGATAGTATTCATTTAGTTGAGTCCTATTTTGCCTGCCATTAAGCGAGGGAGAAGTGAATCTCGTAGTTGAATTAATAGTATGTTCTCCTTTTGATTTTTTCGTTTCATTTGATGGAAAACCTCAACTAATGATGAAATCTCTTTCAACAATTCGTTAGTCGGAACAGCCATCTTAATTTTTTTTAGTTCAGAATACGTTATTTGTGGAAATGTCCCTGATCTTGATTCAGCTAAAACCTGAAGTTTTCTTAGTATAAAAGGGCTTTTGAGGTAGAAATAAGTTACAAGATTATCAACTAACCCTCTGCTTCTCAGTACCATTAGCTTTGTTGAAACAACATAATCTTCAGATTCAAAGTCTATGAAGGCATATCTTTTATTAGCTGGTCTTATTTCCGTGAAAAGTATATCGCCTTTCGCAATACTCTTTTTTGCTTGACCTGGTAAAGCTGATTTTCTTGTGAATTTATGGTGAAGTATTTCGCCATCTATTAAGTCCGATGTATTCAAAAAAATTGCTTCTCCCTTAGGGAATTTATGAGTTATAGATACCGATTCAACTAATTGGGTCAGATCATAGTATACCCAGCCTTCTGGCAATTCATCTTCAGTCTCGTACCTTCCTAATCGATCATACAAAACTTCTTGTGCCATTTTCTCGAGCGTTTCATTCATCTGAAGGTTGAGCTCGATTTTGTTGTCGAGACTTGAAAGGGTTTGAGCTATTTCATCCTGGGTGGAAAGGTTTGGAAGGTTGATTTCAAAATTTTCAATCATTCCCTTTGTCAGAGCTTTTCTAGTCGCTCCGGCTGCCGCCATTCCAAGCATATATCCTTTGAATGCTGGTTGTAGCATGTAGTATTTCAAGAAATACGGGTTCACCTTATCCTTTTGAGCCCGGACAATTGCTACGTGTTGATTGACACGAGCAGGAATGACAGAATCAGGAACCATACAAACTCTTGCAACACTGTCACCAGTAATGTTCAATAAAATGTCTTCTTCCTTGACTTTAACATTATTCAGTTTGTCAGCCTGATCAGAAGAAATGAAAGCCAACCCATCATTTGAAAAAGAGAAGTCAAGTACGTTTTGGCTTCTAATCAAACTTATTTCACCTGTCTCGATGTAGCTTTCCTTTCCACCTCTTGGAGTAGCACCTGATCCAATCCGGGTGGTAATATCTTGTAGTCTATATGTCTTCCAATTCTTGTTCATTTACTAATAAAAATTGGTTTCAGAATCGGTTGCCATAATGTCCAAAGTTTCAAAATCAGATAAGTGAGTAGTGAGTTTCACAGGAATCTGTTCCTTCTTTCCTTCTCTTTTTATATGAATCTTAACTTCACTAACAATGATCGGGCTCTCAAAATCTCCTTCCTCATCTGCTGTTCTTTCCACTTCTGCACAATAACTTTCTACCTTGTAGTTTTCTATGTCAAGTTCAGCTCCTTCCACTTCGATCTTGCTCAAACTTTTCAGGATGTCATTTAGATAATCTTTGAAGTACTCTTTATCTGCAAAGTCAAAGACTTTACGATTATCAATGAAGTTGTCATAGTCTCTCTTGAGCTCGGCAATTACGTTTTGCTCATTTTTCTCAATTTCAATGTGCTTCTGCCATTTACCTTTGAACTCATCCTCACAATGCCTATTGAAATCTCCGTCTTTACAAACGAATATTACTTTATCGTAATTGGATACTCCTTCATAGTGCATCAAGCTTTCCCAAACCAAATTATCCTTAAAACCAGCATCTTTGTATTTACCTGAATGTGCAAAAGGTGCCTTATGCCCCTGATTCTTCATCACGCGTACCATCATGCTTTGCAACACGTTATTGGCTATATCTTCTTTCAATTCAAGCAATTGGATTTGTTTGTCTTTAAGGAATTCGCCAGCCTTTTCTTCCACATAAGTGGCACAGTCAAACTCATCTTCAGAAAAACTGATTTCTCCAACATGTGGCAGTCCCGACAGTCGAGTAGCGATCTGTTTGAATTTGGTGACGTCTATTTCGTACTGCTTTTGCTTTTGATCTTTTAGCTCTTCAATCGCCCAATGCGGGACAGCTAAATGAATGATGTCAGTAAGTCTATTATCTATGATGAATTGCTCCACTAGCTGAAACGGTTTCCCAAATGCAAAAAAGCTATAAGCTACCTCATCTGCCTCAGTGCTTCTCAAAGAGTTTGTATCAAAGACGATCAATGTTTTGAGGTTGTAGCTCATCGTGCAATCTCATTTGGATACCACATCATTTCTACAATTCCTTCTTCGCCTAGCTCTAAATACAATCCATATTCGTAATTCAATTCTTCTAAATAGGCTTCTAACTTTTGCAAGTCCTCTTCCCTGTCTTGATTTTTCCAAGCCATCTTCAACTCAGCTACGAGCAAATTGTGTAACCTATCTTCCTGTCTGTGAACAATGATGTCTGGAAAGACACGAGAAGGATTTGAATCATTCGGATTTCTTCCAATTCTCTTTGGAATCTGAGTGCCACTTTCATCAGTCATGCGGTTGTACTCAGCATTGACGTGATATTCTGGAAAATGGGAAGCCATAAGCGTGCATAGCTCTCCAGAAACAGTTCGTTCATTTACATCGTGTTGCTGCTGAAAAAGCATGGGTTGACTCGAAATCAATTGTTGGCAGCAGCCTGAAACTATTGCTTCTATGTCCTCTCTACTAAATGCCATAACCGATTTTATCCAAACTATCTTTTATCTTTTCATCCAATGCTGCGGCAGAGTCCATCTGTTCCTTAAGCGTACTTGTCAATGACTTCATCTTCTCGTCAAACGTCTGGTCATCTTCTTCTTCATGATGAAAATCAATGTATCTGCCTGGTGTCAGGATGTAATTGTTCTTTCTAATTTCTTGGATATTGGCAGCTTTACAGAAGCCAGGAATATCCTTATACTCAGCACTTTTGTCTTCCTTCGGGAGGTTTCTCCAATTGTGGTAAGTCTCCCCTATTCTGACTATTTCCTTCTCAGTGAGTTCTCTCTGTCTTCTATTTATCATTTCACCAAGCTCACGAGCGTCAATGAAAAGAATTTCGTTGCTTCGGTTTCTAAACTTGCCATTTGTCTTGTTTCTCGCTAAAAACCACAGACAAGCAGGTATCTGGGTGTTATAGAATAACTGAGATGGCAAGGCAACCATGCAATCAATCAAATCATGTTCGATAAGTTCTTTACGGATCTGACCTTCTGTAGCGATATCGCTACTCATACTCCCATTGGCCAAAACAATTCCAGCTGTTCCACTTGGAGCAAGCTTGCTAATGAAATGTTGTAACCATGCATAATTGGCATTTCCAGTTGGCGGAATACCATATTTCCATTTGTGGTCTTCTTTTTTATTGATCGAGTAATCACTGATATTAAATGGCGGGTTCGCAAGAATATAATCTACCTTAAGCTCTGGAAATCTGTCGTTTATGAGTGTATCACCCAGCTCAATTTGAGCATCAATACCACGGATGGCAAGATTCATTTTAGCCAGCTTGTAAGTGGTAGGGTTACTTTCTTGTCCGTAAATAGAAATCTTTCCTCTACGGTGTTCATGCATCTCGATGAAGCGCTCACTTTGAACAAACATGCCACCACTACCACAACAACCATCGTATACGCGTTTTTCAGCTTCAGGAGCTAGTACTTCCACTAGAAGTTGCACTATACTTTGAGGTGTATAAAACTGTCCGCCTTTCTTACCTTCAGCATCAGCAAACTGCCCTAAGAAGTATTCAAAGACAAATCCAAGGACATCCTTTCCTTTTCCATCACCATTATTATTGAGGCTGATTGAACCAATCAAATCAATTAATTCCCCCAGTCTTTGCTTATCTAAGGCA
Source organism: Cyclobacteriaceae bacterium (assembly GCA_965267415.1). GTDB lineage: Bacteria > Bacteroidota > Bacteroidia > Cytophagales > Cyclobacteriaceae > Ekhidna. The sequence goes on along the minus strand of OZ253955.1, from coordinate 723,001 downwards.
GGACGGGCATAATCCTTAGAAAGAACTCCTTTTAAGCTTGGGTTATCTTTTTCGATAGCTCCCATCGCATCGTCAATATCTCTACCAATGCTTGGTAGTTTTGCCCGTTTCTGAAGGTATTTCCATCTGGCACTTGGAGGAACATAAAATACTCGTTCTGCCGTATACTCATCTTTATCTTCAGGATCAGCACCAGTTTCTTCTTTATCCTCGTCAAGCTTTTTATAAAGCTCTTCAAAAGCATCAGAAATGTATTTTAAAAAGATAAGTCCGAGCACAACATGCTTGTACTCTGCAGCATCCATGTTGTTACGAAGCTTATCTGCTGCTTGCCAGAGTGTTTTTTCTAATTGTGCTTCAGACATCTATTTATTCTTACTTAGGTTAGATACTATTAAATCCTTGACATCCACAGAGAGAATGTCTGCAATCCGGTTCAGGTCTTCTAAGCTTGGTTGGCTTCTGTTCTGCACATAAGAATTGGTCATATTGTAACTTTTTCCAAGCTTTTCAGCTAACCATTTTTGCTTAATTCCCTTTTCCTCCAGCACGGCTTTTATTCGATTCATCAGCTATTAAATTGACGAAGGTGGAAGATAACTATATTGTCATATTTTATCTTAAATTTTGAGATAATTTTAACAATATAGACTTAGAATTTAAATCGAGGATGCTTTGTTCTGAGAATCTCTCGTTGTTTTTCAGAATTGACCTTCGTGTACATCTGTGTGGTTGTAATTGAACTATGACCTAAGAAATGCTGAATGTGCCTCAAATCAACATCTTGTTCAAGAAGTAGAGTTGCGTATGTGTGTCTGAATGTATGAGGCGTCACATTCTTGTTGATCTTCGCTCCCTTTGCATATTTGGTGAGGCTGAAACGGATTGTTTGCGGGTTGATATTTCGATTATCTAAACTTATGAAGAAGAATTCTAACTCCTGAATCTTGGTTTTAAAGAGTTGATAATATGAACAAACCTTCAACCAAGTCTCTTCACTTGGTATATACATCAATCGCTCTCTACTTCCTTTTCCCCATACCTTAATTGTCCGTGAATCGAAATCAATATCATTCAGCTTGATTGCGCATATCTCCCTGATTCTCATTCCACTTGCAAACATTAACTCAAGTATGGCAATGTCTCTCACAATGCATAGATAGTATGGATTATCTTCAATGAGTTGTTGTTTTCTCTCACCTTCAAGGTAGTCGAAGAGCTTTTTTACTTCTGCAAGTGATAACGAAACTGGAACCTTCTTTGGAACCTTTATAGCTATGTTGATCTTTCTGAATGGACTTATGGAAATAACATCCTCAAACTCCAGGAAATTGAAGAGTACTTTGACGGTCGCAATCTTTCTTTTGGTAGTGTTTGGTTTATGATGACTTACAGCTTTGACATAGTCTCTAATGACTTTCTTATCCACTTCTTTTACAGATGTGATCGAATGCTTCTCAAGAAATTTACTAAACTGCCTAAGGTCAATTTCATAAAACTGTTGAGTGAAGTCGGATAGGTTCTTTTCGTATTTACAATGTGATAAAAATAGGGTGATTGCTTCTCTTATGTCCATGTGATTCTTTTTGGACGAAGAGACGTAATTAATTTCATTTGGGCGTTACCCTTCGGGTCGGGCTTTCGGCAGTACACGATACTTTGCCTCAATCCCTAACGCTTAATCAACGCTTTCTTCCACACACATTTGCCACTCTCCTGCCCTTTTACCAACGTTCCTCGCTGCGGCATGGTGATTCCTCGCTCGTGACGAGTGGCAAAAGAGTGTTCCAGAACCTTCCCTCCTGCTTGTATAATTTCCTTCCCTTCAGAAAACTGTTAGCCAGCCCATTCAACCGAAGCTAAGTAACATAACACAATGACATTATATAACAACACTGTATTTCGAAGCTGCTGGGCTGTTTGCCGATTATCTCTCAGCTTGGATTATATAATTATATTATGTTAACCAGCAAAGCTGGACTGTGACGTGACTACATCTGAGGTTCAATCTTTTAGATCCTGCTTCTAGCTGAGGTGTTATATAATTTGACGCTATATTAAATAGCCGCTTGGCCTGCGCACGATTCCATCGCGCACCCATGCCCAGTCCAAGCGCCTATTAATAGTTCCCACCCGCATTGCGCTCTGGCGCATTGTCAACCCTAAGCAAAAGTTTTCAAGCCAACACTCGTCGTTAGAATTCCCGTATTCGAGAAATTGTACAGATTGTTTTCATATACGCCACTCTCAGCGATTAGGAATTTGGCTTTTCAAACACTTGCTGGCCATTGCTCTGTTTGCACGAGCCACGTGCATCTGTGCCGTCATCCTATGTTTGAGACCTGGTTAAATTGAAAGATGTTTTACGCTCGAGCCGCTAGGCTCATACTTTTTTCATTGATAAAAAAGTATGCAAAAAATCTAGACAGAATAAAGCTTCCACGCTTAAGGCCAACACATGGCCCGCTATTCTGTCTTCTAGCCCACCTAGATGGAGACGGTTCTACTTAACATAATATATATATATCGAGAAGATTTAGGATTACCTAACTAGATTTAGTTCTGATAGCTCCTTGCCAATTTCATGAATCCCCGTTAATATCTTGTTTGCTTGTTTAGTTGAAGGTGACTTCCTTCCCTGAACATATTGACTTAATAGTGTAGGATTCATTCCGATTCGTTTCGCTAAAAACCTGGCATTTAAAACCTTATAATGTTGGAAGAATAAGTTGAAATCAATATTGAGTTTGATGTTGTCTTGATTCACATACCGTCCTTGGTCTTCTAGATAAAAATTAAGTGCTTCCTTAAGATTTCTCAACAACTCAGCAGCTGTTCTACCTGTTGTGTAAACTGGATAATCTTCAGCATATGCAGAATAACCTGTAGCAGTCTTCTCGACTGTAACATTTACAATTCCTTTCTTTAGTTTTAATTCCGTTTTCATAATCCAGCTTGTTTCCTAATCTTTTTCTCTAATCCAATACCTATCTCAGCACTTCCATGATTTGGAAAGATGATAACACCCTTCTTTTTATCATGTATCAACTTAATATGTGAACCTTTTTGCGATTTCGGATACCATCCGTCTTTCCTTAAAATCTGCAAAAGCTGAGAACATTTCACATTTCAAAGGTAAATAATAATTTACTTTTTATAACGATTAAAGATAAATAAAAGTTTACTTTCTTAGGATTAATCTTCAGGCTTAATTTCTTTCTCAGAGACAATAAGAAATTCAATTAAAATGTTAAGATCCACTACCCTATCCTCAAAATCCGGTGGTAAAGAATCGTGCTCATATTCTAAGTATTTCATCAGGATCAATATGAGATGATTCTTGAGTTTAGTCGGATGTGATGAAAACAGTAAATGATCAAGTTTAAGGACAATTTCTTCAGTTACTAGCGCATGATCTGGGATTTGGATCGTTTTCAAAATAGTATAAATATGCCCATAAATATATCTAAATATTTCTTCTTTTCAATTTTGGCTTGTGAAAGAAGAAATTACGAGCAAACAGTTAGAAGTTCTCCGCCTCCTGTCAGATGGTTATAGCAGCGAAGAAATCGCTAAAGAGCTTGAAAACAGCAAGAAGACCATAGATTCTATTCGCATTGACATGCTCCGCAGATTTCAGGTCAAGAATGTAGCTCACCTGGTGGCGTATGGGTTTAGGAAGGGTTGGTTGGAGTGAAGCTTGAAACTTGATTTCCCTCGCTCTTTTGAAAGAACTCGATCACCTTGCATATCAGCCAATAGACAAAAAAAACAGCAATAAGGATTGCGAAAACTCTAAGTATTATACCTGAAGCAACCTTTAATATTTCACCAAGACCAAGAATTGCAGACCATCCAATATTTAGAATAATTGTGTACAAGCCAATTGCCTCAAAATCATTTATGAAGATTTGCCAGAATGTGGTATCCATTGAATCAGCTTTTCCTAGTAAATAAGCGAAAACTACGGTATTAATCAACACCCAATTGAGAGATGTTAGTTTGCGTTTGATTGGCTTGAAAGCCTTTTTAGCTACCTTCAGTAAAAACTTTTCAAACTGATTGATCTTTGATTTTACAAATTGATTATCATAAATCTTTTTAACAGCTGGAAGTTCCCTCACCTTGTCAATACTATAAATGATATCATCAACCATTCTTGAAGATTACTTCTATTTTCCTTTCTTATTGTACTTAGGTTGAGATCGTTTAATGGAATTAGCTTCCTTTTTCTTCGCATCTGATATCGAGCTCATTTGTTCTATTTCTACTTTGGCACCCGGTATCGTCCCTAAATGCTCTTTGATTCTGTCATTGACCCTACCCCTTTTGGCAACACCAATGTAATTTGTATTGTCATTTTCAGTTTTAATCTTGTAAATGACAGGCTTGTCATTTGGAAGTTGATCTACCTTGTCTGAATTAAATTTTACTGTTTTTTTACTCATTTTTCTGGTCTTTAAAGTATTAAGCAGCTGCCTTGTTCCACCGATCTTTTAGATCTAAACATAAGCTCTTGATTTCCTCTAGAAGAAGTTCTTGGTTATCCGGTGCAGGCGCAAAACGACTACCAAAGACATCAAGAGAAAAACAATTACCTGGTAAAACGATAGCATTCTCTGTTTCTCCAAATTGACTTAGAAATTCGTTCACCAGCACTGCTGCAATATTGGCCTTATGGAAGTCAAACTGTTTGTTTTTGGATATGTGAAGTTTTATTGCTCCTAAATAATTTTCTCCATTCGAACTGTATTTGAAAATCACCTCCGGTGAAATAATAAGTCTAACACCTTCAATGTTGACGGAATTGAGTTCAACCTTAGCAATAGAATATGATTCTTCACGGAATACCTTTGGAATTTTGAGCTCCTTAAAAACTTCTAACGCCTCAGTTGATACCCTATTATTAGTCTTTTGCCAGTCCTTTTCGGGCTTTTTCAACTTGATGTCTGAAATGGTATTCTCAATAATATTTGAATCCAATTCATTATTAAAAAACCTTTTAATCGACCCTTTCGCGCTTTGATACCAAGGAATTCTAAATGGGTCAGGTTCAATCTGCTGACTTATAATTCTTTCACGACCTTTATCAGTTGCAGTTGAATACTCTACAATCTGATTCAGCGAAAGAAAATATTGTTCATTTCTATTCATTTTAATGCCCTCCATTATTTACATCGCTCACAACGAATAAAATATTTATTAACAATTTATTTACTAATCATACGAACTATTTACTCATATTATTCTGTTTCTTATACGTAATAACACTTAAAAGGTATACATATATGAGCAAAAACTACACCAAAAGTAATTTTTGAAATGCTAGAATCCAAATTTTTATTGCTCTTTATGTGATATTTTCACATATGCATTGTTTTTTAGATATATTTAGCGATTAAATCAACCTATTTAGCCCAACCAGCAGATGCTTGTACGATTTTCGGTTTCTAATTTTCTCTCGTTCAAAAATTTGAAATCACTTGATTTAGCTGTTTCAGCTATTACAGAATACATCGACTTCAACACATTTGAGACCTCTATTACAGATTTAAAGCTTCTCAAGAGCCTGATTATTTACGGGCCTAACTCTAGCGGAAAGAGCAACATGTTTAAGGCTATGAATTTTATGAGGTGGTTTATGCTTAATTCCTTTAAAGATCTTCAAGCAAGCGAAGAGATTGATGTTGAGAGTTTCAATCTAAGCACTCAAACGACAGGAAAACCTAGCTTTTTTGAAATCGAGCTGCTTGTAAAGGATGTGAAGTATAGATATGGTTTTAGAGCAGATCGAAGCAAAGTTTATGAGGAACATTTATACTTTACTCGGAAAATAAAAGAATACCCACTTTTTGTCAGAAAGAAACAGAAGATAACTGTTGAAAGTAAGTTTGCATTGCCTTCAGAGGTCGTGTCATTGACTAGGGAAAATGCACTCTTTCTTTCGCTAGCTGCCCAATTCAATAATGAAATTTCAAAAAGCATTCTTAATGAAATATCGAATTTCAAATTCATTTCTGGGTACCGAGATGAGAATCACATTGATTTCACGGTATCAATGCTAGAAGACAAAAAGTATGGTCATATTGTTAAGGACTTCATTTTAAGTGCGGATTTGGGATTTACTGATATTCAAACTGAAAAATTCAAGTTCACAGAGAAAATGTTGGCCAAGACTAAAATCCCAAATGAACTAAAAAAGCTAATTCTAAAAGGGAACAAGGACAGCTATCAAATCAATACTTCACATCAAGTATTTGATGAAAACAATAAGCCGACCCAGACTATTTTAATGGGTCTGATGCAAAATGAATCTCTTGGGACTCAAAAGTACTTTTCACTTGCAGGGCCAATAATAAGTACAATTATAAATGGCGGTGTTCTTGTAATAGATGAATTTTCCTCTAGAATGCACCCAAAACTTAGTGAGTCGATAATGAGATTGTTTAATTCGACCACAAATAACCCTAACAATGCTCAATTTCTCTTTGCGACTCACAACACCAGATTTATTAATAAAGCGAGTAATATTTTTAGAAGAGATCAGATGATACTCTTTAAAAAAGATCAGTATGGTGCTACTGATGTAAAATCTCTATTTGACCTTCGAATCAGGAAGGATGCATCATTTGAAAAAGAGTATTTGTTAGGTAAATATGAAGCTGTCCCAAATATTGACATCTCTAGACAATTGCAACTTCCATTTAAACACCCATAACCGCACACATTTTCAGCCCCTCTTCCCCTACTCAACCAAAGCTTCAAAAGAGTGCTCCACTCCCATTACAGAATTGATATGACTACATCCTATGACGAAAGCCTGCGCTAACTATTAATCCCTACCCAGAACCAAAGCTGATTTAACATAACGCAAGGACAATTCACTTAGGTTATCCAGTCATAAGGTAGAATCCAACAACCGTTTTTATTCCATTATATCTTTAAAGCAGGAAATTAATTTCACCGGATGGTGGTATAATAAGCTATGCTTTCCAAATTCCTTTCATTGTCACTTTCTTATGGTGTACGCCCGACTGATGACATAGCTGATGTTAACAGAACCAAACTACTTAACCTTTGTATCTACTTAGGTGTGTTTGTTTTCACCCCAATCGGGCTTATTGCCAACTGGTATTCAGGAGAGTGGAGAGAAGTATGGCTCATCGCTGGTTTCAACATCGTTTACCTGGTTTGCTTTATTCTAAATCTCAGGGGAAAAGATCAAAGTGCATACGTCCTGCTGGCATGCGCAGCAATTTTAGTAAGCGTTCTGAGTACGTTTATGACACATACACAATCCGCGGCACCATACGGTTCACTTGCCGTAGGTACGATCAGTGTGTTTGTTTTCAAAAAAAGGACGCTAAAATTCTTGTTTGCTTCCCTTGCTTTCGGCTTTTTCGCTAGTACGAATCTGTACCAGTTAAACTATCGGGAATTTGACAGCTCTGAGTCGATTGTGATTGTGACGCTACTGGGATTTGTGGTGTTGGCCCTACTCTATGCGGAAAATGAGATTAACAACTACCAGATCCGGCTTACAAATCAAAACAGGCAACTTGAGAAGAAAAATGAGCAGATAAAGGATCAATCCGACCAAATCATAAAAATGACCAAAGAGAAGCATGCACACGAAATGCTGCTCAAGCAAAAAGACCTGGAAAGTGTACTCATGACCACAAAGACCGATCAGCAGATGGCGAAGAATGTAACTGATCGGGTCAAAAAAGTACTGAAAATGGATAACCATGAAAAAGGACTGAAGCAGCTGCTTGGAGAACTTTCTCATCAGCGAGTGATAGAAGATCGTCTAAAGCGGACCCGCGAAAACATACTCGATATAAACGCTGAATTCTACGATCGCCTGCTGACAAAATACCCCGATCTTACCAAGTCAGAACGGGAGCTAACTGCCCACCTTCGTCTTAACCTTACCAACAAGGAGATTGCGGCCATCAAGCAATCAACCATGAACAGCGTAAATGTGGCAAAAGCCAGGCTAAGGAAGAAGATGGGCTTTGCTAGCAATAAGGAGTTGCGAGAGTTCCTTATCAGATTTTAAATGGTGATCAGAGCTTGCTCAGTCGAAAGAAGTTCACAATTTCAGGTTTGATCGAAAACCAATTAGTCACAATCCAGGTCTTGTTTGCCAACTAAACCCTGAAATGCAGTTTTTACCTGACCGTAACGTCCACCTCCCATGTGCTCTTGTATAATTAAAAAGGGAAAAGCAGCACAGTTCCCTTCTTTATTCTTTCCAAGGATACGTGTGTCAATGGTACGCCTTATTGCTTCACCGTAAACATCACGCTCGTATTCCCAATCCTCTATTGCGGTGACTTTGGAATATACCATATCCCATTCAGCTTCTCTTGAAACCATTTGTGCACGCTCCAAAATACTGTTATTCATAGAAGTGAGGTCCACAACCGGTTCATAACGGTCAAACCTCATGCGAAAAGGAATCTTCATGCCCTCTTCTTTCACGATGGTGAACTCAGTAGTTGCCATGACATCTGTGAGATGTGCATAACCGCTGTTACTCCTTGGGTCGAACCCACATACATCTTCCCCAACCTGGTAGGTCATGATGAAGGTGTGTTCGCCAGCGGGTAATTCGCGCATCCAGTAGACCCAGTCTCTTTCAGGTTCCTCGGGATCGCCTTCCAAAGGGTTAGGATAAAGGGAAACTTGTATAGTCGTCCATTCAAGCTCATCCCCTCCCAGGTCATTGCACCGGATCACTTTGCGCTCATCAGTACCTTTCCTCTCTAAAACCACGGCAAACTTGCAGCCATAATCACAAGGCTCTTCGATCTTGCTTTTCTTGTCATCATACCACTCAAACATGGGTTCATTGATTGCTCCATATGCCATATAGATACGTCCGTACAGGTCTTCATTCGCTTTGAATGAGCTTTTGAATGAGGACTCGTCAGGGTTGTCCTTATTCACTCTCGTATTGGAAAGAACGATGCTACCCACATATTTTTTGTGTATATCACTTGACATGCCCTGATCATCATTCTTCCGGTATTTTGCTTTCTTTTTGTCCCATTTTGATTGCGAATGGCCAACTGATGTCGAGATAATCAGCCCGATCACCAGTACAACTTTTAAAAGTTGGATGGTCTTAATCATCATAATTGTTGTGATTGAATTGAAAAATTTGTTTGAGACGAAGAAAGAAGCCTACAAAGACCCAGGGAAGTGAAAAAGGAAGGAAATGAGCGAATGCTACACTTTTGTAATACTAATGTGTCAGGGACAGATGTCGTGTTTGTAAAATGCTAGCCATTTCGATATCTCCCCACTTTCCATTATCTTAATCAATTAAGCCTTCACCCCCTCTTTTGCATACGTATCTTGTTGATCATTTGTAGGTATCTAAATTCCAAACCATAGGTATCTTTTTGTCTTTTCATTGGTAGCTTCGGCGCAAAACAACACGTGGTTTGAGGTAAAATCACACGTGTTCTGAGACAAAATCACGTGTGATCTGATACGAAATCACACGTGGTTCAAACGCAAACTACAGTAGATGGCAATTCATTATAAAGTAACTACCAAACGACCCGGCGGCATGGCCGGAGAAAGAGCTCCCCGCTTCTACCCTGTTTTGACGGATCGGGAGACGGCTGACCTCAACATGATCTGCGAACTGATATCGGAGCGGTCTAGCTTGCACCGGGCAGATGTGAAAGCAGTCGTCGAATCATTGGTCGATGTGATCCCGGACCTGATCAGCCAGGGCTACAATCCCAGGCTAGATGATTTCGGGACTTTCAGTGTACATGTATCAAGTAAAGGCAAGGATCAAAAGGACAAAGTGACCGTCCTTGATGTTGAAAAGGTTAGAATGACCTTCCTGCCGAGCAAGCGTTTGAAAGCTGCCTTGAACCGACTGAAGTTTGTGAAGGTGACGTAACCCAGACTGGTTCCTGCATTATAGCAAAACCGAATTTGTTGCTGCCCTTGGGACTTTGGCGATGATCCGAAACCTATTTTTTACTGGTTCGTATTATTTATATAAATATTAATTAAATAATTATATGTCTAATGCTAGCCTTGGTTCACTAGAAGAAATCGTTCTTCTCATGGTACTCTCCCTTGATGGAAATGCTTACAGCGTCACGTTAGTGGAAGAGTATCATAAGTATTCCAAAAAGAAGATCTCGGTACCTGCTATGCATACGGTGCTGAAGCAACTCGAAACGAAAGGGTTTGTAGAAAGTAAGATTGGAGGCGCTACTAATGAGCGTGGTGGAAGAAGCAAACGGATCTATAGCATCACCAAGTCTGGGTATGAAATGGTCACTGAAGCAAATGCGGTGCGTCAGCAGCTTTGGAAGCTTGCACCGGAAATCAAATTCACCTAAATCGTATGAAAATCCAGGAGACTCCCAAACCACCAAAGTGGGCAACTAGCTTCCTTACCTCTTTTTGCAGCGAATACTATAGGAGCGAAATTATTGGTGACCTTGAAGAAGTATTCCATAAAAGATCCAGGAAGATAGGCCGGCTTAGGGCCAGCATCCTCTATGTCTTCGATGTGCTTACATTTTATTTTAAGCCGTATGTACGGACTGAAGGTAATTCAAGAAGTAGTCGCACCCTGGGTTCGATGATCAGCAACTATTCCAAGGTGGGTTTTCGAAAGATCTATAGAAACAAAGTATACGCTGTGATCAATGTAATGGGCCTGGCCATGGGGCTCTGTAGCTCATTGCTGATTGCACTCTTTATCCAGGATGAAATGTCATATGATACCTTTTTTAAAGATGCTGACCATATTTATCGTCTTTCCGTGCATATCGAATCTGCAAATGAAAAGGTGGAATACGCAGTAGCTCATCCCGGGTTGGGCACCACACTTGTCAGCCGCTTCCCTGAAGTAGAAGAAGCCACTCAAATACATAAGCTATACTGGCACCCGAAAGTGACGGTGGTTGCAGATGGTGAATCATTCGTTGAGACCAAACTTTTTTTAGCAGATAGCAATTTTCTTAAGTTCTTCAACATTGAATTGATTGAAGGTGATATGAATAACCTGCTCACATCCAGGAAACATGCAGTGCTATCCGAAAGTACTGCCAGGCAGTATTTCGGCGATCAATCTCCAATGGGGAAAGTTTTGAGGTTGGATTATGGACGGGAAATGGTCGTCGTGGGTGTCATGAAGGATCTTCCTAAAAACTCGCATTTTGATTTTGAATTGTTAGGAACACTTGAGTTTATGAACTACCTCCGGGATGCTGTGACAAAGCCAAGTTGGTCAGGTATGTTTCTCTGCAACTACATCAAGGTGAAAGCGCACACCGATCCTAACGATTTGCTGGAGAAATTTCCAGCTCTGGTTGAATCTGACGGAAGAAATCAAATTGATGCGCGCTATGGAGAAGGAACAACGTATCGCCTGGGATTGCAGCCATTAAAAAGCATCCATCTTGATTCCCAGCTGGATGGAGAAATGACCACCAATGGCGATCGGCAGCATATCTATCTATTGATTATTCTGTGCATTCTAATTGTAGCGGTTTCTTGTATCAACTTCATCAACCTGACTTCCGCCCAGTCATCTGAGAGGGCTAAAGAGGTCGCAATCAGAAAAGTGATGGGATCAGGTAAGATCAGCACCATGCTGCAATTTCTAATTGAAGCGATCATCATCAGCTTTATCGGTATGCTTCTGGCTGTTTTGATGGTAGCGCTCCTCCTACCCGCATTTAATGAATTTGTCGGGAAAGAGCTTTCAATGAATTTATTATATCAGCCTCCAATCGTTGGGATTCTATTCATAGTCACGATAGTCATTGGACTCTTATCCGGCTGGTATCCTGCCATGATCATCTCGCATCTCAAAACCAGTAACGCATTAAAAGGATCATTTAAAACCAGTTCATCAGGTTTGTGGTTCAGGAATCTACTCGTTGGTTTCCAGTTCTTCATTTCCATTGGGTTGATCACCGGCACATTGATAATCCGAAGACAGCTCGACTATTTAAGCAATAAACCCTTAGGCTATGATAAAGAGCAAACCCTTGTTATACATCATCCTTTGGCCCTGGGTCAGGATTACAGCCAGCATGGTAACACACAGTTGACCCAGGCACAAATTATTGAACGAATGCGTCAGAAGATGGAGGTTTTCAAGCATAAACTGCATGCGATTGAAGGTATTGAAAGTGCTGGCAGTACTTTTCAAATGATGGGTAACAGAATCACATTTACACAATTTGTTACCGATGATCCGGATCTATCCATCAATGCTCATTTCCAAACGGTAGATAATGAATTCCTGGCAACCATGGGTATCGAGGTGATCATGGGAAGATCGCTTTCAGATGATTATAATGAAGAAAGATCGATCCTGATCAACGAAGCGGCGATGAGACAACTGGGTTGGGATGAACCGCTTGGAAGAACACTCGCTATTAATAATGGAAATCCTACTCATTATAAGATCATTGGTGTGGTCAAAGACTATCATTTCTTATCGCTTCATCAACCCATCGGTCCACTGATGATCATTAGTGGTGAACATTCAGCTACCTATGCCCCTACGGTGATTACGGTACGATTAAAGGCAGCTAATTTTTCTGGTATAGTGGATCAATTAGAGCAAGCCTGGAATGACGTTTCTCCTGATGAATCTCTTTCTTTTTCCTTTTTGAATGAAGACCTGGATCGCCTCTACCAGTCCGAGCGGACTTCCATGTCAGTCATACAGTTATTCGCTTTCCTGGCTATTTTCATAGCAGTTGTCGGGCTCTTTGGACTTGTTACCTATGATACGCATCAACGTACCAAAGAAATTGGGATCAGGAAGGTGCTTGGTGGCTCCATATTCGCCATTGCCTTTATGATCACTAATCGGTTTTTAAAACTGATAGCCATTGCCTTCTTTATCGCGGTATTGCCCACCTATTTCATGGCTTCCAACTGGTTGGACGACTTTGCTTACAAGATCAGCATTGATTTATGGCCTTTTGTATTGGGCCTGATGGTGACCATAATTTTGGTAGTCTTAACAGCAGGGTATAAATCCATCGAAGCAGCGATGGTGAATCCTGTTCAAAGCTTACGAGATGAATAGATCTTCATCACCAATGTATGAGTGATCACGCCTTGTCCTTCGTGATAAAGTAAAACACAATTCCGACGAGAAACACGCCAATGCTCACCCCACTTTCGAGGGGTTGTTGAACAGTAACAAAAATCAACGTCCATAAGCTAACCGCAATGAAAATGATCGGAGTGAACGGGTAACCCCAGGCCTTATAGCCATCTGATTGGATCTTGCCTTTTGTGCGGAGAATAAAAATACCAGCGACTGTGATGGTTGTGATGGAGATGAGCAGGAATGAGGTGTACAACAAAACCTGCTCGAATGTCGAAGAATAAATAAATACCAGGCTGAGTAGTGTAGAAAAAATGAAGGCGTTGATAGGAATACCTCTTGAATTGGTTTTAGCAAAAAACCGAAATGCTTTCATGTCTTCTCCCAGTTCCTTGCTGACTCGTGGGCCAAGAAAAACATAGGCACTTACTGTTGAAAGAAGCAGAACTGAAATTGCAATTGCGATGATCGTTCCTCCTAGTTCACCAAAAATGGCCCGACCTGATAAAAAACCTACTTCCAGCTCTCCTGCTAACGTCGGTATCGGGACGGTGTATAGAAAAATGTAATTCAGCAGGAGGTAAAGCATCATGACGATCAACGTTCCCAAAAACAGGGACTTTGGGAGGTCTCGTTTGGGTTCATTCATTTCTCCAATGATGTAAATGGAGCTATTCCAGCCGGTATAAGCATATGACACGTAGATTAAGGCTACTGCAAATGGAGGACTGATGATCTCACCCCAACTCTGAGACGTAGGTGAAAGCAGAACTTCCTGAGGGGTTGAAACGCCAAAGCCCACTGCGATGAAAATCAAGATCAGCACCACTTTTAGCAGTGTTGTAATATTCTGAATTCGACTTCCGAACTGAAGGGATTGAGCGTGAATTAATCCGAATAGAAGAATAGTAGCAGCTGCCACATGATTTTCTGGCAGACCGGGAATGATCGTGCCTAAATAGGAAGCCAGCGCAATGGCTGCTAAAGATGCAGGAGCAGCAAAGCCTACCGTGATGGAGACCCAGCCGGCAACAAACCCCAATGAGGGATGATACAGTTCCCGAAGTAAGTTGTACTCTCCACCTGAACGTTTGTAAACCGAGCCAAGCTCGGCGTAGCATACTGCTCCGCAAAAGGCAACAACTCCACCTAACAACCATAAGAAAAGAATCGCAAAGCCGGATTTGATATCAACAACCTGAAAACCTAAACTGGTAAATACACCGGTCCCAATCATTGAAGAAATGACCAAAGAAGAAGCTGTTAGGATACCTAGTTTTTTGGATGTCATTTGAATTTGTCGTTCGTGGCAAGGTAGTTACTTTCCGCGGCAGGATATTTGTCTTCGATAGTTTCATGAGAGCTTTTGTAATGAAAAGTCTGGTTACCGTGCTGTTGTTATCATGCCTTTCATCCTATTCTCAAGAACAACTTAATAATGATGACAGCACTGAAATAGTCCCTTACCAACTCGTGGACGAACCTGCGTTTTACCCTGGTGGACTTGATAGCCTATACAAAAGCCTAAAGGTGATTTACCCACAAACGGCTATTAGGGATTCAATTCAAGGACGTGTTTTTGTCCAGTTTGTTGTTGAGGAAGATGGATCTTTGACTGATTTTAAAGTCATTAAAGGACTATGTACTGAATGTGATATGGCTGCACTTGATGGAGTAAGGAAATTGGCAATGCGGAAATGGGTGCCTGGAAAAGTTGATGGGATTCCAGTTAGACAACTTTGCATTATTCCCATCAATTTCAACATAGTTAACATCGATTGAACTCCCATTGCTACCCCTTCAAGCAGCGTTGAGCATATGTTAAGTGTACTACCACTTTTCGACCATTCCTTTGGTGTACACGAGACCTGACACTATCATTTGTGTGATGATGAATACTTCATCTGGTTTTACATGAAGGTATTGTTGAAGAAGCTCGCTAAGCGTAGACGCAATCTTTTCTATAGCACCTGAATCCCATAAAGACGGAAGGTACAGGTTGACCATTGCTGAATAGGTTTCTCCAAACTGTTGGAAATCACCTATAACATTCAAAGTAATGTCTGAAGTTTGTACGCCTATGAGCTCAGCCCAGGTAGTGAGAAGTTGTTGAAAATCGGCATCTTTTGATAAAGAAGAAGGAATATAGCAATTAGCAATTGGCATGATTTGATTGGGTGGCCAGGCATTACCAGAATGAAATTCCTAAATACCAGCGACCAAACAGTTTTAGTTAGCGTTTAGAAATTTAACGAGGATCTTATTGAAGCTAGCTACTTGTTCCATGTTTGGTAAGTGTCCGGCATGTATGATCTGATGGAGACTGGTATTCTTGATCGACTGTTTGATGTATCCCGCATTGTTTAAAATATAGGAATGATCCCATTCTCCTACAATGAGCATTGTTTTCATGGATAAGCTTGTGACCGATTCCATTGGATGAGTCGTTTTTAATACAGGAACCCGTAATAGCCCACGACTTTTCACAAAAAGCGCTAAGCTTTCCTGAACATATGCATCAACCTGCTCCGGCAACTCACCTTTTCTCCTTCCGAGTGCATTTAGCAATTTTAAATGGGACATGATTGCTGCAGTATCGCCTTTTTGTATGAGGCCCACATACCTGTTCATTTGCTTTAGGAATACCAGATCTTTCTCCTGTAATCCAACAAGCCCCGGCGAAACCAAAACAAGCCGATGTACTAAATACGGATGATTGATGGCAAAATCGAGTGCGATGATGGAGCCTAAAGAACAACCCACCAAGGTGATTTTATTTATATTCTCTTGCTCCAAGATTGATTTCAGATCATCAATCTCATATCGGCTATTGGATTTAAAAGTTGATTGACCATGACCTCTGATGTCGTAGGAGATTAATTTGTAATCCTGATTGAGTGTAATGATTTGTTCCTTCCACATGTGCCTGTCGAGTCCTCCTGCATGGATAAAAATGATTACCTCCTTTCCCTTTCCTGTCACCTCATATACGGTCCTATTTCCATCTTTATGAATCAAAGTTTGTTGTGCATTCATGGCTATAGAGATATAAAAGAAGAGTACTGTTAGTGGGCAGTTCATAGGTGTTTAAAGAATGTTTTGTAACCCCCACAAATTGGTACCATGGATCAGTACCGAGGGTATGATGGATCGATAGCGTTCATTCAAATAGCCCCAAAGCAACCCAATGGGCATGATTCCAAGTGCGGAAAGGATGGCAGAGTAATAATCTCCTGACTGAAAGGAGAACAAAGGGACGTGTGAAAGCGCCCATATCAGCCCAACGATGAACCAGGCCAGGCCTTTGTTGTTGAGCACGACTCCTAGCCTTGTCTGGAATAAGCTTCTGGCTATTTCCTCCGGGATGGCAGCTGTCAGAAAGCCAAGTGTGATAAATCTGAGGTATCCATTTCCCTGCAGCTCTTTTTGAAACTGCATCCCCTCCGGAAAAGTAAGGTACGTAGCACCCCCGATGAGCACGATAAGAGGAATGCTGACATACCAGTACCTTAACCGCCAAATTCCGAGCTGACGAAGACTGTACTTTCGCACCGCCAGAAAGTAAACCAGCAGGAAGACGGGGAAAATGAAAAGAAACCTAAGCACCAGGGTAATGATCCGCACCGTAAGGCTAACCCCACTTTGATCTACGATCACAAACCAATAGATCAGCACCAAAAACTGGATGATGATGACCCCAACAATCACGAACAATTCCTTTTTCGGTTGTTCGATCTTCCAATTTTCAAATCGTAATCCACCGCTCTGATAAATGAACTCAGACAGCAGGAAACATCCAACCATGACTGCCAGAAAGGTGATCGTTTTTAAAAGACTGTCATTATAGCCACCTAAAATCACCAGTGCTAAACCGCATAAGCCGCTTAGGAATAGGGCAATTTTGTGCCTGGATAGTAATTCGTATAGTTGTACCCGGTATTTCATTGCCTTTCGAAATAATTTGTGGCAATTATGTAAAAACAAGAGCCTTGTTTGATTCTGAAAATAAAATCCGAACGAAATAAACCGAGATGATCGACTACTACTGGTTGAAAAGCTTCACAGAGATCATGCAGCTCTTCCTGTCTGTGCTCTTCTTGGTTTATCTAAAGATCAAATATCCACGGGCTGGAGGTCCGATTCTTTGGCTTTCGGTGTTTTTCTACATCAAACTGGCCACCGATCTATACGGCATTCTCAATTACACCTCCTGGATCTCTACGATTCTTACCCTACCGGTGCTTAGTGTGTACCGGTCTGCTATGGGCATGTTTGAGGTGGGCATGATCACCAGCTTTCTGCTATTCGCCGGTGCACTTTCAGGGAAGGAAATACCGATGCGAAAGGCCTGGTTGTACTTCATTCCTGCGCTCCTACTCTTCCCGTTCAATTGGTCCATTCAGTATTTCTATGAATCTACGCTGCTGGAAATGTTCAACCTGATCAAAACTGTCTGGATCATCTCGATGATCTACGCGTTGCGGCAGCTCATCCGCGAGAAACATCTTGCTGTATTTGCCTTATCAATGCTGGCCTGGAATGTCCTTTGGTTGGCTGAGGTACTGTTGCATCAACAATACGGCCTGATATCCGAAGAACTTTCCTGGATCATTTTTGTGATCGCGGAGTTCTCCGTCACGATTGGTACTGCCTATTTCTTGTTGCAGGTCATCGGGAGACCCAGGTTATTAAGGTTTGAAAAGATCAGCGACCTTTTCTCTGAAAACCTGCGAAAAACCATCAAGGCCGGACTGGAAAAAGCCTTTGAAGAAGACAAAATCTACCTGGAAACCGAACTAACACTTCCGGAATTATCGAATCGTATCAACATACCTGCTACCGAGCTCACCAATTACCTAAACCGCGTCATCGGAAAAAACTTCAATCAATTTGTAATTGATTACCGGATTGAAGAAAGCAAGCGATTATTACGAGAGTCATCTGACCTAAGCATAGAGCAGGTAATGCTCAAGGCAGGATTCAATTCCAAATCGGTATTCAACACCGCCTTCAAAAGGAAAACGGCTATTACACCCTCTGAATACAGGATTAAAGTCTAATAGCCAGTGCTCTAAACCATCAAAGACAACACTTTCCCAAAACGGATCAATTCACTGATGGACTCATCATCCTCTGACTTGTCGAATCGATATAGAATGATGGCTTCTCCATTGCTCTCCATGTGGAAATGCGGATGCTGTTCTACTTTTCGGATGATGCCCGGGTGGAAGAAGCTTCGAATAGCTGTCTCATCGGGGCCTTTCAGTACAAACGCGTCAGAGAAAACAGGATAAGCGTCAAAGTCAATATCCGTACGAACAGCTAAATCGGTCACTTTCTCAAAGAAACCTTCTCGCTCTAACACGAAGACGGGTATGTCAGTCGGTGGCTTAATAAGAAGTGCTGATAATTGCGAGTCCGCCGATGCGGTATCAGGCGATTGATCATAAATGATCTCGGAATAGATCAAACGGACACCTTCATATCTACCGGAAACAATATTCTGAGCGTGAACGATTCTGCTGTTTATTCCGAAATTGAACCCAGCGAAATTGTCAAAAGAGATGGTTTTGGCTGGTAAGAATTTCCAGTCATTTTTCGAAGCAATAGTTTTCAGGTGTTGTTGATGAGCTGTTAATTTCTCTTCCGTAGCGGGCAAAGCATCTTTCTTGACTTGCGTAGCGAGTGGATGATCCGAAACAGGAATCAGATGTTCTGCATTAGAAAGGATCAATTGCTTTCCTTCTTTGCCCCATTCCTTTATCAAACCGGTAAGGTGAGTTCGGAATGTATGGTCAATCAGGTTTACATGTGTAAAGTCAATCACCAGTCTCCCCTGCTCCCTTCGTCGTTCGATCTCTGACTTTAGCGAAATGTAGTTGGAGAAAATGGCAGAATGCTGAAGATAGATGACATCCTGATCCTGATCCCGGGCATAATCAAATCGTGATTTGAACAAAAACTTTAATGGAGCTCCATAATAGAGATGGATCAGGACTTGCATCAGGATACCGGCTAATATCCCAATGATCAGGTCCGTAGCGAGTACGGTAATGAGTGTGGTCAAAAAGATCAATAGCTGCTCCTTACCAATCTGGGATACATGCCTGAACTCTGATGGAGAAGCCAACCTAAAACCCACATGGATCAGCATAGCCGCTAAGGCCGCCAACGGAATTTGTTCGATGATGGGTTTCCCAAGCAAAAGAAACAGCAATAAAAAGCCTCCATGAAAAAAATTCGCCCACTGCGTCTTGCCTCCATTTCCAATGTTGGCAGAACTACGAACGATCTCTGAGATCATTGGTAATCCACCAAGTAATCCTGAAAGTGCACTGCCTGCTCCCATCGCAGAAACATCTCTATTGAGGTTGGACTTTCGGTGATAAGGGTCCAATGTATCCACAGCCTGTGCGCTTAACAGTGACTCCAGGCTAGCGACTAATGAGATGCTGAAAACAGCCACCCAGAAGACATCCGTAAAGGCCATCCCAAAGTCGGGCAGCACAATTCCCTCAATGACGTTTTCCGGAAGGTGCACCAAATTTTTAGGGCCTAAGTGATACACCTGTCCAATCAGTTTGTAATCGTGCTCATGAAATAGATCAAAAATGTGGGAGAATGGAATGGAGCAAATAATGACCCACATGGGAGCGGGAATCATCTTGACAGGTTTAAATGTGATGTGAGGATGGATGACCAAAATGAAAATACTGATGAGTGCGATAAAAGCAATTTCAGGGTTCATATTGATAAAGGCGTCAGGGATCTGTACGATGGATCCAAATATGCCATACCCCCCCGGTTCAGGTGTATAATCCAGCGCTACAAATAGCTGCTTCACAATGATGATGACCCCAATGGCCGCAAGCATTCCTTGTACAGCAGCAGAGGGGAAAAAGTCTCCAAACTTCCCTACTTTCAGAAACCCTAAGATCATCTGAAAAAGTCCGGCAACTAAGAATGCTGCCAAAGCATACTTGTATCCTGCCAGAAGGTCTCCTTGTCCTAAGGATTCCACAGCAGCCAGATTCACTACGATCAACCCGGCGGCCGGGCCACTTATCGTAACAAATGATCCCGTAACTCTTGACATGAACAGCCCTCCGACTATCGCTGCAATAAGCCCGGACATAGGTGGCACACCAGATGCAACCGCGATACCTAAACACAGAGGCAAAGCGATCAGGGAAACCATAAATCCGGAAATCAGGTCATCCTTCCAGTACTTTCTCAGACTTGTAAATCCGTTCTTGTAGAGTTCTGAAGACATTGCCCAAAAATACCGTCACTTGTTCCGGGATTTGTGTAACAACGCTGAGAGATTCCATTTGAACTACTTATACCTGTCATAAGCTAAATAAATGAATATCCGTGCTCAAGTGATGATGGTTTTCCTTTATTAACCAACCGGGATATAGACAAGGTGAAAATGACTTTCCTGTCAAGCAGATTCTGAAGACCGCACTGAATCGATTGAAATTTGTGAAAGTCACCTGACCCTACCTTTGTCAGGTATAGAACAGAAACTACCTGTTAAGGGATTTATTGTTTGGACCTGAGGTCCTCAATGATCTGTGCATCCACCCAGAACAAGTCTGAGTGAGGTTCCGCATCGTCGGTTGTTGTTGTCATCCTATTGAAGAAGAGATACTTTCCATCAGGTGTGACCTGTGGACCGCCTTCTTCAGCTTCTGTGTTTACCTTGTCACCCAGGTTGATCGCTTCACCCCAGGAACCATCTTGCTGTCGGAAACTGATATACAGGTCATTGCTGCCAAACCCGCTCGCTCTTTCACCATCCCACATAAGATAAGATTCGTCGGGAGCAATGAACGGATGGGCATTCCAAGTTCCTGTGTTGATCTCTTCACCGAACGGCTTTGGGTCTTCACGTTTTCCATCTACCAATCGTGAATACCGGATTACACCATTGCCGTTGGTTCCTACTTCGTCAAGTACATAGGTCCCTTTATTGGAAACTGTCAGGCCCATGATGCGTAATTCTTCAAATGCGGAACCAAGGCTTTTCATCTCTGACCATCCGTTCTCAGTGCGCTCTTTATACCGCTTTCCAAAATGGAGCGTTTGACCATCCGGTGAGAAAAATGGTACACCTACCCTACTCGAATCGTTCTCCTCGTGCCATCGATTATCCTTCTTTTTGAAGGTGACAGATTCCCTTTCTAATTCTTCATTCACCACACGCCACCTGGAGACATAAAATTCATTCATATCCGGAGAAAACCGACCGGCATCCCCCCAATCTTCCGTGTTTACAATACCTGGCGCAAATGGTACTGGCGTTGAACCTGGAGGCGTTTGACCCAGATAGGGACCTTCAGGGAGCTTAGAATCAGGATCACTTGCTTGCTGATTTTCAGGAGTGCAGGCATGTAAAAGCAGTACCCCTGCCAGGGTCAGAATAACATACGTTTTACTCATTGTTAGATTTGAATGATACCGGGGAATTAATTAATAAAAGCTGGTAAGATCCGCTCGGCCGCAAGCTGCAAGACACCAATCTCAATTCGATGGACGGTGGTCACGACGATCAGATCAAGCTCATCAACCAAAAGGATACATTGGCCGCTACCTCCTTGAGCAGAGCTACCGAAATAGCTTTTATTGCCAACTTTCAAATCTGTACTCCACCAGAAATAACCGTACCCCTGATTGGAGACATCTTTGCCGCCATAATGGACTTCATCATCACCTGTATAGAGGATTCTGCTTGTTGCTTTGGTGATAAAGGCTTCCGGAATCAGCTGTTCGCCGTTCCATTTCCCATTGTTCATGGCCAATGTGCCCCACTTCAGCATATTGCGAGATGTCATGCTCGAGCGACTTCCAGACCTTGGCAGACCGCTAATGTCAGTCTCCCATCGATAATTCGTGATGCCCATTTTGTCATGCAGTTCATTTTTGATAAAGTCTTTGGCCGTCCCCGGAACAACAGCCTCAATAACCTGCATCACCAACATAGGATCGAATTTGTATTCAAAAGTCTGTGACGCTGAGGTGATAGGTTCACTATGTTCGAGATACGTCTGAACGTGTCCTTGTCCGGCTAATTGCTTTGGATCTTTCTCGAATTCATCTCGCTGCTCCCTGCTGAGTCGGATACCGGAACGCATTGTCAATGCTTTATGAAGTGTGATCTTTTCTACACCCGTTACAAATTTTGTTGGGTCCAGATCTTTGAGAAAGCTGACCAGGGGCTTGTCTAAATCGTCCATGGTCAGATAACCCAACTGGATAGCTCGACCGAGTGCCAGACTGGTGTATACTTTAGTTGCTGACGCTTGAGGGTGTGGCAGGTTGATGCGTCCGCGCGAATAGTAGGATTCAAAGAGGAGCTTTCCCTTATGGGCAATAAGGAGGCCGTCGAAGTTACTATGCTGACCGTCAGCAATCTCTTGTGCCAGCTTGAGAATCATTTCTTTATTGCCACCATCAACGCCTAATTGGCCTACGGGTATACCATCTTCTCCAGCGGTTGGCGTGGCAGTAAAATAGGCTTCCTTGAGTTCAGGAATATCCCAGAATGAAAGTGTGTCTTCCCCGGCCCTGGCTTCCGGTGCAGCGTTATTTTGAGCATAAGTTGTGCTAAGGAATATACTATTTGTCAATAGAAGCATTGTTGCGATCCGCAATCCGCTCTGATACTTTACATGTTTCATATATTTCATTCGTATGGTCATAGGTTGTGATTGAATTTTTTGAAGCTTATACCTCAAAATTCATTTAGGAGTTGAGGATGAGCACCGTTTAATTTGCCAACTGCTCTATGCCTGAATGAACTGCTCTACAGGCAACTTGATAATGGCTAGCTTACATTGGCATGACCTGGAGATCCATACCTTGTTTTCTTTGCATCTTACTACTACTGGTTTCTTGCAATCAGAAACCTGTTTTCAAAAAACATCAATCCATATACAAGCTGGGGGATGAACGAGCATGGGCTGCAAAGGAATTGGATGAGGAGGACTGGGAACCCGACATGACGATCGTACCTGATGGTCAGGTTTTCTGGATGAGAACGAAAATCGATATTTTAAAAGCTCCGGAATCCTTACATCCATATGGTTTGCAGTTGGAGGTCTACGGAGAGTATGAGGTGTTTTGGGATGGTGAGCTAATTGGGAAAAACGGGAACCCGGGACAAGAAGCTGTTCTTCCCCAGGAAGGTGAATTGTGGGTAACTTTTAGCATTCCCACTCATCTGGCAAAGAGCGGAGAACATCTGCTGGCCATACGATCAAGTCTATATCATTTTCCGGATCATGTAGGGATCTATGCATTGGCAATCGGCGATTATGATGCGCTAGTAACCGACCGGCTGTTTGAGTCTTCTTATATGCATCTGTTTGCAGGAGCCTTTCTTATTGCTGCTATTTACTTCCTGTTTCTCTTTCTAAGTCACAAAAAGGAGTACACAACGCTCGTGTTCAGTATTTGCTGCCTGCTCTTTTTCAGCCTGATATTGGCAGAATTCAGTAAAGCCTATATACCCATTCATTACAGTGCGCATGTTACACGCTTAAAGGTAATTGGAAGCCTGATGTTTGGTATTTCTTTCCTGATACCATTCTATTTTTCCATGCAGTTTCCCATACCCAGACGAAAATGGCTGCTGACCATTTACGCGGGTGTACTATTGTACATTTTTCTATCACGATATGTCTATGAATTAACGTCTAATAACATGGCATCAAGTATGTGGCTAGTTTCCTTTGGGATTGTGGTATTTGGAGCCTACAAAAAGACAAGGGGCGCTGGTCTTGTACTTTTCACACTTATCACCAGCTTGTTGATAGCTCTTGTTATTCCCTTTGACAAAAGCCTATTCATCGGTTTTGGACTTATCCTCCTGAGTATGTTGTATATGCTTTCACTGAGGATCAAAGATCAGCGGTTGGCTTATGAAAACTCCCTGGTGCAATCAACACGCTTACGGCTGGAACTATTAAAGAAGAATATCCAGCCTCATTTCCTCATGAATACCCTGACCTCTTTGATCGATTGGGTGGAAGAAGAACCGAAGAAAGGTGTATTATTCATCGAAGCGTTAGCCAAAGAATTTGATCTTTTTAACCAGATCGAAGATCAAACATTGATACCCATTGGTCAGGAGATAGCCCTTTGCCGTACCCATCTTGAAATCATGGCCTATCGTAAAGAGATCAACTACTCGTGGGATGAAGAAGGAATCGATCCTGTGGAAAGAATACCACCCGGAGTTCTTCACACATTATTAGAGAATGGAATTACGCACAGCTTACCGTTTGAAGATAATAGTATCAGGTTCAAGCTGATCTATGAATCAAACAATGATTTTAAGAGTTATACTTTCCTGACATTTGCTGCAAATGTGAAGCAAGGAACGAGCACAAAAGAAGGCACGGGACTGAAATATGTAAAGGCTCGTCTGGCAGAAAGTTATCAGTCGAAATGGGACCTGATCTCCGTGCCGACGAACGACGGCTGGAAAAACGTCATAAAAATATATTCCTGAGGAGATGAACATCTTAATCGTTGAGGATGAGGCAAGGATCGCCAGGCGAATTGAACGCATGACCCGGGATATTTTTGGTGATAGTTTACAATCCCTAACCCATATCGGTACACTGGATGAGGCAATGAAGTTTATCGAAAACAGTTCATTGGACCTTGTTCTGCTGGATCTAAACCTTAACGGTGATAATGGGTTTGACTTGCTTACCACAGCGATTTCGAAATCGTTTCATACGATCATTGTTTCAGCTTATAAAGAGCAAGCCATTACCGCTTTTGAATATGGAGTGTTGGATTTTGTACCTAAGCCCTTCAACAGAGATCGGCTGGAAGAAGCCTTTGACCGGGCAATTACAAAAGAAAAAACAGCAACAAATACGGTTAAGTTTTTAGCTGTAAAGAAAAGACACAGGATACAGCTCATATCAAAGGAGGATGTCATCTACATCAAAGGAGCTGGTTCCTACACCGAACTCTTCCTGGTCGATGGAACAAAAGAGCTTCATGATAAGTCACTCGAAAAGCTGGAGCAGCTGTTATCCCCTACGTTCTACCGCATCCATAAATCTTACCTGGTGAAGCTATCTGAGATAAAAGAAATAACCGTAGCATCCGGAAGTAAATACATGGCCGAGCTTAGAAATGAAGCTGTCATCCCCATTGGAAGAACGAAATACAAGGACCTTAAGGAGAAGTGGATTTGAGTATCCAATATGCCCTCGCTTTGTCTTATAGCTTCGGGATGTACAAGCCAACCGAGCGATTCGTCATCCTGGGGAATCCCGATTCTTATCAGGACGAGTGGATTAACCTCTTATGATAGATCCGTCTCCGTCCAGGAGCGTCGGCCTGACAGAATAGCGGGCCATGCGTCGGGTCGTGGGTGGAAGCTT
This sequence comes from Cyclobacteriaceae bacterium, assembly GCA_965267415.1. Classification (GTDB taxonomy): domain Bacteria; phylum Bacteroidota; class Bacteroidia; order Cytophagales; family Cyclobacteriaceae; genus Ekhidna. Next base: position 697,471 of record OZ253955.1, on the reverse strand, counting down.
TATTCTGTCTAGATTTTTTGCTTACTTTTTTATCAATGAAAAAAGTAAGAAGCCACCACGGCTTGAGTGGGCCTGAATAAGCAGTCATACGAAATTACAGTTTCTTAATTACTCTGCTGCAAATGTTGACGATCCTCACCTTAGTTAAGTAAGAATAACTTTCTGGCTACTTTGCCCCTCAAGCATTGTCTTCCGATGACCGACTGATCGCTTCCTTACCATTATAAACCAGTCTTGTCGACCATGGTATTGGGTTTCTAAGGGCGAAATGCGCCATGCAGCCATTTTCCGCTTCGTTGAGCAGGTCTTTGATGTTTTCTTCCGGTTCAGGACTTTCGATGATCACATGTGTTTCGACGATATCACAACCTCCGTTCGTCATGTATCCGTGCTCACGCATGTGGCCCAGGTTTGTTCTAAACACAATGCGTTGTTCCAACTTCAGGCTATCCACCTGGATCTTTCGTGCAGTGAGGATATCTGTTAAATGCGTCATCAGACAAAACCCAATTCCAGCTGAGAAAAAAGCTAACGGTGGTGGTGCCGTATCCTCCCCCACCGGTGGCTGCTCATCACAATACAGCTTTACCGGACTAAACCCAGGGATATTGACGGAAACAACACCTGTTTTACTTTGCATTCTACCCGCTTCAGCGCTCAGGTTCACTTCGAAACGATAAGGCTCGGGATGTCGCGCTTTAGCGAATTTGGTAGGTTCATATTGAGTTTTGGCCGGTTGCTCGGAACTAAGTTCACCGACATGATAAAATTTCTCTTCTGACATGTTCTTCTTTGGGTTATGTTGGGCAAATATCTATATCTAGAGATATTAGATTAAAAATGATTTGAGAAAGGGGCTGGCACAGCGCAGGAAGATACCAAAGTTGTGTATTATTCCTTCGATTATTCTAATTTTCTAATCGCTAATGAGATTACATTTTATGATACAGTAATTTTTAATAATGGTGCGAAAAAATCTTCCTGCAATATTGGTCCTAATCTTTCTAGTTTCTTGCGGTAGTCAAAAGAAAGATGTGTTGAAAATCACTAATCATTCTAACAAAAAAGTATATGTAGCTATTGGACGAAAGAATAGTAAAAATAAAATAATAAGTGATGGTTGGTATAGTTTTTCCAGAGATGAATCAAAGACATTTGAGGCAGAATCTGAGCATGAGCAAGTGTACTTTTTGATTCACCGAGATGGTAAAAGGTTGTGGTATGATTTCTATCCGGATTTAATGACTCAAAGGTTTTTAATGACTCCAAATTATACAGGAGATTATAGTGTTTCTAAAACAAGATTTTCCGAAATGGTTGAAATATCCTCTGGATGGTTCAATGAAAAAAATTATATGATTAATGAGCCAGTACCTAGTGGGTGGATGTGGGCCGAATTTTACCGTCACCCAAAAGGAAAGTTAGAAATCAGCATATTACCTAATGAAAAGTACCATATGACGACTGCTGTTAATTAGGAGTTTGGCTATCAAACAAGGACCAACACACATTTGCCATTCGTTTGCTTAACCAGAAACTGAAAGTGTGAACCTAAGCTCACACCTTCATTTCCCTTATCTGAATAATTCAGCCTTTACTACTTGTGCTACGGTTTCAAAATGAATATCCTACTGTCAGCTTAAAAAAGTTTGAAAGGTCATTGCCACTTTGCAGTTTGTCTCCATCGGAACGCAAATCACCACCGGCAATAAACTTGGCGTAGGCGCCCCCATCAGGATCAGCGAATTTGATGTATGGACCCAGTGCAGTGTATAGATCTACCGCCTCCAGATCAGCTACTGCACCATCCGTTTCAATGCCCCCGGCGTATCTAAGCTGTTCGAAGTGCAAGCCAACCGAAATGAATTTGCCAACCCCATATCCTGAATTGATCCACCAATGAAAGTAATTGTTAGTGGCGGCATCAACCGGGTCATCTCTTTCGAAACCTAAATAATAACCAGCATAGAGCTCGCCTTCTAATTGGTCGTTGCTAAGCGCTACCGTAAGATTTGGTACAATACCTTCTACTAACGACGGAGTACCCAGTCCGGACGTAAGGCTACCGTTGAGCAATCCAATTTGTGGATTAACATAAAGCGTCTCACCTACGGGGAAGCCGACTCCTACTCCAAACTCAGTCCAGTTACCCCAGCCTCCACCTACTCCGCCGGACCATAAGATGCCATAAAAGGTAAAATCCAGGTTATCGCTTGCCTTGTAAGAGCCCGCAAAGAAGGGATAGTATCCGAAAAAAATATCTGAGTTAAGTGACACATTCAAGCCAAACTTATCCTCTTCGTCTTGTGCATACAGCGAAGTGCTAAACATAAAAAGCCCCAGGACTAACGCAATAACTAGTTTTCTCTGGTTGAAAGTTGAGTTTTGTTTCATAATAATTATTTAAAGTGGAACATAATGGTTTTGATTGAACAAAAATCCAGTCCGGTCAGATTAGGAAATGTGGGGTGGCTAAGCTGATAAAGACTAAGATTGAATTTGCTTCTGTTTATCTGCCCATTAGACTTATTAGTCCTGATCCGGCAGACTGATCGGTCGAATTGTTAGTCACTTAACGTGAGGTAAAATTGAAATATTTGTTGTTAATAAGTCAATTATTTGCTAACTATTTTAACATTGAATTAAATATTTGTGAAATATTCAATAACAATAGCATTTCATTAAAAAAATCACTTTTCCAAAAGCCCGAATGTTGTTTTTTTGAAAATTTGCTATCTATTTTTTCGCTAGTTGACGTTAAATGGAGATGTTTATCTTCTCAAAAGAGCTTTTCCAATTTTTTGTTTGCGCAATAGACGTTAAAAATGATCAACCTTCGGGCTAAAGCATGACACTGCCATGCAAGCACTTGAATGCCTTATAGAGCAAATTGAAGTTTGTGAAAGTAAGAGTTTAATCTACTCCGAATAGATTGAAGACGTCATCTTCATCAAGGCCATAAGTGATCGCATATTCTCCCGGGATGAGTTTGTTTATCAAGGTGATCTGCACGGAAGATTCCCCATACCTTGTGTAACTGAATGCTAAGCTTTCAATTCTATCAAGGTGATGATGTGGTAAGTGGATATAGCGATGAGATTTGGCTTCCGTATGGTGAGATTTATGCTTCAGCCGGAATATCCTCAAATACCTTTCCAAATCAACAGAATAATCGACATGTACGATGAATTCGTGAAAACGATCACTATCCAATCGAATGGGAGAAGAATACCCTTTGAGGTTACTGTGGCCACCATGTATCTCGGCGCGTTGCTGCTCTAAAAATATTCTGTTGCCATCTGGTTGTATATATACTGCTCTCCCATCAAGTACGGGCTCTGCTAACGTTTGGGCAAAAGCAAGTTGCGGGAAGATTGCAATTACAACTAAAAGAATAATTGGTATCCGGATCATGACCTTTTTACTTCCAAAAAAATATTGATGTCAGTTACGATCTTAATTCAGAGTGGTTGGGCGAAATTATGGAAAAATTGAATGACGACTTGTTACTTTTTATTAAAGGTTCGTATGAGGGGTTAAACCCCACGAGATAATACCAATGATCGTGAGATGTTCGCCCGATCCCATCTATTTTAAAAGCTAGTGAGCTGTCTTATTTTCTTCGTGTTGTAATCCATAATAAAAATATCAGCCACACCCTCCGTAAACTTCACAAAAACGATCTCTTCGTCCATTGGAGAGAAAGAAGGGAGCATTACGTTACGAAAGTCAGTAGTTACCTGCTCCAGGCTTGAGTTATCTAAATCGACAATGTAGAAGTTTTGATGATCACCGGAATGATCAGTGAAAATAAGACGGTTCGAGTTTGACATCTGCGATGGATCAACTTGATGCGTTTCGCTTTCGAACAACCTGGTAAGTACGGAACCATCAGGTTTCATACTGAAGAGTTGGTAATGCCCTAGCCTCTTAGAGTAGAAATAAATAGACTGACCGTCTTTGCTCCAACTTGGACGTAAATCGTTTGCTGTGTTATTCGTCAAGTTTTTGATATTGCTCCCATCCGAATCCATAATGCAGATGTCTTTGATCTTGTTGTTATTGCATTGAAAAGCAATCTGATTTGATGAAGGTGAAAAGGTTGGAGATCCTTTGATTCCCTCTGAAAAGGTCAACTGTGTCGTCTCGCTGGTTTTTAAGTTATAAGTATAGAGTTGAGAGCTACCATCTCTATCTGATCGGAAGACAATTAATGATCCATCTGGTGACCATGCAGGCTCAATATCATTGAATTCATTGTTGGTAATTTGCCTTAAACGAGTACCGTCCTTACTAATGGTAAATATTTCGTAATCACCATCTTTATTGGAATAGAAAACAATTTCCTGACCGTCAGGAGACCATTTGGGATCGTAGCTATGAATCTTTGTTTGACCAACAATACAAAAAGGGAGCAAAAAGAATATCAAAAGTGATTTCTTCATCATACTAAGTTTTTGATAACAGTTGTAAGCACAAAATCCGTTGTAATATTAATTCTCAAAATATCACTTATCCAACGGCGAAGTTTGAATACACCTGGCTTGGTTCTTTCCCAATCCATGCTCAGCCCACTCAGGAACGCATCGAGACCAAGCTAAGGAACTTGGTAGATTCTGAAATCGTAACCTAACCATATACCTAAACGTATTAGGTATATGATTTATTCAAAAGAGCTTGTTGCGGCATCTACTGTGCCTATTATACTTTCCATTCTTAGGGGAGGAAGAAGTTATGGCTATCTGGTCATCAAAAAAGTTAAGGAGCTTTCGGGCGGTGAATTACAATGGAGTGAAGCCATGCTCTACCCGGTACTGAAGCGTATGGAACGAGATGGTTTGGTCAAGTCTAGCTGGGTTGTAGCTGAAGGAGGACGAAAGCGAAAGTATTACGACATCACTGAAATGGGTCAGGAAGTACTCCGCCAGAAGCAGGCTGAATGGTTCAGGATGACAAGCGTGTTTAGTAAACTGTGGTCCTTAAATAGTTAGTCATGGCATTTGACCTGGAATCATCCATTCAAAAATGGGCTAAAAGTCTACAGAAGGGTAACATCGAACCCGGAGACCAGGAGGAACTGATCAGCCACGTTAGGGACAAATGCGAAGACCTTATAGCAGAGGGAATGGCAGCTGATTCGGCATTCAAAAAAGCTACTGATGAGCTTGACAGCCAACATCAGGAGCTATCAAGGGAATATTACAAATCCATTCAAAAAGTAGGACATTCAAGCTTTTCAAACATGACCAACCCAACCAGGAAATCCTTACTAAATACAAACATATTACTTCATAATATTAGGTATTGGTTTAAGATCGTCTTAAAGAACAAAGGACAACTCATCCAGAATCTGTTCGGCCTTGTTATTGGGGTTGTCATTTGCACGGTAGCTTTCTACTATGCAAACAATGAGCTCAATTATGACGGATTTCACGAGAAGGAAGACCGGTTGTTTCGTGTTCGCAATGATGTAGTTTCGGTTGAGACCGGGGAAATCCAAAACGCCAGGGCGACCTCATACATTGCCGTGGCTGATGCCCTAAAAGAAAACATTCCGGAAGTGGTCAATGCCACAAACATCTATGTAGAATCAGCTATAGTTATCCGTGATGAGAATTCCATAAACATTAGTAAGGTCCTCTATACCACCCCTACCCTATTCCGGATGTTCAGCATACCTATATTGGCCGGCAATATCGAAAACATGGACTCTCCGAATGGAATATTCATTTCGTTAGATCTTGCTACCCGGCTTTATGGGGATGCCAACCCTGTGGGTCAACCGCTTCGATACCTTGGATTACGGTTGGGCTCTGAATTCGAATTTGTGGTACAAGGCGTATACGAAAACATTCCAGCCAATAGTTACTTCCGCAACACAGAGGCGTTTGTCCCAAACCGAGTGTTGCGTGACTTTCATACACCTACTTTGTCCTGGGCACCATTGACACTGGAACAGGTCGGCTGGAGGTGGTCGGATTATATCACATTCGTTGAATTGGTTCCCGGTGCTCAACCATCTGCGGTTCAGGAAAAAATACAGACACTCTTCAATGAGCAACGCAGACAGTTCGATGAAAAGGCGGGCCGAAAGCAGGTGGTTAGGGTTGAGCCCGTCAGGGATATTCACCTGGTCACAGGCTTGCACAATGAGCTGGAAGCTGGGATAGAGCGTGACTACATCCACCTGTTCTTTGGTATAGGTGTGTTGGTGATGATCGTGGCATGGGTCAATTATGTCAACATGTCTACGGCAACTTCAATCAACCGTGCCAAAGAGATTGGGATCAAGAAAGCGATGGGTGTATTCCCCAGGCAGATCATGGGGCAGTTTATGACAGAATCTGTGTTGCTAACCCTGGCGGCCCTGGTACTTTCTTTTGCAATCGTATTTATCTTTTCAGGACAACTTTCCGTATTACTCGGCACCACATTCTCGATTGGCATCAAAGATCTTCCGTTCTTTGCCGCGCTTGCCGCGATCTTAATGGCAGGATCACTCATTGCCTCCTTCTACCCTGCTATTGTTCTCGCCTCCTTTCGAACGATTGATGTATTGAAGGCCGCCGTTAAGCATGGTAAGCATGGCGTTCTTATCCGAAAGGGATTGGTTGTTTTCCAATTTGCTGTGGTGGCATTCCTGATCACAGCAATGGCCGTTGCTTATATGCAGTTTGAGTTTATCATCAACCGTGACCTGGGATTCAACATCAAACAAAAGATCTCTGTTGATCTGCCGCAATCCATTTTACGTGGAGATAATTTCGAACCCAAGGTTAACAGGCTTGTTTCAGATGTCCGGCAAATGCAACAAGTGCAAAATATTGCTTCTTCTTCCAGCCTGCCGGGAGATCCAAATGGGTGGCGGCATACTATGAATGTCAACGATAGTAAGTCCGAGCAAATGGTGGTCTTCGGTCGCATGTCCGCCAGTGTTGACTATTTATCATGCTTTGACATTCAGCTTGCCGGTGGGCGAAACTTTGATCCCAACTTAATGTCGGATTATTCTGCCTCTCTGATCATCAATCGTGCGGGTATGAATGCACTTGGGTATGACCATCCCGATGGAATTGTTGGAAAAACGGTGGCTTTTACCGGGAATACCTCAACCTATAACATCGTCGGTGTAGTTGAAGATTATCACTACCAAAGCATGCATTCGGCCATTGAACCCTTGTCTATACAGCTTGATTCGGTCTTTCAGGGAAGCTTCCTGATTGTTGAGTTTGAGGGACATCCTCGTGAAGTAATCACACAAGTTGAATCCTTATATAAAGAAGCCTTTCCGGAATCTCCGTTTGTATACGATTTTCTTGACGGACGCTTCAGGGAACAATACGAGGCGGATATGCGCTTCCAAAAACTATTCGGGATCTTCACTGTCGTTTCCATCCTGCTAGCGGTCATGGGTTTGCTCTCACTTTCCAACTATTTCCTGGAGCAACAACGCAAAACGGTATCCATTCGCAAAGTACTGGGAGCCGGAAACTGGGAATTGTCACGACTCCTGATCGTCGAATACCTTGTACTTATCCTGATTGCCTGTTTAGTCAGCTTACCCCTTACCTACCTGGGTGTCCAGCGATGGATCGAAGGATTCCTCTATCGGGTTGATATTCATCCGTTGACTTACCTCATTCCGATAATCATCCTTGTGCTCATTGTGCTGGGAACAATTTCTAAGAATGTGCTGCACCTGATCCGGATCAATCCTGCTAAGATCCTTAAGAATGACTGAGAGAATCTGTATTCTAACAGCTCACTCCTTAATTTCTCAAACCATTTCGTTATCAAGTTTAAGCACGAGATTGCCTTGAACATTTTGGATTAATTAATCGAGATCGGCTTATAGCTATTATGCCTGGCTCGTTAGGGATAAATAGGTATGGGTTCGAATTTCAATGGTGCAGCTGTATCACCTACCTCTACGCTATAAAATCTAAACAGGCCTGTTGCTCCTCTTTGCGACGGTATTAGCAATTGTGTTCCATTAGGAAACCAGGTTGCAAACAAGTCTTCACCAGGATCCTTTGTAATGCGACGTACTTCTGTTTTGCCAGGCTCCATCAAGTAGACATCCCAGTTCCATGTACGATTTCCTTCTATGGCTGGTGTGTTCCGGTGAAATGAAAGTTTTGATCCATCGGAAGACCACACAGGAGCGATTTCTCTCCCTTCATAGGATGTCAGCTGTGTGAGTTCTGTACCATCTTCATTGACCATCCATAGGTCTGTGGTTCCGGCTCTATCTGACGTAAAAGCGATCTTATTGTTTATTGACCAGTCCGGTATATAATCGTTTGCATCACTTTCAATCAACTTACGCTGATTTTGGCCATTTTCATCCATACGATATAGTTGGAAGTTGCCGCTCCTGTTTGAATGGAAAATCAGTTCTGAGCCATCCGGAGACCATGAGGGTTCTGCATCTACCCCTGGTCCATCGGTAACTTGTAGTAGCTCACCACCCTCGCTTTGGATAGTGAAAATATCTATTTCCTGTCCCTCTCCTTTGGCAAATGCGATCTTACTTCCATCTGGAGACCATTTGGGTGCCTTTATGGATAATCGATCATCAAAAAGAAGCTGTTTTAGCCCCTTACCATCAACTCCAATCACATAAAAACCATAATTCGTTCGGCTACTGTCATCACGGGTGCTAAAAGCAATTTGAAGGCCATCTGGAGATACGTGTGCCCGGATATCATTACGTGCTGTTTCCAGCAATTGAGGCAATTCTTCTGTCGGCTTGCCAGTAGAACATGCAAAAATGATGACTAATAGAACGATTAGTTTAAGTAGTTGTCCTGCTAAGTAGGCTGGCTGCATTTTGGATAGTCAAATCACTTTTTTGGTAATGTAGAATGATCATCATGATTAAATCTTCAAAAGATGTCCGTCTGCCTGCATTTGGACCTTATTTTTGAACATTAGCCTGAACACATCTCTTACACTAGTTCTTACTAAAAACCTGCCAATACCTGTTTGTCCAATTCTGCCCGTCTTCTGAACGATCAATGACCCTAAGCACTTTTCCATCCGGTCTTGCAGACCAGGCTTGTCTTGAATAGAACTTTCTACCTCGATAATTGAATTCTTTGAAGAAGTAAACTTTACCTTCCATGATCTCACTATCCCAGGTCTGGGCATTGAGGTCATCGACATAAAACAATTTCCATCGGTCTGTTTCATTGTCAAATGCCCGGATCACCGTGGCTTGTACATACTCACCGTCTCCAATAAAGATCTCCCACGCTTCGAGGAACCCATTCTTGTCTTCAAGCCTCTCAACTGAAAAGCGGTCTTTTTCTACAATGGTATCGCCTTCAAAGATCGTGAGCTCTGAAACCCATTCACCCTCGGACCAAAAGGTAAAGTCAGCCGATGCTTGTCCATAAACCTTATTGAACTCCATGGAAAACACCAGCTGAACTACCATAGTCAATAATGCGATTCTTAGCTTTATTCTATTCATGGTTTGCCTGATTTATCTTAATTGATTGTATAACTGAGAAATGTATTCGGATACTTCGGGTTGTGGGGCCGGGCTCTGCCCTTTGGCCAACATCCATCTGTGTATCCAGGATGGCCCTCTTTGATGTGTCCCCACAGGTAGCATATATACCTGATCTTTCAATGCTTCCTCCAATGAGATGAATTGGTATCCCCTATTGCGAAAAACATCTGTCAACTCCAGGATGTAGTCCGCATTGAGTTCATTGGCATGGATCAGGAGGGTTTGAGGGATGTGGTATCCGAGAAATTCGTAAGCGAGTCTTTCGTAGTATACACATACAGAGGTCATGTAGTTCAGGTAGTCTTCTGCGATCTTCTTTTTTGTTTCACTATCCGCTCGAGTATAACAATAGGCATAGATGTACTCATCGTTATCTATAGTAACAGGAGCGACCTGGTAACCACGGGATCTCAAGAACTCATCGAGCTCCCTTCTGTACTCATCGGTAGGGCCCGTTCTTAACTGTGTGTGACGAAAATAGTGGAGTTGTTTCTCTTGTTCCCGGAGGATCCTGCCTGTTACCTTCTCACCCTTAATGACATCTTGCTTGTACTCATCCAAACTTGCCTGATTGATGAAAATGTGAGAGAAGGTATGATTTCCAAGCTCCAGTCCGTTATCTGCCCAACGCTCCAATAATTCTACTTTGTATAAGATCAATGTATCTTCGGAATAGAGCTTGTATTCATTAACAAATCCTATCGCCGGAATATCATTGGAGCTGAAATAGTTAGTCAATCGAGACATTACATAGGAATGTGCCCCTGCTGTGTCGTTGGTTCCCGGGAGGTCATCCACCGTGATACAAACAGCTTTTTGTTGCCCAATACTGCTTGCGGAAAAGAACAGCATTATGATAGCATGAACAACAGACCTCATTTTCCTAGTAAAACGATATTTACTTTAATACCCTTGATAGCACCATAATGTCCACAGGATCCGTATCTCCTTCCTGATATTCCTGCTTTATTAAGTAGGGAGCTTGATCAGAAACGTAGCAAATCACTTTGGTTCCAGGGGCAGCTTCAACGGCATACACCCGACAGTTATACGTATCCTCACCGATCTTGATGTCTTTTTTTCCTTCCAATCTAAAAGATGCTGCTGACATGCCTACCACTAATCCCTCCGACGATTGTTTCCACCTGTTAATGACGAAGTTATCTGCAGACTTTGCGACCCCTGCTAGCTGCCAGTAGACAAATGTTCCGTCAAATACCGGTTTAGTACTTTCCCGTTCTTCCTTTTCTGTACCGGATGCAGAAAAGGATTCTATCGAAATTTTCTGATCGTCGTACCGTACCCGATTGAACTTCCATGATGGCATTGGAAAGTGGAAATCACGATAGATAAATGACCCGTCCTTAACCGCAACACCTATGACATCTGTAATTACCCTCGACTGGTTAGCAATGTCAGGCATACTCATCACGACATTGTAAATGGTTCTATCTACGGAATGACTCGTGGTTACAAACAGCTCCGTTTCCAACTGGGAATACACCACACTGAAAGGTTCCATTTTAAAGGTATAGGAGCCGGATGTTGGGTCTATTTCTGATTGCGCATGGCTTGCCAATGAAATCAAAAGGATTGTAATGCTGAGAATGATTTTCATAACGATCTATTTATTACTGTTTAAATGATTGATCAAGGCAGCTATCAGCTCTTCATAGAAGCTCGTTGATGTACCTATCATTTCAGGAATTGTAACTGCTGACAAGGAAGTGAAGTCACCATGTTCCAGGTCAAATTCACTGATGATTTGAATGTCCGGATCGTCTTCCAGAAAATGCAGGTCCTTGCCATGATCAGTAGCTTTTCCGGTATAGTGTATCAGTTTAAAAGGTAGTTTTCGAAGTGTCTTATTCGAAATCAACCCTATGCCGTATTCATAGCCGAGCGAAGAGTCGAGGCTTACGAACCCAGTTGCATTTCGCTCCAACGCCACCTGTAAAGTGGGCAAGCCTTCAAAACTCCAGGAGACAAATGAAATATGATCCATATCCACCAAACCTTCATGCTCCACATGATCAAGGATTGTGTTTAGATCTTTCCGGTACTCTTCCACTCCCTCCTTGCTGAAGGGCAACCGCTCCCCCTTTTTCATGCCTGCCCGTGGAACAGAAACCACTCGATAGCCAGACATGGCAAATTGTTCGGCAAGCGCTGTGAAATAAATGGGATGTGCACCAGATAGTACCACCAGTGGTTGATCGCTGGCCGTTGGTTTAGCGTTCAGTATGACTTGGCTCTTCAAGTCTAAGTAGGATTGAACTGATTCGATTGCTGGTGGATTGTCCGTAAGACTGCTAATGATCCGATGGAAAGTCACCAGGTTTTCCTCTTTCGTTTTATCCGGATTCATTTGTATTATGTACTCCACTCTTGCCATGGGCTCATTCTCATCCGCATCACTCAATGGGTACCAATACCACGCCCTGATAGGTTTTTTGCCATCTTCCCATTGACGTGATAGACGATACGAATTGAATACGCGAAACCCAATCCTTTTTTGGCTGACAAGGAATTCCTCAAGGAACTGGCCAAGCGGCGACCAGTCTTCTTCTTCCGTTATCAATACAGAGGCTCCATGCCTTCCTTCGGAATGATGCATGGACACAGGAATGCCGACTGGAAAGAAACCGGCTACTTCCTCGATCACTTTTTCTTCTTCCTTTCCTCCTGAGAGATAAACCGGCACCTTGACTTCTCTGGCCCAAAGAGCTAGTAATCCATCCTCTTTAGGATGATATTCTCCCGGAGAGAATGCAATGATCCCGTCAACAGGCAAGCCATCGAAGGCAAGTTTAAAAACTAGCATGGCAGAAAAGGAAGAACCGACCACCACCGTTTTTTGATCATAACCTTCTGCCTTCAAATACTCCATAGCTGCTTTCATATCTTCATAAGCCTTCCAGATGATCGGCCAGACCTTTGTTAGCTGATACTCGTCAGTTCGTTCATAATTGTCTACCACTTCATAGGTTCCATTTCTTCGGGCTGTTTCATTAGGAATCTTATTCCAAAAGTCTTTTTTGCCCCACCTGAGATCCACGGCGAGGCAATTGAATCCCATCTTCTGAAACCTTGGTGCAATGGTCCGATACTCCCCCCTACTCGAAACAGATTGATGGAATAAGACGAGTGTTGGTGATGACTTATTTGTATGGTATAGATCGGCCGTAATTTGAAAGCCATCGCCTGATGAAAAAGCTACTTCCTGAAATTCCTGTGCCGTAGAGCTTATAGTTGTAACAAGAAATACCCCGAATAAGAATGACTGCCATCGTCGGCAGGCTAAGTAGTCCCGGAATTTTGATTTCATGGGTTCAAACTATGAACTCCAATTCAGTGAGGAATAGAAGTGATACAAACCCTCGATTATTTGCAAGCAACCATTCAAAATATGATTTCAAAGATTGTGAAATAGAACTGCAAGCCGTCGGTTTGATAAGTGGAAGTCCTTTTTTCTGCTAATTTTTGTTCTCGATGATTCGAGTATCAAGGTTTACGACGCTTCAGTTATTACTACTCGCCTGGCTATTTATTTGTATCCTCGGAGGTCTGGAGATGCTACTTATTTACCTTTTCAGACCTGAAACCATCCAATCAGCTAAATTCTATTGGTTGCCTCTAATGCGAGTTACCAATGGCTTTGTAGCTATCATGCTGATCCTTTATCCTGGTCATCATTTTCTCAAAGGAAAAAGGCTATCAATCCAGATCATTGGTTATTTCAGCACGATGATCCTGTTTGTTTTGATCTACCTGGCAGTTTCAGTTGCTCAATTTCAAATTGCATTTCTTTCGATCAGTGTGAGCACGTTCCTGTCGGGGATTGGTGAAACGATCATGACAGATCTTCATCACATTGCTTCCTACTACTTTTTCCTGCTATTTATTATGCTTGGAAAAGAATACTTTGAAGAAAGGGCCAGTGCAGTAGTAAAGAAGAAAGAATTGGAAAGTGAGCTTAGCAAAACACAGCTTAAAGTGCTTCAAAGGCAAATCCAGCCTCACTTTTTATTCAACACACTCAACAATGCTGTTGCCATTATAGATGAACGAAAGGAGGTAGCCCAGGAAATATTGGTGGACCTTGGAGAGTTGCTACGGCTTTCGATGGAAATGGACTTTGCTCAAAAGATCACATTAGCAAATGAGATCAGGATATTGACTTCTTATCTGTCTATCGAGAAAAAGCGTTTTGAACACCAGTTGGAATATACCTTTCAAATTGAGGAAAGCTGTCAGAAAGAACTGGTCCCACCCTTTTTACTACAGCCGATCGTTGAGAATGCCATCAAGCATGGTTTTAAAGGTGGAGTGGAAAAAATCAGCATAGAAATAACTGCCGTGATGGATAACCCATATCTTATCATTACTGTAAGCAACAATGGCGCACCCATCAGGAATGCATCAAATGGAATTGGGCTTTCCAATACCAGGGAACGATTGGATAATGCCTATGGAAATGACTTTGATCTTGAGTTGAAACAGGTTGAAAACAAGGTAGTCAACACACTAAAAATTCGTCTCAATGACTATTCGAACAGTAATAATTGATGATGAGGCGCCTGCCCGCAGGCGGATGAAAAAGCTGCTTCAAACCAGGAAAGGTTATGAATTGGTCGGTGAAGCTGAAAGCGGTAAGCAGGCAATCGATATCATTGGCCTTCAAAAACCGGATTTGATCCTATTGGATATTCAGCTCAAAGACATGACTGGTTTTGATGTGATCAAATCGATAAACTTCAATGAAGGAGCTATCGTGTTCATTACTGCATATGACTCATATGCTATTCAGGCATTTGAGGAAAATGCCATCGATTACTTGTTGAAGCCATATAAGGAAGATCGGTTCTATGAAGCACTTAACAGAGTAAGGGAACGTCAAAATGTTAACTATGAGCAGTCCATCAACGAGTTGATCCGGCGCATTTCAGACACTTCCAGTCCTCTCAAGATCCGTATTCCGGAAGGTAAGACCACCCATTTGGTAGATGGAAGGGCCATAGAATTCATTCAGTCCGATGGCTATTACAGTAACATTCATTTTGAAGATGGAAGCTCAAAAATGATTCGTATATCATTAAAATCGCTTGAAACCATCTTACCTTTTACCTTCACGAGGATCAATAAATCAGTTATAGTAAACAGGGATAAGATTTTAAGTATCAGGCAGTTAAAGCGGACGGTTGAAATCGAGCTTCCGGGAAATAAGGTACTATATTCCAATCGTAAGATCTTGGGTGAATAACGTGAACTCAGACTTTGTCTGTTTTCAATAGCAAGAGTTTCTAGGTCAAGGCCCCGACAGACCACAATAAGCCATTTCCACGTTTTGTGTTATTGCAAACTCAACATCTTTCCCATTTTAGTGGTTATTTTGATTGTGTTGGAAGAATTCAAACGAATCGGATCAATTACTGAACTTCATGAGAAGCTAGGTATTGAAAAACCTAAAAACCCGCTGCTCTCTGTTGTACCGGCTTCAGAGTTGATTGTCACTCCTGAGATGGTAGGCATCAAAATCATTCAGGATTACTACATGATATCCCTTAAGGATAAGAGTTGTGGTCTGGAATATGGTCGTGATTCCATTGATTTTGATGAAGGGGTCATGGCATTTTACGCACCTGGTCAGGTTTACATACCCATGAGCGAGGTAAAAAAAGGGCAGATAAATGGGTACCTATTGTATTTTGATCCGGGACTCATCAAGGGCACAACTTTAAGTCAGGCGGTTTCCAACTATTCTTTTTTTGATTATGAGGTAACTGAGGGATTGCATTTATCTGTCGGAGAAGAGCAGGCCGTTATTCAAAGCATTAAGGATATTCAATCCGAATCCGAGAATAAGCACATCAACCAGGAAACTATCGCCAAACTGGAACAGTTACTTCACTTTTGTTCCGGGTTTTATGAAAGGCAGTTTACGACCAGATCTCACAAAAGTAGAGTCATCGTTTCTCAATTTGAGAAAGAGCTAAGAGACTATTTTGTGGATCGTAGTGCACTAGATAAAGGACTTCCCCTAATTGAGTACTTTAGTCAAAAAGCCAACCTTTCTCAGAATTACTTCAGTGATTTGATCAAGAAAGAAACCGGAAGAGCGCCGAAAGATCATATCAACGAGTTCATCGTAGAACGAGCAAAGAGCCTTTTGGTTGGTTCAAGTAGAAAGGTTAGTGAGATCGCCTACAACCTGGGTTTTAACTACCCGCACTATTTTATACGTCTTTTCAAGTCAAAGACAGGTTATACGCCCCTGGAATACAGGAACTTGAACTAAGGCCTGGCTGTTCTACACCATTATGTTCCTTATTTGTTCGCCTATATAAGACAATGGACTTGTTTCTTCTTCTTTGGCTGCCTTCGTGTAGGCTTCTTGCATCGGTATGTCGGTCACACGGATCCCTGTTAGTCTACGAACGGCATTTCCAATAGCCGCAGCAACAGGGCCTAGCGGAGGTTCTCCTACCGGCAGTGGATCGTCAGCTCCCTGGACCAAATGAATGTCTATTTCCTTGGGTGAATGCTTCATTAACGCCATTTCATAGGGACCATAGATCGTAGGTGTCAACTCTCCATTATCAAGTGTCATTTTCTCGTACATTGCCGCGCTGATACCCATAATAATTGAGCCCTCACATTGAGCCCTCACCTGGTCTGGATTAATAACCAGGCCACAGTCAAAAGCACAGGTGACCTTATGTACTTTTATTGAACCTTCTTCAATGGAAACCTCTACCACTTGGGCTGCTGGTGAATTGGCGTCTATGGATGCAGCAAACCCCATGGCTCTGCCGTTGACAATCTCATCCGTATAACCACCTTTTTCAGCAGCTACCTCCATGACTTTTCTGATTCGTTGAGCTTTGGTGTCATCACCCAGTCTTTTTAATCTGAAATCAACCGGGTTTTTACCTGCGAGCAAGGCCATCTCATCAATAAAGCTCTCAATGGCAAATGTATTGGCCAAAAGGCCCAGGGAACGCCACCAACTGGTTGCAAATGGTAAGGTAGTATGCCATTGGACGGACCTGTAATTAGGGATGAGATCATACATAATGTTGGCACCTCTCATCGCTCCCAGATCACTACCCAACATCGTACCCATGGCAGCTGGAAGTATGACCGAATTAATGGCCACATCACCGCTCGCATAATGGTGTTCTAGTGAATTCAAATAGTCGTCACCTCCAAGTTTTCCTTTCATGACATGATGTGTAGGCGGCCGAAACAGATCATTTTGGAATTCCTCTTTTCTGGTGAATATATATTTTACAGGCTTGCCCACTTCTTTGGATAATTGAGCAGCCTGGATGGCATGGTAGGTATTCAAGCGCCTACCGAAACCACCACCAAGGTGAGTGGGTATCACATTGACATCTTCAGTAGCAACATCAAGTGCTTCAGCCACTTGTTTCTGAGTTACGCCTACCACCTGGGTAGAAAGAATAACGGTTACTTTTCCATCCTTATAGCTTGCGACCGCTCCATTTGGTTCCAACTGTGCATGAGCACCTAACGGGCTTGAAAACTCCAGCGTGACTACATTTTCATCATCCTCACTGAGTGATCCCCCTTCTTTCTGCGAAATAAAGCGGTTCCCCTTACCCACTTTCAACATGTCCCTCAATTCTTCTTCATTCCATTTCTTAGGTACGTCCCACTCTACTTCAATGGCATCCCTTGCAGCTAATGCTTCAGGATAAGATTTGGCAACAACGCCTACCCAGTTGTCTTTTTGGACGATCTTAACGACACCTGGCATGCTGGCAGCCTTACTGGTATCAGCACTTTTGAAGGTTGCGGTAACAATTTCCGGTCTGGTGATAGAAGCATACAGCATGTCAGGCATCTCGGCATCCAGTCCGTAAATAGGAACACCAAACACTTTGTCCGAAAGGTCCACCCTTGGAACAGGCTTACCGATGTATTTGAACCCGTCTTTTTTCGGCTCAGGAGCATTAGCTAGCGGCTGCCATTCGGTTACATCTGCAGCAGCTTCGGCATAGGTCATGGAGTTTCCGTCTCCGGATATCACTCCATCTTTAGTAGAGAGTGACGAGACCTCTACGCCCATTTTTTTAGCAGCTTCCACTTTGATCATTTCTCTCATCATAGCCGCCAGCTCCCGAAGTGGCTGCCACAACGAAGCAACAGAAAGACTTCCACCGGTACTCATACCATCCACTACACCTGTGGCTGATGCGGCACCCTTTACTTCAATCTGATCCGGAGTTAAGTCCATTTCATCTGCGATCATCTGTGTGAAACTGGTGAAGATCCCCTGCCCCATTTCTACTTTAGGTGAATGGAAGATCAACCGGTTTTCCTTCGTCAGTTCAAACCACAGGTTCGCCTCCGTACCTGACCCGCTATAAGGCATAACCATCGAGTCAATGGTCTCATACAGTTTTCTTCTGATGGGATTTCTGGCTACATAGGTGCCCAGGGCAAGAACCCCAATGGTTCCCAATCCACCTCTCACCAAAAATTTCCGTCTGGATATGCTTTTCTTCTCTGCCATTTTCTTAAGCGTTAGTGGTTGAGTTAGCGTTAATTTCAGCAGCCTTTTTGATGGCCTTTCTCATGCGGTAGTAGGTGGCACATCGACAGATGTTAATGATGTTTTTGTCAATAACCTCATCGGTTGGGTTAGGATTCTTGGACAACAACGCGGCAGTAGCCATCATAAATCCAGGTTGACAATAGCCACATTGTGGGACCACCTCTTCTATCCAGGCCTGTTGAACCGGATGAGGATCATCTACACTACCGAGACCCTCGATGGTAGTGACGCTTTTACCCTCCGCATATTTCACGGCAAAAGAGCATGACCTTACCGCTTCGCCATCTACATGAAGCGTACAGGCTCCACAGGCTGCCTTTCCACATCCAAACTTGGTGCCTTTCAAACCAAGCACATCTCTGACGACCCAAAGTAGTGGCGTGTTCCCGTCTACATCGACAGATTCAGGTTTTCCATTGATATTGAATGATATCATCATAGTAGTGACAATTAATTGTTTGAGGTTTCGGGAATAACAGCTCCCAGTTCGATCCACTTCTTCACTGCTGCGATATAATCTTCTTTGGAAACCGGAGGGGCTTCTCTCGGATTACCATCTAAATCCACTCCTGGCTCCCAGGCCCACAAGACCAATTCATGTTCTGTCAGGTGGTGCATGATATCTTCTGGTGTGCGATTACCATTCCGCTGGGGATCCATCATAGATGTGGCAATTTCGACTCTGGACAGACCCTCCCACCGCATGTTATGAGGAGCTAATGCCCAATCCGGTGCTCCGGGTACACCTGAGAAGTTATTGTTAGAGTCCTGGTGGCAGGTGTTGCAGTTTGTTGCCGCCAGGCTGTTGGCTCGCGTGATCTCAAATCGATGAGCATGACTATCCTCTCCCTGCTTTGGAACATGATCCGATGGATGGCAGTTGATACATCGATGATGCGTAAGGACATCCATCATCGTGTTGAACGCTATGACGCTTTCGTTTTCATTTGATCCAGCATCAGGAACAGGTTCGGCAATGGTCTTGGGAGCATCTTTCGTATGGGAAGCTATTGATACAAATGCGATGACCGCAAATACGATGCTAACTAAGGAGATGTGTTTGCTCATTCGTGGAGTCTGGTTAGTTGTGAAACTAAAAATAGGACTCCATGATTTCTATGAGTAACACAAATCCCTTATTGCCGTATTTTTTGATCAAAAGATGTGGTGCAAGAAGCGATTTCCTGTATAGCAAATCCAATTATCTTTAATCCCTTCAACTAGTTAGGAAATTCAAACCCAACCCCTATGCGAAAGACATTGACCGTTCTCTCCTTTTTAGTTTGTATCAGTACCGTAATCGCTCAGGAAGTAGATATTACCTTATATCAGGAAATCCCAATGAGAGATGGGATCAACCTGTCGGCTAATATTTATATGCCAACTGAAAGAGAAGAACCCCTTCCGACAATCCTTATTTATACACCTTATGTGAATGACGAGGCAACAGAGCGTGGAATGTTCTTTGCTAGAAGGGGGTATGTCTTTATCAGTCTTGATCTACGAGGAAGAGGGAATTCGGAAGGTGTATATGCCCCGTTTGAAAAAGACGGTATGGATGGATATGATGCCATTGAATGGATTGCAAAGCAACCCTGGTCTAATGGAGAAGTCGGTATGATGGGTGGCTCTTACCGTGGAATGGTTCAATGGTTAACGCTCAAGGAAAAACCTGCAGCATTGAAAAGTATGGTTCCTACTGCATCGGTAGGTCCCGGACTAGACTTTCCAAAAAGGAATGGGATTTTCTATAACTACAACTTGCAGTGGTTGATGTTTACCAGCGGGAAATCCAGGAACAGCAACTTATTTGGAAATGGTGAGTTCTGGTTTTCCAAAGCAAAAAACAAATTCTATGAATACCAGCCGTTCAATGAATGGGATAGGATTGCATTAGGGAAAGAACATCAGGTTTTTCAAAAATGGATCTCGCATCCGGATTTTGACAGTTATTGGCAAAACCTCTACCCTAAACCTTCTGATTATCAGGGGTTCGACTTACCTATTCTTACGATCACTGGGTATTTCGATGGAGATCAACGTGGTGCGATGACCTATTACAAGTCACATATGCAACACGGTTCTGAAGAAGGAAAAGCAAAGCATTACCTGGTATTTGGTCCATGGAATCACCCGGGCACTCGAAACCCGGTAACAGAGCTTGGCGGATTTACATTTGGAGATGACTCCAAGCTTGACATGTTACAGTTTCACCTGGAATGGTTTGACTGGACACTAAAAGGAAAAGACAAACCTGATTTCCTTGAGGAACGAGTTGCTTATTATGTGATGAACAAAAATGAATGGAATTACAACTCGACCTGGTCCGACATTTCAGAAGACACGCTAACGTATTACCTCTCCAGTCCATCGAGCGAAGCAAAAAGCCTGTTAAATGCAGGGATGTTACAAACTGGAAAGCCGGGAAGAGAGTCAGCGGATTCCTACACCTATGATCCGTTGGATACCACCTCATTTGCTTCCTATGATGGATCGGACTTCTATAAGGCACCTATTGCGATCAGCACCGCAGATCAATTGGTTTATGTGAGTGAACCTCTGGTCGAAGAACAAATCCTGATAGGTCAGTTTGAAGTTGGTGCTTACATCGAATTGAATGTGAAGGATACGGATATTGATATAAGTTTATATGAACTGATGGCCAATGGGGAGATCAACTACCTTGGAAATGAAAAAATACGTGCTCGTTACCGCAATTCACTGGAAAAGACAGAGTTGGTGGTTCCGGGGAAGATTGAACTGTACAGGTTTGAAGATTTTGATGTAACAGCACGAACCATCAATAAAGACAGTCGTCTGGTGCTGATCGTTTCAGCAGGAGCTAATGCAATGTTCACACAGAAGAATTACAATTCAGGAAAGGATGTCTCAACTGAAAGCGGAGAAGATGCCGTAACAGCTGTTATTAAACTGCATCATTCAAATAGATACCCATCCTACCTGAAGCTTCCGGTGAAATGAAAGTGAATTAGTACCCTTTGCCTCTTGTAGGGCGCACCTAATTCTATTAGCTGCTTTTCAAATTCCGTAAGGTTTTGCAAATAGCATTACTCTTTCTTTCCATTGATTGAATGCTTGTTCTGCCGTGCTCAGGTTCTTCCGGAAGGTCTCTCTCGATACTTTTTACTAAGAAGTTAGCTTTTTGTATACGTCGCTTTTGGGATGTGAGCGTATCTGGCGGTCTAATTTTGATCTAAAAATCAATAAAAGAAAAAGGTCATTTTATTTCTTACTCAGGAGGCTAAGGTGACGTGTAAAAAAAATATGGATATGAATCAAAACGGAAGGCTAAACCATGTATTAGCCATCATTCTAGTAGGGTCAATCGTAGGTGGATTGCAGGGTTGTAAAACCAGGAATGACAATCAGTATGAAGAAACAATAACCCAAGACCTTATCTCCGATATAGATAAAGCAATTGAAGCTGCATACAAGGTTTGGTATGTTGGCTCGGGAAGCACCCCGGATTTTTCAGATTACAGCAAGTATTACACTTCGACTGCCATATTTCAGGACGTGAAAAAGGATACGCTTCTTGTTGTACCATTGACTGATAACGTTATGGAATTCCAAAAAGCCTTCCGGGCCGGGCATATTCGATCATTTGATGAAAGAGAGATCGGATCCGAGACCGTTGTTTTAGGCAATGTTGCTCATCGGGTTAGTCATCATATCTATTACATAAACAACTCAGATTCGGTAACCAAAAGAGGAACAAACAGCATTCAACTATTGAAAACCGAGGGTAAATGGAAAATACAGACAATTCTAAGACAAATCGAATCTGACCAATATCAACTTCCGGATAAGTTCGATTCCTTCAGGTAGGTTACAACTATCCTTGATCTTGAAGAGGTCAATATACTTGGGGTTGACCTCTTTCCTTTTGCATTCTACTCACTGGTTCAAAAACTGAATGGCTTCTTCAAGAATGGTATCCCTGCCATCGGCCAAATCCTCATCACTAATGGTTAGCGGGACATCCGGTGGGATCCCATCTTCAATGTTAAACCCATCCGGTAATGTTGTGATCGAGCTGGAGTAATTGAAGAACCATCCGTTGGGTAGCTCCCATCCCAACGGGATACCACCACCCCCTCCTGTCGTATCACCCATAACAGTCACTTGTGGAAGAGCTTTTAACATCGCTGTAAAGAAATTACCTGCGCTATAGGTGACTCTGTTGGTCAGTAAAACAACCGGCAAGTCAAACTTTTCTTTATTGTTTGTGTCCAACACAGCCCTGGAGGGAATCGAGAAATCATTTCTGCCTGGCCCATCCTTGTAGATGGTGGAATAGATATGCACGTCTTCCCTGGTGATCCTCCTGGCCAGTCGAAAGCCATACAAGGGGTTTCCACCCTCATTGTTTCGGATGTCAATGATCAGCCCTTTCAAACCTCTGAATTCCTCTACCACAAAGTCCAGGTTGTCTTCTGAAATAGGTCTTTGAAAACTTCGGTAATAAATGTAGCCTACCGAATCGATCACGGTATTCAGCAACCTCCCGGTGATCCGGTAATCTTTCAAATAGTTTCTCTCAAGATTGAAGAAATCAAAGTTATTGGGAGCGTCTTCATAGTAATTGTAAAAGGAAATATCAAAGTCTGATCTCAAGTTGACGTGACCATCTCTTAAGGTGTTGAGCATCGCTTCCATTACATCAAACAAGTCCTGGGATGGCATTCCATTGAATACCTGCGGACGATAAACGTCATAAACCGAATCCCAATCGATTCCCTTGTAGTCAAAGAACACATAGCGTTCATCCATCCGATCCCAAAGGATCTCAAAATTGGTAACTGCATCATTTGCAGGATCATCTTCAAAAAAAGCATCATCACAGGATGTGATGCCAACGATAAATACGATGATAAGTAGTAAAGTCTTTTTCATTTTCATAAAAACTAGAAGTGAAACAGTAAGGAAAAAAGGAAGGTATTCGTTGCGCTGGTGGCAGATAGTACTCCATCGACCTGATAGAAATCCCATTCATAGCCAAACCTTAGCACGTTGCTTGAGCTGATCGGGTAAAGTAGATAGATGGTGGAAGTCAAATTGGTATAGGAACCGATCCCACGCCATTTGCTATCCTCCAATCGTTCTTCGAGCCAGTCGTTTTGTGGATTAACAAAGTCATAAATGTTGAGGTAGCTTGGCCTGATCACATGATTAATGACTGGGAGGTCCAGTTGCCAGCCGATGGTCAGGGGCCTGGATGAAACACGAACTTCCCGCTCGAGTACGGAACTGGCAAATAATCCGTTGGCAAACAGGAAAGTGATCATTCCACCATCAAGTTGTGGGTTGATCCGAATATTGGAATGTGACCGGATCTTCCCCCCTACATACCATCTCAACTGGTCCTTCCAGAAGGACCTGACGTAATGCTGTTGCGCATAAGAGAGATCTAACCTAAAGTATTTACTCCTTGGATCAATCTCCCGACTATCCGACCTTGGCTGAGTATTAGTGTAAGTTGCCCCTAAGCTAAAAGTGCGAATAGACTGCTTCTTGCGCTTATAGGCACCTAAATTGAGGTTAATAGTTCCTCCGTAATAATTCAGCGGGGACATGTGATCGTCCTTTAGCCGAATGGACGTACTTCCCAGACCCAATGTCAGGTATCTGTTCGTTGGAAGATTTAGCACGGAATCACTACTGACTTTTTCCTGGCCCCAACTTTTAGAAAGGGTCATCAAAAAAAGGCATAGCAATCCCAGTCGTGAAAAACGGTGTTTTACGCTCATGATTAAAAAATTATGTTCTTGATAGTTTAGAAGGCTATCCCAAGTAAGATCCGCGAGGTGAGATCTATACCAAAGGTGTTGTCTCTATATGGAGCTATTATGTTGGCAATACCGACATCCACATCTATAAATCCGTATTTCCAAAGCCTGCGTTGCACTCCCACAAGTAAATCGACCGAAACCTGGTCATCATTCTGCTTGGGCCGCTTTCGATACGAGATCCTGCCGCTTAAGTAATTCGCTGATAAGTTATTGGCACTCCTTCCCCGAAGGATACGTTTTTCCATATCGAAATAGTAGCGAACTCCGCCCCGGTATCGAAGCTCTGATATGGACTCACTTTTGACTTGCATGTCAGTGGCCAAAACCCAACTCCATTCGGGTTTGAACTTCCGCTCGAAAGCCAGACCTAGCACATTATGTTTCGTGGTATCAATGCCGGATAATCCATAAAGTAGTGGTCCAAGCAGATCCAATTTCACTAAGGTGACTTCCTCACGTTCTGCCATGATGATCCGATTATAGCTTCTTACAAGCTTTGAGAAACTGGCGCTATCAACTTCTTCCGTGCTAGACTCGATCGTTACGTCCTGGGCAAGCAGGGAATAGCCAATGATCAACAGTATAATGGATAGAAGTTTCCTCATAACTCGTTCACTAATATTTCGCCGAAATCCGTACTAATTATTATTTCACTGTCATTGGGATCACCCAGCTCGACCTTGATATTTCGAATTGACTGAACTTTGTTGATCAATCGCTCTGGCCCAACTAACCGACCATACCTGGACTTGATAGACCAGTAGTAGCTATCCAGTAAAGCAACCTCGACACGAACATCGGACTTCAGTCCGTTGATCTTTAGCTGGTCATCTACTCCCAATACCTCAACTGCCAGATCTCCAAGGCTGGAAGTGAAATCACCTGTGCCTTTGAATCGCTCAAGTTTCGTTTCGGTATGCGTTAATTTCAATTCGAGCTCTCCTTCAAATGAATTCATGACCAGATCACCAAAATGACTGACTATTTCGGCCTTTCCGGTTAACTGGCTGCAGTCCACGCTTCCGTATTGATTATTGATCAATAGCTCTCCGTCAAATTCAGTAAGACTCGTCTTTCCGAATTGATTCTCGATAACCAGCTCAGAATTCTTTGGCACCCACACATATATTTCAGTCTCTTGGATACTATTCAATTCTTTTAACTCATTAGGGACCAGTAAGAAGTTTTTGATGACATGGGTTTTGTCAACATCGTCGATCAGGTACTTCTGATAATCCAGCTCTCTTTCCGCCTGTTCCCTGGTTAAACCCTTGGAGATCAGCCGCATCTCCACCTTTATTTCTTTTCGGTCCCAGCCTACAACTTCAATCTTAGCAGACTCTCCAACCACTTTGATGGTGTAACCCGGAATATGTGCAAGGCTTTCTTCTATTTTCTTGGTGATCACCTCTACTTTGGTCTGCCCAACCAGTTGCAAGAACATGATACTCAAAATGCTCGCTATGGTCCATTGCTTTCTCATGAGAATCGTAGCATTTTCAACATGTCCTTCCCTATTTCCGTCCTATTCTTCTCCACCCGTATCAGGTACTTGATCAGTTGCTCTTTATTGTTCGTTTTTTCCAGTTGTTTCTCCAGTTCAACCTGGGCAGCATTGAGTTCCAGGTAGGTATTGAACAGCCCTTTAAATTCAGGATTCTGACATTTGGTCACAAACTGCTTACAATTCTTTTGGATGAAATCAAGGACGGGATCATTGGGTGAATGAAAAGAGGCTAACTCCTCGGAGATATTAAAGAATTCTACTTCCTCCGTGGAATAGGTTATCTCGTCTGTTGAGGCTGGTTTTGATAGTAAGAGAACCGCAACAAATGCAACCGCGATCGAAGCAGCAGCCCATGGTGCCCACTTGAACGTTGATCTTCGAGGTGTTTTTTCAATCGGCAGTTCTGATTCTACAGCGGTCCACACATCCGGGGCTTGCTTTTCTTTAAGGTCTGAGATCGCTCGTTCCAGGTTTTCTGTTCCGGCCTCATTGTTCGCAGGCAATTGCTTCTCAATCTCTTCCCAGATATCAGGTGCCTGATGCCGAGGCAGGTCATCAATGGATCTTCGTAGATATTTCTTCCCTCTCTCAATCATTGATACCGGTAGTCTTTAAGGGTTTTCTGTAGCGATCGCTTGGCATGGTACAGTTGGGACTTGGAAGTGCCTTCACTTATATTCATCATACTGGCCACTTCTTTGTGCGAATAGCCTTCGATCTCGATGAGAATAAAGCTGGTTCGATAACCAGTTGGCAAATCAGCGATTGCTTTTTCCAGTGCTTCTGAAGTCAACTCATCAGACCAAACGATAGGCTCTGTTTCATCCAATGCGGTAACATCAAGGTGTGGCTCTGGTGGAGATTTTCGTTGCTGGGCAATCCCGGCCCTCACCGCAATCGTTTTGATCCATGCACCCAACGTTGACTCCTTTCTGAAAGAAGGAAGGCTTTTGAATACGGCAATGAATGTTTCCTGCAGCGCATCAGTGGCGGCACTCTCATCATTCAACATTCTAACCAGGATCGTATACATCGCGTCTTTGTACTTTTCGAAAAGCTGATGTTGCGCTACTCGATCATTCCCGAGACACTGTTCTACCAGTTCTTGATCATTTGGACTTAAGGAATAGCTCAATCTGTTTTCAACTTTCAACTTAAAGTAGGGAAAGAAGCGAGATTGGTTGTATGGGTGTGGGAAATAATTTGGGAAATGAATTAGTCGTCCTATCACTTGAAGTGGCAGGACGACTTATCTATTCTTCAAAAGGAAGACTCCATACTTTAGATGGGAGAGTTACTGAATAAGAGCGCCTGAGGACACTTGTTATCAAACGCGCCAACGTGAGTGTATCCCACATCCCTTATGAAAACAAACTAAGATTTCTTTAACTCTTCCAACAGTTTTTTAGGGTCCTGCCGATTATCCCAAAAGGCAGTTATTACGATTAGTTTAGCATTCATTTTATAGTAAATACTAAAATGACCCAAAGATGCCACCCTTGTATCGGGGTGCTCTGACAATTGATACATTTTCGGATTAGCCGCAATCAATTCAGCCTTTTGATTGCTTAGTTCAAGCAATTTGAGCGAATAAGAATTGGACCTGTTTTTTCTTACCCAGAACCTTAGAATGTTATTCCTCTGTTTGGCTGCAGTTTCAGTCCAAACTACTCTTCTCTTCTTAGCCATTCAAGCTCCATTTTCTCAAGTGACTCCTGATCAAATATTCGATCATTAAGAATATCAGAATCACTCATTGAAAGCATGAGCTTTTGTTCTTCTGTCAAAGAAATCTTTTCCATTTGAACATTAGATGACTCTATCACTTGTTCAAGTTTTTTTAGATAATCTGAATCATTGATCTTCATCAAACTATCTATTAATCTGTTTCGTATCTCAGTGATGTTTGCCATTGCATAAAGATATCCAAAATTCAAATGTGGTAGAGGTCGGCAAAAGTTCATAAATTGAACAACCTACAAATAGCATACACAACATCTTTATTCAACATTATCCCTCTCAGCTACCATCAAAAACTCAAACAGAATTTATTTGTAAAGTTTCTTAAGTCATCCTAACACTTCAAGTGGTAGGACGACTACTCGTATGGAAATCTCCATCGTTCATCTTAACCAACGCATACTCCACATTGAAAAACACATACTTCACTCAAGAAATGCGTACTTCAAACTGAAAAATGGATACTTCAACATAACAAGTCAGTACTACCTTTTCAAAAATGTTTACTCCTGATCTACCAGTGCATACTTCATTGTGAATAATGCTTCCTAGTAACAGATAAGTCCATACAATTAGATAAACAAACGGTGATTAGTTATGGCAAATACCCTTGTAGGAAAACTAAGAAGTCACCGAATACTTATCTTCAATAGTAAGGATTCAGATCGCTCAACTACTCGAATGAAATGGGAATCGATAGTCATTACATCACTATTCGTGAAACCTGTCTGAAAGCACTACAAAAAAACAAACCCCGACGCGGTGGTCGGGGTTGCTGCCTTGCCAGAATCTCACTGGCGTTTTTGTTTATCTTTATATCTCCTTATTTCTTAATGATCTGGTTCGTGGTAAGGGTATTTCCGTTCGTGTCTTTCAGCACGAGAATGTAATTGCCTTCAGCTAGCTGTGAAACATCGACCATCCGGTCTACCGTAGTATTCAGCACTTCTCCCCCATTTCGACTGAAAATAGTAAGGGTGTGCGCCTCTCGACTTTCAATGAACAACTGATCAACGACCGGGTTAGGATAGACAATGACCTGGTGTTGCTCCAGTACACTTAGGACAGCAGTGATCGTGAGTGTACCGGAAACAGGAACAAAGCTGTAGTTGTTGTCAGCACCACCGGATACTGTGATCTCATAATCACCTGGCGTATCGGTTCCGGAAATGCCAACACTTGCAATCGGCGGTGTGTCAAGCACTCTAACATCTTCATCATTGACAAAGCCCTGATAGGTAACCGTAAAGTTCGGAAGTGTACCCCTTTGATCTACCGTATGATCCTGCGCAGTGACTGTAAGTGGTACTTGTGAGACAGTAAGCGTGCCCTCTTGTCGGGTGATCGCGTAATTATCTGATGTTGCCGTGCCACTTAATGTGATCGGATAATCACCAGCATCACTTAACCCATCGGCATCTGTACCTGCAGTCTCTTCTCCTGTGAGGTCACTTGGGTCTTCATTGTTTACAAAACCTTCATAGGAAATCTCCAAAGCAGGATTATCAGCCCCATACAACTTGCTTGTGTTCTGTGCAGCTATGGTAAGGGGTGCAGGTGTAATGGTAAACTCTCCATCTTGACGAAAGATATCATAGTTATTGGAAGTCGTCTCTCCATTCAATATTATCGGGTAAACGCCTACGGCGCTATTCTGATCGAAAGAAACACCAATAGTTTCTTGTCCGGTGAGATTACTTAAACCTTCATCATATACAAAGCCTGCATAGGTTGCGACTAACTCTGGGTCATCAGCTCCATATGCCCGACTTGCATCTTCAGCTGTAATGAAAAGTGGTGTGCGGTCAACAGTGAAGTTATGTGCTACAACTGGAGCTGGATCGTATCCACTTCCTGATCCATCCTGCTCGGCAGTGATCGTGACAGTCCCAGCTCCAAGAATACGGGCAAAACCATTTCCATCGACTTCAATCACATTGCTATTGCTAAGGGTATAAGAAACGGGTAAATTCGATGAGGCTGTAGCACTTAAATCAAAGGCATCATCTCCATACGTTCTTGGACCGGGTGCCACGAACGTAATATTCTGTGAGCAATCTCTACCTCCGTCACTTATTCCCCAGTTTAGTGTATTAATTAAGTAGTCACGAGCTGCTTCTGCAGCACAGTAGGTAATTGAACTATTGAAGTTTGTCAAATTAGCTGGTGTATTAGGGTTGGCGGCCCAGCCCTGCAAGGTCGCGTCGTAGTTCATAGAAGACATTCCACTTCCTAAAAGCATTCTTGGAATGCCTCCTAAAGACGTCCTGGTTAAATCCCAGCTACCTAAGTTTTGATCAAAGCTGATGGCAGCTTCAAACATAGCATCCATATACCATACGCTACTGACGTTCCAAGCCGAAATATCAACATTGAAGCTAGACGCGTTCTGAAACATAAAAGCAATAGAGGTTACACTACTGACATCCCAATTGGAAATGTCTCCATTGAAATTAGTCGCCCCACTAAACATTCCGGTCATATTCACCACATTACTTACATCCCATCCGGATAGGTCTGCATTCAATGCGGACGCTCCTGAAAACATATACTGTAAACTTTGAACCCCGGTCAGAATAGGGCTATCGGATGCCAACAACTGAAGATTGGTACATGAACCAAAGGCCCAAAGAAGATCTTGCCATATAATGTCTCCCCATTGATCAATACTTAAGAGTTTTTCCGGATTGTTAACAAGCGCAAAACTAAGATCAGAAAGACCACCAGTCATCTCTACACGATATGTTCCCACCTCAGGAAAAGTAATGGTAAGAGAAGAAGTGGTAACATTCATGATTACACCGTTAACCGAAGGATCATTCACATTTTCCCAGTATACATCGTACCCGGTCCCCGACCCGCTAAAAATAATCTGATCATCGTTGCTAAGGCCTGGATTATCGGTTTGCCAGGTAGTGATGAAGGGCCTGTCCTGAGCCAATGAATCTATCGCGGTGACAAACAAGAAGGCAAGTAAAGAAAGCCTGTAAATATGTGTCCTAAACGGACCTTTAAGTAAAAGTCGTTTCATAAAATTAGCTAGTTGAATAGTTAAGTTCGTTTGCGCTTCATGAAAGCACACTACATAATTACTGATCATAATTTGAACCTGGCATGACTATCTTCCAGTTGTATACCTTTTGTTACTGCGGTACTTCAATTGTATTCTTTTTGCAACGATCAATGCCTTTTTATGAGGGGGATAGCCCGACTTTGTTGCATTTTCCTGACCTTAGCTATCACTAATAAAGAGACTGTTTAGATGAAAAGACTTACCCCATTTCTCCTTTTGACACTTACTTCTTTCCTCATCCATGCGCAAACTTCTTACCTGATCAGGAATGTCAATGTTTGGGACGGCACAAGTGATGATCTCGCAACTAACCAGGAAGTATTGATTGTGGGAAGCCTTATTGAGCAGGTTGGAAGAGCCATTCAGGACGCAGAAGGAGCAACTGTCATTGATGGGAATGGTGGCACCTTGATTCCGGGCCTTACAGATGCACATGTCCACCTTACCTTTACACATTCTCCTGACCAATTACGCAACAACGTCAATCCATCCTATTCGGCGATTATCTCAGCAGTTGCAGCAGAGAAATTCATAATGAGCGGATTCACTACTGTCAGAGATCTTGGTGGTCCGGTGTTTGGGCTTAAGCAAGCCATTGATGAGGGACATATCAGTGGGCCAAGAATTTATCCTTCCGGTGCTTTTATCGGACAGACTTCCGGGCATTCCGATATGCGCAACGCCAACGAACCTCACCCGCACTGGATGAGCGATGCGATGAACCGGATGGAAATGAATGGCTGGAATTTCCTGGCCGATGGCCCAACGGAAGTATTAAAGGCAACGCGTGAGAATTTAAAAAATGGCGCCAGTCAGATCAAGGTGATGGCGGGCGGAGGAATTAGTTCGGAGTTTGATCCGATCCATTCCATTCAATACACCTCGGAAGAACTGGAAGCAGCAGTGAAAGCGGCAGCAGACTGGGATACGTACGTTGCTGTTCATGCGTATACGCCAGAAAGCATCCGAAGAGCGCTTGAAGCAGGTGTCAAAAGTATTGATCATGGGCAGTTGATTGATGAGCCAACCATGAAGTTGCTAAAAGAGAAGGATGCCTGGCTGGTTCCGCAAAGCTTTTGGTCGCTCAACCCATTAGACCCAACACGACCGGCACACATCCTCAAAAAGCAACGTCAGGTAAACACGGGCATTTCCAATGAAATGGAGCTTGCGAAGAAATACAAAGTGAACCTTGCTTTCGGTTCGGATGCCCTCGGGTTTTCTTCTGATGATTCCGGGTTCAGGGAGTTGCGGTCAAGGCTCCGATGGTTTAGCCCGTTAGAAATCTTAAGACAAGCCACTTCTGAAAACGCCAGGTTGTTTGAGCTATCCGGAAAGATCAACCCTTACAGTGATGGAAAGCTTGGCGTCATCCAGGAAGGTGCTTATGCCGATCTTTTGATCTATGACGGAAATCCGTTGGAGAACCTTGAAGTCGTTATTGACTACAGTACTAACTTAAAATTCATCATGAAAGATGGGGTCATAATCAAGAACGAACTTTAGCTTCAATTACCTGGATAGTGAGAAGTTTTTTCATCATCATTTGCCTGCTTCATTTCTTTATCTGCATTGCACAGGAAAAGAAAATAGAAAGAGAAGTTCGTCTCAAAGAAAAGGCCGTTCCTGACAAGATACTCGAATTATTGGCTCCTCATTCGAGTCGGATAACCAAAGTCAGGTATTACAAAGAAAACAATGGTAAGGATTACACATTTGAGGCCAAAGTCCTAGTTGGAGGACATCATTACAGTATTGAGTTCTCTAAATCACTTATACTGGAAGACATAGAAAAAATCATCCCCTTTGATTCCATTCCGGAAGGTGCTGGAAGGGCAATTAATCAAGAGTTTGCAATCTTCAGGAAGTTCAAAGTTGATAAGACCCAGATCCAGTTCTCATCGAGTGAGCTAACTCCAGAGCAAATGATTCACCTCGCATTTGAAAACGGAACTCCTGGCACCATAAGGTATGAAATTGTTGTTACGGGAATGGAGAGAAAAAAGCGAGCTAAATGGGAGATGCTTTTTTCAAGTACGGGTGAGTTGATCAAGAAACAGGAAATAGATGTTCGGCCTCACGATTTTATTCTGTACTAAGTGAAAAGGATCGTCGCGGTTGTATTGTTTCTCCTCTCCCTTTCTTCTGAAGGACAGGAAAGAAAATCAGCGCTTGAAAACAACTTCGCCATTAACTATAAATGGAAGAGCTGGAAACTCAACTCTTCCATTGCCAGCAGAACACAGTGGGTCGAAGAAGATGAATTGAACGAGAGCCAAGCTGCCTTTCTGGAGTTTAATCAGTTTGGAACACGATCCATTAGTCCGAAAATCAGTCTTTCCCTGGGTTACAAATTTCGCTCTGTCCGCCCGGTGAGTAACTTATCTCAAAACGAACACCGTTTAACTACCCAGCTAGCATGGAAACATGTAGAAAAGAGAGCCAGATTGACTAGCAGGTTGCGTTTGGAACAACGATTCAAAGAGCAGTTTGCGCATAGGTACCGATATCGGCTATCCTTTGACCTTCCCCTATCGGGGCAGAAACTGGATACTAAAGAATTCTACTTCATTCTTGCCAATGAGCTGGTGCTTGAATTGTCAAATGGAGAAATGAATGATTGGCAAGACAGGTTTACTACAGGAGTTGGATACCTTTTCTCTCATTCCACTAAACTTCAGGTCGATCTTACCAATCGATTTGAAAACCTCCATGAGGAAGTCGTTATTGTCCCATTCTTTAATACCAATTTGATCTTTACGGTGTTTTAAATGATGCAGAGTTATGGTAGGTATAAAATAAGAATATCTAGTGCTTTGAAGCTTGACCTATATTTATCATCCGTGTTAATTTAATGAGTCCACGAAATCACAATTGCTTTGGATCATCCCCTCAAATCACACATTGAAGAAATAACGTCTATTTCAGATCAGGAATTTGAGTACGTTCTTTCCCATTTTGTAGCCAAAGATTACAAGAAGCATCAGTTTTTGGTTGAGAATGGAAGCACAGTAGAATACGATCACTTTGTTATGAAAGGCTTGATCAAGCAATACTATACCAACAATGAAGGGAAAGAACACATCCTTCAGTTTGCTATGGAAACGTGGTGGATCACAGATTACCCAGCATATTATAAGGGAGTTAAAGCAACAACCAATATCGATTGCCTGGAAGCTTGCGAAGTGTTGCGACTTTCGTTCCGGGATCGCCAAAAACTCTGCGATGAATTACCTAAGATCCAGAAGTTCTTTCTTGCCAGGGCAAATAACGGCTATTCTGCACTTCAACGTAGAATACTCTCCCTGTTGGATCAGGATGCAAAAGGAAGGTATAATGAGATCATTAAGCTTTATCCTGCTTTACTTCAACGTGTACCTAAAACACTGCTTGCTTCTTACCTTGGTGTATCCCGCGAGACTTTGAGTCGACTATCCAAATAGTGTGACCTACCTCACAAAAAACCTGTGATATAGCTCCTTTATCACAGGAGGTCTCTTTTTCAATTTTGCAGTGTTAAATCAAAACTATGTACATCATGAAGTATTTAAGCAACATCCTCTTGTTGACATTCCTATCTGCCTCGCTAGGATTCAGTCAAAACATCACAAAGAAATGGGAGGTTTCCGGTCTTGAGGCTCCGGAATCAGCCATCCTTTATCAGGATTTCATATACGTATCTAATGTAGCTGGTCAGCCGACTGAAAAGAATGGAAACGGATACATCTCAAAAGTTGGACTGGATGGTCAGCTCGTTGAGCTAAAGTGGGCTGCTGGTTTCAATGCTCCTAAAGGCCTTGGGATCTTCAATGATCAATTGTTCGTAGCAGATATTGATAAGGTAGTTGTGGTTGATATGGAGAACGGCAACATTGTCAATACCTTTAACGCTGAAGGAGCTACTTTCCTAAATGACGTTGAGGTTGCCAAAGGTGGAACAATCTACATCTCAGATACATTTGGAGGTAATGCGATTTACCAGATCACCAATAATACTATTAGTATCCTCATAAAGGACGAACGCCTCAACTACCCAAACGGGCTTAAACTAAAGGGTGATGATCTATATGTGGCAAGTTGGGGAGTCGTTACAAATCCTGAAACATTTGAAACCGAAGTTCCTGGTAAGGTATTGAAGGTTGATCTTAAGACTAACTCAGTTGAAGAGATTATTGAACCTATTGGCAACCTGGATGGTTTGGTTAATTTCAAAGGTGGTTTTCTGGTTTCAGATTGGATCGCAGGTAGCCTTCTTGTAATCGACAGGAAAGGAACAGCCACTGAACTAATGGATCTTAATTCCGGATCTGCAGATATCAATTATATCTCAAGCAAAAATGTGCTTCTGATCCCGCAAATGATAGATGGGAAATTGGTTGCTTATGAGCTTAAGTAGCAAGTTGATAATAGCCAGTAATAGTCTGGCTATTACTCCATTTGACCAGGTCGTTTGTAGTCTTCTCCTGGTTGTCAACTGTACTTTTTTGGATCCGTATTCTTATGGGCTGAAAATAGATCAGGAGACAGATCATGAAGGCGAGTAAAACGATGATGATGGCGGTAACATGAGATTTCTTCCAATTTAGTCTACGACTATTCTTTTTAGGCTCAAGCCTGCTCAATTGGTATCCTTTTTTAGGAATCGTTCTTATGGAAATATTCTTGCAGCTGGAAAGCGTGCTTCTTAATCTTGATACAGCCTGGGTGAGTCCCTGATCATTGGCAAATTTATCTCCCCACACTTTTACCAATAATTCTGTTCGGCTAACTGTAGTACCCCTCCTATCATTCAGCAACTCCAATACACCCATTTCTTTTGGCGTAAGCTTCACTTTTTGTTTACCAACCTGGACTTCATTAGTGTCGGTATCGATGACAAAGTCTTTGCTGAGATCAACCGGGAACATGTTGTAAAAAGTAACAAAATTCCAGTTGTTCAATGATTGGAATTAACAGTAATTAACTAACTGAATAAAAATAGAAGGTTTTTAATAGCCCTGTGATCATCCGGAATCAGGTTCTTCGTCCCCAAAATTCAGTGTTAATGAAAAATATCAGACTCATTGGCTTACTGCTGCTTGTTTCCTCAGCGTCATGTTTTGGACAAGTCCTGCTCACCAGTCAAAAAAAACAGATCTTCAAAGAGCTGACCTCAGTTATCAGGAAAAATTATGTACTTCAAGACTCAGCCGGACTAATCGTTGATCGACTGGCAGATGTACAGAGATCTGACGAGTTCAAGAAGGAATATACGCCAACTCAGTTCGCTTCATACCTTACTGAATTGCTACGGTCAGTTACCAAAGATGCACATTTTGCCGTGCTTCATGATGCTCAGATGTATACCATGGCAGTTGCAATACAGCAAAGCGAGCCGGGTGGTGATCTACCTAATATGTCTTTTGGAGGTCGTGATATGAATGATCATCGCAAGAACTTCTTTTTCACCAAACTTGAAGTGCTAAAAGGAAATGTTGGCTATCTGAAAATTGATCAGATCCCATCGCTGGAGTCTGGCAAGGCAACTGCGGATGCTGCAATGGCTTTTCTGAAAAATACCGATGCATTGGTCATGGATCTTAGGTCAAATCCCGGAGGTATCGGAGGATTTATCCCCTACCTGATAAGCTATTTCTTTACCCCTGAAAAACAATTACTCTATTCGCGAGAGTTTCTTGCCTGGGATTCAACCTCTTACCATTACACACATGAAGAAGTTGGAGGTGATCGATATTTAGACAAGCCTGTCTATGTGCTCATTGATCGATTCACAGGTTCGGCTTCCACTAATATGGCCTATACCATGAAATCATTTGGTCGTGCCGTACTTGTTGGGGAGAATACCGGGTCTGGTTACAGGGGTGCTCATAGCGCTACTATTTACCCGCTCCAAAACAACTTCGTCGGACTTGTCCCAATTGGGCGGGTGGTCAATGCTAAAACCAAAACCAACTGGCGAGCGAATGGAGTTGATCCCAATATTAAAACACTTCCCGATGATGCTTTGATAGAAGCATATCAAAATGCACTTGAACGACTTTTAAAAGAATCATCAGATGAAGAGATCTCATCCGAGATCAACGAGGCACTCGAAGAGCTAAAGGAAAGCGGGTCAGATGAAACCAGATCACTTACCTCAGATGATCTATCCGAATATGCAGGCCAATACGAAGGAACTACCATCACATGGGAAGAGGGGAAACTCTATACCAAGAGGTCAACCATTCCTATAAAACTGGAAATAAGAAGAAAAAACGGAGACTTATTTAGGATCATCCTACCACCCAGCGCCAGAGGGAATGTACCGGATCTTCGGTTTGATCGAACCGATGGAGTTATTGTTTCTCTGACCACCATAAGAGATGGAGTTGAGGAACGAACGGAAAAAAGAGATCACTAATCAAATAGATAACCATAATAAGTAATTGAACATGAAACGACAACTATTCATTCTGGCCTTTTTAGGGATTGTTACTTTTAGTGCCCAATCACAAACAGAAATTGGGAAAGCACTTTTTAAACATTTAGAAGATGAAGCGTTGATACTGACAAAGGATGCGCTGATTCAAGGCAAGAAAGAGATCAAAGAATATGTTACCAACTTTTCATCAAGCAATGGAAAGAAAAATACGTACAAGAAGGATTTCAGTATAGTGGTAAACACCATTCTGGAGTACGAAATAGGTGAAATTCAAACAACTGCTAATTCATTCCCGGTCATGTTTATCAAGCAAACGGGTGATCCATCCGGAGCAAAAATTGAATTTCTCGTCATCTATCAAAAAGAACAATCGGTAGATGAGTCTTCAAACATTGACCAGAAAAGAAATAAATGGATGGAACTATGCAATACCCATCAGGCAAGCGAATTGGTCAAACAACTATATACAGCCAACGCATACTACTATAATCAGGGTCGACTTTTACGGGGAACCACCGAACTTAGTAATGAATATAGTTACATGAACGATCCAGCTTACTCACTTAAGCTAACCCCTAAGCATCTGATATTTGTGGCACACGATATAGCCTACGAAATTGGGCGGTGTAGCGGCTCTTACCCCTATCCTTACATGCTTCTGTGGGAAAAACAGGCTGGCGGGAACTGGCAGATCATGATGGATTCTAACTATTGAGAACTTTCTTACTCCGCCCTCATGGCCTCTGTCGGGTTGTTCGCTCCGGACTTCAATGATTGGAATATGATCAATACAATGGAAAGCAATAGGACGATCACTGCTGCAACCATGAATATCACGAAGTTGATGGAAACTCGTTGCGGGTAATTCTGAAGCCAGGATTCCAGGACGAAGTACGCAATGGACCATCCAAACAAAATAGCGATCAACATGATCAATAAGTAAGACTTGCTTAGAAAAAAGATGACCTGCTGAAGACTTGCCCCCAACACTTTCCGTATTCCTATCTCTTTGGTCCTTTGCCTGGTGGTGAAAGCCACAATTCCGATCAGGCCAAATACTGCGATCATGATAGCAACAAAAGTGAAAAAAGTCAGCAAGTCAAATGCTTTACGATCAGTCTCATACTGGGCTAAATATCGTTGATCAACATCACTGTACTCAAGCTGCAACCCTTCAAAATGCACTTTCCATACTTCTTCCAGCACTTCTCTTAGTTGATCCAATGAGGCCGTCGACTCGATTGCCAGTGAAGCGTATGCGGAACCGGTATAGATCATATGATCAGGAAGGTAATGATAGACAATAGGGTCCACCAGGTACTTCAAGCCCCTTTGGTAGTGATCCTTCACTATTCCGATAATTGTGTATGGGTTTTCAGCTCTCCCGCCATACAGAAGTGTCTTATTGATTGCATCAGCAGGTTGCTCAAAGCCTAATAACTGAGCGCTACGCTCATTGATGAGAACCGAGCGTTGATTTTGAGGAATATTATTCGAGTAATCAGATCCGGCAACAACTTCCAGGTCATACAGGCCTATAAAACCTTCATCAATCGCATAATGATTGAATTTCACTGTTGTTAATTGACCTGGTATCTTTCCGCCGCTGGTCCAACCGATTTCTTCTGATGGAATGTGAGAAGACAAGGCTGATTTTTTAACACCACTTATACTATTAACCGCTTTGGAAAAAGCATCGATCTTCCTGAAATAGTTATCATCACCACGGGTTCTTCTGAGCTTTACTGCCAGCGTACTTTGATGCTTAAAACCAGGATCCGCTTCAGTTAGCAAGCTAACCTGGTCATAAACTACCATCGTTAGGATCAATAAGCTAACTCCAGCCAGGTACTGAACAAACAGGATCCCTTTTCTAAAAAGGTAAGAAGATTTCCCAGGAGCATCTGCTCCCTTAAGAGCCGTCACGAGGTTAAGCCGTGTGACTAAAACGTAATGATAAGCCCCACAGAGAACACTTGTCAGGAGGATTGAGACAGCTGCAATAATGAAGAATTGGATTGACAATAGTAAAGAGAGTGGAATCACCTGGCCAGTGAGGGTCGGGAGATGATCCCAGACTATTAATAGTAATCCAATAGCGATAAAAAAAGAGATCGTTAGATGTAATGCTGACTCCAGAATGAAACTGATCAAGAGGTTCTTATCATTACTTCCAAGGATCCTTCTTAAACCAGTTTCCTTAATCCTGTTAAGACTAATTGAAGCAGTGATGCCAATGTAGTTGATGATCGCAAGTGTCAGGATGAGAATGGCAATGATACCCATGAACCTCACAACAAACCCATTACCCTTTCGGTCCATTTCACCGAAAAGATCGGACTCCAGGTAGATATCTCTTACAGGAAAAACAGTGTATGTGAGGCCTCCGTTAATTCGTTCGTCAATGGTTTTGGTATGAGGTTTAGTGATCGAAAGAATCTCTTCGTTAATGGTCTCGACCGTTCTTCCTTCACGAAGAAGGAGAAAGTTATAATGACTGTACCATCCCCAATCAGTTCTAATGTCTTCACGTGTCCAATCTAGAATTTCCAGCGTAGAAAAGGATAACAGAACTTCAAACTCAAGGTGTGTATTCCTTGGTAAATCCTCAAAGACTCCATGGACCGTGTAGGTTTCTTCTTCGGTTAGCTTAAATGTCTTCCCAATGGCGTCTTCAATTGAGCCAAACAACTTAGTTGCAACACTTTGGCTGATCAAAGCTTGAAATGGTTCTTTGAGCACTTCATTTTTGTTTCCGATCAGTAGTGGATAGTCGAACATTCTGAGAAAGCTCGAATCAGCATGATAGATCTTATCTTCCGGATAGATCAATAATTCATTGTCAGCATCAAAGATCTGAATCGTACTTCCTGATCTGGGATAAAGCCTTGCAAAGTCCTCAACTCCTTCTAGTTCACTGTATAATAGCGGACCGATCACCGGTGTACTATTGGCATTAACCGATTCAAGGCTTCCATCTTTATGAATCGTGAAGTGTATCCTGTATAAGTCGCTCGACCTCAAGTGTTGTTTGTCAAAACTGTTCTCAAAATTTGAATAGCAGTAAATGAGTGTTGAGGTCGCTATCGCAGTAGTAAGACCAATTCCAGTCAAAATATAGTAATAGCTGTTACGTTGGACGAGGCGTCTAAAGAAATTGAAATAATGTGCAAACATTCGCTGATTAAGTTT
The DNA here is from genome assembly GCA_965267415.1 of Cyclobacteriaceae bacterium. Lineage (GTDB taxonomy): Bacteria > Bacteroidota > Bacteroidia > Cytophagales > Cyclobacteriaceae > Ekhidna. Next base: position 657,621 of record OZ253955.1, on the reverse strand, counting down.
TAGCGATGGTTACGATGAGAGCAAATCAAGGAAGGTTCAATTCGTAAATTGTGGCCTGTTTATCCGGTTGATCATTCGGAATTCGGCCGGGGTGTGGTTTGTAAGTTGCTTAAAGACCCTGGTGAAGTTGTTCTTACTCGCGAACCCTGAGTCAAGTGCAATTGCGTAGATCTTGTCATCATTGCTAATAAGCAGTCGTTTTGCTTCTTCTACTCTCAGTTCATTCATGTACGAACTGAAACTCTTTTTCAGAATATCATTGAATGCCCTGGAAATGTAATTCTCATTTGAATCCAATGCATTGGACAGATCTCCCTTGCTAAAGCCTTTATTGAGGTATGGTTTCTCTGTTACCAGGTAGTGCTGGACTTTGGTAGCGAGAAGATTGATCTCCGGATCATTTGTACGAGGTTTTGTCATGAAGCTGTTGGGAGTTTTCAGTAGTACATACGCTAGTAGGTTGATGAGTACCCCTAAACCAAGGATGAAAAGAAAGCGACCGGAACCTATACCGGTAGTGCCAACCAAAGAATATACGATCGCAAGTCCAAAAACAGACAGCAACAAAACAAACCCAATATGAAGTTGTTTAAGCAGTCTTTCGTCCTGACGCTTATAATCCTTTTCGTTCGTGAGATACCTTGTTAGAAAGACATAGAAGAACAAGTGTAGAAAAGTTGACACCAGATAGAAATTCCTGATCAGAAATCCACTATCGGATGCTGCTACATTCACTTTTTCGGAAGCTGGCAAGCCGTAGAAAGGAACCAAGAGTAGACCAACGACGATGAAAGGAATAAAGTGTAGAATGTCTAATAGTACAGTTCTCTTCCCTGCTTTGTAGGTTGACCATAGAAAATAAAGCGGTCCTATCAGGGTCAATAAAGGTATTTTGATGGCAATGAGATGTGGCATCCTCACTTCCAATCCACTATATGAAAAGAAGTATTCCACCAGTATCAGGGACAGAACCAGAAGAAGAGACGAATAGGTAATAGTCAGTCGATTCCACTTCCCGGTCACAAGGATCAATACTGCGAGTGCCAATCCATGAAAGGCTAAAGCAATGGAAATGATCGCTGAAATACTTATCGGGTTCATTGACACGAAATAAAGGTATCAGGAAACAGGTTTACCATTGAATGTACTCCACTCATACGGTGCAAATGACAAGTGGTTACCCTACTGTATTCATCTAACCTCAGAATCCCGAGTCACTTCCGGCTTCCACCCCGGCTTCTTGAACAGGAATCCAAGAACTTCCTTAAAGTTTCTTGCGGTTCTGAGGTCATTCAGAATGCTGAGATATTCGTAAAAGTGAACCTTTATGGGGTTGATCGTTTCAATCTGCTTGGTTAAGCCATAAGTAGGTTGAAATTCTTCCTTTTGAAATGTCCCGAACAACCTATCCCATACAATTAGGAAGCCACCATAATTCTTGTCCAGGTACAGATCGTCAGAGCCATGATGTACGCGATGATGGGACGGGCTGTTGAATATTTGCTCAAACCATCCCATTTTCCTGATCAGCTCCGTATGGATCCAAAACTGGTAGGTCAGGATGAATGCAATAGCGATCAGCACTATTATTGGATGAAATCCAATGAGAATAGCGGGCAGGTAAAACACCCAGGTAACGAAATTGTCAATAAATGATACCCGTAGCGCAGTGGTGTAATTGTAAATAGGTGAACTATGATGGATGGAATGATAACTCCAGAGAAAGCGGATCTCATGTTCCCAACGATGCTCCCAATAATATAGGAAATCGATAAAGAGAATAGCCAGAACGGTGGTCCACCAATTCACAGGAATAGACCAGGGGATAAAACCATCAACCAGGAAAAAGGCCCAGGCGAAAAGAGCCAGTGCTGCTTTTTCTGTTAGCTGTGCAGGGATAAATACACTAAAACTGGCCCACATCTCTCCCATTCTCCACTTATTGATCTTTTTCTTGTAGACCTCCCAACAAAACTCGATTAAGGCGAGACTGATTGAAAAGGCGAAGATCCCAAAAATGACCAGGCCTACATTCTCTTCAGCTATTGCTACTAACTCTTCCATTGTTTTACTATTTGATTTCGATTCATTTCAAATCCAAAATTTCAAATAACATTACCCAATGTCTTCCATCCCTATAATCCGGGACACATTAAATTGATTGAATGAGTCCGCTTTTATCGGGAAGAGTTGCCGGATTGCTGAGCTTCGTATGCTTGCCTGAATTCAGTCGGTGTTTGACCAGCGAACTTCTTGAAGGTATTGTAAAAGGCAGTCTTGCTATTAAATCCGGCTTCATAACAAATCGCTAATATGGTCACCTGTTTTGCTCGTTCTGAGGTCAACAATGCCTTGGCTTCTTTGACACGGTATTGATTCATAAAATCCGAGAAGCTCATCCCGGACCGTTCGTTAATTACCTGTGAGACATGATGAAGGGAGCGATTCAATTGTTCCGAAAGGTCATTCAATCGATACTCAAGATTTCGATATGGACACTCCTCCTTCATAAAAGCATCTAACTCTTGCCATATCACCTCTGTTTCATTTGGTGTCAGGGAAGATTTGGCGTACTTCTCCGTGTCCTTGGGTAAGTCTTTGAAATCACCATGAATAGCAAAGACCGGAAAACGGATCGCTGAAAAAGCAACAAACAATGGGAATATGCTGGTTAACATAGATTCTATCTTCTCATAGAACTTCCATTGCTCTCCATCAAACAACGAAATGATCCCACCGGCCAGTATGGCCAGGTAAGTTCCGATCAAAAGGACCAGCAGGCTTTTCAACCAGTTAAAGTTTAACTGTTCTCGTGCATCCAGCTTCACCACGAATTTGATTCGCTGAATCCTTACAAATGCAATCACCAAAGGAATAAGGTTGATGAGAATAGAAATGAAGTAATCGGTGAGAAGGCCCATCATTTGTACCGGAAAGTCATCCTGCCGATCCAGAATATCCTCATCTAATTGAATTAGTAAGCCAAAGCGTAACAACGTATAGAGTCCCATTATCCAGAACCAATACCGCTGTTTGATTGGCCATTTGAAAATCAAAAAGGTATAGAGCAGAAAGAGCGGGCCGGTCAGGTGATAATGAACGTAGGATAACCCCAGGGTGGGCCAGTTAAGATCATTATAATAGAGATAGGATTCGAATAGATTGTGAGCATTCAAAAAGACAATCACACTCAGTGTAACCCTGGCAGCCTTACTTTGATTCTTGCTTAATAATATGAGGACACCAATCACGCAAGCAACAAGCGTTCCGACAAGCGGTATGGAATTGAGAAGGGTCAAAAGAGCCTGTACTTCTTTTCAATTAAAGGTAGCAGGCTACAAACTTACGTATTATTCATCCCTCAACGACTTCACCGGGTCCGCTTGTGCCGCACGGAAAATGGTTGAAGTGGTTGTGATAAAACCAGCTGCACTTACGATAATTACTCCAACCAATATGGCCAGTATCTTCACTTCTATGTGATAGGCGTAGATCTGGTCTAAAAGGACCCCAGTGATGAAATACCCAATGCCCCCACCGATAATCGCTGCAATTACCAGGATCATTACAAACTGCCTGGAAAGCAATTGAATGATACTCGTCACAGTCCCTCCCAACACTTTTCGAATGCCAATCTCTTTGGTCTTACGCTCCACTTTCAGAGAAGCAAGTGCATAAATGCCTGACACAGACAATAATGCTCCAAGGATTGTCAGAAAGATGAAGATCTTCTTCATGTTAGAGTTAATTGCTCGCAGGTCTCCCATCAATATGTCTTCCTGATACTCACTCTGGAATGGACGGTTTGGGTACAGTTCTTTCCATACTTCTTCCATCTCTCCTTTTACTTCTGGCAGGTCATCAGGATCAGCCCTCACCAGCATTACCTGGTATTCATTGCGCTTAGACCCGTAATAGACAAATGGCTCTGACTCTCGTGAGCGGTACAGGTTATCAATGTGATCTTCCACTACACCAATGATCCTTCTACGTTCATCTCTAACCCTCACTACAGTATTGAGTGGGTCTTCAATTCCTGTAACATCAATAAATGTTCGGTTCACAACAATAGTCTCAAATTCATCATTCGTGTTGTTGAGGTTTGGAAACCGCCCTTCGGACAGCTCCAATCCCATAATTTCCATGAAGTTCTCTCCTACTTCAATGTGTTGGACCTGATATTCAGTCGTGTCTATTTTGATAGGGAACGGATAGCTACTCATACCCAATTGATGATGCGTAATGGATACCTCTTCAATCCTGGGATTGGTAACCGCCCTTGCCCTCAGTACTTCATATTCACTCTCGTCCTGAATAAAAATGGCCAGGATGTTTTGATAGTTGAATCCATATTCTAAACGTTCCTGGAACTTTGTATTTTGAGTGAAAACGATCCCATTGATCAAGACCACAATGCAAAGTGTGAACTGCGCAGTGACTAGGCTTTTGGTAAACCAGTTGCTCCCCTTCACTTTCGCCTGATTCTTCATCAACTCTACCGGCATAAAGCGATTGCTTACCAGGGCCGGATACAAACCTGCCAGCAATGAAGCAATAAACACCAGGATGATTAACGTGATAAACAAATTCACACCACTTAGATCAGCCAGCCCGTATGGAAGGTCCCACATCGTGGCAAACTCATCAACGATGAACCTGGAAATAGCTAACCCAAAAAGCAGGGCAAGTACCACAGTCATCACCATCTCCATCAAGAACTGGGAGATGATCTGGATCTTTGAAGCACCCACTACCTTCCGGACACCAACCTCCTTGAACCGTTTTGAAGCCAGAGCAACAGAAGTATTTGTCAAATTGAAGCAGGCAATAAGTAGAATGATCCCGGCCATCGTGATGAAAATAATGATCGGGACGTTGCTGATCTGCATATTGAAATGACTCCAGTTTACATCATCCTGGTTGGCCGGTTTGCTGAAAGGCTCAAGGCTGAAACTAATGACCTTGGCATCTTCTTTTCTTTCATTTCGCAGTGAAACATATCCCTGCAGCTGCTTTTCAATACCCGCTACGCTTTCTTCATTGGATATTGAAAGTAGTAGTGAAGGGTCGTGCCAGTCTCCCCATTCATTGGGAGACAGGTTATAGATATCCGCCACATGCTCCACTCGGGCTAGTATATCCATAGTCACAGTACTGTTGATCGGTGCACGCTCGAACACCCCTCCCACGACCAACTGCAATTCAGTCTGGTTGGTGAAGTTCATGATCACCACCTGACCAATCGGGTTTTCATCAATGAAGAACTTGTCTGCTGTTTCCTTACTCAACAGAACGGCATTCTGGTTCTTAAAGGATTGTGCATCTCCTTTCAAGATATCCAAGGGGATCATGTCCACGAAACTGCTATCTGCAAAAGCCACCCCTTCTGAAAAGGAACGGTCACCGAAACGAACAAACCCACCGTCGTTGAAAAAGCGAGTGTAATTGCTTACGCCCGCAATGTCATTGTAGATTGCCGGCCCCATCGCCAGTGGTGTTACCAGATGTTCCGCCTCTTCTGACTCACCTTGTATGTATTGCGTATGAACCCGATACAGACTTTCAGTTGTGTAGCCATCAAAGTAATCATCAAACTCCAGGTTGAAGGCTAAGAGAAGATACGAAGTAACACAACATGCCAGAGCTACACCTAGCCCAAAAGTGTTGACAATGATGTAGCTCTTATTTTTTCTTAGTTGTCGAAGTGCAACAGCGAGGTAGTTTCGGAACATAGCTTTGAGTTTATACTAATCAAAGCTATAGAACGACAAAATGTTACACTGGTTTGAGATGGTGAAAGATTGTTAAAGAATTTGTACTGGTCTCAGGTGACCAGCCTTTCCCAGAAGATCTGGATTGCTCCGGAACCCATTTCCCCATGACTGCCGCAAGTGTTTTTCACTTGTGCCATCTTGTAATTGATAAGTACAAGTCTGAAGATTTATCTACCGTAGGTGTGACTTGCTCTAGTCAATAAATGATAAGTAAGCACAAGTCAGGAAGACTTGCCTTTAGATTAGCATCAATAGAAATAGTTATACTTTCAAGGTAAACAAAAACAGTAGAGGTGAACTATCACACGCGCTAAGCTGAAGACTTATCTGGCGCATAAGTCCTCTACTGTCTTTTTGATTTGCATTAAATAGAATATTAGGCTTTAAGGCCTATTAAAGGCATTAATGAAATCATTTAAAGTTATGAAAAAGTATGAAACTGTGATCGGTATTGACGTTTCCAAGAAGACATTGGATTTATGCGTAAGTTCATCATCTGGTTTTGAATCTCTTAGGATCAAAAATGAGAAACCCGACTTTGAAAAAGTAAATCAATTAGTCAACGAACGCACACTTGTATGTATCGAGCATACTGGGATTTACGCATTCCCTATTTGTGAATTCTTAGCATCAAGGAAAATAGTTTATACCCTTATTCCAGCAGCTCAGATAAAGAAATCACTTGGTATACAGCGAGGGAAAAATGATAAAGCTGATGCTAAAGCCATTGCCAGATACGGTCTTCTCTTCCAGGAGTACATGACCATAACTACAATCCCAGAAAAGCTGCTGCTGAAACTAAAGCTCATATATGGTCAGCGTGAACGGCTCGTAAAGGCCAAAAACAGCATTGCCATGCCTGCCAAAGAATGTAATGAGTTTATTGACCGTCGATTGATGGTCGAAATAAACAAGTCAGCGGATAAAGCTATTTCAACCATAAAGAGTCAGATCAAGCAACTGGACAACCAGATGATCGAGCTTATCAAATCAGATAATAGATTAAATGACGTTTTTGAGCTATGTCAATCTGTTCCGGGAGTTGGACCGCAAATAGCTATTTACCTGATTATGACCACCAGGTCTTTCACCTGTTTCAAGAACTCAAGACAATATGCTTGTTATTCAGGTGTGGCACCTTTCGAATACTCCTCCGGATCCAGCATAAAAGGGCGAACGCGAATAAGTCATTTAGCAAACAAAAAAGCCAAATCACTTCTGAGCATGGGGGCCATCAATGCGGTTCGACATGATAGAGAACTAAAGGCTTACTTTGATAGGAAAGTTGGTGAAGGAAAAAATAAAATGGCAGTAATCAATGCCGTAAGAAACAAACTCATATCACGAGTATTTGCAACCATTGAGCGAGGTACACCTTTCGTTCAACACGCAAACTACTGATCATCGAAAATTACAATTAATAAACTTGCATCTATCATAGAATGCGCTAGTGAAGGTAGCTTTTCCAGTACTTGGTGATGTAGGCATAAGAATAGGACGGCCCTCCAAGATGTTGCCATTTGCCTTTACATTTCGCAGATCAATTAAATCCATCAACATAATTGGTAAGTACAGGTCAAAAAGGTTCGCGCCAGTAAGGGTACCTTATTCCTATTAAAAGCATCACTCAATTCAACGACTCACCGATCAGCGCAAAAAGATTTTGCTTGTAACTGCGACTGCATTTGATCACCTGCTTATCATTAAGTGTTATCAGGTAATCACCCCCTCCGAGTGATTCGAGGAAGTCTATGTGATTTACGTTTACCACAAATCTCCGATGTACCTGCACAAACCTCCGCGGGTTAACGATTTCAATAATTGAAGTCAGGGACTTTCTTATCAATTCGTGAGAAGAACTGGTGACTATCTCAACATAATTATCACATGATTCGAAGAACAGGATTTTGTCTTGCTCCATGAACCTGATCCGGCCATCACTTCGATAAACAAAAAGCTGCTCTTCTTCTTTTCTCGGATAACTTGGGATAAGCTGGTCAAACCCTTTCTGCTTTGTCTTTAATTCCCTTAGTAAGAGCGATAAGGACTCGTTTAAGTGTCTGTGCTTCTCCAACTCCACCAGATCACCCGCACGTGCCAGAGCTTCAAAAAATCTTTGGTCACTGAAAGGTTTTAGAAGAAAGTCAACGGCGTTTTGCTCAAAGGCTTTGATTGCCCATTTGTCAAAAGCTGTTGTAAATATGGTAAACGGTAAGTTTTCACGTTCAATGCTATTCAAAACGTCAAAACCACTTATTCCAGGCATTTGAACATCCAGGAACAATACATCCACATCTTTTTCATTGAGCATTTGGATTGCATCAAGTCCGTTAGAAGCCGATCCTGCAACGGCAATATGCTCCTTTGCCGAGAGTAAATTCTTAATACCATCGATGGCTTCCTGTTCATCATCAACAATACCTACTTTGATCATGTACTTGATTCTTTGTCCAATAGTATTTCAACCAAAACTCCATCCGGTTTGTTACTAATACTCAATCGGTTCTCCGAATAGATCATCCTTAGACGCTTTTCCGTATTGGACAGACCTACTCCATTATTGCTAAGGTCATACCGGGGACCGGTATTAAATACACTCAGCTTTAGTCGATCGTTTTCCGGCCTTGCAGTGACCTCAATTCTTGCAGGTCCCAAATGACGTGAAATGCCATGTTTAATGGCATTTTCTATTACAGGCTGAAGGATCATCTGTGGGACCTGAAGCTTTAATGCTTCCTCATCCGGATGGATCTCTATTTTAAGCCGGTTAGAAAACCTCATTTCCTCCAGTGAAAGGTAACGCCTGATAAAATCAAGCTCGCTCGACAGACTGATGAAAGCGTAATTGGTTGCTTCAAAAGAAGTTCGTAGAAGTTTGCTCAATTCTTCAAGGATATTGTTTGCCTTTTCGTTTTCGTTACGACGAATCAAATTGGAGATGGTGTGAAGTACATTGAAAAGAAAATGAGGTTGCAATTGCATTTGTAAAGCTTGCAGTTGAGCCTTTGTTACTTCATTTTCAAGTTGCGAATTGATCAGTAATTCATTCTTGTATTTGTCATAAAGCTCCAATACAAAGAACAAGGTCATCAGCACCGCAGCGACAATGGTAGACTCGGTTAAAAAGAACCTCAAATTTTTCTGAAAATGTGAAGACCATGTCAGTGGATCATCTACGAACGCATAAAAAGCTAAGAGCTTGCCCGAAACCACTTTGATAAGTGCAGCAGACAAGATCAGAAGTATGATAAAGGACGTTCGTGTAAATGGATGATACGAAGCACTCTTTCGAAACAATAACCGTAACGGGAACGTGAGAGCTATCCAAATAAATATTCCGGGTAGAAAGTAGAAGACCTGGTATTGCCAACTGCTATTCCAGGCTCCGGTTTTAACATATTCAATGATCCCATAGAGGATCCAAAACAAGAAAACCAGGGATCCATTATTGAACCCCATTTCTCCCCGGTTTTCAGTGTTGATCATTCTGATTTTTCATATTCAGCAATTTCTTCCTCTAATTTAGCATTCAGTTGAGACTCAACCCGGGCTCTCCAAAACCCAATAAAATCATGGTTCACATAAGGGGTTAGTCCACGATTTTCAGCTGACTCCATGACTGCTCTGGCCCGATCAAACAGGTTGAGGCTCCCGGTGATCTGGTAGGATTTCACATCCTCTCCTGTACCTATCCAAATCGCACTCATAACCATCATTTGAGGATTCTCCGGCATGATCTGCATGCTTTTTCTGTATCCTATCCTTCCGAGCTGTTTATACTTCTCAATCTCCTTTTCATCTTCGGTAATGGAAGGCATGAATGTCAGGTATAAAAATCCTTTCATGAACTCTACACTTGATTCTGCCAATGGATCTCCTTTGGGCACGTTTTTCTCTGCTTGTTGAAAATACCGTTCTGCATTGAGAAGTAGTTCCTTCCGGTTCCTGTCCTTGGGAAAGTCTTCACGGTCATCCAGTCGTGCTACCTGGGTAGCCATGTAAGAAGCCCAATATGCTGCCAACCACTCATCCGGATGTCTCTTCATTACTTTTTCAAATTCTTCGAGCGATTTAGCCTCCGCTTTTGCAGATTTAGCATCTACATGCAATTGAAAAGCTTTCGTAATATCCTTTTCAAAATTTTGGGCCATGGAATATTGGAGTAGAACCATTCCGGCCAGAAGTGTCAATAGTTTAATATTCATGAGCTGCGATAAGTTTTTTGAAACTGCCGGATTTAACGATAATCCTTATGAATTTGAAAGGAAAATGTGGCGAAGCGTTACAATAGTTGATTGATCCGAATGGATGCCGACGCTAAATAGTTTCATCGCACCGGATTCATTAGACTCTGGTGTCACCGGTCCAAAAATTTGTTCATCTCGTTAACAAAGGGTTGTGTCCGGGTATTGACCGGAATCTTATTCAAAAACGCCAGAGCCAATGAATCATTGCCAGACTGCCAATGACCGATTGCAAGGCTTTGTAGGACATTGGTTTTATACCTATCGGATATAAATTCATTTTGAACCAACAAATTCAGCATTCGGATCGCATCCATTACACGCTCATTATCATATATCAGGGCATTAGAAACTGTGTAATACCTAATTATCTGTTCTTGTACCTGCGATTTTTCCCCTGAAAGATCAGTAGTCATTTGAGTTTCCAGCCTGGTACTAAATCCTCGATCTCTTATCTCATCAAGCAGCAGAACTGCCGGTTCCCATGTCGTAGATGTTCGCAAGACCCCCTGGATACTGAAGTCTATCATTACAGTATCTCCAATCACCCGGTCTTTGACGAAGCGGGGATTGAATTTATTTCCTCCAATAATACCAAAACGCTTTCGGTCGATGGAAAATGTTCCGGTGAATCCCACACGTTGTTTCCCATCCCAATCTGTATACTCACCGGATGATTGTAATAACACCTCGATCTTTTGTGTCGTGCCATGAAGCTCAAGGTTGCCCTCTATATATGATCCGCCATCTCTGATGGAATAACCTGTGCTCTCAAATTTGATTTCAGGAAATGCTTCTGTATTCAGGAAGTCCGGAGAACGTAAATGATTATCTCTGAAATTATGATTTGTGTCTATGGAAGAGGCATTAACAATTATTGTTACAGAAGTGCCCTCCAGGTTTGTACTGTCATACACCAGAGCTGCTTCAAATGATCCGAATTCACCTCGCTGTGTCATCATTCCGAGGTAATCCACAGTGAAAGTTATGGATGAATGACTTCTATCCAGTTCAAATAATCGCGCTTGTGTAAATCCCTGAAAACACGCGAGCATCGAAGTAATACTTAAGAAAAGGAGTTTCAATTGGATAAAGTTAATTTCAATATCTACTCAAACCGCAAAATGCTCTTTCTCCATTGATCATCATTCTCCTTATCTGTTGAATAGTCTCATTTATAAGGATGAACGGTTCAAAGTTTTTATCTCCAAGCGATTTCTGCCAGTGAAGGCATGACTGGCCCAAGTGTTTTTCACTTGTGTCATCTAGTAATTAGTTGATGATTTGATAAGTACAAGTCTTAAGATTCATCTACCGTAGGCGTGACTTGCTCTAATCAATAAATGATAAGTAAGCACAAGTCAGGAAGACTTGCGCTAGTGAAGGTTGCAATTCCAGTATAGAGTCATCCGACCACTCTAAGTGGTAGGATGACTATCGGAGAAACTCTTTGAATTCTTCAAATAAGAAACGTGCACTTGCGAAGGGAGTACGACCCAACTCCATTTTTTTTCACCTCTGCGCAAGTGTACCGATCTCCTTACCGGTCATATCTGTCACGCGATTGGCTTCATCAATGTACCAGAAGTTGTAGTAATCATCAATAACCATATGACGGTACCCCGCGCGAGTACTTGGGTAAACACTTCCAAGAACGTATTCCTGACCTGTATCATAATTATGAAAGGCCAGTTCACCAGCTCGAATAAATAAGCCAGATTTGACTCTTCGAACTTTGATCTTTTTTAACTGGGATTTTTTAATTCCAAATACAGGTTGCCAACTCTCATCTGCAACCCATATGGTCTCTTCAACATTGAATAACACTTTCCTGTTTGCAGACTGAAAAGCGAACATGATGCTTTTCGTCGGCCTGTCCAGGTATTTTTGCCAGCCATTAGCAATCGCTTCAAGACGCTCTTTCCTGGTAGGATACCCCTGTTTACTTTGCTCATGGGCAATTAGTCGAATAGCTCCCGCCATAACGCTGGTGTCAGGAGCTCCCATCGAAGCTAGAATTTGGGCAGCCATCTCATCGGCTTGGATTTCCTCTTCCTTCTTTGTCCATGTGTCTGTGTTGTCTTCAAAGTGTCCAACGGAAAAATGAGCAAACTCGTGAGCAGCAACAAACCTAAGACTCCATTCAGTGCCTGTTAAACGTCTCATATTCGAAAGCCTCACACTATCATAATAGATCAATCGTTTACCATTCGTCCGGTTCTTGCGGACATAGGCAAACTTGGAAGTCGGCTTGGATTTTACTTCATAGCCAACATCCCAATTCGCAGATAATAGACCCGGACTCCATCCTACGATATCCAATTCATCAAAAAAGAGATCTACAGAATCATCTGCTATGTATGTAGGGCTCCAAAGGTTGTGTGCATGCATAAAGGCACAACTGTCGTCATTAGTTGGGGGAGAGCTTTGCGACCATAGGTTAAAAGATGCAAGCAGAAATATGAAAACACTCTTTCTCATTTCAGTCTTCCTTGTTGAGACCCAAAATTTTACTTACACTTCCAGGCATAAAAGAAAACCCGATATATAAGTTTCGATCATACTCCCTGCTCACATAGTCAATCGCTCCTTCGATGGTGGTAATATCTCCAATTTGAGTACTTCCCTCATTCAAGACGGACGTCCACGCCCAACCTACGTTAAAGAAGAAACTCTTTGTTACAGCATAGTTAAGCCCAAGGTGTAAGTTCTCAACCGGGTCTTTGGACAGCTTGAATCCCGTATACACTCCCATTCTTTTGATGGTGTAATAAAGAAGCCATTTGTTTTTTAGGTTCCTCTTTTTCAGATCCTGCTTCCAAACTGGTCCAAAACGATCAATATCTCTACCAGGATGCCAGGTCAGAAATACATTCAGATTGCTCTTCCATTCTTCTCTGCCTGCACTATCAAGTGTCACAACCAGCTCGTTATTACTTATGGAAACGTTTTTAAGCGAAACCTGACTTGCTCCTACACCCACCTGGAATGAAAAATTACTTCTCTCATGTATCTTAAAAGAAAGCTCCTTCGAGCGATTGGGATAGTCTATATCGATCAGGCATGGTGCCTTGAGTTTTGTGGAATTCAACGTGACAAAACGGACTTTTACCGGAGCACCATCCGGACCGGCTCCAGATCCTTCATAAAGTCCCGAATAAAGACTTTTCACATCCTCAAAAGACTGAGCAAAGAGTGATTTTTGCTTCTTGATCTTAAATGATGCTCTTCGTATTCCCTTCTCGCTGTAGCTGGCAAGTACAAACAAGACATTTTTTTCTTCGAGCAGATAACCTGATTCCTTCCCATTCTCCTTATGAATTACCACCGCATTTGTCTGATCATCCAGTTCTTCGTTATCTGAATTAAGGGGATGATTGATAAAGATGATCACGTTGTTTTCCAGATCCTCCAAATACCTGGAAAGTATAGATGTATTAATATTCTGATCTTCGTCAAGAGCTTTTAAAAACTCTAATGTACCCGTCCGATTGTTAAAGTCTGCACTGAGGTACATCTCCTCAGAGATACTGACAGTAGTATCAGTAGCAATGTTTTCATCTGAACTTTGAGCACAGACAGGTAATACTCCGATGGATAATAATGAAAGTGTAAGTAAAGTTTTCATGGTTTCGTTGGTAAAATGTAATTAAATACGAATGCTATTTTTTCAAAATTCGAAGACTCGATCAGGAAGAGCAATACCTCTCCGGAGGTATTTTTCACACAACGACATAATTAAGATCAGAAGTGATTACCAGATATTTATTCCATTCATTGTTGAAAAAACCTGTAATCCAGTCCCGCGAACCAGTCGTCATCAAAGAATTACTTAAGGTTCAACTCCAAAACCTTCTGCCCTCTTAAATAAGTGCATACTCTATTTTGAAGAGCACGTACTTCGTTCCAATAACCGTATACTTCGTGTGAAAAAATGGATACTACGGTTTCATGAAACCGTGTTTTCCTTCATAACTATCTACTCTTGATCTACAAGTTCATATTTCACTTAAAAAAATACTTGCTCAAAACAGATCAATTCATACTATTGACGAAAAAATCAATTATCAATTATTGCAAATTCACTTGCAGACAAATTAGGAAGCTATAGAATATTGATATTCAATAGTAAGGATCCTCAAATCGCCCAATTACTCGATGGTATGGGAATAGACGATGATTATCTTTCAATCGGTGAAGGCTTATACAATGAAACAATGACATTGGTGGAGCAACAAAAAAAGGAATACCAGGAACAGCACCTGGCCTATGATAAACTTTATGTAGAAAAAGATAAAGCAGCCAACGACTATACGCGAACACTCAAATTGGTCAAGGTGCTTTCCCGATCAGATGAAGACCTGCAAAATCGTCTTGGACTTCAGTCCGGGAAAGTGCATGCCATTGATCAATGGATTGAAAATGCTGTTAACTTTTATAACAGACTACTTAATGAACCTGAGTTCCTGACTAAGCTGAATAAGTTCAAGGTAACTCCTGCTCAACTCAATGATGAAAAAGATGCCATTCAAAGTTTGAAGTCCCTCCGTGATCAGGCTATCATGGAGAAGGGCCAGGCCCAGGAAGCCACACGTCTCCGCAACCTTAAGCTAGATGAACTTGATGACTACTGCGTTGAATTGAAGACAATTGCAGAATTAGCGCTGGAGGAGCAGCCACAATTGATGGAGAAGTTGGGAATACTGGTGAGATCGTAACTCACTCTTTATCATTCCTTTTCAATTTGGAAATTTGATTATCCTGGTTAGTTGATTCGTATCGCGCAGTAGACAGGATAGTCCAAGAATAAATAACGCAATGACCAGGCTAGTCTTTCTTTTGAAACCCATCATACAATTCATTCTTTAACCCATCTCCGTTCCAATCCAGCAAACTTGTAAATCTCCCAATCTGATCTTGTAGGGAAAAGTTGTATGCATCAGTAGATCCATCACTCTCCAGAAATAGACTATCTCCTTTGAAGTACCATTTTCCTTTAGAAGTGAACAGAAGTGAATCATTTAGTCCATAGTACTTTGACTCAAATAACGAATCTCTGGTATATGTAGTAATGATCGGCTTGATGCCCAACACCTCTTCCCATTTTCCTTCCGGAACATTGTAAACAGAATCCATGTCCTGGTACGTAATGGTCATTGAAACATTTCTCCATGTTCCGATAAGCGCCTCACTATTTCCGATGAGTTCTTTTTCTTTCTCCATCTCACCCGTTGAACAAGCCATCAACAGGAATGCAAAAAATGAAGTAGCAAGAAGAATGTTTAAAACAGATTTATTCA
This sequence comes from Cyclobacteriaceae bacterium, assembly GCA_965267415.1. Classification (GTDB taxonomy): domain Bacteria; phylum Bacteroidota; class Bacteroidia; order Cytophagales; family Cyclobacteriaceae; genus Ekhidna. Next base: position 642,303 of record OZ253955.1, on the reverse strand, counting down.
TAAGATGAGATTATCTCCAGGCTCCGATGATCAGTCCTGCAAGTGTAAAGTAGATAAGAATAAAACCACAATTGATCACCACGTATTTCCAGCTCTTGTTCTCAAACAATGCAATTACAGTAAAGATACCTGCTGCCCAAAATCCAGCCAGAAACCCTGCTATGGTTCCCCATGTCAGGTCCGTCCCGGGATCATCGAGAAAGAAAGCCAGATTGTAGCACATTAGTGTTGCTATTAACAGGCTTATGAGGTAGATCTTCGCTGAATTTTGATTTTTCAGCTCCTCTTCTGCCACATTAGCTTCTACTAGCCATGATTTATAAAAAAGCGCTGGTGAATACCAGAGTCCGCCTAATAGTAAGATTAAAAGTGATGCCGCACCAACAGCAAGATGATTTATACCAGCCATTATCCTTTTTCGGACAAAAGTCAATTTGATTGTTCGGAGTGTATTGTAAAAAATTGACCTGCTATCAACTTACATAGATAGGAATGTAATTCAAGTACTCGCCTTGTTCTGCCAGGTATTCCTGAGGGTTCAATCCTGAGAACTTCCTGAACTCCTTAATAAAGTGTGCCTGATCATAATAGCCACAATCCAGAGAGAGAGAAGCCCAGTCTACATAATGACCATTGTTAATAGACTCCAGTACATGGTTGAACCGAATAATTCGTTGGTATTGCTTAGGCGTAATCCCTACGTACTTGCTAAATAGCCTGATAAAATGTTTGTGAGAATAGCCTGTTTTCACGATAAGCTCATTAATTGTAGCATGAGAAGGGCTCATCATTGTCTGATGGACAGCATATTTTACCACTTCCTCCGGTACCGTCTGATTTCTTAGCCTGCTCGTGAGCCAGCCTTCTATCACTTCAAATTTCTTCTCCATCCCAGCTGTTTCACTGATCTTATCCCTAAGATCCAAAATGGACTTTCCAAGGATCAGCTCAGCATCTACCACCCGGTTGTTAAGCTCATACGCAGGTATGTGGAGGATCGGATAAGCTCCGGCAGCATGAAACTGGATTACACAAAGGCCTTTGTTCGAAGCGCTGATAGAGATAAAATCCAGCTGCATACCAGAAATCCATGCTTTGGTGTATTTCGTTTTTGGGGCAAGACTATCATTATCGTAGATATACTGTGGTTCATCTCCAAGTTCAATGATCAGGTTTGCAGTTCCATCAGGGATCAGTCGGTCTATGGGGTGAGGAGAGTCAAAATTGGAATAAACGATCAACTTAATGTACTGACGAAGGATACCTTGAGGTTGATGTATGGAAATCATTAATGAATGATAAACAAATTCGATCAATTGCTTTATGACGATCAAACATACATCAGGGTTTTACAATCTTACTTGGCCATGCCGATACTATGTAACTTCGGCATCTTGGGGAAAGCCAGCGCTACTCCTCGTACATTGCCAGTCGCTCCATCGCTTTCGATTGTGCATCAATGATGGACCGGGCCAGATCAATAGAGATCTCTAATGGGTCATGTTGAATGATGCTTTTGTCCAATTTGCCAAGTCTCCACATTTCTTGCATTCGATCTGGTTCAAATAGCAGGGAAGTTGGGAATTTATCAAAGCCATTAGCATTTTCGAATTCTTTGCGATTCATGTAATAGAAGTTCATCCGAACCACATCAACAGGTTCTCCGGTTGGTCCGCTTATCTGTTGCTCGCTCATCCTGGTCATTTCAGATCTTACCATCGGTTCATTCAACATCCCACCGGGAATACTCACATCATTGGATCGGGTATCATAACTGAAGATATCAATGGTCCTAAACAGGGATGGCAGTATCCGGGCTTTAAAGGGATTCAAGACGGCATCTTCGCTATTGTTTACGATCACATCAATTTCAATGATATCTTTCTTTCCATTATTGGATGCAGTCACTCCCGGGTTGGCAGGATCACTCCATCCATCGATCTTATCGACTGCTTTTTCCAATGCCTTGATCGCAGCTACATTTTCCCTGATACCTCCATCTATCCAATAATGCTTCTTCTGAAGAGAGTCCACGGTCTTATATAATGACATGAATATTGGTTGATTTGCAGAGGCCCATATCCAATCCAACATTTGCCCTCTATCCTCTTTATGATCGTTGGATGACTGATAGTAGACTTTCCCGCTTTCAAACTCAACTACAGTAGCAATGAATTCCCCTTTGACTGTCATTGAATCATACTTAGTCTCGTTGATCTCGTTATGGATCAGTTTCCTTAAGTTCTTTGATTTTCCGGCAGTCTCATTTCCAAAAATGATCCTGAGCCCAAGTTTAAAATACTTGATCTGGCCCTTCTTCTTGCCTTTTGTCTTGAATGGATTAACACTGAATATTTTCCTTTGAGTAGCTCCGGTGTATGCTCGCTTTAGATTTGAACTATCTTCAGTCAACACGTAAGGAGCAATCAAACTTCCTGTACTTGTACCGATAACTACATCATAGTCGTTGGTTTCGCACAGTTTCATGGCCAGGGATCCACCCCAGGCGCCCCTGGCACCACCGCCCGAGAGGACCATGATCCGTTTGTCAAGATCCTGGGAGTAGGTGAAAAAGCCGGTTAGAACAAGAATACAAATAAGTGAGAGTTTGCAGAGGTAATTCATAACGGTTCCGATTAAATATGGACTCAATTTCAATCGAAATGGCCGTTAAATCAATACCTCCCACGAGGTATTTTTCACACAACGATCTAGTTAACGGATAATTTTGATGTATGACTAGTCGTCCCACCACTCAAAGTGGCGTGACGACTGTTTTTGATCAAAATAGAAAAGGGGTGCTAGAAAATACCCAAAAATGATCCTTAACTACATCCTTTCCAGCGCAAGTTTATTTTGTAAATACAGATACCTGGCATAATTGATCCATCTACTCTCTTGTTCGACTGCCAGGCCATACGCTTTCTTGAAATGTTCAGTAGCCTTTTCCTGGTCTTCTAGTTTCAGGTAGTATTCCCCAAAGGCAAAATGGTTCTGGAAGTTATCCGGGTCCTTCTTGGTCGCACCTTTCAACAATCGCAAGGCTTCTCCCTGCTCTCCTTTGACCATCAACTTGTTAAGCGAATAATAATACATGTTGAAGCCCTCTGCCGCATCCAATGCTTCATCGATCAACTGCTTTCCTTCTTTCTTTTTTCCCATATCAATGAGCAGCTCTCCTTTCAATACCTTGTAATTGAACGTGTAAACCTTTTGGTACCTTTCTTCTTCATACTCAGGTATTTTATCCTTTGAAAGCTCCAGGTATTCCATGGCTTTTTCATGATCATTTGGATCCCTTTCTAATGTTCTTATAGCGAGTTCCTGGTAAGTCGCTGACGTTTTTTCTTCTTCACTTTCCAATTCCGAAAAGACGTTGGCCAATACATTAGTTTTTACATTAAATGTCACAGCTGTTTCTTCCCATCGAAGTTGAATATCTACAGATTCCTCTTTAGGGTCATTGAATTCATAGCTCAGCCATTCCTGGAAGGATCTTTTCTGAGTTTTGACAGGAATTCTTAATACATCATTCGCTTTGTCATAGTTAAACGCGCCCCAGCTCGTTCCCGAAGAAAAGATCAGTGTCCATTCGCCTTCTGACACCAACACAAGGAAACCATAGGAACCGGCCGGTAGGGCTTTTCCTTCTATTTCCACATCCCGGCTGAATTCAATAGTCGTACGTTGATTGGAACCTGCCCTCCATGGATACTCCTTTCCATCAACTTCAAAATCGAACGGGACAATCCCTCCGAAGATCTTTCGACCGTTAACGGAAGGGCTGTGATATTTGATAGTAATGTCACACTTGCCAATATTCACAGTTGTGGTCCGTGATTGGCTTACTAATGTTTTTCCACCCACATCCTGTGCGAAACTGCAAACTGGGAATAGCAATAGCATGAATAAGTAGAATGAGTTGTTTTTCATGATCTTTTGAGTTTCGATCAATGTACACGGACACCATTTGATAGCTACTCAAATCATCAAACAAGCTTGTTCAAACTCGTTCATGCTAGTCATAAATACTATAGGTTACTGACAGGCACCCATTTTTTTCAGGTCCTTGGAATTGTAATAAGCTGAAGACCTCTGCCCTGTGGCTCCATAGATATCCCCGGTAGCAACATTTAGAATACACCTGGTGTACAGGATGTTTGAACTTGACACGGTAACTGCGCCCTGAGAACCTGAGCCGGTAGCTATGCGAAGTGGAATGGAAACTGCAACCAACTCATCTACATCTCCTTCAATCAGTCTGAGGAAATCTGCTTTTGAGCTCAACTTAACATTTCCATATGCAGCGGAAAGTCTTTCCTGTGTTTCCTTTTTCTGAATCGACAAATCGTTGATATTCAAAACGAATTTTGATCGTTCCCTGCAGTTGAGTTCAGCCTGGTCCTCCGCATAATTTGTGAATGAATAATTGGCTTTGCCTGTTGATATAATACCTTCGATATGTTTCTTAATTAGTTTCAGCGCAACAAGGAAGTCTCCGTACTCCATCTCTTCTCCTTCTTCATCCAGACCTGTGTAAGGCATGAAAAAAGAGTAATCCCTCTTTTTCTTTACATTCTCGATCCGTGTATAATTTAAGGTTTTGATGTAAAGGTCCGAACCTACTGTATTATGTGGGCTGTAGTAAAGTACGGTATAATCCTTTGACCCAGATTTGATCAGCTCCTTTACCTCGGAAGTCTTTTTTGTTTCAATGGATGGATGTGAGGTAAGCAAATCGGAAGCCGCCTTTTGAACAAACTCATTGTAACGATCTGCAAAACCAAGATACGCTTCCTTTTGGGCAGTGTATTTGTCTATAAGTGCCTGCTTATTAGCATTGCCAATCTTTTTATCATAAGAGGCTATAATATCTTCTTCGGGTTCAAGAAGCTCAACGATCAAAGGTCGATTAAGCATTTCCTTTATGCCTTCCAGTTTAGAAGATGCCTGAGCATTAAGCCGGACTGTGATAGTCAGTATAAAAAATGAAAGTAAAAATATTTTAATGGTGAGTTTCATCTTTTTGATTTCAAAGCTAGCTGGAAAGACAACTGATGCTACATGTTCAGGCTTCAGATAAGTTCATTTAGTGCTTAGATGAACCTTCCAAAATGTCAACTGAACCGATATAATCTTTGGGAAGCATCCCGGTTTCCCTTTTGAAGGCTTTGATGAATGTGGTTTTGGATCGAAAGCCAGCTTCCTCTGCAATAGTCTTGATAGTAAACCGTTTGTTATCACCAGCTTTGAAACGATTGATGGTATCAAGTACCCGGTATTTATTGATAAAGTCGTAGTAACTCATTTTGAAGTGTTCGCGCAAGACTGCCGTGACCCTTGTTGAGCTTACATCCAATTCGGAGCTGAGTGATGACAGTGTTATGTTGGCTTTTCGAAAAAGTTTACCTGTATGCATCAACTCAACCATCTTATCAGCAAGTTCTTCGTCCGACGTTGATGGTTTTTTGTCGCCGGTGAGATAAGAAATTGATCTCGACGGGCTAAGAAGAAAGTGATAGGCCAGGTATATATTGAGATAAAACATAAGCAACCACAAGGGATAAAAAGCACTATCGGGTATCTGAGATGGATAAACCGCTACATCAGCGAAGAAGCTGCCTATCCAAACAAAGAAGATCGCAACAATTACCAGAAAGACATGAGTGAGCCTTGGGTGATTGGAGCCACCAATACGAAAGATCCGAATTGCTTTATAAACAAACAGTCCATTGTAAAACACAGCGATTGCCTCATATACATGAAGGGCGAAAACATTGAAAAGAATATCGAACTTATCTTCTGGTCTGACAAGACAGTATACCCAAATGATCGCTGTAGCTATTACATCGAGGTAGCCTATATATAGTGATTTCGACCTGAAAGAAACATTACGACTTGGTCTAAAAACAGCAAGGGAAAATAAATACACCAAAGGCCCCAGAAAGTACATAACCGGAAAACGGTCAAGGCAAAACCATTCATACCGATAAGTGAGGTAAGGAACGATCACCCAGCTAGCTACATTCAGAGATGACAGGAAAATGAATACTGTTAAAACAAGGTTCGTCTTATTCCGAAGCTTTGGGGTGAAAAAAACGAATAATAGGAGAAAGGTAGAATTGACCAAACTGGTCAGCAAGATGATTTCTACTATATCTAAATCCACCTGGAGTTTTTATCAGACCTTTTCTGATCTAAATCTATAAAAAAGATCATATAGTTGTCTACACAAATTATACGACCCTGAAATAGAAATCAATCGCATGAAAACCAAGTGGTTTCAAAGTTGTTAACAAAGCGATGTATTTACATATCTTTATCTCGATTCCTTCCCAGGATCATTTCACCCCTACTTTTTGAAGACTTTAATTGAACTAAATGCAAAGACACGTTTATGATTATGGAGTGATTGGCAACTGCGCTTTTACAGCTCATGTACACACAAGTACAAACATCGCCTGGATGTGTTGGCCCAAGTTTGATAGCAGCTTCATTTTTGGAGGTCTTTTGGATGAAAACCGAGGTGGAGAGTTCTCAATAACACCTGTTTCCGGAATTCAGTCTTCCAGTCAGAATTATATAGACAACACAAATGTACTGGTGACCGAAATTGAGTGTTCATCGGGGACGTATCGGGTAACTGATTTCGCTCCCAGGTTTGGACAATTGGACCGATATTTCAAGCCGCTGATGCTTATTCGTAAGATCGAGCGGATTTCAGGCAGCCCGAAAGTCATCGTACGATGTAAACCAAAGGGTGATTATGGATCACTGGAACCTGAGCCCTCTTCTGGCAGTAACCACATTCGGTTCCTTGGACTGGAAGGCAATGTCAGGCTGACCACCAACGTATCCCTGAATTACATTTTGGAGGAAGAAAGCTTTGTTCTAAGTGAGACCAAATACCTTGTACTTACCTGGGGACCACCACTGGAAGCAGCGCTTGAGGAAACTTGTGAGAGTTTTTTGACGAAAACCACCAGGTATTGGCAAAGTTGGATCAAGACAGCCAGTATTGTGAATTTTTACCAAAAAGCCGCCATTCGTTCCGCATTGGTTTTAAAGATCCATCAGTACGAGGATACCGGTGCAATTATCGCATCAACCACCACCAGCTTACCCGAAAGCCCGGGAAGCACCCGTAACTGGGATTATCGTTATTGCTGGATGAGGGATACCTACTATACACTGAACGCATTCAACAACATTGGTCACTTCGAAGAATCAGAACGTTACTTTAATTACATCCTCAATACTACCGTTGAAGAAAGTGATCGGTATCAGCCATTGTATGGTATTACCGGAAGAAAGGAATTGGTAGAACAAGAGTTAGACCTGGAAGGCTATGCAGGAAACAAACCAGTCCGAATCGGGAACGATGCATACACCCATATCCAGAATGACGTTTATGGACAGGTACTGGTATCCATCCTTCCATTATTCAACGACGAGCGGATCATTTTCAGCGAACGTTTCAATACCACAGAATTAATCTATAAAACGCTTAAGATCATCGAGCGGACCTTTGATGAGCAAGATGCTGGGCTATGGGAGTTTAGAAACCTGGCTCAACATCATTGCTATACGTACCTATTTCACTGGGCCGGAAGTAGTGCGGCGATCAAGATCGCCAAGGCGCTAAATGACAAGCGAATCGGTGAGCTAGCAATGCAATTAAAGGAAAGATCCTCCCAAATGATTGAGAAGTGTTATGTGAAAAGCAAGAAGGGTTATGCACAAGCAGTCGGAGCTGAACGCATGGATGCAAGTAACCTTCAACTCATCCTGATGAATTACATTCCCAACGATTCTGAAGCAGCTAAAGACCACCTGGCTGCCCTTGAGAAAGAACTTCATGCAGGAGGTGGATTGTTTTATCGATACAAGCATGAGGACGATTTTGGAAAGCCGGAAACCACTTTTCTGATCTGTGCCTTCTGGTATGTTGAGGCGCTTGCATGTGTTGGCAGGCTTGATGAGGCGCAGGAATACTTCGAGAAACTTAATTCATATGGCAATCATCTCGGGTTGCTCAGCGAGGATGTTTCTGAAAGTGACGGGAGCATGTGGGGCAATTTTCCGCAAGCATACAGTCATGTCGGATTATTGAACACGGCCAGCAGAATTGCACGAAAACTGGATAAGCCAGACTTCTATTAAGAAATCATTGCTTTGAGCATCCCTCTAATATCCTTGTAGTTTTCGACCTGATATTTGGCAACCGATGAGGAAGATCCAACCTTAACTGTATAAGCGTTAGATGGCATGGCCTTGAAAGTGTCCTCGTCAGTCCAATCATCACCACAAGCCATTGCAAACTCAAACTTGTTGTTTTTCAACCAACGTTTTGCAGCGGTCCCTTTGTTCACAACAGAACTTTTGATCTCAATGACCTTATCTCCTTCCTGTATCTGGATATCCTGTTCAGAAGCAATGTATTTAAGATGGCTTTTGAGTTCGCCGGAACGCAACTCTCCCAACCCTGTCTCTACTTTTCTGTAATGCCAAACAAGCGAAAAGTCTTTGTCCTCAATAAATGATCCTGGTGTCCGGTCCACATACATTTCCAAAACATTGGTAAACTCGGATTTCCAGGAGTTATCGAGATTAACCCATTTTTTCCATTGTCCTCCAAATTTCTTGTGCCATACTCCGTGTTCACCAATAAGGTTCACCTTGAACGGCTCGAGCCATTTCTCAAGTGTATCTCTTCCCCTGCCGCTGATGATCACTATTTCATTCCTGTCGTCCTTACTTAATTGCTTTAGAAGCTTTTTCAATTCATCATCCGGCTTAGAGTCGTAAGGGTTGGTGTTGAAACCTACCAAGGTTCCATCATAATCAAGGAACATAATTCGCTTCTTACTGTTCCTATATGCTGAGTCCAATTCCTTTTGGATTGATTCTGATAGGGGCTTTGTCAAGAGGTTGGCCTGCTCCTGTTTGACATAATTCAATCGCTCCATAAACAGGCTGACCCATGAATGAATATTGTAACGCTTCAATGATCGTTGCATGATATCCATTCTTCGTTCCTGCTCCTTTTTAGGCATAGTAAGGGCTTCCTTTAAAGCCGCCACCAACTGATCAATATCGTTTGGATTGATCAGGATCGCATCGGAAAGTTCCTTGGCTGAGCCTGCCATTTCGCTAAGTATCAGAACGCCTCTTTTATCCAGCTTGCTTGCTATATATTCTTTACAAACGAGGTTCATACCATCTCGCATAGGTGTAACGAGTGCTACATGGGCTATTCGATAAAAAGCACTTAATGCATTAATTGGAAAACTTCTGTAGAAATAGTGAATAGGAGTCCAGTTCAATCGAGCAAAGCGGCCATTGATCCTACCAACCAAGAGATCAATCTCTTCCTTTAGTCTGGCATATTTTTCAACATTATCTCTTGAAGGAACTACAACCATAACAAGCGAAACCTTCTCCTTAAACTCGGTATTCGATTCAAGAAATTTTTCAAAAGCCTTAAGCCGCTGAGGGATCCCTTTAGAGTAGTCCAAACGATCAATTGATAACACCACCTGAACATCACCTAATGAAGTCCGATACCTTACTTCACGATCAAGCGTTTCTGGCTCTGATGCAGTTCTGGCATATTTATCGTAATCGATTCCCATTGGCAGTGCATCTGACACAACCAGGCGGTTCCCAACTTTGATCTGTCCATTCGTGCTTCCGAATCCAGCAAGACGATTGACTGAAGACAAAAAGTGTCTCATATCATCATATGTATGAAATCCTACAAAGTCTGCTCCGAGCATTCCCAGTAGTAACTCCCTTCGCCATGGCAAGATCCTGAATGATTCGTATGATGGAAAAGGGATATGGAGAAAAAACCCAATGCTGATGTTTGGGTTATTCTTTCGTAGTATTTCGGGAAGCAGAAGTAACTGGTAGTCGTGGATCCAAACCGTATCATCAGGACCAAGCACCTTCTCGACTTCATCCCCAAACTTCTTATTCACCCTTTTGTAAGCCTTCCAATTCGATTCATCAAAAACACTGTATTGATTGAAATAGTGGAAGTTTGGCCAAAGTGTTTCATTACTAAACCCTTCATAGAATTCTTCAATTTCAGTGTTACTCAAGAAAACAGGGTGCATGTTTTGCTCATTCAGTCTTGTCTTAATGCTCTTCCTGTCCTCAGACTTAGCAATAGCCAGGCCTGGCCAGCCCAACCAGATATTGTCCCCTGTTTTATAGATGGATCCCAACCCTGTGGCTAGCCCTCCCTCGCTAGGAGTAAATTCGATGGAGGATTTAGCTTGTTGAATTTTTACCGGAAGACGGTTAGAAACAATGACGGTTTTTGGCATGAGTAACGATTCATGGGGAATGAAGGGTAACGTTGCAGGGATTAATTACCAAGATAGTGATGAATTATGAACGAATAAGGCAATTGGTGCTATCAATTGTCATTTTGTATGCCATGCTTTTATCAGTAGTGATTTCATTACCTGTAAAAAGTATACAAATATTTAAGTGCCAAAGTCTGTTGATCAGTAATCGGTAATTCAGGATCAGAATGTAATCGATCAGTATTGTAAGTCCCGTTGTAAACCAGGTAGAGATCATGTCCATCTCTAAAATTGTATCTCAATCGAGCGTTATTGAAAATTGAGTTGTTACCGGAATTATATTGCACGGTAATGCTACCTGATAAATGAAGATTGGCGGCCATCTCAAGTGTGAGTTTTGCTACATGAATCCAGCCTTTTGTACTGCCATTTTCTCTCAGATCAAGGTAATTCGCCCGCCACGTTCCGGATAAATTGAAATACTTATTGATGTTAAATGACGGAGTGTATGTTAGGGAAACACGTCCTCCACCATAGAACGTCCCGGTAACCATTCTTGCCCAATGTCTGAATTTCCTTTGTCTGGCGGGATAATAACCGAGAAATGCATAGTGAAAAAAGTAATCGTCTGCCGGAGCAAAAAGATCATCTGAAAAGTAAAGTGTGTCTTGAAGCGTTTGAAGTTCTCGAACATGAGAGATATCAAAACCGTCTCCATTGAAGGTCCTAAACTCAACTCCTGAGAAATTATACCAGGTCTCGAATTCACTTTGAGATGCGCTGAAGTACTTGTCTGAAGCCAGTGGGGTCCATTTTACATATTGGAATGTTCCTTCATCGCGATCGTTGTACTTACCATGGGCTAACGACAAGAAAGAATTATGGAAGTCGCCTCGATCGACGAAACCAATACCCGGATCAAAATCCTGCCCGGAGTAATTATAGGTAGCTGTATAGATCCACCCCGCAGTAACCTGATTTTCCAACTTCACATACAATCTTGAATTCTCCATGAAGTTTCCTGATGCCGAACCATTATCCATTGAACTAGCCAATGAGCTGACCAAATACATATCATTCTTCACATTGATCAGTCCATCCATTCCAAACGCATAGTTTTCAAACCCCTCTCTATTTCTAGCTGTACCCATCACACCAACAAAGGATCGATTGTTAAATACTGTTCTCCTAAGTCTTAAAACACTAAAGTTCTCAGGCAGCAACGTTGTACCTTCAGCCAGGCTGGTTCTTTGCGTTCTCAGGTAGAGCGAACCCACATCCCAGCCACCGACCTTTCCATTCAATCGACCCCCTCCTATTACTGGAATGAGTTGCCCATCGTAGATCCCAATATTCCTGCTGTAGAAAAGCTGTGAAGAGCCGCCAAGGTTCACTTCATAGAGACCAGCCTGTTCCTGAAAGAATCTTCTTTTCTCCGGAAAGAAAATGGAGAACCTTCCTAGATTTACGACCTGATCATCTGCCTCAACCTGAGAAAAGTCTGTATTATAGGTAAGGTCAAGGTTAAGTTTCGGGCTCAGACCGTAGCGCACATCCAACCCAACTTCTGTCGTGTTTGAAAAATCCTGTCGGTAGACTTCTTCCGTTTCGTCAAACACTGCTTCCTGGTTTCTTCCAGCCAACAGATAAGGTGTAACCAATAACTGTTTCTTCGGTTTTAGACCATCAAACTCAACAGGCTGCTTTAGGCTTGGCCTCATGATCGGGTTTTGAACTTCCTGAGGAACTGCAGGGAATGTGTACAATTCAAATCTATCATTGATCGTCCGGGCCGAACTGATCCCGGAAAATATCTTCCCATCAGGTGTGGGCTGAAATCGAAGGTTAGACAAAGGGATCTTCATCTCGAGGAACCAGCCCTGATCGTTGATAGTGGATTTACCTTCCCAGATCATATCGTAAGCGCCATTGAAGGTTGAATTACCCAATTCAATGCCGTCATTGGATGTCGCCATATCAAACCGACTGTCTAATGGGTAAATGGAAAACACGAATGCATTTTGCTTGTCTCCATAGGAATCGATATGAAAAGTGAACCAATCATCTCCCAACCATGAATCACGGACAAAGTTGCGAGCCACAATCTTTTCAGGCTCCGGGTAGTAGCACTTAGCTCCGATGTAAAGTGCATCCTCGTCAAAAGTTATGAATAGCAGGGTCAGCGAATCAGCTTGTCCCCAATTAGGTCTGAATTGTATGTACTCGAATGGTTGAACATCGGCCCAGCCTTCATCGTCAAGGATGCCATCTAAGATAATTTCCCCTGATGAAGCAGAAATAACTGGTGTCATTTCCTGATAGCTTAAGTCCTGAGAAAAAACAGTTCCAAATAATGAGAGATACAGGCAAGTCGCAATTGCTCGCATAAAAGATTTTTTGAGCAATGGTTACGATGCTTATACCTGAGGAGTAACCCGAAATCATCAAACTAAGGTGAATGGAGTTACTTTTTGTGGTAAGACGTGGAGCTAGTTGAGCGAAAGCTGGCCCTGTTCGTACAAATTCGATTTGTACTTTCTGGATACCCGGATCTCTTCTCCCGTAGTAAGTGTTACGATCGCATCCCCGCTTGGTTTGGCACGATACTTCTTGATAAATTGCTTGTTCACAATAAAAGATCGATGAACTCTCACTAAGCCCTGATCTTGAAGTTTGATTGCCCAATCTTTCAATCGACTATAATGAACATATCGTTTTTCAGAGGTATGAATATTAACTGCATTATTGTCTGCTTCTAATTTGACGATCTCATTGGGATCCAGCTTATGAATGGATCCGTTTTGTTTAATACAGATTGGTTCCGCTATAGAATGAGTTGAAGAATTTAACTTGTCACAGGATTCACCCGTTTTCATGCTTTGAAAAATGATCCCAAGAGAAATCACATTAGCAAGTAATCCATTCGTTTGAATCAATTCTGAGAGATGAAGATTTGACTCGCACGTATACAAAATGCTAAATAGTGACTCCACAAAGAAGTAGACTACCAGTTGATTAAATATTAGAACGATCAGCCCGATGAATACCATGGAAGACTTCCATGATCTTTTCTCCAACAATTTCTCGAAGACCTTCTTTACTGGTTGTATGGAAGCAATCCAGAAGAGAATGTTGCCTACATAAATGAATCCAAGCTTTGAGTAGCATAACGTATGTGTGGATTGCTGAAACAGCCAACCCATACCGAGCGAAACGGTAACTGTAGCCACCAATGCAAAGTGTACTTTGAAGTTCTGAAACACCTTTCCCTCCATTATACAAACTTAAGATTAAAACACCTCTAAAGGGAATAACAAGTGATCATTAACACAATTTTAACCGTTGATTAAATACCATCACAACGTTCTGTCAAAAAGAAGGCACCCAAAAAATGGGTGCCTTAGTTCGTATAATTCCTCCGGATCAAAACTGATAACAAACGATTTTGGTTGGCTCAGATAGATAAAATACTCTACTGTAGATATCATCAATCTCATAACTCGGTTCTCTATCCCTACCCAGGTCAATAGATCCTGCCTTAGCACCTGTTTTCTTGTCCACTTGAACCAGCGAATATTGCCTTTTGCCCAAGTCCGTCAGGATGAACATATAAGCAGGTGTTTTTGCGGATGCTGTGAATCGCTTCTTGGCGTAAGCCATGGCATCTCTTGAATACGCAAAGCCTGCATCAGAGAGCTCACCAAAACCTTGTGAAAGTTCATTTCCTACCTGTTGGCCCAGTTCATCGTTGGATTCTGCTGCTGCCTGTGCAAACGCCGCTGAGTATGCTGCTGAGGCAGCACCAATGTAGGCGGCTCGAACGGCCTGTGCTGCTGCAAGGGCACGTAGAATACCTGCTTGGCGTGGAGCAGGATAATAGTTTTGGTACATAACCGAGCCATCATTACCAATCTTCATGATATTCTGTTCAGCATTCAAAACAACTCCGTTATCATGAACTTCCATCATATAAGGAGTTTCTTTGCCTTCAAATTTCACTTTTGCGCCAACTGGCTTAATACTACCAGCTACCTTATCTATAAGGTATACCTGATCTGTTCTGGAAGAGAAAACATAAAGTCGATCTCCCCTATCAGAATAAGCAAGGCTGTGCTTTAAAGGATCGTAGTTTGATGCATTAAGTGGGCTAGCCGCTACAGGCGAATCGAACAATTGCTCACCAGTTGCCAGGTTCAATATATTAACTTCTTTATCGGTAATATAAAGAAGTCCCTTATCCAGCAGTTCCGTACTTCTAAGGTTACCCTTCAACTTCACGTTTTTATCAAAACGCATCATACCATCAGGATTCAATACATTGACATAGTATTCTTCACCTGCATTGTTCCATGCATTATCGTATGCCAGTGTAACAAGCCATCCACCTTCAAATTTTCGAGAGGAGATAACACTACCCTTTACCTTATTACCTTTTCCTTTCTTACCCCATTGTCCTAAACCTGAAGCATAGTCAATCAGATTTACCGAAACCTTTCCGTTTGTTGACGGAGGACTTACGATCACTCCATTGTCAGCAAAGATCAAATTACTCAAATTAGCATTTCGCTGAAGATACGGTTTACTCCAGTTCTGATTTCCTGAAGCAATATCTACTGCGTACAGCTCGTAGTTATAGGTAGGTCCAGTATCAGCTGATGATGAACTACTGAAACCTGAGCTTTGCTGCTCTTTCTCAACTCCAATAAAGACCGTACCTGACTGAATTGGCGTAAGAGCTGCACTTGCTCTGACTGCTCCTCCTTCATTAGGAATATTCCACTTTTCTTCCCCGGTGGAGGGATCTATACAATATGAAAAATTTGGATGTAACAATAACAAGCTATTGTCATCAATAGCCAGGGGTTTAGCCAACAGTCCGGACTTGTTTGCCTGGTTTGCTGTATTTTGAGCAGCCTGATTCAATAGACCTCCAAGCTTGCTTTTACCAAAAGAAAGTCCACCAAGATCTACTTTGAATAGTTCATCGTTGGACCAAAGTTCTTCACCGGTATTAATATCAAACGCTATCAATGAAGCTTGACTTGCTCCAGCCTTTTCTACTACCATCAAGATGATGCCCAAACGTTGTAAAACATCCGAACCAAGGATGTTGGATATTCCCTTTTCTTTTGTATCAATCAGGATCTTCCCATTCAGGCTGTTGACCAATATGACCTGATTACCATCTGTAGAAGATGTAATAGTGAAGAAATTAGACTTCCCGAGTTCGGCAAAGCTTGATTCACTTAGCTTACCTACTTCGTATACTTGCCATATTTTCTCTCCGTTATCGGTATTGATTCCCATTAGAGAACCATCGGAATGAGCGATCAACAATCCAAGGGAAGTGATCCTTTGCCATTCCACTGAGGATTCAAAAGAACGAGACCAGGTGGGCTCATGCTGAGCCTGGCTCGAAAAAAATACTAGCGATAGAATAAAACATGTAATGCTTCTCATTTTAATAGAGGTTGTGGTTACAAAAAAAATTTAGTGGTTAACATCATGTTAACTTATTGGTAATTAAGCACATTGACTCATCTCGATTAAGGTACTCCATACCTCTTTTAACCTGTTGCCACATCGACCAATTCAGGTAGGGTTTCGATGAATTTATGTGGTCAAGGATATTTCATAAAAAATGACCTCCAAATCCATCAGAGAGTATCCCTAATTATAGATGAACTGTACCATCATTGATCGAGCGGATACAATTACCTTGCCATGAACCAGGCTACCAGGAATCTTCGATAAACCGAAGTGATCAATCGCTAAAAATGGTTTGGGTGATAAAAACGATCTTCTATCTTTGAAAAAGATAAAAACCTATCAAAATGAGACTTATAATCCTTTTTTGCCTTTTGACCAGCTCTGTTCTTAGCTACGCTCAGGAAGAAAACATCGTCGCAGTTGTTGACGACCTAACGGCTCGCTGGGATAAGCAGGCGTTCGAGTTAAAGCGCTATACAGGCCTGAAGTATTACTGCACAGCAGAGGTTTACCGTGAAAAAACGATTGATCTCCTTGATAAGATCCATCATTATGATACCGTGCTTTACAATATTGTAAGTACCAAATATGCCAATTCGAAGGACAAGGAGGCTGAAGCTACATTAAAAGACATTATAACAGTTGAAGCGGACTATACAACACTTAGCTTCAAAGACTTCCTCAACCAGGAATGTGAGGGATTCGATGAGATAGAAGGTAGCTATAGTCGTAGTGATGATAAGTATTATAAAGCTGTTGAAAAATTGGAAAAAGAGCTTTCCAAGTACGTGATAAGCATTACAACCCGAATCGATAATATTGATGAACACATCCATCACCTGAAGCTGGACTAGGTTACTCCTGTGCCAGTACTTCGGATGGATTGACCCTTGCGACCTGAATGCTTCTAAGGCTAATCGACAGGATAGCTGGTATTAATACCATTAGAATTGCGAGAACAAATACCAGGACATTGATGTCTATCCTGTATGCAAAGTTCATTAACCAGTAATCTAATAAGTAATAGATCAGCGGTGAGATGATCAGGAACGCTACCAGGATCAACCAAACAAATTCTTTTGTTAGCAAGACTAGTAGTTGACCCATTGAAGCCCCAAGGACTTTTCGTACTCCTACCTCTTTCTGACGATTTTGCATCACGTAAGTAGCCAGACCAAACAGTCCCAGACAAGCGATAAAAACAGCAAATACTGTGAAACTGACCAGAAGTTTCATCGTTGTTTGTTCCTTGGTATACTTCAATTGGAAGTACTCGTCGAGGAAAAAACTTTCCATTGTTCGATCAGGTTCATACATATTCCATACTTCTTCAATGTATGCCAGGGTCTCCGGCAAATCTTCCGTATCCAACCGGATCACTAGCTTACCCTTGCCCTCGGTTCCTCTTTTGTTATAGATAACCAAAGGTTCGATGGTACTATGAAGTGAGGCGAAATGGAAGTCTTCAACGATTCCAACAACCTTCAAATCTCTCAGTTGGGTAGGTGAATAGGAATAGATCGAGGCAGTATCTATATTGGTAATACCTAAGGCCGTAGCAGCAGTTTGGTTAATAATGACAGCATTTGTGGTATCGGTAGCAAAATCACGCGAGTAATTTCTGCCCTCCAACAGGTTGATCCCTAACGTGCTTATGAAATCATAATCGGTGTGGAAGATCTTCACCCTCAACTTATCAGCATCTGTGCCATATGAGGGGCGCACATTTCCGACCCACATACGGATCAGTTCCCCCGGAAGGCTTGACATGAGAGACATATTGACTACATGGGGGTTTTGCATTGCTTTAGTGCGGAATGCCTCATAGCTATCTCCTAAGTTTAGAGCATAGTTTAATGGGATCACCAGCGCTTGCTCTGTTTGCATACCCATGTCTTTAGATTGAAAGAATCGGAGCTGTTGGTAGACAACAATCGATCCGGCAATAAGGGCAATAGACATAGCAAATTGGAAAATGGAGAGGCCTTTACGCAAGTATTGTTTCCCTTTTGAATTTGTTTTCGCAAAGATCTCAGTTGGTCGATGTGAGGAAATATAGAAGGCAGGATAAGCGCCAGACAAAATGCCAACAAAAAGGATCAAGCCAAGGAGGATCATACCATTTTCTAATGACCATAAATAGCTTATTTCCAACGACTTATTGATCAGTAATTCAATCGAAGGAATGAGTAGGTAACTCAATACGATTGCAAGCATTACCGCAAAAAGCGTGATCAGCATACTCTCCATGATCAGTTGTTTGATCAGTGAATAACGATGTGCTCCCATCGTTTTTTTCAAACCAATCTCTTTAGTTCGCTTAGCTCCATAGGCGGTAGATAGATTTATGAAATTGATGCATGCAATCAGCAGAATAAACAACCCCACTCCTGTGAACAGTTGTGTAGTGATCCTATTGCCAACAGGCTCGAATTCATACATAAGCTGTGATTGCAGGTAAATGGATGTTAATGGCTGTAGAATTAGCTTAAGAACAGTTTCCTCTTTAGTATGTGTTTGAATGAGCTCTGGAAAACCTGCAGCCAGCTGATCCGGATCTGCTCCATCCTGCAATACGATGTAACTATAATTCCAAAACTTACTACGTTCTTCGTTGGTTGTACCTGTCATGATCGAAGCGATCATTTGGGCATGAAAATGTGAAGTCGACGGCATTTTTCTGAATACCGAAGTAACCATGTAATCCGTCTCATTGTCCCGATTAAGAGGGTTTCCTATCGCTTCTTCAACACTTCCAAAGAATTTCACCGCGATATCCTCGCTAATCATAATTGTGTTTGGCCTGGCAATTGGGTTCTTTGGATCGCCTGCAAGTATTTCAAAGTCAAACACGGTCGTGATTGTTGAGTCCGCCCACATAAAACCCTCTTCGTAGTAGCCCTTTGCAGTCTTTTCTGTCTTGATAAGCGATTTACTTCCCCAGGTTGGTGAGATCCGCACAAAGCTTTCAACTTCAGGAAACTGGTCCGTTATCAATGGAGCCCATTTCCCGGTAGTGATCGCCCAGGGGAGCTTTTCATTCCTTTCTGTCAGGTCATAGACTATTCTATATATTCTATCAGCTTTGCTGTGGTGCCGATCATAACTCAACTCGGTCTTAACAAACAAAAACACCAAAAAGGTAGCGACTAAGCCAATGGTCAAACCAAACAAACTGATAAGTGAGTAAGACTTGTTCTTAATAAGTACTCTCCAGGACATCTTCAGTCCGCTGTAAAAAGAAGTTGTTGTCCATGGTGGTTGAATTCTTCTATTAAGTAGAAGCTTCATACACGTCAGCCATTCAATAAAAAACAACCAGGTAGCTTTTCGCTTCCCATGGGTTCGAAGTGCGCGTTGGTGGACCTCCTCGAGATCGCCTTTTATGTTTTCGGATAGGTCCGGGGAGATCTTTTCGAGGATCTTAAAGCAAAGATTCTTTAGTCGGCTCATACTAAACTGGCTTTATGATCAGGTCAAACATTTCATTTCGGATCTCATGAGCAGATGCCAATGATTCCAGGCCTATTGAAGTGAGCCTGTAATACCTTTTCTTTCTTCCTCCACGTTCGTTGGTTGCTCCTCCCTCCCATGATTCCACATATCCTTTCTTTTCCAGTCTTTGCAAAGCGGTGTGTAACGCTCCGATACTCGGTTTCTTTTTGGTCCGGACCATCAACTCATCCTTGATGCTGACACCATAGGCTTCATCTCCCAGAACCCCAATCGCCAGGAGGATCAATTCCTCAAATTCACCCAAATAATTCTTCTTCATCCAACAAGTATTTATTTCCTTAACGTAGAACTAATAAATATGTTTCCTTATCGTAGAATAAATGGATTAATGTAAAGTTTTAGGAACTACTCCACTTTGATGGCATCAACCGGGTTGGATGAAGCTGCTTTCCAACTCAGGTAGCTGACAGTAATTGTTGCAAGCATGAATGTGACAACAGCAGTAGCAACGTATACCCAGACCGGTTGGTCGATGCGATATGCAAAAGAATCCAACCAATTGCTCATGAGCAGGAAGGCCATCGGTGTGGCAAGAACGAACGCAATGATCAATATCTTAATGAAGTTGCGGTTGATCATCAGGATCAACTGCCAGGTACCTGCACCAAGGACTTTCCTAAGCCCTATTTCCTTGAATCTTCGCTCGGTGGTGAACAAAGCAAAACCAAACAGCCCCAATCCTCCCAAAACCATTGAAACAATACTAAATAGTGTAAAGAGCTTGCTTTCATTGCTTTCACTTTCATACAGATCAGCAGCCTGTTGATCTAAAAAGCTATAAAAGAAGGGAATCGATTCACCAAAAACTCTATACCAACCAGCTTCAAGATTTTCAATGTTGTCAGCAAAATTTTGGGAATCCAATCGAGCAGATATGTAGTCCAACCGATCCCAATTCACATACATTACAAATGGCAGGATGGCATGATGGAGGGATCGAAAATGAAAGTCTTCAACCACTCCGACGATTTTCCCGGTCCTGTCAAGTCCCTCGTCAGTAATAGTCAGATTGATCGCTTCTTCCGGTGTTAACCCCAAGGCTTTCACAGCGCTTTCATTTATCACAAAGGCATTGGAATCCGATGGGATGGCACTGTCAAATCCTCGACCTGCCATGACATTCAAATCAAAAGTCGAAATGTATTCCTGCTCAACGGTGTAGCGCTCCCATCGCATGACTTCTTCAATCCCTTCCACTTCGAAAAAAGTAATATAGGTATAGTCTGAAAACATCTCGTGTGAGGCTGCAGTAACATTACTTATCCCAGCATGAGAGGTAACTTCATTCCTGAATGCATTGATTTTTGGAATAACTGCTTCATCACTATGAATCGGCATATTTACGATCACCGAATGATCAAACCCCAGTTCCTTACTCTTGAGGTATTGTAGCTGTAGGTAGACCATCAGGGTGCAGATCACCAAACCAGTAGTAATAGTGAACTGAGTGGTTACAAGTAGGTTTCGAACCAATCTTCCATCAGTTGTACCATGATTGTTTTTCATTAGGTGAAGTGACTCGATCCTTGAAATATGCAATGCGGGATAAGCGCCTGCAATTACAGACACAGCCACAAGAATTATCAAAAAAGGCCCAAGGAAATTGAGGCTTAAAAGGTCAACAAGACCGTATCGATGTGCGGTTAGCTGACCCAAACCCGGTAATAACCAATAGATCAAAAGCAATGAAAGTACACCGGCAATCAAAACAAATGTAACTGTCTCAAATAAGGTTTGTTGTGCGATCTGTCGTCGCTGACTTCCTAATACCTTTCGTACTCCCACCTCTTTTGTTCGTTGACCTGCCTGAGCAGTGACCATGTTTGTGAAATTGAAACAGCCGAGGCTAAGAATGATGATTCCTATAGCCGCAAACAATACCAACGTTTGGGCATCATTGTGCTTACTCCACTCCCCAATATCAAGCGGCTCATCCAGGTGAATATCAACGAGTGGCTGAATGGATGTTGCCCAGACATTGGGCCGATCAGGAGCATAATAAGCTGAGGTAGCCTTCTGTGCTTCTTTGACTACTTCCTCAGTCATTCCGGGCTTGATCAGCACGTAAGCACTGACAAACATGTTGTTCCATTCTCTCAGCCAGTCACCGGTCCACATCGTACGATAACAGGTCTCAATATTCGAGATCAGGTCAAGTTGAAAGCTGGTATTACTGGGAAAGTCTTCATAAACACCGACTACTTCAAGCGAGGTGATCTCTTCCCAACTGAATTCCAGCATCTCTCCTATCGGGTTTCGATCCCCAAAATATCTTTTAGCAGTGCTGCTACTGATAACCACGACGTTTGGTCTGCTTAACACGTTATCCGCAGATCCATGGAGCAACTTCAAATTAAATAATTTGAAAAAAGATGGATCAGCCCAACCAAACCTAGGTTCATTGAATGATTGTTGTGTGCTAACCACGGTCATAGGAATAGCTCTTCGGTATTTAAAGATCCGTGTGCCATCTTCTACTGCGTCCATGGTCTCAATGAGATGTGGGGTCATACCAAGAGGTGCGAAAGCATAGGTTCGTCCGGAACCATTACTTAAATGGTTTATGCGGTATAGGTTCTCAGCCTGGTCATAAACCCGATCGAAGGTGAGTTCCTTGTTTAGATAGAGGTAAATCAAACCAGCGCAGGTGATTCCCAATATGAGGCTGGCGATCGATATTGAGGAATAGATCTTCGATTTCCTCACCGTGCGGATCAATACCCGGCTATACTGTTCGATCATTGCCCAACTGCTAAAAAATCTCCTGTCACGGTATTTTTCCATAATTCCTATGTTTCGTTTGTTGAATGATAAGAGCACTTCTTTCCAGAATTTCCACCTGGCCCTTGATGGTTTGGATTGATATCGTTGACGATAAGCCTCAATAAGATCTCCTTCGATTTCATCGATCAGGTCCTGCTTGCAATACCAGCGAAGAAATTTCAGAGGAAGCTTTGGTAGCTGTGATTCGCTCATCAAATACTCATTTTGGGGACGAGTGACCACAGGTCTTCTCGTTGGCTTCTCAACTCTGAAATGAGCTGATAGCCTGAATTGGTGATGGTATAGATCCGCTTCTTCCTTCCACCTCGTTCGTTAGTGGGTGCAGATTCATGTGACTTGAGTAACCCTTTTGTTTCCAACCGTTTTAAAACAGTATGGATCGCGGGGATAGAGATTTCGTTAGTAGTTCTACGAGTGTACTCATTGGCAATAGATACAGCATATGCATCTTCCTGAAGTGCAGCAGCCAACAAGATGACCATTTCCTCAAGTGCTCCTATTTTATACATTAGTTTAATTAACTTTTGTATAAGTACGATGCGTACTTGGAAAAGGTTATCGGGTGCAAATTCACTTAAGTACCAACTCCAACGAATTGGCTTAGAATTCGTAGGAACCACTAACAGAAGATACTTTTACACTATCGCAATGGATTTAAGCGAATCGCTCATAAAAATTGATCATGACAGGAGATTTCAAATTGATGAGGTCTTGTATTGCGAGTACAAATGTCTTGAACAAGGCAATGAACTTAAGTATAAATCCGTTACGAGTAACTACTGGACCCCCAGAAACTATTTTGTTTATGTATTGAGCGGTCAAAAAAAATGGAGTACCCAGAAAGAAGATTATTTACTACACCCCGGTCAATTGATCTTTATTAAGAAAGGTGCATTTGCGTCACATACTTTTTATGATGACGAGCCCTTTCTCGCAATCATCATTAGTATGCCTGACAGCTTCATTAGGGATGCCAGCCTCAAGTATTTCCACAACCACAGACCACAAGCCAATCCACAGCCATCTGATACAATCATTCCGGTCACAACAAGTCCTCAACTTACAGCTTACTTCGATTCGGTCAAGTCTCATTTCATAACTTCAAAAACTCCACCGGAAGTTTTGCTAAACCTGAAACTCCAAGAGCTAATCTATAATATCCTTGGTAGCGCCGGCAACTCGATGCTGGTGTCATATTTTTATGATATAGCACAAAGCATCACCACTTCCATACCTGAAGTAATGGAATCCAACTTCTTGTTCAACTTTGAGATCCCTGAGTTTGCACGAATGTGTGGCAGAAGTCTTTCCAGCTTCAAGCGAGAATTTTACCAGGTTTACAAGACCAGTCCCGGGAAATGGCTGACTGAAAGAAGATTGGCTCATGCTAAAAGACTGGTCGATACTACCAACCATGACATCAATACAGTGGCAATCAAAAGCGGCTTTGAAAACACTTCACATTTTATCAGGGTCTTCAGGCAACAATATGGAACATCCCCAGGCAAGCTGAGAGCAGGCGTATTGGTGAACGTTTGAGCATATAATTTGACCGTATTTGCAAATTAAAGCTGACATTGGCCCATCAACTTTGCTGACATAATTGCAAAGTGATGAAGAAATATTGGGTCTATCAGAATAAAACGATACTACTCGCACGGACAGTATTCATTGTCATGCTATCTATTCTATTCAATGGTTGTCAAAACCAAACTTCAAACAAGTTGGCAATAAAGACAGTAGCCGGTGATATAACTTATGTTCATCAAACGGCACTTGAAAAACTCAAGGATGAATTGATGGGCGAGGTAATTGATCCTGCCAATGACAAATACGAAAGTACCAGGTCTATCTGGAACAGGGCCCGATTCGATCAACGACCTGCCTACATCATTCAGGCAGTTAATGAAAGTGACGTGATGGCTACCATCAATTTTGCGAGGAAAAATAACCTGATGCTTTCTGTTAAGGGTGGAGGGCACAATAGCACCGCTTATGCAATGAATGACGGTGGCTTGGTGCTGGACCTAGCAAAGATGAAACACATCGAAATAGATACTGTAGCCAAGACTGTTAAAGCTGGACCCGGATTGTTATGGAAACATTTGGATGCAGCTACACAGAAGCATGGCTTAGCTGTAACCGGAGCTATTGTTTCTGATGTCGGGATCGGCGGGTTTACCTTAGGGGGAGGATTGGGCTGGCTTCACCGCTCGCTTGGCTCGGCAAGTGATAACCTGATCGCTGCTGAGATTGTAACCTATGATGGTCAGCTTCTAAAGCTAGGGCCTGATGAAAACGAAGAACTGTTTTGGGCTATTCGTGGAGGAGGAGGAAACTTCGGTGTGGTAACATCCTTCACCTATCAGCTACACTCAGTGGGCCCTGTGCTACTTGCAGGGCTTGTTTTCTATCCTTTTGACGAGATAGAAACAATCATTTCAGCATACAATAATTACATTAAGGATATTCCGGACGAATTGGGCACCTGGCTTTTATTCCGAAAGGCTCCTCCCTCCCCCGCCTTGCCAAAGGAAATTCATGGGAAACCCATCGTAGCAATCGCCATTACCTACAATGGATCTTTAGCAGAAGGTAAAAAATGGAGTGCCCCACTGCGAAATATTGTTACTCCGATCAAAGACCTGGTGCAGCCAAGGAACTATGTGGACTGGCAAAAGAGCCTGGATGGTGCCTGGGGTTATGGTTACCATAACCTGTGGCAAGGACATTTTCTGGATGAGATCGGTGATGATTTTATCACAAACATCAAAAAGTACGTGCCTGAGGGATCGCTTTACTCGGACATCAAGATCCAACATCTTGAAGGAGCATTCGGGAGAATGCCTAAGGATTCAACCGCCTTTGGTCACCGTGACAAAAAGTTCGGATTGGTGATCCAAACACGATGGCAGGACGCACGTGAAACATCGGCCCAGGAGGCATGGGCTAAGTCGGTGTTTGAATCGCTAGCTCCAACGGAGAAGTCAGGTGTCTATGTAAATTTTGTAGATCGCGAAGGAATTGAACGAGTTAAGGATGCCTATGAATCCGACTCCTACGAACGTCTACAACGCATCAAGGCAAAATATGATGCAATCAATTTCTTCAGAAAAAATCAAAACATCCAACCAAAATAGAAAGCCAAGACTTCCACCCAGTCATTCCAAGCTGTATTCAAGTTGTCAGCTGAGCTCCTTAGGATGGTCCAAAATGTTTAGTTCTACATGATTTGAATTAATAAGGAAGTCATTAGAAAAACCAATGTCGGTGAGTCAAAAAAGCAGCGCTACTTTATACATTTAGGTTAGTTAAGTCGATGAAAAGGTTAGTTCTAGCTTGCATTTTGAATGCAACCCTTCTGTCAGAAGCTTTGTCTATTGGGAAAAGAAGCTAGCCAACCAACTCTAAAATCGATGAAAGCACTTTACCTGATTATCCTGCTGTCTCTTTTTTCATCAATTGCCCTAACTGCCCAGCAAAAAAAATACAGGCATATTCTAATAACCAACGATGATGGAATTGAAGATGCTGATCGTCTCCTGGCTTTGGGTCGAAGTGTAGCAAGAGTCTCTGATCGGGTATCCATTGTCGTCGCATCATATGATCGTTCAGGAACTTCTAATCACACCCAATTTGGTAAGCATCGGTCCATTATTGAAGTTGAATGCAGATACACCGAAACTGAAACCAATCTTGCTGTTTATACACTAAGTGCCAATCCGGCTGATTGCATATTGATCGGCTTGGGTGGCTTGTTTGGTGAAGATCGACCCCAACTTGTACTTTCTGGGATCAACGGTGGTTCAAACATAGGTCCGGGATGGTTCGGGTCTGGTACCATAGGTGCCGTAAGAACTGCGGCATTTCTTGGGGTTAAGGCCATTGCTCTGTCTGGCTTTGATGATGACTATGAGAGTTCATTTGAGATCATTCCTGACTGGATCACTAAATTCATTGAAGGAGATTATATGGATCTGATAGGTCGTAACGATTACCTTACCATCGGCTTTCCAAAGGATGATCCATCGAAAATTTTAGGAGTCAAGGTAGTCGAGCGGGAAGTCTCCCTACCCAACTCAGACAGAATTTCTTTCAAGCAAATACATGGAGAAGATCCTCACAATCCGGAGAATTTAACAGCATGGGCACTAGATACGCCAAAGGAGTCTGCGAAACCAAATCCTGGTAAGGACATATCATCACTGATCGGGGGATTTATAACGATCACTCCTATGAGCGTTGATGAGAACCAACAAAAATTGCTGGAAGATTTCAAGGAAATAGCTTCCGACCTTCCGAAGGTCAATAGATAAGTTGGAAATTTGAGCTTTTCTAATTCAGAGAATGGCCTGATCAAAATTTGACTATGGTAATCTTCGAGTTTCCTTCCTGCTTAGGACTCAAAAGAATTCATGAAGATGTCAATCCCGGGGTTGAAAGGCTTCCCAGTTGGTTGAATAAGTTCGGGCTTCAAGAACGAATGAATGCTCACCAGGTCCGCGAACTTCTTCCACCAGAATATTCTGGTCCGATCGATCCGGAATCTGGTGTGAGGAATGCTGATGAAATTTCATAATCTTTGAGGCGCAGACCAAGTGGAATTGAAGCCTCACTATTAGCATGGCTTTTTAAAGCATAAAAAAAGACGACTCCTCGAGTCGCCTCCTTGCTGAAGCCCAAGCTTCTGCTGCCTTAGTTTTTCTTTTGAATTCTGGTTCGCTCCCTCTTACCTTCATGAAGTGTTTCGAGTAGGTACATACCTGGTTGTAAAGACCTTAAGTCTATTCGGTTTCCTGTTAAGGATGGTCTTGCTACAAGTCTTCCTTCAAGATTGAAAATATTGACCTCTTCCACATTCGTTCCATCTATCACTAAGTACTCATCAAAAGGATTCGGGTAAAAAGTCACCCTTTGATCTTCGAAGACAGATAGTGTAATTTCTTCAAGTACCTCAAAGCTTTCAGACCCGGTAGCTGAGTTGTAGTTTTCATTTCCATCCTGGGATGCGGTAAGGATTACTGTTCCAAGCTGCCCCGTGAGGCTTACGGTGGTGCCATTGATAGTTGCCGGACCTTCAACTGAATAGGTAAGCCCTAAATCGCTTGTTGTAGTTGCAACCACTTCAAATGAACCATCGGTTATCACCTTGTCACTAATCGTCTCTATCGTTATTGTCTGGTCTGCTTTACCAATTGTGAAGCTTTGAGTTACCTCAGTAGCAGGGTTATAATCCCCGTTACCATTTTGATTGGCAGCTATGGTCGCCTCTCCTACGCCAGTTATGGTGAGCTGATCTCCATCTACTGTAACTGGGCCAGCAACTACGGTGTAATCCACTGGTAGATTGGAGTTAGAAGAAGCAGATAATTGGAGAGTTGTGCCATAAACCTGATCCGGAATAGCGTTGAAAGTGATCATCTGGTCACTTTTCCGAGAATCAGTTACTGTTATAGTTAGAATAACTTCATCAGCAGGTGCAAAGGTTTCATCACCTTCCTGGTTGATGGAAACTCTAAAGATTCCCGTTTCATTCATAGTCAAGGTTCCTGACTGATCAATAGATCCATTACCCTGAAGCAAATTATACTGAACGGCCAATCCTGATGTTGAAAAGGCCCCTAATGTCACTGTTGAATTAGATGCAATATCAATAGTTGGAATAGGAAAGAATACAATATCCTGATCACGCTTGATCACATGAACAACAAATGTATCGGATACTTCACCTCCATTACTGTCAGTAAAGTAGACTGTAACTTCGGTAGCACCCTCCCCTTGTCCGCCAGGGCTTATGTCCAAGATTGCACCCTGTTGAGAAATAGAAATGATATTGTTATCCTTAGATATAACGTATTGAAAGTTCTGTGCAAAATCGGGATCGTAGATATGATTTGTCAGATCCATCTCCGCTGGCCCGGAATCAATGAACAAACTGAAGTCTTCTATTGGTAATATCAGCGAGGGAGCCGTGTTATCAAGGTAGTCAAATGAGATACCGGTTGAAGCCATGTCAATATTTGATATCGGGTTTGATTGGTCCTGGAAAATTGCAGGATCGAAAGAGATAACCAGGTCGGATGTTGAATTGATTGCCTCATGATAATATGCTTCTCCATTAAATATGAGTGTTGCTGATTTACCATCGGGATTAACTGCCATAATAGGATCAAGTCCATCAGTTATTGAAGGAGTTGGATTGATGTTAGGCTCTACCACCAAATTCTCAATGATGAACTGATTGTCATTGATGATGCTACTGGGATTGGCAAACGAATTCCCGAGTATTTCAATTAGCATACCTCCTGAAATACCACCATTGTTACCAAGAGTCTCCGTGAATCCGTCGGTAGAAGAACTGAATCTCAAAAGGCCTTCAGCTCTTTTGAAGCTTACATCTCCTGAAAGTGTACCATTCAGATTAAGTGAACCATTATCATACGCGATCGATCCAATGCTTTCATCAAAATGCCAGACACCTCCTAAATCTTCAGCGTTGCCTGAAATCCTGGCATCCTTAGAAGCAAGCACATCAGGAACAAATAGCTGCTTTTCCCATATTCTCAACTCATCAATTTCGCCTTTGAAAGGAGCCCAAAATGAATCCCGGCTTTCACCCACCCTAAGTGGTGAGTTATCGATGGTTAAGTTCGAAACACTGCCTGTTGCTTCAAGAACTCCATCAACGACCAATTGATTCACTCCATTCCAATCATAAATGAGTGCTACATGGTGCCATTCCCCGTCCAATAGATTTACATCATCGGAAATATTAACGGAAGTGCCTGCTTGTTTGATCTGAACAAAAAGGTTGGATGCGCCATGGATGATGTTGAATCCATTGTTGGACCCAGAAGAACTATGCCTGCTTAGTAGTGAGTAGGACTCACCTGCCGGTGGTTGCTCACTCGACTTGAATCGGAACTCAATGGTGCCCTTTTGATTTAGAGTGATGCGCTCATCAATCTCTACATAACCGCCACTGTTTTCAAACAATAAGCTATTTCCGAGATCCTCTATCGGAGCAATAACATCCGAAGCAAAACTTCCTAAGGTGGTGCCAACCATCCCCTGAACCACGTATTCATATTCTGCTCCCTCCAATGGCTGTGTATCAAGGTAGCTGTTAGCCGTAGATGGTAGGGTTGCCAGTTGCTCTACGGTTGACGGTATATCAATCCGGGTCCTTAAAACACGATACTGAGTAATATTAGATTGTTGAGGCTCTCCAAAAAAACTCCATTCCAAAGCTGTACCGTTAGGATCATAAGATGTATGAAGTAATGGTGAATCAGTTGTAGTCACCCCTTCTTTGGTGATGTTGTGGTTATTAGGTCCTGAATCAAAGGCGGTAATTACATAGTTTGGCTCATCAAACCTCCAATCAGCTCTAACACCATTGCCATCAAGAATTTTCACGCCATCAATCGCTCCATTCAAGTAAGCAGTCGTACTGTTGGACCGGCCGCCAATGATGATGTTATGGGTTGCATTCAAATTGAATTCAGCATTACCATTAGCATCAAGTACTATGCTATAATTTGTATCATCTAACGTAACTCCGATGACGGAACTATTTAACCCGGTCATTTTAATGAAATGCCATCCACCATCGGCTACATTTTCAGTGGACACGCTTCTGTATCTTGGGTTTGATGTTTCCCAATCATCCTTTCTTAACTCAACAGTTAACTCTGATTGTCCATGGAAAACCCGAATGAAGTTTTGATTTCTTAAATGTTGATTGTCGGTACATTGAATACTAAAGATCTCGATGTTCTTCCCGGACGGTGGTTCATCGATACGAAACCAAAATTCGATCGAGGTTACGTCGGCAAGAAATTGATTACCCCAACTCACTACCCGGTCATCTATACCATCAAAGTAAAAATGAGGACCTTCATCCGGGGATGGCATTGCAGCATCTACAAGAGAAAAAACGCTCTCATTGCCATTGTTTGAATTTCTTGACTTAATCCGATAGAAATAGAAAGTTCCGTTATCGGCCTGATTATCCACCCACTCATAATTATAGCCATCTTGGAATGTGGTATAAAGTGCTGTCGGTGGATTGGTCGTTCCCCGATAAACATCGTAGTGTGTTGGGTTAGTGATACCACCCCCATTTCCTCTCAACGTAACCGAACCATCACCCGGAAATGCACGAAGGCGAGGTTGTGCATTGGAATGAATTAATATTGAACCTACTAGATAAAGAAGTAAATAAACCTTTTTCATGGCAGCTTAGCTTTTTGATTTATTCGAAGCTAGATGCCACCTATTCGGAGTTCAATTATGTGTGATGAAGGCCTCTTTTTTGTATGTGAAAGTTTAAAAAACAGTGATCAGTTCATCTTACGAATCATTGCAAACAGTTCATCACGGTGGTTCTTTCCAAGCGGGATTTCATGGGTATTAATCACGATGTGTTGGTTGTTTACTGCTTCAATTTCATCCAGGTTGATCACATACGATCTATGGACCCGAAAAAACAGGTTTTGTGGTAATTGTTGGTGCAATTCCTTCAGTGGAATCCGAACCAATGGCTTTTTGCCTTCTCTCAAGTGAACGACCGTATAGTTACCATCGGAAGCCAACCACAAAATATCAGCTATCTGAACCTTGACGTAGAGATTCCCTTCTTTAATGAAAAGCGCATTTTTTATCAGTACATTTTGCTGTTCGCCATCAACCCGCTGGTCTGCGCTGGCGGTTCGGTTATTTGAGTAGTTCACCAGCGCGAGTTCAATTGCCGAATAAAGGTCTGCCTGTTCGAAAGGTTTGATCAGGTATCCATAAGGTTTCAATGCTGCAGCAGATTGAATAGTGGATTTATCACCATGGGAAGTACAAAAAATGAAAGGCGTATGGTGTTGATCCAGAATATATTGTGCCAGTTCCAATCCCAATTGCTTGATCCCAAGTGTAATGTCCAATAGGACAATATCAGGCTCAGTCGCCAGGATCAGCCTTTTAGCTTCTTCAGGATCACCGGTAACTCCACATACATGATAACCAGAGTCTTCAAGCATTGCCCGTATGTCTTCTGCAATGATCAATTCATCTTCAACAATCAGGATCTTAACTTTCATCAGGCTGACATTCTTAGGTCTTTGAATTTGATCTCAAATTGTGCCCCATGATCAGAAGTAAAATTCATATCTCCTTTTAATTGTTTCGTCAGAATATTGACCAATTTAAGGCCTAGTGATTTAACTGATTCCATACTGAAATCACCGGGTAACCCTGATCCATTGTCCGAAACAGTAAGCCTTAGGTCTTCAGAAGATAGGCGTTCAAGATCAACTTTGATCTCTCCTTTCTCCAAACCATCAAAAGCATACTTGAAAGAGTTAGAGATCAATTCATTTAAGATCAGCCCAAGTGGAATTGCTGTATCTATGTCTAATTTGATATCCCTGGCATTGATGGCCTTGTCGAGCTTTAAACCTTCCTTCTTATAGAGGGCTGCCAACTGATCGATTAGTTGTTGAGAGTATTCCTCAAAGTCTATTTCGGACAGGTTATCTGTTTGGTATAGCTTCTGATGAATAAGCGACATGGCTTTCACCCTACTCTGTCCTTCTTTTATTACATCCAGCATTTCAGGGTCGCTGGCTTCCCTGGACTGCATATTCAACAGGCTTGAAATAACCTGAAGATTATTCTTAACACGGTGATGTATCTCTTTGAGTAATGATTCCTTTTCACCTAATGATTTTTCAATCACTTCGTTTTTCGCTTCTATCTCCTTGTTCTTCCTTGTTTTCAGACGCTCATTTCTGTAGATCAATCCAACTATTACAAACAATAGTCCCAGCCCCCCAATCAGGGCATTCCTTAGTGTAGCCGCCTGGCTAAGTCTTGCTTCCTGGGTAAGTAACTGCTCTTTTTGCAAGGCAATTTGTTGCTCACGTTTCTCTGCTTCATACTTTTTTTCCATTTCCTGACTCAATTCCAGTCGCTCCAGTTCCATCAGTTGATCCCGATAAGTCCGCTGTTCTTTCAGGATCTCAAAAGCACGTTTATGATTGCCTAGCTTTTGATGCGCATCGGCAAGTGTTCCGGTTATATCTCGCATCAAAAATGGAAAATCCATGTCTTTCACTATGTCATAGGCTTGTTCGTTATACCAAACTGCCTTTTCAGGTTGGTTGGTCTGATTGTATAGGTAACCTAATTCTTTTAAGGTGTAGGCCCTTGATCTCGGAAGATCAAGATCTTTTCGAAAATCCCATGCCTTCATCAACACTTCTTCTGCTTCATTCCATCGCTCCATATCCATGAGGATTCCACCCATGTTGCTATACACCCTTCCGATATCATTGGCATTGAGTACTGAACTGTACTTTTCAATCATTTGCCCACTTATTTCCAACGCTTCCTCCAATTTGTTCAGTTGCTTCAAGGCGATTACCGAATTTCCATCTGCCCGCATCATTGTACGGATGAAGTTATGTTCGATTGCAATTTCCCGGCCTTGTTCGTAGTACTTAATGGCATTGGCTCCATCCTGCTGACTTCTGTACAATTCACCTATATCAATCAACAAATTGGCTTTGATCTCATAATACCTGTCTACTGAATCCAGGATGCGCAGCACATCAAACATGGTTTCAAATGCCTCTTTCATCCTACCATTGATATTGTGTACATAACCTTGCTCCACAATCGCTTCTATGACAAGTTGTTCATTCTCAGCTAATCGTGCCAGCTTTTCACTTTCTATTAAAACTGTAAGGGCACTATCATAAATATCTGACCATACAAATGCTCTACCAACGTTGTAAAGGGATTCAGCTTTCAAATTGTCATTTTCGATCTCCGAAGCTAAACTGAATGCCTGTTTGGCATATTGAAGACCAAGCTGAGGTTGCATCCGGGTTGTACTTACAGCAAGTTCATTTAGAATCTTAACCCTGGTGGTGTCCGCAAGAGCTGAATTGAGCAGGTTGCTTAAGCTGTCAGCTTTAGGATCATTCTCCGTTTGGGAATGCAGCATGTAACTAGTGAAAAGTGCCAAGCAAAAGAATATATGCTTTGCTCCAGGCATCTGAAAACGTGGTGAGGTCATAACTAGTATTGCTTTCGAACCGGTTTAAGATAAACCTAATTTCAAAAAGGGGAAAATTTCTGTTATCAACTACAATAATTAGTTGATGAAAATACCTACTTCGAACGTTTTGTGATCATTATTGGACAGACTTAACTCAACAAAGCAGTTTTAATTACCTGAATATCATTAAGTTATGAATTCAGGCAAACTATTTGTTCTACAAAACTTGAATTAATAGTTAAACGATGAGAAAAACCTATATCGGAGAGCTGGAAGAGGTAGTTCTACTGTTCGTGGCAATCCTAAAGGATAAGGCCTATGGAGTCGCTATCACCAAAGAAATTCAGTATCAACTGAATCGGAAGATCAGTGTTAGCGCTGTGCATGCGACACTTGCTCGCTTGGAGGAAAAAGGATTTGTGAATTCTTCTCTCGGGGGTGCCACAGCAGAGCGAGGCGGTAGGCGTAAGCGATTCTTCTCAATTACAAGAGCAGGAAGTACCGTTCTTCAGGAGATCCAAAACTCAAGAAATCTTCTTTGGGGACAGTTGCCTTCAAATGCATTAATGATATGAGTAGCCAATTACCTCCGAACTGGATTGGAAAACTTCTTCGAGCTGTGTGTAAAGAGCATCTCGTTGAAGAAATTGAAGGAGACTTATTGGAATTCTATTCCGATTGGGTGTCTGAATATGGTTCACCCAAAGCGAATCGGCTTTACCTCATTCATGCAATCAAGTTCCTTCGTCCTTTCGCAATTAAAACATTTACAAACAAGTACAATCATACCAATATGTTCAAGAATTATTTAAGCATCGCCTGGAGGGTACTCCTGAAAAACAAGATGTATTCCTCAATAAAGATCGGTGGATTTGCTATCGGTATAGCTGCCTTTATTCTGATCTCATTCTTCATTATCGATGAACTTAGCTATGATAAATTCTACCAGGATCAAGAACAGATCTACCGGGTTGTAAACGACTACAAGAATGAAGACAAATGGGCCTCATTCCCGGCACCAGCTGCTGAAATAGTTAGAAGCAATTTTCCTGAAATCGCTATTGTGGGACGCCTGATCCCATACATGGGATGGTTTAATGCCGGTGACAATCAATTGAGGAAAGAAGGTGATCCAACGAATTACTATGAAGAGGGATTTGCTTATGCTGACCCGGAGTTACTTGAAATATTGGAGGTCAAAATGGTTCGGGGAGATCGAAAAAACGCATTGTCAAAACCTAATTCAATCTTGATCTCACAGCGAAAAGCTGAGAAATATTTTCCCGGTCAGGATCCTATCGGAAAGCAACTGATTCTGAATGATGATGAAGAAACCTCCTATGTCATCGGAGGAGTCATGGAAAACTTCAGTAGCAAATCTCATATTGATTTTGATTTTCTGATCACATTGTTTGAACATGAGTTCTGGCCTGGAGAACAAGGAAACTGGTGTTGCTGGAACTACGATATGTACCTCAAGTTGAAGCCAACTGCAGATCCTGCAGAACTGGAGGGTAAGTTCAAGGTTATCGCTGAGTACGTTGCTCGCTTTAACGAACGTGTTAATCCTGCCGAGGCTGAGGAAAACAGAAAATACCTCAAGTATATTCTTCAGCCAGTTGACCAGATCTATTTATTGGGCTCTGATGAAATCTATGATGCTCATGAACATGGAACGGTAAAAATTGTCTGGCTGTTTTCAGCCATTGCGGCTTTAGTTCTAATGCTTGCATGTGTTAACTTCATCAACCTGTCCACTGCACGTTCAGCGAACAGATCAAAAGAAGTAGGAATCCGAAAAGTAAGTGGATCTTCCCGGCAAAGCCTTGTTCAACAATTCCTGACAGAATCCTTTCTTGTTTGTCTCCTATCGGTTGTCATAAGCCTCTGTTTAATTATAGTGATATTGCCCTACTTCAATGAGATCACTGAAAAGTCTTTGGTGATTCCATGGGCTTCCTATTGGTTCATTCCAAGTATAGCTGCTTTCATTTTGTTAGTCACCTTCCTTTCAGGCTTATATCCTTCTTTCTACCTGTCTGCATTCAGACCGATCGAAGTATTGAAAGGAAGCCTGAGCCAGGGAAGTAAGAATTCAACTGTGCGTTCGGTAATGGTTGTCTTCCAATTTGTAGTATCAGTAATTTTGATTGTCGGTGCCCTACTCGTCTACCAACAACTTGATTATATCCTAAACAAAGACATAGGTTTTGATAAGGAACAAGTCATGATCATCCAGGGAGTGGATACGATGGGCGAGAAAAACTCAGCCTTCAAAGAAGAGTTGAAAAAGATAGCTGATGTGAAAAGTGCTTCGATCAGCAATTACCTACCTATTTCGGGTACAAGAAGGGATAGCAATGAATTCTGGCCTGAAGGGAAACGTGATGAAGGTTCCGGTTCTCAAATGTGGACCGCAGATAAGGACTATATAGAAGTAATGGGCATGAGACTCAAGGAAGGTCGCTCCTTTCAGGACATGGTTTCTGATTCCGCCTCACTGATCATTAATGAAGAATTTGCCAAACGACTCCAACTGGAATCTCCCCTACTTGGT
Source organism: Cyclobacteriaceae bacterium (assembly GCA_965267415.1). Classification (GTDB taxonomy): domain Bacteria; phylum Bacteroidota; class Bacteroidia; order Cytophagales; family Cyclobacteriaceae; genus Ekhidna. The sequence goes on along the minus strand of OZ253955.1, from coordinate 606,584 downwards.
AAGCGGGTTGCAAATTTTGAACGAACCTGGACGATCATAGGTGTGGTTGAAAACTTTCACTTTGAGTCAATGAAGAACAATATAGGACCTCTTGCAATATCCAATACGGATAATGGAGATGTAATGGTTGTTAAGTTGCAATCCAATGATCTGATAAACACCGTAGAATCGGTCTCAGAGGTCTGGGCCGAATTCATGCCAAATCAAGCCATTCGATTCAATTTCCTTGATGACTCATTTGAGCATATGTACGCGAGCATCACACGTACAGTGATTGTCTTCACTGCTTTTGCCGTCCTTGCGATACTCGTTGCGTGTCTTGGTTTGTTCGGTTTATCCACTTTCATTGTTGAACAACGACGGAAGGAGATCAGTATCCGAAAAGTGTTAGGTGCCAACCTTCAAAATATCTTTGGATTGCTCACGATCAATTTCCTCAAAATGATTTTGGTCGCTTTGATCATCGCCATACCCGTTTCAGTAATAGTCATGAGAAGGTGGCTGGAAGATTTCGAATATGCTGTTGGGATTAGCTGGGAGATCTTTGTGATCGGGGCCTTCCTCCTGACGATAATCTCTCTGGCCACCATCAGTTTTGAAGTTCTTAAAGCTGCACGAGTCAATCCAACTGAGGGGTTGAATAGTGAGTGAGACAAAGGCTACTGAATAAACTTGTAACGGAGAGTTAGTGTACTCACTTGTGTTTGCCATTTGTACCTGGAACTCAGGCGAAAATCTTCTCCCTGAAGGTCAGATCCAAAAACACGATTGTCGGTAATGTCTCGTAGTGCTAAAACAATGGTTCCTCGTTTCTTTGAAAATGTTCGTTGAACAGTGAAATGAAAGTAATTCTGGGTAATACTCACTGATTGGATATTATATCTGGGACCCCTGTAGTGCTGTATCAGGTCCATTCGCCAGTCCTCTCCCAGCTTGATACGAGCCCTTGTCCTGAAATCCCAGTTCCAGCGTTGCTGGAAGAAAATAGGCTCTGATGTTTCACTGAAGAATGTTCGATAACTTGTTCCGGTGTTTTCAAATGAAATGGCATCTGAAAGATCGTATGTAAAACTCCATTCTACTCCATCATCATTCCGCAATCCAACATTTTCAAACGAAAGAAATAGTTGTTCTTCTCCTAATTGGGATGAAAATCGTTGAATGACATTTTCCGTCGCTCTTCGAAAAAAAGTAACATCCATCGTCCACTGCCCTAATGCATTGGAATAACCCACTTCAAATAAATTGGCAAACTCAGGTTTCAAAAACGGATTTCCTCTTCTAAGATTTAATGGATCCACATAGGAGAAAAATGGACTCATCTCCCAGAATGATGGCCGGTTGATCCTTCTTGTAAAGTTGAAACCAATTGTGTGATCTTTTCGACCCAAAGTATGCTGCAATTGAAGGCTGGGAAAAAGGTTTCTAAACGTCTGTTGAAAAGTGCTGTCAGATGCCTGATCTGTTGTATTGGATCGAAAATGCTCATACCTCATTCCAACCTGGTACTCCAGGTTTTTCAACTTATCTTCAAAAAGAAAATACCCGCCATACTTTGTCATTTGGACCTGAAAAAGATTTTGAACACCTTGCCCATCATCGTAGAAGCTCAGGGCCTGGTTGACATTAAAGTTGAAATAATCCGAAACCAATCCTGCTTCAATAGATCTCGAATTAACCATTGGGTGGGTGTAATCCAGTTTCCCCTGTAAATAACGTTGACCTTCTGTTTCGTTGGAGTTTTGAGCCCCAATGGAAATTGGAGTTTCCGAGATATCAACTTGTTCCCTGTTAAAGGTTGCTTCATTTATCTCATCCTCACCACCAGCTGTCACCTGTACCTGAAGGTTTCTACCATTGGAAAACTTCTTCTCAGAGGAAAGTGAAAACGACAACTCATCCTCAACCTCTCTTGTAGCATTTACCAGGTCTACCTCCAGCACTCTGTTTCGATAGCTAAATTGGTTGGATTGAAATTCATCTGCACGATCATCCCATCTAAAGTAATTCATCTCCAGATTGAACGAGGATGAGGTATCTGGTTCAAAAGAAATGCCGGTAGAAATATTTCTTGTTGACCCTGTACCCACTCCTGAGATCAAATTCTCATATCGAGTTAAGCTGTCGCCGGGAGATGATCGTATCTGACTATTTCTGAATTCATTTCTTGAATCACGCTGGCTCATGTTTAGGTAGTAAGAGAGTTTATCTGTAGACACACTAGTGTTTATGCCACCCGAGGATCGGTAAGGAGCTGATAAGGTTCCGAAGATTTCTAACTTGGTGGATTTCTGACTTGAATAAACAATATTAATGATCCCTGCGACTCCTTCTGCATCGTACTTTGCTGAAGGGTTAGTGATCAACTCAATCTTCTTTAGGGCATCAGCAGATATAAACCTCAATGACTTGGGGTCTCTTTTGGTCTCCCTTCCATTCACATAGATGATCACATTCTGGCTTCCTCTTACAGAAATATCTCCAGAAGCGTTTGAAGAAACTGATGGAAGTGATTCCAGGGCTAAGGTCGCACTGGCTCCAGAACTGGCCAGGTCATTTCCGATGTAAAGAGTTTTCTTACCCAACTCATTTTGGATGTAACTGCGCTCTGCTCTCACGACAACTTCATCTAACTCCACTACTTCTGTTTCGAGTTTAATTATGCCCAGATCGATTGATTGATTCACTTTAATACTATCCTGCTTCATTGAGGCGTATCCGAGCATATGAATTTCCAGGCGATATATTCCCTCTTCGAGTTTCAGGATAAAGGATCCATCCACACTTGAAAAATCTCCTATAGGAGCCTGAGTTTCGTTCAGCTCTTCAAATCCAATGGTTGCGAATGGGATTGGCTTACCATACTCATCGAGGATCGTTCCGGAAACTTGAAATTGAGCCATGGCCGTGTTAACCAGGATAACCAATGGTATTAGTTGAAGCTTTTTCATAACTCCAAGCAACACCGAGTTGAATCAAATACTAAATTTTATCGGTCAATGACATTTTCTAACCTGTCAGCGTTGTTCACACCCTGCAAATCGACTTCTACCGGAAATAATTTTGATTGAATCCGAGTTCGAATAACTTCGATTTATGCTAAAACATATCTCGAGATCCGTGTGGTTGAATTTAATTCTAATCATCATATCAATCGCTTATTGTGCACTAAATGAATATACTCCGGATGAGATAGTCAACCTTCTTTGGATCCTGATCGTGCTTCTTTTCATCATGATACCCAGGTATTTCTATAAGAGGCATTATCTCTTTTCCATCATCGGCTACATCATTCTGCTTATGCTGGGAATCATCAATATGGAAATGATTATTGAAGGTGATGGAGAGCTTGAAGAGCTATTGCAGTTATGGACATGGACACACGAACTACCTCACCTACTTTGGCCAACATTATTCGTGATCTTCGCCAAAATAGCAACGGATTTATGGATGAAGCAGGAATTGATGATCCAAACGGAGAAGGAGAGATCACAAAGCGAACTTAAGTACCTCAAGTCCCAATTGAGTCCTCATGTACTTTTCAACAACCTGAACAACATTTACTCTTTCGCACTTCACAAATCAAAGAAAACACCTGAACTGATCCTCAAACTTGCAGATAGCATGCGCTACTTACTTTATGAGACCCGGGAAGAACGAGTACCACTTACAAAGGAGCTTGCCCAACTGGATGATTACATCGACTTACAAAAGTTGCAATTCGAGAATATCGGAGAGATTATTTATGAAAAAAAAGGAAGCTCCAAAGACCTGGAAATAGCTCCAATGATGTTAATCGGTTTTGTTGAGAACTGCTTCAAACATGCAGCCTCGAATGACAAAGATCCACGTATCATCATTCAAGTTGAAGTAGAAGATAATACACTACACCTTTACACTGAAAACAGCCGCTCAATCACCGATAAGAAAGATGAAGAACAGCAACTGCAGGCCGGTGGTATTGGACTCGATAATGTGAAGCGAAGATTATCACTCATCTACCCTGGCAAACACACGTTAATCGTTAAGGAACTTGAGAAGCTTTTCATTGTAAATCTTTCAATTGACCTGGTATGAAATGCATTATCATCGAAGACCAGCTTCCCGCACAACGAGTCATTCTGAAATACGCCTCGGAGATCCCGTCCATAACGATTTCAGCGACATTTCAAACTGCCCTGGAAGGGTTGGAATTTCTAAAAAACAACCACATTGAATTAATTTTTCTGGACATTAATTTACCAGGTATTTCCGGTATCAGCTTTTTGAGAAGTCTGGCCAATCCACCTAAAGTCATTATTACAAGTGCTTATTCACAATACGCACTTGAAGGTTTCGAACTTGATGTCGTTGATTACCTTCTGAAACCATTTTCCTTCGAAAGGTTTCTAAAGTCTATCACCAGAGCTTTGAACCAAACTTCTGAAAGCCCCCATGATTTCACTTTTATTAAATCGGATAAGGAATACTTTCAGGTTAAGAATAATGAAATATGCTATTTGAAAGCTGACGATGACTTTACCAGGGTGTATACTTCTAAAAAAATGCATCTGGATAATAGAACATTAAGGACCTGGGAAGAAGGACTCCCTGGCAACTTTATCAGGGTCCACAGATCCTATATCATCAATAGAAACTTTGTAAGCAAAATAGCAGGCAACCGCGTGTTTTTGGATAGTGTTGAGATCCCTATCGGAAGGTCATATAAGGATCGTGTGCTATCAATTGTTAACCAGTGATGGCTTGAAGAAATGGAATCCAACTTCTAAACAAGAAATCCGGTAAGCAGAAGTAATACTCCAAATACTTTCAGAAATGTTGCAATAACCGGGTAATTGTGAATAAGGATCTTGATCTGTTCCATGATCGTGTGGCTTTTTCGATTCTACATTTACTTAAAAAGCTATCTCAGGCTATTTCAGATACCGTTTGTTCCGGTTCCTCCTAGTGAGATCTTCTCACCCCCAACCAGATTAAACAGTCCTTTCATAGCCTGAGAATCGCTATTACTAGACGGCAATAGCTGGTTATTAAAACTCGTTGAACACAAACTAGGCTTTAGTTCTGTGATGAACAGAGTAGGTATTTGAATAGATATGAGCTGATACTGCATCTCTCTATTTTCCTTTGCTATTGCTAAACTATTACCTTTCACAAGTTGTGGGTATGCAGCCCTCGAGGTGGTGATTTCATGGTTTGGGATAGTATGCCAAATGGACCGACTACTCCTCCGGAAATTGGAAGAAATTGGCAAAACTTATTAATAGAGCACTGAGTTTTGCAAAAAATGCAAATCCTTTCTTATCGATAAGGAAAAAGTGCCAATGTTAATGGGCGCCTTTGATGTGTCGCTCCACTCCTTTTAGATGATCATGCCCTCGCTTGAAGAATTGATAGCGCGTAGATGCAGAGGATGCACTGATAAGTAGCGACTTCTTTTTAAGCTGTTCATACCATTTCTGTGTGGTATGGGCGTACGATTCATTGGTGGTTTTGATATACCTATGATTAAGATGGCCAAGATAAACAGCATGTTGTTCGCCTACCTGCACATGGACACATGTATTCTCATCCTCCAATTCACTGTAATACATATGATAGGCTGCACCCTGCTCCTTCCCATTTTCTCTTTGAACAAACTTCTGCCCTTGCTCCGCTTCCAGTTCTATTGATTCTAAAAGCTCCCTAAACTCCTGGCAGATCTGTAGGGCATCCTCTTGAGATCTGAAAAGCCCCGTATCCCAACAGAAGCGGATCTGATGAATAACTCCAAGGACAGAGGAGTCAGTCCAGATCTCCGTGGACGGAATATGCATGTAGTGCTCAAATACTTTTTTCCCTAACTCAATTATTTCCGAATCCATTACGTCACGATTGAATGATTTGAAGGACGCGTCCGGCAAGTTCATGGACTTGATCCAATAGAAGATCTTGAACGGGCCAAGCATAGGAGCATGAAAAAAATGAAGAACCGGAACGCCCGGTCCTATGAAAGTCATGTGCTTCGTTTCAACCCCGGCATAACGTATCTGTTCCAATTCCTGGCAAAGTCCCTCAAAGTAGCTGGTAAAACTCTCAAGTGATTCCTTGTAATCATGATAAACAAAGTTGACCACATTCACATCTGACTCTACCAGTGAATCGAAGGTAATATGAAAGCGATTGCACAGCGTGACCGTTTCACTGAAGCTAAGCTCAGTTTCTCCTCGTATACGACGGTAGGCACTGTCCGTACTTATATCAAGTAGGTCTGCTAGTTCATTAACTAATGAAATATTGGGCGGAAGCATGGAGGCTATTTGCTCCAGCAACCGCTGCTGGTCGGGATATGTAGTGACCGGTTCGGAAACCGTTTTCATATTAAGGAGGTTGGGGTTCGGAAGATACGAACGATCCCGGGTGTTTGCAAGGGCACCAGGCTATTCATGGCATCAATGTCGAGTGTATAGCTTACTTTTGCCCCCGCTAGACGGTAGATTCTTAATAAGTCTACCTCGAGTTGCCGAGAATGGATCTCGGCACAAATTGTACTCCTGGATCAGTTGCATTGGTATTTGACCTGTTAAAAACTGCTTCAAGAAGGCAGTTGTTAAACTTAATTGATACCGATTGATCAACTATAAATTTTCGGCTGATATGAACTCAGCCTTCGCTACTTCCCTGAAGCAACGTGTAAATCTATATTTTTCAGATCGGCAGATCAGTAAGAATGCCAATGCTGAAATGGTCCTGAAATCGGTCATGGCCCTTTCGCTGTACTTGGTTCCTTACCTATTAATGCTGTGGCTAGAACTTACTAGCCTTCCACTTCTTTTTGGTCTATGGATCCTTATGGGTTTTGCAATGGGGTTTATCGGAACATCAGTGATGCACGATTCGCTTCACGGTTCCTACTCGAAAAAAAAGCAGGTTAATGTAATAATGGGGATTTCTGCATGGATCATAGGTGTAGATCCAACCATTTGGAAACTACAACATAATGTGCTGCATCATTCATATACCAACATCGAAGGAGCTGATGAAGACATAGATCCGCGATACATTCTTCGTTTTTCTCCAAATCAACCTAAACGATGGTTCCATCGCTATCAACATATCTATGCCCTTTTCTTATACACCATTTCAACATTGCTGTGGATAACACTTAAGGATTATGTGAAGGCTTTCCAATTTCATAAGCGAGGACTACTAAAGAAGGATGCATCCTTTCCATTATTTATTCTTGAGATTTTCCTTCGAAAGATGTCCTACTTTTTCCTGTTTTTGGTTATCCCAATATATGTACTCCCAGTCTCAACCGGAGCAGTGGTAATGATGTTCGTCAGTATGCATATGACTGCAGGATTCATGCTGAGCATGATCTTCCAGCCTGCACATGTTATTCATACCACTGAATTTTATGATCCCGAGGATGAAGTGATCAATGAGAGTTGGCTGGTGCATCAGCTCAAAACAACAACGAATTTCGGTACGGATAACAAGCTTCTTACCTGGTTTACAGGGGGACTGAATCACCAGGTAGAGCATCACTTGTTTCCGAATATCTGCCACATTCACTATCGGCACATTGCCAAAATCGTACAAGCGACAACAGCTGAGTACAACCTCCCTTACCACAATCAAAAAACGATCGGCCAAGCTGTTTTCAATCATTTTAGAATGTTGAAGAAACTTGGAGAGGGCAACAATTAAGACTTCAAACTATTACATGAATAAATCAAAATCATACGCTCATAAGAAGCGTTACAAGAAACGAACACCTAATCGACGCAAGAATCCGAAAAGCTCCGTTGATATTTCTAAGTATATCAATGAGGGTAAGGAGACAGCAATGCCAAAACCGTATCAAAATGTGTTTTCATTTGAGGATTTTGGCCTACCAAAACAACTTCTTGATTTAATCAGCAGGAAGGGCTACCAGAATCCTTCAGAGATCCAGGATAAATCCATTATTCCAATACTTGAAGGCTCTGATCTAATTGGAATAGCTGGAACAGGTACTGGTAAAACAGCGGCTTTCTTGATCCCAATCATTCAACGACTGATCCAATCGAGGAGAGACAATTATGCTTTGATCATTGCGCCAACTCGTGAACTAGCTAAGCAGATCAATGATGAATTCAAATCATTGACCAAAGGGTTGAGCCTCTACTCTACCTGCTTAATTGGAGGATCTTCTGTATATGAATCGATCAAGAATCTGAAGCGAACTAACCATATCATTATCGGAACTCCAGGCCGACTTCAGGATATGGCTAAGCAAGGAGCTCTCAACTATAAAAAATTCAAGCTTCTGGTGCTTGACGAATTTGATCGCATGTTGGACATGGGGTTTTCCAGGGAGGTTCAGAAAATAAACAAAGGAATGACAGGTAAAGAACAAACCTTGCTTTTCTCAGCAACTCTTGAACCAGCCCAAAAGGAATTGGTGGAAGAGATAACATTCCAACCTGTACAAGTAAAATCGGAGCATACAACTCACCAGACTAATGCCATCGATCAACAAGTGGTACGTACCAATGGTAAGGATAAGTTCGGTTTTGTGAAAAGTATCCTTTCTGAGCCTGAAGACCCAAAGACAATCTTGTTCTGTGAAACCAAACGGCATACCGAGAAAATGTTAAAGATGCTCAAGGGAGAACAATTCCGGGCTGATGCGATACATGGTGATAAATCACAACGAGCTCGTGAAGTAGCATTAAACAAGTTTAAAAAAGGTCATATCAACATACTTGTTGCCACAGATGTGGTTGCCAGAGGAATTGATGTTTCCGATGTAGAATTGGTGATCAATTACCAGGCTCCAAGAAACTACACTGATTACGTTCACCGTATTGGAAGAACAGGACGAGCAGGTAAAGTTGGTAGAGCGATCACACTTATTGATTAACTTTGACGCATATGGCAAGATCCCAGAATAGTTTCATAAAAAATCAGAAAGCAAACAAGAAAAAGAAAAAGCGTGAGGAGAAGCTCCAACGCAAAATCAACAAAAAAGAGCAGGAGACAAGTGGTGAACTTGACGATATGATCGCATATGTTGATGAGTTTGGAAACATTACCAATGAACCTCCTGAGGTAAAGGAGGAGAAGAAAAAACCAGATAATGATAGCAAGAGCTAACATATGTGTATCGGGCTCTCCCCTTTCTTCTGTTTTCAGGTTTCTTAATCTTAAATGCATTGGATAATGAAGAGCATTATCATCAGTTGTCTGCTATTCATAGTTCCGTTCCAACAAGATTGGATTGAAAAAGGCAAAGCGCTTTATAACCAGGAACAATATGAAGAAGCTGCGATAAGCTTTAAGAAAGCTGCCGATCAGGACCCGCAAAATGTTGAGCCCTGGTTCAGACTGGGAATTACCTACATTGAATTGGATCAATTTGATAATGCTGAAGCCAGTTTCAAAACTGCCTTGAAACTTGATGATGCAGACAGGGATTGCTGGAATGACCTTGGGTTTGTTTACAATCGAACGGGCAGGTATAATGAAGCTATCCCATGTTTCAACAAGACCATCGAGCTTACACCTGATATCGCTAATCCTTATGCTCACAGGGCATATTCATATCTGAAAAACGGGGATTCAAAAAAGGCTTTTCGGGGGCTTACCAAGGCAAGGAAAATAAATCCTGATTACAATAAGAACTACTTCTATCTGGCTTGTTATTATGCTGCCGAAGACCAACTGGATCAATCAGTTGAGCAACTCAAAATGGCTGTAGACAAGGGGTTCAAATACAAAAAGTGGATCATGGAGGAAGAACTCCTGGAGCCCATCCGACCTCTTTCCGACTATGATTCAATTCTTGAAGGATTGAACTAGGACCTTCACTAATCATTCATCCATAGGAATACCAGGGCCAGGAGGAAAAGTGGCCACAGGACGAACATGAAAAAATTAATAACCAGAACAGCATAGTTTCTTGTTACCGGTTTTTGGGTATTCCTTCTCGAAATTTCCAGCTCTCCGATTGCAGCACTCTCTATTTTCTTGAGTTCCTTTTTCCATTCATCAACCCACCAGTAGGTAACTCTAAAAACTCTCTTGAACCAATAAGCCAGACATATTGCAACAATTGGAAAGAGAATCACAATGTAATGACCATTGGATCTAATGAAGCTAGAAACACCAAATACAAACAACGTGATTTGTGAAACCAACAAGAACCCAAACCTTGTCCAAAGAGATGAATGCTCCCACCTGTGATGTTCGAGCAATAATTTGTATCTGTCAAAATCGCTTGGTTGTGCCATAAACGTAAAATGGTATGAAAATTTTCACTTCGGAAATTTTCCTCAAAACGGTTAAGCACGCCAATTTATCACTAACTCCTCAATATTGTCTCATTCATCCAAGAGAAATCAAAACATCCCATTATCATGAGCGATCTCATCGGGAATCTTTTGGATAGCGTCCCAGTGCTCGATGATCTTTCCTTTTGTGTCAAACCTGAAGAAATCCATGGTTACATACTCTTCATTTCCCGGCCAGATCTGGTGGGTATGCAAGGCTACCAGATCATTTTCTCCTACACACCTTATGAATTCGATTGACTTCTCCGGGTATTCGTTTTGCATACGCTCAAAGTATTCAACGAATCCTTTCTTTCCATCAGCTACGTCCGGGTTGTGTTGAATATATTGATCGCCAACATAAGTCTCTACTGCCTTTTCGGGTTCTCCCAGGTAAGCCATTTGATAAAATGCAACAGCGTTTTCTTTGTTCCTTTGAAGGTCCATTATCAACTATACTTTGATTACTTACTTACTTTTGGTAAGTAAAAATAGCTTGAAGTTAAGTGGCCTAAAAGAGCTTACTAAAAAGTAAACGAGTTACCTCGCAGTAAGAATTATTGAAAATCAATGGATTATAAATGGAAAAAAGCTTCAAAAATTATTCTGATGTTGAGAACTGCCCCGTGAGAAATGTTTTAGATCGGATTGGTGATAAATGGTCAATGCTGGTCTTGTTGATCTTGAGTGAGGCTGGAGTACTACGCTTCAATGAAATTCATAAATACATCAATACGATCTCTCAAAAGGTGTTATCATCAACGTTGAAGTCACTGGATGAAGACGGCTTGGTAAGCAGAAAGTTATACCCTGAAATACCACCAAGAGTGGAGTATCGATTGAGTGAACGTGGGATAAGCCTGATACCTCATCTGCTAAATCTTGTTAATTGGGCAGGAGAACATTTTCAAGACATTAAAGGATCCAGAAAGAAGTTTCGAGCTAGGTCATAAAGTATAACCTAGCCCAGAAACAACCACTGGTAAAGGATGAGTCCTGAAATAATATTGATCACTAACAACAAGGCCAGAAATGTTCGGTCATAATTGAAACTGATGAAATCTTCTTCCTGGTCCCCGCTGGTGTGAGGGGTATTTTGAGTTGTCTTGATAATTATATTTCGCATAGCTGTGATGGTTTGCTCTATATCAAATGAAATGAATTAAATCGAACAACTTCAATTTAGATGTATTAAATCTTATAAAATTATAATTAATTGATTATCAGATAATTATGAATAGTCACTTAATCAAAAAGAAGAAAAATATTCTTACGGTGATTAACATTATTCTGACTACCTCAAACTCCAATTAAATAGGTCCTTCCCTTTCATTCAGTTTTATCAATTCCAGCCTGGTCTAAATAAGAAAATGCACCATTTTCAACGGTGCATTTTCATAGCTGGTTCTTAAACTGTAATTAACTCGCTTATAAACCTTAAACGGAAGGCTCAATACAAATAAAAGGTAGAATTCCATAAAACAAGGCCGAATGCCAGTCGTAAACTGTCCATTTTATAAGTCACTGATTAATAGGCATATAGAAAAATATTCTTACGGATTTTTAAGAAAAATATTCTTAGAAGTAGTAATATTAAGTTAAGACCGGATTCATGGACCTCATCAACAAAAACATAAGGGCACTTAGGAAGCTAAAGAATATTAAAAGTCAGAGTGAGTTTGGTGAGATCATAGGCGTTCCTGCTCACAATATCAATAAGTATGAACACAATGTAATCCCCAAGCCGGAAGTCCTTCGAGCCATTGCTGAAGAGTTCAATATAAATTTGCACCTATTCATCACCAAGGAGCTCAGTGAGTCGAATTTTGAAGAATTCCTGATTGAGTTCAACACGGAGGTTAAACTTGAGAACCTACTAAGTGAATCTTCCAATGATTACCAAATTAAACGTCACGATCTCGATCGTTTCACCACCTTATTTGGAGATAAGCTGAAAAGACTGGAAGAGGACGATCTCAATGAAGTAGATCGCAGTAAGCTTTTCAGTGACTTGAGAGCTATTTTCCTTGCATTCAATAAGAAACTAGCTGAGTTCTATGTAATGCAGGACCATTTGGCCGAGATAATTGGAGAAAAAGGACCTAATCAACCTTGATATGTAGGAATTCGTTTTGAATTTCTGAAACAACCCTGGATACTTTCTTTTTGGACTTGGACCGGTAATACAAAACTACAACTACATAGATCAGGGCTCCGATCGCCAATAACATAGAAATAAGTACAATTGGTCGCATCAAGAGTGGAACCGGACGGTTGAACTCTTCATATTGTGTTACGACATTGGCAAATAACACCTGATCGCTTTTCGTTTTATACTTCTCTCCTTCCGCCAAAATCTGCTGTATGTTCTCATTATATATCTCAGAGTACACAAGTGCTTCTTCAAGTTGATTGTTCCTTGTAAGCGCTGCTGTCAGGTCAGAATAGATCTGGACCTGCTCAACACTATTTTTGTCGTGCTTTTCATTGAGCGCATCCTCCCAGACATCTATTGCCTGGTTGGCCTGACCATCTCTCAGAAGTACCGTGCCTAAGTCGTACTTAGTAATGAAAATGGATCCGCTGCTGCGTTTGTATTCGAGGGCTTTCTCAAATGCTCGAACAGAAGCTGCAGCATTTCCTTCGTCCATGTAGGTTACACCGATTCCATGGTATGCTTTACCTACATATTCCTGCAAATCGGGATTGGTGATATAAGTGTTTATTGTATTGTTATATGCTATTCTGGCCATTTCATAATTACCAATGGCCTTATACATGAGTCCAATCTGGTTGTATATGCTAGCAATATTTCCATGATTTTCGATTTGCTTGGCGTATTCTAAAGATTGAGTAAAAGCCTCTTCTGCCCTAAAGAATGATGCACTATCCCCCTTGAGCTTAAGAGCAACACCATAATTATAATATACGTCTGAAAGGTCATTGGTGCTCAAGTCCTTTTCCAGCTCAATGGCGGCTTCATAATTATCTATTGCCGCATCATGTTGTCCATAATATCTATAAAGAATACCGAGATTGTTGTAAACAGCAACCTTTAAAGAAGCATCGTTGGTTTGCAGGACATCTTTTAATGCTTCATTATAGTAATGGTAAGCCTGTGAAACATCTTCAATTATGTCATCATATATATAGGCTTTGTACCACTTGGCTTTACCTGAATAAAACTTAGAGTCCAGACCTTCCGCTTCCTTTATTACCTCATCCAACTGTTGAAGTGCCATCGTCGGTTGCTTATCCATCATTTCCAAAGCCTGATCAAGGTCGCTATCTAGTGAGGCCTTAACCTCCGGATCGACTATTTCTATATCTGCCTCCCTATCACAAGAAGAAAACATAAATGAGACGATGAACAAAGCGATAATCAACTTACTGACTCTTTGGGTGAACATTGATTTAATGGGATTAGTATTTGACATGGTTATGTTAGCTGATAAGAATGGAAGATATTAGTTACTAGTACCTCCAGGCTTTATCTTCTTCTCGTCCTCTTCATCCGTTGCCTGATCGTTGAGAAGGTCAGTATTTTGAAGTTCTACGTTTTCAAAAATCTCTTCCCCCTGATCTTGACATGCCGACAGGATCGTGACACTAACACATAGTGCTACGATCATCTGTGTGATTTTTTTGATCTTTCGTTTCATAATATAATTGAGCTCTTGGTTTACAGTTGACTTCAAAGTACATCAATAATCAAGACTTGATCTGAATTAATGTGTAATCAAGACCAAATGTCCTAAAACGGCTATTACACAAGAGGAATGTTCTTAATTATGAGAATAATATTCCTATTCGTCTCTGTAGAGAGCGAATAAACTGAAATTAATAAGCGTCAATTGTACTAATTCCTGGAGTATTCGTGGACTTAACGTTAAAAACGAGGTGTTCGGCTAAAACTGAGCCTAATGGTTAGGTTCCCATTTACCACTTCTTATATATTTGGTTATTATCAACTGATAAAAACCGCCCGCCATGAAACACCAGTTATGCCTTAAGCATCTGCCCTTTTTTCTAGCTTTTTTATTCGTATTTATTTCCTGCCAGGAAGATCCAATTCAACAAGAGATTGACCCCCTGGATGAGGATATGATTCTAGCTACAGAATTAGCTGAGGAGTATCTCAATTCATTAACTGGAAGAAGTAACTCAGACAAGTCTATCACAGTCCTGAAGTATAAAGATGGTAAGCTATTATATTATACAAATACCGATGGCGGTGGTGGTTATAAAGAAGTTACCGAAGAAACAGTCACTGCTACTGTTCACCCCGGAGAATACGTATTTTGGTTTTCTGGAGGTGGTGTTACTGACCTTGATGGAATAGACTTTGAGGATGCCTCACAAATCCCTGATGAGATTAACCCTGATATGATGTGGGTGATCGAAGTTCCTGACGAATATGAAATAGAAGATGACGGTGAAGAAGATTCTTATTATTTCAAATATGATATTGTCTATCAATACAAAGGAAATGAAGGCACTCCAATACGCTTAGATCCCAAGCTAAAAGTCACCCAATAATATTTTTACCTAACCTAAATGCAGGGGGCCTTAAGATTCGGCATACTTATTATTTGCGCCATTGTATTTTTTGATGCAAATGCTCAAAACCAAAAGAAGGCTGATAGTATTCGTCTGCTATTGGAAGGCGGGTCCCTGGATTCATATCAGGAACTTGAGGCCTACTACCTATTGTCTGCCTATTCTGGTTCACCGGAAGAAGAACTTAAGTACGGGCAGCTTCTATTAGACCTTGCCGAACATGAAAACAACCAGGAATACCTGATCAAGTCAAAGCAGCGCATCGGAGTTGCTCACCGTTTGATGGGAAACCTGGAAAAAGCGCTGACCTACCTGTTCGATGCTGCGAGTCATGCAACGGATGACTCCTTTGAACCTTTACTGGCAGACATCTACACAGAGATATCAACCTGTTATACTTTAAATGGTGATTCGGAAAATGCGTTTCGCTATGGACTCAAGACAATTGAAATCCTCCGAAGAACTGGTAGAAAGAAGGAGCTCGGTATCAACCTTTTGAATCTAGGCTATGACCATTATCTAATTGATAGTTATGATTCTGCAATGGTCTATTATAATGAAGCAGAGCCAATACTAAAAGAAGTCGATATACCTATTGGCCAGGCCTATTTGATGGGAAATCGTGCTCTGGTGTATTGGAAAACAGGAGATTTGATAAGGTCCAAGAATGATCTTTTGCAGGCAATTGAAATGCTTGAGAAGATCGGAGACCCATTTGGAATGTCAGACTATTACAATCAATTGAGCAGCATCTTATTGGATGAAAAAAACAATGACCTAGCTATTACTTACGCACTGAGAGGGCTCTCCATCGCACAGGAAGAAAACCTTAAAGAACAGATTAGGGATGCTTCCGGCTTGCTGGCTTCTATTTATGAAGTCAAGGGTGACTACCAGCGGGCCCTTAGTTACAAATCGCAGTTTTACGCTTACAAGGACAGTATTCAGAATCTTGAGGCCACCCAGAAGCTTGCCAACCTAAGAACGCGTTATGAAGTGGGACAAAAGCAAGCAGAGGTTGATTTGCTGCTTGAGCAAAAGCGCAGCAGCCAGATAATTATGGTGACCGGAGGGATCATCTTACTCATTATGATCGGTGTTTCGATCGTGATATACTCCTATTCTAAATCGAAGGTTCGGCTTAGCCATCAATTGGAAATCCAAAAGGATGAACTCATAGAACTTAACAATGCCAAGGACAAGTTCTTCTCTATTATCTCACATGATCTTAGAGGACCTGTGAACAACTTAAGCGGCCTTGTGAATGTAACTAAGTACTATCTCGATGAGAAGGACACTGAGCAATTTAAGGACATGCTGGACAAGATGGAGTTTTCTGTGGATCGTCTGGTTAAACTCCTTGATAACCTATTGCAATGGGCACTTTTACAAAGGGATCGTTTCCCATATCAACCGATTGATCTAAGTCTGAAAGAGGTGTTGACAGAAGCAACAGAGATGTTCAGCCACATGGCAATCACAAAGGATATTGAGATAGAACTAAAGATACCTGAGGACTTCCAGGTATTTGTGGATAAGAATACCGCGTATACAATGTTTAGGAACCTACTAAGCAACGCCATCAAATTCACTCCAAATGGTGGTAAGATTCAAGTGGTAGCCGAACGAAATGAAAAAGTAGGTATTATCAAATTCATCGATAATGGCGTGGGTATTCCCAAAGAAAAATTAAGCACGCTATTTAACCTCAAAGAAAGCCTCACAACAAAAGGAACTTCAGGTGAAACAGGTCTGGGATTGGGGCTACAACTTGTTTATGATTTCATCCACTTGAACAAGGGATCTGTTGATGTAGAAAGTGTAGAAGGAAAAGGCACAACATTCACACTTCGGTTACCTCTCAATAATTCAGAGGCTTCCTGATGAATTAATCATAAAGAAGCCAACTCAACTTCTTTCCGATCGCCTCTCCGATATAAGCTCCACCCCCCACATTAATGTCTAGAATATACCCTTGCCTGTCTACGATCATGTGAGTAGGATAATAATGAATATCTAACTCATTGATAAGTGTTTCTGCTGCAGGGAGTACCTGATAATTGAATTCATTCTGCTCAAGGAACAAACGAATCGTTCCTTCCGGTTCGCTGGTCGGTGCCAGAAACACAACTTCTCCATTGGAGAAAAGGCTGGCAACCTTGTTGAGTTTAGGTATTTCTCCTACACATTCAGGGCATGTCGAATTCCAAAAACTCAGGACAAGTACTTTTCCTGTTGATCCGCTTCTGCTGACAACCATCCCGTTGACATCATTTTGTATGAATCCCGGAAGTTGTTTTCCTCTCCACTTATTCATCCACTCACTGATGTGTGCCATGCCCGGGCTTGTCCAGGCTGGGCGACCTTTTGTTTTCAAGTTCATTGTCAACAAAATAACTCCTGTTTGTAGTGTGTCAACTTTCCAGGTATTAGAGGTCACCTGCATTAATGATCGAGCTACTTCTATAGGAATAGCCAATCCATATTCATCAACAACCTTGAGGTTTGGGTCACGCCAATTCAAATGAGTGTAAGAAGCCTTCTGCGGTGGGATCATTTTTATTTCCTTGCGGGTGCCACGCATAGCTCTTTCCTGAAAGGTGTAATTACCCTCAACATGCATCTTTTTTGCAAATTCAGCAGTGATAATGGTACCGGTATTTGTCTTCCAAATAATATTTGGATCATCCCAGAATTCCTGAGAAGGGCCCTGGGCAAGAACCACCGTTGATGCAAGCATCAGGAAAAAAGTGAAAAATGTTTTCCCCATGTGTGAAGGTACCATAGCTAGCTCAAGCCCAAATGTATGTGTTAATCTGTTAACAATAAATACGGTTAGGTATACAATAGGTAACCAATAGTTTATATTTTAACTAAGAAAAATCCAACCCAACCAAATAATTAAACAGTAAATTCCGACTTATGATCACTCAAGGAAAGGTTTCTCCGCCCGGAACGTTGAGACTCTCTTAGCATTAGTTCGCTGTAAAAAAGAAGAGCCCTACGTCTCAGAGAACATAGGGCTCTTAATTGATTATCCTGGTTAGGATGCTAATTCAAATCAAAGCGATCCAGGCTCATTACTTTGCTCCAGGCTGCAACAAAGTCCTTCACAAACTTTTCGCTTGAATCACTGCTTGCATAAACTTCAGCCAGTGCACGAAGTTGTGAGTGTGAACCAAATATCAGGTCAACACGAGATCCTGTCCATTTCACTTCTCCAGTGGTCCGATCCTTTCCTTCGAAAGTTTCATTTGCGTCTGAAGTAGGCTCCCACTTTGTATTCAGATCAAGAAGGTTCAAGAAGAAATCATTGGATAGCGTTTCAGGCTTATCAGTAAAAACCCCATGAGATGAGCTTCCTGTGTTTGCGTTAAGAACACGCATTCCTCCAACCAATACCGTCATCTCCGGTGCAGTTAGGGTAAGCAACTGTGCCCGGTCAATAAGGAGCTCCTCTCCCACTCGATCCTGACCCGATTGGATGTAATTTCGAAATCCGTCTGCTTTAGGTTCCAGGTGACCAACTGATTCCACGTCGGTTTCTTCCTGTGATGCATCCGTACGCCCAGGTGCAAAAGGAACCGTCACTTTGTGCCCTGCTTTTTCTGCTGCCGCTTCAACTCCAGCACAACCACCAAGAACGATCAGGTCAGCGATTGATACGTTCTTTCCTCCTGATTGAGCATTAAATTCACTTTGGACTTTTTCAAGTGTTGCCAATACACTTGCTAGTTGAGCCGGGTGATTCACTTCCCAATCCTTCTGAGGAGCTAATCGGATCCTCGCTCCATTGGCGCCCCCTCGTTTATCCGAACCTCGGAAGGTAGCCGCTGATGCCCAGGCTGTTGAAACAAGCTGTGAAATGGAAAGCCCTGAAGCCAGAACCTTCTTTTTCAAATCTGCTATGTCCTGATCATTGATCAACTCATGATCGACTGCCGGTACAGGATCCTGCCAGATCAATGTCTCAGAAGGAACTTCTTTACCAAGGTACCTGGAAACCGGTCCCATATCACGGTGTGTTAATTTATACCATGCCCGTGCAAATGCATCTGCGAACTCATCCAGGTTTTCATGAAAACGTCTTGAAATTGGTTCGTAGATCGGGTCCATTTTTAAAGACAGATCTGTTGTAGCCATGATAGGTGCATGTTTCTTGGAAGCATCATGTGCATCAGGTACTGTATCTGACGCTGCTCCACCTTTCGGTATCCACTGCTGTGCCCCTGCCGGACTTTTAGTTAGCTCCCATTCATATCCAAATAGCGTGTCAAAGAAGCTATTGTCCCAAGTAATTGGCGTGTGTGTCCATGCTCCTTCCAATCCACTGGTGATCGTATCACCACCTTTTCCACTACCATATGTGTTTTTCCATCCCAAACCCTGATCTTCGATACCTGCTCCTTCTGGCTCTGCCCCAACATATTGTCCCGGATCTGCCGCTCCGTGTGTCTTCCCAAATGTGTGCCCTCCTGCAATAAGTGCTACTGTCTCCTCATCATTCATTGCCATTCGACCAAATGTTTCCCGAATATCTATCGCTGCGGCCAGAGGATCAGGATTACCATTAGGACCCTCAGGGTTAACATAGATTAAGCCCATTTGCACAGCACCTAAAGGATTTGCTAGGTGACGATTTCCGGAATATCGCTCATCACCCAACCACTCGGTCTCAGGCCCCCAGTAGATATCACCTTCAGGCTCCCAGATATCTTCTCTTCCACCAGCAAAACCAAAGGTTTTAAGACCCATGGATTCCAACGCACAGTTACCCGTGAGGATCATCAGATCTGCCCATGATATTTTCTTCCCATACTTCTGTTTGATCGGCCAAAGTAGTCTTCTGGCTTTATCAAGATTGCCATTGTCCGGCCAACTGTTCAATGGAGCGAACCGAAGTGTTCCTGAAGCCGCTCCGCCGCGACCGTCACCAACCCGGTAGGTACCAGCGCTATGCCAGGCCATCCGAATAAAGAATGGTCCATAGTGACCATAATCCGCTGGCCACCATTCCTGTGAATCAGTCATTAGATCATATAGATCCTTCTTCACTGCATCCAGGTCAAGACTCTTAAATTCTTCCGCATAATTGAAATCCCCTTCCATTGGGTCCGTTAAGGAAGAGTTTTGATGTAAAATCTTAAGGTTAAGCTGGTTGGGCCACCAGGTGGCATTCGAGAGAGCCCCAGCTGCAGTATGTCGATGGATTACCGGGCACTTGCCCATTCCATTCGAACCATGATGTGTGTCATTTCCCATGTTTGATCAAAGTTTAAAAGGCTAATTATTGGTGTAAAATTGAGTTTAATCAAATTTATAAAATTCATTCGCCTATAATCTTTAATTATGTCATGGATTACAATGAATATTGAACTCATTATCCTCAATATGGACGCTGACCCACAATGTTTCCGGCTGGCAGGTACTGGCAAACCCAAATATCCAAACCGTCACAGGTAGCAGTACCACATCCTACTTCAGTCGTTGACTCCCATACGATCTGGGTATAATGACCGCAAACCTGGCCTGCTTCACAACTGTTGTCCGTATAGTCATAGTATTGCTCTTCACTGCCCCAGGCCTCTACCACATCATCGATTGTAAATGCGTCAGCAGTCCCGATCCAAATGTTTTCTCCATAATCACCAACTGAATGCTCAAAAGAACAATTGGATGCAAGCTCCTCAGCCCATTCTGCAGCTGACTCTTCAAGTGTTTCTGACCAACTCAGGTCAGCAACGCCAACAGCTGAGCGGAATTGATTGTGCGATTCAAGAAATTCCATTGCTGTTTCTGAGAGTACCTCTCCGGGCGAGGAGTCGTCTGACGAGCATGCAATGACAATAAGAGATATTACGAGAATGTGTGGCAGGTTTTTCATTGTTCAATCAGGTTTCATTGAAATAACTAGCAACTGATGGACTTCCCTTAGTAGTACGCTGAAATGATCTGAGTAAAAAACTACTCCATTTAGCAAAAGTGAAAAGTAATACATAAACGATTGCTAATACAATCAATAATAAATTTAAATAATATTTTATGGATTGGTAGGAACATTTTTGCGTTTAGAAAGTATTTCATAATGACCTAAACGAATAATTCAATGGAAATAACTCTGAGTCCTGTCGCCGCGAAAATCGAAATGTTGGAACAAACGAATGCCTACCTTGATGACCATATAGCGGTTTGGATAGCTGTTCCCATCATCAGCAACTATAAGAACCACATGCACCAATTAATCCCTCTTATCAAGTCGGAATCAGCTAGTCCCGAAATAACACTTGAAATCCATTCCGGTCAGTCCATTCTTCATTTGAAAAAACAAATTGCTGATAAGATGGATATCCTGGATGACACACTTGAAGCATATGCCGAGGATATTGGAAATGATGAATTAAAGGCAATGGCCGCAAATTATTATTCTGATTACTTCCGTTTGCCATATGATCAATTCGCTGAGAAAGTCACCGAAATGATCGAGTTATTAGAAAAGCATGTAAAAAATATGGCTGAGTATGGCCTGGTTCAGGATCAGATAGATGATGTGAAATTGAATTTTGACGAGTATCAGGTCAGCCTGGACAAACCACTTACGTACGACATTGCATCTTCCCTATCCAATCAAAACATGGATGACCTACTGGATGAGGCTGTGAGATATGCAGATAAACTCGATAACGTTATGAAGCGATTCAAGCGTTCGAATGTTACTTTTTACAACGGATACCTTGCAGCAAGGACCATCAATGAATTTCAATGAGTTTGGAAACCCAGACGGAGCGAGAGACCGCACCTATGTACGTTAAGCATTTCCTTCTGCGATACATAGAATCAACTACTTTTCAACGTATCATCGTTGGCCTGATCATTATTAATTCAATTCTGATCGGGCTTGAGACGATTCCAAAGGTAATGCTTCACTATGGAGCTCTCATCGATACAATTGATTCAGTCATACTGGTATTATTCACCATTGAGATTGTGTTGAAGCTGGTGCTGTATCGCATGCGATTCTTCAAAAGTGCCTGGAACACATTCGACTTGTTCATTATTGCAATTTCGATTCTACCTGCAGCAGGCTCGTTCTCTATTTTCAGAACTTTAAGGATTGTCAGAACACTCCGGTTGTTAAAAAGTCTTCCAAAGCTTCGTCTGATCATTGAATCGTTACTACAATCCATTCCCAGCATCGGTTGGATTGTCGTACTTCTAACCATAGTCTATTACATTTTTGCAGTCATTGGAACCAACCTATTCGGAGCGAACTATCCTGAGTATTTCGGTGATTTGAGTAAATCCGTATTTACCCTATTCCAGATCATGACGCTGGAAAGCTGGTCGTCGGCAATCGCAAGGCCAATTATGGATGGAGTCCCTTTCGCTGCAATTTATTTTGTTACATTCATTTTGATCGCGACGTATACCACACTCAATATATTCATAGCAATTGTGGTTAATACGATGAATGAAGTCTCTCTGAAAGATCTAAAGGAAGAGGAAGAACACATCAAAGACTTTGTAGTTCAGGAAAACCAAAAGCTGCACCGCAAGATCGATGCGTTAATGACAGCAATCGAGGAAAGGAATAAGCAGGAGAAAGAGAATTTACTTGTTTGATCCAGATTTTCGGTGAGGTTTTTCTCATTTTGCTGAATTGAGAAAAACCCGAACACCACCAACTACTTAGCGACTAAAGAATTAGGGATCATTGCCATAACAATTCACAAAGTGTTATGGACAGAACTAAACTTTTTTCCCTGATCTTGATCTTAAGTCTGATCTTCCTCACCAGTTGCGGCAATGATAGCGATGATACCGGAGCACGTCTTGGCCCTGAATCAAACATAGTCGTAGAGACAATAAGTTTTTCAGGTAATTATACAGGAGATGATGGTATTTCCATTGATAGTAAGGGAGCGTTGTACGTTTCACATCTGGAATCAGGTAGAGGGGAAACGATCTTCAAAATAGCTTCCGGAGAAAGCTCCATTTTTGCAGGCAATCTTCCTGCTCCAATGGGTCATGTATTTGATGAAAATGATACCCTTTATGTAGCTTTCAATGGCTCCTCTGATATCACCAAAATTGACCCTCAGGGGAATGCAGAAACTTATGTATCAAGCGATAAGTTTACAGGTGGCAGTCTTGCAATTGATAGTGATGGAGCCCTTTATCACTCTGTATTTACATCCGGAAAGATCTTTAGGATTGATAGGGACAAAACCATAACCGAGATCGCATCAGGACTTCCTTTAAGCGTTCCGTTTGGGATTACACTAGATCCTGATAAAAACATCTATGTCGCCAATTTTTCAGATGGAAAAGTGAATAGAATAACCCAAGACGGAACAGTCACAACAATCACAGAGTTACCGACGATTATCGGCTATCTCATTTACGCAAATGGTCAACTTTATGCCACTGGTTTTACCGATCATAGGATCTACTCGATCGAGCTTGACGGAACAACTTCAGTTCTTATAGGAACCGGGGTTCCAGGAAGTAACGATGGGATTGGCGCGGAAGTGACTTTAGCTTCTCCCAATGGAATTGTAGCATCACAAGATGGAAATACCTTGTACGTCACACAAAAGAACAATTTGATCAGGAAGTTGACGCTTGAGTAATTCCTCAATCCAGGTCCAGGTGGTGGACGTGTTCATCAATGATGTCTATTCTGCTGGTAATGGTATCGATGTACTTATTGGACTCTTTTTCAAATTTCTGAATTTCATTTTCATACTTCTTGACTGTCTCGGAGCTGAAATGCTCCTCAATCACCTTAAGCATAGAGCACTCTTCCTGGATAAAGAGTTTGAAGTTTTCTGTGGTGTAGTCGGTTTCCAGTGTCTCAATATCTCTTAGCGTAGCAGCTGCTTCTTTGTCCTGATTGACATCAAACTTATTCTTCACTATGAAGTACAATGAAGTATCCCAGTGATGGATCTCATCCAATAATTTGATTGTCTCCTCTCTGAAAGATCTGTCATCGCAGAAGTTATGAATGCCTTGATACGTTTTCAGCTTAATAGCAGTTTCATCCCACTTAACCGTGAGGTCATCAATGATCATGACAATGGTTACATCTTCCTGAGCGAAGGATGAAAATCCAATCATCACAAGGAGAATAGCACAGGTTTTTTTCATTAATGCCGGCGTTTAGATAAGTAAACAGGTGATGGATTCCAAGATAGGTGATTTCATCTCTTTACCAAAACCCGCTTATAAATAAACACTTGAAAGTGCCGGCTAACCTTAGTTATGAACAATGAAATTTCTATTGGGAATATCTATTGTAACCTTTCGGTCCCTAAACATTCCACTTCCTATCAACGCGTTGTAAATCAGTCCTTCTCGAAAAATAACAGCTACATCTTCCTCCATCAGCTCCTCTCCCATCGAAATAGATTTCAACTCGTAGATGGTGTCTACGCGAGATTCTCCGGATAGCTGAGTAACGTAAGGTTGTGTTTTGGACAAGGAAGGATCCAGGTCTAACTCTTTAATGTACCCGGGGTTGATGATGTATGAACCAAAACCACTCCCCGTGTCAAACTCAGCTAGCATATCAATCCTGTCATTCAATTGAATGGGTATGAATATGTCGAGTGAAACATTGGTATGCTGATAGACACTTATGGGAAGAACAACAGCTTCGGGAGTAAGTCCCTTCACTTCCTCGCTGTTTAGAAAGATCAGTTTACCATTGACAAAATCAATGGTAAATGGTTTGTCCTCAAAAAACTTCAATGACAACAATCCATCGATTCCCATTGCGTCCAGTGGCGGATAGACACCCACTACCGGGTCCTTCTGAGTGACCTCACCAATTGCCAAAGATGGAATGGTGTAAACCTCTCCATCCAATCGATCACCATCATGTCTAAATCCTGTGAAGTAACCAGCCCGTTTGGCATCCGAACTAACCTTCTTGAACATATTTGCTGAAAGTACATTTGCTCCAGCTCCTGTATCCAGAATGAAGTTACCGGTAATGCTATCTGACAGCTTAACTTCAACCAGCAGGTGGCCTTCCTCCAGGATCATCAAGGGATATTCTTGAGCGTTTAAGGACAAAATGCCAAATATGCTCAGTATCCAAATCGTCCATTTGAGCCTTAGAAATTGATTTGTTTTCATTCCATTTTTATTTTGATCGTACCAACAAATCAATATCTCTGATAGAGGAATATCAACGGAAAGGAGTCTCAAAACTATTTTTGGGACTAAATCACAACGCTAAGATCTCTTTGAATGTGTTAGACCTTGATTTCTCATTTCTACTAAAAGGAATTCAATTCTTACTTGGTATCCAACTCATCCTGGTAGCTGTACTTCATTTTTCATTCAAACCTGATCAGCCAAAAAAACTCCTGGCGATTTTATGCCTTATTCATGGCCTATGGTTCTTCAAGCACACATTTGTCGGGCACTGGGAAAGTGACCTCTTACTTTTCATCATCATTGGTCCTGGCAAACCAATCTTCGCCGGAGCAATTATTTTATTCTATTTCAAATCGTTAAGCGATTCTTTAGAGAAGAACCACTTACTGACTTACCTGATTCCCCCGGGGGTTTACTACATCACTTTGATTATTCTTCGGTTTTTTTTAGGCAATGCTATAAACATAGATCCGCTAAGGACTTCAACTATCCTTTCTGGGTTCGTGCTGCTCATTTTCTGGTTTTACTTTTTTGTTACTAGAAAGGAGATACTACACCATCTAAGGACCGCACTGATCCCTAGAGCTTATCACAAAGTGCTATTACTTTTTTACTCACTTTACTTCTTTCTACTACAGATACCTGTGTGGGATATCTATTCAAAGGTGCTCGAAGCAGGAGTCCTTCCACCCGCTTATGAGCAAGTGATCAGTGACCTCTATCATGGGTTTTTTAAGTATGCAGGTTATTATGCTTCTTACACCTACATCCACTTCCTGGGTTACTTCCTGTTCCTGTATAGCCTGAGTGAACTACCCGTTTTCAAGAAGATGTTTCTTCCCAAAGAAACGATGATCAACCAAAAAGTACATAAGCAGTTAGCTGAACTCGATCTGAGGGTTAATCATTTTTTCCATGAAAAGAAGGGATTTACGGATCCCAACCTAACACTTTCTTCCTGCTCGAAATTTCTAGGCCTGACGAGAAAGGAGTTTATGGATTACCTGACAATAACAGGTCAAGGCCTGTTCAAAGATTTTCTGAATAAACTACGGACCGAAGAGGTCAAGAAGCTTATGCTAAGCGAGGATAGTCAAAAATATGATTTAGTCGGTTTGGCCCTGGAAAGCGGATTCAAATCGAAATCGACTTTCTTCAGGGTTTTCAAGAATATCGAAGGAATCACACCAAGAGAATATCAGCATCGTATCCTGAAGTCCTGATAACTGATGTTTGCGTAACCAATTGATTACATATATATTTGTAACCATCCAGTTACATAAACAATGAGACGAGACGTATTTCAGGCAATTGCTGACCCTGTGAGAAGGGATATCATAGACCTCCTTGCCGAGGAACCTCTTACGGTTAATGCTGTTGCAGAACAGTTCAAGATCAGCCGCCCTGCAATTTCCAAGCATATCAAAATATTGAATGAGTGTGGAATTGTGCGAATGGTCAATAGTGGAAGGGAACGACACTGTGTAATCATTCCTGAAGAGCTGAGTCGTGTCTCGGCATGGGTAGAACAGCATAAACGGCTATGGGAGAGTAAACTGGATGCCTTTGAAGACTACTTGAATAAACTGAAAAACAAAACTGAAAACAATGGATGAATTAACCGAAATTGAAAAAAGAACACTTACACTCAAGCGCACCTTTGACGCACCTTTGAAATTAGTCTGGGATGCGTGGACTCAACCCGAACATATTGCTAATTGGTGGGGGCCTCCCGGGATGGACACCACGGTCATAAAACATGATTTCACCGTAGGCGGAGCCTGGGAGTATGCGATGAAGATGCCAGATGGTAGCGATTTCATAGCGGAGGGAGTTTATTCAAGAATTGAGGTGGAAAAGCTTATTGAAACATCAGCCAACTTTCGCCCCATGACTGAAGGCGTTACTATCCAGGCCAATTTTTTAGATTCAGGGGATCAAACGGAGTTTATTTTTAAAGTGATTCATCCTACTGAAGAATACTGTAAGCAACAAGAGGAAATGGGCTTCTACAATGGATGGGGATCTACGTTTGAACGTTTGAATGAATATCTTTTGGAAACTGCCTGATTCCAAATTAATCAGCACCGGTAGAGACTACCGTTGCTGATTGATCTGTCGAATAATGGCCTGTCTTACTGACGGTTCATCGTTCCTTTGAAATATCTAAATGTCTTTAAGCGTTTTGCTAGTCACTTACCCGTTTCAATTCTCCACGATAAATTGCTCCTCCTTGTGAAAAGCCCTGAGTAGCATGTAACGTATTCAGATCATCTGACATGAAATAAATTGATACCCTCCCTCTCTCAAAGCATGTGCATCCTGTGGCATAGGTTGACTCCTCTGCAAGCCGAACAAACCCGTCGCTGAACGAACTGTAAGTCCATTTAACACCGCATTCACATCCTCTGGCATCCTTCCAGGCACCTAACCCGCCAAGTGTTTCATCAATTTCTATCCTTAGAATTCCCGAGAACCTATCCGATGAGGTTTCCCCCTCCCATGTTCCAATGATGCTTTTTTCTACCTCTTCCTGATCAAGAACCATAGTGGGTTGAGGTTCATTGGAATCCTTTTTGCATGAATAAGTAGTAACTAATAATGATAAGATTAAGAATCGTTGAAATCCTTTCATAAGCTTTTTTGGTTATAGATTAAACTGGCGTTAACTAATTATTTTTTGTAGTTAACGCTTTAATTTTTCTAAAGCTTACTAAGGTGCTACTTGAGAACGAGCGATTTTTCGTTCACGAATTTTGATGATCGTTATTGAAACATTCGATTATCCACAAACCCTAATGAGGCATTAATAATGATTGGGGTTTATGTTTATCAAATAAGCTTTTAATTTGAACAAATGGTCCAAATCCTAAAGAGAACATATCTCTTCGTATCGTTCCTTTGCAGTTCGATTGTCGGATTCTGTCAATCAGAAGCAACAAGAGAATTGAATACGACCGAGTTGGTTATGTCCATGTCACAGCGGTCACTGGTGATGCCTGGCTATCTTACCGAACTAAAGGCCTTAATTGCAAAACAGGCCTTCAACTTTTGGGATGATGGTGACATTGAGCCCTATGTTTCACATCTTAATGTCTATCAAGCCTTGCATCAGGCAAACAAGTTTCTTGGTTATGATTCAACACGTATGCTCTTCTACAACCAGGTAGGTCATCATACCCGCAAGGTCACATCAGTTGAATTTGACTCAGATCCTAACTACTACTACTCTTCTTCAGCCGATGGAACGATCATTAAATGGAATCTATCGGATCCAAATTCCATTCCGGAGACGATCTACGAATCGAATCACATCATCAAGTCGCTGGACATTTCCTCGGATGGAAAATTCCTCCTGGTAGTTTTCTATCAAACCGGTGTGGCACTGGTAGCGCTGGAACAGCAAAGTGAAAATGACCTGGTTGTGATTGAAGATCCTGAGCCTGTTCAGACGGCTATCTTCATTCCGAATGAACAACAATACCTGAGCGTTTCTAAAAATGGTGACTTGAAAGTAAAGGGTTTTAAATCAGAGACGAAGAAAATTGGCAAAACTGAATTAGCTATTCGATCGCTTAGGATTGATAAGAACGATGGGACGATCTATGCAGGGACGGCCCAGGGAGTATTGGAAGCATGGGATAAACAGGCTTATCAAAGTGATCTCCGAACTGACAGCTTGCGGAAAGCACTGGAAAAGCAATCTTACTTTGGCTACAAGCTGGGGAATATTGCAATCAATTGTCTGGATATCAGTCCTGATGGCAACCGATTGGCAATCGGCCGGGAACGTGGAGATGTTATCTTATGGGATATCAGGGAAAAGAAACTGGAACGAATTATTTCCGGTCATCAAAGCGCCATTACAGATATCAATTTCAGTCCTGACAACCGACTTCTATTAACCACAAGCAGGGATCGGACGGCCAGGGTTTGGGATCTGAATGAGTCCAGAAAACTACCGATCATCCTTGATGATCATGAAGATTGGGTATTGACCGGGTGCTTTGATCCATCAGGGAACCAGATCATTACGGGAAGTACCGATGTGTATGTACGTACGTGGCAGGTAAATCCACAGGTACTTGCTGATCGACTCTGCTCCTACCTGAAACGAAACATGTCCGACGAAGAGTGGAAGGAATTTGTCGGAAGGGATATTCCTTATGAAAAAACATGCCTCTCAATAGATTGATCAGATAAGGATTTTTCTTTTAATAACTGTCTTTCAATTAGTTTATGAAACCTATCTCTGAAATAGTATGGATCAGTGTGATTGCTTACTCAATGATCCAGGGGTATTTACTCTTTTTCATTTTTCCTAACTACAAAGGAGGCTCGAGTCAGGCCAAGTGGTTGCTTGCTACGGCCTCTCTCCTCTGTGCGCTTTTGCTTACCAATGAACTGTTGGTTCGGCTGGTGGGATACGAGACGCTACCACACCTCATTTTTGCTACAAGTCCTATATGGTATGTCATAGGGCCTGTCATCTTCTTTTATATTCGACTGTATACAACAAACAAGAAACTTAACTGGCTGGACAGTTTACATTTACTTCCCATGTTTTTTGTAGTTGCCAGTTCTACCAACTTTTACCTCTTTAGCGGGGATGCCAAACTGTATTATTTTCAACAGGGATTGACTAAACAAGTGCATCCCATTCATAACACAAACTTTATCCTGTTTGCCTTTCAATCAGCTCTCTACCTGATAATGAGCATCAACATGATCCGGGCAGCTTACTCTCAATTTGGAAACCGTAGGGAATTCCGATGGATCAAACAATTAGTCATAGGATTAGGAGTTTTATCAATGCTCGGGCTTTCCTCGGTAACTGTCCTGAATTTCCAATTGGACTTAATTATCGACTTGGATTCTTTGTATTCACTGGTGATTTCCATTTTCTTGCTGGGACTTTTCCTCAATAGCGTTAGATCGTCGAAGGAAGCTCATTTTATTGGGAAACCACCACGGTTAAGTCACATAGCCAGAACAAACATTGAAAACAATGACTTGTTTGAAAACCTGGTCAAACATCTCGAAGAAGTAAAGCCGTACAATGATCCTGAGTTTGATATTCAATCATTAGCGAGGAATCTTGGATGCTCCAAACATCAACTTTCCAAAACCATCAAGCTTCATGCTAAAGTTGGATTCAAAGATTTCGTTAACCAGTACCGAATAGCAGATGCGAAGCAAAAACTAGTCAGCCCATTGAGTGAGCAATACACGATACAATCGATTGCGAATGACTCGGGATTTGCCAGTTTAGCTACTTTCTATCGAATCTTCAAAAAGATCGAAGGCACAACCCCAAAGTCATTCATTCAGCAATCGAAAGGCAGACCTCATTTCAATTGAACCACTCGTACAACAACGGGATTCAACTGAGTCCCCTGACCAACCACTTTTGAAGTGACATAGATCTTACTACCATCGGGGCTTAAGTCAATTCCGTTGGGGAGTGAAAATGTGGCCTGATCACCATCTCCATCATCATTTCCATGGTCACCGGTTCCAGCCAATACCGAAATGGTACCATCCAAGGTGATTTCATAAACTTTATTACCTCTTGACAAAACATATAGGACCCCATTACCATAGGTAATATGGGCATTACTTCCACCTGGAATATTCGCAAATTGAGAAGCTACACCATTAGGGTCTACCTTGACCACAAGTCCATCATTGAAGTTTGATGCATACAAGTTTCCATCATCATCAATCGTGAGTCCGTTTGGACAATTCAGAAGATTATCACCAACAAAACGGGTCGAGACCTTATCGGTATCTACTTTTTGTATGGATGCACTTGCGCAGTTGCAGACATATACATTTCCCTCCGGATCCACGGCCACTCCAACAGGGCTGGCAAAGCCTTCATTCGTGTATTTACTTTGTATCCCTGCGGAGGTTACAAGTGTTAGAAAACTTCCTCTAATATTGGCTTGAAAGTAATCTCCATTAGCCGCAAACGCATTGCCTGATGCTCCATCCTGCCCCGCAATGAAAGGCGATAGCTCTCCTGTAGAAGGGTCAATCTTTTTGACCGTCGTACCATTGGCAAAACTCAGCTGGTCTCCAAAATCAGCCACATAAATAAACCCCTCAGAATCTACAGCCAAACCACCACTGCCTGCAAAATTTTCAGTGAGCGTAGAGACCGTATATAAGCATCTTTTATCGTTTACCGTCTCTGCAGTTTCATTGCCACATGCATCTACCCCGGGGCCTTCATCCTCAATTACGGGCTCAGATTCATCATTCCCACAGGAATAGAAAAGGATCAACAGGAGTAGTGAAAAAGGTATGAATTTATTCATCAGATTATAGTTTTGGGTGAAAATTTAGATGGATGATCAACCACCCAATCGGATTTCGCTATCGAGTATTTCTCATTTTTAAGAAATGAGAAAAAAAGCATTCGTATGATCGTCTTGCAGAACCAGTTACCATAACATTTAGTAGGCTTTGGGCAGCCTATTAAAATCATTGCCGTCCTTAGGCAAACACTAAGTCAAGAAACTCAAATGGAAAACGGAAAACGTATCCACTCGCTGGATGCCTTAAGGGCAATTATGATGATTTTGGGGATTGTGCTTCACTCCTCTGAGACTTATGCACCAGGAGTGGACCTCATCTGGCCAAAGGATCCTAATGCACAACATGTTTTTCAAACGTACCTGAGCTCATTGATCCACATATTCCGAATGCCTATCTTCTTCTTTATTGCCGGATTCTTTGGGTCTATGTTGTACTATGAAAGATCACCATCACTCATGATCAGGAATCGCATCTCTCGTATTCTGCTGCCATTTCTGGTGTTTTTATTCTTGCTTCACCCATTGATCTTACTTGCCTATGAATACACCTCATCAATTTTTGGGGTCACTCTACCTAACAAACCGCCATTCACACCTTATCCAATCATCACCTACCACTTGTGGTTTCTCTACTACCTGATTTTAATCACGGCCATCACAATTGTACTTGCAAAAGCCCTGCATCGACTTCCTCAACTTACCAATCGCATTGTCAGGTATTATGAATGGCTGATCAATAATCGACTAATGTTCTTCGTGCTTTTTTCATCCATCATTTTTCTGATGCTGGTCTGGATGTGGAATTATTGGGCTCCTACTCCACTTGGCTTTAAACCTGATGGCAAGGTGCTCCTTTTCTATCTCTTGTTCTACTTGCTGGGTTGGGTTCAATTCAAAACCAGGCACTTACTGGATAGGTTTAAGAAATACGACTGGCTATTCACGATCCTTGGCACAACCATATTCACCGTCAAATTCATTTTTCATGAGTACATCGGCGATATTCTGTATGGAGGGCTAAACGCTATAATCATCTGGTTCCTGCTCTTTGGTATCACAGGACTTTTCATCCGCTACTTTAGCGACTTTTCAGAGCGTATGCGTTACATCTCTGATTCGTCCTACTGGGTTTACCTGATCCACCTTCCGATCACAGTGCTGGTTCCAGGCTTCATTGCCGGTCTTTGGGTGCATGCAATTGCCAAGTTTATGATCGTAGCAATCATCACCTCAATTGTTTGCTTCACAAGTTACCATTACCTAGTCAGGAACTCTTTTATTGGCAAGTTCCTCAACGGAAGGCGATACCCGCTGAAGTCCGCTAAACCAGATGCCGCTTATTAATCGTGAGTACGGGTAATGATGATTTCTTTGTTAGCCGAGTTGAAAACGAATGTTGAAAGAACCGGTAGATTCCTGAACGTGCTTCAGACAGAGTTATGATCATACTTGCACCAACCGATTCTGCAAAATCCATAAGTCCTTCGTTTTCATTATTCGAAGAGATTGCATCCACTGTGAAATTTGTTAACCCGACGATTTTTGCTGTCTTATTCAGGTCACTGATCAGAGATTCCGGAATATCAGACTTCAGCACATTGACTATATGAAGTCTTGCATCGAGTGATTCAGTCATTGTCTTGACCATTTCGAATGCCTTCATGGAGTATTTTTCGTCAATAAGATCAAGACCCAGTACAATATCCTTAAGCTTCTCATCAAACTCATGCTGGATAGAAAGTACCGGAACATCCAAGTGTTCTATCAACTGCTCTGTATGATTACCGGTGAAGAATTCCTGAATGCTTTCTTCACCAGTCGTTCCAATCACAACCAGGTCAGCGCCTTGCTTTTCCAGGTAATCCTCAATTCCTTTCAAAAAACCCCCACCTAACTGCTGACCTGTAACCACAAGTCCATTTTCAGCATATCTGTCTGAGAGCTCTTGAAGTTTTGCATTGTTTGCTCTAAATAATTGAGCATTGTACAATGAATCTTCAGATATTCCACTTGCATGCGCTTCACCGGTTAAATGGAGCGATGTATCATCAAGAGGTACATCAATGAAATGAATGACTGCTAATTCAGCATTCAATGGTTTTGCCAGCTTGGCTGCAAAATCAACTGCGTGTTGGGACAGGTCGGAGAAATCCGTAGGAACCAGGATCTTTTTCATATGGCCAAAAGGTTAGTTTGGCCCAAATTAGATTGTTGGATTTCATCAACCTATAACAATACTCATACCTGACTATGTTTCTTATCATGCTTGTACTTGAGCCTGAACGGCCAATTTCCTTCTTGAGCGCTTAAACCTTCTTCCTACATAGACCTTGATCAACCAGAAGAATAACACCAGGATGCTGATTATTACCGGAGTGGCTAACAGGGGAAGCTTTCGAATTGGCTCAGGGAAAACCTGGGGTTGACCTAAAAACAGCGATCCACAAGCTACAAAGAGCGCAAAGCACATTCGCCATAAATGGCGGGCCACTCTTTGAGCTCCGTAGACACCACCCTTGATGATCACTTTGATATCAAGGGATAACGCAAGCAAAGCGATCACGGCATAGGAATAATAAGCTGCCGCAGGAATACCATCAGAGAGGTATCCTTTCTCACTCTTTGCCACCTCTAAACTGATAATTACAAGAAAAATGAAGATACCCAGAATGAAAAACAATCCCGCATACTCAATCCATCGATTCTTTCCTTTCAGATTGGTCGCAGTGCTCTGTGCGGTTACCACCATATAGAACGTCAACAACCCTATAGTTGCATTGATCGCAGAGGGTTTAGAGAAAATCGCCAAATAAGTTGCAGTCAATGTCATTAAGATCATTGAGTAGAAAAACACGTTTCCTATCTTCTTATGAAGTCTTGATCCCTTCTTTGGGAATAAGGAGGCCATACCAGAAAGTATGCCTAAAGACCCTCCTGTGATATGGAGAGCCAGTACGATTGAAGTTGTCATTTTTCTTTGAGTTTTATTTTATATATAACTGAATTTCAAACACACCATACCTCTACATTCGAATTACTTACTTCATAATTACTCAACCTTTAATCCCTGTACCGGGCTGGACGATCCTATTCCACGCAATTGAGTAAGAATCACTACGAATAGAACCAGTAGCAATAACGCTGCACCAATGACCGACCCAAGCGGACTCATCGGCATGTGATAGACGTAAGCAAAATCCAAAATGAATTCAATAAGCAAGTAGCTGACCGGAACCCCGATCAATAAGGCGATTGCGAAAAGAAAGATATACTGTCTAAGAATTGTTTTCCCTACACTTCTAAGCCGTGCACCCAGCACTCTTCTTATACTGAACTCTCTTACTCTACCGGCAACATTAAGCGAGACCAGGCCATAAAGTCCCAAACCTGCCAGTACGATCGCAATGATTGCCAACCCTCTCCAAACTTTGCCATGAACACCGACAAAATTGAAATAATTGCCCCAGACATCTTCCTGATATCCTCCCTGAAAAGGGACCTCAGGAAACAGGATTGCCCATTCCGCTTGCAAGCTCCTATAGGTGTTATCCATCTCACCAGGTCTAACTTTAATTGCAAGGTATTGGTACTCGTCAGGCTTAGTTGCTGTGAAAAAGAGAGGCCTGATTTCTTTATCAAAATGGGAGAAGTGAAAGTCCTTCACGACTCCAATGATTTCGTATTTGGTGTCTCCAACTTTAAACTCCTTCTCAATTGGGTCAGCAAACTCAAAGTTTTGAACAAACGTTTCGTTGACCACAACAGAAAAGGAGCCTCCATCAGCATTGGGATCAAATAATTGGCCTGCCGCAAGCTGGATTCCCATTGTTTCAAAATACCGTGGACCTACCGAGAGGTGATCAACTTCATACTGCCTGCTTGGCATGTCTACAAATTTCCTGTTGAGGCTCTCTCCTAAATGATTTCCGGACCCTGAAATGGAAAGTACGTTAGGATCCTGATCAACTATTGACCTTAACTGGGTAAATGCAGTCGGATTGTCAAATCTCACGAACAAGGTTTCTTCCTGATTATAGCCCCAGCTTCTTTTGATCATGTAATCATGATTGACAGTGAACATGATTGCGATTGCGATGAAGATACAGGTCAACATCAGTTGAACACCGAGAAACACTTTGGTAGCAAGGTTCTTCTTACCAAACTTCAGCGAGCCTTTAAGAATGCCTACTACCTGGAACCTCGAAATGTACAGGGCCGGATAGATCCCTGATACAAGCGCAGTAAAAAGTAAGACCGATGGAAGGTACAACCAGAGCCTAGGATCTTCCAGTGTGAACCCCATTTGAAAATTGTTGATCTTTTCAAACCATGGAATTACCACCGCAGTACCAAAAAGCAATCCGAGGGCTAATGCAAATGATGTGATCAACACATTCTCAGCAAGAAATTGAATGATTACAGCAGGTCGGGTAGCTCCAATTGTTTTTCGCAAACCAATTTCCTTAAGTCGCTTCGCTGCTGACACAATAGCAATATTGACATAGTTGAGGCACGCTAATATTAACAAGAAGAAACTCACCGCATAAATGAAGATCATTGAAACCCTATTTGTATTGGAGCCTCCTGATATGTCATCATGAATGTTTTCCGATCGATTATAAAGGGTTGTCAGTTGTTCAAAGCCAAATGAATTGATCTTCCATTCACTCTGCGAAGCATTATACCAAGCCTGGTATTGCTCCATTTGCTGTTTGACCTTATCTACCTCTGATGGTTCCGGGACCAGAATTAGTGTGGCATCAATCAGTTGACTCCAGTCGTTGAAATCAAGACCTGGGTCTGCCATCTTCAGGTTTTCAAAGTTGATAAGAAAATCAAATGAGATATCATGAGCGACTGGGAAGTCTCTGGCTACTCCGGTAATGGTAAAGGTCTTACTCCTCTCTTCACTGAACTTTACTAAGATGTCCTCCCCGATTGGATTTTCATGACCAAAGTATTTGACGGACATATCTTCGCTCAGTATGATTGAGTTGATATCCTTCAAAGATCTCGACACTCCCCATTTGAGAGGAAAGGTGAGCATCTCCAGGAATGCCCCATCCACGAACCTAAGACGCTCGTGAAACACCTTATCATCATATTTTAGAATAGCGCTACGATCTTCTACTCTGGAAACTTTTTGTATCAGGGAAAAATCATTTTTGAGGTGCTCACCAAGAGGTATTGGGGTTTTTCCGTTTTGCTCTACGTTCCCATCACGGTCCATAAAAATGGTTGTGAGAAAGATCTCGTCTTTGTTTATATGAAACTGATCAATGCTATCTGCCCATTGGTTGAAGCCATAGCCAAATACGCATATTCCAATAGCGGCAGAAAGACCGAATATGTTGATAAAATACGAAAAAGGATTTTTTGCTAAACTTCGAAAAGTGGTCTTGTAGTAGTTTCTGAAAAGAACAATAGATGGATTACGAGATAGGAAAGAACGTTTCCAGGCATAGGGTTGAAAACACCTGATCACATCCCAGAAATAAAACAGTTTGGCTCTAAAAGGACCCAATTTCTCAACACGTTCATAGTAAAGTTCCTCCAGGTCCCCATGCATTTCCTCGTACATTTCAGGTTTGCAGTACCACCTAAAGAACCACTGGATCAGTTTCGGTATGTTATACTCCCGATGCATCCTATGCTTTTTGCCAGTTAAAAGCCATATCCGGAATTTGACTTCTAAGTCTCGTCCGCAACTCCATAGATTCATCCAGGGCCTCTTTTCCCAGAGGAGTGATCGAGAACAAACGTTTCCGTTTCCCCCCACGCTTTGCCTCCGGATCACTTAGCCAGGATTTAAGCATCCCTTTCTTCTCTAATCGGTAGAGTGACTTATGAACGGAGCTTATGTTCACTGACCTCCCGGACTGCTTTGTTATCTCCTGCTTGACCGCTACCGCATATGCATCTTCATAAAGCACCCCTACTGTCAATAGAATGATCTCTTCAAACTCTCCAAGTGATGTCCTAGCCATATTATTAAATTCACTTTTGCCAATATTATACGCAAACCTAATGATTAAGTTTACTTTTGCCAATAAAATAATATGAGTATTATGCTGAGTCGTTTTAACTCAGCGAAGAAAAGTGGTTATGCTTTGATTAGACCTTGTTTTCTGACCTTGCCCGAACATAGACACTCAGGTCATAATAGCTTACGCCTGCTTGCTCCATTTTACGAGTGAGCGATTCATACATTCGGATGTGATCGTTAAAATCCATCTTTTCTTTGTCAAGGCTCTGAAAACGTAGGTATTCTTCGGCCAGCGCAATCATTTCGGCGGTGTTAGTCATTAGGGTAACTTTTGAGTGATTAAAAAGCAACTACACAACTGGCGATAACTGTAATTTCACATTTTAACGGGAAAACATTAGCAATTGATAAGGCATTTTCGATGAATCGATGAAGTAATAGGACTACTCAGGCTATTTAGCAAACAAATGATTTCTACGACTGGAAAAGTGGTCTGAAAGCTTCGATTTGAGGTTTTTCAAGCATAATTATGATTTTCTTAAAACTTCAATCTTTTATTAGCACAAATTCCAAAAATGACATTGAAAAGACAGTTCCATTGATCAGATTGTATATTTTATTCTGCTGCCTTAAATATTAACCAATTATTATTTCAAGAAAATGAATAAATGATAGTTTTGCCGCTTATTTCAAAATATAGAGAGCTTATGAATCGAACTTTTAAGTCACTTCTAATTGTCATTCTAACAGGGCTTCCAATCGCTTTTGTGTCAGCCCAAAAATATGAGTTTGAATACCGGGAGAAGGAACAGGAACAACCAGAGGGAACAGTTAGCAGACATTTCCTTGGTGAACAAATTGCTACGAAGATGTACTTGCTAAAGAGAAATTACACTTCAAGTGTGATGGATGAAATCACTAGAGTGGAATCTACGCAAATCGAAAAACCATCGATTTATTATTCTGTCAATAAGGTCAACAAATACATTAAGAAAAGCCTTAAGAAAGGAGTGATCACTGAAACTCAGGCTATGGAGACTTTGAATAAAGTATTAGATATAGCCCTTAATATCAGGTACCAGCAAACGAATGAGCTTGAGCAGGAGCTTTGGGGTGTCAAGGATCCGGAAGCTATTGCTTCACTCTTTCAGGAAGACATTATTATGGACTAAACGAATTTCGGTCTATGCCGCATATTCATGAGCGGCATAGATCGGAACTTCTTTCGCCTTTCCTTTCAAAGGAATACTGCCTAGTTTGTCAAATTCAAAACTGCTGTAGTTAAGCAGGTCTTTCAGGTTTTCAGAGATCAGTAATTCCTGGTTCAGGTCGTTGCATTTACCCTGGATCCTGGCTGCCGTATTCATTGTATCACCATGATAGGCAATTTCTTTCTTGTACTTTCCTACTTCTGTAACAGTGAC
Organism: Cyclobacteriaceae bacterium; assembly: GCA_965267415.1. Taxonomy (GTDB): domain Bacteria; phylum Bacteroidota; class Bacteroidia; order Cytophagales; family Cyclobacteriaceae; genus Ekhidna. The sequence goes on along the minus strand of OZ253955.1, from coordinate 567,826 downwards.
CAGTCCTGCATTCAAACCAGCTTTAAAGAAAGGGACACACCCATAATTCTGTAAATAGTAGTCCTCTCTTTGCTGTAGTTGTCTTTTGAAATTGAAATAGGCATTGATACAGTTTTGATTTCTTAGTCCATCCTCCAATTTCCAGGTAAGTATGGCCTCATCCCCTACGTATTGATAGATCTCCGCTTCATTTTCAACCACTACCCCAAGGTCATTGAAACAGTCCTGCAAAAGCCTACTATACCTTAAATGGCCGAGTTGTTCTGCCAGTTGTGTGGACGATTGTAAATCGAGAAACATAAAGACCCTTACTTCTTCTCTAGGAGTGTAAAACTTACCGCTTAATAGTTTTCCCAGGTTGTTATCACCAAGCATCAGGTTGACCTGTCTTAATACTGCCATAACAAGATCAATGGTCAGAATATAGAAGTAAATAGCAAAGCTTCCCGGCTCGATCATGAAGGTTTTCAGCCCAACATCAATTCTGAATAATACACTAACAATCAAATAGTTAAATAGAATTAGCAAAAGCAAAACTCCGATAGAGAATAGCAACCTGAACAGCAACAGTTGTCGCATGGAAAAACGTTTGTAGGCTCTTTCTTCAATGATCACCTGGGCGTAACCGGAAATGGTTCCGAAGATTGGCCCGAGAATCATACTCATCAAAAGGCTTCTCCAAAGCTCATATTGAACAGAACCAAGTTCCACTGTACCCACCCCACGAACAATGCACAGAAAGATGAATGCGACTGTCCATCCAATGCTATAGTCCCTGATTATTCTCCACCTACGTCTGTTCCGATATTTCATATCATTCCTGCGTAATGACCACCTTGCCTTTTGCCAGGCCACTCCCAAAGTGTCTGAAAGCCTCAGGAGTCTTTTCTAAAGGGAATACCTGATCGACAATTGGCTTGATCTTTCCTTCATTAAAAAGCTGTGTTAGGTATTCCAGATCCTTCTTCAAAGGCTTTAATGCTAGTAAATTCACCTTTTTTCCACCAAACAGGGCATTAACGAACACACGAAGGAGCTTATGCCCACCAAGCATGATGACCTCACCTTTATCACTGAGGACTCGCTTGTATTCTCGAGAGGTTCTGGTCACTTCATTATCCAGGATCACATCATAGCTTTTTTCAGAGCTGGTAAAATCTTCCTCTTTAAAATCAATGACATGATCAGCACCTTCTAATTTCATGAAATCCAGCTTCTCCGATCGGTCTACACCAGTGATCTCAGCACCTGACATCCGAGCCAATTGGATGGCGAAAGGCCCAACACCTCCCCCTGCTCCATTAATAAGCACCTTGTCCTCTGCTTTGATCTCTCCATGCTTTCGAAGACCCTGAAGAGCCAGTAAAGCAGCTTGAGGTGTGGCTGCAGCTTCTACGAAACTCATTTTAGGTGATTTGATAGCTACTTCCTCTTCTTTGGCGCAGGTGTATTCTCCAAAACCACCCCAGTGCTCACCGGAAAGATCACCAAAGACTTCATCGCCTGGTCTCAGGATTTTCACCTCATTGCCAACCTCTTCTACCACTCCGGCAACATCACAACCCAGTACTTTTATTTTTGGACTGAACAGAGCTCCACTCACCAACCGTATGATAAAAGAACTCCCAATCACGACATCATAGTCCCATGCGTTAATGGAGGCAGCTTTTACTTTGATCAACACCTCATCACTCTTAGGTGTTGGTTTTTGTACTTCCTGAAGGTGGAGATGATCCGGGGAGCCGTATTTGGTATGTACGATCGCTTTCATAGTCAGTCAGGTAATTCTTCACAAAAAAATCCATGAGACTGAATGAGGTGAATTACCTCTCCGGCATCCAACTCAGGTGAAGATTCAACTTTGAGTACCTTGTCAACATCATCCATATCCACGCACCACCTCGTGATATAGGGATGGGTGTCCAATGTACCAGTCACAGTCTTAATCTTGTCAGGAGTATTAAGTCCTGTTCTGAATACAAGTGTTGAGTGGGTTTTTACTTCGGATAGTACTTGAGTTGTCTTCATTTTTTTGAGTTCTCTTCTGGTCACACTGAAATCACCACGTTTCCGGCTTTTTGACCTGTTTCTACATATTTATGAGCCTCTACAATTTCATCCAGGGAAAAGCGCTTATCTATAACCGCTCGTAATCGACCTGCTTCTACCAGTTCTCTTAAGTGGACCAGGTCTTTGGTATTATCGCCGGCAAACTGCCATCTTACTTTCTTATTAGTGAATCGGGAAGTCCATGGAGCCATGAACATATGTCTGAGGATGGGGTTGCCCATGAACAACCTTCCATTTGGTTTCAGTGACCTTAAAGTCTTAAAATAGGATATCCCTCCAGCCACGTCAACAATTGCATCATACTTTTCTCCATTCTCGGTGAAATCTTCCTTTGTATAGTCAATAACATGGTCTGCTCCGATGGATGAAAGCATTTCCAGTTTGGAAGAATGATCAACAGCTGTAACTGTAGCACCCAGATCCTTGGCTAGTTGAACCGCATATGTTCCAATGCTTCCTCCTGCCCCATTGATAAGTACCTTTTCTCCACTTGTAACTTCCGCCAACCTCAGAAAATGTAATCCATTGATCCCTCCGGTGTTCAGCGTTGCTGCTTCCTCATAAGACATATTGGAAGGCATAGAAGTCATCGGATACGAAATGGGGTGACGTCTGAATTCCGAGTAAGCGCCGAACTTTATACCTGTTCCTCCAAATACCTTATCTCCCACATTGAATTCCTTCACGCTTTTACCAAGTTCTACAACCTCGCCCGAAAACTCCTGTCCGAGTGTGACATTCTTCTTTGGTTTCCAAACCCCGAGTATCAACCGAAGTGGCAGCCAAAAAATCAGAGGCAGTGGAATCCTGAATGCGCGTAGTTCACAATCTCCATTCGTCACCGTCGCTCCGTGAACACGAATGAGTACCTCATTGTCTTTGAGAACAGGTTTCTGCACATTCTCTACTCTCATGACTTCAGGCTTCCCATACTTAGTCCAGATTACAGCTTTCATTTTTAAAGTTGTGAAATGAATTTGTGTTTGTTTTACGCAAAAGTATTTGTAAAAGTTGTATAACACCAAATTTATTTGTGTAATTTTGACACATAATTTGCAAATCACTGATTATTAAGCTACAAGATAGATTTTGAAACCTTTTTCAATTGATAGCAGTTTTTGAATCATTAAACTTATTGTGTGAAAACAACGCAAAATATTTTAGTCGCGGTAGATGCCATTGTATTTGGCTACAGCAAGGAGGATGGTGTCTCTACATTACTGATCAAACGAAAGTACGAACCCTTTAAAGGCACCTGGGCTATCCCCGGAGGATTCGTTTTGGATGATGAATCTCTGGAAGACGCGGTAGAACGAGAGTTGCAGGAAGAAACCGGGGTAAAGATCAACTACCTGGAGCAACTCTACACCTTTGGAAAGCCGGATCGGGACCCTCGTCAACGTGTTCTTTCAGTCGCCTATTTTGGGCTGGTCAAATCAAGCCAGTTCCAGCGCATCAAGGCAAGTACAGATGCCGAGGATGCTCAGTGGTTCAATTTTAAGCAACTTCCGAAACTGGCATTCGATCATAAGCAAATTCTGAAGCTTGCCATTGAGCGCCTTAGAGCCAAATTGGCCTATCAACCTATTGGATTCAACTTGTTGGATAAAAAATTCCCGTTTTCTGATCTTGAACACCTCTATACTACCCTACTCGATCGCCCTGTCGATCGTAGGAACTTTAAGAAGAAAGTGATGAGTCTCGGCATCCTGGATGAGCTTGACGAAAAAGCCAAGCTCACAGGCGCAGGACGGCCGGGTAATCTGTTCCAGTTCAATAAGGAAACGTATAACCGCTTACTCAAGCGTGGAATGCATTTCGAGATCTGATATCAAATTCGAGGCAACCACATATACATCGATGCTACCACAACTCCTGTGCACATCGCAAGAGTAGCCACCACAATTAGTGCTGATGCTGCCAACCTCCCAAGTCTTCCAGCACGATCTTTTGCCAGGAAGTAGAGTTCCAGAATAAGCAATGGCAATGCGAATTGGCCAAATGTCCAGAAACTCAAAAAGGGTCCGGTAAAGGTTTCCGGATCAAACCCGGCAGGTCCTCCGTTGATCATGATCCAAAACATCAGACCTACCCGAAAGAACCATACTCCTCCTACTACAATGAAAAGCCGCATCATCCATCGTTCATGCTCAAGAAACTTTCTTTTGATTGCCAAACGCCATGCAAGTATGGAAAAAGTGAGGATCAATACCCCGTCGAGGCTGGTTCCTAACTCCATAATAAAACCACCGGTCGTTCCTCTTGTCACTGTCAGATATAATCCGAATACACTCGTGAGCATTGCTGTGATTAAATAGGTGACACCATTCCATCGGTGAAAGCGAGGAGTTTTTATCCTTAGCAAAGGAACGAACTGCATCGGGCCACACACAAATATGATCACTGCAAGAAACAGATGGCCTGCCAGAGCAATATTTCCCACAGGATCACCCGGCTCTATAGGGTGAGGAAGTACTTCTCCCCAGGCTTCATAATTACCCATGAGTGCTGAGCCCATATAAAATGCTGCGATATAGGCTGCAAAGATCCACTGCCCCAGGACTGCAGCAACAAACCAGACTTTGCCTGTTGCTATCAGGGTTTTGACACCTTTAGTGGGTTCAGGTTTAGACGCACTTCTAGCGTGCGGAATTGATGTAATTGTTTCCATTTTAAGATTGAGTTTGTCCTTTTCTTATGTAGCAGCTGTTATACAGCTTTATTTAATAGCCATTATTCATTTCTTAAAGAGTCTACCGGATTGCTTGTGGCGGCTCGAATGGTTTGAAAACTGATTGCAAACCCTACAACCAGCACCATAGCAACAGTTGCTACCAAATAGATCCAAAGGCCATTTGGTACCCGGTCAGAGAAATTCCTCAACCAATAATCGGTTGCGAGGTAGGCCAAAGGCCATGAAATCACGGTGGCAATCAGAATCAATTGGGCTACTTTGGACGACATCAGCCTGACCAATGTAGTGGTGCTTGCCCCTAAGACTTTGCGGATCCCAATTTCCTTTCGTCTCACTGCTGCCGTATAAGTGATCAACCCAATAAGTCCAAGGCAGGCGATCAACACAGAGAGTGAAGCAAAGATCATGAGTAAACGTCCGGTGTTGGTCTCGGAGGTATAGAGGTTTTCATACTCCTGGTCAAAGAAGTAGGATTGGAAAGGCTTGCTACCGGTATGACCATTCCATTTTTCTTCAATGAACTGAACCGTTTCCCTGATATTCCGATCATTACTGATTTTCACTGACAGGTATCCTGCAGCTTTTTGGTCAAGCTCCATCGAAAATGGAGTGATTGCCCGATGAAGAGATTCGAAATTGTAGTCTTTTACTACACCAACAATGGTTAACATCCTTCCTTTCTTGAAGGCTGAGATCAGGTTCTTTCCAACAGCGGTATCACCAAAACCAAGCGCTTCTGCAGCAGACTCATTGATAACCACAGCGTTTGAGTCGAGACCATATTCTTCAGAGAAGAATCGGCCATCAATAAGCTCCATGCCCATCAGTTCAAGGTAATCGTAATTCACCTGGTTATTGAGAAAGAGAAAGGTCTCTGGATCATTAGGTCTACGATAAGATCTAATAGCATAATCTTTTCCCGGAAGTGTTTTCGCATTGGCCACCACATTCACATTTGGATGGGTTAGCAACTCATTCCGGAATACTTCCATATCGTCCCCCAGCCAGTCCGGCCGATCGACTACAAGCACTTTTTCTTTATCAAAACCCAGGTTCTTGCTGAACATGAAGTCGATCTGATTGTAGATAACCAGTGTACTGATGATGATCACAATGGAGGCAGTAAACTGCATGGTGACCAACAGGTTCCTGAGCCAGCCAGCCCTTGCTCCGGATTTAAAGGTTCCTTTCAACACATCCACGGGCTTAAAAGCGGAAAGGACAAATGAAGGGTATGACCCGGCCAAGATCCCAACCACTATAGCCAACCCAAGAATAGCCAGGTAAGCAATAGGGTTAGAAGTAAGGTCAAATGCCAGGGACTTGTCAATAACTTCTTCAAAGGAAGATTGTGTAGCCATCACAATAATAACCGCTATGAAAGCTGCTATGACAGAAAGTATGATCGATTCGAAAATGAATTGCTGTATGAGATTCCGTTTCGAGGAACCAATCACTTTCCTCACTCCTACTTCCTTAGCTCTTGATGAGGAATGAGCTGTAGCGAGATTAACAAAGTTGAAAATGGCAATTGCGAGAATGATGGCACCTATCAATGCATAGATATAGATGTAAACGATGTTTCCAGGAGGTTCCAGTTCTCCTTTTGAGGTGGTGTGAAAATGGATGTCCTTAACTGGGATGAATTTGAAACCGACCCTGTTTCCAGCAGCCTCCCATTCAGCAGCCGTCAAGCCGGTGAAATACTCAATCTCAGGAGCCATGAACTTGTAGAAGATGTCACGAACTTTCTCTTCTAGTACCGGGATATCAACCGATTCTTCAAGGATTACATACGTATGAATGCCCCAGCTAACCCATCGATTGGTTTCTTCATAGGGGGTTGAGCTTAGTGATGCGAGCAAATCAAATTGAATGTGAGAGTTCGCGGGAGCATCCTTAGCAACTCCTGTAACAGTGTAGAAAATGCTATCTTCTTCAACAGTAAGCAAGCGCCCCATTGGGTTTTCAGTACCAAAGTATTTCTTAACAGCTGATTCTGTCAGGATCATTGACCTTGGGTGCTCAAGAGCTGTTTTCGGATTGCCCTTTATCAATTCAAAATCAAAAACATCAAAAAATGCTGCATCAGCGAATAATAGCTCTTCTTCAATGAGCTTTTGATCTCCGTTCCCAATCAGTCTCGCCCCGTCTTTCAAGACACGAGTTGCTTTTTTGACCTCAGGGTAATCATTCAGCAGCGCCCTTGACATTGGTGCCGAGGCAGTCGCTTCATTACTTGGCTCTCCCCGAATGATGGCGTGATTGCTTACCCGATAAATGCTTTCATAATTCGCATGAAATCGATCATAGCTCAATTCATTGATGATGTAAAGTGAAATGAATAGCACACTGGCTATGCCGATGGCAAGTCCCGCAACATTGATGAAGAAATAGTTCTTATGCTTCATCAGGTTTCGGATGGTAGTAAAATAGTAGTTTTTAAGGATCGCCAGTCGGATAACTGATCGCACGGTCGGTTTCCTCTTTTGATTCCAAAACTCCTCTTTGGCCATTTTGGGTATCTCACCAAATTCATTCGTAGCGATACGAAAGGCTTCTTCCTCACTGTTCCCCTCACCAATTAAATCATCGATGTGATCCCGAAGGTGTAACTCCATTTCTCTAACAGAGCCATGATCAAACGCCTGGTGCTTATTGAAAAGCTTCAGCCATTCCTCAATTGCTTTCTCTAAATCAAACATTACCTTTTTATTTTTCTGCTGTTTTGACTCCCCATAGCTCATCAAGAACACTATTCACCTGAAGCCATTGTTTTCTCTCTTCAGCCAGGGCTTCCTTTCCGGCCCCTGTTATCTCATAGTATTTCCTTGGTCTGGATTCCCCATTCATCGTCCACTTAGATACAATTAGTCCGTCTTTCTCCAAGCGGTGAAGAACAGGGTATAGCATTCCATCAGAGTACTGCATTTTGCCGCCCGACAACTCCTTGATCTTCTTGATGATCAGGTAGCCGTAGCTGTTACCTTGTTTAAGGATTCCTAAAATGATCGGCTTGGTAGAGGCGGCTGTTAAATTCTTCGATATCATTAAATATACTTTAATATTCTAGGCACAATTTTAATTCTATATACCTAGAATACCAAAGTATAACGATCAAGAAAGTATATAGTTACGCTTGTAACATATCTAATGTTTATTCAACTTTCAACCCTTCGACAGGATTCGCCTTGATGACCTGCTTGATTTGGGAGGAGATGACCGTTACCAGAACTATTACAAGGATGACTGCAGAAATAATAGCACCTGTATATCCAAAAGGCCTGGGTTCCGGGAACATCATATCGATCATGGCTGTATTCATGATATGACCTAGCGGTGCTCCTACCACCACACCAACGATTGAAAGGATGACGTATTGGTTAAAAACATTTGATGCTAAGTGTTTCGTATTTGCGCCTAAAGCCTTTCGAATACTGAATTCCCGCAAGCGGCCAATGATATTAAGCTTAACCAGTCCATATACACCCAAAGCAGTTAATATGATAAAAACCATAGCAACCGCCCGAGTGAATCGCTGCATCGTATCAAGGTCTTCATAAAACCCTGGCCAGGTATCCTCCTGGAATCCACCTTTGAACGGGGTTTCAGGCAAAATACGAGCCCATTCGGATTGCAACTTCTTGTAAGTATCGACTTGAGCCCCATCCCTCAACTTGATTGACAAATACTGATAATCATCCGGGTTTGACAAAGTGAAAATGGTTGGCTTTTGTTCATAATAGAAGTTGTAGAAATGGAAGTCTTTCAAAACTCCTACAACCTTATATGAGATTGAATCGATCTTGACCTGGGTATCCGGCTTATTATCGAGAATATTCTTCAAGAACATCTCATTCACCACAATGGACTGGTAATCACTTTCATGATCTTCTTCGAAGAATCTTCCGTCCACCAACTCAAGCCCCATGGTTTCAGAGTAAGACGCGTCTACGGAAACTTCCCTTACTTCATATTGGCGTTCAGGCAAATGAACAATGGTCGTGCTTGCTCCCTTACCAAGATGATGCATTGACCCAGACATGGATAAAACATTAGGATCTTTGGCAAAAGAAGCTTCCAGCTGTTCGAACGAAGACCTATCCGGAACTTCTAAGTACAGCGTTTCTTTCTGGTTATACCCCCAATCCCTTCTCTCCTGGTACCAGCTGTTCTGCGCAAACATTACCGCGAAGGCAATTCCAACACACGCCAACATCAATTGGACCGCCAGGAAGACTTTGGTCAACCTATTCTTCTGACCAAACTTGACGGTTCCCTTGAAAATTCTAACAACATCGAACTTAGCAATGTAAAAGGCGGGATAGATCCCAGAGACTATGCCTGTGAAAAGAAGGATAACTCCCAGAAACAGCCACATGTTACCATCCAAAAGGTCAAACTCACTGGTAATACCTGAAAATTGTGCAAACCACGGTAGGAAAACGGTTGATGCGAGGATAAACCCAAGGATCCCTGCTAAGAACGTGATCATGAGGTTTTCCGATAAGAACTGAACAACCACCAATCGCTTATTTGCTCCTATCACTTTCCTCAATCCAATCTCCTTCAACCGTTTCGCTGCAGAAACGATGGCAATGTTGATATAGTTGAAGCAAGCCAGGAACAAGATGAATCCACCTATAAATGGCAATCCGATCCGTCCTTCGTCCGATCCATCATAGGAAATGTCGTTACGGATTTCGTCTGAAGCGAGGTGAAGGTCATGAAGGCTGACAAAACCAAAATCATTGATTGGCCAATCGGATTCTACCTGATTTTGAAGTATCCGATACTTCTCCATGCCCTCAGCAATGATTGGGAGATTATTAGCATCATTGACCTTGACGAATGTAGCATTGATCAAACCACCCCAATCATGTACATCCAAGTCAGGGTTAGTCAGTTTAAGGTTTTCAAAATTGACCAGGAACCCAAAATCAATGATTCGTGCCAACGGAAACTCCTGTGCCACACCCGAAACCTTGAAGGTCTTTTCTCTTTCTTCACCTGCGATCATTTTGATCTCTCTTCCGACAGGGTTTTCATGACCGAAATACTTGATCGACATTTCCTCACTAAGGATGATACTGTTGACATCAGCTAAGGAACTTGCAGCTCCCCATTTCAATGGAAAAGTGAACATCTCCAAAAACTCCGTATCAACAAATCGGACCCTTTCATGAAAGACATTATCCTCGAATTTCATCACCACGTTTCCATCCTGGATACGACAGACTTGCTCTATACTTGTGAAGTCTTCCCTAAGCATGGCTCCCAATGGGGCCGGTGAAGTTCCGTAGACTTCTTCCGTTCCTTCTCTATCTACTGAAAATGTAGTCAGGTAAACCTGGTCCTTAAATTCATGAAAGCGATCTGTGCTAAGATCAAAGGCGATGAAGGCATACACTATCATACAGGCTCCAATGCCAACGGCAAGGCCAAACACATTTATAAAGGATGTCAGCGGACTCTTCCGCAAACTCCTAAGCGACGTTTTAAAGTAATTCTTAAACATTCCGTACTGATTTAGTTTGTAATCCCCTCCTAACCTCTTAATTGCAAAGGGTCGTAGGAAATTCATTGTATGGAACCAGTAATACATCCGTCGTTTCCAGGCAGGCAGTTCGAGCAATTCTTCATGATACTCATGCAGATCTCCCAGGATCTCTTCCAGAAGATCCTGCTTACAGATCCAACTGAGCAAACGCTCAGCGAACCGTGGAGGTATGGTGTCCTGCCGACTCATCGAATCATCAGATCTTGTTCAAGGCAAGTTCCGGGATCTGCTGCCAAAGGCTGACCTTCACATCTCTGCTTCGTTCGAGCGCCTTCTTTCCTGAGGAAGTGATTGTAAACAAACGTTTCCTCCTGCCTCCCCTGGATTCGGAAGCTCCACCCAGATTCGACTCGATGAATCCTTTTTTCTCCAGCCGGTTGACCGTGCCGTGCACCGCACCTATGGTAACCGTTCTGTTTGCTTGTTCCTTTAGCGCCTTACGGATGGCCAATCCATACGCATCGTCCTTGAGCATAATGATCAACAACAAAACAAGCTCTTCGAATTCACCGAGATATTCCTTTTCCATACAATATGTTATATAAAGTATAACAAATATACGAGAAGCGATTTAATTTGTTATACTAAGTATAACAAATCAGTTATTGTTAGCTTAAGACTTACCTTAAAATACGTTATTAGAAGTCGCATTCCAAACCCAGGTAGCTCATTGCAAGCCAGGCATAATTCTCCGTACTTTTCTTCGCCACTCTACCCTTGTTGGTCAGGGCAGCTTTTCGGGCAGCAACACACCCGTGGATGCGTCTGTGAAATAGTATGCCAGTCTCGTGCCCCATTTCATGAACAAGCACTTTTTCCTGGAGGTGTGTTCGATAAATAAAGAAGTCCTCACAAAGCCGGATCTTAATGTTTCCAAACGGTATGGTCCAGGCACTGATCCAGCCCTTGCATTTTCCCTTGTTCTCCCTGGTGACCTCTATGACCATTTGTTTCTGAAATTTGGTATGGATATTATTGATCCTCCTTCTTACCTTATTGATCCGCTCAGGCTGGCCCAACCACTTAATAAATGAGGGGTCATTTGCCCAGCGTTCTTTTCTTGTCTTCTTTTCCTTTGGTTCACAGATCTTCTCTATTGCTTGGTTCATTTGCTCTACGGCAGACTTTGCCTTTTGGTGAGCGATAATAATCTGTGTAGAGTCCCAGATGGTGTATTGACCCGCTAGCTTCACTTGCTCCTTTTCTGGCAGTTGTGAATAGCAAATTCCAGGAAGTAGAATCAATAAGGCGATGAAAAAGCGGATCATTTCCTCGAAAATACGTCAATTACCATCATTACCCCCTATTATCAATGATCCTGCTCAGTTTTCCTCCTTCACTCATCGGAATGGATCCTTTATTATGGAGCTCAACGTTCATGGAGATACCAATCGTATTTTTGATCTTGTGTGAAAATTCATTCGCTAATGATTTATTAGATGGGTCCACCCCTTCAGCTACTTCAACTTCAACTACCACTTCGTCCATTGTTCCTTTCCTGGATACGACTAACCGATAGTTTGGGATCAGGAAGTCCATTTCCATAATGATCTCTTCTACCTGCGTATAAAACAAGTTCACTCCCCTAATGATCAACATATCATCCGCTCTGCCTTTTATTGGAGACATCTTGATATGCGTCCGTTTTCCATTTGGATCATAATGGATTGAACAGATATCATTCGTCCAGTAGCGTAGTAATGGAAGTCCGGTTTTGGTTAGTGTGGTAAACACCAAGACACCTTCTTCTCCATAAGGCAAAGGCTCTTTCGTATCTCTATCCACGACCTCAGGAAAGAAGTGATCCTCCCAGATGTAACTTCCGGTTCCTTTTTCTTCAAAGTCTTCCTGTGAAACACCTGGTCCCATGATCTCACTCAGACCGTAGATGTTTGTAGCGGTCACGTCCAGTCCTTGCTCCACTTGCGATCGAATGGTTTCGGTCCAGGGTTCTGCTCCTAAAATCGCATACTTAACAGCCAATTCCTTAGCGTCTATCCCTCTTTTCTTGCATTCCTCTGCCAGCGTTTGAGCATATGAGGGTGTACAACAAATCACTTCGGGCTCAAAGTCCTGGAGAATAGTTAGTTGCCTATCTGTCATTCCTCCTGAAACAGGTATGACCGCCATCCCTAACCTGGTAGCACCTCCGTGCATCCCCAAGCCACCTGTAAAGAGCCCATAGCCATAAGCATTATGAAGTTTCATCCCAGGCTTGGCCCCAGCACAAACAAGTGATCGTGCTACAACCTCATCAAAAACATCCAGGTCTTCTTTCGTATATCCGACTACTGTTGGTTTACCGGTAGTTCCGCTGGAGGCATGGATCCTGTTGATCTTTGACATGGGAGCAGCGAAGAGCTCAAATGGGTAGCAATCACGCAGGTCTGATTTCGTGGTAAAAGGTAACTTATGAAGATCATCTATACCATTGATATCCTCCGGAACAATACCGTGTTCATCAAACTTCTTCTTATAATAGGGTACTTTTTCATACTGAAGCCGCAAGGTCGCCAGTAGTCGATCGGATTGAAGTTGCCTTAATTCATCTAGTGGAAGGGATTCAATAATAGGGTTATACATGAGCTTGAATATAGCCCAAAATTTAACTCCCGTTAGCTAAAACCAAAGATCAATGCCACCACGTAGACCGAAGAACGAACCACCCACTGAGGTGTTATCGACTCGCACATCGAAGACCTTTGCATCGCCAAGGTTTACTAAAGAATAAATCAAAGAGGTATCGATGGATACTTTTCTTAATACGTTGATTGAAACTCCACCAATACCGGAAACCAATAAACCGGAACGTCTGACCGTTGGTCCGGAGTACTCTGAAAATTCGGTAGACCAACCCAATCTACCAGATAAATATAGTTGAATGATTTTGGAACTTCCTTTTGATGGATCGAATCTAAGCTCTACAAAATATTGACTTGTTTCAAACCATATTGGATGATCCAAGGGTGCAAACACCTGGTACTCCGGCGCACTCACTTCCGGCGAAGCACCCCAAAGAAGCCCTACACCTAACCATGCTTTAGTTGAAATGGCGTATCTACCAACCACGTCAATATGCCAACCCGCACTTGTTGACTCAAATCTTTTTCCAGGATGAATATTGAAATAACCAGCACTAAAGGTTCCTCCCCACCTAGAAGAAGGATAAGTGTCATCCTGGCAGAACCCTGTAAATGATCCTAGAATGAAGAGTGAAAGAAGAAGCTTTTTCATAGGATTCACCTATGAAGGTAGTGAAGTTAAATTGCAATTCCAGAAACCTATCTGTAAAGATCTCCGCTTAGATACCGCAATCCTGAATCAATAACTACTGTAACAATGTTCTTGTCCTTGCCGATTGTTCGGGATCGTTGAATTGCTGCCCAAACATTGGCTCCTGAAGTAATACCTCCAAAAATGCCTTCTTCTCTTGCAAGTCTTCTGGCAGTATCATACGCATCCTGGTCTGTAACCTGTATGACATCATCCACCAGGTCAGCACGAAAAATAGACGGAACAAAGGATAAACCAATCCCTTCCAGCCGATGCTTACCACTTGTATCTCCTCCGGAAATGTTTCGTACCGTATCGGGTTCTATTGCAATGCATCGAATAGAGGGGATCTTTTCCTTGAAAACTTCCGCATTTCCTGAAAAGCAGCCGCCACCTCCTACTCCTGTGATAAATTCATCAATGTCATTCCCTAGATCGTTCCGGATCTCCCTTGCCATTTGATGATAGGCATTCCTGTTATCTACGTTATTGACCTGATCTGTCCAGAAGGTATTCTCTTCTTTAGCCAGGGTTCTTACCCTGGCAATCATATCGTCGATCAGCTGTGCTGTGAGCATTCCATTTTCGCTGGGAATCAACTCCAGGTGAGCTCCGAATGCCTCCATAGTTCGGAGTTTTTCTTCCGCGAAGGCATCTGAAGAAACAAAATGAGCCTGGTATCCTTTTCTCGCACATACCATCGCCAATGAACTTCCTGTGCTTCCCCCGGTATATTCAACCACCTTCCCACCGCGTTTAAGTTCACCTCTTCTTTCCGCGCCTTCAATCATTGAAAGTGCCATTCTATCTTTCATGCTCCCTGTAGGGTTCCCGCCCTCATACTTCACATAGATATTGGCACATCCGGGTTCAGAGAGCTTCTTCAGCATGATTAATGGCGTATTTCCTATCATAGATTAGTGTTTCTGTTGATCCTTTTGTCAAAACTTTCAAGTAAAACCTGGTCTTCGAATTGTTTGAATTCTTCATAAAGATTGAGTCCTTGAAGCATATCTTCAATGGAAGACTCCCCTCCTTTCCATACACTTTCAAAGACCGGAAGACGATCCTTGGCCTTTTGGGACAGCATCAGTACGCGTTTGCGGTTATCCTCTTCATCACTTGCTACCTCGAGGTATCCTTTTTGCTTCATTTTATTGATGATCTTCACTACCGCAGGTTGGGAAAGACCAAAACTCTCTGCCAGATCTGTCATGGTAGAGGCACCATTTTGTTTGAGGTAAATGAAAACCAGGTGCCAATTAGGTTCGATATCAAATCCCCGCTGTTGATATACATCCCGAATACTATAAAGCATCACGTCGCTCAAGCGCTTTAACCTTGCGATGAAGCCGAGATAACCCAGTTCTGCTAGAAAATCATTTTTCATATACTTAACTAGTTAAGCAAATATAATCAATTGCCTACCGACTGAATATTATTATGGACCGATTAAGTATTGTTTTGGCGCTATATCTTCAACAATACCTATATTGAAAATGAACCTAATTATTACCTAACCATGTATCGATTTCGACTTACCCTCCTATCCTTATTAATTGTTTTTGGTTGCCAAGACAAAACCAACACACAAGAAGAAACAAAGAATACTAACCCTCAGGTTTCGGTATCAGCTAATGGAGCAGTATCAGCGGCACATCCATTAGCAACAGCTGCAGGGGTTTCCATCTTAGAACAAGGTGGCAATGCTATTGATGCTGCTGTGGCAACAGGGTTCGCCATCGCGGTTGTAGAGCAAAGCATGAACTCACTCGCTGGGCGCTTCCAGGCAATCATCCGACACAGTAATGGTGAAGTAACCGGGATTGATGCCACAACCCAGGCCCCACTATCCTACGATCCAACAACCGCTACTCAGTCACGAAATGGTTATCCGACGATTGGTGTCCCTGGAGTTGTGAAAGGGTTAACCACTTTGCTTGAAAAGCATGGCACGATGGACCTTGCGACGGTAATGGCTCCCGCTATTAAATACGCTGAAGAAGGATATGAAATTCTACCGGGAGCTGCTATGCGCCATGCTTACGCAATCAACGAGATCAGAAAGTATGAAGGAACATCTCAGTACTTTCTTAATGGTGATACTACCTATTTGGCAGGGGAACTCCTGGTTCAAAAGGATTTAGCCAACACCCTGCGATTGATTGCGGAACAAGGTGGTGACGTATTTTACAAAGGAGAGATCGCAGAAAAAATGGTCGCTGACGTACAGGCCAATGGTGGCTACCTGGACATGGAATCGCTTGCGGCCTATGAAGCACTTGAATCTAAAATAGTCACCGGTAATTATCGAGGTTATGACATTCATAGTCTGTGGATGCCTGCTTTCGGTGCGATCACCATCGAGATGCTTCACATCATGGAGAATTTCCCAATGAGCGAGTACTCGGAAGCGGAATGGGGAAATGCCTTCTGGTTAGCAAATACCATAGCATACCGGGATCGAAGAAGCCAGACAAGTGACGAAGATGCTGACCGACTTACTTCTAAAGCTTATGCTAAAGAAAAAGCAGATAGTGCAATGGCATCAACCAGTAAAGCTGCCGCGCTTGCCTATAATGAACCATGGATGGTTAATGACGGACACACGACCCATTTCTCGGTGGCAGATAAAGACGGTAACATGCTAGCCATTACTCAGACCGTGGGCCCTAATATGGGCTCCAAAGTGGTTAGCCCTGGACTTGGATTCGTGTATGCGACGACTCTTGGTGGCTATCTTGGTGATTTCGTTGGAGGCCAGCGAGCATCCTCACACATCTCTCCTACACTTCTCACAAAAGATGGACAACCTTACCTTATACTTGGAGCTGCCGGAGGTAGTCGAATACCAACCGCTATCGTACAAACGATCAGCAGAATGATTGACAGGGATATGGAGCTTCCCGATGCTATGGCGGCAGGAAGAGTGCAATCTGTGGATACCGCTGCACTGGTAGAAATGCATGAAGGCACCAGCTGGACTCAGGAAGACCTGGAAAGTCTGCGTGAATTAGGTTTGGATATAGTAGAAGTTGAACGGCCAGGAAGCTTTGGCCGTGTTCACGCTATCCACTTCGATCAGGCTGACCAAACATGGGTTGGTTCAGCAGATCCTGACTGGGAAGGCTCCAGTGGCGCCCCTGAGAAGTAATTGGCGAGCTTATCATCAAGCTCGCTTTGAGCGCATTGCTTTCTTCTTGGCTACTTTCTGATCTTTGACAAGATCTGCGTATTCTTTGGAGTCAACTCCAAAAATTGCAACTTTTCCATCAGCATCGCTATGAATTCCCCATCCATACCTTTTAGTTAGTGGGGATGAACGAAAGCAAGGTTGTCCCTTTGAAAAGAAATGCTGTCGCTCCCTATCCAAATCATTCGAAGGAATCTCTTTTCGCATGGCGAAAACGGTAAAGATGACATCATCTGAGGTGTAGACGTACGGGTTTTCGCTGATCATCTCAAACTGCAGGTTGGCGACCGAGCGCTTGTCTCCTTTTATTGGTGGTACTTCTCCGGACTGGATTGGGCTGTCATCAGCGATCTCAATAAGCGTGTTGTAATAGTTGGTCGATTCCATGCTTTTTCGCCAAAACTAGGTGCTCAGCATGGATCAGGTATTATGCTCCGGGTGAACTTTTGGTAAGCAGTCGGGAGATATTGTAACCTAAATCAGGTCAAACGCCAGGGCATATTCTACCACCTGAACCACAGACTGAATACCTAACTTCCTATTGATGTTTTTTCTGTGCTGCTGAACCGTATTGTTACTAATGAACAGCTGATCTGCAATTCTTGGACTATCCAAGCCACGTGCAACCAATATGACTATTTCTATTTCACGACGTGTTAACGAATCAAATCTTGCTCGTTTTTCACGTTCAAATGCTTCTTGTTTCTTTATCCGGTTGATCTTGTGCTGATAGGAGTCTATTCGATCAACAGGGACAACAACAGTAAGATACGCATCATTCTCCTCTTGAAGTTTGGGTCCTTTAGACACGAACATTTCAGGGAGTTCGGGTGTAATCAGTGGATTTACCATAACAGTAGTATTGTTTGTAACCACCTTTAATGAAGAAACAGGCAATAGGTAACCCAAAGTGATTAGAAGTAGGGTATCATAAGCTGGTCTTGTATTCTATAAAATCAAAAAGAAAGTCGCCATGAATCATATTAAAGTTCTATCACTGCTCCTGGGAATAGTATTCCTGGTAGCATGTACTGAGGATGAACCCAATCCTCAGATCTCCATTCCAGACCAATTTACCATTGACATTCCCGAACCCATCAGCAGTAATACCGGGAGCCCTTCCGGCAGAACAACTGGTGACGGAGATGGTATCGTGGAAGGCAATGAGATCTATGAAAGTCTGAGGGGTTTTATCCATATCGGTGATCAGTCTGCACAAATTCTCAAATTCACACTAGTAGTAGCGGCCGCACTTGAAACATCGAATGTTAGCTCCATCACCTTTTCCAGCGATGATGACAATCGTGAAAAACGATTGGACTTAACTGAGAATGTTACCAGAGGAGGCGTGACCTACGCATATGAGATGACTATGTTTGATGTCGCAGACAATGAACAGGCTCTTCAGCTTCTATGGAATACTGCCCCCACCGAAGGTTTAGGCATACTTAGACCTTTTTATGTCGATCGCTCAAGGGATGATGATGAAGATGCCTATATACGAATTGATTACAGTGAAGATCATCCGGACTATGAAGCAACTATGACTGTCACTATTTCCGGAGTTGAACCAGTAGAAAACGGAGACATTGACAATCTGAAAATGTTTGTTGGCAAGAACGGAGACATTGTGGAAGTAATGGGTAATTCCAATCATCCGGACATAGTGATCCTGGATGACAACTTCACCGGAGGAAGAAATTATGCTTTTGTAGGAAGAGGAGACGATGCGGCTGACCTTGGGGTCGTGAATTTGGCTCTTCCACCCTCTTCCATAACTACTGATGACGTGTTGACTGATTATTCCGTATTCACAGTTCTGGAAGACGAGATCCAATCTGCGGGCCTTACAGATCAGACGATCATTGATGCAATTCTCGTTAATGCGCATTCGCCTGCATACTTCAACAATTCCGGATTCATTACTTCAGGTACAGATAACAAGCCTGCAAGCTTCAGTGATTCATTTGTAGACCTGTCCGGAATGAGCCCATTTGTTCCCAATGACATTAAGAATTTATCAATTGGTTTTATACAGTAGTACATTAGAGCACTTCCTTTCGGGGAAGTGTTTTTTCCAATCAAATATCAAGTTGGAATTCGACACTAACACCCTTTCCTATACTTGATTCAAAGTGCCATTGGCCACCAATCTTCAGGACCCTGGCGGCAATATTTTTCATACCTATCCCGGCGTGTTGATCAACTGAAGAATTAAACCCTTTACCGTTATCAACATAAGTTAGTTTTAGGTGATCAATCTCTCGTGCAACTCCTATACGTATTTTAGATGCCTGAGCATGCTTCAGTGTGTTGCTGATCAGTTCTTGAAAAATTCTGTACATATTGATTTCGACACTCGTAGGTAAACGCTCATCTAACTTTTCACCAGATAATTCAATAGAAACTCTGTTCGTGCCTTCTACGGTATCAGCCAAATCTCTCAAAGCCACCATTAAACCGAATTTCGTCAACACACCTGATAGCATGTTATGAGCAATTTCCCGAGTATCAGTTATTGCCTTATCGAGAAGACCTCCAACCTGATCTAATTTCCCATTCTCTTCAGATAAAACATCTACATGCATTTTGACTGCAGTCAGAGTACTTCCAAGACGATCATGAAGATCCTCTGCGACCCTTTTTCGTTCTTTTTCCTGACCCTCCAGCATGGAATTGATGGACTTCAGCTCTTGCTCATTGAGTAGCTGATTGATCTCTTGATTGTAAAGTTTCTCGTTCTTTGCGGCTACCAGTTTCATCATGCGTTGGCGATTCAGATAAAATGCTAGAGCAATTGCTGCCAATACCGTAACAGCAACAGAGGAGATCAACAAGTTATTTCTTTCAGCACGTGCCTGTTGTACCTCTCTTTCTTTCTTTTCGGTTTCATAGCGCGTATCGATCTCAGCAACGCTTAGATCTATCTTTTTCTGATAATTATTTGCCCGAAGGGCCATTTCACGACTCTTATGCATAAATGCCGAGTCTTTGAGGTCAATAGCATTCAGGTAAGTTGCCATACCTCGGTGATAGTTTGCCTTGTCCTGCCAGTATTGATTAGCGGTACTTGCAGAATTTTTACTTAGTAGCACCTCGTCCTTGGGCAGAAGCGATGCTGCTAATAGCCAATTCTGACCTGCAGAATCATACTGGTTTATAGCATTGAACACATTTGCCTTATTGATGTAAATACCGGCTTTTAGCTGCCTCGCAAAAACGAAAGGCTCGTATAAATCATATAGTGTTAAACTCCTGTTGTAATGTTCAATTGACTTGGTGAGGTTATTGTTGGAAACACCTTGCGATTCCAATTTCTTATTAAACACAAAATACATTACCCCCAGGTACCTGTTGTATTGAGCTTCAATAATTGGGTTTTTATTTAATGATGCTCTCTCAATTCCTTTGATCAAGCCCTGGACGTATGGTTTGAGGCTTGCAGTATCATTATTAAAGGGGTTTAGTTCAACAAGTGCCTGTGAGCGTATTTTTAAAAAATTTGCAAGATCTTCCTCAAAAGAGTCAAATGCATAGGAGCTGTATTCTTCAGACTTTATCTCCATCAAGGATGGATTAGATGCCTGATCACAAAGGTGATCTACAATACGTTTCAGTGATTCGCATATCACTAAGGAATCTGCATTCTTTTCAGCTATATCTTTTGCTATCCAGAAATAATCGAAAGCTATGTTTTCATCTACCCCAGCCGCCAGGAGGTAGTCCCCATAATATAAGTGTAAGATTGCGCTATTAACTGACAGATCCGATTCAAAAGATGAAAGACTTCCGAGTGGAAAGTCCTTCATTACTTGATCTGAGAGTTGGTTAAATTTCCATCTGAGGACCTCAATTACTTTCTTTTCAGAATCATCCTTTGCATCGATAGATCCCAAGAGCGAATCAAGCTTCCTTAGCTCATACTTTCGGAGATGGTCAACAGCTAAATGGACACGAGCTTCGTAATCCTGTTGAGCAATTGAATCAAGAAAGCATAAAAGAAGTGTTAGATTCAGTAAAAGCCTCAATCGGGTAGTTGGTCATGATTAACTCAGCTAAAGTTAACACGACAAGATTGAAACCAGTCTGCTTCTCGTTTACATTCATCGGAAAACATTCCAGCTTCAAGGCTTGACTTCCAATTCGTTACATTATCTGGTCTCATTTCAACGACAAGTTGATCTTCTGCCAGGTTGTAGGGCCTTTCAAAGGTTATTACCTGGTTAAGGTGTCCTTGATCAGTGTTGGAAAAGATGTTCATTCTTATGTCGATAAAGTGAGATGTACTATCTACTTTCGTAGCGGTTTTTACATCATCAAGAGCAAAATTGATGGTTCCTCCCATCATTTTTAACCCGAAATCACCCTGGGCACCGACAATTAGATTTCCATCCATTACCGGCTCAAGCTTAGCTGCAATTGCCATTGCAGATCCTAAGACCTGACCAAAAAATATTGTCTGGAATTCTTTCTTATCAAAACGATAATTGAGATAGAAAATAGGCTCATCACTCATAATATATAAAGGTTTAAATGAAACATTCAAATTTGAATTTCTTAGGCTGACCATCGCATTCAACCTGTAGTTCTTCAAGAAGGATGTCAAGCGAAATAAAAAAACTATACTTCAGATGAAGGTCCTTAACCAGGAGGCCAATTGCCTGGCAGACATCCTGAGATTTTTCGATCAATACTAGTGAACCCGAATCTCCCCCAGCTCCCAAATCAGAGGTTCGGTACCGTGTAACTCCGTGAATGATCGGCCCATTATTAACACTTGAGCGAACAACACCGAATGATGAATCAATTTCGCCAGTTCTTTCTCTACCGTGCAAAACGGGGCTACAGATCTTCACTTCACCTTTTTTCGGAACATTACCTATTTTCTTCTCTAACCTGAATCCACATTTACTTCCGGAATTAGTTTGATCTTCTCTCAAACATAAGAGCGCAATATCAGCTACCTTATCGTACACAAACCATGAAAGGGATCCGAATTTGGAATTTTTATCAAACGGAAAAACTGCAGAATCACCAATGGAATGACCTTTTAATACATGATATGCTGTTATAAAGTAATGTTGCCCATCAGAGTCCTTTAAAAATCCACCAAGAGCTCCGTATCGAGCATGTCGCTTCTTTGCAATCTTACTTCCAAGAACAGGTTCATTAACCGCTCTTTCGGGCTCAGTCAGTGGTGGTAGCTCACGATTCTTTACCTCTTCAATTCTTAGTTTCAAGAACTCATCGGGACCTACTGGAGGCAATCCAATACTCTTTAGATCCAAATCACTTGGTGGATGGAATTCATATGGAACAAACCCCTTGGTTTCGTATGCTTCCAAAGACCCTTCAGGTAATTGAAGAATTTGAGCCTCTTCTTCCAGGTTATAGGTACCCACTGAAAATAGCCAATCTTCTTCTTCGGGATCATTGATTACGGATATGAAATCCCATGTAGGATGTTCTTCCAGAAGGCGGTTGCCGTAAGACTTGAGCAAAGCTGTAGATTGCTCCTTGGTTAGGTTAATCATGGCTTAATTCTTGAAAAGGTGTTAAAATCCTGGTAAAGAAATTCGGTGCCAGTTACTTCCACAATACCCCAACGAGGGTATTCTGACGGTTTAATATAGTGAATCAACTAACTAATAGCACATAACGTTAAAATATTGATATTATCTATTCGGAGAATACAATTTGACTACTGTGATATCTTTACAAATTGTAAAAGATTTTATATTATCAGTGTCTTTAGAGTCTTTCACAGCTATCGATTTTGAAACTGCGCAAATGAACCCCAACAGTATTTGTCAGGTGGGTCTCGTCCGTATAGAGAATGGGGAAACGGTTCACCAGATCGATTGCCTGGTTCAACCGCCTAACAATAGTTACTTCTATAAAAACATCGAGGTTCATGGGATCAGACCCGAAGACACAGAAGATGCACCTACTTTTGATGTGATCTGGCACGATCAGATGAAACATTTCATCATTGACGAAGTAGTGGTCGCTCACAGCATCGGGTTCGATATGAATTGCCTTCGTCACACGCTTGCTTATTATGACGAGATCCAACCTCAAGTCGAAGAACGATGCACGAGAAAGATCTATCGAAGAGGTCTGGCTTACCTGAGCAAAAAGTATCGTATCCCCTTACAGCATCACTATGCACTCAGTGATGCGAATGCCTGTGCTCAGCTATACCTCAAGCACCTTGTTAGGCAAAGCCTACCAAAAACCGGGTCGTTGTTTCCTGATTACTTATAAAAAAGCCAGGTAATTCTTCACCCGGCTCTTTAAATAATAGCTACTCAGCGGCTTGTTCTGCCTGCATAATTGGAACGCGATCAAGATACTGAATTACCATATCCACCTGGTCATTATCAGTATAGTGATACAGGGTATGAACGCTTTGGCTCATTGAACCTCCTGAAGTGTAGGTAGCATTTACATCCATCCAGGCCATTACCCAGTTTCCTGGAATGACATTTTGAGAGTCATTAACTTTCACTCCCAACCAAACGTCGTTATCAAAGGAAATTTGCTCAATCGCCTCCATTCTACCACCCCAGAATTCCCGAATGGCTGCCTTCCCTTTCAAAGTATCTCCTGCATTGAATATGTAGACCGCATCGTCTGCCATTCCAGATACAAAGGCATCAAGGTCCTGATTGACCATGGCCGGTAAGGCCGCTTTCGTCATTTCAATGTACTTCGCGTCTCCAAATTCCACCGGCTGAGGTTCTGAAGATTCTGAAGCTGCAGGTTGTTCACTTGTCGGTGCACTGCAGGATAGTACAATGCCTACCGTAAGCAGTAATGTTAACTTTTTCATGATTTATTGATTTTGGTTAAGTCCTGGGTTTTGGGTGCCACTTAACCGATAGGATCTCACGTGACTTGCTTCTTAGGTTAATTTTAGGTGAAGTGGGCTAATTCAATTTACATAAAAAAAGCACCAATCACAATCATAACGGTTAGTACGTACGTTGAAATTGCTTATATTCAGGAAGCAATCAAACCTATATAACCGTGAATAGAAGAGAATGGCTAAAACGTGGTGGAGCAGCAGGAGCTCTCACGTTGATTGGAGCACCCACTTTTGCTTCAAACCTTACGGAAAAAGAGCGAGAGCTTTTTAACCCAAGACCACTCGCTGAGCCAATCCAATTGAACTTTAATGAAAACCCATTCGGACCTTCAAAAAGGGCACGAGAAGCAATGATCCAGGGATTTGACATCAGTTGCCGATACCCTTCTACGTATGCTAGGGAATTACATGAAATGATTGCAGAAAGAGAAGGTGTGACTACCGATCACATTGTTGTAGGTGGCGGCTCTACCGAGGGTTTAAAGGTTACCGGCCTGACCTTTGCTAACAATGGCGGAGAGATCATTGCTGCTCAACCTACCTTCCTGGCAATGATGAACTATGCCAAACAATGGGGAGCTTCCATCAACTGGGTTCCTTTGGATGAAACCATGACACACGATGTGGATGAAATGGAGAAGCGAATATCTGCGAAGACCAAGCTTATCTTTCTGTGTAACCCAAATAACCCAACTTCAACGCTTTTGTCTAAAGACAAACTCATCGATTTTGTAAGCTCTGCCTCAAAGAAAACCATCGTCTTTAGTGATGAAGCTTACTACGATTTTATCGAAGAAAAAGATTACCCGTCAATGGTTTCATTGGTCAAGCAGGGTGAGGATGTGATCGTTTCCCGAACATTTTCTAAGGTTTATGGCCTGGCAGGTTTGAGGATCGGATATTTGGTTGCCAAACCTGAGTTGGCATCCAAAATCCGTGACAATGTGGTAGCCTACACTAATGTATTGGCCATCAAGGCAGCCATAGAGGCGATGAAAGACAAAGAATTTTACGATTTCAGTTTGGCCCAGGTGAAAAAAGGCAAACAACTGATGTACAATACCATGGATGAAATCGGGCTTGAATATGTAAAGTCCAATACCAATTTCATTTTCTTCAAGACCGGTAGAAACATTTCCCGATTCAATAGCCAAATGCTGGATCAGGGTGTGAAAGTTGGAAGGCCGTTCCCTCCTTTTACCGAATGGTGTCGTATCAGTACTGGTACGATTGAGGAAGTGCAAATCTTCAACGAGGCACTTAAGAAAGTTTTAACCTGAGCCAGCGCTACTTCAATAATCCAGGTACGTAGTAGTTAGAATGCTTAGTTATCAATTAAGGGTTTTACGAGCCTTGGCAGGCGTTTTTATTCGTTTATTTGATCAAAGGTTTTCACTAGTTCATCATTGCAACTCCTATTTCTTAATCCATAAATCTATTAGCAATGAAACTATCATTCCTCACCCTCAACTCCACTAACCAAAGACTTAAGATTGAACAAACGGCCAAACGCGATCATTATCGTGTTAAAAAAGGGGGTAAGATCCTGTACACAGGCACATTGTCGGAATGCAAAACTTACCAGGCTGCCCATTCTTGAATGACATTAATGATTAGGCGAATGCAGTTTTCAGGCACTTAATTGTGTCGCTTGAATCCAAGGCCCGAATAATACTTCGGGCTTTGTTTTATCCACCAATCATCACAAAGGCACCCCAGAAGTATGGTGCATCGTACTCCTTCATTAGATCGAGTTGAGCAGTTCGAAAGGCTTCATGTTTATCTCCCAGTTTTATCCAATTGGAATAGAAACTGGTCATCAATTTTTGAGTGGCTTCATCACTTACCTTCCAAAGGCTCATGATCAAAGCATCAGTCCCAGCTACCTGGAAAGCTCGTTGAAGTCCATATACTCCCTCTCCTGATTTTATCTCTCCCAACCCTGTTTCACAGGCGCTTAAGACCACCAGTGTAGTTTCGTCAAGGTTCAGGTTCATCGCCTCATATGCTGTAAGAATCCCATTATCATTGTTTGAGATGTCTGCACTGGTTGTATCGGCAACTGCATCACCGGTTCCCGCAAGGATCAAACCCGATTTAAGAAGAGGGTTGTCAGACGCGTTTTCAGCATTGACACCAAAGACCGATGCGTTGGTATCCGTGTCCTTCATGAAAAAACCATGGGTAGCAATATGGACAAGGTTTGGATTATTGATCTTCTTCACCTGACCTTCGGTAGCCTGAGCCTCCATGAATTGATCGATGGAATACCCATTTCTGCTAAGAATGCCTGATATAGTTTCAATTTCAGTCTTAGATCCGGGCAATACCGGAATTGAAGGGCTCCCATATTCCGGATAGCCTAACAGGAACGCGTCTTTGGTTGAACTAGATGATTTCCTTGACTTTAGTTCAAGTAGATCCTTCGAATTTCCGATAACCACCAGGTCATGTTTATTGATCACATATTGATCATCCTGCATTCGAAGTGTATTGATGTTCACCTGGTTATATACTCCATCGGGTGAAAAATAA
This sequence comes from Cyclobacteriaceae bacterium, assembly GCA_965267415.1. Classification (GTDB taxonomy): domain Bacteria; phylum Bacteroidota; class Bacteroidia; order Cytophagales; family Cyclobacteriaceae; genus Ekhidna. The sequence continues at coordinate 541,629 of OZ253955.1, read as the reverse complement.
ACTCGCTCAAATGGTGCAAGTCTAGGTTCAATACCAGCCCAGAATTGTTCGAAAGAGATCTTGTCATCCAGGCTATGCTGAATGGCGTTCCGATAATACTTCGCATATCGGGATTCAAGTAAGGCACCGTTTTCAACTACTTCAATCGTCGGCGCATTACTGCCTGGCAGAGCTATCAGGGCCATATAGCGGACCTCATCCGTAAAATCCTGGTCAAAACCTCTTACACGTATAAAGTCTACTACCACCTCATTAGCATCAAGTTGAGTACTGATTGTTGCGTAATCAACTTCTTCCTGTGTGAATGCTGAAAGGAACTGGGAGGAACGTTCGGATAAGTTCTTTTCCAGTCTGTTGGCTTCAGCCTCCAACTCCGAAAGGTTGATGTTCTGGGCTTTGAGTTTGTTTTTAGAGTACGTGTAAAGCCTGGCCAACTGCTCTTTCTGATCAAGCCAATCCAGGTAATCAGCTTTCAATTGCTCATCATCACTCGTCAGGATGATGTTTCTGACTTTACTTGTTGCATTCAACAGCAGCCCCTTTGTAGCGATGTTGTAGTTGTATACATCGGTGACAATTGCTGGATTATCCTTGTAGGTTTCCAGTGAAAAATTGTAAAAACGTTGAAATCGTGGAGAGGTAATGTCCCAGAACTTGGTTTTCTCTGCCTCACTCATCGACGGAAAGAATCGTTTGACAATGTCAAGCGTCTTACTCATTACTTCATCATAAAGCGCATAGGCATCAGCGTGATTGCCAGTTTTCCATCTAAGTATTGCCAGGTCCTCTTGAGTTTTCGTATAGTCCGGGTGAGAGTTATCCAGTAGCTGTTTTCGAATATTAAATGCTTTAGTCAACCAATTATCCGCCTCACTATACTGACCGTTAATTCGGTGGAAGTTGCCCAGGTCATTAGCCACCTTTGCATAGTAGATATTATTCTCGCCCCACCTTCTTCGATAAACGTTGAGCGAGGTAAGCAGCAATTCACTTACCTTATCCATCTGCCCCATTTGGATGTAAAGGATCCCCAGTTGGTTGACCAACCCGGCATATTCGGCGTTCTTGGTTTGCTTACGCTTTTCGAATATACTTTTCAGTTCAAGGAACAATTGTTCAGCTTCCTGGTATCTTCCGGAAGTCTGATAAAGCGTCGCAAGGTTGGCTTTGAACTTTCGATTGTCAAAAGATTTTTCTCCCTGAAACATCTTCTTAGGGGCTTTGCCAGAAGCATCGATGGCGTTTTTCATCACATCAACTGCCAGATCGTATTGACCCAAAGCCTGGTAGAGCATAGCTTTATTATTTAGAATGATCGCCTGCTGCATACCGCCACCAAAAACTTCATCCGCATTGTTGATCGCCTCATCAAAGGCCTTCTCTGCTTCGGTATACTTTCCATTCAATTGATATAGCTTGGCCTGATTATTTAGGTTTGCGATATAGGCCGGACTTTGCCTGCCAATCTTATCCTCACTGGTTGCTAATGCACTTGATATGTGTTCGGATGCTTCACCTAGTTTACCCTGAGTCATACAGATCAATCCCAGATTAGAGAGCGTTCGCAAGTAGACAATTTCATTGGTAAGGTTATTTGCCTCCATCATTTCCTTCGTCTCTCGAATTCTGATCTCAGCCAGCTCATATCTACGAATTCCATACAGGCCTATTCCAATCTCAAGGCTGTCACGCGCCTTTTCGACCAATGTTTTTTCTTCTTCTGATTTTAAAGAATAGAGCAGTTTTGATCCGGTCTCCCCTTTTTGTTCGATATCAAAGAAACCAGCTCCCTGGTTGATCGAAATAGCAAATTGAAAGTCAACTGAATCCAGTGAAACGCGACTATCAGATCCTTTCTGACTCAATGCCTTGGTGGCTTTTTGCTCTAGTTTTTTTAGAAACGGATTTTGAGCATTAATAGTAATAACCGCAAAAAATAGCAGTATGATAACAAGTGCCCTCATGTGACTAGGATTTAATCAATTAGAAGAAAAAGAATAGCAGACCACTTATATGCAGTCTGCTATTAGAAAGTGTTGTGTATTCTTATTCAATGGGTTCCCCCCTTGCTTTCAATTCGTCTGTAATGAGTTTAATATCCTCATCCAGGATCGACCCAACATCCTTCAAGTTGCCTTTTGCAATATTGAGTCCTTTGATTGACTGATTGGTGTTCTTGGTTGCACTAATGGATTTCATTTTTGGCTTAACAGTTTTGGCATTGTCCAGCATGGATTTACCCTGGTCATCCAACACGCCAATTCGTTCATTGAGTGTTTTAACTGCCTCCTTACTTTCCTTGAGTGCAGCCAGGTTATTTTTTAATTTGTCTACTCCTATCGTATTGATAACCCCGGAATAGTTTTTTACCTCATTGTCAATCTGAGTAACTCCTTCTTTTAAGGACTGGGATTCATCCTTGATATCAAAAGCACTGTTCTTGAAATTATCAAAGTCTGAATTGCCCATATTCTTAGGACGTTGGACATCATCCTGTGCTACCAATGCCATTGGAATCATCAATGCTCCAATGAATATAAAGGTGATTAGTTTTTTCATGATTTTCCTGTGGTTTGTATTAGTCATTAATTCAAAAATGAAGTTAGGTAGAATTCTTAACAAAGAAAGCAAGATTCCCTAAGGATTGGGTAGACAGAAGGTTAGCATCGTTGCTATCAATTCATCAGATCAAAGAGTGAAGGTAGTTGGCTGAATCCAACAATCCTCTTTTTCTTAACACCTCCAATACCTGATACTCATCCAAATCTGGATTTCTTCGGTTCAAAACAAGCCTTTTAAAAGCTACAATAGCTTGATCAGGATTAAGATCAATAGTATCTGTTATGAAATCATCAGCACTTTTTGCAGCAAGACCAAACCTTGCTAGGTAATTATTAGGAAAGTCCTTCAGGTTATTTGTTACAATGATGTTGGCATTCGTCTTTATTGCTGCTGCCAAAACATGTTTATCCTTCTCATCGGGAAGCTCCAAACTACTAATTAATGGCTCATAATTTTCGACAAGTGCATCCGGAAAGGCTAGGTTGGCTTTGCTAGTTCTTTTTAATATTTCACTTTCTGATAAGCCCTTCCTTCGCATCACATTAGCCCACTCATCAAAGATGTGTTTGCTCCACTTAGGAGTGTACAGGTCATATCTAGCAAACCAAAAAAGTAAGTCACGAACATCGATCGGGAACATGACATTAGTATCCAGAACGCATGTAAACCGAACACTATGAATCATAAAGTCCTAATTCCTCATCTGATCGCATAATTTCCTCGATTACACGTTCCTGACTTGACTTCATCTTCATTTTATATTCGATCACATCTTCATACATTACTCTTCGATGCTTTCCAATCTTGGTAAACTTGATTTCTCCACTCTCCAATAATTTAACTAAATGTGGTCTAGAACAACCAATTAACTCTGCTGCAGCCTGAGTGGTCATTTCAGTTGCAATTGGAACAATAGAAATGGGTTTGCCCTGACTGGTAACTTTAAGAATTTTAGCCAGGAGTTTTAAAGCATTCAGAGGAATCTTAATTCTGTCATTGGTTTCCTCTATCTCGATTTCAGGATTTGAAGATCGGAGTTCACTTAAAGTCGCGGCAAGTGCATCATATGATTTCATAGCCGCTTCCTGCTCTTCTTTACTTGGTTTCCTTAAGTTCTCAAAAGTTTCCATGTTCATCTAGTTAGAAATCCTTAAAATTATAAACGAAATAAACGAAACGAAGTTTAAGTAACAAGAAATAATCAAAGAAAGATATAGTTGTCTAAAAGAGGCTTCCAAAACATCCGGATCACTTGCCGGGATATAGCTACCCAAAAAAAACCGGTCAACTTACATCAACCGGTTTAAAACAGATTCTTTTAGATTCTTTTAATTTTCCGAAATAGGCTGTCCTTCGATCCAGGGAGCTCCGGCTGCTTTCAAGGACCGTTCAAGACCTGGTAAGGTAGTATTGGTCAGCTCAAGCAATTCACTTTTGATTGCGGCCAATTCTTTCTTCCCAAGTGCGATATTCTCTTTGTGCATAGCCGTTGGACCATAATCGGTTCTCAAACCTCTCAGTCCAACAAACATCCGTGACCATGGAGATGCAGGGTTACGAGCCCCTACCTTGTTCTTAGCTTCATTTCCATTGAGTTTCTCTGCCAAGGCTAGCAATGCTTGCTTTGCATTATACACATTTGTGATAAGTTCAGTTGATTCCTGATCTACTCTGGCAAGTGCCTTCTGCATCGCACTCACTCTTTTCAGGCTATTATCGATGACAGTAGAAGTTGCTGATAGGTCTTGTTGCAATGCCTGTACTTCTGCTGTTACCTGTCGGATCTCGCTATCAGACGCACCTTCCAACGCACCGTCTCTCAGAGGAACAACATTGAACTCCTGTGGGCCGTCAAGAACTGTCATTACTCCATCAACAACTTTGGAAAGAGTCACTGTATAAGTTCCCGGGGTAGCCATGAACCCTCGATTGAAGAATCCGCCTCCCTCTTCTTCGTCCAAACGAACGATATTCTTTGAAGCCATTCTCAAATTCCAGCTTGCACGATTGATACCTGCTTTCGCCTTACCTTCTACCTGGTTGATCACATTGCCACTTTGATCCTTAATGGTCAAAATGATCTTCGGTTCCTCTTGACGCTCTTCTGCTGCCAGCGCATCCCATCCTGGAAATGGTATATCCTTATTCTGTTTTTCCAATTCTTTCTCACGTTTTTTCCGCTCACCTTCAAGTGTAGTTAAGTCGTCCTTCAGGTAGTAGGTAAATACCGCTCCAAATGGTGGGTTATCTGCTACATATTTTGATGCCCCTTGTGAACTCACTAAAGATCGCTGATAGTACCAGTATGCATCCTTGGTTGCAAAGAGGTTCGCTTCCTTATTCAGGATGTCACTAGAGACCTCTCTCAATGGTGTGATATCATCAAGGACATAAAAGCTTCGTCCGAATGAAGCAGCTACCAGGTCATTCTCTCTGCGCTGAATGGTAATGTCCCTAAAAGAAATGGTTGGGACACCTCCGGATAGTTTGATCCATTTACTACCTCCATCTCTGGTGAAGAAAACACCGAACTCAGTAGCTGCAAAGATCAGGTCCTTTTCTACATGATCCTGTACCACTCTCCATACCAGGTGTTTTGCAGGTAAGTCTCCGGCTACAGAAGACCAGGTTCTGCCACGATCCGTACTTTTGATCAGGTAAGGCTTGAAATCTCCGTATTTGTGATTGTCCAATGCGACATAAACTGTGTTTGCATCAAAAAGGTCAGCACGAACATCATTGACAAACGCTCTTGGCGGAACTCCCTTGATACTGCCTACTTCAATTCGCCTCCAATTCTGGCCTCCGTCTTCGGTTACCTGAATAATACCGTCATCTGTTCCAGCATATACAATACCATCCTGAACGGGAGATTCACCGATAGAAGTTATTGTGCTGTAATCTGACATGGCACTTAAATCCCATGAATTGTTCCAGCTCTGTTTCTTGCCCATTATAGGTAATCTGATGCGTTCCTCATTGCGGGTAAGATCACTTGAAATAGCAGTCCAGCTATCTCCTCTATTATCAGACCTCCACATACGATGTGAAGCGAAATACAGCCTTGCCGGATCGTGAGCACTAACTAATATTGGAGCATCCCAATTAAACCTTTCATATGGTTCTCCTTCTCCAGCTTGTGGTTGAATAAATACCTGATTACCAGTTATTTGATCAACACGATGTAAACCTCCTCTTTGTGTCTCAGCATAAGAAATATTCGGATTTCCTGGCTCAACTGCGGATTGATGTCCGTCAGCGCCCAGTGTTTTCCACCAGTCGGCGTTTCTTATTCCGTGTACATTATCAGTCCGGGAAGGCCCTCCATGAGAGCCATTATCCTGCGTACCTCCGTAGATATTATAGAAAGGCTCTGTGTCATCAACTGCCAACTTGTAGTACTGTGTAATTGGCATGTTATCGATAAAGCGCCAATTCTGCGTCAGATCATACGTCTCGTACAGCCCACCATCAGTTCCAACCAAAATATAGTTGGGATCAGATGTAAATGCGATTGCATGACTGTCAGAATGCATTCCGTCTCTTTTCATTACACGGAAAGTCTTGCCAAAATCATCTGAAGTAAGCATACTATTATTAGCCATATACAATCTTCCTTCAGCATGTGGAGATGCATAAAGCTCCTGGTAATAGTGAGGTCCAGTGCCGCCTGCCACTGCATCTGACATCTTTTTCCAGGTCTTTCCACGATTAGTTGACATGAAAACACCTCCGGTCCTTAACTCCAATTCAATAGCTGCATACAGATAATCGGGATTTTGTGGAGAAATAGCCAGCCCAATTTTGCCCATTCTGCCTTTGGGTAAACCGCTTGTGAGCTTTTCCCAGGTTTCACCTCCGTCCGTACTTCTATGCAATCCGGTATCCGGTCCTCCATCCAAAACCGCTGCAACTGTCCTGTGTCTTTGCCAGGTGGCAGCATAGAGCCAGTTTGGATCTCTTGGGTCAATCACAATATCCGTTACCCCGGTCCATTCATTTCCGCCAAGCACCTTCTTCCAGTTCTGTCCTCCGTCAATAGATTTGTATAAGCCTCGTTCGCCTCCACTCGTCCAAAGGGGACCTTGAACAGCTACCCAAAGGATATCTGAGTTTTCTGGATGAACAATGATCTTGGAAATGTGCTCTGAAGTCTTAAGACCCATATTTTTCCAGGTTTTTCCATTATCCTCACTTTTGTAGATACCATCGCCAAAGCCTACGTGCCTTCCACTGACATTTTCACCTGTACCTACCCAAATAGTATGTGGGTTACTTGGATCAATCGTTATGCATCCCGTACTGTAGACAGGTTGGTCATCAAAGATTGGTTCCCACGTAATTCCTGAGTTCATAGTTTTCCATACTCCGCCTGATCCAACTGCCACGTACCAAACACTTTCATCCTCAGGGTGAATTGCAATATCTGCGATTCGCCCGGAAGTAAAAGCTGGTCCAACACTTCGGAGTTTCAGACCCTTAAAGGTCTTTTCGTTCATAGCTGATTGTGAGTGCCCTGCAAACAACAGCAACAGGCAAGCACTCATTAGTAAGATTTTGATCTTCATAGCATTCTGGTTTAGTGTGTTTTATTAAGGAGGGGTTTATAGTCCTTCCATTTCATTTTTAGGTGCAGAAAGAACCGGAATGTCCTTGCTCTTGAACAGGTCATTAAATTCCCGCACATCTTTTTGAATTAACTCCTGATAGGTTTCCCGCATTTTTCCCCATGTACCTTCGACATCACCCAGACGCTCCTTATAACTTTCAGGAATGCTGGGATCATAGGTATCCAGACTGTTTCTCAATAAGAAGAACTCTGAATTAAGTCCCGCTGGCCAGTTGAGCACGTCCTGGAATCCTTTTTGTCTCAATTCGATCACAGGAGTTCGCCAGTTATCAATTTTCTCATTCAATTGATCGATCGCCTCCTGGATCTCTTCCATGCCTTCTTCCTCACCGTACTGTTCTTCAATGTTTTTGAGCTGATCTGAGATTTTCATGATCTCATTGATGGAATTGTGCATCTCATTGATCTGACCCTCAATCCGAGTAAGAGTTTCTTGCTGTTCATCCCAAAGCGCTTTTGGAATATCGATCTCAGGTGGATCCATGATCAGAATATCCACTTCAGAAGTAACTTCTCCTAAAGTCATTCTGGCCTTATAATTACCCGGAGCTACCCTGTGTCCACGGTAATCTCCTTCGAAGATGAATACTCCAGGAACTTCCTGCAGTTTGTTCGTCCTATAATCCCAGGTAAATCGATTGATCCCTTTGTTAAGTGGTAGATCCTCAGTATTCTGTGCCGGAATATAACCTCTCCCACCTTGCATTTTGACTTCTATATCCTTCTTGCCCGCTAATGATCGAATGACTTCTCCAGCTTCGTTGATGATCTCCAATTTAAGATCCTCTTCATTCTCAGGCACTTCTTTGAGATAATAATGAAGCGTAACACCCTCAGGAGGGTTTTCACCATATCCATGTTCCGTGATCAGATAGAATGGTGCCTGGCCAAATAGTCGGTAAACAGCTTTTGGCTCGTATAGTTTAACGGACTCAGTAAATTTCCCTTTTGACTGTTGAATTGCCGATAAGTCATCAAGGATCCAGAAAGATCTTCCAGCGGTAGCGGCTGCAAGATCATTATCACGAATCACCAAATCGGTAATGGATACTGCCGGCATGTTCAGTTGCAATTGCTGAAAATTGTTACCACCATTGAAGGATATGTAGAATCCTCTTTCAGCTCCGGCATAAAGAATACCCGGTACTTTAGTGTCTTCCCGAATCACCCGGAAGAAATCATCCTTATTGATATCATCTCCGATCTTCTTCCAGGTAGCCCCGTAATCCGTGGATTTATAGCTGTAGTTTTTGTAATCATTGAACTTGTAACGGGTTGATGCGAAGTAGACGGTCGCTTTATCATGCGGAGAAACCTCGATACTATGAATCATCGTTTCCGGCAGATTCGGAGGCGTGATGTTGGTCCATGAATCACCACCGTCTCTGGTAACCTGGATGTAACCACCGTCAGTACCTACATAAATTACTCCCTGCTCATGCGGGGATTCCGCAATATAGTAGATGGTATTATAGTTTTCACCGCCAGCTCCTTCATTGGTAAAAGGGCCACCTCCCTTTCCTTGTTTGTCCTTATCATTGCGAGTCAGGTCCGGACTAATTGGATTCCATTCCAATCCACCATTTGTTGTTTTCAATAGCATATTTCCACCATAATACATCGTCTTTGGATCGTGCGGCGAATTGATCAACGGAGCATTCCAGTTGAAGCGAAACCTAAGGTCCTTAGGATTCTTACCAAGTGTTGTTTCAGGATATGCAATAATGTCTTTAGCTTCCTTAGACACGATATCCAGTAAGCTGATATTTCCATTGAAACACCCGCCATAGAGAATGCGTGGATTGCTTGGATCGTCAAGTGCTACCATTGCACTTTCACAACCTGGACCATTGTACCAGTCTGTGCTAAGAATACCGTAGTTCTTGCTCCGTGATGGTATTGATACTGAAAAATTGTCTTGCTGACCGCCATAGACCCAGAAAGGCACCCGTTCATCCGCTGTTATTCTATAGATCTGGGCTGTTGGCTGATTGTTAAAGCTTGACCAGCTTTTGCCTTTATTGAATGAGATGGTCGCTCCTCCATCCTCTGCTAAAGCAATATTGTTGCTGTTCGTTGGATTGATATAGAGTTCATGACAGTCGCCATGGATCATCCGCATGCTTTGGAAGGTTTTTCCGCCATCGATCGATTTCATTAATGGTGCGTTCAATACATACACCAGGTCTTCATTCATCGGATCAGCGAATACTTCCATGTAATACCAGGACCTTGAGGTGATCGTCTTATCGTTAGAAATAAGTGCCCAGTTAGCTCCGGCATTATCTGACCGATACAGTCCTGCCACTTCTTTCTCTGACTCAATAATTGCAAAGACCCGCTGCGGGTTAGCTGGAGAAACAGCAATACCGATCTTACCCATCATTTCAGGGAGCCCGTCTGTAATTTTATTCCAGGTCTCTCCACCATCAGTGGACTTATAGATCGAAGAACCAGGGCCCCCACTTTCTACGAACCAGGGATATCGTCTGTGTTGCCAGGTAGCAGCGTATAGAATCCGCGGGTTAGATGGATCCATACTTAACCCGGACACTCCGGTGTTCTCATCTACATAAAGGGTTTTCTTCCAGGTTTTGCCCCCATCAATGGATTTGTAGACTCCACGGTCAGGTGATGGACCGTGAACCGGTCCTTGTGCACCGATATAGACGATATCGGATGAGCTTGGGTGGACAATGACATCAGAGATATGCCTGGTGCCTTCCAGACCTACATTGACCCAGCTCTGCCCGGCATCTTCCGATTTATAAACTCCATTTCCAAAGGAGGTCATAACCCCTCGTACAGCATGTTCTCCTGTTCCAACATAAACAACGTTTGGGTCTGACTTGCTTACTCCAATATCTCCAATTGACCCGACAGTGAAGTAGCCATCGGAAACATTATACCAGTTATAACCACCATCGTCAGTTTTCCAAACGCCACCACCGGTATATCCGGCATAGTAAACCTGGTCATTTCCAGGGATTCCGGTAATGGCATTGGCGCGACCTCCCCGGAAGGGGCCGATATTTCGCCACTTTAGACCTCCGAAATCGGCAGCATTGAATGAGGGAGTGCTAGGAACACTCTTGCGCCCTCTGCGCTGAGCCAGAAGGTCAGCCGAAATAAATACAAAAACTAGAATAAAAATCTGAAAAGTAAGGATCCGCTTCATAGGTATAGGTTTTGTCGTGGAAGCTAATGAAAACGGATTGACTATGCAATGATATTTATTTGGACGGATCGCAGTAAAAAAAGAATCCTGAAAGTCACTAGGACGGTCAGGATTCGAGGTATGAGAAAGATTGACATCTTTAATGATCAAATTGAGAAAAGGTCACCCTTTCCTTGTGCTACTTTCTCAAAAAAAACCACCTCTACGCCTTGCCTAAAGGTGGTTGATCCCACAGCGAATTACGGTGATTAAACTGTTTCCTGTACATCAAAGGATTCAGCATCCAGTGGAAACTCAACTCCATCTTGAAGTTCAGGAGATTGTGGCGCAGGGATAATTGATGAACTATCATCCTCACAGGCGAAAAATCCAAGAAGAACAATAATTCCTAGTACTTTTTTAAACGCTTTCATGTTTTTGACTTTTGTTAAAAAATTCTTCGCGGTACCGATTTGCACAACTGATTTTCAGTGTACGGTATTTAATGATTTTTGAACATGTAGGTAACCCATTTAGCAATACAGATCGCTTCTTTACGGACCTCATCCCTTTATTTGTTACTTTATTTTCAGTTTGTTGGTCATTAAATTATAATTCCAAGAAGAATCGGATAGCAGGGTTACCTTTTTAATAAATAGACATTAAAACCAGCACCAAATGGATGAGAAGGTGATCATTGAAAACATCAGGAATGGTAACCATCAACAACTAGCACTGGTTTACCGGTCGTATCAGTCGGAATTCATAGCCTGGCTAATGAGAGACCACAAGTGTAGTAAGGATGAGGCAAAAGACGTTTATCAAACCTCTATTATCACCTTGTATGATAACATCATCAATGGAAAGCTAACTGTTCTAACCAGCAATTTAAAGACCTACTTATACTCCATAGCTAAGCATAAAATGTATGAGTTTCGACGCAGCGAAAGTAAGTTGGATCGAAACTTAGACACTCAGGAAATCGAACTTGAAGACCTGGAAAATTGGGATCTCCAGGAAAAGGAAAGGAATCTTGATCTAATGGAAAAGAGCCTTGAGAAACTTGGAGATCCATGCAAAACACTGTTAGAGCTGTATTACTTCCATGGTATGTCTATGGATGAAATAACCGCCAAAGTTGGATATAAGAACCGAGCTACCACCAAAAACCTAAAGTGTAAATGCATAGTGAGGTTACGAAAAATCTTCGAAAGTGAATTGCAGAAAGGAAAGTACAATGACGAACTCACTATGGAATGATCATGAAAAAAGTTTACAACGATATTGAATTATTAGAGCGCTATCAAAGAGGACTCTGTTCTACCAGGGAGATCGATGAGGTTGAATCTCGTCTGGCAGAAGACCCTGAATTCAGAAATTTATCCGGCGACATGGAAATGATGATCGAAGGCATTTCAAGAACCGCCAGAAAGAGCACATTAGAAGATAAAATTGCCTTACTACAAAAAGCATTTGATGAAGTTGGGGACCCGGACGAGACAGCATCGGGAAAAATGTTGAGTCTGGACCCCCCTTCATCAAACAATACAATAAAAGTATTGGATCTTTTCAACCGCTACAAACTTGGAATCGCTGCATCGGTGATAATTCTTATTGCATCATGGATCATCTTCGTTCCATCCGGCCAACCAACCACAGATGAGCTTTTTCAGTCATATTTTGAACCCTATCAAAACCTAAACAGCCAATTGAGGGATGGGCAACAAGAGGAAACAGATGCATCTAGGGCTTATCGTGCGTATGAAAGTGGAGAATATGAAAAAGCTGTACTGCATTTTGAAACGATGGAGGCAAATAATGAAGAGCGCCTGACACATTTGTTCTACCAGGCAAATTCGTATCTCGCCATTGGTGAAGCAGAAAAAGCAATCGGCCTTTTCGGCATTGTGTCTCAGTCTTCATCCATTTTCAACGAAACGGCAAAATGGTATTTGGCTCTTAGCTATCTCAAGACGCGGGAGATTGATAAGTCGAGGCAGTTATTCCATGAGATCGCAGACACCAATAATGGGTTTAGCAAACGAGCTAGAGAGATTTTAAAGAAACTCAACCAATCTTAAATAGACCAATGTCCACAACCAACCTACTACAAAATCGAAAAGAAAATGCACAAAGATTCAATGAATATGTGCAGTCAGAGTTTGATTTCTTTGAGAAGTATTATTCCAGCAAGATCTACGAAGTTGAAGTAGAAAACGAAAAACTCGGGCCTCTAATGGGAACACAGGTTTTTTCACCAGTAGTTCAGCTTCTTACTGATTACCGAAAGAAGTTTGATCAATCATTTACTTCTTGGAATAAGCAAATAGAGGATTTCGGAGAGATCTACTTTAACAATGATGAAGATCGGATCAACCTTTCCATGTGCAGCTCAAAATACACCAATGATGACCATGATGACCTAACACCCTTTGGAAGTAGCATGGTAGAATTTGGAGAGTTACTGGGCCACCACCAAATTGGTGTACTTGATGCCTTGGAATCACAACTGTTGATACCACCTCAGGAAGGATCCCCGTTGAATAGACAATCAACTGAGGCCATTGAAAACCTGATCGTTTCGCAGATCCTTCTTATTAAACTATACAATCGATTTATAGATTTCTGCACTGGTATTTCAGAAAACATTGCAGCTGACACATTCTTGAAAAAAGACTGGAAGCTATGTCCGCTTATCCAATACTCAGATAGTAATACAGGCGCCTGGGCTGCTGACCGTGAGATCCCGACGATCCTTCATTTAAATCGGACCATGGCCACAAGCAAAGCTGAAAAGGTCTTTGCTTTTTCAGCGATCACTCATGAACTAGGTCATGATATATCAGACACGTTTAAAGACGATTTATTGGTTCTGGCATTGCAAAAAGTGCTTTGTGGATCAGTAATAGATCCGGATGGTAAGCTGCTCAGCACTGAAGCACTTGAAAAATTAGGAACAACCTCGGAAAAAAGGCTAGAACTGAGGAATCAACAAATCTGGTATTCATGGATGCATGAACTGGTTGCCGATGCATTCGGAATAGGCATGCTAAACAGTGAATCGCTGGATGGCTTAAAGAACGTTTTAAGAAAGAAGCTGAAAGAAAACCTGGAACCCCTTGATCTGATCCTCGGCAACTTCAATTGGGATAAGGACTTGATTCCATATGAGGAACACCCTAATTCCTTTCTGCGAATTCTAATCTCCATTGAATTCATCGACCAGCTGCATCACAAAAGTGATGATGGTTGGAAAAAAGAAGCTGTTAACAGTTGGAGAGCAGAATTTGAAAACACAGCTCCGGTAGTAGATCTTGATGACGATTTAGAGGTTCACCTAAAAGATGAGCTTAATCGGGATAACCCTGAGCTTCAAACATTCAAAGTCAAATTAAGCGAAATCAAGGCAGTTGTTGCTACGATGCTGAAGACAGAATTCTTACCCGGTCAAACGTTGAGAAATCTGATTGATCATGTTAGACAGGACGATGAGGTAATAGCCCTCCTAAAGAATTTTAAAACACTTTTCAAGTAATCAACCACCCAACCAACCATGAAAAATCTTAAAAGAGAAATAAAAGCCCATCGGCCAAGAAGGCCCCTTGCTCCAAGCTATCATTCCGGAAAGGCACATTTGCACGACACCCAGCATAGCGGAAAGGCGCATCTGCATGATACACAGCATTCCGGAAAGGCACATCTGCATGATACACAGCATTCCGGCAAAGCTCACCTGCATGATACACAGCATTCCGGGAAGGCACACCTGCATGACACACAACATGTGTTTAGCGGGACGGAGCATGGAAATGCCCATATAATAAATGTTAGCATTTCACCGGAAAGGGATGGCGATCGCGGTAGTAAGACTGATCATCACATGAATCATTCGCTTTTTCTTGCTAATGAAGTCAGACCAATCGGTGTGAATGACGGCTACTTCTACCGTGGATTTGTCGACTATCCGCAACGAGGATATCTGCGTTTTAGTGATCAAGGCTTTGACAATCACCTACTTTTTGTAAACAACTTCCGACACCACACCGTGGACGGTGAGGCGGAGCGTCAAGTTTATTTTCAAATACGAAAAGTACCTCTCGTAATAAGTAGGAACACGGTCGAAATCTATATTGCCAATAACTTCGATGTTGTTCCTCATTTTCCAATTGCACCAATTGCGCGAGAATGGAATTCAACTGGTTGGAAATTTACCAGCAATGAATCGGTTGAAAACGAAGACAAGCTTAGTTTGGAAAATGACCTTACAGATGCCGGTCCAACCATTAACGCGGATTACCTGGGAAGCAAATCAAGAAGAAAGAGAGTAGTCCATAAGATACGATTACACGGAAAAATCAAGAAATCATTTGGCTATCTAAAGCTAGATGGAGAAAGATTATTTAAATCTGACGAGACTCCAAGTGAAATCAAGAGTGATGCTATTCTTTTTGTTTCTGAACTCCCAAAACTTCTTCTTTTCAAAAAGACAGTCAAATTCGAGCTTAGGCTGGTGCCATTGATTATCGCAGACAATACTGTAGAGATAGATGTGGCTTACTTTAGAGGACCTTTGTTATTGCGTATATTATTTCGACTATTAGGAGGTTTTGAGCGTTTGTTTCCGCCTAACTCCAATAAAGTAAGTCGTAAAGCCTACAATTAGTAGTAGGGAAACGATCATAAAAAGACTTTGCGAAATGTTTCTTCTGGGAAGAATTACATCATCGCCATTTCCCAATAAAATAAATGAGGCCCACATCGAAGGATGAGATGAGATCGCATCACCATTGGTGAGGTAACTCATCTTTGCCTTGTGAAGTGCTGTTTTCACATTCATGCCTTGATTGAGGTTTTCGTAAAATGAAGACATGAGTTGAGTTGTTTGGCTGTCCCGAACCTTCCACAAACTGGTAACAATGGTAGAGCTTCCAGCCAAGGCGAATCCACGTGCTACACTAAAGACTCCTTCTCCGTCATGATGTTTCCCTAATCCGGTTTCGCAGGCGCTCAGGACAGTCAACTTATTCCTCAGATTCAGTGGGTAAATCTCGTAGCTAAAAAGCTTTCCGTCTTCATGGTCTCCTTCATTGCTATAGAAGTGGATATTTGGTTGACCATTTTCCTCACCAGCTGTTGCATGGCTGGCAATATGAATAATATCAAAACTGGAAGCATTGGATTTGAAATTCGATTCTGTAGAACTAGTATCATTGAAAAGAAGCAAGTCTGAAGGCCAAAGCGCCCGAATGTTCATTAATTCAGTATGAGTTCCTGAGAGCAGTTCGTTTGAAAAACCAACCAGCCGGTCCCCCTGCTCATCATTTGAATTATCGAGCATAAGAATACTGGCTGAAAAGCCATAGATAACATTATAATCCAGGAATAAATAGTTCAAGCTATTGTAATCTATGATACCTGGTGCTCCATCACCTTGAAGTAATGCACCAAACGGCAACATACTGATCTTTCCATCAGGGATTACAATGATCTCATTGATAGCGCCGGGTTCAATTTCATTCAAGAAAGGAGCTAGTAGCTTATCATATAATTTGGATGCGCTTGATACAAACGTATAGAACTCTCCTTCACCATCTACGAATCCCAACCTTCCAACCGTATTCGTATAGTTGATCAATGCGCTATCCAGTTCCATAATATCGATCCGCTTAAAGAATGAATTGCTACGAGTAACGGCAATTCCATAAATGTATTCCTCACCCCAGAAATAATTCAAAAGCAGCTGGTCATCATTAAGATACGCCTGTACCTCTTTCAAAGAAGTGGTTTGATACTCACTCGAAAAAAGATCTGTCCTCTCTTCTGTTAATGCCTGCTTTTCTTCCCTCAATGCGATCAACCTTCCAATAGACCTTTCAATCTCCTGATAACCATCAGATTGGTCAATTTGAGCTTCACTGATTCTTCTTTGTATTTCATCGATATCCTTCTGGATTACCTGAACCCCTCGAACGAATTCCAATTCATCGCCAATGGCATAATCATTCGACCGGTATTTAAGAAGAATAGCGTGCTTAATTTGTTCGATATAATTAAAAATCGAACTCATCAGCTCATCATTGCTTTCACCCCTTGACAAGAGTTGATAGCTTACATCCAATGCGTTATCGTAGACAGATTTGGCGTGTCCTGCCAGATGTAAAGATGGATCAGTATCATCTATTTCACTTCGCAATCTTACGATTAGGTCTACCGACATCTGATAGAGTTCATGTGCACTGATGAGGTATTCAATGGAATCTGTTTCTTTATAGAGTTTAGTCAGTAGTTGGGCTTTTTCATCAATAGTTACATACATGTCCGGGTTGAGTAACCATTCTGAAAGTGATGTTTCAGGAATTTGAGGGTTATCTAGTGGCGTTTGAGGTTCAAAATCCGAGATGGAGGCAGCTATTGAAAGCTGATAATAGTAAAGTGCACTATCAAACCGATTGAACTTGTTAAACATATCCCCCACTAATACATAATGATTGGCCATTCGAGCCCCACGTTCAAACTTGCGCTTATCCCCTTGAGTAGCGCGTTCAAAATAGATTCTTGCCGATTCCAAGTCTCCAAGGTCAACATAATTCTTAGCGATCTCCTGAACTAGACCCTGGATAGTTCCTTCGTACCTACTCCCAAAGTCTTCAAAAAGAGAAAGTGCTTTTTTAAGGTAGCTATTGCTTCGTTCAGGGAACCCCTCCCAGCCTGTCACCAGTCCTAAATTGTAGTACCAATATGGCAGTTCCTCGTCTTTTCTAAACCCATTACGCTCCCGGGTTGAAATTGCCTTATTCATGTGGTTAATTGCTTCCTCTGCATTTCCCTTGTCAGAATAAATATTGCCCAGCATGTTATAGCAACGTGAGACTAGTTTAATATCGTCTAACTGATTAGCCATGAGAATTGCAAGGTCGCCATATTCCATAGCCTTATCATAATTGGAGCGGGCACGCTCAGTAATGGCTAGCCCATAATACAATTCTTGCTTGACGGTCAGAGGAATTGCATTATCCTTCATTACAAGGTTAAGTGCCTGAAAAAAAAATTGATAGGCCCCCTCAATATTTGGATTTTCCCTGTTAAATCTCAGAGAATATCCTTTTCCTACTAACGCCCTAACGTACGAAAGCATATCTGCACCTCGAAGTGCAATGGAGGAAGCTGAGTCATATTGAACATAAGCCGCACTGGCATCTGATCTTCTTAAAGCATCCCCCCGCTCCAAATAGGTCTTAGCCTGATCTTGACTAAAGGCAAAACAGGTTAATCCTATAAGAAAATTGAATATCAAAAGCCTTGATAGCATCGGGAATATCATCTGTTGATAGTCAACAGTTGGATACATCTTCAAATTACCCTCAAGTATTTTTAATTCAAAGCATTATCAAAAGATAACCACCTACCTAGAACGTAACAAAGATCAAATATGACTTAACGGGGATCAGTTATCAATCCTTAACCCTTTCCAGTGCTCATACACGAATGGATCGTTTTCTTTAACCCAGTCATTGTACTCGTTGACAATTCGACGGACGTTTTCATCAGACTTGGTATATCCGATGTAGACGTTCTTGATCTTCTTGGCAAGCTCAGGATAATCAGCAACCAGCCTGGATGCCTTCTTGTCAAATCTTCCAAGATAAAACCCTTGTACTTCCTCACCATACTTGTAAAACCGATAACCTGATACCACATTATCCTCAGTAATTGGTGATGAATAGTATTCTCTATAAAGAGAAATTGGGCCTTCAATTTCGACTATGGCAAAATCACCAGATATCATATTTCCAACTTCCAGGTTTCGAAGCAGGAATTCATCAAATACAATGTAAGCGATGTTGGCTTTCTCAATGCGATTGAAATCTTTATTCATTAAGGACTTTTTCTTATCGAGAAGTATTGGCAAACCATCATATTGCCATTGCACTTCTTCAGTGGATCCGTCTGAATAAATGAATAAAAGTGGGTAATTCGTGTAATAGGTATACGACTGGTCGATCTCCCAGAAGGTCTCATCATTCATCTCTTCGGCCTTTTTAGCGAAAACCTTCTCCTCGAAAAACTGCTTCCATTTTTCAGATTCAAGAAATGACTGGGCGGATGTACTTTGAGCTATTGTCATTAAGGCCATAATCACAAGAGCTGAATTTATACGTACCGTTGTTTTCAATTTTGTTACGATCATTTTATTTTGTTGCTTACAATGCTTTTATACAACCTGCTGTTTACCAACTAATGCAAAAGAAGTTCTTACTGGCATTTCTGGCCATTACTACCCTCTACATCTTATTTACGGTCATCAATGCTGACGACCTCAGCAACCAGGGTGATAATCCAGAATACCAAAAATACATTGATGAGTATGAACAACAGGTGTTTTCAACCTTTGAAGAGGAGTTGAAATCATCAACAGAGGGATCCAGCGCTGGAATCAAATATCCTACCAACCCAGACGGAACGGTCGGAAACTTCGAAGGACCCCAGGTGCACCTGGAAGCTATAAAATTTCACAATGAATATTTGAGAGAGCAGAATGAGCGTTTGAAACACATCGATGGCGTTTCTGCTCATTTCGATCCCGATCACCCCTATTATGGCCTGCCGGATGTAAAGATCAGCATTCAGGATGTCCGGTTGTATGAACCTGAAACCTCAGCTATCTCAGGCTTTTTAGGAATGTCAAACAAAAATCCCAAGCCTTATAAGACCTATCGAAAACTATTGATACCAGACTCAGTGGGCGCTTCGAGTAAATTTTTCGAAATGCAACTTTGGTTGACTAAATTCAGCGTGACAATAGATGTTAGGCCAGATAAAGACATTCCCATACGCATTTCACAGGAAGAAAAAGAACGCCTTTCCTATCCAGCATACTGGTATGGAAGCCAACAGCGACAGATCAAATTGAAGGATTTACCTGAAGAGCACAAAGACCAGCGTTACAGCAACCTCTCCTTCATACTAAAGATCATTCCTGACAATTCTCCTATTTACGTCCAAACATCTAGTGCTACCACTTCAAAACCTGATTTCGCTATTGGGGCCATTTACTGTACCCGGGCCGATATTGGAAACGAAACAGATGTCCAACGTATTAGTACAAACGTGCACTCAGGCCAACCTGTTTTTCTCAACAACAGGCCAGAATATGATCAAATGAATAGGAATTTGAGTGGCTTGTCCGAGAGTATGGAGACCAATGCAAGTACACTATTGGAAAGACGTATGCAAAAGGATCAATTCATCTGGAATAAGCCCTACTATGTTAATCTTTTCTTTAATAACCTGGGCTCCTGGAGAAGCGGGATCTTCAATCAAAATCAGTTTCATGACCAGGTAACATACGAATTTCTAATGCCGATCTTCGTAGTAGGAAGTTGGGACGTCATCGCCCCTCAGGAAATATTACCGGAATGGAACCCACCAGAGCCCTTTATAAAGAAGTTTAGCATCAAAAATTTCTTGCCTTTTTGGAAGCTGGGGTTGTTTGGTAAAATTGGAAGTATTCTCATTCTGGGACTTGTACTGTTTCTTGGTGCTCGTCTGGTCTTCAGGTAAGCCACCACATAAGTATTTAACAATCAATTATTTATATCCACTTTCTTAAATACTGACAGGTGGATCAAATCGATTTGTTATACAATAAGTACAACTAATTGATTACTTTCACGTTTTCTACAAGAAATCGAAATATATGAAAGGAACGAATTTAGGCGAGTTGGAGGAACTCATCTTGTTAACTGTTGGCTCCTTGTTCGATGAAGCCTATGGTGTGGCTGTCATGGACGAATTGAAGGAAAAAACAGGGCGAGACCTCAACATTAGTGCTGTCCATGCGGTACTGCGCCGACTGCAAGAAAAAGATCTGCTTTCGTCACGAATGGGTGGATCTACGAATTCAAGAGGGGGTCGGAGAAAACGATTATTCACACTTACCAAAGCTGGTAAACAGGCGTTGGACCAATCAATAGCTGTTCGAACCACGCTTTATCAAAGCATCCCTGACCTTAAGTTCAACTTTTCAGTGTGAACATACCCGAACCACCATATTGGGCAAACCGCTTTCTTAAATGGTATTGCAATCCAAGATTCCTGGAAGAGATCCATGGTGACATTTTGGAATTGTATGAAAGACGTTTTGAAGATCAGGGTGCTAAAACCGCAAAATTGAAATTCGTCTGGGATGTATTTCGATTTTTTCGGTGGTCAAACATTAAAAAGTCAAACTCAAAAAATAGGAACATGAATCGCATTTTACTTTTCCGCAATTACCTGAAACTTGGTATGCGGAACATTCAGAAGAACATTGTCACTTCTTCCATCAACATTTTCGGGTTGGCAATAGCCTTAGGCTTTGTTATAACAACCTACATTTTCGTAGACATGCAATTGAATATGGATCGATTCCACACCAAGAAAGATCGTATCTATCAGATTTTCAATTATATGGACGAAAAGGACCATGATCGTAGATGGGGGGACTCTCCTATTCTGCTTGGCCCACAGCTACTTGCTGATAATCCTTCTATCGAGAAAATGGCAAGGTTGGAATACAGGTATGCAAGTATTAAAAACAAGGCTGATGTCTTTGAAGAGCTGGTTGTTTTTATGGATCCTGCATACCTGGAAATATTCGATTTTCCGATGATCTATGGAAACCAGCAGGCTCTTTATGATAAGAACAAAGTGGTCATCAGTAAGGACATTGCTGTCAAATACTTCAACGATGAGGATCCAATTGGCAAAGACCTCTCAATGAAATTCTCCAATGGAAAGATCATACGATTAACAGTAGGTGCGGTACTTGATGAATATCCCTACAATACCTCTTTCAAACATGGTATCCATATTCCTATTGATAACTTCTTTGATCTGGAACTTGAAGAGAACTATGATTGGTCATTCCTGACGGATGGGACATTCGTGCTTTTGAAAGAAGGTGAGAGCATTCAATCATTGGAGGACTCATATCCTCAGTACATCGAGCTGCAAAACGCAAGTAATCCTGATTGGAGAATCCGGAAATTTGAAGCATTGCCTCTAAGGGAGCTATCTGTAACTTCCTGGGATACAGTGAGTGCAATTAGTGGCGGAGGACATCCCGCAGGCCGTGTGGCACTAAGCATTATTGGGAGCTTCTTGCTTGCGATGGCTTGTTTCAATTTCATGAATATCTCTGTGGTAAGTGCCACAAAGCGATTGAAGGAGATCGCACTTCGGAAAGTCATGGGAGGCGTCAGAAAGCAGATCATTTATCAATTCCTCACGGAAAATGTTCTCCAGTGCACGTTTGCGCTCCTGCTCGGAGTACTGATTGCGTATTTCCTGCTAGTCCCGGGATTTGATTACCTGGTACCACAAATGGAGATTGAATTTCGTGCTTATTCTGCAGTTAGTATGGCAATCTTCTTTTTGGTCTTATTGCTCGGAACAGGGATCATATCCGGTGCATACCCGGCTTTTTACATATCCAAATTCGAAGCAATCACCATTTTTAAAGGGAATCAAAAGTTTGGTGCCAAGAACATCTTTTCCAAGATCATGTTAAGCATTCAATTGATCCTGGCTGTTATTACAATTGTCGGATGTTTTGTTCTGACAGATCAAAACTTTTACCTGGATCAAAAAGATTGGGGCTACGACCCTTCAGGTACTGTTTCTGTCTTTCTATATGAAGAAGATCAATACGAAAAGTTGAAAAACGAGGCATTGAAAAATCCTGACTTACTCACTTATTCAGGGTCTACTTACTTGATTGGCAGAGGAGTATCACGTCAACAGCTTGAGTACGAGGATAAAAAGATGACCATCCGGAAATACGGAGTATATGGTGATTTCTACGAGACATTTGGTCTTCGATTGGTTAGTGGGAGATTCCTAACGGATCAGCAATATGATCTGGAAAATTCTGTGGTTGTTAATGAAACATTTGTTAAGGAAATTGGCTGGGATGACCCTATTAACAAAACCTTTGTGCTGGATAGTGTAAGAAAAACAGTGGTAGGTGTAGTTCAGGACTTTCACTACTATGACTTCTTTGCACCCATTGACCCTGTCGTTTTCGAAGGCTCCACTGTGTCAGATCTCAAATACATTTCTTTTCGAGCCCGACCTGAGAAGGTTTTTGAATTCGAGAACTACACAAAAGAAAGTTGGCAACAAATAGCTCCTAATGATCCATTTGACAGAGAATTTCAGGAAGATGTATTTGACGATTTTTATCAGGAGAACTCATCAAACACTACCATCATGATGGTAATTACCTCATTCTCCATAATACTTGCATGCCTTGGTTTGTATGGACTTCTATCATTCAACATACAGGGTAAAATGAAAGAGTTCAGTGTTCGAAAAGTGCTGGGCGCAAGTCCCAAAACGATAGCTAGAATTGCAGGCAAGCAATATTCGTGGGTTGTGCTTATTGCCTTTATTATTGGTGCACCACTTGGCTTTTTAGGAATGCAAACGTTGATTGAAAGTGTGTTTCCTAATCCGAAAAATGTTTCTGCATTGCCATTTATCATTTCTATCGCGCTCATTACGATAACCATGGTAATCACTGTTTCAGGACAGGTGTCACGTGCAATCAAGGTGAATCCTGCTGATGTACTAAGAAACGAATAAGAATTATCCTTTTTCTATGATCAGGTCCTGATGTTGGGTTGGGACGGCAATCCGAAATGCGATGAATGGAAAAATCGGATTCGGAAGCCAGTATTTCCAACCTAGCATTGGCGATCGATCTCCGTTTTGAGCTCGGAAGTGGTACCAGAAATAAACGAATTTGTAAGGACAGATACCTGGGATCCCGCTAAAACGAAAGCCATTGGTTTTCATGTTCCTTGAAGCGATGTAAACATTCCCTTCAAACTGGAACATACCCCAACCCTTCTCCCCCTCAGCGATCAATTCACCGGAAGGTTCGTGAGTAATCCGAATAATCTCGTTGTAACCCATTCAAGCAAGTTATACGAACTTACTCGTATCGTAGGGTAACCACAGGATCAAGTTTTGCCGCTCCCAAGCTTTGAGAAAAGATGGCCAACCCGGCAAAGGTTAATGAAGCCAATGCCGATACAAGAAAGATAAACGGGTTTAATTCGATTCTGTAGGCAAAATCCTGTAACCAGCTATTTGACAAATAATATCCGACTGGAATTGAGATTACCAGGCTGATACTAACAAGAATGAGAAATCCCTTCATGATCGTGAATGCTATCCTGAACGACCCGGCACCTAACACTTTGCGAACACCTATCTCCTTTGTCCTCTTTTCAACCGTAAATGTAGCCAACCCGAAAAGCCCCATACAAGCAATGAAAATGGCTAAGGAAGCAAAAAACTGGATCATTTGTCCAAGTCTTTCTTCCTTCCTGTATTGATCTTCAATCTGTTGATCCAGGAAGGTAAACTCAAATGGCCATTGTGGAGACATTTCATTCCAAATCTCCTCAACGGATTCAATAGCTGTTAATAACTCATCTGTACTGGCTGCATTGAACTTGATCGCCACATCCCCCCAAAAATTCAGCTTGAAAACACTTGGGCCAATGGGCTCATACAAAGATTCGAAATTGGCATCACGCATGACACCTATCACTTTCGTCTCAAACCTGGTCTTGTTATCCGGTCCGCCTACCCAGGAAAACCGCTTTCCAATTGCTTCTTCATTAGACCAGCCAAATGTTTTGGCAGCAGTTTCATTCAATATCACGGCTGCTGATGAATCAGTGGAGAAAGATGGTGAGAAGTACCTCCCGGAAACCATGTCGAGGTTAAAAACCTTAAGAAAATCATATCCTACGTTTTTGAATCCAAGACTTTTTGCTTCTTCAAGTGCTTCTCCTTCGACCCTAAAACTTTGAACCCAGTCACGTGTTCCTGCGACATATCCAAGGTTCAACCCTGTAATCTGAGGATTATCTTCAAGCTTAGAGCGGAACAGCTCAAATTCATCATCGATCTTAGATCCATGCTCAAGAACGATCACCTGATCCTTATCAAAACCAAGGTTCATTCCTTTAATAAAATTCATTTGGAGCTGTACAACAACAATCCCAACGATCAGGATATTTGAAATGACAAATTGCGAGATAACAAAAACACGACGAACACCAGTGTTTCCCTTCTGATCCCCATAATTCCCTTTAAGGGTTTTCACTGGTTTGAGCCGACTTAAATAAAAAGATGGGTAGGAACCAGCTACAATTCCAACGATCAAGGCACCAACGATAATACCTAGCATGAGCAATGGAACCTGCAAGTAAGGAATACTTAGCTGCTGACCCATGAAGGAGTTAAAAATGGGGACCATTATCTCAAGTAAGATCAAACTTAGACCTGTACTGATGATCGTTACCAAAACCGATTCGGTAATGAACTGGCCTATCAGGTTTTTTCGGTGTGCACCCATAACTTTACGAAGACCAATTTCCTTTGCCCTGTTAGTAGATTGTGCGGTTGTGAGGTTGACAAAGTTGAGACAAGCGATCAAGAGGATCAGGAAAGCTACAGCTGCAAATCCATAAACCTGGTTGATATTCCCATTCGTTCCAATTTCTGATACAAGGTTAGATCTCAAGTGAATATCGAGAAGTGGTTGTGAACTAAAATGGTAATCGACACTCGGGTTTGGCACCCTGCCAAACAAATCCTTTCCATCCTCATGTAGGCGATCATCGAAGGATTCCTTCAAACCCTGATCCCTCAATAACACGTACATCCATGAGCCCGACCACCGCCAGTCTTCTTCAAGGTCATACCCGTTATTACTGGCATCTCCTTTCCATCTTTGGCGTTGCAGTTCTATGGGAACAAGAAAGTCAATATCAATGTGAGAGTTGCGGGGTTTTTTAATCAGCCCAGTCACTTGAAGGCTGTTAAAGTTCTTGTAAAGGATCGTTTTACTCATCGGATTTTCATCTCCGAAATACTTTCTAGCTGCCGCCTCAGTAAGTACAATGCTATTCATTGACTGAAGAGCAGTCTGAGGGTCACCGGCAATCCACTCAAAATCAAAGACCTCAAAAACCTCCGGGTCAGTAAAGAATATCTTTTCTTCCGTGTAAAGTGCATCCTCATATTTGAGTGTAGATGCGTCTTGCCTGTTTTGGTAAAAACGTACTACTTTTTCTACTTCCGGGTAGTTTTCCAACAAGCGGTACTTGAGTGGAAAAGCAACTCTTGCTATGGTGCTAAGCTCCCCACGTGCCTGGTATGAATAATTAGCCCTAACAATACGATCTCCTTTTGAATGAGATCGATCAAACGATAGTTCATTAAACACATAAGAGATCATCATAATAAAACTGGCTATTCCAATCGCCAGTCCCAGGATGTTGATGAAAGCCACGGACTTTGACTTATTCATGGACCTCCATGCAATTCGGAAGTAATTTCTAAGCATATCTATTGCGTTTGATTTTTTCCCAGGCTGTCGCTTCCTGATAGCAAATGGCTGAAGGAAGAACATTACATTGAAGCAGTAAAGCAGGTCAGCCCTACGTTTACCGTACCTACTTACTCGCCGTTGGTATAACTCATACAAATCCCCCTCTACGCCATCAACAAGATCATCATTACAGAACCAGCGTAAGAATTTTGAGGACCAACGAGGTGGCTGATTCATAGTTCACCTCCCTCCCATACGATCTTGGGTACAGCTTCCCACATATTGCTTCTAAGATCCTTGGATGCCATCAGCGCTTTTTTACCTGAAGATGTCAGCAGGTACAGCTTTTTGGCCCTTCCCCCTCTTTCTTTACTTGCACCTCCAATGTGTGATTTGAGGAAGCCTTTCTTTTCAAGCCGGACCAAGGCCTTGTGCACGGAACTGATCGTGACATTCCTCTTTGTCCGGTTCTCAAGTTCGTCAGTAATAGATAGGCCGTAAGCATCTTCATGCAGTATACCGACGGTCAATAAGACCAATTCTTCAAACTCACCGAGGTAAGTACCTTTCATTTACTTATTTGTTTCACCTTTGCCTAGTAAACGAACGTATCGGGTTTAGGTTATCCTTAACCCTAGCTTCATTTGTAAAAGAAAAGATTAAAAAGCCACTATCTCAAACTCTGTCCTTCGATTGGTAGCCCTACCTTCCCGTGTTGAGTTATCAGCAATCGGTTGGCTCTCTCCGTATCCCTTCGCTTGCAACCTGGATTGATCAATACCTGCCAACACAAGGTAATCCACTACCGCCTGGGCACGCTTGGTGGAGAGGTTGAGGTTCGCTTCATCTGAACCCTGACTATCCGTATGACCACCAATCTCTATGACCATGGATGGGTTTTCTTCTAAAAGTTTGACCGCCTTGTTCAACTCAACGTAGCTGATAGGTTTCAACTCCGCTTTTCCAGTTTCAAAGAAGATGTTGTTAAGCACAACCTTTGTGCCCTTCTTAATAGGTTCAAGGTCGATGTTCTTAGTGATTTCCTGGTAAGTAGTATCCTTGGGAAGCTCAAAGCTTTGAGAGTAAAAAAAGTAGCCTTCGCTGCTTGCCGAAACACTATAGTTTCTACCTGCCGGAAGAACAACCAGGTATTCTCCACTCTCCGAATTACTCTTGTTTACAGCTAACAATTCCCCTGTCTCAAGGTCTTCAACCAACACAAGTGCTTCGAGCGGTTCTGATGTCTCTGCATTGGCTACCAACCCCTGAACAACTGCTGTTGGTTTTGGTTTTAGGTGATCAGGTAATTCCACTTCGAACAGGTCGAAATTATTCTCGTCTAACCTGGAAGACGCCATATAGCCCAATCCCGAAGCTGAAATACTGAAATTGGTGTCGTCACCATTGGAGTTGATCGGACTTCCCAGGTTTTGTGGTTTAGACCATCGGTCACTCTCAAAGACACTGTAAAAAACATCAGTTCCTCCGTATCCCGGATGACCCGCTGTAGCATAATACAATGTCTTTCCATCGGCAGCCAAAAACGGACTGTTGTCACTTAAAGGCGTGTTGATCGTGCTGCCCAGGTTTTGTGGAATACCCCAGTCTCCCAGATGATTCTTCTCTGTCATGTAAAGATCGGACCCTCCATAACCTCCCTTGCGAGTGGAAGTGAAGATGATGCGGTTACCGTCTGAACTGATCGTTGGTTGGGACTCCCATTCTTCACTATTCACCACATTCCCCATATTGACGGGTTCGCTCCACTCCGTACCATTCAATTGGGTAATGTACAGGTCACAACTACCAACACCTTTCGAGTCATCACATTTCACATAGACCATTGTTTGACCATCCCCCGTAAAAGAAGAACCAAAGTCATTACCCATCGAATTGATGGGTGCCGGAAGTAATTCAGGAGAACTCCAAACCCCGCCTGATTGACTGGAGAAGTAAATATCTTCACCCCAGTCATTCGCTTTGGAATTCGCATTTTGGAAATCAAAACCTCCCTTTCTGACACTGGTGAAGTAAAGTCTGGTGCCTGTTGGATTAACTTGTGGCATATAATCACCCGAGATGCTGTTGATGGAAGCCATTGGAACGGGATCCTTACTAGAATTTAGCTGATCTCTAAGAATGGCACTCTCCGAAGCGTAGATAAGTCTGTTTTTTGCAACATGGATCGCTCGGGTATTCTTCGGTGTATTTGGGATCTTAGCAATGTACTTCTTTGCGTAGAATCCCGCATTAGTCAACTGATCGGTGGCGATATACGCTTTTACGATCTCATAGTAAAAAGACGTATTATAGGTGGGACTTATCTTTTCAAGGCTTCTGAAAGAAAAGATCGCTTCTTTGAACATTCGTTCTCTTGCGTAGGTCATACCCAGGTAGTACCACGCATCCTTGTAATTATTATTTAACTTGATCGCTCCCTGAAATTTTTCGATCGCAGTTTTGGAATCTCCTACATTGAGGGCTTTGATTGCCTCCCGGTATAATCCTACACTTTGATCCTGGGCGGTAGAGGTTATACTAACCGTTAAAAAGACTAGAATTAAATAGCTGGTTTTCAATTGTTTCATATCAAAATATTTTTTCTATGAGTACTCGTCTAAAGATAAAGGGTTTTTAAAGATTATTCCTTTAGTCAATCATCTTCATAGTCTAAATTTACCATAGTCGCCAACTGTTGTTTATCGTGAAGAAGATTTACCTGTTCATCCTATTTGGGATTTCTACAGGGATTGGCTTCAGCCAAACCTGCCTTCAAAAACTGGATAGTGCTGAGTACTTTAAGTACAGCAATCAGCAAAAGGCAAAGTTCTATGCCTCCAGCCTACTCGCA
The DNA here is from genome assembly GCA_965267415.1 of Cyclobacteriaceae bacterium. Classification (GTDB taxonomy): domain Bacteria; phylum Bacteroidota; class Bacteroidia; order Cytophagales; family Cyclobacteriaceae; genus Ekhidna. Next base: position 513,035 of record OZ253955.1, on the reverse strand, counting down.
GACCTGGATTCTTCTAAGTGTGTCACCGAAATGGGCATTGCCGGGGCTTATAATAATGTTGGACTAATCCTCTGGGAAGCCAACGATAAGATTCGAGGACTTTATGCTTTTCACCGTGGATTGGAACAAGAGCTCGTCAACAAAGACTCCACCCACCAGGACCTTCTGGGACTTTATTACAACCTCTCCACCCTCTACCAGGAGATCGGTTCCTTCGATGATGCCGGAAGATACCTGGAGTTTGCGGGTCGCGTGGTAGATCACACACTGGAAGGCGATCCATTGGCCAAGCTGAAGTACTACTTCCAAAGAGGGGTCTACTACCGGGAAGTAGGTGACTTTGAAAAAAGCCTTGACGCTATACAAACGGCAATTGACCTAAATGGTCCGGACAATACTGACTCAATCGGGGTTGCACTACAAATAGAGCTGGGGACTACTTATCGCCATTTTGGTGACCTTAAGCAAAGCGAATCAGAGCTTCTAAAGGCCATCGAACAATCGAAAGGTAAGAACGAGATCCAATACCTGACTGCCATCGACCGGATCTCTTCATTGAAGATCGAGCAGGGAGAATACTCCGATTCTGAAAATTACCTGCTATACAATCTTGAGCGAAAGAAAGAGAAGTATGGTGAAGACCCTTTGGTGGTTTTGGAAACGCTTAATGGGCTAAGTGTACTTTACTACAAGCTCAACGACCTGGTTTCTGCAAATGAATACATGAATGAGGCGTTGGAATCCACCGGGAACTTCAGGAACATCCGTCCATACATGGTCAATAACCTCGGGACCATCTACATGAAGCAAGGTGAAATTGAGAAGGCTCAGCAATGTTTTGAAGAAAGCTCAGAAGGTTTCAGGCAGTTGTTTGGGTCTATGAACCCGGATTATGCAAGCAGTCTGAATAACCTGGCCGGTATCTACAAGGCCCAGGGAAAACTCGGTGAAGCTCTGAATCTGTACACTAAAGTGCTAGACATGGACCGGGTCATCTATGGCGAACAACATCAACGCTACGCCACTTCACTTAATAATGTGGCCCTCCTGTATCTTCAGTTGGGCAATTCTTCACTGGCTGGAAAACTCCTCGTCCAGGCAAGAGATATTCGTGAAACAGCCTTGGGTGATTTTCACCCGCTCTACATCAAGACATTGAATGACCTGGGAATGTATCACATGATCGTTGGTGACACTATTGGTTCCATGGATCAGTTCAATCTCGCATTGAAAGCGGAGATCAAGCATATGCAGGATATTTTTCCTGTTTTGACAGACAAGCAACGTAAGCTGTATTTTGATCAGGCCAGGTCCAATATTGAACGCTTCTCCTCGCTGGCATTTAAGGATAAGTACATCAATTCTCAGTACGCTAAAGATGCACTGAACCATTTCATCAATACAAAAGGTATTTTATTCTATGCTTCTGAAAAAATGAGGAGACTGGTTCAAGCAAGTGGTGATAACCAAACAAAACGAACCTATGACGAATGGCGTGAGAAAAAGTACAAACTGGCTCAGGCCTACTTACTGACACATGATGAGCGAAGAATTCAGGGTATTTCAATCAACACACTTGAGGAGGAATGTACACAACTGGAAAAGACGCTTTCTCTAAAGTTTAAAGTCTTCTCCGACCAGGAAAAAGCTTCATACCATAGCTGGGAGGAAATCAGTGAGGCCCTACCCGATCAATCAGTGACTCTGGATATCATACAATTCAGGAACTATACAGTAAATGTGATTGACGAAGAAATTGTACAGGGGTTTGAAGATCGATCTAACTATGCAGCCTTTATCATTGGTCAGGACAGTCTGCTACAACCGGTCAAGTGGCCTGAAGATGTTGATTTCGACAAGGGTTTTGCTCAGTACCGTAATTCGCTTCGATTCGGTTTGAAGGATCGTGCAAGCTACGGTGTGTTTTGGGAACCAATTGATCAACACCTAGATAGCATCAACCGTGTTTATCTGGCCCCAGATGGTATTTTTCACAAATTGAATCCGGGGGTCTTCTTCAACCCAGGAGAAAACCTCTATGTAGCTGAAGAGTATGACATCATCAATATTACAAGCGGAAAGGACCTGTTGTACGCCGAAGAAAAACGTCTCATCAAGGATGCCAAGATCTTTGGTAATCCCGATTTTTCGAAACTGGAAGGGTTCACGCTCAATCAGCTTCCAGGTGCAGAGCGTGAAGCCAGCGATATTACGGATATTCTGGATGTGCGAAGATGGAAGTCAGAGACCTATTACTACAACTCTGCTACAGAAGAACAGGTTAAAACGCTTTCAAATCCGGGGATTATTCACCTTGCTACCCATGGTTACTTCGATGACGACCCAGATCATGCAGATCCTCTGCATAGTTCCGGGATTTTCCTCAGCAAAACGGATGAGAGTAATAACGATGGACTTTTGTCTGCCTATGAAGCGATGAATCTGGCATTGGATCAAACAAGTCTTGTCGTGCTTGCAGCATGCGAAACAGGTCTTGGTACCGTTCAAAATGGAGAAGGAGTTTTCGGCCTTCAGCGTGCATTCCTGGTGGCCGGTGCAGATAATGTATTGCTTAGCTTGGTAAAGATCAATGATCAGGCTGCCAGGAACTTCATGAACCTCTTTTATAAGGCTCTTCTCGAAGATGAAGATCCAAAGAGAGCATTTTTCAACGCCAGGGCTCAGTTCCGACAAGTTGACCCAAATCCGTATAATTGGGGTGCGTATATCCTGGTGTCCAAAGGATAAATTTATCTAACATTCCCTGTGACCATCTGCCTGGAGATCGCCTCATCTACCACCCAGTTTTGAGGTGTCGTTGGTGGAGGATCGAAAACTCGTATGGTGCTGCCTACAGGCACAAGGTCTTCCCTGATCCCATTCCAATTGACCAGGTCATCTTTACTAACACCTAGATTATCAGCTAAACTCTGAAGTGTTTCTTCTTTAGCCACGATGAAGGCTTTTGCACTTCTCAATTCTATTGGATTGTCAGCTTCTACAATCAATTCGACCTTGCGACTAAAGATCCTTCGGAAAATGTGATCCTTGTCACTTTCGGGTTTTAGCTCCCCTCGGGCAAAGACTTTGATCTTGTCTAATGGAATCCCACGAAGAGCGAGGTAGGCCATCACTGCCTTTCCACGATTTCTGCTTAGGTCAATGTTGAATGAATCTGTTCCGAGATGATCGGTATAAGCCAGGACTGTTACAGAAGCGTAATCCTTCCCTTTCAATTGCGCTACCAGGTCATCCATCGACTTCTTAGCTTCAGGCCTGAGCATAAAATGACCATAACCAAAATATTGTGTTTCATAAGGTACTCGATACCTCCGCTCAGACGCTACAACAGATCCGGTTTCAACAGAATCAGCGGCATCAACATCTAATAAAGCCCCTTGCTCATCTTGTAGAATATCTGGCCTTGGCTTGTCTCGTTTCACAGGATCGAAGAGTTCATATCCCTGGTAGTCTTCCACTCTAAATGTGACCAGATCAAGTGATCGAATGTCTCGAAACTTTGAAATGATCCTCGAATCAATCAATGATTCTCCGGAGATCAACAGTGATAAGAAAAGTCGTTCATTGCTTACCGGAAAGGAATATAAGTTAAGGTTCTTGTGATCCTCCCGGTTGGAAGAAATGAATCCCACACTATCAGAAATAGCAAAATAGGTGTCGTCAATCGTTGAATTAAAGGGATAGCCCAGATTATATACTTCAGGTTCAAAAAAGGATTCTCCTTTTGCAGCATAAATATCAAACCCTCCATAGCCAATATGACCATTGCTGGCAAACAGTAGACAATTGAAAGCGCTCGAGTAATATGGAGTAATGTCCTCTTCAGGAGAATTGATCACATCCCCAAGGTTGATCGCAGGTGACCATGATTCAGCTTCCAAGCCCTTCAGACTCATCCAGATATCACTTGCTCCTATTCCACCTGGCCTGTCAGAGCTAAAGAAGAGTGTATCCCCGGTAAATGAGATTGCTGGCTGTTTGTTCTCTGACCCAGGCTCGTTGATATACTCGTTCAATGAGACAGGGCTTGTCCATCGATCATCGATGAGATAACTCACCATAATCCCACAATCCGAACCATCTTCTCCCCTACATGAGGAAAAGTAAAAGGTTTGTCCGTCTTTGGTAAAGGAGCCTGATCCTTCCGACCACTGGGTGTTGACAATCGAGAAGTTCTGATCCTTCGAAGAAATTCTCCATCGACCGTTTCGGTTCACTTCGAAAGCAACCAGATCTGGTAGCACCCCGTCGTATTGGCTTCCCTCATACTGCACTCCGGGGAGGTTCCTCGTTGAAGCAAAAACCAGTTCTTTGTTCGAAGGGTTGATCACTGCTCCAAAATCATGGAATCGTGAGTTCACATCAGTCATTATATCGACCGTGTATCCTTTGTCTTCCTGTTTTTGCCTAAGCGCAAGAAGACATCCCTCCTTTTGTTTTCTTGAAAGCTCCACCAGAGAAGGTTCAGCGCTTGGGAGTGAAATCAGGTTGGAATAAATAGAATCTGCCTCTACAAAATTGCTTTCCAGCTTCAGCAAATTCCCATAATTATAAAGCGCTCGTGCCTGGTAATCGTTTTCGATACTTCCTAACTCAATGAAGGTCTCCTTAGCAGCATCGTATTGTAATGTCTTATTGTAACAGAAACCTAACCGGTACTTTGATTTGTAATCCTGCTTGTCAATCCCGGTGATCTTTTCATAGAACTCGATGGCATCAAGGTATCTATCCGCTTCAAACAATTCGTCCGCAATGCGTAACAACCTGGGAACCGGCTGGGCAACAATACCAAACGATAGGATTGTGAGAAAGAGTATTAAATACGCCTTCATAGATTAGAAAATGGGGCTTGAAACGTTTCTCAACGGATTAGACAGGTCGAGGTTGTAAGTTAAGGAAATCTCATAAGAAGGAAGATTGCTTCCAAGCGCCTGGGTTATATCAAAGGATATAGCATTCAGGTCAACACTTCCTCCTAACCGAAAATCATTGATCTCGAAACCAGCCAAAACAATGAATGAGTCATCGAGCCGATACCAGGTCCCAACCTGAAGAAGAAGTGCAGTCTGAGCTCGTGGAGAACTTACCAATGTAGACATGTAAATCCCCGTGTTGATCTGGTATACTCCGGCCGAATACAAGGCGTAACCTGATGGATAGATATACACCCTGGGAGCTAACTCGAATTTAGCTGATCCAAAAGCCTTGAAAACTCTAGCTCGCTGGATCGCACCAAAACCTTCCTGAGCAACTGTTGGCTCGTTGAGGTTATCCACACTTAAGCCAAGCAAAATGCTGCGGTCTCGTACATAATAATTATCGTTATCAAAGGAAGAGAAAATCACCCCAAAGTTGAAAACCGGATAAGTGATTGGGGCTGATCCAACCGTTTCATTTGGTAGTGTATCATCAAAACCTATGTACCTACTAAACTGAGACCCCCACTGTAGATTATCTCCATTCACCTGGGTTTGTACAATCCCTCCCTGAAGGCCGAAGATGACTGATTGATTTGTCAGCTTCGCCAATTTGATAGAGTAGGCCCCATTTAATAGTACTTTGTTGGACGTATAGATTCCTTCGAAACCCCTTCGTTCCCGAAAGAAAGTGATACCTGCTCCTCCTATTTGAAAGTCTTTACTGGTGGTACGTTTAAAAGGATAGGTAAAGGTGGCTTGCAGCAACTCGAGGTATGCCTCATTGGACCGGCTTCCAGCTCGCTTAAAGTTCGTATTGAAGCTCATTGTCGGGATAGTGCCCGTGAAGGCAGGATTGAGAACAGAAGTACTCGCAAAATATTGAGAGAATTGTCCCTCCTGTGCAAGCAAGGAAGTTGAAAAAATGGCTAGGAATATGGTGAGGTATTTCTTCATTAAGGAGCTATTTCACCAGTAAGACGGATCCATTTTTGCTATATGTAGTTAAACCACCCACAATATTGATTCGGTAATAATAGACTCCTTCCGGTGCCTCCTGACCAGATGGTAGATTTCCGTTCCAACCATAAAAGGAAAGATCAATGTTTGTTCCTGTATCGCTCACAGAATAAACTTCATCATTAAATGAGTTGTAAACCGACATGGAGAAACTTGAAACAACATCCCCTGATAGGAACGGCCTGAACACACGGTTGTCTTCATAGAAAGCTGCCGGGGCAAATGAGTTTGGAACATAAAATTCTGCATCATCCACGATCGGGATGTAAGCGATAGCTAATCTGACAGAATTGGAATTGACAGTGATCAAATCCTCCCCTTCAATCGTTCCACTTGTAGGTGGGCGTTGAGGGCTATTGACATCCAGGTTAGAAATACTTCGTGTAGTTACTGTCCGCCATAAGGAATCACCATCTACCAACATGACAATAGCTGGTTCATAAACGTCTGCCTGGATCTGTTCTCCGTTTGTAAGTGTTGAAAGATCAACCCCTGAAAAATCAATTGCTAGTGATGCATCTGTAGTCAGAGAATCACCATCAAGGTCTCCAAGAGAGGTCACAACCCATTCTACTTCTTCGGATATTCCAATGATCTCTTCATCTGGGTTTAATTCATCAGGATTCGGAATACGACATTCTACTCGGATAACAGATCCGGTAGTGGCCCCAGATAATGTGATGTAATTGGGAGAGCCATTCACTCCCATCGGAAACGAAACGGGTTGGCCCGTACTGAAACCAACGAGCTGACCTTCAACAAACCCCTGACCACTACCATCCGATCCCCCCGTTACAAGCAAATCCAGTTCATCTTCAGCCTGAATGACTCCCATTGTTGTATTCAGAGTTCCTGTCACAATCACCTGGCGTGTTTGCAATATGACCTCTCCAGTCTTGTCCACTTCCACATTTTCTACATTCAAAGAATCTCCTGATAGCGTCTGATCTCCGGTCCCGACGAACTTCAAACTTCCAACATTGATATTATCAACAAAGTCAAGGTTGTTTTCAGGAAATAAAGGATCGCTTTCACTAATGATCTCTCCATTGTTGGTCAAAACTCCACTGAAAACTGTATTGCCTCCAACATAAAAAGAAGCCTGATCTCCAATCCAAATAGTCGTTTGATCTCCAAGCGAGACCCCTTGACCTATTGTCAAAAGACTTAGGAAAAGCAAGGGAATTATTAAAATCAGTTTTACTCTCATCAGAATTAATTCCATGCAGATCTTCCTATTTCAACCCAATAATCATTACCATCACCAATGGGATCCTGGGTATAAACCAGGTGTAACGTATTGCCTCCCCACATCTGGAAATTCACAGGACCTCCATTAAGTAACATACGTCCACCCGCTCCAGTACCACTTTCAGCAAAAAAGAAAGAAGCACCAGAAACGCTAACTATTATCAATTCATGACCATATTGAATACCGGTAGGATCAAGAAGAGAAATAGAAGAAGTACCTCCAATTCCATTGATCCTCATCACACGACCGGATGGCACCACTGTCATTCCTGAAGAGTTGATAATTGGTGCACTATTATCAGGTATTGAGACATGACTTCCCGCCTGTACCGTTCCCCCGACATTATTAACCGTGAACAATCCTGCTACGTCTAACAACTGAGCCGGTGAGGTTATTCCAATACCTACATTGTATGGAGTATCCGTATCACCCAATACAATGGTATTCGCGGTATTCGCGGTTACCTCTGCACCAATCGCTATTGCTCGGCTTGCGTCTGACAAAGCCTGACGACCGATGGCAATTCCATCCGCACCGTTGACTCTAGAGCTTGAACCGACTGCTAACCCATCATTAGCGTCACTTCGTGAACCCGCACCAATCGCTGTGCCGCCCGTTGCATTACCCTGAGAGGCAACACCAAGAGCAATTACATCTTGTGCACCAATCGCTGTTTGTGAATTAAATCCTAGTGCTAGCGATCGTTGGTCTCTTGCCTGAGCCTGGAAGCCTATAGCCATTGCATCCGTGTGAATAGCATCTGTGCTAGGTCCAATTGCTATCGCTCTTGTACCATTTATTCCATCACCTGTTGTTGCATTAAGCCCTATTGCAATTGATTCAGAAGCATTGATATTGACTCTGGAGTTAGAGCCAAAGGCTATGGCATCATTTGATGAATTCTGTATTTCAGCATCGTATCCAATTGCAATACCTCTCAATGAATTAGACTCTGCTCCTAAAAAGTTACTTGTGCCTGAACCAATCGCAATCGAACGCGCACCTCCGGCTCCAACGAAAGCCCGCCATCCCATTGCAACATTGTCACCTTCTATCCTCATGATTTCTTCTAAAACATCATCAGCAGTAGTAGCTGCCTCTACGACTAAAGCAGTTCCATTATTTGCGGTACCCCAGTTTTCTGTGGTTACCGCACTTATTCTGGCTCCTGGAACATAAGTACCTACTCCTTCATAACCAATAAAGGAAAGCTCACCAATAATATCTCCTAATTGCAAAATTCCTGGCGTTCCAATCGTTCCTCGACTAGTAGTCATATTTAGTTGAGAAGAAGCACCTCCTGCAGATATTGCATCCACACGAGCCTGGTTGTTTTCATTGACCACCGAAAGCGCATGATCTTCTACCCGAACCATTTCCACATGTCCACCCGTTCCGTTTGGTGTTGCCCAGAATGTTAGTGCACTTCCCCTGTCACCCAATCCATCCCACAGGCCTGTTGCAAATGTTCTGACCAAAGCTGTTGTATTGTATGTTCCATCATACCCTACGAAGTTAACGTCCCCAATAACGTTTCCAGAAATAAGGTTGGTTGGTGTAGCAAATTCTCCATTAGCGCCCAATAAGGTAACTTGTGATCCAGCTCCGTAAGAAGATGCTGTCAATTGAGCTTGCCCACCTCCTGCATCAGAAGCAATAGCTCCTAATTGAAAATCCGTGACTGGGACAGTAAGAACCGGGGAAGTAGAGCCGAATATAACATTGTCGGCATCATCATAGAAATCAGCTGCAAAAATGCTTGAAGACCAGGTCAAATTTCCGCCTCCATCATTCCTTAAAGCTCCAGCAGCACTGACAGGAGGTAGCGTAAGAACGTGATCTGTAGTACTTCCATGAGCAACAATATCAATGGCCTGGGTTCCGTCAGGATTTTCAATCTGTAAGATCCCCGGGACTCCAGGGTCTTGATGTCCAATTCTGGTTGGGCCGCCTAGGAGAACGGCTCCATCCCCTTCGACTCCATCCCAGCCTGGTATTAGGGCTACATTACCATGAGGCCCCCCAGTGCCAAGACCACCAAATAGGACAACATCACCCCCTGAGCCAGCCAGCCCATCACCTGCTGCTATAAAAAGACTATCTCCACTTGCCAAGTTAGGGTTAATCGAGAGATGTCTATTTGCTCCATCAAGCAAAACAACATCTCCTCCTATATCTAAAGCTACCCCGTCCAGTGAGTGAACAAAGGAAGCAGCCGGGCCATTGTCATTTTCAAGGTCAAGAAGACTTGGGCCAATTGATTGAGGCCCTGAAGAATACGGAAGCGGAAGGCCAACAAGATCCTGCCATGAACCTGCTTGATATGCCTGGAGCCTAAACGTACCTCCCTCATCAAACCGGACCATTCCATCCTGTTCCTCGCCACCGTCAACCTGGCCAAACTCAACTCCTCCCCCAAAATCGGCGTTACCGTCTTTTTTGAGTTCCATCCAAGTGAATATCTCAGTGTCCAAATCAACTGGTACAACTGTACTTCCATTCACTACGGACATGAAATTTATTTGTCCTCTATCCTGGAAAATGAAGCTGGCTGAATCTCCTGTTGCGCGGAAGAGTTCATTATCCGTTGGATTATTATAGTCCACGTATAGATTATGTGCTAAAACATCTCCATCAATGACCTGGGGCGTACCTGTTGTATTCAGGAAATGAGTCAATCCTAATGTGGCACCAATCTGTAAGCTTGCTTGAGGATCATCTGTCCCTATACCCACATTACCAATCGGATCCAGGTGAAGGATCGCAGGGCTTATCGCAGCACCATTGTAGTGTGTGAATGTAAGATCGTTTTGAAGGTTAGGACTTGCCGTATAAGCATCACCATAGCCTTCGATCAACCAGCCATTGGTTCCTGCAGCTGTAAGTGGAGTTGCTCCATCACCGAGGGTTGTAAAGGCAATCCCTGATGTTTGGTTTCCAAGCGTCCCTTGCGCATCAATAGTAATTCCTCTCGTAATATCAGCAGTGGAATAAATATGTAATTCCGTATCAGGTGTTGCTGTCCCAATACCAACCAAGCCTCCATTGTAGGAAATGTCCGGAGATCCTGTCCACGGACTCAATGTTCTCCAAGCAGTATTGACGTATCCTTCAAAGTCATTAATGTCCGTATTATATCGGATCATCCCGACGGCCCCTGCCGGCTGCTGAACATTGGTTCCTACGGGAACTCTGATTGCATCAGTGCCAGCTATATCCAGTGTAACCCCAGGGGTTTCTACACCAATTCCTACTCTATAACCATCGGCGGTGTTACCTAAAATGATACTGTTCGGAAGTGCTGCCGTAATTCCGTCTCCAATCGCAATCGCGCCATTCGCGCTGACAATAGAGCCCCTTCCTATTGCAATCGCATCGGGATTGTTAGTTTGAGCTCCCTGACCAATGGCTATACTCCCGTCTCCTGGTGCACTCGCTCCCGAACCAATTCCCACAACATTTTGAGATGTCGCGCTGGTATTGGCTGCAGATCCAACGAGAACGTTATTGCTCCCTCCTGCAAGTGTGATACCAGCATTTCGTCCGACCAGCACATTATCACTTCCATTGTCAACAATAGCACCAGCACTTTGTCCGACCATCACATTTCGTTGACCGGTTGCAGTCAGTGTATTTCCGGCATTAATTCCAGCAACGAGGTTTTCGGTAAATGGATTGTCAATAATTCCTGAGGTTACAACTGCTTCTGTAGTACCATTCAGGTTTGGAAATATCAACGTGCTGGGTCCGGTAGATTGATCTTGAACCTGTAAGGTCAGGTTGTTGGTGGTTTCATTGAAGACTATATCATTGTCAACACTAAGTGTTCCAATCATGTTGACATTGTCAGCAGCAGCGTTTCCAAGATTGATAGTAGTGTTATTTATGTTGGTAATTCCGGCTCCATCAGCTATCGTGAAGTTACCTCCATTAAAATCCACGTTTCCTGTTACATCAATAGCATCAGATGCAGCATCACCAATGTTGATCGCATCATTGTTAATATTGGTAGTTGTTAAACCGTTAGCAATTGTAAAATCACCGGTTACGGTTGTTGCGTCTCCGACCGCATTGCCGATATTGATCGTGTTACTATTGATACCAAAAGTTTCTGCATCATTTGCCGAGACAATCTGTCCTGATGCATTTGTCATCAAAGCCAAGTTTGAGGTTAATACTCCAGAGCCCAGAAGTACCGTACCACTTGCGTCCGGAAAGATGATCGTATTCAGACCTGAAGGGTCTGTGATATTCAGCGTTGTTGTATTTACATTGTCTGTAAAACCCTGAAAAATAAAGGGGTTAGCACCCAGAACCTCTCCGAAGAAGTTAACATCACCGTTGATATCAACTAGATCAGCAACATCTGTCCCTAAATCAATATTTCCGTCAAGATTTGTAATTCCTCCAATACTAAGTGCACCAGTTGTTTGAATGGTTTGAGCTGCGAAATCGGGGTTGATCTTGGAGCCAGCAATTGCTGCCGAAGCATTCACATCTGCATCTACAATGTCCAGGTTTGTTAATAGACTTCCATCCCCTGCAATGGTTCCTGTTGTACTAATGTTTTGAGCCCCGAAATTGGGGTTAATCTTAGAGCCTGCGATGGCCGCTGAGGCGTTCACATCTGCATCAACAATATCAAGATTTGTGAGCAGGCTTCCATCTCCTGAAATAGTTCCTGTGGTAGAAATGTTCTGAGCTCCGAAATTTGGATTGATCTTAGAACCTGCAATTGCTGCCGCAGCATTCACATCCGCATCTACAATAGAGCCATCCGTAATTGAGGTGGCATCAACCGTGTTAGCTCCCAAGGTACCAGTGATCGTGCCGGTGGTAGTGATGTTCTGAGCTCCGAAGTTTGGATCGATCTTAGTTCCGGCAATAGCCGCAGTGGCATTGACATCTGCATCCGCGATATCTAGGTTAGTGAGCAAGCTTCCATCTCCTGAAACAGTACCTGTTGTCACAATGTTTTGTGCTCCGAAATTCGGATTGATCTTAGAACCTGCAATTGCTGCCGCAGCATTCACATCCGCATCTACAATAGAGCCATCTGTAATTGTCGTTGCGTCGACTGTATTAGCTCCCAACGTTCCTGTAATTGTGCCCGTTGTTGTGATGTTCTGAGCTCCGAAATTTGGATTGACTTTAGTACCTGCTATTGCTGCTGCTGCATTAACGTCTGCATCTATAATGGAACCATCAGTGATGGTAGTTGCGTCGACTGTATTAGCTCCCAACGTTCCAGTAATTGTGCCCGTTGTTGTGATGTTCTGAGCTCCGAAATTTGGAGTGACCTTCGTTCCGGCTATTGCTGCTGCCGCATTGACGTCTGCATCTACAATGGAACCATCTGTAATTGTCGTTGCATCAACTGTATTGGCACCTAGCGTTCCCGTAATGGTACCCGTTGTTACAATATTCTGAGCTCCGAAATTGGGAGTGACCTTCGTTCCAGCTATTGCTGCTGCTGCATTAACGTCTGCATCTACAATGGAACCATCTGTAATTGTCGTTGCATCAACCGTGTTGGCGCCTAGTGTTCCGGTAATGGTTCCTGTGGTAGTAATATTTTGAGCTCCGAAGTTTGGATCAATCTTCGTTCCGGCGATCGCAGCACCAGCTGCAACATCGGCATTGGCAATTGTCCCATCCACTATTGACGCACTGTTGACAGTATTCAAATCAATTGTTCCCGTAATAATACCAGTAGTGGTAATGTTTTGAGCACCGAAGTTCGGAGTGATCTTGGTTCCTGCTATTGCTGCTCCTGCGTTTACATCAGCATCTACAATGGTTCCATCAGCTATTTCTGTTGATGTAATAGCCCCTGCTGCAATTACTGAGCTTACCCCGGTTAAAGCACTACCGTCCAAAGCTGGTAATGTGTTGGCTGTGGCAAACTGCAGGATTTGCCCAACCCCCGTTCCAACATTCACTCCAAGAGGTGTTCCACTCCCATCTCCTGTCAGTGTCCCATCAGATGTCACTGCGGTTATTCCATCATCATTGAGATCAACATAGTTTCTTGTTGCAACATCTTGTGGGTTCACCGGATCTCCGGCGTTTGTAATGATGTTTCCTCCAGCATCTGCCCCATTGGTTAAAACATTGGCCAGGTCCTGCTGATCTGTATTGGAGACAACAATCCAGGTTGGGTTTGCCCAAAAGAAGAAAGCGTTGAGGTCACTGTCGAATACCAAAAGGCCATTCTCAGCAGCGGTCAACACCATTGCCGTCCGCTGTGCAGTAGTTAGCTGTGGGATCAGTAGACCTTGATTATTCCCAGGCGAAACCAAATGCAAAACCGCATTTGGGTTTGGGTTATCAATGTTAATTCCAGCGGAAAAATCTTGCGAAAAAGCGGTGGTCGAAAACAGACCAATTGCCAAAGCAATAATAGCTTTTAAGTTGATGAGTGGAGTGGCTTTCACGGTTAAAGGATTTTGAGATTAAATTGTACTTTATCCAATTTTCAAAGTTATTCATTTGAAAATGTCATGAAATTTTTTGGACATTAATTCGACCTACGCCTGATTCGCCCGGATTAAACCTGGTTTTGAGGCTTTTTAATGTTAGAGATTATTTCGGAATTTGTTGATATATAGCAGGTTGGAGCTACTTTTGCCGACTTTATGCACAGTCGAAAAAGACATATAGCAAAGACCATCACCTGGCGTGTAATTGCATCCACTACCACGTTTATCCTGACGCTGTTATTCTTCCAAAATGATCCGAGCGCAACTGAAAAGGCCCTGGGGGTTGCTGCAATAGAAGCTACTACGAAAATGATACTCTATTACTATCACGAACGTGTGTGGTATACGCTGAAATTGCAGGTCAGAAGCACTGTCCGACATTTGTTCAAAACGGTCACATGGAGGGTTATTGCTTCAATCACAACCTTCATTATAGCCTTCCTGATCTTCAAGGAGGATCAATATGCGATGGAGAAAGCTTCTGGCATAGCAGTTGTAGAGACATTTATCAAGATGCTATTGTACTATTTACACGAACGCATATGGTACAAACAGCATTTTGGACTTGAGAGCAGAAGCGAAAAATAATTTAAACTTGCAATTCAAAAATTGACCAAAAGCAAATATTAAGTTATTCTTGAACTTGAATTGTTAGACCAACAAAAACACTATGAAAGAGCACTTTTTAAAACTATCAGCCATGGCCTTAACTGCCACCTTTCTATTTTCTTGCGGAAGTGGAAGTAGCAATAACGAAGAAGCCGCTGAAGAAAAGAAACAGGAGATTGAAGAGTTTGTTGAAAAGGAATTCACTTATCCTCTCCCAACTTCGTTTGAGGTTACTCAAATGCTAAATAACGCAAACACAGCCTTTAACGGAGATGTTGTGAACGATCCGGCAAGAGCTGATCAATATGTTACTACATGGCAAAAAGCAGCTAATCTAGGTGTTTATGGTGCTGATCTTAGTTACGCAGCGACATTCGATAAAACACAGGAAACCATTGATTTTCTTGAAGTTTCACGAAAGTTGATTGAAGACCTGAATATCACTACTGCTTTCAATGAGGATATGGCCGAGCGAGTGGAGAGTAATATCAGTAATGTTGATTCGCTGATATTTATCGTTACAGAATCTTTTTACGATACTTACAATTACCTCAATCAAAATGGTGAAGAGAAGACTTCCATCCTTGTTATTGCCGGTAGTGTTATCGAAGGATTACACATCACTTGCGAGCTGGTAAAAATGAGTGAGAATAAAGCTGAATTAATGACTGTTCTTGCTAATCAAAAACCTCAAGTTAGTAAGTTAGTTGAATTGATGGAGCAATTCCAGTCGGATGAAAATGTTGCCAAAGTGCTGCCTAACCTTAGATATATCAATCTTGTTTTTGACCAGTTGGGCGAAGATACCGGAATGACGGAAGGACAATTCTCTGATGTGGCTAACAGTGTCAAGTCAATGAGAGACCATATTGTTAGTTAAAAAGTAACTTACCATATATTTTAGAGCCTCAATCACGCTCAGTCGTGGTTGAGGCTTTTTTATAGCATCACCCAATGACAGAATCCATCATCAATGCACTTGTTCATCTCTTCGCTATCATCGAAAGTGCGAAGGACGATACTGGTTTGGTGGATTCCGGCGAACTGGTCATCAAACCCTATCTTCAAAAAAACCTCAACAACGAATCGCTTACTTCAGAGTACATCAATCTTTTCTATGATTATCTAAACTTCTACAAAACCACCTCAACAGCCTCTAGTGATTCGGATGTTAATATTGATAGCACGAGTATTCTTCAGATAGCTAAGATCTGTAACCAGCTGAATAAGGAATTACTACAGTCTGAACGATTGATCGTATTCATGCAACTAATGGAACTCATCAACGCCGATGAGAAGGTTGCAGAAAAAGAAGAAGAATTTGCCTCGCTGGTTGCACTCAATTTTAACCTCAACCAGGAGGATGTAAAGAACCTTAAGTCGTTCATTTTACATGCTGATTTTCGAGAAGTAGACAAAAACAAACTACTACTCATCGACAACAAGCAAACGGAGTGGCCGGAAGAGATGGCCTGGATCATCCGTAAGAAGTCGAATAAAACTGAGGAAGAAAGGCATATGTATGTCGAGAACCTATTCGGCAAAATCTCAGTGCTCTACATGAGCAGTGTGGAGAGTTTCGTTTTCAGATACGACGGGCCACTCAACCTGTTTCTTGAAGGAACACGGATCATCACTGCTAAGGCATACATCCTTAAACCGGGATCGATCATAAAAGGACCTAACATCCAATCGATCTATGAGTCAGAAATTACCAGGCAGTTCATTCAAGAAAAGACTAGCACGAAAGTTGTAATTGCCGGAGATGACCTGGAATTCAAATTCAAAAACAGCAATAATGGGCTAAAACCATTCACTTTTTCTGAGGATTCAGGAAGATTGATAGGAATCATGGGAGGAAGTGGTACGGGTAAGTCAACTTTGATGAACCTCTTGAATGGCAAGATATTACCATCAGAAGGACGTGTTCACATCAATGGCTTCCCGTTAGAGAAGGCTTCCATGGAGGGCGTGATTGGATATGTTCCCCAGGATGACTTACTATTTGAAGAACTGACGGTTTATCAAAACCTGTATTTCAATGCAAAAACGTGTTTCAGTGACTTCTCTCCTGAACTGATTGAACGAACGGTGATGAAGGTCCTCCATGACCTTGACCTGGAAGAGATCAAGGATCTGAAAGTTGGAGACCCTCTCAACAAGACGATAAGTGGCGGTCAGCGAAAGCGGCTCAATATTGCTTTGGAACTTATGCGTGAGCCTTCTGTCCTTTTTGTTGATGAGCCTACATCAGGGCTTTCTTCGATGGATTCAGAGAAGATGATGCTCCTATTAAAGGATCTTGCACGCAAAGGCAAACTGGTGATCGCCATCATCCACCAGCCCTCATCCGATATTTTCAAGTTGTTTGATAAGCTCTGGATACTGGATAAAGGTGGTTATCCGATCTATAACGGGAATCCGGTTGACGCTGTGGTGTATTTCAAGACAATGAGTACGCAGGTTAATGCTGCGGAAAGTGAATGCCCGCGTTGTGGTAACGTTATTCCGGAACAGATACTTCAGATCATCGAAGCACGTGAGATCAATGACGATGGGTCAACAACAAGAAAGCGAAGGGTTCAGCCTCATGTCTGGTACAGCAAGTACCTTGAAAACATCGAACCTCGTATCAACAAGTTGCGATACGAGACGGTACTGCCTCCTACAAACTTCCGCATTCCGGATATCTGGGAACAATTGAAGATCTTTAGCCAGCGTAATTTCCTATCCAAGATCTCCAATCGACAGTACGTATTGATCAACCTCTTTGAGGCACCATTACTGGCATTCATTCTTGGGTACTTCTCGAAGTATTCTCCCGAAGGGCAATATGCTTTTTCTGACAATATTAATCTGCCGGTTTACCTGTTCATGGCGGTAGTAGTATCCCTTTTTATGGGTCTCACTGTTAGTGCACAGGAAATCTATAAGGATCGACGGATACTCGAACGAGAATCTTTCCTGAATCTTTCCCGATTCAGCTACCTCAACGCTAAGATCCTCTACCTATTTGGGGTCTCGGCGATCCAGAGCCTGACATTTGTGCTGATTGGAAACTTTATTCTTGAGATCCATGGGATGACAATCTACTATTGGTTGGTATTGTTTTCCACATCGTGCTTTGCCAACATGGTTGGATTGAATATCTCTTCGGCCCTTAATTCCGTGATCAATATTTATATCCTGATCCCTTTCATACTTGTACCTCAGTTGCTGCTGGGAGGTGCCATGATCAAGTTTGATGAGTTACATCATTCCATCAGCAATCAGAAGAATGTTCCGATTGTTGGAGACTTAATGGCTTCAAGGTGGGCTTATGAAGCGCTGGCTGTGGCCCAGTTTCGATACAATGAATACGAAAAGCCATTCTTTGAGATTAATCAGGAGATCAGTGTAAACTCTGTCAACAGATCCTTCTTGATGCCCGAGCTGATCAATATCAATAGGGAATTGCTAAGAGATAGCACCTCCTGGACTCGATCAGATCAGAAATTCAGAATACTTCAGGCTGAATTGGATCGCCTTACCCGGGTTTATGGCTTGAGACCTTTTGCTAACTACGGAAGTATCACTGCTCAAAGGTATTCGCGTGTGCTCGGTGAACGACTGGATAACTACCTGAAGTATGCCAAGGATTACTTTGCCGGTCAATACCTGATTTCGACAGCAAAGAAGGACTCCATCTATAACCAGTTGGTGAGTGAGATTGGAAGAGATGCCTTTATCGCGCTTGAGAAACGACACAACAACGAGTTCCTTGAGGACCTTTTAATGAATACCGCTCATCTTGACATGGTGTATCGCGGAAAAGACCAACTGATCCAAAAGAAGGATCCGGTCCTTATGCGGCCCTATTCCCACATCGGAAGAGCCCATTTTTATGCTCCGTACAAGATCCTTGGCTCATGGGAGATCCCAACTTTCATTTTCAACCTGATCTTCCTGTGGGGAATGACCGTATTCCTGTATGTAACGTTACTGGATAACACACTCAAAAAGATCATCAAGTTCTTTGAATCACCACCTGGCGGAAGAAACGGAGAACAGCGCCTATCTGCTTTTGGAAGAATCTATGATACATTGAAGGTTCTGATGAATTACCCGCGCGTTTACCGAAGAGCAAGAAGGATGTCGAGAGCAAGGCGGTAGAAAACGAACCATCTGCATAATCTTGTTAGTTTAGCGCGATGACTTACAATTCTCTCGCTTCACTCTTGCTTCGGTTAGGTTTGGGAGCTATGATGCTAACACACGGATATGGAAAATTCATTCGATTGATCTCAGGTGAAACTGGCTTTGCAGATCCTTTGGGTTTCGGCCAGTTGCCTTCATTGATCCTGACTGTTTTTGCCGAGTTCTTATGCCCCATTTTGTTAATATTTGGCTTCAAAACGCGTTTGGCCAGTATTCCTCCAGCTATTGTAATGCTCGTCGCAGTATTCCTTATTCATTGGAATGATGCCTGGAGAGACAAGGAGTTCCCATTACTCTACCTAGTCGGTTTCATTGCCATTTACCTTCTTGGTCCGGGTAATTACTCTCTTGACTGGCGACTAAAGAAGATTTAACTTTTGATAAATCTTCTTTTTACTTATTTGAGTGATTTCCCCACTTTTTAGGGGAAATAAGCTCAAGTCTTCGATCGCCACACGGATCAAACGCAAGGTAGGATGATCTACTGAGGCAGTCATTCTTCTGACTTGTCTGTTCTTTCCTTCTGAAAGTTCCAATTCAACCCATGATCTTATTGGATGTTTCAGAACATTGACCGGAGGATCTCTTTCGGCTACTTCCATCACCTGATCCAGTATCCGCACATTGGCTGATTTGGTAAGATGAGGTTTACCATTGATCCTGATTCTTACCCCTTTCCTTAGTTTTTTCAACGAGGCTTCAGATGGAACATTTTCTACTTCTACCCAATACGTCCGCTTATGATTGAATGACGGGTTTAACAGTTTGTTATTTAATGACTTATCATTAGTTAGTATCAGCAATCCTTCACTATCCAGATCGAGTCTTCCAACAGGATAAACATCTTTAGGAAGATCATACAAAGTGCCTAAGCCTGGATTTGACCCCTCATTTGAAAACTGGCTTAATACCTTGTAAGGCTTATGGATCAAGTAGTAAAGATGTTGTTTAGCCACTTTCTAAATATCATAAAAAAAAGGCTGCCGATCAGCACTCCTGTTACGTTTGCGGTTGCATCCAGCCACTCAAAGTATCGATTAGGGAAGAAGGTATACTGGATCCATTCGAGCAACACTCCATAGGCTGAACATAACAAAATGAGAAAGAGCCAGCGTCTACCACTTAAGTGTTTGTTCCTGTCAAATCCAAACAACAATGAACTAACTAGTACCATGTAAGCAAATGCATGTGATAGCTTATCCGTGTACCCAACCCCTTCTACCTGGATAGGCACAGATAGCACTGTCGACAACAAAAGAATTCCGATGAAGACAAGTACTGCTGGAAGAAACCACCAAATGGACCGCACTGCTAAAAGTCTAATTGCATTCCGTCTGCTAATCTATTAAAGATTGATTCCTTCATGGTCAGAACTTCGTTACCCATGTGTGTTAACCAGACTTCTTTAGCAGTAAGACTGGACTTCTTTTCTACCAATTCACGATAACTTAAATGACCAAATGCTTGCTGATCAAGAAAATTGCATTCACAAACGAAAAGATCTGCTCCATCGCTAAGCTTAATTAAGTTATCTGTCCAGGAGGTGTCACCTGAAAAAGCAAATACCTTTTCACGCCAGGTTAACCGAATACCGTGAGGATCAGAAGGTGGACTATGTTCCACACGTAAAGCCTTAATTGCCTTATCTGAGACCTGAATTTCCTTTCCAGTCTTGAACTCAACAAAGTGCAATTGAAAACCACCCATTCGCTCTATAGTTCCCTCATACATTTGGTCCAATAATGTTAAGACCTTGTTTTTAATATCCGGAGGTCCAACAATTGTTAATGGACTGGTCCGCTCCATCTCGAACATGCTGCTGATCAGGAAAAATGGCACTCCCCCATAATGATCACCATGAAAATGAGAGATGATGATCGTTGAAATGCTTTCAAGGTCAACTCCCTCCTGCTTCAACCTGATCAATGTTGAAGCTCCGCAATCAATGAGCACATGCTCTCCATGGTCACTAAGCAAGAAAGAAGTATTGAACCGACCACTACTTCCAAAAGCATCACCACAGCCGAGAACGGTAAATTTCATACTCCAAAGATATCATGATGAAGCGGTTAGCACTTCAAATTGGAACCCGCTATGACTTTCGCTCGTTCAGGCTCCAGTTGTATTCGTAGAATTCAACTTTGTAATTGGAAGGTATCTTCTCGTTGCGATATTGATTGATAAAATCAATCAGGGATAAACCGGTCGCATCAAAGTCTTTCTTGTACCATTCAAATATCTTCGATACCTGGACCCTTTTCCTTGAGTCATTCACTTTGATAAAGTCATCATCATTCAAGACGAGCCTGGTTCGCTCCTCCAATAAATCTTCAACCCCACCTGGGGTATAGCCAAAATTGGCCAGTTTAGGGCAGCTGGAAGCTGCACAGGCCAGAACAAAATGGAAACGGGGGTCTTTGTAGTCTCCTAACATCTTATTCAACTCAAGTTGGTTCAATGTCATCGATTCGCCCGCTACTTCAAAAGTGTTCTTGTCAAAGAAACCATCTTCATCTAGTGGATTGTCTATCGGATAAGATCTAACCACCTGGTGGATCACCAACAAGTTATAGGCGTTGATATAAAAGGCTTTCTTAACATCATCACTTTCACCAGACAGATCTATTGTGGCGATCATATCGAACAACAAATCAATCTCTTTGGCATTTTTAGAAGCATATTGGTAGTTTACTAATCCATTGTATACATATCGCTTAAAGAAGTAATCGCTAAGCTTAAAATACGTTTCCAGCGAATTATTTTGGGCCTGAAGATTTCCTGCAGTTAGCAGAAAGATCAACCCTAGACTGAAAGTAAGTTTTTTCATTTTTCTCTTTTTGGATTTTTTACTGGCGAGCATTGTGTTATTTCACTAGATCAAAATACGATCTCATTTAGCAGATGGATGGCATTTGTGCAGATTATCGATTACTTGGTAACTTCTCCGACAAATTGACAAATTCACTATAAGGGTAAGCCTATGAACCTTCATTTAACTGATGATCTTGGAGAAGTGACTGTAGAAACAGATCTAGGTACCGATCCAAAAGGAGTTATTATTATCGGGCATGGTGCTGGTGCGGGTATGCATCACCCATTCATGGTTAAACTTTCTGGCGAACTAGCTAATCAGGGATTACATGCTGTACGTTTCAATTTTCCGTACATGGAACAAGGCAGAAAGTCCCCCGGATCACCTAAGAAGAATATCGAGTGCTGGAATCAGGTCACAAGATATGTGACTGAGCAACATCCTGGTTTACCGGTCTATCTCTCAGGAAAATCTTACGGTGGAAGAATGGCTTCTCACCTACTTGCAGAATCCCAGCCGGAGGCGGTTAATGGAATCATCTATTTCGGTTTTCCATTACACGCCCCGGGAAAAGATTCAAAGGAGCGTGCAGATCACCTGAATCGAATCAACGTACCCCAGCTTTTTCTACAGGGAACCAAGGATAAGCTAGCTAACATTGCGTTGATGAAAGAAGTAACCAATGAACTCAAATCAAGTACATTAATTGAGATCGATGGAGGAGATCATTCCTTCAATGTACCCAAGTCGTCAGGTATATCTAAAGAGGAGATGATCAGGTTATTGGTAGATCATTCAATTAAATTTATAAAGGAGAACCAATAAGCAACTTTTGATCAAACCACAGGTCTTTAACTTAAACTATCACGAAATGAAAACACTAATAACGCTATTAACAGCTGTGACACTGGTATTTGGAGCTTCAGCCCAGAAGAGGACACTGGACCTTGGGAGCTTTTCCGAAGTTAGTTTTGGTACAGCAGGAACCCTATATATCACCCAAGGATCCAATGAATCAGTGGAAGTACGTTGCTCTGATGAGTTGTTTGATAAACTTGAATTTGAAGTAACCGGCGACAGACTTGCTATTCGGAAGAAGTCGAGGTGGGATTGGGGGTCCCTTGGTGGAACCCTGGATGTTTACATCACAATGAAAGAAGTAGAGGGGTTATCGGTCAGTGGTTCGGGAGATATCATTGGTCAAAATCAAATAGATGCTGATGAGCTCAAACTGCGAGTAAGTGGTTCCGGGGATATTGAGCTGGAAGCGGATGCGAGTGAACTAGACATACGGATTTCCGGATCTGGAGGAATGGAATTGAAAGGAACAGCAGATGAAGCTGAAGTGAAAATAAGCGGTTCAGGTAAGGTACGGGCAGATGATATGGAAGTGAAAATATTCAAGGCGAGTATCAGTGGTTCCGGCAGATGTTATATCACTGCAACCGAAGAGATCAATGCCAGTATCTCTGGTAGTGGGAGCGTTTATTACTCAGGTGACCCTGACCGGGTGATCAGCAATTCATCAGGAAGTGGTAAAGTAAGAAAAATGTAAGTTAAAGGGTCTTCGGACCCTTTTTTCTTAATAGTTGACCTGCATTGTCAACAAGAACTCTCCCACCACTCTTTACTAATATTCCATTGATGATCACATGATTGAAGCCATCTGCCAGCTGAAACGGATCAGCGAATGTGGCGTTTTCTTTCACTTCTTCCGGCTTGAAGACTAACACGTCAGCAGCGTTTCCAACTTGTAATGTACCTCGTGCTTGAAACCCCATAGTTTGTGCTGGCAACCCAGTCATCTTATGAACAGCCAACTCAATTGGGATTGATCGTTTCTTCATCACATATCGTTCGATGATCTTGGCAAAAGTCCCATATCCTCTAGGATGTCTCATGGTCGGACTACCATCACTGGATATCATCACATCCGGACTTTCGATGAAAACATCATGAAGGCTGTCTTCCATAATAAAGAACGCTCCCCCACTCCCATTCGGACCCATTTCCATTAGCACATCTACGTAGGTAGTTCCAGACTCTTCCGCTAGTTGGGCCAAAGTCTTGCCAGTGTATGGCGCACTTGCTAACAGCGTTGCTTCAGGGCCATTTCGCTTACGTACGCGCTTGAAAAGATAATCTTTAAGTTCCGTCTTCCGATCACGTTTGGCTATCTCAAATTGTTCAGGTGTTTTGGACCATTCCGGAAATACAATTCCGATTGTTGTATAACTCGCAGTGTACGGATAACTGTCCGCTGTTACGTTGATTCCATTTGATCTTGCATTTTCCAACCGGGTAAGTATTTGCTGTCCACGGTCTTTTCCTTTCCCATAGACAACCTTCAGGTGCGAAACATGAACTTTACAGTGTTGACCCTGAACAAGCAGTTCATCAATTGAGGCATCAATTTGGTCATCATCCTCATTGCGCATGTGACTCATGATCAATCCATCATTGTTGCCAACAATCTTTGCCAGATAAATCAATTCATCTTCTTCGGCGTTCATTCCGGAAACGTATTCAAGCCCGGTACTCATCCCGAAGCATCCAATATCAAGAGCTGTTTGCAACGCCTCACCCATAGCAGTCAGCTGTTCTTCTGTTGGTGTTCCTTCATAGTGGACACCAGCTTCAGAGCGCAATGTTCCATGACCGGCTAATGAAGCTACATTAAGCAAAGTTCCTTGCTCTTCCATTGCATCCATTCGCTGTTCGAGGGACATCTCACCAGACAGGTGAGAACCGTCCTGTCCGATTACAATGCTTGTTACTCCCATAGAAATGAAGTTGTTCATTTCAGGCCCAAACAAAGGGTCTCCATGAGCATGGGTATCAATAAATCCAGGTGTAACCATATAATCCTTCGCATCAATAATTTTTGAAGTATTGATCCTGGAAACGTCAACTGATCCAATATAGGCAATGGTATCAGCTCTTATCAATAGATCTGCCTGAAACGGAGAAACTCCTGTCCCGTCAATGAATTGTCCTCCCTGAATCAGGATGTCAAAATCGTTGGATTCTGACACAACATCATCAAAGCTTGATTTGCCCTGACAACCAATAATCACCGAGAGAACCAGTGGAAGTATGTACTTCATGAAATTAGCATTAGGTTGAATGAAGTTAAGGATTAATTCTTACTTCAGAGCGTTAAGATAATAGTCCCTGATCTTACTCGTGTCCTCTCCCCTTCGAAACATTCGCATAGCCCGAAGATTGATCCATTGGACTTTGAGATAAGAATTGTTCTCATACTTACGGGCAGATATCCTGACATCCTTTTTGATCACTTTGAAAGTCCCTAGGTCCAGGAGTCTATCTATAAACTCATAGTCCTCCATAATCACAAATGCCTCATTGAAGCCACCCAAATCGTTGAACAGTGATCGTTTTATAAACAAAGTCTGATCCCCTCCCCTACACCAGCGAAATGGTAATTGAGTAAACCAAGCGTTGACTTTCAACATCGGCAATGCTGGTTCTACAAACTGGCAGCTGAAGCATCCACTTTGATAATCATCGGTAAAAGCCTCCTGAATGTCCTCTATAAAACTGGGAACAGGAATAACATCTGCATGCACGAAATAGAAAATATCGTGAGAAGCCTGAACAGCCCCAAGGTTCATTTGCCTGGCCCGAGATGGATTGTTACAGGTGATGAGTTTTACATCATATTCATTTGCAATCTCAATTGTGTCATCAATACTGCCACCATCAACCACAATTATTTCTAATCCCTTTGCTGAGAATGAAGATAGAAATTCAAGCAGCTTTCCGATATGCTGCGCTTCATTAAATGTGGGTATAATTAGGGTGATCACAAACCAAAGCTTTCGAATACTTACGAAAACTTCGAATCAAATAGATTGAATCGAAAAGAATGTCCTTTACATTGCCTTTCTGTCCTGATCGCTCTGGAAACTCCCCTTGGCCTTCTCCATCGGCTTTTTCGCCCGCATGATCATGAAGTTGGCTGCTTTGTGAAGTAATTCCGGGTGACCATTGTATGCGTACCCCAGTGTCTTTAATTCATCAATAATCTTGGCATACTCCTCCGCCTTTGATAAGGAGAAGTTATCGCTATTCTGTAGGTAAACAGCTTCGATGACTCCTAACGAATGTTTCAGCATTCTGAAAAGTTTCTGATTCCTGGTCTCTCGCTCTTCGCGAAAATGCTTGGCATAAACATCAGGTAGTAGGGTCTTCAATTTTTCAAAGTGCTCGCTTAGCACAGGATTCTTTTCTTTCGTCATCTCGCTATTGAGTTAAGTGTTTTGATCAGTTCGTTCGCTATTTGATGTTCCGTACTCGGTGCCAACTCCACAAACTTATTAATGCAATGAATGGCATCCCTGTATTTTTTCATTGAGATTAACACAAGGCCAAGGTTGTAGAAACTATTTGGGTATTCGGGTTCTATCTCAGCTGACAACTCATAATGAGCCTTCGCTAAATCCAGGTTTCCAAGGTCAGAATAAACATTTCCCAGGTTGTAATGTGCTTCAAAGTGTCTTGGGTTTTTCTGAAGGCACTTAGTTAGATAATCTATTGCTTTTGTCAGATCTCCCTGACTTGACTTTAGTATTCCAAGGTTGCAAAAGGCATCCTCGATCGATTCTTCGTTTTCAATTGCTAACAGATAATATTTCTCTGCCTCAGCACTTCCTTGTTCGTCGAGTGATAGCGCTTCTTCGAAAAAAGAGTTTCCCTTTGGCATGGAAACGACCTTGGTTTGGTCCTGTGATTGAAAAAGATTCAGTTGGCCATAGTCTTCCAGGTTGGTCTTCCTTCGGCGAACCCTCCTGTGCCCGAGCTTAGCGGGTGGATTGACTGGAAACTGAACTACTTTGGTCATGATCAGCTGGCCTTACGCTTCAATGTTTCTTCTTTTGCATCTGATTTCTTGGTAGCCTTCTTCATGGGTTTTTTCTCATGCTTCGCCTGCTCGATGCTTTCTTTTAAAGCAGTCATAATATCCACAACTTCGGGCTCCTCCTCTACAAAACTAACGATCTCATTACCATCAATTTTGCTTTTTATCATGTCTTTGAGCGCATCATTGTACTTATCCTCCAGTTTTATCTTGGAGAATTTCTTTGACATAGTTTCGATGAGCATGTTAGCCAACTTCAATTGTTCTTCTTCGGCTTCTTCTTCATGCCTGAGATTAGGAACATCAACAATGTTTCTGACTTCATTGGGGTATCGAAGCTTGTAGAGTAAAATGCCTCTTTCATGTGGTGTAAGCAGAACCACACTCTCACGATCTCTTAAGACAACCTTACCTACCCCAACCTTACCGGATTCTCTTAAAGCCTGGCTTAACAAGGCATAGGTCTTGGAAGCTACATCTCCGTCCGGTCCTGCAAAATAGGGAGAATCAAAAAGGGAATGATGAACTTCCGTTGCATCGACGAAACCTTCAATCTCAATAACCTTTGTACTCTTAAGTTTTACCTTTTCAAAGTCCTCCGGCTCGACAATCACAAACTGACCTGGTTCATACTGGTAACCTTTTACAATATCTTCCTGACGAAGAACATCTCCCGTAACCTTGTCCCTTTTCTCATACTTCACCGGGTTGTTGGTTTCCTTGGAAAGTAAGTTGAATTGAACTTTCTGAGCTGTATCAATGGCGTTGTAGATCCTGATCGGGATTGTAACCATCGAGAATCGAATATGTCCTTTCCAGATTGCTCTCATGTATATGAAGTTATCGAATCGAGCAGAAAATTAAAAATCTTTAATTTTTAATACAAGTAAAAGGCATTAACAAATTGATTAACAGATATTTATAATATTGAAATGATTGTAACCAAATAATATTTGGTTTCGTAAATAAGTCCCTCAAATAACTGTAAATCAGTAAGTTAGTCACTAAAAACCACAATGTGATAAAGGTGAAATGGAATCGGTAAAAGAGGGCTTTTTGAGACCTTTAGACTTCCAATTATCCATTTAGATGGGCGCTCTTCTCTACCCTTTCCTAGGTGATAACAGACTGAAACATGCTTAGATCAAAAGCGGATCAGTCATAATCTCTAGCGTTCCGGGACCATCGTGCTTGAGCAACTTGTCCATGGCGGCATCAAGGTCTTCTATTCGCTCAACTCGAATTCCAAGCGCTCCGCAGCTGTTTACATATTCAGAGAAGTTTGGATTATGAAGGTTAGTTTGCCAAACATCGAACTCTACTGCTCGCTGCTCTTTGGAGATCTTTCCTAGCTCGTGATTGTTGAGTAGAATATGCTTGATAGGCATGCCATACTTCACTGCTGTGGTCACTTCCATCGGGTATTGTCCAAAGCCACCATCTCCTGTGACCGCTACAACTTGTCTTGTATCTCCCACAGCGGCCCAAAGCCCCATAGCTGCAGGGTACCCGAATCCAATGGATCCTAAGTAGCCAGACATGACAATTGCCTGATTAGTTGGTTCAAAGTAGCGTCCGAAGGAATAGGTATTATTTCCTACGTCAACCGCTATCACCGCATCATCATCGATCATACGGTTCATCGCATCAAATACGGCAATAGAACTTACTCCATTGCCATTTTCCTCTAGTAACCGCTTCGCTTTCTCCAATTTCCATATATCCCATCGTTCTGCAATCATATCACGAGCATCTACTGCACTCACTGATTTGACAAGTTCATTGAATCGCCTGGCCGTCTCTCCCAACTCTCCCCATAGTGGCGCCTCAATGGCATGGAACTTTGCTAAAGCCAGCCTGTCATAATCAACCTGGATGGTTGGTATCTTACTGGTAATCCCCGTATGATTGGAAAATGAAGCACCAAAAACGATTAGTAGATCTGCTTCATTCATAAAGTAACTGGCAATTGGTGTTCCACTACGTCCAAGAACACCACAGCCTAATGGATGACTATCCGCTACCAGTCCCTTTCCCTTGAAAGTCGTTATTACAGGACAATTGAGTTTCTCAGCAAAACCAATAATGTCTTCACATGAAAAGCGAGCACCATGCCCAAGGATGATCACCGGGTGTTTAGCTCTTTCAATCAGCTTGACAGCTCTTTCTAATTCTTCAGTTGGAGGAATAATTCGTTGGTCTGCAATTCTAAGATCCAGGTTACCGGCATCCTTTTCAGATTCAAGCACCTGAACCTCATCCGGGAAAGTCAAATGCGAAACTTCCCTATTGACAACTGCATGCTTGATTGCGAGATTCATCAACTCAGAATGTTTACTGTTTGCATGTACCCGATGATTAAAATCCGCAACGGATTCAAATGCCTGGATCAGGTCAACTTCCTGAAAAGCACCTGTTCCTACGACTTGTGTCTGAACCTGTCCGGAGAGCGCTAACAGTGGTGCACGATCATTCTTAGCATCCCACATTCCAGTGAACATATTAGTCGCTCCAGGGCCTGCAATACCAAAACATGCAGCCGGCTTTCCAGTAAATTTTCCGTAGGCCGACGCAGCAAAAGCAGCCGCACCCTCATGGCGTATACCAATAAATTTCAGCTTCCCTTCCTCCTCTTGTTTTCGCATTGCATCTGCAACACCCAGATTCGAGTGACCAACCATACCGAAAACATGAGTAACTCCATTATTGACCATTGTTTCGATCATCACATCGGAAATGGTGCGAACTTCCGGCTCTTCTTCAGTGAGCTGGATGTAAATCCCATCTTCTCTTATCTCCACTGGAAATGACTCAACTCCGTCATCAAAACCTGGTGCTTTACCTGTCAGCGGATCATAATCCCAGCCATGCCAGGGGCATCTCAACAAGCCGTTTTCAATGGAACCTTCTCCCAAAGGCCCACCCTGGTGAGGACACTTGTTATCCAAACAGCCAAATTTTCCATTATGATGTGTAAGGCAAAAACTCTTGTGCCCGGCCGTAACAGTCATCACACGTTCATCTTGCAGTTTGCTTGGATCATCAAGAACTTTTTTCCAGGTTAGTTTTTCTTTCATGGTCATTTCTTAAGGTCTGTAGTCAACGAGTCAAAGCCTTTAGGTTAATTAACAGACCGTTTATTGCATACTAAACCAGTTGCTTTTTCAATAACGAACCAACTTCTACTGCTGGGTAGAGCTCCTCATAGGTCTTGACGTTCGACACACTGATCCTTCGGTGGATGTGACCTCTATGGATCTCATTCGGCGAGCGTAAACCAGCTGCACCGATCAATTCGTAAAATGCCTTCACAGTTTCTTGCTGAAAGTTGGCAACCCGAACCGCTTTGTCTTTAGGGTTAAGTCCACGCATCAGCATTTTGTTTTGAGTCGCCACACCTGTTGGACAGGTATTCACATTGCATTGAAGCGCTTGAATGCATCCAAGCGCCAGCATCATTCCTCTTGCCGAGTTGGTTAGGTCAGCACCCAGTGCGATGGCCCGAACCATGTGAAAAGAGGTAAGAATCCGACCTGAAGCAATCAGCTTGATATCTTTTCGGAGATCATAACCTCGCAAGGTGTCATGCACAAAAGAGAGCCCGTCCCTTAATGGCATGCCCAGTGAATTGGAGAACTCCACAGGTGCCGCTCCTGTACCCCCTTCACCTCCATCTACGGTAATAAAATCAGGCTTGATCCCGGTTTCAACCATTGCCTCGCAAACGTTTATGAACTCCTCCTTGGAGCCGACACAAAGCTTGAATCCAATCGGCTTACCGTCTGAAAGTTCCCGAAGCTTTTGAACAAATTCTAATAAACCTCTTTCATCACTGAAAGCAGAGTGAACAGGTGGTGAGAAAACCATCGTATGCGGTTTCACTCCCCTGATCTCCGCAATCTCAGGGGTATTCTTTGAGGCGGGCAATATCCCTCCGTGTCCAGGCTTGGCCCCCTGCGACAGTTTGATCTCGATCAGCTTAACACATTCAAGGGAAGCCTTCTCCTGGAAATTATCTTCGCTAAATCTTCCATAAGCATCCCGGCACCCAAAGTATCCGGTTCCGATCTGCCAGGTGAGGTCACCTCCGTGCTCCAAATGAAACGGACTGATCGCGCCCTCTCCTGTATTGTGGTAAAACCTCCCTTCTTTAGCTCCCCTGTTCAGGGCAAGAATGGCATTCTTACTTAATGAGCCGTAACTCATAGCAGATATGTTCAGTATAGCCGCATCATAGGGCCGCTTGCATTCCGGACCTCCAATCGTAACCCGCTGATCATGGTCCAGTTCTGAGTGATTGATCGCATACATGGAATGCCCCATCCATTCATAACCTGCACGATAAACCACTTCCTGGGTGCCAAATGGTGTTGTGTCATTTACTTTTTTCGACCTTCGATAAACCAGGGTTCGGTAGATCCTGTTTAATGGACGACCTTCCGTATCTGTTTCAACGAAGTACTGCATGATCTCAGGACGGATTCCTTCAAAGAAGTAGCGAAGGTTACCGAGAATTGGAAAATTTTTCCTGATTGCATGCTTACTCTTGAAGACATCCAGGATACCGAGCAAACAAATAGGTCCAATTACTATCAGTGACCATAAGCCCGTCGGCCAGAAAAAGCCAAAGAATACTTCGATGATGGCAACAACTACCAGAAATTTGTAGAATACGTATCGCATAGCTTTATTTCAGTTGATCTTTTAGGAATTTGCTGGTCGCTTTCAGAAATGATTTGGCCGCTTCGAATTGCTTCTCTACCGTAACTAATTCGGTTGATTCTAAAACAGCTCCCTGCCAACCATCAGTAATGATCCACTTACCATGCTCCAACTCAGGAACTCCTGAATAATCAATCGTCCCGTTTCCATCCCAGGCATAAATGTAGAGGTAGGGATTATCACAAAGTGTATCGGCAATGGCCCACCCTGCTCCTATCGCCTGTTGATCTCCTAACGGGTAATATATCCCTGTATCAAAGTGGTGAGGCCAGATCCTGATCTCCGACTTAATTCCTACCAGTTTGTTGAGATCTTCCAACAGCACTTGAGCATTCGCACGCATGATGATCCACTTATCAACGGTAGTTGGGATCACTTCCGGGAACGCATGCCCATGATCAATAAGGTGATCGGGTACATCATAATGATCGATATACTTAAGTTGTTCACCATTCAGTCCTCGTTGAATGATCTGATCTCGTAACCAGTTGAACAAGTCCTCCTTTTTATTGCCTGTAAGGGGAATCTCATCATTCACCTTACCGTTTACCAATATTTCCAGTTTCCAATCAGGAACGTTTAAAGCAAGTGAGAAAGGCTTATCTCCGGCAACCTCTCTGCTCAAAAGCCTAGAAGACTTTGTCTCAAATCCAACATTGGCATTGCTATCATCTTCTTGCTGCTCGACGTAGTTTTTCCCCAG
Source organism: Cyclobacteriaceae bacterium (assembly GCA_965267415.1). Taxonomy (GTDB): domain Bacteria; phylum Bacteroidota; class Bacteroidia; order Cytophagales; family Cyclobacteriaceae; genus Ekhidna. The sequence goes on along the minus strand of OZ253955.1, from coordinate 481,419 downwards.
CATTGCAAGGAACTGTGCAGCACGGTGAATGTATTCTTCACAATAGTTGATGAGTGACTTATCGAATTCGGGAATAGCTTGGTACATACGTGATCGGGCTAGGGCAATTGTACGATGGTCATTATATCAAGGATTAACCTTAGCCATCAATTTACCTAATTAGGCTCAATAATGAAATAAGATTGTCGGGTTGGCGATCATTTACTTGAGGGTCTTCTATTTTTGCCCGCGAATGAAAGATTTTGTTGAAGAACTGAAATGGCGAGGTATGATCCATGACATCATGCCTGGAGCTCAGGATGAGTTGAATAAGGGAATGACTGCTGCTTATATTGGCTTTGACCCTACCGCAGATTCACTTCATATCGGGAACCTCGTACAGATCATGACACTTGTTCACCTGCAACAATGTGGGCACAAACCGATAGCGCTGGTGGGTGGTGCCACCGGGATGGTTGGCGACCCATCAGGTAAATCCCAGGAACGAAACCTCTTGGACGAAGAAACTTTGAATCATAATCTTTCATGTGTAAAAAAGCAACTGGAGAAATTCCTGGATTTCTCAGGGGGAAATGCTGCTGAAGTCGTCAACAATTACGATTGGTTCAAAGAATACAAATTCCTTGACTTCATTCGGGAAGTGGGCAAGCATATCACAGTCAACTACATGATGGCAAAAGATTCGGTAAAAACTCGGTTAGATTCAGGACTCTCATTCACCGAGTTCTCTTACCAACTGGTTCAGGGATACGATTTCTATCATTTGTGGAAAAGTAAGGAGGTGAAGCTTCAGCTCGGTGGCTCTGATCAGTGGGGTAACATTGTTACTGGTACGGAATTAATACGAAGAAAGGGACAAGGAGAAGCATTTGCAATCACCACACCACTTATCACCAAAGCTGACGGCTCCAAGTTCGGAAAGACAGAAGGTGGAAACATCTGGCTGGATGCTGAAAAGACCTCCCCTTACAAGTTCTATCAGTACTGGGTCAATGCATCAGATGAAGATGTTGAAAACTACATTAAGATCTTCAGTACAAAAGAGCAGGATGAAATTGAGGAATTGATCCAAAAGCATAAGGAAGCACCTCATGAACGATTGCTCCAGCGGACTCTGGCTGAAGAGATCACTATCAAAGTTCACTCAAAAGAAGAATTGGATAAGGCGATCTCAGCTTCTTCCATCCTGTTTGGCCGATCAACAACCGAAGAACTTGCTTCAATAGATGAACAAACCTTACTCCAGGTATTTGAAGGTGTACCTCAAGCTGACATTTCCAAGGATCAAATGAATGGTTCTGAGAATGTAACAGATCTTTTAAGTGAGGTGACCAGTGGAATCATTTTCAAGTCAAAAGGAGAAGCACGACGAATGATCCAGGGAGGTGGTGTAAGCATCAACAAACAAAGGATCGAATCAGCGGAACAGCAAACAAACTTTGACTTGCTGCAGGGTAAATATCTATTAGCACAAAAAGGGAAGAAAAACTATTTCCTCATCAAGGTCAGCTAGCCTTCCGTAAAGGCTTCTTCTCCATTAGTCGAACGAGCACTTTTGCATAGGAGACATGCTCCATCACCACTTTGAAAAGAAAGGTTAGCGGCACAGCCAGAAGCATTCCGGCTGTTCCCCACATAAATGCCCAGAATACAAAGCCAAATAATACGGAGACAGTATTAATGGAAAAGGAATCTCCCATCAATTTTGGCTCAATAACATTCCCCATGATCAACTGAACCCCCTCCAGGCAAACAAACAGGAAGAGTACCTGGGTAACACTATTGAATTCGATAATCCCAAGGATCAATGGAGGGACAATTGCTATCAAGGATCCGATATACGGAATGTAATTCAAAACGAATGCCAGGAAACCCCACAGTAATGCATAGTCGATTCCAAAGAACCAGCACATTAGCCCAATACAAAATCCCGTGACAAGGCTGACTAGCGTTTTCACTTTGATATAGGAACTGACTGAATTTTTTATTCGATTAAAGGTCTTTAGAGTCTCCTCTTCTTCTTCCGTCGTTCCTGTCACAAGGTAGCGGATCGTCCTATCGTACTGGGTAATTGCTCCCAGTAGTCCGGCGAAATAAAGCATCGTCATAAGCAAGGAAGCGGACATCCCGCTGATGGTGTTGAGAAAGGATCCGGAAGCTGCCCAAAAAGAACTGGACTGAAGCATGTCACCTATTGCACCGCTCAACTCACCTTCCTGGAAAGTAAAGCCAAAATATTTACCATATTCATTGATCAGCGGCCTGATTTCCGTAGAAATACTTGTCAGAATAGTCTCACTGTTTTGAGCAAATGCCTGAATGACATTATACAAACCAAATCCTACGAAGAAGAAGAATAGCATGGTTGTCAAAGTGGTCAACGCAATACTTACACTAATCGGGAGGAACCTGCGAAACAAGTGGACTAACGGTTGAAACAGCACCGCAAAGAATAACGCAAAGAAAAGTGGCACCAGTAGGTTGGAAAGTTCGCGCATCAGGTAGAGGATGGCGATCGCCAAAAAGATCAACATGATCGCCTTGATGTGCCGAAGCGAACGTTCCATTTCATCAGGTGAACTCATAGTTGCAAAGTAATCTTTTTCTAACCGAATCTCTTAACTTTAAAGCAAAAGCAAAACCCCCAACCATGAAAAACCTCATCATTCTATCTCTACTTTTAATTTTCCTAATCAGCTGTTCCGGACAGGACATCCCAAATCGGGAATTTCAGTTAAAAACAGCTACGCTGGCTGCACCTGAACATCAGCGTGATGAGGCAACCATCATGGGTTATAACAAAAATGGTGAGATCGTGCTGCTTAAGGAAGGCACAAATGAATTCGTTTGTCTTGCTGATAATCCGGAAAGAGATGGGTTCAGTGTTTCTGCGTATCACAATAGCCTTGAGCCTTTTATGCAACGTGGACGAGAGCTAAGGAAAGAAGGCCTGGATTTCAAACAGGTCTTTGACAAGCGTGAGGAAGAGGTCAAAAATGGTCAATTGAAAATGCCGGACAGAGCCACCCTGTATGTTACGACAGGAGAAGTGAATGAAGCATCAGGAGAAGTGGAGAACCTCTATACCAGGTACGTGATCTATATTCCTTATGCAACGGAAGAAACCACTGGCATGCCACTTGAGCCAATTGCACCGGGAAGCCCCTGGATCATGGATCCCGGAACACATCGAGCTCACATTATGATCAATCCACCGAAGAGTAATTAAGTTATTGTCAATGCCACTCTTTGAGAACCTCAGAGTGACACATTAACATCTCTTAAGAATTAATCTCAGTTTCATTTATGGAATCTGCATAGTGATTGCATCTCAACAACCAAAGCAATCATTTAAAAGCAGATCATATGAGTAAGACAAAAATTGTTCTCGCTGGTTTGACAGGGGTATTGATCCTCTTCCTCACTCCTAGCTTTAAACCATCTGACAAAAACCCACTAGACCATCACCACATAGCTGTTTGTTATGAACAAGGTTGTACGTTCAAGACTATTTTCGGAGAAGAATCTTCAGAAGGTTTTGCAACATTCAAAACCACTACATCTATTGATGAAGCAGTCAACAGTGGGCTTATTTGGCTGATCAATGCGCAGCAAAACGACGGAGGCTGGGGTGCAGGAAGTCACAGCATGCAACACATACGTGACCCTCATGCCGTAAGTACCGATCCGGCTACAACGGCGATGGTCGGAATGGCATTGCTGAGAACCGGAAGCACATTAAACGAAGGAGCATATTCAGGAAAGATCAATGATGCGTTGGAGTACCTACTGTCTGCAGTAGAAAACACGCCATCCAATCAATTAAAGATCACAGATCTTAATGGTACCCAGATCCAAACCAAGCTAGGCGACAACATTGATGCTGTACTTGCCGCACAGTTCTTCAACAATGTGCTGGAACTGGAAAACATGGATCGCAAGAAAGAAGATCGCATTCGAGAAGCATTGGCTGCCTGTGTTTTCAGAATCCAGCGGAATCAAAACGAGGACGGCAGCCTTAGAGGAGATGGCTGGGCAGGTGTCTTGCAATCAGCAATGGCCAATAATGCTCTTGAAGCAGCCAAATTCAATGATGTTGAAATTGATGATGAAGCATTGGAGCGATCTCGAGAATACCAGGAGAAAAACTTTGATTACGGTTCAGGTAAAGTAAACACGGATAAGGGAGCAGGTATCGTACTCTATTCTATTTCTGGTTCAGTACGAGCAAGTGCCAAGCAAGCCAGGAAAGCAGAACAATTGTTGCAGGAAGCAAAAGCAAACGGTAAACTGGAAGAGGATGCCGTGGTAGACCAACTTGCTTTGGAAGAACTGGGAATATCAAGAGATGAGGCTTCTAAAATGGTCACCAGCTACAATGTGTACCAGGCCGGCAAATCAATGGCTCAGGATTCCGAAGTATTGAGTGGATTTGGCAACAATGGTGGTGAAGAATTCATCAGCTTCTTACAAACTGGTGAATCATTGGTTATTGCCGGAGGCAATGAATGGCAGGATTGGTACGATGACACATCCGGAAGAATCATCAGCATTCAAAATGAAAATGGTAGTTGGAGTGGACACCACTGCATCACGAGCCCGGTGTTCTGTACCGCTACATGCCTGCTTATCCTCTCAATTGAGAACGATATCGAGCGTCTCCAGAGAATAGGAGATTCGTAGACTCTATTATTTCGGTCTCGATTCACTCGGGACCGAATATCTTTCTACCTAATACCTTCTACTTTAGACTAAAAAACAACAGGCCAAAAAATAATATCCACCCTTCGGTTCCTCATTCTTCCCTCCCATGTACTGTTATCGTAAACCGGGTTGAACTGACCAAAATCTTTGATCTCAATCTGGCTTGGGGAAAACTCCGACATGATCAATTCCTGAACGACGGATTCACTGCGCATTTGAGATAGCCATTCGTTGTAAGCAGCTCCGCCAATATTATCTGTATGACTATGAATAGTAATGGTAAAATCCCGAATGTTAGGAATAGAATCGATCAGGTGGTTCAACTCTGCGATCTGCAGATCATCAACATAAAAACTTCCTCCGCCAAAAAAGATGCTTTTCAGGATATATCCTTTCTCGCCGACGTACTGGCTCTGATCTTCTTGCGCGTAGGCGAGACAGGAAAAAAGTAGTGTGGCAGCTACGACCAGTTTTCGCATCTTACATGATAACGACAGAATCGCGTCACGGTTTTTCACCATTTATCAAAACCTTCCAAATTCTCTAAGACTTCCTTCTTAATTTACGAACCTTTCGAACAGAAACCTAATGATATGAAGCTCAAACTTGTCTTATTAATGCTTTTAGCTACTACAGTCGTCTTTGCTCAGAAGGTCGACATGGAGCTACTCAAGAATATGAAACCCCGCAACATTGGACCTGCTGGTATGTCTGGCCGGGTCACTTCGATCGATGTTGTTACGGACAACCCCGATGTAATGTATGTTGGTGCAGCTTCCGGTGGTGTTTGGAAATCAACCAGCGGAGGAATTAAGTGGGATCCTGTTTTCGATGATCAAACAACAGGATCTATCGGGGCGATCGCTATTCAACAGTCTAATCCTTCAGTTGTGTGGGTAGGGACTGGTGAAGGAAACCCCCGAAACTCATTGAATGGTGGCGATGGTATTTACCGAACCCTTGATGGAGGCAAGACCTGGAAGAAAATGGGTCTGGAAAAGACCCGACACATTCATCGGATCATTATTCACCCAAATGACCCCAATACCGTTTATGTTGGAGCGATAGGCTCACCGTGGGGTGAGTACGAGGACCGTGGGGTTTACAAAACCACTGATGGTGGAAAAACCTGGAATAAGATCCTATATAATAACCCAAGAACAGGTGTAGCCGATATGGTTATGGACGCTTCTAACCCGAACAAACTGATCGTGGCAATGTGGGAGCACAAACGTGATCCCTGGTTCTTTAAGTCAGGTGGTCCGGGATCCGGAATCTATGTTACCTATGATGGAGGAGACACCTGGGAGCGGCGTACAGATGAGGATGGACTTCCAAAAGGTGAGTTAGGAAGGATCGGACTGGCAATTTCTAATTCTCGACCTAATATCATTTACGCATTGGTTGAATCCAAAAAGAATGCTCTTTACAAATCAGAAGATGGCGGATTCAAATGGAAAAAGATCAACGACAAGGATCACATAGGGAATCGACCTTTTTACTATGCTGACATCTATGTTGACCCTACCAATGAAAACAGGGTCTACAGCATATTCACTTTCGTGAATGTTAGTGAGGACGGTGGAAGATCGTTTGCTCCATTAATGGCCGCCTATGGTTCAAGTAATGGAGTCCACCCTGACCACCATGCCTGGTACATTCACCCTGAAAATCCCGATTTCATGATGGATGGAAACGATGGTGGGTTGAACATTACCCGAGACAGAGGTGAAACATGGCAATTTGTTGACAACCTTCCCGTTGGACAATTTTACCACATTGCTGTTGACAATGAAATCCCTTACAATGTCTATGGTGGCATGCAGGACAATGGCTCATGGGCCGGGCCGGCTTATGTCTGGAAAGCACAAGGTATCAGAAACCATTACTGGCAGGAAGTTTCTTTTGGTGATGGTTTTGATGTTTTACCTGATCCGGATGATTCGCGGTATGGTATTTCTACTGCTCAACAGGGGTTTGCAAGCATATATGATCGTGAAACAGGATACAACGAATTGGTAAGACCTACCTATCCTGAAGGAGATGTCGAGCTGCGATTCAACTGGAACGTTGGAATGGCAAGAGATCCATTTGATGCTAGTACAGTTTACTTCTGTAGCCAATTCGTTCATAAGAGTACCGACAAGGGTCAAAATTGGGAAATCATCTCTCCTGACCTAACAACCAATGATCCTGAAAAACAGAAGCAGGGAGAAAGTGGTGGTCTCACTATGGATGCGACCGGTGCGGAGAACTACTGTACGATCATCGTCATTGAACCATCTTCGGTAACAGAAGGCATTCTTTGGGCTGGTACGGATGATGGGAATGTTCAAGTTAGCAGAGATGGAGGCGACAACTGGACCAATGTAACAAGTAATATACCAGGACTCCCCAGCGGATCATGGATCACACAGATCAAAGCTTCTAATAAAAATGCTGGCGAAGCACTTCTTGTTGCTAACGACTATCGACGATTTAATTACACTCCTTACGCTTATCGTACCCGAGATTACGGTCAAACCTGGGAGCGTATTGTCGACGGGAATGACGTAATCAGCTATACGCTGGCTATCGTAGAAGACCCTGAAGAAGCTCGACTTCTTTTCCTTGGTACAGATGACGGACTATATGTAAGTATCGACGCTGGTGCTAACTGGACCAAATGGACAGAAGGGTTCCCCACGACCAACGCCTACGACCTGGTCATTCACCCCCGTGAGCATGACCTTGTAATTGGAACATTCGGAAGAGCCATCTGGGTGATGGATGATATCCGACCGTTGAGGGAACTTGCAAGAAATGGCAATAATGTACTTAGCAAGACCTTAAAGGTGTACAGCCCACCCCAGGCATACGTTGCAGCCACTCAGCAAGCGAAAGGATCACGTTTCGGAGCAGATGCACTATTCAATGGCGAGAACAGGGATGATGATGCTATGCTGACCTATTCAATCAATCGACCTGAAAAGAAGAAAGAAGAAAAAGAAGACACTTCAGCAAGAGGTAAGAAGCGCCGAAAAGGTGCTAGCGAAGAACCTCCGGCAGAGGAGAAAAAGGACGAAAATAAGGTGAAGTACGATTCCATTAAAGTGGAGGTATTCAAAGGCGATGAAATCATCCGTACGATGAAATTCAAAGCGCCTAAAGAGAATGGTATCCATCGTACCTACTGGGAAATGGATGAGAAAGGAATCGGAAGAATGCGCCGTGGGGAAAATCGTAACAACGGAGAGCCAGGAGGAACGACTGTCCTTCCAGGAACCTACAAAGTACGATTCACTTTTGGTGACCAAATGGATTCAACCAACATCAATGTACAGTACGATCCTCGAATTGAAATGTCGAACAGTGCAATTCAGGCAAGGTACAATGCATTGAAAAGAATCGAATCAAAAGCCAAAATGGGAGTTGATGCTGTCAATCGTTTGAAAGAAAGTATCAAGATCACGGAGGGAATTCAGAAAAGCCTCAAAGAAAAAGATAAGGAAGGTTATAAGGATCAAATCGAGCTTTGCAAGAATACGATTGATACGTTGAATACCATACTGGATACGTTCGTTGGCAAAGAAGATGATCGTCAGGGAATCACTCGAAACCAGCCGAACACAATCAACAATTTCTACTTTGGAGCATTGCGCTATACAGCCAACGCTCTTCACGCGCCTGGGGATACCGAAAACAAGTTGATCAACAAATTTGAGGAGGAAATTACCAGTGCTTTGGAAGCTGTAAATGGCTACTATTCAGGTCCATGGGTTGAATTCCGGGAGGCGGTTGAAGACCTGGACACCTCTCCTTTCAAGGATTATGAAGAGATTAAAGAGTAGATGAAAAAGATCCATTTAATCTTAAGTGGATCAATAATACTAATTGGGATCGTCCACGTAGTTTTTTCAACGACCATGTATGACGATCTCAATTTCAATGCTTTGTGGTTTGTTGGTGGTGGATTTTATCTGATCACGTTGGGTTTACAAAACATTTCTGCCAACACACGTACGGTATGGAATCAGGGTGATAGAACCACTCTTTATATATCCAACTTGTTGACAGTAATCTTTATCTCTATGGGGATCTACGTCATGAGGGATATCCAGACATCCGTTATCAGTGTCATAATTACCTTCATGACCGTAAGTTGTTTCCTACTAGCCAAAGACAAATCCTAAGAAAAAGCCAAACAAGATGTTTGGCTTTTTTGTTGGCTCAAAATACATATTCCCTTATCTGATTATTTTGGCCTTATAAACATACGCCTAATGAAGATTTTTAAGATCGCCGGTATCATCGTCATACTATTGGCACTTCTTGTCTTGTCCTACCTTCTTTACTTCAAAACCACCCATACCCCTGTTTACTCTGGTGAAATCAAGTTAACAGGATTAGAAAATTCGGTTGACGTCTTTTATACAGATCATGGCATTCCACACATCTACGCTTCAAATGATCTTGATGCCTACTATGCACTTGGTTATGTGCATGCACAGGACCGGCTTTGGCAAATGGACCTTCTTCGTCATGTTGGAAGCGGCACCCTTTCTGAGTTATTTGGAGAAGACCTGGTAGGTAGTGATAAATTCCTTCGAACGATGGGACTGGCAAAGTACGCAAAGGAATCAGCAGAAGCTTATTTAAGGCGTGACCATGAAAGTCTGCCGTTGACACGGGCTTACATTAACGGGATCAATGGCTACATCGAGAACAATCCCAAAACACTGGAACATACTGTACTCCAGGTTGAGGTCGAACCCTTTACAATCGAGCATACGTTCCAGGTGCTTGCCTACATGGCCTTCAGTTTCTCCAATGCATATAAAACAGATCCTTTTGTTGCTGAATTGTCGGCCAAACTTGATTCTTCCTACATTACTGATCTCCAACTCTACCATTATAGGGGTGAAACAGTTCTTAGAAACCATGACAATCGCTATAGCCTGCTGTCATTAAATGCAGACCAGGTAGCAAAGACATTAAGAGTTCCTGAATTCGTAGGAAGCAACAGTTGGGTGCTTTCCAAAGACAAGACCTCTACAGGAAATGTCATACTCGCTAACGATCCCCACATTGCTTTTTCCCAGCCGGCAGTTTGGTATGAAGCTCATTTGACTACTCCAAAAACTGAATATTATGGGTATCACCTCGGAGCGATCCCCTACCCGTTGATCCTTCACACTCCTAACCATGCGAATGGATTGACAATGTTTGAAAACGATGACATGGATTTTTATGTCGAGGAGATCCACCCGGAGGATTCTAACCAATATCGATATAAGGGAGAGTGGGTAGCCATGGATTCAAGAACAGAACTCATCCATGTGAAAGGAGGAGATCCGGTAGAATTCACTGTTAGGTCCACGAAACACGGACCCATCGTTTCGGACATACTAAAGGAGGAACCTCTTGAAGACATAGTATCCATGTATTGGGTAAATACCAACTTCGAAAACTTTGCACTCGAAGCAACACATGGATTTACAAGAGCCGCAAACCTTGAGGAGTTTGAGCAGGCCGTTGCTAAAATTCATGGACCGGGATTGAATGTGATGTATGGAGATAAAGACGGCAATGTTGCCTGGTGGGCAACAGGCAAATTGATCAAACGGCGGAATGAACTTACCAGCAAGAACTTCTATGATGGCTCTACCGGGTTAGACGATCCGGATGAAATGTATCCATTTGAGAAAAACCCCCATGCAATCAACCCGGACTGGGGTTACGTCTATAGCGCAAACAACCAGCCTGATACGGTTGATGGAGTAGTTTATTCGGGATACTACCTGCCCGATGACCGTGGTGAGCGGATCGATGAGCTTATACAGAACAATGAAGCTTTCGGTGTGGGTGATATGAAAGGAATGTTGCTCGACTCCAGGTCCAAATTGTTTGAGAATGTTAAAGGCATACTGCTTCATGCCGTCAAGGATACCGAAGAGATAGAGCTTCTAAGAGGCCTGATCAGTTGGAAAGCGGATTTCAATAAAGCTGACTATCAGCCCCTGGTTTACCAAAAGTGGATCTACGAGATCATGGAAGGAGCAATGAAGGATGAAATGGGCGAAGATTTGTGGGAAGCATATAAAGGCACACATACTTATAAGATTGCCATTGAACACCTGGTGAAAAACGAACAGTCTAAGTGGTGGGACAATGTAGAAACAGATGAAACAGAAACGAGGATACAAATAATCCGGGAAGCCTTTGACCGGACGGTCTCAGACCTTCGTACTTATTGGGGTGATGACTACACCCAGTGGAAGTGGGGTGACGGCCACCAGCTAAAACATAATCATGGGATAGGAACCGTACTTGGATTCTTGAATGTGGGACCATTTGGTGTCTCCGGTGGAAACGAGGTGATCAACAACCTGGGTTTCACCTATACTGGTGAAAAACTACAGCCGATCACGTTCGGTCCATCGACCCGACGGATTGTTGATTTTTCGGACATTCGAAATAACAGCTGGAGTATTCTCCCAACTGGTCAGTCAGGAAACTATTTCAGCCCATACTATGATGACCAGGCTGAAATGTATGCCAATGGTCAATTCAGACGGATGATCATGAATGAGAAAGAGATCAGGCAATCGGAAAATAAGCTTGTGCTTCAACCAAATGATTGAACCTCGCGCAAGTCTTCCATGTTAACTTTACGGTTCTAAAACATCTTTAAAAATATCATGGACAACAGAAGATACTTACCCTTTGTAATCGTTGGATTCATTGCCCTAATTGTGCTTGTTTCAGCGTTCAACCGCATTTTTTACCGAATTGAGGCTTCTGAACGAGCAGTGCTCTTCAAAACACTTAGTGGAACACTTGAAAAAGAAAACATCATCGGACCGGGATGGAACATGAAAGCACCCTGGAACGAAGTATACGTATATGAGGTTTCTGAAAATAAGATCGAAGAAACGATGGATGTATTGGACAAAAATGGATTGAACATTAGTGTAGATGTGACGGTCCGTTTTCATCCGAAGTATGATCGAATCGGTGAAATTCAGGAGAATTTTAGAGGGGATTATATCCAAAGACTCGTCATACCTGAGGCACGTTCAACTGTGAGGCAGGTAATGGGACGATATACGGCAGAAGAGATCTACTCAACGAAGCGTCCCGAAGTGGAAGCTTCTATCAAAGAGGAAACACGAGAGATCTTAGGCGCAGAAGGGAACGAAGTAGAGATGAGAAGTTTATTGATCCGATCGATTAAACTTCCGGATCAAATCAAGAACGCTATTGAGAACAAATTGAAGCAGGAGCAGGAAGCATTAGCGTACCAGTTTAGATTGGATAAAGAGCAGAGTGAGGCTGAAAGAAAACGAATTGCTGCAGAAGGTGAAGCTCGGGCTAACAAGATCATCAATAGCAGTTTGACTCGAGAGCTATTGCGAATGAGAGGAATAGAAGCGACCCAGCAATTAGCAAATTCACCAAACTCCAAGGTCATTGTGATCGGAAGTGGAGATGATGGATTACCGCTGATTTTAGGAGGCAACTAGCCTGCAAAACAGCAAATAATTTGATAATTTCGAGGGATTTTAAAAAACGATAAAAACACACCAAAAATGGCAGAAACCGCGCAAATAACTGTTGATGGGAATACATATGAGCTACCGGTAACGGAAGGCTCGGAAAACGAAAAAGCAATTGATATCGCTTCCCTACGGGGGCAATCAGGTGTCATCACGCTTGACAGAGGGTTCAAGAATACAGGTTCGTGCGAAAGTGCCATTACCTTTTTGGATGGTGAAAAAGGGATCTTGCGTTATAGAGGCTATCCTATCGAGCAACTAGCTGATCAGTCCACATTCCTTGAAGTAGCCTACCTCCTGATCAATGGTGACCTGCCGACGAAGGATGAGCTTGACAAATTCGATACCGAGATCAAGCATCACACCTTGGTCAATGAGGACATCAAAAAGATCCTGGACGGTTTCCCATCTGCCGCACATCCGATGGGAGTTCTCTCATCCATGGTGACGGCCCAGACTGCTTACTACCCTTCCAGTCTCCTACCTAACCGACCGGCTGACGAGGTGGATCTTAGCATTATTCGGTTGATGGCCAAAATGCCAACATTCGCAGCATGGGCATTTAAGAAAAAGATGGGGCATCCGGTGGTTTACCCTAAAAACACACTCGATTATTGTGGCAACTTCATGCACATGATGTTTGCGCTCCCTTCAGATCAGTATGAAGTAGATCCGGTCATTGCATCAGCTCTGGATAAGTTGCTTATCCTACATGCGGATCACGAGCAGAATTGTTCGACCTCCACTGTCAGGATTGTCGGGTCCAGCCAGGCAAGTCTTTGGGCTTCCATAGCTGCTGGCATCAATGCGCTTTGGGGACCGCTTCATGGTGGAGCTAACCAGGCGGTAATTGAAATGCTGGAAGGTATCAAAGCCGACGGAGGAGATACCAAAAAATGGATGGCTAAGGCAAAGGATAAAGACGATCCGTTCCGATTGATGGGCTTTGGTCACCGGGTATACAAGAACTTCGATCCACGTGCAAGGATCATCAAGAAAGCCGCAGACGATGTGCTTACATCTCTTGGTGTAGTTGATCCGGTACTGGATATCGCTAAAGGACTGGAAGAAGAGGCGCTTAATGATCAGTATTTTGTTGATAGGAAGCTCTATCCAAACGTTGATTTTTATTCAGGCATCATCTACCGGGCATTGGGCATTCCGACAGACATGTTCACCGTGATGTTCGCCCTTGGAAGACTCCCGGGATGGATTGCCCAATGGAAGGAAATGCGTGAGAATGGTGAACCGATTGGAAGACCAAGACAGGTATACACTGGTGAAAATGAGCGCAACTACGTAGAGATGGGTAAAAGATAAAACTGTCTTTTAACAGGAATCTCAGACATAAGAAGGTCCCCTACTGTACTTCCCTGATATCCTTTACACCGGACACGTGCGTATTGATGGCCCTCCAGGCATCTCCTTCTTTTACGAAAGAGTTACTTTCCTTGTAAGTGGTCAAATAATTGCCTTCATCATCCGTTCCACGCATAGCCCCTCGACCGGTAACAACAGCTGTACCATTGGGGAACACTTCAATCTGGTCGATCTCATAGACAAAGGATTCATAAGTCGGACCATATTGGGAGACATAGGTCATCTCATCGTTCTTGCTGTACACCTCTCCGGTATCGTCAATAAGCTGGTATTTATCATGAAGTAGCTGTCCAAGCAACGTGGTATCCTGCTCTTCGTAAGCTTTGGCCCACAACTCCATTTTGATATTCCGCAACGTTTCTACGTCTGCTGCACTAATAGTAGGTGAATCCCCCTGCCCCTGAGGGCCACAAGAGATAACTAAAAAGAAAGTAGTGACATGGAATAAATATGAATACTTCATGATTTCTTTATTTCTGTTAAACTACAAAACCATTGGTTAAAGTACGATTCATATCCTGTTTTTATGATTTTGTTACCTTGAGGCATGGATCTAGCAGAGTTGAAGCAACGGGCAAAGGAGGATTCACAGCTTTTGCAATTCTGAAGAAACCTATAATACTACGATCCGGGAGTCTCTTCCGGACGCTTTCGATTTGAAGGACTACCGCTAGTCACTAATTCGTAACGACCATCACAGAAACTCGTTTAACGTGGGCGATGGACCAACTAAGCATCTCCAGACCCAATTTCAACAGGTATTCCCCTGAAATTAAGAAGCAGATCCTTCGGGTCATCCTGATCACACTCATCGCTCTGACTCTTGTTCATCTGGTGGCCTACCCCAGACTTCCGTTCAGCACTAATTATCAATTCCCTATCACTCCTTTTCTTGTTATTTTTTTTTGTGGTACTGCAATGTGTACCACCAACTATGTTGTGATACGACGGTTGGACAAATTACTTGAAAAGCAGACAAGCGTCAGAAACAGGTTTTTGACAGAGTTCTTAATCGTATTTGTTACTACAGGAGTCACTTACACTGCTACTTATCTTCTTGTGTTCAAGCTCTATTTTGGAGCTGTTTTAAATTGGGTTCACTATACCAGGTTTCTTGTCCTGTGCGAAGGGATCATGATTTTTGAATATGTGCTACTTAAAGCTCTTGTTGGGCACCAGTTCACCATGGCGATCAACCCGGGGAAAATTGGAATCAAAACACGCAAAGAATCTTTAGCAATAGATCAAAGCAACATTGTATTGTTCCATTCATCAAACGGTGTTGTGTCAGTGCAGATAAAAGACGGGAAAAAGGTAATTACCCAATTTACTTCCCTGGAAGAAGTTGAAAACAAAGTTTCAGATTTTATCTTTTTCCGTGTCAACAGACAATACCTGGTCAATAGAGAGATGATTGGTGGATTTAAAAAACAAAAAAATCGCAAGCTTACCTTGAACCTGGATAGTAATTATTCCTACGGTAGTGATGTCAATATCACTATCAGTAGGTATAAAAGTCAGCAGTTCAAAGAGTGGTGGAATGTTGAGCAAAGTGCTGATTCCATTTCCCAGCGATATGTCGACGCTAAAATGCTGAACTAAATTACGACACGGCTGACATGAAGAAAGCCGGACATTCGCCCGGCTTTGAAAGAATACAGAATAAAACGTATCCTACTCCTATGGTGTCCTCATCTCATTCAAAGTTTCAATGATCTGGCCTGTATGTCGAAACGCATGACCTGCAACAAGAAGTAACTGTTGATAGCCATCAGCCTTAAGCTGAAAGGGAGACATACCATGATAATTCCTGAGTTTCAGGTTGCGATCATTGACAACCACAAGCCATTTGTCTTCTAATTCTTCAAACGCACTGAACAGTTGCTCTTTAGACTGTGCCCCATTGGTTTTTGGTGGTAAGGGTGTCTGGAATTGTTTACCCCTGTCCGTCATCAATGATAGCAACAGACCGTCATTCGCTGACAAGTCTCCTTTGACTTCATTCCCTTTCAGTGTGCGCATAACTCCCCCTAATTGGGCGTTGCAACCAATAATGATGTGCTCCATTGTCTCTGCCGGAGACCAGCCACCATCTGATCTCCTGGTTTTCCATTCCGAGTCATCTATTTCATCCAATGTAGATTTCAATCTCTCTTTGACGCTCGAAAAATAGGTAGTGAGAAATTCACGTTCACCTTCGGTAATTTTTCCTGATTGAGCAGATAGAAGCAATGGACTTACCAATACTAATATGACAATTACAAGTTTTTGCATTTTGTTTCAATTTGTTAGTTATATGATTTCTAAGTCGTTAGTAATTCAAATGTCACACTGAAAACGACATGTGAATAGAGGTGTGACCAGTTTGAAGGCTGTATAATTATCAATGGTCCCTTTTTTTAGAATCAAAGACCCTAACCGGAGTAATCAATGACAGGCTTTGTTGTTTAAACAACGCTTCAAAGGCTATTATTTGGAGTTTAAGCAAGGATCTCAAGTTGAATCAATTTTCATGATTCAACTTGAGATAATTCCAACCCTACATGTTTTTCTGTTTTACCCAAGCCTCGTCGGCCACTTTCATTAGCTCATCTTCGTTTTCATTCCACATATCCTGTGAATCAGTAACAACTCCTCTTATGGGTCCAACAAAGAACAGATAGAGTTTGTCGTCGACAATCTTATATGAAGTAGGATCCACGATAAACTTCCTTTGAATGGACCCCAAACCGAATGCACAGAAACCTCCATATTCAGGCAGGTATGTTTCAGGATCCCTTTGAAAAGCTCGTCTATTGGAATTTGAGGAAAAGTAATAATCAACACCTTCGTGTTGTAGAGAATATTTCGATTCTCCTTTTCTAGCCTCATCCTGTTTAAAATAGGCAACCACATCATAACCATCCAGAGCTACATTTTCTTTCGATTTGTTAACGGGACCATGACCTATAAAGTCTTGAGGATTTGGAGGCTGAGCCAACGTTGAAGTTGAAACAACAATAACCACAATTAGAGCAGAAGTGAATTTAAGTATTTGATTCATAGTCATTTAAATTGTTTTGAATTTCAATGCTATGAAACGAAACCACAGTCCTTTGAACTCAAAAGAAATTCAGTGAAAGCACCAATGGTGATTTTTTTAAGGGTGAATGGTACACAGGAAAGACTTAAGTAGTCACATTCAATGATTCGTTGTTTTGGAAAACACTTCAAAAGCAAATGTTTTGACTTGACGAATTACAAGAATGATATCTAAAACAAGAAAAGCCCTGACATACCGTCAGGGCCCTTTATGCTGCCTATTCGTACAGTATGCTTACTCTACGATCAGACGGCTAGTACCTATTATTTCCTGATTCTGTCTTAAGATGAGTATGTAAATCCCCTTTCTGGTCCTACTCAGATCGATCCGTTGGTTAGCTTGAATCTCTTTGACCGACAAAATCAATTTCCCTTCCATGGAGCGCAACTCTAATGATGGTGTTTGGTCTCCTGTCGTTTCAAAGTACAAGACCGAACTGACTGGATTAGGATAGAACTGTATTCCCTGATCTGTCAGGGACACACTCAATACATCACTTGCTACCTCAAACGCTTGCTCAACATCATCTGCAGGATTGTGATTATCATCTCCTGCTTGCGATGCAACAACCGTTATAGTTCCTTCACCAGTCACAGTCAATTCATTCCCATCTAACTCAGCCGGTCCGTCAACAGTGTAGGTCACCTCCAGGCCACTTGATGCAGTAGCTTCCAGTTCCACAGGTTGAGATTGAAGGTCAATATCATAATCAGGAAGTTCATCAAAACTGATTGTCTGATCTGCTTTATTCACAGTCAAAGCTTGCTGTACATCTGCTGCCGGACCGTGGTTCATATCTCCATCTTGAATTGCTGTGATTATCGTCGTACCAGCGGTTAAGATGGTTACTGTATTTCCGTCCACTGTAGCTACTGCCTCGTCGGAACTGGTATAAGAAACTTCCAGTCCGGAACTTGCAGTCGCTTCCAGCTCAAAATCAGGATCACCATAGGTCATCGTAGGAAGCACGTCAAAAGTGATCTCTTGATCCGCTTCAATTACTTCGAAAGAATTGATCACGGATGGTGCCGGATCATAATCGATGTTGCCAGCCTGTTCCGCCTTTACCTGAACAGTCCCAACTCCAGTAAGCGAGACAGTAGTGCCATCCAACGTAGCTGGACCGGAAACGATCTCGAAAGTCACGGTAAGCCCGGAAGTTGCTGTAGCTACCAGTTCAAAATCAGGATCTCCGTAAACTTTATCCGGTAATGCGGGGAAATCAATTGTCTGAGGATCCTTATGAAAGATCCATCCGATCACATTACCGTTATTAATAGAGTTAAACGCATTGAAGACGGCCCCTCCTGTTGCTGTCACTTCCTCCATAACAAGATAATCTGCATTAACAGTCCCTGTCGCCTGGCTAAAGGTCAAAGTTGTACTCACCAATTGTGGGTCTATCGTAATTGGATCCATTTCCGTTCCGATAGCAATTAGCTCATTAGTTGTTACAGTTGCATCTCCTACAAAAGTTAGTGTGACCCCAGCTTCAAGCGTGAACGTATTAACGGAGAGATCGTCGTAAAGCAATGCACTACTGCCTCCTAAGAAAGTGATATCATTCAGAGTGATATTGTTAGATGCATGAGTTTCTAAAAACCAGGTTGCCCCCGCTGAAATAGTTGAAGATCCACCATTCAAAGTGACGTTCTCAGCCATATTGGCTGTAAGGGAGCCGGTTTGCACCGATGAAGTACCGAGTGACAGGGTTTTATTGTTCGTTCCGAGGAAGCTGATGCTCTGACTTACCACAACGTTCTCGTTATTGGTATTGATAGTTCCAGCCTCGATACTGAGGTTTTTCACAGCCAGCGCACTGCTTAAGCCCCAGGTTCCAGATGACATAAAGTTGAAGTCATAATTTGATCCCGGACCATTGTTAAAGTTCAATATTTCAGTTCCCACAGTAAGGAAGTTATAGGTACTCACAGTCACAGTGACTGTTGAAGGTAGGTCCACCGAACCATACACATTCATCACCTTACCATTTCCGGAAATGGTAAATGGCTGGGTACTTGTTGAAGCATCCAGGTCATTAAAGTTGACCTCATCACTATCAATGGTGACTATCTCTCCTGCGGAGCTAAAAGAGTTCGCATCAAAAATGACATTATCTAACACACCCGGCACAGTAGTTTCAAAAGTGCTTCCTCCTGAAGTTGTTGCCCAGTGATTCGCAAAATCAGACCAGTTACCAGAACCTCCTACCCAGTAATAATCAGACCCGGTGAGGCCGGTAATGTTCCATCCGGCATTGTTTCCATTGTCAACTGTCTGCGTTGCATTAAACGTAGCTCCACCAGCAGCTGCTATGTCTTGGAGTAGTAAGTAGATGGCATCTACGGTACCAGAAGCCTTGGAGATGGTCGCTTGACTTCCTGCACTTGTCGAGTTAAGGTTAATTGGATTTGCCTTCGTTCCGTCAAGTGTTAAATCCTGATTGATCGTTTGAGTTTCACCTTGCTCGAAAGAAATGGTCGAGCCCGGATTGATAGTCAGGTAATCAAACGTATTTGACCCCAGGATTGATCCTGTTCCATCCATCGTAACAGAGTATAGTGATATACCATGACCATCAATGGTACGATCTACGTTGAATACGGCTGTTCCTTTGTTCACGGTGACCATCGCTGTAGAGTGTACATTCAAATCTCTACAGTTGATGGTAGCAGAGCTGAGGTTCGCCGTAGCAGAACTCGAAGTACCATTACCCAATTCATAATCGATGGAACAATCAATCGTCACATTGTTGTAGTTTACTGTACCTTCCCATTGACTGAAAGTAGCTGCGCTCACATCAGATAGTAAGTCATAGGTTCCATTGTTATCGAAAGTGATGTAACTATTGCTCCCAGAACCTAACGCAGTAAATGTCAATCCATTTTCATTACCCTTAAAGCGTAAGGTATGGATGTCTTTAGTCATCCCGGCATCAAAGGTGACAGAACCATAAGCTTCCAGAGAATAGCCAATAGAGGCATCTAAAGTGGGGCTATTCGTCACGCCTGACCAGTCCATATCATGAAATTCCGCTATTAGGAGATCATTTGTTACTGTCTGATCAGCGGACGAGAAAGAGTTAGCGTCGAAAAATACATCATCAAATTTGCTTGGGTAATCCGTGTGCATGGTACTTCCTCCTGAAGAAATGGACCAGTGACTGGCAAAATCTGACCAGTTACCCGAACCTCCTACCCAGTAATAATTCTGAGGCATAATTGAGTTAATGGTCCAGCCAGTATTATTTCCGTTATCTACTGAATTGTTCGCAATAAAGGAAGCTCCACCAGTCGCGTGGATATCCTGCATCTCAACATATTCGATCGTTACACTGGATGAAGCTTTGTTGAAACTGGCTTCAGAACCTGGTGTAAAAGATGACATGGTCACAATATTGTTTTTTGTACCTTCCGAAACAATGTTATCAACAGTGATAACAGCGCCCGCCTGCACCTGTAAGTTTAAGCCCGCTGGGATTGTGATTGTATTGAATGTTGCACTATTGTAGAGATTCCCATAATTGTAAAACTCCAGGTCATGATACGTAAAAGGGCCATCTCCTGTATCGTCAGTGTAAATGGAGGAAACAACAAGCTTGGAAGTTCCAGCATTGACGGTTTGGTTCGTCCCAAACATCCACCAACGCACCGCGGTAATCTGAGAATTACCAAGGTTGATCGTCTTAGCTGAAGGACCCGAAGTTTGGAACCGGCTACCAGCGTCAATATTCTGTCCATTGAAATTAATTGTTCCGGCAATATGATACATGGACTCTACATCGAAATTGTCCTGAAAGGTCCATTCTCCTCCATCCCCGTTGAATCGAACAGCAGAACTTGATCCCATCTCAGTCCCATTTGTAGTGATAGTATGACCAGTCGTAGTAGCCTCAAACTCTACATTATCAAAATCTGTGGTCATGTCGGCAGCCAGGGTCAAGGAGCCATAAATGTTCAATGTATTGCCATTTCCTACAATGGACGGGAAGTTGGTGGCCCCTGTCCAGTCCATTGAATTACAATCAGCTTCCACGTCAAGGGTGACGACCTGACTAGTGGCTGTGAAGGAATTGGCATCAAAGGACACATTGTCAGTTGAGGAAGGGGCGGCAGTGTGAAACGTTGATCCACCGGAAGAGGTAGCCCAGTGGCTGGAATGGTCGGACCAGTTACCGGTCCCACCTACCCAGTAATAATCTTGTGCATAGCTAGCGGAAACATAGAAAACGAGTGAAACGAAGAGAATAAAAGGTTTCATGGGTGACAGCATTTGAAGATTTCCAGAAAAGATTTAACTATTCTAAGTTCTTCAAACTCCCTACCCCATAGAAGCGATTTTTAGTAAACGACCAGATTTATTTAGTGATCAACAATAGCTAAAGTGTCGTGATCTTCGACATGAACTCTGACTTGTAGGCACGTCCGATAGGCACCTTGAATTGGTTGAAATAAATGAAACCCTCACTTATGAGAGTAATCCGGGAGAAGTTGACGAGGTAAGACTTGTGTACACGCTCAAACCCGTGCGGCAACAGTTTTTCTTCGATGCTTTTTAGTGTGTGACTTATTATGAATGACTCGTTTCCGGAAAACACTTTGGCATAATTATCAAAAGCCTCCACGTAATCAATATCTTCCGGATCTATCGAAACCAACCCCTCCTTATCCTTAATGAAAAATTTCTCTGGCTTTAATCCCTCGGTTTTTTTTGAAAGTTTATTTAGAGCCATGACCACATTGACCTGGATGTCTTGTTTATTGAAAGGCTTCAGGATATAGGCCACCGGGTCCACCTCCTTTACCCGATCCAATGTGGACTGATCATAGTAAGAAGTGATAAAGATGAAAGGCGTCTTGGATTGTTGTCTCACAAACCGGGCGACATCCACCCCATCACGTTCCCCGGACAGGTTCACATCCAGCAATAACAAATCAAAGGATTGTTCTCCCAGTTTACTAATGGCCTGCTCATACTTTAATGCTATTTGCACATCGCTGATCCCAATGTCCTTTAGGTGAAAGGAAAGGTCATCCGCAATGAGCGGTTCATCTTCTACGATCAGCACTGACGGGTTCATGTAAACAATTATACCAACTTATAACTGGATATCAGCAGGGAGGCCTCTGCTCCCGAAGAGAAATTGAAATTTACTGTTGCTTCGAGCTTCATCGCAAGGGAATGGATCATGCGCATGCCGAATGAATCAGACTGACTTACATCCTTGTTTGAGCCTACTCCGTCATCCTTCACTTTTAATTCTAACTGATCCTCTACCTCCTTTAACCCAATAAACAAGTTTCCCTTGCGCTCTTCCGGAAATGCATGTTTAAAGGAATTGCTTATCAGTTCATTGAGGATCAAACCTATGGGAATAAGTGTATCCACATCGAGGTTGAGTGAAGCAACATCATAATCAATAGCTACTTTCTCGGGATCAATACCATAGGCTGCTCTCAATTCCGTTGTTAGGTTCTGTACATATTCCATTGCTTCCACACCCAACAGATTATCGCGCTGATACAGCTTTTGATGGATGAGTGCCATAGACTTTACACGATTTTGGCCTTCATTGACTGCTTCCTGGGCTGCTTCATCCTCAATGTAGCGGGACTGTAAACTCAACAAACTTGAGATCACTTGCAGGTTATTCTTTACGCGATGATGAATCTCTTTGAGCAAGGTCTCCTTCTCGGTCAATGAGTTAGAGATAATCGCATTGGCTCTTGATTTGGTTCGAAGTAGAAGGAACAACAGGATTGCCCCAACAATGAAAATTGTTGCAACAAGCAAGAACACATTTCGTTGGTTCGCTGACCGCTGACGAGCGAGCTCTACCTCCTGGTTTTTCACTTTCAGCTCAGAGATCTCCCGCTCTTTCTGCTCTGTTTCATATTTGATAGATAAGTCCGCGATAGTAGCGTTAAGTGATTCGGTGAGCAATGAATCCTTCTGTTCATAAGAAGTACGCAAGCTTTGATAGGCACGCCCAAAGTTCCCCTGACCTGCATATGCCTCTGCTATTACCAATTCATTGTCAACCAACAACTCCCTGTTATCCAAAGTTGTATTAAGCCTGGTCAGCTGATTAGCATACCGGACAGCCTGGTTGTGTTCCCCTCGTTCATTGTGAAACTGTGCAATCGATAATAAGGACCGTGCAATGTTGAGTGTGTCGTTCGATTCTTCAAAGAATTCAAGTGCCCGATTGACGTAATAAATGCTACTGTCAAGTCTGCCCAATCCCTGGAATGAATTGGAGAGGTTCACATAGGATTTAGCCAGGTTGCGATACGATGATCGCCGGGTAGCCATATCTTTAAGTTCACTGTTGTACTGTAACCCTCTTTTGTAATCTCCAATCGTATTATAGATGGATCCCAGGTTAAGCAAAGCAACTTCAAAATTGTATAGCCTTCTGGAATGCTGAAGTGTCTCCTTGGCTTCCAGGTAATAATCGATTGCTTTATCGTAGTTACCCTGTTTTTTGAAGATCAGCCCAAGGTTTGATCGGGTTAACGCTGCACCCAGGGTGTCTCCTACCTGCTCTCGGACTTCCAGTGACTGCACGAAGTAGTTCGCGGACTTATCATACTCATCACGGTCCATGAAAAGTACCCCCAGGTTGTTGAGTGAAGAGGCTACCTTAGCGGTATCTCCAATTGACCTCCGGATTCCCAGCGCCTGTTGGTAATACCATTCTGCACTGTCCCATTGATTCAGATAATGATAAGCCGCAGCAACAGAAGTGGCCGCTTGCGAAAGTCCTTTGAGATCATCCAGCTCACTGAATACCAGGTAAGATTCCTGCCCATAATAAAGCGATGTATCCAGGTCTTGTGTAAACCATATGTAAGACAGTTCATCCAGCACATACGCACGTTGCTTTGGATCAAGGTCAGTCTTTAGTAATCGGTTAAGGCTATCGATTGCATCAAATTGCTGCCCATTTGCAGACACCAGGCCTGCAAGTGCTATGATCAGGGTGACAGGTTTCATGTGGCATTCTTTCCTTTGTCAAAGGTAAGTAACAAGATTTCGACCGTCATTCTGATAAGCTGACGGACAGGGAAGAATCTTAATAACTTATTGTTTGAATCAGTACCTCCTGTTCAGGATCTCTGAATAAATGATCGCTTTCCTCGCCTCATCGGAACTAAGTCCATCACGGATCTCATCGGCGATAGTGTACTCCTCTTCCTCCTCCTCCTGCGAGTGCTGCCTGAAAAGGCGAGGCTCTTTGAATTTTTCGTCAGGGCCATATTCAATATCAAACCCTTCTGCCTGCTTGATGGACTCCTCATATACTCGACGGCTTTCCTCATCAGCAAACACCCGACGCTCTCCCTCCAACCTTCGTGACTCTTCTTCTTTCCTGAGACGTTGCTCCTCTTCCTTTCGTTTTTCCTCTTCTTGCTCTGCAGGAGTTAATTCACGTACGGTTGGAGGCGGTACTTCAGGTTGACCTTCTCCCGTGATCTCTCTAAGCAGGTCCTCAAAACTTTTTGGAGGTGCTTGGGGTTCCGGATTATTCTCCGAGCCAGGACGGCTTGGACGTTGGGTTGATTTTTTCTTGCGACTCCTTGTCAGGAAGTAGATGACAGCCGCAATGATGTACCACCAAAAACTAAAATCGTCCATGAAGGCTAAGATAAGGGATTAGGTGATAATTGATAGTGAGTTAATAGATCAACAATCTTACTTTCCAGGCAACAGTTCGAAACCAATGACTAACCCAACTCACTGATCACCTTCAGGGCCCGATCGATCTCTTCCTTCGAATTATAAATGTGGACTGAATGGCGCATTAGCTCCTGTCCTACAGACCTTGGCTGCAGTCTTTCTCGTTCCCAGAGTGTCTTCTGAAGTTCAGGTCCACTCAGCCCATCAGCAGCGTATGTAGTAATCCCGGCAGCCATTTCTTCATTGGTGGAAGAATGGATCTTGACATGGTCAAATTCCTTCAAGCCATCACGAAGGTGCATACCTAACTCCTTGATCCTACTCAACCATCTTTCCTCTCCAATGGTGTTATAGAAATCTACTGAAGCATCCAGCCCGGTAATAATGGCAGGATTGCCGGTACCATTTTGCATCAGTCGAAACCCATGGTCATCCTGGTTGTCCCAATTGTAGCTTGCGATGGTCGTCCAGATATCTTTCACTACCTCACTTCTGATATATAAGATCCCGGAACCCGGAGGTGCTAACATCCATTTGTGTAAGCTTGAATAATAGGCATCACACCCGATGGCTTTAACATCCACTTTGACCTGCCCTACGGCTTGTGCTCCATCGAGTATGGTGAAGATGTTCCTACGACGTGCTTCATCACAGATTTCCCTGACTGGCATCACTGTTCCATAGACCGAGACAATATGTGGGATTGCAATCACACGTGTTTTGTCAGTCACTTCCTTAAAAACGGCATCTACAATCTCTTCCGGGTCATTCGCAGGCTCAGGAAGGATCGCCTGCTTATAGACGCAACCCTTTCGCTTAGCGAGTGTCTGCCAGGCTCCAAACCCACCTCCATGTTCCTGGTTCGTATTTAGTAATTCATCACCTTCCTTTAGGTCCAACCCCATACCCACATAGTTCATACCGAATGTTGCATTGTGGGTTATTGAAAGCTCTTTGAAATCGCAGTTGATGATCTTTCCAAGTTTCTTCCGCAACTCTTCGTATTTGAAATAACCACTCAGTAATTCTGGCCCTGAACCCTCTTTGTAATCTACTTCGGCCGCATGAACGCCCCAATGCATCATATGATTGATCATTTTATCAATCACGAACCCAGGTGTTGGTCCCATGGTGCCGTTGTTAAAGTAAGTCTGGCCTTCTTTCAGAATGAATTGTTTGCGAACGAGGGACCAATAGTCCTGTTCTTCGCCTGAAAAACCGCTTAGTAGATCAAGCGACCACTCCCTGTTTTGGTCAAAGGAGAAAAGTGGAAGTGAGAGCATTCCCATTGCAGAATGCTTCAAGAAATCTCTTCGATGGCTCATTGGATTTGATGAATGATGAGAGATAAAGATAGTTGAGGCACAAAGAATTCACTAATGACCAGTGACCCTAGGGGATAACACCTTTGAGCGGTTACACTATTTTCTCCTGAGCCCCTATCGAGAAAAACACCATCAAAAATACAAGGAAGACGGAAATATAAATACTCATATTTACAGGTATACCTAGCATGTTACCAAACAGGACTCCCAAAAAGCCAATAACCAGCCCTCCTCCCAAGCTCAAAAGCAAGGCTTTCAATTGAGTCGCCGTGTATAGGACTACCAGCAATAGCATCGCTAATAACATCCCTGAAAAATGGATCAGTAAAAAGTAGAGCAAGAATTCCTCTGCCTTAACATCAAAACCAACATAAATTCCCAAGATCATCACTCCAACCATTGCGAGGAATAAGAAAATAGACAGGTACTTCGAATTGAGCGGACTTGTGTTTGTATAACGAAGAATGAGATAGCATATCACTAATGCCACAGCAAGTCCAAGCAAGAAGATTTGCAAAAAACCTTCTCTGGCACTGCTTGTTGGATACATGACCGTCTCAGACTGAACAATTGCAAAAACCAACAAAGGAATCAATATCCCAAGCAGTGAGGCATAAATCAAGGTCTTGTTCATGAATTCTCAGGTTTGATGATGTGAGATAAAGATAGGTGAGACACCAGGATTTTGCCAGACAATAGTAGTAGAAGATTGGTGGTGAACAGAAACAGTCAGTTTATGAATTAACCGATCTACTTTTTCTTTTTGGGTGGCTTAGGCTTTAAAGTCTTTACAAACGCCAGGCTTGATTCGAGGTATGGTTTCAGCTCTTCTGGCTTGTCCAGCAGATCATCCGGAACCTGGACATACTCTTTAAGAACCGGGCCGTTGTGATTTTCAAAAAGTATGGTGCTGTATTTCTCTAAAAACTGCTCCCGATCTTCTTGGGGCAAACGAATCCCCACTGAACCAGTTTTGGCCATAAAGCAAAACATGTGACCGTTGAGAGAGGAGTAAGGAAATCCAAATCCAGAACTTAATTCTATTTCCGAGACAGTCTCAATAAGTCGATCAAACTGTTCCTTTTTCTCTGGTGATAATTGCTGCGTCTTTTTTGCCATTGTTCGGATAGCTAACGATTAAGTTAACTACCAATAGACAAAAAAAGAAGCCCTCCTTTTGAGAGGGCCATTATTTCAACAAGCATTCTATCTGGTCAAAGTGAGATCTTCACCCTGCCTCCAACATTCGGGTACTCCGGATAATAATGGATCTCAGTCAGGTTATCTGATGCATCAACATATAGCTCCAGGCGTTCGTAAGGCTCCGATGGGTAGGGTGAAATATCTACCCAGATCCCATCACAACAATCTCTGCGATCCGTTATTAGTTCATAGTCCTCGGCAGTAAATGTCAAATCCATATCAAAATCAATCGTTCCCTGATTGTCAATGGATACTGACATTCGATTATGGCTTCCTTCATCTACAGATGAGACCGTGTAATCTCCTTCAAGCGCAATGATCAGTTCGAGTTCATCGTTTCCTGATACAGGGACAAACTGTCCAAGGAAAGCGTTATCCGAGCCGAGGTAATTGATCTCATTAATGTCTCCATCAGCAGTCAGAGAAACAGCGTAGCGTCTGCCATTTGGTGCATCGTCCCAAATGAATTCTTCATTTTCCTGAACAAACGTGGGAAGCTCTAGCGAACTCCCTGAGGCAGTTGTGATAAAGAGTGCACCGGAGCTGGAAAAGGCGAACTCTACCAGGTCGCCCATCCGATAAGGTGACGCATCGTCGGAAATGAATTCAAGTTCAATAACTACACCGGCTAGATCATCTGGTAAGTCGGCTGGAATAACCGGGTCTGAAGTGTCGTCACCACAAGACCAAAGCATCATTAGCGAGAATAATAAGGCAGTCAGTTCTTTCATAGATTTTTTGGAACAAAAATCCAGTTTACACTAACAGCTTTCAATCCCCTGGAGAGGGCAATTCATATACCGTGAAACACGGATAGGCCAAAGGTGAGAAGTAAATGACTCACCAGCAATGTGAACTTAGTTCCTCAAGATCTTCTCCATCGCTTTTCCCCGTGCTAATTCGTCAATCAGCTTATCCAAATAGCGGATTTCCTTCATAAGTGGCTCTTCTACTTCTTCCACCCGGACACCACAAACCACGCCCTTTATCAAGGAACGCGAAGGGTTAAGTTTAGGGGCTTTTTCAAAGAATGTTTCAAAGTCTGTTTGGTTTTCCAACTCAGCTTTCAATGCCTTCTGACCATACCCTGTCAACCAGCGTATGATTTCATCCACCTCAGCTTTTGTACGTCCCTTCTTCTCCGCCTTGGTAACATAATGAGGATAGACACTTGCGAAGCTCATTGTATAGATCCGATGTTTTGTCATAGTGAGAGCTTTTAATTAATCCTATTCAATTTCGGCAAACACGTTCCTACCTTTCCCCTGCTCCCAATCAAAGTGCTCGATCAACCTCACCTGATCATTAGCCAGGCGCTGGATCTCACAGTTGGATTGGCCTCCTGCTACTTCTCCGTCATCATGAACCTGAGCATAATTAAAACTTAAGTTAGCTCCGGTGATTCGTCCAACAAGCATTCCTCGACTAACTCTGCCACCATGATAGCGTGCATAGACACGATCTTTGATCTGATTAAACGTGAATATTGTCTCGTAATTGACCACACCATTTGCTGCAGTCTCGATGACGTTCATTCGTTTATTATTCAGGTTGATCATTCAATTGTTGAAGGTACTTAAATCTCAGTTCACTGCAGAAAGCTTCTTAACCATTTTATAGCAAAAATTGAGTACTCTAGACCCTATCTTTACCTACCCGACTCCCCATGAACTATATCTCTATCAGCCTGTACCGAAAAGTCATCAACCACGCCATTGATGAAGGCATGACCAGAGATGATTTCTCCAGCCTCCCCACTCCTATTGAGACAATTGATCACATTCAGGCAGTGCCTGCTGACCACTTCTTCGGACTTCATGAATTGTTGGACGAAAGATTAGGCCCCGGTTTTTCAGTAAGGGTCGGACAGCAAATGAAGATCGAAGACTATGGAGTCCTTGGGTTATCCTGGCGAACCTGCTCCTGGGCTGGTGAGATCTTCGACCGAAGCGAACGGTACTTCAAATTGTTGTCTGACACGTACATCTTTGAGGTAGATAAGAAAGGCGACCGATCCCTGGTATACCTATACAGAGATGCCCATCGAAGGGGTGTGGAACTCTCCAATGAGGCCACCTTCTCCGCAACGGTAGTAGTTCTTCAAGCAATAACCGAAACAAACATTAAGCCTGTTCAGGTATCCTTCAAGCATAGACCACCCGGTGATCTAGCCAGTTACCACGTAGCATTCGATTGTGAGATCTTGTTCAACCAACCAGACAATATCATCGCCTACCAAACGTCAGACCTGGAGACCAGAACTGCAAAGGCGGATAGCAGTATCAACAAATTTCTGGTCGAACGAGTCGAAGAAGAAACAAACGGATTGGAGATCAGTTCCAATCGAATCGCAACTGATGTTGAATCGATCATCACCGATGCACTCCCAAGTGGAATTCCGAGCATCATCCAGGTTGGGGAACACATGGGGATGAGTAATCGTACGTTGACTCGTCGACTCTCCGAGAATGGTGTCACCTTCCGTGACCTGATTCAAAAGACTCAGGAAGCTATCGCCAAAGAGCTGCTTCGGAGTACAAACAGAAATGTTGCAGAGATCGCTTTTCAAACAGGCTTTTCCGAACAAAGCGCATTCAACCGGGCATTCAAGCGCTGGACAGGACAATCCCCTATCGAATACCGCAAAACCACTTCATAGACCAGGCCTGGCTTAAACTGTCAAAATATTGGCTTAAAGGGTCAAGCAAGACTTCTAACTCACTTTCAATTTTACCCCAGCATTAAAACTGGAAGTAAAATGAAAAAACACTTACTCGTCACATTGTTAGTTGGTATACCCACAGCATGTTTCGCCTTACCGGCTTCATTTCATCTTTCGGTTGCAACGCAAAATGAAACGACAACTCTTCCCGACACGGATCACAAACTAATGAAAGAGGCTTTTGATATCCTGGACACCAAATGCAATGGGTGCCACCGAAAAAGAAATCCCTTTATGGTCTTCAATGAGAAAAATATGACAAAGCGTGCTCCTAAGATCTACCGTGCGGTTTTTATCGAACGAAAAATGCCTAAAGGCAGTGAGGTCAGGCTTTCAAAGGAAGAATATTTCAAACTCGAAAAATGGTTATCCACTCAAAATATCTATTAGTAATGGAATTATCAATCAAATCTCTGGTCCTGTTTGGCGCGATTCTACTTCCCGGACTTTCCGCAGGACTCTTTTATGCCTGGTCTGTGTCTGTAATCCCGGGAACTCAACGAGTGTCAGCGACCACATACCTTGAGACTATGCAGGAGATCAACCGTGCGATCCTGAATCCGGCATTCTTCATGGTTTTCTTCGGAAGCATGGTATTGTTAAGCATAGCAAGTGTCTACCAATTTCACACCAACCCATTGACGTTCTGGTTGATGCTGCTTGCCTCAATCGCCTACCTGGTCGGTACTGTTGGTGTAACGGCACTTGGAAACGTGCCTCTGAACAATGAGCTGGACAAACTTGACCTGATGCAGATGGAATCAGAAAAGCTTAACAAATTCAGGAACTATTATGAATACCTGTGGAATCGTCTCCATTGGATCCGAACTGGCTTTTCGATAATGGCTTTCATGCTTGCCATCGCATCGATTTTCGTTTCACCAAGACTTTAAATGAACCCAAAGCAAACTCAAAATCAATATAAAAATGAAACACAATATCTTAGTTATCGGTGGCACCGGTAAGACCGGTCGCCGTGTTGTAGAAGGACTGACACAACAAGGACACCATGTGAGGATTGGAACACGAAGTAGCACTCCCTCCTTTGATTGGGAGGATCCTTCTACCTATGCCCAAGCGCTCAGGGGAATGGACCGTGCATACATTGTCTATTATCCGGACCTTGCGGTTCCTGGAGCAAAAGCGGCTATTGACGTTTTGACTCGAGCAGCCTTGAAGGAAGGACTTGAAAAGCTGGTTCTACTTTCAGGAAAAGGAGAAAAAGAAGCAGAAGCGTGCGAACAAATCGTAGCTAATTCTGGGTTGAACTATACGCTTGTGAGAGCTTCATGGTTCAACCAAAACTTCAGTGAAGGTGCGTTCCTCGATTTCGTACTGGCAGGACATGTAGCACTTCCTATGCCTGAAGCAGAGATTCCATTTGTAGATGTCAATGATATAGCGGAAGTTGTGACCAAAGTGCTTGTTGATGACTCTTACAATGGAGAAACGATCACGGTAACGGGTCCAAGAAAAATGACTTTTGAAGAAGTAGTTAACGCTATTGCAAGGGGCATTGGAAAGGAAATCATGTATCAGCCTATTTCCATTGAAGAATTTGCTAATGGAATGAAAGCAGCGGGTCTTCCGGACCCTTATGTCTGGCTTTTTAGCTACTTGTTTGAAGAAGTGTTAGGCAATGCTGAGAACCAGGTTGTCTCTGACGATGTGGAGAAGGTACTTGGCAGAAAGGCAACCGACTTTGCGACCTACGTGGAGCAAACGGCAGCTACAGGTATTTGGAATCAAACCATTGCACAGTCTGTATAAGAAGCTTAGGGGCTGTCATTATTGGCGGTCCCTTTTTTTTAATAGCCAAAGAATAACATGAAGCTAATATCTTACACTCCAGGTATCAACGAATTGAAAA
Source organism: Cyclobacteriaceae bacterium (assembly GCA_965267415.1). Classification (GTDB taxonomy): domain Bacteria; phylum Bacteroidota; class Bacteroidia; order Cytophagales; family Cyclobacteriaceae; genus Ekhidna. Next base: position 449,912 of record OZ253955.1, on the reverse strand, counting down.
CCCAGAGTTATGAAAAACTATTTCGTATTAGGCTGTCTCGTATTATTGGTGGCTTCCTGTGGCACTTCTGAAGATCCATTGGTAAGTGCCCAGAAAAGATACCCAATGCTTAAGCCATGTAACCCTGAAGGATTGAATGAAAAAATACTTTGCGGAAGTATTGAGGTTTTTGAAAACCAGATCAATAAAAGTGGAAGGAAGATCCCTCTGAATGTATTCCTGTTTCCATCATACAGGAAAGATCCTCCCCAATACGTTTTTGTTGATTACAATGGAGGTCCCGGAGTGCCAAACAACTTGCTCGTCCCCTACTATGAAAAAGGAGGTTTTTCATCCTTCTTTCGAGAGGTCAGAGATGTTTTGATAGTTGAGAAAAGAGGAACCGGAGCCTCCAGAATTTCTTGTGATGCACTTGATTCAATCAGCTTACCAATTGATCATTACTTGTTCGATACCGAGTTGATTGCTGATTGCCTTAGCGAGATCCAAGGCAAAGTTGACCTTTCAAAGTATGATACGGAAGCCCAAGTGGAAGATCTGGAACAAGTCCGCAATTGGATGAAAATTGAAACGTATGACTTTCATGGTATTTCCTATGGTTCAAGAGTTGGATTGGAATTAATTCGTCGCTATCCGAAATCTATTAACTCTGCAATCTTAACGGGTACCGTTCCACCTGAATTTGGTTTGTTTGGATATGTAGACATTGAAATGGAACGCGTGCTCCGGAAACTAATTGCGAGATGTGAAACAGATTCCATATGTAGCACCCATTTCCCTGGATTCAAGGAAGAAGTATATGAACTTAGGAACAGCCTCCAAAACAACCCTGTCACTTATGACTATGTCAATGAAGCATCCGGCAAACAACATCAGATAAGGTTCACAGAATCCGTATATCTAGGGATGATGGCAGGAATACTCAACGGTGGAAGTAAAATCGAACAGATTCCGGCAATTATAAATGAAGCGCATTCCGAGAACTTTACTCCGCTAATTGAAGCCAACATCTCCTCTCTTCAATTGGCAATACCTCTACATCTGTCTCAGCTCTGCCCAGAAGAAGCCAATAAGTTTTCAGAAACGTTTTTCGCGTCAATGGATACCCTCTTTACAAAAGGGATGGGAGCGTTAACAGAATTCAGAGCGTGTCAGGCCTGGCAGGAATTATCTACTCCGGATTGGATGTCCAAGCCTATTGGAGGGAATACTCCATTGCTGTTATTTTCAGGTGAAGATGATGTGCTGACTCCTCCAAGAATGAATCACACGATTCATCAACTTTTTCCAAATAGTAAACACATAATTTTCAAAGACCAGGGACACACATATACTGACTGGAGCTGTTGGGATCAGTTGGTCTATCAATTCCTTGAAAACAATGGTGAGGTGAATGAACTGGATACTTCTTGCGTAAAGGAGATTACCAGACCAACATTCTCAACCAACTAAAACCCCGTTAAGTTTATCTTTGTTAATACTCAATATCAAAAGGCACAAGCTGTGCAGCCTCTATGCATCGCTTCATGTCATTTACTCCAATGTGGGCAGGGAAGAGTTTTCGCTCTTCATTGAGTTTTTTGATTTTTTCATACATGTCTTGCGGATCAGCTGTCGCAGCTTTTTCCGCCGTATCAAAACCAGCTTCATACAAGGCATAGGAGAAAGTGTGATTAACCCAACGTATACGTGAGAGATCAACGAGCTTGGTAGCCATTAACAACTCATCTTTTTCAATCCCTGTTTGTGAAGCGAGCGCATCCCTACTCTCGGCTGTTAATACTCGATCGAATAAATGAAGGGCGTTCACAATCCCCTCTTTTGCTAGCCTGGTAACCGTATCTGAATCAAGACCGGGAAATTCCACTAGTTTAATCGGCTTTCGAATATACCCTTTGATCTCCCGGGCAAGGACGGTCAAATACTCCTCAGGTATTCCTGTTTGATCAGCCAGCTCACTCAGGCCCTTCTTTTTCTTTAGGGCCTGATACAATTCATGGACATTGGGAATCTTTTGACCCCTTAAAAGTTCAAAGTAACTATCAGCATGCTCTTTCAGGATCATTCTACTCGGAACCAGGTTGCTTTCAAGCAAGAGCTGTTCAAGCGCATCCAGCGTTATTGTTTCAAAGTCTATGTTAAATCCCATAAGGTATTCTCAAAATCAATGACGTGTTGCCGAAGTTACGTTTTCCATTTCGCGTGAGACAAGACCAACGAGCCGAAGGACATTCCAATGACGACAAAAGCAATCAACCAGCCAACGAAAGGAATGAAGCTTACGAGTTTAAGCGCAAGGAAACTCAGCAACGCGACGAGCATGACGCTCCATTTGTCCCAGCCCTTCTCGTACCGGACATTTATACCATTCGCAATAACCAGCGCACTGATCGCATTCGCGAATAACAAACTGAAAGCCAAAACGCAGAGGGCAACCAACCCGATAGGAATACCGATGATGATAACGAAGCTAATAATCGTAACCAACAATAATCCTATGAAATAAAGCACCCCATAACTAAGGTTTTTGAAATAAGTCCCTGTCAACTGTTCTCCTGCCTTTTGAAAGTTCTTGTTAAATAGAACGGCCAATAACACCACTACAAGAATGACAGATAAAGTGTAAAACACCCAGAAAGTGATAAGACCCGCTCCCAGGTATCTCCAGTCAATGTCTTGCTGATCGATCGCAAGTTCTTCATCAAATTGCACCGCTCCACTGGCCGATGATCCAAAATCCAACGCTCCCTCCTCTGTCCAATAGCTTACGTCACCTTTGAGTTCAACCGCTTCTCCCAACCCAACTTCATTCCCGGAAAAGGTCGCCGGACCATAAACGCTCCCATTCAAGGTCAACTCATCGGCTTTGATCTCCAACGCCTGTTCAGCCGTTCCATTAAAGGTGATTGCGCCTCCGGTTACTTTTACCTCACCCTTGATGGTCCCGTTGATAATGGCCTGTCCAGCAAATATGACCAGGTCCTGTTCGACGATAACATCGCTATTGATCTGAACAGATGCCCCGGCTATGATGAGGTCTCCATGAACATTCTTCCATATCTGGATATCATTACCTGCGATCTTTGCATCGTCACCAAGTACTCCGTTGATCAGGATATCAGACCCAGCCAATATGACATCATCATAGATAGAATCATTCACGGTAATCATCCTTCCAGCCGCTGTTAAATCTCCCCAAACAGCTGCATCAATGGTCAGCGTGGCTCCAGCAAGATAAAGATTACCCTCAACAGGGGTCGAGATCACTTTGTTTTCGCCTGCTTGAAATTTTTCAGTGCCTGCTGCTCCTAAAGAACATATCACCAGGAGGCAAGCCATTATTAGTTGATTAATCGGTTTCATAGCTGTGGATTTAGGTCAATTGATTTGGCAGTATATATTGAAGGAATGTCCCACACATCAGTGATCTTACCGTCAACAATACGAAAGATCACAACTACATCGGTTTCTATTTGCTCATCTTCTAAGATCATTGTGTTATTAGTGTGCACGAAGACCAATTCGTCTCCTACTGCAGACGCGAAAAGCGGGTTAACCTTGAAGGTCCCCTCCGAACGTTTTCCAATCTTTTCAAAGAAAGTTTGAAAACCCTCAAGTCCGACATACTCTCCCTGCATGTCCGGTAACTTGGGATTGAAATAGTGAAATACTGCGTCTTCTGCCAGGATATCTGCAGCTCCGGCAATGTTCGCCGGATCGAACTGTTGCAGTATGGCTAGGTTTGGATGTGATTCATTCATAGTGGTTATTGTTTAGTCTAACAAGTATTGTGTTGTCATTTCTTCATTGACCCACCCCAGGTGCGTTGATTCACCCTTCTGCAGGATGATACAATTGACACCCATTGCTTCTGCTCTCCTTTTAAATAGTTGGTCATCTGCTCGATTGTAGTTTTTGCTGAACATGGCTCCACCATTATAATGGACCGGAATGACCGCTTTCGGTTTTATCACCTGCACCGCTTTCAATGCTTCTTCCTCATCCATCGTATTGCGAGCAATCTTCCCACCGATAGGTATCATCAATACATCAGGAGAGGATAACTCACTCCATTTATCCTCATGCAAAATCGTATCCCCGAGATTGATAATGGTTTTACCTTGAAACGTGATTTGAAAACCCATCTCACCATAGCCAAACCGCTCTTCCGGACCCTCATGTAGTATTCTGGAGAAAGGACCTAATTTCAGAGTTAAAGGACCATGTGTACCCTTGATACCAGTGATTTCCATGTCATCAACTATAATCGTCTCATCGACCTTCACGGTATAGAGTTCTTTTATCGGGGCACTGAAGGTCAGGCCCTTACTTCTTGGTCCAAGCATCAGTTGTTCACCGTCAATTGTCCGTACCATCTTCTCATTACAAATCACTTTGGCACCAGAAGCTTCTGCTACCCGAACGGTATGCCAATGATGATCAGGATCTCCATGAGTGACGAAAATGTGTGTAATCCCGCTCCACTCCGATTTAGGGATCAAAGTCTTGAAAAAGTCGGGCACATAAAAACTTCCCCCGGGATCAATGGCGATCTTATTCGGGCCCCATTCGATCAGGAATGTGTTGTATCCGTAAAATGTGATTTTCATTTTGTCAGTGGTTAATCATTATACAAGGTACCGTTAGTTATATGCTCGTGAAATGAGCCGCATCATTCAGAATCATGAATGAAGTCATACTACTACTGGAAAAGGGCATGAAGAGAAAGCGTTATTATTATTATGAATCAAGGGTGTTGAATGGTGACATGTATTTCATATTGTTTGCTTAAGCAGGATGAGACTACATTTAATGTATGAAAAAGCTCCTAATCTTACTCATTAGCCTCTTCATCACCTTCCAATCAGAAGCCCAGGACACTCGAATTGCCGAATTGGATCAATATTGGGCCGACCTGGCTAAAACAGCTAAAGCCGGTGATTTTGATGGCATGAAAGCACTTTACCACGAAGATGCAGTGTTGGTCAAGCCAGATACCACCATCTCAGTAACAGAAGCGTTCAAGTACCGATGGAAGAAAGAAATATTAGAGGTTAGAGACGGGAAACGGGCAAATACACTTGAATTCCGCTTCTCCAAACGGATCGGTAATGACATCACGGCGTATGAAAAAGGGATCTATCACTACACCTCTATTGAAACATCTTCAGGTAAGACACTTGGTGACGCATACATCCATTTTGAAACGCTCCTTGTGAAAGTCGATGATCGATGGGTTGCTACAATGGAATACCAAAAGACGGAAGCGACTGTGGAAGAGTGGGAAGCTTTGGGGAGTAAGAGTAAAGAGTAAAAAGTAGAGAGTAGAAAGAGTTAGCCAGGCTCATCAAGGATCTTAATAGGATTCTGTGTTGCAGCCTTCCAGCTTTTGTTCAATACAGTGAATAACGTGACCAAAGCAATTCCAATTGTGGGCAAAAGGAAAATGCTTGCATCGAGTTCAATGCGATTCGCATAGTTATCCAACCAATAGCTTCCTCCAAAGTAGACAAGCGGAGCAGCTAACAATCCTGCCAGCAGAACCAACGAAGTAAAACTGGTAAGCAACCTGAACAAAATATGAATGGTGCTGGCGCCATGTATTTTGCGAATCCCTACTTCCCTACTCTTCTTTTGTGTAATAAAGTAGGATAGTCCAAACAGTCCGATTGCAGCCACCAATACACAAACGCCACCAAAGAAAATGAAAAGGGCTAACACATCTTCCATAGCTTTTCCTGAGGCCTCTTGTTCTCGTCTAAGAAGAAAGAAATAAGGAAACTTGATAGATATCATGTATTCCGTTTTCTCCAAAAACTGGTCAGGTCTCTCTCCGAATCTTCCCTGATAGTTAAGTACAAGGTCTACGTATGTCAGGTAACGAAAGCCGGATACGTATGCCCGGTGTGCTTTGCTATCCTGTGGATCAATTATACCAAGCGACTCATATCTACTCCCTTCAACTCTCCAAAATCCAGTTTCCTTATCGTATCCAAAACGGTCCTTTGCAATGGTTGAATCCAAAACAACCTGTCCCGGGTTTTGTCCAAACACATAGTCAAACCCCCTACCTGAGATCATATTGTTTTTTCCTTTCCAATAATCCGGATCAACAACTGTCAGGTACCCGCTGATGCTATCATCAAGCAGTAACTTGTGCTCACTCTTGATAATTCCCTTGTATAAATTGGAAAAAGAATAGCTGACAACCGAACCAAATTTGGACATCTCGTTCAGAAATCCAACTGCTGTTTCACTGAACCGTTCATTTGCTCCCGACAAACCGGGAAAAACTCCTGTAATCTGAATCTCTCGCTCTTCAGGCTGAGCATCTAATAGTTGCAGCTGTCGATAAATAATCAAAGAGGCTGACAGGAATACAATGGAAGCAACAATCTGGAAGACCAATAAAGCACGAATGACGCTACCAGCCTGGCCCAATGCTTTTGTCCTCAACAAACTTCCTACTCCTTTGAGTGCCGGGACAATTCCGATGGTATTCAAAAAAAAGAAAGGATATATAGCAGAAATCAGTGTATTTGCAACGATTGTAATAGTAAGAAGCAAAATCAGTTTCGGCCACTGCATATAATCGAGTTGTGGATAGGTTAGTAAGTGATACTCATTCACAGCATAGGCACAATACATGAACAAGCAGAGAGCCGCCACAACAGCGATGATGTTAATTGAGAGCAACTCCCCAATCAATCTAATCATCAAATGACCAGGTGTTGCACCGTGTAATTTCCTGATCCCTACTTCCTTGCATCGGTCGATAAAATGGATAATAGTACTGTTTATATAATTCGTGATCGAAATGAGCAAGATGATGAGTGCAACAACAGCTAGTAGAGTTAGTAAGCTTTTATTGGCCACAGGTTCAGCTTCATTAGAAACACCTTGAGAAGTATGAATCTCAGAAACAGGTCTGAAATTAAGAGTATCAATTGAAACAACAGAAGTAATATCCAATCCGGACAAATACGTATATCCACTCAATATACCTTCTCCGGAACCATGGGTAGCCATAGAGATCAATCCGTCAAAATCAAGGTGGGTATTTTCATCACGATCGGCAAAAACACCAACAAACTGAAAGGCATGCTGAATAGATCCTCTTCCGTGTCTTAGTTCAGTGCCTATGACTTTGGATTTCCATTCCTCTCCGAAAAGATCAAGTGCGGCCTTTTGGGAAATAATCATCGCACCCGGTCTTTCAAAATCCTTTGGATGACCTAACAGCAGTTCTAACCTGAAAAGGTCGATCACACTTGGATCAGTATAGTAGGCTCTCTTAAAGTAAGCGTGATGGTCCAGAGTATCAGACGAATACCTGAGTTGCGCTGATCTATATTCCGAAAATGGAATAAATCTCGCATAAGTCAGAAGGTTGCTTGCATTGTCTACCAGGTCTGGTCCAAGACTCGACGGAGAGTAAGCGTTCAAAGACTCAGGAACCTCATCTTTTCGGACCTCTACACGAAAAACATCATCCATGTGCTGATCGAAGCTCATTTCAAAAAGCAACAGGTTGGATACAAACAAAACGGAGGCAATACCGATGGTCAGGGCTATCAGATTGGTCATGGAACCTCGACCATTTTTTGCGATCGTACGGAAAGCTGTAAGAAGAAGTTCTCGCCTCACACTTTACAATTGCACAATAGTTGTGCCACCACACTTAATGTCTGATTGGATAAAATGAGGGCATATTTTGAAGCAGGTCAATGTACAATAATGAACATTTAAGGACTAAACCGAACAGTATACTGGTAACCTTAAGAGCAAGTAAGGCTATTCGTAAAGCACTAAATTCATGCTTCAAAACGTACATATAATAGGAAATGAAGATCTTAATATTTGGTGCATCCGGTTCAGGGACAACCACCCTCGGAAAAGAGTTAGCGAGGAGAACTGATTTTATTCATTTGGATGCTGACGATTATTACTGGAGAAAGACTGAACCACCTTTCCAACAAAAAATCCCTTTGGTGAAGCGGAACGAAACACTAAAAGCTGATTTCCATAATCATGAGAACGTTATCATAAGTGGCTCAATGGTGAGTTGGGGAAAGGAATGGAAGAAGCTTTTCCAACTGGCTGTGTTCATTCGCTTGAATGATAAACTCAGGATGCAGCGTCTCAAGCAAAGAGAAATAGACCGCTACGGAGACAGGTTGAATTCAGAAGAAGAAGTACGAAAAATTTCAGAAGCCTTTCTGGAATGGGCCGGGCAATATGAAAACCCTAACTTCAACGGAAGGTCATCAAAAGTCCATAACGATTGGATCCAACAATTGGAATGCAAGGTATTGAGAATAGACGGGGGAATGGAACTGGAGGATAATGCGAAGCAAGTATTGAACGAGATCAAGAATTTGAAAGCTGTACCGCACCAATCACAATGAAGACAGGAGTCAGAAATTCTGACTCCCTCTTGATAAAAGCACCATTCAATTGTAGGTGTTCTTTAGTTTATTCCAGTTTTGGTCTGCTTTCCTTTCAAGTCCCTGATGATTATTCTCAGCAAGCCAAAGCTGCTGTGCATCTAATTCGATGTTGTACAAATACAAAAAGTATTTCCCATCCCTTACCAGGAACTTGTTTGGGTCCGGTCTGAACTTAGCCCCTGCATAGACTCCAAAGGCACAGTATCCGCCATATTGAGGAAGGTACTTTCCCGGGTTTGCCTCAAACTTTTTCTTTTGATCATCTGAGGTGAAATAGTAGACCACCTTATCATATTCAGATTTGTATTGCTTAAGCCCTCTTTGTGCAATTCCAAGGTCTAAGTAAGACACGGGACTGTAACCCTGCAGCGCAATGTTGCTATTATCGATATTATATGCTTGCTTATCCTGAGCATTCACTACAATTGATATTGCAATTGAAGCGATAATAAATAAGTATTTCATGGTATAATGTTTTTGAGCTTTGATTTAGTTATCAGCCAGGAAATATTCCTCGGCTACCACTTTTCCTTCGTCGTTCCACTTTCTTCTTATGATCTCATGCCAGAAGATTTTTGAATCATCCGCCATATCAAAATCGAAAGTAAACTCAGAGGCGGAGACATTACCTTCAACCACTGTATCGTGATGGGTAATACCATTGACCTTGAGAATAGCACCTGTGAAACCATTCATCTTATCCATCATTTGCGCCTTGCTACTGGTTTTTACATTGTTGTAATCAGAGGTGGCTGACTCATCAGCGAAGAAGGTTTCTACTGCGCGAACTATGTCGCCCTGGGCAACAAGCTCGTCCATTTCATTCACTAGTTTTTTTAAATCCATCTTTTGTTTGTTAAAAAATGATGACCCAAAGGTGGATTGGGAGAAAGGTCTAAGACCTACCAATAAATCTCAACTTATTGTACTTTTCGTTTGTAATCCGTTGGAGTAAGGCCGGTGCTGTTTTTAAAAAAACGTGTAAAGTGATTAGCTTCCTCGAAGTGCAACTCGCTAGCTATTTCCTTAATTGGAACACCTTCCGTGAGCCTTCTTTTGGCAGCCAGGACAAGTTCGTTTCTGATCATCAGCCTAAATGTGGTATTCAGTTTGTTCTTGATCTTCCTGGACATGGTCTTGATGGACATATTCATTTGATCCGCATAAAATGCCAGCCCATGTTGTTCTTTGTGATGTCTGCGGATAATTTCCACCGCATCTTCAATGAAGGTGTCTCTGTCAAATGGAATATTATTTCTGAATTCTGCAGGTTTTTGGCCGGTCTCCCGTTGAAAAAACCTGTTGAAGTACGCAGGATCTTTAAACCCGTTATCATAGGCTACTTCCTGGATGGTCTTATCGGTGAATGCTATGTCTTTCTTGCTTTCAACCACCATTTTGTTTAACAGAAGTCGCTTTATGGAAAGTCCCACCTTATTGTTAAATAAGTCATGAGCTTCCATCCCATTCTTTTTCAAGAGGTGAATGATCTCGCTGGAGTTTAGATGATTCGTGTAGTTTTCATCAATTAATTCCTTTATGTCAAAGATTATCTGGTATTCGTTTTTATCAGCTCCAAATGGATTTTGCCAATACCATTGCACGGATGAGACATCTATGATATCACTCTTGACGCTTCCGATAACTGTGTCATTCAAAAAACGCTGACAGTCTGCACATTCTTGAAAATTGATGTAACCAAGGGAAACCAAATGCTTGAATAGCACTCTGACCTCCTTGTTTTTGAAAAGTTCCTGATCCTCAAACTCAATCTTCCTCACCGTAAAACCATCGGAAAGAAACTTAATGTATTGCCCCTTTTCCAGATAAATCAACTTATCCTCCCAATCCGGATAATTCTTAAAATCCACTTCAATAGAACCTTGTCCATCCATTATATGGAATAATGAATAACTATTTATAAAATAGACTTTATTGAATTCAGGGAAAAACTTGGTAACGCTTGATCCCATATCTCTAAATCGCCATTGGCTCAATCAGGGCCTTAAAGGTAGGTGTCTGCATGCCGTCAGCTTAACATGTATCTCCTAATCTGAAGGAAAAGTTCCCGAAGGTTGAAGAACCAGGAGCTCGGAGCGATCCTGAGTCGATTTGGGTTCCCTAAAACTTCAACAACAAATACCCCAAATTCTGATAATGGGTCACAGTGGTAAGCATAGAGGTGGCGATTTCTACTTCATCCCGCAATTGATCCGCTTCAAACCCTCTCCCTCTAAGTGACTGGCCGCATACGGTGATCTTCACACCAGCTTCCTTGAGCTCTTTCATTAATCTGGCATTGGGGTTGTCTGATCCAAACCTATCCCGGTAGGTTTCATTGTCAAGCGTGGAGTAGGTAGACTGAGCATGCAAGGCAAGTACAACCTTCATCTTTTCAGCCGGTACTCCTCCCACCGCGTGGAGGTTGAGCATCCGTGCGACATTGTTCAAAGACCGGTCAATCTCACTTTTATCTTCTGTGCCTCCATACACATCGATCACGATTCGATAGTCCTGCTCAGGATCCGGTTTCACGGTAGCCTCAGGTACGGCATAGATGCCTCCATAGCTCTTGATCACCGGGGTGACCCGTTGTTGTGAATAGGCGGAAAAGACCAGAACCAGAAGTGAGAGATTGAGAATGTATTTCATGAGGGTTTAATTTTTGAAGTGAAAGTAAACCTCATATGAGGTAACCCCAAAACTTCTTAAACTCCGAATAACACTTTTTGCCTCCCATGTTCACCTTTTGTCATTGGTATTTCCCGTATCTCATGAGGGTGGTTTCATAATTTTGCTTCCTTCATTTTAAATAACTTTAATAAGTACTAAATCACCCAATCAGATGAAAGCATTTCAGAACATATTACTAGCCTCAATTCTTGTAATCGTATCCGCATGTAGCACTCCTCAGGAGGAGCCGGAATACGGAAAAGCAACTAAAGAGCTTATCGCCATTTTGGATAATGACCCGGCACTGAAGTCTATGCTGGAAACTTCCCTGGAGCTGGCAAAGCAGACGAATCCGGATCGGAACACCAATCCTGCCCAGGATCTGGAGGAGTACTACCAATTTGTAACCTGGGCAGAAACAGCTATGCCCTGGGCATTAATGAAAAAGGAAGAATACCCGGAAATATTTGACAATATCTTCCAGGGGTTGTGTTTATTCTATTTCCTGATCGATCAACCGCTTCCTGAGCTAGAAGACCAGGACCTGGTTAACAATTCATTACAGTATTATGAGCCATTCGCCAAATGGCTGATCACCTTCAGTAAGTCTTGGGGAAGCTATCTGGATACAGAAGACTCATGGAATGACGAGTACTACCAAATGGCTCTCAACGATCCGAATTTCGGGCTTCAACACGGCTGGTATGAAGATCCTTCCAACTGGAACACCTTCAATGAATTTTTCTTCAGGTATCTGAAATCTCCAGACGAGCGTCCGATTGCAAGTCCGGAGGATGAGGCTGTCGTTGTATCCTTTGCTGACTCTGAGCCGCAGGGTGTGTGGGCAATTGATGAAAACTCGAATCTGGTATCAGAAGATGGTGTGGCTGTCAAGTCTGCTACCCTGAGATCCGTATCGAAATTGATGGGTGATGACAGTGAATACAGTGAGGCATTTGCCAATGGCACGTTTACTCATTCGTTCCTGAATGTCAACGACTATCACCGATATCACTTTCCTATGGGCGGTACGGTAAAAGAAGCCAGGATCATCCAGGGAATCAATCCAACCGGCGGTGTGCTTGGATGGGATAAGGAAAACAACCGTTATACATTCAATCCAACCGCTAAAACCGGATGGCAATCGGTTGAAACGCGGGGATGTGTTATCCTGGAAACCGATGAATATGGACTTGTAGCGTTGTTGCCGATAGGAATGGTAGCGGTCGGGTCGGTCAATTTCGAAGAAAACCTCACACCAGGCACTCGTGTTGAGAAAGGTGACATGCTTGGTTATTTTGCCTTTGGCGGGTCCGATTTCATTATGATCTTCCAGGAAAACTTAAGCTTCACATTAGATGCTCCGATGAATGAAGATGGCAATTCGTACAAACACATCCTGATGGGTGAGCGATTAGGGTATCTCTCAAAGAAGAATTAACTCTGCGCTTTGCATAGTACATCTCGTAGTGTATAATACTGGGGAAATTCTCCTTCATTAATCATAATTGCTGCTTTAGCACAAAGTGTCAAAACCTCGGAGCTGGTTTATGAGCTGGACGGGATTAGGTTTTGACATGACCTTTTTGCAAAATGGGAATAACAACGATCACCATCCACCGGTGGGCCCTTCATTACGAAAGACAAAATAGAGCACGACAAAGATGCCGATAACACCGAGTGCTAGAAAGACGAATAACATAGATCGTAAAGATCGCTGAAAAGTATGTAAGATGGAATTGTAGTTTTTTACTACAATTCCAAACCTTGCATTAGAGGTAGAATATCTCAATACTATCGCTTCAATCACCTGTCTACCTGACCGGTTTGAAATTGTAAGAGAAATCCTCAAACTCTTCGTTCATCGAAGCATTGCGAATTCAGAAACTTTAAGTTCCATCAACAACGCTACTGATAAAAACACCAAAGAGGAATTCATCACAGCCCTCTCCGACTACCTCAGCGAGATCAGGCACCGAATCGTGCTTTCGACTCAAATACAAACACTATTGGAGGAGAGAAGTCAGCATTAAAGGCTCGAATTTTTCGAAACATGAATGATCATGTTGGAGTTAAAGTATTTAAAGAACGGCTCGAATTTTGCTAATAACGTAGTATGATTGAAAAAGTCCTTTGCATCCTACCAATAATTTTCTCCTGCTTTCATTCATTGGCCCAAATGGGGTATGAAGAAGAGTTAACACAATTCATTAATGAAAAAAAACATGAGAAGGTCTATCTCCATTTTGATAAACCCCATTATGCCGCGGGTGAAGACCTGTGGTTCAAAGCTTATGTGACCAATGCCGTTTCTCATCTCCCAACAGAAGTCAGTAGTAATCTATACGTAGAATTAATCAATGACGAAAAAGAAATAATTGACTCACTCACCCTTTTTATCAATGAAGGTACCGCACAAGGCAGCTTATCTCTTGACCGGGACCTAAGGCCCAAAAGCTATCGTATAAGAGCGTATACTGAATGGATGAGAAACTTCGACGATGAATTTTTCTACAGTAGGGATTTCGTAATCACCAATCCATCATTCGTGGAACATCCGACATTCGTTGAACATCCGGAAACTCCTTCATTCGTCGAACATCCGGAAACTCCTCAAAAAAAGGTTACCGACAAAAGCAAACTACTAGTGGACTTTTTCCCAGAAGGGGGCGACTTAATAGCTGGTATTCCGATGAAAGTGGCAATTAAAGCCACGGACGCCTATGGAGTTCCTATACCCATGAATGGTAAAATCATCAATGACAAAGGTGAAGAAATCACCCGTTTTGAATCCAACCATTTGGGTTACGCCTTGTGTTTTTTTGAGCCTGCCGCCGAAGCTTCCTATCTAGCTGTAATTGGAGAAGCCACTTTCGACTTGCCCCCTGTTAAGAATACCGGTGCCTCGATCCGTGTCATTCACGGCCATGAATTGAAGCATGTGCATATTGGTGTTCTATCTAAGAATCTTGATCTGACGGACGGTACGTTAGTGATACATAGTAAAGGACAATTTCTATTAAGTAAAACATGTTCGGACCCATCATCATTTGCTGCCGTTCTCAAGAAATCGGAACTAAAAGGTGGAATCATTCATCTTACTTTCTTCGATAAGAATCGTATCCCACTCACCGAACGCTTAATATTTCCTAACCCTCCTATAGATGAGCCTGCGATTAGCATCACTTCTGACAAAGAGGTCTATGAGAAGAGATCAAAAGTCACATTGAAAGTGGTCCCAGAAAGAACTGATATTCAATCAGCCTCCGTTACGATCAATCCACAAGCGGAATCTTCATACCAAAATGCTGAGAACATAACGAACTACCTCCTCTTAACCTCGGATCTTAAAGGAAAGATCGAATCCCCTGATTACTATTTCAAGGACACCAAGGAATCATATAAGGCCCTTGATCTTTTAATGCTTACTCATGGGTGGTCACGATTCAATTGGACTTCCCTATTGGAAAAGGATGATTTTTCTCCTCAATACCTACCGGAGAATGGATTGAAGATTACCGGAAGAGCAAGCAATTTTTACACGGACAAGAGTTTGAAAAACGCGCTGATCGGGCTAACGATTCCATCGCTTGGCCTGGATGAGACTTTTGACATTGATGATGATGGCATCTTCGAAATTGTCGGTCTTCGGTTAACCGATAGCACCACTATATTCATTCGGGCGCTCAAGGAAAGTGGAGCTGAACCCAAGAAGTATAAAAACGCCAAAGTGACCCTGGATTACCCAAATAGACCAGAGGTGACGAGCGATCTAAATACAGAGCAAGAGGCTAATTCAGCCTTTCTTGAAAAGTCAAAAAAACTTAAAGAGATCTCAGATGCCTATTTCCAGGACGAAGAAGCAATCCAGCTAGACGATGTAGTGGTGACTGCCAAGAGTTTGAAGCAAGAAGAGATGGACAGAAGAACGTTGTACAATGAACCTAGCGACCGGATTTTAGTTGACTCGTTAGGGTTAATATCCTCAGCTCAATCTGTTTTTGATCTTTTGCGCTATGTAAACGGAGTAATCGTAACAGGACAGTTCCCAAACCAGTCAGTACTCATCAATAGAGGCCCAAATATATCTTCCCTTAGTAGAGAAGCTTCTTATTACATAAATGGCGCTTTCGTCGACAGACAAGCTGTTCAGATGCTAAACATTCAGGATGTCGAATTCATTGACGTTTTAAAAGGTCCGCGAGCTGCCATCTTTGGAATTAATGGTGCGGCAGGGGTCATCATGGTTTACACCAAAATGGGTGGTTCAGGTATTCGAGAAGAAGAAAAACCCACGGGTCTGTTAGCTTTCATCCATCCGGGGTACCATAAAGCAAAAGAGTTTTACAGTCCTCAATATGATGTAGCCCGAGAGGAACATATTATCCCGGATTTCAGAACCACCTTGTATTGGAATCCTGAAATAAAAAACAGTGATGAGCTAAGTTTCTATACCTCCGACCAACCAGGGAATTTTGTTATCAGGCTGGAGGGGCTGGATACTGATGGAGTTCCATTTTTTGAAGAAAGCCTTATTAATGTCAGGTAGGTAAATCTATTCATGACGATTCTAGCTGTAGCGATATAACTACTCCCCTTTAATACCTTCTATATACATTGGCTGAAATTCCAACGCAGTAATAAACCTGAAATCCACAGCCAACAGAGTGACCTCCTTACCAAAGCTATTCTCACAATCCTCTTCGAAGTAAAAAGCGTATTCTTTTTGCGGAATGCCACTGTATAGATATTCCTGAAAACCTACAACTAAGGAATCCGAAAAAATCCTTCTCGCTGAGGAATTGGTGATCGATATGGGGTCTGTTACTCCAGTCGCAAAGATCCTGATCCGATCGTGTTTCAGATAATAACTTGCATTTCTGCATTCTTCTTCAGGTTTGATTCTGAATTTCATTACTGCAATGGCTACCTCATCCAGTCGGGTCTGAAGAAAACCGATCTGAGAGAAATCAATTGGGATCTGACCATTCAAGAAGATAGAATCGATCTTACTATCCTTCAATAAGCTCCTGAATGCCGCGATCAATTCCCCTGTGTAGGACCACCTGGTATGGCCTTTGTAAACTGTGCCGCTAAGTTCCCGGTCCGATTTCTTAAAGTATATCTCGAATGAAACCTCAGGGTATCCAACCTCTAAAGGGTCCGATTCCTGTCCCCTGGCAGTAAGTAGAAGGGATAGACAAATGACAGCTGTTAAACTAAATCTCACCAATCCCATGACAAAATCGTGTAGATATCTAGCGGTTTATCATTTACTGGCAGGAAGATGGAATTTCTCGGCATATTGAATAACATACCCGAATCAGGGTCTTTAACCGCATCATAATAAGGTTTATCCGTTACACCCAGGAAGTAGACTTCATCGCCGTACCATTGGTCGGTGAGCCGTTGCTTATCCAGTACCGCTGCTTTCTTAGGAATATAAAGTGCCACCACTTTCACTTTCACTTCTATACTGTTGGCTCCCTCTACCCTTCTAATGGTACAGCTTATATTGGATTGCTCCACATGACTGACAATATACTCCCTACCATCTATAACAATACTGTTGTCTTGGCCGAGAACAAAAAAACTTAGAAGAACAAATGCAAGACTTACGAGAAATTTCATAGGATTAGGTGATAATGAATCAATTAAAGATAACGGAAAAACCTAAGTGTTCAACTCGAAGCTTGAGCAAATTCTTAAGTCCCAATTCCACATTCTCTGATTGAAAATTCTTAATTTAGATAACCCCATGAGAAGAAGAGACTTTTTACGCTACACCACCAGCACGGTTGCTACTGTCAGTCTATTACCTGCAACACAAACCTTTGCGAATATTCAACCTTCACAATCTCCTGATATCATTGTTGTAGGGGCGGGCGTATTTGGAATGTGGACAGCCTTCTACATGCAGGAGCTTGGAGCCAAGGTCACAGTAATTGATGCCTACGGTCCCGGCAATACACGTGCAAGTTCCGGTGGTGAAACACGAATCCTCCGAGCGGACTATGGGGAAAGACTACTCTACTCCAAAATGAATATTGCAGCACATGATCTTTGGGATTCCTGGCAAAAAGAATGGGGACGACAGATCATGTATCCGACAGGGATGCTTAAAATGGGCGATGACAAATACACCAGCTCGGCTAAAGCAGCCCAGGAACGGCTCAATAAGCTTGGAGTTCCCTCTGAATTATTGAACTACGAAGAACTGAAGTACCGATGGCCCCAAATAAACTTCGACGGGCTAACGACTGGCTTGTATTTTGCGGGAGGGCCTGGCGGAAGTACGTTGATGGCTCGTGAGGCCATCCGATTAGTAGGCGAAAAGTTCCAGGAAAAAGGCGGTAAGGTAATCATAGGAAAAGCGAAACAGGGCGAAGTGGTCAATGGTAAGATCAATGCCATTGAACTGGAAGATGGCCAAAAGATAACTGCTGATAAAGTCGTCTTCGCTTGCGGCCCATGGATGGGAAAGGTGTTCCCTGAATTGTTCGGGGATCGATTGGATGTAACACGTAGGGATGTGCTGTTTATTGGTGCAAAAGCCGGGGACAACAGCTATTACTACCCACAGTTTCCCGTGTGGTCCTTCAATAATGCGGAAGACATTCGCTACTATGGTATGCCCGATATTCATGGTAGAGGACTTAAAGTAGCTCCCTACCCTGACAAGAATGAGATCGATATGGATAGCGATGATCGCTTGTTGAACCCTTACGAGATCAAACGTGTGCGAGCGTTTGTGGCCAGGCGCTTTCCCGGTCTTGCAAAGCAGCCGATCACAGAGACACGTGTCTGTCAGATCACCAATAGTTTCGACAGCCACTTTATCGTGGACTCCCACCCTAACGCCAATAACCTCTGGTTTGCTTGTGCAGGATCAGGTCATGCCTTTAAGCACGGCCCGGCATTGGGTAAATACATCGCCGAACGAATCCTCCAAAACAAAAAAGACGAAGAGTATGATGAGGCGTTTCGTTTGAAGGAGGGCTAGCAGGAGATTTATATAACAAAAAAGGCCTTGGTATGACCAGGCCCTTATATTTTCTGAGTGATAACTTAAGGTCAAATTCCAATCGGAACTCTTACCATAGTGTCATCCCAACCAATGATCATATGAGCTCCATTGTCAGATTCTTCAAAGAAAATTCCAAGTGCCTCAACAGTAGAAGAAGTCTTTGCAGTAGAAACCTTGACGCTTGCAACTGTGCTTTCGTCTTTCATAAATCCATAATGACCCCATCCATCTAAATCACTACTGATAAAAACTTCCCATTCGGATTCATTTGGAATTGCATAAAGTGTGTAACGTCCAGCCTTTACCGTGGTACCTCCCACTGTTGCGTCACTAAAGAAAGTGATCTCAGTAGATTCATTGGCTCCTACTCTCCACATCTCTCCATACTTCTGTAAATCACCGAAGATGGTTCTTCCCTTTTTCATAGGTCTTGAGTAAACGACCTTGATCTTAGGAGTCCCGGCTTTTTTCTCTTCCTCCGTCTTAGCAAATCCTCTGAAGGCAGCTCTTGGTGGAAAGTATGCAGCATCCATAGGGCTGGCATCTACTTTCGGGAACTCTTGTGCGTATGAGCCACTGATGATCAGCACACAAAGCATTGATAGTAAAGTAAATTTTTTCATGTTTTTTGGTTGTTCAATAAATAAGTCACCAAGTTATTAAATCATCCTCCCCCGGGCTAACACTTTGGGCTTTTACGTCTTCAAGATGACGTGGAGTTTATTTTCATACATCTTCGTGGGTAAGACTAACTCCCGTTCTCTCCAAACCTATTGATCCATTGAATATAATTCATTTGATAGAAAATGGTCGTTCTTATTGTCAGAGCTTCCAGTTTACATCTTATACAGGTACAACAATTTCAAGTTTCATTAAAAAGTGTGAAAATCGAACTTTCTGACAGGGAATCTCCTTCTTTAAATGTCTTAAGATAAATAGCTTTATGACGTGAAGAAGTTTTTGATTCCTTTTCTGTTTTCCATTGTAGCATGTAATAATCAGACAGAGCCTCTGGCTATTCCTGAACCAGAAATTGAAGCCTCCGCTGAAATTTACGAGCTGGAATCTCTAGGCAATGATGAATACAACCTGTTAAGTGAAAGAATCGGGACAGCATCTTTTTCTCAAGCTGGCGATATTGTGACTCTTGAGATTCGTCTTGAAGGGCTCACTCCAAATTCGTCCAAAGCGGTGCATATTCATAACGGAACGGTCAATGCTCCTGGGAGACACTGGAATCAACAATCATTTTATGCTTTTTGCAACGAGCGTAGCTTGGGTGAAGTATGGGCTAAACCGTTTGCTGGTGATGTTGGCAATGTAACAATAGATTCGGAAGGCAATGGAAGCTTTACCATCCAAACCGACCTGTGGGCACTCAATTCAGGAAACGAAAAGGACATTCTCGATAAGGTAGTTATTGTTCATCAAGATCCGGAGGACTTCATAGAAGAATGTGATCCTAACCACTCACATGATCATATGCATTCTAATTTAAAAATCGGTGGCGGCACAATCACACTCACCTCTGATATTGAGCAAGTAGCCCAATCTGCAATGAAGCACTTCCCTGATTTTACAATCTGCAAGTAAGTTCATTAGTCAGTATTGAATTGATCTGATCTTTTTCGATCAGGAACCCATCGTGACCATAATCCGAGTAGATCGTATGAAACGAAGCGTTTCTTATGTTCCTGGCAATCAATGCCTGCTCTTCAATAGGAAATAGAATATCCGTTTCGATACCAATAACAATCGCCTGAGACTCTATACTGTTCAACGCAACAGCGGGATCGGTGCTTGTCCTACCAATGTTGTGGCTATCCATCGCTTTTGATAAATAATAATAGCTCAATGGTGAAAATCTTTTTCGGAGCTTCTCACCCTGATAGCGTTGATAAGAACTAGCTGAAAAAGAATCAACACGCGTATCCTCATCAGTCTGTGTCAGACTATACGTACGGTAGTTGCGATAAGACAACAGTGCAATAGCTCTGGCTATTTCCATTCCTTTATAAGGATCTTCATGTTCAAGGGCCATTCGTTGGGTTTCATTGAACGCAATCGCCCAGGGAGAGTGCACCGCATTGGTAGCTATCGGAACAATAATCTCAAACAACTCCGGTTCTTGAACCGCCCATTCAAGCAATTGCTGTCCACCCATTGATCCGCCGATCCCAATCTTGATCTTAGAAAGACCCAAATAGTCTTGAAGCTTTTTGTGAGCTTCAACAATGTCTCGAATAGTAATGAAGGGGAAATCCTTATTCATGGGTTCAGATGAACCATAACAAGAGCCCAACATGTTCGCACAGACAATAAAATAGTTGTCGGGTGAAAAGAAAGCCTCCTCTCCTACTAGCCCAGACCACCACTCTTCTGCCTGACTGTCTGCCGTCAAAGCATGAAAAACCCACACTACATTGGAGCGATCTTCATTTAGCTCTCCGCTCGTAGTATAGCGTATCCTAAGGTCCCGGAGAATGTTTCCACTCTCCAGGACCAGGGGTTCCTCAGGCGTGTATACGGATGTCTCAGATCGCCACTTGGTGGTCATTGTATACGTGCTCAAAAGCCTGTTCGAAATCCGATTTTATGTCATCAATGTGCTCTAACCCGACTGAAACCCGAAGCAGGTTAGGTAGCACACCAGCATTGAGTCGCTCCTCTTCAGAAAGCTGTTGGTGTGTAGTGGCAGAGGGTTGAATGATCAACGTCTTTGCATCTCCAACATTCGCCAGGTGACTCACCAACTTCAATTGATCCACAAACCCTGTTGCCTGCTCCTTCTCTCCTTTCAATTCAAAGGAAAGTACTCCACCAAATCCATTGGTCAGGTACTTGTTGGCCAATTCATGATATGGGCTGCTTTTCAATCCCGGATAATTGACTTTGGAAACCAACGGGTGCTGCTCAAGCCAGTTAGCAAGTTCGAGTGCATTGTCAACCGTTCGTTGCACTCGTAACGATAGCGTTTCCAGTCCCTGAAGAAGCAAGAATGAGTTAAATGGGCTAAGAGCCGGGCCAAAATCCCGAAGACCTTCCACCCTGGCCCGAATAGCAAAAGCGATGTTTGGAAGCCCTAATGGGTTCCCCTCACCAAACACTTCCCAAAATTTCAATCCATGATATCCTTCGGAGGGTTCCGTAAACTGCGGGTATTTACCGTTGCCCCAGTTATAGTTTCCACTATCAATAATGACTCCTCCGATCGATGTGCCATGACCACCAATCCACTTGGTAGCTGAAGCTGTAACAACTGCAGCACCATGTTCGATCGGTCTGAAGAGATAGCCAGCGGCCCCAAACGTATTATCTACCACAAGTGGGATATCGTACGTTTTAGCAAGCTCAGCTATGTCATCAAAATCAGGAATATTGAACTCCGGATTCCCAATCGTTTCAATGTAGATCGCTTTTGTTTTAGCGTCGATCAGTTTCTCAAACGCCTCGGCTTTATCACTCTTTGCAAACCGTACGTCAATACCCAGTCGCTTAAAAGCTACTTTGAATTGATTATACGTACCTCCATAGAGGAACGAAGTAGAGACAAAGTTCTCTCCGGACTCAAGGATGTTGTTGAGAGCCAGGAATTGAGCGGCTTGACCTGATCCTACAGCCAGAGCTGCGACCCCACCTTCCAACGCTGCAATTCGTTTCTCAAAAACATCAGTCGTTGGGTTCATGATCCGTGTGTAGATGTTTCCAAAATCCTTTAAAGCAAAGAGGTTGGCTCCATGTTCGGAATCCTTGAAAGTGTAAGAAGTCGTTTGATATATAGGTACAGCTCTTGAACGTGTAGTCTCATCCACTTCCTGTCCTGCATGTAATTGTAATGTTTCGTATTTTAATTTTTCTGACATGATTTCATTGTTTAGTTGTGATAAGAAAAAATGGTTTTATTACACTTAACTGATAAATGTTAATATGAAAGGGTATTACCAGAACAGACGTACTGCTCCTTCAGATGATCACAAACCCTAATGGATCAAATCTGGATCAACAACAACAGCAATGCTGCGGACAAGAAGTGAGTTTGGACAAGAATACTATCGTACCCATCTCTAAGATGGACAACCGGATGGCTAAATGTTTTTCCTGTTTCATTTTTATCAATTTATATTTCAGGAATTAGCACCTTCCCTTGTGCGGGGGGTTGCTAGCGCGTCACAGAGCCTGTCTCTCGGCGCTTCTTTATAAATCGATTACTCGATTTGAGAGCAAATATAGCTACGAATTGGTATTAACAAAATTCGGGTGTCATCCTTAACAATTTGAAAACACCCGAATCCTGCTACAGTTTTTACAAGAATTCTACCTCCCCATTGTCAAGTCGGTAGTATGCTGGCACAATTTTCACTTTACCTGAATCCACCGCATCACGAATGATTGGCGAGCGTCCTTTCAAGGTTTCCGCATTCAATTCTGCGTTTTTCTTAACCACATCGTTGACATTGGAGCCTTCAGGAGAAGCTGAGATTGCGGGTACAATATGGGATACCAGATGGTTCAGGTTATGCCCGTTATCTCCTCCCGCAATAGCAGCCGTAACAGCTCCACAGCTTTGATGGCCCAATACCACGATCACCTTAGAGCCCAAATGAGCAACCGCATATTCGATACTCGCAATGGATGAATTGTTGGCAATATTCCCAGCGACACGTACGACAAAGAGTTCCCCCAGCCCTGTATCAAAAGCCAGTTCCGGGACAACCCGGCTATCTGCACAGCTGAGTACAATCGCCCAGGGTTGTTGTCCTCCGGTCAACGCACCTCGGCGTTCACCATCCTGTAATTTTCCTTCTAAGTTGTTGTTGACAAAGCGGCTATTTCCTGCTTTGAGTCGGTCAATGATTTCGTTAGTCTCCATGTGATAAAAATAAATCACAAACGATTAATACACGTGACCGATCTAGTGGAGTTTAACAAACTCCCTACCAGAACGAATTTGTAAAAATGTTAGATCTTTAACTCACTGCAAAATTGATCTCGGTGACCAGGTCCTTTTCAGGAGTATCCCGAGGATCGCTTACATATACTTCAAATGGATGGATCTTCTTTTTATGCTTAAATTCTTTTGCACGCTCCATTGAATACAGAGCACTCCAGGCATTTCCGAGGTAGTGATATGCTCCAACATGAGCTAATGTGTAAATTTTGGTAGCTGGGATTTCCCCGGATATAAACCCATTAGTTAAGTTCGGAACATTTTTAACTGCCCATGCACCAGTATATTCTACCTTTCTATTAACCGGGTCCCACTTGTGGTAGATGGAAAAGGCAACTCCTGGCTCAGACTCCTTGTTCGCATCAAAAAACTCGTGTAGCTTTCCGAAATCAGCCTGCATCTTATCTCCTATTTCATCGATAATA
Source organism: Cyclobacteriaceae bacterium (assembly GCA_965267415.1). GTDB lineage: Bacteria > Bacteroidota > Bacteroidia > Cytophagales > Cyclobacteriaceae > Ekhidna. Next base: position 426,389 of record OZ253955.1, on the reverse strand, counting down.
CAGGTAGTCCTAATTCCTACGTACGTACACCCTTCGAAATCGGAAACTCCCTTAAAATCAAGCTTGGAGGATACTTCTCCTTTCTCAACGAATTCCTTGAGCATTTTCAATCCACGTTCATAGTCCATTCCAATGAATGCGGTCATCATTTTTTTCATCCAGAACATGAAAAATGGAAGTCCTCCATCCATGAACCATGTGACTTTGGTGCTATCCCCTTCTTGCTCCAGCCTGAACTTTACTTTGGAGGTTGATTTCCATGGTTTAAGGAAGGTCAATTCAATATTTATCCAACGATTTGCGGATTCGTCAAGGATCCGCATGCTTCCGGAACCGGTACGATTTCCCTCCCATGCGTACGATTTGCCTTCATCTTCAACAGTTACGTTAGCTTCCGGCTCTGTGATCAACCACGGAGACCAGGGCCGCCAGTGATTGAAATTGCTTAAGACATCATATACTTTCTCGGCTGGTGAATCAATCACAATTGATTTTTCGACATGAAACTTTGGCATGATAAAGGTTATTTGGTTCCTTCTAAGTTACTAAAATCATAGGGATGTAACCAGCTAGAAATGGCAAAATATCAGCAGAGAAAATTTGTAGATCAAATGATGGTCTAGTGAACGCTATTCAAATCGAAGGGACTCGATAGGATCAAGTTTTGATGCCTTATAGGCAGGTATTACACCGGAAATCAAACCTACGATCATGCCAACTGCAACACCAAAAATGATCCAGACCCAGGGTATAATGAATCCTCCTGAACCGATCAGGCTCGAAGTAGCATTGCCAATTATTATTCCCAATACAATACCACCGATCCCTCCCATCTGACAAATAACGATTGCCTCTATGAGAAACTGCTGCCTGATCTTAAGGGGCGTGGCTCCCAAAGCTTTCCGAACTCCAATCTCACGGGTTCTTTCCGTAACGGAAACGAGCATGATATTCATTAGACCAATAGAGGCTCCAATAAGGGTCACAAACCCAATAGTGAAGCCGCCTATCTGGAGGTAACCGGTTATTTCTCCAATACGCTCGGCAAGTGAACGACTGACGCGGATCTCAAATGAGTTTTCTTTTTGCTTGATTGGGTCTCTTCTGATGGAACGCATGAGGCCGGTCGCAACTCCGGTTGCCTCGGTCATTTGACGGGTATCAGCAACAGCTACCGTCGCTTCGTACCCAAATGAGCGATCCGCACCGATGATCCTGGCTGTTCTCAGCGGAACCATTATTCGTCGGTCCACTCCGGTGTTTCCACTCACACCTCCCTGTTCTTCCACGGTTCCTAATACTTTAAACTTGGCTCCAAGTACCGTGATCTTCTTTCCAATCGGGCTTTCATTTTCGTCAAACAACGATTCTACTACTTCGCTACCAATGATGCAGACATACGCTCCATTCTCGATCTCTGCCCTTGAGAAGCTTCTTCCTTTCCCAACGTCGTATCCATCTACGATCAGGAAGTTTTCATCACCCCCCCTCACCATGATGTTGGGGTTTGTTACTTTCGATTTGTATTTCGCCTCGGTATTCCAGGAAACCACCGTATTCACACTGACAATGCCCGGTCCATCGTAAGCTTCCTTGAATAGTGCCAGTTCTTCGTATTTAACCGGAGGAAAGACCTTTGCCTTTTTACCCTCATCAGATCCTCTGTCAGCTCGTCTGCTTTCTATATCAAATGTGTTCGCACCCAGATTCGAGAAGCTACTATCAATAGATGCCTGGATCCCATCAATGGCTGTGAGGATCCCAACCAGGGAAGTGATCCCGATCGCAATGATTGCAGCGGTAAGGAACGTTCTCAGCTTACTCGCCTTGATTGACTTAATTCCTTCTCTGATGTTTTCCCGAATATCCATTTCTCTATAAAGATGACCACTTAAAGGGATAAAACGTTACAACTCAAAATCGAGATTCATATAACACACGAATTTGATTAACGTTGTATTAAACAAAGGTGCTTTAAATGCGCGGATTCGTCACAATTATTTTTCTTGCTTTCCTTCTCCCAATAAGGGCTGCCTACATCGTCATCCCGATGGATGAAACCCAGAGTAATCATCTAAAAGCCTACGGTATTGCCTACTGGATTCTCACGAAGGAAGTGAATGTGGACTGGATGCTTAACTATCGAGGTGGCAGCTTCATGGTCAAGTACCTCCAGGCATTTGAAAATGAATGTATCATTCGAGGGGTCTCCTATGAAGTGATATCTGATGCAGAAGCCAATGGGATCCTCAATCTCATCGCCAGTCCATCTTCGAATATGGATGTCATGAAACTGGAAAAGTATCCTCGAATTGCGGTTTATTCTCCAAAAAGTAAGCAACCCTGGGATGATGCAGTAACGTTGGTTCTTACCTATGCAGAGATCCCTTATGATGTCATATTTGATGATGAGATCATGCAAAATGAATTACCAAAGTATGATTGGCTGCACTTACATCATGAAGATTTCACCGGGCAGTATGGAAAGTTCTACCGCGCCTATCATCATTTTCCCTGGTACCAGCAGCAACAAAGAGAGTATGAAGCATCAGCCAGGAAGCACGGCTTTACAAAAGTGTCACACTTGAAACTGGGGATTGTCAAAAACATCAAAGCCTATGTTGCAAGTGGTGGCTTTTTATTTGCCATGTGTTCTGCGACCGATACCTACGACATTGCATTGGCAGCCGAAGGTATAGATATTGTAGAAAGCATCTATGACGGTGATCCTGCAGATCCTCGCGCACAATCCAAACTGGATTTTTCCCGAACCATGGCATTTGAAAACTTCACTATTGAAAGAGATGCTATGCGATATGAATACTCTAACATTGATAACCAGGCTAATGAACGGGGGCTTATTGAGAAGAACGACTTCTTCACCCTGTTTGAGTTTTCGGCCAAGTGGGACCCAATACCCACTATGTTAACCCAGAATCATCAACAGATCATCCAGGGATTCATGGGACAAACAACAGGCTTCAAGAACAACCTCGTGAAAGGTGATGTGGTGATCATGGGACAAACACCATCCATCAGTGAAGCAAAATACATCCATGGTGTGCTGGGAAGAGGGTTCTGGACATTCTATGGCGGCCATGATCCGGAAGATTATCAGCATTTTGTCAATGAACCTCCGACAGATTTAAACCTTCACCCAAATTCTCCAGGCTATCGGTTGATCCTCAATAACATTTTGTTTCCTGCAGCCAAGAAGAAGAAGCAAAAGACTTAATGCATCCGATCGGGTCTGGGTTCGAGTGATTTCATGATCTCAGCCTCTCCTTTGAGCAGTTCTCTCCAGCGGATTTCCACCTTATCTTCTTCAAGATATTCTTTGGCCAATTCGATGAAGTTGTGGTAATGACCTGCCTCTGAAACCATCAGATCATAATAGAACCGTTGAAGCTCCTCGTCTTCGATATTCTTCCAGAGCAGTTTGAAACGCTCGCAGCTCCTCGCTTCTATCAGGGCATTCATCAATAACTTCTCAACTAGCTGCTCTTCCCTACTCCCTCCTTTCTTCAGAAGATCATTGAGTCGGATCACGTACTCATCCTTGCGTTGTTTTCCGAGTGAAAAGCCTCGCTTTTTGAGGTGGTCGATGACCAGCTCAAAATGTGACCACTCCTCCGCAACCACCGGAGTGAGTACCTCAACGAGCTTTTCCTGATCAGGATATTGGACAATTAATGAAATGCAGGAGGAAGCAGCTTTTTGCTCGCAATATGCATGATCTACGAGAATGTCTTCAATGTTCTTTTCAGCAATGTTAGCCCAGCGAGGATCGGTGGGCAATTCAAGCCCGAGTGTGGTTTTGGAAACGGTCATCAGTCAAAAAAGGTCCATCGTATGATCAAATCAATTGCCCTGGGCTGCCCCGGGTAAAATGGAGTCACAAAGTAACCACTATCCGCCGGTTGATCCAGGTGTGCCCATTTCACTCCTAGGTAGAACTTATCCAGGCGCATATTGAAGAACAGGTCAGCCTTAAAGTAACCAACTTGCTCAAGTTCATTCTGCAAATAAAATTGTTGAAGCTCAGGACTATAGGCATTTGCAAAGTAAGACGATCGGGCATGTGTATCCAGGCCAAATTCAATAGGAATTTGATCTCCAAAAAGTAACCCTCGCCAGTAATACCGGCCATTATAGAACAATTCAGGAATTCTTACTGCATTTGCTGCCCCACCAGATACGTCTGTAGCGATCACTTCATTCTCAAAATAAAACCCTTCGTCCTTGTTCCTGCTTTTCAATGCAATGTTTACAGCTCCTCCAATCGAGCTGATGGCCATCCCGGAAGAAGCCTGTTGAGGATTCTGAAATTCATCAAAATAGACAAAATCGTTATACGTTGTGAAGTTTATTTTGGGAATCAGGCTAATAAACTTGTACTTGAGGTTCAGGTTACCACTCAACTGATTACTGAAAATCGGTGTGAAGTTGTTTCGCCAGAAATGATGGTTTCCGAAGTAGTTGTTATAAATAAAGGGAACGTTGAACTTCTTTGATTCATAGGTCAGATTGACCAAATCACTTGAAAGATTGCCCTTGAATTGATACTCGCCACCTTGCAGAACCTCAGTCTCTGCAATCACCCTGAATTTGTCTTTCCAGTTAAACCTCGTATATCCACCAATGTAGGTCTCTGTTACTTTCTCCACAGGGTCAAACAAAGCATAGGAAAAATCTACCGATCTTAATTTGATATAAGCTCTATAAAAGATGCTCTCCAGATCACCTTTGATACCTGCTTCATTCGTAGTTGAGCTAAAGGTTGATCGTTCGTACGTACTGTCGGAATCAAGAAGAAACACCCCATATGCATCTGCATAAGTGTCATACTCACCACTGGAACCATCCGTAAAGTCCTGATAGGTATTTTCTTCCCCTTGATAGTGAAAAGTATGGTAGACCTGTAACTGGTCCGCAATACTAAAATCATGGTACCAATGCCATTGGGTTTCTGTCCTGGTGTTCTGGGCCTCTGAAAGCCTTAGCAGCGCATTGTCAAATCGAAATAGCTCTGTCAGGGTAGAGTCAGACCCATACCGGGTGCCTCCCAGCTCAAACACATTATGCGAAAGCCTGGAAAGATAAACGACTGCCTGATAAGGGACTTTGGTGTTCAAGTAATGGGTATAGATGTCAAAGTTCGTATTGACTGTCTGACGATCACCTTCTCCATTATTTGCCAAAAGTTTATCCGTTGTGATCTTGTGTAGATTGAAACCCACATTCCACCCTTCCCGGACATTACGTGAAAAATCTACACGGACAAAGTTTTTGTTGCCACCACCCAGGTAGGTAAACAGATCAATAAACGGTGACTTTGTATCGTAAAACTTAAGAGCAGTGAGTCTTGGAGTTGCATATGGAGCATATGCATTAAAACCTGAAGTTCTACCGATGGACTGCTGTGGTGTATGGAAAACTGGGAACAGGGCTGTTCCAAAGTTCCCAAGGTTCTGATATTTACGCTCATTTCGATCTATAAATGACTGTCTTTCAAATAGATATAGACTAGTATCTACAGTTAAATATTCAACTTGATTGTTGAGTATTTGAGACTCGTAAATGAATTTAGTTGTCTCCGGACCATAGACCAGCTCTGTCGAATCGTCAATGATCTGAGCATATCCGGCAAACGAGAACAGCAAAAGCAGCGATGATAGAATCTTACGCACAAGCAAAATTATTGATTGGACGGATAGTCTTTTAGATTTTTTTCCATGATCTGCAAAAAGCGTTCCTCATTGCCAAAGAACTTCACCTTAATGGGAATATATGCGCACATGTAATCGCTCAACTCACTAAATGCTTTCAGTTTTACCGCATCTTTATGTGTAGTCAGTAAAGTTGTTGAATCATCAAGTTCTTCTCTTATCCGTCGGATATCTTTTGAAGTGAAGTTGTGGTGGTCCTTAAATGAAAAAGTGTCAATCACCTGGAAGGTACGATTGGCATGATCAAAAAAGGGCTTGTTATTGGCCAGTCCAGCGACCAGAATTACTTTGTCTATTGAACCATTTCCGCTAAAAAATACAGGGTCTTCGTAAGAGACATGTGTTTGAAAATAAGGAATATCCAATAGATCCAGCTCTTCAAAGGAGCTTTCCTCTTCCGATCTAGTTACAATGATTGCATCTCCTCTTTTAGCCCCATTTCTGGATTCCCTCAAGCGTCCGGAAGGCAAGACATAATCCCTCCAAAACGGCAACTGAAATGGTGTGAGAAGAACACTGAAGTTGGGTTTCACAGACCTGTGTTGAAAAGCATCATCTAACAGGATCAGGTCAATTTCAGGGTTTTCTGCAAGTATAAATGGAATACCCAATGCCCGATCTTCACATACTGAAACCATGACCTTATCACCAAAATTTTCAAAATAGGTGTATGGCTCGTCTCCAACTGTTCGTGCACTATCCGCTTCCGAGCATATAAGGAAGCCTTTTGTCTTACGGCCATAGCCTCGGCTGAGTGTGGCAATCGTTTTTCCCTTTCCCAAAAAATACTCAATCAAGTACATTACCATTGGAGTCTTCCCTGTGCCCCCTACCGACAGGTTACCGACAGAAACTACGTTCACCTCGAACTCAAAAGACTTCTTATAACCTATATTGTAAAGGTGATTTCTGAATCTGGTAACCAGATCATATATTATTGCAAAAGGAAAGAGCAGTACCTGCCACCAATTCATCTAACTCAGGTAAAGTGTTAAAGAGATGCAAATAAAAGCTATTATCGATTTCCTTGAAGCGTGGGCACCGCCCTCTTTGCAAGCTTCTTATGATAACTCCGGCCTGATCATTGGAAGTAAGGACCAAGAATGCAAAGAAGCACTCATTACTCTGGATGTCACCGATGAGGTAATTGATGAGGCAATCTCCAACGGTTGTAACCTGATCATTGCTCACCATCCACTCATTTTTTCGGGCGTAAAGCGAATTGGTAATAGCCACTGGATTGACCGTTGCATTCGGAAAGCAATTAAGAATGATATTAACATCTATGCTATTCACACCAACCTGGACCATGTGCATACAGGTGTCAATCAGCAGATTGGTGAGAAAATCGGGATCACCAATTCACGCATACTACAACCGGAAGCAGATACATTGTTAAAGCTGACCGTGTTCGTTCCAACAGAATCCAGGAATGATCTATTGAATGGACTTTATGACTCTGGTGCCGGGGAAGTCGGAAATTATGATCATTGTAGTTTTCAGCTAGTTGGTGAAGGAACCTTTCGACCGAACGAAGCAGCAAACCCCACTATCGGATCTTCAGGTAAGGATGAGACCGTCAATGAAACTCGAATTGAAGTCATTCTTCTGAAGCATGCTAAGGGAAAAGTTCTTACTGCAATGAGAAAGCATCATCCTTACGAAGAAGTTGCCTACTACTTATCAGAATTAGTTAATGTCAATCAGGAAATAGGTTCGGGAATGATCGGAGAATTACCCCAGGAGATGGATCCTAACAAGTTCTTCGAACACCTAAAAAAATCGATGGGTCTGAAAGTCATCAAGCACACAAAAGTTGTCAAAGGCAAGATAAGAAGAGTAGCCTGGTGTGGTGGGTCAGGAAGGTTCTTACTGGAAAAAGCTATTGCATCAAATGCGGATATCTATATCAGTGCTGACTTCAAGTATCACGATTACTTCGAGGCAAATGATGAGATCATTATTGCTGACATTGGGCACTATGAAAGCGAGGTTTACACGAAAGAACTCATATACGATAGATTAACTAAAAATTTACCTAAATTTGCGTTCCGTTTGTCACGGGTAGACACGAATCCGATCATATATTTATAGAAACTGAATGGAGAATACTGTAGCTCAGAAGCTTGAAGCACTAGCAAAACTACAAGAGTTAGATTCCAAAATAGACGAGATTAAAAAAGTAAGAGGAGCTCTTCCCGAAGAGGTTCAGGATCTCGAAGACGAAATAGCCGGTTACGAAACAAGATTAGAGAAACAAGGTCAGGAGCAGAAGGATCTTGAGGAAGCAATTTCCGCAAATAAGTCGGCCATCAAAGACGCTGAGAAACTCATCAAGAAGTATGAGGAACAACAAATGAACGTTCGCAACAATCGCGAGTACGATGCGATTACCAAGGAGGTCGAACTTCAGCAATTAGAGATCCAAATCCTTGAAAAGCGAATCAAAGAAGCTTACGAGAAGATCGAAGGGAAAAAGGAAGAGTCAGAGGAGACGAAGAACGTCCTTGCAGAGCGAAAGAAAGATCTGGAAAGCAAAAAAGGTGAATTGGATACGATCACCAAGGAATCAGAGTCTGATGAACAAAAGATCGAAAAAGAAAGGAAGAAGGCTGAGAAAAACGTCGAAGAGCGTTTACTTAAGTCATACGAACGCGTTCGCAACAACATGCGGAATGGATTGGCGGTAGTTCCTGTTCAGCGAGGTGCTTGTGGCGGATGTTTCAATATCGTTCCACCTCAAAAGCAAGCTGAGATCCGTGAGAAGAAGAAATTGATCGTTTGTGAGCACTGCGGACGAATACTTTCTGATGTGTTGGATGAGATCGTAGTAGAAGAGGCCAAGCCTAAGAGAAGAACTACGAGAAAGACTGCAGCTAAGAAATAAAAGATACGTTACCGTACTTGAAATGGGCCATCCGCCAGTCGGCGGATGGCTTTTTTTTTGTCAATTGCCTTTCACTTGTGTCTCAAGAGTACTTATGATAAAGTAATTCTTATAAACGGTATTCGTTGAGTGAACTTCTGTAATGTTCCCCTGCCTCGCGGCTGCTTCCGTACTTAAATCAATATTGAATCCCAATGGAAGGAATCCAAACAAGAAGGTGCCAGAAACCGAACCAGTTTTGCTAGCTGCTCCATCATAGTTAGAAGTAACACCAGCAGGCATGGAAATCACACAGCTTGAGAGCATGATTACAGTGAGTAAGACTAATCCAATAGTTTTAAGGTTGTTCATATCAGTTAAATAAGTTTGATTGTGAATGCATCAAACTTAGGACTGAGGCTTACTTAGCAGATATTGTTCTTTGTACTAAATTCGATTGGTAGACACTATGTAGATGAAATACCTAATTCTTACTAGCCTACCTCAATCTGTGGCGAGTAGTTGGCTACAAAAAAGACCTGCTGTTAATTGTAGAATTACTACTTAACACCCTTTTCAGGGTTCCTTCCGGTGAACTGTTTATAATAATCCTTTATTTCTGCGACTTCCTTCTCCATGTCTCCGGTCGGGTAGAATGGTTCTGCGATTGACAAAGTTTTGGTCGCATAGTCAAACGCGATCTTTACGATCGGAACGCCCGCTTTTTGTGCGATGGTATAAAAACCAGTCTTCCATTCGGGAGCATACGACCGGGTTCCTTCGGGGGTGATGGTCATGATGAACCGTTCGCTTTTCTCAAAGATCTCTACGATCTGATCAACTAACCGGGTCTTTTTTGAACGGTCAACCGGGTGGCCACCTATGGATTTCAGAAACCAACCAACAATCGGAATTTTGAACAGCTCTTTTTTAGCGAGAAAATTTGGGTGAAACCCGATCAAATGTTTTCCACCATACCCAACAAAGAAGTCGATGTTACTCGTATGCGGGGCCACAATGATCACATATTTCTTCAAGTCTGGCTTGACACCTTCGACTTTCCACCCTGAAAGCTTGAAAAGCCATCCGAAAAAACGTTCCTTAATTCTCATTGGTGAGGAAAGCCTCAAGCTCCGCTTTTAGTTCCTTGCCTTGTTCAACAAGACGTTCATATTGTTTGACCTTACCTTCAATGATCAACTGATAAAACACAAGTATATTGGTTAGTTCCGCATTATCGAGGACACTTAGATCAGGATCAAGAAAATCGGTATTCTCCAATACCCATGGTAATAGGTTATTGTTATAAAAATTGACTTGATTTTCACCCTTAAAATTTGCCTCAGCCACCCAAACCTCATGATAATAGGTGATCTTTCTCCTCAACTCATAATCTCCGATCAAATCTACTTTACCTGAAGATGTGATCGAATTGAAAGTGACATTACGGGGTGCGTAGTTGTTAAAACTATTGATGTAGCTAAACTTCTCATATAAGCTATCCTGCCTATTGCTTTGTATTAGATTGATTACTTCCTGGATCTTCTTCGCATGTTCCTTGTTGCTTTGTATTTGGTAGGTCTCATAGACATTGATGTCCGTGTCTAATTCATCAATTAATGATTGAATGATCTGGTCCAGTTCTTTCTTCTCCTTCTTTCTTGCAGAGCTATCGCTAATGTAGAAGGCTAGTGACACGCCAAGTATGACAGCTACAAAGTTTAGGAGATGGTCTGACCAGTTGATCCCGTTCATTGAAACTATTTGTAGGCACCCATGTCACTGAACTTTTCAATACGCTCAGTAATACGCTCATCAGGAGATTTTTTCAACAACTCCTTCAAATGCTTAAGAATGACTTTTTTAAGTTCTGAAGCAGAAGCTTCCAGGTCATTGTGAGCACCACCAAGTGGCTCTTTGATCACTCCATCAATCAATTTGTTCTTCAACATATCACTTGCTGTGAGCTTAAGTGCTTCAGCTGCCTGTTCTTTGTAATCCCAACTTCTCCAAAGAATGGAAGAACAGGATTCCGGCGAGATCACCGAATACCAGGTGTTTTCCATCATCATCACCTTATCACCAATGGCAATCCCAAGTGCTCCACCTGAAGCACCTTCACCTATGATTATACAGATAACCGGTACTTTCAGCGTCATCATTTCCCTCAGGTTTTTGGCGATTGCCTCCCCCTGACCTCTCTCCTCTGCTTCCAAACCCGGGAAAGCTCCAGGTGTATCTATTAGTGTAATGATCGGTTTATCAAATTTCTCAGCAATCTTCATTAAACGAAGCGCCTTTCGATAACCGTCAGGATTGGCCATTCCAAAATTCCGCTCCTGGCGCTGCTTGGTGGTTCTCCCTTTCTGCTGACCAATAAGCATCACGCTTTGGTTACCGATTACTCCAAAACCACCTACCATAGCCTTATCATCCTTTACGGCCCGATCTCCATGTAATTCGATGAATTCATCGGTTATCTCATAAATGTAATCAAGCGTATATGGTCGTTCAGGATGACGGGAAAGTTGAACCTTTTGCCAGCGTGTTAGGTTGGCAAATGTTTCTTTTTTGAGCGCTACAATTTTTGACTCTAATGTCTTAATGGCATCATCCACATTCACATCATTGGACTTTGCCAACTCCTTCATGTCTTCCAGCTTCTGTTCCAATTCAGCGATTGGTTTTTCGAAATCTAGCATTCGATTGAATTTGAAGGGACAAACTTAATATGTAACCCTTTAACACCTGCATAAACATTTGACAGATATCCTGTTCAGGCAGAATGTGAGGCTCATTACCTATAATCCGTAACAACTGCTGCAAAATTTATATTATGCAATTCTTTCTTTAATGTTAATTAATTGTTATATTTATTAACTTAATGTTAATGAAAGCATTAACAATCTCATAAATAATGACGAAAAGGAAGAGAAGCATATGGAAAACCAGATTGATCATACCATTGATCATGCTTTCTTTCTTTCCGATTGCAGCACAGCCTCACCTATCCATTGGGGATACGTTTGATAAGGAATCATTCCAAAGAGAGGTTCAGTATTACACTCAGTTGCTTGGGTTTGATTCGAGTGTTTTCATGTATGTACGATTTTCCATGTCACTAGATGAACGAGCTAATGCAGTGATCACCTACCGTAAGATATTCGATGACAAACATCAGATAATGATCACGATCAACAAACTGGCCTCCAGATCTGACCAATTAATGGCTGTCGCACATGAATTGGTTCATGCCAGGCAATTTATTGAGGGTCGCTTAAAGGAAATTGAATCTGACGTTTTCCAATGGGAAGAAAAAGATATTATTGATATCAGGTTACGTTCGTATGAGCAAAGGCCCTGGGAACAAGAAGCCATACACAATGCCGTACATATGAGAAGAGACTACCTCTCCCACACCAAAGACCTCAAAAGAATGTCAGCTGCCCTGGTTGCCAGTGAAGCCCAACAACAACCTTAACCTATTTCTACCTTCTGATCTGCCAAAGTAAACGGCTGATGATAATAGCGCTGACCAGTTGCCTTATACATCGCGTTAGCCAAAGCAGCCGAAATCGGAGGTAATGAAGGCTCTCCAAGTCCCGTCGGATCAATCCCATTGTTTACAAAGAAGGTCTCGATCTCAAGAGGAGCTTCCGTATTCCGAATCAAACGATACGCATTGAAGTTCTCCTGGATTGGCTTTCCTTCTTCAAAATTGATACTGCTATACATACAGTGACCAATCCCATCAATGATTCCTCCCTGTATTTGATTCAAAGCACCTTCCACATTGACTACAATGCCACAGTCCACTGCACACCAGACCTTTTTGATCCGCAGATCACTACCTTGCTTCTCAAGATCCAATACCTGCGCGACGTAGGAATTATGGCAATAATATGCGGAGACACCTCGGTAAACTCCAGGCATCTCTTGTCCCCAATTTGATTTCTCCCTGACAAGCCTCAGGACACCAGCATACCTTTCGGGATCATAATCGTTATTCTCACCTATCGGATCATTGATTGCACGATCAAACAATTCCAATCTGAACTCAATTGGGTCTTTTCCGGCAGCTTCAGCGACTTCATCAATGAATGATTGCTCTGCTCCTGCAACAAAATTTGATCTCGGGGCTCTCCAGGCTCCCGTCGATATATTCGTAGGTATCCGGATCTTCTCTATCATGTAGTTGTCCACCGTACCTGCCGGGAATCGATCGGGGAAAAGTGGATCACTAGGGATACCCGCACCTTTTGCCTGCCATGACACCAGGTTATTGTTTCCGTCAAGGGCTGCCTTATATCTCACCCGATACATCGGACGGTAAGTCCCCTGAGTCATATCATCTTCCCTTGCATAAACAAGCTTGATCGGTGCCCCTACTTTCTGAGAAATGGCAGCTGCCTCCATCCCAAAATGCCCGTAGAGTCTTCGGCCAAAACCACCTCCCATTCGTGTCATCTGAATGGATATATTATCTTCTGGCATCCCCAAAAGGTCTGCCGCGGATTTCCTTAAGTATTCAGGTGTTTGAATCGGGCCGACCAATTCAGCTTTGTCTGCAGTCACATTCGCAAAGAAATTCATCGGTTCCATCGGGTTATGTGCCAGGAATGGTGCGCTAAAGGTGCTTTCGACAACCTTGGCAGCACCTTTGACTACTCGATCGGGATTTCCATCCTTCCGGGCAACTTCAGCATTCCCTTCCAGCGCATCAACCAGTTTTTGCTCATGACTTTCACTGCTTTCAGCGGGTGTATCATTTTCCCAGGTAATATTCAGTGCTTTCTTTGCTTTCATTACCTGCCACGTAGATTCTCCTACCACAGCAATTAACTCAGGATATGCATTGGTATCTGACCATTGGCGTTCGCCGGGAGCAGAATTGACAACAATAACATCCTTTATTCCAGGCATACTCCTGGCATTGCTGTCATCCAATGTCTTTAGCTTCATTCCAAAAGCAGGCGGATGAACGATCATGGCTGTTAGCATACCTTCTTGCTCGTAATCCAGACCAAACAAAGGCTCACCTTTTACGATCTTCTTCGCATCAACGTTCTTAATTCTACCACCTATGAGTTTAAAGTCTTTTGCGTTTTTCAATTCAACTTCTTCCGGAACTTCAAGTAAAGCGGCGGCAGCAGCAAGTGCTCCGTATCCTAGTTCCCTACCACTCGCTTCATGAATGACATACCCTGCTTTGGTGGTCAATTCTCCTACTGGCACCGCCCATTCTTTAGCAGCAGCCTCCATCAACATCCTACGTCCGGTAGCTCCTGCCATTCGCAAACCTTGCCATCCCTGCCTGATTGATTGACTCCCCCCGGCCAATTGACGGTTATACTTGATCGTGTTCAGGTCAGCTTGTTCAACTATGACATTTTTCCAGTCAACATCTAGCTCTTCAGCTACAATTAGTGGCATTGAAGTTTTCACATTCTGACCGATCTCCGGGTTCGGAGAATAAATAGTGACCGTACCATTATCACCGACCTTGATGTACGCGTTGATATCAAACCACTCATCCGGGATTTGAGCAACCTCTTCTTGCGGTGAGGTACAGGATGCCAACCAGCTGAAGCCCAACATCATCCCCCCTCCAGCAGCAGCTGATACTTTCATGAAAGATCTTCGATTGATTTGTGTTCTTATAAGTGTCATGATAATATCGTTTTGGAGTTAGGACATTTTTTCGGCAGCTGTTTTTACTGCCTCATTAATTCGAATGTATGTACCGCATCGACAAATGTTTCCATTCATTGCCTGGGCGATCTCCTCATCACTGGGATTGGGATTTTTTTCAAGAAATGCCGCTGCATTCATGATCTGTCCAGCCTGACAGTATCCGCATTGTGGTACATCGTGTTCCAGCCAGGCTTGCTGTACCGGATGATCACCATTTTCTGAGAGACCCTCTATAGTTGTTAGGGCCATATCGCTTACCGCTGAAATGGGAAGTGAACAAGAACGGATTGCATTACCGTCTGCATGGATGGTGCAGGCTCCACATTGAGCGATACCGCATCCAAATTTGGTTCCAACAAGTTTTAAGTGATCACGTAAGACCCAAAGGATTGGAGTATCCGGGTCCACATCGACCTGGTGTGTTTTACCGTTTACGCTGATAGAATAAGCTGCCATTTTGTGTAGAATTTAATCATCTTCAAATTAGTGAAATTCTTAAGGAATAGCTAGAACTAGCGATATTGATGGAAGAATGAAGTTGTAAACGGAAATTCAGATAATTTAGAATGCTAATGGATGCCCCCCGCCGTGTTTACCTGGACAATAATGCCACTACCCCACTCGACCCCATAGTGCTGGAGGCGATGATGCCTTTTTTTCAGGAACGTTTCGGCAATGCATCAAGCAGAAATCACGCATTTGGATGGGAGGCCAAGGAAGCAGTGGAGCGATCAAGAGAAGCAGTTGCAGACTTGATTGGCGCTTCTTCGAAAGAAATCTATTTTACTTCCGGAGCGACTGAATCCAATAACCTGGCTTTGAAAGGGATCATGGATGCCAACCCGGATCGAGGCAATCATCTGGTGACCAGTCTGACCGAACATCATGCGGTTCTTGATCCTTCTCATCAACTGAAAAAACAAGGTTATGAGGTTACTTATCTCTCCGTTGACTCCAACGGGTTGATTTCCATTGATGAGCTTCAAAACGCCATAACTGATCGGACCGTATTGGTTTCGATCCTGTATGCAAACAATGAGACCGGGATTATTCAACCTATTCGGGAAATAGCACAAGTGACTCATGAAAGAGGTACTGTTCTAATGACTGATGCAACGCAAGCGATTGGTAAAATACCAGTCAGTGTTGATAACGATGGAATTGATGTTTTGACACTTTCAGCCCATAAGTTCTATGGACCTAAAGGAGTTGGTGCCCTGTATATCCGAAGTAACCCCAAAGTCAAAGTTGCATCACTTGTTCAGGGTGGTGGTCACGAAAAGGGAATTCGATCCGGGACTCTTAATGTTCCTGGAATAGTGGGGTTAGGTGAATCATGTAAAGTTGCCAAGGAGAAAATGGAAGAAGACTATCAAAGGCTGGGTAGCTTGAGGAACCGATTGGAGGAATCACTACTTCAATTACCTAATACATCAATAAACGGGAGTTCAGACAGACTCCCACATGTCACCAACATCACCTTTAATGGCATTGATGGAGAGCGAATGTTATTGTCTTTGAATGATATAGCTCTTTCTCAAGGTTCCGCTTGCTCATCGTCAACTTTCGAGCCTTCGCATGTACTCAAAGCGATGGGACTGAGTGATGATCAGGCTTTTTCTTCCATCAGGTTCGGGCTTGGAAGATTTACTACCAAAGAAGATATTGATTATACGATCAAACGAATTGAGGAAACTATCAACCAGTTAAGCACCCAGGTATGAGAGAGATCCGAGCGATCATAGCGGCACAAAAAGAAGCTGAGTCAGCAAATAGGAAAACTATATTGGCAACAGTTGTCCACGTCGAAGGTTCGTCCTACCGAAGACCCAGCGCACGAATGTTGGTTGACGAGACGGGCCTGGCAACTGGGGCGATCAGTGGTGGGTGCCTGGAAGGTGATGCGCTTCGAAAAGCGCTGTTCGCTTTGACGCAACGAAAGAATTTACTGATCACCTACGATACAAGCGATGAGGAAGATGCGATTGTTGGAGCTCAATTAGGTTGTAATGGAGTGATACAGGTCCTATTTGAACCTATTAACCCGGAATTTGAAGATAATCCGATCAGGCTCCTGGAGAAAGCAATAGAGAAGCGTCAAACTTCCATACTGATCTCACTTTTCAGGCTAAAGGACAAAGACGGATTCCATCAGGGCACTTCACTGCTTATCGAGCAAGATAAACTCACACATGGATCGGTTAATGATGACAGGCTACTGGATCAATTGCTAGCAGACTCAAGTCAGGTAGTCCAATCTGAACATTCGATATTCAGAGCATATGAAACAGGCGCGGATACTCAAAACGTATTCATTGAATACTTCCCTCCTGCTATTTCACTTGTCATTGTTGGTGCCGGAAATGACACCCAGGGGCTGGCACAGATGGCTGAAACACTGGGTTGGAAAATCTATGTGGTAGATGGTCGTCCGACGCATGCAAAGGAGGAGCGCTTCGCCCCATCCTGTCAAGTTATCGTAGCTAAGCCCGAAGAAGCTTTTACAGGCATACCAATTGACGATCGAACCGCATGTGTCTTGATGACACATAATTACAACTATGATCTTGCTGTACTCAAGTCATTGATCACCAATGACAGCTTACCTTACATCGGTATCCTTGGTCCGAAGAAGAAATTCAATCGAATGTTGGAAGATCTTGACGGAGAGAGCATTCGCTTAAGTGAGAATCAGCTTGGGAAAATCTACGCTCCCATCGGGTTAGAGATTGGAGCTGAAACGCCTGAAGAAATCGCCATTTCAGTTTTATCTGAGATCCAGGCTGTTTTCTCAAACACCATGGGGTCATCCTTAAGGGATAAGACCTCTCCCATCCATTCGTCCGACAACACCCAATTTGATACCATCAAGATTTGAAAGACTACTCATCGATTGTAATAGTTATTCTGGCTGCCGGAGCTTCAAGCAGGCTTGGTCAACCCAAGCAACTATTAGAATTTCTAGGTAAACCGCTCTTACAACATACCATTGATGAAGCTTTGAAATCCAGGGTTGAGTCAATTGTCCTGGTGCTCGGTTCTCACGCTGACCAAATTCAGGAAGCGATACAAAGTGAGGGATTGATACTTGGAGTCAACCCCAACTGGAATGAAGGAATGGCTAGTAGTATTCGATTTGGATTGAATCTAATGACAAGTAAATCAGAAACCGTGCAACATGTGCTTTTTCTACTGGCTGATCAGCCATTTATATCTAATCTGTTGATTAATCAACTAGTGGAGAAACAGTTGGCAGAAAAATCAATTGTTGCATGTGATTACGGTAATCAGGTTGGTGTACCCGCCATATTTAGCAGGAACTATTTTGATGAATTATTCGAACTCAAAGGAGATCGGGGTGCAAAGAAACTTTTTCATAAACATTCTGATAACTTGCAAACCATTCCTTTTGAAAAGGGCATTATTGATATAGATACTTTGGATGATTACAGAAAATTGGGGAATGAACAGAATTGAATGAGTCTGGTGATTGAAGATGTTCTAGTCGACGTTTATTTTCGCCACATCAACAACGACTCATGAAAAGATATATTTACCCACTCCTACTGATTGTTTCGCTTCAATCCTTTTGCCAGGAAGGCACAGACAGTACTTACTATTACCAAATACCTGATTATCCAGATTCCTATAATGCCGGAACAGTAGCGGCAAGAGTAGTCGATGGACTTGGTTTCCGCTTTTACCATGCAACAGCTGGGCTGACTTCAGATAATCTCAACTTCAAACCTTCTCCGGAAGCAAGGACCATGGCTGAAACAATCGATCACATTCTTGGGCTGACACGAACCACACTGAATGCCGTGATGAAACAGCCCACAGATTTCTCTGTTGAGCTTCCGGAAATGACTTACGAAGAGAAGCGAATGAAAATTCTCAGCAACATCCGAAAGGCTAGCGAAATCTTGAAGAAAAGCGATGGAGCAGATCTGGAATCATACAAAATCATTTTCCTGCTTCGTGATGGTAACCGAAGAGAATATCCTTTCTGGAATCAACTCAACGGACCGATCGCTGATGCAATCTGGCATGTCGGCCAGGTAGTAAGTTTCCGTCGATCAGCAGGAAACCCGTTCAATTCAAATGTTAGTGTTTTGAGTGGTAAGGTGAGGGAAAACTAGTTTCTTGTTCACAATGGGTGAAATCCAAAAATGGCTCCCTCTTTGAAATGTGATTCGTTGGCCGGTAGTTCAAGAAAACCGTCGGCTCTTGAAAGACTGACCAGGTCTCCGGATCCGTTCCCTCTCAATGGTGTTGCACATATCATTCCATCAACAACCTTGGTGCTTGCTGAGACGAAGTAGGTCAGATCTTTTTCAAATCTAATATCATCAGTTAGCTGAGCTGTAAGCTTTTCTGAGCTTAACCCTAACGAAGATTGAAGCCATGGTCTACAGTACACTGTGTAACAAACAATGGTTGAAACGGGATTCCCCGGAAAACCAAACACCGTTGTGTTATCGTTACTTCCAAACCAGAGGGGTTTTCCCGGGCGCTGTAGGATTCTGTGAAAATGTTTCTTGACTCCTAGTTGTTCAAGCGCTTCAGGAATGTAATCCCTTTTGCCTTTGGAAACACCTCCACTCAATAGTATAAGACCAAACTGATCCAATATTTGAGATAGTTCTTTTTTTACTTCATCAAATTCATCATCAATATGAAAAAGTGCATACCCTATTCCCTGTCGATCAAGTAATGACCCCAAAGTGAAAACATTGGATTTCCGAATTTGATGAAATTGAGGAGTTTCATCCGGATCAACCAACTCATCCCCAGTTGAAATGATTGCTACCCTTGGAAGTTTTCTGACAAGAACCTCGACTAGTCCGACAGAGGATAGTATTCCAAGGTCACCATGAGATAATTGTTTTCCAGCCTGGATCAAGACCTCCCCTTTCTTTGCATCTTCCCCAGCCAAATGGACATTCATTAGTTCCCTGATCTCATCAATCATCACGTCAGCAACTCCATTTTCAATTTTAACGTCCTCATACCTTATCACCACATCTGCTCCTTCAGAAACAACCGCTCCAGTCATGATCTCCAGGCACGTAGCTGGTTGAAGTGTTTGCTGAGGAGCACCTGCAAATTGCTCTCCAGAAATTGGGAATGATCGTTGCCCATTATCCCAATCCGCCTTGGAGATCGCTATTCCATCCATTGTCGCCCGATTGAATGGTGGAAAGGGACGATCAGCAAGAATGTCTTCTGATAAAACTCTTCCTTCAGCTTTTGAAAAATGAATTCGCTCTGTGCCTAATCTGGTGGTGTTATCATGGATGATTGTAAGGGCTTCTTGTACTGAGATCATGCTAGATAGTTATTCCAAAACCATGTTGTAAGATAAGCCTCAAACCCACGTACATCACCAAAAATGCAGTCAATAGCCGAACGATCCTGAGGTCTAACCTCAAAGAAAGTGATGAGCCAATTATCCCTCCAACAGCTACTGCTCCAAGTAAGGGAAGCACAAATGACCACTTAATTGATAGCGTTCCGGCAACAGACAAACCCACCAGGCCAGATAGCGAATTGATCAGAATGAAAAAGGAAGCCAACGAAGCAATTATCCTTGCGTCTTTCCATTGAATCATGTTCAGAAGTGGGGACAAGAAGATCCCACCACCAATCCCAACCATCCCGGAGAGGAAACCGACAGATCCTCCAAGGCTTAATCGATGAGGTAATCCAAGTACGCGATTTATCAACCTCGTATTCATTGACTGATAGATCATTACCGCGGCAGCCAACAATAGTACACTTCCGAGCACAATGAAAAATACTGTTTCTGAAAAACGTAATCGCGCCCCTAAAAAAGCTGCAGGAATACTCAAAATAACAAAAGGCCAAAATGCCGAGAGATGGAAGACTTTTTGTCTTGCAAAACGATAAGTTCCAATTGACACAACCACAATGTTTAGAATCAATGCTAGTGAACGGATCTCATAGAAGTCGACAAGTACAAGACTGAGGATTGCCAGGTAACTGGATCCTCCTCCAAACCCAATGGATGAATAAAGCAATGCAATAGCAAGGAAAAGAATCGCCAGTAGGGGCTCACTCATAATGTGCTGTACCCACCGGTAACCTGGTGAACTGGTATATCAGGATAGGATGATTTAATTATCATGGAAGCCTGGCGAGTAGTAATCCCTTTATTGCAAACAAGCAAGACTTCTTTTCCATTCTCAGGACTAAATGATATCAAATCATTGACTGGTATGTTCTCAAATCTTTGATCATGAAAAGCAGCATAGTCTTCCGGGGTTCTGACATCAATCATATGGAATCCTGTAAGATCAATTTCCTTGATTTGATCCCAGGTAAGCCAGCTTTCTTCGATTGAAACCGTTTCTCTTTTCTTGTTGACAGAACTCTTTGACAAACCGAATAGATGATGCTCCATGGAAAAAGGATCAATAACCAATAGCTTACCGGCAATTGACTCTCCAATTTCAGCAAGTATTTTGACTGCCTCTATTGCCTGAAACATACCGATCAATCCCGGAAGTACACCTAACACCCCGATCTCATTGCAGTTGTCAACTTTAGCAGAATCATCCGGGTAAACATCCCGGTAGGTTGGACTGCCTTGATAATTGAAAACACTCACATGCCCTTCATGACGATAAAGCGCTCCATAAACAAATGCAAGACCCAGCTCCTCACAGGTATCACTGATGATGTACCTGCTTTCAATGCTATCGGTGCAATCGATCACCAAATCATACCCCTCAATAGTTGAAGCTGCATTGGCACGTGTGAGCATATCCTGAACAGCGACTATCTCAACTTCAGGATTCAATTGTCGAAGATGGTTTTGAGCCACTTCAACTTTCTTCTTGCCAACATCACCTGTCGTATACATCACCTGTCGTTGTAAGTTGCTAAGCGCTATTGTGTCACCATCGACAATCCCAATTTTTCCGACACCCATTCCAGCCAGGTATTGAAGTACTGGAACTCCCAGACCCCCGGCTCCAACTATTAGAACACTGGAGTTGAGCAGTTTTTCCTGACCAGCTGATCCAAAATCAGGAAGTACTAACTGCCGTTGGTAACGTTCCGTGTTCATCCAATCAGGTTTTTCGCTTGTTGATACTCTTCAGGGCTGTTTGCATTGTACAATTCCTGATCACTTTTTGGTTTGACCAGTTCAACATTGTTGTTTATCAGAAACTTCCGTGGGCAGTTTTTGTCTTCTTCCAAATGATGCTGCTTTAGGGATTCCAGTGCGTTGGGTTCCCAGATCGCAATCAAGGGTTCAGGTAATCCCGACTCATTGGTTGCAAACGCTGTTGCCATCTTAGCTGGATCCCTCATTTGGATGAGTTGTTTGATGGTTCCTTCATCTACAAAAGGAAGATCTACAGCCAAAACCAACCACGCCTTATCCGGATGGCGATCCATGGCACTCAAAATGCCATTGATAGGTCCTTTAGTTGGGAATTGATCTTGAATGACCTCATCGGTGAATGAAGCTTTCTGACCTTCTCGAACTGACACATAAACTTTGGGCAGGATCTTTTTCATTAATTCAAATAGGTGCTCAGCATGCGGCCGACCGTGATATTCAATCGCTGCTTTATCCGTACCCATGCGAGAACTTTGGCCTCCTACTAAGAGCAAACCATGAATATCATCGTTTGAAGTCACGCTTCCCTCCTTTCTTTTCCATCAACTGAGTTGGTCCAATAACAATATCATGCGTCAATGCTTTACACATGTCATAAATACAAAGTGCTGCTATAGATGCACCTGTCAAGGCTTCCATCTCTACACCAGTCTGACCAAGACTTTTAACCCTACATACCACTTCGAAACCATTTTCCAATGGCTCAATTTCCACATCAGCTTTGGCTATGGGAATGTTATGGCAGAGCGGGATAAGTTCATATGTTCGCTTAACAGCTCCAATTCCTGCAAGGATGGCTGTTTGAATAAGATTGCCCTTTTTGGTATTAAACCCACCTTCTTTAAGAATTGCAAAAGCATCTTCAGGGAAAGTCACTTGAGCACTAGCTATGGCAATTCGTTCTGTCACTTCCTTGTCAGAAACGTCTACCATAGTTGTAGTTCCATCAGCGTTGATATGAGTCAAGTTCTCGCTCATCCCCCCAGTTTAGTCATTGACAAATAAGTTTTTTCGTTCTCTTCAGCAGCCGCAAAACCATCTTTCGGTTTTCTAGACACTGCCTGGATCAGCTCATTTCTAATTTCATCATCACCAGCTCCTGATCTTAACAAGTCCCTAAGGTTCAATTGGTTCGCTCCGTAAAGGCAGGTCCTGATCTCTCCGGTCGCAGAAAGTCTTAAGCGATTACAGGTTCCACAAAAAGTCCTGCTAAAAGAAGGAATTACTCCAAAGCTTCCTTTGAACCCTTCGATACGATAGTTCTGGGAGGTAGAAGATGGTTCATCAATCATTTTAGTGTAATCCCATTGCTCGCCTATATGCGACAAAATATGTCGATAATCAAAGAATGCTTCTTTTGGAGTTCCTGTTCCATTAAATGGCATCTCCTCGAGAAACCGAATCGAAACCGGATGATCCTTAGCCAATTCAAGCATTGGTATTATTTGATCCACATTGACTCCCTGCATAACCACACAGTTGATCTTGATATTGAATTCATGAGCGATCAATTCATGCAAAGCATTCATAACCTCTTCATACTGATCCCTACGGGTAATTTGCTTGAAACGCTCTCTATCGAGGCAGTCAAGACTTACGTTGATGTCATTGATTCCTAGAGGCTTCAACTCCTGAATATGGGATTTGATTAAGGTCAGATTGGAGGTGATGCTGATCTTATCCAGAAATGATTTTTCTGCCAACCCTCTGAGGAAAGTCATAAGGTCAGCACGAACAAAAGGTTCACCTCCCGTAATACGGATCTTATAAACCCCTAGTGACCCAAGGATATCGATAAGTTTGAAGAGCTCTTCATAAGTGAGCAGGTGGTCTTTGGAAGCAAAACGAACACCGGATTCCGGCATGCAATAGGTGCAGCGCAAATTGCACCGATCTGTCACCGACAAACGCAGGTAATTGATCGTTCTTCCATATGTGTCTTGCAACTGCTCCATTTTCAAGGTGTTGGTGAAACCCAATGACTACTGTCAGTGAAGTATTCCTTCTTCCATATCGGCACAGTTTTCTTCAGTTCATCAATTAGAAACTGACATGCTGGAAACGCTTCTTTTCGGTGTGAAGCTGCCACACCTACCACTACAACAGGATCCCCTACTTTTTTGCTACCAACAACATGGATAAGGATTGCCCGACGTAGTTTCCATTTTTCAATGGCTTCATTGTGAATCTTTTCCATTTCTGCAACCGCCATTTGATCGTAAGCTTCAAACTGAAGCTCAGTCACTTCATTCTCATCCGTATGGTTTCGTACCGTTCCGACAAAAATGCACGTTCCACCAGCCTTAGGATCGGCCAACTCACGGTACACCTCGTTGAGATCAATATTTTCAACAATACGTACCATCTCTTAGCCTCCTGAAACAGGGGGTATTAATGCAACTTCATCTCCGGGGTGAATGGGATCCCGATCTGTAACGTATTGCTTGTTTATAGCAATAGCCACTGTCGACCAGGCAATGGCGGGGTACTCATTTCCTAAGTACTCGCGCAGTGATTGAACATCGATCAACTCCTTTTTTACCTCCATCTCCGATCCCAATACCTCCTTCACATGACCAAAAGCTTTCACCACAATCATATGTAGTAAAGTTAGTAGACAATAGTTAATTGTTCACTAGCCCTGAAATTCCGCTTGCGGGATAGCCTGATAACTCTTTCTATTGGCGCTTGCCTGTTCCAGATCATAGTCATTTAATAGTACAACTAGCTATCTTTAAGAACAGATGCCTGATAAGGAACATATAAGGATCAAAAAACCTCCTAAAGTATCGGTGGGCCCAACCTCTGTGGCGAATGCAAGTAGAATGGCTCTTAGAGCTATGCCTGCCTGGAAAGCGTTTAAGATCCTAAAGGATCTCAATCAGAAAAAAGGTGTTGATTGCCCCGGGTGCGCCTGGCCAGACCCAGACAAAAGATCCAAGCTGGGTGAATTTTGTGAGAATGGTGTAAAGGCTATTGCGGAGGAGGCTCAAAGTCGACTGGCAGGAACTGATTTCTTTAGTAAATACAGTATCGAAGAGCTGAAAACCAAGAGTGATTACTGGTTAGGCCAACAAGGCAGACTTGAACGTCCAATGGTTATCAGGCAAGGTCATTCCAACTATAAGCCAATCGAATGGAATGAAGCTTTCGACCTGATTGGTGGACATCTGAAAGGTCTGGATCACCCGGATAAGGCTGTTTTTTATACTTCGGGGCGAACAAGTAATGAAGCAGCTTTCCTTTATCAACTTTTCGTTAGAAAATTCGGAACCAATAACCTTCCCGACTGCTCAAACATGTGCCATGAATCCAGTGGTGTGGGGTTGAGTGAGACATTGGGAATAGGTAAAGGTTCAGTCACACTGACTGATTTTGAAGAGGCGGAGATCATCCTGATCTTCGGTCAAAACCCTGGCACTAATCATCCGAGAATGCTCAACTCTCTTGAGAAAGCCAAGCGAAATGGTGCGAAAATCATTGTTATCAATCCACTCAAGGAAGTAGCATTGCTGAAGTTTAAGAATCCCCAAAAAATCAATGGCTGGATCAGCAAGGGAACTGATATCGCCGACCTCTATCACCAGGTAAGGATCAACCAGGATGTTCCTCTTTTGAAAGCCTGGATGAAAATATTGATTGAGCAAGAAGAGAAAGACGGAAATGTACTCGACAAGGATTTCATAAGTAACAAAACGGATGGATTTGATGCATTGAAGAAAGACCTTGAGAATTATTCCCTTGACGAATTGATCAGCCAAACAGGATTGCCAGCTGAAGAGGTCCATCAAAGTGCAGCTTGGCTTGCTGAAAAGAATAAGATCATTGCTTGTTGGGCGATGGGGCTTACTCAGCATGTAAATGCCGTCGATAACATTCGTGAAATTGTCAACCTGCTTTTAATGAAAGGCAGCATCGGTAAGCCCGGGGCTGGAACCTGTCCTGTACGTGGGCATAGCAACGTCCAGGGAGATCGCACTATGGGTATTTGGGAACGTCCCACCAAAGCCTGGACCGATAAGCTCAAAGAGGTTTTCAACTTTGATCCTCCTGAATCACCAGGCTACAATGTGGTTGAGGCGATTGACGCGATGAATCAAGAGAAAGTGGGTGTTTTTATGGCATTGGGGGGCAATCTTCTGTCAGCTGCACCGGATACCCCTGTTACGGAACAAGGTCTTGAGAATTGTGACCTTACAGTCCATGTAAGTACTAAACTGAATCGAACGCACCTTGCTCCGGGTAAAACCTCCCTGATCCTACCCTGTCTCGGCAGAACCGATAAGCATATTCAGAATGGGATAGAGCAAACTGTAACAGTAGAGAACTCTATGGGTGTGGTTCATGGCTCACAAGGTGTACTGAAGCCCGCTTCACCGCATCTGAAAAGCGAACCTGAGATTGTCGCTTCCATTGCTTCGGCGGCTTTAGGCGATGATGACATTAACTGGTCCGGACTTGTAGAAAATTACGACAATATCCGGGATCTGATCGCTAAGGCAGTCAATGGCTTTGAAGATTACAATAAGCGTTTAAAGCAAGCCAATGGTTTTGACCTTCCAAATGGTGCAAGAGAGGGGGTTTTCAATACTCCTTCTAAAAAAGCTCAGTTTACTGTCAATCAACTTGCCGAGTCAATTCCGGATGGACATAAGTATATCATGACGACCATTAGAAGTCATGATCAATTCAATACCACTGTTTATGGACTTGACGACCGCTATCGAGGCATTTTTGGTGGCCGAATGGTGGTGTTTATGAACCAGGAAGATATGATTGATGAGGGGCTATCAAAAGGTGATATTGTGACATTATCAAATAATTATAAAGACTGCCCACGGCAGGTAGACGGCTTCACTGTGGTGCCTTATGAAATTCCACGTAAGTGTGTGGCAACCTATTTCCCTGAAGCCAATCCGCTTGTTCCCTTAAACTTGTATGCAAGAAAAAGTCACACTCCTTCTTCTAAATCCGTTGGTATAAATATACGGAAAGCCTAAATGATGAAATTAAACTCAATACACGTCGGTCAGCCAAGGGAGGTTGAGTATCATGGGAAAACAATCACGACCAGTATCTTCAAAGAAGAAATCAGCGGCCCTGTTAATGTTGGAAAACTCAACATTGAAGGCGATAAACAAGCAGACCTAATGGTCCACGGTGGTGTTGAGAAAGCAGTGTATGCCTACCCTATCGAACACTATGAATACTGGAAAGAGATCCGATCTGACCTGAAATATTCACCTGGAGTTTTTGGTGAAAACCTAAGTGTTTCAGGTATGAATGAGAAGACTGTTTGTGTTGGAGATGTTTACCGAATCGGAAGTGTTCTTTTCTCTGTTACGATTCCAAGAATGCCCTGTTTCAAATTAGGGATTAAGATGGGAGACCCAACGATCATTAAAGACTTCATGAAATCTGAACGTTCAGGGTTTTACCTGCAAGTGCTGGAGGAAGGTGTGATTGAGGCCGGGCAGGAGATCATCAAGGAAGGTTCTGATGGTTATGCTCTTACTATTGAAGAAATGGTTCGACTAGATGCCTCTGGAAAGTCTGACCAAGAACTACTCAAAAGAGCCATTGGTTCCCCAAGCATGTCCCAGGAACGAAGGGATAAGTATGAGGTGAAGCTTGCGCAGCTGGAGAAGAATTAAGCGAGCAAAGAGAATCCCGTATCCGGATTCGTAACACCAGCCAGGTTCATGTTTCGAACAATCTTCTGCGCCACTTTAATTTTAGATGAATCAAACACCCAAAGAAGACAGGGGTCTTCCGGATCAATCTGATCATCAACCGTTACTAGCTTGTATTTGAATGCCTTATCGCAGTAAAAAAGAGCTATTTTGAAATTTTTCATCTTCTTTCAATTTTAAATTCTATCCAAAAATCATAAGGATGGATACCTTTTTCCAGATTATCAGTTAGTGTGCAACTTTTAAAGGTTGGCTGGTAAGGAATCATCGGTAACTGGAAATAAGAAAAGCCCCCACTTTTGGAGGCCCTTCTTTGCCAACTTACTACTAAACGTATCTTATAGCTAAACATGCTTTAGTAAGAATGAAATGTGTGAAACAAAAGAACTTACATTCATTAGAGATTTCTCTTTATTTCGCTAACTGGTAAGGTTAAGGGGTTAACTGGAACGAGGGCCCGGATAACTAAAATCCATACCTTTTTGCCATCCTCGATGACTTCACAGGATTCCAGGGATCATCATAAGACTGCTTCAGGAAGAACTCTTTGAAATAGGCAATCGTACGGACTGTTCGTAGATATAAGCCTGTGTAAATTGTCATAAGTGGGAGTACATTCCACAGTTTAAGCTCCTCTTTTCTGCGTTCCGAGAAGATATAGACTGAAAGCATTTGTATATATGAAACAGTCATATACAATAATATATTCATTGGAATAATGAATCCCATCATTGACAGGTAATTGAAATACATATCGATCGTGTAAATGATCCATGTCATATCTAACACAACGTTGTAAAAGACATTCTCAAATAAGGCAAAGAAATTCGACCATCTGAAGTTTGCATGAGGAAGATATACGTCCTTATGTTTCCTAACTCTGAAGCGAATGATCGACTTGTCCCACCTAAGTCGTTGCTTGGTAAGCACCTTGAATCTGGCAGGCGCATTCGTCAGGCACACTGCGGTTGGCTCGAAGTGGATCTTGTACCCTGATTTTCGGATCTTGACGGTGATGTCACCATCCAGTCCCGGACCAATGTCCCACCCGCCAATTGCTTTCAGAATTTCTGGTTTGAATGCTCCAAAAGCTCCTGAAACGATCTTATAGATGCCAAGGTAAGAGGTAATGATCCTACCAACGGATACGGTCTTCAAATACTCCACCGCCTGTAGCCTTGCACACAAGCTTTCTTTGTAATTTCTCACCTTAACATTTCCTCCTACTGCTCCTATCTTCTCATCGAGGTAAAAAGGTATGACCACATTTTCGATAGCATCACGATCAAATGAGCAGTCAGCATCCAGGTGAACGATGTATTTTCCTTTTGCAAAAGCGAGTGCAGTATTTGCTGCAGAAGCCTTACCTCCTCTCATTTCGTTACGAATAAACATATCGATCAGTCCTCGCTTTTCCAGGTTCTTCCCAATGATTGGTGTTTGATCGTCAGAGCCATCATCAACGACAATCAGCTCGAAATGCTGATAGGTTTGCTCGGCCAGTGATTTGACCAACTTGAAAATATGCTTTCCTTCATTTTTTCCAGGGATGATGATAGAGACCAGTGGGCGCTCAGTGAAAAGCTTTTGCCTGGCCACTTCCCAGCTGTGTGCCCGATCTTTTTTGCCTAAATAAAAAAGTCCTGCGACTAGGTAGTCGAGAACGATGTACCGGGTGAATTCGAAGATGATAAAGTACCAGAATACCCGTAGAAATTTCCATGGTCCGGCTTCAACCCAATAGTTAATGAATTCTGGCAGCAACTGTTCCATCACAGAAGTGATTCGATGGATAGTTCATTTGTGACTGGCTGAATGCTTGCCAAAACCAGGTCTTCTGAGCTATTCAGATTATCTCCGATCAGTTTGGTCAAATTGTGCTCAATCAACTGAGCTGTCTCTGTAGCCTGGTCGATGGTCTTGTCATTGAAGAGTAGATAATACTCTTGTGCATTCTTTGTTGTTAGCAAGTCAGTTGGTTCAACGTACGTTGAAATAATACCCAGTATCTCTTTCTGGAATTGCTCCCTTCCTTCCTTTCCAAGCATGGAAACAATGGACTGGTTAATCTCAAATCTTCCGAAGACACTACGTTGTTCTGATTTTGCACGCTGTACTTCCAGGTTAAACATCATCTTGAACAGGTCCAGGGAAAGGTGTTTGATCTCGTCCATCGATGAAGAAGTAGATTCTTCCTGCATTCCATTAAGAACTATATGTTCTCCCTTCTCCGTGATCGCATGACTGTTGATCTCGCTTTCCAGCAGATTGGATGTTTCCTCTTCCTTACCGCAATCAATGCAAAAAGCAATCATATCAGAATCCTGAAATTCATGATGGCAATCATTGCAATGATGCATCGTAGATGGTTTGTCATAATCGATCCCGATATGACGTAATTTCTGATCACACTTAGGGCATGTCATTTCATCTCCGTCTTTGAAGTGATCGATCACATCAACGTGTGCACATTTGAAGTGATGGACCAGATCTTTCGCTTCTATAGAAACGCTCTTACACTTAGGACATACTTCCCTGAAATTGAGGTAGTTACCCTGACATGAGTTACAAGTGTGAATTTTGTCCGTCAGCTTGCTTGTTAGGGCCCCCGCTGAAACAGATTTTCTCAGAAGTTCAATTGGTTCCAACGTTACACCTTCAGAATACAGGCTATCAAGAAATGGAAAGGTGTAGCCAATCCTAGAGTGCCGTGAGGCTACTGGTTCAAGTAACTGATCTCTTGTGAATAAGTAAGCAAGTAGCTTAAAAATGTTTTGGCGTTCATAGTCATGAGGGACTATCGAGGGTATTCACCTTTTCAGTCTTTTGAAGGATTGTCCGGGTTCGTTCTACGATTTGCTCATTATTCGTTAAATCGGTAGAACCATCGAAACCTAAAGCGTTAGTAGTGTTTGATTGAACACTGAAAATTGGGCTTAAGGTAAACGTGCTTATCCCTACTCCTTCTTATCTCTCTCACAGACTGCTGACTTTCATTCATACCCAGCTCTCCCATGATCAATGCGTCAACGTTGCTAAGCTCTGCAGTGTCATAATCCGACACACTCGAGAGGACCAGGAACCTGAGCCCCTGGCTCTCGATGTATCGCTTATCATCGCTTCGTTTTAAGACTTGTAACATGGGTTTCGTTTCAGTTTAGCAGTTGTTCTGATTCTTACATACTCATGTACTGAAACCCGTTCACTCTACCCTTTACCGCTTTCTTCAGATCCATTATGATAGGGTCAGCTTTGCATATTTGATGGTAGAACACTTCATCAAGGAAGCTGTATTGTTTGTGATTGACAGCCACTATGACTGCATCATAATCGTTATCAGGTGTTTGGATCAGGTCAATGTCGTACTCATGCTTTACTTCATCCTTATCCGCATATGGATCTGACACATGAACATCAAATCCTTTGAGCTTCAATTCGTTGACCAGGTCAGCCACTTTGGAATTTCGAATATCACTTACATCTTCCTTAAATGTGATTCCCTGAACCAGTACTTTGCTACCGGCAGCAACTTTACCTTTCGATTCTAGTTGCTCGACTAATGACTCAGCCAGGTGACCGGCCATGTGATCATTTCTACAACGGGCACTTTCAATCAATTTAGGGTTGACACCAATCTCTTTTGCTTTATGGATCAGGTAGTATGGATCTACTCCGATACAGTGACCACCAACCAATCCAGGTTGGAATTTCAGAAAGTTCCATTTCGTACCTGCAGATTCAAGTACTTCATACGTATCAATTCCCAACTCATTGAAGATCACCGATAGTTCATTCATCAAAGCAATGTTGACATCTCGCTGCGTATTCTCAATGACTTTGGAAGCTTCAGCCACCTTGATGCTTGAAGCTTTGTGAATACCAGCTTCAATGATGTGACCGTATACATTGGCGATCTGCTCCAAAGACTCTTCGTCACTTCCTGATACTACCTTGGTGATCTTTGTAAGTGTATTCACTTTATCTCCCGGATTGATCCGCTCAGGAGAGTATCCCACCTTGAAATCCTGATTTAACTTCAAACCGGACAATTCTTCGAGGATCGGAACACAGTCTTCCTCCGTACAGCCTGGATAAACCGTGGATTCGAAGACTACATAATCTCCTTTCTTCAAAACCTTACCTACTGTTTTGCTCGCAGCAAGTAATGGAGTAAGATCCGGCTTGTTTGTATGATTAATGGGTGTTGGTACCGCAACTACGTAAAAACGAGCTTGCTTGATGTCTTCCAGGTGTGAAGTGAACTGGATGTTTTTATCTTCAAATTCACTTTCTTCTAATTCGTTTGAAGGGTCTACATGGTCCTTCATCATTTGGACCCGTCCTTGGTTAATATCAAAACCAACTACAGAGAAGTCATTTGCAAACTCCAATGCAATTGGCAATCCCACATATCCAAGACCAACAACCGCAATCTCTGATTGATTGGATAGCAGATCATGATATATTCCTTCAGCTGATGTTACACTGTCACAGTGATCAAGTCTTGAGTTTAGTAATGTTTGCATTTCTATTTTCATTTTTCTTCAAATCTATCTTTGCACCAACCCTAAAGGGGTTTTATTCGATTTTGAGCGGGTTAATCAGGTTTTTTGGTAGTGAATCATCGACGACTGGCAAGTGCCTTTTCAGGATTAAAATCATCCTGGGGGGTGTGTATCTCGGATGAAAATCGAGGTAGCGAGACTTTAACATCCATCTTGTAGAATTTCTTCCATAAAATGGCGGTTTCTTCATCAATTGGCCTGATCTCAGTCAATATGGTCCGCTCGGTAGGTTCGTACTTCTTTTGAAATTCAGGCGGCAACTCCTTAGTGGAAATGTGGTATTTCCTGATATAGCCTTTTCCTGTGGACCCATCAGGGAAGGAAACCTTAACAATTTCATTTAAATAGATTCGGTCGATATACTTCTGACTGAAATAAGCATAGATCTCAATTTCATCGGGACTGTGAATAGTGAAGACATATTCACCTTCATAACAGACCTCATTGGGCCTGATCTGGATCTCTCCAACTATGCCTCTGAATGGTGAGATGTAAGCCTTACGGGTTAATGAGCTGTTGTACCCTCCGGAGCTAAGGTCTACCAACAATGCTTCTTCCTTCGTTAGCCTGTTGAAATGCTGACGTAAGTAGTAAACCTCACTCTTGAGCATTTCAGCTTTGCTTCGCAGCGTGATAAGCATTGAGGTGATCGAATGAAGACTGGAGTTTTCAGCTGCATCGAGCATCACATATTCAACCAGTTTTTCTTCTCGCTTTTCATACTCATCAATCAAAGTCTGTGTTTCTCTAAGTCCCGCAGACTTCTCACCTATTTGGCGCTGAAGGTTTAATTTCTCGCGACGCACCCAATCGTTTTTTGCATTGATCTGTACACTCTTCGAACCATCATCATCATGTAGTTCATTCCAGTAAGAAAAAAGGGTGTCCAATGCCTGAATGGTGTCACCTTCCGTTACATACATATCTCGTAACCGTATATCATTGATAAAATTCACTTTAATGCTTTCCAGCATTACCTGGCCATCAGCTTCGACGATGGCAACACTTCGATACGTGTGTCTCAGCAAAAAGAAGATCCCAATGAAAACCGCACCTAGAAATAATACCCGGTCCCAATTCACTTTCTTCTTTTTCTTGGGCGGTTCTTTTAGCGTTCGTATCAGGGAAGGTTTCTTCTTATAGTCAAATTTTTTCATTGTCTACTGTTTTTAACTGTTTGCATTTCAAGTTCAATCATAGCCTCCAGGTTACTGATCACTATTACCCGATCAGGCGAATCAATCACTGATTGATTGATCGCCGCTTCCATGGTGGCCTTATTGTCATAATCCTGAGGTTCTACCAGCAAGTGCTCATGCGGAAGTTCAGTGATGATTTTATAGTCCTGACTGAGTTGCTTAATGAGTTGGATTTCCTTAGAATCCACCAATATTGAATTGATTTCCTGGTTGGTTAGATAAGCCCGGATGAGTTCTGTCCCTAAGGCTTCAACATCGCTTCGTGTCAGACTAACCACCCGCTCCCCTACTAATTTTTTCTGATTTTGAAGATCAGTAGCAGACAGATAGATAAGCATATCATCCACATCAGCTGTCGATTGGATCTTGAGCAGAAGCAGGTAAAGCTGCTGTTTCAAACTGATGAGTTCAAACGTCACTTCACGATGTTCTTTCAGTAGATGGAAGGATTCAATCAGGTTAATGGATGTGGAAATGTCTTTTTCCATTAGTTGATCTTTTCTTATCAGCTCATCCAGCCTTTTTGCTTCATAAGTCAACTGTTGGTATTGATACAGTTTGTATTCATATTCATAGTAGTGATTCATCAATTCCTTTCGATCATGATACTGACGGAACTCTATTTCCTTCGTGTTTTGCTTTATCTGAAGCTCCAAATGGTTTGATCTTTTGGCCCACAGGTTTTCCAAAGGCACGTTGACAGCTACTCCCAAGGTGTTGAAGTTGCGTTGAAAGTTGTCCAGTGCACCACTTGTGTAGTTTCTCCTTGCAAATACTCTCAGTTTGATATCATTCCTGGTTCGGCCCGTCAGTTCCAGGTTCCTGTTTTGCAATTCAACAAGCTCCGAATCTCTTGAGAGCGAGATTCCATTTGCGATGAGCTTATCGATAAGGATCCGAAAAACCGGAAGTTCTGAGGCTCTGAAAGCTGGAATATCATCATTGTATACATTTTCAAATACTTCATTGAACGACATGTAATCATCCCTGAAAAGCTTGTACTTGGTAAGTTTCTTTCTTACTTCCAACACCTCTGTAAAAGGAAGTAAATGGTCCAGGTATAATGAGTAATAAGCTTGTTCTTGTTGCTCTAAAAGCGGGATTGTGGCATTCAGAAAGCTCAACTTGCACTGATTGAAGCGATACAGGAGCGTGTTGTACTGAAAGCCATATGCTCTACGTTTTAGCTCATCCTGTTCTTCAATGAAATGAATTCGAAGGTCATTTTCAGCAATTTGCTGCCTGATTTTTCCATCACGATATCCCTCACTTAGCAGGTTCCACTGCAATTCAACCTGAAAACGATCTCTTGTGAAATTCTCATTTTCATTTGCCAGTCCCGTACCATAATTCCTGGTATAGCTGGATAGAAAGTTCAGACCCAGATCATTACTCAAAAGACCCAACTCTTCTTGTAGGATTTCACTGCTGTAATCCTCTACCCGAAAGGTATCGGGGTTGAAGAAATAGTATAGCTCCCGGATATCTATTGTTCCGGAAGGCACCGTTGCCTTCTGCAATACCTTTCCATACTCTGCATAAAGGGCGGAGAGCTCCCGTATCCCTTCCTGAGCCGGTAGCTTAACCACGGCCAAAGTGAGCCAGGTATAGCAAAATAGTTTAGTAGTTAATTTTAGCACGATCCAAAAATCTCGTGCCTGAAGTCGTCATGCAGGGATATTCGACAACTGGATGAAAGCGAACGTTTTTTGGCAGAAAAGCAGGGTTAGATCAAATCGATCCTTTTCATCAAATCCGGCTTGTGTTGTCTACTTACCGGGATGATTTTCTCCTCGATCTGAATACTGGAATCTTCAATATCTTTGATCTTGTCAAGGTTAACGATGTAAGATCTGTGTACTTTCAGGAACTTTTGTGGGTTCATTTTAGTGGCTACATTCTTGATCGTAGAGTGAACAATGTACCCTTTATCGTTTGTCTTGAATAACGCATAATCACCTTTCGCCTCTATGTACATAATGTCGTCATCCTCCAGTCGGATGAGCTTTGAGTTTGCTTTGATATAGAGGTGATTGGATAGGAAATTGGCTTGATCGGATTGGATCTCTTTGGCACTATTGAAGTTAGATAATGCGATCTCAATCGCTGGATTGATGTCTTTCATACCATATGGTTTTACTATGTATCCATAAGGCCCCAGCTCACTGGCCTGCTCAATGGTATCCTTATCTGCAAAGGCAGTCGTAAAAATGTACGGCACACTGAACTGTTCATTGATAGTTTCAGCAACATCAAGTCCGGTTTTATCACCTTTTAATTGAATGTCGAGCAAAACCAGATCCGGCTTGCTTCCTTTTAGCAGGTCAATTGCCTCCTCATAACTCGAAGCGATCCCGACCACTTCATGCTCCAGAACCTCCAAGATCTCATTGAGGCTTTCGGCTATCGGCGATTCATCCTCTACGATTAAGATTTTTCGTGATTCCATTTATCTCATGTAACTGTAGGTAAATTATCAAATTAGGACAATTTCAATAAGGAATCTCGACGGAAACGGTCGTTCCTTCGCCCAGTTTGCTATCCATCTTCATCTCTCCATAATGAAGTTTCACAAACTGCTGTACAATAGTAAGTCCCATTCCGGAGCCCTGGATGTTCCCAACATTGGAAGCCCGATGAAAACTATCAAACAACTTATCCCTATCAGACTCAGGTATACCTATACCATAGTCCTTAACCTGGAATAACAATTCCTTTGCTTTATAATTGATAATTATCTCAGGAGCATTACTTCCCTCCGAGTATTTGAATGCGTTGGAAACCAGGTTGGAAATCACATGGGCAAATATCTGGCTATCAAGCTCTATCATTTGCTCCTTCCCTTTCACTTTCAGATTAGCTTTTCTTCCATCAGCTTGATTTGCGAACGACTGGCCGATGATCTCCTTTACCAATGCGACGAAATCAACTTTTTGAAGATTCACAACGATCTTACCGGATTCAATTCTTCCAATCGTAAGAATATCGTTCATCAGGTTTGTCAATCGTTCCACCTCGTTCTCAATTCGCCCAAGGTTTTTGAATACCGGCGAGGAGGAATCCTTTTCCTGCTCAAGCCGATAGGCAAGCAAGTCAATATTGGACTTTATGGTAGTAAGAGGAGTCCTGAATTCGTGAGAGGTCATTGAAACAAACTTCGATTTCATCTCATTCAACTCTTTTTCCCTTTCAAGGGATCTTTCCAGCTTTTTCTGATTTGCCTTCTGCTCAGAAATGTCTCGAAGAAATGCACTGAAGTAATAAGTGTCATTAAGTTTAATTGGGGAGATACTAAGCTCAATCGGGAATTCTTCCCGGTTTTTTCCAATGGCAGTGATCTCTATACGCTTATTCAAGACAGGTCCTTCGCCGGTTTTGTGGAACTTGGTCATACCTTTGGCATGCGCTTCACGGTGTTGAGTAGGAATGATCAGCTTGGCAAGTGATTCCCCTACCGCTTCTTCCTGAGCGAATCCAAAGATCTCTGATGATTGGTCGTTCCATTCTGTAATAATTCCATTGCTATCGATCATGATCACAGCATCAAGAGCTGAATTAATGATGTTCCTGAACTTAGATTCGCTCTCCTCAAGTTCTGTCTGAACTTTCTGCTGTTGATCCCAGGCTATTGCCGATTTTAGTTTTGAAGCGGTCAGGTTTGCGAGCGTCGTAAGAATATCAAGATGCTCTTGATTGAAAAAGTCTCTTTCCGAATGCTCAGAATCAATCACTCCCAAGAGTTCACCATCATAGATGATTGGAACGGTGATTTCTGAAAGCCGAAGTTTATCATCCATGACATATCGCTCATCAGCCGTGGTGTCTTCTATAATCTCTGCCTGATGGGTCTTCGCTACGGTCCCGACAATCCCCTCACCCACTTTGATCTTGATCGGATTCAGTACCCCTCCGTATTCATTTTTCTTCGGACCAAAGGCAGAAGCCTGGCTCAAGTCTCCGTTTTCATCCAACACATAGATGATGCAATCCTCAAAACCGAAGTAACCAATTATATTGATCGTGATGATTTCTGCAAGCTCTGTAATACTATTCTTATCAGCTATCAGAGTGGAAAATTCATTGATCGCTTTGAGGTATTCTTGCTTTTGCTGAAACTCACGGTTCTTTATTGCGAGTTCACGAACAAGTTTCTTAAGGCTTTCTTCGTTGCGTTTCTTTTCCGAAAAATCATGATGGATACCAATCGTTCCAATCACTTCCCCTTTTTTGTTGTATAATGGCCCACCTCCAATCATCACCCAGATCCTGATCCCACTCTTCTTGGTTACTTGAACCTCATAAACACTATGTCTTCCTTTAAGCCTTCTTGAGGAGTGCTCATCCACTAATTGCTCACTCAAACTGCCTTTAGAAAGTAGGAGCTCTGATGCAGATTGTCCTACCAACTCTTCACGGCTGTATTCAACCATTGAACAGAAAGAGTCATTGGCGTATTGAATAATTCCATTCAGGTCCACTTCAAGCAAGCCCAGTTTCATATTATCGATGATACTGCGGTACTTATCATCTCCTTGAACAAATGGTTTGGAATCAATTAACTTCTGTGAGCTCACCAGTTAATGATAATAAAAACTTTACATATGCTGTTATTCAACAGTGACAGACTTAGCCAGGTTGCGGGGCTGATCAACATCCTTTCCTAATGTATTTGCGACATGGTAAGAAAGTAACTGGAGCGGAATGACTGACAAGAATGGACTCAGGAAATCAGAACACGTTGGCACTTCAATCACTGCATCGGCCAATTTAAAAATCTTTCGATCACATTGATCGATTATTGCTATTACGCGACCATGCCGAGCTTTCACTTCCTGAATATTACTGACCACTTTCTCATAATGGGATTTACTATTAGCTACCACAACGACAGGCATCTCTTCGTCAATCAAAGCGATTGGTCCATGTTTCATCTCAGCAGCGGGATACCCTTCTGCATGGATATAGGAGATCTCTTTCAACTTCAACGCTCCTTCCAGCGCAATCGGGAAGCTTGCTCCTCTACCCAGGTAAATGAAGTTGGGAGCCAAAGCATAAACCTCTGCTATTAACTCCGAAATTTTATCACATTCCAGGGATCGTTCTACCAACTCAGGTAACTGATACAGATCTTTTACCATCTCACTTCTCTCAGAAGCGTCAAGTACTCCTTTTATTTCTCCCAACTGGACAGCCATCATGGCTAACACAGTCATTTGTGTTGTAAATGCTTTGGTTGACGCTACTCCGATTTCGCTTCCTGCTTTGGTATAGATACCAGCATCAGTGACTCGTGATATTGTTGAGCCCACCACATTGCATATCCCGAATGTGAATGCACCATTGGCTTTTGCAATTTCCAGTGCAGCGAGTGTATCTGCCGTTTCTCCGGATTGAGAAATCGCAATGACCACATCACTTTCGTTAATGATCGGTTCTCGGTACCTGAACTCAGAAGCATATTCCACCTCAACAGGGATCTTCGCATATTTCTCGATCATGTATTCGCCTACCAATCCGGCATGCCATGAGGTACCACAAGAAACAATAATGATCCTGTTGGCATTCCTGAACTTATCGGCATGAACCATCACTCCTTTTAAGTTGATCTCCCCTGAACTACTAACTCTTCCACGTTGGCAGTCGAGTATGGCTTTTGGCTGCTCATAGATCTCTTTTAGCATGTAATGCTCGAAATCCTGTTTATCTAATTCGTCAATACTGGAATCTAGTTGCTCGATGTAGGGAGTTACAGGAATATCTTCCACAGTTTTGATCTCAATCTCAGAGGATGAGCGGCAAATAGCTATCTGTTCATCATCCAGGTAAACGACTTTCTTAACATGCTTGCTCATTACCATCGCATCAGAAGCAATGAAATATTCGTCATTCCCGATTCCAATAACCAATGGGCTGCTTTTTCTTGCTGCGACCAATTTCTCCGGATCATTCCTGGACATAACGATGATGGCATATGCCCCTTCGACTCGCTTCAGTGCCAGTTGTACAGCTTTTTCAAGAGAACATCGATTATTCATCTGGATCTCTTCAATCAAATGAACAAGAACTTCCGTGTCTGTTTCTGAATAGAATGCATGTCCCCTGTTCGTCAACTCCTGACGAATGGTCTCATAATTTTCAATGATTCCATTATGAATAATAGCCAAGTTCCCGAATTGGGTGGTGTGCGGGTGGGCATTGATATCAGAAGGCTCTCCATGAGTCGCCCAACGTGTGTGACCAATCCCAACATTGCCGGAAACGTTTTTGTCATCTGTCCACTCTTCCAATTGCTTCACCTTACCCTCTTTTTTATAGATCCTCAATGAACCATTTAGCAACGCTACTCCTGAACTATCATACCCACGATATTCCAGGGCCTTCAAGCCCTCGATCAGAAAAGGATACGCTTCCTTATTACCTAAATATCCAACTATTCCACACATAAGAAATTTAATTTTTCTTAAAGCTAGTTTGAGGTTTCAGCAGAATTTGAGGTTTACGATAACTGGTTGGAATTCAAAGGTGAATGAACTGGATAATGTGGTTGAACGATACTTCCACCTTTTCAGGAAGTGGTATCGATTTTGTATTTTTTTGATAGCTATTCAGTAATCCTCTGCTAGCTACCTCCCTTGTTGAGCTTGCTTTCTTGCTCTTATAAGCCTAATTACAAGTGTAATTGCTCCAACCAGAGCTCCCAGAATACTCAAAACTAGTGCCACACCCATTACTTCCTGATTACGTGGAAAAACTATTGAACTAATTAAGAAGTATAGAAATACAACAAACCATACTGTAAACAGAGCCTCTGCAACTATTGTAGCATCCAACTTTGATATTCCAACAATAGATGTTTTGTGATTTTCATCATCACGCTTTCGTTAATTCAAATACGGTGTGTTTTTCATTCCCAACTAACAATATTAAACCCAGGTATATGGTTTCTTGATAGCATAGAGGTCTACATCTTACAAACCCTATCCGAATAAATAACGTTAAGTTGATTTTTTTACCATGCCTATAACCCTGACCAAACTCCTCGTTTTAATAGCGATTGTCTCCGCCTGTTCTACAGTTCCCACAGAAAAAGCCAAGTCTGACGATATTAAATGGACAACTAATGCTGAGCTCGACTCTGTATATCAGGAATACGGTAAAAGTCTTTCTGAAAAGAATTACGAGGCACATTTGGAAAGCTGTCTCACCCTGTTAGAACTGGCCTCAAAGCACCCTAACGTACATTATATGACTTCAAGAGCATATGCCAACCTTGGTGAAAAAGAGAATGCTATAAAGTACTTAAAGCAATCAAAACAATTGGGAGGAATCGTGGCATTAAATACGATGGAAGATTCCACATTTGCTGTGTTAGCTGAAGTTGATGGATTCAATGAATTGCTCGAAGAAATTGCCACTTTAGATAATCCAATCGGAAGTTCTGAAATCATTCATGAGATTAATGAACCGGACGTTATTCCAGAAGGAGTCGCATATGATGCTGTAGAAAAGAAGATCTACTTGAGCAGCTTATATAAGCATAAGATCATATCGATCGATTCAAATGGAATGATCGCTGATTTCAAACCTTCAAGGCAAGATGGGCTATTGTCAGTTGTTGGAATGGAGGTGGATGAACCAAGAAGGAATCTATGGGCGTGTTCCTCCTTTGACCCGATCGTTACTCACCTTGACCTTAGTGCTGAAGGACGTAGGTCTACTCTGAATAAGTATGATCTAAGCACTGGAGATCTGCTGAAAAAATACGCGATTGTGGATTCAGTTGATGGATTTTTCAATGATGTCACAGTAGGTTCGAATGGAGATGTATACCTAACTGACAGCTTTCGAGGAAAGGTCTTTTTCCTTGATCAAGAAGGGGACCAGCTGAAAGAAATTCCAATGAACAGCGATTTTCCGTATCCAAATGGGTTAGCACTCTCATCTGACAATCGGAATCTGTTTGTTTCCTGTTACACTGGCACTTACCGACTTTCTACTGAAACGTGGGAGAGAATTAAGGTCAAATCTCCCGAAAATACAACACTGATCCAGATCGATGGAATGGCCTTTTATGAAAACAGTTTGATCGCGCATCAGGGTGGGACATTAGGAGGAATTCATAGATATCACTTCAATAACGCGATGGACAGCATTGTCAGAAAAGAAATAATCGAACTGAATCACCCGGATTTCGATTACCCGACTACAGGTGAAATTGCTGGATCAGATTACGTTTACATTGCTAATGCACAGCTAAGGAAATTTAACGCAGACAACTCCATCTATCCCATCGAACAATTAAAAAACCCAATTATTCTTAAAGCGAAACTGAATTAACTCAATGCTGAGATGTAACCCCTAAGGTCATCCTCCTCGGTAAGTCGCAGCTTTTTCTTTAGCCTGTATTTGGACATTCGAACACTCTTTTCATTGATGTTCAAAAGAGATGCAATTTCACGGTTAGTCAGGTTTACTTTGATCAGTGAGCAGATCCTTCGCTCGTTTTCAGTAAGTCGTATATCTGCCTGATGAAGCTTGTCATGGAAACTTTCATGAACGCTATTGAAGTAATTCTGAAAATTGTACCATTCATTATCCAGGAGCTTATCGATGTTGATCTTTTGAAGGATTTGTTTGATCTCTGGTACTCGCTCCCTATTTACCTTCTTAAGCTCTTCTTCAATTCGGCCATACATGTTATTCAGGTGAACTAAATGTAGCGTTTTCTCATAGAGCTTCTTCTTCCCCTCTTCTGTTTCCTTCTTTAGGTTTTTGTTCTCCAGATCTTTGATCTTTTGTTTATTTCTAAACGCCTGAATGATTAGTAAAATGACAATTCCCAATACAAGAATTACAGCTCCAATAGTCATATAGAGCCGTTGTTTAACAAGCTCATCAATCTCTGCCTGCTTTTCAAGCACAGAAATTGTTTTTTCCTGATCCCTCGTTTCGAGTGCTACTCTCAAATCACTAAACCGGGATTCCTGGTTATTCATTTCCAAAGTATCTCGATACCTTTCAAGTAATTCACCGTATTCAAAGGCTTTGTACCAGTTTCCGAGTTTCTTGTAAGACTCTTTCAATATGGAACTGGTATTGATGGCTTCCTTAACAATTCCATTCTTTCTTGCCAGTTCAAGAGATCGCTCACCATAGTCAATGGCATTAGCTAACTGATCCGTCTCAAAGTAAGTCTCCGATAGCAGCCCATATAATTCTTCCTTAAGGCTAATCGATACCACTGGATTTTGTAAGTTCTCTTTATAGATAGAAATAGCTTCATTAAAGTTCCCGTTCTGTCGATGGATTGATGCAATTTCATTCAATGCCTGAGCCATTCTTCCTTTGTTTCCGATCACCTTAGCAAGGCTAAATGACTGTTCATAATGAAAAAGGGCACTATCTGACAAGGCCATCGCATTGTAGATATCTCCGATGTTATCATACTCAATTGCGATCTCTAGGCTATCAGATTTTTCCTTTGCAATTGAGAGTGCCTGTTTTGCAAAGGACAGTGCCTTTTCATATGCTCCCTGGTGTCTATACACAATGGAAATATTGACCAATTCTTCCGCATTGGAAACCCCTGCTATTGATTTCAATTCCGAGGCTTGAATAAAATAGTCAAGCGCCTGTACAAAGTTGGACTGCTTTCCGTGTTGTATTCCTAAACCATTTTTTGCAAAAGCAAGCAATTCTGAATGTTCATTATGTTCAAAGATCTCTTCAGCCCTTTTGTAATATGATTCCGTATTTTCAAAGTTTTGGAGACGGCTATGTAACCTTCCCAAATAGTAGTTAGCAAGTCCTTCTTCTACACTGTTCGATCCTCGGAAAAAGTATTCTGACCGGTATAGATAAGAAGAAGCTGAGTCATACATGGAACTGTTGTTATGGAGAATACCAAGATTTAGGTATGCGTGATTTACCCCCTCAATATAACCTTCAATAACACTCATCTTAAGTGCATTCCTTGCAGCCAGAAAGGCTGCTTCCCTGTCACTATTTCTCAGCCTGAATGAAACTTCGTTTAGCGAATCTATTTTCTCTTGAGCTATCGATGAAGTGTTGTCTCCAAGGACATTGGACTCACTACATCCGTAAAGGACAGCAAGTACAAGTAAGTAGTTAACTAATAGTGTGATTTGCATAACTATTTGGAATCTTATAGTAGAGTTCAAATCCGATTGGTAAGTATAGGATATCCGTCGCATGAATAAAGAACTACCTACAAAATTCCCATGGCCTGTGTCGATAATGTAGACACTTTGTAGACAGCCTGTTCAATGTCTGTCTTCCAAGGAAGACCAATCTTTATCCCTGGAATTCTTTTAATAAAATGAAGATACAATTCTTGGTAAAGTCCATTGCCGTTATTCTGCTGTTATTACTTCTCGCTATTAACAGCTATGGACAGAATACACATCATGTGGTAGTTGCTGTCAATCAAAGCGGAGGCTGTCCGGTGTTGGGTGTCGATGCAACAGAGACATCTTTTTACATCTACTATGATCGTGATCTGGAGAGACTTACACTCAATTCGCCTCAAGTAGCAACAAGCTATCACCTCGTAGACCTTCAAGGCCGAGTGGTTAGACAAGGTCCCGTTTTAAGAAAACTGACAGTAGTTCAAACAACCCATTTGCAACCTGGGATCTACATCGTATGGCTCCATTTCGGAGGTGAATCAAGAAGCGCAAAAATCAGAGTGAAATGAAAAACATAACCAAGGCGCTTGTGTATTGCTTCGCCATATATAAACTCACTACGGTAAGTGCCCAGGAAAATGTTATATACGCTCGGGCTAATGATCTCATTAACCTTGATGTTGGAACGGTCCAGGGAACAATTCAGTGGCAACATTCTACTGATGGCGTTTCCTGGCAAGCTATCACCGGTGGGAATCAAAGTGCATACAATTCAACACTGACTGCATTTCCAAGCTACTATCGTGCTCGTATCCAGCGAGCCAATTGTGAGCATCCGGATTATTCGGATGTGATCCAATTCAATGAAATAATCACTAAACGCTGGTCTGTTGCCAGCTCCTGGCCTAACGGCAAACCCACTACCAATGATCAGGTAGTCATTCCATCCGATACATATATGATCCTGGATGAGAACACTCCTTCGCTTGGTGGCCTTACCATTGAAGGCACTCTCGAATTTGACCAAAAAAACCTCGCTTTGACAAGCAAATGGATAATGATCCATGGTGGGACACTTCGGGTTGGTTCCGAAGAAAATCCACACAAGTTTGACGCCATTATCACACTGAATGATCAGAATACAAATGCGGATATCATGAGTATGGGGACCAGAGGAATCGTTGTGATGGGAGGAAATCTTGAACTGCACGGTCCAGTACCTTCTGTGATCTGGTCAAAGATAAATGCGCATGCTCCCGCAGGAGCCACTTCACTTAGTCTGATCGAGAATGTAGATTGGAGTCCTGGTGATCAAATCGTTATTGCGCCAACAGATTATTATCAGGCAGGTTATGGTGCTTCAATCACTCAAAGGACTGAGCTATCAGCTGTCAATAACAATGTCCTCACACTTTCTAATCAACTAAATGCTCATCGGTGGGGACTACTTCAATATCCAACGTCAGACGGCATGAGCCTTAACCAAAGTGGGTTGGTAGATCCGCCGGTCGCATTGTCAACCGCTACTACCCCATTGGTATTGGACGAACGTGCAGAGGTGGGTAAC
The DNA here is from genome assembly GCA_965267415.1 of Cyclobacteriaceae bacterium. Classification (GTDB taxonomy): domain Bacteria; phylum Bacteroidota; class Bacteroidia; order Cytophagales; family Cyclobacteriaceae; genus Ekhidna. The sequence continues at coordinate 381,775 of OZ253955.1, read as the reverse complement.
CTTTCTCGAAATATTGTAATCCAGGCTCCAGATGATCATGTATGGCAAAGTCAGGGATTTGGAGTACACACGATGATCATGCCCGGAGGTACTGCTCATGTGGAAGGAGTTGAGTTTCGGCGTGCTGGGCAAAGAGGAAGGCTCAGAAGATATGCTTTTCACTGGCATATTTTAAGTTACTCCGGAAGTCAAACCCTTGAAGATGCTACCGGTCAATACTTCAAGGGAAATACGATCAATGTTTCAGAAAACAGGGGAATTGTCATTCATGGCACTAACGGTGTTCTTGTGCAGGACAACATCGTTTATAACGTTAAAGGTCATGGCGTTTTTATGGAGGATGCTGTTGAGCGAAGAAACACCATCGATCATAACCTAGTATTGCATGTACGAAATCCCAATTGGGGGGATCAATTGATGCAGCACGAAGTAGGTGATCTCGGCTCATCCGGCTTTTGGATTGCAAACCCGGACAATGTGATTACCAATAATGTGGCAGCTGATTGCGAAACCTTTGGTTTCTGGCTGGCATTTCCGGATCGTCCTTTTGGTGACAATGATGGAGTTCTTGCAGACGATGGCGTGGTTCTCAGACCTAATCGCCTACTGTTCGGTGTTTTTGATAATAATACAATGCATTCCAACAAAAATGACGGGCTGCACATTGATGATCCTCAATTTGATGATCAGGGCAACACCCGTCCCCTTCAGTATTGGTCCACAACCGATGGGCGTACGGATTTCAATAGTAGTTCTTTTGAGACACTCAGAAGGTTCACACTTTCCAGGGTCAAAACCTGGAAGAATATGGATAATGGGTCATGGGACAGAGGGGTTTGGACAGACCTGGTAGAGTTTGTTTCCGCTGACAATTGTGGACGCTTCTTCGCAGGGTCAGGGGCCGAGGGGGTGATAGAAAGAAGTTTGATCGTCGGAACAAGTCTCAATCATATGATGAATGGTACCGGAAGACCGGAGATTGCTGACTTTCAATTCTTCTCTTCAGCTTCACCAACTGCATTCGCTACGTATCACAGCGCGTTCAGTATGCGCCAAAATATTGTCGTCAACTTTCAGGTGACTGAGTATGATCGAGCCGGAGTATTTGCTACGGATGATTACTACGTACGACCTGTGGACCTTGGACAGGTCAGAAACTATGATAACTTACTTGTTCAATCAGATCCTGGAGTTAAGCTAGCTTCACAAAACGATTACTTCACACTTGCCAGTGCGCTATGGGACCCCTATGGACATTGGGGGCCAGCTGGTAACTACCTGGTTTATGACGACCCTTTTCTTACCCATGAAAAAACTATAACCATACCGGAGCCAGGTGTTCACGTGATCGGGGGCGTCAGTGTACCTGGCCCGTTTTATGGTTTTTTGAGCTTTGTTCTTTTTGGAGAGGGGCCCACTCCACCCCAAAACTGGGATTTTGAGGACATCATGGCCATACATGTGGATCGGTTAGATCCGAATAACCTGAGCACAGTAGTGGCTTCCTGGGATGTAGCTGAAGCTGACATTGACTGGACCCTGCAACACATGCGTGATTTTGCAACAGTTCCGGAAGGCATCTACGAATTAAGTTTCCCTGGTCAATCTAACAACCCGACAGACTTTCATATGCAGGTTGAAAATATGACAGAGGCCAGCGATACGCAGGTAATGGGAATTCAATTCGAAGGCTCCATTAACCCTACTGTGTTCCTTCAACAAGTCACTTATCCAACCAACTATCATGTCTACTCTCAGGTAAACTCGCTCCAGGAAGTCATTGACTCAGCAGGAGAAACCTACTGGCAAGATGCTGCAAACAATCTCGTATGGGTGAAATTGAGAGGAGGCAGATGGGCGAGTACAGGAAATGAGTTTGACTCTTTTGAAGATGCTGCGAATCAAACGATGAACTTAAGGATCAGGGAAGCAAATTGATGGTTAAGCAGTCAATCACAGAACTTGTAATCATCACTAAAACTTAGAACTGTTTCAAAAAGGTCACCTTTCCGATAAACTGTTGCTCCTGGAACTGACCTTCTAAGTTATCGATCTGCGTATCATTGAAAACCAGGTAAACAAAGGATAGCGGCTGGTATTCCCAGCTTACCCGGACATTCCATCTCCCCTGGCTGTCAAATGAATTGTATTGATAAAAGCCAGATAACTGGACTCTCGGGTTCAAAGCAAACCTGGAACCTATTGTGGTCAGATGAGTATCAAGATTCTGACTTCCCTCTCCCAAGTCGCTCAAATTATTGTATTCATAATCCAAAGTCAGTGCCGCATGAGGTATAGGGGCTATTCGAATACCACCCTCAAAGGTTTCTCTATTTCCATTGTAGAATTGTCCAAAGTTATATGAGGCCGATAATGACCATTTTTTGGACCGGTCAGTATTGTACCTGATCAGGTATCGGGTATAATAGTAATCAGCTTGACCAATATTCACTCCCAGCGGAGCAAAAGTGAAATTTATATTCTGCCATGTTGGTGTGAATGAAACTTCTAGGAAACTGTTATCGCGAAACCATAGGTAAACAGGAAAAATGTAAAGACTTGCCTGCTGAAACCGTGAAGGGTTTGTAGCATCATGATTGTAGTTGACAAAAAAACCAGGATCCCATCTTCTGATCCAGTCTGTTTTTGGTCTCCAGATATAATACCCTCCAGGGTTATGCCTAATTACATTGTTCTGGCGAACAAATCCCATTCTAGGATTATAATTATGATCCGTATATTCAGTTACCCAACCGTAGTAGAACTTGTTCGTCAGATTACCGGCAAAGAATCTTCCAGCATACCCAGTTTCGCCAGTCTGCTCATCGATGGAAGTGGTAAAGAGATATTGGAAATCCCACTCACTCGTTGGCCTGAGTTGACCATCAATTGTGACTGTTGTATTTTCATTAGAAGGAAGTCCCAGGTCACTCTTTGCTTCATCAGATCGTTGGGTGATCATTACTCCGACATTGTTCTCACGACCAAAATTCCTGAGGTATCTGGCTACTCCAAAGTTAGAAGCCTGAGAGGTGGAAGTTGATCCCTGACGGACAAAAAGCCCTGCAATTGCCTGTTTATCAGTTCGTTGGGTGAATCTTGCACCAACATCAATAGGAGCTGGTGCAGCATCAAAATCTCCCTGAAGACCGATTCTTCGACTGAAAAAAGGACGAATGGCCTGTTGGCGTCCGCCAGACCAGATCCCTGAATTTTCAAGAAAAAATTGTCTTCTTTCCGGGAAGAAGATATTGAAACGCTCCAGGTTATTGACCGCCCGGTCCACATCAGCTTGCGCAAAGTCTGTATTGAATGTGAAGTCTAAGACTGATCGAGGATTGATCGCCCACTTGACATCTCCACCTAGTTTAAACTCACCATCTGAAACGTCTGTGTTCCCGTCCTTTGCTTCATCGTATTGATAAAGCGTGTAAGGTTCTATCCTGACATTTGCCGATGGAGGTGGGACATCAATTCCTTTGAGTTTTGCTGCATAGGTCATTCGATAAGGAGTGAATGATTGTGGAATAGCAGGGTATGTAGATATTTCGATATCACGACGTGCATACCTAACAAGCGTAACCCCCCACTCCGCCGGTTCACCACTTTTTGGCATATCGTAGCGCAATGTCTTGAAAGGAATCGCAAACTCTGCCGTGTACCCGTCTTCGGTACGTTGAGTTCTTACGCGCCATAACGTGTTCCACCCTGTATCAAACGTGTTTCCGTTAAAATTCTGAAGATCCCGTTGATTACCGTATGGTGTGGTCATAAATGCCTGTGCATACTGCTTCAGGTTTTGTGGATCAAGCGACACACCGAAAATGTCATTTTCACCCCATTCGAAATCTCGTCTCAAGTCCTGAACTCGAATACCTTTAATGCCGACCGAATCCTTACACCAGGCTCCGACGTACAGAAATTTGTCATCGTACAGAAACTTGACTTCTGTTTGATACCTGATCTCACCCCCTTGCCTCGGTTCTCGTCTGAAAAAGTCTGAAACAGATGTTCCATTGGCCCAGTCTGCTTCGTCCAACCGACCATCTACATTGATCAGTCCGGTAGATCGCTTTGCTTCAACTTCAGGCTGTACCTCAGGTGGGGGAAAGTTCTCATCATCCTGACTTTTAGCCAGAAAAACAGCGAATAGAATAATTAATGAAAAAACGTATTTCATGGCCTTTATTTTGAGTTAATGATGAATTAGAAAGACTTGCCTTTTGTACTTCAAATGGGCCAGTCATCATGAAACCCATTCCCTGAATCCATACCTATGATCTCGTAATCTGTTAATAGGCATTTATCAAGATCTTCCGTGATCTTCGCTTTATCCATATCCTGGCCGATGAAAACCAATTCGTTCATTCGGTCTCCCCATTTCCTATCCCACTTATCCTGAATGATCTGTTGATTTTCAATGTATGCAGGGCTCATTGCACGTTGCTTCATTGGTACACCGGCCCACCAGCGACCGTATGTTTCTGCTTTCAATGATCCTCCGGCCTGACTCCATAAAATGGCTTTGTCAGGTCTGGAAGCAATCCAGAAGATTCCCTTGCTTCGAATAATAGTTGTTGGGAAATCACGACTGACGTAATCAAGGAAACGCTTTGGATGAAATGGTTTGGCATTCTGATAGACGAATGAGCTGATCCCATACTCTTCTGTCTCAGGACTATGAGCTATCCCTTTTTGAGCGAGCTCTAATTCCTTCTGCCATCCAGCCGATTGTTCTGCAATCTCATAATCAAACATCCCCGTGTTAAGGATCTCTCTCGGATCGATCTTGCTGTGCGTGGTGCGAATGATCTTAGCTGTTGGGTTCAGTTTGTTGAGTGTTTTTTCCAGTAATCCAAGCTGATCCCCAGTCACCAAATCAGACTTATTCAGGATGATCACATTCGCAAACTCCACCTGGTCGGTAAGCAAATTCACAATAGATCGATCATCCTCTTGATCATCAGTCATATTCCTTTCCAGAATCGTATCTGCACTACCAAAATCCTTGAAGAAGTTAAATGCATCAACCACCGTTACCATCGTATCCAATTGACTTATCTGGGTGAGATCGTACAGTTCATCCCCAGTCGCAAAGGAGAAGGTTTGTGCAACAGGAATTGGCTCAGAGATGCCCGTGCTCTCAATCAACAAATAATCAAACTTGTTCATCTTGGCCAGCTTTTCCACCTCAATCATCAAATCTTCCCTGAGTGTGCAACAGATGCATCCGTTACTCATTTCTACAAGCTTCTCATCAGTCCGGGAAAGCTTGGCACCATTAGCTACCAGCTTCTCATCAATGTTTACCTCACTCATGTCATTGACAATCACGGCCACTTTCAGGCCTTCACGATTATTGAGAATGTGATTAAGTAGTGTAGTCTTTCCAGCTCCCAGAAAACCACTAAGGACCGTGACAGGTAGCTTCTTCTTTTTCTTCAGTATATTCATTTGATATCGCTTGTATGATCCATTTCCATTTTACGGATTACTCAGCCCTGCTATTAATTCATAAATGGAATTGCATTACTCATCAGAATCCACTTCACTATCCTGCTGGATTGTATTGAGTATCTCTTCAACACGAGCATTAAGTCTTTCCGCCTGAATCCTGAGGTCTTGTTGAATTTCTAAAACCATTTCGGGCGTGAGATCCGGATCAGATGAATGGTCATGCGAATGATCATGACCATCGTGATCATGATGCTCGTGTTCATGTCCGGGAACTTCTACAATGCTTTCTTGCCAGGAGGAATAGTCAAGGTTCAAAACCTCAACTGAATCCTTCAACCACATTTCAGAAGATATTTCCTGACTGTCTAAATAGCTTGACAGTCGGCTAAGATTATCTTTTACTTGCTCACCCATGCTGAGAGCAGCTTCATGCGCTTCAACACTTTGCTGAAAAAGCTTTTTGTCTTCAGTACTAGTACTTGAGCATGCCAAGACTAAGACGAGTAAGGGTAACCATTTCATTTTTCTATAACTTTTGCATCAGTGAGAATGAAGACCAGGTGCTCGTAATCGTCCTTGTTAAGTTTCAGTCGACCTTTTACAGTCAAAATCTCATCCATCCTAAAGGGTCGCTGTACAGAACTGAAATAGATCTCAGCCACTGATTCCTGACCAACCCCTCCCCCACAGAAAAAGCATGATGCATACGGGAGCTTGGAGACAATGATTCTATTCCCATCCAGGCCTAGCGGAAGGTGGAATCCTGTTATTGTGATCTCACTTCCTTCCAGCGCCTCGATTCTTTTATCGAAGATTGGGATTTCTGCTTCAAGTCCGAGTTTTTCAATATACTGCCACTCAAAACGGGTCTGTTCAAAGATCTCCCATCCTGAAATCTGGGTCGATACTAATAGTAGTATGTTAGTTAGAGTAAGGTGCATAGTTCCTCCATTTTAAGTTTTGAATGTGGGCATAAGCAATAACCAACGCCCCTGAGATGGAAAGCCCTCCGGAAAGCCACATATGATCAACAGACTCGCCATTGACGATCAGTAAGAAACCTGCGACAAAAAGGACCGGAACAAAATGCTGACGATGAGACAGAAACCCACCCACAAATGAAAATATTCCAATAACCAATGCACAGGCAATGATTACCCATTCAACCCATTCCTGGTCAACCAGCCTCAACGTGGAGTCAAAACCAAAAATCAAAAAAAGAGGTATTGACAGGCAGTGAACCATACATATTACCGATGTACACATTCCTAACTTGTCCAAAGAGGCAGTAAACTTTTTTTTAGTCATATGCTGAATAAGTGTTGGATCCAATACCAACACATTGAATGAGTTGAGTTATTTACGAATTGAGTAGTTGACTTTCACCTATCCAGGATCAAGTCAGTTTAAGGAATTAATGGAATTCTCTATTACGCACAAGGGGGACCCCTAAGGAAGTGGTGGTCGCTAGAACTGTAAATTACATTTTCAGCCTCCCATCTTACGGAAGGAAAAGTAACGAGCACTATCTTGTGCAATAACGCGTCTTCTGCAACAGCAGATTGCTGTTCATAAAGGTCACAAATAGAACATTCTGGAATGAGATGAGAGACTTCTGAACCTTCGGAACGATGCTCATTTTCATGATGCTCATGATGAACGGAATGGCATCCAAATAGGGTTGGAAGCATAACAAAATATGCGGCCAAAAATCTCGACACTATTTGGGCGAATCGCTTCATGAATACTAATGTATCAGGAATACAAATTAAATGCAATAATGTTGCATTTAAATACATGGGCGGAAGAAAATAAAATCAAAAGGCAATCTTTCGATTACACTGATTCCATATCAAGAAATTAGAATGTGAGAGACTTTCTAAATCTGGGTGAGTAAAACAGCAATCGTCGTTAGGTAAACGACCAGCAGGATCTGCTTGTATTTCTTATGTTTCATGTCCATCATTCGTTTTGACCTGATTGTTTAACGGGAAACGATTTTTGGAGGTTCTACTCTCAAAAGAAATTCTGTCAAATTATTATTCAGATCTATCGAGCATAAATGAAAAAGGAGTCATGAGACCCAGGTTTAATGCGGTCCGGACTCGACTCCTCTCGATATTCATCAGTACAGCGCTTGTCGGTAGACAGGGCTTCTCGTCCAATTTATTCCAACAAAAAAAGGAATCTTTCGATTCCTTTCCATGCGGTCCGGACGGGACTCGAACCCGCGACCTCCTGCGTGACAGGCAGGCATTCTAACCAGCTGAACTACCGGACCTCCCTTATAAAAGTGACGCAAAAGTAAGTGGTCGTATCGGATAAAGCAATACCCTATCCACAAAGAATTTCGATAGCTAGGAAAAAAGCAATTCGATCGCATTATGAAGGATAGGGTTCCTGTTATTACCACTCCATATAGCAGACAGAGTAGTCTGCTGTGGAATGCCTGTCATTTCTATGAACTTGATGTTTAAGTCAAATCCATCCTGAAGTGTGGTAGGAATTACAGCTATACCCAGTCCACATTCAACCAGTTTGAAAATCGTCAATGCATGAACTGATTTATGTGAGATCTTCGGTGTAAATCCCTGGTCCTCAAAAATGCTCATGATCTTATCGTAATATAGCGGGCTATAGTCATGTGAAAACAGGATAAAGTCTTCTTCTGCAAGCTGCTCGATATTCTTAAACTTCGGTTGCGTCAACCAGTGGTCCTTCGGCAAAACGAGAGAAAACGTATCGCTTACTACCGGTCTGATTTTAAGCGGTTCCGGAACCTGAGCAACCCGAACAAACCCTATATCCAAAGCTCCCTTCATCACACCTTCAATCTGGGCACCATTATTCATTTCATCTACACTTGCATGAATGTTGGGGAACCGATTTGTGAGTTTCAAAAGAAACTCAGGAACCACCTTCTGCATAGCCGATCCCAGTAATCCAATTCTTAACTCTCCGGACTCACCCTTCTCGATCAGTTCTACTTGTCTCTGAGCTGCATCCAGCCTATTTAAGATCACGTTTACTTCGTCCAACAGGAATGCCCCTGAAGCGGTTAATGTCACCTTTCGTTTCGTTCGTTCGAAAAGTTTGGCATTCAGTATTTCTTCCATTTGACCGATTTGACGGCTTAAACCTGGCTGGGAGATAAACAAGCGATTTGCTGCATTTCTAAAATTCAACTCCTCCGCTACTGCCTTAAAATACTTAAAATGCCGCAGCTCCAACTGATAACTCATAGTTATTAATTATGTAAATAAATGGTATTTATAATTATTAAAGTTAGCTACTAATTTTGAGTATACTCAAACCCAACAGCTCACTTATGTCAACATTCAACTACGGAGAAGATCACCTTACTACAGGCATTGCATTAGGTATTGCCAGAGGTCAGATTCAAGGTGTCATTAGTGAAACTTCCAGAAACAGAATAAGACAAAGCAGTCAGGTGGTAGCTAACATTGCGAATGGAGATAAAGCAGTTTACGGGATCAACACTGGTTTTGGTCCGCTTTGCACCACCCAGATCTCCAAGGAAGAAACACGGACATTGCAACAAAACATTTTGATGAGCCATGCGGTAGGTGTCGGGGACCCCATTCCGGATGAGGTTGCCAAACTGATGCTGATCTTGAAGGTTCATGCCTTGAGCCGTGGATTCTCAGGTGTCCAGGAGGCTACACTGGATCGTATCATCTGGCATATTGATAATGATGCCATTCCGGTGGTTCCGTCTCAGGGATCTGTTGGTGCTTCCGGGGATCTGGCTCCCCTGGCCCATTTGTTTCTACCGTTGATCGGAATGGGGAGCGTCAGATATCAAGAGGAGATCCTGACTGGCGAAGCATTTCTCAAACATGCGAAATTGAACTCTGTCACATTGGGAGCCAAGGAAGGGCTGGGGCTGATCAATGGAACTCAGTTCATTGCCTCTTTTGCAGTATTGGTGGTCGACAAGCTGCAAAATGTACTGGCTAATGCAGACGTCATTGGAGCCATGATGATCGAAGGTATGATGGGCTCACTCAAGCCCTTTGCTGAGGAACTTCATGAATTACGGGCTTACAAAGGAAATAGTCATGTAGCTACTATTGTCAGGACGCTTCTGGATCAATCGGAAATCGTTGTTTCTCATGCGAATTGTACCCGGGTTCAAGATCCTTATTCCCTACGCTGCATTCCGCAGGTACACGGAACATCCAGAAACACCTGGCTCCATCTGAAGGAACTGGTAGAAATTGAATTGAATTCCGTCACAGACAATCCAATCGTTTTCAATGAGGAACACACCATTAGCGGTGGTAACTTTCATGGGCAGCCACTTGCCCTTCCATTAGACTATGCCTGTATTGCTGCTTCTGAAATTGGGAATATCTCAGACCGTAGAACCTACCTGTCGTTGGAGGGTGATACTCCAGGAGTTCCTAAACTTTTACTGAAAGACACTGGAACCAATTCTGGTTTCATGATGGTCCAATACACAGCAGCAGCCTTAGCTAGCGAGAATAAGAGCCTGTGCTTTCCCTCCGGAGCAGACAGCATCCCAACAGGTGCCGGCCAGGAGGACCATGTCAGTATGGGATCTATTAGTGGACGGAAGGCATTGCAAGTCATTCAAAATGTTGAAAAGATCCTGGGTTTGGAATTGTTTTGTGCGGCGCAGGCAATGGATTTTCACGCTCCGTTGAAATCCGGGAAGGCAATGCAAGCCATTCACAAGCACGTACGAAAAGTCATTCTACACATAGAAAAAGATCAAACCATGCAAAAGGAGATCGAATCTGCGATTGAACTGGTACAAAGCAAACAATTAATCAAAATCGCTAAGGAAACCGTTAACCTGAGTACACCTTATCACTCAGAATTTGAGGAATACTAATATGAGCAAGAAACTTATCGGCCCATTTCATCAACTCATCACCCTGGACGGGCTTCCTTTGAAAGGCCCGCTGAAAGATGAAGAATTGAGCCCGATTACAAAAGCGGGAATGATCGTTCAGGATGGATCCGTTGTAGCCATCGGATCGTTTGAAGCGCTTTCCAAAAAGGCTGATGAAATCGATGAGATTGAACAACAAGTAGTCGGCCTTCCCGGGTTCATTGACAGCCATACACACATCTGTTTTGGAGGAACACGTGCCAATGATTACGCCATGCGTAACAGCGGGAAAACCTATTTAGAGATTGCCAAAGCAGGTGGCGGAATTTGGGACACAGTAACAGCAACGCGAACATTTTCCAAAGAGGAATTGGTCAAAGGAACGGTAGAACGATCAAATCGTCACCTTTCTGAGGGTGTGACCACCATTGAAGTGAAAAGCGGATATGGGCTATCTGTTGAACAAGAACTAAAAATGCTCCTCGGCATCCGTGAAGCGAATGATCAAGTTGCCCCTGACCTCATTACCACATGCCTGGCAGCACATATTCTTCCAAAAGATTTTGATGGAAATCATCAAGCTTACCTGGAATACATCGCCAACGAACTCTTTCCGATTTTAAAGGAGCAGCAATTAACAAATCGGATCGATGCATTCATTGAGGAAGAAGCGTTCAGTAGTAAGATTACAACCGAATACTTTCAAAAAGCCAAAGCAGACGGATTTGACATCACGGTTCATGCAGACCAGTTTCATACTGGTGGAAGTGAGGTTGCCGTTAATGTCGGAGCTGTAAGTGCTGACCACCTTGAGGCTAGCGGAGAGGCTGAAGTCCAATTACTGGCTTCCAGCAATACAGTTGCCACTGCCCTACCCGGCGCATCCATGGGGTTAGGTGTCGCTTTCACTCCCGGAAGAAAGCTCCTTGACGCGGGTGGTACACTTGCAATAGCCAGTGATTGGAATCCTGGATCTGCTCCCATGGGTGATCTGTTGATGCAAGCGCTGGTTTTAGGTTCTTACGAAAAGCTTTCCAATGCTGAGGTAATTGCCGGAATGACCCAGCGAGCAGCACATGCATTAAGGTTAAATGATCGGGGCGTATTGACACCAGGGTTTTTAGCTGACATGGTGCTATTCGAAACTGATCATTACAATGAAATCTGTTATCATCAAGGTAAGCTCAAACCCTCAATGGTCTTTAAATCCGGTCAACTAGTTTACTCAACTCAAAAAGCATGAATTTCCACGAACAAATACTTCAGGGGATCCCCTCTAAATTGCCACCTAAGAGGGAACTAGATCTAACGGTTAATCGAGCTCCTAAAAGAAAGGACATTCTTTCAGCTGATGAGAAACGGCTGGCAATAAGAAATGCACTTCGGTACTTTCCTCGAAAGTGGCATAAGGAGCTAGCTAAAGAGTTTGCTGAGGAGTTAACGAGTTATGGCAGGATCTATATGTATCGGTTCATGCCTGATTATCATATGCATGCTCGTGCGATTGATGAATACCCGGCTGAATCCAGGCAGGCTGCAGCCATTATGCTGATGATCCAAAACAACCTGGACCCCTCTGTTGCTCAGCATCCCGAAGAACTGATCACCTATGGTGGGAATGGAGCCGTATTCCAAAACTGGGCTCAATACCTATTAACAATGCAGTACCTCGCCACCATGACAGATCAGCAGACACTTCATATGTACTCAGGTCACCCAATGGGGCTGTTCCCTTCTTCCAAAGAAGCTCCTCGTGTTGTGGTTACGAATGGAATGATGATCCCAAACCATTCTTCTCAAGATGACTGGGAAAAATACAATGCACTAGGTGTCACACAATATGGGCAAATGACCGCCGGATCATATATGTATATCGGACCACAAGGAATTGTTCACGGCACCACGATTACGGTGATGAACGCCTTCCGAAAAAAACTCAGGAAAGGTGAATCATCTGCTGGAAAGCTATTTCTAACTGCTGGATTGGGTGGCATGAGTGGTGCTCAGCCCAAAGCCGGAAACATTGCTGGTTGTGTCACGGTATGTGCGGAAGTGAATCCTAATGCAGCACAAAAGCGACACGCCCAGGGATGGGTTGATGAACTCATCGATAACATGGATCAATTGATTGATCGTGTGAAGCGTGCGAAGGACAGTGAGGAAATCGTTTCTATCGCTTACATAGGGAATATCGTTGATATCTGGGAACAGTTCTATGAAAATGATATCCGGATCGAACTTGGATCAGATCAAACCTCATTACATAATCCCTGGTCGGGAGGGTACTATCCCGTGGGCATATCCTTTGATGAGGCAAACTCACTCATCAAAAACGATCCGGATAAATTCAAATCCCTGGTTCAGGAATCTTTGAGAAGGCATGCAACAGCCATCAATAAGCACACAGAGAAAGGAACTTACTTCTTTGATTATGGTAATGCTTTTCTATTGGAGGCCTCCAGGGCCGGAGCTGATGTAATGGCTCCAAATGGAATTGATTTCCGATACCCTTCATATGTCCAGGATATCCTTGGTCCGATGTGCTTTGATTATGGGTTTGGTCCATTTCGTTGGGTATGTACTTCAGGTAGCTCTACCGACTTAAAGAAAACCGATCAAATTGCCTTAGACATCATGCAAGAGATCCAGGCAAAAGCTCCAAAAGAGATCCGACAGCAGATGCAGGATAATATCTCATGGATCGAGCAGGCAGAACGAAACCAATTGGTGGTTGGGTCGCAAGCTCGTATCCTCTATTCTGACGCAGAGGGACGTGCCAAAATAGCTGCCGCATTCAATGAGGCCATCCGATCCGGTGACATAGAAGCACCCATTGTTTTGGGAAGGGATCATCATGATGTGAGTGGAACAGATTCTCCATTCCGGGAAACGAGCAATATCTATGATGGAAGCAAATTCACTGCAGATATGGCCATTCATAATGTCATAGGAGACAGTTTCAGAGGAGCCACCTGGGTGTCCATCCATAACGGTGGTGGCGTTGGTTGGGGTGAAGTGATGAATGGAGGTTTTGGAATGTTGCTGGACGGTTCAGAAGAAGCTGATCGCAGACTAAGATCTATGTTGTTCTTCGATGTGAATAATGGTATCTCCAGGAGAAGCTGGGCACGAAATGAAGAAGCAATTTTTGCGATCAAACGAGAAATGGAGCGAACACCCGAATTGGAAGTTACGCTCCCTCATTTGGTTGATGATAAGCTACTAAAGAAGTTTTTCAGCTAAAGAAAAGTAGCCCAAAATCTCCGTCAAAGACTGGAGCCGGGCTACTCTTGCTCGCTGTTGCAGAATACATAACCAGTTAGCCAAAGACCTTTTTGAAAAACCTGAAAACATTATTCTCGGATTTCGCGGGTGCATTCATCATGGTTCTTGATACTGCTACCAATGCTTTTTTCCATGAATCACCAATTTCTTCCCGGTAGTTATTCCCCATCGCTTCCTTGATGGTATAAATCAACGCTTTTACTACACCTACATAGTCCTCATTGGCTATCCCAAGTTTTCGGTGATACCTGCCCAATCGATGCAATTCAGGGACAAGGTCTTCCCAGCGGTAAAGGTTGTCAACCAGAATTCCGAGTGTTTTATTGAGCTTCTCTGCCAGTGGCGTGAGATCGTCCGGAAAGTGGTAGCGTACATGTGGATACCACTTGAATAATGTGCTGTAAAACTTAAGCATTGAATTCAACTCATTTCCGGCAAAGTATTCCCAGGATTCCGTAATATTCTTCGTGTCTTGATCTGTCAGCATTAGTGTGAATGTTTTGTTTTTCCAAATAGACTATCTAGCCATTGCTGCAACTTATTGACCTTCTTAATAGGAGCAGACTTCATGATTTCGGTTACGTACGACAACATCTTTGTCCATGCTATCTTGATCTCGTCAGAATTCTTCTCCTGAAGTGTATCATCCAGGAGAGACAATAATGCCTGATTGAACAAAGAGTAATACTTGCTATCTATGTCAAGCTTTTTGTGGATACTCCCCAGATCCTCGATTTCTGGAGTGATCTTCTCCAACCTGAAAATGTTGTCAACAAGAAAGGTCATTGTTCGGTCGAACTTTCGCGATAATTGCTTGAAGTCATTCGTTCTGAAATACTGCTTCGTTTCAGGTGCAAATCGGAACAGGGCTTCATAGAAGAACATATGGTTTGCCACACCTTCTTCGCGCATGATGCGCCAGGAAGAATTAATGATGTTCTTTTCCCTGTTTGTAAGATTTGCTATATCCGGCATAATTTGATTTCAGTTTGGATGAGTTTGTGTATGACAACTTCCCCCAAAGGAGTAGTAAACACTATTACCCAGAGGGTCAAAGCTCCGCTGAAATCCTGTCCGAAAGCAAGGGATTTAGCAAATGATGTTCTCTAGTAGACTAATTGTAGATGTTATTCGATCTTACTCGAAATATTGCTGGAAATTTGATTGAGAATTCTGCTCAAATCGTCGTAATCCTTATTGTTCAGGCCTTTCCATCCCTTCATTCGTGCTTCATAAACGATCGGTGAGGCCTGGTCAAATACTTGTCGGCCTGTCTTGGTGAGGGAAATCCAAAAACGTCTACGATCATCCTCATCCGCAGAGCGCTTGATGTAACCGCGCTTATGTAATAATTCTACAATTCTTGAAACTGTAGGGGCATCTTTAAAAGTGCTCTCTGCAAGTTCACGTTGATAGATCGTTCCTCTATCCGCTAATTCTGAAAGCAAGGCCCATTGCTCAGGTGTGAGATCGATACCTTTATTACGAAACCTTTTGATCAGGTCCTGTTTGATCAGTTTTAGAGTGGCATCCAGATGAACCCCAAATCGTTTGGTCTTTTTTAGGTCCATATCATTTTGCCGGGAGGATCTTCGTGGAAACTTCACCAAATCCAACTCTGACCCCTTCTTTCTCACAGTATCCTCGGATGATGATCGTATCATTATCGTGGAGAAACTTGCGTTCTGTTCCGTCACTCAGCTTGATCGGGTTCTCACCTCTCCATGTTAATTCAAGTAATGAACCATAACTTGCTGGTTCTTTGCCGCTTATAGTTCCGCTTCCATACATGTCACCAACATTGATGTTACACCCGTTGATTGTTTGATGCGCCAACTGTTGAGCCATATTCCAGTAGAGGTATTTGTGATTGCTGGAACATATCTTTTGTTCTTCGCCACCTTCTGGTTTCAGGAATACTTCTAACTGAATATCATAGCTTTTATTCCCTTCATACCTCAAATATGGAAGCACCTCCGGTTCCTGTTTTGGTCCTTCAACTCTGAAGTGATCCAACGCATCCATCGTAACTATCCAGGGGGAGATGGAAGAAGCAAAACTCTTACCCAAAAAGGGACCAAGAGGAACATACTCCCATTTCTGAATATCCCGTGCTGACCAATCATTGAAGAGAACCATTCCAAAGATGTAGTCTTCCGCGTCTGCCGTTGAAACTGTCTCTCCTAGCTCTGTTGATCTACCAGTGATGAATGCCATTTCAAGTTCAATATCAAGCAGTTTAGTAGGGCCAAAAACTGGCTCCTCTGCACCTGCAGGCATTGTTTGACCTTTTGGTCGATGAAAGGGCTGACCCGAAACCACAATAGAGGAAGCACGTCCATGATAACCCACCGGGATGTGTTTCCAGTTGGGCATTAGTGCATTTTCCTTTCCACGAAACATGATCCCAACATTGGTAGCATGTTCTTCGCTGCTATAGAAATCCGTGTAATCCCCAACGTGGACTGGCATATGCATAGTTGCCGCTGCTTGGTCCAATAATGCTTGATCAGCATGTTGCATTAATGGTGATGCCTCATCTGTAAGCAACTCCTGAAGTTTGGACCTCATTTTCGTCCATACAGGTTTTCCCAAAGACATGTAATAATTCAACACACCTGCCTGGAATACTTCTGTAGGTAGATCCAATTCCTTAAGCAATCCTTGTTCCTGGAGGTATGTCAGGTCCAATACCTGGTCGCCAATAGCAACACCAATACGTCGGTCACCTCCATCGACTGAAAAAATACCGTACGGAAGGTTGTGAATAGAAAAATCAGAATTCTCTGGTACTGAGACCCAGCTAGTCAATTCTTTGAAGCTCATAAGTTTCCTTCGCCGTTTACAGTGTTCCTCTTAATTCCTGCTCTTTCTCAATCGCTTCAAACAGAGCCTGAAAGTTTCCTTTTCCAAAAGATTGTGCACCCTTTCGTTGAATGATCTCAAAGAACATCGTAGGTCTTGGCTCAACCGGTTTCGTAAAGATCTGCAGAAGATAACCTTCGTCATCCCTGTCGATAAGGATATTCAATTCCTTTAAAGGCTCAAGATCCTCGTCGATCTCTCCTACCCGATCCAGCACACTGTCGTAATAGTTATCAGGCACATATAAGAACTCTACACCTCGATTTCTTAGTTGAGTGACTGTCTCAATGATGTTATCAGTTGCAACAGCGATGTGCTGTACGCCAGCAGTCTCATAGAAATCAAGATATTCTTCAACCTGGGACTTTTTCTTGCCTTCAGCAGGTTCGTTGATAGGGAATTTAATCCTACCATTCCCATTACTCATCACTTTGCTCATCAAAGCGGTGTATTCTGTTGAAATATCCTTATCATCAAAGGAAATGATCTGTGCAAACCCCATTACGTTCTTGTAGAAATCAACCCACTCATTCATCTTTCCTAACTCCACATTTCCCACCATATGATCAACATACTTCAAACCGATTGGCTCTGGGTTGTAAACCGTTTCCCACTTTTCGTATCCAGGAAGAAAAACACCTTCGTAATCATTGCGCTCCACGAATATGTGAACTGTTTCACCATACGTATGGATACCTGATCGAACGACTTTACCGAACTCATCTTCTTCAACCTTTGGCTCCATATATGACTTTGCACCACGACTCATGGCCGTCTCATATGCGTACGTTGCATCATCAACCCATAAGGCGACGACTTTAACTCCGTCCCCATGCCTGTCAATGTGTTTTCCAATTTCAGTTCCGGCTTTTAGTGGAGAAGTCAGGACCAACCTGATTTTATCCTGAACCACCACATAGGATTCTACATCTTTTGCTCCGGTTGATAGCCCGGAATATGCAAGCGACTGAAAACCAAACGCTGATTTGTAGTAGTGAGCCGCCTGTTTTGAATTACTGACATAAAGCTCGATGTAATCTGTACCATTGATCGGCATAAAATCAGCAGCTTCATCAAAAATTTTAGGGATTGCCTGTTCCATTGTATTAGTTGTCATTCTAACCAAGATTTATAGTATTTGCCATCATCGATCTTCATGGCATTTTTTGTGATCATTAAAGGTTTAAAGGTATCGATCATTACTGCCAGCTCTTCTGTTCCAGTCTGACCAATACTTCTTTCATACGCTCCCGGTGCAGGTCCATGAGGAATTCCAGCCGGGTGCAGGGTGATATGCCCTTGTTCAATATTATTTCTGCTCATAAAATCACCATCGACGTAGTAGAGCATCTCATCCGAATCAATGTTTGAGTGATTGTATGGAGCTGGAATTGCTTTTGGGTGATAATCGTATAAGCGTGGACAAAAGGAGCAAACAACAAATGCGGACGTTTCAAACGTCTGGTGCACTGGTGGTGGTTGATGCACCCTTCCGGTAATAGGCTCGAAGTTGTGGATGGAGAATCCATACGGGTAATTGAATCCATCCCACCCAACTACATCAAATGGATGCGTATTGTACACCAACTCATGAAGCATTCCCTGCTTCTTGATCTTTAGTACAAACTCTCCTTTTTCATCATGCGTCTCAAGGTCCTGCGGAAGCTTATAGTCCCGTTCACAAAACGGAGAGTGCTCCAGTAACTGACCAAACCAGTTACGGTACCTTTTTGGCGTATAGATCGGGTGATATGATTCCGAAACCAACAACCGGTTGTCTTCATTATCAAATTCAACCTGGTAGATCATTCCTCTTGGGATAACCAGGTAATCGCCGTATTCAAAAGGAATATTTCCAAGGAACGTGCGAAGCGTACCGGAACCCCTGTGAATGAAGATCAATTCGTCGGCATCTGCATTTTTATAGAAGTAGTCAGAAGTGGACTTCTTTGGTGCTGCAAGGGCAATCTCAATGTCACTATTCACCAACATAGGTTCCCTGCTCTCCAGGTAATCATCTTTTGCCTCGATGTTGAACCCATGAAGCAACCGGGAAGTTATGTTCTTCTCTACCGCAATTTCCGGCTTCACATTTTTAGGTTCATTGATTTCAGCAACCATCGTAGGCCGATGAACATGATAGAGCAGTGAAGACATGCCATCAAAACCGATGGTTCCAAACAATTGCTCGTAATACAATCCGCCCTTTGGATTTTCGAAGACTGTATGTCTCTTTTCGGGAATCGTTCCTAGCTTATGATAGATGGGCATGATCTAATGTCTTTAGTTACTTCCAAAGTTAATACTTGTTATAGCAATAATTGCAATAGCAATTAAACAAAGAGCATAAAAATCCTACCGCTTAATTAGTCGTCCTACGACTTAAAGTCGTAGGACGACTCTCAAAAGGGCATAAAAAAACCCCATCATTTCTGACAGGGCTTATATCTTGATTTGCTTTCCTTACTTCACCTTATCAACAATCGCTTTGAATGCCTTTGGCTCATTCATTGCAAGGTCAGCCAGTACTTTTCGATTGATCTCGATTCCAGAAGCAGAAAGCTTACCCATGAATTGTGAGTAAGACAATCCGTGTTCTCTTGCTCCTGCATTAATACGCTGGATCCACAACGCCCGGAATTCTCTCTTTTTTACTTTTCTGTCCCGGTATGCGTATTGCCATCCTTTTTCAATAGCATTCTTCGATACGGTCCAGACATTTTTGCGTCTTCCGAAATAACCCTTCGCATGCTTCATCATTTTTTTGCGACGGGTCCTTGACGCAACGTGATTTACTGATCTCATTTTTACAATTTTTTGGCGATTGGTGTCCCGATGCTTCGGGATCTTTCAACCAATAACCGGGTTAAACATTAAACCATTAATTAAGCTTAAGCAAGTTCTTGACGTTTGTTTCGTCAGGCTTGCTAACCACGGACATGTATCGAAGATTTCGCTTTTGCTTGGTCTCCTTCTTAGTCAGGATGTGGTTTTTGAAAGCTTTTTTCCTTTTAATCTTTCCGGTACCGGTCAACTTGAACCGTTTCTTTGCACCAGAATTTGTTTTTTGCTTCGGCATTATCCTTATTTCTAACTATTTCTTTTGCACTTTGGGGGCCATGAACAGGATCATCCGCTTACCTTCCAGTTTCGGAAGCTGTTCGACTTTACCATATTCTTCAAGCGCCTGCGCAAAACGCAATAAAAGGATCTCTCCTCGCTCCTTGAAGACAATGGTTCGTCCATAAAAATGAACGTAAGCCTTTACCTTGGCTCCATCATTCAAGAATTTGATGGCATGATTCAATTTGAAATTAAAATCATGGTCATCCGTATTCGGCCCAAACCTTATCTCTTTCACAACCGTCTTCTGGGCCTTGGCCTTGATCTCTTTCTGCTTCTTCTTCTGTTCGTACTTAAACTTCGAATAGTCAATCACCTTACAGACGGGCGGATCAGCGTTTGGTGATATCTCCACCAAATCAAGTCCTTGATCCTGTGCAATTTTCAGGGCCTGGCTAATCGGATACACATCCACTTTTACGTTATCTCCTACTACCCTTACCATACTTGCAGTGATCTTTTCGTTCACCTTGTATGGCTCCTCTATTCTGACTCTACCAGGACCTCTTCTTCTTGTTTTCGCGATTGTTCTTTTCTCGTTTTAGTTGAACATTTTTTAAAACAGAGCGCAAATATCGTGATTATTTGTGCTTATACAAACCTCAATTCAGTAGTTCAGCCACTTTAGCATTGAAAAACTGAATAAATTCCTGTGTTTTCATGCTTCCAAGGTCACCACTGCCATGCTGACGTACAGAAACAGCTCCCTCTGCCGCCTCTTTCTCCCCTACAATCAGCATGAATGGGATCTTCTTAACTTCGGCATCACGGATCTTCTTTCCGATCTTCTCATCTCGCTCATCCAGAAACCCTCGAATGTCACTTTCCTGTAGTTGTAAATACAACTCTTTGGCATATGTATGGTACTTTTCTGAGATCGGCAAGATGGCTATTTGATCCGGAGCTAACCATAACGGGAAATTACCGGCGGAGTTTTCAATGAGGATTGCAATAAACCGCTCCATCGACCCGAATGGCGCCCGGTGTATCATGACTGGCTGATGCTTTTGGTTATCACTTCCTATGTATTCCAGCCCAAATCGCTCCGGCAGACTGTAGTCAACCTGGATTGTACCTAATTGCCATTTTCTACCAAGTGCATCTTTGACCATAAAATCGAGTTTGGGACCATAAAACGCAGCTTCACCAAGTTCTACAACCGTCTCTAATCCCTTCTCCAGTGCAACTTCCTTGATCTCGTTCTCTGCTTTGTCCCATGCAGCATCATCTCCAATGTATTTCTCCGGAGTATTCGGATCACGCAAGGAAACCTGAGCAGTAAAATCTCCAAACCCTAATGCGGTGAACACATACAAGACCAGGTCAATCACTTTGGCAAATTCTTCCTTCACCTGATCTGGTCGACAAAAGATATGCGCATCATCCTGAGTAAATCCTCGTACCCTGGTCAGGCCATGGAGCTCTCCACTTTGTTCGTATCGGTAAACTGTTCCAAACTCTGCATAGCGAATTGGTAGATCCTTGTAGGATCTTGGTTTGGAAGCATAGATCTCAATGTGATGAGGACAGTTCATTGGTTTCAACAAAAACTCCTCATCCTCAGCTGGTGTGTTGATCGGTTGAAACGAATCCTTTCCGTACTTCTCGTAATGACCTGAGGTAACATAAAGCTCTTTTCCCCCGATGTGGGGAGATACCACCGGATCATATCCGGCCTTCACCTGAGCTTTGCGCATGAAGTTTTCCAAACGCTCACGCAGGACTGCTCCTTTTGGTAGCCATAGTGGAAGACCCTTTCCTACTTTTTCAGAAAAGGTGAATAACTCCAACTCTTTTCCCAACTTCCTGTGATCCCGAAGTTTCGCTTGCTCCAGTAATTCAAGATGCTCCTTAAGTTCTTTCTGTTTGGGAAAGGTAATTCCGTATAGTCGGGTCAATTGCTTACGGTTCTCATCCCCTCTCCAATATGCCCCTGCTACATTGAGGACCTTAGTTGCTTTAATGAACCCAGTATTTGGAATGTGCGGGCCTTTGCATAGATCCGTGAAGTTTCCTTGTCGGTAAAATGTTATCTTTCCGTCTTCCAGGTCTTCCAACAACTCCAGCTTATACTCATCTCCTTTTTTCTTGAAGTGATCAATTGCATCCTTCTTGGAGATCTCTATTCGTTCATAGGTATTCTTCTCCCTCGCCAGTTCAAGCATTTTATTCTCCAATGATTCCAGGTTCTCAGAATCAAATTCCTGATCTCCAAAATCCACATCATAATAAAACCCGTTTTCAATCGGTGGACCAATTCCAAATTTGATGCCCGGATACAATGCTTCCAGCGCCTCTGCCATCAGGTGTGCGGATGAGTGCCACATTGTGGATTTACCTTCTTCATCGTTCCAGGTAAGCAGTTGTAGCGTCGAGTCGGATTCCAGAGGGCGGGTAGCATCCCATACCTCACCATTTACTTTGGCCGACAAAACGTTTCTGGCCAAACCTTCACTGATCTGCATAGCAATATCTAAGGAGGTTGTACCCCTTGCTACCTGTTTTTTCGATCCGTCTGGTAGGGTTACCGTGATTTGATCACTCATTATCGCTAATTTTCTTCGATTCCAATACCGGTAATGGCATTGCCTCAATTTTTTGGCGCTGCAAATATGCAATTTTCCTGCGGACTAGATCAGCTCTTTGGCGAGCGATTGTGTCATTTTCATTAAGGTATATTAGGTGATCAAAGTAATTGAGTGAATAGGTCAGCCAGCCACGGTCTTCATACATGACTGCTTTTGTCCACCACGCCCGTCGATTTACAGAATCTCTATCGATGATGAGATCTATAAAATGGTGGGCGGAATCCCATTGTTCCTCCCTCCGAAACAAGTCTGCAATCCTGTACACGACGGTATCTCGATCAATGAATCCTTTGATTGCGTTTCTTGCTTCAGCCAATTGCTGATCAGCTTCATAGATGGCCGACAAACGCATATGAAAATCATAGTCATTGGGCTGAGTATTACCATATCGTTCTAAAATGATGTAAGCCTGATCCTGTAATCCAAGATCAACCAGCATGTATGGATAGTTTCGATATATGAGTGGGTGGTCCTCACTCAGCTTTTCAAGCTTTCCCAGATAGTAAGTTGCCATCACGGTATCTCTTAATGTCAGGTACTGACCTGCTGCAAATTCAATTGACTCAGGAGACTTTCGGTTAGCCATATAGTTTCGGAGCAGTTCCTGGGCCTGGGATTTGCGTGAAACTGCAGCGAGGGCTTCAATTCGGTCCTTGGTATACGAGTCATCAACTTCAAAATCGGATGCCCAGCGATCGATCACATCCAGCAAAAGTTGATACCGATCATGCTTGGTATAATAGTATATATACTGATCCAACAGTTGAGGGGTCATCCCCTTTTGGCGCTTGTATTCATCAAGAGCTGTCAGACAGTTTGTAGGCCAATCCAACTGGTCACAGTAATAAAGCTTCTGTTCAACCAATTGCAGGTTGTTCTTATCACTGCCTAAATCATCATCGATACTGGTAAGAGCCTGATTGTAAAAGTTCTCATCAATCTTAGGAATTACAATTCTGTCCCTGTTTGAAGCACAAGAGAGTGTGATGAGAATTAAGAAAAGCCAAACCAGCTTCATAGCTGGTAAAATTAGGAAAGGTATTGACTGAAACTACCCCTCACCCTTCAATTTCTCAACATCACTCCTCAGATCTCCGATCATTCCCGCCAATTGATCCATTGAGATCTCGTTGGCTGCCTCCGGATCAGGGAATTCAAGACTAATGAATGCTTTCCCTTCCCAAACCTCCATGATGTCCGCCGGATCCATTTCGTATGCATCATATGACTTATTATCAGAGACTAAGTAAAGCACTCCTTTTTCAGACAGATAATTGAATACTCGCTTGTATACCACTCCCTCCGAACGGGTAACCAACACATAGGTCTTGCCATTTTTTATGTCGGAAAGTTGTTCGACGTATTTACCAATAATGATGCTGCCGGAAACGATCGGCAACATTGAATCCCCGGTGATCTCAAACGCACGATAGGTCCCTGATTTAGGTAAAACCGGAAGGTTGAATCTTGGAAGGTCAGTCAGATACTCAGGATCTGCATAACCATTGGTGTAACCTGCAGCTGCTTTGGTTGGAACCAGTTGAATATCTTCTTCATCGGCCTGGTCCACTGTCACAGCGAGAACTTTCACATTTTGACGAGGCACATGATTCTCTTTGGTGAGGTCATCATTGATCAACTCATCAACAGACACTTTGAAAAGTTCAGCCATTTTTGATAAGGTGACCAATCGAGGGTCTGCACGTCCTTCTTCATAAGCGCCAACGGACGGCCTGTTGATCCCAAGTGCCTCAGCAAAGGTTTCTTGGGTGTATCCAAACTTCTTACGAAGGAATTTGATGTTATTGGGTATTCTTGACATTATTGAAAAATCATAAAGTTGGGTTCCTGGTAACTTCTTTTCAGGTTCAGCAAACTGAACGGGTGGTTATTTTCATTGATGTCGATGGCATGTAATCGTTTTCTGATCATTCGGATGACATTTTTCAAAGTTTCATCCGCTCCTACCAACAGGTATCCGTACAGTTCACGCCTGTTTTGAATAGAAGCAAAAAATTTCACCTGGTAATTGCCGGATTTAAGCTTCTTTGAAGTGATCCTTAGTTTGTAATGGTCATCTAAGACCAGGTCGTTGTAAGGTGACATACATTAGTATTTGATTATAAAATTAGTAATTTATTTTCAAATACTAAAATTTTTAGAGTAATGAATTGACTAGTTGCCTTCGTCTGGCTCTTCGATAACCGGGTCAGGTTCGGTAGCTGTAGTATCTGACTGGTTCTTCTTTTTCTTAAAAAGCCCCTTGAAAAATGGTTCCTTCGTCTCCTGTAAGGAGTCTGGAATACTGGATGCGAGGGAGTCTGCAGGTTGTAACTCTTTCGGTTCCGGCTTGGGCCGTTTGTCAATGAATTTCTCCCCGAAATATTTATTGTAGTACTCCTGCTCTACGTTGAAATTGTCTTTAGGATCATACTTAAACAGGTACTTTGGTCCTTCATCTTTCGCCTCCGCTGCAGCCAAGGGTGCTGAGAGCAGGGAATCCAGGTAGGCAGAATCAGTAGAAGCAACAGCTAATGAATCAACAGCAAGAGAGTCTGCAAAGTCAGAAGCTACAAAATCCGTTTCCAAAGGTTCTGGGGCGAATACATTTTCCATAGGAGCTGTACGCATTCGGTACTTCTTGAGCCAGTATGGTTCATATTTAACAATTCCATACTTGGTCCTGCCTCTTACCCTCCACGGAACAACCTTTTCTCCAGCATAAGCATAGTAATCTGTTTTCGGTTGCGCGACAATCCCCAACGAGTCATTGCCTCCTGTATTCTGAACCTGGGCCAGGTATTCAGAACGTGTTGCTTCATCCAATTGCCAGGCATAGGAAAAGTACGCGTTACGGGTCGAGTCATCCAGAATATATGTGCTTTGAAAGGCGGGACAAATCACCTTATCCTGGCATGACAGAAACACGAAAAAGCCAATTATTGGTAAATATCTCCGCATACGGGCTGTTAGGCATCCAAGTGATTAGACCCCTAAAATAGGTATTATTTTATGACAACTGCCAACAGAACGATAAAACGGGTGATTTAGTGGACTATCTTGAGGAAAGATTGTGATAAACCTTGTCCCAGAGTCGATCAACCCATTCTGAGTACATTTTACCTGATGGGTGTAATCCATCCGAAGCTACCAATGAAGGGTCTTTGGCTGCTAACCTGGAGCCCGGTGTGATATCTGTAAAAGCAACACCTCTCTTCTCGGCTATCGCCTTTGCCATCGCATTATATTGATCCAATTCAGAAGCAATCTTGTCGGGATCTAACCCTTTTTCTTTAGCGAAAGGGGTTACACCGTAATCAGGTATAGAAACAACAAAGACATTGGCTGATTCACCTGCTGCAAATTGAATCGCCTGATCAAGTAATTCGGTAAATTCCTTTTCATATTGGTCAATCGGATAACCTCTGTATTGATTGTTCACTCCTATCAGTAAAGAAACCATACTAAATGTTCCCTCAACTGCTTCTTTCTCAATTCCCTCCTGCAATTCGTTGGTGGTCCATCCGGTCACCGCAATGATCTTTGGTCGCTCAACGATTATTCCTTTCTCACCCAATCGATCAACAAGTTGAACGGGCCATCGTTGGCTTACCTGCACCGCCTCCCCAATTGTATAGGAATCGCCGAGCGCTAAAAAAGTAAAGTTTCCCTTATCCATAGACTGACTTTTGAGTGTCGAAAACGCAAATAAAAACAGACCTGAGAGAACAAGGATTTTCATATTTAGAATTCATTATTGTCCAATTGCAAATTACCTATTCGTCAGGAGATAAATTACTTTTAAACAATGAAACGAATTCTACTATCCGTGGTAAGCTTTGCAATGATCCTCGGTCTTGCATCAGCGCAAACCACACTCACTGACGAGGAACGTAGCAAGGCTATTGACCACCTCAAAAGCACGAATGCTGAGCTTTTAAAGACTGTAAAAGGGCTTTCGGAAGATCAGTTGAATTACAAGATGTCTCCGGATTCCTGGTCTGTAGCGGAATGCATGGAACACATCGCGATTTCAGAGACCAACATCTTTGGTATTGTGGAAATGACTTTGCAAAACGAGCCGGATCCATCACTCAGATCAGAAGTCGCTATGAGTGACGACCAAGTGATCGGGTTGATCCAAAGCAGGGAGCAAAAAGTGAAAACCCGTGAGGAGTTTGAACCAACCGGAAAATTCGATGGATTTGATGGTTCGGTAGCTAACTACAAAGCAAAGCGAAAATCTAACATGAAGTTCGTGAAGTCTACAGATGAAGATCTGAGAAACCGATACTTTGATTTTCCATTCGGAAAAGTAGATGCTTACCAGGTGGTTTTGTTTATGTCAGGTCACACCAAGCGACACACAGACCAAATGAAAGAGGTGATCGCCAGTGCTGGTTTTCCACAATAGTTGATTAAATAGATTGAAAGAAAAAGGCTACCCTCAGGTAGCCTTTTTTGATTTTTAACGGTAGAGTACCAATTCTGCGTTAGAGTATTCAGCCATTGTTCCATCTTCATCAGGCCAAACAACAATTCCTAAGTTAAAAGTACCTGTAGGGAAGTCGCCTATAAAGTTTGCTCCTGTTTCTTGAGAGTCATAGGACATGTTAGAAGTACTCAACAATGTATTGTCGATAAAATTATCATTGAGGCCATCATATAACTGTACATTGGCTGGGACAAAGCCATTGGAAGTTCGGAGGTAAGCTCTAAAAACGGCTGATTGAACTCCCGGATAATTGGAAATATCAAAGTCAACAAACTCGTTTGTTACGTAGTATAGACCTATAGCTTGGTCAGTACCCAGATCATCCCTACCAGCAGGAAAAATAAAGCGAATCTCTTCATCTACATTCCCATCCACCCCGTTACAGATCGTCCTACTCGTTTGGATCTCACTACCAGTCAATGCTCCGTCACCGTTTGCATCTACTCCATTGTCAACCTGAATTCCTCCTCCCGGGCAATCCTGTGAAGGGGCGATATCTGTCACAATGGTCAAACTGTGATCAAAGCTGCAGACGTAATCAGTCCAGTCTACTTCTTCTGCATCCAGGATATCATCTCCATCATCATCGTGACCTGCATCAATCCTTAAACCACCAAGTTCGCAATTGGTCCCGGCTGGTTCTGCGGTAGAACTGAAAATAACCTCTGCCCCGGTAGATCCCGTACAGACATAGCTGGTTGAGGAGATCTCGTCAGCATCCAGCTGGCCATTGCTGTTAGCATCCGCCCCTGTATCAATCCTCGTTCCGCCGCTGGCACAGTTAGTGCCGGGAGACTCAACGGTTGTACTTACAAGTGTCGAGATACCTGGAGCTCCATCCTTACATCCCGAAAAGGTCAAGGATATCAGGGGAAGTAATGATAACCCTATCAATTTCTTCATTGTCATAAAATTTTGATTTTATGGCGAAGTAGGGATCGATTAAGGAGTAAATCGTTTTTTGCTGGTCTACATTTGATCTACCGAGTGAAACTTTAGAGGTTAAAACTCCTCTAACCCTTCCGACAGCATCAGTAATTGCCTTCGATAGCTGTTTGCATACTCCTGGTTTGCTTTTACCAGGATCGCATAATTCCGCTGGGTTTTCAAGCTGTAAAGTGCCACGATGTGGGTTTGCTTTCCACCACCCTTCACTGTCATTCGGGTACCCTTGAAATCAGGATCGGGGTTGTATTCCTGAATGATGTCTTTAGTGACCAACTCGGAATAGCTACAGTTTAATCTGTCAGCCAGATCCAATACAGCTGCATCCAATTGGATTTGTTCGCTCGCCTTAAAGCTTAGGGGCCAGGAATAGATCTGTAGCTCTGCCAAACCATCACGATGCGTATAGATAGCTTTTTCATCATTTAGGATTTTTTGATCAAAGGTGATTGGTACTTCAAAATACACACCCTCTTTCCATTTTTCACGATACATGGATTGGCTTGATACGCTTTGGGAAATGATTAGAAGTACGAATAGGGTGAGTGTAACTTGCTTCATTGTTTAAATTTTTGGCAAGTTGGAAAGGCTTTATAATAACATGAAAAAAGGATGGTAAACATGATGTGTACAAGTAGAGAGTAGAGTGGAAAGTGATAAGTAGAAAGTGGAAAGCTGTGAGTTGCAAGCCACAAGCTTGTATGATTAATTACTAATTAGCTACTCACTAATTAACTATTCAACCAACTAACTATTCAACTAAACCTAATTCTTTCTAATCAGCTGACCGTTTAGTTCACCAGTATATTCACCATTATCAATGGCTACTTTTCCATTAACGATTGCAAATGAAATACCTTCAGAATAAACTTCCGGAGATGAGAAGTCTGCTTTTGGAACAAAGGCTTCCGGGTTGAAAACAATGACATCTGCATAGTATCCCTCTTTCAACATTCCACGCCTTTTCATCCCAAAGTTTGTTGCCACCTGACCACTGGATTTGTAAACAAATGTTTCTATTGGAAAAAGATTTCGCTCTGCTACATACTTCTGGTACTTCCTTGGATAGCTAGCAAACTTCCTGGGATGTCCGGTTGATCCATCAGAACTCGACATTACCCAATCCTGAACCATAAAGTTTTCGATATCCTCTTCATTCATGTTGAACGAAGCGATGCGTGCTCCTCCATTCCGGCAGATTGCTAATGCTGCTTCCACTTCAGATACGTTCATTTCTTCCGCGATCTGGGCAAGATTCTTTCCAACAATTTCTTCACTCGCATTTCCACCAGTAATGAGTAAGGACTCTCCTCCTCCTCTCCTTCTTATATTTTCTTTTACCTCTTCCCTGATTCGGGGCAACAAAGATCCGTCGTTCAATCTTTGCGTATATAGCTCCTCTCCGCCAGCCTTCACCCAACCGTTGACCAGTGCAGCTTCAACCCTAGTGCCGGAGGCGTTCCAGGGATATTGATCAGCAGAGACTTTCAAACCATTCGTTCTGGCCTGCTCAACCATGTCGATGATCTCCTGGCTCTTTCCCCAAACATCCACACCCAAAGCCTTTAGGTGCGCAAAGTGAACCGCAGCACCTGATTGCTGCCCGATTTCAAGAACTTCTTTCACTGCATTGATCAAGCCTATATTGTAGGTACTTTCATCGCGAATGTGGCTGTCGT
The DNA here is from genome assembly GCA_965267415.1 of Cyclobacteriaceae bacterium. GTDB lineage: Bacteria > Bacteroidota > Bacteroidia > Cytophagales > Cyclobacteriaceae > Ekhidna. The sequence continues at coordinate 352,456 of OZ253955.1, read as the reverse complement.
ATGTTCCTTTAAAGGGGACGATCTCCTTCGTTAATTCAATAACTTCCTCGGTAGTCGCATAACTTCCGGGGACGTAATAGAGTCCTGTGGACAGACCGAAGGCACCTGTCTCCATTCCCTGACGAACCAATGCTTTCATCTCTTCCAATTGAGATGGGTTTGGAGCAGTATCCTCCATCCCCATTACTTCTCTGCGCACCGTTCCGTGTCCAACGAAAAAGGCAACATTGGTACCAATCCCATTTGGGTTAAGGTTTGCTTCCGCTTCATCAAGATTGAATGGACCACCTCCATCATTTCCATTGAAAACGGTAGTAACACCCTGCATGAGATAGTTCAGATTGTGATTCTTATCATCACTTTGAAGCTCCCCAAGCGAATGGGTATGCGGGTCAATGAACCCCGGGCTGACGATCATACCTTTCGCGTCAATGACCTTATCAGCGTTGCTTGCTTTCTTTCCTATGAAAACGATTGTGTCACCTGCAATTCCAATGTGTCCTATAAAGGATTCTGATCCGGTCCCATCGATGATAGTGCCTCCTTTGATAAGAACTTCTACTTTCAATGAAGAAGTGGAACAACTAAATAAGAAGAATACTGTTGTAAAAAGTAGAGTGAATCTTAGGTTAATCATAGTTACGGACAATTAAGCATCCTCAATCTACCACCTATCGTATGATTAATCCATCCAAAAAATCATTAATATTTAATTAATGCAACATCATTGCATTGTTGAATTCAGTAACTATACTTGCAACTTAATTGCAATTGAATAACTATGAAAAAACTCAATTTACTATTTATCCTTTCAGGATTGATCCTTTGGACAGGCTGTGGAGATGATGACGCTCCACCAGCGGAGAATGAAGAAGAGGTTATTGACAGAGTAACTTTGACCTTCACACCAACTGGTAGCGGAGGCACAGCTATCGTTGTGGAAGCAAATGATCCTGATGGCGAAGGCGATGATGATTTTACAACTGAGACTATCAATCTTGCAGTTGGTACTACTTATACACTAGCCATTACTGTTGAAAATACGGAAGAGGGCGAAAATATTACTGAAGAGATTGAAACTGAGGATGATGAGCACATGTTCTTCTTTCAATTCACTACTGACATTTTCGAAGATCCTGCTGGTGATGGCAATGTAGATGCTCGAGCTGATGATGTGAACTATGAGGATGATGACGACAATAATTATCCGATCGGATTAGAAACTACATGGACTACTGCAGCAACTGCATCTTCAAATGGAGATTTTCGAGTAGTTCTAAAGCATCAACCAGATATTAAGTCTGCTACTTCCACTTCGGAAGATGGGGAGTCGGATATCGATATTACCTGGACGATAAATATTAACGAATAGTCTCTATTAAACTCAAATAGGTTTTGTAATTAGCCACCTGCTCGGGTGGCTTTTTTTATGACTTCCTGATCCTTCTTAGGCAGCTTACTCACCATAAGGTTATAACTCAGGTCAATCCATTCGTATAGCTTATTGTCAGGAACACTCCCATCGGTGAGTACGGTATTCCAATGTTTTTTGCTCATATGATATCCGGGGGTAACTGCTCCATCATATTGCTCTCTTAGCTCTACAGCTAATTCAGGATCGCACTTCAAGTTGACACTTGTGAAGAGCTCAAGATCCGTCAAAGCAAACATTTTACCCATAACCTTGAAAACTAACGTTTCAGGTCCAAATGGTAATTCTTCAGTGGTTTCCGGTTTTGACAAACAGTAATTCCTGAAGGTTTCGATATCCATAACATAAAGCTAAGGAAAGAATCATTGATTAATTTTTAGACTAGCCTAAAAATTTGTTTTGTTGATATTAATTAATAGTTTTGTTCAATCAAATATAATGAGAGGCTTACTATACATCCTTTGCATAACACCTGCAGTGATCTTTGCTCAGATCAAAGTATCCGGAAAAGTGACCCATGCAGGTGAAGGAGTACCCGGTGCTACGGTTCGAATACTGAATTCGACAACCGGAACCATTACGGATTCGGACGGAAACTTTTCATTGGAATTGCAAGCATCAGGTGATCAGGAAATTGAGATTCGATCGGTTGGGTTCAAGGTCTTTACACAAAAGATAACAACTTCAAACTCCTCCTTCATTATTAATGCAGCACTTGAAGAAAGTACATTAGCTATGGATGAGGTTGTTATCACCGGGACCATGAATCCGACCTTTGTTTCTCAATCTCCTGTAAAGATCGATGTAGTCACCTCAAATTATCTGAATACCTTCACTCCTGCGGCAGCAACCAGTATCGTAGAAGGGATTTCCTTGATCAATGGTGTCCAGGAAGTGGTAGCTTGTGGGGTTTGCTTTACCAATAGCATCTCAATTAATGGACTCCCGGGTCCATACACGGCCATATTGATGGATGGAGCTCCTATTTACGGGAATCTCGCTTCAGTCTATGGTTTGAATGGGATCCCGAGCATGATCATCGATCGCTTTGAAGTGATCAAGGGTCCAAGCTCCACACTTTATGGGTCTGAGGCAGTAGCTGGGGTTATTAACATCATCACAAAAGACCCTTCTACTCAGCCCACATTTTCTGCTGATGTAATGGGAACTTCCCACCTGGAAACGTTTGGGAATTTTTCATTTGTTCCAACCATTGGAAAGTCTGCGGGTTTCCTTGGCATCAACTATGCATACATCAGTGATTTTGATGATCGCAACGGGGATGGCTTCAATGATAATATTAACCTGGATCGAATCTCTTTATTCAGCAAATGGAATATCTATCGACCTTCCGGCAAGAAATTCACTCTGACAGGAAAGTACTATTACGAGGATCGCAGAAATGGGGTTGAATCATTTTTGGAGAATAAGAATTATCGCATTCTGCGTGGAGATCCTGAAATCTATGGCGAGAGTATCTATACCAACCGGGCTGAATTATTTGGAACATATGAATTCGCTCCTATAAGCAATCTGAGAGTTGACTATTCGATCAGCACGCATGAACAAGACAGCTACTATGGGAGTGATTTTTATCAGGCCTCTCAGGATATCCTGTTTGCCAACCTGATCTGGAATCAATCAGCAAATAAGCATGCTCTCACTGCCGGACTTACCTCCCGTTATCAAACTTATGATGATAATACCATCGCTACTGAATCTGCGGGGCTGAACCAGCCGGATAACCAATTCATTCCGGGAATCTTCGTTCAGGATGAATGGGCCACAAGCGAACGTTTAACTGTTTTAAGTGGAGCCAGGCTGGATCGATATGAAAATCATGGGCTCATCTTTGCCCCAAGATTGAATTTGAAATACAAGCCAGGAAACTGGACTACCCTTCGCTCCAATTTCGGTACAGGCTTTCGTATTGTAAACCTCTTCACTGAGGATCACGCATTTGTATCTGGTCAACGAGAAGTGGTTATTGCGGAAGAATTACAACCGGAAGAGTCCTATAATTATTCCGTAAATGTTAATCACGTTTACACCCTTGGTACCAGTCAGGGGATGATCGATATTGATGGCTACTTTACCTACTTCACGAACAAGATCACCCCGGATTACGAAACAACCGGGCAGATCATTTACGCCAATACGAATGGGCACGCAATTAGTCAGGGAGTTGGGGTCAACTTACAGCATGAATTTGCTTTTCCATTTGCATTTAATGCAGGGGTTAATATTCAAAACGTAACTGAAACGGAAAACGGAGAAACAAGGGACATTGAGTTTGCACCTAGATGGTCAGGAGTAATTACAGCTAATTACCGGCTAAAGAAGTGGAACTCATCGATCGCATATACAGCTAACTTCACAGGTTCTATGGCACTACCAGAGGTCTTTGATCTTGATCCAAATGGAAACCCTCTTCCTACTTCGAGACCGACTGATTCCTCACCTTTTGCTATTCATAATATCCAATTCAACAAGGATTCAAAAAACGGATTCTCCTTTTACTTTGGTCTTCAGAACCTATTCAACTTCATCCAGCCATGGTCTCCGTTGGTCGGGTTCAATGATCCAAACTCCAACCAGGGATTCAGCAACAGTTTTGACACATCATATGCTTACGCACCTATTCACGGTCGGGAATTCTACCTTGGACTGAGATGGTCCATTGCACGGAATTGATCAGAAGACAATAGCAGCTCCAAACCCAACAAATGATCTCAAAATGGATTCGCTATGACCGAAACCTCCCGAAACATCAAATTGGAAGTTATCAGCAGGCTGGAAAATCACCCCTAAATTGAACCGATGGTCATTAAATGGGTTAGCTAAGAATCCATAAGGCTCCACAAAAGCTGACCATCCGTCAGCAAAAGCATATCCTAAAACAATACTGTATAAAAAATCCACATCCTGATCTGTATAACCAATGTTATAGCCAAGACTTACTTTGTCGGATAGCGTATTCTGAAAGTTTAGCCTGAATTCAGTGATTGGCGAATCCGGCTGAAATCCCTCTTCTCCAGTCTCTAAAGTCACCTGACCAATAATACTCATTTGGGGGAGTGCGCCACGTTCCTCCACCAGATGAACCTTAGTTCCCAGGGTGAGCGGACTTAAGCCTGATGTCTTGGAGTCAAGGAACTTATTTTGAAGAATGTTTTGTGTTAAGCGAAGTTCAGCACCTTCGAACAAGCCATACCTAAAAAGCCCGTTGAAATAAGTAGTTGCAATAACATCTGAGGTGAATTCTTCACGGATAAATCCATATTCGACCTGGAAATTCCCTTTGGGAAGTACGAAAGCTGAGGCGGATTGAGTTGGGCGATCAGTATTAATTGGGTTGCTGTCTTGTGCAACAGCAAGTGTTCCTATCAACAACCCGCAAAAAAGCAGGTGAAACTTTTTCATTCTGAAAATTTAATCAACAAAACGTAAAATCGGATGACTGATGCAATTATGCCCTCATAATGGCTCTTACGATCATCACAGTCAATGCGAATAGAAACATCAAAATAGAGATCTTATTGATCGTATGCATGGCTTTGATGTTGAAGTTGGTAGGCCTGTTGGGATCCTTCTTTCGAAAGAAATAAGTCAACACCTCTGTGAAGTCAAAGTAATTCGTCTTCTTGTCCTGCTCCTGATTATCCATGCTAATTAATTGAACTTCAAAACTAGCAAAGTGTTTAGATAATAAATGCAATCGAATTGCACAATAATTATATTTGCACCATGGATATCAAGGAACGTAAGGAAATACTCAAGAACCATCAACTGAGGATCACCAATTGCCGGTTAGATGTTATGGAGTACTTTCTAAAGAAGCGAAAGGCTTTGTCCCAGGTTGACCTTGAAAATGCATTCACCAATTACGACCGGGTCACACTTTATCGTACGTTAGGAAGCTTTCTCGAATCCGGAATTCTTCATAAAATCCCTAATGAATCGGGCATAGCAACCTACGGCTTATGTCACGATACCTGTTCTCCGGATGATCATGTCCACAATCATATTCATTTCAAGTGCAACAAGTGTGGTGAGATCGAGTGTCTGGATGATAAAGTTGTTCCACAGGTGAGCTTGCCAAAAGGATACCAGGTCCATATGGTCAATATGATTGTTGATGGCGTTTGCCTGAATTGTGCTTAATGAAGAAACCACTGATTTTATTATTGGGGATACTCGTATCCCTGCTCAGCTATGGGCAAGAAAATGACTGCAAATCTATCCGTGGAGTAGTTCTTGACATTGAAACCAGGGAACCACTTCCATATGCCACTTTGACTATTGTAAACACATCGCAAGGGGCTATCACCAATGAACACGGAGAGTTTCTTATTGAGAACGTGTGCCTGGAAGAAGTGGATCTGGAAGTTCGATTCCTGGGCTACAAGACCCTTGTCCACCATCATGATTTCCACCACCGATCCCCTACCATTTACCTGGCACCTGACCAACTGGAATTGGAAAGTGTGATTATTGAAGAAGATCTCGGTGTTCATGAAGTACGCTCTCTAAGTACTACTGAACTCGAAGTATCAAAACTCGAACGACTTGGAAGTTCCTCCGGAGACCTGGTTGCGCAACTATCTGGGGTCTCCACATTGAAGACAGGGCAGAATGTTGTCAAGCCGTTAATCCATGGACTACATTCCAACAGAGTATTGATTATCAACAATGGAGTGAGACATTCTTACCAGGCTTGGGGATTAGAACATGCGCCTGAAATAGACCCTTCTCAAATTGATCGAATTGAAGTAGTCAAGGGAGCCTCTACCGTACGATATGGCTCAGATGCGTTGGGTGGAGTGATCCTTTTCAATGCTCCTGGCCCCTCTTATCGGCAGTCACTTGGCGGAGCAATATCAGGTGGCTATCAAACAAATGGCCAAGGGTATTCCGGAGAATTTCAACTCAGAGAGGGGTATGAGCGAGTAGCCTGGCAAGTATCAGCATCCGGAGCAAAACAAGGGGATCTTGAGGCACCGGATTACCATCTAACCAACACTGGTAAGGAAGAGTTAGGAATTTCCGCTGGTATCAGGTTTCATTGGTCATGGGCTGATCTGGACATTTACGCCAACCGTTTTGATCAAAGTCTTGGGATTCTTCGTGGTTCTGTGAACGGCAACCTTGAGGATCTTGCCAATGCAATGGTTTCAGAGCCCCCACCAGATACCAGGGGCTTTTCCTATGATATCAGAAACCCGAGACAAGAGACCACTCACGATCTGGTTCGTTTGAAATCATCTATTTATGTTGGGAAAAACCAGTTCGATCTTCAATACTCATACCAAAAAAACCAGCGTAAGGAATTTGATATTCGAAGGGGCACCAATAACGATCGCCCTGCGATTGATCTTGTATTGGCAACACACGCAATTGATTTTGATTGGGATCATCCGAGCAAGGATAATTGGGAAGGGACCTTGGGTCTTCAATTTTCATCTCAAAATAATGATAATTTACCCGGCACCAACACCATCCCCTTTGTTCCGAATTTCAACACACAAAGTATTGGCTTTTTTGCCATCGAATCACTCAACTCAGGTAATACGACTTACGAAGGTGGAGTCCGACTGGATTATTTGAGCATGAACGTTCGAGGCAGAGATAGCCGAAACAATATTTATCGTGATGAGCTCAATTATACCAATTTTACTTTTACGCTAGGTGTGATCCAACCATTAAGTAAGAACTGGAGCTTTAGAACTAATATCGGTAGTGCCTGGAGACCTCCAAATATTGGAGAACTCTATAGCTTCGGAAAGCACCAATCGATCATTGAGTATGGTTTATGGAGATATGCACTTGATCCGGAAAGCAATGATGTCGATACTGGATCTGTTTTGACCAATGATCAAAAACAGGTGAACAGCGAGGTGGGATTCAAATGGATCGGCTCGCTAACCTATCAGAAGAATGGCTTACAAGCAGAGATAACTCCATACACCAATTACATAAGGAACTACTTTTTTCTTCGCCCATTCGGGATAACAAACACTGTTAGAGGAAGTTTTCCATTCTTCATCTGGGGTCAAACCAATGCACTGTATGTTGGAGTAGATATCGATTTAAAAAAGCGGTGGAATCAAATTGAGTCCGAGTTTAAAATCTCATATGTTGACGCAAGAGATACCCAAAACGGTCAACGATTTCTTTTCATTCCTCCTCTCAACATCAATGGATCGGTTTCATTCCCACTTGGAAAATTGAACGCCACACTTGGAGCTGACTGGACCGCTCGACAGTGGAATGCTCCCGGAGTAATAACACCTTCTGAGTTTATCTCCGATAACCCACCGGTCATCAACACTGGCGAAACGTTTGATTTCAGACCTGCACCAAATGGCTATTTATTACTCAATGCCGGGGTTGGCTATGCTTTTGGATCACTGAATACAAAGCTGGAGATACAAAATCTTTTGAACAGTTCGTTTAGGGGATATACAGATCAAATCAGTTATTTCGCTGATGATCTAGGGATCAATGTACGAATTTTATTTGCTTACGAATTTTAATTTTGCGGTATGAAACACGTGAAGCTTTTAACCATAGCCGGATTGATGTCAGGATTGCTCTTCCTGACAAACTGTGGAAACGATGATGCACCTCCACCAGAGGAGAATCCGGAAGAAACCATTGATAGAGTTACACTTACCTTTTTCTCAGTTGGGTCCGACAACATTGTGGTCACTGCAACTGACCCTGACGGAGAAGGTGATGCAGATTTTACACCTGATGGAGAAATCACTTTGAATACGAATAGTTCATACTCCTTATTCATCCAATTGGAGAATACAGCTACTGATGAAAATATTTCAGATGAAGTGAGAACAGAGGCGGAAGAACACATGTTTTTCTTTGAGTTTACTACAGGCATTTTTTCAGATCCTCTTGGCAATGGAAATGTTGACAGTAGGGACAATACAGTAGACGATGTGCTTTACGCAGACTTTGATGACGATGATCTTCCGTTAGGTTTGACAACAGAATGGTTCACACCAGCAACGGAAACTACAGGAGGCACTTTTCGAATCGTTTTAAAACATCAACCTGATGTAAAATCGGAGACCTCTCAAGTTGGAGATGGAGAGACTGACGTAGATGTCTCGTGGACAATTAACATCACTAACTAGTCAAAATGCAGGATATTTTTCAAAAGCCGGTCAGTTACTGATCGGCTTTCTTTTTTTGCCAATCAGCCGCCAATCACACCCGTCGACGTAATTGTTAATTAATGTTTAAAAAATATGTACTTGCTTCGTAATCATTACATTACGGTTAAAAACCACTTTATCAAAATAGAAAGAAAGATGAAAAGATTGCATTTACTACTTGCAGCTGCATTTTTTGCCACTTTTAGTGTGACTGCACAAGACGTAACCGTTGACGAGATCGTTGAGGGTTATTTTGAAAACACCGGCGGTAAAGACAACTGGATGGGGCTTAAAGGCTTCAAAATGACTGCCACTTTCCGGCAAGGTGACCTGGAGTTTCCTGTTGAGGTGGTCCAGTTCTCAGATGGAAGACAATACACCAAATTCACCGTACAGGGAAATGATTTTTATCAAAACGTTTATGATGGAACAGACCTGTGGAGTACAAACTTTGCGAGCTTACAGGCTGAGAAATCCGATGCGGAGGCAACTGAAAACTTTAAGTTGGATATCAACGACTTTCCGGATGATTTTCTTGGCTACAAAGACAAGGGTTATACTGCAGAGCTAATGGGAACAGAAACTATTGACGGTGCGGAAACCTACAAAGTGAAGTTGACAAAGGAGCCGCGAATGATTGACGGTAAGCAGGTAGAAGATATTTCCTTCTACTATTTCGAAACTGAGGCTTTGGTGCCAATCGCAAGAGATACAGAGATCCGTCAGGGACCTCAGGCTGGCGCTATGGGCCGGTTCACTCAAAGTGATTTCCAGGAAGTGGAAGGACTATATTTCCCATTTGCACTTGCACAGGGAGTAAAAGGAGGTCAGCTTAATCCATTTGTGATTGAATCCATAGAGCTTAATCCGGAAGTGGACGAAAGTATCTTCAAGTTCCCTGCCACAGCGACAGGAGAATAATCACTCAACTTGAATTAAAGGACATGAAAAAGCTATTAACCGGCCTTTTCTGTGTTGGCCTATTTCTTGGATATGCCCAGGACACAGAGATTGTACTTAAAGGCAAAGAACTATTTGGTAACATGACTGCCCGTCACATCGGACCAGCGTTGATGAGCGGACGGATCATAGACATTGAGCTGCATCCAACCAATGACCGTGTGGTGTACATTGGTGCTGCAGGCGGTGGTGTTTGGAAGTCGAACAATGGCGGAGCAGCTTTCCAGCCTATTTTCGATGAGTACCCACAATCCATCGGAAAAGTCAAATTAGATCCTAAAAATCCCGATAACATCATTTGGGTTGGGACCGGTGAGATCTGGACTCGAAACAGTGTTTCCATCGGTGATGGACTTTATCGATCCGTAGATGGCGGGGGATCCTGGCAAAAGATGGGATTCGAAAATTCGGAGCGAATTGCCAGCATCGAGATCCATCCTGAGAATACCAACATCATGTATGTGGGTGTACTTGGAGCGTTGTGGAGTGATAGCGAAGAGCGTGGTGTTTTCAAATCTGAAGATGGTGGACAAACGTGGGAAAAAGTCTTGTACATTGACCAAACTACCGGATGTGCTGATGTGATCATGGATCCGAATAACCCGGATGTGCTTTACGCATCCATGTGGGAGTTTAGGAGAACAGGTTGGTCTTTCAACTCTGGTGGTGAAAAGAGCGCACTTTACAAATCAACAGATGGTGGAAAAACCTGGAACAAGATCCACAACGGATTCCCAGGTGGAAAACTTGGAAGGATTGCTGTAGCAGTTGCTCCATCTGACAGCAATATCCTTTACTCGGTCATTGAATCTGAAGAAGATGACAAAAAAGGACTTTATAAGTCATCAGACGCAGGAGCGAGTTGGGAACGCCTCAACGGTGATTTTGGATTGGTTGTAAGACCATTCTATTTCTCTCGGATTGTGATCGACCCTAAAAACCCTGATGTGGTGATTAAGGCTGGCCTCTTTGGATCAATCAGCAGAGACGGTGGAAAAACCTTCAGGAACCTGGGCCAAATGCACCCAGACATTCACGATATGGCATTTGACATCAATAACTCTGACAGGATCTATGTAGCAACCGATGGTGGATTGTACCGTTCCTGGGATGGAGCTACAACAATGGAAATTGTTGAGAACCTCCCGCTTTCACAGTTTTACCACATTAGTGTAGATAACGATGAGCCATACAATGTGTATGGTGGCCTTCAGGACAATGGTTCCTGGTATGGTCCCTCCTCTTCTCCAGGCGGAGTAGAGGCAAGAGACTGGAATGTTGTCGGATTTGGTGATGGTTTCAGAGTATTGAGGCATCCAACCAAAAAATTCCTTTATTCGGAAATGCAGGGTGCGCAGAACGTTTGGAGATATGATATGGAGCGCATGTCTACAAAGACGGTCCAACCTTTGGAAGTGAAGGGATATGATAAGTTGCGATTTAACTGGAATGCTCCAATGGCGCTTAGTGATAATCAACCTGACCGGTTCTACATGGGTAGCCAATATCTGCATAAATCGGAAGACATGGGTGATACCTGGGAGATCATTTCACCAGACCTGACCACTAACGATAAATCAAAACAGAACCAGGAGGAATCCGGTGGTATCTCAAGAGACAACTCCGGAGCAGAAAATCACTGTACAATTTTCACGATCGCAGAGTCTCCTCTAAATGAAAGTGTAATTTGGGTCGGTACGGATGATGGAAATATCCAGGTGACCAAAGATGGTGGTGAGTCCTGGACCAACACTACCGCCAACCTTTCAGGGGTTCCTGCAAACACATGGGTCTATCATATAGAAGCCAGTTCTCACGGAGAAGGTACCGCGTATGCTGTACTGGAAGGACATACGACTGGTGATATGAACACATATGTTTACAAAACATCTGATTACGGTCAAACGTGGAATTCTATTGCTACGGATGAGATCTATGGTTTCGCAAGAGGGATTCAGGAGGATTATGAAAATGAAGATCTGCTGTTCTTAGGAACTGAATTTGGTCTTTATATCACAATCAATGGAGGTAAAAACTGGAGCAGGTTCACGAATAACATGCCTGCAACAGCAGTACACTTCGTTGATCTTCAGAAACAAACCAATGACCTGGTACTTGGTACACACGGACGTGGCGTAATTATTATCGATGACATCAGTCCACTACGGGAACTGAACCAAGAAGTGTTGGCGAAGGATGTTCACTTCTTCCAGGGTAAGCCAATGATCATTCGTGAGAGCAACCCATTTGGGGGGACTTCCACCGAGCGACAGTTTGTAGGAGCCAATAGTACGCAGGCAGCCAAGATCACCTATTACCTGAAGAAGAAACACATTTTCGGTAAGATGGCAATGGAAATCCAGGACATGTCGGGTAAAACGCTTTGGGAAATTACCCCAGGCAAATCCAAAGGCATTAACCTGGTTACCTGGAATGGTCGAATCAAGCAACCTAAACTGGCGAAAGGAAAGAGTCTTGCTTTCGGAGGATTTACTTCCCCGCGAGTTCCGGCAGGAACTTACAAAGTGGTGATGACTAAGGGTAAGAAGACCTATGAAACTACTGTGACGTTGGAGGATGATCCAAAGTCTTTGCTGACTGCAGCTGAACGCAAAGCTAACCATGAGACAACTATCAAACTGTATGATATGTCTCAGGAACTAGCTTATATGGTTTACGAGCTGGATGAAATTCTTGCTAAGGCAGAAGAAGTGAATAAGAGTGGTGGTAGCAAAGTGGCATCCTCAGTGATTGAAGACCTTAATGAATTGAAGGAAACTTTGGTGATCACTACAGGAGATAACTATGTGGACTCTGCTGAACCACAATTGAGGAGCAAAATAGCCACCCTTTATAGCAAGATTGCCGGCGGCTTCCAGGCTCCATCAGCGTCTGAGCTAGAAAACATGGCTTTATTGGAAGAGCAATTTGAAAAAGCGAAGAAAGATTTCAGTTTTATCAAGTCCAAGCGGGTAGTGAAAATGGAGAAGTACATGGAAGGAAAGGATATTACTCAAATCGAATTGAAAACATTTGACGAGTTCATAAACGATTAAGTTCTCAACTTCTAATGAAAAGCCGCTCGTCAATAGACGGGCGGCTTTTTTTGTATCCCAAATCCTACAAGAACAATTCGGAGGCTAAAATTGCCCAAAGTTGGGTATTGACATTGGGGCCGGGAAAAGTGAGTTTTACGCCTCAATCAACTAGTTACCTTATGCCCAATTACATTATTAGTACCAAAGCACTTTCAGACGGAACTCATACTGTTCATGATGATAGTGCAGGATGCAAGCACCTACCCTCTCCTGAAGATCGAAGGAACCTGGGTTGGTTCTCAAGTAGTCAAATGGCCGTTACGGAAGCAAAAAAAACGTTCTCGACAGCATCAGGCTGCCATGATTGTGCTCGATAATTGCCAAAATACCCCAAAGTGGGTATTGACTGAACCAATCAACCTATAGAGCTTTGTATTACCGATCATAAACTTGCTGCCTTATGAAAAGTAAACTAACTCATTTCGTATTCCTGGTATGCCTACTCGTAGCGATGATGGCTACTGCAGGATTCTATTCTTTCTAACTCCCTCTTCGGAACACCAACAAGGCCTTAAAGTCCTAACAAATTTATTTGGTCTTCATTTGCGAATTAAATAAAGTTGTTTACATTTGGTCTTCAATTAAGAATATAATTGCAGATCATGAAGGAAACAGGCTTAGGTGAGTTCCAGGAAATTGTCCTCCTGACAATCTTGATTCTGAATGACGAAGCTTACGGAGCACGCATTCAAAATGAAATGTCTGACCGTTTAGGGAGAAAAGTGAGTCGTGGTGCATTGCATGCGGCACTTACACGACTTTCCGAGAAAGGGTTTATTGATTCCTCAACCGGAGGAGCAACAGCAGAGCGTGGTGGTAGAAGAAAGCGATTCTATACTGTCAGCAATCTTGGAAAGAATGCCCTGAATGATGCTAAAACCATTCGTGATGAGATGTGGAAGTTAGTACCCGAACTAAAGCTATCGTGAGGCACCCGGATATTCCGAAAACACCCTACTCGATCTTTAAAAGAGTTTGTCATTCTGACTTTTTCGAGGAGCTTCAGGGTGACCTGGAAGAAAACTTCCTTCAGGACCTGGCTCTTTATGGAAAACGAAAAGCTCAAAAAAAATATTGGTTAGAAATACTCAAAATGATGAGACCCTCTGTCATAAACAAAGCCTCGCTCCTTCCAAAACGATTTGGTCAATTGACCCGGAATTATCTTCTTACTTCGGTCCGTGCGGTTAAGCACAATCCAGGATACATTCTCTCAAATGTTTTCGGATTAGCACTCGCCCTATCCATAAGTACGATCGGATACTTCAATTTCCGATTCAATCATACCTTCAATGAACATTACCAAGAGGCTCCTAATCTTTACAAGGTTCATGGGCTCCGATCAGGTGAAGCGACCCTTGGTGCAAGTGCCATCACAATAGGTCCAGCACTAAAAACAGCTGGCATCCAGGCAGTTCGATATCATAAGGAATCTCTAGCTGTGAGACAGGGGAACCGACTTTTTCAACAAAGTGCTGCTTTCGCAGATCCTGAATTCCTGGAGGCATTTGAACTCAAAAACTTAAGTGGTCAACGGGTTCGCTTACTGAGCACAGATGAGATCATCATCTCAGAACAAATGGCGATCAAGTTATTCGGAACCAGCTACCCGGTTGGCGAACTCGTTCATCTTGTTTTTCCAAATCAAAAAGAACAAAGCTTCCGGATCAAGGACGTTTTCAAACTACCTCCCCGCAACGTCAGCTTTTACTTTCCAATGATCACTTCAATCGAGAATTACCTGAAGTTTTACGAATTGGATGAAAGCGATTGGTCAGCTTATATTGATGGCACGTTTATTCATATTCCCAAAGGCTCTCCAAAGCAAATTGAGACTCAGTTAGCTGAATACGTGACTATCCACAATGTAGCTAATCCTGATCGACAGGTTGAAAAGTTTCGACTAGACAACCTATTGGATTGGCCTGCCTTTGAGCAAGAATTAGCCGGAAGAAGTTTCATTTCTCATCTTCATCCTGCATCTGTTGCCGGAACCGTTTCAACAGCCTTTGCTATTCTCTTATTGGCTTGCTTCAATTTTATCAATACCAGCATTGCCTTATCCGGGAAGCGATTGAAGGAAATTGCAGTCAGAAAGGTCATGGGTGGAAACCGGGGAAGTACCATTGCACAATTCATGACCGAGAATTCGTTGATGGTCCTGACCGCCGTTGTATTATCAATAGGGATCTCCTACTTTTTGATTCCGGCGTACAACAGTTTATTACAACAGGATATCATTCAACTTGATCAGGTTCCTGTGAGTACCCTTGTCACATTTGCAATCATTTTAATTGTCTTAGTGGCTCTCCTGTCCGGTGCCTATCCTTCTTTCTATATTTCAAAATTCCCTTCGCTTCAGATCTTTCGGGAAAAGCTGGTCCTTTCAGGGAAAAACCGACTGATGGTTGTGCTGTTGACTTTCCAGTTTGCCTTATGCTTCTACAATTTTGCCAGCCTCTATGCCATGGTTGATAATTCGTATTATCAGGAGTCCCTTGATCGAGGGTATGATGTAGGCAAAGTGATCAACATTCCACTTTATGAATCAGACCAGTTTGATGAACTGAAAGACCGACTTCAACAACATCCCGATGTGGTCAGTGTCTCCGGAACTTCACAAATGATTGGCTATCGCTTTGATCGTGGCTCACTGGAATTGAATGGCAAAGATTGGGACGTTGCAGACTTGCTTGTAGGGACAAGTTATTTGCAAACACTTGGGGTTCGCCTGATCAAGGGTTCATTCTTTGCAGACAAGTTTGAAAACTCAACCAACCAGATCATCATCAACAAAATGCTTGAAAAGCAAGTCGGCAGAGATCTGTTAAATCAATCCATACGATATATGGATAAGCAGTATACAGTTGTCGGTGTGGTAGAGGATTTCAACCTCAAGCCGATCATGTTTGACAATCGGATCAAACCGACGATCCTGAGAGCTGCTCCGATGGATTCCTACAACTATGCAGCTATTCAAATAACCGGGGTTTCAGATTTAGTCAATCCTGAAGTAGAACTAATCTGGTATGATCTTTTCCCTCAACAGTTATACAAGGGCTTTCTACAGGAAGAGGTACTAGATAGCATCCGGGAAACTAATACCATTATGATCAACATCAACCTTGTAAGTGCAATAATCACAATATTGATTTCAGCACTGGGCTTATATACCCTGATAGCTTTGATCGTTCAAAAAAGAAGCAAAGAATTTGGTATCCGAAAGGTGTTAGGTGCCAGTAAATCCGTCATCGTCAATCAATTAGGAAAAGACATTTACTGGATCCTTGGAATCGCCATGATCCTCGGACTCGCAGCTTCATACTACGTTATGAACCTGGTGTTTGACATCATTTATGCTTACCACATTAGCATAGGGCTCTGGCACCTACTGCTTCCTTCAATAGGATTGTTCGTCATTGTTATCTTCACGGTCGGTTTCAAAGTGATGCAAACGAGTAAACTCAACCCTGTGGAGCAATTACGAATGGAATAATTGATTGAAAACTCAAACAACAAATCCCAAAAATCAAAATCTCAAAAACAAAAAGACAAACTCAATTACTATGAAACGACTAATTGGACTGGCTTTACTAGCCTTATCATTTCAACTCAGTGCACAGCATACACTGAAAGTTGATATCACAAAAATCGAAGATGTAAAAGGTGAACTTGAATTGTGCTTATACGGTGAAGGAGACCGCTTTATGTACGCTGCATCTGCTTGTGATTACATTGCTGTTGACGCAAACAAAGTCTCCTATGAATTCAGGGACTTACCGGTCGGGTCTTACGCAGTGGTAGTATACCAGGACCTAAACGGCAACAGGGATCTTGATACGAATTGGATGAAAATTCCAAAAGAGCCTTACGGATTTTCAAACAATCCTTCTACCACTTTTGGTCCCCCAAGCTTCGAAAAGGCAAGCTTCATGGTCAGTAAAGATCATAATATAGAGGTGCGGTTGAATTAGTTCTTCCGCATCAATTTGATCTGAAATCAATGTTTCCTATGACAAATCTTTGCTCAAGGATTGGGTCCCCCTCATAGCCAATTAACGCATCACCAAAAGCAATAACTGACAATACATTGTGCTTCCCCGTGTATAGCTTATTGTCGCCGAAATTGGTGAATTTCAAACGGTGACCGTCCAGTTTGTCAGCAAAGATCGTGTTATCTCCGTAAGAGGTGAAGACCTGTCTGTGGATCAGGCTTTTAGCTACCTTCAGTCGATTATCTCCATAAAGCACGGCTTTAAACTTCTGAGCACTGATAGGTCCTAGCTCCACATCATTGTCTCCTGCAACAATCAATTTGATCTTCTTACTGGATAACTCATCATGGCAAACAAAGTCTTCTTCACCATACAAAGTCAACTTTTTCAATTTTTTGTATGTCACAATGGCTCTCACTTTTGGGCCAACATACTGATTCAATTTGTTGCTAACCATCCTTCTGGCAGTTACACGAACATCCTCGATGTAAACATGAAGTGTTTTGCCAACAACCTTTGCAACCAGGTAATCCGGATCAACCTGGTCAGTTAACCATTCAATTTGCTCCTGATCACCTTGTCTCAATTCAACTTCGACATGCGGATTAACAATGATCTTTTGAAAAGAATCTAATTGAATGGGTTGTCCATTTGAACCAAACACTACCCATAGGGAAAAAAGTAGAAATAGCTTTCTCATTAGTTCTTTGAGTTGTTAATAGAAAGATGCCCTAACTACCCAATAGGTTGCTCGAAAAATGAAGAATTAGAGGAAAAAATGGAATAAGGAATTAGGCTGGTTCCACCCACCTACCATTTTCCTTGATAAGATCAATAAGTTCATCCAGGGCATCTTCAGAAGGTACACCCCGCTTGACCACTTCTTTTCCTTTATACAAGGTGATCTTCCCCTTACCTGAACCCACATAGCCAAAGTCAGCATCAGCCATCTCTCCCGGACCATTCACGATACATCCCATGATCCCGATCTTCACTCCTTTCAGATGATCTGTTCGTTTGCGGATCATAGCTGTGGTTTCCTGAAGATCAAAGAGCGTTCGACCACAAGATGGGCAGGAAATGTACTCGGTCTTGGTAATTCGAGTACGACATGCCTGAAGAATTCCAAAGGCAGTTTGATTGTAAAGTTTGGCCGCAACATTATCAGAATTGAATTTGGGTGAGAGCATTATCCCATCACCAATTCCATCGATCAGCAAGGTCCCTGCATCCGTGGAAGAGTGGATCATTAGCTCGTCCTCACTTAGTCCATCATATTCAGATCTTAGAACCACTGGCAGCTTAATATTTCGACCGAGCAATTCCACGATAAATCGTCGAATACTTGCCGGACCATGAGCATTGGGGGAATGCAGTACAAGCACCATATCAGACCGGTTAGTTAGCTGGTCAAAGATATTTTCCGCATATTCATCAGTATCAATGAGAAGGAAATTCAAGGAATCATGAATGTCATTAACTTCCTGTAAATCAGATATTAATGGATATTTATTAACATGATCGTTTAAGTTAATCCACTGAGAATAGTCAATGATCTCGCGCAACCCATTTGGAAGCATGAAATCGATCGGTTTTTCTCCTGAATACACATAATCGGCACCCAGATCATTCATACTCCATTTATCGAGTTCCGGTAGGTAAAAGTGCCCGACAGATTTCAGGTCCTTCACGTTGACTTCATCCAAATTCGACAGATCAGCGATAACCCTGGGAACGTTATCATGACCAAAGTTGGCTACCTCGCTAGTTGCTCTCCTGGTGTACTCGAAAGGGTCTACCGGATAGTTTTCGATTGGATGAATTGGAGATTGTTTCGATTTTCTGGTCAGTCGATCGACCATGATCTGTGCAACCGGGCCCTCCACCTCAGGCTCTTCCGTCAGGGAAACCCTAACAGTATCTCCCAACCCATCTTCCAGCAATGTTCCTATCCCTACGGCGGATTTAATCCTACCATCTTCGGCCTCTCCTGCTTCCGTTACACCCAGGTGCAAAGGATAAGGCTCCAATCCCTCAGCGTCTAATCGGTTCACAAGCAAGCGGTACGCCTGAACCATGACCTGTGGATTGCTGGACTTCATTGAAATCACCAAATCCTTATAGTCCATTTCTTCACAGATACGGATGAATTCCAACGCCGACTCAACCATTCCGAGGGGAGTATCTCCATATCGACTCATGATCCGGTCTGATAGTGAACCATGATTGGTTCCTATCCTCATCGCTGTACCGTTCGTCTTGCAGATCGCTACAAGTGGTGAGAATTTGTTACGGATCCGATCCAGTTCTGCAGCATATGCTTCATCGGTATATTCGATCTCTTCAAAACGCTTCTTATCCGCGTAGTTTCCGGGATTGACCCGAACCTTCTCAACAATTGTCGCTGCTAGCTCGGCTGCATTTGGTGTAAAGTGAATATCAGCAACTAATGGCACCTCACAACCTCGTTTGATCAGTTCACTCTTGATGTTCTCCAGGTTCTGAGCTTCTTTCAAGCTTGGGGCAGTTATTCGAACATACTCACAACCAGCATCCACCATTCGAAGTACCTGATCAACGGAACCCATAGTATCCATGGTGTCCACAGTTGTCATGGACTGGACCCGAATCGGATTGTCTCCTCCAAGTGGAACTTTCCCAATGAACACTTCCCGTGTTTTGCGACGGGAATATTTGGTCAGGCTATTGCAGTAATGATAATCCATTAAATGTCTCCAAGTTGTGGCCGAATAACGATATCTTCAATGACTGATCGATCACTCAACTGATAAGTAGCATAAATGGTTTCAGCCACGTCTTCCACTTTGATGAATCGTTCTTCCGGTAAATCCACGCCCTCCCAACTGGATGTCAAAACAGCCCCGGGCAAAACCGCTGTGACCCGAATCCCAAATGTTTTTAACTCTTCTCTTAATGCCTTGGAAAACCCATACATTGCAAACTTTGAAATGGAATACGAACCTCCTTTCGGATAAGCAAGTAGGCTCGCAACTGAACAGATATTGAATATCGTTCCCCTTCCGGCTTTTTTCATTGAAGGGACCAATCCTCGTGAAACATGGTAGGCACTATATAAATTGGTCTCGATCATTTCTTGTAAAGCTCCGTCAGGCTCTTCATGTACAAGCCCCGGAATGAATCGACCGCTATTGTTGACCAATACTTCTATTGGTAAGTTGATGGAATTGACAAAGTCAACAAAGGTTTTTACTTCTTCCTGCCTGGATAAATCTGCTTTTTGGGTATGTAATAAACCGGTTGTATCAGTTTTTAATTGCCTCAAATCTTCTTCATTTCTCGAGCAAGTTGCTACGGCAAACCCAGCTTCCAAAAATCGCTCAACAATCGCCCGGCCTATCCCCTTCGTGCCGCCTGTGACCACCACTAATCGTTGTGAATTATCCATCTATTTCTTTTCGGTTGTGACTTATCATGTTATTTTGGCAAAGCTAATAAGACATGTTTCGCAAACTTCATGAAGAGCTTAGGTAAGTTCGTAATTTTCGTAGGTCAACTATTCGTACGAAGGGAATCCTTCCGGACCTATATCAAGCTAATCTTCGATGAAGGTATCAAGGTCGGCTACAACTCAGTAGTGATCGTTGCAATTGTCTCCGCTTTCATTGGTGCCGTAACAACCGTTCAAACAGCTTATAACTTAATCTCTCCACTGATCGCAGATCCAATTATTGCCCTTGTAGTACGTGATATGACATTACTGGAATTAGCTCCTACGATTACAGCCATTGTCTATGCCGGAAAAGTAGGATCGAATCTTGCCGGAGAACTAGGAACGATGAGGATCACCGAGCAAATCGATGCATTGGAGGTAATGGGGATCAATGCCACCTCCTATCTTGTATTACCTAAGATAATTGCATCGGTTATCATGTTCCCTGTATTGGTGATCCTGGCAGCATTCATCGCGATCTATGGTGGATATCTTACTGCACTGGTTACTGGTGTGATATCAGGTAATGATTACATCCTTGGAATACAAATGGATTTTATTCCCTTCCAGGTCACATTCGCACTGATCAAAGCGGTTACTTATGGCTTTTTGGTAGCGGCCATCTCTTCTTACAAAGGTTTTTACACTGAAGGTGGAGCACTTGAGGTTGGAAAATCCTCTACCAATGCTGTTACCAGTAGCTGTATTGCTATTCTTGCCGCTGATTTCTTATTGGCATACCTACTGGCTCCTTTGTTAATCGCATGATCGAAGCTCAAAACATATCGAAATCATTTGATGGTAAGCAAATACTGTTTGACATCAGTGCCAGTTTCGAAAAAGGGAAAAACAACTTTGTTATTGGAGCAAGTGGCACAGGAAAGAGCGTCCTGCTAAAATGCATAGTTGGCTTGCTCCATCCTGAAAAAGGTGAAGTTTACTTCGATAAGCGTGATTTTGCGCATGCCAATAAGGAAGTGCAAACGGAAATACGACGAGAGATGGGAATGCTTTTCCAGGGAGGTGCCCTTTTTGACAGTAGCAATGTGGAGCAAAATGTTATGTTTCCTCTCGATGTGCTTACCAAAATGCCGTATGATGAAAAACTGGATCGGGTCAATTTCTGTCTTGAACGTGTCGGGCTGGAAAATGTGAATAAGAAAATGCCCTCCGAGATCTCGGGAGGAATGAAAAAGCGGGTAGGTATCGCAAGGGCGATCGTGAATCAACCCAATTATCTTTTCTGTGACGAACCCAATTCTGGTCTTGACCCCCAGACTTCCATCCGAATTGATAACCTGATCAATGACATTACCACAGAGTATAATATTACTACGGTGGTCGTTAGTCACGACATGAATTCTGTCATCGAGATCGGTGATACCATCATCTTCATACATGAAGGGAAAAAGCTTTGGGAAGGAACAAAAGAAGACATAGCAGATTCTGATATAAAGGAACTCAACGATTTCGTCTTTGCCAGCAAGATGATGAAAGTGATGAAGGGAAGGTAGCTAGCTACTCTCCTATTATTATTCTTTCCACTATTTCAGATTCAGCAGTTTTTATCTTTAAGAAGTAAATCCCATCATCAAGGTCCTTAGTACTAACTTCAATAGTAGGGTTACTTAAGTTGCTCCATTGAATTTCCATTGCTTTTCCGGAAAGGTCCAGCAAGGTGATTTGATTGATTGAGAGGTTCGCGTTTTCGATTGAGAAGTGTCCAGGGTTTGGGTTGGGGTAAATAGGTACCCTTCGGGTTTTAGAATTAATATTTAATGGAAAAGGTTCTTCACTTAATACAAGTAATGATGAGAATGGATTAGCCCCAATCTCCGCATTTAAAGTCGCCACCTGCGTAAAAGTTCCATTTTCATCGATAGTGTATATTATTCCATCTCGATAGTCCAAAGAACTACTTCCCTCTTGAAAGACACTGCTGGTATATTTTGTAGTTCCCCATAGCTTTCCCTGATAAACTACCGGCGTACCGACAGGTTCCACCCCACAACAATTAGAATCAAAATCATGAACCAATTCAACTATTCCATTATCATCAGTCCGGAAAACTGTTCCACTTCCTGAACTTCCACCTGTAGACGTCACTCCATAAAGTTTACCAGCATATTCCACCAATCCTCCTCTTGGTTGGGATCCGGCAGACCCTCCAAAATCATGTAATTTTTGAAACCCTGTACCATCAACATTGATTCTGAATAACGTGCCCTGTCCTATTGATCCGGCAGATAATGTCAATCCCCAAAATTTACCTTCATAGTATAGGAGATCACCATGAGGACGTTTTCCAGTGGCATCATTGAAAGAATATACAAGATCAAATTCATTGGTCACCGGGTCAATATTAAACATAACACCTCCATCATTTTCACCTCCACTACTGGTCATCCCCCAAAGTTTTCCATCATGTCCTACAAATCCACCATAAGGAAACGATCCTTGATTTTTATTAAAATTATGGACTTTGGTAAATTCCAGGTTGTCAAGCCGTACCTTGAATATCACTCCATAATCAAAAGTCCCTCCTCTGTATGTCATCCCCCAAAGGCTGCCCTTACTAATAATTAAATGACCAGGAAATTTTCCATTTTCTTCATCGAAATCATAAACCTTTGAAAGATCGCTTCCGTCCTTCCCAATACTAAAAACTGTTCCTTTACCATGATTTCCACCATGCCATGATGTACCCCAAAGCTTTAACCGGCTTTCAACAAGTTTTGATTGGGGATTAGAGATATTATAAACATTATCAAACTCATAAATTTTTTCGAATTGATTACTCAAGGGATCTATTGTAAAAACCACCCCACTTCCCGTGCCGCCTTCAGCTGTTTGGCCCCAAAGCTTTCCATCAATGGGGGACAAACTTCCTAATGGTCTCCGACCTGAGGATTCATCAAAGGCATATACCTCTTGGAATCCAGTTCCATTCAAATCAATGCTGAACACGTTTCCATGCCTTGGAGCACCCCCCATTTGACTCAACCCCCACAACTTTCCATTGCTCTCAACCAAACTTCCATAAGGACTTGCTAAATCACCAAAATGGTGATGAACCGTAAAGTCTAAGCTGGTTGGATCAAATGAAAAGATAGTTCCAGAGCTAAAAGCACCATTTCCTCCCTGAGCTGTCATTCCCCACAATCTGCCATTTGCAGCAATTAGATTTCCCCACGGAAAAACTCCATTACTATTTGAAAAGCTGAATTCCTTTGAAAAATTTGACCCATCTAAGTCAATGCTGAATATAGTACCTTCTCCAGTATCACCACCACCTGTTGTCATCCCCCAGAATTTACCATCCATGAATACCAAGTCGCCAGCAGGTGATGATCCATTGGTATCGTCAAATGAATGGACTAGGCTGTAGGCACCATTGTTGGTACTCACTTTGAAAATAACTCCTTTGAATTCGGCTCCACCAGCTCTCGCCATACCCCACAACTCATCTTCATGTAAAACTAATCCTCCATATGGGCTAAAACCGATTTGACTAAGCGATGAAAAATCATGAACTACAGTAAAAGATGATCCATCGACTCCTATATTAAATATTGTACCTTTGTTGTATTCTCCTCCATCATTCGCTACTCCCCAAAGCTTCCCATTAGCTTCAACTAAGCTTTCGTAGGGTTCGGACCCATCGATCCTACTAAATTCATGAACGACAGTAAAATTAGAACCATCCAGATCTAATGTAAAAATGCATCCTGAATCACTCCGACCCCCATTTCGCGTTAACCCCCATAGCTTACCATTACTTTTAACAAAACCAGAATAGGGGGTCCGAGGATGGGACAGGTCAATATTCTTAGTTATTTCTCCATTTTCGTCAATATCGAATATACCACCTCCTCCTAAAGTAAAAGTTCCCACCAGCCTTGCGTCTTGAGCCAAAACAACTGTGGTTGTAAAAATTAAAAGCAGACAGTTTAAGATTTTAGGTAAGTATTTCTTCATAAAACGGGTAGCGAACAATTCAAATGTAGACCGTAAACATAGACCATCAAATTCATACGAATTAGCATTTATCCTTCATTTCCGATTATTTTTAAGCTAATTCAACCGGTCTGGAAAGACACATCTAATTTTTCTTAAAAAGTTTCGTTATTCAACAGGACATTCCATGAAAAAGACTCATGGCGTGTCCGGTTTGTTAAGAAAGTGAGCGTATAAATATTATTAAAGTATTTCTTAATATATTTATATTTTAAAATCAGTAATGGCTCGTTTATTCCTCACCGTCACCTTAGGGGTAGTCACCCTTTTTTCCTTTGCTCAATGTCCTCCTGGCCCACTTGGAACAGGGAATTTCCTGGATAAGCCCACAGGGTGTGCCACCGGTCCAGGACTAGACATCAACTTCACTCCGATCTATAGTCAACTCGAGGATAACTCTACTATCTTCATTGATTGGGGAGATGGCACAGCTAATGAAATGATCTTCCCGGGAACTTCAGGAGGGCAAACTGGTGTCTCCTACAATACACCTGTTATGCACACCTATACTGAGGCTGCAACAGCAGGCGGATGTCTCTATACAATCACTGCTTGGGTAGAAGGCCCAAACAACTGCTACACGGTTGCTGAAACCACGGTAATGACCGACATTGTCGTTTGGAACACGGACAATTTTGGTGATGGGGGTGCTGGTCTTGTTCCTGACCCAATCTTATTCACCGTTTGTGCCGGTTCTTCATCAACTGTGCAATTGACAGATCTCAGCCCCTGGAACTGTACAGATATCGCAGTAACAGCTTCTGTCAATGAAGCTCAGCGATGGACACAATGGGAATACGGGGTATTTGAAAATATAACGGGGGTAGTAACGATTGATGGAAACCCTCAAGCATTTCCATTCCCAGGAGCTGTTGACGATCATCTGGCTCCGGTGCTTGATCCACAAGCACCTGGAAATACCAGTCTCGATATTTTCATTCCAGCTACTGCTCAAATTGGAGAGGAATTTCATGTACGACTACATAACTGGAATCAATGTAATGAATATGATGACGGTATGGGCGTACCGCCTGTTAACCCATCCGTTTTTCAAGATGCAATCATACGGGTAATCGCGCCACCCGTTCCAAGTTATACCGCCCTTGATATGCCTGGCGGAGCGGCGTTACCTGAATTCTGTATTAATGAAGATATCTACTTCCGAAATGACACTCCAACTCCCGGAGCATACACGTATGAGTGGCGATTTTACGACGGGCCAGCTGACACGGATCCATTGCTGGGGACACTAACAGATGTAAATCCAACCTTTCAGTTTGCTAATGGAGGTGTAAAACTTGTGAGGATGATCGCAACTGATAATGGTGCAGATGGAAATTGTGATGTCATTTATGACGATGTTGTTACGCTTGCTCCTGATGCGGTGGCAGACTTTGAGTTTTACGATGCAGGATTTGGCATGATCATCAATCCGGATTTTTGTCAAACTGGTTCAGATGTGTTTACCGTAGGGTTTAGAGATAATACAATTGATGTTGCCAATACCACGTATAGGTATGAATTCTATGACGAAGCTGATGTCTTAATAGATACGGAACCTACTTCTGGTGTATTTCTACCTGATCCCGTGCCAGATTTTACTCGAAACTTCAGTGCTGAAGCATGGGTCAGGGTACGATTGGTCGCTTTCAACACTGCTACTTCATGTAGCAGCTTCGAGCAGGATACCGTTTTCGTTTATGGCCGCCCAATTCCAACATTCACTACCAATGAAGTTTGTGAAGGAGAACGAACGACTTTCTCTAACATCACGGATCAGTTGACCGGATTCACAACTGTCGTGAATGATGACATCATTGATACCTATGAATGGGATTTCAGCTATGACAATCTAGTCTTTAATTCAGAACTTACACGGACCGACGACCTTGATTTTGATTGGTACCTTGATGGAGATGATAATACACCGGGTGTTGAGCCTCCAACATCGGTTCCACAAACCCATGTGGTCGCCGTTCGAATGACCTCACAAAAAGGAGGTTGCGTTTCAACCATTTTCCAGGCTAATGTGGTTGTTCATCCAAATCCGGATTCTCAATTGGCTTATGATTATGTGACAGATGTTTGCCCGGGAGACATCATTACATTCACGAATAACTCTATCAATCCAACCCTTACGATGCAATACTTTCTGGAAACCACACATGCACCGTCGGGATTCTTCTCTTCCACCACTTTGGTAGCAATGGACACCCCTCTCTCCTTCGATAACCCGGACGACACTACTCGAACATTCAGTTCTGTCATTCGTGCACAGACCAGTGATGGGTGTGAAACATTGAGTAATGTGCTCACTTTTCGGGTTTCACCTGACGAAGTATCGAGTTTCACGGACCTCAACTATCAACTATTCAATTCGAATTGTTCGCCCTGGTCAAGTACACTTTCAGTCGATCAGCCAACACGGGATTTACTCCCAGACTCGTACAGTTGGACCATCAGCGATGGAGGTGTACTACTTCCAGGATACCCGGTGGTGAAGGTCAGTACAGATCCGGATTTTCACATCCTCGATTATAACCTGGACAATACTACTGCTGCAATTGTGATCTATGAAGCTGTACTAGAGGTCACCAAAGCAGGAGTCTGTATAGCTAGTGATACCTTTAACCTTCAGATCAGTCCTCAACCAGAAGCTGCTTTCACCTTCAATCGAGTGGAAGATTGTGAAGAAGTAGTGTTTGAGTTGGAAGCCACTCAAAAAGGCTTGGCAGATTATAATTGGACTTACAATCCAGCGCCTGATAATGAATTCGGGGCAGGTGACACAAGGCTAATTTCTTATAACCGGGACGTGGCAACCGGAAGCGATTTCAATGCAGATATCACTCTCGTGACAACAAACTTGGCCAATTGTCCAAGCGATCCTGAAATGATCACAGAAAACATCGAGCGGCAAAGACCTGATGTCACACCAAGTTTCACTTTGTCCGCAACTACTGTCCAATTGCCTGATGCGACCGTTAACATCACCAACACCAGTATTGATGATCCGGGCTTCACGTATCTATGGGACTTTGGAGATGGAACGACATCTGCCTTAAGAGATCCTGGCTCCCACACATACACCGATTTTGGCTCCTTTGTGATCAGCCTTACTATAACCGACGCGTTTTGCGAGAGTGAGACATTCCAGGGAATTCAGGTTACTCCTGCTGACCCGCTGATCGATTTTGAAGCTGATGTCCTGGAAGGGTGTGTACCATTAACCGTTCGGTTTACTAACCTTTCACAGAGTGCAGTTTCCGGGGATTTCTTATGGGAGTTTGGTGATGGTAGCATCTCAAGGGAGGATGAAGTAGAACATACCTACTTTGATGGAGGTAGTTACACCGTACGGCTGAGAGGAACCAACACCGTTGGGACAACTATTGAGGAAGAGAAAACGGAATACATCAATGCACTTACACGGCCACTTGCGGATTTCCTCACCTCTTCCAATATTGTTTACATTCCTGACCAGGAAGTGGTTTTCAGAAATCTGAGCGAGAACGCTACTGAGTTTTTCTGGGATTTTGGAGATGGAGATACCTCTACCCTTTTTGAGCCAAGGCATGCCTACGAAGAAGAAGGAACATATGATATCACATTAATAGCATCAAACGAACTGGGTTGTACAGATACACTTTTCCGTGCAGCTGAGGTTGAAGCGGTGATTGGTGGGGAAACAAACTCGCCGAACGCATTTACGCCAAACCTGAGTGGGCCGAATGGTGGTGTTGATGATGGATCACTTAACCTAAACAGTGTCAATGATGTCTTCTTACCGCGACTTGAGGGTGTAATTCGTTTCCGAATGCTCATCTATAATAAATGGGGCCAGCTATTATTTCAAACAGAAGATCAAAATGTCGGATGGGACGGCTACTACAAAGGTAGACTTGCACCGGCGGGAGTGTATATTTATAAATTGGAATTGAGATATTCCGATGGACGGGACGAAATCAAGGCTGGAGATGTGACCCTGATCAGATGAAAAGACTGTATACCCTAATCATACCAATGCTGTTGGCTATTGGCTTATTTGCTCAAGATGCTCAGTATTCACAGTTCTATGCTAACCCGTTATACTTGAATCCCGCTTTTGCAGGAACCGCCAACAATACAAGGATCAACCTTAACCACCGCATTCTCTTCCCAAACCTACCGCAGGCGTTTTCCAGCTATTCCGTCTCTCTCGATTACAGTGCTGCACGGTACAATAGTGGGTTTGGTTTCCTGATGCATACAGAATCCGAAGGAACGATCGACCTTCAGAGTAATACCGGCTCGTTCATTTACAGCTACCACCTTGTAATCCATAAAACACTGGTAGTACAACCTGCTATGAAGTTCGGTCACACGATTCGGAGCTTCGATCAAACCAAACTGGTTCTTGGTGATCAACTTGACTTTGGTGGTGGGATCGTCTCCCAGGATCCGGGCCTAAGAAACATTAAGCTTCAAAACTACTGGGACATTGGAACCGGAGTTTTGATTTATACAGATAAGTTCTTTTTCGGTGTAGGGATCGATCATTTGAACCGTCCAAATCGTTCTATCCTGGAAGGACAGGACAAAATACCGATGCGCTGGTCCTTTCATTGGGGAGGCCGTTTTCGATTGATCAAGCACGTCCCAACTGGGGTCGCTCCAGCATCAGTCGCACCAAGTATCCTATATAAGCGGCAAGGGAATTTCCAACAACTTGACCTGGGGGCTTCTATTCATATGCAACCACTTGTACTAGGGGCCTACTATCGGGGATTACCATTTGTCGCTGATGGATTTGGCAATATCAACCAGGATGCGGTGATCGTCCAGGTTGGAATTGAATATACCGGCTTTGAATTCGGTTATAGTTTTGATATTCAATTGAGTCGCCTGGATGTAGTTAGCGGTGGTGGCGCACATGAATTCGCTCTTCATTACAATTTCCACCTTCCATGGAGAAATAGGCACAAGCCAAGAAAGAAGCTTCATTGTCCTGCGTTCCTGCATGGATTGTATAATTAGCAAAAAGCCTTAAGCTACCAGTTACAAGCCACAAGAAACTAAAAAGCCAGCTAATAGCTAAAAAGCCAATTCTAGAAGAACGCCGTAACCTGAACATTTCCTGTATGTATCGATTTTGCTCCTTCGGATTTACGCCCATTATAGGCCAAAGAAAGTTGCATACCCTTCGAAACCTTTTGTTGCCAATTCAACTGCCACGTTTGGTTAGTTCCAGGCCGTAATGCATCTAATAGCAAATACGCCAAATAAGTATTCTCGTCTCCTACAAAATCAATATCAACCCAGGAAAAAACTCCTCGGAGTGATCCGGCGCCTGCCTTGTTCCAGGTCAATTCTGCTTTGTAGCGTTGAATAAGTGAAGATTCCTGAGAAGTCTCAAGAAGGTTATTCTCGTTGCTGGCCCTTTCGTAACTTCCGATCACACGAAGCTGCTTGGATGGCAGCCAGATGAGTTGTGGTTCGTACGAGTTTGAATTGATAATGAAGTCACGTCCATTCAGAAAGTCAGACCTATTTGAAAGTTCGCCTATTGAAGAGGTGATCCTTAAAGTATACTCATCCGTCAGGTCTAATTTGACATTCGAGATCCACTGATTGTTATCCCTGAATTCAAATCCTTGTGTCAAAAGCTGCTTACTATTAGAGGTAAGTAAAGCAAAGTCACCAGCAAATCCCCTCCTGTTTCTGTTGTAAAAGATTGTATACCTTTTCCGGTCCTGGACTGAGATAAAATCCTCCTTATTCGGATCAATCCCAAACGGATTCAATCGGTCTGTGAAATCTGTCGCAGTAGTTTTGAAGTTGACATTGAAATTCAGGTTGGCAGAGATCTTTGACAAAAAGGCCTTTGCCCCACCTTGCCTCCTCCAGGTAACGGGAAAACGTGTGTCGATCGTATGTACATAAAACGTCTGGAAGGATGTGATATACTCATCGGTAGGAACAAAGATCTTCGCATAATTCCGCTCGTCGGGATTGATTGCCTCGAAGAATTCGCTAAGGTCCTGGATACCATCTCCATTCTGATCCCTCCATGTGTGTGTCCCCTCTCCGGTCGCTACTGGTAAGTACACAAATTCACGCCTAAGCTCTCTCGCATTACCTGTAGAAAGGGAAAGGTTTTGGGTGATATTTTTCTTAAAAAAAGAACTCCACCAATTTACCCGGCCGGTAACAATCTCATCATCACTGGGATTGAGTCCAACAAAGTCCTTCGTTTTTCGATAGGTCATATCCGCTGACAACCTGTTCGTTTCTCCCTGCTTTGCATAGCTGAATGTATAGTTCTCAGCTGAGAGGAAATCAAGCAACTGTCCTTCGACAGGAAACTTATCTTCTCTAAGCAGGTAGGACAATCGAAACTGGCCACTGGTTGAATCTCCATTAACAAGGTACAATTCGTGCGATTTAAAGTGGTTTCGAGTGTTTAACACACTATCCGGAGTTGCTAAGGTGTTTTCGTCCACTTCAAAAATGTATCCCGGAGTAAAAATCCCACCCCGAAAACTCAAATCGGACCTTGACTGTACCCATTCAGATTTCACTAATTGAGTTTGCTCGTTATTTCGAATAGAATGAGCAGATCTGAGTAAGAACCTCCCAAACTCCTGGTTGTAACGAAAAATATGCCACCATCCTTCCATCAGGTCCCGGCGCTCACGGTGAGTGGTTTGCAAGTAGATTTCGTTATTAATATCCTTCTTCCATGAGCTTTGAGCTGAGAGCAGTAAATCCGTCTTGTTCATGATATTGTCACCAATATCCCAATTCCTGTCATAGGCTATGGGTCGATAGCGATCAATGAATGAGAAGTCACGCGTATCATATTCCATCCACACACTTCCTTCCCATTGATAACCGCTGATGAACGACTCCCTTCCTTCTGAGCGTATGCCTCCGTAATACCCAATCCCATCGTTATCCGAGTCATCCAGATCAGAGTATAGATTTTGATCCAAATTGGTAAGTGCCGCTTGCGAAAATATCGTCTCATAGTTATTGAGTTTGATTTCCGTTCCCATATTGAACATTTGCCTACGATTGGGTAACGGCACAAAAGCACCCGGTTGATATCGCCCCTGACGTAATCCTCCCTGGCGCGAAACCCATCGATAGATCCGGCCGTTTGAAGTCGCTTGATCAAGTACATAATCTCCATTACCCTCTCCTACATCAGAGAAGGTAGTAGAGAAAAGTGACACATCAGGATTCGTTGAGTTCACAAAGACCTGCTGCGGGTTCCCATCAAGGTCAAGTGTATCCCTCCGTTCATACAGGATTCGATTTTCATCAAAATCCACCGGATCAAAGCCAGTGATAAAAGCCTGGTCCAATTGATCTCCAACGGCTTGCAATTGAGTGATATCATTCGGGCTAAGGCTGAAACCAAAGTTGTTGTTAGGGTTATCACTCTCTCTGTAGAAACTCCCAAATAGCTTGACATTGTCCTTCTCCAACTCCTGTGAAAGGGACAGGTTAGACCTGCTATAAAACTGCTCCGCATACTCAAAATCAGCCCTGATCCTTGAGAATTGGGTAATAACAATGTGGGCGTTAAAAATAACCTCTCCCAAATTGTAATCAATGATGTAGTCTTTGTCGAACCCACGCTCCATTTGCACACCATCAAGAAATATCTTCTCGGAACTTGCCAACACAATAATGAATCGCTCCCCATTGGGCCCTCTCAATCGATATGGACCTGCCATCCCTTCTACTGATGGGATCAGGATGGATGCGAACTTTCCTTTAGACAATGAGCCTGAGATACGTGAAGATGATTTCCATTCACCCTCCCTGTCATAGGTGATTTGAAGCCCCTGAACGTTTTTATAGAACTTCAGAAAGTAATCTTCTTCTATAGGATTCGATAAAGCAATGTCGCCAGCTGTAACCGAAAACTGATCATTGTA
Source organism: Cyclobacteriaceae bacterium (assembly GCA_965267415.1). Taxonomy (GTDB): domain Bacteria; phylum Bacteroidota; class Bacteroidia; order Cytophagales; family Cyclobacteriaceae; genus Ekhidna. The sequence continues at coordinate 320,379 of OZ253955.1, read as the reverse complement.
AAGCTTGATAAACACATTATCAAAATCACGGATTTGCTGCGTATTCCCTTCTGGCTGATATGGGATGTTCTGATCGGTGATAACAGCAGACACATTAAGGTTTTCTGCTACCTGGCCGCTCATTTGAAGGTTTAGGCTAGAATTCACAAACACGCTTTGCCTGTTTCCAAATGAAACCCCGCGTGTGATCGCTCCAAACTTCTCAACTCCTTCGAATTCAAAGAGTTCCTCTTTCTCAATAGGGGTAGCCTCGCCAATTGGTACTCCCCGCTGACCTGAAGGGTCATAACCTGAGATATCCCTGTTTTGAAATTTTTGTGTCAATAAGTCTGAAAGTATCCTGTAGCAAACCTCGATTGATTCAGCAGATGATCGAAGCGTGATTGTCTGAGTAGATTCATCAAACTCAAAAGGTACTGTAGTCGTAATGGAGCCAGGCTCGATCAAAATGGAATCCAAAAGGATCTCCCGGTTGGTTGGAATAGTCCGACATTTCAGATTCTGGCTGGATGCCAACAAAGCACTAAGCAAACATATACTAGGTAGCAGCCATCGGCATGGAAATGAAGAAGGTCGTTCCTTCATCCGCTTGTGATTCAAACCAAATATTGCCACCGGCGTTTTCAATCCCTTTTTTTGCTAAGGCAAGCCCGATACCGCTACCCGAAGATTTAGTACTAAAATAGTTCATGAAGATCTTATCCCTGAGTTCGGCCGGAATACCTTTACCATTGTCTTTAACGGATAACTCACACTTTCCTGATCGTCGAATGAGGTTTACTTCGATCTTTGGCTGTTCGTTTTTAACTGACTGTAGCGCATTCAAAACAATATTATTGAGTATCCGCTGAAAAATGTCCTTATCTGCATTGATCATCACTTCTTCTTCAATGGATGTCTCGATTGACACATCATCCGAGTGATAAAGACTCACTACCTGGTTCACCAGTTTACTGAAATCAAACAACTCATTGTTTGGGACAGGCATGTCCGCAAACGCAGAAAATGAACTTGCAATTTGACTAAGTGTATCCACCTGGTGTAGTAATGCCGATAATGCTTCATGATCTTTGCTTCCCTCCTCATGCTTGCGAAGTAGTTGCTGGATCTTCAATTGCATGGGTGTCAGCGGGTTCTTGATCTCATGAGCCACTTGTCGGGCTATTTCTTTCCAGGCAGTCTCTTTTTGACTCCTGGCAAGTGCACGTTTACTGTCCTCCAGCTTTACCAGCATGGAATTGTAATCCCTCACTAATGAACCAATTTCATCTGATGACTCATAAACGATCGGTTTGTTTTCTTCCTGAAGCGTGATTTCCCGGATCTTATCCGCCACCATTCGGAGCGGTTTCATAAGGTTATTCAACACCAGGTTTCCGAATAGAATGGCCAGTATAAAGATGAATCCGAAGATGCTGAGCAGGCTGCCAAAAACTTCCAATTGCTGCCTTTTCAGGTGATTCTTCGAATCAAAAAACGGTATGGCAATAAACCCGGTAACATTGTCATTCTCATCATTGAGTGTGGCATAGCTTACCTTGTAGTCCAATCCTCCAATTACCTCATCTGTGATCATACTTTGATTTTCCTTTTCCAATAGCTCATTAAAAACTATTGGATTAACTAGTGCACTTTGTAATCCCAGCGAGAAAATTTCAGGCTGGCTGGTCGAAACCAACCTTCCTTTTGCATCATAAATAGTGAGGTCTGCCTGCATGAAATTACTCGCCAATGCAAGCTGTTCGGAAGAAAGATTAAAAATGTCACCCTGCATTTCTTCACTTAGCAATGCGGACATATATAGCGACCTTTTCAAATAATTACGGTCAATTTCCTCACGATATGAGTTATTCAATGAGTTCAGCAATGCAAAACCTGCAAGAAACAATGGAATAATGAATGCCAAACCCAGGTACAACTGGATCTTACCGGTGAAGTTCAATTGTGCTTTTCTGAGGTTAAGAGAACTTACCAAGACAATTGATCCTAAGAAGAAAAACAGAAGTAGAAAGAAGAATGAAAAATTGGTCAACTGCATCCTGACATTGTACTTGGAACTAATGATCAGTATGACCCGACCATCCATGGTTTCAACTCCGAGGTAGTGTCTTTCATTCTTTTCAATCCCCTCATTGTAAATTCTTGGGTCCTTAAAATCCTGTTCTTCGGGCCACTCCCCTTGTCCGAACTTGCTTCGTTGAAACAAGATCTCCCCATTTCTAAAAACCGCATAGTCAAAGTCATCAGAGGGTGTGAAATACTTGTTATCAGTCAGCAGTGCTGGAAACACCGATGAAGGAACTCTCCGCTTTAACCTAAGACTGACAAGGTATTGACCCAGGTCGCAGATGTAACTGAATTCGGTGCCTTCATCAATAAAATAAATGCTCGTATAATCCGAGAGTTGGCCGGTACTTAGCTTCGACTTCAGAGATTTGAAAACTCCCGGATCCGAAAGTGAGTCGACCACTTGTACCTGGTACTTATCAAAGTATGGATTGATTACTTGTGACTGGATCGCTTCTCTCCAGCCAGTTAAACCACTTTCAGCTCGCCTCCTGGTCTCGCTCACCAACTCATTGAGATAGTATTCTCCCAGAACATCCCGCTTGATCAACAAGTGATTGGCAAACTTCTTTTTTGCTTCCAACTCAGACTTCTCATGGAATTTGTAGACCGTAAAAGACATTACCCCGGCAAGCGAAACACTTATTACCAATGTGAATAAGAGGTTTTCATATTTAAACTCCTTTAACCTTGTGCCCCAACCTAACTGTCCTCCCAGTAAAACAATGGCAGAGAATGAAAGAATCGTGAGTCCCTCCGGTAATGCAAAAAGCAAGATCAGTAATGGTATACCAAACAGTACTCCATAAAAGATGCGTTTGTTTTTGACTTGGCTAAGCGAGCCAACCAGTCGGAAAGTGAGTAAAAACTGGGAAGCAACCAACAGTAACACAATAAGATAGGAGACGATCCTTAAAAGGTTGAATTCGATACTCTTACCCACATCAAGTGAGATCTGTGAGTTATCGAGAATGCTCCAAAGCGTTGAAAAAACCAGAGAGCTGATAGCCATTCCAAAAAGCATTGGTCCGTAGATATCGATCGAACGAACCTTCATTTGCTTTTCCCGAAATCGCCTGGACCAGCTAAGGGTCACAACAAAAATGAGTAAAGCATTCAAGAACAAGTCCCCAATCGTCGGACTTATTACTGAGGAAGTATAATAAATGGAATCAAAAAGCGGGTATTTGATGAATGCTTCCAGCAAACCTGCGTACAGGCTAGCTAATCGCAGTGAAATGACCAACAGGACACCTATGATAAAGTATTGAGTAAGCACCCACCACAAAATCACCATCAACGATGCGAAGATCAGCACTCCAAAAAGTACATTTAGCCCTTTAGACGGCACTTCATCGATGTTGAAGTAGAAGAGGTTTTTGAACTGATGGTCACCAGTATCCAGGTCAATAGCTGTCAGGCTTTTGGGTAAATCCACATTCTTTCGGGACTTCAGGTAGCGATTAGTAATGGAATAGTTTTTCGTAAGCGGGTAAATAGAGATTGCGTAGCAATTCCGGTTAATCGACCGCTGATACATCAGGTAGATACCGGTTTCATCATTGACCACAGATGTTCCTTCTTTGAAATCCGCTGAGGGCCATGCTATATCGTCACTCCATCTGGTTAGCTCACCGTGACAATAGATCCGTTTGCTAAAGCTCCCTGAAACCTCCAACTGGTCCGTCCAGTTGGACAGATCTGTTCGCTGCTGTGTGATCAGATCATCGAAATAGCTATTGATCTTCTTTGTCGACTGGCTCTCCCAATCAATTACCCACAGGTTGATGATCACACCAATGATCCCTATAAGCAATATGACGATTGGAATCCTAAGACGCATGGAGTCCAAGTTACAATAATCTCCTCCTTCGCTAAAGCTTCGAAGGATGAAAAAGCAGTGAGTAGAAAGTAGAAAATGACAAGTTTTAGACTACAAGCTGTAAGTTATGAGCTGCAAATCGCAGGCACTAAGCAAGGAATCCCAATTAATAATCGACTAGTTTACTAATTCACTAATCAACCAACTACTCTGTCTTCCAGATTATGTAGAGAAAGATCACTCTTGAGTAACGGAAATTGATAGGGAACAGGATCAGCGACACTGCCAGTATGGTGACCAGGTAAACACTGATCGGTGGGTCGTTGAAGAAATGGTAGAGTACAAATGAAGTGACCAGGAACAGCCCGGTAGAAAATGCATAACTAACATACATCGCTCCATAGAAGTTGCCGGGTTGCTTCTCATATCGCAAATTGCAGTTAGAGCAGTTCTTGTGCATAGAAGACATTTTGGAAACATTGTAGAGGCCATGCGTAAATAGCTCTCCTTCTCGGCATTGTGGACATTTAGCGTTTAATACGCTCGATAATACTGATCTTTTCTTCATTCACTTTACTATAACGAAACCATAGAAAGGCAATAATTCCAACAACAATGTAAGGGGTGAGAAACAAGAACATGATCCCCAAATTCAGACCTGCAGCCAGCTCCGTTTCTCCATGGCTGACGTTGTTTTTGATCTGCGTCCGGCACATCGCACACTGAGCCCAGTTCATGAATGGGATCAAAAAAGTCAGCGATATAACCAGCAGTTTCTTCATGTTTCAAAGGTAGTACGGGCTGATCATAAAGTAAACGATCACTCCGGTTACAGATACATATAACCAAACCGGATACGTATATTTTACCATCTTTTTATGCTTATTGATCTGTTCTGTTAATGCGTAATAGAATGCCAGCAATACGAAAGGAACTACAGCAATGGACAACAAGATGTGGCTGGCGAGTACAAAGAAATAAACCATCCGGCTTGCTCCCACCTGGTCCAACTCCACCTGGCTTACAATCCCATCATGATTCGCATCCCCAAACTTGACCGACTCTACACTGGAATGATACAGGATGTAAGAAACCAGGAACAGAACACCTAAACCTAATGCCGTGAACATAAGCGATCGATGGAGTTTTACATTCCCTCTTTTGATCGCCACTAAGGCCCCTGTTAGTACTACTGCGGTAAGTGAGTTAATCCCGGCATGAATCGCAGGAAGTTTATAGACCCACGAGCCAGTAAAAGACAGTTTTCCCGGAAACAAAATGAGGAACGCCACCACTACAGGGATCAGGATCGAGACCACATAGATCGTCCGTAAGTAACCTTTATTATCTGCTAACGCCTTCTCCATAGCTTTTTTGCATGATCAATACATCTAATTCGGCAAGTAGTATATCCACTCCTTCACGATCTAATCGGTAGAATCCCCAAACACCTTCCTGACTAACAAGCGCCAGGTCATTATCGTTTGTCAGGCACTGAAAAAAATTTAAGGTATCCGGAGTAAGATGAATTTTTCGTTGGTCGGTTTTGTATTTGACCCGGTTGAAATGGTTTGTGGCTGCTAAGTCTAAGGAATCTTGCGTATAAACAACGCTTATTTGATTGACTGAAATACAATCCTCATTCAGCCCACTGATCAACTCCAATGAGAACTTGTTTTCTCCGAATAATTGCAGGAACAGATACCAGGCTACAGGTATCAGGAATACAAAAAAGAAAGCCAGTCGCTTTAGCCCCTTGCCTGATGCCAATTCGCTTAATTGATAAGCTCGTAGATCGCGCCTCCCTGGTAGATCAGGATGAACAACAAAAAGACCACAAACAGCATTGGAAGGATAATTGACATTTTCAACGATTTCTTCTCGTGCCCCAGGTGCATAAATTCAGCAACGATATAGTACGCCTTAACAATCGTCAAAGCTATAAACACGATGATTCGCACCCATTTATGCTCATGAGGTACCGTGAAAGCAATTGCGAATTCCAGTGCCGTGATAGCAGCCAGGTAAAGCATTACCCGAATGAAAGTCCTTACTTTCGTTTTATTTACCGGTTGTACCTCTACTTGTGGAGTTTCCTGATCCATAATTTAGTTTGTTATAAACGATTATACGAGGTAGAAAAAGGTGAACACAAATACCCACACCAAATCTACAAAGTGCCAATATAGTCCTACTTTTTCCACCATCTCATAGTGGCCCCTTCGCTCAAAAACTCCAGTCATAGCCTGGTAGAAAATGACAAAATTTATGAGTACCCCACTGAACACGTGGAAGCCGTGAAATCCTGTTATAAAGAAGAACAGTGCTGCGAAATTAGGCGGACCGTATTGATTCGAACTCAAACCCGCCCCCATGACGAAGTTGCCAACTGCATTCATCGACATATCTGAACCGTGAATAAAGTGTGCCCACTCCCACGCCTGGCATCCAAGGAAAGTTAAACCTCCAAGAATAGTCCAAAGCATCCATTTCTCTACACCTTTTCGATCCATTCGCTCACCTGCCTCAACTGCCAACACCATTGTCACACTACTGACGATCAAAATGAAGGTCATCAAACCCACGAAAACCAATGGAGCGCTTTCTATCCCTAATGCATGCATTCCAGGGAACGCTTCGAATACTTTTTCCGGAATTGGCCAGTACTCCGACGAGAACTTGAAGTCTGCAACAGCACCTTCATAAGCCGGGTGGCTGAATCGTATCAAACCGTAAGTGATAAGAAGTGCAGAGAACGTAAATGCGTCAGATAACAAGAAGAACCACATCATCAGCTTACCGTAGCTCGCCTTCATCGGCGCAACGCCACCACCCCATGGATTCTTATTCTTATCGTCTACTAAAACAGCCGTATTCGCCATGTATTCAGGATTTATTCGGTTAGTTATTGAGAATCAAAAATAAGTATAAATACAACCAAAGTCCACCAAGAAAATGCCAGAAAGTGGTGCACATTTCTATCCGCAAAAGGCTCTTGGAATGTACCTTGTATTGAAATGAATTTGTCAAGACCACAGCAAGGAAAATCAGTGCTCCTGCCAGGTGTAAAATATGCAGTCCGGAAAACACATAGATGAACGAACTCGCCGGATTTCCAACAAAATGAAAGCCATTATCCACTAACTGCCCCCAGGCCATAAACTGTCCTATTACAAATAGAAGAGCTAAAATTCCTGTTGCTGCCAATCCAATTCTAATATTTTTAATATTGTTCCGCTTAGCGGCAAGGTATGAGAAGTGCATAGTCACACTACTCAAAAGGATGATGAACGTTGTTATCCTAAACAATGGAGGGAAATCAATGTACTCCCAATCCCCTACTGACTTCTTCACAATATATGCACTCGATAGTGAAATGAATATCATCACTACTGAAACAAGGAACAACCACAACCCAAACTTCTGGGGATGCATTGAACGCGTCTTCTTCACTGTCAGTTCTCCTGTCATAGCTTATCCAATAAATAGGTTATCTGTACAATCGGTAAATAAATGAATGATCCAAACATGATCCGTTTTGCTCGCTTGTTGGAAGTATCCTTCATCAGGCTGAATGTCTGAGCGAGGAAAAGAGTTCCGCAAACAGTAGCTACTATTCCACTTGTCAGGCCAGTTAGTCCAAAGTAAGATGGCAGCAACCCTAATGGTAATAAGAACAATGTATAGACCATTATGTTTATAGCTGTGTTCAGGTCTTTTGCCCCTCCTCCTGGCAATAATTTGAAACCTGCTTTCTTATAATCTTCATCGGATACCCAGGCAATGGCCCAGAAATGCGGGAACTGCCAAATGAATTGGATCCCAAAAATGATCAATGCCTCATAGCTCAATGCTCCACTGGCTGCCGCCCAACCAATAAGTGGTGGAAGTGCTCCCGGAATTGCTCCAACAAAAACAGCGATCGAACCTACTCGTTTTAGTGGTGTGTACACAAATGCATACAGAATCATCGACAAAGCGGACAAGGCCACTGTCAGTTGATTGGCTGTGATCATTATCAAGATCAATCCCAAAGCAGCTGTCGCAAGTCCGAACCAAAAAGCTTCTGTGACAGAAACTCTGTGAGATGGTATTGGACGATTTTGAGTCCTGCGCATAATTGCGTCGTACTCCTTCTCCAATATCTGATTAATGGTAACTGAAGCTCCGGAAATAAGGAAGCCGCCTAACAAAAAGCCGGCAAAGTTCAACCAGTTTACCACTCCATGTCCAGCTAACAAATAGCCAAATCCTGATGAAAAAACCACCAGGTAAGACAACCGTGGTTTTAGCAATTCATAGAATGCTTTGATTTTTTGGATATAGGAGAGTTCGATATTTTCAATTGGAGTGTTTCTCACAATTGCTATTTGGATAACCCATTCAAGTCCATTCGCTTTTCCAACTCCTCAATCTTATCATAGATGAGATCCAACTCCCCTTCCTGGACCTCTTTTAATTCTTCAAAAGCCTGATCAAGTAGCTTAGAATGATCTCTTAAGTACTTCATTTTCGCATCTGTGATCATCCGCAACCGCTCTACCTTCTTATTTAATTCCTCAATCGTCATCGCTTCTTAATCAATATTTCAGTCGTAAAATTAAGTAAAAAAGCATGCTGAAAATACCAGATGCAAACAATAAGTGCAGCGGTTGTGTCCAAAAAGGGAAAGAAAAATTAGCCATGATGATCCCGAACAACATCGTAGCAAGTACGATTAGCATTAAGCCGTAAGCTGCAAGGTTCAAGCTTACATGATTTCTTCTTCGAACCAGGAAGAAACTAGCTACTGAACCAATCAATATTAACCAGGAATAAGACCGATGGATCAGGAATGCTGATGTCAAATATGATGCCCAGGCAGATCGATTAGGTTCGTTGACAAGTAGTCCATCGATCGTATGTCGAACTTCTGTGCCAAGTACCACCTGAGGGATAAACACCAAGAAAAGTACAATGCTAATGAAAAACAAGGTTCGATCCTGGACTACCTCCTTTTGCCTGGCTTTCACTCCCATCCATATCAAGAGTGCCACAATCAAAAGCGCCAGTAGCATATGGAAAGTGATGAAGCCTTTCAATAAATTGGTAGAAACCACTAATGAACCGACCCATCCCTGGAATCCAGTCAGCACAAAGATCAATACCCCCACAATTGGGATCCATGTCTTGTCCTTGTATGAGAAAGAAGCAACCATGTTTAGAAAAACGAACAAACCTATCAGCACACCTACCAGTCGGTTGATGTATTCAATCCATGCTTTCGTGACATCAAACTCATGCTCTTGTTGGATATAGGGGTCGGTCGTAATTCGCAAGGCCAAATCTTCATAACCTAATTTGGTGAACATACCGGCCAGTCGGTCATTCTTTTTCAAACGCTCGGATCGAAACTGATCTAGGTAATCAGCTGGAAGTTGATCGGATGAAGTAGGTGGAATATAATTACCAAAACATTTTGGCCAGTCGGGACAGCCCATCCCGGCACCCATGCTTCGAACAATAGAACCAACAAGGATCAGTACAAGTACTGATCCCAGGGTTATTGCGTTTATTTTTAGAAAAAAACCTTTGCTAAGCATTCACCTTATCTACTCCAGTCAGGTCCTCCTGCTTTGCTTCCTCCTGCTCATGTTCAAGGTTTGATTCAGGAGTGTGTGAGTAAGGTGTGGTTTGAGGGATGAAGTCATCCTTAGCACCAGGCTTACTATAATCATAAGCCCATCGGTAAACTTTAGGAATGGCTCCAGGCCAGTTTCCGTGTCCAGGAAAACGAGGAGTTGTCCACTCCATCGTATTCGATTTCCATGGATTTGCAGGTGCCAGTTTTCCTCTGAAAATGCTGTAAAAGAAGTTGAATAGGAAGATGAACTGTGCTGTGAACGTTAGGATCGCAGCGATTGTCACCAATGAATTCAAATCGCCCATAACATTGAACGTATCAAATGCTGTGAAGGCATAATATCTTCTTGGGAATCCGGCAATTCCTATGTAGTGTAGTGGGAAGAATACAAGGTAGATCCCAACAAAAGATAGCCAGAAGTGGAGCTTCCCTAATTTATCGTTCATCATTCTTCCGAACATTTTGGGGAACCAGTGATAAACACCGGCAAGCATTCCGAAGAAGGCTGCACTACCCATCACAAGGTGGAAGTGTGCAACTACAAAATACGTATCGTGCAGGTTGATATCCAATACGGAGTTACCCAGGAATAGTCCTGTCAGACCTCCCGAAATAAAGAAGGATACAAGACCGATCGAGAACAACATAGCTGGAGTGAACACAATGTTCCCCTTCCATAATGTTGTGATATAGTTAAATGCCTTGATTGCAGATGGTACCGCTATTATCAATGTCAGGATCGTAAAAATTGATCCAAGGAACGGATTCATCCCGGTAATGAACATGTGGTGCGCCCATACAATGAAGGAAAGAAATCCAATACCCAACATCGACCCGATCATCGCTTTGTATCCGAAGATCGGCTTTCGTGAGTTAGTTGCAATGATCTCAGAAGTGATACCTAAGGCAGGTAGAATCACAATGTATACTTCAGGGTGTCCAAGGAACCAGAATAAGTGCTGGAACAAAATTGGACTTCCACCTACGTGAGTCAGCGCCTCACCTGCGATATAGATATCTGACAAATAGAAGCTTGTTCCAAATGACCGGTCGAAGATCAATAACAATGCTGCTGAGAAAAGAACCGGGAATGATAGCAATCCAAGAATCGCGGTAATGAAGAAAGCCCAAATAGTAAGTGGCAATCTCGAAAATGACATCCCAGCCGTTCTCAGGTTAATAACCGTCGTGATGTAGTTAATTCCTCCAAGCAATGTCGAAGCAATGAATAAAGCCATTGAAACCAGCCATAACGTCATTCCAAGACCGGACCCACTCATCGCCTGCGGTAATGCGCTCAATGGAGGGTAAATGGTCCAACCACCACTTGCTGGTCCGGTAGAGATGAATATGGAAATGAACATGATCACACTGGAAGCGAAAAAGAACCAGTAGGACAGCATGTTCATGAATCCGGAAGCCATATCTCTTGCCCCAATCTGCAATGGGATCAGGAAGTTGGAGAATGTTCCACTTAAGCCTGCTGTCAATACAAAGAACACCATGATAGTTCCATGCATCGTCACCATTGCCAGGTAGAACTCAGGGTCCATTTTTCCATCCACTGTTATCCACTGACCAAGAATTGGCTTAAGCCAGCTCATGTCCATATCAGGGAATCCAAGTTGTAATCGGAAGATCACCGACAAAGCTCCACCCATCAATGCCCAGAAAATCCCGGTGATCAGGAATTGCTTTGCAATCGTTTTGTGGTCTGTTGAAAACAAATACTTGGTCACAAAGCTTTGCTCATGATCATGATCTTCGTGGTGATCATCGTGACCTGCAGTTTCTTGTTGTAGTTGTATATCCGTTACTGACATGGCTTTCTTATTTCGCGCTGCCTGCGGCAGAACTGGTAATTTCTTCTTCTACTAATTCAATTCCTGAAGCAATGATCGCCGCTTCTTTTAGTTCACTTGGTACTTGAGCCAAATACGTAGGGTTCAACTTCAGCCAGGTATTCTCTTGCTGCTCTTTATACCAGGAATCGTACTCATCCTGCTCCAGGACAGTGATGATCCCTTTCATACCATAGTGGCTCTTGCCACATATTTTGTTACAAACCAATTCGTAGTTAAAGTCAGGGTTGCCTGTTCGCTCTCTCATTTCGGCTGTTGAAACAGTAGGAACAAACCAGAATTGGGTTGGCATTCCAGGGACCGCATTCATTTGCAATCTGAAATGCGGATTGTAAACACTATGAATCACATCTCTTCCCCTGATCTTTAGCAAGACCGGCTTTCCTTTCGGGATAACCAGCTGTGTAGGCAGGAAATCATCATGACTGCTCTTGTCAGATAAGTCCATACCTACCTGATTGATTGCATCAATTTTTCTGAAGTCATAAGACCCCAGGCTTCCATCTTTTCCAGGGTATCTGAATGCCCAGGCAAACTGATATCCCATTACTTCAACAACCTCCGCTCCTTCTGGAGCAGGGCCAGTGATCTTATTCCATTCCTTCAATCCGGAAATGATCAACCACGCTAAAACAATCGCTGGTACGATTGTCCAGATCATTTCCAATTTGTTGTTGTGTGGGTAGAAATGTGCCTTAGTATTTTCTTTATAACGATATCTCCATGAGAACCCAAACAAGAATATCTGAGTGATAATAAACACCGCTACTGTGATCGCCATCGTGATCCAGAAGAGTCGTTCTGTGATCACACCATGTTCAGAGGTGATAGGCAAATTATAGGTATCATAATTTGTCATTGAGTAGTAGAAGAAAGCAAAGATCCCTACTACCAGGAAAACCATCATCAAAACACCCTGAGCAGCGTTCCCGGAAGGAACATGACTCGTCTTCTTTTCTTTCTTTACTGCATCAACCAATGAGGTCACTCTGAAAACTGTCACCAGGACAGCCAGAATTAGAATGATCGCGACAACTATTATTAGATTAAGCATAACTCCTCTTAAATATGATGATGTAAACTCTCTTGCAACATTGGATGATTCTTACCGTACAATGGCGCTTTCGCAAGGGCTGTGAGAGCCACGTAAAGGAACGCGCTGAAGTAAACAAGTATCAATCCGATTTCCATAAATCCAAATCCACCATTGTCCGCCAGGGTTCCCGGTGTGATCATCAGGTAGAAATCTAACCAGTGACCAAAAACAACAACCGGACATACCACTTTCAAAATTCTTGCATGTCTTTTGGAATCCCTTGTCATTAGAACTAGGAAAGGGAAGAAGAAGTTTAGAATTAAATTCAAATAGAATACCGGTGTATAATGCCCCTTCCACCGCTCAACGAAGTAGACAGTTTCTTCAGGGATGTGCGCGTAGTAGATCAGCATGAACTGGGAGAACCAAACATAAGTCCAGAAAATGCTGAATGCGAATACGAACTTGCCAAGGTCATGAATATGATTTGCATTTACGATGGACAAGTAACCATGGTCTTTAAGAGTGACTACAATAAACAATGTCAACGCCAAACCTGCAACCCACCAGCTTGCAAAATTGTACCAACCGAACATGGTGCTAAACCAGTGTGCATCAATTGACATTACCCAGTCCCATGATGCCATCGAAGAAGACACTGCAAAGAATACCAGGAATACCGCGGAGGTAATCCTCATCTTATACCACTTTTCCGATCCTCCTTCAATATCCTCTGAAAAAGCTAATGCTCTTAATTTTCTAAAAAGGAGGTACCACACTCCAAAGAACACCACCATTCGACCAATGAAGAAAGCTGGGAATTCTCCGCCATTCAATGGCCAGAAGAAATAAGAAGCTTTCCCTTTTAATATTTCGTCTCCGCCTTCTTCCGCATATAACTCCGAGTGAGTCCAGTGAAACAGATCATGGCCCGCGATGAAATAAACTGCAATCAACGAAACAAAAGCGATTGGAAGCCAAGATCCGAATGCAAGTGGAATTCGTTTGATACCAACTGACCAGCCAGCCTGGGCTGCATATTGTATAGCAAAGAAGAAAACACCAATAATGGCTAGCCCGGCAAAAAACACATTGTTGATCCAAAGGTTCACGAAGAACCGCTTGATAGGCTTGAATTCACCATGACCACCTGCATCTCCTCCATGACCTGCTTCCTCAGCATGACTACCATCACCATAAGGTTCCTCATCGTGACTGTCGGCAACTGCTTCAGTTGTGTCATGACCTCCACCATGACCATCTCCGTGATTACCGGATCCCATGGTGAAATATCCCAGAACAGTCAATACTATTCCTACAAGAAGAAAGATGATTAAGGTCTTCTTGGCTTTTGATGTAAATTCAAATCGTTCTTCTGATACCATTCTTGTATCTATTTCTTTTGAAGTTCTTTAACATACCGTGCTATTCGCCACCGGTCCGTCGGACTCACCTGAGAGCCATGTGCTCCCATCAGTCCTTTTCCGTAAGTGATCACATGGAATATGTGTCCCTCACTGATTTCTAGGTAAGCCGCACCATTTAGGTTAGCTACACCAGCGTAAGCCTCGGCTACTTTTCCATCTGCGTTCCCTTCCGCTCCATGGCAATGCTGACAATAGCTTACATATAATTCTTTTCCTTTTTGAACCACACCTGGATCATCCGCATCCAGTGGGCTTTCTACCAATGCAGCAGCCTCCAACTCATCAATTCCAAAACGATATGGCAAAGGCTGGCCCCTCCTTACTGTATTGGGAACGGGCTCACGCATGGTCATCCCATGCTTGTTGTAAGGATTGGAGTTGTAAAACTCACCATGGCCGTCTTCATCATTGGAGTCCAACCAGTTACCCTGGTCCTCCTCAGTGATCTGAGTTAATGGCTCATAAGAGACCGCATGATACATCTGTGGAGAGAATTCCAATCCTGTGTCATTCTCACCTGCTGTACATGAAATCAAAAATGCACCGATTGCAAATAGACTGATATATGATAATGTTCCCTTCAGCATCTATTCAAATGTTTTGTTGTTAACCTCACTTGCACCACTACCCTGAAGTACTTTTTTTATGTCTGCTTCCTGCTTATCGTTCTTATCCAGATCAATAGCCATAACATGCTTATCATCAGTGATCCGGATATCATAGATCCTTGGCTTTCCCCAGGGTTTCAGGTTACATATTCCGAAGAACGTTCCTACCATCCCGAAAGCAGCGAGTAGTACGGTCATTTCAAATGTTACAGGAATAAAGGCCGGAAGTGGGACAAAGTCTTTTCCTCCAATGATCATAGGCCAATCCACTCCCATCATTCCAATTTGCATAGTGAGAGCCAGTGAAGTACCGGTTAGACCAAAAAGGAATGCTGCTACTGATAGCCAGCTTCTTTTGTATCCGAGTACATCCTCAATTCCGTGAACAGGAAATGGAGAATATACTTCCTCGATCTTTACACCCTCTCCCCTTACCTTCTTGATGGCATCCATCAGTACATCTTCATCTTCGTAGACGCCAAGTATATAATTGGTTCCTTGAGACATATTACTTTCTTTCTCCGGTTGCTTTAATAATACTTTTTACTTCAGCCATATTGATCACAGGAAAGAACTTCGCGAAAAGGAAGAACGCTGTGAAGAATACGCCAAAAGAGAATACATATACTCCAACATCTACTAGGGTTGGGTAGAACATTGCCCAGCTTGATGGCAAGAAATCTCTGTGCAACGAAGTAACGATGATCACAAATCGCTCAAACCACATTCCAATATTTACAATGATCGAAATGACAAATGTTGCAGCCAGGTTTGTTCGAATCTTTTTGACCCAGAACAGCTGAGGTGAGATCACATTACAGGTCATCATCGACCAGTATGCCCACCAGTATGGTCCTGTGGCTCGGTTCTTAAAGGCGTACAATTCAGCCTCCACTCCCGAATACCAGGCAATGAAGAACTCTGTGATATATGCTACACCAACAATAGACCCTGTTACTATGATGATAATGTTCATCATCTCAATATGCTGGATCGTGATGTAATCTTCGAGCTTATATACTTTTCGAGTAACGACCAGCAAAGTCAATACCATTGCAAAACCTGAGAAGATCGCCCCAGCCACGAAATATGGCGGAAAGATCGTTGTATGCCAGCCTGGTATCACTGACGTTGCAAAGTCAAAAGATACGATCGTGTGTACGGAAAGTACCAGTGGTGTGGCTAGTCCTGCAAGTACAAGTGCCACAGTTTCATAATGACTCCAACTCTTCGCTCCTCCTGTCCATCCGAAACTTAACGCACCGTAGATAGCTTTGGAGACCTTGTTTTGTGCTCTATCTCTGATCGAAGCAAAATCAGGGATCAACCCGATGTACCAAAAAACAAGAGAAACAGAGAAGTATGTTGAGATCGCGAAGACATCCCAAAGTAGTGGCGAGTTGAAGTTTACCCACAAAGACCCAAACGTATTTGGAAGTGGGAACATCCAATAGAATGCCAACCAAGGTCTTCCTGTATGGAGGATCGGGAATAAAGCCGCACAGATAACCGCGAAAATAGTCATCGCTTCAGCCGCCCTGTTAATGGACATTCTCCATCGTTGGCGGAATAATAGCAAGATCGCTGAAATTAGAGTTCCAGCGTGACCAATACCAACCCACCATACGAAATTGGTGATATCCCAGGCCCATCCTACGGTTTTGTTAAGACCCCACATACCAATCCCCTCCCAAACCAGAAGGTAAACAGCATAAGCACCCACAGTCAATAGTGCTAGAGAAATGGCCATTGCAGCCATCCACAGTTTCGTTGGTTTTTCCTCGACACGCCGACAAATATCTTCGGTCACATCATGAACCGTTTTTCCTCCGGTCACCAAAGGAATTCTTACCTCTGCTTCCGCATGGTGCGATTCATGAGCTACTGCATCAGGCGCTACTGGAATACTTACATCTGACATTATGCTTCCGTTTTTTCTTGGTCTTTATTTCTAATCTTAGTCAAGTACCACACATTCGGCATCACTCGTAATTCCTCCAACACGTGGTATGCTCTGGGTTCTTTTGCTTCAACACTCTTCTCTTTCTGCTCCAGTTTCAATTTCTTAGAGATCTTGCTTTCCGGATCTTTCATGTCACCGAATACCAATGCATCCGAAGGACATGCTTTCACACAAGCTGTAGTGATCTCTCCATCGATCGGTCTTCTTGATTCCTTTCGAGCCTGAAGTTTTCCTTCCTGGATCCGCTGAACACAGAAAGAACATTTCTCCATAACTCCTCGGGAACGAACCGTCACATCAGGGTTAAGTACCATCTTACCAAGATCATTATTCATGGTAATGTTCTTATCAAACTGCTCATTGTCATGGTACTTGAACCAGTTGAATCTTCTAACCTTATAAGGACAGTTGTTAGCACAGTACCTTGTTCCAATACACCTGTTGTAGGTCATCTGGTTAAGACCTTCTGTGCTATGAGTAGTAGCAGCTACCGGACACACCGTTTCACAAGGTGCATTATTACACTGCTGGCACATCATCGGCTGGAAAGTAACTTCCGGATTTTCAGCCGCCTTCTCAATATTCTCTTCTGAGCTACTGTAGTACCGATCAATTCGGATCCAGTGCATCTCCCGTCGATTCAATACCTCCTGCTTACCAACTACAGGTATGTTATTTTCTGTCTGACAAGCAATATGACAGGTGCCACATCCGGTACAAGAGTTAAGATCCACGATCATTCCCCAGTGGTGATTCGGATATTCATGTCCTTTCCACAAGGTGATCGCATATGGTTTTTCTGAACCTGTTGCTGTTGATATGTGAGGGAAATTCCTTCCTGCCTGAGGATCTTTTTGGTATTCCTTCAGAACAGATTCCTGTATTACTGTCTCACGTCCCGCATACGTCTGGCTTGTTTGTGTTTGAGCCACAGGATACATACCCTCGCTACCCGATAAACTAACTCCTGATGTCACATTGTAGGACAAACCAGTACTGGAATTTCCTACCAGTCGGTATGCGTTGGTTCCAATTCCATTTGCCACTTTACCAGCCATGGTCCTTCCATATCCAACAGCAATTCCAATCGTTCCTTCCGCCTGACCAGGCTGAGGGATGACTGGAACTTTTATGCTATTTCCGCCAACAGTCAAAGTGACCAGTTTGGCTCTCATTTTTTCATCATCGTATGCTAAACCATTCTCTTTTGCATACTTCACAGGAACAGTAATGAAATTGTCCCAAACCGTTTTGGTGATTGGGTCCGGCATTTCCTGAAGCCAGGGGTTATTCGCCTGAATACCGTCTCCAACAGAATAGTTAGCATAAACCACCAATTCCATCTCAGACGAATTGGCTTTATATCTTGAGCTGATGCCTGATGCTAAACTTGCGGCATCCACAGAAACACCAGATACATTGCCTGCAGCCTCAGTTTCATACACACCGTCATGCAGGCACTGATCCCAGAAGGTAGGGAAAGACCCTGTCGCAAGCGACTGCCAACCTGCCTGAACGAAATCATAGTATGAATCTGTATTATCCGCCCAACGAAGGAAAGATTCCTGAGCCTGACGAGTATTGAAAATATTGGAGATCGTTGGCTGAGAAAGGCTTAGATAGCCTGTTACCGGCTCAAAGTCATTCCATGATTCCAGGTAATGATGATCAGGAGTGACGTACTTGACATTTGCAGTAGTTTCATCCATTCGGTCTGAAGTGGAAATGGATGTCTTTGCCTTGCTTAAGGCGCTCGTAAGTCCTTCACCCATCGGATGATCATATGCCGGGTTGCAGTTATAGAATACTACTGCACCCACCTGACCTCCGTTGAGTTCAGATACAAAGCGGCTCATCGCCTTATCGTCTCCTTTTCGGGTGTTGTTTGATCTCGTTAGATCAATGGTCGTCCCATATGCTCCAAGCAAATCATTGATTGCAATTACAAGCTGCTGGACATTTGAATCATTGGAACCACTGATTACAAGTGATCTTTCCTTTGAATTCCATAGATCGTTGGCCGCCTTCTCCAGGACAACTGAATCTTCAAGACGAGCAACGCTAATGGTGCTTGCTCCTGCCTTGGAAGCAATCAGGTTATAAAGATTCGCTACATATAGTCCTTCCTGAGAAGGTTTGATCGGTTGTCTGTAATCAGCATTTGAACCTGTCAATGAAAGGTTAGATTCAAACGCGTACAGACGAGACATATCTTTTTTCTTGTCACCAAGCTTTCTGTTCTTGGTAAACTGACGACTATTCATTGCCTGGTTTGGCCAGGATCCTAAAAAGTCCGCGCCAAACGATACAATAGTTTTAGCCTTAGAGAAGTCATGAACAGGAAGCATTCGGCTTCCAGTAGCTGACTCATAAGCATCTAGTGTTCCACTGAAAGAAATCGGATCATACTGTACCCATTCTACGTTTCCATATTTAGCAGTGAAAGCATCAATTGCTCGTTGAGTAGAAGGACTACAGTTTGAGTAAGATACAATGACTGTCTTACCTGAATTAGCAGCCAATTCGTCCTTTATCCGTTGATCAATTTCTTCCCACGTTGAATCCTGACCTCCGATCATCGGACCCTTTAGCCGTTGCTCATCATACAATGAAAGGACTGAGGACTCAACCTGTGGTGTGGTTCCTCCTCCACTTACTTTAGAAAGCTCATTCCCTTCTACTTTGATCGGACGGCCTTCTCTTGTTTTTACAACAACGCTACAATAATCATTACCAATCGAATACGTTGATGCGTAGTAGTTCGCAACTCCGGGATCAACATCCATCGGTTTGTTAACATATGGGATCGCCTTTCTAACTGGTGCTTCACATGCTGCCAGTGAAACTGCAGCCATTCCAAAGCCCATCATTTTCAGAAAGTCTCTCCTTGATGGATCCCCATCTGATTCACCGTTAATTGGTAAGTATTCCGGAAATTCTTTTGTAGACCTGGCTTGAAAATCTGAGGTGTTCTCCAGTTGCTCAAGCCCTTTCCAGTATGTCTTATTCTCTTTCATAGTTTAGGTCTGCCTTCGAATGTTAGTAATGACATTTTGCACATTCCAAACCTCCAATGTCTTCAACCTTCATCGGCTCCTTGCTTTGTTCTGAATGTAGCTTTACAAGCTTATTATAGTACTCGTTTCCTTTTGCGTTGACATCAGTCTCCCTGTGGCAATTGATACACCATCCCATCGTAAGGTTAGAGTACTGATAAACAACTTCCATCTCTTCGATCGGACCATGGCATGTTTCACATTCCAACCCTCCTACTTCGACATGTTGGGAGTGGTTGAAGTAAGCCAGGTCAGGAAGGTTGTGGATCCTGATCCATTCGATCGGCTTAGTGTTGGTACCATAGGTTTGTGTGGATGGATCGTAATCGATCGCAGCGTAGATCTTTTGAATTTCTTCTGATTCCGATTTCACCTGTGTATGGCAGTTCATACAAATGTTAGGTGAAGGGATATTGGCTGATTTAGACTTCCTTACTCCAGTGTGGCAATATTGACAATCAATCTCATATTGCCCGGCATGGATCTTATGGGAGAAAGCGATTGGTTGGGTTGGCTGGTAGCCTTCCTGAACGCCAATGGTGAAAGCACCATCTATTAAGGTCTTAAGAACAAGGATGGTAAATATGAATACCACAAGGCCGGCGAATGAATTGCTCTTTAAGAATGCAAGTACATTAAAGGACTGATTTACAAGCTCCTTATCTTCTTCGCTAAGATCTTTACGCTCTTTTAAATACTTAGTCAAGGTATTAACCGCGATAACCAGGGCTACCAAAGCAAGCAGTAGCACAACGACCAGGATAACAATGACTGTGGTCAGGTAGGCAGATGATACGGCATCTCCTTCAGCAGCTACTTCACCAGTAGTTTCAACAACTTCAACCGGCGGGCCTTTGATCGTTTCAGCCTGGATGTAAGCCAGCAACTCCATTACTTCATCATCTGAGAATGGATAGGCAGGCATCACGGTTGGTTTGTATTGTTCCCACAGTTCTGCTGCTTGCTCATCTCCTGAAGCAATCATGGCCTGAGAGTTTTTGATCCAGGCATTGAGCCATTCGATGGAGCGACGCTCGTACACACTTGCAAGGGCAGGTCCGATAACGTCACTATGGACTTTATGACACTGTACACAGTTCGCTTTCCAAGTGGCTTCTCCAGCCGCGACTATGGATTCATCTGAAGGGATTTCCTGAGCAAAAACCGAAGAGGCAAAAACAAGAGTGAAGAGGAAGCAAAATAGTTTTTTGGTCAGGTTAGTAACTTTTTTCGACATGTATTTCAAAGGCTTGAAATCTAACTCGCACAAATGTAATATCGGGGTTATTTCCGTCTGTTATAAAAGTAAGCTAAAGTTCTTATTTAGAATCATTATAAATAGTTCGTGGCTCTCCCAGCTCTGAACTTGACTTGAACTCGTTCTCATTTTTCAAAAAATCATAGATCAATTGATGGATCTTAGGTCGTACATTCAGGTCGTAAAGATTCCTGTTTTCCCTGGACGGATACACTCGGTTCGAAAGAAAAATAAACAGTAGCTCATCCTTAGGGTCAGCCCATACCAAGGTACCGGTGTACCCCGAGTGGCCGTAACTCTTATATGAAGCATCTTTCGCTACGCTGCTAGCCAACGAATCGTACTCCAGTAATGGTTTGTCAAATCCAAGTCCTCGCCTGTTGCTGTTGTTTGGATATTGTGCGGTAGTAAATAACTGAACAGTAGTAGGCTTAAGAAAAGTAGTTGTGTCTATTGACCCTTCGTTCAAAAGCATCAACCAGACTTTAGCCAGATCTTCTGCATTGCTGAAAAGTCCGGCATTACCTGAGATACCCCGCATTGTTATGGCACCTTCATCATGAACCACTCCATGAAGTTGCTTCATCCTGAAGTAAGTATCATTCTCAGTCGGAACAATTCTGTCTCGTTCAAACTCCCTGGTTGGATTGAACATGAGTGTTTCGGTTCCAAGCAGGTCATAAAAATTGCTATCCAGATAAACCTCGAACGGATCACCTGTCAGCTTCTCTACCAGTTCCGGAACCAGGTAGAAGAAGAGTCCGGAATACTTATAAACTTTTTCATCTGAGACTTCTGACTTCTTGATCATCTTTTTGATCTTTTGGTAGAAGTCATCATGGAGGTAAAGGCTGTCGTTCAGCGCATAGCCATATCCTTCCTTCTTCTGCCCTATCGTTCGGGGTTTGTATTTTCCATTCTTCTTGCGTACTTCCTGGTAATATGGGATCCATGGATAGAGGCCTGCCTGATGCGCCAGAATGGATCTGAAAGTTGCTGAGCCAAATCGGTTCCCAATCCCATCGATGTATTTATTAATAGGATCATCCAGGTTGATCAATCCATTTTCATAAAGCTTCATCAGTGCCAGCGTAGCTGCTGTTACTTTAGTAATAGATGCGAGATCATAAATATCATCCGGTCTTACCTGTTTTATCGAGTCGTAAGTATGGTAACCATACGCCTTATAATATATGACTGTGTCAGGAGTTGCTGCATAGATCACACAACCTGGGAAAGCTTCAGCCATGATCGCTTCATTAACTATTTCGTCAATCATTGATTCCAGATCTGGAGATGGGAGTTCAGCAGAATCCGCTTCCAAGATTCTTGTTGTATCAGGTTGTGTCTGAAGGGAATCGATCACCTGGGCTTGGGTGCCGGAAAGCAGAAAGATCAATAAAATAGGCAAGGTGATTTTCACAGACTTAATCATGTTCTAATTTTGGCCCTCGTTTTTAAAATCCAATGAAAGGTAATCAATACTTCATCATCGATTTCGACAGCACCTTTACGAAGGTAGAGGCCCTGGATATTTTGGCTGATATCTCGCTGGAAAATCGGTCCAATAAAGAAGAAGCCATACAGCAGATCAAAGACATCACCGAGGATGGTATGTCCGGAAAATTGTCTTTCCGGGAATCATTGGTCCAGCGAGTTGACATCCTAAATGCTCACCGGGATAACCTGCCGGAATTAATTGATCGACTCAAACGGCAGGTCTCCAAGTCTTTTCAGCGAAACAAGGAGTTTATTAATAAGTATAAGGATAGTATCTACATTATCTCCAATGGTTTTAAAGATTTCATTGTTCCCATCGTAGAAGATTACGGCATTCATGAAGAGAATGTCTACGCCAATGAATTCGAGTATGACGATACTGGTAAAGTTGTTGGATTTGACCCGGACAACTTGCTCTCAAAGAACGATGGGAAGTCAAGTCAGATCCGGGCGCTCAAGTTGGATGGTGAGATCTTCGTCTTAGGAGACGGCTATACCGATTATGAAATCAAGAAAGCCGGACTTGCAAATAAATTCTATGCGTTTACTGAAAATGTAAGAAGAGAGAGCGTCCTCGCTAACGCGGACCATGAAGCGCCTTCTCTCGATGATTTTCTCTTCACCCAAAAACTTGAGCGAGCACACTCCTACCCGAAGAACCGGATCAAAGTTTTGCTTCTGGAAAACATTCATTCATTAGGTTTTGAAAAACTACGCTCTGAAGAATACCAGGTGATCCATCATCCCTCAGCAATGGATGAAGATGAATTGATTGAAGCCATTAAAGATGTGAGTATCCTAGGCATCCGCTCCAAAACCCAGGTAACTCCCAAGGTTTTGGAAAACGCCAAGCGACTACTGGCTGTTGGAGCTTTTTGTATCGGGACTAATCAGATTGACTTGAATAGTTGTCTGGATAAAGGTGTGATCGTATTCAATGCACCTTTCTCCAACACACGATCTGTAGTCGAATTAGCTATTGCAGAGATCATCTTATTGATGCGAAACCTTCCTGACAAGATCAGAAGGATGCATGAAGGAGCGTGGGAAAAATCGGCCAACAACAGTAATGAGGTTCGAGGCAAAACCTTAGGAATCATAGGATATGGAAATATCGGCTCACAGCTTTCGGTTTTAGCTGAATCGTTAGGTATGGTTGTTCAGTTCTACGACGTGGAAGAAAAGCTGGCTTTAGGTAATGCCCATCAGTGCAAAAACCTTTCCCAACTACTTGAAACCTCAGATATTGTCACACTTCACGTGGATGGCAGGGAATCCAACAAAAATTTTATTGGTGATGACGAGTTTAATCAAATGAAAGATGGTGCAATCTTCCTGAATTTGAGCAGAGGACATGTGGTAGATATTGAATCACTAAGAAAGGCCATTGAAAGCGAGAAGGTTCGTGGTGCCAGTGTCGACGTTTTTCCTGAAGAACCACTCAGCAATTCCGATCCGTTTGAGTCTCCCCTAAAAGGGCTCAGAAACACTATTCTAACCCCTCACATCGGGGGTAGTACAGCAGAAGCTCAGGAGAAGATCGCTGATTTTGTTCCGGGAAAAATCATTGATTACATCAATACCGGGGCTACTTCTAATAGTGTGAATTTCCCTAACCTATCACTTCCTTCATTTCAGAATGCACACAGGTTCATTCACATTCACAAAAACACGCCTGGAGTACTCGCAGAGATCAATAAAACGCTTGCCGAACATGGCATAAACATTGTTGGTGAGTACCTAAAAACCAATGACAAAATCGGGTACGTTATTACGGATATAGATAAAAACTATCAAGAAGACGTTATAAAGGACCTGAAAATGATAAATGGTACTATAAGATTCAGAGTTTTATATTAAGTTTAACCTAAATTTAACAACCACCCTCATCCTAGGAGCTTATTTATAACTATAGTTGAAGCTTATTTATAAACGCCAATGAGTCACTCGCTAAACTGGAAATCGCTTAGTACTAAACAGGAGTTCGATGAGTTATTAGAAAACTCTCGTCAAAAGCCTGCGCTCGTTTTTAAGCACAGACCCTCTTCTCCGGAAAGTACTAAAGTGAAGGAATCGCTCGAGCAGGATTGGACCATCCCTGATGATCAAATGGACCTCTTCATTGTCGATGTGATGAAGGATAAGGAAGTCTCTTATGAGGTGACTGAAACTGCCGGTGTTCTAAATGAATTCCCACAGGTTCTGCTATTTGCTGATGGTGTGACCATGTACGACGAAGCACATGAGATGATCAATGTCAAAAAGATCAAATTGGCTTTGAAAATCATCAATCGTACGTTCAAATGGATGGAAACCAGGGTCTAATTCTCGAAACGTATCACTTAAGCATATAATTTTGCTCTTCCTTTCAGAAGAGCTTTTTTATGTCTAATAAAATATTCTTTACTCCAGGGCCTGCCCAACTTTTCTACACATTTGAAAACCACCTGAAAAAAGCCCTTTTTGATGATGTTCCTTCCATTTCTCATCGGGGGAAGGAATTCATCAAGATTATTCAACATACCAATGAATGTTTAAGGGAACTTCTGGAAATCCCTCAAAGATACGATATCTTCTTTCTCAATTCTGCAAATGAAGCCTGGGATCGTATTATTCAAAACCTGGTGATCAAAAGCTCGCATCATTTTGTCAATGGTTCATTTAGTCAGAAATTCTATGATTTTGCATTGTCGTATGGTATGCAAAGTACGGTAGCCGAATCAGCACCAGGTGCCACCTTTCCTGACCCGACTATACCTGAAGACGCTGAGCTGATAGGGATCACCAAAAATGAAACGAGTGTCGGGTTCACCTTTTCAGAAAAGCAGATCGAAGCGATACGCCAGGCTAATCCTGATAGGTTGATTGCACTGGATGTGGTAAGTGCAGTACCTTCTATTCCAGTCAATTTTGAAAACATAGATACTGCTTACTTCTCCGTACAAAAAGGATTTGGTATGCCTCCCGGACTTGGCATTTGGATCTGCAATGAGCGATGCATTGAAAAAGCTAAAATGAAGGCCGAAAGAACTTCCATCGGATCTTATCGGGCAATTCCGAATCTCAAGAAGTTTGCGGCAAAGGATCAGACCCCTGAAACTCCTAATATGCTTTTCATCTACCTGCTTGGCAAAATTGCGGAAGACATGCTGGAGGTTGGCAAACAAAAGATCATCAACGACACCATTTACAAGTCAACAATCCTTTACCAGGCTTTCGAGGAACATGAGCTACTAACGCCTTTTGTAGCATCTTCTGAGAATCGATCCAGGACCAGCCTGGTTGCCGATTCATCACATCCTGAACGATTCATCGATCACTTTCAGAAGAAGCAGTTGGTACTGGGCACAGGCTATGGCCCATATAAGCAAAAGCACGTCCGCATTGCCAATTTCCCAACTCACTCCAAAGAGATCGTGGAAATGGTTGTCGATCAACTGAAGGAAGTAGAATAATCTTTGGGAGTCGCCCTGTTTTTGCCCTGATCGTTAAGGGAATATTTTGTAATTCTCTCGATTAATTAACTAAAAATTTCGGAACCGAATTGTACAAAAACAATGTTGAATAGTAACTTTGCATGAACATTATCCCTATGATCACCTACAATAAAATTCTTGTCTGCCTGGACCTTACTCCTGAGGATGAATCCATCATCAAAAATGCGGCTGAAATAGCAAAAGCAGCCGGAACCAAGGAGGTCATCTTCATCAATATTCTGATGGATTTCAACCTACCTGACACGCTAAAGAAAGAATTCCCTGACCTACTTCCTACTGCGCTCAAAGAGCGGAAGGATGAGCTACAACAATCTGTAGATCAGTACTTTGATTGCTCAGGCGTATCATCCAAGATCATCATTCGTCAGGGGAATGAGACCAAGGAGATCCTTAGTGCTTCAATTGAAGAGGGGACTGATCTGATCGTATTGGGGAGGAAAAAGGAAAGCGATTCCGTATTGAGCACTCGAATTACCCGGCGTGCTGCGTGTAACCTGCTGATCATTCCAGCAGGAACTCACCTGACATTCGACAAGATCCTAGTGCCGGTGGATTTTTCCAATTATTCAGAGTTGGCAGTAAAAACCGCAAAGACACTTTCCCAGGGAAAAGAACGAGAAGTTTATCTCCAAAACGTTTACAATGTGCCAAGTAGTTATCGCTATTCCGGCAAAACATATGAGGAGTTTGCTGCGATTATGGAAGAAAACTCTGAAAAAGATCTTGCAGGGTTAATTAGAATAGCGACCGGAGATGATAAATCATTTATTCCTGTACATACATTGGATGACGGGCATAACGTTACCAAACTGGTGATCAACGAAGCGAAGAAAAGAAAAGCAAACCTGATCGTGATGGGAGCTAAAGGCAGAACTGCTGCCTCTGCTCTGTTCATTGGAAGCAAGGCTGAACGAATGATCCAGATCAATAAGGAAATCCCATTGTTGGTAGTTAGGGAAAAAGGTGCAAACGCAGGGATTATCGAATCCCTACAGGACCTTTAAGATCGTAGCTTATCAAGCAGGCCATTAAGCACCTTGCTTTCGTCCTCGCTCAATTTATTGATACCGACTTCCCAGTTCTCCATCTCCTGATCTAGCCTGGAAAGAAGTTCAAGCCCGGGTTGTGAGATAAAGACATCCACGGCTCGACGGTCGTTTTTGCACTGTTTGCGGATTACGAGTCCTTTTTCTTCCAGCTTATCTACGATCCTGCTGGCATTCGAGCTCTTATCCAGCATTCTGTCAATCAACAGGTTGACTGTTGAAGCATTGGGATGTTGGCCTCTAAGTATCCTCAAAATGTTGTATTGAGGAGTTGTCAGGTCAAATGGCTTTAGCATGGAAACATGCTTTTGATTCAGCCAGGAGTTCGTATAGATCAAATTGATAACCGCTTTTGAAAACTCGTTCTTAAACTTCTTTTGTTTGATATCTTCTGCAATCCCCATGGGTAAATACTATTACATTAAATGTAACTACATATTTTTAGTAAAAGTTGCAAAAAAACGAAAAAGGAACTGAAATTAAACCTTCGAGTATATTTATCATCTAAGGTTTGTACCTGATAAAGAACTGTGGAAGATCTGATCCTGGAGAAAATTAAGAATGAGGAGACTCGTAGCTACGGGTTTAACTTACTCGTGAGGGAATACCAGGAACGGGTTTACTGGCATGTTCGGAAGATGGTGGTTGACCATGACGATACGGATGATCTGGTCCAGGAGATCTTCGTTAAAGTATGGAAAAATCTGGGTTCGTTTAGGGAAGATGCCAAGCTATTCACGTGGATCTATCGGATCGCAACGAATGAGTGTTTAACCTTTCTCAAACGGAAGAAACGCAAATACCTGGTTCCGATCCATGATGTGAGTAAAGAACTGAGTGAGAAGTTGGATGAGGATGTGAGTATAAGCGGTGATGAGGTCCAATTAAAGCTTCAAAAGGCGCTTTTGACCTTACCGGACAAGCAACGAATGGTGTTCAATATGAAATATTTTGATGAAATGAAATTTTCTGATATTGCTGAGGTAACGGGCACCAGTGTCGGAGCTTTAAAAGCCAATTATCATCATGCAGTAAAAAAAATTGAAGAATTTTTAAAAACGGATTAAACCTTTTGATATCCATTCAATCAAAGTAGTGAGATGAAGTCTTTCAAATTAGATGACATAGAGAAGCAAAAACCTCCTTTCAAAGTCCCGGAAGGATACTTTGAAGATCTTCCCATGAAGATCCAAAGCAGGATCGAAGATCAAAAAAGGGATCGGTTTGTGACCACTCCGGTGTTCAGGCTGGCATTTGCATCCGCGATGGTATTGTTAGTGACTTCAGCAGTGGTTTACACTGTTTTTTTCACCGGCCAATCCAGTGTAGAGGATCTTCTGGCTGATGTTCCCCAGGAGGAACTGATGGCTTATATCGATCTGATGGAGTTTGAAGACAATGATATTCTGGCTGCTTTCGAGGGAACGATTGAATCGATTGACTTTGAATCAGACGGATTAGAAGAGGTTGAAATAGGCGAAGAAGTGTTAGATGACCTATTACTGGAATACGATTTATCAGATGAATTCTTATGATCACATGATACATGTATCGTTAAAAACTTTAGCAGGATGAAAAGATTAATAATTATAGGACTTGTGACCATTTCCCTTCATGCCTGGGGCCAGAGCCCGGAAGCGATGAAAAAGATCGAGGCAGCAAAAATTGCCCTGATCACGGAGCGACTCCAGCTATCTCCGGAACAGGCTGAAAGATTCTGGCCTGTCTATCGGGAATACAGCAACAAGAACAGGGCGATCAGAAAAGATTTTGATCAGGCGAGACGAACCTTTGATCCCAATTCGGCATCAGAGGAAGAAAACAAGAAAATGCTGGAAATGGCTAATGCTGTAAAGCAACGCCAGTTGGACCTTGAGAAGGAATATTCGCAACGGATACTGAAAGTCATCTCCAGCCGTCAGCTAAATAACCTTCGCAAGGCAGAAAATGATTTCAAGGAAATGCTTTTAAGAAGAATTAAAGCTCAACAAGTGAAACGACAGCAACAACGAAATCGGAACAATGAGCGACTGAACAACCGACGAAACTAAGCCAACCTACCCTACCTGACTAGAATGTTTCGTCGAGTGGCCATAATAAGCTGGCTCTTATGCCAATTCATTCACGGCTTTTCACAAGTCGAAGAAGAGGTAGACTATGCCCAGGAATTACTGGCATTGGAACAGGAACTTGATTCACTTTCTATATTCAATCTTATTGATAGCATTCTACTCCTTGAAAGCCCAGTAAAAAGCGAAATGAATCTCCGGTTTGGAGTGACAACCAGTGTGACCAGCGCCGGAAGGGACTACAACATTGATCAAACGGGCTATTCTACCGGTCTCTCCTATTTTCATAAATCAGGTGTTTACGGTGATCTCTCCGGTTATTGGAACAGTAATGTTAACCCAACCTATAATCCAACCATTCTATCAGCAGGCTACCTGGGGTCATTTTCTAATAAGTGGAGCTATTCGTTGGATTATGAACACTGGTTTTACAATCCCAAAGACTCTTCCGACAATCCACTGACCAACTCTTTTGGTACTTCAGCGAGCTATGATTTTGGTTTAGGTTATGCAAGTGTGGATTACTCTTATTTGTTTGGAAAAGAAACGGCAAGCCGGATCATTGGAAACCTAACGGGAACGATCAACCTTGGGAAGTGGTGGATGTTCAACAATGTGACTATTTTCCCATCAGCCTCAATAATGGCTGGGAATGGAGACATCACCACATTGACGATAACTACCCAGCAGATCAGCAACCAGGACCGACTTACCATCGAACGGATCAACACTATTGCCAACCTTACTGAGGAAGAAAAAGAGAAACTGAGACGGTTTATTCGTGATTCATTCTTTCGTGGTGATGTAAGCGGAGACCGTGCATTGTTTCTTTTATCGCTTATAGAAACAGCCGAAAACCTGACACCCGAAGAACTGGCTGAACTAAATGCCATTGCTGAAAACGGGATCGAACAGCAGGAGTTTGTTGATGGAAATGAATTTGGCATTTTGAACTATTCGTTCACTCTTCCTATCTCGCTATCCTCCGATCGTATCTCCTTAATTTTGAGCTACACGTACAGCATCCCTGTCAAACTTCCAGGTGAGTTTTTTGATGTGGACCCATTGGGTTATTTCGCTGCTTCACTTTCCTTTCGATTGGCAAAATAATGAAAGGAATCGTTCAACGACTTTAGTCGTAAGACGACTTGATTCCAACTTCATGCTGACCTACTTTGATGATGGTTAGTCGTAGTACGACTTGACTGAGATTTTCCTGTCATTTTTCTCACAGAAAGACCTATCTTTGCACCCCGTAACAACACTTACGAAAGACTTTCACTTTAATGTCAAAAGCCAAATACATCTTTGTTACGGGCGGTGTAACATCCTCACTTGGTAAAGGAATCATATCTGCTTCGCTTGGGAAATTGCTCCAGGCACGAGGTTTATCGGTGACCATCCAAAAATTTGATCCTTATCTCAATATTGACCCGGGCACGTTGAATCCATATGAGCACGGCGAATGTTATGTCACCGATGATGGAGCTGAAACAGACCTGGACCTTGGTCACTATGAACGTTTTCTGGGTAATCCTACTTCA
The DNA here is from genome assembly GCA_965267415.1 of Cyclobacteriaceae bacterium. Lineage (GTDB taxonomy): Bacteria > Bacteroidota > Bacteroidia > Cytophagales > Cyclobacteriaceae > Ekhidna. The sequence goes on along the minus strand of OZ253955.1, from coordinate 290,001 downwards.
CAGGCAAACAATATCACTACCGGAAGGATCTATGATAATGTGATCCAACGGGAAAGGAAAGGTGAATTTCTTGGCAAGACCGTTCAGGTGATCCCGCACATTACCGATGAGATTAAAAATAACATTTACAAGCTTGGGGAGACCGGGAAATATGATATCGTGATCACTGAAATCGGTGGTTGTGTCGGTGATATTGAATCGCTCCCGTTTGTTGAAGCTGTTCGTCAGGCAAGGTTTGAATTAGGACCCACAAACTGTGTTTCGATCCACTTAACACTTGTCCCTTACCTGAAAGCCGCTGGGGAACTAAAAACCAAACCAACGCAACATTCTGTGAAAGAACTCCTGGAAGCCGGGGTACAACCAGACATTCTGGTTTGTCGCTCGGAATATAGCATCACCCAGGATATCAGAAAAAAATTAGCCCTGTTCTGTAACGTTCCTATCAACTCAGTCATCGAAGCAAAGGATGCGGAAACCATCTACGATGTGCCTCTGTTGATGCGAAAGGAGAAGCTGGATGAGCGTGTATTGTCAAAGCTTAAGATCTCTCATAAGAAAGAACCTAAGATTGACTCATGGAAGGAATTTCTGGGCAAACTCAAAAATCCGACGGATGATGTTAAAATCGGTTTGATCGGGAAGTATGTTGAATTGCCGGATGCTTACAAATCCATCGTTGAATCTTTCGTTCATGCCGGTGCTGCAAATGAGTGTAAGGTCAACATCGAATGGATCCATGCGGAAGACCTGGACGGAGACAATGTAGACCGTCAATTGAGCGATCTGGACGGTATTTTGGTAGCTCCGGGTTTTGGTGAGCGAGGAATCGAAGGTAAGATCTACGCTGTTAAGTATGCAAGGGAGAATGGGATTCCATTCTTTGGTATTTGCCTAGGTTTGCAATGCGCGATCATTGAGTTTGCACGAAACGTACTCGGCAAGAAAAAAGCAAACAGTACGGAGATGGTCAAGAAAACCCCTCATCCGGTCATTGATTTGATGGAAGATCAAAAGGCAATCACAAAAATGGGTGGAACCATGCGATTGGGTTCATACGCGTGTAATCTAAAAAAAGGATCACGTGCGCATAGTGTATATGGAACAACCAAGATCAACGAAAGACATAGACATAGATACGAATTCAATAATAAGTACCTGGAAGAATTTGAAAACGCCGGAATGATTGCTTCAGGAGTAAACCCTGAAACCGGCCTGGTGGAGATCATGGAACTGAAGGATCATCCGTGGTTCCTGGGGACCCAGTATCATCCGGAGTTGAAATCAACAGTGAAAGACCCCCATCCCCTTTTTGTAAGATTTGTGAAGGTGGCACTCGAAAGAAAAAAATCACATAACCTGTAATTCCCACGAATGGATAAAAATCAATACATAGGGCTTATCCTAATGTTTGGCCTGCTTGCGGTCTACTTTCTCTATTTCTCTCCTGACCCTCCTGTTTCAGAGGAAATCACTTCAGGTCCGGTGGAGCAAATTCAATCTGATTCTGTTCAGGCTGCTACGATCCAACCTACCGATACCAGCATGGCACCAGTTGATACGTTGAGATACGGCGCATTCTCCTTTGCATCAGTGGGTGAGGAATCATTACAGATTGTTGAAAACAACCAGTTGAAGGTCACCTTCACCAACATGGGCGGGAAGATCAAAAGTGTGGAGCTGAAAGAACACCTGGACTATTTGGGTAATCCTTTCATGCTAATGAATGAAGACAAGTCTTCCATTCACGTTCAGGTATCTCATCAGGGAAAACCGATCAATCTATCAGATATCCGCTTCACTCCTTCCGTTAGCTCGAGAGAAGATACCACCTTGATAACCTATAGTTTAAGGGGAGCGAATTTCAGTCTCACTCACACCTACAAATTCCCATCAAGTGGTTATGAAATTGGACATTCTGTCCAATCCACCGGATTGAACAACATATTGGATCCAACGGATATTGGGTTCACCTGGAATCACCAGGTTTCGCGTGCTGAAAGAAACCTGGATGACTCACGCTACAATTGCAACATTCGGTATTACACACAAAGTGGTGACTATGATGAGCTGGCGGAGCGATCCAATGATTTTGAAGAAGAAACGGTTAATAATCCTTTAAAGTGGATCTCCTTCAAACAGAAGTTCTTTACCGCAGGATTGATTGCCAACTCTGCATACAAATCAGGCTACCTGGCTACTGTAGCAGACCTTGCGGACACCACTACGGTGAAAACTGCTTCTATGCAACTCACCATTCCTTATACAGAATATTTGAATGGTTTTGATCAGCGATACTATTTCGGACCTAACAATTACGCAGTTCTTAGAAAAGTCACAGACGAATTTGAAGAAAACCTGGATATGGGTTGGGGTCCTCTCCCACTCGTAAACAAATACCTGATCATTCCGATCTTCCACTTGTTGGAGAAATTCATATCCAACTACGGGATCATTATCCTGATCATTGTGATCATCATTCGGTTGATCCTGTCGCCGTTGACTTACAAGTCTCACATGTCCATGGCCAAAATGAGGGTCTTGAAACCAGAACTTGACGAGATCAAGGAAAAGAATGACGGGGACATGCAAAAGACCCAACAGGATCAGATGAAACTTTATCAAAAGGTCGGCATCAATCCGTTGAGTGGCTGTATTCCAATGCTCCTGCAAATGCCTGTACTGTTTGCACTCTTCTTCTTCTTTCCAAATGCAGTAGAGCTAAGGCAACAGTCTTTCTTATGGGCAACAGATCTATCTACCTACGATAGTATCGTTAACCTTCCATTCACTATTCCATTTTATGGTGATCACGTGAGCCTATTCACTTTATTGATGACTGTATCAACCATCCTGATCACAGTTAGTAACAGTCAGATGACCACCATCCAGGGACCGATGAAGACCTTACAGTACATGATGCCGATCATGTTCCTTTTTGTATTGAACAGTTATGCTTCAGGGCTTACTTTTTACTATTTCGTCTCCAACATGCTTACTTATGGCCAAACGGTATTATTCCGACGGCTGATCGATGAAGATAAGATCAAGAAGGTGTTGGAAGAAAACAGGAAGAACAGTGCGAACCGAAAGAAATCCAAGTTCCAGACGAGGCTTGAAGAAGCAATGAAAGCAAATCAGGCAGCACAGCAAAAAGCTAAAAACAAGAAGAAGTAGCATGGCAAAGCTCGTACTGATTTTTGCTGCGCTTTCAGGCGCATTAGCGGTAGGATTAGGTGCATTTGGAGCGCACGCTTTGAAAGAAAAGCTAGCTTCATCCGGTCTCGATAGCACTTATCAAACAGCTGTTCAGTACCATTTTTACCATACGCTTGCACTACTTGTACTCGGGCTCCTGCTTCTCAGGTTTCAAAGTCAATGGCTGACTTATTCGAGCATCTCGATGATGACCGGGATTTTTCTGTTTTCAGGTTCACTCTATATTCTCTCGTTAAGTGGGATCAAATGGTTGGGAGCGATCACTCCCCTCGGAGGCCTGGCATTTATCGCTGGATGGATCTGCCTTGCCATCGGGATTTGGAAGCTCGATTTGTGATCCGATCGGTTCTTTCCGAGACTTGTCACGTGTGACTAACTTCTCTTTTACACAAGTTATTCACATCATGATTGTCCGGCACAAGTGGATCAATATATTTGTCTCCAACAACTAATCACCAATTGAATAAACAGAAAGATATGGGCAAGATCATTTCCATTGCGAATCAAAAAGGAGGTGTTGGAAAAACTACTTCTGCCATCAACCTGGCGGCAAGCCTGGCGGCTCTTGAATTCAAAACACTCCTGGTTGATGCAGACCCTCAGGCCAACGCTACTTCAGGTGTTGGGTTAGATCCTAAGGAAGTAGAAGTAGGAATTTATGAATGTATGGTCAATGGAGCTGATCCGAAAGAGAGCATAGTAAGTACAGAGATCAGGTACTTAGACCTTCTACCCTCGCATATTGACTTAGTTGGAGCTGAAGTGGAGATGGTTAACATTGAGGACAGGGAGAATAAAATGAAGCATGCACTCTCTAAGCTGAGAGATGATTATGATTTCATCATTGTTGATTGCTCTCCTTCCCTTGGGTTGATCACTATCAATGCATTAACGGCTTCTGATTCTGTCATCATACCTGTACAATGCGAATATTTCGCACTGGAAGGTTTAGGAAAGCTTCTCAATACCATAAAGATCATTCAGACCCGACTTAATCAAAATCTTGAGATCGAAGGGATCTTACTCACAATGTATGACACCCGGTTGAACCTTGCCAACCAGGTAGTTGAAGAAGTGAAAATGCACTTTGAATCACTCGTGTTTGACACATTGATCCCAAGAAACATTAAGTTGAGTGAATCACCTAGCTTTGGAATGCCTGCAATCGCGCACGATGCAGAAAGCCGTGGATCTGTTAGCTACTTAAACCTTGCTAAAGAGATCCTGGAACGAAATGAAGTGAAGGCAGCATAAAAAGCACTATGGCAGAAAGTAAATTCAAAAAAAGATCCGGACTTGGCAGAGGCCTTGGTGCCTTATTGGAAGATTCCGGAGAAAGTAATATCACCTCGGTTGCCGCAGAACCAAAAGGGGCCATTCATGAAATAAAGATCGAACAGATCGAAACCAACCCCTGGCAGCCAAGAACTGATTTTGATAAGATCGCCCTCGATGAATTAGCAGACTCCATTCGTGTCCAGGGGATCATCCAGCCCATTACTGTTCGGGCATTGAATGACTCTACCTATCAATTAATATCAGGAGAACGAAGACTTCAGGCCAGTAAACTCGCAGGTCTGGATTCTGTTCCAGCTTTTGTACGGGAGGCCGACGACCAACAGATGTTGGAGATGGCCCTGATCGAGAATATTCAGCGAGAAGACCTTAATGCCATTGAAGTAGCTCTCAGTTACCAGCGATTACTCACAGAATGTGAACTTAAGCAGGAGGAATTAGGAGAACGTGTTGGAAAGAATCGTACGACGGTCAACAATTATCTCCGATTACTTCGACTACCACCAGACATCCAGGCGGCTCTTCGTGATGGAGTATTGAGTATGGGGCATGCTCGTGCATTGATCACAGTTGAAGATGTGGAAGTACAGCTTGACATCTTCCATGAAATTGTCAAGAATGGCCTTTCGGTTAGAAAGGTGGAAGAGCTTGTTCGAAACCTGGATAAGCAAGCAAGCCCAAAAGCAGCATCGGCACCAGGAGTTGACCCTGAGATCAAGAATCTTCAGACAAAACTATCCTCACATTTCGGATCCAAGATCAGTGTCAAGGCAAACGAGAATAACAAAGGTGAGATCAAAATACCTTTCAGCTCAACCGAAGATCTTAACAGAATCCTTGAAATTTTAGACCTTTAGGCCCGAAGTTTGCAAGCTCGCGTCTTGATCATGAGTTTGAGAGCTTTATTTACATTATTCGGTCTTGGGATCTTCGCCCTTGGATTCTCTCAGGAGGTTGAAGTTATTTCCGATTCGACGTTCATTGAAACGACCGAAGATGCCCAACTTTTCGAAGAGGTCTCTGATCTGGACCCACAACGAGCTGCCATGTTGTCTGCCATTCTTCCGGGTATGGGGCAGGTTTACAACAAGCAGTATTGGAAAGTGCCGATCATTTATGGTGGTTTAGCCGTTTTTGGGCACTTCATCAATTACAACAACGAACTTTATCATACCTTCAGAAATGCAAGCCTTTCCGTAGAAAATGGCTTACCCAACCCTTTTGAAGGTGTAGCAAGTAGTAATGAGATCCTGATCCGGAATCGTGACAACTTTAGGAGAAACCGTGATTTCCTGATCATTTTAGGATCCGTATTCTACCTCCTCAATATCGTAGATGCTCACGTTTCAGCACATTTGGATGAATTTGAGGTGAATGATGACCTTGCAATAAGCATTAAGCCTGGTTTACAACAATTTTCAGCAAACGGTCAGGCTTTGGGAGCATCACTTGTAATCAGCTTTTAATATGAAAATAGGGCTTATCGGATTTGGTAAGATGGGCAAGGCAATCGAACGAATTGCCGGAGGTCTTGGACACACGATCAGTCAATCAATAGACGATCCGGAAAAGTTGGATTCACTATTAACTAACCCTCCGGAAGTTGTTATTGAATTCACGGTACCTTCAGCAGCACCTCAGAACATCAGGTTCTGTCTTGAAAACAACCTTCCTGTGATCTCAGGCACCACCGGATGGAATGAAGTTTATGATGAAATGGTTCAACTCTGTCGCGATCGAAACGGAACCATGCTACATGCATCAAATTTCAGCATTGGCGTTAACCTCTTCTTCGAACTTAACCGATGGCTTGCTTCCAAAATGTCGCGATTGGATTTCAATGTTAATATCGAAGAAGTCCATCATACTGAAAAAAAAGACAGTCCAAGTGGAACAGCTATCAGCCTGGCAGAAGGTATTGTCTCTGAGAATGAGAAATTAACCGGTTGGGAAGCGGATCCAACCGATCAGTCAAAAATCAGGATTATTTCCAGGCGTTTGCCCAACGTTCCGGGCACCCACACCGTATCCTACGAGTCTGCTATGGAGACCATCGACATTAAACATGAAGCACATAATCGAGATGTATTTGCACAAGGAGTACTTCTGGTGGCCGAATGGATAAAAGACAAAAAAGGAGTCTACTCCATGGGAGATTTCATGAATGATCTGTTTGTAAACAAATAGTTTATCACAGCTAACAAACAATGACATTATCTTCGCAAGAATTCTAAAAAGCACATATGTATTTTCACGACTTCAACCCAATTTTCGTTTTTGCCTTCCTCATTGGATGGTACGTATTGCAGGGAGTAGCGTATTATAAGTTTTTTGAAAAAGCCGGGAAGCAAGGCTGGATTGGCTTTGTTCCATTCTACAATTTCTACACGCATATTGAAATTGTCGGAAGACCCAAGTGGTGGGTGGTTCTGCTACTTGTACCGGTAATCAATTTCTTTGTGGCGCTTACGATGCACCTCGACCTGATGAAGTCGTTCGGGAAATACACTTACCTGGACCAGGTATTGGGAGTTGTTTTCGCTCCTATCTACATGACTTACATTGCCTGGACAGACACCACTTACCTGGGCAAGGCCACAGAGATGCCCAAACCAAAGAAATCATTTAGCAAAGAGTGGTTCGAGGCGATTGTTTTTGCAGTTTTCTGTGCCACTTTCATTCGCTGGATCTTTATGGAAGCCTATGTCATTCCAACTCCTTCCATGGAAAGATCGCTGCTTGTTGGAGACTTCCTTTTCGTCAGCAAGGCAGCCTATGGTCCGCGAACTCCTCAAACACCGCTACAAATGCCTTTGACACATCAAAAGATCTGGGGAACGGAAATACCCTCCTACCTACCTTGGGTGGCACTTCCAAGTCTGAGGTTACCCTCATTCAGGAAAGTTGAACGTGATGATGTTGTTGTTTTTAACTGGCCTCCCGAAAAAGAACATCCGTTCGACCTCCGGATGCATTATATCAAGCGATGTGTGGCAGTTTCAGGAGAAACACTGGAGATCCGAAATGGACAGATCTATGTGGATGGAGAAGCAGGTGAAAATCCGCCGTTAATGCAATTCAACTACTTCATTGAAACAGACCAGGTGATCCGCGAGCGTATTTGGAAAGATCTGAAGATCTGGGAATACTATCCAATTGCCAAACAAGATGGCAGGCGTGGTTATTCGGCTCTTACTGATGAGGAGAGCGCTGCTAAACTTGAAGCGCTTCCATTTGTAAAAAGTATTGAAATACAATTTGAATCGGAAGATCGTGTAGAAGCAGATATTTTCCCGGATGCCCGGTATTTTCGCTGGAACAGGGACCATTATGGCCCTTTGAAAGTTCCACACCAGGGAATGACCATGGATGTAACTGAGGAAAATCTGGCCATGTATGGTTCTACTATTACAGACTATGAGGGTCATGAGTCCGTTGAAATCGATTTAGATCAACTGACGATCAATGGAGAACAAGTGACCTCTTACACTTTCAAAAAAGACTATTACTTCATGATGGGTGACAACCGTCATAATTCATTGGACTCTCGATACTGGGGATTCGTTTCTGAAGACTTCATTGTTGGAGAAGCTTCCTTTATCTGGATGTCCTGGGACAGCAACGCCAGCTTCATCAACAGAATCCGATGGAGGCGTCTGTTCAATGGAATTGATTAAGGGCTAGCTGAAAAAGTAGATCAACAAGTGTACGATTCCCATGGCTCCACCAAAGAACAGGGCCATGAACAAACAACCGTTAAACCAATTCTGCCTTTCACTGGGTGGTTCGTATAGATCGTAATGTGATTCGCTCCGCATAGCGGGCGCTAAGCTAAAAGGCTGGAGGCAATAGTTTGAGTAGATTTTCCTTTTCCTCCTGGCTGTCGATCACTAAAATGCCGAACGGTTTATTTCTGCGAGATCCGTATACTTCTTGTATACCCAACACTGGTACAGGTAACATGCGAGCAGTTCCCGAAATGATCGAAAGGGCTTGTGCTAGTAGTAATTCATCCTCATCCCCGAGAGGTGAAATTTCATTGATGAAATCTTTTTCATCCAGGAATACATCCGGTTCGATCCCATCGCTGTAATCAGTGAACCCTTCTGAATTGGAAAGCTGGCTGATGATCGGTTGCATTGCGTACGTATGGTTAGGGTTTGCACCTTCTTTGCTCAGATAACCTTCGTCAGGTGAGTCATAGAGTGTCACAGAACCCACATTCTTTCCAATGGTCGTTGCTCCAATAACTGTTATGTCCATGTAGGGTTCCAGACCCGCAATGATGAGTTCTGAAGCCGAGGCTGTTCCTGTTCCTGTCAATATGAACAACCTGGACAAGTCCAGCCGATTCATGACTTCCTCCCCTGTTTGTTCGTTATCATCCACGATGGGAACCTCGTCCAGGAAAGTAAGATCAGTGTTGAGCTCTGCAAGTACGGAGTTATAAACAATCCTTCCAAATATGTCCGAACTTCCCGCATCATCATAAAGCATAGATGCAAGCAGCCGGGCAGTGGTAACCGACCCTCCAGGGTTGTATCGAAGATCAAGGACAAATTCCGTGACACCAGCTGCCTTCAATTCCCCGATTGCTGCATTCAGTTCCGAATGCCTTGTATTAATAAATTGATTGTAGGCTAAGTAGCCAACTTTTGTTCCCCCCAAATCAATCGCCTTACTCATGTAAATCGGATCTTCGGCGATTTCAACAGCAGTCATTGAAACGGATGTTCCAAGATCGCGAATGGGATCTTCCTCGCTCACAAACTCACCCAGGGATAAACTGTAGCTCTCACGATCTACTAACAACTCATTGATGTTAGTTTCATTCAAGGTTTGACCATCAACTGCGAAAAACACATCACCCCTGTTGAGTCCTGCACCTGCAGCGGGCGAGTTCGGTAATACATATTCCACGAACCCAAAAAAGTCATCTGATGAGCCTAACTGAATGATCCTAAACTCATAGCCGAAAGAGGTAGAGATTCCCTGCAAGGAGTTATCCAGCTCTTCAAAATCATCAACGATCCATGAGAAGCGATCCTCGGAGTACAAAAAGTGGTCAAATGTTGTTTCAGGAGAAGGAAACTGATTTAGAAATGCATTCAGATCATCAAATGTAGCAAAGCGACTATCCCCAAGGTCCGGAACCTGATCTTTCCATAAATAAAAGGTCCGCATCCCCTGCCAAACAAATTCATTTATTTCGTTTTCGAGCGGAACGCTAATGCCATCATCTTTCTTGCACCCGGTTAAAACCAGAAGAAGCAGTAACACAAACCAAACTTGCCTCATAAAAAAATAAACACCTTAACCTATAAACAGTTCACCAATCAACAATCCTTAGACCCTTAGAACTTAGGAATTGGTTGGCTTTGGAAAAATGTTTGCAGCCAAAAAATCCATTATTGGCCGAAAAAGGGGAAGGATGGGGTGATTTCAATACATAATGCTTATCAGTATCTATAAACGCTCCTTTTTTCTGAGCGTATGCTCCCCAAAGAATAAAAACGACATTTTCCTTATTTTCCGAGACTGTTCGGAGCACTGCGTCTGTGAATTCCTCCCACCCTTTATTCTGATGTGACCCGGCTTGCCCTGCTCGCACCGTCAAAGTGGCATTCAATAACAATACGCCCTGATCGGCCCACCTTTCTAGGTTTCCTGTAGGGGGAAATGGTCTTCCAAGATCATCCCGGATCTCCTTGAAGATGTTTTGAAGTGAAGGAGGAAATGGAACACCGTCATTTACCGAAAAACAGAGTCCATTCGCTTGCCCGGCACCATGATAGGGGTCCTGTCCCACAATGACAACCCGCAGTTCTTCGAAAGGGCAATGGTCAAATGCACTGAAGATCAGTGAACCCGGTGGAAAGACTCGTTGAGACTGGTATTCGGACTTAACGAATTCAATAAGTGATTGAAAGTAAGGCCTGGTAAACTCCTCTTCAAGTTGCTCTTTCCATCCACTTTCGATTCGAACATCCATAATCTTGTTTACTTAATCGGAAATGTTGGCAATTTAATTTCAAATTACTTTAAATTGTCCACGACTAAATGACTACAGGAGTAACCAAAGGAATTAAGGTTTCAGTAGAGACCAACTATCAGCCGGAACACTCGCAACCGGCACACGAGCACTTTGTGTTTACCTATCGAATTACCATTGAAAATAATAGTGGTAGTACGGTTCAACTGAAGTCAAGACATTGGGACATTTCAGATGCTGGTTATCCCCGACATGAGGTTGATGGCGATGGGGTCGTTGGAAAACAGCCCATCCTGGAACCAGGAGAAATTCACCAATATGTTTCCGGATGCAACCTAAGGTCCGGAATCGGGAAAATGGAGGGTTTCTACACCATGGAACGAGTAATGGATGGCAGACTTTTTCAGGTTAGCATCCCTGAATTTACCATGGTCGTTCCCTTTAAACTTAACTAACGCTTGCAGCGTTCTCCCTTTTTTACTTTCACCCAATATATCAATTACAAGCTGAGGGCTGTTGGTCCTCACTCCATTCACTCCCCTTTTGTATTTGAACTTTACAACGAGGTGATCAAAAAGGCTTCTGCGACCAAACTCAGCCAAATAGAGGCTATCAGGAAACAAATGAAGGGAAATCATCAGGTGATTGACCTGGTGAACCTCAAGCAAAACAAACCATACCGAACCACAATCAGCTCGATTGCAAGGACTTCTTTAAGTACCCTGAAATTTTCTGCGTTTCTGTGTCGTTTAGCCAAATTTCTTGAGGTCCAAACCATTCTTGAAACAGGTACTTCTCTTGGGATCAATACCCTCTACCTCGCACAATCGGGAGCTAATGTTGTTACCATAGAAGGCTCTGAGGTAATCGCTCAGCATGCAATGAAAAATTTCAATACCGTTGAAAACAACTCCATTCAGTTGATCCGAAACGATGTACACAGTGTTTTTCCTTCACTACTGATCAAGCATCAACCTGAATTGATCTTCCTGGATGCGGATCACAGAGGTAAATATGTGAGTAAGCAGGTTAAAGAGATCCTCTCTCACGTACCGGGCGTGAAGTGCATCGTATTGCACGATATCTATTGGTCTGAGGATATGAAGTCCATGTGGACGAAGACAATAGATGACCCAGGGATCCCGTTAACCATAGACCTGTTTCAGGCCGGACTGTTGTTTCCGGGCTTAACGACCGAGAAGCAACATTTCACGATCCGTTTTTAAATACTGACCATTTCCATAGTTTTGCATCCGAAATTTCACGGCATGGAGGAAAACCAATTACCAGAACGTCAACCTGAACCAAAAAACGAAGCAAGTAACAAAAGCAGAACTCCTGTTTTTGTCATTATTGTTTTGGTATTGCTGGGAGCACTCATCTTTTTCTTTTGGCAAAACAAACAGCTTGAAGAAGAGCGTATCCGTCAGGAAGAAGAGATCTCGGCAACCTATCTCAAGCTTGATTCTGTTTCGAGTGAGTTGGATATCCGAATCCAGAGGATCCAGGAATTAGGTGGAGAGATCGATACCCTGGTTGCCATCCAGGAACAACTGGAGAATGACAAGCGAGCATTACTTACCCGCCAGGAAAACCAACAAGAACAAATCGCACGATTGCAAAACCGGGTTTCAGGATACCGGGAATTACTCCTGATCAAAGATGAGGAGATCGCTCAGTTGCAACAGATCAATGAGCAACTCACTGAAGAGAATGTCACATTAAAGGTTGAAAAAAATCAACTGAATGCATCGATCCAACAACTCCAGGAAAGTACAGAGGAACTGCAAGGCAAGGTTGCCACGGCTTCCAAGCTGGAGATATCCGGGCTAACAGTATATGCGGTCAATGCGAACGGCAGAGAGAGAGAAAGCGAATTCAGAAATCGGCATATCAATCAATTAAAGATCCAGTTCACTGTTCTTGATAATGAGATCGCCCCAATTGAAGGCAAAGAGCTTTTGCTTCGTGTCGTTGCTCCTGATGGAAATGTACTTTTCGATGTTACCAGAGGCTCCGGTTCATTTACATTCAACGGGCGTGAACTTTTCTACACCGCCAAGCAAGAGATCCTCTATGACAAAAACAGCCAATTGGTGACTTATCTCTACGATAAAGGCAGTGACTACTCTGTCGGCCAGCACATGGTTGAAGTCTATACGGATGATTACCTGATGGGAAGTGGTTCTTTTATGGTTAAATAAATTGAGAATTAGGAATTTGGAATTTGGAATTGAGAATTGAGAATTAGGAATTGGGAATTAGGAATTGAGAATTGAGAATTAGGAATTGAGAATTGGGAATTAGGAATTGGGAATTGAGAATTAGGAATTGGGAATTGAGAATTGAGAATTGAGAATTGAGAATGGGGAATTGAGAATGGGGAATTGAGAATTGAGAATTGGGAATTGGGAATTGGGAATTCTTAATTGAAAAATTCGTGATTGATAATCGATTTTGGTTAATTTTGCAGCTCGTTTTTAAAAAGAGCAAGTTCTTAATTTTTTAACATGAACAAAGATTACGAGACGGTATTCATTTTAACTCCCGTTTTGTCTGAAGCACAGATGAAGGATACTGTCGGAAAATTCAAGAAAGTTCTTACCGGAAATGGTGGAGAGATCATTAACGAAGAGAACTGGGGGCTTAAGAAATTAGCCTACCCTATCCAGCATAAAACCACCGGGTTTTATCAGCTGATTGAATTCCGAGCAACTCCCGATACTATCAACAAGCTTGAGACCGAATACAGGAGAGATGAGGCAGTGATGAGATTTTTAACCACTGCCCTGGACAAACACGCTGTGACTTATAATGAGCGCAGAAGAAAAGGTGAGTTTAATAAGAAGAAGAAAGAAGAGAAAAAGGAGGCAGCAGTATGACATTACAGAACGAACCCATCAACAGGGAACAGAAGAAAGACAAGTATTGTCGATTCAAGAAGAACGGTATCAAGTATATCGACTACAAGGACCCTGATTTCTTGCTGAAGTTTGTAAACGAGCAAGGTAAGATCCTTCCACGAAGACTTACCGGTACAAGCTTGAAGTATCAGCGAAAAGTAGCACAGGCTATCAAACGATCCAGGCACCTGGCGTTGATGCCTTATGTTGGAGATTCACTTAAATAATTACAATCATGGAAGTTATTTTAAGAGAAGACATTCAAGGTCTTGGCTACAAGAACGATACAGTTTCTGTGAAGCCAGGATATGGCCGAAATTTCCTGATCCCAAGAGGGATGGCTATCATCGCAAGCAATTCTAATCGCAAGCGAATTGATGAGGAGATCAGACAGGCAGCTCATAAAGCTGAAAAAGCAATGAAAGATGCTACTGATCTTGCGAACAAGATCGGTGAACTGACTTTAGAGATCAAGACCAAGGCTGGAGAGAGTGGAAAGATCTTTGGAGCAATCACTCCTATCCAGGTGGCTGAAGGCTTAGCGGCAAAAGGATTTGAGATCGACCGAAAGAAAATTGCTTTCGAATCCAAGATCAAAGAATTGGGTGATTACAAAGCCATCCTTGATCTTCACAAGGAGGTACACCATCCAATCAATTTGAAAATAGTTCAGGAAGACTAAGTCCAACTGATAAGATAAAACAAAAGCGATCCGCCATATGGTAGATCGCTTTTTTTGTTTGCAACAACTTTCGTTATCGCCATTCGGGACAAATATGTAGATTTCATCAACCTACAAAGTAGATTGAAGTAAAACCTGGGTAAAGATGAGAGTATTGTGGTTTTCGGGCAAGGAATGGGGTTATACAAACGATCTACTAATAAACTAGAATTGAGAGTTAAAGAGCATCAAGCCGCAAGTTTCAAGTTAAAAATGGAGTTAGCCAGATTCTTCGCTCCTTCTCCCGATACTTCGGGATCAGGATGACACCCTAAACCTCAAATGACAAAATTCAAATAAATATCAATTTTCAAACCAATAGCCAAAAGGTAGAAAGTAGTGAGTAGAAAGATGCAAGTTCTAAGTTTCAAACTTTAAGCCTTTAGTGGATTAGTTGAATAGTCCGCCTTCGCAAGATCTTCGCTAAACCGCATTACGCCATAGCTTCGGCAGTGACGCAGCTATGGTCTTCAAGAGCTTCGGCTGATAAAGTGGATTAGTGAACAAGTAAACGGTAATCAATAAACTTGGGCATCATTCTGCCTGTCCTACGACTTAGCCTTTGGCGGCCAAGGGAGTGAAGCCTGACAGGCGTAGCGAAGAACCTCTCTGAATTTGGCAAGATCCTTCTCCCGATACTTCGGGATCAGGATGACACACCCTAAATCTCAAATGACAAAAATCAAATAAATATCAATTTTCAAAACCAATAGCCAAAAGGTAGAAAGTAGTGAGTAGAAAGATGCAAGTTCTAAGTTTCAAGCTTTAAGCCTTTAGTGGATTAGTTGAATAGTCAGCCTTCGCAAGATCTTCGCTAAACCGCGTTACGCCATAGCTTCGGCGGATGGTTAGTTGATAAGTAGAATAGTGAATTGGTGGAGTAGTAAACTAGTATGGCCAAACTTGTGTCGTCATCCTATGTTTGAAACCTGAATGGTAAAGCGAAGAATCTAATAGTGTTTATAAAATGCTGAAACAAGCCTGCCTTACCGGCAAGGCAGGTTCAGCATGACTTTAAACAGATGAGATCCCCCGGATCCCGAACCATCGGGATCCGGGGGATGACATAAGGAAGAGGAGTAAGCTGACCTACCTTCAATGAAATCTTCGGCGGGCAAAAGAAAAGCGGCTCCTGGAGCCGCTTTTGCGACGAAAGAGCGCCGCACTTGAAATGTGTCATCAAACATTATTATGTCATTGACGAAGGTGGTGTGCTTTACATTAAAATGAAAGGAACAGGTGTATACGTGTGGTCTACGAGTGGAATTAGGAATTGAGAATTAGGAATTGAGAATTAGGAATTGAGAATTAGGAATTGAGAATTAGGAATTGAGAATTAGGAATTGAGAATTAGGAATTGAGAATTAGGAATTGAGAATTAGGAATTGAGAATTAGGAATTGAGAATTAGGAATTGAGAATTAGGAATTGAGAATTAGGAATTGAGAATTAGGAATTGAGAATTAGGAATTGAGAATGGGAGAATGGGAGAATTGAGAATGGGGGAATTGAGAATGGGGGAATTAAGAATTGAGAATTAGGAATTGAGAATTAGGAATTGAGAATTGAGAATGAGAGAATTAAGAATTAAGAATGGGAGAATTAAGAATTGAGAATGGGAGAATGGGAGAATTGAGAATGGGGGAATTAAGAATTGAGAATGAGGGAATTGAGAATTGAGAATTGAGAATGAGAGAATTAAGAATTAAGAATGGGAGAATTAAGAATTGAGAATGGGAGAATGGGAGAATTGAGAATGGGGGAATTAAGAATTGAGAATGAGGGAATTGAGAATTGAGAATTGAGAATTGAGAATTGAGAATTGAGAATTGAGAATTGAGAATGAGAGAATTGAGAATGAGAGAATTGAGAATTGAGAATGGAGAATGGAGAATTAAGAATCAAGAATGGGGGAATTGAGAATTAAGAATGGGAGAATTAAGAATTGAGAAGGAGCTACGGTAGTAACCCGCCTATGCTAAAGCTTCGGCGGGTAAAAAAAACGGTCCCGACATTTCGTCGGGACCGCCAAAAAAGATAATAAATCCGAAAAGGATTAATCCATAGAAGAAGATATGACAATGCGGTGACTTGTCGTTTGACTACCCAGCCGGATCTCGGCAAGGTAAACACCTGTCTTTAACTCTTTAGTAAGTAGTGAAACACTCAGGGTCTGCCCTTCCTTCTTCCAAATTCTTGGGGCAACGATCTGCTTTCCATTCAGATCCAGGATGCGGACCTTAACCTTTCCTTTGTAATCATTATTGAGTGTCAGGTTCACTTCTCCATCCGAAGGGTTCGGATAAATCATGACTGACTCACTACTTAGTTCGTCTGTTCCTAAAACGATCTTGCCGACTCCTGTCACCGCAAGTGTTTCCACTCCCCCATTTGAAGTGATCACAATATCTCCAGCGTAAGTTTTTTCCACTGTAGGTGAAAAAGTAACTGTAATCGTTTCACTACCTCCAGCCGGAATGTTATTCAGCGTTAATGGCCCGGAAAAGCCCTCCGGATAAGTAATACCACTCACTACCAGCTCAACATTTCCTGTGTTTTGAACCGTTAACGTGAACTGGAAATCATCCCCTACTTCCGTTTCCGGAATGGCCCGATCGCCCGTGACATTAAGAACCGGTGCCAATGGCACGTACTGAAAACTGAGCTGATTGGATGCGGTATTTGCATTTCCGTTCAGATCAGCAGTGGCACCTGCTTCTACCAGAACAGTGACCGCCGCAGCTGTAGGGTTGATGTTTGCCATATAGGAAGTTCCTCCCCCAGTGAATGCTGATACTGAGCCATTGGTCACTGAAATGTTTCCGGCATTGAATCCATCTACTGCTTCACTAAAACTAATGTTGATGTTCACAAGACCATTGATGGTACCAGAGGCCTGACTTGAAAGTGTTACCGTTGGCACTGTCGTATCGATAATGAAATTCTCTGAAGTGGCTTCTCCTTCACCACTGTTGCCAGCCAGATCCTGTATTTGATCGAGGTTGAGGGAGATTACATTTTCTGACTCATCCAATTCGGAGTTAGGAGTGTACTGCACCGTTGCTGAAAGTTGGTCAGCAGCAAGGACAACATCCGGGCTTAGGGTTCCATTTGGTGCAGATAGCATGTCACTTCCAAAGCTTTGTAACACTTCTGAAAATTCGATCAATACTTCTGCCGATTCTCCAGCTATTAAAAGATCGTCATTCAAGCTGATATTGGCAGAAGGACGCTCTGTATCAACTGAAAAATTCAGGGTAGTGACTGTTTCATCCCCTGCATTTCCAGCAGCGTCCGCAAGCTGAGACATATCCAGTTCGATCATATTGTTGGCCTCTGTCACCCCCTCTTCCGGTGTGTAGTTAGCCGAAATAGAAAGACCATCTTCTGAGACACTATAATCAGAAAGATTTCCATTTGGAACGGTCAGGGCTGTTCCATTAAATGGGGCTGGCTCGGTTAGGGTGATGGTGACTTCAGCCTGATCACCAATAGCCAACGTGCTTTGCACGGCAATGCCTATGGTAGCTGTTGGTCTTTGGGTATCAATACTGAATACAAGAGATTCAAAAGTCCCCACCCCAGGGTTACCTCCATCAACATCGGTTACAAGTGTGAGATCTACTTCAATTTGACTTACTTCAACTATTTGGTCATTTGTAGGTGTGAATGTAGTAGTCCAATTCGATGGGGCTTGCTGCTGTGGAGGACTAAAAGTGCCCATAGCATTGATAACACTAAGCGCTTCTATTGGAAAGCTTGTTATACCCTCACTAAAATCAATATCAACTTCATGATCACCAATTCCTAAAATCTCATCATCTAAATAAATTTCCGAAATCCCCGGCACATCGAAATCCACCAGGTGTACCTCTCCATTTGTATATCCTCCGATCAATCCTAAAGGAGTTGGATCCTGATCTACAATGTCGTTGGTTTCATTGATGTCCAGACGAAGCTCTCCAAAACCATTAATATCGTTCACTGTTACTGTCCACAATGCACCAGCTCCGATCACATTCCCAATTGTGACTTCCACGGATGTTGACGCATGTAAGCTGAAATCATCTGCCGTTACATTGTCCACCGCTTCATCAAACGTGACCAGGAAATCGACGCTCATGGCATCCGATGCGTATGGACCATCTAAAACAATACTTTGTACTGCAGGTGCCTCAGTGGAAATCACACTCGTGGTGTTATCGATAGTGGTGGTGTAGCCATCGTACAACTGAATCTCGAAAACAGTGGTTGCTTCCAGCGCTGCAGGATCAGGCGTAAAGGTAATGCTCTGTAAGACGGTCGATAAATTTGTTGCATTAGTAACGTCTAGTGTATAAACCGGATCATCAAACACGATCCCGCCACCTGATAGTGAGCCTTTCGCATTGTCGTCCAGCGAGATCCAGGTTGCAATCGCATCGTTATTAAGATCCGTCACTGTGACATTTGCAAACGGATTTACCGGAACACCCCCTTTAGACAACTGATTGGCTTCCGTTCCGGTGATCTCTGGAACAGCATTTTCGAGGATGTATTCGTATACGACTCCAGCAAAAAGTCGGGTTCCATCCGGATGAAAAGTGAAGTCACCAATTCCAGATCCAAAAAGCCCTGAAAAATCATGCGATCCAATTGGAGTATTTTGGACAGTGGCCAGGTTGTATGAATCATCCAACTGGTAATTGAATAGCTCATGGTAATTGAATAGCTCACCAAAATTAACCCCGTATACAAACAGTCGCTTGCCATCCAAACTGAACTCCAATTTGCTTGGATTTGTAAGCTCATTGCCCACATGAAAGCTGGAATGAAATTCACCGACCGTGGATAGATCGTAGGGAATACCCAATTCAAATGCCCGAACTTCGTCTAAATCTCCACCAAATAGGATAAATAACTGTGATCCGTCATAACTGAACGTGAAATCTTGAACGTCATCAGGTAATTCCCAGGAATGCTCAAGAGATGCAGTAGTAATGTTGTAAGGTGTACTCAGATTGAACTGACGAATCTCTCTTTCCTGAACTTCGAATACGAACAACTTGGTGCCATCCGAGCTAAGTTCCAATGCCTCGATCGCTTCAGCATTATTAACGTCCACAATACCTAATGCCTGGCCAATCAACCATGTTGTAGACAAGTCAAATGGAGTTAGCAACTGGTATTGATTGATATCTCCATCATCATCACCTCCTACTACGTATATATATGATCCATCTTCAGAAAAGTGTAACTGTGAAACAGTTTCTTCAAATTGGAAAGAAGGTACAAGCTCATCATCTCCATCAACTTCAAATCCCGGATACATCCGGTCCAGGTCATACGCTGCTCCAACAATATGGTACTCACTGTTATCA
This sequence comes from Cyclobacteriaceae bacterium, assembly GCA_965267415.1. Lineage (GTDB taxonomy): Bacteria > Bacteroidota > Bacteroidia > Cytophagales > Cyclobacteriaceae > Ekhidna. The sequence continues at coordinate 270,511 of OZ253955.1, read as the reverse complement.
TATCCTCCCAAAATTTCGTTTCCATCCATATCCTCAATACCCGTTCCCTCAGCTTTCAACACCGGTCGTACCCAGCCATCCCCCTGGATGTTGTCAATCGTTACTGTCCATAGTTCATCTGCTCCGGTTACACCGGTGAGGTTTGCCATCACTTTTTCGGAGGTTTCCAAAAGGAAGTCATCCACATCCACACCTGAAACCGGTTCCACAAAAAGCACTTCAAAGTTGACCATGGATTCAGCAGGTCCTGGGGTTCCCTGAACAGTGATGCTTTCAACGTAAGGTTGCGAAGTAGTTGTCACTGAAGTACTGGCATCTGTTGCAGTTTCAAATCCATCATTCACTTCTAAGGTGAAAGTGGTCGTTCCAGCGCCTGCCGGTTCAAATACCAGTTCCCGCAACACAGCTTGCAGACTGGTAGCATCCATTTCCGGTAAGGTATAGGGTCCGGTTCCGTCCAGTTGCATACTTTCATCAGTAAGTGCTCCATTACCATTAACGGTGATGGTGGTTGTGAGCAGGTCATTGTTTAGGTCGGAGATGGCTATGGAGGAGAATGGGTGAATGTCTGCATCGAGTGCATTGAAGATTTGATCAGCCTGGGTTTCCTGGATGGATGGGATCGCATTTTCCATTGAATAAGCATCGAAGTGCGAGGGACTTGAGTCAGTAGCATACATTCTCGTTCCGGTGTTATTAAATTCTATATCTCCATATCCGGTTTCATTTGCAAATTTTGGAGTATCAAACTGTGACTCGAGGCTAGCAAGAGAAATCTCGTAGGGCGAAGGAAGCGAATACTGAAATATTGATTCAGTACTTTTCAGCGCATATAGCTTTAATCCATCAGGTCTGAAGGCAATTCCTGTTAAATTTCCTTGTATATCAAGGAAAAGATTCCCAACTGGAACTGCGGAACTTATTTCATATGGATTATTCAATGTGTACTCATGGATAACACCGGTAGCAATGTCTACAATAAATATAGTGAGACCATCAGGGCTAAAGTCAATTGAGTATGAAAAGGTTACTTCATTAGCAACTGAAAATGTTTCATAAGGTGTTAAGTTGGCTGAGTTTAAATCATAAGCAATTTCCATCTGATAAGCTTCAATAAACCCATTTCCTGCATCCATAACAAAAAGTTTGGTTCCATCTATCGATGTTGTAAAAGCAGTTATTGTACTTGAACCATCAACGTCTACGTTCATACTTGTACCTGAAAAGGTAGCAGACGAAGGTTCATATGATTCATCTAAATCATAGGTATATATATAGTGGTCATTTTTCAGTACAAACATTCGAGTTCCATCGTTGATGAATTGGAAATCCAGAGGACCACTTCCTTCAGTGATTGATAATATGTTATTTTCAGTATGGAAGATCCGGCCCACATCAAAAGCCGCACCCACATAATGATCCTCTCCAGCCGTAAATCCACCCATGATGAACTCACCTTCTGCTGTTGTAGAAATGTCGTTTTCATTTAACAGGTCTAACCCAATCACGCCATCGCCGGAGATGTTGTTTACCGGGTAGGTGTAGGTAGTGCCGTCTGCAGATGACAAGACACCCGGTGTGGCATTTACTAGTTCGGAGATCTGCAGGTCAAAGTCTGACGGATCGACGTTATCGACCTGTTCGCTAAAAACGATCTCAAATGTGATACTGCTAGCCCCAGGGCCCGGGTCCCCCTGGATGGTGATTGAAGAAATTCCCGGTGGGACAATCACCGAGGTGGTAGCATCTGTAGTTGCATCATATCCATCATAAATTTCTAAGGTGAGCGTAGTGGTTCCTGAACTAGCTGGCTCAAACACGAGTCCTTGTAATGCAGTTTGCAGATCAGCGGCACTCATCTCCGGTAAGGTATAGGGTCCTGCTCCTTCCAGTTGCATGCTTTCATCGGAGAGTGCTCCGGTACCTTCCAGAGTAATGGTGGTCGTGAGCAGGTCGTTGTTCAGGTCTTCAATGGTCACCGATGCGAATGGTTGGATCGTTTCAGCGGGTAAGACGGATTGGTCGGACTGGGTTTCGTTTATTGATGGGGGCGAGTTTAGTAAGGTGTACTCTACAATTTCCGTAGTACCTCCAGAATTCGAATCATAAGAAACGATCATTCGGGTTCCGTCATTTGAAAAACTTATAAAAGTAAAATTGTTAATTAGTTGGCCTGATACATACAATTGGCCATGTGCTCCATTGGATAGAGCGGCTAGAGACACATCATATGAAGTAGTGAGATTGTAACGAGATAAGTAAGAACCACCTTCCTCGTTGGTGACCGTATACAATTGAAATCCATCAGGTGCAAAGGAGATGGACTGCAGTGAAAACGAAGATGGGAATATACTACTCAGATCAACTTCAACACCAGGTATGGCTGTATTAAGATCGAAAGGTGTGGTCAGATCATAACTTCGGATAATTTTGGAAAACAACCCGGTTAAAAACATTCGTGTGCCATCCCTGGAAAAAGTCATCCCAAAAGGTACGGGATCTGCCCATCCATGATTGAACTCTAACAAGAGGCTCGCTGAGTTTAGGTTATAAGGTTCAGACATTTCGAAAACCACAATTTCCTGGTTGAGAAGGTTATTTACGAACAGGTATGTCCCTCCAGGGCTTATATGGATCTCCGACAGATTGACTGCACCCACATTTAAGCTTGTTTCAGAATAAGTAGCTGTGGATATATCAAAAGCTGTTGTTAATTCATAAGCATAGATTATACCGCTTTGACTAGGAATGAACATCATTGTACCGTCATTGCTGAATTCAGTGCTACGACTATTATTACCAAAAACAAACTCAAAACGCTCCTCATCACCGGCATAAAAAGCCCGGGAAATATCAAAGGCCGCACCTACATAATGAAGGTTGCCAGTAAATCCACCTGGTGCAAGGGGTGTTCCGTCCAGATTGGAAACAATGCCATTGAATTCCGACACGTCCAGCCGCAACCAGCCATCGCCAGAGATCCCATCGACCGTGATTTCGTAGGTGAGTCCACCATCAAAGGTTTGAACCTGTGTGATGCCATTGGAAACATCTACCAGGTCGGTAACCTCAATGACAAAATCAATATCCGTAACATTGGTTACCGACTCGCTGAAGACAACCTCAAACGTGACACTGGTAGCCCCAGGACCCGGGTCTCCCTGGATGGTGATGGAGGAGACCTCAGGCTGGGCGTAGGCGAACGCATAAGGCAAGGCAAGTAAAAGGGTGATCTGCGCTCGGAGGCGGTTGATTGTTTTCATTGCAATTTGGCTTTTTAGCTTTTGGCTTTGGCCATTGGCCCTACTAAAGTCACAAGACCCGAAATCTTCATCGGGGGTGACAGTCAGGCACGGCCGTGTTTTATTTTAAGCCGCTAAGGTTGAAGGAACGGAGGAAAAGTGGAAGAAAGGGTGTGCTACATGTGATATACATGGAGAATTAAGAATGGGAGAATTGGGAATTGAGAATTGGGAATGGAGAATTGGGAATTGGGAATTGGGAATTGGGAATTGAGAATTAGGAATTAGGAATTAGGAATTAGGAATTGGGAATGAGGAATTGGGAATTAGGAATTGGGAATGGAGAATTGGGAATTGGGAATTGGGAATTGAGAATTAGGAATTGGGAATTGGGAATTGGGAATTGAGAATTGGGAATTGGGAATTGGGAATGAGGAATTAAGAATTGGGAATGAGGAATTAAGAATTGAGAATTAGGAATTGGGAATTGGGAATTGGGAATTGGGAATTGGGAATGGAGAATTGGGAATGGAGAATTGAGAATTGGGAATTGAGAATTGGGAATGGAGAATTGGGAATTAGGAATTGAGAATTGAGAATTAAGAATTAAGAATTAAGAATGAGGAATTCCGCCTACGCAAGGCCTTCGCTAAACCGCATTACGCCATAGCTTCAGCGAGTTAATAGTTGAGTAGTGAATCAGCTAAATCGCAAAAAAACAAATCGCAAAATTCGAATAAATGATAAGCTCCAAGTTGCAAAGCTGTAAGCTTCAAGACAGACTACATCCAATTTGAAAGGACCAACTGCCAAATAGCTAAAAAGCCAATAGCCAATGGCATATCTTTAGCTTATGAAGAAATTAGTATTTGCACTGCTATTAGGGCCGCTTGTTTGTTTGGGTCAGGGGGATTGGGATAACATCACTATTAAGTCCACCCAATTGACGAATAATATCTACTATCTCGAAGGACGTGGTGGGAATATTGGGGTACTGGTTGGTGAAGAGGGTGTGCTGTTGGTGGATAACCAGTTTGCACGGCTTACCGAAAAGATCAAGGCCGCCGTGAAAGAGCTCACGGATGCTCCAATCAACTTTATCGTGAATACCCACTACCACGGAGACCATATGGGTGGGAATGAAAACTTCAAAAAGGAAGATGCTGTGATCATGGCGCACGCTAATGTGAAGGAACGGCTCAGCATCACCTTTACCGATGAGATCCGGGACCGAACTACGGAAGCCAGGCCCGAAAGCTTCTGGCCGACCGTGAGCTTCCCGATGAATAAGGTTGGATTGGAGTTCTTCAATGAAGATTTTGACCTTGTGCACCTACCCAACTGCCATACGGATGGGGACATGCTCGTTCATTTCAAAAATGGCAATGTGATACATACGGGAGATACCTTCGTCCGGTACGGTTATCCATTCATAGACGTGGCTGCCGGCGGCTCGATTGACGGTTTTATCGCTGCGCAGGAAAAGATCCTGGAATTGGCGGATGCCAACACAAAGATCATTCCCGGTCACGGGCAGATTTCCACCATTGAAGATGTGAAAGAGCTGCTAGAAATGCTGAAAGGTGTTCGTAAGATCGTTGCTGATGCCAAGGATAGTGGTGTGGAGTTGGAAGACCTGATCCCGCAAAAACCACTGGCTGACTATCATGAGCGGTGGAATGGGAGCTTTATTAATTCCGATCTTTTTGTGCAATTGGTGTATGAATCACTGGATTAGTTGAGTAGTTAATTAGTTGAGTAGTTAAATAGTGGATTTGTAATTAGTTGAGTGTGAGCTAGAAATACCAAAAAACAAATTTCAAATAAATATCAATTTCCAAGTAGCCAACCCACCTTCGCCTGACCTTCGACGGATGAATTGGGAGAATTGGGAATTGGGAATTGGGAATTGGGAATTGAGAATTGAGAATTGAGAATGAGAAATTAAGAATTGAGAATTGGGAATTAAGAATTGAGAATTGAGAATTAAGTGCTTCGGCGGGTGAAGTTGAATAGTGAATTAGTTGACTGGATGAATTAGAATTGACAACAAAAGGCAAAAGTTAAAGGCCAAAGGCTAACAGCCAAAAGCTAAAGGCTAAGAGCTAAGAGCTAACAGCCAAAAGCTAAAGGTTAAGAGCTAATAGCCAAAAGCTAGGCTAAGAGCTAACAGCTAAAAGCTAAAAGCCAAAAGCCAAAAGCTAAAAGCCAAAGGCTAACAGCCAAAAGCTAAAGGCTAAGAGCTAACAGCCAAAAGCTATCTTTGAAGTCAATTCAATGAATCGTGTTTAAGCTGGATTTTGATATTCCTCCTTCTGAATCGAAGGTCACTCTTGGTGATAAGCTCTATTTGATGGGCTCTTGTTTTTCGGATGAAATTGGGAGCCGGTTGCTTTCGAATAAGTTTAATGCACTATCCAACCCCTTTGGAACGATCTATAACCCACTTTCCTTTTTCAAAGCCCTGAAGGGTGAGTTGGATCCAAAAAACATCGTTGAGGTGGATGGAGTCTACCGGCATTGGGATTGCCATGGGGAAATCGCAGGTTTGAGTGAAGATGAGCTTGAAAAATTGCTTTCTGATCGACTTCAGCAATCAAAGGATCAACTGTCGAAGGCCAAATGGCTGGTTATTACGTTCGGGACCGCTTTTGCCTATCGGTTAAAATCGACCTCCGAACTTGTTGCGAATTGCCACAAGGTTCCACAAAGTCAGTTTACGAAGGAACTTCTATCCACAAAAGTGATCACGAAAGAATTCGAAAGGCTTTATGCATTTCTAAAAGGAACTAATCCCTCACTGCAAATCCTTCTCACCGTTAGCCCGGTGCGGCATGTTCGGGACGGACTTTCAGAAAATAACCTGAGCAAAGCAATCCTGATCCAATCTGCGCATGAGTTGGCAGAGGAACATAAGGATGTGCAGTACTTCCCTTCGTACGAGATCCTGATCGACGAACTGCGCGATTACCGGTTTTACAAACTGGATCGGGTCCATCCCACCGACGAGGCGGTCGATTATATCTGGCGTACATTTGCTGGCACGTATTTCGATACAGAAGCCCTGGATTTTCTGAAACAATGGGAGAAGATACGATCGGCTATCAACCATCGCCCCTTCCACCCTGCCTCGGAAAAACATCAGCAATTTCTGAAAGCTACCCTTAAACAACTGGACGCTTTGAATGAATTGGTCGATGTTCGTGTTGAAAGAGAAATCCTGGAGCAACAGCTGACATGAAGTATCCATTGATCATCCTTGTTTTACAAGCCTCCTTTGCCTGTCGTTCGCAAACCGAGAAATCCATGCACGAATACACCAACGCGCTTATCAACTCTACCAGTCCCTACCTATTGCAGCATGCTCACAATCCTGTGAATTGGGAAGAATGGGGGCCGGAAGCTTTAAACAGAGCAAAAGAAGAAGACAAGCCAATTATCGTCAGTATTGGGTATTCCAGTTGCCATTGGTGTCATGTGATGGAAAAGGAATCGTTTGAAGATGTGGATGTGGCCCAATTGATGAATGACAACTTCATCAACATCAAGGTGGATCGGGAAGAGCGCCCTGATGTGGATCAGATCTATATGGATGCGGTCCAGTCCATGGGAATCAATGGTGGCTGGCCGTTGAATGTGTTTCTCACACCCGATCAAAAACCGTTTTACGGTGGCACCTATTTCCCAAAAGAAGGCTGGAAGAATCTGTTGACAGGTGTAGCTGATGCCTTTAAAACCAAGCGGGACCAGATCAATGAATCCGCAGAAGGGTTTACCAAGAACCTTCGGATGAAGGAATCGGAAAAGTATAAGCTTGAAGGGGATGATCATAAACTGGCAGAGAATGAAATTCAATTGGCCTATGAAAACCTGGCGGGCAAATTTGACAAAGTAGATGGAGGCGTGAAAAAGTCACCCAAGTTTGTGATGCCATCCGTCTGGCAATTCCTGGCTACCTACCACTACCTGACCAAGAATACGGATGCATTGACCCATTTTGAGTTTACACTGACCAAAATCGCTGATGGTGGAATTTACGATCATGTAGGTGGCGGTTTTGCCCGCTACAGTACGGACGAAGAGTGGCACGTTCCTCACTTTGAGAAGATGCTTTACGACAATGGGCAGCTATTGAGCTTATATGCTACCGGCTACAAGCTGACCAAGAATGAAAAATTCAAACGTGTAATTATTGAAACCACCGAATGGATGACGCGGGAGATGCTGGACAAATCAGGTGGATTCTACTCTGCACTGGATGCAGATAGTGAAGGTGAAGAAGGCAAGTTTTACGTGTGGCAAAGGAATGAATTGGAAGCACTCGCAGGTAAGCATTTCGAGCTGCTCTCTGAGTACTTTGATATTTCATTGCAGGGCAACTGGGAAGGGAAAAATGTACTCCGTGTCGTGAGAGATGAAGAAAAGCTGAGGAAGAAGTATGACTTAAGTGAAAAACAATTCTTTGAAATTGTTGATGAGTTCAAGAAAAAAGCACTAGTAGAACGAGAAAAACGGGTACGCCCCGGACTGGATAACAAAATGATCGCGGGGTGGAACGGATTGGCACTGTCCGGGCTTTCCGAAGCGTACCAGGCGATCCAGGATGAATCGGTACTGGAATTGGCTGAAAATAATGCGAAGTGGATCAAAGATAAGTTGGTCAGAAATGGACAGCTGAATCGCTTCCAGGACAGAGATATGGAAGGGTTCCTTGAAGACTATGCCGCTGTGATCCAGGGCTTGGTGAAATATTACGAAACGACCTTTGAGTGGGAATACCTGGAGTTGGCTAAAACTCTTCTGGACCGGGCTAACGAAGCATTCTTTGATGAATCCGAGAACCTCTATTTCTTCACGAGTGATGCGTCCGGTTCACTCATTGCACGGAAAAAGGAGCTATTTGACAATGTCATTCCTTCTTCCAACTCACTGATGGCCTGGAATCTTGTTCATGTTGGCACACACTTCTATGATGAAGAGACGATCAAGAAAGGCAAGTCGATCCTGGCACAGGTCACTGACCTGATCGTGCAGGAACCTGAGTACATGTCGAATTGGGGATTACTGGCTTTAGAGCTCTCACAAAATTTTGCCGAGGTAGTGATTGTTGGAAAGGATTATGATCAGTTCGGGCAGGAGTTCAATGCGCGTTTTCTTCCCAACAAGATCCTGACCGGTTCGAAGCAGGAAAAAGATTCTCCGTTGTTTGAATACAAAAGTCCTGTCGGTGGTGAGACTACCGTCTATGTCTGTTACGACAGGGCCTGTAAGCGGCCCGTGAACTCCACTCAAGAGGCGATTGAACAAATGGAATGATTATGTTTAGCTTCAGTGAAGTTAGGAGGTTCTCGAGGAGCGATATTTATTGTCTATCCTTCGACAGGCTCAGGATGAACTGTGCTTAAAAGCAAGGATCAGCGACATAATTTTCATCAAAGTTCGTATTGTTTTTGATGATAGCGAAAGCTTGTTTAAGGAGTTTGTTTGCAATAGCAATCTTTATCACTCGCTCGGGTTTACCTTTTTCTTTAAGTCGATCGTACATCGCCTTGCAACCCTTGTTACAGAACTTAGCCGTCCAGGAACACATATAGAGCTGCTTTCTCACCACACTGCTGCCCATTTTGCAAATATGGCCTTTGCCATTGATGGATGTGCCTGATTGGTAAATCCGTGGACTTAATCCGACATAAGCAATCAATTGCCTGCTATGCTCAAACTTCTGAAAGTTGTTTGTGATTGTTGTTAAAAGGACTGCTGTTTTGGGCCCAAGCCCCGGAATAGTCTGTAATCGCTCAAAGGTTTGTTGGTAATGCTGTTTTGTCAAATCGATCAATTGTGTTTGCAGTTTCTCTTTCTTCTGTCTCAGCGTTTTGATCAGTCCTTTCAAGGTTGATTTAACATTGCTACAGAGTATTCCGGTAGCTTCAAATGCATCTAGCTGTTTGCTACTCATCTTTATTTGCTTATCAATGTTCTGGATGGCAGTGAACATCTGACGCATATGGATGATGTGCTTTTCTTCTGGTGCCGATAACGCTGGTAATTCTTTGATGCCATACTCGGCAATGACACGAGCATCTTTTTTGTCTGTTTTGGCCCTCACTAGTCGCATCTGACTAAAGCGTCTGATCACAAGTGGATTAACAACTGATACCTTAATTCCTCTGGAGTGTAGAAACATGGCCAATTGAAGGTAATAGGGGCCTGATGCCTCCATAATGCAGTGATCATGTGGTTCTATGACCTTAACAAATGCTTTGAACCCCTTCAAATCATTAGTGAATACATGATGGGTCCATTGTTCTACCCTTGTAAATCCAATATCGAAGGTTGCTTTTGAAATATCAATTCCGATAACTTTACTCATAAGATAACTTTATGGGAAAAGGCTACTTAGAGCTTATCAATCCTTTATTCAGGCTTGGGTGTAGTAAACTTGGCCTAGTGAACTGTTCAAGATTTAAGTAGTAGAAGAAAGGCACTACCATTCTGATCTGTCTTCGAGACTATGACGGTTTTACAGTTTGCCTTTCTTCTGTTCTTTTCCTAATTAAACATCTTTCAATTTAACCAGGTCTCAAACATAGGATGACAGCAAGATTAGAAATCAAAGGGCATACTTCTCTCAAAACAGCTCAACTGAATGACTTACGACCACTTGCTCTAATGATGAGACTTCACCAAGCAGAGCTAATCCAATAGGCAATTCAGTAAGCGAATGACTAACTTTATGATATGCAAACAATCAGACTTCAAGTAAGCGACAGAATCTATAAGCGATTCATGGAATCACTGAATAAATTCAAAAGCGATGATCTAACCATCCTTGATGAAGATGAACAATTCATATCCAATCAGAAAATAGCTCAGCAACGATTGAATAAAGTCGAACGAAATGAATCCAAGCTTATTGATTTTGATGAACTCGAAAAGAATTTAGAGAATATTTTATGAATAAACGTCGGATCCTGGTCACGGAAGAATTTCAGAATGACCTAATCCAACTAATTAACTATACATCTCAAGACAAGCCACAAACCGCACTGAAATTCAAGAAAGAAGTCCTTAGAAAAATCAAAACATTGGATGCTATGCCTTTTAGAAACAGGCAATCTATCTACTTCAACAACAAGCAAATTAGAGATATTATCTTCAAGGGTTATGTGATTACTTACCTAGTCGAAAAAGATTGTATAAAAGTATTTAGTATTCTAAAACACAGATTACAGCCTTGACCTACGCTGAAGTCATCCTACCACTTCCCCTACCCGGGACCTTTACCTATTCCATCCCTTCCACATTTGATTCGGTCCATCCAGGGAGTCGTGTTATCGTTCAATTCGGAGCAAAAAAGATCTACACCGGAATTATCCATCGAATTCATGAAGAGGCAACACAACATGTTCCTAAGACGATCATTGATGTGTTGGATGAACAGCCTATTGTTAACGAGACGCAGCTAGCGTTCTTTTCCTGGATGTCCAGGTATTACATGTGCTCGCTGGGAGAAGTGGTGAATGCGGCACTTCCGTCAGCTTTGAAGCTCTCCAGTCAGTCGTTTATTGGCTTAAACCCCGAAATAGACCTGGAAGCTGAAGATCTGAGCGATCGGGAGTGGTCATTGATGCATACGTTGACCAAGAAAGAACTCTCTGTGCAGGAAGCAGGTCAACAGCTAGGGTTAAAACATCCTCAGCGACTGATCAAAGGGCTTACGGAAAAAGGTCTGATTGATCTGTACGAAAAGGTGAAGGACAAATACCAGCCGAAGAAGGTGAAGCGGATCAGGTTGGCAAATCCTTATACGACCGAAGAAGCGTTGGAAACGCTTTTGCAAACCCTTGAATCCAAGCCTAAGCAGGTAGATGTCCTGATGGCCTACCTGCGGGATGTTCCGGTGATCGAGGATCCCGGTTCTAATGAGGTTGGTGTCGAAAAGTCCACTTTACAAGAAGAGGTAAGTGCTTCCTCGCTCAAGACACTTGTCAAAAACAAGGTGCTTGAAGAATGGGAACAGGTTGTTTCCAGGTTAGAAAAATCCGAATTGACTGAGCCGAGTGTGTTCGAATTAACTCCTGTCCAACAGCAGGTACACTCTCAAATCCAATCACAATTCGAAAGCAAAGATGCTGTATTGCTGCATGGAGTAACCGGAGGGGGCAAGACTGAGGTTTACATTGAGTTGATCAAAGAACAACTGGAGCAGGGCAAACAAGTGCTCTATCTCCTACCAGAAATTGCACTCACTACGCAGATCATTGCCCGCCTGCACAAGATCTTTGGTAACTCATTCGGAGTTTATCATTCCCGTTACTCCGATAACGAGCGCGTCGAGGTATGGCAAAAGGTGCTGAATAGAGAATACCAGTTTGTTGTTGGAGTGAGAAGTGCAGTATTCCTTCCGTTCAATAACCTTGGATTGATCATCGTTGATGAAGAACATGAACCTTCTTACAAGCAGTTTGAACCCGCCCCGAGATATCATGCGAGAGATGCGGCTACCTACCTCGTCAAACTTCACGAAGCAAAAATCCTTTTTGGGACTGCCACTCCTTCGCTGGAGACCTATCACAACGTACTGGAAGGGAGGTTTGGTTTAGTAGAGCTATTCGAACGATTCGGAGATGCCGGAACCCCTGAATTGCACTTTGCGGACCTACGGAGTGAACGAAAGAGGCGAACGATGAAAGGAAATTTCTCATCGCTCCTGCTCAATGAGATCGCTGAAGCACTTTCTCAAAAGCAACAAGTGATCCTGTTTCAAAACCGCCGGGGTTATGCCTCATATGTCACTTGTGATGACTGTGCGACCATTCCTAAATGTGCAAACTGCGCAGTGAGCCTTACTTATCATCAGTTTAATCACAAATTGGTTTGTCATTACTGTGGCTATAATCAACCCATGCTCACGGACTGCACAAATTGTGGAAGTCCACAACTTCGAAACATTGGCTTTGGCACAGAAGAACTGGAAGAGGAGTTGAATTTGCTTTTCCCGGAAGCGATCATTCGCCGGATGGATCTGGATACTACCCGAAGCAAGTATGGCTATCAGCGAATCATCGAAGACTTTGAGGAAGGTGCAATTGACATCCTGGTAGGCACACAGATGGTCAGCAAAGGATTGGATTTTGATCACGTCAGCCTCGTTGGGATATTTGATGCCGATCGGATGATCCATTTCCCGGATTTTCGATCACATGAACGTGCGTATGATCTGATCATGCAGGTGAGCGGTCGTGCTGGAAGGAAGTCGAAGAAGGGAAAGGTGATCATTCAAACCGGCGATCCGGGTCAGCCTTTGCTGGAGAAAGTCCGGGCGGAAGATTACAAACTGTTCTATCAATGGGAGTCACTGGAACGCGAACGTTTTGGCTATCCACCATTTACACGTCTGATCAAACTGACCTTCAAGCATCGAGACAAAACCATAGCCATGGAAGCCGCTGGTTTCTTCGCCAGGGAATTGCGCAAAGAGCTTGGAAATCAGCGAATAGACGGGCCCGTAGAGCCCTTGATCGGGAAGATCCGGAACTATTATTTGTATGAAATCACTATACGATTAGCGAAGCATGGAATTAATTTGCAGGCCGTTAAGGCTTACCTGTTGGCTTGTGAAAAAATGATGCAGCAGGTACCGGCTTTTAAGCAGGTTGGTGTGGTTTTTGACGTTGATCCATATTAGTAGTGAGTAGAGTAGAAGGTAACGTCATTCCTGCGAATGCAGGAATCTCATCGTAAATGAAAAGATTCCTGAATTCCGCTTTCGCTCCATCAGGAATGACGAAAAGTGGTTTAGGATTTGGAGAATTGGAGATTGACGATTTGAAGATTGACGATTTGGAGATTTAAGGATTTTAGATTTAAGGATTTTAGATTTAAGGATTTTAGATTTTAGGGATTTTAGATTTGGGGTTTTGGGAAATTGATTAATTGAGTCAGTTAAAATATTATATCGCTTCATTGGTTTTTGTTGCTGCTTTTGCAAGCTGTGATCCGTGTGATGATTGTACGGCTACTGCGTATGAGCCGACGATCGAATTGGTTTTCATCAATGCGGATAGTCTTTCTCAATTGAATGACAGTACGGACATTGTCACAGCAAGTAGCACTGCGCTTACGTCATCTATTGCTGAGCTCAGCGACACGTTAACTTTTCTGGTGGATAGTCTTCAGAATATCGAAGATTCGATTGCTAACGGTGGGAGCCTTGATGCGGCGAAAACTTCCATTGAAAATGCGATCACCACTTTCACAGAAGATCGTGATACACAAACGACTGAACGAACTGAGCTCGACAGTCTCAACACCGTAATGAACGAAATTAAAACCGTCATCAACTCCGGTCTGCTACTGGTTGATGAGATACAGGTTATCGAAACCGGAGGCTCATTGACTTTTGAGGATAGCACTACCTCCTACCAGGTGCCTCTCTCCTATGACCAGTCCTTTAACGGATATTCCGTAACGATCGGGGCGGAGATCAACACTTTCGAAGTTGATTACGCCACCTTCCAGGAGCTTGATGAAAGAAGAAATGTATTGATACGCGCAAGCGATATTATGATAACCACCCATAGTTTTGATTCGGTAGATGTGTGCGAGGAAAATTGTTTTGATAAAAATGCGACCTATACTTTTTATTTCTAGTTGGCTGTTGGCAATGATTGCGTTTGCCCAGGATCCGGAGGAAGATACGGTCCAAACGACCCGAACAGTCATTCCCTCGATCTATGTGGATTATGGTAAGCTTCTGTCTATTCCTTTTCCTGAGGAAACGAAGATCGAAGGTGGCTTTGAATTGCTATTCTGGAATAAGGTTCCACTCATTGTTGAAGCTGGTTCTGCAAAACTTTCACCGGAGCAGGCGTTTTCAAACGGCACCTATGAATCAAATGGTTTTTACTACCGGATTGGAACAGGCATCTATTCTCAGTTTCAGCTAAAGAACAAGCTTGGCCTAACCGTTCGCTACGGGTCCAGCAGCTTTGACGAAAGTCGCCGGATAACTGTTGAAAGTCCATCTGGTCTACAAAACAGCCTCATTGAATCTGTAGAAAGTGCCAATCTGACCGCCAACTGGTACGAAGTAGTCATTTATTCAGACAGGAGACTAAACGACCTATTTTCCATTGGTCTGAATGTGCGATTACGAATTCTGCAAAACTATGATCAGCAAAGTCCGATCGATGTTTACGCTATTCCCGGGTATGGCCGATCGTTTGATAAAAGTATTCCGGCTGCAAACCTGTTCCTTAAGGTATCCTTTTAAGATTTCTTGCCAAATCCATGCGTTACCTGACCGATAAAATCCTGAGGAAACTTCTCATCTTCAGGAAAACCTAATTCAATATCTCTCCCATCCTTAGGGATGTAGTTCGTACCAAACAGGTAATCCCACAAACTCAGTGTGATCCCGAAATTCACTCCGAGTGGTTTGTCTCTGGGTAAGTCCTTGACATGGTGCCAAATATGCATTTGGGGATTATTGAAAATGTATTTGAATGGACCCAGGTTTAGCTTGAAGTTGGAATGGTTGAAATGACCGACAGCAAGCGTGAATATGTGAATGATAAAAAAATCCCTCAAACCAATCCCGATAAGGGCAAGAGGGAGGTATTCAATGCTTCGGTAAACAACTGTTTCCATCCAGTGATACCGTAAATGAGCTGCAAAACCCATCTGCTTCACCGAATGATGAACTTTGTGGTATTCCCACAAAAAAGGCACACTATGGAGTAAACGGTGGGTCCACCACTGAACAAAGTCACGAACAAGAAAACCTACCAGCAGGTGAGCCCAGACAGGCCAGCTCATCACTTCAAATGCTACCAGGTTTGTAATTCCAATGGAGGCCAACAGGTCATTGAAGAAAACGACCACAACATCTGAAGCTGCATTGAAAATAATCAGCGAAAACAAAAAGAAGTTGAAGAACATGTAAAAGAAATCCAGCCAAAAATCCTTTCTGAATTTTGGTTGTTCCTTTCTCCATGGTGCAATGATCTCCAACAGAAAGAAAAAGGCTGAAACACCGATCAGCCAGTAGAAGTAATTGTGCCAACCTGGAGTGGTGATTTCCTGCCAGAGGTAATTCGCATAGCCTGTATAGGCATTCCTAATGGTTTCAAATAGGTTCATTGAATTGACTAACTATTACTATGAACATTATTTCGACCGGTGACGTTCGATCGCCAGATCCACTAATTCATCTATCAACCTGGAATATTCAATTCCCTCCTCTTCCCAAAGTTTTGGGTACATGCTGATACTGGTAAAGCCAGGCATGGTGTTTACTTCATTAACTAACACTTCCCCGTATGTTGTCAGAAACATGTCCACCCTTGCCAGTCCTTCACACCCTAATGCTTTGTAAGCCCGGATCGCTATGTTTCTCAGGTTAGATAAATCAGCAGCAGACACTTCAGCGGGAATGATAACCTCAGCTACTGAGCCTGAATCATACTTTTCACTGTAAGAATAAAACTCTCCTGATTGCACCTCTCCTACACCGGAAGCTAATGGATTCTGGTTTCCCTTCACTGCACATTCCAACTCCCTTCCTTTGATGCTCTCTTCGATCAGCACTTTGTTGTCATGCTTAAACGCCTCAGCATATGCTCTCTCAAGTTCTTCTTCATTGGTCACACGACTCACCCCTACCGAGGAACCCATATTGGCGGGTTTGACAAAAGTGATCGGCCCTAATTCATGCGTAACCTCAATGTAATTTGGAGGTTTTTCATCCCGGCGAACTGTTATCCATTTAGCCACAGGAACACTTGCATACTTCAATAAACGCTTGGCAACATCCTTGTCCATCGAAACGGAAGAACCAAGCACTCCTGGCCCGACATACGGAACGTTTAGCAATTCAAACATCCCCTGGACTGTGCCATCCTCACCATTCGGTCCATGAAGAACTGGGAAAATGATGTCCACAGGTCCTAAAGAGCCATTTGAAGTAAGGAAGCAATCGGAACTTCCGGGCCTGACCATGACCTGATCTCCCCTATCATCTATTACTTCACCAAGATCCTCCTCGCTCAATTGATACCATTTTCCTGATTTGGCAATGCCGATCAATAAAACATTGTATTTACTTCGGTCAACAGCTTGAAGTATATTCCTGGTAGACCTGATAGAGATCTCGTGCTCCGCTGAAACACCACCACAAATAATAACAAGGTTTTTCATAAGACTATTTAGGATATCTCTCTTAATTCAAAATCCTCTCCCTGTCCAAACTTTATTAAATCGCTCATCCGGTAGTAATCCATGGTGTGGAGGTCTCTCAATTTGTAGTCATTATAACCAACTTCTAACAAGGTAAACTCGGAATGCTCACCATAATTGACAAGTCGATACTTTTTGCCGACGCGCATACTGCTAAATGCCAGACCACTCATACCGCAAATTAATTGACTGCTTTTTGAATTATTTTTGTTTTATGAAAATTAAAATCTTCTTTCCACTTGTTGCACTGATTTTTGTCATAAGCTGCAACAATGATGATGATACCACCGGATCATACATTGGAACCTGGGAAGCCACCAATATTGAGATCACGGAGTGTGAGGATCCTGCCAATGACGATTTTCAATCGGTGCAATGTAATGATAACTCCTGCTACCGCATCGTTTTCTCTGCTGACGGAACCTATAACTTCCAGTTAGGCTTTGACAATGAGTCAGGAACATGGACTTCTTCCGGAGCAGTGATCACCTTCTGCATCGAAGAAGATGGAGTTCAGGAGTGTAAAGAAGGCATTGGCACCATTTCAGGGATCAATTTACGCCTTGCTTTTACTTCAGAAACAGACGGATGCAACACTGCCTACATCATGGAGAAAGTTGAGGATACCGTGGACGATGGAACGGATGATGGCAACTAGTCCTGCTTGACTAACTGACCATTTTCATAGGTGTATTCAATGCTCAGGTTACCCTCCTGATCATACCATCTTGCTACGCCATCAATAGTACCATTGACATAAGAGGATTCTTCCATTACCGTTCCATTTGTGTAGAACTTCTGAACGACACCATGGAGTACTCCTCCCGAGAAGGTTCTTCGCTCAACAAGATTTCGTCTGGTGTAGGTCAGCTGTTCGCCTTCGAGCATGTCATTGGAATAGTAACTTTTTGTCTTGACATAGCCGGTTCCATCAAACACCAGTTCCGTTCCCTGCTTTAGTCCGTTAACGTACGTAGTGATCTGTGTGACACGTCCTTTATCGTCGTAAATCGTCCAGCTTCCATGATACCGGCCATTCAGAAAGTCCCCTTCCCCGATGATAATGTCTCCATTACGGATGACTGCTTTCTGCAAACCATCTATTCCCTGGTAGTCGGCTAATTCTGCGCCTGGAGGAATTTGACTTTCAGAGCTTGCCGTCGGTCGATTTGGATTGGATTCACACGAAATGATTAGTGGGAGGATCAATAGGAACTTCAGTTTCATTTCTTCTTCAAGAGCTTAGGAATTACCTCATTTATTATTTGATTCTTGTTTGCCACGACGACATACAATGCACAAATAAAAACGATGACTGCCAGAAGAAAAAGGTATCCACCGTCATCCATTACCTCGATTCCCAGGAGTGTCAGGTGCATTCCTATTGCTCCCAGCATCAACCCAAGTGCTACAATACCCCCCAACCAGGCAGTACGGGGAATAATTAGCAGGATTGCAGCAATCAATTCGAAAATCCCAACGAGCCACCTGCCTTCCGGTTCCATTTCTACCATAGTGAAAATGTAGACCGACTCTTCCGAAGCGGAGAACTTGAAATAGAGTGTTTGAAGCATGATGACGGCAGCCAACAGCCTCGCAATGAGATAGGCGATGTTTTTCAGCATAATCTTGTGATTTAAGTGACTTAGTTTAGGTAATTTGGAATAAAGATAAGGTGTGAAGAAAAATTGGATTCTCTATGGTTTTTTGATGGGATTGCTCATGATTGTCCTCGAGATTACCCAATACAGAGTTATTGTCAGAGATCTTCGCATTGAATTATTCGGTGCTCTTGTAGGTATTCTCTTCCTTTCGTTGGGGGTATGGCTTGGGATCACCTGGTATAAAAGAAGGCATCCATTCACAAGATATGATGGTTCCAAACTTGGTCTTAGTAAACGTGAACTGGAGGTTTTGGAATTACTTTCTGAGGGGCTCTCTAACCAGGAAATCGCTGATAAGCTTTTCGTTTCACTAAATACTATTAAAACACATATCGCCAAGATCTATCAAAAACTAAATGCCAAACGCCGTACTCAGGCCATTCAAAAGGCTCGTGAACTGGCTTTGATCCCTGAAACCAGCGAATCTTAGTCAAAATCACCCAAAAGGATGATTGGTAAATTGGCGTTCCTTCATTGCTTTGACCAAAAAAAATTATGAATACTCGAATTTCACTTAAGTATGGAGCCATCAGCGGATTGGTGATCGTTGGCTCCTGGTTTCTCTCCGCACTGATATCCGGTGGAGACATGCACTTTTCCGGAGGAGAGCTGTTTGGCTATGCCTTCATGATCCTCGCACTTACTGCTGTCTTTATGGGGGTGAAAAATCAAAGGGATACGAAAGGTGGGGCCTTCTCATTTGGTGAAGGATTCATGACCGGGTTGGGCATTGTGTTAGTAGCCTCACTGATTTATGTAGTGGGTTGGATGATTTACATGCCTACTTTCGCTCCTGATTTTGCAGACAAGTATGCAAACTCACAGATTGAGATGATCCAAAATTCTGATGTAGCAGCGGACGAAAAACAGTCACAGATCGAAGAGATCAAAACGACCATGGAGAATTACAAAAAGCCTCACGTGATGGCTGCTTATACGTTTATCGAGATCTTTCCTGTTGGGTTATTGGTCACACTTATTTCTGCTTTGATACTTAAGCGGAAGGAGTAGAGAGTATTAAGTAGAAGGTAGAAAGTAGTGAGCTGCAAGTTTCAAGCTGCAAGCAGCAAACAAAAAACAAACTACAAAAAACAAACTACAAATCTCAAATGTCAAATAAATTCAAAACCCCAAATAATCAAATTCCAAACGTTCTAAACCAAAAGTCAATCACTTGGAACTTGAGATTTGGTGCTTATTTGGGTTTTGTCCTTTGTAATTTGAAATTTCTCAGCTTACGTAATTCGAACCGGAGAAGAGATTTGATCTGGAGGAAATGATTGGATGATCAGCTCTTCATTGTCTTCCATAGCATCTTCCAGGTTGACGTAATTGAGCTTTTCCATCTCGTCTACTTCGAGTGAAAAGAACTCGAACTCTTCAACCACCTTACCAACAAGCCGGTAAATACCACGGCCTCTGAAAGGAAAACGGGCAGCTGAAACAGGGAAATGAACAGTATCAATGAACTGGCCCTCCCGGTCGATAAACGTTCCAAAGTTCATGCGCTCACCTTTCGAGGTACCCGCATTCTTGATTGCAATGAGATAGCCATACATGATCACCTTCTTATTGAGACAGTCAGCCAACTGCTTGTTGAGTATCCCGTCCGTCATTTCTTCTTCCAGCAAATCAAATGGGTTGCAGAGTGGGAAACCTAACAGATCCATTTGATCAAAAGCATCTTCCCGTATGTCATGGTAAAGTGAAGGTAGTGTCCACTGCTTCATAGGGACCTCAAACAAGCTGTTTTTCCTGATCTTGGGAACCCCTGCTCCCATTACAAACAATACCTGCCATAGTAGTTCTTTTTTTGATAACCCAATAAACCGGAGCGCTCCAACCCTGACCAGTATCTTGATCTGCTCCAATGAGATCTTTACTCGATTAATGAAATCATCCAGGTCGATGAACTGGCCGGATCGCATGCGTTCGGTGAGGATACTTTCAATGGTTCGCGTATCCAATTCCTTCACCATCCCCAGCCCCAAATAAATGGTTCGCCCATAGATGACCGTCAAAGCATCGCTGTGATTGACACATGGTGCTTCAACTATTGCTCCATGCATTCGTGCTTCATGTACATATAATTCAGTTCGGTAGAAGCCGCCACCATTATTGATGACTGCCACCATGTACTCCAACGGATAGTAAGTTTTTAGAAACAATGCCTGATAGCTTTCCACCGCATAGGAAGCAGAATGACCTTTCGCAAACGCGTACCCGGCAAAACTTTCAATCTGCCGCCAGATATCAGCAGTAAGTGCGTCCGGGTAACCCATATCCTTGCAGTTGGTGAAGAACTTACCTTTGACCTTCATGAACTCATCTCTTGAACGGTATTTTCCTGACATCCCTCTTCGAAGAACGTCTGCCTCTCCAAGTGTGAGCTTAGCAAAATAGTGTGCCACCTTAATGACATCTTCCTGGTAGACCATCACCCCATAGGTGTCGTTCATGATATCTAATAGAATGGGGTGAGCATCGTTTCGCCGTTCAGGAAAACGGTACCTCAGGATGTACTCTCTCATCATTCCCGATTTTGCCACTCCCGGACGGATGATCGAGCTGGCAGCTACTAACCCCATGTATTCATCCACCTGCAACTTCTTCATCAGCATTCGCATAGCCGGGGATTCAATGTAAAAACACCCGATAGCATCGGCATTCCTAAGGCGTTCTGCTACCAAAGGATCCTCCTTGAACCGTTTAAAATCATGGATATCGATCGGTGGATCATCGGGGCAATTATTAGCGATCACTTCCAGTGAATCTTTGATCTTGCCTAAGCCCCGTTGGCTGAGGATATCAAATTTGAAAAGCCCTACATCCTCCGCAACGATCATGTCAAAATGGGTCGTTGCATAGCCCTTGGGAGGTAATGAAGTCGCAGTGAAGTAATGGATCGGCCGATCAGAGATAAGGATACCTCCTGCATGAATACTCAAGTGACTGGGAAAGTCTTTGATCCGGGCACTGTAGCGTAAGATCAGCTTCCCGATATGGTCCAACTCCTCTTCCGAGGATTGGCTGATCTTTTCAATTTCATGTGGGGGTAAACCAAACACCTTCCCCAGTTCCCGAATGGTAGACCTGTACTGGAAGGTGTTGTAGGTGGCTAACAGAGCGACTTTTTGCCCCTTTTCAGATTGTCCAAACTTTTCGAAGATGTATCTAGTAATGTCATCACGATCTTTCCATGAAAAATCAATATCAAAATCCGGGGGGTTCTGGCGAAACAGGTTGATAAATCTTTCAAAGTATAGGTCCAACTCCACCGGATCTACATCGGTGATCCGAAGGAGGTAAGCAACAATACTGTTAGCTCCACTCCCACGACCCACATAGTAGTAGCCTTGCTCCCGGGCATAATTCAGAATGTCCCAATTGATCAGGAAATAAGAGACAAAGCCTTTGGTCTTGATCGTCTCAAGCTCTTTCTTCAACCGTTCGATGATCTCCTCATCCGGATTCTCTCCATAGCGGTAAGGAAGTCCCTCATAGCACAGTTTGGTGATCTTCTTAATATCTTCTTCTTCCGACCCTGAATAGGTTTTGATGTTTTGATGATGGTCCAGGTCATTGAATTTGAACTCAATCTCACATTGCTCAAGTAGTTTTTTCGTGTTGACAATGATCTGCGGGTAGTCTTTGTAGTATTCGAACAACTTACCCATCGAATGCATCACATCCGTCGGCTTTCCCTCTTCTTTCTTTGGAAGCTTGCTCAACAATTCATTTTTATCAATTGCTCGCAAGAGTCGATGCATATTGAAGTCTACCTTACTGGATTTGAAGGAAACGGTCTGTAGGATGACCAGTTTTTCCTGTCGCTGATCCCATTCGGTAAGCTGCAGGTTGATGATGTCCTGGGGACGAATCCCTAAAAACTCATTTTCAGCGAGCTCCTGATCAAATGTGAACTGAAAAGGATAAACAACAAATGCATGCTTAAAAGCGGGTGCTTTGTCGGGGAAGTCTTTTTCTTCATGTAAATGATAAGAGAGGTAATCATTTAGCTCCTTGAAGCCTTCATTGTTTTTGGCTATGCCAATGAACTGCTGCTCCGCGCCATTCCTGAAGTCGATCCCAACAACAGGCCGAATGTCATATTTTGGAGCAAGCCGAATAAAGTTAAGCGTACCCGCTGTTGAGTTGATGTCCGTAAGTGCAAACTCTCCCACTCCACACTGCTTTGCGAAACTTAGTAGTTCCTCTATAGCTAATGTGCCGAATTTGAAACTGTAGTATGTGTGTGTGTTTAAGTACATGGCTAACTCTCTTCTAACTCTCCCCGTCCCGATAGTCATCGGGACACCCCTCTCTAATATCAGAGAGGGGAAGGGGGTGAGTTATAACCTCTTCAATCGATCGTAGCACGTTAAATACATTACTGGTCACTTCCTCGTTGCGAACACGTATAATTTTTAAGCCCTTGTTTGATATGATAAGATCTCGCTGCAGATCATAATCCTTTTGGAAATCATGGATTTTTCCATCAACCTCAATTACTAAGCGAGCTTCAGCACTATAAAAATCTGCGATAAAGAAATAGTCCCTATTAAACTGACTGTAGATAATAGGATGTTGTCGAAAGAACTTAATTTCATTGAACCTCCTGTTTCTCAAATAATTCCAAAGAATGCTTTCTGACTCGGTTTGATTTTTTCTCAAACCACGAGCTAATTCCTTAATCGAATCCCAATACTTTTTATCCATTTAATTTTCTTTTTAACCCTCTTCACTCCGATAGTCATCGGGACACCCCGCTCTACTAAAACCAAACCCCAAAAAACAAAACTCAAATAAGAACCAAATCCCAACAGCCAAATCATACTTATCAATTAACTAATCATCTTTTCAATCAATCCACTTTCACCCACCGAAGCAATAGCGAAGACGGGCAATCCCAAACAAATTCGAACCCTCAAAAAACAAATTCCAACAATCGTTTTTACCATGTGCCTACAATCAAAATCCAAACACCCATACTGGACTCCCAATAGCCAAAAAGCCAGTAACTCAAATCGATGATCCAGAATCCCATCTCCATTACGCCACTTTGGATATCCGCATATCTCCCCTGAAAGGATTGAAGGTTCTCATGGCACTGATACCTAAGCCTTTTGCCCGCACGATCATTCGATCTCCGTGCTTCTGTCGCATCGTGTCCATCGCCTGGTAGAGGTTGATGATCTCCCCGGTATCTTCAAACAGGTTGATCTGGTAATTGCCATGAACCAGACTACTGAAACGCACACCTACCAATCGAACCAGTAGTCGCTTATCGAACAGCTTATCAAACAACTCGGAAATCTTGGGTATCAGAATGTGGTCAGCGGAAGTGTAAGGCACACGGATCTGCTGCGTGTACGTATTGAAATCCGAATACCTAATCTTGATCGCGATACAAGCTGTGAGTTTGTTTTCAGTCCTCAGCTGGAAAGCCAGATGCTCGGTCATCGCCAGGATGATCTGCTTCAATTTCGTTACATCCGTGGTGTCCTTATCGAATGTTCGCTCCGTAGAGATAGACTTTCGCTCGGAATAAGGAACTACCGGGGAATGATCAATCCCATTGGCCTTCTCCCACATCACTACCCCATTCTTTCCAAATACCTGGCGAAGCATGTCTTTCGGCATCTCCTGCAATGTCCTGACTTTTCTCACTCCCAGGCCTGCAAGTGTCTGATAGGTCTTATCTCCGATCATTGGGATCTTTTTGACTGAAAGCGGAGCAAGAAACGGGCGCTCCTTCCCCTGCTCGATCCACAGTTTGTTGTTGGGCTTAGCTTCTCCAGTGGCAACCTTCGATACCGTTTTATTGATCGACAACCCAAACGAAATAGGGAGTCCGGTTTCTTCGATCACCTTGGTTCTGAGTTCGGTAGCCAATTTGTAGCACCCGAAAAATCGATCCATCCCGGTGAGATCGGCATAAAATTCATCAATGGAAGTTTTCTCGAATACCGGAACATTCTCCTTAATAATGCCCGAAACCATGTCAGAAAATTTTGAATAATCTGCGTGACTTCCTTTGATCAGTACAGCCTCAGGACAAAGCTGAAGGGCCAATTTCATAGGCATAGCAGAGTGAATTCCGTGCTTACGTGCCTCATAACTGCAGGCAGCCACCACTCCCCGGTCACTATTTCCCCCAATTAAAATAGGTTTTCCTTCAAGGCGGCTATCCCGAAGACGCTCAACAGATACAAAAAATGTATCCAGATCCATGTGGACGATGGACGGTGACACCATGAAGTAAAAATAGTAATTATATTAGTAATACTAAAAATATTAGTATTTAATTTAAAACTTAACAGCAGTTTTTATTCGACTTAAAAAACATTAAAATTGAATCGGATTTAACACCAACCGAATAATGAAATCAATCAGTAAACTACTCACCATTCTCTCATTTGCGATAATACTCTCCAGTTGTAGCAGCGGATCCAATACAGGAAATGAAAAGACCGCCCAGGAGCTTGCAGAAGAAAAAACCATTCATGACATAGACCAACTGCTGGAAGACCTTCCTCCCCCATCGTTGGTTCCTTTTACCCTTAAGTCCATCGGAGCAGAGTTCACCAATGAACTAATCAACAGCCTGGATAATGTCGGAAAGTACGAAGGGAATAAAGATAAGATGGCATTGAACATGGGCGTGTTCGCTTCAGATATCAGCTACCTGGCAGCATATGGTCAGGAAGATGAGTGCATCGAATATTTAAAAGCCTCTCATAAACTCGCAGAAAACATGGGCGATTCAGCCATTTATGATGAAGAACAGCTCAATGCTTTTAGAGGTCATGTCAAAGATCAGAATGAAGAAGAAATATCCAGGTTGCTTGGTACACTCTTTATGAAAACGAGTGTTCAGATGGAAGAAGATCACCATTTGACAATGGCAGGTCTGGCATTAACAGGAAGCTTTGTTGAAGGATTATATCAGGCGGTCATCACCCTGGAAACATTTCCCGATACCCCGGAGAATCAGAAACTTTTGGAACCATTGGTAGAGATCGTATTAGGTGAAGAAAAAGCACTGCTTGACATTATCACTGTTCTTCAGGACCTTCCGTTCGATGACACGATCGCGGAGATGATCACAGAATTATCTATCCTGGATCAATTGTATAAAGGAGACCTGCAGGAGATCGAGGAGAAAATGAAGGACCCTGACTTCATCCTTACGCGAGCCTCAATGAGAGACATCACATTGGAAGTAAAGAGAATAAGGAAATCTATTGTTGAATAAGGTTTTTTATTTAACCTGACCGAAGATGAGCATCGGGCGCGAGCCTGGTGCTTTTTTTAGCTCAAATGGATATTAAACTAAGAGCACTAAATTCGGAAGACATCCCCCAACTTGCCCGGCTGGCTAACAATTTCAAAGTATGGGAAAACTTGAGGGACCTCTTCCCTCATCCGTATTCTGAAAGTGACGCTGCTTTTTTCATTGACCTTTGTAGTAAACACGATCCTCAGCAAAATTTTGCGATTGAATACCAGGGAGAATTGTGTGGAGTGATAGGCTTGACACCACAACAAGACGTGTATCGAAAAACATCGGAAATTGGCTACTGGCTTGGGGAACCCTTCTGGGGAAAAGGGATCGCTACCAAAGCAGTAGAACTAATGACCCGCCGCGGATTTGAAGAACTGGGTTTCGTCCGAATTCATACGGGAATCTTTGAGCACAATATTGGGTCCATGCGGGTACTCGAGAAGAACGGTTATAAAAAGGAAGCGATATTTAAAAAGAACATCTTCAAGAATGGAAAGACCTGTGATGAACACAGGTACTTCAAGTTGAATCCCAACTTCGATAGCTAATCGTCCTACGACTCTAGTCGTAGGACGACTATGCACTATTTTTATCATCCTTATGAAATGGCTATACCTGATCCTCTTAACACCTTTCCTGTTCTCATCCTGTGCCCAGGATTTTGAGAAGATCCCTTCGGCTGAGGTTGATCAGTCTAAAGTTGAGATTGCCAAGAAGCTTTCGGATAACATTCTAAAGGCGCAGAAAGCGGGCAGTTATTACGATTTAAGTGGTGAAGAGGCAGAAGCTCGAATGATCGGGGGATTCTCCGAAAAGGTTCAACGTGATGCATATGAGCAAATAAGTGGAGCTTACGGACATTATCGGGGATTGGAGTTTGTTGAAATGGCCAAACCTACCGATGGCACCTTGTATGAAATGTATCGGTTCAAAGGCCAATTTGAATCAAAAGCACTTGAGATCCGGTGTGTACTGAATGCTAACAGTAAGCTCAGCGGGTTTTGGATCAAACCCTGGAGAGATCAAATAAGATAAACAGTCGTAGGACGACTTGGGCACAAAAAAAGCCCTGACAGTATCGTCAGGGCTTTTTTTTCACGATAAGGTCGTTTATTTCTTTGCAGCAGGTTTCTTAGCCGCTGGCTTTTTAGCTGCAGGCTTCTTCTCTTTATCAGCTTTTTCTGCTTTTGGAGCTGCCGCTTTCTTAGGAGCTGCCTTTTTCGGAGCTGCTTTCTTTGTTTCTTCTTTTGGAGCTTCTGCTTTTGCCGTCTTGGCTTCTGCTTTCGCTTTAGGGGCTGCTGCCTTCTTAGGTGCAGCCGCTTTCGTTTCTTTTACCTCAGCTTGAGGAGCTTTGGCCGCTTCTTTTTCTGCTTTAGGTTCAGCTTTCGCTTTTCCTTTCTTAGCGAACTCAGCCTTGATCGCTTCAATGTCTACTTTTTTGATCGCAGGAAGAGAGTTCAGTCGCTTAATGGTGTTAACCCTGTTTTTAGCAACGTTTTTGTTTTTTCTCCCTTTTCGCTCTAATCTCGTTACGGCCATAATTGGTCTATGCTTTAAAAATCGAGGTGCAAAATTAGGGGATTGTCTAGTTTTGTCCAAAACGAATCTTTAATGTCCAAACCAAAGCCTTCTCTTCCTAAAGGTACCCGCGATTTTGGCCCGGAAATTTCCGCAAAGCGAAACTTCATCATTGGGATCATCAAGAAGAATTTTAAGAAGTATGGATTCAGTCAGCTGGAAACTCCGTCAATGGAGAATCTTTCGGTCTTAACCGGAAAGTACGGAGAGGAAGGTGATCAATTATTATTCAAGATCCTCAACTCCGGAGATTTTCTAAGCAAGACTTCCGAAGAAGATTTCAAAAACGGCAGTAAGGCATTAACTCCCAAGATCTCGGAAAAAGGATTACGATATGATCTCACCGTTCCGTTTGCACGTTACGTGGTGATGAATCAAAACGACATAGCCTTTCCATTCAAGCGATTCCAGGTTCAGCCTGTTTGGAGAGCAGACCGCCCTCAAAAAGGACGTTACCGGGAGTTTTACCAATGTGATGCAGATATTATAGGAAGCCGTGCCATTTGGAATGAAGTAGAACTAGCATTGCTGATCACTGATGTCTTTAAGTCTCTGGGGTTGAATGAGTATGTAGTCAAGATCAATCACCGGGAGATTCTCTTTCGACTAGCGGCATATGTAGGGTTGGAAGGAAAAGAAGTTGGGTTTTGTGCCGAGATCGACAAGCTTGATAAAATTGGCTCGGATAAAGTTGCCGAGAATGTTTTGAACATGGGTGCTGATGAAACCAGGCTAAAGGCACTCATGGATCTGTTTGCGGTTACAGATCAAAAGGAAAGCATTGAAAAGGTTAAGGCGCTAATTTCGGAAGACCAGGGGATCAAGGATGTCAATGATTTTTTTGAGCAGCTTGCCGCTTTTGAGGACAGAAACCTGAAAGTAGAACTTGACCTGAGTTTGGCAAGGGGCCTCTCCTACTACACAGGCATCATTTTCGAGGTTAAACCCACGTCGGTGGAGATGGGAAGTATATGTGGCGGTGGCAGGTACGATGACCTCACCGGGATCTTTGGTCTGAATGATATTTCTGGTGTAGGCATCTCTTTTGGACTGGATCGTATCTATGATGTGATGACCGAGCTCAATCTTTTCCCTGAAAAGATCGCCCAGCGAATTGATGTACTGATCCTGCACTTTGATCAAAAAACTCAACTTCATGGCCAGCAGGTGGTAATGGAACTAAGGGATCAGGGGATCCGAGCTGAGCTTTACCCTGAAGTGGTGAAGATCCAAAAGCAATTCAATTACGCTGATAAGATTGGAGCACCTTATGCGCTGATTATTGGCGAAGATGAGATGGCTTCCGGCAGCTATGCATTAAAGGACATGCAAAGTGGCAATCAGCAAAAGCTCACACTAAAGGAATTGATAGAAGTCCTACGGGGTTAATTTTATGCACATTGTTGCGTTATTAACCTGATGTCCCGAAGGATATACATCTTCTTTTTATTCATAAGCCCTCTGCTAGCATCCGCGCAAGTAGTGAGCAATGGTGGGCGCTTCCAGGTAGATTATGATCTGGGATGTACACCCTTCACAGTGAACGTGACTCCTCTGGACGCTTTCGGAGCGATCACACGTCAGTACTTCTATGAGGATGGGGCTGTTGAAACAACTTCTACTACCTACACTTACACTTCTGCTGGCACATATGAAATCATTCAGGTTGTGGGAATTGATGTTATTCCTAAAACTGATACATTAGTAATACAGGTAATTGACCCAACAGAAACTCAGTTTACGGTTGAAAAATGTAATTTGAATGGGATCACAGTAACCTCAACAGAAGATGTCTATGACTTCATCCGTGTGTACTTCACTCCAACAGATTCAGTGACATTAAACCTGGGAGAAGTTGCGTCCTTCAACTATTCCAGCTCTTCAACTCAAACATTTGAAACAAAAGGATTTTACAATACCGGAACGGAGAATTGCACCACATTCTCACATATGATTGATGCAGTCAATATACTGACTACACCTACAGTTCTTTCAGCTTCCGTAAGCGAAACATGCAGGGATTATTTTGTATTGGAATTGCAGCTTCAGGATGTAGATCCTCAAATTGACTACCAAGTAGAGTTCGAGCAAGCCACAACATCAGTCATTTATGAAGGAGCCATAACCAGTTCAACACTAATTGTAGAGAATATTAATTATTCAAATGCTGAAGCAGAATTTTGTGTGAAAGTCAACGCAATAGACAATTGCACTTCCTCCATTATGGAAGGAGCTCAATTTTGTGCGTCTATTTCAGAGTTATCAGCAACTCCATTTGAAAACCTTTACTCAACCTATGTAAGTAACGGCATCACGATCAACCTCGATCCCGTTTCCACCGGAAGTTTACAGATATACCGAAAGTTGGGAGCAGATGGTGAATTCGAATTAAGAACCACCGTCCAGGATTCGTTCACTGATCAGTTAGGCCTGCTTTCCAGGCAGTATTTCTATCGGGTAGACTACCTGGACTCATGTAATGAAGTATTGTATAGCATGGAAACAAACCCTCCCCTGCTATCGTCTCAATCCGTTGGTGAGAATGCCTACAGTATCGAGTTCATTGATGCAGTTAACCAGTTGGGGAATGTGGCTGATATGACTTATGAAGTTGGAAATGCTTCCGTTGATACTCAACCAATTACGAGTTCTACATTCAATATGAACCTTAATCCTCTTAATGGGACCCGGCAGTTTTTACAAGCTACCGTGAGTTACTCTGAAGGTACGAGCATTCTATCTAACCAGTTGGTTTATAAGTACGTACCCTTTATTCATGTTCCGACAGTTTTTACACCCAATGGTGACGGACTGAATGATACCTTAGAATTGTTCGGACTACCTACCGAGGTGGCTACCACCAATATCTATACTAAATGGGGACAGTTGATTTATTCCAGTATCGTTCCAGCTCCTGGCTGGGATGGCACGATCAATGGTAGTCTTGCTCCGGAAGGTGCGTATTTATACGAAATAATATTTGAAGATTCCGATGGCGTTCAGGTCATCCAAAAAGGTACTTTTGCATTAATCAAAAAATAGAAGGCTATGTTCGATATGATGAAAATGATGGGCAAGATGAAGGAGGTCCAGCAAAAAATGAAAGAGGCACAAGAGCAGTTGAAGGACATCATCGTGGAAGGTGAAGCAGGTGGAGGAATGGTCCGGGCATCTGCAAATGGGAAAAAAGAGCTTGTTGGTCTGGAAATCGACCCATCTCTTGTTAACCAGGAAGACAAGGACATGATGCGGGACCTGGTCATTGCAGCTACCAATAAGGCATTGGAAGCAGCTGACGAACGAGCCAAAGAACACATAAAGAAATCTACGGAGGGACTGATACCGAATATCCCGGGAATGGACCTCTCGGGTCTGGGGTAAATGTCATCCGTTGCTGTAGTCATCCTGAATTACAATGGCAAAAGTTATCTCGAACAATTTTTGCCTGTACTGATTGACGCAACACCTACTGCTTCAATTGTCGTCGCTGATAATGCATCTTCAGATGGATCAATAGCTTTCCTTCAAGAGCACTACCCGGACCTCACACTTATTGAACTGGAGCAGAACTATGGTTTCGCAGGAGGATACAATCAAGCGTTGGAAAAAATAGAAGCCGACTACTTCGTCCTGCTAAATTCAGATGTCGAGGTTTCAGAAGGATGGCTCCAACCTATGGTTGATTTCCTGAATGACAACCCGAAGTACGCAGCATGCCAACCAAAGATCCTTGACTTTAACAAAAGGGACTTTTTCGAATACGCTGGAGCCGCCGGAGGTTTCCTTGACCTTTTGGGCTATCCCTTCTGTCGAGGGAGAATATTTGATACGCTGGAGAAAGATACGGGACAATATGACTCCCCCGTCGATATTCATTGGGCATCAGGAGCCTGCCTGTTCATCCGGTCCAAGACATTTTTTGAAGCCGGAGGTTTTGATCCTGATTTTTTCGCACACATGGAAGAGATTGATCTTTGCTGGCGGATCCAAAGCATGGGACACAAAATCAAGAGCATACCGTCCTCTGTTGTATTTCACGTTGGTGGAGGAACGCTCTCAAAGTCAAGCCCATTCAAGACCTACCTGAATTTCAGGAACGGCTTAAACCTGATTATCAAAAATTTACCCTTTGCGCAGCTGATCTGGAAATTACCGTGTCGGATCCTACTCGATTGGATCGCAGCAGTCAAACTCTTCCTGGATGCCGGCCCAAAACATACGTTTGCAGTATCCAAGGCGCATGGGATGGTTTTGATCACCCTTTTCAAAACGCTTGGAAAACGAAAGAAACGTTTAACAGGCATCACAAAGCCATATTCTATCGTTTTTAGGTATTTCGCAAAAAAGGAGAAACGGTTTTCTGACCTTTGACCTGACACTTCCTATCGGCTGCTTGTAAAAATGCCCACATTTTGCCTGTAACTTTTTCAGAAAATTGATCATCTGTTTCTGAGAACCAACCTAGTGAAAGCATGAAAGCGGTCAATTTCCTAATTCTTCAACTAACCGTATTTACTTGCCTGGCTCAACCTATCTCTTTGCCAGAACCTACCGGAGAATATAAAGTCGGAACCAGGGAGATCTTCATGGAGGATCCAACCAGGGAAGAAAACTGGACGGAAGATCCTGATGATTTCCGCAAAATCATGGCTCAACTGTTTTATCCAACAACCGATAATTCAGATAATTTTTCAAGCTATGCCCCACTTCCACTTGGCAAACGCCTGGACTCTTTACTGAATGCTTTCGGACTCACAGATTCCAATATTGCCGAAGCATTTATCGACCTGAAGAATCATTCCATTCCAAACGCAGAAGTTGCTCCTGGTCCATTTCCTCTCCTTGTCTTGTCTCATGCGATGATGTCGGTAACCCGGTACAATTACACTGCATTGTCCCAGGAGCTTGCTAGTAATGGATATGTAGTCGCGGTAATAGATCATACTTATAACAACCTATGGATGAAATTCGAAGATGGGATTACGGCTAGCTATGCGGAGGGGTGGATAAAGTTGCAAAGACCGGTTACTCCTTCATTTCAGCGAGTGTTTAAGGGTCAGGTGCGTGTTATGGCTGCTGACATCTCTTTCGTTATTGATCAAATATTAAACCTTAGTGACAATGAGGTGTATCTGCGTAATCGAATAGATAAAACACAAATAGGAGTATTGGGACATTCAATGGGTTCTGAAGCGGCTGCAAACGCAGCAAGACAAGATGCCAGGGTTTCCGCTGTATGTCACATTGATGGAGGAAGTTGGGACATGCTGTATGATGATGACGAGCCATTTAAGGTTAATAAGCCAATATTTCTCCTACGTAGAGAAAACGCCATTCCAACTGACTCAGTGATCGTTGAGAAGTACTTAAGATTAGGGTTGATTAGTGCCGAAGACACAATTGATTATACAGGGAACAAAACTGAGCTATTCTATAAATACCTGAGCAAATCGTGGGAGACTTCTTATATAGTCAGTATTCCCGGCACTTCACATATGACCTTTTCAGATCTTGCTTTTCTTATTGACAATCCAAACATTAGTGGAGAAAACCCACAACAATCTTACAAGGTTTCGTCTCAGTTAATTTTGATCTTTTTTAATAGTGTGATGAATTCTGAAGAACAGAGTTTTCAAGAATTTCAACGATCAAAATTCCCTGAATTGGATTTCAGAGTCGTAAACCTAAAAAATGACTGATAAGATCAATGAATTCAATAATACCAGAGCGTATTATTTCTTCTTCGGAGCACTTTTCTGAAGTTCATTACAAATGCAAGAGCGAGGTATACAATGACAGGCGATCCAAACGTTAGAAAGGAACTATAGATAAAAAATAACCTTATACTTGAGGTAGGAATTCGAAACTTCTCCCCAAGCCTGTTGCAAACACCAAAAGCGTATCGTTCAAAAAACTCTTGCATGACTCAATAAAGTCCTTACGCAAAGATAAAGGATATGGATATAGATATTTTCAGTTTGTTGTAAGAGAAGGTATTTTTTCGTTTAATTTGCAACTCTTAACTTAGAATTTAACCATTTATTGTTTGTACAAACTAAAAAAATGAATCAAATGAGAAAATTTAACCTAGCCTTAGCGATTGCCGCAGGTGCGGTCTTGCTCTCTGGCTGTAAGCTGGACAAGATGATAAAGCTGGCTCAGGAAAATGACCTTCAGGTGAACCCTGATCCTTTGGAGGTCCACGGTGGTAATGTTCCTTTTGAAATGTCAGCGGTTCTTCCTCCCAAAATGCTTCCTGCAAGCACAAGCTTTACGCTTAACACAATTTATCAATATGGAGACCAGGAGGTGAACGTTGGGTCTGTTGTTTTCACAGCTGATGATTTCCCTAATAGTTCTACCACCACTTCTCGAAGAAGTGAAAACTTCAACTTCCCTTATGTGGAGGGAATGAACCCTGGAACACTTTATGTAGAGGGAGTTGCTACAGATACCAGAAATGGAAAATCTAAGTCAACCGAGCGACTTGCTGTAGCGCAAGGACTTATCCTTACTTCTCAGTGGGTTCAAAATGTAGCCTTCTCTTCTTATGCTGATCATGGATACGATGATCGTGAAGAGTTGATCCCTACAAACGTTGATTTCTACTTTGATCAAGGGCGTTCTAACCTAAGGACTTCCCTCAACTACGAAGGTACTTCTAACCGTGCCAGAAGAGATCAGTTGAGTGCTTTCATCGCAGAGAAAAACGTTACAAGAACCGTTACAATAACAGGTTCTCACTCTCCTGAAGGTAAGGAAACGATCAACACTGATCTTGCAGCTGATCGTCCTGCTACGATCGAAAAGTATTACAGAGGCCGAATGGACCGGTACGATTATAAAGGTGCTGCTGACTCAATTGAGTTTATCACCAAGCCAATCGTAAGAGACTGGAATGGCTTCAGAACTGCTTTGAACAACTACGATGGTATTAGTTCTTCTGATAAGTCTCAGTACACTAACATCATTAATGGTTCTGGAACTTTCGAAGAGAAAGAAAAAGAAATGCAAAAGCTTTCTACATACAAGCAGGTTTTCAAAGATATTTATCCAGGTCTTCGTTATGCTAAGACTGAAGTATTGACTGTTAAGCCTAAGAAAACCAATGCGCAAATCGCTGTACTTGCAAAAGCGATCACAAGTGGAGAAGCATCAGTTGACACACTCACTAACGAAGAGTTAATGTTCAGTGCAACCCTTACTCCTTCATTGGAAGAAAAAGCTGCAATCTATAAAGCTGCGGCAGACAACACTGGCGCATGGCAAGCTCACAACAACCTT
Source organism: Cyclobacteriaceae bacterium (assembly GCA_965267415.1). Lineage (GTDB taxonomy): Bacteria > Bacteroidota > Bacteroidia > Cytophagales > Cyclobacteriaceae > Ekhidna. Next base: position 236,216 of record OZ253955.1, on the reverse strand, counting down.
GGAGCGGTTCACACGGAATTGGGTAACCTTGATGATGCCACTACTCAGTTGGAGATCGCTGCGAACAAAAATTCTAGCTCACCTATTGTACAAGCAAACCTAGGAGCAGTTCAGGCACTTCAAATGGATTACGAAAAAGCTTACGAAACACTTGGTGGTGTAAGCGGTGGCGGTAACGAAGTATCTGCTAAAGTAAATGCTATGAAAGGTGCTATCGAAGTGAGAATGGCTGAATACGACAAAGCAAAAGCTTCATTTGCTTCTGCTCAGTTGGATGATGCAGCTAACATTGATAAAGGGCTTTCTTACTTACTAAGTGGTGAGACTTCTCAGGCAAATGCTGCTTTCGGTCAGGTTTCAAGTGATAACGGACTGGATGGTATTGCTGCATACCTAATGGCCGTTGCTTCTGCCAGAGATAACGATGCTGCAGGAGTAGGAACCAACCTTAAGAAGGCTGTTGATGCAGATCCTTCATTGAAAGACACAGCTTTGAACGATCTTGAATTCACAAGCTTTGCTGACGCTGTTAACGAAGCAGTTAAGTAAGCTTTAAGTAATATCACTTTCAAAAGTCCTGGTCCCGATTCTTCGGGATCAGGATTTTTTTTTGTTCTATGGAAAGAGGTGGGTGCATTTACATTCTTACTAATCAAAACAACTCTACCCTTTATGTTGGGGTCACATCAGATTTAATTACAAGGATTCATCAACATAGAACGAAGGCATACCCCAAAAGCTTTAGTGCTAGATACAATCTTTTCAAGTTGGTTTACTTTGAACAATTCCACTCTATAGAAGAAGCGATTAAAAGAGAGAGGCAATTAAAAGGTGGATCAAGGCAAAAGAAAGAGGATTTGATCAATCAATTCAATCCTGAATGGGATGATCTCTATAGTCGAGTCTTAGAATGGTGAATTTCGACTATACCGTCATCGCGAGGGATCTTCCCGAAGCGATCTCATTCTAGGAAAAGAAAAGACTAAGAGTAAGATTGCTTCGTCACCCGCTGGTTAGCGGGCTCCTCGCAATAACGGATTTAATCATTGGGCTGTACACTATTCCTAATATCATCAACGGGAGTTAATTTAGCAGCCCTAAAACAAATCCAACCGATGAGAGAAATTCAATTCAGAGAAGCCCTTGGAGAAGCGATGAGTGAAGAAATGAGAAGAGATGATGATGTCTTCTTAATGGGTGAAGAAGTTGCAGAATATAATGGTGCCTACAAGGTAAGCCAGGGGATGTTGGACGAGTTTGGTGCAAGACGGGTAATTGATACTCCAATTACTGAGTTGGGTTTTGCCGGAGTTGGTGTTGGAGCAGCTATGAATGGCCTTCGCCCGATCATTGAATTCATGACATTTAACTTTTCCCTGGTTGCGATAGACCAGGTGATCAATAGTGCCGCAAAAATGCTCTCCATGTCCGGAGGACAATACAACGTGCCGATCGTTTTCAGAGGACCTACGGGAAATGCCGGACAGTTGAGTCAGCAGCATTCTCAAAACTTCGAGAACTGGTATGCAAATACTGCCGGTCTTAAAGTAGTTGTACCTTCTAACCCATATGATGCCAAGGGGTTGCTAAAAACGGCTATTCGGGACGATAACCCGGTTATCTTCATGGAGTCCGAGCTCATGTATGCTGACAAAGGGGAAGTTCCTGAAGAAGAATACTTGTTGCCTATTGGCCAGGCTAACCTGGTACGATCAGGTGATGATGTAACATTGATCTCTTTCGGCAAAATGATGAAGGTCGTTGATCAGGCAGCCGAAGAACTAGCTAAGGATGGAATTAGCGCTGAAGTACTTGACCTGAGAAGTGTTCGCCCGATAGACTATGAAGCGATTGTGGAGTCCGTTAAGAAGACAAATCGATTAGTGATTGTAGAAGAGGCCTGGCCCCTATCTTCTATTTCTTCTGAGATCAGTCATCATGTTCAACGCAATGCATTTGACTACCTTGATGCTCCTATCCACCGGATCACTAATAAGGACGTTTCACTACCATATGCTCCTACACTGATCGACGAGGTACTTCCTAATGTTAGCAGGACCATTGAGGCAGTTAAGGCCGTAACCTATCAGGCATGAGACTAGCTATTCTTTTCTTTGCGTCCATTTCAGGCTTTTTAGCACTCTCACAGGCTAAGACCTACGATTTTCCGAACCCTGTTGACACCAAGACGAAGGAGATCAAATGGCAGGAAAAGAAAACCTATCAGGTGGGTACTTCCTTATTTGTTGATAATCAATTTGATGGAGCAAGACTCAATAAGCTTACGGTAGAGAATGATTCCACAGTAACCATTTTCATTGAGCCGGAAAATACCCCGATAAATATGAGTCCTTGGTATGCATTCAGGCTTTGGACATCCGAAGGGTCGAAGAATGTCACAATCAAACTGGATTATTTCGAACGAAACCGTCATCGTTACTGGCCCAAGGTCAGCAGCGATGGAAATACATGGAATCGAATGGATTCAACGAATGTCAGTGTAGCAACAGACACACTGACAGCCACTTTGAAAGTAAATGTTGGAACGGATACCACATGGATCGCAGCACAGCCTCTTGAAACGTCAAGCAAAGTTGAAACTTGGAGCCGGGAAATTGCCAAAAACAAACTGGCATCCTTTGAGGTGATCGGGAAAAGCAAGCAAGGACGTGACCTGTATCACATCCGACTCGGAAAAGGAAAGGAAACGGTCGTAGTAATCTCCAGACAGCATCCACCTGAGGTAACTGGCTACTATGCCATGCAATCATTTATTGAGCGAATTGCCGATAACTCTAAACTCAGTAAGTCCTTTCTTAAGAAATATACTGTTCTGATCTACCCCCTTCTTAACCCGGATGGAGTAGACATGGGTCATTGGAGACACAATACGGGAGGTGTTGACCTGAACAGAGATTGGGCTCACTATAACCAGTCAGAGATCAAGCAGTTTGCTGATCATATTGTAAAAGATGTAACCGAACGAAACTCCCAGGTAGCTGTTGGATTGGACTTCCATAGCACCTACTACGATATTTATTACACGACCGATCGTGAGCTTGAAACGGTGAATCAATCATTCACCGATGATTGGTTGAGTTACATTGGGTCTAATATTGAAAATTACGAGATCCATGACGCACCATCCGGCTTGGGTTCCCCTGTTTCCAAAGGCTGGTTTATTACTCAATTCAATGCCCCGGGTATCACCTTTGAGATCGGTGACAACACCCCTCCTGAATTCATCACAAAAAAGGGGAAAGTGGCTGCTGAAGGAATGATGAAAGTGCTCCTGGAGGCCAAATAGATCTCCTGTAGATCAATTCATAATATCCGTATATAATCCGTATATCCTATTTTCTGGAATTCCTCTACGAAAGCACTGACTTTTGTTTCATGAGTTATTTGCTCAATAACTCTTAATTCGATCTTTCGAACAAACAACTAGAGCATTTTTTAAGCAAGTCGAAGGGGTGTTGATCATGGTCGCACCCCTTCTTTTTTTAAATCAAATCTTATGAAACAACTGATTGCTTTTTCCTTCATATGTACCCTATTCCTGTTTTCATGTAAAAAGAAAGATGATGCAGGTCCCATCATCGTTCCACCTGATCCGGTAGTGCTTCACAAAGTAAGTTTTGGATTCACAGTCGCTAATGATGGCGGACGTATAGCAGTTGATGAAAACGCCACGCCAACTCAAATACGGCTTAGTATCACTGATGACCAGGAGAGCCCGGTGCTTACAGATGAAGTGATTGATTTGAGCCCGTTTGGTAGCAGTTTCATTAGTACACCACTTGAGTTAGAAGAAGGAGATTATTTACTAACAGCCTTCGTTGTATTAGACAATACCGGAAAGGTCATGTATGCTTCTCCTCTTGAAGGGTCTGAAAAAGCCTATTTGGTTAACGATCCACTCCCAATGGATTTTACTGTGGATGGGGATGTACTGAACATCATAGACCCTGAAGTTTTACCGATTGCTGAACCAGACACTCCGGCTCAATTTGGCTATTTATCTTACAGCTTCAACGTCGTTCCGACCTTCTACCTTGACCTGCTGGCTGTGGATGACTCTGATGGAACTAATATGATAACAGATGTAACAATTAGGGGGTACAATGCAAATGATGAGGTCTTGTTGGAAACAGTAACAACCACAGATAGTGAATCAACCTTAGCCTTCGAACTACTCAATGAAATGGAGTATTATGAATTTCAGGTTGATCATCAAGGTTACCACCCCTTGACTTACGCTTTTGATACGGACATTCTTATGGCAAGGGAAAATCCGCTCGAATTCATTTTGAGTTCAACTTCAGAGTTTGCAATGATCCCGGTTTGGGAGGGAATAAAGGGCCAAATCCACAAGGAACAACAGAATGTATTCATCTTCATTCCTCTAAACGGATGTAGCAATGACATGCGAATTGACTTTGGGGGTATTACTCCTGGTCAGTTTTTCTCGTTAGATATTTATATCATAAGCACAACAACTGGATTGGTAGAGGCTGATGGACTGGATGTTGATTTACTCCCGGGTGACCATGATGATGGAGGAATATATCAATTAGATCAAGCCGGAAGTATTGGGAGCTTAACAAACTTTTGCGAGCTTCCTGCGTATGCAGACTTGGCAGATTTACAAGTTGCTTACCAGGTATACATTCCAAGCGGCGCTAACGAAATCGAATTCAATGCTACGTGGGATAATGCGGCAGGTCAGTGGACTGAAGCTGCGCAAACCGTATGGCAAAATGGCAATGTGCTATTATTCGAGGAGTACTATGATCTCAATGACTAATAAATTAGGCTTACCCCATCCCTCCCAGCATATTTGCTAAGGCACGCTTTCCTCCCGACTTGTTCATCATCTTCATCATCTTACGCATCTGATCAAACTGCTTGATCAGTTGATTGACTTCCTGGATGGAAGTTCCGCTTCCTTTAGCTATGCGTTGCTTACGGGTTCCGTTGAGGATCTCAGGATTGGTTCGCTCTTTAGGAGTCATGGATTTAATGATGGCTTCTATTGGCTTCAGTGAATCGTCATCGATATCAATGTCTTTGACAGCTTTGCCGACACCAGGGATCATACCAAGCAGGTCCTTCATGCTCCCCATCTTCTTCATCTGCTCCATCTGAGATAAGAAGTCGTCAAAGCCAAACTGGTTCTTTCGGATCTTCTTGTTGATCCTTCGGGCTTCTTCTTCATCATACGCCTGCTGCGCTCGCTCCACCAAACTGACCACATCACCCATTCCAAGGATCCTGTTAGCCATCCTGTCCGGGTGGAACAGGTCAATGGCATCCATTTTCTCACCGGTACTGATAAACTTGATCGGTTTCGTTACTTCCTTTCTGATCGAAAGGGCGGCACCACCACGTGTATCACCATCCAATTTGGTTAGGACAACACCATCGAAATTTAACCGTTCGTTGAAGGTCACTGCAGTATTCACTGCATCCTGACCTGTCATCGAATCAACCACGAACAAGGTCTCTGCAGGATTCAGTGCTTGCTTGAGGCCTTCGATCTCATTCATCATCTCCTCATCTATGGCCAATCGTCCGGCAGTATCTATGATGAGTGTTTTCTTACCATTATCCTTTGCATACTTGACGGCATTTTTTGCGATGGTGATGGCATCTTTATTCTCCGGCTCTGCATAAACCTCCACTCCTACCTGCTCACCCAACACCTTCAACTGATCAATCGCAGCAGGTCGATAGATATCACAGGCTGCAAGCATAACTGTCTTCCCTTGCTTCTTCAGCAGGTTGGCAAGCTTTCCTGAAAAAGTCGTCTTACCCGATCCCTGAAGTCCCGATATCAATATGATGTTTGGGCTACCTTCCTGGTTGATAGGAACGTTGTGCTCCCCCATCAATGCTGTAAGCTCCTCAGCAACAATCTTCGTTAGCAATTGTCCGGGGGAAACTGAGATCAATACATCACGCCCAAGCGCCTCCTCTTTGATCTTATCGGTTACTTCCTTGGCTACTTTGTAGTTTACATCCGCATCGATCAAAGCTCTTCGGATCTCCTTTACCGTGGTGGCAACATTGATCTCGGTGATTTGTCCTTGTCCCTTTAGCGTCTTAAACGCATGCTCCAGCTTTACACTTAAATTATCAAACATGATCTCCTATCAGAATAAACCGCAAATTTAGTGGATTAGGGAATAGTTATTAGTGGATTAGTCAACTAGTGATACTAATTAACTATTCAACTAATTAACTAACACGGTAACCTTTTTGGAGAATTACAGTATAACTAGTACCTTGTATTACATAATAATGCCAATATGAAACTCAAAATTCTAACCTTATTAAGCTTGGTACTATTTCTGGGAACTAGCGCTCAAGCACAAAAAGTTACCGAAAAGGACATTTTAGGCACCTGGAAGCTTGTGATCAATGTCGATGATGAACTGGATGAAGAAGCTGATGATGCCGACACGATCCTTGAAGAAATCATAATTAAATCCGTTTCGGGGCTGGTAAGTGGCGTACTCGACAATATCGATATCTACTTCGATTTCCAAAGGCGAGGCAAACTATACATCACTGTTAAAGCTTTTGGTGAAGTAGAAGAAGAAACCGGGGAGTGGTACATCAACCGCCGTGGTTACCTGGTTATTGAAGATATCGATGATGACGATGATTTTCACATCTCTAGCCATGATGATGAATGGAGGATGGTGGACGGGCTATTAGTGAATGAAGATCATGAAAATGACGGCAATGTTTTCCTCACCAGGGTTAACTAAAGAATAGAATAAAGGACTTGAAAGAGGTGGTCACCAGACCACCTTTTTTAGTTTTTATCGGAGATGGAGTGGTCAATGCTCCATTTTCCAGCACCATTAAAGAGCAAGAAAATTGATCCAGCTAACATCATTAGTGCTGGAAAAGTATTGGCATAAGTATCTCCAATGTGGACCAATAGTATTGCAACAATAAAGTTGAATACCATGATCACCGCGGCTAATCTTACCCTCCACCCAACAATGAAGAGAATACCACCGATAAACTGTACATAGACTGAAGTAAAAGCAGCTACCAGTGGTATAGGCATTCCAAACTGCTCCAGAAAGTCCCTGAACTCCAGCATCCGCTCCCAGGAAAAAACGTTATCCTGACTTCCTATAATGAGATGGATCCCAACTGCCAGCCTAATCGGCAGATCAGCATAGTCAGAAAAGCGTTGAAAGGAATTCAACCATTTCATACGCAATCAACTATCCAGAATTGATTCAAGGTCAGCCGGCGAATAGTTGACGGATTTAAGTGTCTTGTTATCGCCTTTACGGTATACCAGGTATTTCCCATCCTGTTTCTCATAGTAAGCGTCCGTTCCTTTTTTATCATGATAATATTGAACAGTTTCAAGGGCCTCACCTTCTGATTGGCAGGCTTTGCTCATGTTTGATCGCTGTACTTCTTCAAACAACTCTCTGAATTTATCCCCCAAACCAAACTCCAGAACTGCCCCTGATAATACGTATTGAATATCGCACAATGCGTCAGCTACTTCAACGATATCACCATCTTCAATTGCTTCTTCCAGTTCTTTTAGCTCCTCTGCAATAAGTGAAACACGAAGCTTACAACGTTCTTCAGAAGGTATTTGAGGCGATTCCAGGATTGGGTGCTTAAACGTGTGGTGAAAGTCTGCTACCTGGTTAAGCGGGTCGATCTTATCCATTTGATTTTTTCTCTTTTTTGATTGCTTTAGTTAGAAAATATAGAAATCCTCCGACAATGATCGTCAGGATTACAGTCATGCTAATGATGGTGGATGTAGTCATTTCCTTACAAATTTTCGATAAAGGTATCCATTGAGCAATACTCCTATCAATATGATCAGCCCCCATTGGGTCACTATTGAAGCGTTGCTGTAAACGTCAAATAAATTCCACCTGCCACTCTCATCAAACCAGGGGTTACTGCTGAACCCTTGTGACATCCACCAGTAGATCAAAAAAACAGCAATTCCAATATTTAGGAAAATGGCTGCTTTGAAGAAGGAGGTGGAAAACTTAATATCAGAGCCTGCATCAATTGCTGATTCCTTGAATCCTGATGGGTTGTTCATCGCCACACCGACCAAAATGAATAACCCGGAAAGAATAAGCCCGACTCCCCACACCCAGTCCTGGTTAGTAAAGAAATCCAATGACCATGCAGATGGGAATCCAATGAGGACAAAGCAAGCGATTGCTGCTACCATGCTCTTTCTCCTGGTCATGTTCAAATCAGTGATATTCTTCAATAGCAACTCGATCATAGGAAGAAACGAGCTGAAGGCGGCCACAAAAAGTGCCAGGAAGAACAATACAGAAAGAAAAGCACCCCCCGGGATGTTAGCGAACAACATCGGAATGATCGTAAATGTCAGTGCCTGATTTCCAGATTGAAGATACGTGATCGCATCAGTCTCTGAAGCTGAAAGTGCAAACACTGCGGGTATGATAGCCATCCCACATAATAATGAAGCTGTGTTATTCCCAAATGCTCCTATAAAAGTATTCAGGGTCACATCTTCATCATCCTTGGAGAACGCAGAGATCGTCATTAACAAACCCCAACCCGCTCCGGTAGACCAGGCGGATTGGGAAAGTGCCTCGATCCAAATGGTGGGGTTTGAAAAGTGTTTTGTATCAATTCCAAACATGTACTCCAATCCCTGGATACCATTGGGCATACTTAATGATATACAGGCAATGATGATCAGAATAACAAAGAGACTGGGAATCAATAACCGGTTAGCTTTTTCCCATCCATTTTTTACTCCACGCTGGAGAATAAGAAACCCCAGGAAAATGACGAGTATGTATACAATGACAGTTGTCCAATCGCGGTTAGAAATGCCAAGCCAAAACGTGTTCAGATAGTCCGGGTCGGATTGTAATTGTTCGAGTAAGGAAGTCGAAGAAAACAGGCTTTTTACAGAGAAAGAAAGGTACCTGAAGGCCCAGGCAGTAACAATAGAATAGTAGAACGCAATTCCAAGGGTACACATCGTGATGAAGAACCCCATCCAGGTGTTCTTCTTACCTGCAAATTGACCAAAGGATCCAATTACACCGCTTTTGTACTTCTTCCCTATTGCAAACTCAGACAACAATAATGGAATGGACCAGATGAACAAAAACAATATCCAAAGAAGAATAAATGATCCGCCGTATTGACCTGCTAACCTGGGAAATCTCCATAAGTTGCCGGCACCAATGGCCATTCCAAGTGCCGCCAGAACTATTCCCCAACGGTTACTGAACAGATCTTTACTCATATATTAATGAACTCAAATTGTGAATCCGCCAAATATATGGAAAGTTGGTGGGCCTGCTATTCGTCTTTCAAAGTTCTTGCCGGATTTAGCAAAGCTGTAGAAATCGTGCGATGACTTACTGTTACTACTGCTACCAGCAATGTTGCCAGGAAGGCAACCACAAAGAAGCCAATTCCGATATCAATTCTGAACTTATAGTTATTTAGCCAATTGTTGAGTACCAGGTAAGCTATCGGAGCGGCAACAACAAAAGCGACCGAAACCAGAATCAATATCTCTGTGGTGAACTTGCTCACAATACTTGCTACTGAAGCTCCCAGTACTTTCCGTATTCCTACTTCCTTTGTTCTGTTTGCAGCAATGAATGCGATCAACCCGTAAAGGCCAAGACTACCAATCAGTATGGATATAATGGTGAATGTGTTCATCAATGTTGCCATGTTCTGCTCCTGCTCATACCTCTCTGCCAGTTGCTCATCATAGAACTGCCAGTCGATCACATATTCGGGATAAACCTGCTCCCAGGTATGTTCGAAATGGCTTAAGGCTGTTTTGATATTAGCTCCTTCAGCAGTTTTGAAAGCGATCTCATAAAACACTTCGGGCTGATACATTAGGAAAACATAATTGAGATCCTCACTAAGTGATTGTGAATGAAAGTCATTCATGACTCCAATGATCTTCTTATCTCCTCGCCAGCCCGATGTAAGTGTCTCTCCTACAGCTGCTTCATAATCATCACCAAATCCTAGCAAACGAGCTGTACGTTCATTGATGATCAGGTAATTGATGCTATCATCTTTTACAAAGTTTCTACCTGCAAGCAATTCCAACCCATACACATTCATGTAGCTCTCATCTGCACATTTGAAACTTGCATGATAGTCTTCTTCAGACTGCAGGGGAGCATAGTTAAAATTGGAATGGGAGTTATTGTTTCCGGTTGGTGCACTCAAGGCAAATGTCACATCCGCAATGGAAGGATCAGATAATAACTGTTGTTTGAAACGATCTGTTTTCACCTGGTCCCTTTCCGGGAGATAAGTAGTAACGATCGCCTCTTTGTCAAATCCCAGATCCTTCGTAGTGAAGTATTTCATCTGAGCAGATATGATGACAGTCCCGATGATCAGGAATTGTGAAATGGTAAACTGGGTCACCACCAATGCCTTTCGCAAGTTCAACCCACCAGAATGATTCTTGGCCGTGATCTTGTTTTTCAACGCCATCACTGTATTCATCCTGGAAAGTAATACGGAAGGGTAGAAACCGGATAGAAAGCTTACTACTGCAAACAGGGTTAATAAGAACCCAATGGTCCCCACTTCATTCAACAGATCTAGTGATAAACGTGTTTGAATAACTTCCTCCAGTTGCACAAACATAAATTCCGCTACTGCAAGCGACATAATGATTGCCAAAAAGGAGATCACGGTTATCTCAGCGAAAAATTGCAGGACCAATTGACCGGTATATCCTCCAATGGCCTTACGAATACCTATTTCCTTAGATCGATTTGCCGCCTGGGCAGTTGCCAGGTTGACGAAATTGATACAGGCCGTCAAGATGAGAAAAACGGCAATGAACGTTAGTGCTACCAGCAATTCGTTCGATGTTGTATACGTATAATTCTCATAGATGCTGCTTGAATGAACATCAGCTAAAGGCTGAGTCTTAAAAATCCTTCGTTTCGATTCTCCTTCCTTGTAATGCCGGTCCACAAAATCAACAAGTTTCTCATCGAAAGCAATTGGATCAAAACCAGATCCGGTAAGAATGTATGTGTTCGTGTTTGAACTGGTAGAATTCCACTCTTTTCCTTCGTAGAAATACGAGTTTATGATCTCCTGGCTGGTGTACTCACACAAGATCGTGAATGGGAAGTTCGTCGCCTCAGGAGGATCATTGATCACTCCTACCACATTGAAATCCCTCAGGTTCCCAAAATTGACCGACTTGCCAATTGCCTCAGCTTCGGCACCCTCACTCAATCCAAATAATTTACGGCTCTCTGATTTTGACAGCACCATCGTATTCGGTTCTGTCAACGCTGTTTCAGGGTCGCCAGCAACAAATTCGACATTGAAGATCTTAAAGAACGAGGGATCGACAAAAACAACTCCTTCTTCCAACAGGAACTTCTTGATTTGGTCTCCCTCCGTTACATTCAACTGGTTGCCCCATAAATAATGCGTTCTTGCTACTTCAACTATCTCCGGGAAGTCTTCTTCGATGGCAGGAGCTACCGGATGAGGTGTCCCCATCCCCTGGTCTATCTGATCCGGACGGATCATATTATTTACGATTCGATAGACACTATTGTAATTTTCCTGGTGCTTGTCAAAGCTTTGTTCAAAAACAATGACTTTGTAGATCACCAACGAACACCCGATACCAAGTGCCAGACCAACAATGTTGAGAATACTGTAGATCTTATTTCTCGAAAGATTCCGAACAGCAGTTTTGAAGTAATTCTTTAGCATGAGACTGATAGGTTTAAACCCAACAGGATGAAAACCATGCCAAGAAATCTATCTAACTGACTAACAGATAGTTAGTCCATAATTCTCAAAACAGATATTGTCCAGTTGCAAACGTATTTCGTACGCTAATGAACAGTGATCACTCTTTGGATATTTTCACTACGGTGCGATATACAAACCAAATGATCAACAGCAGGATAGCAAGTCCTACGTTCTCGTAAATGAAGGTGAGATCATGAGGTGTCCCGGTCTGGAAGCCTGCAACTATTGCTATTGCTATTATAATCCCCATTAAGGCTTCACCTGTTATTAATCCGGAAGTAAGTAGTAGTCCCGAATTATCGGCTCTTTCTTTAGAGTTGCTTGCTTTTGTTGATCTGCTTAAAAAGTATGCGAGTACTCCTCCAACGAAAATGGCTGAGTCTAATTCAAATGGAAGGTACAGCCCAACAGCAACTGCCAATACCGGCATCCTAAACTCCGAACCTTTTGATTTCAGATACTGATCGATGATAATAACAATGATGCCGATGGCTCCTCCGATGTAAACCATATTCCATGGAAGGTTTCCTCCAAAAATTCCCTGTGCCACACTTTGCATCAAAGTCGCCTGAGGAGCTGTAAGTGAGTTGGGTTGCTCAGCTGTAGGTGCTCCCATTCCATAGGCAATCAAAAGCGAATTAAGAACCAGAGGAATAACCAGTGCGCCTGCTACGACTCCTACCATCTGCATGATCTGTTGCTTGAATGGAGTTGCTCCCAGGATATGACCCGCCTTCAGGTCCTGCATGTTATCACCGGCAATGGCGGCCGCACAAGCTACTACCGCTCCAACCAGTATTGCCCCGGCGGCACCCGCCAGTTGATTACCGGTTCCCATTAATGTTAACAGCAATAAGGAAGTAAAAAGGATAGTAGCTATCGTCACTCCGGAAATTGGATTGTTGGAGCTACCAACCAGTCCGGCCATATAGCCCGCAACTGCGGCAAAAAGAAAACCGGCAACTACTAGTATTAATGTCATTGTGATTGAGATGGGAACGTCACTAATAGCTGACTGGTAGATGATAAACATTGGCACCAACAATACACCAATTCCCATCAACACCCACGACATTGGCGTATCCATCTCTGTACGCACCTGGTCTTTCATGCTCTGACCTCCTGACTTGAATGCTTCAATCCCCTGGCGGAAAGCTGCACCAAGTGAATTGGTCAGGCTTATCAGCGCCCAAAGACCACCTACCACCATCGACCCAACACCTAAAAACCGGATCTGAGAGTTCCATATGTTTCCACCCATCGTTACAGCATCAACCCCCTCCTGTGGTCCATTGATAGCTATGTATATCGGAATAGCCACATTCCAACTGATCACTCCTCCAAGAAACAGGAGAAAAGCCACATTCAGCCCGACAATATATCCCACGGCAACCAACGCCGGAGAGAGATTTAAGCCAAAAAAGGCATAGACTTTTTCATTGATCAACGTGGCTTTTTGCCAGGATCCATTCCAAAGATTCATTGCAGAGTCTCCCAGTTTGAATACGCCCCCGATCAGAGATCCCCAAACCAGGTATTTCACGGCCTTTCCCCCCTCTTCTCCTGTCTTCAGCACCTCAGCAGTTGCTACACCTTCTGGAAATTTCAGTTTTTCTTTAACAATCAGCGCTTTTCGAAGTGGGATGGTAAACAGCACTCCCAGGATTCCTCCACAGAGCGCAATCATCACCGTCTCCAAATAGTTGAACTCTTCCCAATAGCCCATAATGATCAGGGCAGGTATGGTGAAGATTACCCCAGCCGCTATTGATTCTCCGGCAGAAGCTGCCGTTTGCACCAGGTTATTCTCCAGGATGTTTGAGGTCTTGAAGGCCTTCAGAAGCGCCATTGATATGACGGCAGCAGGAATGGAGGCCGAAACGGTCAAGCCTGCAAAAAGCCCGAAATAGGCATTTGCAGCTGAAAGGATAATCGACAAGATGGCTCCTAAGACAACTGCTTTGACGGTAATTTCTGGTAAACTGGTATTGGAATCAATGTATGGTTTTTCCATAGAATCTTTTGGTTAAGGTTGTGTGTAACAAACAAAAATGTTCATTTGAGCCAAAATAACAAAAAAAGGTAGCCAAGCTACCTTTTTATCAGAATTACCAATCAAAAGTTGTTAGTCATATTCCTGATTGCCACTGGATGTGACGCCAATTACCGTTATTCCTCCACGTCGGATATATAGTTTCTTTTCTCCGGACCTGTTGCCAACGTCCAGATTTCCTGAAGATGAGGTTAAATCGAAACTAAGTTCATCTATTGGATTTTCGAAATCAATCTCAATATCTCCCGAAGAAGCCCGAAGATTTGAATCTCCCGTTAATTCAATATCGTCTCCGTCTATGTTTCCGGAAGTAGTCTTTAGATATAGCACACCCCTTCCTCCTATTAATTCAATATCACCTGAAGTAGCTTCCAGATCAAGTTCCCCATCAAAATCCTCTATTGTAATATCCCCTGAACTAGCTCTGGTATCCAGGTTACCGACCAAATTCGAAACTTCCTGATCTCCACTGGTAGACTCCATCTCCAGATCTCCTTCTAAACCGTCGATTGAAATGTCTCCTGATGATGTTTCCACCTCAAGGTTTGCATTGATGCGCTTTAGTGTAATGTCTCCGCTGGATGCTTCGATCTTGGATTCGGAAGTATTAAGGTCAGAAACGAAAACATCCCCGGAGGAATTGTCAATATCCAGGCTCACTCCGTCCTTGATGGTGAGTTCGATCTTTGCTTCTGTGGTGTTGTAGCTACGCCACGAACTTCGGTTTTGCCGAATTACCCTGACAATAAGAGTCGAACCAATGATATCCGTATCAAATTCAAAGTCGCCCTCATTTCCCCTTCCGATGATAGAAGCTTTAACGTAGTTCCTGTTCCCTCTCTCTACATATACATCACAAAAGGAACCCTCTACCTTTACCTCGTTTACATTTTGTGCTTCAAGCTCAGCTGAAGCAATTTGGTTTTGGGCCATCAAGCTTAGCCCGATTAGCAGGCCGCAAATAGTTAATTGAATCTTCATGCAAAATGATATTTACAATAAGAGACAGGAAAGCCGGGAAAAAGTTGCTTAGCCGATCTTTCTTTTAGCAATTTCAGCCAGGAGTCGCAGACCTTCCTTAAGATAGGGATCATCTTTCAGTCGTTCATCAATGGCGTCCCGATCTGATAGTTCCCCTTCCTCTACAGAAGTGTCCAGGTTGTCATTACCTGGATCCATGTCAGATCTTCTGGCTTCCAGGTTCAATGATACCGATGAGCGATTGCGTCTTTCTTTTGCTTCCTCGATTTCCTTAACCAGTTTCTGAAGGTCTGGATCTGTATTCAGGTGATTACGATAAAGTGCATTGAGCTTATCGAGCAACTCTTCATCAACCGTATTGGTAGTTTTGAATCCGGCTGGAGCTATTTCATCCCATGGCAATGCATTGGGCCTGCTTCCTTCACCAAAGTTTTCTCCGTCGTAAACAGAAGGGAATTGAACATCCGGAGCAATACCAATTCGTTGATTGCTACTTCCTGTAACACGATAGAATTTCGCTAATGTCATCTTCAATTGACCAAGCTTCATGTCTGGGTTTCTGATGTAACGATCGAGATCAATTATGTTTTGAACAGTCCCTTTTCCAAAGGTGCTTTCACCTATAATTACACCTCTACGGTAGTCTTGTATTGCACCAGAAAAGATCTCTGAAGCAGAAGCACTTCCACGGTTCACCATAACCGCTAGTGGGCCATCGTAAAACACTTTTCCTCCATCTTCATCATCCATTCGATCAACAGATTGGTCGGTATTACGAACCTGAACAACAGGACCATCCGGAATAAATAGTCCGGTCATCTCAATTGCTTCTTGCAGTGATCCGCCCCCATTGAATCGAAGGTCGATCAGTAATCCATCCATTCCCTGTCCCTTCAACTCGGTGATCAAACGTTTCACATCCCGGGTGGTACTTCGATAATCTTTTACTCCCGCATTGAGGTCGTCAAAGTTCAAGTAGAAGCTTGGTACAGTGATCACTCCTAATTTATAGGTGGAATTACCTTCCGAAATTGGTATCAGTTCGGACTTAGCTGCCTGTGATTCTAACTTGATCTTATCCCTGACAAGTCTCAGGGTATCGGGTAGTGCATTTGCTCCTTCACTGGCCTTTAAGATCTGAAGCTTCACAACTGTTCCTTTAGGTCCGCGGATCTTGGCTACCACATCATCCAACCGCCATCCGATCACATCAATAAACTCACCATCATCGCCTTGCGCCACTCCAATGATCTTATCGTCTTTCAGGATTCCTTTGCTCTTATAAGCAGGACCTCCGGGAATGATGTCTGCAACCTGTGTGTAATCCAGGTTCTGCATTAAACGAGCTCCAATTCCTTCCAGGGATAATCCCATCTCGATCTGGAAGTTAGCAGCATCAGGTGGAGAGAAGTAATCCGTGTGAGGGTCGTACGCATTGGTGTAGGCGTTCATGTAGCTTTGGAAGACATCCTCACTATTATATTGGTAGATCGCCAGTTGGATCCGTTCATATCTTTTGGTTAGACTTTCAACAGTCTTTTCCCAGGTGTTTCCTGAAAGCTGATAAGTCAACGCCTGGTTCTTAATAAGCTTTCTCCAAATCTCGTCTTGCTCATCGATCGTCTTTGGCCAGTCTGCATTCTCGCGATCAAACTCATACATTTCGTCTTTAGAGAAATCGAATTCCGTTTTCAATAACTCGAAAACAAAATCAACCCGATTGAGCGCTCTCTCTCTGTACAATTCAAAAGCATGGTAGGCAAAATCAAGATCACCTTCCGGGATCTGGTCGTCTAACTTATTCCGAAGGCCTTCAAACTGCTTGATGTCAGAATCAAAGAAGTACGACTTGTTAGGATCCAGAGATGAGAAGTAATTATCGAAGATCACACTGGAGATGGAATCAGAAAGTGACAGCTTTCTATAGTGGTATCTTTTGAGAAGGTTGGTTATAACATAAGCTTCGCTCGCGTGCTCCGGCTTAGGTTCAAGAACCTTTAAACTATCATTCCTAAGCTCATAACTTCCGCTAGAGATGCCTGTTGAAATCCCGAAAGAGGTCAGGATGGCAAACCCCGCAATCAACATCAATTTATACATACGCTTATTTCAATTAACAGTGTTTCTCTTCAACGCAAGATGCGAAAGATAGATTTTAAAAATAGCAGATTTTTTATCAGCGGCTACCGACAAAAAGATCAATACGCTCTATTTCAAGACAAAAAAGTGATAGTAATGGTTTAGAAAATCATAGGAAAATGACACATTGTTTACATCTTAATTTTCAACCAAGTCTCTGAATTGACCTTCAGGAAACAAAAATGGGCTCACCCTTTCGGATGATTTTTGGCCAATATCCCTCTTCGGTTTGGTTAACTCTGGACCTTCCCCTTGCTTTGGAAACAAATGACTGATATGAAAAGAGTAACTGGAATTGGGGGTGTCTTCTTTAAATCGGAAGATCCCAAGAAAACAAAAGCATGGTACGAAAAGCATCTCGGCATTCAAATGGATGACTGGGGTTCACTATTCAAGTGGAGAGATTTTGATGACAAAGAGAAGGTATGTACAACAACCTGGAGTCCATTTGATAGCAAGACGGATTACTTTGATCCGAGTGATAATGAGTACATGTTCAACTACCGGGTAGAAAACCTGGAAGAACTCCTGAAAGAATTGAAAAAAGAAGGTGTTCAGGTCGTTGGAGAGGTCCAGGAGTACGAGTACGGCAAGTTCGGTTGGATCGTAGATCTTGAGGGTAGAAAAATAGAACTATGGGAACCAGTTGATCAGCCGTTTCTCTGAAGGATTGATTATCTTTCTTCAGACAAACATACCTGATCATGCAAATCAAAGTTCTAAATCTTCATTGTACACTGAACGATGAAGTTGATAAGGACGAAGTTTATCTGAAGTACGAAGGGAAGAAGATATGGCCTTTGGGCCCATACAAATCCATCAATTCAGGGGACAAAGTAAAAGTCAATAAGGAGTTCACTCA
This sequence comes from Cyclobacteriaceae bacterium, assembly GCA_965267415.1. Taxonomy (GTDB): domain Bacteria; phylum Bacteroidota; class Bacteroidia; order Cytophagales; family Cyclobacteriaceae; genus Ekhidna. The sequence continues at coordinate 218,355 of OZ253955.1, read as the reverse complement.
CAAGGCAGATCATGACATGGTCATCGAATTGTGGGATTTTGATTTTTTGAGTAAGAATGACCTTCTGGGGACCTTTACCGTGAAACTTGAAGAGGAAGATCGAGCTTCAACTTATTTCACCACAATGAAGGTCGCCAGGGAAGGAAGTACGGCGAGCTATATGCTAGAATGGGAGATCATCAAACGAGTTGTTTGAACATCTTGTCCTTTACAAGTTTCTTGTCCAGGTACTGAATAAGAACCACTACTCCTCCAGCAATAACTGCTATTGGAACAAGTTGACTTTTTCCAGCAAATGCCTGCAGGCTGCCAAAGTAAGCCATCAAACCCAGGCCTAAACCTAGCATGAGTACAACTCCAACAGTTATTAACACATAGAACCTTCGTTGGCTTTTAATCTCATTTCGCCTGATAGCTTTGACGACACGGTCTTTGAAGTCAAGTCCAAGTTTGAATTCCGGCTCTTGCCTGAGCGCTTCTTCGACGATCTGATCTATATTCTTTTTCATAATAGTGCCTCCTCCTTCAGTGTTTGTTCTTCAATGATCACTTTTAGTTTGCTCTTTGCCCGGTGTAAATAGTTTTTAACCGTTCCTTCCGGCATCCCTGTAATCTCAACGATCTCAGGATAGCTAAATTCTTCCAAATAAAACAAATTCAAAACCAGTTTGTAGTTGACTGGCAGCTTTTCAATTAATTCTGAAACATATTGACTCAAGTCCTCTTTTTCATACGAATTTGAATCTTCAGGGCTCTCTACCTGGATGTTATCCAACTCCACCTGGTCCAGTTTTCTTTTCTTCGCAAAGTTCACAGCCATTCGATACGCAATGGTCGCTATCCAGGTTGATAGTTTAGACTCAAACTGGAAGGTGCTTAGCTTTTCATACACTTTTACAAAAACATCCTGACACAATTCCTCCCTATCTTCATCATTGTAAATAACCCTGGCAACCATGTGTCCCACCAGTCGCTCATACTTACCAATGAGTATACGCAAGGCACCATCCTCACCAGCTAACACACGGGACACAAGCAGCTTATCATCCATTTCCTTTAATAGGTCAATTTGTAAGAAGAAAATGTTGCAATAAGTTAGCGATAATTCTTTACTGCAACCTTTCTATCAAGGCCCATGTCAAACGGGGAAATCATTGATAAACTTAAAATTTGAAAAAATGGAAGAAATAATACCTATAGTCGCAATCGTATCGGTATTTGGATCAAGTATCCTCTTCGTATCGATCATTACTAATTATTCATTAAAGAAGAAGTTAATTGATAAGAACATGGTTAACACTGACACAGCAAATCTTTTCAAATCAGAAAACTCCAAGCAAAATGCGTTGAAGTGGGGCCTGATTGTCTTATTCGCAGGAATTGGACTTATTATTATAGAGCAACTTCCATATGACGGTGACTCACCACTACCATGGGGTGTTGAAGCTGTCTGTATTGCCCTTGGATTTCTGACCTACTACTTCCTCGTAAAGAACGAAGAACAGTAGCATAAACAGGCGGACTAAATCGGCGCAGCGTCAAAAACTCAATAAAGGATCTGCGCCTTTTTTATGCCTTTACTGATGCTAACTAAGTCTATTGATTTCCAGACTTTTATCTCTTCGAAAAAAATTTAAATCTTCATTTAAACCTTTTGGTAGATCAGGGTGTCCTACCTATCCATGAAGATAAAAATCCTAATCAAGTTTTTATACCTAATCGCCTTGCTGGTGCTTGCTGCGCTCGAAGGAAAGAAGGAATCCCAGCTAATTGATTCGGACCCTTCTGCTGACGCGCCTGTGATGTACCATGCATCAATTCAGGAGTAATCATCCATTCTTTTTCGGCTGGGTAACAACTATATTTGCGGAAATTTTTTTCCGATAAATCTAACAATCTATTTCTATGAAATTCAGACCTGGAGTTCTCACAGGAAAAGAAGTAACTGAGTTACTTAACTATGCTAACGAAAATAGCTTTGCCCTTCCTGCTGTAAATGTCACAAGCTCAAGCACGGTAAATGCGGTAATGGAAACAGCAAAAGCGATTAATTCACCGGTGATGATCCAGTATTCCAATGGCGGAGCTGCCTTTTTCGCCGGAAAAGGATTAAGTAACGATGGTCAGAATGCTGCGATCAAGGGTGGGATCTCCGGTGCTCATCATGTTCATCAAATGGCTGAAGCCTATGGTGTAACGGTCATTCTTCATACGGACCATGCCGCACGAAAATTACTTCCATGGATTGACGGTTTATTAGATGCTAACGAAGCACACTTTGAAGCCACAGGAAAATCACTTTATTCCTCGCACATGCTTGATCTTTCTGAAGAACCGATCGAAGAAAACATCGGTACCTGTGTGGAATACTTCAAGCGAATGGCCAAAATGGATATGACGCTGGAAATCGAATTAGGTGTTACCGGTGGTGAAGAAGATGGCGTGGACAACACAGATATTGACAACTCGATGCTGTATACTCAGCCTGAGGAAGTTGCATACGCATACGAGCAATTAAAAGAAGTCAGTGACAACTTTACCGTAGCAGCCGCTTTCGGAAATGTGCATGGTGTATACAAACCGGGGAATGTTAAGTTAACACCGATCATACTTAAAAACTCTCAGGATCACATTCAGGAGAAACACAGTACTGGTCACAACCCTGTCAACTTTGTCTTCCACGGAGGATCAGGTTCATCCCGAGATGAGATCAGGGAAGCGATCTCCTACGGTGCTATCAAAATGAACATTGACACAGACCTGCAGTGGGCCTACTGGGATGGTGTTAAAAATTACTACCAGGCGAATGAAGGTTACCTGCAAGGTCAAATCGGTAACCCGGAAGGTGATGATAAGCCCAACAAGAAATTTTATGATCCACGTGTTTGGATCCGGGAAGCAGAGAAGTCGTTCGTTGATCGGCTTAAAATTGCTTTTGAAGATCTGAATTGTGTCAACCGAAACGCCTAAGCTTTAATGAAGAATATTTCAGTTATTGGTAGCGGTACCATGGGAAATGGTATTGCTCACGTCTTTGCTCAAAACGGGTACCAGGTTGCATTGATCGACATATCAGATGCTGCACTGGAAAAGGCACTGGCAACCATAGGTAAAAACCTGGATCGACAGGTACAAAAGGAAAGGATCACAGCAGCTGATAAGGAACAGGCATTGAAAAATATTTCAACCTTCACCTCAACGGAGGAAGGAGTCTCCAAAGCTGACCTGGTCGTTGAAGCTGCAACCGAAAATTTCGAGATCAAACAAAAGATCTTCGAAACGATGGATGCAAACGCTCCTGAAGGGGCCATTCTTTCAACCAACACCTCTTCAATCTCTATTACTAAGATCGCTTCGGTCACCAAACGACCTGAACAGGTGATCGGAATGCATTTCATGAACCCCGTTCCTATCATGAAACTGGTAGAGGTGATCAGAGGATATGCTACGTCCGATGAAACCACCAAAGCAGTGATGGATATGAGCAAGAACCTTGGTAAGGTTCCAGTTGAAGTGAATGATTACCCGGGCTTTGTAGCTAATCGAATTCTTATGCCAATGATCAATGAAGCGATCATCACTTTGCATGAAGGTGTCGCGGGTGTAGAAGAAATAGATACCGTAATGAAACTTGGCATGGCTCATCCAATGGGGCCATTACAGTTGGCAGACTTTATCGGCCTGGATGTTTGTCTTTCCATTATGAATGTTCTTTATAATGGATTAGGTAATACTAAATATGCTCCGTGTCCCCTACTCGTTAACATGGTTACTGCCGGTTATTTGGGTGCCAAAACTGGTGAAGGCTTTTATAAGTATACACCGGGCTCAAAAGAACTGATCGTAAGTCCAATGTTTCAATAGACTAAGCTTTTCAACAGCCAGAGCGGAAATTTCCGTATTTCAATTGAATACGGAAGTCTTGGTAGTCTATAGACATCAACGCAATTTCTTTTTCACTCAAAACTGTTTTTTGGTAAGCTTCATGTGAACATTTGACACTACAATTCCCCGATTATATAAATGGAATTAGGAAAAAATGATTGATTTGGGAAACTTACACTGGAAATAAATCATTTATCCACATGAAATATTCAAAAACTCTCTTGATACTTGCGAGCTTTTTTATCTATCAAGCTTGTACGAATCAATCTGAAACTCAACAAAAATCTATGAGACCTGATGCACCCGTTGCAGATAAAATCGATTCCCTTCTGGATGAACATGGTCAAACTCGAGTCGACCCATACTTCTGGATGCGTTTGACGGATGAACAAAAGAATGCGGAATCTCCGGATGAACATACCCAAAAAGTACTTGATTACCTGAATGAGGAAAATGAGTACACTAAAACGGTTATGGCTCATACGGATGATCTACAGCAAAAACTCTATGATGAGATCGTAGGTCGGATCAAACAGGACGATGAATCCGTACCATATTTCTCGAATGGCTACTGGTACTATCGCAGGTATGAGGAAGGTGGAGAATATCCTATCTATTGCCGTAAGAAGGAGAGTCTGGATAATGAAGAGGAAGTAATGATCAACGTCAATGAATTGGCGGAGGGGTATGAGTATTATGCTGTTTCCGGCATGGCAGTAAGTCCGAACAATAAGATCCTGGCCTTTGGTGAAGACACCTTGAGCAGAAGGATCTACACGATGCGTTTCAAAAACCTGGAGACCGGAGAGTTCTATGAAGACCGGATCGATAACACGTCAGGAGCTGCAGCATGGGCCAATGATAACAAGACATTCTTCTACGGAAGCAAGAACAAGATCACGTTGTTGGCTGAAAAAGTTCACAGTCATAAACTGGGAACAGATGTAGCCAACGATAAAATGGTGTACCATGAGAAAGATGACACGTTCTACAATTGGGTCTATAAATCCAAGTCGGATAAGTACATCATCATAGCCAGTTTCCAAACTCTGTCATCTGATTTCCAAGTAATAGACGCGGATAACCCTGATGCCGGATATACAAATTTCACTCCAAGAGAAGCCGTTCACGAGTACAACATTGATCATATTGGAGACAAATTTTATGTTGTAACGAATTGGGATGCACAGAATTTCCGGTTAATGGAAACACCTACAAATGCTACTTCAAAGGAAAATTGGAAAGAAGTGATTCCACATCGGGAAGATGTATTGCTGGAAGGAATAGAGTTGTTTAATGACTATATGGTTGTTGACGAACGGAGTAACGGACTCACCAACTTGAGAATCATCAATCAATCATCTGGCGATGAGCACTACCTGGATTTTGGAGAACCTGCCTATGCAGCTTATGTTTCCACAAACGAAGAATTCAATACCAAAACCCTTCGTTTCGGTTACACTTCAATGACCACTCCCAACTCTACCTTCGATTACGACATGGATTCCAGGGAGAAGGTACTGAAGAAACAACAGGAAGTTATTGGAGGCCACAATCCGGAGGATTATCAAACCGAAAGAGTGTGGGCGACAGTTAGAGATGGTGTTAAGGTGCCGATCTCCATTGTTTACAAGAAAGGCTATAAGAAAGATGGAAATGGTCCTCTACTTCAGTATGGTTATGGATCATATGGAAATACCATTGATGCCAGCTTCAGCTCTACCAGATTGAGCTTGCTTGACAGAGGCTTTGCTTTCGCAATTGCACACATCCGTGGTGGACAAATGATGGGTAGAAAATGGTATGAAGATGGCAAGATGTTCAAGAAGAAAAATACCTTCAATGATTTTGTTGATTGTTCCAAATTCCTGATCGAAGAAAACTACACCTCAGCTGAGCATTTGTATGCATACGGCGGAAGCGCCGGAGGCCTATTGATGGGAGCTATTGTCAATATGAACCCGGAACTTTATAACGGTGTGATGGCAGCAGTTCCTTTCGTTGATATCATGTCAACAATGTGGGATGAAAGTATTCCATTGACGACAGGTGAATTCGATGAATGGGGAAATCCCAAGAACCTCGAATCCTACGAGTACATGATGTCTTACTCACCATACGATAACGTAGCTGAGCAGGATTATCCAAACATGTTGATCACGACAGGACTCTTCGACTCACAGGTTCAATATTGGGAACCTGCAAAGTGGCTAGCCAGGCTCCGGGACAAGAAGACAGACAACAACCTGTTGATCATGGAGACCAATATGGATGCTGGTCACGGTGGCGCTTCAGGAAGGTTTAAGCGGTATCGAACCACCGCACTTCAATATGCCTTTTTGATGGACCTGGAAGGCATAAGCGAATAATTGGTTTCCAAAACAAGTTCAGAATAACGGATTAAATCACTCTGAACTCATTTCAGAGTCTCTATAAAAGACCGCAAACTGGGAGGAGATCGAAAGATCTCCTTTCTTATTATGATCAAAGCAACCGCTTCGCTTTGATTTCTATATACTTATTGATCACATCTGCATTCAGGTGCTCGGGTGCAGTGTAGACAGAAAGGATTCCATTCGACAACAAGACTGACTGAATATGCTGCTTTTCGTCAGCAATTTGCTTGGCGATCGATTTATTGTAAACGTCTATCGTAGAATTGGTCGGTTCCTTAATGACCTTGTCCAGTTCGGTGTTCTTGAAAAAGATAAGCACCAATAAATGATGTTTGTTGATCATCTTCAAGTAGGGCAACTGTCTCTCGAGCGTATAGATAGATTCAAAGTTGGTGTAAAGCATCAATAAGCTCCGTTGCTTCACCTTTTGCATGATAAACCAGTACAGCGAAGCAAAGTCATGTTCATTGAATTGCGTTTCCTGGTTGTAAAGTGATTCCAGAAGGTAATTGATCTGAAGGTTCCTTTTCTGAGCTCCCACAAAAGTCTCAGGTGTATGCTGAAATGTGATCAATCCTGCCCGGTCTCCCCTTTTGATCGCAACGTTGGAAAGTACTAACGATGAGTTGATCGCATAATCAAGCAACGTCATTTCATTGAACGGCATCCGCATGGGTCGGCCTTTGTCAATGACAGAATAGATGGGTTGAGACTTCTCATCCACATAATGATTCAACATCAACTCTGTTCTTCTGGCTGATGCTTTCCAGTTGATGTGCCTGGGGTCATCTCCCAATACATATTCCTTGATATGATCAAACTCGGTACTTTGTCCGATCCGTCGCATTCGCTTTTGTCCACTGAGTACCAGATTCTGTGAGATGGCCGCTAATTCGTACTTCTCCAGGTTGAGAAAGGATGGATATACCTTGACCATTTTCTCTTCCCCAAACCTGAATCGTCTTGAGATGAGTTGGAGCTTTGTTTCAACCAAAGCATTGGTTTTACCAAAGAGGTACTCTCCTCTTTCTGTAGGTCTGAGCATGTAATTTTTGGAAACCTGCTTCCCAGCCTGTAGTGATAAAGCCAGGCTTAAATCCCTCTTCTGAAAATTGGGAGGAAGTTCATCATAAATAGTGATCGAGATCGGGAATCGGTAGCGATTGAGTAGTGAAAAACTAACCTCATTCTCATCACCATTGGAAAATCGATCGGGAAGGTACCGTTCTAATACAATACGTCCACCTGACCAGAACAAGAGCATGATATCAAGAAGTGAAGCCAATAGGAAGGTCAGCGTCAGTCCTTTCACAATGCTGAAAAGCAATGGATAGAAATAACCAACGAATAACAAAACGATGAGTGATACACCAATGAAGTAGAAGCGATATGTAGGGAATATTCTCAACTCCTGGTTACTTCGGCACTTCCACTTGTTGTAGTATCTGTTCAGTCACCTCTTTAATTGTCACTCCCTGAAGTTCTGCTTCCGGAGACAAGATGATCCTGTGCTCCACAATAGGACGAAACAGTCGCTTGATATCTTCCGGAGAAACAAAGTCTCGTCCCTGGATCGCAGCATAAGCCTTTGACGCTTTCATCAGGTCAATGGAAGCGCGTGGGGAAGCACCCAGGTAAAGTGAGTGATGGTCCCTGGTTTGAGTGATCAGGTTAACGATGTAATTGATCAGCGATTCTTTCAGATGGATTGCTTCCAGGTTGTTTTTCAACTCCACAACCTCCTCTTTGCTAATGACTGGTTTAATAAAATCCAGCTTGTGCAAATTGGTGTTTTCACTGGTCAATTGAAGGATCTTCGCTTCGTCTTTGTATTCAGGGTAATCAACAACAATCTTGAAAAGGAATCGATCCAACTGCGCCTCTGGCAACCGGTAGGTTCCCTCTTGCTCAATAGGGTTCTGAGTTGCCAAAGCCATAAACAGAGATTCCAGCGGATACGTTTGTCCGTCATTTGAAACCTGTCGCTCTTCCATCACTTCGAAAAGTGAAGCCTGGGTTTTGGCAGGAGCACGGTTGATCTCATCGATAAGTAACAGGTTGGTAAAAACCGGCCCTTTCTTGTAATCAAAAGCGGTAGTTTTTGGATTAAAAACAGAAGTACCCAAAACATCTGAAGGCATCAGGTCGGGTGTGAATTGGATCCTTTTAAAATCACCGTCGACAAGCTTCGCAATCAGCTTAGCAGCCAATGTTTTAGCTATTCCGGGCACACCTTCGATGAGCACATGCCCTCCTGCAAACATGGCAGTCAGGATGAGCTCCAGCAATTCATTCTGACCAACCAGTGCTCTGGAAGCCTCCTGCTTAAGCTTTGTTACTTTTTCCGAAAGCTGTGAAAGGTCAATTCTATTTTGAAATTCACTCATTTGAATTCTTCTATTTTCTGTGATAGATCGATTAATTGATTTTCTTGTATTTGTGGTTGCGACTTGATTGTTTGGATCAGATCAAACGTACGGATTACGGTTTCCAGGGAAACTCCGCTCTTGGATGCCAGCTGCTGATAAAATCGCTCGGAGAAATCCACCTGGACAAAATAACGCTCCCTGACCTGCGCAATGAAATGCTGGATCAATTTCATGGCAGCATTCTTATGGTTTCGTTCTCGAAAGAAAAGGGTTCCCAATGTTTTCACATATTCAACCGTGGTATTTTTAGGTGGTACAATGACTGGTATCGCTCGTTGTTTCCTCCACGAAGAAATGGTCAGAAACAACACAATCACAAAAAGTCCAAGATATAGCGACCACCTTAAAGCGTCCTCCCTCAGGAAATACCTGAATGGTGTCGTTGCTTCCATTCGCCCTGATTTGTAATACATCGTATAATGAACATCGTCAGGTGGTAGATTGGAAAGCAATCGTGCAGCAGCAGGATAATTCTCATTGATCAGGAGACCAAAGTTGGTAAATAGATGGGGAGCAGAAATCATTGTCAGTTTCCCCTGCCCCAATTCCCTGGTTATTGCTACGGGACCCTCTTCTATTCCTGCCAGTACTTTCCATCCATGCTCATCCTCTAACTCAAAATTATTCATCACCAAACTCGACGGGTAGACATACTTTGATGAATCATCAAATATGAGCACAACCTGGGGCGACTCGAAGATGGTCTGGTTCAAAGCACTGAATTCGTAGTTAATAACCACACCCAATGTATCGGACAACTTCGAACTGAGTGATGTCGCACCTATCAAGACATGATTCCCCTTCTCCAACATGCCAAACAGTTTTTCAAGGTCTGTATCACCAATGTTTAGATGATCTGTTAGGATCAGAAGGTTTTTCCCACTGTCCTCCAGCTCAGAAATTGTTCGGTAACTCAACTCGAAACCACCCGTGAACAGGTCGTCCGAACGTTCATTAAGAATGTATCCCCCAAAAGGGTTCTTGTCACTCGCCCGAAACGTCACATTCCACTGGACAGGCTCTGGAGCCATGTAATCAACAATGACATAGACAACAAAAAGCGCAACGAATGCATATATGAATACCCGGTCCTTCTTCATTCGCTATGCTTTTCGATATCACCAACTAATGATTCACTTCTGCGAAAGTCTTGTTCGGTAGCTCCAAACTCACCGTACCACACAAACTCAAACAAACTTGTAAGCTCATTATATGTTGGAGCAATTGCAGCACTGAGCTCTCCTTCATAGTCTCGTGGAGCTTTCCAATCCCTCAGCTGGATCAACTCCCTCCCGGAAAGGAACACCAGTGCCTTGAGGTATACATATCGGATCGCGAGTTTGAAATTCTCCTCCTGAACAGCATCGTCAATCAGTTGATCGTAGTTCACCTTTTCTGTGCTTGGTGAAACATTGATTGCGGCAGACTTGAATCGTGCATCCCCGGAAAAAGCTCCTCCGTACTGCAATTTCAATATGTAAAAAATAGCTGCAGCCAGCACCAGGAAAAGAATGAGGTAAAAGATGAGGTTGGTTAGCCAGTCTGCATCTGGGTCTGACAGCAAGCGACCGATGAGATCAGCAAACCACCACTGTAGCCTTTGCCAGATCGAAGGTGGACGGGTCTTGAAATGCATGTATGCGAAATCATCACTAGATGCATAGGTGGTCATCTCCTCCTTATCGAATGACCGTTCCAACTCCTGCTGGCTTGAACCTGTCAGGCAGACAAGTATCAGCAAGCAAATGAATATCGCTAATCTATTTCTCGTCAAAATCTTCGATTTCTTGCATGAGCCCCCTGCCTTCAGATCGCTCTACAAGGTTTGAGTATTGGTAACCAAGCCCAATTAACGGGATGGAATACGCCAGATACGTCCCAACCATATAAATAGCCATGGCAACTGTCATGTAGGCCGAAGAAAACACCTCCAGCACTTGCTCCGGCTCTCCTCCACCACCACTTTCTATGTCTTCTACCAAAGAGAAGATCTCAATGAAATAGACTACCAGAAATGGAACAGAAAAGACCATTTGTGCCGCATACGCCATAAAGTAGGTAACGAAGATCACACCGAAGGTACTCCACCACTTACCCTTGATTAGTGAAAACGCTTTGCTAAATGCCCCTCCAACAGTGATGTCATCCTCAAACATGTAGATCGCATACACGATGGATAAGGTCACTCCAAGATAGATACCCGGTATGATGAAGAAAAAAGTACCGATAACCGTGACCATACTTATGAGAAAGCCAAGGACCAATAGTCCTCCATAGCGCGAGATGGCACGCCTAAACACATCGCTGACACTGGTCGTCTTCGCAATACCTTCGTTGTAGAATTTCATATAAGAGTACGTGACCCCTATGATCAGCGTGATCGTCATCCAGCTCAGGAAGATCATAAGCAGGTAGTTTCCTCCCACCAATGAAAACAGGTCTGCCATCTCATCAAAGTCTCCTGAACCGGATTGTAATCCGAAGTTGAAGAAGGTTGCAAACAGGTTCTTGAAGAGTAGGCTAAACAACAATGCGGCCGGGCCTCCTATGAGTAATAAGGATAAGAAGAGTCTTCCAAGGTTCTCGCGAAGAAATTCAACTACGGCATTCATTTTAGCTCCGAAATCACGGAGCTTATAGAATTCAATTTTTGGTATTTGCATTTTGGTGAGCTTTGATTGGTAAATAGATGAAGTAGAAGCTAATCAGTAAAAGAGAACTTAAGATAATAAAAAGTTTAGCTGCTAATGGCCATTCCGTATAGCGTGTTAAAAACGACTCTATGAACCCTGCAACTATGAAAAAGGGAAAAAGGCCGATCACAATTTTCAACCCGGACTTTGCGCCTTTCTTAAACGAATAACCTCTCGGATAAGTCCCCGGGAAAAGTAAACTGTTGCCCATCTTAATCCCTGCTCCTCCCGCTATGATGATCGCCGAGATCTCAATCGTGCCATGCACCCAAACGGAGAGGATCGTTTCATCAAATAGTCCGTATTGGACAAAGAAGTAATGGAAAGCTCCCAACATGATCCCATTTCGCAATAAAATGAAGCCGGTTCCAAATGAGGTCAGGGCTCCTGCCACAAAGGCCATAAACGATACACGAATGTTATTCGAAGTGATCGCAAAGAACATTGACCATTGATCAGAACTACCATAGACCCCCATTGGATTGCCATCCTTGATATTCTGTATCGTCATATTCACATAGGCATCTCCTAATATCAGGCGCGCAAAAGACTCATCGTTTGCTGTTGATAGTGCACCGATAAGTGTACCGACTGCCATGATCAGAAAGGAATAAAGCATTGGCATACGTGCATTTGCCATTTCCAGCGGTACTTCTCTTCTCCAAAACCTAACAAATCTGCTCTTGCTCTCTGGTTTGTTTCGGTAAATCAGGTTATGAACTTTGAGCGAAAGCTTATTCAGGTAGGCTGTAAGAGAAGTCTTAGGATATTTTGCCTTTGCAAAAGCAAGATCCTCGGTCAGGTGCACATAGATCTTAGATAATTGATCTGCAGAAACTTTTTGACCATCCAGAAGCTGCTCATACTCCTTCCATTTATCCTGATTCAGTTTGACAAATACGGCTTGCTTCATGCTAGTTCGCTCAGGTTTATTAAGCTTGCGATGAAAATAGTGAATGGTTGTTGCATGCCAAAATTTGTTACCAATCAAAACATTGAAATTGACCTGGAACTGGGAAGTCTTGGGGAGCGGATCCTTGCTTTCTTCATAGACATGCTCATTATCTCATGTCTGACCATCGTTGCGCTTTACATTATTGGAGAGTTCAACCTTGAGGGATGGTTGATCCTTGTCTTTCTTATCCCACTCATGTTTTACTCGCTACTGTTTGAATTCTTCGGAAACGGCCAGTCTCCGGGTAAAAGGGCCATGAACATCAAAGTAGTCAAGATGGATGGCACCACCCCTACCATCGGAAGTTACCTGCTTCGGTGGCTTTTTCGGATCCTGGATATCTACCTGATGTATGGTAGCGTAAGTGTCGTTTCGATCATTGTAACCAAAAACGGTCAACGTTTAGGCGATCTGGTGGCGGGGACAATTGTGATCAAAGTAAGACAGGCGGGAACTGCAGCTGAACTTGAGAGCGTTGCGAAAGATGATCATGTGGTCCAGTTTCCGGCTGTAAAATCGCTTACTGATGAGCAAATTGAACTGATGAAAAAGGCGTTGGACATGCGTAAGAAAGGGTTCAACAAAGAGGGAGTGACAAAACTGGCGGAGAAGCTCAAGGAAAAACTCAAGATTGAAACAGACCTTCCGGATGTCAAATTCCTGTATACGATCATCGCTGATTACGAACACCTCGCCAACCAGGAATTTTAGACAAAAAAAATCCCACATACGCAGATGCATATGCGGGATCTAAATTCTTTACCAAGATATTTAGAAAGCGCCTGAGGCCATCATTCCACCCAATAACGCCGCACCGAAAACAAAGTACAATACGATCATGATGAGGTAAAAGATGAGCACTGCTTTTGCCCAATTCGCCTTCGTTGCTGGTGCGCTGCTACCAAATCCCCAGACAAAAAGCATAATTAGTCCAACTATTGGAATGGCTGTAATAATTAAGGTGATCAACCAATCCTTAACGCTCATTGTTGAATCTGACATAATTAGTTAGTTAGGTTAAACATGCACTTAAATTAGACTTTTTCAACAAGATAAGCTAATCCTTTATCGGATTATAGCATTGGGACCATATCATTTAATGGTCTGTAGACACTAAATATTCGCTGGAATCTAAATTTTTCGGAGTGCCTCCAGAAAGCCCAGGTTTTCGCCTTTTTTCTTGACGATCCAGGTAAGACTTTTACTGTTCGATTGGATCAATTTCTCTGCCGTACTTCCCAATAAAATGAAAGAACCAAGCGTCTGCCCTTTGGAACCCAGGATCAACAATTGGTAGTCATCATTTTCAATTTCCTGCTGCACCAATTCCGGCACAGAACCATCCTTTAGCAATAAGGACTTGTAGTTGAGCGGGGAATCATAATTACCGGAAAAGCGATCGAATTCCGTCTTCGCATGCTTGGCCATGATCTCGGCAAATTCCTCGTAGCTCTTCCCTGTCTTATAATAGCCCAGGGGAACATTATAGATATGCAGGCAAGTGAGCTCCATTGAGCCGGTGGCTTCTCTTACTACCAGGGCAGTCTCAACCGCCAGCTTTGAATGTTCGGAGAAATCGATCGGTATTAAAGCCTTTTTGATCTCCTGTGGAGCGATTTCCGGAATGAAGATGACCGAGCAGGATAGTTTTCGTGATAGCTTGTGAGGCAAGATCCCGCTTCCTTTCACAGCTTCCTTCTTCCCGGCAATGAACAGGTCAATTTTCTTTACCTGAACCCAATGTAAGAGCGTATCGAAAGGCTTACCCTCTAAAACCTCTATGTGTGTTTCTACAAACCCCTCTTCAAAGTTTTCAGCAAGTATTTTTTCAATGACCATCCGTTGATCTTCGTCTGCTACCTTGAATGATTCGCTCCATTCATCGGGGACATATTCAGGCATATCCAGATTCTTCTCAACATGAACAAAGTAGATCGCATCAGGCTTGAAAATGCTACATAAATAATTGACCCAGGACACGATGGTCTGATCCATCTCCGTAAGATCCAGTCCAACCATCCATCGTTTATGTTCAATTTTTTCCATTTCAGAGGTTTTTAGTTTATATCATTCCCCACTATACACCACACCTGAGGTAGGGGTTTCGTGCAGTTCGATTTTAGTCATTAATGGCAATTGAGGTTTGATCCGGTCCCATAGCCACTTTGCGATGATCTCGCAAGTAGGATTCTCAAGTCCCTCAATATCATTGAGGTAGTAATGATCAACCTGGTTAATGATCGGCTTGACCACCTTTTTCACCTCTGCAAAATCCATCACCCACCCCAGCTTATCGTCTAACTTCCCTTCAATGAACAGCACCAGACGGTACGTGTGCCCATGCACACGCTTGCATTTATGATCGTCGGGAACATGTGGTAATGAATGTGCTGAATCGAAAGTAAATTCCTTGAAAATGACCATTTGATTGCTTAATCAAACGGCAATTTAAATGTCATTACGGGAATTTTTGATTCGTTCACAAGGTCTTCTGCCCGGCTTCCACCAAATAGGTGTGCAAGCCCGGTTTTACCATGCGTACCCAAAACGATCAGCCCCGAACCAATTTCCTCGGCAAACTCCACAATTCCTTCATCCGGATAGTCTGCTTCAATGGTGTTCAGTGTATAATCTTCAAAACGATTGCGACCTTCAAATGCTTTCAGTTCTTTCTGCGCAGCATCCTCTGTCAGAAAGTTAATTGGTGTCTTGACCTTCACTATATGCATGTTCAAGCCAAGCAATTTCTGAACGTCTTTAGCTTTTTCAGCCATCCAATCCTGTTCTTCAGACAGATCAGAAGCAAACACGAAGTTCTTCATATCTGAGATCTTCGCAGGTCCTTTTACGGTTATCACAGGACATTCCGAATGACGGATCACCCGTTCGGCATTCGAACCGATGAATACCTCACTTAGTCCTGATGATCCTTTGGAGCCCAGGATAATCCAATCTGCTTTTTCTTTGGTGATCTCTTTGCTGATATTTTGATAAGGATTGCCATATCGCATCATACCAGCAGCCTGTTGTCCGGCATTTGTCACCCTATCCGTCCATTCAGCGAGGCGAGCGTGTACTCCCTTGACCAATTCGGCATTATAGATCGCATCAGGGCGGTCAAGGTCCATTTCACCCATGGTACTAAATGAATAGTTGGGAAACTCAAGTACATGTAGTAGAATGATCTGACCTTTGATCAGTTTATTGAAATCAATGGCAAAGTCTAAGGCATCCGATGAAACATCGGAGAAGTCTACAGGAACAATAATCTTCTTCATACGGTTAGTTTTTCAAGCTTCTTATACTCCGGTGTTCCGGAAGCATTCTTAAAGCTATTCAATTCAATACTTTTGGCATCCTTGCTTAGTTTAAATGTCCATACCGGAACGTCAATATGGTTGACTGTATCTTCTGTTATACTTCCGGATAGCCAATGAGAAATTCCTCTTCTTGCATGAGTTGCCATCGCGATCATATCGGCATTAAGTTCCTTTGATTCTTCCAGAATACCATCAGATGGAAAAACCGCATGTTTGATCACAAATGTTGTATCCTTAAAACCATACTTTTTTGTAAGATCAGAGAACTCCTCCATTACTTTTTCTTCATTCTCAATATTATGAGGGGTTTTTACCCATAAGAACTCCATAGAGGCCGAAAACAATTTCTGAAGCCGGAGCAAACGGTCCATAAAGTCATCCTGGATCTCACGTAGATCAATAGGTATTAATATCTTGTTGATCTTGTCGTAGGAGGTTGGGCATGGCACAGAAATCACCGGACAATCTACCCATCTCACGATGCGCTCCGTGTTTGAGCCAACGAGTATTTCCGACCAGCCAGATGACCCTTTTGTCCCGAGGATCACTAAGCCCACATTTTCCTCCTTCACCGTATCTTTCACTGCTTCCAGAAGATGCAGATTGGAGATTTTAGTTTCAAAATCAGCCTTTGTATCCAGGTTGTCTATGAATTTTTTAAGGTTGTCATCAACAGCCTCTTTCACTTCTTCAATCATCGGCTGGATATTTAATCCAATCGCATGTGGAAAGTCACTGAAGTAGCTAAAATGGATGCTATGAAGGAATGTCACTTTAGCACCCGATCTTTCCGCAAGATCCACGGCAAGTTCTGCGGCATACCTGCTTACATCAGAGAAATCAATAGGGACAAGTATCTTTTTCATGATTGTATTCTCGTGTTTACTAGTTTCAAATGTATAAGAATTTCAAATCTAGCCTACCTTGTGCCAGACCTTAATGACATTTGATCAAAAAAATATTGACAAAAATCACTGTGATATAAATCAATCTTGGGTACGATATCCATCATAATGGGAGGTTTTTGACACCTTTAGCTTAGAATTGTTATCAGAAAATTCTTGACAATGGCAGAAATAACAACCATCCAAAGACTATTAGAAGAACTTGCACATAGAAAGAAGAGCCCCATGAAGGTCCTTGACATCATGAAGGCCACTAAAATTCCGACCGCAGAATTCGAGAAATACTACTCATGGGACGATGCTAATTATACCAGGAATGTGTTAATGAGAAATGAAGACATAGAAGTATTGCTCATCTGCTGGGAAAAAGGACAAAGCTCCCCTATTCACGACTTCAATTCTCAGGAAGCCTGGATCCATCCGATCGTTGGAGAGTTAAGAGAAGAACGTTTCAAGATCAACCCGGGCGATGACATTCGGCTGGAACGGGTTAGTTCGGTTTTGCTAGGTCCGGACGAATACACCTACATGAACCAGGTTGGCATTCATAGGTATTCCAATGCTTATGAAGCTCGCTCAGTCAGTTTGAACATCTATTCCAAACCGGTAACTTCCTGGAGGGTTTACGAAGAAGAGACTTCTAACTCCACGGTAAAGAAGCCGTGGGAGACTAAGAATTTCAACCTTCTCTAGCAGTCTGGTAAAAAAAGCTAACCAATACCTTCCGTTTAGCTTTCATTGCGATTATAGTCGATTTATTGGCTTTGTCTATTTAGGTTGTTCAAACAGAAAATGAAGGGATCTACAAACCCGATTGTCCTACTCGTCAAAATCCGTTTCATTTTCATTTGAAAAATCCGTAGCTTCATAAAGCTTTATAACCACCTGAGAATATGAAAACAGCAGCCCTATTGAAGTACCTGTTCAGGTATTGTTCGCTTGCCACTGTCGCTTTTCTTCTACTATTTATTGTTTCATGCGGTAAGGACGACAGTTCTCCTATCCAGGATAGTGATGGAGACGGCATAGCTGACGTAGCAGACAACTGTCCAAATGCAAGTAATCCAGACCAAACCGATACAGACGGTGATGGTGTTGGAGATGCATGTGAAGGAGACATGGACAGTGATGGTGTTGCCGATGATATCGATAACTGCCCGGAAACTGCCAATGCAGATCAGGCAGACACGGATGGTGATGGCATTGGTGATGCCTGTGACGAAACAACGGTCGCACAGGATAAGAACAACATTGAAGCTTCATTTGACAGCATTTTTTCATGTGCTGAAACATTTGAAGGAGGCGCAGCTATTGATGCGATCTTAAGAGACTTTATAGGCCTTAGCGACGGAGAGTCGCTCAATGAGGATTGGGTTGATGGTTTAGTCGACTCACTGGATCTTGTATTTGATTTTGATATTATTGAAACCAACAATCGGTTCGATATCGGCTTCCATGACGGAATCTACACCTACAACCATGGAACCAAGCTTTGGACGAAAACCGACGCTCAGAACAGAATAGTGTTGAACTTCCCTTCAAGTCCTTCCCAGACATCCAATAACAGCGTGATTACGGTTGAAAATTATTCCGACCAGCTGATCACAGTAGAAGATGACGCACTTTATTCACCAACAATGGTTGATGCTACACTTGTCGTTGATGGGGTAACGATCATTGCAGTTGATCTTAGAAGCGTGACCTACGCATCCAATGCTGACTTTGAGATCCCGGTTGAAGTAGACCTGGAGGTGTTTGTAAATCCATATACCATCACTGTTGATGTTGATCGCAATTCGTCCACAGAGTGGACTGTGGCTTTCGAGTTTGCCGAGGTGACCGGGTGTGGCATTGGAATAGATGCTGAGTTAACGCTTGCAACGGATGACTTTGAGAATCTTACAGAGGATGATATTCTGGATGTCCAAGTGACACTCCATTTTAACGACATGGCCATCCAATCACTTGAAGGAATTGCCGAGATCCTTCAAATAGAAGATCCGACTGAAAACCAGATCAACACTTTTCTTGATGTTGACCTATTATTCAATGACATAAAGATTGGAGATCTTGAGTATGATGAGGCAAACGAAACGATAACAATTTTTTACAAAGACGGCACATCTGATGATACTGCGATATATTACGAGGACTTTCTTGAAGACCTTGAGACACTAATCATTGATCTCAGTGGCGCATGGGACGATGATGATTTACCGACCAACTGATGAATACAACTAAATCTCTAATGGGACTGATCCTCTTGTCAGTCCCTTTTTTTTGTTTCAGCCAGGATTCGCTGATGGTGAACCGACATCAGTTGGGGATCAATGCATCGAAATTCCTTTCTTTTTTCAATGAGCAGGTGAACAGCCTGGAAATGGCATACCGGTATAAGCTTTCTCACCCCTACTCACTTCGAAGTGGTCTGAGTTTCGAACAAAACACAGCGGAGGATGGCTTGTTGAATGCCTCGATCAAACTTGGAGTTGACCGATACTTCAAATATTCTGAAAAATGGAAATTCTATTACGGGATTGACGCGTATTACTCTCGTGATAAATTGAACAGCTCTAACCGGAGAACAACAAAGTTTGGAGGTTTTCTTTTCATAGGTTTCCTCCTTCACCTGGATGAGCACTTTTCTTTTTCTACAGAACCGAACTTTTCCATTTTACGCGTACAGTTCCGGGATGAAGAATCATTTAACCCTGAAGCGAACCGCAATTGGTATGAATTCCGCACAGGAAACATTGGGCATATCCAGTTGAACTTCCATTTCTAGAAAGAATTCGGACGTTTTGGCAGTCGTTTGCCATCGAATAATGTTCGTTCACTAATAAATTGATCTTTTTAAAGATTAATTTGCACTATGTTGCTATTCATTTCAGGAAAAACTTGTAGATTCACATAATAATTTATCACCTGATAATGAAACCCACTAAGCTGCTACTTAATCAGATAAGATCTGTCCTATTTCTTATTCCTGTCCTT
Source organism: Cyclobacteriaceae bacterium (assembly GCA_965267415.1). Classification (GTDB taxonomy): domain Bacteria; phylum Bacteroidota; class Bacteroidia; order Cytophagales; family Cyclobacteriaceae; genus Ekhidna. The sequence goes on along the minus strand of OZ253955.1, from coordinate 198,778 downwards.
TTACTACTTCTCATCACATCTTGTAATAAAGATGATAGTGCTCCTGACATCATCGACACGGATGAAGACGGAGTTGAAGATAGCCTGGACAACTGTCCTAATACCGCTAATCCGGATCAGGCCGATGCGGACGGAGACGGTGTTGGGGATGCCTGTGAGGGCGATATGGATGGCGATGGAATAGTTGACGACCTTGACAACTGCCCGGAGATCGCTAACCCGGATCAGGAAGACTTTGATGAAGATGGAGCAGGAGACGTTTGTGATCCAACGACAGTTGAACAGGACAAAAGCTACATTCAACTCTCTCTGGACAACACGGTAAGCTGCGTCGAGACCCTGGAAAATGGGTTAGCAATTACCAAGCTTATTGATGAATTCATTGGTTTTGATAATGGTGAAGCATTGAATAGTGAATGGATCGATGGTTTACTTGATTCATTGGATCAGGTGACAGATGGTGGGGAGATCACTGAATTTGACATGGCGATCTACGAGGGAACCTATAGTTACAATAGCAGTACAAAACTCTGGACCAAGGTTGAAAATCAAACCGGCCGGATTGTATTACAATTCCCATCCTCTCCAAGTACCATTTCAAATAACAGTGTCTTAACGATAGAAAACTTCACCTCTCAGGATATTCTGATAGGAGAAAGTACTATAGGTGCTCCACGCACATTAACTGTCTCGTTGACCGTAGATGGTGTATCCATCGTTGCATTGGATATCAATAACATCACCTACTCTTCAAATGCTGACTTCCAGATCCCGATCGAAGTGGACCTGTCGCTGTACATGAATCCTTTTACACTTTCTATTCTGGTTGAAAATACCGGTACCAATGAATGGAACGCATCAATTGGTCTTGCTGACGATGGTGATGCCTGTGGAATAGGTGTTGATGTGGGAGTGAAACTGGCAAGCGATGATTTCCAAAACCTGACCCTTGACGATATCCTTGAGGCAACAGCTGCATTCCATTTCAATGATATGACAATCCAGTCTATGAATGGAATTGCTGAGGTACTTCAAATTGAGGAACCTACCATAGCACAGATCAATTCCTTCGTGGATGTAGAAGTGATCTTCCGGGATCTGAAAATTGGAGACCTGGAATATGATGAGGCTACCGAAACGGTGATTATCGTTTTCAAGGATGATACCTCGGAAGATGCAGCTAATTATTACGAAAACTTCCTCACTGACATGGAAACCCTTCTCGGTGATTACATTGACGCTTTTAGTACGGAAGAGGAAGTACAGCCAATGTGATTTTGGTAGAGAGTAGAGAGTAGAAAGTAGAAAGCTGTAAGCCAAAAGCAACGAGTTTTTCTTACCGTCATTCCTGTGCATGCAGGAATCCTAAGCTTGAGATTCCTGAACTCACTTCGTTCACCAGGAATGACGTAATTATTACCTCATTCACTAACTCACAAACAAATCATTCTTCCTGAGGTTATTCAGATTAACAATCCGACATTATGCCTCGCTTTACTTTCCAGCAGCCTATCAGGCAATTAGAAAAACGAAAAGGTGGGTATTATTACCTGGTAATCGAATCAGATATTGTTGAACAGTATGAAAAGAAACGTTCGGTTCGACTAAAATGCGTCATTGATCACAAAGTTGAGTTCTCATGCGGGCTCAACCACCTTGGAGATGGTAATTTCTTTATCATAGTGGCTACCAAACACCTCAAGAGCCTCGGAAAAGAGTTAGGATCAGATGTGGTGTTCGAGATTTTCGAAGACCCTAACCCACTTGGTGTAGAAGTGCCGGAAACACTTCAGGTTTTACTGGACCAGGATGAAGCCGCCAAATCCACTTATGACCAACTCACTGATGGCAAGAAAAGAAGCCTCATCTACACTATCAAACCTGTCAAAAATATTGACACTCAAGTAAGAAAAATTCTTGAGTTTTTGGAAGCAGAAAGCCAAAAGAGTAGAAAGTAGAAAGCTATAAGTAGCAAGTCATAAGCTGCAAGCATCATGCTGAAGGTTACAAGTCAATTCCATTACTAATCAACTATTCAACTAATTAATCCACTAAAAGCAAAAAGAGTAGAAAGTAGAAGGCTCCGAGTAGCAAGTCATAAGCTGCAAGCCTCAGGCTGAAGGCTACAAGTCAATTCCATTACTAATTAATATTCAACTAGTTAACCAATCCACTAAAAGCCAAAAGAGTAGAAAGTAGAAAGCTATAAGTCATAAGTATCAAGTCACAAGCTATAAGCTTCAAGTTGCAAGTAGTAATCCATGCTAAGGGCTAAGGGCTAAGGGCTAAAGGCTAAAGGCTAAAGGCTAACGGCTAAGAGCTAAGAGCTAAAGGCCAACGGCTAAGGGCTAAAGGCTAACGGCTAAGAGCTAAGAGCTAAAGGCCAAAAAGCCAAATAGCTAAGAGCTAAAAGCCAAGCGCTATCTTCGCTATTCATGAAAGTTGACATCATTGGAGCTGGAATTGGCGGACTGACCACAGCAATCGCTCTCAGTCAGAGAGGAATTGAATCCAGGGTATTCGAGCAATCCGGTGAGATCAAACCTGTAGGGGCCGGGATCATTTTGGCCAACAATGCGATGCAGGTCTTTGACAAGCTTGGGTTAAGACAAGCAATAGAAGCAAATGGGAACCGGATATCATCCCTTAACATCACTGATCCTTTCCTGAAACAGCTCTCCTCGGTTGACCTTAAGTTCTTCGAAGACAAGTACCAGGTAAAGAACATCGCTATCCATCGCGGAAAACTTCAGCAACTATTAGCTGCACAGCTGCACAGCGACCAGCTACACCTTAACAAGGAACTTATTGGTCTAGAAGCGAGCGGGACTAGCTATGATTTGCAATTCAGTGATGGAAGCACCAAATCATCAGGTTTGCTTCTTGGTGCCGACGGTATTCATTCTGTAATACGCAAAAAGCTGTTTACCGAGAATAAGATCCGCAACACCCATCAGGTTTGCTGGCGGGGGTTAACGGACCATGTCCTTCCTGATCAGTATCAACATGAATTGAATGAAGCCTGGGGCAAAGGAGATCGCTTTGGCTTTGTACAAATAGCTCCGGGTAAAGTCTACTGGTATGCTTTAAAGACTTTCAAGCAAAATATGGAGGAGTACACCATCAATCAGCTAGAAGACTACTTCAGATCTTATCATGAAGTGATCCAAACGATCATTCAAAAAACACCAAAAGAAAGCATACACACAGCCGTCATTTCTGATCTCCACCCTATACGGAAATGGTACCGGGAAAATGTGTGTCTCCTTGGAGATGCTGCTCATGCTACCACCCCTAACATGGGTCAGGGAGCTTGTCAGGCAATTGAAGATGCATACGTCATAGCTGCTTGCCTAGAGAAGTACGATTTACCTCAAGCCTTTAAGGAATACCAGCGTTTGCGAATGGCAAAAGCACATCAGGTGGTCAAGACCAGTTGGATGATCGGCAAAATGGCACACTGGAAGAATCCGTTAGCAAGGCAACTCCGAACTACATTAATGAAGGCTACACCTCAAAGCGTGAACAGGAGGCAGTCAGCAAAACTGTTTCAATTGGCAGAAGTTTAAGAGGCTATAAGCCAAAAGCTAATGGCCAAATAGCTAAAAGCACAACAACAAATCTCAAACAAATTCGAAATCGCAAAATCCAAAATCCCTGAATCAAAAATCGTCAATCACTAAATCGTTAATCCCCAAATCGTTAATCTTCAAATCGGTTAATCTTCAAATCACATGAATGTAGGAATCTTCTAAATTAGACATCATGAAAAAAGTCACCATCCTCTTTCTCTTAACGATCGTCTCTATAAACTGTCACGCTCAAGAAGACCCTTCGTCTGAAACCATCGCCAGTAGAATATTCCTTCCTGCGTTGGATGTAGGCTATCAAATACCTAACTCCGATCTGACCGAGGGTTCCGTTATTATCAAAACCACGGTGGAGTATCGATTCAAGAACAACAATGACTTCTTCATTCGACTGAGCTATGACACGTATGGGGCGAAGTACAACCTGTCCCAAATCAACAATACCACTAACACCATTGAGGGGACTGTTCAGTTCTCCGATGTTTTCCTGGCTCCCGGTTATCGGTTTGGAGACAACAAAGTTCGATACATCGTTTCCATCATGCCAGGGATCAAATTCTATGAGTTTCCTTCGGCCTCAATAAACGGTCAAAACATCATCATTAATCAGGAAAGTAAATCCATTTTTACCTCTTCCCTACTAACTGCAGCGGAATACTATTTTGATGATAAGTCTGCTTTAACCATAAGCCTGTTTCACAACCAGGTCTGGGAGTCTGTAGATTTCTGGCAAGGAGGACAGTCTGCATTTGGTATTTCTATTGGGTTCATCACTTCGTTGATGTAGGGCTATAAGTTGTAAGTCACAAGCTGTAAGGTTCAAGTGAGAAAAAAGCAGAAGGTCATGAGTAGAAAGCTATAAGTTTAGTGGAAAGTAGTGAGTAGAAAGTAGAAAGCTATAAGTAGCAAGTCATAAGCTGCAAGCGACGAGCTTTCTTACCGTCATTCCTGCGTATGCAGGAATCCCAAGGTTGAGATTCCTGAACTCGCTATGCTCATCCTCCGGCCGCCGAAAGGCTTGCTGAAGGCAGGCAGGAATGACGTTGAAAGAAAAGTCAAATCGATTCACATTCCGCAAGTTTCGGGTTTTGAAAGGCTTCCCATCTCACTAGCCTTGCAAAAAGCTCAAAACAAATGCACACGCTACAGGACAAAATAATTCTAGTAACAGGGGCCAATCGAGGAATCGGCAAATCACTTGTTAAAACTGCATTGGACAAAGGCGCAGCAAAGGTCTACGCTACAGGCAGGGACTTGAGCAAAATGCCGGATTTCGAAGACGAAAAAGTCATCCATTTTGAACTGGACATTGCCAATTCGGCGCAGATCTCCACTGTTGTGAAGGAAACTGAAGACACGCAGGTACTGATCAACAATGCCGGAATACTAAGCCCGGGCAGCATTTTGGATGGTGACATGGATGCGATTCGAAAGGATATGGACGTGAACTATTACGGAACCATAAATATGATGAGAACTTACGCCCCAATCCTTGAAAGAAACGCTCCTGCAATTTTGGTAAACATTGCCTCTATTGTGGCCTATTCTCCGCTCGCTTCCATCGCAGGCTATTCTGCTTCAAAAGGTGCGTTGTACTCAGCCACCCTCTCAGTAAGAACAGAACTGGCGAAAAAAGGAATAACCGTCCATGCCGTAAACCCGGGAGCCATTGATACGGATATGAACAAGGGAAGCGACTGGGAGATGCCCACCGCGGATATCACCGCCGGAATAATTTTGGACCAGGTAGAGTTGAAAGAGCTGGATATTATTCCCGATGACCGTGGACTTGGAATGCATCAAGCGTGGAGAGAAGATCCTAAGAAGCTGGCAGAGGTTTTTCATGATCTCTATCACGGAGTAGAGTCGTGAGTAGAGAGTAGAAAGTAAAAAGCTTCAAGCTAAAACCGTCATTCCTGCGCATGCAGGAATCCCAAGGATGAGATTCCTGAACTCGCTTTGCTCATCCTCCGGCCGCCGAAAGGCTTGCTGAAGGCAGGCAGGAATGACGTTAAAAAGAACGATCAATCCTAAATCCCAAAATCCTACAGTCGTCAATCCTCCTTCGCACAGCTTCTCCTTCATAGTATTACGGCGAAGGAGCTTCGGCGGATAAATCCACAAATCTCCAAATCCTTAAATCGTAAATCCTATTAGGTCAACAAAAAGTGAACGAATTGTTAGAAAAAAGGGATCCTCAAGAGCCTCATTACATCCATTTGGTACTTTGCAAAGTAAAGGTGATTGAAACCTTTTAGTTACTCCGACACATCGTAGACTAAAGTAATGCCACGCACCTTTATGAAACTCAATACGACTAATGAAACAGCTATCGATTCTAGTAGTGGCTCTTACCCTGCTCTCGTTAAACCTCACTGCCCAGGAAACCCGGGCTTTTGGTATTTCGGATATTCTAAATCAGGTTAAAATTCTTGATGCTACGATTTCGCCCAGTGGCAAGTATGCTGCTGTAGTCATTGGGCGATCAAAGAATGACGCGATCATTCATAGCTATCGTATCGTACATCCAAGAAGGGACATTTGGTTGTTGGATATTGACTCAGGGAAGATTGAATTAATGTTAGATGGCAAAAAAGATTCCTGCAGCTACTGGAATCCGGTCTGGTCTCCGGATGGGAGACATCTGGCTGTTCTCTCTACAAAAGGAGGAGATAATATCAGAACATTCATTTACAACCTTCAATCGAAGGAGACACTGAAGGTTTCTGACCGAGGAACCAACCTAATGGCCAAAACCTACCAGGGAGCATCAGGTAACAATGACCCCTACCTATGGGTTGATTCGGAAAACCTTGTTTTAAACCTTCTTCCCGAAGGCAAATCCCATAACTCTTTTCAAATCGATCACTTACCATTTCAAACCATCATTCGGGATTGGAATCATGTCAAATACAACACAGCCTCCACGGCATCTATTCTCGATGCAGATTCTTTGCAGCTATTCAGGAAGGATCAGGAAGCAACACTTATTCGCTTCAATCTTGGCCAGCAGACAGCAACAATACTGGATACCGGCTTCTTCAGACACTTGTTGCTGTCACCTTCCGGTGAAAAACTATTTGCTGTTAAAAGACATGGAGGCCCTGACTTTGGAAGTATTCCACTAGTTAAGCGAGCATGGAATTTCAACCACATAGCAGGAGTCATTGATCTTTCGACCCTGAGAAAGGACTACATGGGTCAATCAACCCTGAATGCTTTTGCCACACCCGGTAGTCAACCTCATTTTTGGACTACCAACGAGAAGTATGTAATCATCAGGAAATCTGACCGGTCATTCGGCACATTGGACCTGAAGAAGCAAACCTTCAGTCAATTTGGAGAAGAATTTACGAAAGCGAAGCAAGTGGGATCATCGATCTACTTGAATTCCGGGTCTGATTGGTTGGAATTCGATGAAAAGAAAGGGAAAATTGGGTCGCCCAAAATACTGGTAGAACAAAATCCGGAGATGGAAATTCCTGGTAAAATACTCGCAAGCAGGCCTGACGCTGAAATCTTCCTGTCACGCACGGAGGATGATAATGGAACAAAGCTGATCCTACACAAAAAGGGAAAAGCGCGAACGATTGTCACATTCAATCAATGGGTATCGAATATTCCCAGGGCTAAAAAAGAACTGGTTGCATTCCAGGATGCCAAGGGTGTATCACAGAAATCATTACTGCTAACTTCGGGTTTGCCTTCCAGGGGGCTGGTCGTCAGTTGCTATCCCGGAACGATGATAAATGAAAATTCGATCAAAAGGGATTATCGTTTTTATGACTCACCTACCAACCTACTGGTTTTGTTAGGCTATGGCTATGATGTACTTATCCCAACGATCGACACACGAAGTACCGATGAGTACGAAGAGTTCGCTGATTTTGTCCTTCCCGCCGTGGAAGAAGTGGTCAGGCAAAAAAACTATGCACAAGACAAAATAGCTATTATGGGAGTAAGTCATGGAGGGTACCTTGTCTACTCCATGATCACCCAAACAAACCGCTTCAAGAGCGCTATTGCCCTGGCAGGATATGGAAACACATTAAGCCTGTATGGCACCTTTGATATTCGATACAGATATACCGATCATCCATTTGAAAATGTAGGGAGACTCAGAGCTTCGGAATCAGGAATCGGGGGATTCCGGGTACCAGCGCATAACAACCCGGAGAAATATGTGAAAAACAGTCCGATCATGTACTCGGATAAGGTTGAGACCCCTCTCCTCATCATACAGGGAGATAAAGATTTTGTTCCCATAGAACAAGGAGAGGAAATGTTCACTCATTTGCTTAGGCAGGGCAAAAGCGTCCGATTCCTCCGGTTTTGGGGTGAAGGACATACGATAACAGCTCCCAAAAACATTAAAAAAATGTGGGAAGAAATGATACGTTGGTTGGAGGAGACATTAGAGTAGAAGATAAAAGTAGAGAGTAGAAAGTGCGAGCTGCAAGTCGCAAGGTTCGAGCGACAAGCTTTCCTTACCGTCATTCCTGCATATGCAGGAATCCCAAGATTGAGATTCCTGAACTCGCTACGCTCCTCAGGAATGACGTCATGTAATAAGGAACCCATCCCTTGCACATATATCCTGCTTCTCGACAAGCGTCGAAGCCTGGGAAAACGTTTGTTTTCATTCCAACAGTCATCGGGGCCTGAGAAAACGTGTGTTTTCATTGCGACAACCGTCGGAGCCCAGGCAAACGTGTGTTTTCATTGCGACGAGCGTCGGAGCCCAGGAAAACGTTTGTTTTCATTGCGACGAGCGTCGGAACCCGGGAAAACGTGTGCTTTCATTGCGACGAGCGTCGGAACCCGGGAAAACGTTTGTTTTCATTGCGACGAGCGTCGGAACCCGGGAAAACGTTTGTTTTCATTGCGACGAGCGTCGGAGGCCGGGCAAACGTGTGTTTGCTTCAAAACACTGTAGTTCGTCCGCGCAAACGTTTTCCTGCTCCAAAACACTGTGTTTGGTCTGTGCACGCATAATCCAGCTTATTTAACAGTATTTAGCCAAGCTTGCCAAGAATCATTTAACCTCTCTAGGCTGTCTGTGAGGTTCTTCGTATGATATGTTTCTGCGTTCTCTGGAAAGTTAATCTTCATCCCATTTTCAAAATTGAAATATTCTGGTTTAACCTCATACAATTGATCTAATTGACTCACTAAGAGTTCAATATCAAGACAGAATTGAATTAGTAATCTCAACCTTTTAAACTTTCTCAGATAGAAAAGAACTCCAAAAAGGTTGTGTTGAGTTAGATCGACTAATACCGGTCTAATTAGTTCATTGTATCTTGTCCAACGATCTTTATCAGGATCAATCAACGCCGGGTATTTACTAACCTGTCTAGGTATCTTATGTTTGACTGAACCAAACGAGGACAAAAAATCATCAAATACCACACCTAAAGAGTATCGGTACTTATTCCGAAGAGGAGAAAAATTTGGATTTGAAGACTTAGATTCGAAAAGAAACTCTTTGGTTGCGTTGATAACTTCTTTTAGCCGATGATTGGCTAGGGAAGTTGAAAATTGCTGAAATGATATAATTGATGCTGCAAATAGACTTAGGATAAATCCAGCAAATAAAGAAATTAGGTCATACATGTATTTAACGCCAACATGTTTATAATAGAAAGTTACCATTTTAGGTACACTTATCCCTCTCCCACCCAAGCATAGTTTATAACTACAAACTAATGCTGGCGCGCGTTTGTGACGCGTGACTTTCAGCACGCGTTACAAACGCGCCTTTAGATTAGCATCAATAGAAATAGTTATACTTTCAAGGTAAACAAAAACAGTAGAGGTGAACTATCACACGCGCTAAGCTGAAGACTTATCTGGCGCATAAGTCCTCTACTGTCTTTTTGATTTGCATTAAATAGAATATTAGGCTTTAAGGCCTATTAAAGGCATTAATGAAATCATTTAAAGTTATGAAAAAGTATGAAACTGTGATCGGTATTGACGTTTCCAAGAAGACATTGGATTTATGCGTAAGTTCATCATCTGGTTTTGAATCTCTTAGGATCAAAAATGAGAAACCCGACTTTGAAAAAGTAAATCAATTAGTCAACGAACGCACACTTGTATGTATCGAGCATACTGGGATTTACGCATTCCCTATTTGTGAATTCTTAGCATCAAGGAAAATAGTTTATACCCTTATTCCAGCAGCTCAGATAAAGAAATCACTTGGTATACAGCGAGGGAAAAATGATAAAGCTGATGCTAAAGCCATTGCCAGATACGGTCTTCTCTTCCAGGAGTACATGACCATAACTACAATCCCAGAAAAGCTGCTGCTGAAACTAAAGCTCATATATGGTCAGCGTGAACGGCTCGTAAAGGCCAAAAACAGCATTGCCATGCCTGCCAAAGAATGTAATGAGTTTATTGACCGTCGATTGATGGTCGAAATAAACAAGTCAGCGGATAAAGCTATTTCAACCATAAAGAGTCAGATCAAGCAACTGGACAACCAGATGATCGAGCTTATCAAATCAGATAATAGATTAAATGACGTTTTTGAGCTATGTCAATCTGTTCCGGGAGTTGGACCGCAAATAGCTATTTACCTGATTATGACCACCAGGTCTTTCACCTGTTTCAAGAACTCAAGACAATATGCTTGTTATTCAGGTGTGGCACCTTTCGAATACTCCTCCGGATCCAGCATAAAAGGGCGAACGCGAATAAGTCATTTAGCAAACAAAAAAGCCAAATCACTTCTGAGCATGGGGGCCATCAATGCGGTTCGACATGATAGAGAACTAAAGGCTTACTTTGATAGGAAAGTTGGTGAAGGAAAAAATAAAATGGCAGTAATCAATGCCGTAAGAAACAAACTCATATCACGAGTATTTGCAACCATTGAGCGAGGTACACCTTTCGTTCAACACGCAAACTACTGATCATCGAAAATTACAATTAATAAACTTGCATCTATCATAGAATGCGCTAGCAAAGGGCATTATTTGTCCAGACTACTTCAGCCATTTACCCAGTCTGCCTTTGGCCTCCTCGTGGGAAAATGTGTTGTCATTCTGAACGTCTTTTTTTCCTTTCTCAATTTTATCGAGCAATACAAGGCGTTCAATAAGTTCGTCCAATTCAAAATCCTGGGGCATATCATTGATTGAATCTATGGCTGTCTGCTTATCCATCTTTCATTCGAATCTCTAATTTAAAAATACCAAAGGTTAACGAGAAAGGTTACGTGATGTGCTAATGATGATCACTTGTAGATGAACCAAATCTAAAATCGATAAATCCTTAGATCCCAAATCATAAACTTGAGATTCCTGTATCGCTTCGCTCACAGGAATGACGTACAAAAACAAAACCGTCATCCCTGCGCATGCAGGGATCTCATACTATAGCTTGAGATTCCTGAACTCACTTCGTTCGTCAGGAATGACGTAAGGAGAGAAATCAAATCATCAAATCACAAAATCCCTCAATCATCAATCACTACCTCCCACAAATCCCTTTGAAATCACACCACATACATTTATTCAGGTTATCCGTCTGGTCGAAGGGTTGAGACATGCTGTAGATCTCTTTTAAAAGCTCAGTAAATCGCTGCTCAAATTCGGGAAGGTAAGGACGTGCATCAGCTACAGGCCGGTTGTTTTCCTTAAGCCGGAAATCAAAATCCGGGACGAACAACTCGGTGATATTGAAAATGCCCGGAACGATCATGTCATCATCTCCATACTTAGCAGCATACAACCAGGCATAATAAAGCGTTTGGAAGCCCGCCTTGTTTCTTTGATCGCTGTGTCGATCCATCACCGCCTCCAGCTTTTTCATCTCCGTCGTATCCTTCCCACTCTTGTAATCGATCACACGGACCATTCCATTCTTACGATCCACCCGGTCGATGATTCCCTTCAGGCTCACCTGGAAGGACCGGTCATCGACCTCCACTTTCAGTAACCGACTGTAATCACCGGATGCATCATTTTCCAAGCTTCGGATCTCGAAGGGAGCATACGCCTCGTCCATCTCCAGCACTTTATTCACATACTTCTCGATCAGGTTTGCCATCACGATGTTGCGGCCCTTCACTTCAAACTTTTGCTTTTTCTTCAATTTGAAGTGATCCCGAAAAGCCTTTTCAATCGCGCCATTGACAGAGCTTTTCAACCGGAAAAAATCGTTCGGCTCGATGATCTTGTAAGGTTTGCTCTTGGTCACATCTTCATAGAGCAATTCCAGCGTCCTGTGCATCACATTCCCAAAATCTCGTGGTGCCAGTTCATCACTCAGCTCATCCGGCTCGAACAAACGAAGCACATACTTGAAATAGAACTGCAAACGGCAATCGAGATAGACATTCAAAGCAGATGGCGAGAGTTTCTTGTCGCCATTCTCCGTATACATCTTCAGCCGGTTGATGATGTCTTCGGTTTTTTCAATCGCGATCGGTTCCGACTCTCTCACACGGATCGGATTGGATAGTTTTTGGTACTTGATCGTGTGGGGACTCTCCCACTCCAGTTGTCGTAGAAATCGGCTGATTTCACCCGAAAGTCCGAAATCCGCATACATATTGTAGTAATATTGTAGTTTTTTACTACAATTTAGCAACCGATAGAACAAATAGGCGTAAATCGAATCCTGCAACTCGAAGGTCGGAAGATCGAACGCTTTGCGGATTCTGTAAGGAATAAACGAGCCCTGCCTTGGTCTGGCAGGAAAGATGTCTTCATTCATATTGAGCATGAAGACGTGGTTGAAATCAAGGTTTCTGGTCTCCAATACTCCCATGATCTGCAAGCCTTCTACCGGCTCACCGCTGAACGGGATCTTTAAGGAACGAGAGGCTTTTCTAAACAGGCTTTTAAACGTTTTCAGGTCAACTTCCACTGTCTGATGTTCAAGTATTTCTTCCAGCCGCCCAAGGAGTTGTCGAAAATGATACAGGAACTCCCGTTCGAGTCCGAACCTCTCCGCAGATAAATTGGCCAGTGCCTCTACGATCGAAAGCAGGTACCCCGCCAGGCTTTCCCCTTCCTTCACTTGTTGGAAGATGGCATGAACGAAGGGTGACTTTACTTCATGGAGATCCTGTTGCAATACACGTACCTGGTTGTTCCGTTTGATGTGCGCGATAAATTCATCATGGGTCTTCTTATCCTGCTCATACAAATAGGGATGACTCAGGATATCGACTACCTGCTTATGATAAAAAGAGACCCATTGCTCAGGAGTAACATAGATGTTGTCCTGCAGATCAATACAGGCATCCAGCAAACCGTAAAGTGGTGTTTCTTTTAAAGGATAACCCATCGTGACATTCAACCGGTCCACCTCCGGGGGGATCGAGTTTAGCACCGGGAAGAGCATGTAATCCTGCGGAAGGACGATCACGATCTCTTCGGGTTTAGCTTCACCCGAGGAAATCAGTCTACCAACCTCCTCTCCGATCAGCTTCGCCTGCCCTACTTCCAGGGATACCCCGGTCACTGGTATCTCTTTAGGCTCTGAAAAGTGATTGGGTATTTCTCTTGGAAATGTGGGTCCAAGGATAGTGTCCTTTTGATATTTCCTCAGAAATTCTCCTGCCTCCTGTCGTTCGTCACCCAGGTAGTAGGCATCTACATCCCAAAGCACATCAGCACCATGTTCTCTTACGAAATACTTTAGCAACACTTCTTCAGCAGGTGTGAGTGCATTGAATCCCGCAAAAATCAATGGCTGATCCTTCAGCTTAAGTGGTTGGTCCTTCACCTGCTCCACCAACTGACGATAGATCAGGCTGGTGTATCCCATCTCCTTTTCAAAGAGCCGCTTCCTAAAATCTTCATACACCGGCAGCAAGACTTTCCATGTCTCCACAAACTGCTCCTGTGATTTGGAAGCCGTCGGGAAAAACTCTTTCCAGAATTGCCGGATGATGGCTTCATGCTCATCGTCCAGGAAATAAAAATCCTCCGCAATCTGGCGATCGTCTTTGATGTATTTGAACAGCTGAGCAGGATCAATGAGGTAATGATCGACCTCTTCAAAATCCCGTAGGAGCATCTCTCCCCAGAAGTAAAAGGCCTCAAAACCTTCCGCATTTGGCTGATGCTTTTTGAAAACATCGAAGAGTTCGAATACGAGGTTGAGCGTATCCGTTTTGTCTATACCCGAGAACCGAAGGAGGAAGTCCTCCAGGCTGACGGTTTCAGGAGACCAGACGGGCTGTTCGATCCGTTGAGAGAGGTATTTTTTTAGAAAAAGCCCAGTCCGACGGTTAGGAAAGATAACCGTACACTCACCCAGGTGGTCCGCATGGTGAGCAAGCAAATGATCCGCTACTCGTTCTAAGAATTTGGTTTGAGGCATCCCTTTGAATTCCGGACGTAATATTCCGCTAAAAAGCTGAGTTATGCGGGACGCAAAGGGTTGAAGTTATCCACAAGTTGTTCGGATGCATACATCATTTTGTCGCTATTTTAGGCAAAGCATGAAATCTTAAAGGTCATGCTTTGTAAAAGATGCTGAAATAAATTCAGCATGACTCAAAACAGCAGGTTCAGCATGACATTATCGATGGTAATTCGAACTAAAGTAGAGTCTACTGAATAGCTTCTAGGTCAATTGGCAATACTTCATAACTCTGATCAGATAAGGTTACCCCCGTTTTTCAAGTAAAGAACCGTATTGACAACTACGGCACTAACAAAAAAACCTATGACCCATTCCTGCATATCATTCCAAAAGACTGTCCAGCCATAGATAAGTATAAATATGATAGACGATGAAACGACAACTCCCAAAGATTTCAAAAGGATCTTCTTCATTTCATTCCCCAATCATCGGCATATACTTCTCCTTGTTCTCGATGATCACCCAGAGCCAGATAGCCGTCAGTCCAATGGAAAGCGGTAATCCTTCAGGTGCTACATTGATGTGTGCCAGGTTGATCCCAAACATGATCGGAGCGAGAATGACCGCACCAAGCGCCCGAAACCTGGGAATGATGAATAATACACCGCCAACCACTTCAGCTGTAGCTAATAGTGGCATCAGCCAGCCCATGTCCATCATGGCCTTGAACATTCTCATCGCCGCAAAGGACATGTCATCCGGAGGTGGCATGTAATTAAAAATCTTATTTAGTCCACCATTGATGAACATGAGTCCAAACAGGACGCATAAGACAAAGAGGATCTTGTTTTTCATAACTACTAAAGTTAAAAAAACATGGGATAGTTAGTGTAAGGAGCTTTACTTAATCTCGTCCTCCGAGCGGACTACTTTCATGGTAACAGGAAGCAGGAAGGTCACCGTTCTTGCTCCCATCCTGATGAAGGTATTGTCGGTTACGAGCCAGACACAAGAGATCTTGTCTTTCATTTCGCTCATGGCTTCCTTCCACATCTTGGCTGCTTTGCTACTGTACTTTTTCATGTCCAGGCAATTCCAAATCAGGTCGGTATATGTACCCATGGGTATTTTTTGGAATTCAAGTCTCCACTTCACAATCGCTGCATTGGCTGCAGCTTCTGACAGGTCACCATGAAATTTAAATCGCAGGAATTTCTTCTGGGAACGATCATCCCAGGCTATTTCCACTTCATCTAGTGAGGTATCGCTTACTGACATATACTGGTTGCTGGTTAGTAATTTAACTAAACGGCACTAAACGGTTAATGTTTGCTGGTCTGATTGAATAATAGCCACATTGGTAACTAGTTAAAGCTCTGGAGCACAATATTTCTTGTTCCCTTATAACTTCCATTACCGGACTTCACCAATTGAATAACGTTCGAAAAGCCCCCAACTCGTTTTACTTTGCTGATCTCTTCCTTTGTCACCCTCGGATCATCTGCAAACCAAAGAGAAGCCAGCCAATACTCTTTTTCTCCGGGCGCTTTGATCGTGTAATGAATGTGCGCCGGCTCCCCTCCATGCGTTTTATAGGGAGCTGGCCGAATGGTTGAGAATCGGTACCTGCCATCCCTTCCTGTTTTCATCCATCCACGTAGGTAACCGTGTCTTCTGGCATTCCCCTTTTCATCACCTCGCTTGGGATAGATTCCGTTTTGATTGGTATGGTAGACGTAAACAATGACTCCTTCGGCGGGAGTGTTTCCGTCTTGCTTGAAAATCGTTCCGGAGATCTCAATTCGATCTCCACGTTCTTCCGTTCCCGCAATGGTAGTTGTCCACGAAAGATCAGCCGGGGCCTCATGTGCTCCGCACCATTGGCAATCCTGGGACCAGGAAAAGATGGTCAACGCAAGCAGTAAAAACGACATGATTACTTATACGAGCTAAAATGAACCTAAGGTATCATTTCAATTATCTTTGTGCTTAGGATCTTCACCGGCTCAAGGGGACGGTCCATATCATTGGTTGCTACAGCAGCAATGCTATCCACAACAGCCATTCCTTCTACTACTTCGCCAAATACCGTATAATTCTGATCAAGGTGTGCGGCTCCTCCGATGGTTTTGTAGTGCTCGCTATGTGCTTCCGGGTACCGGTAAGGTTCCTGTGCTTCTTTGTCCGCATCTGCGAGCCCTTGCAACTCATCGGAGATCATATGAATAGCGTCCGAATCTCCATCATTTTCCTGCAACGAGTCCAATTCGTCCACCAGGGCCTTGTTCGCAGGATCATTAACAACTCTGTTCATCGCCAGCCAACCATTGATCCGATCCAATTGGCGTTCAAGTGTGCTGTCATTGTAAACTCTCCCTTGAACGATATAGAATTGAGTAGAGCTTGATGCACGCTCCGGGTTGTTGTCTCGCGCCGCTCCCAAAGCTCCTCGCTTATGAAAAATGTCCGGATGAAACTCCGCCGGGATCGTATAGGGCAGATCTACCAGGCCAACGGTATCTTCAATACCTGCAGATCTGCTTTCAGGATCTCCTGCCTGGATCATAAACTGCTCAATCACCCGATGGAACAGTATACTGTCATAGAATTGCTCATTGACCAGCTTCAAAAAATTGTCCCTGTGCAGGGGTGTCTCATCATACAAGTGGATGACAATTGTTCCAAAGTTGGTTTCTATTTGGACCGCTTGCCGGGCCTTTGATCCATCCTGGGTGGATGAACATGCTACAAGCACAGTAAGAATGAAGAGTTTAGTTATTCTTTTCATGCACAACATTTTTTGTAAGATAGTAAATTACTCAATCGGCGCACTTAGTGTTGCTGATCACCCTTTTAGGCTAGCTAAGCATATTGAAACCAATTGGATCTCCCGAAGTGTCAATTTCAATTTGGCTATTATTACGATTCACTAACCCACTAACACATGAAGAAAAAGATCATCACTATTGTATTAGGAACAGTCATTCTGTTTGTTTGGAATGCAATTTCGTGGATGGCATTGCCATTTCACTCAAATACACTGACCAACATACCTGAAGCAGCAATTGAAACAGGGACAATGCGCGAACTGATGCCATCGGACGGAGTTTACCATTATCCCGGATTACCGGAAAACGATTCCGACCAAAGTATCAAATCGGTTGAAGAAAAGTTAGCTGATGGCCCAAGGATCACTTTAATGGTTTACAAAAGCGGACCCACTGCATTCTTTGACCCTATGCAGTTCATGGGAAGTTTATTGATCAATCTGATCACAGTTGTCCTTGCACTCTATGTGATCTCACAGATGAACACTGCAAACTTGAACTCAATTGTACTTACTTCCATTGGGATTGGACTGATTAGTGCAGTTATCAGTGATTTTAGTTTGATGAACTGGTACATGTTCCCATTGGACTACACGTTAGTCAATGTTTTTGATAAAGTCATTGCATTTGGCTTGCTGGGGCTTTTATTCAGGTATTATACACTTAAGCAAGGCTGATCTAGACGGTCTTGAGATCACAAAACCAAAATCCCATCTCCTGGTCTTTTCCATCGGGGGATGGGTATGATCGGTAAACGGTCTCTCCTACCTCAAACTGAACGGGAGAAGGAAAGATCGGACCATCAAAGACAAATGTGTGAAATTCTCCATTCTCTCCACACGGATCTACCTCTCCCGGTAAGTCATCAAGAAAGGAACGATCAATTACCCTTCCTGCAAAGGATTGATCCAGGCATTCCGACTTTACACTGACCAGGATCGTTTTGAAGCCTAGCTCAATGAATTCAAGTAGTAATTCTTTCGTATCTCTCTTCCAGATTGGAAATACTGTTTCAAATCCAAGCTCGTGGAGTTGCTGCTCCCTGTACTTACGCAGGTCTTCCAGAAAAATGTCACCGTAAATGGCGTGCGCAATCCCTTCACTCTTGAGCTCATTCATGGCACTTTCCATTAAGCCTTCATAAGTCTCCATGCTTGGGTTCTCGGGAAGCATCAGTTTCTTTAAAGGAATTCCGAGTAATTCGGCTTGCTGTTGGATCAACTCTTCTCTAACACCATGCATTGTCACCCGTGAATGATGCTGATTGATAGTTGTTAAAAGCTTTTTAACCTGAAATTGATCGTTCTGCAAAACCTTATATAAGGCGATCGCACTGTCTTTCCCTCCGCTCCAGTGGAATACTGCGTTCATAACAGCGAACCTAGCCCAATTGAATAGCTCATGCAACCCTGGCCACTAACACTGCATCTAAGAGGCAATTACTTATTTAACCTACAATACTCCATGACTAATTCCGAACGCTTGCCTTCCTATCGACTGTGGTTGATGAGAGGTCTCTATTTTATTACTTTCATTGGGCTCGTTTTCGATAACTGGTCCCAAATCCTATTCCCAGACTGGCAAACAGATACCCTTAGCGGAGTGGCCATCAGTTTCTGGGCCTCCTACTCGCTTTTGATGGGGTTGGGTGTCAGGTACCCGGTAAAGATGGTGCCTTTACTATTGCTACAGCTTCTGTATAAATCAGCGTGGATCATCGGTACATACTTACCTGCCAGATCATCAGGTCAGCTGGATGAAAGCATCGAGTCCTTCTTTTGGATCTGTGTGACTGCCGTTATTATCGACACCCTGGTGATCCCTTGGGGGCATGTCTGGAGAAGCTATGCAAAGAACTTTTTTCGATTTCGCAAAGTCAACGTTTGACTATCATTTTTAATAAGTTAATCGTCTAATTGAAAATTAACCTTTTTAAAACATGATAAACTTACCTTTCGAACTACTCAACTGGCCAGCCATCGGCGTATGCTTTGTAGCTGGACAGATCTATCTCACTCTTTGGTTCACCGTAATTTTTGGAGAACCCTGGGCTAAGGCTTACGATCCTGCTAAAACAAAAGCAGAGCACACAAAGGAAGTGCCAGGATATACGTACGGTATTGGAGCATTATGTACGCTCCTCCTTACGCTTGGGATAGCATTGCTTCAAGCCATGGTGGGAGTGTCAGGGATTGCTTCAGCGTTGGGCCTGGCATTTACTATCAGTGTAGTGTTCGTTCTGGCGACAATGATCCCGGGTTATGCTTTCCTAAGACGATGGAATGCCCTGGTTTTAGCTGCAGGAAGTCAGGTAACACTGATCTTCATATTATCCATTATTCTGGCCGTCTGGACAAAGTAACCCCTCCTTTTCTGCTGCATTAGTATTGGTATAAGTGAAAAGAACTCCCGCCTTAGCGCGGGAGTAATTGAATTAACCAAACAATTACTCATAATCTGAGTTTAAAAAGTGCTATACTAGCACATCCATTGACCAACTACTAATGTCCGCACCAGTCATCGAACGGAGCACATTATTTTCGTTTAATTTCACCCTAGTAGCAGAGCGAGCAAATAGCTGTGTATACGTGGATGAAACGCATGGTATCGTGAAAATCACCTGGTTTGGTAAGGTGGATCAACAAACGGCTATAACTATTATCCATGCACTTGTCAAGCAAATGCAGGCAGGCATATGTAACAAGATCCTTGTAACACGGGAAGACAATTCCAGTTTCACGGTTGAGGCAATCGAGTGGATGAGAGGATTCCTCCTTGACAACAGATATCGGTTCCGTTTCAAAGTTGCTCGTATTGCAGGTGTTACACCAGAAGCAGGCCGAGCCAACATTTTTGCTAACTTCATCAAGACAGCAATTCAGGTGATCTTCCCTGGTGTCAAGATTTCCAACTTCGAGTTTGAAGACTCTGCACTAGCCTGGTTAGGTTAATCAAATCATCAAACTGATAATGTATGCTATCAGCAATACCACAGCTGCATAAGAAAATAACACGAAAACAATACAAAAGAAATAAAGTGCTTGCATCATTGGACGGTCTGAAGCACGAAAAAGCTTAGCAGCCTTGATCAATCCGGGAACAGCAAAGTGCCGTTTCAGCCCAATCTTGTGAAAGGTCTCTCCATCTAATGCCGTTGCAATAAGAAGCAAGATCAGGCATGTTCCCTGGCAAAACAGGATCAAGCAGGCGATGTTTTTAGCGATTAGCATTTCTTTGATGGAACACTATTTATACCTCAGTCACCTGAGGACCATTCAAGTACAGTAAATACCCTTTCGTCTGGTACCCCATTTCGCTCAGTAGCTCCATGTATTCAGCTACCTGTTTGTTATCCTCATTCCTTGGTTTTCCACTTTTGAAATCGATCACAGTGGCTTCCGACCCTTTGATCAGGACACGGTCCATCCGCCTCGACTCTCCATCTTTTGGCAACACTACCACTTCCGTTTTAACCTCTGCATCAGGCGTAAACCATGATTTGATCAGCCCATCTTTCCATAAGGAATCAAACAATTGTTTGAAATTATCCCGATCGTCCATAGTGATCTGCATTCCCCTTTGGTAGCGATCCAGTACCTGGTCGGTTTCTTCCCATGATCTCATCTCCGAAAGCATTTGATGGAGCAGAATCCCCTCTTTGCGTTTCTGTTCTTTCTCCGGATCAAAGTAAGAAGCTCCTGTCCGTCTAATCGTCAGTCGGTTGCTCCACTTGAATGTCGGATAGTTGGATAATAGAATCGGTGGTCGGGACGTTGCTTCCCCTGGTAAAGCAAGCTTTCCTGATTTAAACCGGGAAGCCCCCTCATCCCATCCTTTCGGCTTGCTTTCTTCAAAGTAGCTCTTCAGAAGCTTGGAAACATCCGAATGCTTAGACCGGGCATTAGGTGAAGGCATTTCACAAAATGCATACAAACCTTCTTCTGCCCTGGTAAACGTAACGTATAGCATGTTGAGGTGTTCGAGATACCACTTAGCCGTTTCTTCTTTGTAGGTCTCACTCAACATGGTATTCTTTAGTCCACTTGAATATTCCACGGGAACGGTTTCCAGGTTATCAAAAGGTGCTTCTTCCGGAGACTCGTACCACGACAAATGCCAACGGCTGTCCAGGTCAAAATTGCAAAACGGCACGATCACGATTGGGTATTGAAGTCCTTTGGCCTTATGGACAGTGATGATCTCGACCGCATTCAGGGCCCCCGTCAGCTGGACAGAAGGTTTCCTGTCAGGACGGTTCTTTTCGTCCCACCATCCCAGGAATGAAGTAACATCCGAGCGATTGTTTTTGGTAAACTCCAATACCGAATCCTGGAAAGCCTGGAGGTAAGCATACTCATTCCGTAGTTCCGGCAAATTGAAAAGTCGGATCAGTACTTCAACCAGTTCGTAGATCGGAAGGTGAAGGAGGTGCTCTTTATACTTGTTAAAGCCATCAGGCAGCTTTTGAGATTTTAAGTTGGAGAAATCGGAATGATCCTTTCCAAGGTCCTTAACAATAGACAGGTATTTAAACGTAAGCTCCGATTCCGCTACTTTATTCTTTGGGTTCTGGAGAAACTGCAAAGCAGTCAGCAATAACTGG
This sequence comes from Cyclobacteriaceae bacterium, assembly GCA_965267415.1. Lineage (GTDB taxonomy): Bacteria > Bacteroidota > Bacteroidia > Cytophagales > Cyclobacteriaceae > Ekhidna. Next base: position 177,422 of record OZ253955.1, on the reverse strand, counting down.
ATAGCTGGTGAGTTTGACAGCAGCATTCCGTCTGCGGAGATTACTTCGTAACTCAACTCAGGGTCAGCAGCTTCAGAGTTCTTGTAGTTGATAAATGAATTGACAAGGAACCGAGCATCGTTATTCGTTCGGACCAGCATAGCCATATCATTCAATGAATGACCTGCTAATTGCAAATGCTCGATCAGTTTAACGGTCTCCTCAAAAGCAACATCACGCCACTCAGTCTCCCGGTCAGATTCCAGAAATTGAACATGGACCAGGCCTTCCTTATCAGCAGAATCCGGGACTTGTTGTCGGACATGCTGATAGGCACTCTGGATTCTTTCTTTTCCCTGATCCGTTAACCTATCTGCTGCCAGCTCGCTTAGCATTGTCGGTAAAGCAGAAAACAGTTGGTTGTTGAATTCGACCACTTTATGGCTACTTCGGTAGTTGAATTCAAGGAACTCTTCATTGATCGCAAAGCTCTCCTCAACACCTTCCATTAGCAGTGATGGGTCTCCACCCCTGAACCCATAGATGGATTGCTTGGCATCCCCTACGATCAGGTTTTCATTTCCATTCGCAAGGCTTTCTTCGAGTAAGGGTTTGAAATTGTTCCATTGGAAAACTGACGTATCCTGGAACTCATCGATCAGGTAATGTGCAAAACGACTTCCTACTTTTTCATAGATAAACGGCGCATCACTATCCTGGATGATCTGTGACAAGAAGTCCGGCAGGTCGGATATCATCACTACCTCCTCTTCTGTACGGTACTCTTGTAATCGAGCTGAAAGGTCCGTCAGTAAACCAAGAGTATATAAATGTCTGAGCACCACGTTAGAAGTGAAGTACTTCTTTTCATCATTGGTGTACGCAACCACCGCATCCTGCATGAGCGGGACCAGCTTCTCCTCCGCAAGCTGATAGATCAGTTCCCGTTTATCGCTCGTTTTAGTCGCCCATTCATCCGGATCATTGACGCACTTCTCTACAGTCTTATTGATCAGGTCCCGATAGTTCCGGTTAGCGAGCTTATTGAAGAAGCCAACGATCGGTGAACGACTGCCTCCCTTGAGTTCCTGTGGAGCCAAACCAGCTTCCAGGAGTATTTCAAAAAACTTCGTTCCAATTTTTTGAAGTTTTGATTCAAACGACCGAACAACTTTCCATAATTCGGTTTGTGATTTCCGGATCCGCTCCTTACCATCTTCCCTGAAAAACTGTTCCTTCGGGAGCTTCTTAAAATCCTCGGCAAATATCTGGCGGCCTAATCCTTTGATCTCATTTCGGAATTCATAGCCCTTACCAGACATCAGACGATCCATGGAGAAATCTATCAACCACTGTTGCAACTGTTTGTCATCATCTACTTCCTCCAACAATGAATCGATGATGCGTTCGGTCACCTTATCATTATCCAGCTCAATTTGAAATGTACCGCGCAGACCTATCTCTCTCGAAAAGGCCCGAACTACCCGATGGAAAAATGTATCGATGGTAGTGATACTGAAGTATCCATAGTTGTGAAGCAAATGACTAAGCACTGCTTTCGCTTTTTGTATGATCTCCTCTTCTGTGGTTGAAAGCTCATTGGCAAGAACCGGAACTAACTCATGTTTTTCAAAAGCGATTCCATGAAGAAACTGGAGCACACGCTCTTTCATTTCCTCTGCTGCACGGTTTGTGAATGTGACTGCCAGTATCTTCTTGTAATAATCCGAAGATCGGAGCGCCAGCTTCAAATAAGCCTTGGAAAGCGCATAGGTTTTACCAGACCCTGCGGATGATTTTAGAACGGTCAAAGACATGGTTTACGAAAATAGCCGGTACCGAAATGACAGTCGAGTGAAGGATCGATTACTTATCCACAAGTTTTAATGTTACCCAAATGTTAACTCAAGATCACGTCAATTTTGATTTTTAGTAATATTTACATAACATTGCATCGATCTAAGCGTAATTTATACGTAACATTCACTTAATAAAGGAAAGAGGAGATATGAAAAAAGTAATCACGTTATTAATGGCAGTAGCATTCGTTTTCACCTTAAATGCTCAAAACGGGGTTGAAAGAGGCCCTAAAGCCACAAACTATAAGGAGGTTTTGAAGGAGATTACTTATCCGCAGAATTGCAGGGATGCTGGTATTGAGGGTAAGGTGCTTGTTATGCTGAAGATCAGCAAAAGAGGAACGATCAAGAGCTATGAGTTCTTGTCTGCGCCAAGTGGAGATATTGAAGCTGCAGTGGAGAGTTCCCTTTCAAAACTAACATTTGAGCCTGCACTTAATGCGAAAGGCCATCCGGTAACAGGTCAACTGGCCTTGCCGATAAATTTTAAGCTTTCTATTTAGGTAAGGTTAAAACCTGAAGATAATGAACCCGCCGGTTGGCGGGTTTTTTTATGCTCAAACCTTTTTGATTTTGTTTACGTTTAGGAATTTAATTATTTAATTTACATTTAGATATTTAATAATTGCAATGAGAGAATTCCAGTTAGGTGAATTTGAGGAGATTGTTTTACTTACGGTAGCAATCCTGCACGAAGATGCGTATGGCGTGTCTATCAAGCAGGAAATTGAGACCCGGCTCAATCGAAATGTAAGTGTAAGCGCGCTACAAACTGCTTTACGAAGATTGGAGAAAAAACAGTACCTCAAATCAAATTTTGGAGAAGCCACGGCTATCCGTGGGGGGAAGAGAAAGCGTTATTTCAAAGTCACGAAAACAGGGAAAGCTGCGCTTGATCATACGAAAGAAACACGTATGAGCTTATGGTCAGCTATTCCTGATGTTTCATTTGAATATGCACAAGCATGGATAAGCAAAGGCCTGCTCCTCCCTCCTGGTCCACGCGGTTTTTAGCGTGGTTCCTTAAAGAAGATTACTACGAGGATATACAAGGAGATTTAGAAGAAGAATTCCAGCTGATCGCTGAGGACGGCACATTGCTCCGAGCGAAAAACTGGTACAGTTGGCAGATCGTGCGCCTGTTCAAACCAAGCATGATAAAAAGGATCAAAACACAAGACTCAATTGAAAAGGAAACAACCATGTTTAGAAACTACTTAAAAATCGGACTAAGAAACCTGTGGAAGTACAAATCCGGCACGGCCATTAATGTCATTGGATTGTCTACAGGGTTAGCGGCATTTGTATTGATTGCACTTTTTGTAAAGGACGAGTTCAGTTACGATAAGCATCACGAACACGCTGAGCAGATTTACCGGGTAACAGTTAAAAACTATAGTCGGACCGGAGCTATGAGCCGTCATTGGGCTTTTGCCTCAGCCGGTCATGCGACACGACTGAAAGATGACTATTCTGATATTACACATTCCGTGAGGTTCATGCCGTGGGCCTTCCCTGATATCGTTCGTGGAGAGCAAAAATTTCCCGGTGAACCCGTCATATTCGCCGGAGATGATGTCTTTGATATTTTCTCTTTTAAGTTCCTTCAGGGCAATCCGAACGACGTTTTTACGGATCTCTATTCACTTGTATTGACCGAAGCAACTGCCATCAAGATCTTCGGGAACGACTGGGCTGAACAAAACATCATTGGCGAACAGGTAGAACTGGTCGCTGATGGACAAAGTGTTCCGTTCAAGGTTACAGGTGTAATGGAGGATATGCCTGATCAGCAACATTTCCATTTTGATTACCTCGCCCCTGTACGATTACTGGAAGCTTTTTTTGGTGAAGAAGCTATGAATAACGTTGGTGGTAACTATAATTGGTTGACTTACATTCGGGTTTCTCCAAATACAGATATCGAAGGGCTTCAGGCAACAGTAAATGAAGAATTCTGGGATAAATATATTGGCACTTTTGATAGCGGTGAGGATGCCAGGGATTTCTATGATTTTGAATTTCAACCATTACTTGACATTCATCTGAAGTCAAACCTGGAAAGCGAATATGAAGTAAACGGATCGATCCAACAGGTGTATATATTCAGCATTGTTGGAGTGCTTCTCCTTTTAGTTGCCTGTGTTAATTACATGAACATTGCTACCTCTCACTACTCACGAAGGATGAAGGAAGTCGGCGTGAGAAAGGTTATCGGAGCATTCAAAACTTCTTTGGTCAAACAATTCCTAACAGAGTCTACATTGATCACTGTGATCTCTTTCCCACTTTGTATTGTCCTGATCGTATGGGCACTCCCATACCTCAATGACTTCATGGGCAAGCAGATGGTTTTCAATCCGCTGGTCCAATGGGATTTATTGGTAATACTCCTATTACTTCTTTTAGGGGTTGGATTAGTCGCAGGACTATATCCGGCAATGTTCCTTTCCAAGATCAACCTGGTACAAGCATTGAAAGGAGAGCAAGCAATGAATGCCGGAAAGTGGAACTTCCGTTCATGGCTCGTTACTTTTCAATATGCAGTTACGATCGCACTCATCTTCGCTATTGCTGTCATTGAAAGCCAGATGGAGTTCATACGAAACTCAGACCCTGGCTATGAACGAGAACAGGTCTTGGTTGTCCGACTGCAAAATTCCTTCAACCGGGAGACATTTAGAAACGAACTACTCTCCCACCCAAACATTGAAAAGGGTAGCTATTCCAGGCGGATCCCAACAGGACGGCTTGCCGACAGTGGCGGGTCAAGATACTTCAAGGGTGATTCAGCGGTAGCCACAGATTTTCGCTTGCCGTATGTTCCGGTAGACAAGTACTTCCTGGATACCTACGAGATCGAACTTGTTGCAGGTGAAGATTTCAGAGATGGAATGGAGACCGTAATGGTCAGGGACAGCATGACCACCGGGTATTACATCATCAATGAGACTGCCGCAAAAGCATTTGGCTTTAATGACCCCAATCAGATCATCGGAACCAAGATCGGTTACAGTTCCACAGAAGGAAGGATTATAGGCGTAATGGCTGACTTCAACTTTGAATCCTTGCATAGTCCCATTGTACCCACCTTGATTGTGAACATGGAAAGCTATCGAATGATCAGCTTAAAAGTGAATACGAATGACTTGAAAAACACCCTTGATCATATTGAAACTACTTATAGAAAGTTCGATCCGGATAATGCCGCCGATTACAATTTCCTTGACGAACTCTTCGAAGAACAATATCAAAAGGAAGAACGATTAAGTTCCATGATCAAGGTCTTTGCAGTCATCGCCATCCTTATCGGCTGCCTTGGTCTGATTGGAATGGTTGGATTCATTATTGAAACCAAAATCAAGGAGATTGGTGTTAGAAAAGTCCTGGGTGCTTCTACACAAAGTATATGGATGCTGATAAGCAATCGATTCCTGGTCCTAGTAGGCATAGGATTCCTGGTAGCATTACCTATCACCTACTATCTAATGGATGGATGGTTAGAGGTATTTGTTTATCGTACTCAGATATCGGTGTTCCTGATCTTATTGCCTATAGTCATCGCAGTAGTGCTCACTCTTCTGGCCATTTCTTATCAGACAATAAAAGCTACCCGGGTTAACCCCGTTGAGTGTCTGAAAGACGAGTAAAAGAAGCTTATACCAGTGACATAAAGCCATTCAATTGAGTGGCTTTTTTTCATTAATCTTGTTTCAAATTTCACGTGCTATGAACAAAGTGGTATCAAATGCCGACGAGGCGATTGAAGGAATCAAAGATGACATGACATTGATGCTTGGTGGCTTTGGCTTGTGCGGCATTCCTGAAAACTCAATTGCTGCGCTGGTAAAGTCAGGTGTTAAGGGATTAACATGCATCTCCAACAATGCAGGAGTTGACGATTTCGGCCTAGGGTTATTGCTTCAGGAAAGGCAGATCCGAAAAATGATCTCTTCTTATGTCGGAGAGAATGATGAGTTTGAGCGGCAGATGCTGAGTGGAGAACTGGAAGTAGACCTGATCCCTCAGGGATCGTTAGCGGAACGATGCAGAGCAGGGGGTGCAGGTATACCGGCCTTTTTCACCCCTGCCGGCTATGGCACTGAAGTGGCAGAAGGGAAAGAAGTAAGGGAATTCAACGGCAAACCTCATATACTTGAATCCGCTTTGACAGCAGATTTCGCAATCGTCAAAGCATGGAAAGGTGATAAACTTGGCAACCTGGTCTTCAAGGGAACTGCCAGAAATTTCAACCCTCCGATGGCTATGGCAGGGAAGATTACAATAGCTGAAGTCGAAGAGTTAGTAGAACCCGGAGAGTTAGATCCAAATTTCATTCACACCCCTGGTATTTTCGTCCAGCGGATCTTTCAGGGAGTGAAATACGAAAAACGTATTGAACAACGAACTGTAAGACGAATAGACGATTAAATGATTGGGAGATTTATTCGATTTGGATTGTGTCATTTCGAATAAATTAATTTGGATAAATCAATGAATCTCACAATCGAATAAATCACAAAATCTTCAAATCGAAATGCTTGATAAGAACGGTATAGCTAAACGAATCGCTCAGGAACTAACTGACGGCTGGTATGTCAACCTCGGTATTGGAATACCTACGTTAGTAGCTAACTACATTCCGGAAGGAATAAGTGTAGAATTTCAATCAGAAAACGGATTGCTGGGAATGGGTCCCTTTCCTTTCGAAGGTGAAGAGGATGCAGATCTGATCAATGCAGGAAAACAAACGGTCACCACACTACCAGGAGCAGCTATCTTCGATTCTGCCACCTCCTTTGCAATGATCCGTGGGCAGCACGTTCAGCTTACAGTACTTGGTGCAATGGAGGTAGCTGACAATGGTGACATTGCAAACTGGAAAATACCTGGAAAAATGGTCAAGGGAATGGGTGGCGCGATGGACCTGGTTGCTTCTGCCGAAAATATCATCGTGGCGATGATGCATACGAACAAGACTGGTGAATCCAAGCTTTTACCTGAATGCACCCTACCAATTACCGGTGTGAAATGCGTGAAAAAAGTAGTGACCAATCTTGCCGTTCTTGACATTACTCCGGAAGGGTTCAAATTGATTGAACGAGCTCCTGGCATTTCAGTTGATGAAGTCAAGAATGCCACAGCTGGCAGGCTTGTCATCGAAGGGGATATCCCGGAGATGAGCCTCTAACGACTCTTGGCCTCATTCATAGTAGCTCTTTTAAGTTCAGCAATTTCTGCTTCACTCATTGGTCGAATGAACTTCCGATGAACCAAGCCCCTCTTGTTTCCACCAATCTTCCTTACATAGTACTGTTTTGAAGATTTAACCGATGCAATCCTGGCTGGAACATCTGACCCATCCTTGAGCTTCACCATGACACATTGATTGTAGAGATAGCAGTCTTTCCTGTTCTTCTTTTTTTGAGCGACTGCTCCACTAGCAAAATGAATTACTAATAGTAATACAAATGATCTTGTCCAAAAGGACCTACTGATTGACTTTTTCATTTTATAGCTGGTTTAAAATCAACAAATCCGATAAAGGACTATCCTTTACCTATAAACATCATACAAGTAGCTAAGGGAAATGAATCAGTGGTGGAGCAACGAAAGTGTTGCCTTTGGTTGAATACTATTTAAGGTAGCTAAAACCTTATTTTTTTTGAAAAATCCCAGTACAACAATTGATCTACATAGCGATTTTAATCACTTCGATTCCTTATACTTCCAAGATATCGTCAGTCTCGTTCTTTTCCAAAATCAGATTTCATATCAAGTCACCCCGAAACTCAGACCGTACATTCATTATCGATTTCGTATTTTAGTTTAATGACTGAGGCCATCATCAATATTGTCATCGGCCTGGCGCTATTCATTACCATTAATGCCTTTCGACAAAAGAAGTTGGCAGGTCTTGGGGATGGGCTTTATTGGGGTACCTTTCTTACATTAGGACTCGCGATCCAAACAGCCTCTATCCCACTCGTCTATTTCCTAATAATTATTCCGGCACTCCTTAGAGTACAACTGCTTCAATACACTGGCAGTAAAGGTTTTCTTAATCCATTGGTGAGTGTATTGCTTTCGTTGATTGTCGCCTATTTGCTCTTGACATTCACCACTTTTGGAAACATTGCCATTGGGATTCTTTGCTTCTTTGAAGTGGCATCCTTGATCAACACAGTTCGTAAGGTTTTCCGAAGCAAGGGAATAAGTTGGTCAAGAAATACCGGGTCGAAGGTCAACTGGTTAAGGGGTTTTATTGCCCTCAATTTGATTCTTCTGCTAAGTCTATATGTGGACCATATTCAACCTGGCAGCAACTCTACAATTTTCCTCACTGCCTCATACCTACTCATAGGTTTTCTTGGGATCATTCGATATACTGTTCAAAAAGAGTCCTTTCAACCACTCACTCCGTCAGAGAAGTATGCTAAATCCTCACTCGATCATCAGGAGAAGTATCGCATTCTTAAGGCAATTAATCATGAAATGGAAGTGAACCGGTTTTACCTAAACCCTGAAGCTTCTTTAAAAACCCTCGCCGATTCTGTGAAAGCCTCTCCCCATGCCGTTTCCCAGGTGATCAATGAAGAAAAAGGTGGTTCGTTCTTTGAGATGCTTGCCGTTTATCGAGTTGGCGAAGCAAGAAGGCTACTGAAAAAACCAAAGTATCAGCAGTATAAGATCGAGCAAATAGCTGAGGAAGTTGGGTACCTCTCTAAGTCAGCTTTTAACACCTCCTTTAAGAAAATCACGACACTCACTCCTTCAGAGTTCAGAGAAAGACACGTTCGAGAACATAAGGTCGAACGTTCGAATCATAAGGAAATTACTACGAACATAATCTCCACTGGTACTTTCGGGTATCTCAAAATATCTATGATTATGTTTTCAAGCTTTTTCAAATTGTACATCCGAAACCTCGGTAAGAACAGAGTTTTCACTTTCCTCAACCTTTCCGGATTGATCGTCGGCTTCACGAGTTGTGTACTGATCCTTCTATATGTTAACGGAGAACTGTCCTATGATAAATTCCACCGTGGATCAGAAAACATCTACAGGATCTACCTGAACGCTACTAATCCGCAGACAAGAACTCCACATCCAATGGCTCAGGCTTTGGTCAGTGATTTTCCTGAGGTAGAAAGTGCGGTTTCACTCACTCCACTGTATGGGCCAGGGCTTACACTGCAATCCATCCATCTCAGAAACCCGGAGGACAACACAATGCACAGTGAACCGGACGGATATGCTGCAGATAGCACCTTCTTTGATGTATTTGATTTCGAATTGATTGCCGGGAACAAAGAAACCGCTCTGAAAGATGTGGGTGGTATGCTCATCACAGAATCCATGGCACGTAAGTTTTTCGGAAACGAGGATCCGATGGGAAAAGAACTTGAATTTGTGGCATTTGGTGGAAGAAACGTTATAAATGGAATACTTAAGGACCCTCCCAAAGAGAGTCATTTTCATCCAAGGTTTATAATCTCTTACACAACCATGAAATCCGGAAATGGAGATGACCCCTGGTTCAAATGGAACGACCCTGGACATTTCAACTATGTACGTCTTAGTCCAGGAGCCGATCCGGAAGTCCTCGAAAATGCCATTCCAAATTGGATCGTCAACGTTAGCTCAGGTGTTGACCAGGAAATGATTGATGCTCTACTTGCCGGATCAGTTTCATACAGACTCCAACCGATGGAGTCTATCCATCTCGACTCCCACTTAAGATGGGAGCTTGAAGCAAATAGCAGTTCGATATATATCTATATACTCCTCGGAGCAGTCCTATTCATTACCATTATCCTTTCCATTAACTACATCAACCTTTCAACGGCCAGAATCCTGGAAAGAAATCGAGAAGTGGGGATAAGGAGGATTCTTGGGGCATCCAGGATTGGTCTTTCAGCACAATTTATCATGGAATCATTATTCACTTGCCTGTTGGCCATGGTTACAGCATTTGTTGCAGCCGTACTGTTGTTAGATCAATTCAACATTCTCACAGATAAGCAGTTTGTGTTTCATGAACTGCTTGATTTTCAGCTCATCCTTTATGGCATTCTATTGATCACAGCAATTGGATTGATCAGCGGACTGGTTCCTAGTGTCTCGTTTAGCAAAGTGAAACCTTCGGAAGCACTGAAAGGAAAAATGCTTACAAAAGCCAACAAAGGCTGGAGACAGTATACGCTCGTGGGAATACAGTTTTCCATCAGCGCCATCATGATCTTTGCCAGCATCATGGTCCTCAAGCAAGTGAAATTCCTTGAGAACAAATCCATGGGATTTGATTCTGAGGCACTAATGGTTCTTAAGCTTCCAACACAAGACTTAACCAACTCAGCTAACACCATTAAATCAGAATTACTCACTGATCCTTCTATCCTTCAGGTGGGTGGGCTCACCAATCTGCCAGGTGAGCAGTTCAATCAAAACGACATCTACCTTGAAAGTGATCCGGCTTCAAGAGTGCCAGCGTCTGAGCTTTGGGTCGATTTCGATGGATTACAAACCCTTGGTTTAACTCTCAAGGAAGGCAGGTTTTTTAATAGTTCTTTCCAACAGGATTCCTCCGGAATAAATTACATACTTAATCAGGTTGCAGTTGAAGCTTTGAATCTCGAAAACCCCGTTGATTCAAAAGTCATTTGGAATTCGAATATCCGGCCGGTTGAAGGAACAGTGGTGGGAGTAGTCGAAAATTTCAATTACAAATCTCTCCATGAACCTATCAGACCACTTCTTATTATGGTGGGACTCTCATCCGTACACAACTTATTAATGCGGGTAAATACTGAAGACATTGATAAAACAGTTGCTCATATAGAACAAGTCTATCAACAATTTGACACGACCTTTGAGCCAGATGTCACTTTTCTTGATAATAGCCTGAATCAACTTTACCTGGCTGAACGTAATTCCTTCCGGATCTTCAACCTTTTCACAAGTATTGCCCTGATCCTGGCTGCTCTTGGACTATTAGGGTTAGCTTATTTGATTGTTACTCAGCGAACAAAAGAAATCGGCATACGCAAAGTTTTAGGAGCCAGAATTACAGACATTCTTTGGCTTGAGAATAGTACTTTCCTTAAGGTTACTTTGCTGGCACTTATGGTAAGTCTATCGGCCTCACCATTTGTAGTGACCAGGTGGCTTGAAGAATTTGCATACCAAACTACATTTGGGGTTTCTCCTTACCTAGTAACAGGTTCAATCTTGCTCATCGTGACGATGGGAAGCGTTACGCTTGCTGTCTTGCGTACAGTTCTAAGAAATCCAAGTGAGGCCCTAAGGTACGAATAAGGTTCAGGTAGTCCTGTTTTTCGTAAATTGTAGGAGTACGACAAGAAAGCATGATCGAATGAAGAACCTAATCCTACTATCATTAATACTCCTATTGGTTGCTTGTGACAATAAGCCAAAAAAGGAAGTTGCTCAAGAGATTGAAGATGTGTCGCCTCCTCAAGAAGGAGTGTCCTTTACAGGTAAGCCGCTTTATCGACAAAAAGTAAGTGAAGAACTCTTATCAAAGAGCGACAGCCTGATCGAGTTGATTGACAAAAAAGGTGATCTCTCTGAAGAGGATTACATTCAAAAAGGCAATCACTATGCTTCATCACGTCGTTATCGTGACGCCATTGAGGTTTACACAGAGGGATTGTCAAAATATCCTGAATCTTTTAAGTTAAGACGTTATCGAGCTCATCGCTATTTGAGTGTTCGTGAAACTGAAAAAGCCATTACTGATCTCACTGAAGCCGTAGACCTCCTTGATGAGAATACAGTTAAGGAATTGGAAAATGATTCATCCGGTAAACCCTGGGGCACTTATGAACATTGGATCTGGTATCACATAGGTCTTTATCACTATCTCAATGCCAATTATGAAAAAGCCGCAGAAGCTTACCAAAAGTGCATTGCAACCGCCATAAATGGTAAAAACGTGGTGGGCCCAAGTGATTGGTTGTACAACACTTATCAAAAGATGGGTAACCCCGAAAAGGCTGCTGCTGTACTAGAAAAGATTACCCCGGATTTCAATACCGATCGTGATCACATCTATTTCAAAAGAGTCATGCTTTTTAAAGGGTTGAGTGATCCGGAAGCGTTTATGGACTTGGACAAACCCACAGACCAATGGACTGCAGGAGACATCACCAGGGCCTATGCTCTCGCCAACTGGTATCAATACAATGACCAGCCCGAAGTGGCCGAAGAGATCTATTCGATGATTTTGGAAGGACCCGTTTGGAACGTCTGGGCGTACGTGGCGACTGAGAGTGAAGTATCACGATCTGGTATGAATTAAGTCTGACTTTTAAGTGTAGGGCACTAGCGAGAAAGGCTATTCGCTAAAAGCTGATGAAAATGATGAACTCCTTTCTCCTTTGTTGGTGAGAAACGTCCATTCGTGTAGTAGCGGGATTTCAACCCCTTATGTACACCTTCGACTACAAATTCATCTTCACGCTCCACTTTGTCCAGCAACGCCCCAGCACCGCTATGAAGCTTGGTTTCATCATAGATGTAAGTGAGAAAGGAAACTTTGGTTTGGTTTAGAGAAAGCGGACGTACAATGTTGATGGACAAGCCCCAGGGATAAAAATTGAACATCATATTAGGGAACACCCAGAAGTAGTAAGCCGCTATTTGCTGCCCTGAATGAATGTGATCCTTAGGTAATTCAAAAACATCTTCAGCCCCTTTAGCTACACCAATTTGAACATTGAAGTAATCCCCCAGGATAGTTTCATAACCCTCAGCGTCCAGCACCGAATGAAGGTCCGGGTGAACAAAAGGAATATGGAATCCTTCCAGGTAGTTGTCACAGTAAAGTGCCCAATGTGCATTGACCAGGTAATCCTTTGATTGCGCAGGGCTGTGAATGAATTCATGCAGTGGCAGGAAGCCAACGTATACGTTCATTTGTTCAATGATCCTTTCAAAATCCATTTCACCTCCAAGCCTGGCAAACAAAAGTGGCCCCCATTGTGCCAATTGAAACTGGTGAAGGTCTTCACATGCACGGGGAAAACCTTCAGCCTCTTCGAATCCAGGCATAGATTCAAACGATCCGTCAAGCCCGAATTTCCTCCCATGATACTTACAGATCAACTTGCGTTGAGTCCCTGCATCCTGAGCCACCAGGTTTCCACGATGAGTACAGACATTGCTCATGCAATGGATCGATGCATCATTATCCCTGGTCAAAACCATAGGTTCGGTTAAAAAACCATCCATGAATACAAAAGGGTGAACATGGTGCTCATTTCGAACCAATCGATCATCACCGATAAACTGCCAGGATTGATAGAATACCTGATCCTTAACCGCTTCAAAAAGTCCACTATCCCGGTAGAAGGAGGCAGGAAGCGTTTCAGCCTTTTTGATATCAGTATGAATGGAGAATTCGGTCCGCTTCATTTTTTAAGGTATCTTTCAAAAATACGCTTTTTTCTTTCCGGCAGAAGTTTTCAAATGAGTAGAAAAAAACTCGGATTCTGGACTAGTTCATCACTTGTTGTTGGCAACATGATCGGTTCTGGCGTATTTCTGCTTCCAGCCACCTTGGCCGCTTTTGGTAGTATCAGTCTATTCGGCTGGCTGATCTCTGCATTAGGAGCAGCATCGCTTGCCTATGTTTTCATTTCCTTGAGCAAGTTACTTCCTGCAAGTTCCGGAGGACCTTACACCTATTCGAGAAGCGGGTTAGGTGATTTTGCCGGATTTCTGGTAGCCTGGGGTTATTGGGTTTCAGTCTGGTGTACGAATGCTGCGATTGCGGTTGCCTTAGTTAGCTATCTTGGTGTTTTTTTTCCCGAACTTCAATCAAACCTTGTGCTTTCGACTGGAGCAGGTTTGGGGATCATTTGGTTGGTCGTATGGATCAATACACTCGGTATTCGTGAAGCCGGAATATTCCAGTTGATCACAAGCATCCTAAAGATCACTCCTCTAATTGCTATCGGTACATTCGGCATTTTCTTCATTGATATCAACAATTTTTTTCCACTGAATATCAGTGATATTGGAAACTTCGAAGCAATCACCGCAACGGCAACACTTACTTTTTTTGCGTACATGGGGCTTGAATGTGCCACGATCCCGGCCGCTGATGTTCAAGATCCTGAGCGGACCATTCCGCGAGCCACTTACTTTGGGTTAGGTATCACTGCCCTGGTCTACATTCTTGGTACGACTTCATTGTTAGGGATCATCCCGGCAAGTGAACTTCAATACTCTACAGCTCCTTTTGCAGATGCAGCAGCAATTATGTGGGGTCCATGGGCAGAGACACTAGTTGCTATTGGTGCCATTATTTCAACGCTGGGAGCTCTGAATGGCTGGATTCTGATCCAGGGACAGATCCCTGCTGCCATTTCACAAGACCAACTCTTCCCTCCCATTTTCGGAAAGAAAAATAAGAATGGTGTACCTGCTGTCGGGATTGTCATATCCAGTGTTTTGATCTCCATTTTGATGATCATGAATTACTCAAAAGGATTAGTCAAAGCCTTTGAATTCATACTCCTTTTAGCGAGCATGACAGCCTTGATCGCATACCTGTTTACTTCGGCTTCTTATGTGGTGGTCTCGATAAGGTCACAAGGGTTCACTTCAAAAACCTATAAGAGAATTGCTATCGCCACCATTGCTTTTACATTTTCCATCTGGGCGATTGCCGGATCAGGGGCTACAGTGGTATATTGGGGTTTTATATTGCTAATGGCTGGTTTGCCCATTTACGTGTGGATGCTGATCAGAAAAAACCGGAAAGATCATGGCTAAGCTAACGGCACACTCTGAAGTCGGTCGCCTGAAATCACTTATCATGAAAAGCCCAAAGGAAGGCTTCTCTAACCAGGAATTTGTAGACAAAGAATGGGAGTCACTCAACTTTCTGGCTGCCCCGGATTATTCAACTGCGGTGAACGAATTTGATCAACTAGAACAAATCATCCGACAAAGCGGAACGGAAATCCACCATCTTCAACAATCAGCAAACACAACGCTTGATTCTGTCTATTGTCGTGATGCTTCGATTGCTACTGATTTTGGAATGATCATCTGCAACATGGGAAAGGAAAAACGAGCAGGAGAGCCAAAGGAAGAGCAACGTTTTACCGAAGCGTTAGGAAATCAGATTTTAGGAAACATTGAAACACCTGGCACACTCGAAGGAGGAGATATGGCATGGTTAGATGAAAGTACCCTGGCAGTCGGACATACTTATCGAACCAATTACGAAGGAATTGAACAGTTGAAAGCACTACTGGAGCCAAATGGAGTTGATGTACTTGTTGCAGAAATGCCTCACTATCGGGGACCTTCGGATGTTTTTCATCTTATGTCAGTGCTGAGTCCGATTGACATAAAGAAGGCGGTTGTCTATTCTCCATTGATGCCGATCCATTTTAGGAGAGAACTGCTGTCGAGAAATTTCGAATTAATCGAGGTTCCTGACAAAGAGTTCGATTCAATGGGAAGCAACGTGCTTGCCATCGCTCCAAGCCAATGTGTAATAGTCGAAGGGAATCCAATTACAAAAAGTAGAATGGAAGCAGCAGGATGTGAGGTACATGAGTATTCAGGTAATGAGCTAAGTATCAAAGGTGGTGGTGGTCCCACCTGTTTGACCCGACCACTTTTACGGGAAATAGAGTCTTAACAATGAGATATTTACTTACAACCATTCTGGTCATTTGCTTCTTTTTAGCCAGCTCCCAACGAGTTAGAGATTACGGGGTTGAGATCGGGATCTTCAAACCAGGCATTAACAATGCAATCACAGATGTCCCGGGAGTGAAGGTGGGACATACAACCCTGATTGAAGGGAAAAACATTAGAACTGGTGTTACCGCAATCATTCCTCACACAAAAGATGTATTTCAATGGAAGTGCCCGGCTGGTATCTTTCTTGGAAATGGATTTGGAAAACTTGCTGGGTATAGCCAGGTGGAAGAATTAGGTAACGTAGAAACTCCTATCGTTCTCACAAACACACTAAGTGTAGCTGTTGGTGTGAATGGTCTTATATCCTATACTCTTGATCAGCCTGATAATGCAAGTGTGAGATCGGTGAATGCAGTAGTTGGGGAAACAAATGACGGTTACCTCAATGACATCAGGGGGCGTCATGTGAAGGAAGAGCATGTACTTAGTGCATTAAACTCTGCAGAAAGTGGCCCGGTGGTAGAAGGAAATGTGGGTGCTGGTACTGGGACAATTTGTTTCGGATACAAAGGTGGAATAGGAACTGCTTCACGTCGATTACCGGAGCAACTAGGAGGTTTTGTAGTCGGTGTATTGGTTCAAACCAATTTTGGCGGAGTGCTGGAGATTGCCGGAGTTCCGGTAGGAAAGGAATTGGGAAGATATCCATTCAAAGGAGCCATTGAGTCCTCAGACGGTTCCTGCATGATCGTCGTGATCACCAATGCTCCTGTCTCTGACCGAAACCTCAAACGAATGGCAAAACGGGCAATGCTTGGACTTGCCAAGACAGGTGGAATTGCCTCCAATGGCAGTGGCGACTATGTAATCGCATTATCCAATAACGAGACCAACCTGATACCATACAATTCATCTGAAGCAACAAACAGCCCTGTTTACTTAAGAAACGACAAGACGACCCCTCTTTTCATCGCTACTATTGAAGCTACAGAAGAGGCCATCATCAACTCTCTTTTCGCAGCTGAGACAATGACCGGAAGAGATGGGAATCAGATCAAGGCACTGCCAAAGGAAGAAGTCATTGAACTCTTAAGAAAGTATGGCAGAGCAGAATAATCTAGTATTCTACCCTGCTATCAACTCTACGCATAGAGGGTTTCTCTAATCCTATCGTCAATTGCTTTTCCAATTTGAGACAGTTTATCAAAAACCTGATCAATGTCTTCATTAGTTGTCCGGTGTGAGCAAATGGACATTCTGAGAACAATATCTCCTTTAAGTTTAGAAGTCATTATAAATGCTGTTCCCTCTATTTGGATTTCGTCAGCGATCTCCTGATTCAACTGATCAAGGTAGGTCCTATATGTGGACAAGTCAACTTCGCCACTTTCGTAACCAGACAAAATATCCTGAGGCACATACCTGAAAGAATAAATATACAATTCAGGTTTATGGAGTACCTGAAACTCGGGTGATGCTTTAACCAGGCTGTGTAGACGCTCTGCGCAATGAATTGTCTGACTCAGCATTTTGCGGTAACCATCCACCCCATATTGCTTAATGGACATCCATAGCTTTAGTGCTTTAAATCCCCTTGACATCTGGGGGCCCAATTCGAGGTAGTCCAAACCTGTATATTCTGTTGGGAGCGTACCACGCAGATAAGGAGCACTCATTGAAAAGGCTCTCCTAAGCTTTTCCTGATCTTTTACTAAAATGCACCCACACTCGTAAGAAATATTGAGCCATTTATGCGGGTCAAGCGCTATTGAATCAGCTAATTCTATTCCTTCGTACAAGTGTTTCTTTTCCGGAAGCATCGCACCAAAAGCTCCACAGGCCCCGTCAACATGAAACCAAAGTCCCTTCTTTTCACAAATTCTACCTATTTCACCCAATGGGTCAACCGCCCCTACGTTGATCGAACCTGCTTGAGCTACCACGCAAAATGGAATATCCCCTTTCTTGATATCCTCGTCGATCATACGTTCAAGAGCACCAGTATCCATGGTAAAATCTTCACGGCTAGGTACTCTCCTTATCGCATTGCGGCCAAGGTTTGTCATATCAGCAGCTCGCACAATTGCGATGTGTCCCTCATGATCCGACATGTAAATAAGATATCTTCCATTACTATCAGAAACCTGTAGCCCATCATGGGTTGTGTCGTATGAAGCTTTGTTCCTAAACGCTGTTAGGACTGCTGTAAAGTCAGCCATCGTACCTCCACTCAAGATAAGCCCTCCTGAATCTTTGGAATAACCAATCATCTCTGATAGCCACGCGATTGTCTGACGCTCAATTTCAGTTGCCGCAGGTGCTGGTTTCCAGGCACCGGGATTCATATTCACGGAACTGGCAAGAGCTTCAGCCAAAGTACACATCATTGTGCCTGAACCGTTGACAAAACCAAAGTATCTGGGAGAACCTAAGTGGGTAGCATTTGGTAGTATTTTGCTCGTCCACTCCTCGATCACATCGTTGGGATCTGATCCATTTTTCGGTAACTCCTCAGCGAAAACCTCTTCAAGTTCCGTTGACTTTATCCTTGGGAACACATCAACAGTGTTAACTTCATCATAGTAGTTGGCGATCATGTCTATCACTTTATAGCCAAGCGCCCTAAATTCTTCTGTGGGTAAATCAAATTCTTTCATTCAGCGAGTTTTTTAATCAGCAGTGCATAAACTTCATTTATGACTAGCTTGAAAATTGGAACGCAAAAGAAGGGTATTGAGTCTGGGTTACATGCTCTGTAAAACATTACAAAATGGTAACATGTGCGCTCTCTTTGATAAAGCTGACAATCCATTATGGCTGAATACCAAACCTTAGACCCTCTTTTTTGATTATATTGTATTGGATCATTTAGTCTATAAGCACTTAATGAAGGAGCTAATTCGAATCGCTTTATTACTGGGGAATATTCTTCCCTCAGTCCTCCTGGCACAGGAATTACCTCCGATCCAAAACTTCTCACCCCTGGATTACAAAGCTGGCAATCAGAATTGGTCAGTCTCACAATCAGCTGACAAACTGATCTATGTAGCCAATAACGAAGGGCTTCTTGAATTCAATGGTGCAAGGTGGCTGCTTTATCCCTCACCTAATGAAACCATTATGAGATCAGTAAAAGTGATCGGCGAAAGGATCTATGGTGGTTACTACAGGGAATTCGGATATTGGGAAAGAAACGATCTGGGGGTATTGAGCTATACTTCACTGTCACAAGAACTGGGCATTGAACTGGTCGAAGATGAAGAATTCTGGAACATCCTGGAGATCGATGATTGGATCATTTTCCAATCACTAAACCGGATCTACATATATGATACCAATCAGAATTCCGTCAATCAGATCGACTCGAAAGAAGTCATACTAAAGATGTTCAAAGTGAACGGAAGTATTTACTTCCATCGGATGAATAAGGGAGTTTACAAGATCGAAAATGGCAAAGATGTTCCCATTCTTGAAGATCCAATCCTAAAGGAAGATGAGGTGATAAACCTATTTAGTAATGGTAAGTCACTGCTTATCCTTACTAAGAACAATGGTTTTTATCATTTCGAAAATGGTGAATTTCGAAAATGGACAATTGCTGATAATGACAAGCTGACTAACCTAAATATCTACAGTGCAATACGACTTAGTGATCAAAATTTCATTCTGGGGACTGTTTCATATGGATTGATCTATTTAAGTGAAGAAGAAGGAATAGCTTACACGATAGATCACAGCAATGGATTACTTAACAACACCGTACTGTCTGTTTTCGAGGACAAGGACAATAATATATGGTTGGGGCTGGACAATGGCATCAGCTATCTGAATATTGAAGCTCCCATTAAAGTCTTTACTGACAATAAAGGCACTCTTGGCAGTGTTTATGCATCGGCTATCTACAAGAACAAGCTTTATTTAGGGACCAATCAGGGACTATTCAGTAAGTCACTCAACAATGATGAATCATTTAGTCTAATTGAAGGCACTCAAGGGCAGGTTTGGTGCTTGAGGGTATTGCATGGCACGCTTTTCTGCGGACATCACAAAGGAACGTTCGCACTGGACGGGAATGAGGTAAGCATGGTCTCAGATGTACAGGGAACATGGCACATTGACCAAATTGATAGCGATCCCGATTTGATCATCCAGGGTAATTATGATGGTCTATATGTACTTGAAAGAAACGGTATTAATTGGCAGCTGAGAAACAAGATCAAGGGTTTTAACAATTCTTCCAGGCATTTTGAAATACTCGAAAACACCATTTTCGTCAACCACGAATACAAAGGGGTATTTAAAATGACCGCCAATGATTCATTTGATGAAGTCAGCAAAGTTACTATCGATACACTACTAAAAGGCGCTAATTCAGGCCTGACTACCTACAAGGGGGATATTCTTTATGCATTCAAAAAGGGCATTTTCAAATATGATATTACAACTGAGGCATTCACACGAGATAGCCTTTTAAGTAAGGTCTACTCAGAAAGCACTTACTTATCCGGCAGGATCATCCTGAATGAAGATGAGGATAAGTTCTGGGTTTTTACAAGGGATAACCTGACTCTTGTTTCCTCTGGAAGCCTAACAAACGCACCGACTTTTACAGCAATTCCTCTCACCCTTGACGTAAGAAGGGATGTCATTGAATATGAAAGCATTATTAGTACGAACGGGTTAGATCAATACATTCTCGGAACAAGCTCGGGTTACTTAACAGTGGATATGAGTGATATTGAAATCGAGGAATTTGAAGTTTATATCAGCAGTATTGGTAAAGGGATCAACGAGGATCATAGTGCCTCCGGAAACCTGATTGATGTGAGCCAGGAAGGATACTTTAGCCCGGATGAAAACAATTTCAGGCTGAACTTTCATACTCCTGAGTACTATAAATACTTTAAACCCAGCTATCAATACCAGTTAGAAGGTCTCTATGAAGTATGGAGTGAGTGGACCCTAAACTCCTCCGTTTTTTTTGAAAATCTTCCCCCAGGCAAATACTCTTTCAATGTCAGGGCAAAAATTGGTAACAAGCTATCAGAAAATATAGCTACGTTCGATTTCAAAATTGCCAAGCCATGGTATATAACCAATTTCATGGTAGCACTTTACCTGATTAGTGTGATCTTCTTCTCCATATTCATGCACAACTTTTACAGGGGCTACTACAAAAGGCAACAGGAGAAACTGATACAAGAAAACAAGCAAGCCCTGGAGTTGAATAAACTTCAGAGTGAAAAAGAGATCATCAACATCAAAAACGAACAGCTCCAAAGAGATTTCAAGAATAAAAGCAAGGAGTTGGCTGCCTCCACGATGAGCATCATCAAAAAGAATGAGCTGCTAACTCAAATCAAGGAACAGCTGGGCAAGGTTGAAACCAATGGTTCACTTAACCCTGTGATCAAGATCATTGACCGTAACCTTAGTCACAATGAAAACTGGGAGCTGTTCAAAGAAGCTTTTGATAACGTAGATCGCGAGTTCTTCAAAAAGATGAAAGAGCTGCATCCTGGCCTCTCTCCCAATGATCTAAAACTTTGTGCCTATCTAAGATTGAATCTGTCATCTAAAGAGATCGCTCCTCTTTTCAACATCTCACCCCGAAGTGTTGAGATCAAAAGGTATCGACTGAGGAAAAAATTGGATTTATCCAATAACCATAACTTAACAGACTACATTCTTAACATTTAAGCACCTCTACAAGTCTGAAATTACACCTCAACAAGACCTATACAACATATTCAATGCTAACGTTTGCGGTGGCTAAAATTCACATCCAAAGAATATTTGGGACCTACTTGCAAAAACAGTCTTTACAGTGGTCATTAGTAGTTTTTGCTATTGAAATATTACTAATAAAGTCCTTTCTATTTTAAAAAATCTTCAGTCGTATCGTTTTTGTAGGGGTCATTTTTATGGTTTTCATAACCCATCAAAATAATTTCAAAAGTTAAACATTGACACCTACGGACACATCGCTTATTGATCGGTCCATCTAAAAAATGTACTAACAATAGTTCCCGCAAGGTGTTAATCTGAAATCTCGACCTAAACAGATAACACGATGAAAAACAATACGCTATTACTTGTTTTTTCCCTAATGGCAACTGGTGTTTTCGCTCAATCCAACCAAGTCACTGTTGTCCAATCAAATGAGGGAACGAAGCTGCAGGTTGATGGACAGGACTTTATGGTAAATGGAATGAACTGGGACTACTTCCCTATCGGAACCAACTATTCATATAGTCTTTGGAATCAGCCTGAGGAAGTGATTAAAGGTGCACTGGATTACGAAATGTCCTTCCTTAAGAACATGGGTGTCAATACGATAAGAGTATATACCGGCATCCCCCAAAAATGGATCCAGTACATCTATGAAAACTACGGCATATACACGATGCTCAACCATTCTTTCGGTCGGTATGGACTCACGATAGATGGGACATGGGAGGGAAATACTGAATACGCTGATCCCCGAGTTAGAGAGTTATTGTTATTTGAGGTCAGAGAACTGGTCACTCAGTACAAAGACACTCCGGGACTACTCCTATTCCTATTAGGTAACGAAAACAACTACGGGCTTTTCTGGGAAGGCGCAGAAACAGAAGATATTCCTATTGAGGACCGAAAATCAACGGTAAGGGCCAGGGCAATGTACCAATTGATGAATGATGCCGCCGTTGCAATGAAAGGCCTTGACGATTCGCATCCAATCGCAATTTGTAATGGTGATTTATTGTTCTTGGAAATCATTGCAGAAGAGTGCCAAGATGTAGACATTTTCGGCACCAACATGTACCGTGGGGTTTCCTTCGGAGATGCCTTTGAGCGTGTACGGAATGAATATGGTAAACCAATTCTTTTCACAGAATTCGGCGCTGACGCTTATAACGCGGTAGAGAGTAAAGAAGACCAGGAGTCACAGGCATATTACATGTTGGGAAACTGGCGCGACATCTATGAAAATGCGGCTGGCCTGGGAAAAGCAAACAACTCCATTGGGGGATTTACCTTCCAGTTTACTGACGGCTGGTGGAAGTACGGACAAACCAAAAACCTTGACATTCACGACAACAATGCTTCCTGGGCGAACGGAGGTTATCTGAGAGACTTTGAGGTCGGAGAAAATAACATGAATGAAGAGTGGTTTGGAGTTGCAGCGAAAGGCCAAACGGACTCCAGAGGATTGTATCAAATATATCCAAGAGCGGCATACTACACACTAACCGAAGCACACAAACTCAACCCTTACGATCAGGGAACTACCCTGGAAACGATCCACGATCATTTCACTAGTGTGCAATTGATGGATGCGGTGATCAAGGCGCGCGGGGACAAAGCTTCCCTACTTGGTGAGCAAGGAGGTAAAATTCGAGTAAACAAGATCCGTGCGGAGTTTTCAACTTTCCTAACAGGCGGACATCTTGTTACAACACCTGACGCTCCGGATCCAAACGCTCAGACCTATCCAAACAAGTTGGGATTCGATCGAATGGAGTCCTATTTCATCGGTATCGAAGCAAAACCAGAGGCGAATGTAAGAGCCAATGTGACCTTCAACATTTTGGGAAATGTGGCTGAAAACCCAATCAATGAGATTTTCTATGAAAACAGGGGCAGGGCACAAACATTCATTGCTCAAAATGGAGCGACTGTTACTACTAACCCTAACAGATTCCAGGTTTACCAGGCAGAATACACCTGGGATCACAAGTTGTTTAGCCTGGAAGGCTTCTACCGAACCGGGCATTTCCACTGGGGCTATGAAGGCGATTTCTTCGGGCTATATCCAGAAGCTAATTATGGTCCGAACATCGATATCTATAATGGCCTGGCTCCTAATGGATTCGAAATAACAGGTAAAAGAGCGTTTAATGGCTTGAAGGTGGCTTATGGGCCTGAGTTATGGTGGGGAGCTAATCCTGCCGTTTTGGTGAAATATTCCAAAGAAGTGAAAGGCATTGAAATGACTGGAGTCTTCCACGAAGACCTTGAAGAACCAGGTTCGGCACTCAGTTCAATTGCCGTTCCACAGCCAAAGACCAGAAGATTAACCGTTTACGCCAAAAAAGAATTAGACAAGCTGGACGTAGAAGTTGGAGGGATCTGGGGCGGTGACCCACTAGTTGGTCGTGAATTTCAGTTTGTTGAGGGTTCGGAAGGCAACTATCAGGTATTTACGGATGTAGTACAGCCCTCAGACACATGGGGAGGAAAGCTGAAGTTGACTTATACCGGAGGGAAAATAAACTGGTATTTCCAGGCTGCCTCTCAAGGGTTGGTAGCAAATGGTGGTGCAGATCTCACGCAAACATTCACTGGCTGGACATTAAGAGACAATGGTTCTGGCAACAAGAACAATGCTTTTTTTGGCTTTACCTATAATCTAGGCAAACTGCAAATTGCGCCAAATTTCATGTGGCAACAGCCACTGGTTGATCCGATACCTATAGAAGCTCTGATTGAAGGTAGTCCGGCGAGGCTCAGAAATATCCTGGATGATCCATTTGTGGTCAGGGCGAACAGGGAGACAGTTGGGGGAGAGATCCTTTTCACATTCGATCCTACTCCTGGAACCTGGATGTATGAATGGGACAATGACCGGGCGGAAGATGCCAAGTTAGCCGCCAGTCTTGGGTTCGTCTATCGACACCTGCCCACCTCACAAGATGCAGCCGTGATCTTCCCTGGAACCGGTAGGGTACCGGCAGCAGCTTCGGGAGCTCCACCAGCACTTGATCTATGGGAAGTAAATGCCAGAATTGTGTCAAAGCTCAACCCGGAGTTGGGGATCATTGCCAATGTCTATCGGGGGAACGGTCAGGCCAACGGCCCGGATCCAAGAACAGTGAACCGATATGGCGGTGACGTTCGGGTGATCTATAAAAAAGCAAAGCTTATTACTCATGCTCGGGTTAACGACTGGGGTCCCTTTGATTACCACAGGGATTTCAACCTGACATTTCCTCTTCAGCTAATGGCTGACATATCTACATCCATTGCTAAGCCTGATTGGTTTGCATTGCCTGGAACACAGCTTGGACTTCAGTTCACTTGGAGATCTCTAAATGAATACTCTCCACGCTATCTGCCAAACCAGGCAGAAGAGTTTGCTACCGAGCCAATCATCAGTCCGGTAGGATTTCCGAACGGACGAGAATGGGAGCTGAGAACTTATTTGAAAATAAACCTTGGGAAATAAAGCATTAAGAAAATGAATACAGCATTTAATAAATCCAAAGCAGCATTAATCGCAGGGTTCTGTTTAACATTTACCTCATGTGATTGGACTCCATCGGCTGAGGCAACCTTCGCCTCCTTCCCTGCTAATGGTGAGATCTTTATCGATGGATTCAGCGGAGGGCTGGAATACTTACCGTTTGGAGGGTCTAAACTGGATGCTTTTACAGTTGACGAAAATGAGTTTTACGAAGGCACTGCATCCATGCGCTTCGACGTACCTAATGGAGATAATGTCGATGGGAACTTCGCAGGGGCAATATTTCCGGATTTCGGAGGCCGTAACCTATCAGAATTTGACGCGCTTACTTTCTGGGCTAAGGCTTCTAAGACAACTACGATCGATGCGTTGGGATTCGGAAACAACTTTGGTGAAAACACATATCTCGTAACCAAAAGCAATCTGAAGCTAAGTACGGCATGGCAGCAATACACCATTCCGATTCCTGATGCTTCAAAACTTACACGAGAACAAGGTCTTTTCTGGTATTCTACTGGTGCAAAACCACTTGGATTGGATGGAGAAGGATATACGTTTTGGATAGATGAACTGCAGTTTGAAAAACTAGGCACAGTTGCACAGCCTCAACCAGCTATATTGGGAGGAGTTGACGAGGTTGAGCAATCCTTTACAGGAGCGAGTCTTTCAATAGATGGTTTTACCCAGACTTTCAACCTGGCTTCAGGTTTTAACGAAACGGTTACTGCGGCTCCCTCCTATTTCGATTTCACTACATCAGATGCGACTGTTGTCCTAACTGATGATTTAGGTGTGCTAACTGTCATTGGAGCAGGTTCAGCACAGATCACAGCAAGTCTGGCAGGTGTAGAAGCCACTGGTTCATTGACTGTGAACTCTTCGGGAGCAGTTGATCCTGCCCCAACTCCGGCTCAGGCAGCTGCCAATGTGATTTCCATTTTCAGCGATTCCTACGATGATGTCCCTGTTGATTTCTTCAATGGGTTTTACGGTGGATCAACAACACAAACAGCTGATATCGCTTTTGGGAGTGATAATGTCAAATTCTATACGGACTTAAATTTCGTGGGTATTGAAATGAACAACCCTCCGGTAGATGCATCGGAAATGAACTTCCTGCACCTGGATATCTGGACAAACAGTTCACCTTCAGCAAATTTTGACATTAAGATCCGTGACCGTGGATCAAACGGAGTATTGAACACTGACATCTTCACGGGCGGTCCATTGGAGGATGATCGGGAAATCACCTTTACCGTTACTCCGGGCAGTATTCCAAACAGCACATGGCTCGGCATTGATATTCCACTAACCGGAGATATCGCAACCCAGAAAAACAACATTGCCCAGATCGTTTTTGTGGGCGACATGAACTTCTTACTTGACAACCTCTACTTCTACCAATAGAAATCATTAAAGAATTATGAAGATGAAAGGCATACTATCAAAAGGAACAAAAGCTGGCACTTTGAACATTCAATTACTGCTTTCAGTGATATTCCTATTCACTTTAGCAGGTTGCTCTGATGACGATACCCAGGAGGTAATTACGCTCAATAATATCGTATGGCAAGATGAATTCAGCACGGACGGAGCACCAAGCAGTTCGCTTTGGACCTTCGATATAGGAACCGGAGAAAACGGATGGGGTAATAGTGAACTGCAGTATTACACCTCAAGGTCTGAGAATGTAAGAATTGCCGATGGAAACCTCATCATTACTGCGGCTGAAGAATCCTTCGAAGGATCCGCATATACCTCCGCAAGACTACTTACTAAGGGACTATTTGATCAGCAGTATGGTCGCTTCGAAGCACGAATGCAACTACCGTGGGGCCAGGGCATCTGGCCGGCATTTTGGATGTTAGGTGCTGATATCGATGACAATGAATGGCCAGGCGCAGGAGAGATTGATATCATGGAGTTCAGAGGGCAGGATCCTACGATCGTTCTGGGCAGTGTACATGGTCCCGGCTACTGCGGTGCGAACACACTCTGTGACGAGCCCGCTGTTTCCAAAGAATACGAACTAGAAGGTGACCGCTTCGATACCGGATTTCATGTATTCGGGATCGAATGGGGTCCGAACTACATCAACTACTACGTAGATGATGTGCTCTACAATCAGATCACTCCCGACGATGTGTCCGGAGAGTGGGTATTCGATAAGCCTTTTTACATGATAATCAACCTTGCTGTCGGAGGGAATTTCGTTGGCTCACCAAATTCCGAAACGGTCTTCCCACAAACATTGCTCGTGGACTATGTGCGAGTATATAACTGATTTTCAAACGATTAATTAAACCTAGATAAAGTATGAAACTGTTTAAACACGCTTTGCTGATCCTGGTATTTGGATCGGTAGCATTCCTGCTGGGGTGCGGAGAAGACGATGGCACGACACTTCCACAAGTGGTCGCTGCATTCACCTCAGAGGTGGATCAAACGACTGGGGCCGTTACATTCACGAATACCTCAGAAAACGCAACAACTTATTCATGGGATTTCGGCGATGGAGCCACTTCTTCACAAGAGAATCCTGTCAAAACGTACACTGAAAACGGTGATTACGAGGTGTCGCTTACTGCTTCGAATGATGCAGGTGCTTCGGATAACTTCTCAGCAACCATTACCATTGCTTTAGAAGTACCATCCGTAGAAGACACGGAAGCTCCGACGATCATGTTAAATGGAAATGCTGAAGTAACTATCGCTCTTGGTGATACATACACTGATGCTGGTGCAACAGCTGATGATAACGTAGATGGTGAAATAACGGATGACATTGTTGTTGGTGGAGATACGGTTGACCCACTAAGCCCAGGAACATACACTGTAACATATACAGTGGCCGATGCAGCTGGAAACTCAACCACTGTTAGTAGAACTATAACAGTAACATTCGATGGTGGTTTGGTTGCAAACGGCGACTTCAACAATGGAACAACAGGTTGGTCAGGCAACGCTTTAGATGTTCGTACCGAAGGTGGTAATAGTTTCAATTTCGCAGATGTTGGGACAGCTGGCAATGCATTCGATGTGAACCTTAGCTACGTATTGGAAATTACTGACGGTTCAACCTACGAATTATCCTTCACAGCATCTACTGCCACAGGAACACGGACAATGTTAGCCGGAATCGGATTGAATGAAGGCGCATTCACCTCTGCTACGGAAACAGTCACATTAACCTCAACCAACCAGCTGTTTACATATGAGCTAACAGCTTCTGGCTTTGGTTCGGCCAACAGCCGAGTACTATTTGACATGGGTGCTGATGTTGGGATCGTCGTGATAGATAACGTATCGCTTGTAGAAACTAGCTCCGGAGGCGGAGGTGGAGGCTCCAAGCCAGAGTCCTTCCCGATCAACTTCGAAGATGATTTGGCACTTGAAGGAGCATTTGATAATGGTGCGACCGGTTCTGTTGAAACAAACCCTGATCAAAGTGGAATCAACACCTCTTCCAAAGTATACCAGTTTACAAAAGTAGTTGGCTCTGCATGGTACTCTGGTGCATTTAATGTCTTCTCAGCGGATTTCGATCCCGCAGATGGTGATTTATTCAAACTCAAAATCTGGTCTCCAAATGCAGGCATTAACGTTCGTTTTCAGCTAGAGAAGGAGGGTAATCAAGGACCAATTGTCACTTATAGTGTTGATGAAACTCTTGCCACTGCCAATACATGGGTGGAGATGTCCTTTGACTTTTCTGCAACGGGACTCGATTTGGCTGATGGATACGATAAGATTGTGATACAACCAGATTATGATGAATCTAATATGGTAGATGTATCTACTCAAGCGATCTATTACATAGATGATATCACTCAAGAGCCAAGTTGTTCAACACCAGCAATGGGAGAATACATTACTAACGGTGATTGGGAAACTGGAAATGCTTGTGGTTGGACAGATGTTGGAGGGTTAGGAACTTTCGAAGTTTCATCTGCTCAAGCCCAGGCTGGCACCTATTCCGGCAGGATGACAGTTGGGGAATCACAGACTTATACCCTAAGACAATCAAATTTGGCTATGGGTACAATCACTACTGGTTCTTCAGTCACTGTGTCGTTTGACGTATTCGGAGCAAATGGTGCGGGAGGTGTAATGAGTGCTCAGTTACAATCACAAATAGATGGTGGGGGTGTATCCAACACTGAATTGCTTCAAGGTAACATTCTACCTACAGGTACATGGGAAAATTATTCTTATACAGTCACAGTAGCCGGTGACGTAAGCGGAGGTGTTAACCTTCAGTTAGACGTTGCATGTGGAGCAGTTACTGGCTGTAATGTAGATGCCTACATCGACAATGTATCACTGGTTATAAACTAGTTGATCAAACACAAGCAACAGGCCAAGCCACTTGGCTTGGCCTGTTTTTTAAACTTTCAATATTTCTTTCAAAAGCACTTACCCAAAAAGCCAACATGTTAACTGCCATGGGCATAAATACCAAAGATGTTGATCTTCAAATGGTTACGATTGATGGGGAAACCTACTACCAGATCTCCAATCATGACCAGATGAGCCCCTTTTTGATGAGTATTGTATCCGATTCTAACCATTGGATGTTTATAGGTAGTAATGGCGGGATCACTGCCGGAAGAAAGGATGCAGACCATGCCCTCTTCCCCTACTACACTGATGACAAGCTCATCGAATCTTTTGACACCACGGGAAGTAAAACGATTTTCAACGTCTCCCATCATGGAGAGTCAAAGGTCTGGGAACCATTTTCCCAGCGACAACATGGACAATATAATTACTCCAGGAACCTCTACAAGAACACCCTTGGGAACAAGGTTTTGTTTGAAGAAGTAAATCATGATCTGGAACTGACCTTCAGATACCAATGGAGTTCCAGCAATCAATATGGATTTATTCGGGAGAGTACACTCATCAATCATTCAAATCAGGCACTAGACCTTACACTTTTGGATGGCATTCAAAACATCATGCCTCATGGTGTAAATGCGGACCTTCAGGCTATTCGAAGCAACCTGGTCAATGCATACAAAAGAAGTGAGCTAGAATCCACCACCGGATTAGGAATTTATGCACTTAGCGCTATCATCGTCGATCGGGCTGAACCGAGTGAAGCGCTTAAAGCAAATACCGCCTGGTCTTTGGGGTTGGAGAATCCCTCGTGCCTACTTAGTTCTTCTCAACTAGATCGATTCCGAAAAGGAGAAGAAGTGAGCACTGAAACAGATATCAAAGCAGAACAAGGAGCCTACTTCGTTTCCCAATCACTGACACTGGACCCCAATGATCAACAAAGTTGGATGATCATTGCTAATATCAACCAGGGACCTTCTGCGATTGCTGATCTCACCAACCAAATTTCCACCAATAAGGACCTGGAGAAAGTCATTAGAGATGACGTTGAAACCGGGTGTCAACGGCTCATGCATCGTGTGGGAGCTTCCGATGGATTCCAGCTCACAGCTGCCAAAAAGAGTAACACACGCCATTACTCTAACACCCTTTTCAACATTATGCGGGGAGGTATTTTTGACCATAACTACCAGATTGAAAAGTGGGATTTCTCAAGATACTTAGACAAAGCGAATCATGAGGTTTGTGAGAAGAATCAGGAGACACTCAATCAACTTCCGGAAACATTCCCTTTCCAGGAGTTACGGAACCTTGCCCTTCAAAGTGGAGATCAAGACTTCACGAGGTTGTCATTGGAATACATGCCATTGAAGTTCAGTCGACGGCACGGAGACCCGAGCCGTCCCTGGAATAAGTTCTCCATCAATACACGAAATGAGGAAGACGGTACGAAGGTGTTGGATTACGAAGGAAACTGGCGTGATATTTTCCAGAATTGGGAAGCACTCGTGCATGCCTATCCTGAGTTTGTGGAGAGTATGATCCTAAAGTTCCTCAACGCAAGCACTTTTGATGGATACAACCCATACCGGGTGACAAAGGATGGATTTGACTGGGAAGTGATCGAGCTGCATGACCCCTGGTCTTACATTGGATATTGGGGTGATCATCAAATTATTTACCTCCTCAAGTTTCTTGAGTTTATCAAGAATCACTACCCAAAGAGACTGGAAGCTTACTTTGATCAGGATCTGTTTGTCTACGCCAATGTGCCTTATCGTATCAAGTCCTATGAGGAGATATCAAAGGATCCAAAAGACACCATCATTTTCGATGAAGAAGCAGATCAAACCATTCGGGATCGAAGACGCACTATAGGTGCTGATGGAGCATTACTAACCTCCCGGGATCAGCGCATAGTCCGGGTCAATTTTATAGAAAAGATCTTGGCTACTGTCCTTGCTAAGCTTTCCAACTTCATCCCAGAAGCTGGCATTTGGATGAATACGCAGCGTCCGGAGTGGAATGATGCAAACAATGCTTTAGTCGGGAATGGCGTATCGATGGTGACACTTTATTATTTACGTCGTTTCTTTTCGTTTTTCAAGACGCTCCTTCCCTCCGCTTCTGACAACCCATTTTTGATCTCAACCGAGCTCAATGATTTCTTCAACGATATCAAGTCAGCATTGGAATCCAATCAGGATTTATTGGGAGCTAAAGTATCTGATAAACAACGCAAGAAGCTATTGGACGAATTAGGCCAGGCCGGGAGCAACTACCGAAACAGTATTTATCAAAAGTCATTTTCAGGTGAAAAATCTGGAATAAAAGTCAAAGAGTTGCAGGACTTTATGGAATGTGTTTTGCAGTACCTGGATCACTCAATTGCTGCCAACAAACGAAAGGATGGCATGTATCATGCCTACAACCTAATGACGATCAAAAAAGGATCGGTCTCCGTCACTCACCTGGAGGAAATGTTGGAAGGTCAGGTTGCGGTACTGAGTTCAGGGAACCTGTCTTCTGAGGATAGCTTGAAGCTGCTGGATTCTCTTAAAGCAAGCAAACTATTCCGGGAAGATCAATACAGTTACCTGCTCTACCCGAACAAAGAATTACCAGGATTCCTGGAGAAGAATTGCATTCCAAAAGACCAAATCGAAAGCTCAGCTCTATTGAGTCAGTTAAGTCGCGAAGGCAATAACCAAATTGTCGAACAAGACGTGAACGGACAGTTTCATTTCAATGGCAAGTTCAAGAACGCCAATGACCTGAAAGAAGCCCTCACAATAATTGCTAAAAATGGATACGCAGAATTGGCAGAAAAAGAAGAAGAACTAGTCCTGGAGATCTTCGAAAGTGTATTCAATCACAAGGCATTCACTGGTCGCTCAGGAACCTTTTATGGGTATGAAGGGCTTGGCTCCATTTACTGGCACATGGTCTCCAAACTCCTGCTTGCAGTTCAGGAAGTCTGTCTAAAAGCCATTGAGGAAAAGCAATCTGAAGAGATCATCGGTCGATTATTGGAACACTTCTATGAGATCAACGAAGGAATAGGAGTTCATAAATCGCCTAAGCTGTACGGAGCATTCCCTACGGACCCCTACTCCCATACACCACTTGGAAAGGGAGCACAGCAACCGGGGATGACAGGCCAGGTAAAAGAGGACATTCTAAGTAGAATTGGCGAGTTGGGAGTGCGTGTGAGAAATGGTCAGATCCATTTTGATCCCTACCTGCTACGAGCTGATGAATTTCTCAAAGAGTCGCGAACATTCAACTATATAGACATCAGCCTCAATGCCAAAAGCATAGCATTGATTAAGAACACACTAGTCTTCACTTACTGTCAAACTCCGGTGGTCTACGCCATATCAGAAAATGACGGTATTGAGGTTCGCTACAGCAATGGGGACAACCTATCCATAGATGGGTTGAGCCTTAGTGTGCCGATAAGTCACCAGTTGTTCAGTCGCACCGGTGAGATCGAACGGATCAGTGTGGCAATAAAAAAGACACATTTAAAATAATACGAACATGAAATCAAGATGGAACATAGTAAGAACCCTATTTCTCAGCTTGCTGATACTGTCTTGTAACGAAAAGGAAAAAAACCAGCAACAAATGCAATCCCAAAATACGAAGACGGCTAAGGACATTTTTGGCAATCCTGATTACCTGGCGATCTCATACGGTGGATACCGACAAAATTCCAGGGAGATTCAGCCGACCATTGAAGAGCTTAAGGAGGACATGAGGCTTTTATCAGCCATGGGAATTAAGCTTCTCCGAACATACAATGTCCAGCTACCTCACGCTTCCAATGTAGTCAAAGCTATCAGTGAGCTTAAAGAAGAACAGCCCGAGTTTGAGATGTATGTGATGCTGGGAGCATGGATCGACTGTAAGAATGCCTGGACAGATCTTGAGCCAGACCACATGGTTGAAAGCGAACAAAACGAGGAGGAAATTGCCAGAGCTGTGAAGTTGGCCAATCAATATCCTGACATCATTAAGGTTATCGCCGTTGGGAACGAAGCAATGGTCAAGTGGGCGGCAGCTTACTACGTCCAGCCGGAAGTCATCCTGAAATGGGTCACTCATCTTCAGGGTCTTAAAGCAGACGGAAAACTTCCAGGGGATCTTTGGATCACCAGCTCTGACGATTTTGCCTCATGGGGAGGAGGTAGTGAAGAATACCATGTTGAAGACTTAAATAAGCTCATTGAAGCCGTGGACTTTATTTCGATGCATACCTACCCCATGCACAACACCCACTATAATCCGGAGTTTTGGGGAAACCTGGAAAGTGAGGATACCCTATCTAAGGAACACAAAATCCTTAGAGCGATGGAGAGGTCAAGAGATTTCGCGAAGACACAATACTCCCGCGTCAAAGCTTACATGGAGAGTTTTGGTATAGATAAACCCATTCATATTGGGGAAACGGGATGGGCTACCAACTCTACAGGACATTATGGGCCAAATGGTTCTAACGCGACTGATGAGTATAAGGAAGGATTGTACTATCAGCTCATGCGTGAATGGACAAATAGTCAAAACATCTCCTGCTTTTATTTCGAAGCATTCGACGAGCCCTGGAAGGATGCAAGAAACCCAAAAGGATCTGAGAATCACTTTGGCTTATTCACCATCGATGGAAAGGCAAAATATGCTTTATGGTCATTAGTTGATCAAGGGGTCTTTGAAGGGCTAACCAGATCTGGGAGTCCAATCAGTAAAACCTCTGGGGGAAATAGAGATGAAATCATCGAAAAAGCATTAATGCCTCCTGTAAAGGAAGAACTCGCATTAACCGAATAAGCCTATGTCCAAGCAAACGAAATACTACCTTATTCTAATCCTGATCATGTCCTACGCATGCTTCACTGAACAACCACAGTTGCAGGTAGATGTCTATGAAACATCTGCTGGTGGTAACAAGCTAACCAAACTCACTGATTTTCCGGTATCGGGAAATGAAGTTGCAACAATCAAAATAAATCCGAATAAAACCTTTCAAACAGTTACAGGATTTGGAGGATCGTTCACAGAATCTTCGGCATACCTGCTTAATCAATTAGGTGACGATAACAGAAACAAAATCCTGGAAGCTTATTTCGGAAATGAAGGTGCTAAATACTCATTGACAAGAACACACATCAACTCCTGTGATTTTTCTCTTAGCAATTATTCCTATGCTCCGGTTCCTGACGATATGGAGCTTGAGAATTTTTCGATCGAAGAAGATAGGGATGATATCATTCCAATGATCAAGGATGCCATGGAGATCTCGGATGAAGGATTTCGGATCATTTCATCGCCATGGACAGCTCCACCCTGGATGAAGGACAATAAGGATTGGGTCGGAGGAAAGCTTTTGCCTGAATATTACGATACCTGGGCACTGTTCTTTTCCAAATACCTGGATGCCTACCAGGCCGAAGGT
The DNA here is from genome assembly GCA_965267415.1 of Cyclobacteriaceae bacterium. Classification (GTDB taxonomy): domain Bacteria; phylum Bacteroidota; class Bacteroidia; order Cytophagales; family Cyclobacteriaceae; genus Ekhidna. The sequence continues at coordinate 142,867 of OZ253955.1, read as the reverse complement.
ATTGACATCTGGGGGTTGACCGTCGAAAACGAGCCTCACGGAAATGGTAATAACTGGGAGAGCATGCATTACTCACCAAAGGAGATGACGGAGTTTGTTCAAAATCATCTTGGGCCAAAGCTGGAAGTTGATGGCAAAGGCCATGTAAAGATCTTGGGTTATGATCAAAACCGTGATGGTTTAAGAGAATGGGTAGATGTCATGTACCAGGATGAAGCTTCATCAAAATACTACGCTGGAACAGCCATTCACTGGTACGAAAGTACCTTCATGGTCTTTCCGGAAGCTCTACAATATGCTCATGAAAAAGCGCCTGAAAAATATCTGATCCAAACAGAAGCATGTGTGGATGCGGAAGTACCGAAATGGCAGGATGATGCCTGGTACTGGAGTAAAGAAGCTACAGACTGGGGATGGGATTGGGCTCCTGAACATCAAAGGGATTGGCATCCGAAATACGTTCCTGTTTACCGATACGCACGAGACATCATTGGCTGCCTGAATAACTGGGTCGATGGATGGGTTGACTGGAACATGGTCCTCGACCGACAGGGAGGTCCGAATTGGTTCAAGAACTGGTGTGTCGCACCGGTCATCGTAGATCCGGAGCAAGATGAAGTTTACTTCACTCCTATCTATTACACCCTGGCGCATTTCAGCAAATACATCCGACCGAATGCGCAGATCATTGATGTTGAAAATACAGATGAGTCATTGATGATCACTGCCGCGAAAAATCCTGATGAGTCCATAGCTGTTGTGATCCTCAATCAAGCCACGGACCAAAAAGACTTTTCAATCGTACTCGGCGAGCAAGAAACAACCATTTCCATTAACCCACAGGCTATACAAACCATTGTCATAGCCGGTAAAAACACCTGATTATGTCGCAATACAAGACAGCTGCTAAAGATAAAGTTCCTATACTTCAAAAATCCGCCTTCGGTGCTGGACACCTCGTACTCAACCTACTGCCTGGTTCCCTGGCGATCTTCATGTTTTTTTTACTCACTGCTTTCGGCATGGACCCATTCCTTGCCGGATTGCTTGGTGGGTTGCCAAGGATTTTTGATGCGATCACCGACCCGATCATGGGTTTCATATCTGATAATACGAATTCCAAATATGGCCGAAGAAGACCTTACATATTCATAGGAGCTATACTAAGTGGGATCTTCTTTATTATGCTATGGCAATTAGATGAAACAAATTCTCAGACCTACAACTTCTGGTACTTCCTGATCATGTCAATGGTATTTCTAATCGGGAATACCATGTTTGCAACACCGTTAGTTGGGCTAGGTTATGAAATGACTTCCGACTACAATGAGCGGACACGATTGATGGCCTTCTCCAATACAATGGGACAAATTGCATGGATGATCGTTCCATGGTTTTGGGTGCTTATCGCAAACCCTAACCTCTTTGCGAATCAGGCCATTGGCGTGCGTCAATTATCCATAATAGTAGGAGGAATCTGTCTTGTACTGGGAGTCCTTCCTGCCATCTTCTGTCGTGGAATTGATGCCGCCCACATGGAAAATCGAGCTGAAATCACCTGGAAAACACTTTTTTCCAATTTATTCGATCTTTTCCGGGGGATCAAAGAAGCAGTTAAGAATGTGCCCTTCTTACGGTTGTGTGGAGCTACTTTTTTAGTCTTTAATGGCTTCCAATTAGTAGCGTCCTTTAGCTACTTCATTATTGTTTACTACATGTTCAACGGAAGCTTTGGTGATGCTGGGAACTGGCCTGCCTGGTTCTCTACGGTTACAGCGATTGTAACGGCCTTTCTGGTCATCCCAATCATCTCTTCGTTAGCTAACAAGTACGGAAAACGAAAAGCATTCATCATTTCTACCATCATTTCCATTCTTGGATACATCCTTAAATGGTGGGGCTTCAACCCGGCTAATCCCTGGTTGATTTTCATGCCTGTTCCACTAATGGCGTTCGGAATAGGTGGCTTGTTTACACTGATGATGAGTATGACTGCTGATGTTTGCGACCTGGATGAACTAAATAATGGAATGCCCAGGAAAGAAGGAACTTTTGGAGCGATCTACTGGTGGATGGTCAAACTCGGTCAGGCACTTGCGCTTGTTTTAGGGGGATTGGTCTTAAAGCTGGTTGGATTCGATCAGAATGCCGCTACTCAAACAGCTGAAACAATGGTCAACCTCCGAATTGCTGACATTGTGATCCCGGCAGTTACCGCAGCACTAGCGATTGGTGTGATGTGGAAATATAGTTTATCTGAGGAACGAGCCAGGGAGATAAAAGCAGAATTGGTGAAACGAAGAGGAGAGTTATAAACAACAAAAAGAATTACCCATGTCTATTAGAACAGAAAGATTCCTTGCATTAGCATCTATCGACTATGCGGGTATGAGCGAGGATGACTTAAGAGCACTTTACAAAGAGTACCTGGAATCAGGCATGCACGGCCTATGTTTCAGCCCCTACATGGAAGGTCAGCAACCGGGCGATCAATTATCTGAGGAGCAGATCAGGAGAAGGATAGAGATCATCAAACCATACACTCGATGGATCCGATCCTTTTCTACGACCGAAGGCAACGAACTCATTCCTAGGATAGCCAGGGAACATGGGATTCATACCCTGGTAGGTGCATGGTTGGGGAATGATCCCCAGATCAATGAAAAGGAAATCGCAAACCTTATTGAGTTAGCAAATGATGGGTATGTGGACATTGCAGCTGTCGGAAATGAGGTCATGTATCGGGGAGACCTTAACGAGCAAGAGCTTTTGGACTTCATCTATCGAGTCAAAGAGCAAATACCAAATGTTCCTGTAGGTTACGTGGATGCTTATTATGAATTTCGGGAACGACCTGCAATCACAGAAGCATGTGATGTCATTTTAGCCAATTGCTATCCTTTCTGGGAAGGATGCGACCAGGACTACTCCTTGCTATATATGAAAGACATGTACCATCAGGCACTGAATGCCGGCAATGGCAAAAAAGTCATCATCTCGGAGACAGGCTGGCCTGATAAGGGCACTAACCTTGAAGGAGCCTTCCCTTCTGAAGAGAATGCGATCAAATATTTCATCAACACACAGAAATGGTCGAAAGAAGAAGACATTGAGATCTTCTACTTCTCTTCTTTTGACGAGTCCTGGAAAGTAGGTGCTGAGGGGGACGTAGGCGCTTATTGGGGGATCTGGGATAAAGATGAGCAATTAAAATTCGGATAATTCTCAGTCTTCATCAGGAATTAAACATTCAAGACAAAACATTTTAGGTTATTTAAGACTTTCTTCATTGTATGAGTAAAGTCACCCTTTTCTGGTTTCGAAGAGATCTTCGCCTGGAAGACAATGCTGGTTTGCATGAAGCACTTAAGAGTGAGGATCCTGTTCTACCTATCTTCATTTTCGATTCGAATATCCTGGATGAACTTGAAGACAAAAGGGATACCCGTGTAAATTTCATTCACCAGGAGGTGACACGGCTGGCAGAAGAGATCACTGATAGAGGTGGTTGCCTGGATGTCAGATACGGTAATCCCCTTGACATCTGGAAACAGCTAGTAAGTGACTATGAAATTACTTCTGTGTGGGCCAATAAAGATTACGAGCCTTATGCGCGTGATAGAGACCAAGAGGTTTTTGAGTTTTTGAATGGTCAGGACATTCCTTTCAAAGCCAAAAAAGATCATGTCATTTTTGAAAAAGGTGAAGTACTTAAGCAGGATGGCAATCCATATACCGTTTACACACCATACAGCAAGGTATGGAAGCAGCTTCTTACTCCTTCAGACCTGATTCCACTTCCTTCAGAGACACTCAGTAATTGGGCAAGTCTAAGCCAAAAGGAAATTCCGTCCCTGGAGTCAATGAATTTCAAGAGCACTAAAGTCAAGTATCCACCGAGAAGTATTAATAGCAAAATCGTAAAGAGTTATGACAAAACGAGGGACTTCCCCTACCTCAACGGAACATCCAGGTTGAGCCTTCATTTACGCTTCGGAACCATTAGTATCCGTCAGCTTATGGCACACGCAAAGGAAGTCAACGAGAAGTATTTCAATGAGTTGATATGGAGGGAGTTCTACCAGTCTATTTTGTGGCATTTCCCAAGAGTGGTTAAGGACAATTTCAACTCAAAGTATGATCATATCGAGTGGAGAAACAACGAGCGAGAGTTCAAGAAATGGTGTCAGGGAATGACCGGTTATCCAATCGTGGATGCAGGAATGCGAGAACTAAACAATACGGGCTACATGCACAACCGGGTACGTATGATCACTGCAAGCTTCCTCACCAAGCATCTTCTAATTGATTGGCGATGGGGGGAAGCCTACTTTGCTTCTAAGCTCCTGGACTTTGAACTGGCCAGTAACAATGGTGGCTGGCAGTGGGCTGCTGGTACCGGTGTGGATGCAGCTCCTTACTTCCGTGTTTTTAATCCTTATATACAAACAGAAAAGTTTGACCCACAGCGACTCTACATAAAAAAATGGGTTCCGGAAGTTGACACTCCCACCTACCCCAAACCCATAGTCGAACATCAATTTGCCAGGGAAAGGGCTTTGGAAACGTATAAGGTTGGGCTGGAAGCTTAGAGATTCAGTACTTCTCTTAACTTGGTATATCCAGATCGGCTCACATTCAATTGAGCACCATCTTGTAAGCGAACAACGTGTGTATCCTTGCCTAGCTGCTCAATCCGCTCAATTTCCTTCACTCTCACTATATAGGAGCGATGGATCCTGACAAACTCATCTTCAGGAAGATGGGTCTCGTAGAACTTCATTGTGTTTTGCTTAAGAAAATTTCCTGAACCTGTATATAACTTCACATAATCATCCATTGCCTCGAAGTATCGGATCTTATCTACGCCGATGATATGGATCTTCGTTCCCGTTTTCACGGCTACACGATTAATTAGCTGTACTTTTTCATAATGTTCCTCCACGACAGCAGCCAATCCAAGCATTCGGGTTTGACTGTCAGTTGCTGTTTCCAGCTTTTCTTTGGCTTTTCCCAAACCTTCGGTAAATCGCTCCTGGGAGTAAGGTTTTAGCAGGTAATCCACAGCATTTTTTTCAAACGCTTTGATGGCAAATTCATCATGGGCAGTACTAAAAACAATGACTGGTGGTTCCTCCAGCAATTCCAACATTTCGAAACCCGTAAGCTTCGGCATCATTACATCCAGGAAGACCAGGTCAGGTTTCAATTCATTGATCTGCTTGAACCCTTCAAACCCATCACTACATTCTCCAATGATCTCAAAGTCAGTTTCTTTTTCTAAAAAACCTTTGATGATCTCACGTGCGAGGTGTTCGTCATCAATGATCAGTGTTCGGATCTTACTCATGATTTGTTTTGGTTGGAATTTTCAAAAGGACGGTAAATACATTGTTTTGCTTATTGATCTCAAGCAGATCGGTTTTACCATAAACTAAGGAAAGCCGTTTTTTAACATTTTCTAATCCAATACCTTCACCCCTGGAAGTGACGGATTCCTCATCAAAGTTGTTAGAGACAGTGAGATGCAACAAGTTATCCTTGGGCTCACAGTTCAACCGGATAACGACATCTTCAATGCTTTCATAAACACCATATTTTATGGCATTTTCAAAAAGTGGCTGGAGGATCAGGTTTGGAACTTTCACCTGCATGCATTGTTCGTCGATCGATTGTTCAAAATTCAATTTGGAACCGAATCGCACTTTCTCAATATCAAGGTAAAGACCAACATTTTGAATTTCCTGTTCCAGGGTATTCATCTGAATGCTGTCCTTTCCCAGGGAATACCTCAGAAAATCACTCAACTTGATCACCATTTCCCTTGCTGATTCAGGCTTAGATACCGTTAACGCACTGATCGAGTTAAGGCTATTGAAGATGAAGTGTGGGTTGATCTGTGACTTCAACATCTTTAGTTCTGAGTCCTTCAGTAAGTTGCTCAATTCCAATTCCCGATTCGCTCGTTCCTGGAGGTCCATATAGTAGCGTAACAGGTAGAAAATCAATACCGTGATGCTATAGTACATGATGCCAATGATCATCCGCCATACATTCGAATCAACAAGAAACCTGAGGTAGTCGCTATTTCCACTGAAAAGTAACTGAAGGATATACTTGGACAGGGATGTCCAGATAAGTACTGCGATGGTTCCTGCAGCTAAGTGTGCTCCCAGCAGGTATAGATAATCGCGATCGGCAAGGCTTGCGAAGCGGACCACATACCAAAAGCCGGGAGCCATTGCAGCGAAGATCAGATTGAAAGTCAAACTATCAGCTACAGCTACCCAAATCGGATAGCCGTAGTAGAGGTAGAGGACCGCTCCGTGGATCAAAATAATGACGATCCAGATCAGTGAATAGAATTTGAAGCTTGAGCCGTTCAAAGGTTATTAGGTTAGGGTGTCAAAGGTATCGTACTACGCACTTCGAATTTCATTTCCTCCAAACATCACAAACCCCTTGATCCGTAGTGTTTTTCTTGGTCCCTCAATATCTGTGGGTACGGAGCGCTTATCCGAATGGCCACCGAAGATCACTGACCCTTCCATCACCACGTTCCACTCACGAGGAACGATGATCGAATTTCCACCGAACATACAAAAAAGATCAATTACTGCTTCCTCTCCTTTGATATTGGCGCTCGAAAAGTTTAATTCTGAGCCACCAAAGACGGAAGTGATCTTACCACTGATTAGGCTTCTCGAAGTGATTGATTTCTCCGAGCCCCAGAAAACGGAGGTATCAGTGAAATGCTCATCATCTGTGGTGTTTCTAGAAAACCTATTTCCGAATGAGCTTCGCTCCAGGAAAATAGATATACCTACCGCAATTAATATTACTGGCCACCAATCCCGGAGATCTATTCTTGGGATATCAAATATATCAGGGAGCAAAAAGAGCCCGCCAATCGCAAGGAGGACAAACCCGGAAGGTCTTCCAGAAACTAGCATCACTGTACCGATCAGGATTAAAATACTCTCCCAACCGAATAAGTAGTTTGGGATGAAATCCGGTAATAAATCAAGGTTGCGGAATAAAAAGAATCCACCTAAGGCAATCAAAAGCACGCCAATCCAGGCTCTGCTATTTGTATCATTGTGTTGCGTCATCGTTCTTAAATTTAAAATTTTAGTCAAATCAACGCCTAATCTGACCTGTAATCAATGATGAATCGGTAAGCTGCGGTGGTTCACCGGTAAACTGCGGATTGAGTATTGTGACCATTTGATACTTCCGGATACTCACCTAAACATTTATCACATCCGTTCCTGATTCTTCTCATTTTGCCTGGCTACTCAAAACTCTACTTTGCTGGAAAAAACCATGGAACCATCTATTCTAATTGCGAGGATACTGACAGCTCTTTATCTATCTATCGGTGTTGGCATGACCTTTAGCCTTTCCTACTACGAGCATTCAATCAAGAAATTGATGAACGACAGTACCTATCTATTCCTGGGAGGATGGGTTGCTATTTCTGTGGGGATGGTCATGGTGCAGTTTCACAATATCTGGGTGAACGACTGGCGCTTACTAATCACCATTGTATCCTGGGTAGTTTTGATCAAAGGGATTTTACTTCTCGCATTCCCTCGATTTGTCAATGCATTCCAGCCATGGTTTACCACAAAAGGCTTGCGCAACTACATCACACCAATGGTTTACATCCTGGGATTGATCTTCGCCTACTTCGGGTTCTTTGGTGCTGACGCTATTTGATCAGAATCAATTTTTTAGCTGCTCAAAATCATTACAGACGCTGATTTCAAGAACAATCTTTGGAACATGTTAAACTTATAAATGTTGAGAATCATGTCACTGATCAAGAGAGACTTTCCAATGCTCACCAATCTGTCTGATTTTTTTGACGATGATTGGTTTCCAGGTCGAGTGTTTAAGAACAACTGGACCCCTGCTGTTAATGTAGTCGAGGAGGATAATCAATATGAAATTGAAGTAGCAGCTCCAGGATTAAAGAAGGAGGACTTCAATGTAGAAATTGAAAATGGGGTGTTAACAATTAGTGGTAAGACTGAAAAAGAAGATGAGGAAAAGAAGAAGAATTACACACGAAGGGAGTTTAGTTCCCGATCATTTGTAAAATCCTTCACCCTTCCTGAAAATGTGGATGAGGAGAAGATGAAGGCAAAGTACGCTGATGGTGTACTCCAGCTGACATTAGCCAAGAGTGAAAAAGCACTCCCCCAGAAAAAAGCGGTCAAAATTGACTGATTTTGCTGAAGAGGTTGTTAGTAGAATCAGCAACCTCTTTAATTTTATCGCATGTCGAAGTTTACAGAGCTGATCAATGGAGAAGATCCGGTACTGGTCGATTTTTATGCCGACTGGTGCGGACCCTGCAAAGTTCAGAGCCCCATCCTCGAGGAAGTGAAATCAGACCTTGGAGGAAAAGTAAGGATCATTAAGGTTGACGTTGACAAAAACCCAAAAGCTGCCCACAAATTTGGTGTTCAAAGTGTCCCAACCCTCATCCTGTTTAAAAGTGGAAAGCAGCGGTGGCGTCACTCCGGAGTGGTAGCCAAACACGCCCTTATACAGGTATTGAACCAGAATTAGCCCTGAAACAAGCCTGCCTGCGGTAGGCAAGTTCAGGGTAACACTGCAGTTTGAGATTTTCACTTTTTCCAATGTCATGCTGAATTTATTTCAGCATCTTGGAAAGCATTCAATCCAATACATCTACATTAAGTATATTCGGTCATGACCCTACCAACTCCTCTTGTCTCTGTCGAATGGCTATACGAAAACCTGGATCATCCGGATGTTGTCATCCTGGATGCAAGCTTGCCTAAGCCCAAGTCAAATCCAGCCGATAACCTACTCACCGGCAAGTACATCCCGGGTTCAAAATTCTTCGATATCGACCATGTGTTTTCAGACAAATCAAGTGAGCTGCCACACATGATGCCTCCCGAAGATCAATTCACAGAAGAAGCTCGGGCATTAGGCATTAATACCAATAGCAAACTCATCATCTATGACAACCTTGGTGTCTACGCCAGCCCCAGGGCCTGGTGGATGTTTCAAGCGATGGGTCATCAGGAAGTGGCAGTCCTAAACGGCGGCCTTCCCGAATGGATAAATGCTGGCTTTGAAACAAGTGCCAAGCTATCCAATTCAAAAGAAAGCGGAGATTTTGTAGCCTCGTACAACTCCGATAGTTTCAAAGATTCAGGCGATATTCTAAATAATATCACTACCAAAGGATCCTTGCTAATCGATGCGCGATCGGCAGGACGCTTCGAAGGAACCGAACCTGAACCTCGACAAGGACTAAGATCCGGTCACATTCCTGGTTCCAAAAGCCTTCCATTTCCAGAGGTGCTGAATGGACACCAGATGAAATCAAACAATGAATTAATTGAGATTTTCCATTCACTGGGAACAAATGATCAACCACTTACTTTTTCGTGTGGGTCCGGCCTGACAGCATGCATCACTTTACTTGCGGCTCACATTGCCGGACACAACGATCTATCCGTGTACGATGGCTCATGGAGTGAATGGGGAAAGCCCTCTGACTTACCTGTCGCTACGGGCGAATGATTGCTTTTCAGGGATTATATGATTCAGCAATCGTTCGAACAAACCAACAAAAGGAAGAAAAGTTATCACCCCGAGAATGTTAAAGAGCATGTGCGCATTTGCAACATGCTTGTGGATCTCCTGTCCTTGTGAAACAAACTCAACCAGCGAAACAAAGGGGTAGAATATGATTAAACCAAGAATAATGGTAAGTAGATTGAATGAAACATGAAAGACTCCCGCCTTGACCGCCTGACGCCTGCCTTTGATGGTTGCCAGCAGGGTGTCCGAACATGTACCTAACTCAGCACCCAGCATAACAGCAATCCCTCCTGCCACATTGATCAACTCTTGCTTTCCCAGTGTAATGGCCAAGCCTACCGTAGCGCTCGATGATTGAATGATCAGAGTGACAAAACCTCCGATCAGAGCACCCTGAACCGGATTATCTAACCTTGAAATCCAGTCAAGAAAAATGGGGCTATCTCTTAATGGAGAAACCGATTCCTCCATCAGGAATAAACCGAAGAAAAGAACACCCAAATAAAGGACGGTTTTACCAACACGCACCTTACCCGTTTTCCTGGACAGGAAGAGAATCCCCAGTCCAATGGTCATCAGAATAAAGGAGTATCCACCAACGTCCAACGCAATAACCTGGCTTGAAAAGGTTGTCCCAATATTGGCCCCCATAATAATACCCATCGCTTCTTTGAACGTGATCGTATGAGCATTTATGAAGACAATAGTTATGATAATTATCGCTGATGAGGAGCCAGCCAAAAAAGTGAATAATGCGCCGATAAGAATACCTGAAAACAGGTTGTTCGTGTACTTGGATATGTAGTGCTTTGCCCGCTCCGAAAAGATATCCTTCAAAAGGTTGGATAAATTCCAAATGGAATACAGGAAAAGGATCAAGCCTCCTGCTAGCATTGGAATGATAGAACTCATGCCATAGGCTTAATCATCCTGGAGTTTCTTGTAACCATGAGCGTGACAAATGCTACTACTGTAACCGAACTCAGAGGCATCAGGATTGCTGAAACCAACGGAGTTAACTGGCCACTCACGGCAAACGATAAGCCAATGAAATTGTAAAGAAATGAAAGCCCAAAAGCCATGAAAACGATATTAATGACCTTTTTTGAGAAAGCCAATATTCCAGGAAGTTTTTGAATGCTCTCAGAACTAAGGATCGCATCACAGGCTGGAGAGAACTGATGAATGTCTTCCGAAACAGCAATCCCAACACTTGCTTGTTTCAATGCTCCAGCGTCATTCAATCCATCTCCCACCATTAAGGTACGACCTTCATGTTCCTTGACGAATTCAAGCTTATCTGCAGGTTTTTGCTTGAAGAACAATCTCGTAAAAAAGCTCTTTAATCGCTCATATTCTGATGAATTATCTCCTGACAGGAGATACATTAAATAAGAAGACTTAAGACGTTCAAGCAACTTGAAAATCCCTTTTCGATAGGAGGAACTGATCGCGTAATAGCCCAAATATTTATCAATGAACACGTGTACATGAGATTCATTTGCCGTATCTATCGAAGGAACCTGTAAAAACTCAGCAGATCCCACTTTAATAGTGTGGCCAGAGATCTCAGCAACAAATCCCTTTCCCGTGGTTTCATCAAACTTTGATAAAGGATGCTTCTTACAAGGTGCCAATGACTCATGGACGAGTCGGCTCAACGGATGTGCGGAATTTCCAACCGCTGATTTCAGAAGTTGCTTTTGCTCCTCATCCAATTCATCTCCAACAAACTTTATTTCATTACCTGAAGTGGTAAGGGTCCCGGTTTTGTCAAAGACAAGTGTGTCCACCCGAGCTAAAGGCTCGATAACTTCTGCTGTTTTCAAATACAAACCATTCTTGCCATAAAGGCGCATCGCGTGTCCGTAAGCAAACGGTAACACCAGGGCCAATGCACATGGACAGGCAACAATCAACACAGCAGAAACTGCATTCCACATTACTGAGGGATCTGTGACCCACCAGTATAATCCCGTGAGTACTGCAATGAGAATGACCGAAGCAGTGAAGTACTTGCTGATCTTATCTACCCAGGTTCTGAGTCCCTGGCGTTGCTTCTTGAAGGCATCTTTATTCCATAATTGTGTCAATTCACTGGAATCCACACTTCTTGTCAACCTGATCTTGAGCTCTCCACCTTTCTGTCGCCCTCCGGCAAAGACAGACTGGTTGGTGCGGGCTCTTTGCGGTCTGGATTCTCCGGTCACAAAACTGTAATCAATATTCCCTGTTCCTTCCATCAGAATTCCATCTGCCGGGATCAGCTCATCATTGTGAATGACAACCATATCCCCTTTTTTCAATTCCTTGATTGGACGTTGGAACTCATTGCCATCAACCCAACAAGTAACAGAAACCGGAAAATAAGAAGTAAAGTCCCTGTCGAACGAAAGTGCCTGGTACGTTTTTCCCTGGTACCATTTACCAATCAAAAGGAAGAAGACAAGGCCTGCAAGTGAATCCACATAACCCCCTCCCGTTTGTGATATGATCTCATACAGACTTCTTCCAAACAAAGTCAAGAGTCCCAATGCAATTGGAACGTCAATGTTGAGATTTCCATGAATGACACCTTTCCAGGCCTTGATGAAATAGTCCGTGCCTGAATAAAAGACAATCGGTAACGCGAGCGCGAGATTGATCCACCCAAAAAGCTCCTTAAAATCATCTGTGAGCAAGAAATTGTGATCAAGGTATTCAGGCATACTCATCAGCATGGCATTCCCAAAGCAGAATCCCGCTACAGCGATCTTTAACCCGATCGAGGATCTGGACACATGTTTCCTGGTCTTATCCAAACTCTCCAGTGTGATATCCGGAGGATAACCAAGTTGAGAGAGCAACACAGCAACCCTAAGTAATGTGGTTTGCTCATGATTGAATGAAATAGTTACTTCTTTGCGTACGAAGTTGACTTCTGACCTAAGTATCGAGGCATCCAACTTGGGTAGATGTTCGAGGAGATAGATGCAAGAACTGCAATGGATTGCAGGCAGAAAGAATTTAATGACCGACACTTCTTCGTTACGAAACGATAGTAGCTGCCGCTGTATATCTTCATTTTCCAGGAAAGCGTACTTTCTTTCTGCTCGTATTTCAGAAAGCGACTTGTTTTCAATAGAGGTCTCCGAATAGAAGTCCTTTAACTCACTATTCGATAACAGCTCGTGTACTGCTTTGCACCCATAGCAGCAGAAATAATTCGTCTCGTCAGCTATCGATTCATCACAGGGTTCCCCACAATGATGGCAGCTGACCTCTTCTAATTCAAGCAGTTCCATCTTTCCCATAGGAGTTTGGAACGATCATGATTGGAGTTCCACTTCGCTCTATCAGGCTGGCAGTATGACTACCCACTGAATCATCCCCACCGTTGCTATTGACCCCTACGATTACCAGGTCAAATTGATTGTCATCAATGAACCGGATCATCGTTTCTCCAACATTCCCGGGGAGTACCACATTGTTCACCCTGGTTTCCGGGCCAATCATATTTTTGGTTAGTTCATTCATCTTGACCTTCATAGCTTCCAGCATCTCTTCAATTTCACTTTCTTCCTCTTTTGAGTACTTAGAGATTACCGGATAAACGTGAAGTATCGAAACGACAGCCTTCCACTGCTTGCTCAACTCTATCCCTATTTGAGTTGCTTTGTATGAGGCTGGCGAAAAATCAGTAGGTATTAATATGTTCGTAAACAAGTGCTTTTGAGTTATCAGTCAAAATTGAGTTATCAGTCAAATCTAAAAGGACAGGTAACCCATCAGGCTGATATCGCTCAACGCTCAAACTGATCTTTGTCATATCTTTTAAGAGAAAGTAAATTGATGTTTGCTTGCCCTATCTTTATCGCGACTGATTCATGAATTTCAACGCTGACTATCTATCATCCGCCACTGGCCTGGACCTAATGCTACAGCTTTGTCAAAGCGCCAAGGAAGGGATCATCATTTTTGACTCAAAGGGAAAAGTGGAGATATCAAACCCCCGGGCTTGTGAAATGTTCGGCTATTCCACCGATGAACTACATCAAGTAACCGTGGAACAACTGGTACCTGAAAAATTCAGAAAGGACCATGTTTCACATCGTGAGAAGTATATGAAAAAACCATCACCACGACCAATGGGAGTGGGACTCGACCTTGAGGGGCTCAGAAAAGATGGGACTACTTTTCCGTTAGAGATAAGCCTTAATAATGTTACTCACGAAGGTGAAGCAAAAGTCATTGCTTTCATCATGGATATCAGTATCAGGAAAGGGCAAGAGTTGGAGCTAAAAAAACAGCGACAAAAGCTTCAGGAATATACTTCCAGCCTTGAAGAGAAAGTTAAGGATCGAACCACCGAACTGGAACATATGAACCTGGGCTTACAGAGTCAGATACAGGAACGAAAACTGGCTGAAAAAGCACTTAAAGCCAGCCTTGAGGAGCTAAAAAAAGCTGAGAAAGAAATCCTCAAGTCCCTGCAAAAAGAGAAAGAATTAGGCGAATTGAAATCAAGGTTTGTTTCTATGGCAAGTCACGAATTCAGAACTCCCCTCACCACCATTCTCTCCTCAGCCAACCTCATCACAAAATATGGTGAGAGTGATCAGCAGGAAACACGAGAAAAGCATGTCGAGCGGATCAAGAAAAGTGTTCAGAACCTAACGACAATCCTCAATGATTTTCTATCGATTGAAAAATTGGAAAGCGGCATGCAAAAGGTCGCCCGATCCAAGTGTTCACTTACTAAACTGGGTGAAGAAGTGATAGAAGAGATTTTCCCGCTTCTCAAAGAAGGTCAGAAAATCCACCTGGATGTAGAACCAGTTGCCATCCAAACTGATGAACACATTCTTAAGAATGTTCTTTTAAACCTGCTGTCCAATGCAAGTAAATATTCCTCGGAAAACGACCCGATCGAGTTGAACGCTAAAAAGAATGGAAGTAACGTCGAGGTAGAAGTTAAAGATGTGGGCATTGGGATCCCCCAGGAGGAGCAGAAAAACATGTTTGGTCGATTTTTCAGAGCTGCCAATGCAACCAATATTCAGGGCACAGGACTTGGCCTTAACATCGTCAAAAAATATGTCGATCTCCTGAATGGGGAGATCAGTTTCACAAGTAAGGAAGGCAGTGGTAGTTGCTTTACGCTCAGGTTACCTTTAGCTCAGCGACTTCCTGTTGAGGAAGTAAAACAAAGGACCTAGAATGGGGATAAGGATCACCACAGGGAACCATATCATTCGGGTTTTCTTTGTGTAGCTTCTCATTGAAAGATCAACCATTGCATAGATCGCAATGGAAGCACCAACAAGTCCGATAATTAACCAATCCATAATAAAAAGTTTGTATTAAGGCGATGCGGACTGATTGATTCATGATTGATTGTACTTATTCAAAACAATGTTTTTATCAAACAAAACACATCCATAATCACTAAATTAGTCCAAAAAATGATATGAGTAAAAAGGATATTCTGGTCATCGAAGATCAGGAGGATGTACGGGAGAATATTGCAGAGCTATTGGAGCTCTCCAACTACGAGGTACGCACTGCTCCCAACGGTAAGGAAGGTGTGAAATCCGCCATCGACTCTCCTCCGGACCTCATTCTCTGCGACATTATGATGCCTGAAATGGACGGGTATGAAGTCCTTTATTTACTCTCCAAAAACCCCAACACAAATGGCATTCCATTTATCTATTTGACAGCAAAATCGGAGAAAGCTGATTTTCGAAAGGGGATGAATATGGGCGCAGACGATTACATCACCAAACCTTTCGAAGAGATTGAATTGCTAGGAGCCATAGAGCGTAGGCTTCAACGGCATGAAGAGCTTTATAAGGCTAATGAACTTGATGAGTTCGTGAATACAGCCAAAAAATTTGGCAGTATAGGGGATCTGGAAAAGGAACGCAAGGTGCGAACATTCAAGAAGAAAGACATTATCTACCGGGAAGGTGATTTTGCATCCTATGTGTACAAAATCCAGAAAGGTAAAGTCAAAACCTATCGGATCAATGAAGATGGCAAAGAGCTTATCCATGACCTACTCAAAGAAGGGGACTTTCTAGGGGAGCGAGCAATGATCCAGGACAACTCACGTACCGAATTTGCAGAAGCGATGGAAGAAACCGAACTACTGCTTATTCCCCGCAATGACTTCCAGGAACTGATCTTCGGGAATAGGGAGGTTTCATCACAGTTCATCAAGCTACTTTCCAAAAACCTGTCAGATCGGGAGCATGAACTGATGGAGATGGCTTATAACACCGTGAGAAAACGTACTGCGGACAGCCTGGTAAAGCTGTATGAGACATACAAGAATGAAGGTGAAGAGGTGGTATTCGATATCTCTCGCGCAGATCTAGCTGGTATGGTGGGTACTGCCACCGAGTCAGTGATCCGAATATTATCAGAGTTTAAGAAAGACCATTGGATCGAGATCAATGGAAGCTCTATCAAAATCAAGGAGCCTGAAAAGATCAGGAACGTCAAGTACTGATATTATTCTCTTCCCACATTAACAAACATCAGCATAGTCGGTAAAACGGCAGATTTAATTTGCTTTCAAGCTTTTTAACTCATGCCAGGTCTACTCATCGTTTTCGGAACCACTGATGGCCATACTTCCAAAGTGGCTGAATTTATTCAGCAACATGCAAAGCAACTCAATTTCACTGTGGACTGCTTCAATGCAAAAGATAATCCCCCCTCTCCCGAATCTTACGATGCGGTGATACTAGCAGCATCCATGCATATCACAGCTTATCAAAAGCCGGTAAAGAAATACATGAAAGCGTATTCGAAAGAGTTGAACAGCACCCTTTCAGCCTTCATCTCAGTCAGTATGACTGCTGGAGGCACTGATCAAGAAGCATGGGATAATCTTAAGGAGCATACTACCAAGACACTTCAGCATGCAGGCTGGAATCCCAATGCCGTTGAATATGTAGCCGGAGCTCTACTATATCTAAAATACAATTGGTTTATCCGCTTGGTCATGCGCGATATCGCTCGCAAAGCAGACGGGGCAACAGATACCTCCAAAAATCACGAGTATACCGACTGGGAAGCACTCAAAAGCTTCCTCACCAATTTTCTCTCACATAGTCAGTGATCCAACAAAAACATCACCAATGTCAGAAGAAAAGTTGTAGTTAAATTGTAGTAATTTACTACAATCAACTGCTATTTCTTCTCAAACACCAGCCTGGCGTGTCCCATGATCTCGCGCTCAAAGCAGACACGATTAGGTCGCTCACGCAAAACTGCCAACTGATACCTGAACTCTTTATCAGTGAATAGTTTGGGGATCAGTGACGCAAACCAGAGGTACTTCTTCCACTGGAATCGGTAAAACAGCTTGGTCCATTCCCTGTTGGTATGGACATAATCCAGTCGGCCATCCGTGTAGTAGACTTTTTTGAAGTATGGCTCAGCTACTCTTACAACGTGCTCAGCTCCATAGGGAATCCAGGAATCAGGATTGTGCTTGAGTAGCAAAGCGAAGATGTAACTATCCGAACCTTTTGGAGCGTTGATATCAATCTCGTCAAACTCCATCATATTCTTTTCAAAGGTCATGGTTTGCATATAGAAGCGACCTCCTTTTGGAAGCAGGTTGAATATGTGCTTGAAGTAATCGTCGTAAACTTCATCTTGTCTGCCATCCTGGTAGTCTTTAACCGAACTGACATGCTCGAAACTTCCAAAGGCGGTTATAGCATCAAAAGTGCCATAGTCTTCCGGTTTGATGTATCGTGCATCTCTTAAATAGGCAGTAAGCCCATTGTCTCGACAGGCCTGCACCTGTCCGTCGGATAAATTGATACCAATGCCTTCCGCTCCTATTTCATCTCTCAAATATTTCAGCCAGCCGCCCCAGCCACAACCAAGATCCAAAACCCTGCTTCCCTTTTTTATGCCCAACTGCTCTACGACCATTTGATACTTTTTCAATTGCGCCTCTTCCAGCGTCATGGAAAAATCACCTTCCCACAAGGCATTGCTGAAGTGCGCATTTTCGCCAAGACTTAGACGGATGAACTTATCAATGTTTGAATAAGTAAAATCCATCTCTTTCTTCTTGTCCCACTCCTGTCCGTCTCGTTCCGCTACACTTGATCCAATCCATTTGTCTGAGAGATGTTCTTCCTTTATTTCATGTTCTTTGATTTCAGGTTCTGATTGCATGTTTTATTTTGTTTTAGCTGAAGAATAGAATCAATCCCTACAAGTTAGGAAATCATTCGATTCCATCAGCATGTCTTCCATTAAAATGACACATTGTTTACCAAGAAGTCACCTCAGAACGACTCTCAAAAACAGCATACACAATAAAAAACACTCACCTCATTGGTGAGCGTTTCTCTGATACTTTTCACTTACCCTTAATCGTCATGCAAGCTATCCACCGGATTGTTGGTAGCTGCTTTCATGGATTGAAACCCGACAGATAACCACCCAACCACCAATGAAATGAGGATCACAAAAACAAATAGTGAAATACCTATGGTCATTCGATAAGCAAATCCCTCCAACCAACTGTTCACCGCCAGGTAGGCTAGCGGGCAGGCAATGACATTAGCGATCAGCACCAACAACATGAATTTGCTGGTAATAAACCGGACAACTCCTGAGACAGAAGCACCAAGTACTTTGCGAATGGCGATCTCCTTGGTTTTGTCGCGGATGGTCATATTGGCAATCGCGAACATGCCCATGAATGCAATAAAAATGGCCAAACCACTGAGTAAGGTCATCAACTGGGTAAGCCGTGCCTCTTCCTCGATCAGCTCACGAAACTTATCATCCAGAAAGAAGTAATCTGCGGGAGCACCGTTTGAAAAGCCTGCCCACGTTGCTTCAATCTGATCAAGGGTATTCTTGATATCGGTAGTAGCTAATCGAAGGTTCAGGTAACTCTGACTCTCTCCTCGGTAGAAGAAGGCAAAGGGTTTGATATCCAACTTGTAATCAGTGAAGTGAAAATCCTTGACTACACCGATAATGGTACCATTGACTATTGTTGTATCCCCCTCCTGATCGATCGGAAGGCTCTTACCAATATCATCATACGTCAAGCCAAGCTCCCTTAGTCCTGTTTCATTGACGATCATTGTGAACCCCTGGGAATCGCTGGTAAACTCATAGGAAAAAGGCCTGCCTGCCACAAAATCAAACTCCATGGTTTCAGTGAAAGCCGGATCGGTAACCACGTAGTTCATTGTAAAAGCATCAGGATATCCGACCCGGGTTGTCCAGTTCAACCCTCCAATTACTCCGCTACTAGCTGAGACACTTTGAACCCCGGTAATTCTACCTAATTCGTTCTTCAACGATTCCTGGTTAGTAATGCTTCCTGCATTTTCCAAAACAAGCACCTGTTCAGTATCAAATCCCTTATCCTTGTTTTGCATGTGTTTCAGTTGCTGGTAAACGGCTATTGTTCCGAAGATCATGAACGAGGAGATAGCAAACTGCAACACCAACAGGCCTCTTCTGATTCCCTGCGTAGATAATCGTGACTTATTAAGGATTCCTTTCATAGCCAGAATCGACTTGAATGAAGAAGCATAGATCGCAGGGAAAAGTCCGGCTAGGATGCCGACCAGGAGAATGAGCCCGCCAATACTTAAAAGGAGCGTTCGGCTGGTTGGATCGAAGATCGAAACTTCTTTTTCCAGCAAGTAAAAGCTATTGGCAAAGAAGAGCTCTGAAAGTGCACTGCCAATTAAAAACGAAACGAGAGTGATCAAAACGGTCTCTACCAGGAACTGCCCCACCAACATTCGTTTGGATGCTCCAAATACCTTTCGAACGCCCACCTCTTTGAATCGCTTCATAGATTCTGCTATGGAGAGGTTCAGGTAATTGAGACAGGAAATGAACAATACAAAGACAGCCAGAATGGAGAAGATGTAAACATTGGTCATGCTTCCGTTGGCCTCTAACTCCCACTTCAGGTTCGAGCGCAGGTGTATATCAGTAAGAGGCTGTGAATAAATGATGTTGTTGTTATCCTCATTGAAACTTTCAAAAAAGGGTTGCAATTTCGGCTCCAGGTTGGCGATCCGGGCATCAGGATTCAACTTGATATAAGTGTAGTAGTTATACCAACCCCAATTCTGATCAATTCGATTGAACGGGAGCCGAACCAAAAAATCAAATTTGAAGTGTGAGTGCACAGGAACATCTTCCAGAACGGCCGAAATCTGGTAGGTTCTATCTTGCCCGCCATAGATCGTCAGCGACTCTCCTACGACATCCTCCTTTCCAAAATATTTAAGCGCAGCGCTTTTTGTTAATACCATCTGATCACTGACATCCAGCGCAGAAGCGGTAGAGCCATGCAATACCGGAAAGCTGAAAATGTCAAAGAAGGTAGAGTCCGTTCGAATGACTCCTTCTTCGTAAAACCTTCGGTCAGGGCTGGTGCCAACCAGAAATTTCCTCCCCCAGTTTGGAAAAAGTCGAACTGAAGTTGCTACCTCCGGGAAGGTTTCTTTCAAAGCGGGAGCAAGCGCTGGAGGAGTGGTGGCATCCGGCAAACGGTTTCCACTGTCATCCACAAAGTCGATCGCCACACGATGGATTTGGTCAGCATCCGGGTGGAATCGATCATAACTTAATTCACCCTGAACATAAATGAAGGTGAATACAAAACAGGCAATTCCAAGTGCCAGGCTGGACAGTTTGAGTAAACTGGACTTCTTGTGCTTTAACAGGTTTCGCCATGCGAATTTTAAATTGCTTTTAAACATAATTAGTGTAGTTGAGTTTTTGAACTTTGATTTTAGAGCGAACGGACGGATGAACTGGAACACCTGATACCAATAGATCAGGTAGGCCTGCCACCCTCTCCTTCTTTTCCTTATTTTGAAGTAGTACTCATGGAGGTCCCCTTTTACCTCTTCGAGTAACTCATCCTTGCAAAACAGGCTCAGGAAGTAATCAGCATACTTCGATGGCCTTTGCTCAGATGATTGCATATTGAATGTTCTTCCAAGCTAACTCCGGGATCTTATCCCACATGGAGTTTCGCATTTCGTGATTTTTGGCGATGGCTGCCTTTCCTTTGGCAGTGATCTGGAAGAGCCGCTTCCTTCTACCTCCCCGCTCATGAGTAGCTTTCGCCAGCTCTGAAGTGAGTAGGCCTTTCTCCTGCAACCGGTTAAGAGCAGAATGGATAGCCCCTATTGCTACGGATCTTCCAGCTTGTGCGATCAATTCTTCCTGGATACTGATCCCATAGGCATCCGGGTATAGAATACCGACAACCAGCATTACGAGCTCTTCAAATTCACCAAGTTGAGTACCTTTCATATGATCAATTTTCGTAAATGTATATTTTCTATTTAAGTAAATACTACAAATACGAAATTTGGTTACAAGCCAGACACAAAAATCTTTGGAGAAGCTTTATTGATTCAGCTTGTCAATGGCGATTGCTGCATTGATGACAGGGCCAATTCCACGTGGGTCGTTTTGGATCAGCTCCTGGGAATTGTATTGGTCGTCCGATTCTAAAATCGGTGTTTCAGCTACGATACCGTCAATATTTCCTGTTTCATCAATCTGTTGAGTGATGGCCAGCCAACCACTTATGGCTGCACGTCGGTACTCTTCTCGGTTGTCCAACCATTTGTTATTGATCCCCTCTGCAAAAGCCCGTACAAACATGGCTGATGCGGAAGTTTCCAGAAAAGAGGAATCCAGATCCATGACCTGTCGCCATCGACCCTCCTCGGACTGGTAGTCTCGAACACTGGACGCCTGCGTGCGAAATAATTGCATCACTCCGGCCCAATCGGGATGGTCCTCTCCCATGGCAAGAAGTAGCTCAAGTTTTCCGACAAGGGCCAGGCCATTCGCTCTTGCAAGCAAGGTCCCCACCCGTTCCTTTCGTGGTTCACTGTATCCATGCCAGTACAAGCCGGTTCGTTGATCCCTGAGTTTTCGGTCGATCAATGTCACTTGTTTGATCGCTTCATCCAAATACTTCCGGCTGCCTGTTACCTGGTAGGCCCGACTCAGCATGACAATCCCCATGTACATATCCTCTGCCCAAATGGTCAGGGAGTCAGGCGTGCTTCTTGCAAACGTTCCATTTGCCGTACGGGTCGTTCGATAAAGGATTCTGCTTAGTGCTTTTGATGTAAATGACTGATACGATTGATTATCCGGGTAATGGAAGAAAGGAATGCTTTGAGGACCATAGTCGGTCAACAAGGTATATCGGAAATAAGAAGATAGCGGTACATCCAGCACCGGAAGCGACGTTCTGCTTCTGTCAATTTTTTCAATGGTGGTAACAAAGAAATTAAGGTGGTCTGTGACATAATTGGTGTAATCCAATCCAAAGTAATTGCTTGCTCGCCACATTGCATCTAGCATTTGACCGTTGTAATATTTCCAGTCATTAAGGTCAAGGGGACTTTGATGTTGCAACCCACTAACCTCGGGTGGAAAGCGCCACTCTTTATCAGGGTTATCTCCAAGGTCCGTACTGAAACGATATGGATGAGGCTCCATGAAACTCCAGTCGCTACGGAAATCCACATTGGTTTGGACCCGATCATACTCATCAATCAGCCAAAGGAATATGGTTCCATTCTCGTTCTTTGGCCGGTAATGTATCCTGAAACTATAATCACCCGGAAAAGCAGGAAGCAGCGCATTGAATTCATACCGAAACTGATTGTCCGAAATGCTTGAGGGTACCGTAGCGGTCCGTGACTCTCCTTCAAACACCAGTTGATTATCCAGCCATACTTTGATCTTGCCCGGAGCAGCAGCAAATGCAGCAAACCTCCTCCCCAACTCATTGACTGTCATGATCGTTTCGATCTCATAGGCCTGACCTCCGTCCAAGTACATGACCAGGACATCCTTTTGAATTGACTCAACAGGTTTTTCCTCGATCTCAAAATTGCTATCGGCCTGAACTCGGGCACAGATCTTTTCTACCAGCTCGCGAGGCGATTGGGAATGCGCGAACCAGCAAAGAATACTTAAACCTGCAGTGAGGATACTTCTTTTCATACGAACGACTTCAGGTTTAACGAAAGAACCGTTACCTAAAGATACATTCCGCATTTTCCTTCGAGATCCGGGTAACCGCACTGGGAATTCTCTGATCGCTGAATGAATTCTTGAAATCTTCACCACGAATGAAAACCAATCCTGAATTTGCGATCTTCTGCATATCCGCTTCTGGTATCTCGTACTCAACATTGTAAGCTGTCAAGACAGTACTGATATCTACGATCTTCTCCGGTTGAGCCTCTTCCAATGCATAGATCCGGATGATACTTCCGTCACCGGCTCTTAGAATCAATTCGCTCTCCTTGGGAATACTATGGGTAAGCTCACCATAATCAGCTATCTCTATGCGGATCTTGTGTTTGCTTCCGTATCTCTTGAAGAAAATGTAATAGTAGGGGTCGACTCCTGCCAATGGGCCGGTTATTCGTGTTTTAATGGTGCGGATCACTTCATCGGTCAATGGATCCGTATCATCTACGATATACTTACACAATTGTGCGGATGCTGCGCTACCTGCTAGCAGGAATATGATCATTAACAGCCATTTATTCATTGCAGTCCTGTTTAAGGCAAAGATAATTTCAAATCTACAACAACTAAGAAAGTTGCTCCCTCATTACGATTTTCAGTTTCTGCATTAAAAAAGCCCCTTCCTAGAAGGAGCTCAACTGGTTGAAAAGAATGGCCATAGGTGGCCATTATACACCCTAATCTAATTTTCAGCCAATTGAATATCTACGATTGTCGTATCCATCAATTGGATCATAACATTGTCAACAATTTCCTTATCAAATCCTGTCAATTCAGCTTCCACTCTATAACTACCGGGCAATAAACCCGGAACAGTATAGTTACCAGCCGATGTAGTGAACGTAGTGGTGTTAAGCGTATCATTTGCAAAAACAGCAACCTCCACACCTTCCAGCATATTGCTACTCATATCCGTCACTGACCCACTCAGGGTACCTGTTTCTGCGAGATTCACTCCCTTCACAACAGGCTTGAAAGTAAAGCCATTTATTCCTGCCGGGGTATCCGGATTGCCTTGAACGACAAAAGACTGGCTGACATCAAAATCAAGTAGAATATCTATATCTGAAGAATTGGTAACCTGAATCGGTGTAGAGAGTTTGATCTTAATCTGCCCACTTGGGACCTTCAAATCAAAGAATGATTCATCAGATAGCAACACACTTGATTCCAATACGCCAAGCCGCACCTCATCATACGATCCCTCGGGGATCTCCAGATCAGCCAGTGTTGCTGTCACACCATTATTAAGGTCCAGGAGATTAAATGAGAACTCCTCCTCAGATAATACTAAAAGCGAATCTTCTTCGTCCAATAATTTTATCGAAACACTGTTAATGGTAACATTCGCTTCTTCCACAAGCTGAGTTGGGAATGGAGCATCCGTCATTAGTACCATTAGATTACCTGTCTCATAGGAACCACCAGATGTGTTTGTATAATAGTTAATGTCATTTTCATCACATGCAGAGTTGTTTTGAAATACGCTCAAAAGCTCTTCGGATGAAGCAACAGACTGTGTGCTTGCATCGGATAATTGTACATCCAGTGGATAGGATAAACTCGCTACGGTCTCGCTCCCAAGATCAGATATAAATCGGTATGTTTCTTCGTCGGAATTGAGCTCAACAATTTCAGCTCTCTGATTTTGACTGTCATAACGATCCACTCTGACAGGGTAGACAAGATCAACACACTCAAAATCCTGATCCAATCCTCCCTCCTGGCATCCGGATCGTATCTGATCCAGCGCTTCGAGGTTGCTCACCACTTGTTCGGAGTAATCCGAAAAAGATACCGTGAGCGGGAAAGTCAATTGTATATTATCAAAATCAAAAGGTTGCTCATTCAAAATAGACTCCACGGTTTGAATGTCACTTAATGACTGGACGTTGACCGATTGATCATTTACCACGACTTGTATTGGAAGGTTTATAGAGATGCAGCTACTGTTGTCCAGCACATTATCATATGACCCATCCTTCAAAGCCATGTTTTCAATGAAGCTGGCTAAGGGAGTGCCAGGAGTGAAATCGATTTCCGGAGAAAAAGTCACCTCACCGGATTCCTGGCACCCCAACAAGCCTGCAATTACTACTAAGCGGCATAGTATTTTTTGAGCCTTATACATTACTGCCATAGTTATAGATTAAACAGGTTCCTTGTAATTATTCCTACCAAAAATTTTACTTTTAGCATTCGCCGTATGCCTAATCGCTTGACTATTTGCCAGGATGAACTCTTTGATGAGCTCTTTAGAGCACATTCCAGGGACCTTTTCAACTTCCTCTATTATAAGTATGGGGCAGAAAGCAATCCCAATGATGTCGTTCAGGAAGCATTTATGAAATTGTGGGAAAACTGCGAGAAGGTCGAGCCTGAAAAAGTCAGAGCATACCTCTTCACAGTAGGCAACAACCTAATGCTTAATCATTTGGCGCGACAAAAAACTGCCACAAAGTTCAATCTCCAGCCACAGGAAACGACAGACAAGGAATCTCCGCAGTTTCTAATGGAAGAAAAAGAACTGGAGCAGAAAATCAACTTTGCACTCTCTACGCTGACGGAAGACCAACGAGTGACATTGATGCTAAACAAGGTTGAGGGAAAAAAACATAAGGAAATTGCTGAAATGCTAGGTATTTCAAGAAAAGCAGTCGAAAAAAGAATTTATAAAGCGATAAGGATCGTTAACGCAATCTTAGGAGATGTAAAAATCTGATGGTAGGAAATTTTGACCTGTCCCTGTTTAATAAGTAGATCAATACAATGGAATCCAAAGAACTTATAAAAAAGTGGGTGAAGGGTTCTCTCACAAAAAAGGAGCTGGAAGAGTTTGAGCGCACGCCAGAATTTTCCAGGTTGAACAATGCGTTAGAGACCCTTAATAAGTTCAAATCACCTGAGTACGACCTGGAATCTGAACTTGAGAAGTTGAAAAAAGCGAAAACCAAAACTTCAAAGACAAAAACCTTGCTATTGCCAGTTCTTAAAATTGCTGCCTCAGTAATTATAATCGTTGGATTGACCTATCTCTTTAATACAACTAAACCTAAAGGTATGGTACAAATCAGCTCAGTTGAAACCTCTGAAATCACACTTCCTGACGAGTCATGGATTATTTTAAACAAGGGCTCATTTGCTCTTTACAATGAAGACGAATGGGACACGGAAAGAAAAGTAGTGCTCAATGGAGAAGGTTATTTTGAGGTGAGCGAGGGCTCAGTTTTCGAAGTTGAAACCTCAATGGGTTCTATCAAAGTGCTTGGGACCTCTTTCAATGTCAGAAACAGAGATGAAGTTTTAGAAGTTAGTTGCTATTCCGGAATGGTCAGCGTTACCTCGAATCAAATGGAGACATACCTATCACAAGGACAAAAGGTCTTGTTCTCTAATTCATTTTCAACAGGCAAAGTCCTGATGACAGACAAGAAGCCTTCCTGGATTGACGGTACCACTACCTTTGAAAGTGCTGCGTTTTACCAGGTTGTTAATGAGTTGGAACGTCAGTACGATCAAACTATACTCGTTGAGGATATCGACACCATGTCGGTCTTTACAGGCGCTTTTACAAATTCCAATTTGGATATGGCATTGAAATCTGTCACTCTGCCGCTAAATTTGGAATATAGAATCGCGCCTGAATACGTACTGCTTTTCAAACCGGAGCCTTAAGCGAAGCTTTCTCTGTTTCCTTTTATGCACCTTCGGATTATTCCGTACCTATTCCCAAGGAAACGGAAAGGTATCAATACGCGAAATACTATCAACGATTGAAAATGAGAATAATGTTTCCTTCTCATTCGCAGATCAGCATATAGATGGAATCAACGTTATACCTCCACCCCTAGAATTTTCACTAAATGAATCACTTGATTTTCTTGAGAATCAATCAGGTCTCAACTTTGAGATAATTGGCAATGGCTTTATTGCAGTTGTCAAACCCGAGACTTCAGAACGGAAGTTCTGTGCTTTTATGATCAATGGCGAAACAGGAGAACCCCTGATCGGAGCTACGATACAATCTTCACAACAAGCCACAACCAGCGGAGCTCTTGGCTATTTCAAATTGAAGGTCGATCCCGGAGAAGTCGATGATATAATCACCATCAGCTTCCTGGGGTTTGAGACCCAATACCTTCCGCTTAGTTTTTTTAGTACTACCTGCCAAACAATCGGCCTGGTCCCACGTGTTTCTCAACTGAAAGAAGTGGTCATCACAAATTATCTCGCTACCGGGATCAACAAGCGGCTCAACGGATCACTTGATATCTCTCCTCAATCGCTTCAAATGCTTCCCGGGATGACCGATCCTGACATTTTGTTTATGATCCAGTCATTTCCAGGAATTATAAGTGTGGACGAATCTGTATCGAACATTAATATCCGAAGTGGAACGAACGATCAGAACCTGATACTATGGGAAGGCATCCGAATGTTCCAGTCAGGTCATTTCTTCGGGCTGATCTCGGCATTCAATCCCTATTTCGGAGATAGGGTTGCGATAACCAAAAATGGGACCTCAGCAGTCTATGGAAATGGTGTTTCCGGGACGATATCAATTGCCTCAGATCGGGAAATTGCACGAACCGTAAGAGGCAATGCCGGGCTCGGATTAAATATGATCAACGGTGATATCAATCTTGAGATCCCGATAACCAAACAGTCTTCTCTCAAAGTATCATCACGACGATCAATCACTGATGCCATTCGGACACCAACGTTTAAGAAATATTTCAAGCGAGCCTTTGAAAATACGGACGTATTGGACCAAGCGCCTTCTGATACGATTGTCAAAACCAACGACCAATTCTATTTTTATGATTTTAACTCCAGGTACAACCATCGCTTCAAGAATGAAGATCATTTAGGCATAAGCTTCATCGCGATTTCTAATAAACTGGAGTTTACAGAAAGCGAAATTTCCAATTTATCAACAGACTCAAAGACCAGTGGGTTGAAGCAGCAAACCTATGGACTGGGTACGGACTACATAAGGAAGTGGAACTCAAATTTGCATACAGATGTCCAGGTATCACTTTCCACCTATTCACTGGAGGCGATCAACTTTGATATCCCAAATGATCAACGATTGATCCAGCAAAACGAGATCATCGATTTTAACGCCGTAACATCAACTGAGATCCGGACTAATTCCGGGAATTTGGTCTTTGGTTATGCATTTAATGAGTTAGGAGTAGAAAGTTTTGAGGACATTAACAACCCTCTTTTCAGGAGAATCAGGAAAGAAGTTCTTAAGACTCATGCGCTCTTTCAGGAAGCGAATGTCGACCTTAATCCTCTTCAATTGATAGTTGGAATACGAGCCAATTATTATCAGGAGATCAACAAAACAACCATTGAGCCTAGGCTTGCTCTTAATTATTCGGTCAGCAATAATCTGTCCTTTGAGTTACTTGGCGAACTCAAAAGTCAGGCGACTATTCAGATCATAGACAGGCAGACAGATTTTCTAGGCGTTGAAAAAAGGCGATGGGTACTTTCTAACAATGTAAATGTTCCATTGCTTCAGAGCAGAAGCATTTCCCTTGGGACCAATTACCAGGATGGCCTGGTGCACTTTAGCCTTGAGGGATACGTCAAAAAAATTGAAGGACTACTTTCTGCAAGTCAGGGTTTTCGGGACCAACTCGAATTGAGTAACGAGTCAGGTTCATCACTCACTACAGGGGTGGAAGCACTTGTCAATGTCAGGTTTCAAAGAGTCAATTCGTGGTTAAGTCTCTCCTATTCAGAAAGCAACTACTCCTTTGACAATCTCCAGCCGACTACTTTCCCGAGCAATTTTGATATCAGGACAAGTATTAGCTCAGGTTTCAGTTACAAATTGGGTGGGTTTGAATTTGCTTCCGGTATCGCTTACCGGACCGGCTTACCATTCACTCCGGTGGTAGATAATTCGCTCGTCAATGGTCAATTCAACTACACTTTGCCAAATAGTTCCAGAATACCAGGATATTTCAGGGTGGACCTTGCAGCTGACTATCAGTTTTTGATCAGTGAGCGTACTTCATGCGAAATAGGCATTTCTTTCTGGAATATCCTTGACAGGAAAAATGTGATAAGCAGGTTTTATCTACAGGAAAATGAACAACCCAGGGTTGTTGACCAGCGCGCACTGCTATTCACTCCAAATATTTCAGCACGCATATTTTTCTGATCAATCCATCGGTTTTGCCCGCTCCAATAGCGTATGACTCACCTTGATCCCTGTCTCATCAAGCGCCGCGTTGTTGACCACAAACTTGAGTTTTTCCTCCTCCAGGTAAAATCCCATCTCAGCTCCCATAGCCACATATTGCTTCTTGTCAACTACAAGCAAGATCGGGTCGCTTCCAATCTGTGTCTGAACCTGATAAAAGTCCCTGTTGCTCGAATTTGGCAGAAATACGATCTGGCAATCATTGACTGCAGCGAACCCGTTTAAAGCCCTTATTTCGACCTTAGGATTCTTTGCAGCAAGTTTTTCCAGCTCTTCCATGACTGGTGTCTCACCAACCACCCCAATAACCACACGGTCCATGCTCCAGTCAATGTTTCTGACGAGGTTAAACAAATACATGGCCTGATGTTTGTCGTTCAGGTCCCCATAGGTTGCACCTCCAAAAGAGGGTTGCAACAAGCATACATACAAAATGAATGTTAGAATTGAGTTCATCCAATAATCGGTTTTCGCTTTATTCATTAAAGCATATTATAAGCCAGTCCAAATGCTTACCGATTAAGAAACGTGCGTGCGTAGGTTGATTAGCGGGGCAGCTAAATTATCAGTTGCGAATATATACTGCTAACTACGATATGGTGACGGCTAATTAGACAAGCGGTCAAAATCTGTAGATCAATTGCCTGAAGTTTGTCTATTATCAACCATTCAGTTTAAGTTTTCGTTAGGTTCTTGACCTAATCATCTATTTCGCATGAAGCTATCTACACTGATATTCTGTCTTGCTTCAATTGTGTGTCTTCAGGCTGCCAGTCAAGAAAAAGTAGTGGTTATCATACCTTCAATGGAGCAAGAAATTGACTACATCTGGAGAAATCTACAGGATATTCCCTTCTTTGATGAGCATGGATACCAGGTATCCCTGCCGGAAAGTGACCTGATGGAAACACTCCAAGAAAAATCCAGGAAAGGTAAACTTGTATCCTCCGATCGTGATGAACTCGAAACCTTAATGAAGGAAATTTATGACGCTTCGGACTACCAGGCCGGTTATGATAAGGTCACACAAAACATGGGTCTGATCAATGGGTCAGTAAGTGAGTTGGTAGAAAGGAAGCACAACTGGGACTTCCAACTTTTTGATACCTACGAGGTATTCCTGACCCTTTACGGGACTGGAGGAAGCTATGATCCGGAAGATGGTTCTATTATACTCTTCACAAATACCGAAGGAGCATTCAGACAATACGATAATCCAGCCTACACGATCATCCATGAGATCGTTCATATCGGGATCGAGGAATCGATCATTGCAAAGTTCAACCTTCCACACCCTATGAAAGAGCGCATAGTGGATACCTATGTTTCGATCAGCTTTGGAGATAAACTTCCGGGATATCGGATCCAAAACATGGGTGATCCGGCCATTGATGAGTACATTCAAAGCGAGAGTGAACTCATCAACCTGGAAAAGGTAGTGGTGGGCTTTCTTGAAGAACAAAACTGAATCATGAGCATTTTTAAGACTTTCACCATATTGTTAATCATTCTATCCCTTGGTTCATGTCAAAACACAGGTAAGAATGGCTTAACTGCCACAGAGTTTCGTGATCTCATGCACAATGTTGCTATAGGCTGGTCAACACAAGACACTGAACTGGCACTGAGTTCCTTCAATGAGGATGTGATCTACATGGAACCCCCAAACATTCAATACTACCGGGGGCATACTCAGCTTCGACCCTACTTTGACGCATTAGAGGAGTCTCACAAAATGGTCTTCCACAACCTGTGGTTTGATGAATCCACTCAGACCGGTTCCGGCGAGTATACCTTCAGCTACGGTGTAGAAATCGCTGATACCGGGGTAGTTGTAGTTGAATTGAACAATGGCAAGATCTCCTTCTGGAGGGAGTATCAACAAAAAGGTCCCTCAGAGTTCTCCAAATACATTGGAATTGAAAATAAGGACTGGGAATGGACCATTGAGAATTATCCATAAAAAAACTCCACCCAATTGATGAGTGGAGTTCAAACTAATTAATCGATCCCTAATTGCCTTTCACAATCGGGTCAATGCCATTATCATTCAGCATCTTGATCAGATCAGCAAATGGTCCGCTCATAAGCGTTTCCATTTCTGATTGATAGGTAGTCAGACGGCTTTTTAGCAAATCATATACTTCTACATACTGATCCGCCGGAGCAAAATCTGCAATAGCAGTGGTACTCGCGAGGTAAGCCATCTTCTCGATCAGCATCGAAGGCCAACGTACACCATCCTGCCCGGTACCGGTAGCTTTCAGCTGGATCATCTTTCCTTCCAGCTCTATAAGCTGCTTATCAAGGTCGCCAATGGCCTCCATGATGTCTTTATTGTTGTTCTGAACCATCAAAACAGCCTTAAGATCATACAATTGTCTACGGAGGATCTCAATTTCATTGATCATTTTGGCCGTGTTATCAATATCATCGTGCAGCTTTTCCATGAAAGCCGTCTGCGCATTGATATCAGCCATCGTTCCATCCGAGTTAGGATCCTTCAGGATATTGATCGATTCTGAGAACGACTGATCACCAACCGTCATATTAACCGTATACGTGCCGGGAGCTACCCAATGTCCTGTATAACCTAATGGGAACGGACGGGTCCGATCCTTGCCAAGTGGTACCCAATCGCCTCCTTCAGGCTTGGTGCGTAGCTTCACTTCGGTCACGTTATCACGTGCAAAGTTCCACCAGACCCTGTTTACACCGGCCTTGCCTTTGTGTTTCAAGGTACGAATGGTATCACCGGCTGCATTCGTAATATGCAGTTGAATAGAATCATTCTTCTCGGCAATCCAGTAGTTGATCGATGCACCGGTTGGTGGGTCTACACCCCATGAAGGTTCAGGGAAGAATTGCATGGTCGCCGTTACCGGCTTAAAGCGATACGAATCTTTCGGTTTGAACAGCAACGCATTTTGCCGACTGATATCGGCCGGAAGCTGTTGCAAGGCTGAAATATCATCCAGGATCCAGGCACCCCGACCGTACGTTCCAACGACCAGGTCATTGAAGTTCTCCTGGATGTCGATCCAGTACATTGGAGAGTGCGGCAGGTTACTCATAAATTCCTGCCAGTTGGCTCCATCGTTGAAAGAAATGTAAAGTTTGTTCTCCGTTCCCAGGTACAACAGCCCTTGACGAACCGGGTCTTCTTTGATCATTCGGGCATAGCTCAGTGTGCTTGGCTGAACACCATTGGTGATTTTGGTCCAGGTCCTCCCGTAGTTTTCTGTTTTGTAAACATGAGGATCAAAGTTGCCTACTTCATGGAAGTCGATCGTGGCATAAGCCTTTCCTTCTACATATTTCGAAGCTTCTATATTGCGGACCGTCCCGAGTGCAGGAAGGTTTCTAATGTTTTGTCCAACATTCGTCCAGTTCGCTCCGCCATCCTGGCTTACATGGATCAGGCCATCATTGGTACCTGCCCAGAAGAGTCCTTCTTTCATCGGAGATTCTTCAAACGCATAGATCACGTTGGCATATTCCACACCAATGTTATCTGGTGTCAATCCCCCGGACTTGGTTTGCTTGGACTTATCATTTTGCGTCAGGTCCGGGCTGATCACTTCCCAGCTTTGACCGCCATTGGTCGTTTTGTGAACCACCTGGCTTGAGACATAAACGGTGTTGTTATTGTGAGGAGAGATCAACAATGGGAAGGTCCATTGGAAACGATACTTCACCGATTCAGCAGGATGTCCCGCAGTGAGTTCCGGCCAAACTTCGACTTGCCTGAACTGACCGTTGTTGACATTATACCTGGTCACCACTCCCCCTAGTGCTCCAAATCCTGAAGCACTGGACCAAACCACGTCGGGGTTCGTCGGGTCAGGTGTTGCAAACCCACTTTCCCCACCTCCAATGTCTCGCCACAAGCCGGTAGGGATACTTCCAACTCCAAAGAATCCAGCCACATTGGTCCGGCTGGGACCCCTCATTGATGGCCCGTCCTGTCGGTTGGTGATCACATAGTAAGGGATATTGTTGTCGGTAGTCACGTGATACAACTGTGCAACAGGTAATTGTACCCTAAACCAGGATTTACCTCGGTTCTTGGAGATACCGATTCCTCCGTCACCGACCACCATCATTCTATTTCCGTCCGTTGGATCGATCCATGTGTGGTGCAGGTCCCAGTTCGGTTGGGTCAGAAAAGAGATCGGATTGATGGACTTTCCACCATCAATACTAGTCAGGAACGGCCCGGACATGAAGTAAACTTCATTCTCATTGTCAGGTGAAGCTTCTACTCGTGTATAGTACGCCTGACGCCCACCAAGATTTCGATTCGGGTTGATCATGGCCCAGGTCTTACCCATATCATCTGATCGCCAGAGGTCTCCGCTTTCCGGTTCGCCACTGATGGCTTCTACCCCATCGCCGGTTTCGATCAAGGCATAAATACGGTTGGTATTCGCAGGGGTCATCGCCATAGCGATCTTTCCAACAGGTCCTTTTGGAAGGCCTTTGGCTTCTACTTTTTCCCAGGTCTCTCCCCCGTCAACCGATTTGTAGATGCCGCTTCCCGGGCCTCCACTGGTTCGGTTCCAGGTTTTCAGAGAAAGCTGCCACATGCCTGCAAACAGGACCATCGGGTTCGTAGGATGCATCACGATCTCAGATGCCCCAGTGTTTTGATCCACTCGCAATACATGCCGCCAGGTCTTTCCACCGTCGGTACTTTTGAAAACTCCCCGTTCACTTTGAGGAGCATACGCATGGCCGAGGGCCGCTACATAAACGATATCCGGGTTTTGCGGATGCACGATGATACGACCGATACGACCAGTCTTCCCGAGTCCCATATTGTTCCAGGTCTCGCCACCGTCGGTACTTTTCCATACTCCGTCCCCAATGGAGACATTGGACCGGATGAAGCTTTCACCGGTTCCTGCATAGATAATTCCTGTATTGGATGGTGCGAGTGCAAGGGCACCGATGGCATGAACTGGCTTGTCATCAAAGACGGGCGTCCAGTTGTGCCCACCGTCGATGGTCTTCCAGATACCGCCACTCGCCGCACCTACGTAATAGGTTAACTCGTCTCCCGGAATTCCTACTGCGGAAATGATACGGTTACCTATGGGGCCGACGTGTCGGAAGGTCAGCCCGGACATTTGCTCTTTGGTCAATGTTTGTGAGAGACCAAAAAAGCTGATGATGACCAGCGAAAGGGTCATCCATAACTTGAAGTGCAATTTCATGAGGTAAGGTTTAGGTTGAAAAAAAGAGATTTGAGATCAAGAAAGCACAAAAACTGGGGAATACCAAGCCGCTCATCAAAGAGTAGCGAGTGAGTGGAGTAAGACGGTATGATTTATATCATTGTAGTAAAAAACTACAGAATAACTACAATTTAGTAGTATTTACTACTAAGTGGGATCCACTACCCACTTCGGAACCTCTCATGAGTATTTTGTTGACTCTAGTGACGAGATAGATACTTCTCATGACGGCTTAGCTAGTATTCGTGACAACTTAGCTGCTCCTCTTGACGAGTTAGCTGGTATTCGGGACGTGTTAGCTGGTGTTTGGGACGACTGAGCTAGTGTTCGGGATGGCTTAGTTGCCAGTTAGGTCGAGTTTTAGCTACTGACTTAAAAGCACAAGTCAGAAGATTTATGCTAGTTAGGAGCTATTTTTTCGTTTTCTGTTTGAATCCAATCTCTGCTTTTGGCTTACTCTCCTCCTTGACCAATTGTTTGAGGTAATTGAATATCTGTTTGATGCTTTTGTCCTGATTAGCCACCTTAGACTCAAGTTTGTCTACCTTCAACAAAAGATCTTTATGTGTCAACAACATTTCCCTCATCCTAGTAAAGATTCTTATAATCTGAATGTTGACAGCAATGGCTCTATCGCTATTAAGTACACCGGCTAGCATAGCAACTCCTTGTTCTGTAAATGCACTTGGAGGTTTTCTTGTACCTCCCCAACTTGATGTGCCAATTTGGTATATCAAGTTATCAAACTCCTCTTTGTCTAGCCTAAACATAAAATCATCAGGAAATCTTTTTATGTTTCTTTTAACTGCTCTATTAAGATATCCTGTATCAACACCATATAATTCCGAAAGGTCTTTATCCAACATTACTTTCTGTCCTCTAATCACATAAATCTTGTTCATCACCACCTCTTCAGGAATCACTTGCATCTTTTCATTCATATGAACTAATCTAAGTTCATTTCGCCTGAAGCTCCGCTCTACTTTTAATCACCTTGAGGTACTTGTCTCTACTCTTAGTCGTTAGCTTTTCTTCCCAGTTAGTTTTAAATGATCAACCCACCAATCCCACTCAGAGTCACTCCGGTTCGGCCTTAGCGTGGCGAGGACTCTGATATCTTCCTGTAATCCTCTAACTCTACCAATCCCTCTTCTTCGAATTCATAAAATCTGGCACTTGAATAGTTATATTCTGTAAAGTCGGAAGCTAAGTTCCATTTTCCACTGACCGGATTGTAATGTATGTAGTCCAACACTTGATTTATTGAATCATCACCTTCGACCTCCTTCGCATCAAAAGAAAGCCTGAATACTTGATGTTTCTTCCCTTTTTTCAATTCTTGCGGCTGCACTCCCTCTGAAAGAGTTTTTAATAGTGATAATTCCTTTTGTTCCCTCAGCCTGGAGACAATCTCATAGGCCAGAAACCGCTTGCCCTCTCCCAATATCCTGTTCAGGCCTTTGCACTCACGATTTACATATATCAAAAGATGTAAATGATTCGGCATCATTACATAGCCGCATGTTAATAGATCATGCTTCTTTAAGTTTTTTATCCATTTTGGAAGGAATTCATGAATCCTGGCCTTCTCCAATAACGGAAGCCAGTTATAGCATGTGAAGGTTACAAAATAGAATGTTTCCTTCTTTTCGTGAAGCTGGTGAGTAGGCATCAATCAAATTTAAGAAAACAGGAAATCTCAGGGTCTTCCCGACTCTTTTCCCTGAAGGTGGCTTTGGTAGGTGGGATCCTCAGAGTCCTTCCAACCCCTTACCTCTACCAGGGTGACTCTGAGGGGTAAGGAACCCTTTTCCTTGGAGGTGGCTTTGGGAAGTAGGATCCTCAGAGTCCTCCCGACCCCTTACCTCCACTAGAGTGACTCTGAGGGGTAAGAGGGCCCTAGCGTGGCGAGGACCCCACGCTGGCGCGCGTCTGTGACGCGTGTCCATCACAATCTAAGCTAACTGAACCCTCCAATAAAAAACCTGTTCAAAACGAACAGGCTTTCTTAATCTTATCGGTTGCACGCGTTAAAAACGCGCCTTTAGATTAGCATCAATAGAAATAGTTATACTTTCAAGGTAAACAAAAACAGTAGAGGTGAACTATCACACGCGCTAAGCTGAAGACTTATCTGGCGCATAAGTCCTCTACTGTCTTTTTGATTTGCATTAAATAGAATATTAGGCTTTAAGGCCTATTAAAGGCATTAATGAAATCATTTAAAGTTATGAAAAAGTATGAAACTGTGATCGGTATTGACGTTTCCAAGAAGACATTGGATTTATGCGTAAGTTCATCATCTGGTTTTGAATCTCTTAGGATCAAAAATGAGAAACCCGACTTTGAAAAAGTAAATCAATTAGTCAACGAACGCACACTTGTATGTATCGAGCATACTGGGATTTACGCATTCCCTATTTGTGAATTCTTAGCATCAAGGAAAATAGTTTATACCCTTATTCCAGCAGCTCAGATAAAGAAATCACTTGGTATACAGCGAGGGAAAAATGATAAAGCTGATGCTAAAGCCATTGCCAGATACGGTCTTCTCTTCCAGGAGTACATGACCATAACTACAATCCCAGAAAAGCTGCTGCTGAAACTAAAGCTCATATATGGTCAGCGTGAACGGCTCGTAAAGGCCAAAAACAGCATTGCCATGCCTGCCAAAGAATGTAATGAGTTTATTGACCGTCGATTGATGGTCGAAATAAACAAGTCAGCGGATAAAGCTATTTCAACCATAAAGAGTCAGATCAAGCAACTGGACAACCAGATGATCGAGCTTATCAAATCAGATAATAGATTAAATGACGTTTTTGAGCTATGTCAATCTGTTCCGGGAGTTGGACCGCAAATAGCTATTTACCTGATTATGACCACCAGGTCTTTCACCTGTTTCAAGAACTCAAGACAATATGCTTGTTATTCAGGTGTGGCACCTTTCGAATACTCCTCCGGATCCAGCATAAAAGGGCGAACGCGAATAAGTCATTTAGCAAACAAAAAAGCCAAATCACTTCTGAGCATGGGGGCCATCAATGCGGTTCGACATGATAGAGAACTAAAGGCTTACTTTGATAGGAAAGTTGGTGAAGGAAAAAATAAAATGGCAGTAATCAATGCCGTAAGAAACAAACTCATATCACGAGTATTTGCAACCATTGAGCGAGGTACACCTTTCGTTCAACACGCAAACTACTGATCATCGAAAATTACAATTAATAAACTTGCATCTATCATAGAATGCGCTAGCTGAGAATCTCAGTGTCTTCCCGACCCTTTTCTCCAAAGGTGGTTTGGTAGGTAGAATCCTCAGAGTCCTCCAACCCCTTACCTTTACCAGGGTGACTCTGAGGGGTAAGGAACCCTTTTCCTTGGAGGTGGCTTTGGGAAGTAGGATCCTCAGAGTCCTCCCGACCCCTTACCTCCACTAGAGTGACTCTGAGGGGTAAGAACTCCGGTTCGGCCTTAGCGTGGCGAGGACTCTGAGGGACAAGGAATGTTAGTCATCCTACCACTTAAAGTGGTAGGATGACTTAATACTGGCTATTGTTGTCCAAATTCAAATATCTTAACCTGATGAAAAAACTAATCCATTGGTCACTCCTCATTATGATCGTATTTGCTTCCTGTACAACAAAGGAGAATCCCTCCATATCCTCTTTTGAAGTGTTTTGTGAGATGATCGCCAATGATGCAAAACCTTTAGCACTTAGCTCCCCAATGGACCCACGGGAAATGGATAAAGTATGGGACGATTTTCAACTAGTAGCAGAAAAGTACCAGGTGCAGCTTTACAGGGAGGATGATTTTCCGGTTACTATGTTATTCCCTGCAGATGTAACCGATGGAAAGTCAGTTATCGTCGTGTACAAAGGCAACCGACTTGTCCAATACGAACAATTGAAAGCTGACGTTAAGCAAAAAGCCGATGCTGGAGAAGAAGAAATGGAGGCACTTGCCAGGCGTTTTGGACGATTGTTAGGTTATGGTCCGCAAGGCATCAATCTATTGCTAAGTAAAAATTCGAATTATCGGAGTTTGGCTTCCTTCAATGTTGAACAGCAGGTCACCCATCTATATTATGACAACCTGGATGAGGCGATTGAATTTTATGGGGAAACCATCGGGTTTAACCAGATTGACCCTACAACATTTCAAATAAGTGCTGACGCATTCATTGAATTACACCCGTTTAACGAAGCGCACCAGAAGGGACAAGCCAAGTCCACAGCTATCGCTTTTTTGACGGACCAACTGCAGGACTGGTATGATTACGTTTTGGAACAGAATATTCCTATCAAATACACGTACAAACCAAAAGAAGGAGGACCTCATGATGGGTTTGTAGCTATTGATCCGGGAGGCTACTTATTGGAGTTTGAGCAGTTCAAACAGCATCCGGAAAATGAATTATTCATGGCAGTACTTGCCCAGGCACCACGAATAGCAACCGCCACCCGGTCATTGAATTTTTACGGTTCCATTACCTGGACGTATCACAATGATTTGCTGTTGATGCAAAACTTTTATGAAGAAGTACTAGGCTACCCACTTGTTGCAGATCAGGGTTGGACGAAGATCTATCAGACATCTCTTACCGGATTTATTGGTTTGGTAGACGAGCGACGAGGCATGGAAGATTATGCAGATACGAAAGCAGTAGAGCTTGAATGGCGTATCTCTGATACTGAGTCATTCAACGTGTATGCAGACCAATATTGGCAGAAGTACAAGTACAGAAATAACTCCTTCTCCGGACCCGAAAGATATACGTACCTAGTTACTGGTAAGGTAAAGTAGCCCACTAGCACGGAAGTAACTTCCGCGCTAGTGAGGGGTTATTTCTTATGGATAGTTTCCCAAACCTCATCTTTGGTCATTCTAAAATGTTGACCAACATCTTTTAATATTCCTGAAAGGGTTCCAAGTTTCAAAGGCTTATGATTTGGAATAGTAACATGGTGTGAACCATTTTGAGAGGTTGTCAATCGAATATGACTACCAACTTGTCGTGTCTGCTCGTATCCAAGATTAGAAGAAGCTTAATCAGGTCCTTACCTGAAAGATTTCTTGGGAGACTCATGCAGCAAAAACTTCCTCCTTCACGTAGTGTAGTCGAACTATTTTAGGAGCGTTTTCTTCAAAGTGACAGTGAATAGCTTCTTTAATATTTTGCTTTAATTCATCCATTGTATCTCCATCGGTAAAAATGGATTCTCCCAAAGCTCTTGCTTCAAAACCTCCTTCTACGGACTCTTCTACAATGAAAATTATTTCAGACATAGCAAACTTCTTTTCTACAAATTAACGATTTATTAAAGATTATAACATTTATTCTTTTGATATAATTCTATTATCCAAGACTCCCACTAAAGCAAGTCTTTTTGACTTGGCTTTTCTAATCATTCACTATTGATATTAAGTAGCGCAAGTGAAGAACATTTACCTACTGAAGGGAGGCTTGCATCAGTTGAGAGTGGCCTACTTAGGGTCTTCCAGATAGAATCTGACAGCAGCGCTTAGCTACTTTCTCATACAATTCATTCTTGCTATGATAGTATCCAATCACTCCTATTATTTGATTGTGGATATCCCAGAGTGGGAACTTGCTGGTTTCGATCCAATGTACATTCCCATTCGCATCTGTCTGATGTTCCATGTAGCCAATCTTGGCCTTACCAGTGTCTATGACTTCCTTGTCCCCCAAACGATAATCTCCTGCTTCTTCCTTAGTCCAAATTAGGTCGTAATCGGTTTTTCCGGAAAGGCTGGTAAGTGATGACAGACCTGACTGCTGTAAAAAGTTCAGGTTCGACTCAATATATTTTCGTTGTTCGTCTTTGACGAATACGCTAATTTCTTTCTGCTGCATTAAGAAATGCATTAGCTCAAGAGAAGAATCACTTGGTCTATTTTCTACAAGCATACAGTTAAATATAATTAATAAGAACTGTTTGATCATTTCAATAAACTTGTAGGTAAAGTATGACCAATTATGAATGCTCCAGAGAGCTCTAAGAACTTCGGAGAAGAAGCCCTACTCCTCCCCCTTCACCGGTAGCTTTCTCATCGCCTTGGTTACGCCATCCCAGATCTCCTTTTTGTCAATGTCGGGCGTTACTTCGAGGTACCTCACTGCTTTGGAGGTCCAGATCAGTTCGGAGTTTTTACGATCCAATACGTCGATCACAAGGGTACCTTCCAGAAACTGGTGGTATTCAGGATAGGTGATATTGAGCCACTCTCTTCCTCCATTGAACATCATTTCATAGATATCGCTCACCTCGGCTGAGTCTTCCTTCAGGATCACGTAGTAGTTGACAAGCAGGTCAGCGGTAGCATCCTTTTGTTCATAACCTTTGTCATACATGTTGGAGGCAATAGCATTTGCAATCTCATCCATGACTTCCTGGTTGTTATAAAAGTCGGGGCCCTGGTAAGTGATCTCGCAACCCTGCATCCAACACCAGGAGCTGAATTGGGAGAAGTCAACAGAAGGTTTCTGTATGGTTTTGACCTGGACGGCACATCCGGCCAAAAAGGTCATCGAGAGAACGAGCAGCATGTTTTTCATAATTCGAAATAAGTGTAGTACTCATAAAACGGGCATGAGAAAAATCAGTTGGAGCTTTGAGTTAATTCACGCGCATCCATGAAACCTTCCACCTCTCACTTTATTTTCTCTGCGTTTCACACCATTTGTTGATGTTTACATCACTCAAGATGCTTAACAATACGAATATTTGAAACAAAAAAATCAAATGAAGTACTTCTTAATGCTGCTTACCATGGCAAGTGCATGTTCAATGGTTTCTGAAAAAACAGAATTGGTTCCCGAAGCAGAAAAGGAAACCTTGCGCTATCTGAAAGAGGTGGAGTGGCCAAAAGCATATCGTGAGCAAGACACTCAACTATTGGACAGAATTCTGGGAGATGATTTCCAAATGATCGAAAACAATGGTGACTGGTCAAATAAGGAAAAAGAGATGGAGTACATTCAAAACAACAAACCTTCTTACGATTCCTTCAGCTATGAGATCAAACGACTGGAGATCCTGGAAAACGGAACAGCCGTCATCTGTGGGACCGGGCATATTATTGCGGATTCTATCCATTCGATCTACCAATCCAGCAACGTCCTGATCAAACGCAATGGAGTATGGAAGGCCGTCGCTTCCCATGTCTCAGGGTACAAAACGCTGGATTGAGTTTCTTAATCCAAAACCTTGTCCAGATCCAGCTTCCTGACGTGCTCATAGCCGAGCTCATATAATTCTTCGGAATGCTTCAGGTCGAACACTTCGTACTTCCGGATACCGGGAGGTTCAATAAAAACGGCACACTGATCCCGAAGTTCCTTAGCCTGAGCATTTACACTTAGCTGAAAAGTACGTGATGTGATCTTTAGGATGCCATCAAGGTTATTTGATTCTTCGATCGGGCTGATACTTACTGCTATGACTTTCTCACAAAGGTTAATGAGTGGGGTTACAGGCAGGTTATCCATAATCCCACCGTCAGCATACTTGCTGTTGCTCAACTGAATGGGTTTAAATATTACGGGGATACTGGAGGACGCAATCACACATCGCTCGATCTCTCCCTGATCAAAATACTCGACTTTACCACGGTTGAGATTAGTAGCCGCAATGATTAGAGGTATGTTCAACTCTTCGATCCGATGAACACTGAGATTACTCCTTAGCATATTACCTAATCCCTCAAGACTGAAGAAACCCTCTCTCGGCCAGCGTAATTTGGAATACTGAAAGATATCCTTCACCGCCAGAATATCCATCACCTCTCTGGGAGTTTTGCCATCTGCTATAAGCGCTCCGACCATGGAGCCTGCACT
The DNA here is from genome assembly GCA_965267415.1 of Cyclobacteriaceae bacterium. Classification (GTDB taxonomy): domain Bacteria; phylum Bacteroidota; class Bacteroidia; order Cytophagales; family Cyclobacteriaceae; genus Ekhidna. Next base: position 100,878 of record OZ253955.1, on the reverse strand, counting down.
TGTCCCTGAGATGATCTCGGGCTTGATCTCTTTCTCATAAAGTGCCTGAAGGACACCCAGGTGAGCAAAGCCACGAGCTCCTCCTCCGCCCAGGGCAATACCCAGTTTATATTTTTTGGACTTTCCGGGTGAGTGCTTAAAAAAGGAACCGATACTCATAGCCTGGCAAACGTACTACCTCTGTTTGGTTCAGTCATAATGCCAGTTACATCAAATATTTTTTGAAGAATTCTATGGTACGTGACCAGGCCAATTCGGCTGCCTCCTTGTCATACCTCGCCGTTGTGTCATTGTGAAAGCCATGGTTCGCATTAGGATACATGTGAGCGACATAGGTCTTGTTGTTAGCCTTCAGAGCTTCTTCATAAGCTGGCCAACCTTCGTTCACTCGCTTGTCTAATTCTCCATAGTGCAATAGCAACGGCGCATTAATATTGGGCACCATATCAGCCGACACCTGACGGCCGTAGAACGGAACCGCTGCTTTCAGATCCGGAACTTTGGCAGCCATCATATTGGAGATCCATCCACCAAAACAAAAGCCAACGACTCCAACATTACCGGTACATTCCGGATGGTTTTTAAGGTAATCGAAAGCAGCGATGAAGTCCTCCAGCATCTCATCCCGGTTCCTTTGACGTTGCATGGTCCTGCCTTCATCATCGTTTCCGGGATAACCTCCCAATGGAGTCAACGCATCCGGGGAAAGTGAAATGAATCCGGCAAGAGCTGCTCTCCTTCCAACATCCGCAATGTGAGGATTCAAGCCCCTGTTTTCATGAACCACTACGATCCCAGGAAGCTTTCCGCTTGCATTCTCCGGTCGTGACAATTGACCGTTGATCGATCCTCCGCCTTTAGGCGAATCATAGGAGATCGTTTCCGTATTCAGCCGCTGATCTCCCTGTGCCACCTGGATCTTGTCCGTATAGTTGGGCATGATGGCCCCCATTAAGGCAGCAACGGTGATCCCACCTACGGCATAAGTGGCCAACTTCTCAACAAACTCTCTCCTGTCAATCCGGTCGTGAGCATAATCGTCATACAGGTCAAATACTTCTTGTTGGATGTCTTCTTTTTGTAGCTCTTTCATGGGTCAGTCATTTACCGTCAAGGTAGATAAAAGCCCGACCAGACTCAAGCTACGTATGTTAAATTTTCAGTTGTTGGTTTCCAACCAGCTTCCAATCCCATCAATTACTTCGTCCGGTTGCTCTCCCGTATCCACATCCAGCAACTCGTGATCGGCGTTCTCAAGAGCAATGATGGTGAAGTTGGGATAGTTGAGTTCCTCCAAAACCGCAATAGCGTACCTTGCAGGATAACTTCTATCCTCCAACCCATACATCCACAATACGGGTATGTCGATTGTCTCGATGATCGGCAATGGGTCAAAACCGATCTCTCCATCGAAGTTTTCCAATTGTGCAAGCGCTTCTTCGATCGTCACTTCAGGATCGTCAGTCAAACTACAATACAAATTCTCTTTGCCAGTTGGGGTCACACCTCCACTTGTCATGATGATGTAAGCCAGGTTATTATTTTCACTGAACACAAGAGAGTTGACCCATGCTCCCTGACTTGATCCTAGTAACCCTATCCTGTCATTGTCAATTCGAACGTGTTGTACTAACAGGTCAATAATACCTAATACATCATCTGCCCTGGCACTTAGAAACTCCGTTACAGTAGTTGGAGTCTCTGTAGGGTATGAGCCTGTGGAGTTTCCAACACCCCTTTTGTCATAAACGTAAACGGCATACCCACTACCATTCAGGACTGCCACATTTGCTTCGATCTCTTCAGCGGACTGGCTTCTGGATTCGTTTCCCGATCCGGGTACGACGATCATTGATGGAAAGGGGCCTTCCCCATCTGGCAGAAATAATTCGCCTTCAATAGTTGCAGTGCCGGATGCTGTCAGGAATATGCCTTCACCATCCACTATGGTGGCATCATCGGTTTTGCAGCTAATGAGAAAAAATAAGGAGAAAATGCAAACGCTAGTGATTGAATTTCTATACATCGTAATACAGATTAAGTTCTACAATTGACTTATATCACCAGGTCATGTACAAATTAAGCAATCAATGGATCAAAGGAGCATATTGCGTGAATTATGTGATGAACGGTTGCTAAATGAGTAATTACTTACGAATTAGAAGGGTCAAATTCATCGAAAAAACACTGTTTTGCTGATACCTGAACCATTTTCATCTTAAGTTTAGGTTCGCTTATACCAAACCATTAATCTACCAGGCTATGAAAAGGACCAGTTTATTCCTCCTATTCTTTTCTGTTATCAATCTTCTATTCGCCCAGGTGAGCGGCGACAGTTTTTCCAAAGCACGATCGAGTCGTCAGGCAACATTGACCTATGTGTATGAAGGAATCGAAGGGTTTTCCAGTGAAGACGAAAGTGGAAACATCGTCGGATTGCTTGTCGATGTGATGGATCAGTTTGAGCAATATGTTTCTGACAAGCATGGGATCGCCGTAAATACACGTTATGTGAAGATCCCAAATCAAGATTTTGCGCAGTTTCTAAGTAGAGTCCAGAATGCCAGTGGTGGTGTTTTCGGTATCAGTCCGTGCAGCATTAAGGAAGACCGTAAAAGCATTTTGAAGTTCAGCCCTGCGTACCTGAGCAATATTTCAGTACTTATCACCAACAACAAAGTCCCAACCCTGTCTGACATGAGTACTATCTCTCAGACGTTTAGCACCATGAAAGCTTATACCGTCCCACAAACCACTTTTGCAGATCGGGTGGATGCCCTGAAGAGCAGTTCTTTCAGTAACCTCCAGGTAGAATATGTACCCTCCATGTATGAAATGGTGGACAACATAGCCAAAGACCCCAGCTCATTCGGGTTCGTCGATCTTAACTACTATATCGATTACCTTCAGGAGGGTCGTCCGATCAAAAGACATTCTGCAGGTGATCTTAAAGGGGATGAGTGGGGTATCATCATGCCAACCAATAGCGACTGGCAACCCGTGCTTACAGAGTTCTTCAATTCCGGGTTTCTTTCTTCAGCAGAGTATCGGCAAATGGTGATCGATAATCTTGGTAAGTGGGCCTTGCGCATGATCGAATAGTCATAACATTTCGGGTAAGTTTCCCCGGTAGTTCCGACTACCCCTTACCCGTACATCATTATCCAATATCAGGTAGAAGTCTCCTTTGAAATAAGGCTCCATGAAACGGACTTTCTCCAGGTTGACGAGGAATGATCGATGAATTCTGGTAAAAACTTTCGGGTGGTTTGCTTCAATGGACTTGAGCGGTCCTTTCACAACATAGAATCGATTTGCCGTGTGAACCTTAACATACGAATCCAGTGCTTCAAGCATATAGATCTCATGCAACTTTAGAAAATAGATCTTTCCTGATGACTTAATAACCAGCTGATCATTGGTTGTCTTGGGTAATTGTATCACCTCGTCCTGGCCAGAAAGCCGCTCATACTCGTTAAGTAGTTTTTTCAACCTTCTTTCGACCCCCAGGACGCTTTTCTGACGAATCATCCGCTTGGCATTAGCAAGCGATTCTTTGAATCGATCTTCGCCGTATGGCTTTAGCAGGTAGTCGATCGCGTGTACCTCAAACGCTTTCAATGCGTATTGATCGTAGGCAGTAGTAAAAATGATGAAGGGCCATTTTTGCGCATCCAAGGATTCCAGTACTTCAAAGCCATTCACTTTTGGCATTTGGATATCGAGGAACATCAGGTCCGGTTGATGCCCTTCTACCAGTTCAATAGCCTCTACCCCATTCCTTGCTTCACCCACAATCCTGATCTCCGGATCTTCTTTGAGCAGGATTGTCAACCCCTGGCGGGCTTTTGCTTCATCGTCGACTAGAAGAACATTGATCATTAGGTAAATGGAATGGTTAGCGTTACATGGACACTTTGGTGCGGACATTCGATCAATAGCTGAGCCTTCTCTCCGTACAAATTGAATAATCGCTCACGAACATTCTTAAGCCCTACCCCGGATTCCCTGAAGTTTGCATCCGGACAATCTCCCGGGTGATTCTTAATTCCAATCTGAATCTCACTATCCAGCTTCTGTGTAGTTATTTCAATCGTTGAGTTCCCGATCTCTTTGTTCACTCCATGTTTGATACAATTTTCTACAATAGGCTGAAGAATGAAAATCGGTACTAATTGTTTCATGGCTTCCGGATCAAGATCATAGCTTACCGTCAGTCTATCTTCAAATCGCACTTTTTCTATTTCAAGATAATTGGTAATGAAGGTTATTTCTTCACTGAGTTTGATGAATTGTTGCTCAAAGTGATCCAGTGTTACCCTAAGCAGATCACTCAACTTTAATAGCATTTCCAGGGACTGATCGTGCTTCTTTGTTCGCATCAGGGTAACGATCGCATTAAGTGTATTGAACAAAAAATGCGGGTGGATCTGCATCTTCAGGCTTTGTAAGTGAGCTTTGGTCAATTCTGACTCCAGCTTTACTGTTTCCAGAACCTTCGTTCGATACTTGCGATTGGATTCAATGAGATATAATACTACCAATACTACTCCACTGATAATTGACGCTTCAGTAAGGAGGAATTGCTCTCTTCCATAGAATTCTTCCGGAAAGAAGGTGCCGGATACCGGATGGACCACCCGGTCTATGACTGCATGAAACACAAGGTTGAGAGTGACTTTGGTAATCCCGAAAACGACAGCCAGGGTAAGAAGTATTCCAATACGTTTAGAGATCGCGAACCTGGAAGACCAGTCGAAGAGACGAAGCATTGGGAATGTGAGTACTACCCAGATTAACTGCCCGGGAAGGTAGTAGTGCAGAAAGAACTCGCTTTCAAACTCGAGCTTGCTCTTTTTTACAATGTCTATGATAAAAAATAAGGACCAGGACAAAAGAATAAATGCCCAGGTCCTCCATTTTCCCATGAAAATGTTTTCTTCTTTATTCACTCAGATGATTGTAGTTCAGTCAGCTGCTTTACTGCCCGACCTCTCCAAAATTTAACAAAATCAACGCTATAATTGGTAGTCATCGCCCGATTCGGCTCTTTTCCAAACAGACGATCAGCATGATCAAGTAAGCCAATGGCATTGACCAGATCCATATAAACATGAGGTTTGTTTGGTTCATTTGATTGATCGATCAAGGTAATTGCAAAGACAGTGTAGAGATTCGGGCTTTCAGGATCATAAGTTGTCGCTTCCTGATATTTTACTTTTTCCAGGTCATAGTATGATTTCTCCTTGTCCCTATCTGCGTAAGACCCTGTAAATCGGGTTATCAACGCGTCCAGCAAGATCACATCTGTCATTTCACGCTTGGAAAACCCATCTTTCTTTTTATAGATGTCTTTCAGGTATTTCTCGGCATCCTTCAGTAATCCTTTTGCCGAAAGGTGCTCCGGGAAGTCATCTACCCTGACCTCAAGTCTTCCAACCTGAGTACACATGTATGCTGCCCAAAATTTAGGGAGCCATTCATTGGGAAAATCCTCTGTTACCTGAGCAAAAGCTTCCATTGCTTTCACTTCTTCATGAACGGTTTTCGCTTTCACATGGATATCTAACGCCTCACTCATCCTAGACTGCAACGACTGACCTAATGATGTTAAGGCCACTCCACTGATTAATAGGTATATAATGATTCTCATAAAATTGATTTTTAAGATTTCAATGTATCTGCTACAGGTAGCGGTAGACTACCGGCTGAATTCCTTTTAAGCGTAAGTAGACATTAAGCTTCGCTTTATGATTGGTTAAATGATCGTGAACGAAGATCAATCCTTCGCGCCTTGACATTTGGTTGCCTATAAAACTTTCGATGGGCTCTTGAAGGGATTCATCTGAGAGTGATAGAAAGAGTGAACTTACCTCCTCGAGGCTTTCTTCCACCAACTCGATCAGCTCTTGTTTTTCCAATTTGTTACCACGCTCTTTGTAACCTTCCTCATCTATGTACCTGGTGTCCTCCAGGTACCAGTAAGCAATCTCTTTAGTATGAATAGCGATATGGACCAGCTGCTCTGCGAAGGTCATCAGGCTATCATGTGGAGTATATCCATAGTGTTCCTCCGGCATAGCCTCTGCTATTTCAAGAACCTGTTCGATCCCACCTTCCCAGGCTGCCAGATGATCCCGGACGAATGCATTCTCAGTGGTATCTTCCTTCGGTTCATTGCAAGCGCTAAGCAGTGAAGAAACAACGATGATGGTCAGCCTTGTGCGATTGAATACCATACTTGCGTATCAGTTTTTCATTGATACGGAGGATGGATGTCAACAAATCAATTTGATTGGTGGGATGGACAAATGGCCTGGTGTATGAGGTATTTTGAATAGTGAGATGGACAAAAAGAAACGGCCCTCTCGGACCGTTTCTGAGCACTTTAAAAAAAGTACTCGCCCTAATAAATTCTAATACCGCCTATTAAACTGCTGCTAACGTATGAGAGTTAACCATGCAAATACATGTGGTTTTGTTGAATATATCCGGAAGGAGAAGGTGGCATTTGGGTGGCAGGGTTTAAAGAAGGTTGCTTTCCATCAGTTGTTTAATAAAAAAGCGACTCAAAATTGAATCGCTTTCACACCCATCAATTGGGATAAATGCACAACTAATTAACTAATCAGACTGCATCCTGAGAAAAGATCGGGTGATTGGCTAACCTAAATCTAAACGAATATGTACAGCATCAGCATGCTAAGAATCCAAACGACTACTGATACAATCAGTATTTTGTCCAGGCTTTTATCTTCCGATAGCTGTTTCATATGATGTTCATTACTCCCCTGCATACTCACAACATTGTAAATACCAAGGCAATTGATAATGAACCTACCACAACCAAAATGGCAAGGATCATATCAAGCTTTTTTATGTCAGTCAGTTTTTCCATCGTAGTATTTGTTGTTGTGAACAAATAAGGTCGAAATACTTCCAAAACGATGGTATTACAGGGTGGCAAATGGGTGGCACTTCCAGCAAAAGACCGATTTCGCCCAACTATTTTTACTTATTTAGCTTGTATATAGTACCAACTATCTCTCCTGCCCTATGAAAACCTTGCTCACGTTCTTCCTGGGACTAGTTTCATTTTTTCCAGCCCTTTCTCAAGACCTGAATCTTATTGATTCACTGACTAAAGCTCTGGATTCCGACATCTCAGAAAAAGAAAAGGTGGATACATACCTCAGGGTTGCAAAAGAGTACGCAAACTCAGACTCCTCTAAAGCAGTATCTTTTGTGAATAAGGCGCTGGATCTCGCTGAAGTCATTGAGTATGAAGAAGCTAAACTCGATGCAGCCTACGTAATTGCCTGGAATCTATTTGTCAGAGGGTACTATGATGAGGCTGAAGACCGATTTGCTAAGTTGTTAAAACCCTCGAAATTGACCGGCTATGCTTATGGTGAAGCAAAGGCGTACAATGGACTTGGAAACACTTATCTTTTTCGAGGACGATCAGATACCGCTTCTATCCTATTTCTCAAGTCAATTGAGATTCAAAAATCCATCAATGACCAAAAGGGGCTTGGTGAAAATTACCATAATATGGGTAACGCAGCTTTCTTCCAGGGAGATTATGCGTTGGCTCTGAACCACTTTTATCAATCGATCGGGATCAAAGAAAAGATCGGTGATGAAAAGGGAAAAATGGGTACCTACCTAGGAATTGGAAATGCCCACTTCAGGCAGGGATTGTACACAGAAGCTTTGAAAAATTATTTCAAGGCATTAGAAGGGTTTGAAAAGGTGAACGATCAAAGAGGCATTGCGCTTGTCCTGAACAATACTGGTATTATCTACATGCGGCAGAACGATCTGTCAAAAGCATTGGACTACTATACCAGGGCTCTAACTGTTCGAGAGGAAATGGGTAATCTGAGGGGAATGGCTGAGAGTTATATTGCTATTGGAGCGGTGAACAAACTACTTGGCAATGTGGATGAGGCCATCACATTTTATGAAAAAAGCCTGGAACTTAAATCACAATACAATGACCAGCGTGGTATAGCCATTTGCTACAAGAACATTGGGGAGGTCCATCTTGACCGTGGAGATGTATCAACGGCGTTGGATTACTACACAAAAGCTCTGGATATCAGAAGGAACATTGGTCATAAGGTTGGTATTGCAAGTACACTCATTAGTATTGGTAGTTGTTATCATAGTCAAAAAGAGTACAATCAGGCATTACATTATACCTCAGAAGGATTAGCCCTAGCAGAAGAAATTGGTTCGCTTGAGCATGTCAAGAAAGGAAATAATGTTCTTGCTGAAGTACATAAGCAGCTAGGTAACTTCCAGGATGCCTTCAACGCACACGTCAGGTATAAACAAGCAGCCGACAGCCTGGTCAACCAGGAAACGACGAAGGAACTCACCCGATTAGAGGCCGAATATGAATTCAACCAGGAACGTGATTCAATTGCTTTCGAACAACAAAGAGCTTCACTTGCCTATGAGAAGGATCTGGCTAGAAAGGAATGGTTGAATTACCTCGCTATTTCCGGGGCTGTGTTTCTGGCAATCATCGCTTTCCTTTTATTTCAATCATATCGAAGAAAACGAAAGGATAACCTGCTGCTTGAGGAGAAGAACATTCGTTTGGAAGCATTGAGAGAGAAAGAGCAGAAGTTGTCCGAAATAGCGATTGCATCAAAGGAGCGGGAGTTAGCAACGATGGCCATGGCTACTCATGAAAAGAATACGCTGTTAAAAGACCTGGAACAAAAGGTCAGCTTTATTGAAAGCAGGATCATGGAAGATGATCTGAAGCCCAGCTTAAAGGAAATGCACAAAACTATCTCCAGTGGCTACTCTCTTGACAATAGCTGGGACAGTTTCATCCATAAGTTTGAGCACGTTCATCCCCAATTCTTTGATTGGCTCAAACAGGATAACCCAGGTCTCTCCATTGACGATCTGAAATTGTGTGCTTACCTCAAGATTGGAATGTCCAATAAGGAAATTGCCAATGTCACTCACCTGGCAGTATCATCTGTAAAGAGCAAGATCAACCGGTTGAAGAAGAAGCTCGAGATGGGTCCAGAAGATGACCTAAGGGATTTCATGTTAAAGTACGGACAGAGTGCCGCGATCAATTAGCAACTAATCATAATGTAACCTTCTTCATTAGTCAAAGTAGTCCCGCAAATACTACTTGCAAAATGAAAAAATTTAATGTTACTCTACTCTTACCTGCATTATTTCTTATCTCGATAAATGTAAATGCCCAGGAAGTTGAACTCCTTGAGAGAGAAGTTCAATTTCAAAACAATTCAGTCACCTTAAGCGGAACATTGATCCAGCCTAAGAATGCCTCGAATGCTCCGGCCATTGTCTACCTACACGGTTCAGGACCCACTCCACGATCAGGGTTTAGACCATATGCCGAGGAGTTTGCTAAACTTGGGATCGCTTCGCTCTTTTTTGATAAGCGAGGGACTGGACAATCGGAAGGTTCCTGGATCACTTCATCTCTGGATGACCTGGCAAACGATGCGATAGCTGCGGTTTCTTTTCTCAAAGATCAGGATGGTATTGACACTGAGCGAATCGGCTTTTGGGGTGTGAGTCAGGCAGGATGGGTAGCCAGCTCTGCTAATTCCAAATCTTCTGATATCAATTTCATGATCATCATATCCGGAGGTGGGGCCACCCCCAGAGAATCAGAACTGTTCTCTTATAAGGTACAATTTGAAAGAATGGGATTGGAAGACTCTGAAATTGAGCAGGGCTTGAAGATTGTAAACCAATACTTCGGCTATCTAGCCGGAGAAATGAGCAGGGAAGCATTTAAAAGCATCGCGAATGAGCTGACTGACACCTCACTGGGATTTCTTGGTGAACAATTAAGTGGGATCCTGCCGTCTGAAAGCAACCGTGAAAACTGGGGCTGGGTAGCTGATTACGAACCATTGATGGATATACGTCAAATCAAATTTCCTGTGTTACTCATGTTTGGAGATCAGGACCAGGATCAACCTACTCAAATTGCGGTAGAAAAGTGGAAACAAGGCCTTGCTGATGCAGGAAATGAAAAAACAACTGTCTCCATCTTCCCAGGGGCCGGGCATGGTATCAGATTAGTGACAGATCAGGGAAGCCATGATCATCGTGCACCCTTTGCGGATGGGTATATGGAGTTGCAGCTAGGATGGCTTTGGAAAAATGTGGTGAATGCCGACTAAAAGTAAAAAAGCGACTCCCCCAAAGAGTCGCTTGTAGATGAACCTGAGATGGTTCGTCGCCCTGATCTTTATTATTTTCCAATCTTTCGGTACTCAGCCGAAGTTCCGTAGAAACCATTCGGAACTACGAATAGATTACTGGCTACTTGAATTCAAAAGTCATACTAAATCGGAAAAGTGAAACAGTCAGATGGGTGGCAAAAGGTTTGCAATCGCAGGAACTCATCTGAGAATTCAATGAGTAATTGGGTGAATAAGTGATTATCTGCTCCGCAAAATCGTTGGGATTCAAAAAGAACCAAAACGTTCAAAGGCAGCACGTTCCAGGGCTTCCCTGTGATCCGGGTGAGCAATTTTTATCATGTCCTTAGCTCTTTTCTTGAAACTTCTTCCGTAAAGATTAACGATCCCAAATTCAGTTGCGACGTAATGTACGTGTGCCCTGGTGGTAACCACACCGGCTCCTTCTTTTAAAAAGGGAACGATTTTCGAATGACCATGGCGAGTGGTTGAGGTCATTGCAATGATCGGTTTTCCTCCCTCTGATAATGAAGCACCACGAATGAAATCCATTTGTCCTCCAACACCGCTGTACATTGTTTGTCCAATAGAATCTGCACACACCTGCCCGGTCAGATCGATTTCCAATGCACTGTTAATGCTGGTCATCTTAGGAAGCTTTCGAATAACCGCTGTGTCATTGATATACCCGATATCCAGCAACCTGACCATGGGGTTGTCATCTACAAAGTCATACAACTTTCGAGAGCCCATTAGAAAACCTGTTACCATGACATTCGGGTGCTTGGTTTTCAGACGGTTGTTGATCACGCCACTTTCAACAAGAGGTAAAACTCCATCAGAAAACATTTCCGTATGAACTCCCAGATCCTTATGATTTCCCAAACATGATAACGTAGCGTCCGGAATGGCTCCAATACCCATTTGCAGTGTGGCACCATCTTCAATGATCCCGGCAAGGTTTTCACCAATTGCGCGTTCCTCAGGGGAAAGAGGTTTCTGGTTATACTCGGGTAGCGGCTCATCTACCTCAATCACTTTGTGAAACGTATCTATGTGTAGCAACCCATCTCCATGTGTTCTGGGCATATTTGGATTGATTTGAGCAATCACTCTGGAAGCCTTATCAACAGCAGCTTTGGTTGTATCCACCGAAATTCCCAGCGAGCAAAACCCATGTTTATCAGGAGGCGAAACCTGAACGAGAGCTACGTCTACCGGAATGACCCCACTCCTGATCATATAAGGGATCTCACTGAAAAAGCTGGGTATAAAATCTCCTCGACCACCGTTTATATTGCCCCGAGTGTTCGAGCCTATAAACATTGCGATTACCTTAAAGCTTTCTTTATATTTTTCTTCCGCATACGGGGCAGCTCCTTCCGTATGCATTTGATAGATTTTGACATCTCTCAACTCACCTGCCCTTTCTACAAGTGCTTTCAAAAGGGTTTGAGGCGCTGCGCCTGCAGTGTGAATGAATAAATGATCTCCGGAGGCGATGCTAGATACAGCATCCAAAGGTGAACTGGCAATATTCAAGGTCGGTTTTTTTGTTGCAAACAAAATGTCAGAATGGAATTCATGACATGATTATAATCATAGCAGGAGCTGAATAAGTACCGAAAGTAGGTAATTATGATTTGTAATAAACAATAGGACTCCTAAGACAGCTTCTTCAGCATCTTGAAATTGGTGAGTTCTACTCCATCCCGTATAACCTTTTGTTCATTAATCACTTCGAAACCTACATGCTCAAAGAAGGGCCTAGCCGTGATGCTAACATCTGAAGTGAGCTTTTTATGACCGTTTTGCGATGCTTCTTGTTCAATCTCTGTGAACAGCTTCCGAGCTAAACCTAGCCCAAGGTAATCCCGGTGAACGTATAAAAGGTCAATATGATCGTGAGCAAGAGAGCAAAACCCGGTGATGGTTTCGTGATCATAAGAAACGATCGCATACTGTTTCATCAGGATATCATTCCATCGGTCGACATTGTCAATACCGGAGATCCAGGCCCATATCTGGTTATCGTTGTAGTCTGTTCTACAAACCGAAGATATCGTATCACCAACCATTTCCTGTAAGTTTCGAAGATCGCTTAATTCTGCTCTTCGTATTCCGGTTTTGTTTTCAACTAACATATCTGGTCTTACTATCACTGTAAAGACTATTGAATAATCTCACAGTTTCCGTAAACAACAAGGTTTTTTTAATTCAATCAGTGCCCTAACGTCAGGGCACTGATATTGTTTTCGATATTATTCTAAAAGTTGATTGTATATGAAATGGTTGGAAACATCTCAAGCTGTGTAAGCTCCTCTATTTCCTGCGTTTGCTGGATATAGTATTCCTGAACCACTGCTGAGTTATTCATAACATTCTGCACGTCTATCTTAAACTCATGAGTAGATTTTGGTCGGTCCCTTCTTATCCCAATTGAAAGGTTAGGAATGAACAAATCATCAGATTTAACTGAAAATGGACGATCTTCCTGTCTGACCCCTTCACCAGCTTCTATGGATGCCGGCAGATCAATTGGAGTGTATCGCTTACCTCCCAGCAAGGAGATCTTGGCGTTAACGAATAAAACTCGGTTCTTATCCGGGTTGCCGACTTCAAACTCTTTTCCACCCAGAAAGTTGAAGATGTAGTCACTTGCATAAGCTGTCTTTCGCTCGATACCATCTCCCGGAGTATACAAGGAGTTGAAAACCGACGCTGACGTTAAATAGTAAAAGCCTTTATGCAAATATCTCTCTAATGTCAATTCAACTCCATAATTTCTTCCCTTTCCATCATTCACCAATACACGAGGCTCAAAGTCTTCCGTTTCATTGAGTAAGGCATAAGTGCTATTTGGATCATTTTCAATAGGAGAATCATACAAATGTTGATAGTAAACCTCTGACTTAAAGTGTGTGTATGGACCGATTTGCTGATCGTATCCTAATACCACATGTGCGGCTTTGGATAACTCCAGGTTCCTGTTCGGTTGTGTAACTAGACCATTTTCATCCTGAAATTTCCACAGGTAAACAGCAGGGCTTTCCATTTTGCTATGAATACCTCCACCTAAACTCAAAGCCTTGCCCTTGGTGAAATCCCATCGAACTGCCAGTCTTGGCTCTATTGAATACGAGTCATTAAGAGTTAACCCATTGAGGTGAGCTCCACTGGTCATGGTAAGATCTTCGGTCACTCTGAATTTCCACGTAGCAAATCCCTGAATACGGTCAGTGTTGCCTTCATCTTCCAACTGATTCTCCATCACATTGGAGTCATAGTTCAAGGCATTCTGGACCATGTTGTACCCAATACGATTGTAGATAAATCCAGCTTCGATCTTATTCCTTGAGTTGAATTTGTGCCCATAGGTCGATCCAGTCCTGATGTACGTCTTTGTAAAGTCGTCATTGAATACATTATAGTATTGCTCATTATCATCAGCTGTAGGTAGATCAGAAGTTGAAGCAAGTGAAGTCCTGGAAAGCGAAACGAATGATTTCAGGTAGGAATTATCGTTGATCAGGTAGTTGTGAATGAAACCCGCAGTACCCATTGTAGACTCAAATTCGTTGCGCATCAGGTTCTCTTCAGTATCATCGTCCTCATCTACCGTGGAAATACTACTAATACCACCAAGACCAAAAACCGTCAGAAAGTGTTTTTTGCTCAGCGGCAAGTAGAAATTATACGTTAGGTCCTGGTACCTTGGCACTCCTCCAAAGTCAACTACTCCTGCTCGATCCAACAGATCCAGGGAGGAATACCGGTAATTAGCAACGTACGAACCATTGTTCAACCCAAGTGGCCCTTCAGCTGCCAGGTCAATTCCAAGTGAGCTTAACCCAAAGGTGTATTCCCTTTGATCGTAGTTACCTCGTCTAAGTTTCATGTCGAATACACCTGAAAGAGCGTTCCCATATTCCGGAGCAAAAGCTCCACTCATAAAATCGGAATCAGCAAGCATGTTACTACTCAAGGCATTTATCGGACCACCTGTAGCTCCATCACTTGCAAAGTGATTTGGATTTGGAATTTCGATTCCTTCCAGTCTCCAAAGAATCCCTCGTGAGGAATTTCCTCTGACGATGATGTCATTGTTTCCTTCCGGAGAATTTGCTACTCCAGCGAATGCGGAAGCCAATCGAGCCGGGTCATTGAACGAGCCTGCAAATCGCTTGGTCTCCTCCACAGAGAAAGACCTGGCACTGACCAATGACATTTCATTGAGCACCTCAGACTTGTCTTTCTTGGCAGTAATCACTACCTCCTCTAAGCTTTCAAAAGATTCCTCCAGCGTAATGTCCATGATGAATTCCTTAGACGAGTTGATCAAGAGGTTCGGAATGATCCTGTCTTCATAACCGATGTAGCTCACCTTCAAGGTCACACGGCCGATCGGTACATCTGTTATCCTGAATGATCCGTCAATGTCGGTAATGCTCCCTAAAAGCGGGTCAGAACCCAGCACTACCACAGTTGCCCCGATGAGCGGTGAGTTTGAGTCCTGATCAAGAATTAATCCCTTAATGTTTTGTGTAAGATCCTGCGACTGCCCCATGAGGTAGGCAAGAAAGAATGCAGCATAAAAAATTAGCTTAAAACGATTTTGAGTTTTCATTTTCTTTAATTGAGTTGTGAGTGATTAGAATTACTGGAATCCAATTGCTACCGTGTAGCCGATCCAAACCTGGTGGCGGTTATCGCTTCGTTGGCGATCCACTGTTGGGTTACTTACCAGGTCAATGACGGGTCTTCCGAAGGAATCCAGGTTATCAGTGAAATAGTAGTTAATTGATGGTCCACCCGTTATATAAAAGTGTTCATTCAACTGTCTACCAAGGTTCAGATTCAACCTGACGAGGTGGTTTTCAAGCCCGTCCTCGATCTTATCTTCCTGAATGCTGTGCCATCTTAGTTCAGGATTGAGATAGAATGCTCGTTGCTGCGAGAGGAATAGGCGAGATCCAAAACCTGCTCCGAAAGACCAGTAGTCATCCGGCTTGATCCCCGCTGTGAGAACCGTATAGAAATGATCTTGTCCAGAACGAAAGGCAATTCGGTAAGGAATTACATCGTCTGTTTCTATCGCTCCTGAAATGAATCCATTTTTCTTTGAGATATTGACCAGCCCAAGCTGGGTTCCAGAGGCTACACTGTCAGCCAGGTTGATGATACTAAACTGAACTCCATCGACTTTTTTGGCTTTGTTGATGAACCCCGCGAACTGGAATCCTTCCATATCTCCACTGGTATTGATGAGCCCCGCAATCTGGGCTCCCTCCTTATCCTGACTGTGATTATTAAAGCCGGCAAACTGAAAGCCTCGAGATGAACCGGTGACATTACTAAATCCGGCAAGTTGAAAACCGCGTACGGATTTCGTTATATTGCTAAATCCACCAAACTGGAATCCACTAACACTGTCAGAGACTAGATTTAAAAATCCTGCGACCTGGGCACCTTGTACATAACCTTTGTTGGTGTTCAAAAAACCACCAAGCTGAAATCCACGAACATGTCCGCCAACCGTATTGCCAAACCCACTTAGTTGAACCCCTTCCACATTTCGGCGAACAACATTGTAAATACCCCCTAATTCAAATGCATTAACTCCTCCATTGTAACCAGCTAGCAGGTTAAGCGAATACTTATTGTCAACCTGACTGCTGTACTCACCATTGGTACTCGTCGGGTAAATGAATGTGAATTGGAACGTCTTTGAGTCATTCTCAAGAGCTTCTTGTGCAATCCCCTTAGAAGCTGCGAAGAGAAAAGCAGCGCAAAAAAAAGCGTAGTAAAAATTTTGAGTTTTCATTTTTAATCTGTTTTGGAGCTGAGGAACTCCAAACAGATTTTACCCTGACAACTTTTTTTAGATTTTTTTAAAATCCTATTCCAAGGGTATAACCAATCCAGGTTTGTTGGCGTGTGGTTTCGCCCAACTCTTCAGAAATAGGATTGCTTGTGATGTTGATCAAAGGCATGCCGGACTCATCAAATTGATTAGTAGAATAGAAGCCCAATCCAGGCCCCCCGGTTATGCTGAGGTGTTTGAACAGCTGATAACCAACATTCATATTCAATCGAACAACGTGGTTGTTTTGATCTTCTTCAATATTACCCTTGCTTAAGTGGAACCACCTCAATTCCGGATTCAGAAATAACTTTCTTTTATCAGACAAAAACAACTTTGATCCGAGACCAAAACCGTAGGACCAGTACTTATCTGAATTCGCTCCGACAGACAATACTGTGTATAACCAATCAAGCCCGGACCGAAAAGCAACTCGATACGGAACAATATCGTCGGATTCGATCGCCGGAGAAAGCAATCCATTCTTTTTTGAAAAATTGAGTATTCCAAATTGGATACCAGTGGCTACACTATCAGCCACATTGATCACGCTCAGCTGGACACCCCTCACCTCTCTCGCCTTATTGATGAATCCGGCTAGCTGCAATCCATCCATTCCCCTGGTTGTATTAATGAAACCCGCCATCTGAAGTCCCGCGGAGTTTCGGGTATGGTTGTTAAACCCCGCCATCTGAATTCCACGCATTTCTCTGGTGATATTGGTGAATCCTCCCATTTGAAATCCATTAACACTGTCGGATGCCAGGTTGGCAAAGCCTCCCATCTGAAAGCCTCGCACATAGTCTTTGGTAGTATTTATGAACCCACCCATCTGCAAACCGTGCACTTCTCCCCCAACCGTATTGCCAAACCCTCCTATTTGAACACCTCTCACCTCTTCCCTGGTCACGTTGTAAAAACCTCCCAATTCGACTCCCCGAACACCATACGAGTACCCGGCAATTATATTGAAAGACACCTTGTTTTTGATTTGACTGCTCATCTTCAGGTTGGTACCAATAGAAGGGACAAGCGAAAGCTGAATCGGGCGAGTATCCACGAAATTGACATTCTGTGCATTTCGTCGAGCTTCATCTGAAGTAAAGAACTTAGCCAATCCTTCAGAAAAAGTGTTCACTCTATCACGAATAGACCTCCTGTTCCGATCCCTGTTTCTTTCCTCTTTTTTGAGTACAATGGGCCCTCTATGCTGGCGCAATTGACTTACCCGTATGATGGTGTCCTGGTAAAATTGCTTGCTGATCACAAAAGTGGCTTCATCAAATTTCGTCTCGGTATCGAGAGCAAATAATCCATCTTTATCAGAGAGCGTAGAACGTAAGGAGTTAATCTCATAGATGGACACATCACCAAGTTGCTCACCAGTAGAGGCATCCCGAATACCTCCTTTTATTTCGAATGTAGCTTTTTGCCTGACAGGTGGCGGGGCTTTTTGAATGATCAGATAGTTACCAATGTCCTTCAACTGATAGGACGACCCCAAGATTTCAGAGATTATTCGTTTCGGCGTTTCCGATTCGAAAGATTGACTTAACGTAAGGTCGGGTGGAAGAATTTGTGGGTTATACGAAAGTTGTCTCTCCGTTAATCCGTCCAATTGAAGTAAGGCACTTTGAATTGGCTCATTGTCAAACGAAATGCTTACAGCCTGATCCTGATCACGAGACTGCCCCAGCGAGAACAAAGACGAGGAAATAAAAACCAGATGTACGGCAAGTCTATTGACAGCCATCCCCACGTAAAATAAGTGTCCCTTGATCCTCAACGACCTGATAATTCAATGTGCTTGAAATAACTTCCATCACATTCTGGAATTCTTCATTCTCAAAAGTAACAGTGAGGGAACACCCTTCAGCTGACCCATCAAGTTGTACGGTGGTATCATACGCTTTGTTAACCGTTTGGATGACCTCCTCCAATGATGTGAGATTGAAAACGAGTTTTCTATTCTTCCAAAATGTACTCAACCCCGTTTCATCTACCTGATCAACAAGAAGATTGTTCCTTAGGTCCAATGTCCTTGTTTCACCAGCTTCTATAATCTGGTGTAGCTCTCTGTAAGAGAAGAGTACCTTTCCTTCCTCTACCTGAACATTGATTTCGTTATCGCTCGGACGGTTAATGAAGAACCTTGTCCCCAATACCCGCACTTCTGCTTCACCCACTTCAACAACAAAAGGTTTTTCCTCAGAAATAGCAACATCGAAATAAGCTTCTCCACTCAGTTTGACCCTGCGTTCATTATTTTGGAATGGAGTAGCATATTCAAGACTGGCACCTCCATTCAATGATATTGCTGACCCATCAGGTATAGTTACCTCATGCAAAGTATCTGCGCTTGCAAGTGTTACTTCTTCGACTTGATTCTGATAGAAGTAAATACCAATGGCCGCTGAAACTACGATCAATACACTTGCTGCGTACTTCAGGTAAGTGTAAGAACTTGATGCTGCCTCAATCCTCCTTACGTTGTTGTCTTTTTTGAATCGCTCCCAGGATCGATCAGTATGCTCGCCTACAACATTTCTATAGTAAGCCAGCCCTTTTAGATCCAGAAAAAGGATCCTGGTCTCGTCAAAAATCTGTTGATTTTCAGACGATTTCGCACTCCATGCTTCAACTTCAGCATTTTCATCCGGACTTAATTCCTTTCGAAAATACCGGTAGAGTATCTCATCTCGTTCTATATCGTCCTTATTTAGATCCAATTAGCTACTTATTCGAAACTTCATTTAAAATTTACCCCTACAAGCCTCCGAAATAATCCAATAGAAAACCATCAGATACAGTAAGTAGGACCCCAAAGCTTCACGCATTGCCTTCAATGCCCTGCTCATCTGGGTTTCCACCGTTTTAACGGAGATATCAAGCTCTTCTGCTATTTCATGGTACTTCTTATCTTCAAACCGACTTAACTCGAAGATCTGTCTTCGTTTTTCCGGTAACTGATCCAAGGCCTGATTGATCTTTTCCTGCAATTCATCCATTTCCAGGAATTCCTCCTGGCTTGCAAACGCTCCCTCATCTATTTCATTCGCATGAGATTGCACAACTTTTTGATGCCGTAAATGATTTAAGCACGCATTCCGAACTGCCCCAAACAGGTATGACTTAAGGTTTGTCTGTATTTCCAACCGATCAGACTGATTCCATACGTTGCTGAAAACCTCCTGAACTACATCTTCTGCGGCATCTCCATCTTCCACATATTGAAAAGCAAATCCAACAAGCATTGAGAAATATTGCTTGTACGCCATCTCAAATTGAATAGGGTCGCTAAGTATCAACTGCGGGAACTATTTGTGGCTGCTAAGCTATTCTGATTATTTCGGACTTGAAAACAAGCTGAGCGTCATTAATTATGACGAATAATGAACTACCCTCTCATCAAACGAGACCATCATAGCTCTGGCGACATCCGGAACTACTGCGTTTTCAATATCTTCACCAGCAAAGGATTTGATTACATCCATCGATTCCCAATTTGATAGCACCACAAATTCAATCCCTTCGGGCACGGTCCTTTTTAGAATTTGGGCCCCACGGAAACCATCTATGGTTTCCAACTTTTTAAATGTCTCTTGCCTCAAATGCGCTTCATACGCATCCGCCTTTTCATGGAATGTAATGCCTCTCCAATACCTCGTGATCATGACAACTCTTTACTGCTCCCCAATTGGATCGATTGAAGCCGTTTCGACCATCAACATCACGGTCTTCTTCGGAGCCCTCGGCCTATGCATTACTCCTTTTGAAATGGTCGTACCCTGATTCGGGTTGAGCTCGATAGTCTTGTCCTCAAGGTCAATGAAGAGCTGCCCACTGAGCACAAAAAAGAATTCATCATCCTCCTCATGCTTATGCCAATGATATTCTCCCTCAACGATCCCAATCCTGGCTACACTGTCATTGATCTTAGTGAGTGTTTGGTTAAACCACTTGTCTGTGCATTCATCAACGATGCTTTGGATATCTATCAACTCCTGATGATTGAATCGAACATCCATCTGTTGGTTATAGTCGTATTCTGCCATTAATCATGGGTTTTGTGTGAATGAACTCGAAGTGTCTGATTTCGACAACACCTGATGAAGTTAGCAAAGACCGTTTTCTTATAAAAGAACCAGATTTAGAAAACTAATCCCTATTCATTATAAATTCATTTTCCGGGAAATATTTAAGTACGATCCTAAGAGCAACTTTTACCAAGTCCTCATCATTGGATAGCTCATAATCATCCAACAATTCCGCCAATTCATATTGTCTTAAAACATATTGAGATGTATCACAACTGAAAGTTCTTTCCAAAGCGACGAGATCATTTTTATTGTCCACAATCTGTTGTCCCAGGTATCTCACAAAGGATTTTGAAGGGTACTTTACTTCCTTGTTGGAGATAATGTTGCTTACAGCCTCTTTGAGCTCCCAGATCGGTGTGGTTGACGCATTGCTTAATAGGACAATGGTATTACCTTTTTCTGGATAGTATTGAAACAATGCCCGATATCCGGCAAATCCACCAACATAAAAGTATGTTGATCCCAAAATGCTATCGTTGCTATTAAACCATCCAAGCGTGAAATCATCACTCATTGGTGTTGCAATGCCCTGCGGCTTGATGTACAGGTCAAAAATGGAATCGCTAACTAACGACTGACTATCAAAAATCGAAGAAAAACTCAATAGATCTTTCGCATTTGCACACATCCCCTGAGCTCCATACATATCTCCGGTAAATGTGGCATTGTCAAAAGACGGCCAGATTTTTGGGTCAACATAGGTGGACAAACCCAGGCTATAGACGTAATCATTAGTATAGTTAGCAAGCCGTTGTGATTCATCATGATCGGGGATCCTGGTGGAGTTCATCCCAAGTGGATCAAATATCTCATTCTTAAGATATTCAGGATAAGTTTGACCGGTTACTCTTTCAATTATAATAGCAAGAAGTGTATATCCTATATTGCTGTATTTCCACTCCACACCCGGTTTCCCAAATAGTTCAGGCCTTTTGGTGATTAGTATATCAAGAAGATCATTGTTATCTGCAACCTGGTTAAAATCCCAGTTCGGATAAAGAACATGTCCATAATCCGGTAAACCTGAGGTATGATTTATCAACTGTTTGATGGTGATGGAATCATAGGGTAATTCAGGGATGTATTGATCAGCATAGTCAGAATATTCGATTCGACTTTCTGATACTAGTTTGGCAATCGCCAAAGCGGTAAACGGTTTAGTTACAGAGGCTATTTCAAAAACCTCGTCACCCATAAAGTCGGTTCCAGATGCAAGGTCTCTAAATCCATAGTAGCTATGATGCAAGGTCTCATTGTCTTTTGTGATTAGGACTTCCCCACTGAATAATCCATCCTTTTCTAATTGGTTGAATAGCGAATCAAGCCTTGACTGGATGTTGCTACTAACCTCTCCATTTCTACCATTGCATCCATTCAGATATAATGCCGCTAAAAGTATTGCTATACACCTCATGAGTTTTTTACAAGACCTATTTCCATGATGTGTATTCTTCCGAAAAAGTTTTACTACTCAGACTTTTGGATCCTCCTCGCTAGCGTTCCACCTTACTTAATATCTGCTGAATATAAATAGCTACAGCTTTTACCTCACCCGGGGACAATTCATTCGTAAAGGATCGCATTACGGTAAGTGGCCTTCCTGTATTGATAACTTCGATTGTTTCATCCAGGCTAAGCTTAGATTTCGTAAGGTCTGCAGCCTGAAATCGTCTAAGCTTTCCCCATCCACCTCTCTTTGGTTTTGAACGATCCACCTGCCTAAATAAAAGTCAAAGTCATTTATGGAAGAAGCTTTATTTTGAGCAAAAGCAGTAATCGAGGCGGTTACTGATAGCAGTATCAATAGGGTTCTAATCATCTTTTTGCTGTTAGATACTCAACCCATTTGTGGAATGGGTATCCAAATACAGAAGGTGCACTTATGTCTCATCAATTGCACAAGTTTTTGATTTTCACAAATGAGAATTTGTCAAAAGCTGATTTTTAGCTTCAAACCAAAAGTGCTGGCGATAGGCCGCTGTGAATGATTGATTCGATAAACAGTTATAGGGGACTGTCGAATAGGCTCACTATTCGATAAACAAGTTGCATTGATGCCAGTAGTGAATGAACTTTGTTTAAGTCAACAAAGCCCTAAATGTCCAACACACACCACACATATCCCGGAAGATTAAAAAAGATCAGACAACTTAAAGTTGAAGTTGAGTCATCCCTGGTCGAATTTGTAGAGTACAACTACCTGAAAGCTCAAATGCTGGTTCGCTTCAAACGAGGTAAAGCCAAGAAGAGACAGCAGGTATTTAAGCTAGTCACTCCACAGGATTTTTGGATCATCATCAATTCTGATTCAATAGGTAGAACTATCCTGCAGATGCAGGAAATTGACCAGGCAAGCTGGGCTCTTCAGTCTCGAATAGAATCATAACCTAATCTGTGATGGCGAAAGCCAAATCCTTCCAGGTCGGAAATGATCAAGTTGCTGAATAGGGCGAATTCCGCTATCTTAAAAAAGGTACTGTAGCCATACTTAGGACAAATGAACTCATGAAAACGCTTGGGATGATTGGAGGTACCTCCTGGTACTCCACAGTTGTTTACTATCAGCGAATCAATGAATTGGTTGGCGAAAGAATTGGGTCACACGCCAATCCCCCATTGATCTTGCATAGCATTAATATTGAATTGATGCGCGAACAAAATAAAGAAAAGATCAATGCAAAATACCTTGATGTTTCATTGAAGCTTCAGAAAGCTGAGGCTGAAGCCATCGTAATCTGTGCCAATACGCCGCATATGATTTATCCGTTTGTCCAACCAAAAATTGACATCCCTATCTTACACATCGCAGTTGCGACAGGCAATGAGGCCAAACGACTTAACTTAAAAACACTGGGGCTACTAGGGAACAAGCCCACCATGACAGGAGATTTCATTCCTTCAGTACTAAAATCCAAGTTCGACATCAAGACGCTTACTCCCGAAGAACACAATTTGGACCAGTCGCATCATTACGTATCCAAAGAACTTACTCAAGGGATCTTTTCAGATGAAGCCAGGGATTTTTTCCTGGGACAAATGCAGATTCTAAAGGAAAGAGGTGTGGATGGAATAATCCTGGGGTGCACCGAGCTCCCAATTTTACTCAAGGACACCCCTTTTGATATTCCTCAACTTTCAACTACTGATCTGCATATTCAAATGGCAGTCGATTTCATTCTTGGTTGAAATTGTTCCAACCCTCATGGCCTTACTCAGAAACGCCAATCTTTTTCAAAATATCATTCATCAGGCACCACTTGGTGAATGACGACTGCAGCAGGTTGGCTCCAACGAATGCGGTAAACCATAACCAGTTTTGGTTGACATAGATTGCCAGCAAAAGGCTTATCAAAATAAACCCGCCTGCAACGGCATGAATTATTCTATTTCTCATTTTGTCGCTATTTTAATTAGTGTTCGTTTTCTTGATATCGAGCACTGCCGCATGGATTTTAGACCTGCTTTCCTGCTCATTATTCAATTTGTCAATTTGATCAAGTACTTCATCGACATGACCATTCGATACAAAAGCATAGAAGAGCACGGACTGGTGTTCTCCTATATCCGAAGCAAACCAGTTAGGTTCCATCGATTGGTCAGACAGATCCTTGTAGCCCACCACATCCATATAGGAAAAGGCCGTTACACCCGATTTTTTAAGGAGATGTTTAATATCTGCTTCAAATTGACTGACCGCTGTTATCATTAATAATTCCATGATCATTCTTCATTAGTTATTTGTTTCTGCTCCCATTTTTTCCGTTCAGTCATGTAGTAGATCAATGGCACGACGATCAGAGTCAGCATTGTCGATACGATTGCTCCGGCTACAAGTGAGATTGCAAGTCCCTGAAAGATTGGATCGAATAGGATAATGGATGCCCCAATGACTACAGCTCCGGTTGTGAGTAGAATTGGAGTCGTTCGAACGGCACCAGCATCAATAATAGCCTGCTTCATCGTCGCTCCTTCGTTGAGCCTGATCTCAATGAAGTCAATTAACAACACCGAGTTTCTCACCATCACTCCTGCTAAAGCGATCATTCCGATGAATGAAGTGGCTGTGAAATAGGCTCCAAGTAACCAGTGCCCAAGGATGATCCCAACCAACGAAAGCGGGATGGCAATCATCATTACAATTGGTGTTTTGAAATTCTGAAACCAACCTACAATCAGCATATAAATGATAATAATGACCACCAGGAACGCTGCTCCAAGATCCCGAAAGACCTCCAGGGTGATCTGCCACTCTCCATCCCACTTCACTGAAAAATCCGATTCATCAGAAGGTTGATCCATATATAATTCTTCAATGGAATAACCAGCCGGTAACTTCATATTTTGGAGTTTATCCGTCATCCCGAGAATCGCATAAGCTGGACTTTCTAGTTCACCAGCCATATCAGCCATCACATACACCACCCGCTTCTGATCTTTTCGATAGAGTGTAGCTTGCAGTGTATCTTCCACTACTGTAACCAGGTCCCGGATGGGGATCATATCGCCACGCATGTTCTTGACCTTAAAGCCTTCTACATCCCTCAGGCTTGATTTGTCTTTGTCATCAACAGCCAACACAATCCCGACTGGGTTATGCGAGACCTCATCATAGAAATTTGAAAAAGGCTGTTCTCTGAGCACATAGGTGAGGTTGCCGACCACCTGTTGCGGTACAATTCCATTCAGCATCGCTTTTTCTCTGTCCACATCCAAGGTGTATTCAACCTGCCCCTCTTCTACAGTCCAGTCTACATCTACTACATCTTGTGTGTTGATCAAGATATCTTTCACCTGTCGCGCCACATTGATCTGTTCCCGATAATCCGGCCCGTATACCTCAGCAACTAATGTCGACAACACTGGCGGACCCGGTGGCACCTCAACCACTTTAACATTAGCGCCGTACTTCTTCGCAATTTCCTGGATTGGCGGACGGACTTTTCGAGCAATACCATGACTCTTGAGTGAGCGGTGTTCCTTGTGTAGAAGGTTCACCTGTATATCAGCCATATTACTACCTCCCCGTAAATCGTAGTGCCTGACCAGGCCATTGAAGGTAATTGGCGCTGATGTACCAACGTAATTCTGATAGTTCACAACCTCAGAGACGGTAGACAGGTATTGTGCAATCTCCTTGGTGACCGCTGCTGTTCGCTCCAGGGTGGTTCCTTCTGGCATATCGATGACTACCTGAAACTCGTTCTTGTTGTCGAACGGTAACATTTTCACTGCTACTGATTTCGTATAAAACATGCTCATAGATCCCAGCAGCAAAACCACAGTGATCCCCAACATTGCCCATCGTTTCACCTTGCTATCCAGAAATGGAAGCTCAATAAGCTTATACAGCTTGTAAATGGTACTTGTCTTATGATCCGCTTTCTCACCATTTTCATGTGCATCCTTTTCTCTTAATAAGTAATATCCGAGGTAGGGAGTGATTGTGAGCGCCACAAACAGTGAGAGTAACATGGCAATCGATGCTCCAATAGGCATTGGGCTCATATAGGGCCCCATCATACCGGAAACAAATGCCATTGGTAAAATGGCTGCAATCACTGTGAAAGTCGCCAGGATTGTTGGGTTCCCAACTTCATTGATTGCGTAGATTGCTGCCTGCTTAAACGGTAGCCTTTTTGATTTGAAGTGCCTGTGCATGTTTTCTGCGATGATGATGCTATCGTCAACCACAATCCCAACTACAAATACCAGGGCAAAAAGGGTGATCCTGTTGAGCGTATATCCCAACATGTAATAGCTGAAAAGGGTAAGTGCGAACGTTAAGGGTACGGAAAAAAATACCACCAGTCCTCCTCGCCAACCCATCGCAAGCATTACCAGAACTGTCACAGCGAGAATCGCCACCCCTAGGTGGAGCAGTAGTTCTCCTACTTTGTGTGAGGCGGTCTCACCATAATTTCTTGTTACCTCCACATGGATATCATCCGGAATGAGGTTTCGTTTCAATCGTTCAACCTGGTCCAGGATCTTCTCGGATACCTTCATAGCATCTGCTCCCTTTACTTTTGCAATAGAAACAGTGACCGCAGGGTATTCGGACGGGCTGGTTCGGTATGCTTCATTTCCTTGCCCATATCCAAAGGAGACATAGTTATGTGACGTAGACGGCCCATCTGTAATTCGGGCTACCTGATCCAGGTAAACAGGAAGGCCCTTGTTAACACCTACTACCAGGCTTTCAACGTCCTCGACTGAAGAGAGGAATTTCCCAGTTGTGATCAGGTACTCATAGTCTTTTCCAACAATACTACCGGATTGTGCACTGCTATTCCCTGCCCGAATCATCTCGATAATACTCAAAGGATCAACCTTATTCTCAGACATCTTGTCCTTATCAAGGACAATTCGCAGCTGTCTCGTCCGACCTCCAATCTGTTTGGTAATGGCCACATCTTTGATCTTCTCAATCTCAGAAGTGAGTTCTTCTGCAATCCTTCTTAACTGATAGTCGTCGTATTTTTCGCTCCAAAGAGTTAAACCCAGCATTGGAACGTCATCAATCGATCTTGTTTTCACCAGGGGTTGGAAAACACCTTCCGGAAACATCCCCTGATGTTTTGTTAGTTCATCATAAAGCTTTACATAGGAACGCTCAATATCCTCACCGACAAAAAACTGGACAATCAACATAGCCCGTCCATTCATAGACATGCTATGTATGTGTTCCACTCCTTTTATGTTAGCTATGATCTTCTCCAGTGGTTTGACCACCCTGCTTTCCACCTCAGTCGGACTTGCCCCGGGATAGCCGATCATCAGATCAGCCATTGGCACATTGATCTGGGGCTCTTCTTCCCTTGGTATCAGGAAAGAGCTATAGACACCAATGATCATCAATGCAACCATTAACAAAATGGTCAGCTTCGAATGAATGAAAAAATTGGCGACTTTACCTGAAATTCCTTCTAACATCATAGTTCCTTTTTATTTAGTTACCGTCACTTAGTATGTGACTTTCACACCGTTAAACAATTTCCCTTCTGAGGAAACAATGAACAGCTCATCGGATTGAAGTCCGGACAATACCTCCACATTTCCATCATACTCTTTTCCTGTTCTTAGCCACCGGAGTATTGCAGTTTGGTTGTTCCCTACAGCATAAATACCTGTTAGCTGTCCTTGCCTGACCAGTGCTTGCGAAGGCACCAGAACATGATCGGTCATTCTATTTTTTTCATTGAGCTGGATCCTGGCATTGACAAACATTCCCGGAAGTACTCCTTCGCCTACCTCATCAATATCAATCTTCACCAGGTACTGTCCTCCAGTGTTCCTGGCAGAGGGGCTTACTTCGACCACCTTTCCATCAAATTCTTTATTGAGGGACTTTGCATGAATCTTAGCAGGTGTGCCGCCCCTGACGTTTGATATATCAGATTCAGGGACCAGCACTACAGATTGGTAATCCTGCATTCCTTCAATTGAAAGCAAAGGCATTCCTGGATTAGCCATGTCCCCTTCCTTTATGAAGGTGTTGACAATTACGCCATTGAATGGAGCCCTGATGTTCGTATAGGTGAACTGCGCATCAACTTCCTGCTTCATCTGTTTTGCAGCTTCCAGGTTGGCTTTTGCCATCTCATAGCGAGTCGTCATGTCATCGAGTTCCTTCTCGGAAGCACTCTCCTTTTCATAGAGTGACTGAAAGCGTTTGTAATCTTTCTCGGCATTAAGAAGTGCACTGGTCGCCTGACTTATCCCTGCTTCCACCTGAGACCGCTTGGCCGAAAGGTCCGAATTACTGATAGTAATCAGTTGCTGTCCTTTCCTGACAACCTCACCTACCGCGACATTGAGCCGGGTAACATTCCCCATCATTCGAGTGCTGAGATTCGCACTGTTTTTTGCTTCGATCTTCCCACTAACGGAAATAAATTCTTGTTCTCCCCCGATCAGTGCCTTCGATACTTTTACTGTAACCGGAGGTAACTGCTCCATCGTTTCATGGTCGCCTGATGAACAGCTAAGAACCAGGGAAGCTGAAACAATCGTGATTATATGATTTACTATTTTCATCATTTATCTGGTTAAAAATCTTAGGTAATCTTTTGTGAAATTGTATTCGAATATTGCCTGTCGGTATTCCAATTCTTTCTGAAACATCTTTGTCTCAGATGCCAACACATCTGCCGTTTTTTCCAGGCCTTCTTCAAATCGATCTTTTCTGATCCTGTAAGCTTCTGCTGATTGATCTTTCGCCTGTTTTGTCAAAGTCAACTTCGCTTTGGCATCCAACAATTGCCGGTTGGCTTTATTGAGCTCCAACTGGCTCTCATTCTCGTATTTCTTCTTTTCAATCTTGGCCTTCTCCAATTCTGCCCTGGCTTTATGCCTTTTTCCAAGGTTTTTGTAGCCATTAAAGACGTTCCAGGATAACCTGACTCCTATCAGGTATCCGTCGGCATTCATACCGAACAATTGATTGTCATACAACTGGTAATTACCGAATGCATTAATGCGAGGAAGCATGCTCATGTTTGATGATCTGAGCAATTTTTCATAGCCCTGGACAGATTTGTCCATTGCGATCAGGTCTTTTCTGAAAGAAGAGAGTTGAACCTGGAACACCTCATCTTCTTCCGATTCTACAATTTCAAGTTCAGGCTTATAGATCGTTCCATCGGCTTTCTCACCAAGAAGAACAGAAATGTAGTCAGAGGCATTTTTAATATTGCTTAATGCATATCTGAGCTGGTTCTCAACCTCTGCCTGACGAACCTGAACTGCTAAAACATCAACCTTCTGAACCAACCCCTGATCGTAGTAGTCGTTAATCAGCCTCAGGCCCTCATCTGCCGTTTTCTTTGCCCGTTCCAACACGTCTACCGCTTCATAAGCCAGTTGCAATTGCATATAGGCTTTTGCCGCTTCAAGTTCCAGGTACTCCCCTGTCCTTTCAGCTTGCAATTCATAAGCATCGGATTGAATTTTTGCTGCCTTGCGTTGATAGATCCCATCAAGATTCAGCAGCGGCTGAAGCACCTGAATATCCGTAGCGTAGTTGTCTATCCGATCAGGGTTATTCAATAGTGTAGGATCAAAATCTGCTGCAGTTACAATTTCCTGATTCAGTTTTGAGCCGAATGCCATTAATGGATTGTTCGTAAACATGGCCGTATGCGATGCTGTAACTACCGGGAGAAACAGTGCATTTGATTGTCGGAAATCGCTTTTTGCCATTTCAACCTGCTTGTTTGCAATCTTAAGTTGCAGGTTGTTGTCGAGTATCTTCTGTGATAAATCAGCCTGGGAAATGGCCAATGTATCCTGACCCTGGCCCTGAAAGACCAAGCCTGAGATGCTCAAAAAAGTTAGAAAAACCTGTCTTATCATTGTCTTCATTTCTAATTGTTGCAAAAGTGCTTTTTCATTATTTCGAGTTTAGTAACCATTGTTACACCCGCTTTGCCAACTTTATATGACAATTCCCATTTCAAGATTATAAAGGCGATCAAACCCTTTTTCAGCCATGATCTCACAAACCCGCCTGCTTCTGATTCCACTTCTACAATACACTACATAGGCTTGAGATCTGTCCAGTTTATTCACCTCTTCTTCGAAGGATGGATGGAAGAAGTCCATTGATATTGCACCTGCTAGCCGACCTTCAGAAAATTCCTTCCGGGTTCTCACATCCAACACCACATGATCATTTTTCTTTCTCAATTCACTGAGCTTCCACATACCAATATTTTTATACTTCATACTTCCTTTTCATTTTGACATCCGTAGGGCTTGGATAAAAAATGTCATTAAAAAAGGGCCATCCTTAGGATGGCCCAACTAACTAACATTACAACTGAACTTCTGCACTATCCTACCCTAACACTTGATCAAATAAACGTTATGATTAAGGCTCCTGACGTAACAATTGTTACACTCGGATCTATCAGAAAAGTATGATGAAAATGAACTGAAAAACTAGAAAAAGAGGTGTGTCAGATCCATAAAGAATAATAACATCGTGCCGGTTCTGAACGGCAATTAAAGCACTTCGATCAGGTTCCTTGATTGTTCAATTTTACCTTCACGTTCAAGTTGCTTCATTAGCCTTGAGATGACCACCCTTGATGTGTCAAGATCTCTGGCTATTTGTTCGTGTGTTTTATTGATTGCGAAAGATCCGGTTGCCTGTTTCGTATCCAGAAGGTATTTGTACAGCCGATCATCCATATTTGAAAAGACTACACTATCAATAGTAGTCATTAACTCATCGAAGCGGGTATGATAGGAAAGAAACATGAATCTCCGGAAACTTGGATACCGCACAACCCATGAATCCAGGTGGGCGGTTGGGATCATCCAAAGTTTAGCATCTCTCTCAGCTACAAGTTTATATTCCGGATCATGTCCTTCGAGACAGCAGGTCAAAGACATAGCGCATGTCTCACCCTTTTCAAGGTAATACAGGAATACTTCCCTTCCCTTCTCATCGTGGCGCATGACCTTTAGAAGTCCTTCAAGGACAAAAGGCACTTCTCTTCCCAAAGAATCCAGATTTGGAACTTCCTTGCCAGCCTTTACTCCTTTATATCTTCCGATTGACAGAATTTCTTCTATCAAATCAGCTTCAAAGCCAAGGTGTTGAAGAATACTAAATGCAAGTTCTTTCATTTCCATTACGTGATACAAACAACCTAGAATCAGAGATCAAAAAGCTTGAGCCATGTCAATAATTACACTGACCTTACTCATCAAAGGCAATACAAAATTGTATATGATGTTTTGATTCAAAAGAGTTATTTGCTATACTTATATTAAACAAAGTTTACTACCATGAGCAAAAGACTCGTAAAAGTTAAATGTAAGCAATGTGCTGGAAGAGGCTATCATCCCAAATTGTTTGGCGTTAAGAATGCGCCAGTTTGTATTACTTGTGGCGGTACAGGCACAGTTGATGAGTGGAAGTAAAACCTGAGGATATGCTTAAGGCTCATATTGCTTTAATATTGTCTAATAGCCATTCTAGGATACAGTTTTGAAGTATCCTTCCCTTCTCATTGCATCTTTTTTTGAAAGATGATATTCAAAGTAGATGAGTTTAAGTGGTCTTCTGGATTTATTGCTTGTCGTTCTTCCAGCGTTATGATCATTTATCCGCTTTCTAGATTCTAGTAAGCCAATGTATAGTTTGTTGTCAGATAGACTCATTAGAATGTAAACACAGAAGGGTAGCATGCCTCTTTAAATTCAGCGAATGGCACGTTGACTGGTGGCGGTCTTGAAGTAGGCCCCATTCTTCGGTCACTTTCACTGTTCCCAGCCTGCCTACCGTCAGCCAGGTCGGATTTTAATCGTTGCGGTTTTGATATATGGAATCCCTTCTACCCAAATAATTCAGGTCACTCAAAGATTCCCTCAACATAAGCTTAATAGCCTTTTTCCCGGCCGTAGTTTTGAAGTATCCTTCCCTTCTCATTGCATCTTTTTTTGAAAGATGATATTCAAAGTAAATGAGTTTAAGTGGTCTTCTGGATTTGGTGCTTGCCGTTCTTCCAGCGTTATGATCATCTATCCGCTTTTCTAGATTCGTAGTAAAACCAATGTATAGTTTGTTGTCAGATAGACTCATTAGAATGTAAACACAGAAGGGTAGCATGCCTCTTTAAATTCAGCGAATGGCATGTTGACTGGTGGCAGCAATGAAGTAGACCTCATTCTTCGGTCACTGTCATTGCTATAAAGTGAAAGAGACAGGTTACAGGCCTGTCTCTTTCTACTTTATAGAGCCCCCAGTCGGATTCGAACCAACGACCTACTGATTACAAGTCAGTTGCTCTGGCCAGCTGAGCTATGGAGGCTAATGTCTTTTTCTATTCCCCTTCGTTAAGGGGAGGCGACCAAGTCAGTTGCTCTGGTCGAACCGTCGAACCGCAACTGAGCTATGGAGGCTTAGCTTTGTTTTCCTGAGGGCTTGAAGGCCCTGTCCACCAACCGGCGGGTGAAAAACGGTTTGCAAAAATAAGCGGAGCCCACTATTTCACAAACCCTTCACAATTCTTTTTATGAGGAAAAAGCAGCAAGTTGTGATTTGAGCCCTTCAAGCTCAGCCTCAGCTGCTTCAATCTTCTTTTGGAGATCTGCTTTTAACTTATCCGCAGTGGCGGAAGCCGCAAAAAATTCCATATTGGTATTCCACGTAGAAATATCGTTTTCCAACTCAGAGATCTTACGCTTGATCGAATGTTCCTTGCGCTGGATCTTACGGTCACCACCAGGAGTATTCTTCATTCGACTCATCTGGATGTGATTCTGAAGATCCTGCCTGTCTCCTTCTTCCAGGTCCTCAAGCGAAAGGATCTTATTGGTCGCCTGCTCAAACCTTGAACGATCTTTCTTGATCGCATTCCTTGGGACAAATCCAAGTGTTGCGTGACTATCGATCAGATCGTAAACATCATCAAGATTGATCTCATCCCTGTCCGCAATGGCTTCCAGCTGATCACAAATGTCAAGTTTCTGCTTCAGGTTCTCCTCGTACGCCTTTTCCTGCTCCGAATTTTGGGCCCTCCTCCGGTTAAAGAAGTGATCACAGGCATCTTTAAACCGCTTGTATGTTTCGTTCCTTACTTTCTCCGGAACGGGACCTACTTCTTTCCAATCAGCCTGAAGTTGCTTGTACTTCTGAGTCGTACCATTCCAATCCTCACTGTTCTTTAGCTCCTCCGCCTTTGCGATCAGCTCTTCTTTTAACTTCAGGTTCTCATCACGCTTACCTTCGAGTTGTTTGAAGAAATGATTCTTGTTATTGAAGAACTTCTTAAAAGATCCCCAAAACTGCTTATTGATAGCCTTAGCTTTGTCACGTGGTAACCCCCCAATAACCTCCCATCGCTTTTGAAGGTCTTGAATTTCCTTGGTTTTGGCATTCCAGTCCTTTATGCTATCTGAATTGAAGTTCACGAATCCCTCTGCTTCAACCGCCAATTCTTTCTTTTTATCATAATTAGCCTCAAACTCAACTTTCAGATGATCAAAGAAGTCTTTCCTCCTTGCATAAACAGCATCTGAGGCCGTTTTGAATCTCTGCCAAAGTGGTTCCTGATCCTCTTTTGGGACAGGGCCAATGTGTTTGTATTCCTCATGAAGCTCGTTCAAATGAACAATGGCTACCTTGAGGTCTTCCAATTCAACCAATGCCTCTGCTCGTTCACACAATTCCTCCTTCAGCTTAAGGTTCTTTTTACGGTCAAGGTCTTTTAGTTCAAAATAGATACTTCGTTGATCATAGAAGCGATCCAACAAAGCATTATAATTAGCCCACATGGTTTTGTTGTGTGCTCCCGGAACCGGACCCGTATTACGCCACTTGTTCTGGATCTCCTTTACCGCATTGATACTCGCATTGGATTCTTCTCCGTCAACCAACACGCGCAGCTCTTCAAGAAGCTGTTGTTTTCTATGAAGATTTTCTTCTTTCTGATTTTCAAGATCTCGGTAATACCGGTTTCTCTTGGACCGTAACTCATTGTAAGTGGTCAAGAAAGCCTTATCAGTTTCATCACCTTGGTAGTCAAAATTGGAAGGGTCATTTCCGTCCAACTCAAACTTATTGAGTGCACTTGTTCGCTCATTTTCGTAGAGCTCATCAAATCTCGGCTTTAAAGCTTTTAGCACTCGATCCACAACAGGGATCCTGTCCTCTTTGTTGATTTCCCTGATCTTTTGAAGGAGTTCTTCTTTGGTGGAATTATCGAAGTTAAGGTCTTCCTCCTCCTCTTCCACTGAGGCTTCTTCCTCAGCAGCTTCAACCACGACTTCAGCTGTCTCAGCAGGAGTCTCCACATCAGGTATTGGCTCTTCCTGTTCTTCAGCCTTCGGGTCGGGGCTTTTTTCTTGTTCACTTAATTCAGCCTCTTGCTGAACTTCTTCAGGAGAATTCCCTGTTTCTTCCGGGATCTCCTGCACTTTTTCCGCATTTTCCATTTTTTGGAAGCTAGTTACGACAGTAGGACACAAAGCTAACCAAATACCCTAATTCAATCTGGGATCTTTTGGGTAGCCGGAGATCAGTTTGTACTTCCCTCCCATGGACTTTAGACACGCTTTCCATAGGTCTTGGTTGTCCCAGTCAAAGATCATCTCAGAGGTCACCTGCTTGAAAACAATCCAGGAATGTGCTTTCATCTCATCCATAAGCTGTCCTGGGGACCACCCTGAGTACCCTACAAAAAAGCGGACATCTGTCGCCTGGATTGCTCTTGTGTTGACAAGGCCCAGCAACTCCTCATAGCTTCCACCCCAATAAACATTTTCGGCAATTTTGTTGGAAGACTCAATGAGTTGATCACTTCTATGAATAAAATGCAGCGTATCCTGCTGGACCGGGCCGCCAACGAACAAGTCAGCTTCGTAGCTACCCACTTCCTCCACCACATCTGCCAATTGAACATTAGCTTTCTTGTTGAGAACGAATCCAAATGTGCCATTTTCATCATGTTCGCAAATCAGAATAACTGTTCGTTCAAAGTTTGGGTCAGGCAGGTAGGGTTCAGAAATAAGCAAGTCTCCTCTGGACGGCTCTATAATTTTGTCTGGCGTGAAAAAGTCCATTTAATGCAACGCTGGTCTTATTGGTAGTTCATTCAAAATTCTCCCTTCCTTCTCTTTCATTTCTTCAAGTCTATCATAGACGGAACTTTCATCAAAATAGTTTAAAGCCATTCTTACAAAAATCTCCCCATGCCTGGCTTCTGATGCCCAAAGGTTACGATAAAAATCCTTAAGATCGCCTTGATCCAAAGCTTCATAGATCAACCGAAACCGTTCAGCACCACGAGTTTCTACCAATGACGCCAGCAGCAGTTTATCCATAAATCGCTCTTCGCGCCCGCTGCGGCAGAGATCTATCAGTTGTTTGATGTAAACGTCTTGCTTGATCTCGTGACTCAACTGAATCCCCTTGGATTCCATGATTTTATAGACCTGCTGAAAGTGCTCCAGTTCCTCTACTGAAGTTGCGATCAATTCCGGAATAATATCAACGCGGTTTGGATACTTGGCAACCAGGCTCATTGCCATGGCTGAAGCTTTACGCTCACAGTCTGCATGATCTTGTAGAAAAGCGTCAAAATCATTTAATACCGCCTCCACCCATTCCTTTTTTGAGGAAACTGTCAGGTCAATTCTAAACTTCATCTAATTTTGATTCGTCACTTAAAGTAGTCAAAACTACACATGCGAGAAGATATCGCCTCTTTACGGAACGAATACAGCCATGCTGAGTTGGATGAAAAGTCTGTTGCAAAAAATCCTTTTCAACAATTTGAAAAATGGTTTCGTGAGGCAACTGAGGGAGAACTTCTCGAACCTAATGCAATGGTGCTAAGTACGGTCGACCAGAACAAGCAGCCCTTTCAACGCACAGTCCTACTAAAAACGTTTAATGAAAATGGTTTTGTGTTCTATACCAACTACGCCAGCCGCAAAGCACAGCAAATAAACCATCATCCACATGTTTCGCTCCTGTTTCCCTGGTATGCATTGGAAAGACAGGTGATCATTTCAGGGTCGGTTGAAAAGGTGACCACCAAAGAGTCCCTCCAGTATTTCCTGACTCGTCCCAGGGGCAGCCAACTCGGTGCTTGGGTATCCAACCAAAGTGAGGTGATCACTTCAAGAAGTATCCTTGAAGTAAAGTTGGCCAAGATGAAGCAAAAATTTAAAGAAGGAAAAATCCCGCTTCCCGATAATTGGGGTGGCTTTCGGGTAATCCCTGATTCTATAGAGTTCTGGCAAGGACGACCTAACCGTTTGCATGATCGTATCCTGTTTAAATTGAAAGCTGATCATCAATGGGAGATCAGTCGACTTTCTCCATGAAACCTTCGCTTTACCTCGAAAGGTATGCCTGGCCGAATGAACTCTTCCCAGACTACCTACCTGGTGATGATCTCCAATACATTATTGTTATTCCTGCTTACAAGGAGAAATTTCTAGCTAATGCCCTTGAATCATTAAATCAGTGTACAACTCCAAAGGGGAAGGTCCTGATCCTTGTGATCATCAATGAGGCTGAAAACGAACCGGCTCCAGGTAAAAAGATCAATCAGCAGTGCATTGAATTGTTGTCTACTCATGAGTCCTGTTATAAGATAATCTATAGTTACCAGGTATTTCCAGTTAAGAAAGCTGGTGTTGGTCTGGCAAGGAAAGTAGGAATGGATGAAGCAGTCCGAATATTCCAAAAGTCAGGTCAGGATGGCGTGATCATTTGTTACGATGCGGATTGCACTTGTGAACAGAACTATCTCATTGAAATCGAAAAGGCATTTACCGAAAGAACTGTCAAGGCCGGAGTGGTTTTCTATGAACACCAGCTCCAGGGAACAAATCACCGGGAAATCCTAGATTATGAACTCTACCTGCGGTACTACATCGATTCACTTCGCTATGCCGGATTCCCATTTGCTCATCAGACATTGGGTTCGTGTATTGTTGTTCGATCTTCTGCATACAAACAATACGGCGGAATGAATACACGAAAAGCAGGGGAAGATTTCTATTTCCTGAACAAAGTGATTCCTCATGGAAGCTTTGTTGAGATCAATGAAACTACGATCCATCCATCCGACCGGGTTTCAGATCGAGTTCCATTTGGGACAGGAAAGGCGGTTGGACAACTTATTGATTCAAATGGACCACACATGGTCTATCACCCGAAAGTATTTGAAGAACTCAAGGTCTTCTTTGATCAGGTTCCTGAATTATGGAAGTCAAATGACATTCATTTGCCTCCTTCCGTTCAAAGCTTTTTAGGTGAAGGCTTTTTTAAAGAATTTGATATCATTCGATCGCAGACTTCTTCATTCAATGCTTTCAGGAAACGGTTCTTTCTATGGTTTGACGCTTTCAGGATACTAAAGTTCGTGCATTATACCAGAGATAACCTCTACTCTAACTGTAGTCTGGAAGAGGCCCTCCAATGGTTGGAAGAGAAAGTTACCGATCCACTTCCATCAACTCATGAAGAAAAATTGAGTGCTATTCGATCGTTCGATCGAAGGTTTAAACAAGATCAAACAGGTTTTTGACACCCAGGAAGTGTTTTACCTGAAAGCCTTCCGCGTGATCCACTCCAATGCGATGACCAAATTCCCTGGAACGAGCATTGAGCATTTCCATGAAATTTTGAGAGCTAATGTATGTTTCAGGTTCACCACTCTTCGGATCAAAAAATTGTGACTTAAACGCCTTGATTGCTTTCATTCGTTCGTCAATCACCTCAGATACATCAACTAAAAAATCAGGTTCAAGTGCAATACTCTGAATGGCATAATAGATCTTCTTAGGCCGGTAAGCCTCTTGCTTCTCCCCTTCCCAGGTTGTTTCAACCTCCTTTAGCCCTGCAACAAAACAAGCGGTTTCAACCAGTGATGAAGCACGTCCATGATCCGGATGACGGTCATATTTCGCATTGGTTATGACAATTTCAGGCTGATACCTACGCACAACCGAAGCGATCTTTAGCTGGTTTTCCTTATTGTTTTCGAAGAATCCATCCGGGAGCCCAAGGTTTTCACGTACGGAGAGCCCAAGTATTTCGGCGGCCTCTTTTGCTTCTGTTTCTCGTATCTCAGGAGTACCCCGCGTTCCAAGTTCTCCACGGGTAAGATCTGCGACTCCAGTCTTAAAGCCCTGCTTGTGATGAACTAAAAGCGTTCCGCTAAAAGATAGTTCTGCATCATCAGGATGGGCTACAATTCCCATTATGTCTAACTTCATAGGCGTGTAGTTGAGCGACAAAGAAAACACCACTTATGTAAATATGGTTTTTACAATGATGAAAATTTCTATCTTCAAACTTTGCAATCAATCAAACCTAAATTGATATTTATGACAAAACTCGACGGTATAATCAAAATCGTCTTCCTGATGTCAATCATCGTACTTTTCCCAACAGGAAGTAATGCGCAGGAAGGTGATTTAAGACCCGTTACCTCCACTTACGCCATCAGAAATGCCACGATTATTCAGGCTCCCGGCAAAGTGATACCCAGAGGTACGGTGGTAATGGAAAATGGTGTAATAAAAGCTGTTGGAGCATCCGTATCTATTCCAGCGAACGCCTGGATCATCGATTCAGACTCAATGTATGTCTATGCCGGATTCATTAGTGGAATGTCCGGCAGTGGCGTGAAAATGCCAAAAGAAGAGGACCGATCCAATGAAGACCGAAGCATGAGAGGTGATCCTGCGTACGAAAGAGCAGGTATTACTCCGAATCAAAGTGTAAGAACGTTGTTGGATCCTTCGGAAAAGTCATTGGATGAGTTCCGAAAACTTGGATTTACAGCTGGGCATGTAGGTCCCACTCGTGGTATGATGCCCGGAACCGGATCGATCGTCTTATTTGGAGGGTCAAGTGGAGAAGACATGCTTATCAGGGAAAACGTTTCACTTTTCAGTCAGTGGGAAGGTGCCAACGGAGTATACCCAAGCACGATCATGGGGATCATGGCCAAGTACCGTGACATGTATCGAAAAGCAACACAAGCATTAGAGTATTCAAATAAGTACCGAACAAGTAGTAATGGTATGGAACGACCGGGATCAGATCAAATGCTTGAAGCAATGTACCCGGTTATATCCAAGCAAATTCCAGTCCTTTTCAAGGCGGAGGAGGTTGTTGAGATCACTCGTGCGCTCGCACTTAAAAAAGACCTGGGTTTCAATCTTATGCTTAGCGAAGTAAAGCAATCCTGGGATCTTGTAGATATGATCAAAGGTGTAGGAACACCCGTCTTCCTGTCATTGGATCTACCGGAAATACCAGAGGAGAAAAAAGAGGACGAAAGCGATAAAGACGAAGGTTCGGATGAAGAAGAGAAAGTCCAATTGACCCAGGCTGAGATCGAAGATGAAGCACTCAAGAAGCGAAAGCGTGAGATTGTGATGAGATACTATACACAAGCTTCACTATTAAGCAACCAGGGAATCAGGTTTGGGTTCTCAACGGCCAGTGTCAAATCCAAAGATTTCAAGGGTAACATGATGAAGGTCATTGAAAATGGCCTTACTGAAGATCAGGCACTAGCAGCGCTGACCACTACTCCGGCTCAATTATTAGGTGTGTCTACGATAATGGGAACAGTAGAAGTTGGAAAAATGGCTAACGTGATCGTTACCGATAAACCTTACTTCGAGGAAAAATCAAAAGTGCGTCATGTATTCGTTGACGGAATCAAGTATGACAATGAGGTGAAAGAAAAGAAGAAGTCATCAGGAGAAGAAGATGCTTCCGTAATAGGGACATGGTCGTACACTGTTGAAACTCCTCAAGGTAATCGGACCGGAGTTATTGATATCTCGGATGAAGGCGGGTCACTCTCCGGTACATTGACAAGCAACACTAGCAATGAAGAATCTGAGTTGGAGGATATCGAAGTAGATGGAAAGACCCTTACCTTCTCTTATGTGGTCAATATGGGTCAGGATATGACTGTAAACGCAAGCCTGGAAGTTGATGGAGATGCGTTTGATGGCAACCTATCGATTGCCGCATTTGGTAGTTTTCCGGTGGAAGGAAAAAGGGAACCTCAATTTTAAATCGGACTGAAATGAAAAGAATATTAACAATACTATTAACTGTAACCACTTTGATTGCGATTGCCCAGGAAACAGGCAATGTGCTGATCAAGGGAGGGACCGTTTTGACCGTAACCAACGGAACATTAAACAACACAGATGTTTTGATCCGAAATGGTAAGATCACCCGGATCGGAGAAGGCCTGAATGCTCCTAGCGGAACACGTACGATCGACGCTTCTGGCATGTACGTTATGCCAGGAATCATAGACGCTCACTCACACCTTGCATTAGATGCGGTGAATGAGTTGACCAATCCGGTGACTGCTGAAGTTTGGGTCGGTGATAATATCGATCCGTTGGACGTTGGGATCTACCGGGCACTGGCGGGTGGAGTGACATCCGCTCACTTGATGCACGGGTCCGGAAATGCAATTGGTGGTCAGTGTGAGACCGTCAAATTCAGGTACGGTGAAATTGATGCGGACAAATTACGAATGGAAGGTGCTCCACGCACGATCAAATTCGCTCTTGGAGAAAATCCTACCAGGGTTCATGGAGAAGGTGTCGGCGTGTTGCCTCGTACCAGAATGGGTGTTGAGCATGTGATCAGAAGTTCGTTTTCACAAGCAAAGGAATACATGGAAGCGTGGGATGCTTACAACAAGGCAAAGTCACAGCGTGGGTTTAAAGAAAAGGCTCCCGCTTATGACCTTCGAATGGAAACACTTGCCGACATCTTAAGGGGTGAGATCATCATTCATTGTCACTCCTACCGCGCGGACGAGATCTACATGCTGATGCAGGTCTGTAAAGATTTTGGAATTGACAAATTGGTTTTCCAACACGTCAATGAAGGGTTCAAGGTAGCTCCTGAATTGGCAGAATGGGGAGCGATGGCTTCCATATTCTCAGATTGGTGGGCTTACAAATTCGAAGTGTACTACAGCACCGCTTACAATGCGGCCATCCTAACTAAGAATGGAGTAACCACTTCCATCAACTCGGATTCAGGAGAGTTGATCAGACACTTGTATCACGAAGCTGCCAAATCGCAGAAATACGGTGGACTCTCTGATGAAGAGGCACTTGCCCTGATCACCATTAATCCAGCCAAGCAATTGGGTGTTGAAGATCGGATAGGTTCACTTGAAGTTGGGAAAGAAGGAGATGTAGCGATCTTCGAGAATCATCCCCTTTCCATTTATGCAATCCCCATGATGACTATTGTAGATGGAGTTGTCAGGTTTGACAGGGAAAACGATGCGGATGATATGCGTATTTATCCGGATCCAGAAGAGAAGATCGATGTTGTTTTCTATGAGGAAGAACATCACGATCAATGCATGCAGGGAGCAGAATTATTATTCACCGACAACTAAGAAATCATGAGACTTAAGATAACGATACACCTAATGTCATTACTGCTTTTTGTGAGCAGCTATGCACAAATGCCTAAGGGTAGAACGGGTACGTTCGCATTGACAAATGCTACTATTGAAACCGTAACCAATGGTACGATACAAAATGGAACGCTTGTCATTTCTAATGGCCTGATCGCAGATGTAGGAACCAATGTTTCCATACCAGGTGGCGCTGAAACCATTGATTGCTCAGGCATGACGATCTACCCTGGGATGATCGATGGTGGAACTCAACTTGGATTGGTGGAAGTAGCTGCTGTAGCCAGAACTCGGGACAACAGTGAAATCGGCGAAGTGATCCCACACATTCAGGCGCTAACAGCGGTTAACCCTAACTCTGTGTCAATTCCTGTTACTCGTGTGAATGGAGTAACCACAGTGCTTAGTGTTCCATCCGGTGGTTTATTCCCAGGTACCGCAGCATTGATCAACCTTCATGGGTACAATCCTGATCAGATGTTTGCCGGGTTCAAAGCAGTGATAGTCAATTTTCCTGCTACTGGAAGACGCGGACCATTTGATAGGCGTTCCGATGAGGATATCAAGAAAGCAGCTGAAAAAGACTTGAAACAGTTGAATGATGTATACGCCAAGGCTATTCAATATCACAAGATCGATTCTGCCGGAGGTAAGCAGGATTATTATCCTGAACTGGAAGCTTTGCTACCGGCAGTGAGAGGCGAAATGAAAATGCTCTTTAATGTGAATGCTTCCAATGACATCAAAGAAGCCATTAAGTGGGTAGAAGGAAAAGGATTAGATGTCGTTTTCTGTGGCGTATCCGAAGGATGGCGTGCAGCTAAGGAACTTGCTGAAGCCAATATTCCCGTGATCACAGGTCCGGTTCTCAGAACACCTAACCGTGCTTACGACAAATATGATCGACCGTACGCCAATGCTGGTTTGATGTTACAAGCGGGTGTAAAAGTTGCCATTCGAACAAACGAAACAGAAAATGTGAGAAACCTGCCTTTCAACGCCGGTTTTGCAGCTGCTTACGGAATGGGAAGAGAAGAGGCCTTCAAAGCAGTAACTATTATTCCTGCTGAGATCTTTGGTGTCGATGATCGGCTCGGCTCATTGGAAAAAGGAAAAGTCGCTAATCTTTTTGTAGCGAATGGAGATCCTTTTGAAACAAAAACGCAGATCTCACATGTCTTCATAGCCGGATGGATGATGCCGATGGTAAGCAGACACACCCAGTTGTATGATGAATTCCTGGAGCGATCTCCCGGAGTAGATAAATAATCAATCATGGATCATCCGCTAAATGGCGGGTGATCCATTAATTCAAAACTGTTTTCCGATACTCGCTAGGGGAAAGTGAAGTCTCCTTCTTGAAGGCTGCATAAAAGGCAGAAGGTGTACTGAAACCCACTTCGTATGCCAACCCCTCAATCTTCACAAAGTCCTTTTCAACCTGGAGCTTTTCCTTGACATCTTTGATTCGGAAGTGATTGATCAACTCCGGAAAACTCTTGCCGTACTCCGCTTTTAATGCTTTCGATACAACATAAGCAGGCTCACCTAACTCATCCGCTATTCGGTTGAGTGTAAGTGACTGTTTTTGGTAGATCTTATCAATTTCCAAGGCATTCCTCAATTTCCTGATCACTCCTTCATCGATGGTAACACTTGACATTTTAGGGAATAGGATCGGATGCTTAA
Organism: Cyclobacteriaceae bacterium; assembly: GCA_965267415.1. Taxonomy (GTDB): domain Bacteria; phylum Bacteroidota; class Bacteroidia; order Cytophagales; family Cyclobacteriaceae; genus Ekhidna. The sequence continues at coordinate 58,058 of OZ253955.1, read as the reverse complement.
GCGCATAAAAGAGTAACACATAGAAGAAAATTGCAGCTAGTCCCGCTCCCAGCGCATAATTGAGAATTCCATCAAATATGAGTTGATAGCTGAACGCCACCCAAACGACCGTAACGGTTGTTAAGACCAACACATTCCAGTTTCTGAGCTTTTCATTCAGACTTGCTCGACTCTTTGCAAACCGGAACCAGGATGCGATCACATAAACAAAGAGTAAAGAGGTTAGAATTGAGAAGAACTCAAATGCCATGGACCCACCCGAATTCAGGATCACAACAAAACTGATAAGCCCGGGAATAAAATGTAGCCAATCAACAAACCTAAGTTTTCGTTCACCCGGCTTCAGGTACTTTACATACAACCACAAGGTTGGTCCAATCGCCGATAGTCCAAGACTTCCTGTGGCTGTTCCTTCTACAGGCATTTCAGTCATAAATACAAAGACAGACTTAGCCAGCCGAATGGCTATCGCAACAAACAGGATAGCCAACAATCGAAGGCTGAATCGGTCCTCCGATCGAATAAAAAAGAAGTAAACCGCCAGCGAAAGTGCCACAGCAACCCCTATACCTGAAAAGATCGCTAAAAGGTTAATTGAGTTCATGGTATAAATTTTCATCTCCAGATTCTCGAAATCAGGAGACTGTATTTCTTCTTACGATCTAATATCGACCGAGATTTATAAACAATACGAAAAATGGTCAAAAAGTTACTTTACCTGTTGCTGATTACCGGGACGCTGGTAGTTAATGCACAATATCATTCAGTCAAATTTCCACGAACAAGCCCGAAAGTTTCAGAAACTCAACGCCTTGGTATTACAGACATCACTGTCAATTATCACAGCCCGGCTGTTCGAGGGCGAGATGTCTGGAATGATGTGATTCTTGCCTATAATGATCCGAACCTTCCATGGAGGGCTGGGGCTAACATGAACACAACCATTGCTTTCAGTACGGATGTCATGATCAATGGGAATTCCCTACCTGCAGGTAGCTATGGTTTTCATGTGATCACGAGAAAAAACGGACCGTATACACTTCTTTTTGCTCATCATGACAATCAATGGGGAAGCTATTACCTGGATAAAGAAAAGGATGTGACGCTATCTGTGGATGTAACTCCAACTGAAACCGTATTTTCTGAACAACTGGATTACCGCTTTGTCGATCGTACCGAAAACAGCTTGGTATTAGCTGTTGATTGGGCTGAGAAACGAATCCCATTCACTGTTTCAGTAGATCTGAACAAGACGGTCGTTGAAAACTTCAGATATGAATTATTGGGTGAAAACACCTATCGCTGGCAAGCATGGAATGATGCCGCTAACTGGTGCCTGGAGCGTAACACCAACCTCGAAGAAGCACTCGAATGGGCAGATCGCTCTATCAGAGGTGGATACAACGGCTTTACAGCTAACAAGAATTTCTCCAACATGTCGACCAAAGCCAACATTTTATGGGCATTGGGCAGAGAAAAGGAATCTAATGACACTTATGCTGAAGCAATTACCTTGTTGGATAACCCGGATGATGCTTACGGGGTAGGAATGTCACTAACGAGAAACGGAAGAGCCGAGCTGGGACTCCAAATATTCGAAGCAGCTGTTAGAGATTTTTCAGACCAGTGGTATGTCCATTTGGGCTATGGAAGAACCTTATATGCTGCTGGCCAGCAATCCAAGGGGATCAAGGTTTTGGAAAAGATCGACAATGTGCCTGAGTCCAGAAAAGATCTGGTACAGGGTATGATAGCAAAAATGAAAAATGGTGAGGAAGTGAACTGATTTTTTCCCTCTTCTTCTATCAACCCACTGAGTACGCTTGGTGGGTTTTTCTTTATCAGGGGATCTGGTTTTTGTTAAACTTTTAGGGGGAAACCTCTCAAAAAGGGACTTATGGAAAACCAAACAACTACCGGACATGAAAACGACTAATCAGCTCATCACCACAATTATCCTTTGCTGTTCCTTTTTCATGACTAACGCACAAGGTAAGGTAGTGTACTTTCCATATTTCGAACTGATCAATATGGAAAAGGATGCTGGCTTGCAGTATTCGACTTCAAAATTGATCAAATCCTATATTGAAAATAATCACGACTTCACAGTGATAATGCCCGAAAGGCTTTTTGATAGTTACGTGGAGCGAGAATCTAACGAAGCAGCTCTGGCCAATGCGCTTGGAAAAAATGCCGGGTACGTTTTGAGAGGTGAAATACATGACCTTGAAGGCACGTACATCGTATCCTTAGGCTTATATCGATCAAGGAACAATGAACAGGTTTGGCACGATATGGTTAAAGGAAGTTCAGAGCAGGATCTGGATGCACTGCTTTCACGACTAGGCCGATCATTCATGACAAATAAAACCGCCAAAACTGACATTGAAATTGATGAAGTAACAGAATATGACCAAAAAGGTGTTGAGCTGGCACAGATCAAGGTGAATCACTTTGTCGGAGCGATGCTTGGCGGCAAGCATCTGTTTGATGAATCTACTTTATCTGGATTTGGCCTTGCTTATACCTATGATGCTTCAGTGGTGCTGTTCAACCTGAACTTTGAGTTTTATCCGAACGCTCGCTTGCTTGATACCTATCAATACCGAACGGTTAAGCTGCAGCATGGAAATGTCAACCTGGGAATTATCTATCCTTTTACCCGGAAGCGATCCACGTTTTACATTGATGGCGGATTGGAATACGGTCTTTTCCGAATGAAGGAACATTTTTCCGACAATACTTCCATTTCGGCTACAGAAACAGGTATAGGGCTTTATGCGGGAGGTGGTTATTTGATCAACCGGAATTCAACAGTTAATCTTAGATTATTTGCTGCAGTATCCGTTCCAATGTACTCGGTACAGGAGAATGAATTCCCTGGGATCAAGTTTGGGATTATTACCTCCTTCGCTAAATAAGAAGGCTACAAAAAAATAAGCTTCAAGAGTCTCACAAAACAGAACTACTTGAAGCTTGTAACTTGGTCCTTGAAACTTCAGGCTTGAGCCTCTGCTAATTCTACTTCTTTCTCAGCGATAAATTTCTCTGCATCCAATGCACCCATACATCCGCTTCCTGCAGCAGTTACAGCCTGTCTATAGACTTTATCCTGGGCATCTCCGGTAGCGAAAACTCCGGGGATGTTTGTCTTAGAAGTTCCTGGTACCGCTTTAATGTATCCTTGCTCATCCATATCCAGCCAGTCCTTAAAGATCTCAGTATTCGGCTGATGACCGATCGCCACGAAAAATCCCTGAGCTTCAATTTCTTTCTTCTCTCCCGTTTGGTTGTTGACCACTCGCACCCCTTCTACTTCTTCACCTCCCAAAACTTCGTCTACTTCGGTATTCCACAGGATCTCAATATTCGGTGCATTCATAACTCGCTGCTGCATGATCTTCGAAGCTCTCATTTCATCACGTCGAACAAGCATGTAGACTTTATTTACTATTTTGGATAAATAGCTCGCTTCTTCTGCTGCAGTATCACCTCCGCCCACAAGTACCACATCCTGACCTCTGAAAAAGAAACCATCACAAACCGCGCAGGCGGATACACCTTTTCCATTCAAACGCTCTTCACTCTCAAGACCCAGCCATTTTGCTGAAGCTCCTGTGGAAATAATCACCGCCTCTGCTTCAACTTCATGCTTTTCGTCAACAGTTGCCTTAAGCGGCCAACTGGAGAAGTCAACAGAAGTGATCAGTCCACTTCGAATATCAGTACCGAATCGCTCAGCCTGCTTTTGGAAGTCAATCATCATCTGTGGCCCGTTGATCCCTTCCGGATACCCAGGGTAGTTCTCCACATCATTAGTAATGGTCAGCTGGCCGCCCGGCTGACTACCGGTATAAAGTACCGGATTAAGGCCTGCTCTTGCTGCATAAACTGCTGCTGTATAGCCTGCCGGACCGGAACCGATGATTAGTACTTTTACTCGTTCTGTTGACATTATTCGATTTATTTTCTTCTAAACAAAAATTGATGTTCAAACTGAACACCAATTTAATTCTTTTCGTGCCCGGTAAGGGCCACAAAATTTTATTTTGTCTTACAGATTACTCTTCTGTTTTCTCAACAGGTTTCTCTTCCCTTTTTGGTCTTGGCAATAAAACCTTTCGGGAAAGCTTGAATTTGCCTGTCTTCTTGTCGATATCGATCAACTTCACTTTCACTTCCTCTCCTTCTTCCATCACGTCTGCGACGTTTTCTACACGCTCCCATTTGATCTCAGATATGTGAAGCAACCCATCTTTTCCAGGAAGGAATTCAATAAAGGCACCAAATGGCATAATGCTCTTCACTTTTCCTTCATACACCTCTCCTACTTCCGGCTGAGCAACAATTGCTTTGATTCTGCCTAACGCATCATCCAATGCTTTGCCGTCATTGGCGAAAATGCTGACCTTGCCGCCTACTTCATCTTCATCGATGTTAACAGTTGCCCCTGATTCTTTCTGGATTTCCTGGATGATCTTACCACCAGGGCCGATAACCGCACCGATCAATTCGCGATCGATTCTCAATTGAACCATTCGTGGCGCATGAGGTTTCAATTCAGCTCTTGGCTCAGCGATGGTTTTCTTCATCTCACCGAGAATGTGCAACCTTCCTCGCTTCGCCTGATCCAGGGCTTCTGCCAAAACATCATAGCTTAGTCCGTCCACCTTAATATCCATTTGACAAGCGGTGATCCCGTTTTCTGTACCAGTCACTTTGAAGTCCATGTCTCCAAGGTGGTCTTCATCACCAAGAATATCAGAAAGGATAGCATACTTTCCAGATTCACTGTCGGAGATCATTCCCATTGCGATACCTGAAACCGGTTGCTTCAACTTGATACCTGCATCCATTAACGCCATGGTTCCTGCACAAACGGTAGCCATTGAAGAAGATCCATTCGACTCCAAAATGTCAGATACAATTCGAACGGTGTAAGGATTGCCCTCATCTTCGGTTGGAACCATTGGCTTAAGCGCTCGCATTGCCAGGTTTCCATGCCCTACTTCACGTCTCCCGGGACCTCTATTTGGTCTAACTTCACCGGTTGAGAAACCAGGGAAATTATAGTGAAGGATGAACTTATTGTACCCTGAGATCATCGCCCCATCAATCATTTGCTCATCCAACTTGGTGCCTAGTGTGACAGAAGTAAGTGATTGTGTTTCTCCTCTCGTAAACACTGCAGATCCATGTGCCGATGGCAAGTAGTCTGCCTCTGTCCAAATAGGTCGGATCTCATCCAACTGACGTCCGTCCAATCGTACTTTGGTATCAAGTACACAGTTTCGAACTGCTTCTTTTTCAACATCGTGGAAATACTTCCCTAGAAGGAAGTCATCCAGCTCTTCCAATTCCTCCTCAGAGTACTGGCCAATAAATTCTTCCCAAATCGCCTTGAAAGCTTCTTTTCTAGCTGCCTTGTTAGGATTTCCTTCTTTAGCTACAGCGTAAAGCTTGTCATACGTTTCTGCACGCATTTTCTTGTGAAGATCTTCATCAACCGGCTCGTGTTCGAATTCTCGTTTTTCAGTTGACCCAAACTCTTCAGCAAGCTCTACTTGTGCCTGGCATTGGATCTTGATCTCTTCGTGTGCAGCCTTGATCGCCTCGATCATTTCAGTCTCAGAAACTTCTTTCGACTCCCCCTCTACCATCATGATGTTGTCGCTTGTACCAGCAACAATCAAGTCAAGGGTAGCGCGCTCCATCTCTTCCGGAGTTGGGTTGATCTTATAAGCATCATCAACCTTTGCCACTCTTACCTCAGAAATGGGTCCATTGAAAGGAATATCAGAAACTGCAATCGCCGATGAAGCAGCTAAAGCTGCAAGGCCATCCGGCATAATGTCTTTGTCAGCAGAGATCAGTTGAATGAACACCTGCGTGTCTGCATGATAGGTATCAGGGAATAATGGACGTAAAGCCCGATCCACCAGACGGCAGATCAATACTTCGTAATCAGATAGTTTTCCCTCTCTCTTGAGGAATCCTCCAGGAATTTTCCCTGCTGCCGCAAATTTTTCCTGGTAATCAACAGAAAGTGGAAGGAAGTCCACTCCCTCTTTTGCTTCCGGTGAGGAAACAACGGTTGCCAATAACATGGCATCACCCATTCTCACCACGACGGATCCGTCTGCTTGCTTTGCAAGCTTTCCGGTTTCAATAGAAACCTCTCTGCCGTCAGTAAGTTTGAAGGTTTTTGTAATGTTTTTCATCATAATCATTGTGTAAACAAGGATCCCTTTGATCCCTGGGTTGATAAACAAAAAAGGGAATCAGAATGTTGATTCCCCCTTTAATCTCTTTAGTTAATTACTTCCTGATATTCAGGTCAGCTATAATGCTACGATACCGCTCGATATCGTTTTTGTACAAATAATCAAGAAGTCTACGTCTTTTTCCTACTAGTTTCAACAGACCTAAGCGTGATGAATGATCCTTCTTTTGAGTTTTAAGGTGGTCTGTCAAATGGTTAATACGATATGTAAACAGCGCTATTTGAGCTTCTGTCGAACCTGTATCTGTTTCGGATTTTCCGTGTTTTTTAAAAAATTCTGTCTTTTTCTCTGTCGTTAGATACATTCTATTTTCTATCTCTCTTTTTATCGAAGCGCAAATTTAGACTTCTTTATCCTTCTTCGCAAATCTTCGCTTCAGCTTATCAATCCATATATTATAGAAGTCCACATCAAACAATCTGGCATCAATTCGTGCCTGGCGAAGGAAAAACAAGCCAAAAGGCAATAAAACGATATCCGAAAGCCACACTGCAAAGTATGGGTTCATCGCACCCTCTTTCGCTGATTTCTCTCCAATACTGGTAAATACGTAGTAGATAATGAAGAAAAGAATAGCAATGATCGTTGGAACTCCAAGACCACCTTTCTTGATGATCGCACCCAAAGGTGCTCCTATCATGAACATGAGAATACAGGCCATCGCCTGAGCGTACTTTTTATACTTTTCGATCGTGTAGAGGTTTTTGTCTTTCTGCGCATTATAGATCCTGGTCTCTGTAGATTGGACGCTTACCTTGATGTTTCGCGCCTGGTTCAGAGCTCCTGTAATGACTGCCTTTTTCCTCAATCGTGTTTTCTTCGCTATCAGCTCATCCAGAAAGTCTAGCTTTACGGTATCCAGTTTGAAATCCAACTGGCCCTTTCTCTTCGGCGGAGGAACATACGCAAATTCATTCTCCTCTAACCGCTGCTTTAATCTTGGGTTCCTAACCACCCTGCTTTTAGAGGGATTCTCTTTCAATTGCTCAGCAGGTAACTCTGACCCAATGAGCAATGGTTCTTCAGCTGCTGACTTCCAAAGGGTGGTGAGGTCAAACCTTTTCTCTTCCTCTTGCCTCGGCAATCGCTGATCAAATAGGTTCAGTGGCAAAAATGAAGCAGAAACAGTGTTGACCTTCTTTTCCTTCAAAGAGTCAGGCTCTTCTTTGTATTTGAGTAAGATTGCATCGTCTTCGGAAATGTGATAATCGAAGACACGGCTGGTATTGTTGATGAAGTTGACCTTAGCTTTATCGATGATCGTAGCAAAAGAGTCAATATCAGCTGTAAGCTCTCCGATATTCTTCATTTGACGATTATTTTGAAAAAGCTCCTCTTTCCGACGCTTCAGATCAAAAGAAGCCAGGCTAAAAACCATGTCCATCCGGTAGTATTCTGTACGGTACAACTGGGCTACCTTACTACTTTTCTTCTCGCGCTCTGCATAATAGTTACCATTGTACAATTCCAATTTCAGGTATCGGTCATCCAAAATGGTATACATCAGGCTGGAGTCTGAGAGAATAATGGTATGATTACCCCGACCATCGGAATGATCATAAATGATTACATCTAACAGCGTCTTACCATCAGGTAGTTTCTCTTTCGCTTTAATACTATAGTTAGGGATACCGTTGTAAAAAGATCCAGCCTTGATATCAAGAGCCGGTTTCGTATGCTTGATATCATACAGCAAACTGTATGCCTTGAGATTGGCAGCCGGAACCGTATAGTTGTTGAAGAAGAAAGCTCCTACGGAGAGTAAGAGGACAAATAAGAATATTGGGCGAAGTGTTCTAATGAGCGATATCCCCGAACCCTTGATCGCTGTGAGTTCAAAGTTCTCACCCAGGTTTCCGAAGGTCATCAAAGAAGCAACCAAAACTCCAAGTGGAAGCGCCACCTGAAGCATATTCAATGAGAAATAGAAGAGTAGTTCGGCAAACACCGTAACACCCAGGTTCTTTCCCACAAAATCATCGAAGTACTTGAGCAGGTATTGAATGAGTAGGATAAAATTGGACACAGCTGTGGTGAGCAGGAAAGGACCCACAAATGATTTGATCATTAAAATATCCAGCTTGCGCATACGATGTGCAAAATTAGAATGACTGACAAGAAAAATGCCAATGTTTAACCGCCGACGATCTCTTTCAGGTCATGGATAAGTGTTTCCCATAATTCCTGGGCCTCTTCTTCATCCATGTCTGAATAGTCAGTGATTCGAACGTACACGGACTGTGTGAGTTCGTTCATCTCAAGCTTAAACTCAAAATAATTCGGATCGTCATCATCGGGATCGACCACATCAAAGCGAACATGATGGTTGGTTCTGTTAGACGTAAGTTTGGCTATGGTCTCATCACCATCCCAAATGAAGGTGTATTCTTTGCTGGAATTATTGATGTTGACATCATCGGCGAACCACTGGGCTAAACCCGAGGCTGTGCTGAAGTAAGGGAACAACATCTTCTTGGAAGCATTGAATTCGAATTCTCCTACATATTTAACCTTCGCCATATTCGAAATTTTTCATAAGGTATAAAAAATTTCCATTTAACCAATAGCAGAAATGAAAAGAAATCTTACGTAGATTTGCGTTCCTTTTTCAGGACCTACTCTGATATTTTGGCGAGGTAGCTCAGGTGGTTAGAGCGTCGGATTCATAACCCGGAGGTCGGGGGTTCAAGTCCCCCCCTCGCTACTTTCATCATTAACTCTGTAGTCATTCTAACTTATTACTCAAAGCTTAAGAGTTAATGGCTTACTATCACTTCGTTTATGCGCTTTTTTCTAGTAAATGCAATCGAATATATATCGGAAGAACCTCAAACATTAAGGCTAGATTAAGAAGTCATTACTACTTTGCCAATAAAGGCTACACACAAAAATTCAGGCCTTGGAAGTTAGTTTATCTTGAAAAATGTGACTCCATATCTAAGGCTTCCTCAAAAGAAAGGCAATTAAAATCTGCCAAGGGTAGAGCGTTTGTTTGGTCGGTAATTGATCAGAAATTCAATTAAACGTCGGATTCATATCCGCCGGTTGGCGGACGGGGGTTCAAGTCCCCCCCTCGCTACTTTCATCATTAACTCTGTAGTCATTCTAACTTATTACTCAAAGCTCAAGAGTTAATGGCTTACTATCACTTCGTTTATGCGCTTTTTTCTAGTAAATGCAATCGAATATATATCGGAAGAACCTCAAACATTAAGGCTAGATTAAGAAGTCATTACTACTTTGCCAATAAAGGCTACACACAAAAATTCAGGCCTTGGAAGTTAGTTTATCTTGAAAAATGTGACTCCATATCTAAGGCTTCCTTAAGAGAAAGGCAATTAAAGTCTGCCAAGGGCAGAGCGTTTGTCTGGTCGGCAATTGATCAGAAATTCAATTAAACGTCGGATTCATATCCGCCGGTTGGCGGACGGGGGTTTCAGCCGGAAGGCTGACGGGCAAGTCCCCCCCTCGCTACAATCTTAATCTTACTTACAGCCTTAATTCGGTCGATCCAATTTCTCAGATCCCCAAGTGGCATAGAAAGATGGCATAGTTTAGTCTAGTTTTTATTAGTCATGATTTAGGTAATTGAGGATATACTCATTAATCCATTTTGCTTTATTACCTAAGGTCCGCCACTCATTCTAGGCCTAGTTATAAGGAGTTGCTGACCAGATGGGTTTTGTCCGAAAGGCTGACAGGTAAGCTTCCTCGCTACTTATTCCACTAAAAATTTAATCATTTTTGTTCAATTTCACATTGGGGTAAATGGCTAATTATAACTTAGTTCATGCACTATGAAACTCATCCTAACAATCCTCTTGCTGCTTTCGGCACTCACCTATTCAAATGCTCAGACAGATTACGTTCACACGCGCGGGACAGTCTATAAGGGAACAATTTCGAAAGTGACAGATAAGGGAGTGAAGCTTGAACGAAGAGCTAAGTACATCAGTCTTCAATCCATTGACTCAGTGGGTTTTACTGAGCGGCTTAATTCAAGATCTTTTATTTATGACCAGCTTTCCAAGAAAAATATACCTTTCGGCTTTGCTGAAGTTCGACAACTGCAGAACAAATTCTCAGGGAATTTAGACGCTTCACAGATTGACCGCAATTCAAAAAGAATATCTGTGATTAATACGCAACTATTAGCATTTAATAAACAACGAAACGCTGGTAAGACAAGCCAGCTTGCAGGGTACCTATTGACTATTTTAGGAGTGGTGGCTGAGTCTGATGAAATGTTCATTGCAGGAGGGTTAGGAGTGCTTGTTGGCTAGGGATTGGAATGGGATGCAGGAAAGCACCTGGAACGATTGACGGATTATAAATGATAGGTCAGAGTTGAATCAGTTATATTAAATTTAACCTTCACCCAAACATGATATATGAAAGACAAAGCAACGGCTGCTATCCTCGCATTTTTTCTTGGTGGACTAGGCATACACAGGTTCTACCTTAACCAGGCAGGACTCGGCATTATTTACCTGCTCTTCTGCTGGACTTTTATACCAGTATTGATTTCTCTGGTTGACTTCATTGCCTTCCTGGCCATGTCGAAGGACGAATTCGATTCCAAGTACAATAGGAATGTGCAGGCGGCTCCAGCTCAGGCAGCTCAGCCTACCACTGTTGTTCATGAAAGTACCGGAAGCACAGCGGACGAGCTAGAAAAGCTTCATTCATTATTGGAGAAGGGGGCAATTACTCAGGAAGAGTATGATACTAAGAAGAAGGAGCTGCTTTAGCAATTCTCATCGATCCATTCGTACAGGTATCGCATGGTCAACTTCATCGTTTTCATGTTTGTTCGTAGGTGCATAGGCGGGATTTGTTTATCCGCTCCTCGAAATGTAATAGTCAGCTCTCAGCGTGAGCACCTCCAATGTTCATGAGAGGCTTTTGTACGTAGATACCTGCAATTATGCGCGTCTAAAAATTCCTTGAAGTGTTTGGTTCCCACCGGTCTATATGGAGACACTACGCTGCAATGGTTTCCATAGCTGATACCTCAGCATTTTTGAACCCTTGAAGATTCCCATCATTGTCAACATAAGCTTTGGAATACTGCTTGTTGAAAAGGTGGTGTTTTTCCCAACCTAAAGATGTCAGGTGTTCAGCGCGCTTCTTTGTGCTCATTGCTCCTATGTCATCAATGAAAACCTGAACGTTCGCGTGGAAACCTTCTCTAGCTTCCTTATCTGTGTTGCCGTATCCGGTTACATTGATTGCTGGGGCTGAATAGATATGGAAACCTCCTTCGTCCATTCCGCGAACGACGTTTACACGTACTTGTACGATTCCCTTATTGTCAATTTTAAGCTGCTCAACAGCATACGGGAATTCTGTGAAAAACTTGGTTTCAGCACCCATTTAAATTGGCTCAATGATGTGGGCAAATATAACGCTGAAAGCTCTATTTCAGTTCTGGAAGCCAGTTACAACCAATAACTAAATAGTATACTTTATAGTCATTTTGTTATTATGAAAGTATCTATGAGTCTCCAGAGCACAACCTCAAGGGTTGATTGGTTTAAAGTGTGAAAACTAACTTAAATGAAGCTCAAAACTTCTCAAACTCCCGATCGCTAACATCCACATCAAGGTCGATCTCTATTCCATTCCCATTGGAGGAGCCATTGCTAGATAGTTCCTCAATCACATTTGATTCTTCATCACGTCCAATTATCTCTTCCTGACGATGAAATACTTCTTCCTCAATAAGTGTGAAATAGCCAATTACCTCCCTCAGATTCTCGGCCTGATCACTTAGCTCCTGTGAGCTGGAGGCAGTCTCCTCCGCGCCAGAGACATTTTGTTGTGTCACCGTATTCAATTGCTGGATAGCTGTGTTGACTTGTTCAGCTCCCACGTTTTGTTCCTCACTGGCTTGTGTAATTTGCTGAACGATCTGCGCGGTTTTTTGAATTCCGGGCATCAGATTTTCAAAAAGCTGACTTGCTTCATCAGCAACACCCACGCTTGACTGACAAAGTTCATCAATGGCATCTGCAGAGGATTGACTGCTAACCGCAAGTCTTCTTACCTCTGCAGCAACAACTGCAAACCCTTTGCCTGCCTCTCCCGCCCTGGCTGCTTCGACTGCAGCATTCAGCGCAAGTATGTTAGTCTGACGAGCGAAATCCCCGATGACAGAAACTTTCTCTGCAATCTCCTTCATGGCACCTACCGTTTGGTCTACTGCCAGCTTGCCTTTCTGAACATCCTGAACAGCATCAACGGCTATTTTTTCAGCTTCCTTAGAACTACTGGCATTCTGTTGGATATTGGCAGTCATTTCCTCCATAGCAGCAGAAACCTCTTCCGATGAAGAAGCCTGATTACCTGCTCCTGACGACATTTGCTGGGCAGAAGTAGAAAGTTTTAGTCCTGCCTCGGAAATAGAATTGGCACTATCTGAAACCTGTGAAACAATCTTGCTAAGGGTATCAACCATTTCCTTCATGTTTCTATAGAGTCCTTTATATACCCTGGATCGATCAAATTGAATGTTGAGCTTTCCGGCAGCAACATTGGAAACCACTTCGGCCACTTCACCAGGCTCACCCCCCAATCGCTCCATGACTGATTTTGTAATGTAAAAGACCGCAAAGAACCCAATAATCACTGCCAAGATTGTGCTAACCAACAATATGGTCTTTGTGTTGCCAGCGGTTTCTTCCTGGTTTTGTAGTCGCTCGGTCAAAAGGCCGTACTCAACTTCAGCGAATTCGGCAATAACCTCTCGTATTCGATCAATGTATTGCTTCCCTTCTTTTTTCTCAAACTCCTCGTACAACGCATCCATGTCTATGGTTGTGGTTTCCCTTTTCCCCAGTTCAATTAATTTCTCCGCATAATTGTCAATCCATTCATTCGACGCATTGCGAACAGAGGAGTTCGCCCCATATCTTCTTAGATCAGCACTAAGGCTCTGCTTACCTTCGATATACGGTTCGAGGTATTCAATTTTCTCTGTCAGTAGAAAACCTCTCAAACCCGTTTCCATATTGATCATATCAACAAGAATTCTATCCTTTCCCTGCTGGGAAAGACCAGACCTTGCCAAAATCGACCGGAACGCATCCATTGTTGCTTTGCCAACTCCGGAATCAATGATCTCCTTCATCTTCTTCTCCAACTCTTCATCTAAAATAATATCCCTTCTCATCTGGATATATTTTTCAGCTTCCTCAGACTTCCAGGTCTGTGCCAGAGTTTCCACTTCTTCCAGTCGTTTGACCTGAGCTGGGTTAATGCTCATTGATTGTTTCAACTCGGTGATCAACTCATCAAAGTTGGCGGCTCCTGATTCATATGGCTCTAGGAATTCTTCGATTCCGATCACTACATAACCGTTCATTCCGGTTTCCTGATCGACCACATAGCCAAGAAGTTGGTTCGATTTACCAATAACCTGGTAGGTGAACTCCACCCACTTGGTATTATCCAATAGTCGATTAACATTGATAAAAACAATTGTACAGATCAACAATAACATCCCTAACGTTATGGTGTTGAACGTGATAAGCTGGGTCTTAAATTTCATAAAGGGAATACTGATTTAGTTAGTGGTTGAAAAATTCCAAATAAGTAATCCGACTGCTTCTCTTTTCCATAGCTACTGGAGGAGAGTTAATTATATAGCAGTCGGACTCATTTGCTCGCTAAAGGAGCATATGATAGGTTGGTAGATAGGATTTCTTGACTAGTTGCAATAAAAAGGCATGGTAGTGAATCGCATTCATGATTACGCTATAAGGGCTAGCATAATTAATAAAATTGGAATTGGATTCAACTAAATGAGGTATAAGTAATTATTATGATATTCATAAATACTTACTTAAGTGTTTATGGTGACCAATCGATCCAAACGCTAATGATCTAAATCTAATTCAGATGTGCTATAACTAATACATGCGAAAGTCCTGCGGTAATGTTTCCCAAGATACGTGTGCCCTTGGGTTGGCAGCAGTTACATTCCTCCTGAAGAAGTCTCTTTTCACGTCTCACTTCCCTTCTCTCTTTTCTACTTAAGGTGGACAGGTCAAGTTGATCCAACTCATTTAATCTATCTTCTAACCGTGCAGACTTCTCCGACTTTTCTGGCTCTGTCGGTTCAATACCCATTGAGTAAGAAGGACAATAAGCCACACCAATAAGAGCTATCAAAACAAAAAACCTCTTCATGTTCATTGAGTCATTAGTTACTTTAACAAAGATTGATCAAGTAAAATGACTGGCTACCCATAGTTACATCTGTGCTACATGTTCAATTTGATGACCTAAATCAAACTTTCACATGACAGCTGTCACGAAAATGAAGTTAGAGGGTGGATAGCTTTAGCCCTTACACTATTTAAAAACCATGAAACGAATACTGGTACCCTCTGATTTTTCAGTATGTGCAAATAATGCTACTGAATACGCAATGGAAATAGCCAAGCGATTAGATGCTGAGATCCACTTTCTTCACTTCACTTCCATTCCTACGGATTGGATCAACCTAAGCACAAGTGATGGAAAAATGTATCCGGATGTAGACAAACGCATTAAGGAGTATATGGATCGTTTGAATGAATTGGTCAACCAGGCTAAAAAGCGGGGCGTTAAAGCTTCCTCTTATATTGGATACAATGAAAGCTATCGCAACATTATCGATCATATAGATAGATTACATGTCGATTTAGTTGTTATGGGCTCACACGGAGCTTCCGGATTAAAAGAGGTTTTCCTTGGTTCAAACGCACAAAAAGTAATCAGATTAGCAAACGTTCCGGTGTTGGTTGTGAAAGAGAATACCCCCAATCTTAGTACCGACAAAATGATCATCGTGTCAGATTTTGATCCGGCAAATACATCAAACGCATTAAACGGACTTCTAAAGCTGGGTGAATTACTTGACCTGAAGATCCACCTGCTCTTCGTCAATACCCCGGGTAACTTTATTACAAGCGAGACAATGGACGAAAGGCTGGAAGGAATAATAAAAAATGGGAAGATTGCATCCAATACCACCATCAATGCCTTTAATGTCGAGGCTGGAATAGCTGATTTCCTGGATGGTGATAATGAAGCGGTCATTGGAATGATGACCCATGGAAATAAAGGACTAAGTGGCCTGTTCCAGGGAAGCCTGGTAGAAGAAGTTGCTAATCACATCGAAAACCCGCTACTGAGCGTGCACCTTAATTAACCCTGAAACTCGATCTTTTTGTGACTTCCGTCGCAATAGGGTTTGTTTTCAGAAGCACCACACCGACAAAAGGCGGTTACCCGATGTTTAGAGGTTTCCGAACCATCATGGTTCTTCACTTTGATATTGCCATAGACCATTAATGGGCCGTCCTTGGCCACTTCAACGATTTGCTCATCTTCGATTTCAGCACTCATAAGTTCTTGATTTTTGATACGGTAGGATAGCGCCGCAGATGGACACTTATCGATCTGATTCTTGACTTCCAATGAACTGGCACCATTCACCGTTACCCACGGTCGATTTTCCGGATTGAAAACATTTGGAAGTCCTTTAAAACATTTTTCTGAATGGATACATGTGTTGGGTTTCCAAATTACCACCAGATCATCGTTTTCGTACTCTTTGACTACTTCTTCCATTCTTACAATTTAGCCCCTTCATCAAGAATATCCTTGTAATCGTCCAGGTTTTGTTTGACATATGCCCGAACGAACGGGCACAGCGGAATCAACTTCAAATGATTTTCCTCTACCCAATTCAATGCTTCACGAACCATCTTATGACCAACTCCCCGGTTTCCAAGTGCTTCCGGTACTTCCGTATGAATAAGATACAATCTTCTCTTACTACCTTCCTTCACATCAATCCGGGCTAATTGCCCTTCAATTTGTAATTCGAAACGATGTTCTGCTTCGTTGTAGGTCGTTTTAAGCTGCGCCAGATCCATGGATAAGTTCTGAAATATACGCAGGTAGTGGCAAATTATCTGGTAATTGCTCGTCCTTCTCCGGAGTTCCATACCTTGTTATTACCGGAATGACACCACACCAGGCTGCATCTTCTTTCAACTTCACATTGACATCCCCTGTTCTGACTTTAGCTGCAGCATTGTCAAGAGAAAGGCGAACTATCCGTGTAATGCTCACCTGATCAGGTGTTGGCTCCCCAACATCTGCTATTCTTCCGGGAATGTACCGATCAGTAAACGCATTGAAAAACTTCAGCTTCTCACCAGGATCAGTGATTTCCACAGCCTTGGAGAAGCCAATTACTGAACGATAATTGAAGGAATGGTCAAAGGCTGTTGGAGCTAATACCAGCCCGTCAGTATGGGTGATTGAAAAACTCACCGTTTGACCTGCTATAGAATCAAAGAATCCGCTTTTGGCAGAACCATGAATGAATATTTCATCTCCCATTCGGCAAAAGCCGGTTGGTATCTGATGCGGGATACCGTCTCTATTAAAAGCTACTGTACAAAAGAGCCCTTCATCAATGATCTGAAAGAGCTGTTCCTTGTCTTCGGTCCCTCTACTTGGGTACCTGGATGGTTTTGTATTTTGCATAGTACAACTGCGTTATCCAGCGAAATTATCAGGTAATGCATTAGGTTCTATAGCATTTTGGATTAAACGTTTTAATCCAAACGGCAAAATCCATTCATTTTAGTCAGATACTTAGCGAAGGTATTATTCCGCACGAAGCACCTTGGCAGGATTGGTCCGAGCTGCTTGCCAGGTTTGGGTGCCAATGGTTAACAGGCATAAAACCAGTAGTGATACAACCGCTAAGGAGACTTCCACGAACGAAATATCAAACCGGTAATAATACTGCTCCAGAATGAATTGATCAAAGACGTAGAAACAAAGCGGCACTCCGATGGGGATCGCAAAGAGTACCAGTTTCAGAAAGCCTTTTGACAATAACAATACGAGTCCCTTGTTGGAAGCTCCAAAGGTCTTTCGAATACCTATTTCTCGCAATCGGATCTCTGTAGAATAGATAGTCATACCGAAAAGCCCTAAACAGCTGATAGAAATTGCAAGAAAACAGATGAACCCAAACATTTTCATGATATCGACCAGGACATCATAGTGCTCGTTGATTTGATCGTCCAGAAACTTCGCCTGCATCTGGTTGATCGGATCCAACTCATCCCACACGTACTCAATACGCTTGTAAGACGAAAGCAAGTCATCAGTCGCCAGTTTAACATTCGCAAACTTGTATTCACCGGTATTTCTAAAGACAAAGCTATTGATCGGCTCTTCGAGGTGAGCGTAGTGAAAGTCTTTTATTATACCTATGATCTGTACTGAATTCCCTTTCACTTGAACAACCTGGCCTATAGCTTCAGCAGGAAGTCCCAATCCGAAATTCCTTACAAAGGTCTCATTCACAATAATCGATTGCTCCAGATGTTGATTTTCCTGCTCATTGAAATTTCTGCCAGCTACCAGCTCAAGATCAAAATTGTCAATATACGTTTCTTCAATATTCATGGTATGGACCAGGACAGAGTCCATGGTCCGCTCGTCGACGACCCTTAATGAACGCCAGTTTCCAATGCCGGGAACATAAGAGGAGAATGACACTTCCGACACTTCCGAAAGTTTTAGCAGCTCGGATTTCAACAATGTCGGATCCGTTTCATCCAAGGTAACATTGAGAATGTTTTCACGGTTGAAGCCCAGATCATGGTTAAGCACGTGCGCATACAAACGCCATGTTATTGCCAGTGCCATGACAAAAATGATGCTGACAGTAAATTGAGCAACGATCAATCCCTTCCTGACGTTGATCCTTGAAAGTGACTTAAGTGTTGCACTTGCTCTTAGCGATTTAAGTGAGCTTAGCCTGGCAAAGTAGACAGAGGGTGCAAGTCCGGAAACTAGTCCTGTGACGACAGCAAAGAGAATGAACCATCCCACCAGTTGAGGTGTCAGGTCAAGGACCAGGACTTCATTAGCCCGCGGAATAACCTTAATAAATTCCGGTCGCAAAAGCATAAACAAAATGATCCCAACCCCAAGAGAAAACAGTGATAGCAGGACCGCTTCACACAGGAACTGAAGAAAAATGGACCTTGAACCTGCGCCGTTCAGTTTGCGGACCCCTACTTCTCGCGTTCGTCTAAGCGCCAATGCCATGGAAAGGTTCGTGTAATTAAAGATCGCAGAGAGCAGGATAGCGATCGCAATGACTGCAAGCACGATCACCGGAAGCATGATCATCTTCGGACCTATGGATTCACTGATGTTAGGGCCAGGTAGAATTGCAGTCAATGGCTGTAATTCAAAAGTGAATCGGACTCTTTCCGGTTCCTTATAAAAGGAGATTGCTGATTGATCGAGCCACCGCTGAACACCAGCTACCTGATCTTCCGGAATGAGCAGGTAGTTGTAAAAACTATCCGGTTTCTCCCAGGCCATTTGACCTGCATTAAAGACCCCCTTGTTAGCAAGCAATTCAACCGTACTGAAAGATCCGATCACATCAAATTGCAAATGAGAAAATTTTGGCGGGTCTTCTACTACACCCGTGATATTGAATATTCCTAACCCATCTATCTCAATCGGTTCTCCAATTGGATTTACTTCATCAAATACTTTCTTTGAGAGACTCTTAGAAATGACAACCGAAAAAGGATCCTTCAGTACATTATTTCGCTTTCCACTTATCATGTCAAAGGATAGGAAATCGAAAAAGTGGGCATCTGCATAAATGCCACTCACTTCAAGTTTTTTTTGGTTGACCACTGATTCTCCTCCAAATCTTCTTCCAAGTTGTGTCAAGCTAATTCCAGGAACTTGCTCCTTGAGCTCAGTTCCAAGGGGGAGGGGTGACGTTGCTCTTGTTTTGTATGGACGTTCCTGGTAGTATGGTGTGGAAATGACACGATAGATCTCTTCCTTTTGTGTGTGAAATTCATCGAACTTCATCAAGTCCGAAACCATGCCGATAACCAGCAAGCCTGCAGACATAGCTACCGCCAAACTGAAGACATTGATGAAGGAAAAGAGCCTGTGACGCTTAAGGTTCCTAAAAGCCAGAATCATATAGCTTCCAATCATCGCCAGCTGGTAATCAAACCTAAGTGTTTGCCTTTTCACAATCGTTGGACGGATCATATGGAGTACTTCCTTCCAGTAATGTCTCCTTGCTTTTCTCAAGCCGTGTACCTCAACTTTCTTCATGAATCGTTCTTCAAGATCTCCCTCGAGTTCCTCAAAGTACTCTTCCTTGCAAAACCACTTGAATAGTCGATAAGCCAATATGGGGATGTCGGGATGTTTCATAAGCTTACGTAAGTGCAGGGATCAGTTTCCACATATCCTGACGGAGTTCTTTCACCTGCTTAAGTGTGGTCATCCCTTTTGCAGTAACCTCATAATGTCGCTTCCGTCTACCTCCACGCTCAGCCGTCGGTTCACCATACGACGAGTTGATGAAGCCCTTCTCTTCGAGTCGGGTGAGCGCGGTTTGCAATGCTCCCCTACTGACCCTTCGTCCTGTTCGTTTCTCGATTTCCTCCTGGATCGAGACGCCATAAGGCGCATCAAGTAAGAGGATGCATAGCATGACGATTTCCTGAAATTCTCCGAGGTGTGTCCCTTTCATAATTGATATGATACTTAAATGGAGACGTAAACGAATTAAATATGTTACTTAAATGGATAAAAAATATTCGTTTTTCTTCAACAGTGATTTTTGAGGCCTACAAAATGATTATGAAATGATAATGATGAGTAACAGGATAATGATGATCGCTCCTACAGAGATAGACACCTTACTATCCAGGCCACTTGTTTTCATTTCCTTCTTAAGCGCTTTCAATTCGTGCTTAAGTGCCTGTTTTTCGATGTTGTCCATTTTAGAGAAATCCATTTTCCATATTTCATGGACCCTGTTTTCAATTTCCTGTGCCCGATTGACCGGTTCTTTTACAGTTGGTTCAGTAGCAGAAGCACTAAATGAAGAGACAGTAAGAAATAATGCGATGATCAGGAATTTGATTTTTTTCATTGTAGTAAGTCTTTTGATTTCAGCATTACTAAGCTACACAGCTTAATTTAAAACACAAATGCCGTAATTTTCTTGTCGATCAACTTTAACCCAAACCTAATGAAACACCTAGCCTCCTCAATTCACTTCGTGGTACTACTTTTTCTGATTGCCTGTTCAGGGGGTAATTCATCCGATAGCATAATTGAAGGGATCTCAGAAGAAGTAGAAGTCATTCGTGATCAATGGGGAATCAATCATATCTATGCACAAAACCAGAAAGACCTTTTCTTCACCCAGGGGTATCTCGCTGCGAAGGATCGTTTGTTTCAGTTCGAGATCTGGCGTAGGCAGGCCACAGGTACTGTGGCCGAGATCTTGGGACCAAGAGAACTCAAACGAGACATTGGTACCCGACTCTTCCTATTTCGGGGTGATATCGAAGAGGAGATGAATTACTATCATGACGATGGAGCAGAGATCATTACCGCTTTTACCAAAGGGGTTAACGCATACATTAACGAGGTGAATGAAGGAAAGCACCTTTTGCCTGTTGAATTTGAACTGCTTGGTATTCAGCCGGAATTGTGGACCCCTCATGTGGTGATCTCCAGACACCAGGGCTTACTCGGAAACATTGGCCAGGAACTCGATGTAGGTCGGGCTGTCGGTCTAATTGGTGCCGAGAACGTACAAAACCTGAGCTGGTTTCATCCGAAGAAACCAGACCTCACCATTGACCCTGCTATTAAGAGTGAACTGCTACATGATGATATTCTTGAATTGTATGATGCCTACCGACAGTCCGTGAAGTTTCTTCCGGAAGACATAGTGGACCCAACAGCAAAAACGATAGCATCTCAAGGCTCACTAATACCTAAGCAGGATGACTGGAGTATGATCGGTAGTAACAACTGGGTGGTACGAGGTGAAAAAACGTCAACGGGAGGAGCAGTTATGGCTAACGATCCGCATCGTCGGCTTGCGACTCCTTCACTTAGATACATGGCCCACCTGGTAGCCCCAGGCTGGAACGTCATTGGTGGTGGGGAACCTGAGATACCTGGTATTTCTATTGGTCATAATGAACATGGTGCCTGGGGACTCACCGTTTTCCGGACGGATGGCGAAGACTTAATGGTTTACGAACTCAACCCTGATAATATCAATGAATACCGATATCTAGGTGAATGGGAATCGATGGAAGTGATCTCAGAAACCATCAACGTTAAGGATTCCGATCCCGTTGAGGTCAAACTCAGCTACACCAGACACGGGCCCGTCACTCGAATCGATACTGCAAACCTGGTTGCCTACGCGGTTCGTTGCGCCTGGCTGGAGCCGGGAGGCTCTCCCTATTTAGCTTCTCTTCGCATGGATCAGGCGAAAACATGGGAAGAATTTCGGGAAGCCTGTAATTATAGCCACATCCCGGGTGAAAATATGGTCTGGGCTGATAAAGAAGGAAACATTGGATGGCAGTCAGTTGGAATAGCGCCTGTTAGAAGAAATTTCAGTGGAATGGTGCCAGTACCCGGAGATGGACGGTACGAATGGGATGGCTATTTGCCGATCAATGAAAAACCAAACACCTACAACCCTGAAGAAGGTTTCTTTGCAACAGCTAACCAAAATGTAACTCCGGAAACCTATGAAATTTGGGATGCGATCGGCTTCTCCTGGTCCGATCCCTTTCGTGGAGACCGGGTAAATGAAGTTATCTCAGAAGCCGAAAAAATGACGATGAAAGATATGAAGGCACTTCAAACGGATTACCTGTCTATTCCTGCCAGGACACTAATTCCTCTCCTATTGGAATTGAAACTGGACGGTGAAGCAGGACAGGCAGTTTCTTATCTACGAGACTGGGATTATAGACTGGAAGCAAATTCCATCGCTGCTGGTATTTATGCAGCATGGGAGTCTACTATGAAAAGCAATGCAGAGGAGCAATTTCTCCCCAAAGAAGTGCAGCCCCTGCTCTCACTTCAGTTGAATAAGCTTATTCAATGGATCGAAGACCCTGAACAGATGTTTGGTTCGATAGATTCGAGAAAACAGTTCATGATCCGTTCTTTTCAGGAAGCGATTGCACAGTTGAAAGACCAGCTTGGAGATGACATGGAACAATGGCAGTATGGACAGTTAGACTACAAGCATGTTTACATTGCTCACCCCTTAAGCAACACATTGAATGACTCCTGGAAAAGGAAACTGGACGCGGGACCAGCACCACGAGGTGGCAATGGTTATACTCCAGGTTCCACCGGTAATAATATGAATCAATCAAGTGGTGCTACTTTCCGAATGATCGTGGATTGCAGTGACTGGGATACAGCAGTAGGTTCTAATGCACCGGGACAATCAGGTGATCCGGACAGCAAGTTCTACAACAACTTGTTTGACTCATGGGCCAGGGATGAATACTTTCCAATGTATTTCAGCAAATCCAAAATTGAGGAAACAGCCGCGGAGCGTGTAGTTTACCGACCAAAACAAAAAAGGGCGACTCCTTGAGTCGCCCAATCGCAATAGCCATGAGCTATATGCTGCCTTAGTTTATCTTTTAATCACCCTTATGGAGTTTAGCTGAGACCCGTTCCGGATCATCACAAAGTATACTCCCGATGATAGCTGTCTTACATCAAAGGAAAGGTTGCGTCCTTGTTTTATTTGAAGTGTCCTTCCATTGCCATCGACCAGTCGAACGTCAACCTCTTGATCTAAACGAACATTCAAGAAGTCCGCCACTGGATTCGGATATACCTCAACAAGTAATTCATCTACTATTCCAAGTGCTGCTTCAGTTATCGTTAGTTCAAATTCATCCGAGGTAGTCACACCTGAACCATCATCAACCGTAACTGTAATTGTGGATGTTCCCGCACCAACTTCTGTAATTGTCAGGGTTGCATCCAGGACGCTTACGGTCGCTACATTCGTGTTAGTGCTTTGAGCGGAATAAGTAAGTACGTCATTGTCGGGATTGTCGAAAACGTTGCTCAGGTCAATTTCAGAAGTTCCAAATCCCTGATCGAATGTCACATCCTGGATTGGATTGATCACAGAAAGGCTCTCGTTTTGATTATTGATAGTAATCGTGAATACCTCCTGGTATGTTCCTCCGTTTCCATCATCTGTTTGCACCCTAACCGAGTAGCTGGATTTTGTTTCAAAGTCGAAAACCTCCGCACTTTGTAGTTGATCACCAACAATCGTAAAGGAAGCATTGTCCGTATCTCCGGTTCCGGAAACAAGAGCGTAGGTATGAGATTGTCCGGGATCTTCGTCTGTTGAAGTAAAGGATCCTATGCTGGTTCCGATAACAGCGTTTTCGGCTACAGCAGCGTTATCAATTGAGAGGTCGGTAGGAGAGTCATTTGCATCATTGATGGTGAAGTTCAAATTGAATGCACCGATGTTCCCAATACCATCATCGGATTGAATACGAATGGTGTAGTTGCTCTTGATCTCAAAGTTGAATTCCGCTGCAGTTCTTAACTGATCTCCATCTATTGAAAAAGAAGCATTGTCTGCATCGCCAACTCCACTCACCAGGCTATAGGTAAATGAACCACTCAGATCTTCCCCGATTGTGGTTAGTGTTTCAATGGAGGTTCCAATTGGAAGATTTTCGTCAAACATCTGATCTCCTGCTAAAATATCTGTAACAGAGGCTGGGAGATCGTTGATCGTGATTGTAAAATCTTCCTCTCTTGTGAGCCCCCCTGAATCCGTGGTTCTGACACGAATGTTGAATGTGCTTTTAGACTCAAAGTCAAACACGACAGCAGATTGTAGTTGTGTCCCTACGATATCAAAAGAAGCATTATCTACTCCTCCACTCGCTAACGTGTAAGTAAATGTCTCCCCTGCATCTTCATCTACGGAGCTAAAGTTTCCAATACCGGTACCAATTGGAGTAGACTCATCAATGCTGCTATTGGAGAGCAAAAGATCTGTAGGAACTTCATTCACGTTTGTTACATTGATCTGAATAGTGGCCATGTCATTCAGGACAGGTGTACCGTCATCTGAGGCCGTTGCTCCAAGAATGAGCGTCGCATCGTCTTCATGATTGATATCTGAATTATTGATCAATGTCAACTCTCCATTAGCTGCTAACGAGAAGGCCGTGGTTCCTGTAAGATTACTGAATGTGATTGGATCACTATCGGGATCCATTGCAACCAGTGTCCCTACTAAGGTTCCATTAGTTGCATTTTCCGGCAGGTCAAACGCTTGATTAGCAAACACCGGCGTTTCATTAAGATCATTGATGGAAATAGTGAATGCCTCTTCGTAATTGCCTCCATTTCCATCATCGGTTTGAATGCGAATAGCATAAGAAGACTTGCTTTCAAAGTTGAATACTTCAGACGCTCTTAATTGATTGCCTGAAATATTGAATGATCCATTATCGGTATCACCAATACCAGAAACTAATGCATAAGTGTGTGATGAACCTGCATCTACATCTGTGGTCGTAAGTGTTCCTATAATGTCGTTGACTGCATTGTTCTCGTCCAGGTCATTCGCACTTAATGCAATATCGGTTGGAGCTTCATTGACATCATTCACCGTAATGATGAAGATCTTTTCAAATGAAGAACCCATCCCATCATCAGTCCTCACACGTATACTGGCAGTTGGAATTATCTCATGGTTGAACACAGCACCGGTTCTTAGGTCATCTCCTGAAATAAAGAAGGATGAATTGGCTGTACTTCCAGGACCCGATACCAATGAATAAGTATAAGATCCGGTCACTTCTTCACCGAGGGTACTGAATGTCCCAACGGTAAGCGGCACGGTATTATTCTCGTTGATCTGATCATTGGTCAGCCCGATATCAGTAACTGTGGGCCCAATATCATCGATTGAAACGGTAAAGGCTTCTTCGTACAATCCACCATTTCCATCATTGGTTTGAACACGAATTGAGTATGAGGATTTGCTTTCAAAATCAAATATTTCGGATGCCCGCAAAGAATTACTGTTAATGTTGAAAGACGCATTATCGGTATCTCCAATACCAGGAACCAATGCGTAAGTATGCGATGAACCGGCATCAACATCTACAGAGGATAAGGCACCTATTACATCATTAATTGCATTGTTTTCAGTAATGCTGCTCGCACTCAATGATATATCCGTAGGAGCCTCGTTCACATCATTCACAGTAATGATGAAGATCTTTTCAAAAAAAGAACCCATTCCATCATCAGTTCTTACCCGGATACTCGCAGTAGGGATCGCCTCATGGTTGAATACAGCACCCGTTCTTAATTCATCTCCTGAAATAAAGAAAGATGAATTGGCGGTACTTCCAGGACCTGATACCAATGAGTAGGTATAAGATCCAGTCACTTCTTCACCGATCGTACTAAATGTCCCAACTGTTAGCGGTACGGTATTATTCTCATTGATCTGATCATTGGTCAATCCAATATCAGTGATGGATGGAGGTAGATCATCAATCGTGATCGTAAATGCTTCTTCATAAAGTCCACCATTTCCATCGTTTGTTTGAATCCTAACCGAATAGCTGTTTTTCGTCTCAAAATCAAATACTTCTGCTGATTCGAGCCTATCACCGTCAATGGTGAAAGAAGCATTATCAGTATCGCCTATACCGGAGACTAGCGAATAGGTATGGGTTTCTCCTGCGTCTTCATCGGTTGTTGAAAGATTTCCTACCAACGTCCCAACCGCCAGACTTTCCTGAATCGAGTTATTGTCTAAACCTATATCTGTCGGATCTTCAGGTAGATCATTGATATTTATAGTAAATACTTTTTCAAATGGGCCTCCTAAACCAGCTGCTTCAACCCGAATGGTAATTGATGGGAAAACCTCATGACTGAATCCTGAGAAACTCAGAAGGTCGCTTCCTGAAATATTAAAAGCGCTGTTTCCGGCATCACCCGTTCCGGTAGCAAAAGAAAAAGTGTAAGCGCCTCCAAGATCTGTTCCCTGGGCACTGAATGAACCAATAGTAATTCCACTTCCGGAGTTTTCATCCAGGCTATTGGCACTTAAGGTGATGTCATTCACTACTGAGAGCTCATCAGTGATTGCAATTGCAAATTCCTGTTCAAATTGACCTCCATTCCCATCATTTGTGAAAATCTCCAGGTTATAAGTGTTCTTGGTTTCAAAATCGAAGATGGCTCCCGTCCTCAATTGATCTCCATCTATGGTGAAGAAGGCATTGTCCGGAGTTCCGGGTTTAAAGGAATACGTATGTGTGTCACCTACATCCTGATCCGCTGTTGTCAACGTTCCCACAACCGTTCCGATAGGAAGATTCTCCTGAACGGATGAATTAGATAAGAATGCATCATTGGGAGCATCGTTGGTGTCAACAATGGTAATCGTGAATTCCTTTTCAAAGAATAGTCCACCTCCATCTGTAACACGAATTCTTACGGATCGTGTAGAAGAGGCCTCAAAATCGAGAGAGTTTGTGGCTCTGAGATTACTTCCATCAATATTGAACAGTCCGTTATCCGCACTTCCACTTCCTGCCACCAGCTGGTATGTATGAGTATCTGAGCTGTTGGGATCAGTTGGAAGCAAGACACTAACAATTGCATTGTTTCCAGCATTTTCATTAATGCTAGGGCTTGAAAGTGCTAAGTCTGTGGGAGCTCCATTTTGTTCCGTAATGGAAACGGTCCACATTTCTGTGGCACTGTTCTCAGCTGTTACGGTATAAGTTTGAGAAGAAGTGAAGTCACGAGTCGTACCACTCACCGGGCTTATCGAAGCACCTGGAAACAATGTGAAAGTCGGGGCCAGTGAGGTAACATCTCCCCCAGCAGCAACTTCTGCGTCAACAGTGTTTAGCATGTTATCAATTGTTGGCACACCTGCTATAGTCCCAAAAGTCATGGACAAAATATCCGCTATGTTGTTTGGTGATTCAAAAGCGCCTTTGGATGGAGCATTGACACTTCTTAAAATACCTTCCTGATCTGTTGTCACCAAAGCAACAGGATTCCCTCTCAGATCCGGTTCAGAAAGTGAAGCTCCGGTTAGTTTATAATCTTCATTTCCTTCATCTACGAAAGTTGCGTTCGCAGAAGTTGTGCCTGGGAAAAGGCTTTCTATGGTTGCCAGATCATCTTCATCGTATACGGTAGAACCTGCACGGATAAAACCGTCTCCATTAATGCCCTCGGAGACAAAAGTGATGTTATTGTCCTCAATGGTGGTAGTAGATGCACCGGTAGTGTATGTAATTCCGACTTTAGAGGCACTAGCATCACCATCTGTTTGAGCATTGGCCTCTATGATGTTATTCTTAATGGTAAGGGAATTACTTGCAGAGGCAGACATGCCCTGCACAAAGGATGTTTGGCCGTTTCCACCATTGATAAGAATGGTGTTATGATAGACTTCAACATCATCTGCCCATGCACCCATACCTCTAATTGTATTAGCCCTGGCTGGATTTAAGTAAATGGTGTTATTATAGATCCTTAGATATCCGGTCACTTGATTGATACATGATATTGCCAGAATCGAAGAATTCGAGGGTGAATCAAACTCCTGCCCTCTTAAAAAATCATTGTTTTGGATGGTTAGGTTACTTGAACCTGTAGTAATACGAATCATACCAATTTGATAAGTACTACCACTTAAGGGCTGTCCCCTAAACGTATTTCCATCAATGTCAACTCCTTCAGAACCGGAAATGTCAATGCTTGCGAAGTTGCTGTCGAAGCTGGTGTTTTTAATAGTAACATTCTTTGAAGTCGTCCCTGAATTTTGGGTTATGGTGAATGCTCCCGAGTAGGTCACTTTGTTTTCTCCATCGAATGTAAAATTTTCGACACCACGAAGCGATAGCGTCCCAGAGGCAGTGATGGTAAGGGATCCAACTCCTGATTCCGGACGAATAAGTACCGAGTGCGCACTCGTACCTGGGTAGCTATAGACATCCAAGGACCCAATACTCTGACCATTGAGAAGTTCAAAAGTCACGTCACCGGCAATGCCATTATCACTGAGGTAGTTAAGGGCAGTTGTCAATGATGTGAAGTCCCCTCCGGAACCTATTGTGTGAGTGCCTGCCGGAATAGGCGCAAAGACTGTGACGGTCCACATCTGATCGGTTCCATCTTCTGCGGTAACTGAATAATTAAAAGGAGAATTAAAGTTTTGAGTGACACCTGAAAGCGGATTGGATGAAGCTCCCGAAGAAATGGTAAATGTGGGTGTCATCGCTGATTGATTTGTTCCAAATGGAACTTCTACAGCTACCTCATGCGCCACATTATCTATTGTAGGGCTTGTTACTTGTTCGGGAATTGAAAAAGTAAGAATATCATTATCCGTTTCGATAACATTGTTCACCGTGATAGTAAATGCTTTAGAAAAATTGCCTCCGTTTCCATCGTTTGTGTTTATTCGAATGGAATAGGAATTCTTTGTCTCAAAATCAAACACTTCCGAAGTGCGCAGATTACTTCCACTGATGTTAAACGCACCATTATCCGTAGATCCAGCACCAGCAACCAAGGTATAACTGTAGGTTTCGCCGATATCATCATCAATCGATGAAAGCGAACCAACCACGCTATTGACTGCTTGATTCTCATCAATGTTTTGACTGCTTAGAATGATGTCAGTTGGAAGTTCTGGCGCTACATTGTTTATGGTGACGTTGAATGATTCCTGGTAGGTACACCCGCTGTTATCCTCTGTCTGGACACGAATGGAGTACGTATTTTTTGTCTCGAAATCAAATACCTCTGCAGACCTCAATTGGTTTGATGAAATGCTAAAAGAGGCATTATCTGCATCACCAGTACCTGATACGAGTGTATATGTATGGGTATCTGATACCGTAGCATCTACCGTCGAGAAAGTACCCACAGTCGTGCCTATGTTTAATTCCTCATCTATGTTAGCACTGGAGATAGCGATATCAGTAGGTGGATCGCTCACGGTAATGGTAATGCTCGCACAATCTCCCGGACTTAGGCATGAATACCCCGTTCCTCTTGCATAATACGTGGTGGTAACGGTTGGAGTAACCATAACAGAAGTGCCATTTCCTACAAATGTGCCTGAGCAAGAGCCGGACCGCCATTGCCAATTGGTAGCACTATTCAGATTTCCGGACTGGATTGACAAGGTGACCGTCTCACTGCCACATACATTGGTATTGGTGGCCGTGAGTGTAGGTGTATCGGCTAAAGATTCGATCGAATATTTTGCCAGGAACGGCTTATCTCCACTAGACCCGTTAACATTATTGGTTCCTCCGCACAAATCGAAATTGGTATTACCTGAAAAGGATCCATGAATATAAAAATCTGAACCATGCACTTCTATGCCATAGCTTTTCATACTGAAAGCCGGGGAAGATGCAAACTCAGTATTACCCGCGACACTATAAATTTCAGTGACTCCAAACAAGGAGTAAAAACCTGAGTGATAAATGCGGTCATTGTTATCAATATCAACTCCAAAAATGCCAGCACCTGTTATATCAATTTGCTTTGACCAAAGCAATGCATCACTTTGAATATCTAAATGCTGGACAAGCTGATCCGTATTTGAACTACCAGCAGTTGCGTTCGTGGTTCCGGCGTATGGGTCTATATCTATGGTGCCATCAAAGTAGCTGGTTGCAACTACCGAACCTGAACTTGTAAAAGCAAAATCGTTAAGCCCATCATTCGCTGTTCCGCCCCATGTGATTACTTCCTGATAACCGCCTGAGCTATTGAGTTGAACGAGGAATGCATCCAGGAGACCGTTAGACGTTCTGTTGGCAACAGCTCCGGACGGATCAAAGTCTACTGTATTAGAAAAGATCCCGCCTACGAAAATATCTCCAGAGCTTTCAAGTTCCAACGCGTTTACTTCGTCTCGACCAGTTCCTCCAAAATCAACTCCCCACTGAAACGTACCCGATGAATTCAATTGTACTAGAAATGCATCTTTATTTCCATTGCCTCCCAGTGTGGTAGTACCAGCAGTGTTATCAAAGTCACCACCCCATGTATCTCCTGCTACATAGACATTGCCAGAACCATCGATTGCCAGTCCATGGCCCTCTTCCGGAAGAGATCCTCCCCCTTGATAAACCCATTGAAAATTGCCGAGCGTGTTAAGCTTCAATACATAGACATCAGTTCCTCCGGCAGAGGTTAGTAACGATGTGCCAGCACCAGGGTCAAAGTCTGTGTTTGTTCCCTGGAACCACCCTGTGACGTAGACATTACCGGATGCATCCAGTTCCATTGTCCCAACACCATCATTCTCGCTATTTCCGATGCTTCGTGCCCAAATCAAATTGCCGGAAGCATCCAGTTTGCTGATGAAAATATCAAATGAACCGTTTGAGGTAAGGTTCGTGGTTCCCGGTCCGGGATCGAAATCGATGGTTCCGAAGAAACCACCAGCGATGTAAACATTGCCGGAAGCATCAATTTTGGCGATACCACTTGAGCCGAGATTGTCTGTGTAACCATTGATCCACTGAACGTCTTGAGCCTGGGACCAAAGGATTGACAATACAAATATTGTAGTGGATACTAGGTGTTTGCTAAGTAGAAGTTTTTTCATGGCTTACGCGATTAGTTGTATCCTTAGTCATGCTATACCTGAAATGTGAACATGCATTCCTGATTTTTTATATTTATTTACCTGGTGTTCACAAAATCAATCGGAAAGGACTAAAGGTGGAAGTCAGTTTTTCGAAGCGTGAGAAGAAGCTTCTAGAAGGCATCAAAAAGCAAGACGCAAGTGCCATGGAAGAAGTGTATGTCCGGTACCGAAACGAGTTCTTGGGATGGTCGAAGCGAACCTACAGTCTCGGAGAAGAAGAAGCCATTGATTTGTACCAGGATACGATCACCTTGTTTTTTGAAAAAGTGATTGCCGGGAGTGTTGACGAACTCAGCAGTACCATCAAGACATATCTTTTTGGTATTGCTAAAAACAAGATGTTGCAATTGCATGATGTCAGCAGTCGCAAGAATCGACACGAAGAAGGAGTAGCAGAGCACTATAGGTTTTTATTGGAAGATGAAGGATTTCGAGGGGTATATGATAAGGCGAAAGAAGTGACAGAAAGAGTGTTTTCTTCTATGGGAGAAGCTTGTAGAGAATTATTACAGCTCTTTTACTTTGAAAAGAAATCGATGAGCGAGATAGCCCAAATAATGGGTCACAAAAATGACGGGGTGACACGAACAACCAAAAAGCGTTGTTTGGAGAAAGTGAGAAATGAAGTTTTGAAACCATCAGAAGAATGAGTGAGCATTCAGATAACTACATGCAAGGAAAGCTTAGCCAGGAGGAGCTAAAAGCCTTTGAGACTGAACTATCAGAGAAGGAAAAAGAGGAACTGGCTTTTGAGATAGGTGCGGGTGAAGGAGTAAAAGAGGAACTTAGGAATAAGCTGAAGACGCAAGTAAAGGATTTTGAGTCACGAGCCTCACAAAAAAAGCAGGGAATCAGACCAGCATGGATTGGAGGAATTTCCGCTTCATTGATTCTCCTGGTTGGAGTAGTTTATATTTTCTCAACTGGAAATGATGGCTCACTGTATGGTGAATATTACGAATCCTATCCGAATTATGAGATGACGATAACACGAGGGGAGGAAGATCTTAGCACCATTCAGCAAGCGTACCAGGCATATGATACTAAGGATTTCACCAAGGCAGAGCGATTGTTCACTGATTTTCTTAATGAGGAAAGTAATGTACCAGCTCAATTTTTTCTGGGAATGTCCCGCATGGAGCTGGAAAAATTTGATCAGGCCATAGATGCTTTTGAACAAGTGATCGGATCAGAAGGTGACTACAGAGATGCTGCCTTATGGTATGCTGCCCTTGCCAGTATCAAACTTGAAAATCAGCAAGCGGCTATCCAACTTCTGGATCAATTGAGTGATTCTAAGGAATACCGTATCCAGGCGAATGATTTGAAATCCGAACTCTAAGAAGTCCTTCTTCTTTTTCGTGCGACTGATATAACGATAACCACGACAACCCCGATCGGAAGCAGCCAGATCGATGAGTTTGATGAACCGGCAATGGGCTGATTATCTCCTATCAACACAAAACCTCCCCAATAGAAGGGATGCCTTGCTTTACCTGTTGCTATTTCGAGATATTGTTTTCGTGCATTGTTAAGTGCCAGGTCTTTTGATTGTCCATCTTTCAGGTTTTGATAAAAATACTTCATCAATTCAGGTGTAGACTTATCAGAAGCGGGCCAGAGGCTCATCACCACACTAGGTACTCCTACCGATCTGAATGACCTAGCCAGACTCATTACCCCCTCCCCTTCAGCAATCTTTCCAATCCCGGTATTGCAGGCGCTAAGAGTGACCAGGCTTGCACTAAGGCTTAAGTTTTCTAATTCATAAATGTGTAATTGACCATCTTCACCATCGTCCGGGGAGAACATCAGCTTGGTGTAACTCGGATCTCGCTGATTAATGATGGAATGTGTTGCCAGGTGAAGAATGTCGAATTCACCTGCCTCGGATTTGAATGAAGATTCGGTTGCACTGGTACCAATTCGCAGCTCCCCACTCATGGTATTTTGAATTCCTTTTACTTCCTCAACAGCACCTGGAAGGTCTTCCAGTGAACTGGATCGGACCAGACTCAGAACTGTACTTTGGCTTTCACCATTATTTTCAAATTTAGGTGCGTATGCCAATAGCTTTTCAGTTGAGTTCTTCTTACGGGTTCTCTGAGTGAGCAAGCTGGATGACAGGTCGTACTTGATATGGTACTTTTCAAGAAGGTATCGTCCGTTCTCGTCCATCAGGAGTTCAAAAGGAATATAACCCAGCGCACCATCCGTGATGATGGTCACTTGGTCTGTCTCCCTGATGTGCGGCAGGACAGGTTTGAATACACAGCTGTAAAGCTGCTTTGACGATTGTTCAAACCCCTGATCATCAATCTTGTCAAGTGCTTCTCTGAAATCGAGGATATGATTGTTAAGGTGGTTGCATTCAGATGTTACCACATTGTGGCCACCTTGTGTAACGATTGAGGTGAATATTCGGTTTTCAGTAGTCACAAAATATTGAATGATCGCTTCCCCGGAATGGCTGATCGAAGCAATAATTGAGTCGACGGGGAAAGGCTTCAGTCCATATTTTACTTCAGAATACCTGGGATATTCTTTCTCAAAATGCAAAACCAGCGCTTCATGTTTCTTTTCAAGTTCAAATAAGAAAGTAGTTAAGTTGGAGCCACTTGTTTCTCCCTTAGCTTCAGATAAGAGAGTTTTTACAGAATCTTTTTGAACCCTGAATCGATGTTCTTTTTGAAGCAATGAATCAGGTATTCCGGATACTTGCCTGGCTTGTTGGTCAGATATAGTGCTTAGAAGAGTAGTACCCTTTACATACTCGTTCCATTGGAAAATGGATGAAAGGTATTCTACATCTTCGTTTTCCTGAAACAGTTTATAGTTGATCTCTAAGGCGATATCTGCCAGCCTTTTTGCACTTTTAGCAATTGTAATCTTGTCCGATTTGTTTGTGAAGTTGCGTTTATGCGCGTCCAGTAGCTCTTTTGCAGTTTTCACAAACCTCAAAGCAGTGATTTGATCCTTTAGGTCACCTGAATGCTGAAAGGAAGTAGCGAGACCAACTAAAGAAGTAAAAATTTCATCGAACCGAAGGTAGTTGGTGATGGAAGGTGGTATAGTTGGGTCTCCATTCCAAGTGTAGCCAGGAAAAGATTTTTCGATGGCGTGGAAGTAGGATTTTCTAGCCTCACTGTGCTTGCCCAGCTTGTCGAGAGACATGGCAATCCCATTAATGTTGCTGGCCTGATCATGGTTTTCGCTTTCATAGATCAGATCACCAATATCTGCTGCCTTTTGGAAGTTGAAAAGAGCGGCCTCATATTCTCCTACACTAAAATATGTTTCACCAAGATTGTAGTAGGCCAATGAAACAAAATGGCTTTCGGCACCTAAAAGATCAATCCTTCCTTTTAAGACTTTAGTAAAAAGAGAGCCCGCCAATTCATATTCACCTTTTGCAGCATGGATATTTCCAATCCACTCATAGATGTCTAACGTCAAAGGGTTATTCTCACCAAGCTTTTCGCGACGAATTCTCAATGCTACTTGCATTGCTTTCAAAGCCATATCATATTCCGCTTTAGAATGATATATTCCTCCGATGTTTTGATAAGAAGTGGCAACAAGGAGATGATCTTCGCCTATCGATTTCGCATAGTTTTCTAATTCATACTTATAGTATTGGAGCGCTTTGTCAAACTCAAGTTTGTTCTTATACATCACTCCGGTGTTGCCGTAGAGACTGATGATATCAATGTGTGTCGTTTCCAGTGCCTTCTTTTTTGCATTAATGGCTAATTCAAAATTGCGAATGGCACCATCAAAGTCTCCATTGAAATAAGCGAGTATCCCATCGACGTTGAAAATGTTTCCTTGCAAAAGAGGATCCTCCAGTTTGTGCGCGGAAAAAACACTGTCCGATTTATTATTGACTGAAACAGCCTTAGCAGCTTCACCTGCCCAGATCAGACCTTTCGCTTTTGTATTATACGCTTCAGAGATGTCACGAGGGTCTTCAAGAAACTGAAACAAAGAGTCAATAAGCGCTATCGAAGCTAAAGGATCACCATAACTAAATAAGATCTTGGTTTTGAGGAGTTTCGCATCAATTTGCAGTTCAGCAGCACTTGCTCCCGAGATGAACTTGTTGATACCTTCGAGGCTTTCGGCGGGTTCACCCTTTTTCCAAATAATTCCGATTCTCAACAGTTCAACTTCAGGAGTATTTTCAATCCCGGAAAGGAGATCCAGGGCTCCATTAAAATCACCCCTTCTATTCAGTTTTTCTGCTTCTCTGATCAACTGATCGTTGGTTCCCTGAGCTGCGGATTGCAAGATTGAACATAGGATGGCTAGTAAAACTAAGGGTTTCATGCGGCGGCATTTTTCACCAAAAAACAGTTTTAAAATCTGTTTTTCACCTGACCCTATGGGTTAGTTTTTGGTTCTTAGCGGTAAAAAATCAGGAGGTTCTCAGGATGTATTGAAAAGCCTCTTTGCGATTGCCAACACCCATTTTGGAATAAGTATTTCGTAAGTGAAATTTTACCGTGCTGATGGAAATGAAGAGGAGATCACTTATTTCAGCATTTGTTTTACCTTCAAGACTGAGCTTGAGGGCTTCAAACTCTCGTTCGGTAAGGGGGCTATTCAGTTTCTGGTTGAGCTCATCAAACTCCAATTGCACAACAAGTTGAGCGGGGCTGGTATGAAGTTCCATAAACCGATTCTTGAGAGCTTCCAGTTGCAACTCCTGGGCTTCCATATCTGCTCTTCTCTGTACTGCTTGTATGCGTAGCTTATAAATGATAAATCCCGTTGTAAGTATAAGAACAGTACACAATGTATACCACCACCACGTTTCCCAAAAAGGGGAAGCAAGATGTATGTCCACCGATTTTACCTCTCCCCAGTCATCTTCCGGAAGTTTTGCCTTTACCTCGAAGGTATAGTTACCTCCATCAAGATTCGTATAACTCGCGAACCTCCTCCCCTGATAGGAGATCCAATCGCCATCCTGTCCTGACAAACGGTAGGCATATTGAATTTTTTCCGGGTGGTTGTAATTGGGTGAGGAGAAAGAAAATGAGATTCTGTTTTCCCAATGTTCAAGTTGAATTTTACCTGTATAATCAATGGCTTCATCCGATTGGAAGGACTGATTATTCACCTGGAAGGACAATAAATGAACCTTAGGAGACGGTTGTGCTTCTTTAGC
Source organism: Cyclobacteriaceae bacterium (assembly GCA_965267415.1). Taxonomy (GTDB): domain Bacteria; phylum Bacteroidota; class Bacteroidia; order Cytophagales; family Cyclobacteriaceae; genus Ekhidna. Next base: position 21,985 of record OZ253955.1, on the reverse strand, counting down.
TAATGGATTGGTAAGCCTGAAATATCCTCCGTAAGTAACATAACAAATTTCCCCATCAAGAGATACCAATTTCCCTTCAGGGTCAATTCCATCAGAGCGACCATAGTTAATAACTTCCATACGAGCCGGGATGACTTTGGTGATTCCATTTTGCGTGTTTAACCAGAGGCTTCCCTCACTGTCAATCATGATTTGATAAATGACATTCCCAGCCAGGTTGGAGTTTTGAACATTATATAAAATTTCGTTGCCTCCATCGAGTTTGATCAACCCTCTTGTTGTTCCAAACCAGATAACACCATCTCTTCCCCGGGCAATAGCCTGAACATGTTTTTCTTTTTTACTATCAATCGTGTTCAAACCAATGCTGGTTACTGTACCGGTTTTAGGGTCAAATTGTGCTATTCCCTTGCTACCCCCTATCCAGATCGTACTGTCTTCCAGAATGAGTAAATCGAGTTGCCACTCTTCCAAGTCAAGTGGTTCATATAGCGGGCTGATTTTGTTTGATCCATACTCGAGCTTCCAGGCACCCCCATAAGCTGTCAACAAAATTGCATGTGAGCCTGTCCATTCATGCATTCCTACAATTGAAATCTTTCGCTCATTAACTACGGGAAGGAACAACTCAGTAAATGATGCTTCTTTTTTATCAAAAAGAAATAAACGGCGATGTTGATCATAAATGTAAATCACATCGTTGTGCTCAAGCATTTGGAGAAAAATGTGATCTCCTTTACCTAAAGAATGAATTACCTTCTTCTTAGAAACTTTATCTATTTCAACGACACCTTCTGACTTAGTCTCTAGCGAGTAAATTTTGCTATGCTTTCCTGAAAGGGCAACGATCTGATTGGCTTCTTGCTTAGAATATGAAATTGAGTCAAATGGATAGGGTAACTCCCTAATATTAGAATATGAAACACCGTACTTCCCACCTACCCAAACACGATTATCCCCCGAATAAACACTATAGGTGAATCCGGGAAAAGGAGTGGTCTGATTCGTTAGGTCAGAAGGAACAAAAGTTAGTTTTTTAGTATCAACATTATAAATCGCCAAGCCTTTCTTTCTGGCTGACACCCAAAATTCAGTATCTGACTTTCTTGCCAGGTCGAAAATGCGAAGTGGTTCTGCAGGATTCGTATATACTTCCTCCCATCTATCCTCCTTGATATGATAGATATCGATTCCTGCATGAAAAAACCCGGCGATCAATCGGTTTTCGTCTATTTGATCCAACGCAAAAAAACCGTATCTGTTAACAGCAGATAATACATGATCAATAAGTTTAAATGACTCTTTTTTGATATCAAATCGAATAAGCCCACTCGTTGTACCTAGCCATAGCAGGTTGGGATCGTAACGATCCAGAACCATTCCACGAATAGCTTTTACCCCAGGCTCCGTTATGGATTCGAAAGGGTCATAATTGATCGATGTGTTAGTGTTTTTATCAAACTTGCTTAGCCCTATTCCATTATCAAACCCAATCCATATAATGCCATCCTCACCCTCTGCAAGCTCCCTGATCCGTTCTCCTGCTATTGATTTTAGATCGTCGGGATCGTGCCGAAATGCTGAGAACGTTTCAGTTTTCGGATCAAACCTGTTGAGCCCTCCCCCATTGGTTCCAACCCACAGAATGCCATCCCGATCCTGGATGATTGAATTAACAAAATCATCGGATGTATCATAGCCCATGTCCCTATTGAAGGATTTGATATCATATCCATCATACCTGCAGAGCCCACCTGATGTACCTATCCAGATAAACCCCCGATCATCTTTCAGGAAGCAGTAAGCCTGGTCTCCCGGTAGTCCATCCTCTTCTGACAGTCTGGTAAAAGAATAATCCTGACTTATAGCAAGGATTGAAAGAATCATCAGCGATATAGTGGCAGCAATCTTCAGGTCGAATTCTTTGATGGATCAAATTATGAAAATCAGGTCAGGTATGCACAAAAGACAAGATCAAAAATTGTAGTTCGAAGATTTAATAGGGAAGTCCTTATCAACTGATGATAAATTGCCTATTCCAAAATCCTTACAAACACTTATACGTCATTGATGTTACTATTACATACTTTGCAGTTTACGTATGCCGCGAACCGCTATTGCCATCTTGTTACTCGCTACTATTGCCGGGCTGATCGGATTTCTGTTCTATCAAAATGAAGTCCAATACTGGATCCCAACACCTGTTCCTGAAGACTATATTACTGTCTCAATGGGCGCAACCGTTGAATCAGAGATATACCATCCGGGCGAGAAGAAGTTCATTCACTTTTTCAATCCGCTCTGCCCATGTTCCAAATTCAACCTGACTACCTATAAGCAGCTGATAAAAAAGTACGGAGAAGAGTTTAAATGCTTTGCAGTGGTTCAGGAAACGACTGAAGGGATTAAACAGGCAGATGTCGAATACCTGGAAGCACTTAATGTAACGATCGTTGCTGATCAGGATCAAAAGCTGGCAAAGAAGCTGGGTGTTTATGCCACTCCCCAAATCGTCTTGTTGGATGCAGAGAACCGATTGTACTACCGGGGAAACTACAATCTGGCAAGGTATTGTACGAACCCAAACTCTGACTACTCTTCCATGGCCATACAATCCTTTTTGAAAGATATGCCACTGGACCTGCCAGCAACCGCTTTTACAGCATACGGATGCTCATTGGAACGAAAGACTAGCAATTAACTTAAACTGATATGATAGCCGCCACTGATCTAACAACTTTAGAATTAAAAAGAAAGAACGCCAAATACCTGGCAGAGCAGCAGCAGAAGTCCGACAAACACATGTGGACGATCCTATTGGGGTATTTCGCAGTAGGTGTCCTTATGAGCTTCAAGTACGAAACGTTCATCGTTGGAATCGGTGTAGGAGCATTGAACCTTGCGGCGGTATACATCTCTAAGCGCCTGCTGCCTGAAAAAGAACTCTATCAATATGTCTTCGCATCGACGATGGCCATCTTCATGGCGCAGTTCATCTACCAGATGCATGGAATGTTTGAGATGCACTTTTTCGCACTGATCGGATCAGCAGTGCTGATCACTTTTAGAAACTGGAAATTGCAGATCCCGCTTACGCTGATCGTGGCAGTGCATCATGCAACTTTTGCTCTTTTACAATACTATCGTGGATATGAAGGGATCTACTTCACTCAATTGGATTATATGAGCCTGGAAACTTTCGTCATTCACGTCTTACTGGCCGTTACCATGTTTGGGGTAAGTGGTTTCTGGGCCTATCGATTCAATAATGACACCATGGAAATGCTGCGGCTCAACAATTCTCTTGTTGAGAAAGACCGGATGATCGATATCTTCAGAACTGTTGAAGAAGTCTCCAAGTCCTTGTCGGATGCGAGCACGACAAGTAATGAAAGTGTCAATTCGCTCAGTCAGCAGCTGAATCTGACCGCCGCATCAGTAGAGGAAGTCTCAGCAGCAATCGAGGAGATGACTGCTAACATTGAAGCCAATGCAAGTAATTCGAAAGAAGCCGTCGAGACATCCAAGCACATTGAAGCGATCATTGCTGAAAATGAACGAGTCATAAAAGAAAGCATCGCCTCTACCAGTCAGATCGCTGAAAAAATTCAGGTAGTAGAAGAAATTGCCAGGCAAACCAACCTCCTCGCCCTCAATGCTGCTGTCGAAGCAGCACGGGCCGGGGAACATGGGAAAGGTTTTGCTGTTGTTGCTGGTGAGATCAGGCGACTAGCCGAAAGAAGTCAACAAGCTGCCAACGAGATCAATCTGCTTTCAAGCACCAATAAGGATATCAATGAAAAATTGAACAAGAGCTTCGTTGATGTTTTACCAAACTTCAAAAAGATCCACGATATGATCGAACAGATCTCGGTATCGAGTGCGGAACAACAACATGGAGCAGAGCAGATCAATCAGTCGATCATGCACATCAACAACTCTTCTCAGGGGAGTGTCAGTCAATTTGATCAAATCACTTCGATCTCCAACGAGATGGCTGATAGGTCGAAAGAGCTGATCTCATTGATCGGGACTAACTGATAAAGGAAAGTGTCGATTTCCATGACAAATTTTTGAAGTAGATAGCAAATTTTCGATGTGAATTTCTAAATTTGCGTTCCGTTTTGGACAGCCTTTTTGATTTATTGATTGTTCAAACGGTGTTGCCGCCTTCACCAAGGCTCTGGCGATTAAAGTTCGGGGTGTAGCACAGTCCGGTTAGTGTACCTGCTTTGGGAGCAGGGGGTCGCAGGTTCGAATCCTGCCACCCCGACTTGAAAAATGGCTCATACAACGTGTATGGGCCTTTTTTGTGCCATGTGGTCGAGTATTGTGGTCGAATACTGCTTGATTTCATGTTGTAGGAACAGATCAAGGACCAGTAGCTAATTAAGTCTAGAGCTTAACCATCATTTCCTGACCCAGGCAGGTAATCCCCAAAGAGGTTCCAGTCCATGGTGTTTCCCCAACCCATACCATGATCACTTTTATTGAGCTCGACATGTTTCTCGCTGACCTTATGGTCACCATATGCCAAAAGTGACAGGATCTTCCCGGGGCGTAAATGTTGACTTGCCCAGCTCAACGGCGAATCTCCATTCATATCCTTCGCTTCTTTATCCGCACCATGATCCAAAAGCACTTGAATGATGGCTTCATCTGCATAAGCAGCAGCGCGGTGCAATGGAGTTTCTCCTTTTGTTCGGACATCTCTCATGAAGGCACCGGTCTCTTTGTCCGGGTGGGTTTTTACATTCACTTCTGCTCCGTTTTCTACCAGGACCCTGACAGTGTAGAGATAGTATGGTCGACCGGCTTTACACAACGCATTGTGCAATGGTCTTTCCCCGGATTCCTTATCAATGATGGCGTTCGGGTCAGCACCCTGTCGGATCAGAAAATCGCACACTTTCCAATGACCAAAGAATGAAGCGTTCCCTAACTCTTCATTCAAGTTGATGCTTGACAGATCCCCTCCCGCTTCCAGGATCGCTTTGATCGCCGTGCAGTCGTCGTAATAAACCAGCCATTGGATAGGTTTCACCGGGCCCTGATGCAAGAATTCTTCCCAATCAGGTAGGCGGAGTAGGTGGAAGATCATATCAGTCCTTCCCCTGCTCAGGTAACTCATGATCGCATCCTTGTCCATATGCTGATGTTATCAGATTAAAGTTAAGGATCAAAAGCTTCAATTCATCAACTCATCTAACGATCACCTTTCGATTGAGCTGGAAGCTTTCACCTTCTACCTGATCAATTCTTAGCCTGGCTTCTTCATCTTCTTTTACATACGCATCCAGCAGGTCTTTTACCATGATGCCCACTTGCTCATATCCTTCGGACTTATCCATCCTGGAGTTAGCACTACCGTAGACCCTCTCCTGAAGAGCTACAAATACCGAGTCGCCGGTGATCCAGTTAAAGAACTGGAAGGTGGAAGCAAAATCACGGTGGTCCATCTTCCTGAACATAAAGAGGTAGCTGTTGGTCTGCGCTTTCATCAGATCGAAGACGGTGCTATCAAAGGCTCGCCTGGCAGTAGGCACTCTTCGTTGATTGAATTGTGCATAGGCTCCATCAAACCCTTTCGAGTACGTATTCGAATAGGCCTGATTCATTTCTGGAAAGTAGTTGTTTGACCCATCGAGGGTAATGATCACATCTACATCTTTTTCAATCCCTGTGAGTATTGCTGAAAAGGCTCCCCAGCTGAAACCAGATGTGACTACTTGGGCCGGATTGATGAAGGGCTCGTTGATCACCTGCTCATAGGCAAACCTTAGATCGGCATTTTGTGCGTAGATGCCAAGTGAATCAGGTGTCATTCCGGGAGAATCGTGACCTATACTTGCTACGGTTGCTATTACGTATCCGTAACTCGCCAACTGTTCCCACAGAGCCGAGTTTTCATGAATGCCTGCATTGAAGCTGGCTGCATAGACGATCAGAGGAAATCTTCCTTCCCTGACCTGTGGCGCATCAAATACCCGAACCGGCATGTCAAACAAACTATCGGCTTTTGCTTCTTCAACATTGAAGAACTGTCCAAGTAAACCATTAAAAGCTGCTTTGACATCAACCATTGATGTGTCCGCCAGGTCTTTGCCTGTTCGTTGGACATTTGCAAAAACGTAATCTCCGTACGTCAATTGATCACTCTCAGAAACCTGGGCGGGATACCATAAACCAACCAATACCGGTCTGGTCGATTGCCCACCAAACGTTCTGGAGACATCCCGGTACACCGTCGACCTGAATCCCACAGGATAATCTCCCATGGTTTGTCCGTAAAAAGGAAATGAACTGTAATCGAAGGGTTTGTAAACGGGACGTTCAGGAGATGAACATTGGAAAAGCAGGTTAACGCTGACAAGGAGAACAAACAATTTCTTCATTGGGAATTAGGTTGGTCTGTTTATCAAACCCCTGAATACCAGATTAACCTTATTGATCCGGACCAACTATGAACCAGCTGTAGTAAATCACTACCATCCAACTACAAATTGAATAGCTGGAATAGAAAAGGGCGGTCCCTTGGACCGCCCACTACGCAAAACCATCGTTTTGCTACCTTAGTAAATCACTAGCTAGCGTTAGCTATAACTTAGAATTAGTTGTTAGGAGCTATTACAAACTCAAACTGCTCGTATAAAAGATCGTTGAACTCGGGATCGCCCCATTCACCCAATTGCCATTGCCAAATTCCACCCCTGATCTTTGCCCACACAATGTTGTTTGCGGTATCCTGCCACCAGGTTCCGCCATCTGAAGTTCTTACCGCTTCGTATGACCCTACCTGGGTGTAAGTTTCCCTCGTGGCGTTTTGGTTGTTCATCCAGGTAAATACCTCAGGGGTAATAGATCCATCGAAGTGAACACCCAGCAGCAACTGATCGGTTGTTTCCAGGAGGTTGTTTACACTGACCCTGAAATCTGTTGCCCCGTTTGGCTCACTTGCATTAGGGAATCGAAGGATGTATGCCGCATTATCACTTGCCGGCCGTGCTGCAAAGTGCCGCATGTTACCCAACAACTGACCCTGGAATGATTCAGGAACATTCCATGATCCGACAATGGTACTCAGGTTTGTCGCTTCGTATCGATCCACATGGATCTCAAGGAACTGATTGAATGGGTTGGCATTTGGATCCGACCCGTCATGTTTCAGAAATCCCAGTATCCCGTAGAAATTCCCTCCAACACTTACTCCACCACTTTCAGGTCCGGGAGCAACAGCAGTCGGCGTATATCCATGGGTCAAAAAGGCATCATCATAGACGATCCAGTTGCCTGCAGGACCCCACAAGCCGTTTTGATCAAGTAGCGCCCCTGCAAGGGCAAACCAGCTTCTGGCAGCCATCAGTCGTACTCCGGGATGTGAGTTGATCATCAGGTTATTCACATTCCTGGAAGTTCCTTTCTCAACAGGAATGGTATAGAAGTCGTCGGTGGCGAAGAACCCACTACGCTGGTTGTCAACGATCGGAAAGTTGACCCCAATGTTATGGCTGATCTCAAAGGTGCTGTGATAGGTGGCAAATGCAGCCGGGTGTGAAGTGGAAACGCCGGCTCCTCCTGAAAAGTCAGCTTCATCAGGTCGGTCAGTACCATTCATCAGGTGGTTAAAACTCGTACCAACGACCAAACTTCGCTCGATCAACCCGTCATCCCCGGAACCGGCGAAGAAGCGGCCACAGTTATCAGCAGATACAATCCCGTAGTTATTGGAGGCATACGCCCGATCCCAGATGCCATTACCCCTGTTTTTGAAAACCGTGTAGTTAGCCAGATCAAACCGAACCCGACCGGTGGTATAGTATGGAAAAGCGGGCCATTCTTCCTGGGTGGTGGTTGCCATGTAATGAAGTGGCTGAGTGGTCCCGGCATCATCTATTTCCACCACATCCAGGATGATCCCGTTCTCCGGGCATGAATGAGCGGTATTGCCATCGAAAGTGTGTAGCGCAATTCGATTCGGTCGCATGATCTCACCAAACTCATTGAGTACAGTTGCTCCAAGTCTTAGCGGGCGTGGCGGGAAAGTCAGCCAAAAACCAAAAGCACTGCAATCAGCCGCATGGTTATTGGTAATAATGTTATCCGGGTTGCTGATCCAAAAACCTGACGACCGGTTAGCTTCATGGAGCAGTAAGGCACTTTCTGCTGGCTGGTTCCTGATATGAAGGACGAGGTTTCCATCGATCACATTTCTGCGTTCGATGGCATCCTCTGTAAAAATGCCATGACCTTCTATGTCGTAGACAACATTATTTGCGACTTCCACACCATTGGTTCCGTGTATCACGATCCCACGGTTCTTGGAGTGGCTGATGGAAGAGTGTCGAAGGTACTGTCCGGTTGCATCATCCAGCGTTTGACTGCCCGAATAGCTTAGCATGTGCCAATGCCAAGGATACCTTCGTTCTCTCCCTCTTTGTCCACCTCGTCTAAACTCCACTCCTTCTACATGTGCGATCCCACTCGGCATGATCATCGTGTGGGCTCCGAATCCGCTATCATTCCAAACCTCATCGTCAGGTGCCTCAATGACAATGTTTCGTGTCAGGTGACCGATCGGTGCACGTTCATCCAGAATTCGAGGAGTTTGACGTTCCCCTGTATCCGGAGTTGGAGGGTCAACCAATGTACTATTAGGATCCAGACTTAATCCACCAGCGGTGATGTATTGCAAAAGCCCCCAGTAGTGTGCATTCAGAGCTTCACTGAATTGAACCTGGTTTCCTGAAGTGGCCTGGGTCAATGTCAGTTTACGGGTTATCGCATTCCCATTCCCAGCTTCGTAAAAGTCCGTTGGGCCGATCACGATCTCATCACCCGATTCCCAACCGGCATTCTCCATCAATTCAAGTGAGGTCGAGCCATTTGTTGCGTGCGCATTGATCTTGGTAATGGTCACATCCGGTATTGCACCATGCAATTCGAGGCTTCCACCATCCATAACAACCAATCCCCGGGTACCCATGCCCATGATATTCTCATCCATGTCTGTATCATTGAGGGTAATGATCGCTTTGTGCAAAAAAGGCTCTCCTTCCGTACCTATCTGAAGTGTACCCCCCGAGACCATGATCCATTCTGAAGTAAGGTGGAGATCAGAGCGTGCAAACGTGAGGAATCCTTCGATCATAAGTCCCCCGAGAGCTTCAGTATCTACGTCAAGTAAAATCGATTTGTCAAACGGAATGTTGACCACATCACCGGCTGATGGCACCTGGCCACTCTCCCAGGTATTGGGGTTACTCCAAAGCTCGGCCTGATTGGCTGCATCAATGACCGCAACAACATCTGAGTACAAGGCACAGTCCTGTCCCTGGACTGTAGCACGGTAATAAACGGGTAAGCGGGTAATGTCTGTAGAAAAAGGATTGGTGGTTTCCGAAGGCAGATCAATCCATGATCCATTGTCAAAAGATGTCTGCCAGTGAAAGTCATTTCCCGATGGAATTTCGTCTAAGCTTATCTGAACCTGATCGCCGGGGCTGGCAAAAATGCTTTGATCCTGCCCTAAAAGCGTCAGACTCAAGATAGATAAGAAGACTACATAAAGTGCTTTAATCATTTTCATAGCTCGGTTACTGGATAATTACTTTGGCGACCTGTTTGCGTCCCGGTGTGTGTAAGGTGAAGATGTAAATACCCTGAGTGAAAGTTCGAACATCAATGGTGTGTCTGCCAGGCTCATAAGCCTCATTCAACAGTTGATGCCCCCTCAGATCTACGATCTCCAGTCGTGAGGAGCGTTCTACCTCAATCGAAAGGAGAGCGTCTTCTGCAGAAACAACCGGATTGGGATAGATGTGGAGTAGTTCATCCGCTCCATGATCCACTCCCAAAATGGACAGGCAATCGGAATTCATGGACACTGTTACCGTGTGTGTTTGCTGGGCTATGCTCTGCAAGCATGCCAACATCAGGATACTAAGTATTATCGGCTTCATAGTGGTTGATAGTATAGAATGGGGCAAACGTATGTTATGAGGCCACTTTTGGGCAAAAAAGAGGAGTTACAAAAAGGTAACAACCGATTTTAGATTGGGAGATTTTAGGATTAGGGGATTTTGGATTGAGGGATTTTAGGATTGACGATTTTGGATTGAGGGATTAGGGATTGACGATTTTAGGATTTACGATTTTGGGATTGAGGGATTTATTGGATTTTAGATTTAAGGATTTTGAGATTGAGTGTTAAGTTTGTTATACCTAACCACCACCGTTTCATGCCCATCAGGATTTCATGCTTCTTTTGTGTTCTACTGCTATCTATTAGTCTTTCAGGTCAGGTCGATGTATCACAGTACTCTAATCAGGGGCTTTTCAAAGTAGAACCCGTAATCATCGGGAAGGAAGTGAATGAAGATCTTAGCTTTTCACAAGAGAATTTTGGGCGGCCAATTTTCGAAACAGGACTAAAAATGTGGGATGAAGGAAAACTAGAAGATGCCCTCTATTTTTTCAATACACTTTCAGACCAATTCCCAGAAATCCCCCAACCTTTCCATTTTGCTGGAGGAGTTTTGTATGAGCTGCGTAAGTATGGAGAAGCAACAAAAGCTTTTCAAACGGCTCTTAATCTCGACCCATTTTTCCATAGTTCCAAGTACATGATCGGAGTGATTCAACTGGAACAAGGAAACTTAGTGAAAGCACAGGAGACAATGGAAAGTTTATTGCAGTTCCCCGATTACCAGGCAACTGCATATTATGGATTGGGTCTGGTAAGGTTAGCGTCAACGGGTTCAAAGAGACTTACAGCTCAAAAAATGTTTGAGAAGACCATTGAAGTTGATTCAATGTTCATGGACGCATATCTTAGGCTAGCTACAATCAATTATCATCAACGCAAACCTAAAAAGGCACTTGCTATTCTGAATAAGGCGGTTTTATTATCACCAGATTGGCAAGAAGCCATCATAGCTAGGGCAATGCTTTCTGTAGAGATTGAAGATAATACTGATCAGTTTGAAAAGGACATTGCTCACCTGATCCAACTGGACCCGACTAATTATCACTACCTCTCCATGCGAGGCTTTTTAAGCATAGAGCATGGGAACTATGAAAAGGGCCTGTTGGACATCAGACAAGCCTTGAGTATACGTGACACCACAGCTACATCCGGATTTCGATTTGTTTCGACCCTAACAGCCGAAAAAGAGTTGAAAGAGATCCTTAATTATTATTACTCGAGTATGTCCGACCTTGTTCCTGAAGCAAGAAATTACATCACTCGCGGTATTTGTGAGTTGATACAAACGAGCGTTGCTTCAAAAAGGCCCACACTCCCACTCCTCTATTTCGATAGTGCCTCCGTACATACTTCACATCCAATTATTGACTATTTAAAGGCAACAGCACTTCGTGTTGCGGGTGAAGTCAAAAAATCTTTGAATGCCTATTCAACAATGATCAAAAATGATCCCAGGATTTCTATGACCTATCTGTTACGGGGAGACATGTACTTCAATCAGAAAAAATATGATTCAGCTCACATGGATTATACTGCTTACATAAACCTTAACAAAAGAGATCGGATTGGATATGAAAAAAGAGGACTGCTCCTATTCGAACGCAAAAGCTATCTCAAAGCTTATCAGGATTTTTCGAGGGTTATCTCAATCTCACCTGATAACCATTTTATAATATACAAAAGAGCTTTGTGTGCTTCGGAGCTCAATGAATTTGAAGAATCCAACTATGATCTGGATCTTGCCCTATCCAAGGGATTCAGTCAAAAAAAGGAAGCCTACTTCTTTAAGTACAGAAATTCTCTTTTTTTACATGATTCTGTTGCAGCCCTGGGTGCGTTAGATAGTGCTTCGTTTTACGATAAGCACAACCTGAAACTTCACCTGGATCTCGTAAGGTTGGGCATGAGGATGAATAGTTCTGTCCAGGTATTGAATGGTTATGAACGCCTCATCAAATATGATCACACAAACTATAAGTGGTATTTCGCTCGAGGTAAGTGGCATTTTAGCCAAGGGGATTTTCAGCAGGCATTTTTTGATATTAAACGTTTAGCCAAGCAAAACCAGAAAAACGGTGAAGTCTGTTATTATTATGGTCAAACTCTGATAAAAATCGGTTACACTAAAGAGGGAAACAGGTGGCTAAAAAGATCCAGGAAGCTAAGGTTTAAACCGCCTGATGGATAAATATGAATCATTCAACTACTCATCAATTTTATATTTACACCAAACCAACCTATACTCCTTATGAGATTCATAGCACTTCTTGTTAGCATTCACTTAGCTCTTTCATCATGTGACCAAGTAAAGAATCTAATGGAAGAGGAGCCTCAAGATCCAAATTTGATCAAATCTTATTATGACAATGGAAAATTAAAAGCTGAGGTCCGAATCAATGACAGCAATAAAAGACATGGCTTATCTACCTCTTATTATGAGTCAGGTATCGTCAAAACTGAAATTACCTATAACAATGGCAAGAAAGAAAAGGCCATTCAGTATTATGAAAGTGGAAAACCATATGTTGAGTTTAACTATAAGAACGGACTGAAGCATGGAAAACGAATCAAATATTGGGAAAGCGGGAATATTCAATCCGTATTGGAGTATAGTGAAGATCGTCCTGGAATTGGACTGGAAGAATACAATAAAAGGGGTAAGAAAATCACGAAATACCCAAATCTGATCTTGAAACAAATTGACAATCTATCTACTTCAGGCCAGTATATTATAGAGGCGTACTTTGACAATAATCCTCAACGTGCAGATTACTATATAGGGGAGCTTGACAGTGGTTTTCTAAAGTTTACCTATGCGCCGATGAATGAAGTCAATCATAAAGGCCGTATGGTGTTTAAACCTCTGCCCGGTACCTTCCGAATGGAAAAACTTAAGATCATAGGTAAGTACAAAACCTATTATGGAAATCCCTACCTGGTAGAAAAAAGTATCAACCTTGCGATAGACTATTAGTTGCTGATCATTCTTAATCTTGTCTTTAATTGATAGCTATTCGGTTCATACTTTAGCCCGGTTCGCAAAATAGATTTTGCCCTTGTTGTGTAACCTCTTTTGAAATAATAAACTGCTGCCTGTGAATAGGCATCAGAGAGTAAGTTGGGATTATAGGCATAATCAGGGTTCTCGGTGATCATTTGTTCAAATAGCTCCTTCATTTCATTCCCGCTCGTTGATCGTTTTTCCTGGAAATCTTCACTCATCTTTGATAAAACAAGGTTGATTCGCATGTTATTCAAATGATTATTGCTTTGTAATTCTTCATTCTTTGTCAAAAGCGTATCTAACCTGGCAAGTGCATCACTAATAGATTTGTTTCCATAGGCGAGTCTGAATGATTCAGTCAACATTGTTTCTGCATTGGCATTTCCCGGTTTTCTGGAATAAGAGTCAATGAAAAACTCAAAGGCATCCGAATAGTTGGCACGGTTATAAAGTATCCGTCCTCGTTCATAGAAGTAAACAAAAGAAGCTTCGTTGATGATATTTTCATTTGTTGTGTTTTCCACGAAATAGTCAAAGGCCTTTTCCGCTGTTTCAACATCGTTCCGATCCACAAGGACATAACTGAGCATTCTGCCGAATTCACCAATAACATTGGTTTGCTTTACATCGAACGATTCGAACCTACTTAGGTAAGGGAGTAGCTTAATATCTTCCCACTCCTTATAATCGCTACCTGATAAAACACTAGCTATAGATGCAAAGAGCGATGCATCAATTTGATCGGTCGTGTGAAAAAGCTGTGCTTTAGCTAATGACCTCCACGCATTGTGATAATTACCTTCTTCATATGCAGTAATCCCTCTGTTATAATATTGAATACCAATTAGCTGTTTCAAAGTAAGGTCCGCTCCTCCGAAATAGTACTCATCAAAAATTGCATAGATGCCCTTACCTGCAACATCCGCCTGGTCAATAACCTTCATCATTCCCAATTGGGCAACAAAATTTTCCTTGAAACCCGGGCTGAATGACTTAAACCCACTGATAGGGTCGGTGGTCTCAATCAGTAATTGAGTATCGCCTGGATCAGCTACAATGTAAACATGTGTGGGTGTCTCCTTAATCCCGTAGGGAATTCCAAGTTCATCAAAGGACATGGCATAGAGTGCTACCGCAGTTACACAGTTGTATACCCCATTCTCAAATATTTGATCGAAATAGGATAAGAGCTCATATTTCCTGAGAAATTTGTCATGTAGCTGATCATAGATAAACTTGATATCCTTTTCACGTTTTTTAGGAATCTTTCTACCCCTCATTTCATCGATCTCTCCCTGGTAAAACTTCTTCCACTTCTCAAATGATGCACTATCCTCTGAAGCGATAACAAGGAAGCCATCAAAGAGGGATCCATCATCATCCAGTATGGATTGCAAAACCATTCGTTCTTTTGGAGAATCAAATTCTACTTCGTTAAAGCGTATGTATTTTCCCTGGCCATAGCACAGCCGGGAATAGGAAAGAATAACTAGTAGAAAAAAGAGTTGATGGAGAACTTTCTTCATTGACAAGGTGTGTTAGGTTGACATGAAGCAAAGATAAATTGGTATATCCAATCTCAAAGGGATAGTACCGTCCGGGATGGTGACGTAGATTCTGATTGGAATAATGGCCTTAATTGAGCTGAGGATGTCCTCCCTACCGGTGGAGGTGTCATTGTTGATGGTGATCTTTACGTAAATGTGCCAGTTATCTCTACGAATTCCAATTTCCTCCATCTGATACTTTCATCTGGGATGGTGCTGCGCTGAGGGACACGGGACGTAAGATTCCGAAATGAATTCGGTAGGACACTGAAGTAAGTCGTCCCACCAGTAGCATAAGCCATGAATTGCGGCAGTTATTGAATTTGTATCGAAAAGTATCAAACGAGCTGTTCAGAAGTGGCAGGGGGTACTTGTCTATGTGGGGTACCCCACTTCAAAACATCAAAAAAGATACTTTTTAGTGGACGCTCGAGATTCAGCAGATCAAACAAAACCCTTTTTAGTGATCACTTGAGGTTTAAAACATCAAGGGAGTTCCTCTAAGATCCGCTCTTGAGTTCTTTTGGCTTTAGCCAGATGGTTGTTGCTTAAAAGGTGATCCGGATAGTAAGGAATTAACCCCTTTTTGCTCATACTTAGTCAAAAGAAGCAGTTGTTTAACTACTTTGAGTGAAAGGACATAAGATTCTGAAATGAATTCGGTAGGACGTACAAAGACAAAGCACCTCAAGCCTCCCCAGCACATGAACATAAAAGCAGTCGTCCCACCACTTAAAGTGGTTGGACGACTTGCATAAAGAAACCATTATATAACCTAATCGCTGAGTACTCCTACAAAGTTGATCTCGGACCCGCTGGCCCATGGATTCCCATTCACCTCTGAGAGGGCAAGGAACCTGAAATATCTTCCTGTAGCTGTAGGGAACGTTACAATCTGTTCGTCCCTGGTCTTGGTGAAACTGCCTGTATAAAACGGTGTTCCCCAGTTAACCCCATCCGAAGAAATGTACAATTCAAAATCTTTAACGGTACCATTGAAGTTGCCAACCTGCCGGGACATGTACCTAAATTCAGTCAGATCATAAACAGCGCCCAGGTCCACTTGTACCTCATGAGGATAGACCGGGTCTGCATGCACCCATTCGGTATGCCAGAATGAATTGGGATCGTCATCGATCAGGTAGTCTGCGTAGCGATTCCTTTTGGGTTCCTGGCTGTCAAAGTAGGTAATGGACATCCCTTCATTTGAAAGGATCTCACCGGCAACCGGTGGTGTTACTTCGATTTCCTGCTTAATGACCTTTACTCCTCCCAAACCGGAAGCCACGATCAATTTATTGTCTACGAACTCAATGTCATTCACACTCTCAAAATCTCCCAATTCGAGTTGTCCTACAATTTCCGGTTGCAGATCGTCACCGTCAGAATAGGTAGCCACGTAGAGCCCTGCACCATTGGAGATGAAAATGAGATCGCCATAAACCGCAACGCTATTCGTGTTCAGGTCCACCCCGTCAGGAAGCGGGATCTCAGAGTCAAACGTTCCATCTGTGTGATGAATTTGCACGCCATTCTGCCCAGCAGCAAGAAACAGGTAATCCCCCATGATATCAAAGGATGACCTGGATGATGGAGAAGCATCTTTAAGTGTGAAGTTCTGGACCTCTACGTCATTGTCATAAACCGTTACCCCTCCAGGCTGACCGTTTTGAACATATAACAGAGCGTTGGAATACACTCCCCACCTGGCATCATTTATATCCACATGATTCATTTCCGAAAGGTCGGCTGCAGACAGCTTATACACTCCGCCACCATCGGCGTTGCTTTCGGCTGAAGTTGCATAAATGCCGTTTGTGGATGGGGTCAATGACGTTCCCACAAATCCACCGATCCGTACCTCACTATAGGTATCGTTTTGCAACTGGTTATTCGTCACGTCAAGCTTCCCTACAAATGCCGGCATCTCGCCCGATGATACAGAGCCTGTAGCGTACAATGAGGACTCATTAATTACCGCATGGCTTACATCGTACTCACCAGAGGTGATCTGCGAAGTGATCTGCAACTCGTCATTATCGTCCAGGGTCATCAAAACAACTCCACCTCCAAAATCACCTCCTGCCGTGTTGTAACTAATGGCAATGAGTTCATCATCATGGAAAATGGAGGTAGCCATGATGGATTCATCTGTTATGGTGGGTGGGTCCACCTCATGTATCAGTGTGAGCGTCACCTCACTGTCTATCCTTCCAGCACCCGTCGCATTGATTGGAATTTGTTGATTCCTGGAGTGCACCCGGGCATTAAGTGATGAGGTATTGTTATTTACTTCAAAGCTCGTGTTTTCACTTTGAGGCACAACAGGGGTTACGTCATCATTCTTACAGCTATCGATCGTTATCACGACCATAAGCGCCATCATTATTTTAAACGGCCTAATGAATTTCATATTAGATTTCGATTGTTTGAGTAACAAAAATCCGTCTCAAAAAGCTGATAAAACACCGCGTTTTACGGGAATTTGACGATTACGTGGAATACTTAGGAATTTTAGATTGAAGGATTTACGATTGGGGGATTGGGGGATTTACGATTTAGGGATGGGGAGATTTACGATTTAGGGATTTTAGATTGATGGATTTGGGGATTGATGCCTGTTTACTCCTTCAACGGCGATTGTCAGGTTTAACGAGGCTTATGCCGAGCGAACAGGAGGTTGTGCTGAGTTGAAAGAGGTTGTTGTTGAGCTAACAGAGGTGGTTGCTGAGCTAATAGAGGTTGTTGTTGAGTTGACAAAGGGTTGTGTTGAGTCGACAGGGGTTCGTGCTGAGCTGACAGGGGTTGTTGCTGACATCAAAGTACTTGATGCGGGCCTGGATGAGGTTATTGTTGACCTCTCCGGAATTTTTGTTGAATTATTTCCATTTTGATTTAGCACATGATCGAAGAATGAGATTCCTTCTCCGCCTGATGGCGGATCGGAATGACGGAAATCGAACTTTAATCTTTTTCCAACGCCTGAATACGCTTCTCCTGCTCAATGATGTAAAGCGTGAGTTCCTCAATCTTCTTCAATAGAAGCATGTTCATCACTCCCAGCTCTATTCCATTTTCTTCCATCTCTTTAGCAGAAGGAACTTCTGGTAGATGATTGTTGGATTTAATAAATGCTTCGATCTCTTCAAGAGACTTGAGATCATAATCCTCTTCAAAGACATAGTCCGGACCGGGGACAGAAAGATCAACTTTGACTTCTTCCGTATGGATCTTGCCTTTGACGGTGAGTGCTTCATCCGGGCTTAAAGTACCTACCCCGATCTTTCCGGAATTTGCGGTTAGAATGATGTCTCCATTGACGTTAGTTGAGGAGATGGTGTTGCCATCAACATTGATATTGTCAATATTTATCTGACGGAAGTAGCCATTACGCATAAGGTTTGTGAGGTTACCTATATCATAAGCATTGTCGGCATAAGGAACAAAATGGGCACCAAATTGTATATTTCCTGATGTAGGAACTATTGGAGCTCCTAGCACCACATTTCCTATCCCATCAGGACTTAAAATGATATTTCCATTTGTATTGGTGGAGGAAATGGTGTTCCCATCAACATTGATGCTATCAATATTAATCTGACGGAAGTAACCATTACGCATAAGATTTGTGAGATTGCCAATATCATATGCATTATCGGCGAAGGGAACAATGTGGGCTCCAAACTGGATATTTCCAGATGTAGGAACTATTGGAGACCCTAGCACCACATTTCCAATTCCATTAGGACTTAAAATAATATCTCCATCAGTATCAATTGATGAAATCGTATTCCCATCAAACCTCAAACTATCCCATTGGAAATGGCCTGTGCCGACTGTCGAATTTTGAACATTCACACCATCATCTTCCAGGTTGGCAAGTGAACCTCCGCTTCCTCCACCCCCACTGTTCCCTTCATTGAATAATGAAGTGACTTCAGCCAGAGTTAATTCTCTATCGTATATCCTTAGATCATCCAAGGCACCCTCTAGAAGTGTAGTCATAGCGAGGTTACTGCTCTCATCAGTTGGTGCTGCTCCCAGGTAAATGTCGGGATTGGAATGGCCTGAACTATTGACAGGATTGTTTAGCTCGTTACTTAATAAAACTCCATCAAGGTATATTCTAACAGATGCTCCATTGCCCAACAATACTACATGATGCCAATTGTTGTCGTTAATAATATAGTTATCTGTTTTTAGTTGGTTGTTTTGCCCCGAAACTCCCCGGTAAGAAACAAACCTTAATAATTGGTATCCAATGCTAGTGTGGTTTTCAAAAGTCAGGGTGAACCCTTTCATTGTAGTGGTAGCAGAACATGAAATAATTGTGTGGCGCTTTGTCAGGTTGTCAATTCTCACATGAAAAGAGATGCTGAAGTTATGTGTGTTATGAATAAAGCTCAGGTTGGAAGCTGAATTCATAAGCTGCGCATATCCAGCTGTACCATCAAACAAAGCGGCTTCATTGGAATTTCCAAAACGATCTGATTGGAATGTCATGCTTGTGAGTGCTCCATTCATTCCTGTTCCTAACTGATTATCGGCATTCCCACCAAAAGTGTAATGAGCTACCAAGCCATTGGTTGGAATTTGAGCATACCCTAGCGTCACTGAAAAAACCAGCAACAGCGCTAAGAAGTATTTAAGGTTAATCATCATTGTTTTCGATTTTTTGATAGAGTTCATCAATCAATTTCTGTTGTTGTATGGTATGTAGTGTCAATTCCTCAATCTTCTTCAAAAGGAGCATATTCATCACTCCTAGCTCTACTCCATTCTCCTCCATTTCTGCTGCAGACGGAATCTCAGGCAAATGATTATTCGATTGAATGAATTGTTCAATTTTTTCGAGGGGCATCAGGTCATAGTCCTCCTCAAAGACATAATCCGGGCCGGGAATGGAGAGGTCCACGATCACTTCTTCAGTGTGGATCTTGCCTTTGACAGTCAGTTTTTGATCTGGTACACTTGTTCCTATTCCTACATTGCCGGTAGTGAAATTGATATCACTGGCTGAGCTGTTCCACACAGAAGAATTTCCAACCTGAGTATCGACGTAGGTTTTGGTAGCCGCATCATTAGGGTTGACCGGATCAGATAAATTGATAACATTTGATGACTGGACATCAACGGCACCAGTCCCATTAGGAGACAGAATAATATTTTCATTGGTCCCCGCAGAAGAAATGAAATTTGTTCCTTGCGAAACAGTAGGATCATTACCCAGAATCAAGCTTCCGAAGTAACCCCTCCTCCATGGTGTTGTAGAAATGCCCACATCTTGTGCTCCTAGCGGCACGGGCATTCTACCAAAATACACTCTTGAAGATGCTCCTACACCAGTTAGTTCTAGGTTACCAGATAAGGCATTGATGCGAGCACTCCCATTGTTACTTAATTCAAGAATACTGTCAACAACTACAGATCCGTTTCCATTTGGGGTTAGACTAATATCTCCATCTGTATTCGTAGAAGCAATCGTATTCCCATCAAACCTCAAGCTATCCCATTGGAAATGGCCTGTTCCAGCAGCTGAATTTTGAACGTTTACTCCATCATCTTCCAGGTTAGCAAGTGATCCCCCACTTCCTCCTCCTCCCGTACCAGCGTTGTATATTGCTGTTACTTCAGCGGCAGTTAAGCCACGGTTGTAAATCATCACCTCATCAATCGATCCAGAGTAGAAAAGGTCATTCCAACCCGCTCGACTACCTATACGTAGATTGGTAGGCGCGATGTTAGGGGCTTGACCTGATGCGGTTGCTCTTAATTGTCCATCTACATAAAGGTGGACCCCTGTTGCGTCATAAACGCCAGTCAACAGGTGCCACTGATCGTCATTGACTGGAAACGAGATCGATACTTGAGGTAATGCAGAAGCATCTCGTAAGTTGAATAATACGGTTCCATTGTTCCACATCCGAAGCTGTCTCCAATTGTATGGATGAGTGTCAAACCGATACCCCACTATCTCACCATTTGTTGTCATAGTCGTTTTTATCCATGCACTGAAGGTAAAGTGATTAGTGATACTAGCATCGCTCGTACCTAAATCAATATAGTCTGAAACTCCATCAAAGGAATAGGCTGCATCCTGGTTCCCAAACCTATCGGTGGTAAGTGTCGCACCATAATTTGTCCCATTGTTACCCGCACCCGATTCATCATTGGTATTACCATTGAATGGATAATACCCTACCAAACCATTTGTCGGATGTTGGGCATATGATGCGAAGTAAAAAGCAGAAAGTAGTAAGTAGGAAGTGATCTTTTTCATGATTGATAGTGTTTGTGATAATTATTGCAGATCCACCTGGTAGCCAAAGCGGATCATCAGTGGTCGGCTGTTCAGGTTGTTGTTTTTGAAATTGAAATCGTATAGAAGAGAAACAGACCCACTCAAGCGCTTGGTAATGGTAAACCTTCGTCCGGCTCCTGCCAGGTAGGCGTTTTCCCACGTCCCTGTCGTTACCGTCTCGCTGAATAAGGATTGATTTTTCACTGTCTGGTATTCCCCGTATAAGAAATAAGAATTCGCAAATTCGTAGCTGGTGAAAATGGAATAGCCATGAGCGTCACCTGTCAGATCTGTGGTCCTGCGATTGAACTGCTCCCGAAAGATGAATCCCGTACCTGCTGAAATGGACTTATTGAACCGGTAACCGACCCGGATATCAGAATCCAGGATTACCGGGTCAGTGGACTGGATGGTGACATGTCCTCCCAGAAAAACCCGTTTCTTCCAGGGGCTTCCTTCCAGTGATTTTCGCTTGATCCCATCCTCTTCCTTCGAGAGGTCCGGTAGCTTCGTGTACTTTTCCTTCAGTACCTTCATGTCCAGTTGGGCCTTACCGAATTCTTCCGGCGACACCTTTTGGAAAAATTCTTTTACCCCGGATCGGTCCACCTGTTTAATGTTTCCGAACTCATCGATCACCCCGGATTTGAGTTGGTTGGCCACATCGGTATCGGTTTCTTGTGCTAACTCCTCCGGCATATAGGATTGTAATCGTTCTTTCATTTGAAAGCGCTCCTGCAGCTGTGCACTGTCTAACTTCATTGAATCCAGCTTAAACTGCTTCAAATGTGCCGAATCGTACTGGGCATACTCCCGGTACATTTTCTGGATCTGTTCGTATTCTCCCTGGATAGCTAATTCCCTCAATGCCCAATCCAAAGAGTCCTTCGGCTTTGGGAGAGATGCTGAATCCAGCTTGTACCGTTCAGCCTTCTTCTTGTATGCTTCCCACTCACCTGTCAACACTTTCTTTTGGTTCTCTTTCGCCTCTTTCCAGCGACCTTCTGTCTTCAGGCTGTCCTTGTTCTTTTTTTTGTAGTCCTTCCAGGCCTGCTTAGCCGCTTTCAGACTGTCTTTTGAGTAGTACTTCTTATAGCTCTGTAGCTTGGCCTTGGCATTTTTTCCTTTCTCAACTTTATGTAAATGCT